>CAWJKU010000001.1:0-779646 GCA_963843535.1 uncultured Chloroflexia bacterium
CCTACGATTTTCTCCAGCACGACCAGGCGCTGTACGAGCGCATTAAGCCTGAATTTGAATTTCAAGGCACGACCGTCGAACAGTTCCAGGCCTGGGCCGGTGCCTTTCGACCGCGGCTGCGGCAGGCGCTCGGCCTGGGAGCGATTGCCGCCCAGACCGCCGGGCACCAGATTAAGGCCGAGCGCGGAGAGGTGGTCGAGCTGGAAGACCACACCCGCGAGTCGTGGCACCTGTGGGTTGAACCCGATGTGCCCCTGCCGTTCTACCTGCTGCGTCCCAAAGGCGCAGCGGGCAGGCGCCCCCTGGTGCTGACCCCGCACGGACACAACCATCCCCACATTTACGTGGGCATTGCCCATAACGAACAGGAACAGAAATCTATCCGGGAAGGCGACCGGGATATCGCCGTCCAGGCGGTGCGGGAAGGGTACCTGGTGATCGCCCCCACGGCGCGCGGCTTTGGTGAGACGCGCACTCGGGAGGATATCGACGAGCAGAAAGTATCATCCTGCCACACCCAGCTGATGCACGACCTGCTGGTGGGGCGCACGCCGATCGGCGAGCGCGTCTGGGATCTTTCACGCCTGATCGATTGGGCCGTGGCCAACCTGGAAGTGGACGCGAAGCGCATCGCGGTCACCGGCAACTCCGGCGGCGGGACGGTTTCCTTGTTCGCGGCGGCCTGTGAGGAGCGCATTTCCGCTGCTATGCCCGGCTCGTATTTCTGCACCTTCCGCGACAGCATCGGCGCCATCCGCCACTGCGATTGCAATTACGTCCCCGGCATCCTCGGATTGGGGGAAATGTACGATATCGCCGGGCTGATCGCCCCACGGCCTTTCCTGGCAATCGCCGGGGTGCAGGATGCAATCTTCCCGATCGAGCACGTGCGGTTTGCCTTCCAGCGCTTGCAACATATTTATGCCACGGCCGGCGCGCCGGAACGCTGCGCCCTGTATGAAGGCGAGGGCGGGCACCGTTACTATAAAGCACCCGCCTGGCCTTTCTTGCGGAAGTGGTGGGGGAAATTCTAAATATTTTAATAGTTGATTTTTCAACTATATATATCTATAATGTCACTGGGTTAAGAAGTCGCCATTGACCTGATTCCTGCCGCGGAATCGCGGTTATTTTCGCCGCCGATTAGGAATATTATATCCAGCCGCGCAGTCCGGGTCTGTGGCTATTTTTATTGCGTTTTTATTATTGGAGAACAGGGTACGGTTTGAGATCTCACATGCCTGATTGGCCCTCATCAGCCAAAAATCTTCTTTTTAGAAATGGGAAGTGATCGATCAACATGACTGAACAACCACAAAATGCACCCGCCCCGGGTGGAAATTTCAGCCCTCCGGCGATTTCCCTGCCCAAAGGCGGCGGCGCGATCCGCGGCATCGGTGAAAAGTTTGCCGCGAACCCGGTAACCGGCACGGGCTCTTTCACCTTACCGATCAACACCAGCCCCGCCCGTTCCAGTTTTGGCCCCCAATTGAACCTTTCCTATGATTCTGGCGCCGGCAACGGCCCTTTTGGCTACGGTTGGAGCCTGGCGGTCCCGGCGATCACCCGAAAAACCGATAAAGGTTTGCCGCGCTACGAAGATGCCTTCGATTCGGACGAGTTCTTGCTGGCGGGCGCGGAGGACCTGGTGCCACTGCTGGCCTGGAATGGGGCGCAGTGGCAGCGACAAACAGTTAACCGCCTGGAGGGTGGAAAAAACTGGCAGGTGGAGCGCTTCCGCCCGCGGGTGGAAGGCCCGTTTGCGCGCATCGAGCGCTGGACCGGCCCGCTGGCGGGCGAGGTTTTCTGGCGGTCAATCACCCGCGAAAACGTCACCACGCTTTACGGGCGCGATCCCGCGGCGCGCATTACCGACCCGGCGGACACGGCCCGGATTTACTCCTGGCTGGCCTGCGAAAGCTACGATGACCGCGGCAACGCTATGCTTTACCAGTACCTGGCGGAAGATTTGCAGGGGGTGGACGCGGGGCGCATCGAGGAAATCCAGCGCACGCCCCTCTCGCGCAGCGCAAACCGCTACCTCAAGCGCATCCGCTACGGCAACCGTACACCGCGCCAACCCGGCGAGGATCTATCCCTGCGCAGCGACTGGATGTTTGAGGTGGTGCTGGATTACGGCGACCACCCGCTGAACAACCCCCTGCCGCAGGTTACCCAGCCCTGGCCTGCCCGCCAGGACGCCTTCTCGACCTATCGCGCGGGGTTTGAGGTGCGCACCTACCGCCTGTGCCGGCGGGTGCTGATGTTCCACCATTTCCCCACCGAAACCGTTGGGGCCAACTGCCTGGTGCGCTCCCTGGATCTGGGCTACAGCGAGAACCCGGTGGCGTCTTTCATTGTTTCGGCAGCGCAGTCGGGCTATACCCACACCGCGCCCAACGTAACCCTGAAAGAATCGCATGCCGCCGGTGGAATTCACTTATTCCCAGGCGGTGATCGATGAAACGGTGCACGAGCTGGATGCCGCCAGCCTGGAAAACGTCCCAGCCGGCCTATACCAGGGCTACCGCCTGGCCGACCTGGACGGCGAGGGGCTGTCCGGCATTCTGGCCGAACAGGGTCAGGGCTGGTTTTACAAACCGAACCTGGGCGGGACGTTCGGCCCGGCGCAGCGCGTGGACCCCAACCCGTCCTTCGCCAACCTGGAAAGCGGTCGGCAGCAGCTGGTAGACCTGGCGGGGGACGGCACGCTGGACCTGGCCCAGTTTTCGGGTTCCGTTCCCGGTTTCTACGAACGCACCCAGGACGGCGGATGGGCGCCTTTCCAGGGTTTCGCAAGCCTGCCGGTCATCGATTGGAACGACCCTGAACTGCGGTTTATCGATCTGACCGGAGACGGGCATGCCGACCTGCTGCTGGCGAGCGACCAGGCCTTCACCTGGTACCCGTCGCTGGCCGAACAGGGCTTTGGACCCGCCGGGCTGGTGCACACGCCGCTGGATGAGCAGGACGGCCCGGCCCTGGTGTTTGCCGACGGTACGCAATCGGTTTTCCTGGCCGATATGAGCGGCGACGGGCTGGTCGACCTGGTGCGCGTGCGCAGCGGGGAGGTGTGCTACTGGCCCAACCTGGGCTACGGACGCTTCGGCAAAAGGGTCAGCATGGGCGGCGCACCGCATTTCGACCCGCCCGAGCAGTTTGACCCGCGCCGCCTGCGCCTGGCGGATATCGACGGCTCCGGCACGACCGACCTGGTCTACCTGGAGACGAGCGGGGTGAACCTGTATTTCAACCAGTCCGGCAACCGCTTCAGTCCCGCCCGCGTACTGGGCGGCTTTCCGCCGGTCGATTCGCTGGCCAATGTCAGCGTGGCGGATCTGCTGGGCAGCGGTACGGCCTGCCTGGTGTGGTCCTCGCCGCTGCCGGCTGAAACCGGCCGCGCGCTGCGCTACATCGACCTGATGGGCGGGGTCAAGCCCCACCTGCTGGTCTCCCAGCGCAACAACCTGGGCGCGGAAACGGTGGTGCATTATTCCCCGTCCACCCATTTCTACCTGGCGGATAAACAGGCCGGCAAACCCTGGATCACCCGCCTGCCCTTCCCGGTGCAGGTGGTGGACCGGGTGGAAATACGCGACCGGGTCAGCAAAAACCGCTTTGTCACGCGCTACGCTTACCACCACGGCTATTTCGACGGTCCGGAACGCGAATTCCGCGGGTTTGGCATGGTCGAACAGTGGGACACGGAAGAATTCGCTGCCTTAAATGCCAGCCCGGATTTTCCAAATGCCGCCAATATCGACTCCGCGTCGCACGTCCCGCCGGTTTACACACGCAGCTGGTATCATACCGGGGCCTACCTCCAGGGGGGGCGCATCTCGCGTCTCTTCGAGGAGGATTATTACCAGGAGGCCGATCCCAGCCAGGGACCGGCGGCGCTGAATGAGGCCCAGTTGGAAGCCATGCGCCTGGCAGACACGGTTCTGCCGGACAGCGCCTACCTGCCGGACAATACCCGCCTGCCGTGGAAGCTCTCGCCGGAAGAATCGCGTGAAGCCTGCCGGGCCTTGAAAGGTTCGCTGCTGCGCCAGGAGATTTACGGGTTGGACGGCAGCCAGGCGGCTGACCGCCCTTACCACGTTTCGGAGCGCAATTACACCCTGGAGCTGCTCCAGCCGCGTTTGGGCCAGGAGCACGCCGTATTTTTCAACCACAAGCGAGAAGCGCTCGACTTTCATTACGAGCGCGCGCTGTATTCCGTGGCAGGCCAGACTTTGGCCGACCCGCGCGTGCAGCACGCGATGGAGCTGGTGGTAGATTATTTTGGCAACAGCCTGCAGAGTGTGACCATCGGCTACGGGCGGCGCCACCCTGACCCCGACCCGATGCTCACCCCGGCAGACCAGGCTCAACAAGCTCGCCTGCGAGTGACCCTGACAGAAAACAAGGTGACCAACCGGGTCGAGGCAGATGACACCTGGCGCCTGCCCGTGTTGTGCGAAACGGAGACCTTTGAGCTGTTGAAGGTGAACCCGGCCGCCGCGCTGGCTCTGGTCACCAACCTGTTCCAGTTCGCGGAGATGCAGGGCCTGGTCGCGGCTGCCGGCGATGGGGCGCACGACCTGCCTTACGAAGACGGCGCCGGGGCGGGAGCTAACCTGCCGGCCCCTTACCGCCGTCTGGTGGAGCACATCCGCGTTTTATACCGGCGGGATGACCTGAACGGCGCCCTGCTGCCGGGCCAGCTGCAGTCGCTGGGGCTGCCGTATGAACGCTACCGGCTGGCGCTCACCCCCGGTCTGGTGGGTGAGGTTTACGGCGCGCGGGTGAATGATCCCATGCTGGTAGAATGCGGCTACACCCATTTCAAGGGAGATGCAGATTGGTGGATGCCTGACGGGCAGATGTTTTATTCTCCGAATGAGGGCGACACCGCCGCCCAGGAGCTGGCATACGCCCGGCAGCATTTCTTCATGGCCTGCCGCTACCGCGACCCGTTTGGCAGTACGACGCACGTGCGTTACGACGGTTACGACCTGCTGCTGCTGGAAACTGAGGACCCGCTGCACAATAAAGCGACCGCAGGGGAGCGCACCGCGGGTGGGGCAGTCACCCCGGCCCTGGATTACCGCGTCCTCCAGCCAAGCCTGCTGACCGACCCGAACCGCAACCGTTCGGCGGCGGCGTTCTGCGCGCTCGGCCTGGTGACGGGCACCGCTTTGATGGGTAAAACCGGCGAAGCCGTGGGCGATTCCCTGGCGGGTTTCACCGCCGACCTGGCGCCGGGGGTTGCCCAGGCCCACCTGGCTAACCCGCTGATTGCTCCCGAGGCGATCCTGCAGCAGGCTTCCACCCGCCTGGTATACGACCTGTTTGCTTACCAGAATACCCAGGCCAACCCGCAGCCCATGCCGGTGGTCACCTACACCCTGGCGCGCGAGACGCACGCCGCGGACCTGGCAGGCGGAGCCGTGCCGCCGATCCAGCACAGCTTTACCTATTCGGACGGCTTCGGGCGCGAGATTCAGAAAAAGATGCAGGCCGAGCCCGGCCCACTGGCAGAGGGTGAGGCGGACACCAACCCGCGCTGGGTGGGCAGCGGGTGGGTGGTCTACAATAACAAGGGCAAGCCCGTGCGCAAGTACGAGCCATTTTTCAGCGCCAGCCAGCAGTTTGAGTTTGGCATAGCGGTGGGGGTCAGCCCGATTATTTTCTACGACTCCTTGGGGCGGGCTGCCGCCACCCTGCGCCCCGACCATTCATATGACAAGACGGTCTTCGATCCCTGGCGGCAGGCAACCTGGGACCCGAACGATACCGTGGCCCAGGCCGACCCGCGCAGCGATGCGGATGTGGGTGATTTTTTCAAGCGCCTGCTCACCGCCCAATTCCTGCCCACCTGGCATGCCGCCCGCATTGGCGGCGGGCTGGGAGCCGCCCAGCAAGCGGCGGCGGTGAAGGCCGCCCAACACGCCGGGACGCCGGACCTGATCTACTTCGACTCGCTCGCCCGGCCCTGCCTGAACGTTAAGGACGCCGGGGGCGGGCAGAAATTCAGCACCCGCACGGAAATCGACATCGAGGGCCAGGTGAAGCAGGTGGTTGACCCGAAAGGCCGCACTGCCCTGAATTACACCGCCCAGCCGGGCGCCCTGCAGGCGCCGGGGTACGATATTGCCGGGCATCTTATCTACCAGAAGCACATCGATGGCGGGGAGCGGCGCACCCTGTTCGATATCCACGGTAAGACTGTATTCCATTGGGACGGGCGCGGCGGGCGCCTGCACACCACGTATGACGCTTTGCGCCGGCCGCTGGAACTGCGCCTGCTGCCCCAGGGGGTGGTGAACGAGCGCGTGCTGGAACGCAGCGTATACGGCGAACCGCAGGGCGATGCCCTCAACCACCGCGGGCGCATCTTCCAGCAGTTCGATGGCGCCGGGCTGCAGACCTCTACCGCTTACGATTTCAAAGGAAACCTGCTTGGCTCCAGCCGCCAGCTGGCGGCTGATTACCACGCCGCGCCGGATTGGTCCGGCGCGGTGGCAATGGAACCGGATGTGTACCCCCGCACCACCCAATACGATGCCCTCAACCGAGTCCGCCGGCTGGGCGAACCGGACGGCAGCCAGGTGGCGCTGACGTACAACCAGGCCAACCTGCTGGAAGCGGTTCGGGCCAGGGCCGGAGCGGCTGGACCACTGGCGGACTTCATCAGCGACCTGGATTACAATGCCCGCGGGCAGAAAACCCGCGTCGAATACGGCAATGGGGCGCAGTCTACCTACCGCTACGACGCGCAGACTTTCCGGTTGGCCGAGCTGCGCACCTTGCGTGGGGCAGACCACCTCCAGGAGCTGAGCTACGCCTACGACCCGGCCGGCAACCTGGCGTCCATCGCAGATGCCGCCCAGCAAACGATCTTTTTCAACAACGCGGTGGTCGTGCCCGGCGCCGATTACACCTACGACGCGGCTTACCGCCTGACGGCAGCCGGCGGGCGCGAGCATATCGGGCAGGCCGGCCATCCGCAAACCAGCTGGAACGAAGCCGGGCGCACCGGCCTGGCCCACCCACAGGACGGCGCGGCCATGCGCAGCTACACCGAGCAGTACACCTACGATGAGATTGGCAACCTGCTCAGCCTGGTTCACCAGGCAATGGGCGGCAACTGGACGCGCCTGTACCACTACGATGAACCCCACCCGCTGCCAACCAACAACCACCTGACCGGCGTGCAGGTCGGCGCGGAGATCGACCACTACGTCTACGACGGCGACGGCAACCTGGCGCAGATCAACCTGGCAACGCTGGAATGGGATGCCAGGGACCGGTTGGCTGCGGCGGATGCCGGCAGCGGCAGGGTTATTTTTCACTACGATGCCAACGGCCAGCGGGTGCGCAAAGTGCTGGACCGCCAGAACGGCACCCGCCAGAGCGAACGTGTTTACCTGGGAGGGTACGAGCTGTACCGCGAATTTGACGGCGGCGGGGCAGCGGTCACCCTGGCGCGTTCCGCGCTGCACGTGATGGAAGGCGAGCACCGCGCGGCACTGATCGAAACCCGCACCCAGGGCAATGACGGCCTTCCGGCGCAAGTGGTGCGCTACCAGCTGGCAGACCATCTCGGATCGGCCAGCCTGGAGCTGGATGCGGCAGGGGCGATCATCTCATACGAGGAATATTATCCCTTTGGCAGCACTGCGTACCAGGCCGGCTCGAACGTCACTGAGACCAACCTCAAGCGCTACCGCTTCACAGGCATGGAGCGCGACAGCGAAACCGGCTTCAATTACCATTCCGCCCGCTACTACCTGCCCTGGCTGGGCCGGTGGGCCAGCGTGGATCCGCTAGTGCTGGGCGGGGGAGAGCCCGGCAAGGCGCCGGGAATGGCTTCCAGCCCTTACGTGTACGCCAGCAACCGGCCCACGGGGCTGATCGACCGCAGCGGGCTGGATGATACCCCGCCCACCCTGGGACCGGTGCAGGTCACCAGTTTTCGCTACCGATTTGGCCAGCCCTGGACGGGGCGCTACACCCTGCCCAGCCTGCTGTCCGAAGACCGCAGCACCTCGGGCACCCTGACCGTGCACCACCTTTCGGCGGAAGGCACGCTAACCGTGCCCGAATTGGGCCGCGGCGGGCCGCTGCTGCTGGCGGATGTCGATTTCGCGGCCCGAACCAGCGCGGACGGCGGCGGGCGGATCGCCGGGGTGGGATTGCTGCGCACCGGAGAGATCGGCAGCGGCTTGTGGGCCAGCCTGTACGTGCGCGGCGTGGTGGATACACCCCTGTCTCTCGATCCTTCTCGCCCCGAATCGATCGCTCGCGCCCTGCCAGAGGGCTCGGGACGTTTTTCCCTGCTGGGCAATGTCTCGGCAGGCAGCTTTACCCTGGGTACATTGACCGGCAGCGCCACGCTCGGCGACCGCCAGGTGCGCTTCAACAGCGAATTAAGCGCCCTGGGCCTGGCCCGGCTGGAGCTGCGCGGCACCGGGACTTACGAATCCGCTGGGGCGCTCGGCCTGGACGCTTCCGCTCGATTGAGCGTGTTTGGCATTCCCACCATTTCGGCGCACGGCACCGGCACGCTGGAGACCTCCGGAGCGTACAATTTCAGCGGAACCTTCAGCGGGTACATCCCGCCGATTTCGTATACCACCGGTAATTTTGGACTGAGCTCAAGGGAAAGCCCCAGTTTTTCGGCGCATGTCTTTGGCGCAACCTACCTGCCCTCGATCGATGTACGCGACCCGTCGCCCATCCCGGCGGCAGCGCGCCAATTCCTCCACCTGCCGGCCGACCCTTCGGTGCCTTCCGGCCTGGTGGTGGGATATTCATACTCCAGCTACAGCCATGGCGCGTTTACCCACGTCGGGCTGGGCGTGACCGTCTCGTCAACCCCGGCGGCTGCAGGCTACCTGCAGGTGCCGTTCTAAACAATAAAAGCCGGGTGGGCTGCCGGGTTCGGCCTGGCAGGTCCGCCTCGCAATGTTCTTGAGAAACAGGAGAGAAAATGTTCCCTCGAAGACCAACGAATCCAGGAAATTCGGATACCGGGAAGACTGTTTATTTTGTGCGCGGGACGGTGCTCAACCCCAACGGGAAGCCGTTTGCGGGGGGGCTTGTGCGCGCCTTCGATCGCGACCTGCGCAGTGAGCAGCTGTTAGGCGAAGCGCGCACCGACGCCCAGGGCGGTTATGAAATCCGTTATCCGGCGGATCAATTCCTGCAGGCTGAAGCCGACAGCGCCGACCTGGCGGTAAAAGTATTTTCCGCGCGGGGCGAGCTGCTGTACGAGCCGGACGCGTCCGAAATCTTGTACAACGCACCGGTTGAAGCAGTGGTGGATATCATCCTCAGAGCAGGGGATACCCAGGTGGAGAGCGAGATCGAGCGCCTGGTGCGCGATATCACCCCGCTGCTGCAAGACGTGCGCCTGGAGAACCTGCAGGAAGACAAAGAACACCAGGATATTACATTTCTCAATAAAGAAACCGGCTGGCCCGCGGAAGCGCTGGAGATGGTGGTGGTGGCTTTTCGCATCGGGCGCCTGTCCAAAGTGGATCCGGCCTTTTTCTATGCCCTGCTGCGCCGGCAGAGCCTTTTCAAGGTCAGCCTGGCTTCGGCGGTGCAGGCCCATTTCAGCGTCACCCTGGCCAGCGATCCGCGCGGCCTATTATATGAAGCGGTCCTGCTGGATCAGGCCGTTATCCGGCGCGAGGTCAAGGCGGCGATTGCCGCCGCATTGGTCCCTGCGTCCCTGGCAGACCAGCTGGACCGCATCCTGGAACAGCTCTCTGCATTTCGCCAGGAAGCCGAAGATTACCAGCGCAAACAGGTGCCCGCCCAGGTGCTGAACCTGGTGCAGGCCAACCTGGCGGCTGGCAAAGAACAGGAAGTGATCCGTATCCTGCAGCAGGACGCAGGCGGAAATTTTGCCGGCCTCATCCAGCAGTTGAGCCAGGTTTCGCTATTCACCAGCCCGGATGCGGCCAACGAAGCCGGCACCCGACTGCAGCTGGCAGACCTGCTCGGCTTTGATAACCAGATCATCGACAGCGTGCGCAAGATCCAGGGACTGCAGAAGCCGGAGGACCTGCGCAAACTGGCCGCGCTCAATAAAACCGGCTGGCAAAATTTGCTCACCCAATCCGCCCAGCAGATCACCGCCGGGGGGAAACCCCTCGACCCGCGCCTGGCCGGGCTGCATGCCTCGGCCCTGGTGCGCAAAATGGAGGCGCGCTACCCGACCGCAGCCTTTGCCGCTCAACTGGGACGAGACGATAAGAATCACCCTCCCTCAGCGCAGCGCCGTGGCGTCTTTTTTGGACGCCAACCCCGATTTCAACCTGGCCACGACCCACGTCGACAATTTTCTCAAGACGGCTGCGCCCGAGACGCTTCCCCAGGGCGGACCTCAGCCATTGAAAGATAACCTGAAGACCGTGCAGCGCGTGTTTAAATTGGCGCCGGTTTACAGCCAGACCCAGGCGCTGCTGAACGACGGCATCCAATCTGCCCAACAGGTGGTGCAGATGGGTGAGACCCAATTTGTCAACAAGTACAGCGCCAGCGGGGCATTTACCAGGAAACAGGCCCAGGCTGCCTACCAGAAAGCGGCCGATGTACATACCGCTTCGATGCTGCTGGCAGCTGAGCTCAAGTCTTACGGGGATGCCGCGCCGATTGCCGCGCTGGGATCTCCCGCCGCGGCGGACGTGATGGCGGCCTATGCCGAAAATTTCCCCAATCTCAAGAGCCTGTTTCAACTGACCGATGTGTGCGAGTGCGACCAATGCCGTTCGGTGCACAGCGCGGCGGCCTACCTGGTGGATGTGCTCCATTTTCTCAAGCACCGCAAGGTGCTGGATAAGACCGTCTCGCCGGCGGTGGAGCGCACCGCCCGCGAGGTGCTGCTGGCCCGCCGCCCGGATATTGCCGACCTCGACTTGAACTGTGAGAACACCAACACCCCCTTGCCGTATATCGACGTGGTATGCGAGCTGCTTGAAGAGCTGGTCGCGCCTGACCCGGGTATTCCCTATTCGGGACCCCTGGCAGCCGGCCTGCCGGACCCCACCCTGATGGCGGCGGTCAGTGCTTTGCCGTTCACCGATAAGGCATTTGTGGCCGGCCCGGACGGCGCCGGAAATTACATCCTGCGCGACCAGAAAGCGGTGTGCAAGCTGACGCCAAACGGGCCCGATTGGACCATCCGCCAGCTGCACCAGACCCATTTGAGCGCAGCCGAGCTGGGCGCAGCCCCCGAGTACCTGAACGACGCGGCCTATACCACCCTGCAGGGCGCGCATTACGCATTTTCGCTGCCCTTTGACCTGTACCACCGCGAATCTCAGGCTTACCTGGAAAAATTTGACGTGGTGCGCCCGGCGCTGATGAAAGGGCTGCAGATCCCCGGCGCGCCGCAAAATTTCGAGATCGCGGCGGACGCCCTGGGCTTCTCGGATGAGGAGCGCAAGCTGGTGGTGACCCCCGACCTCGTCAACCAGCAGACGTATTGGAATACGGCTGCCAGCCCGGCCTCCAGCGAGATGCAGGTGGTGGACGCTTTCCTGACGCGCACCGGCCTGGATTACCAGGGCCTGGTGGACCTGCTCAAGGTGAAATTCATCAACCCGCCCAACACGGCCGACCCTGACCTGGAGCTGTTCATCAAGCACCTGGACAGCTCGTGCGACACGACCCAAAAACAGATCGCCAACCTGAACGATGCCGCCCTGGACCGCTTTCACCGCTTCATCCGCCTGTGGCGCAAAACCGGACAGGGTCTGCAGGATCTCGACCGGGCGATCCTATCACCTCGCCTGGGCAATAAAATGCTGGATGATGCCTGCCTGGTGCGTTTGAGCGACCTGCTGAAACTGGCCGAAAAAATATCCCTGGATGTAAGCGAAGCCTGCACGCTGTTCGGCACCCTGCCGGACGAGGATGAAAACGCGCGCTACTACCAGGTGTTTCTTAATAAAGCCGCCTTAGGTACGGTAGAAGCGCATTTCCTGCCGGCTTATGTGGCTCAGAACGAGCTGAACGAGCAGGCCGTGCCCGGCTCCGGGGATAAACTCTCAGATTACCTGGACGCGCTGGCGTTGAGCCTGGGCCTCAAGCCGGAAGAAGTCACCAGCCTGATCGGCCTGCTGCCGGCAGTGGTGGTCACCCCGGCCAACAAGCTTGGCGACCTGTTGAGCTTTGCCCCCATGGCGGGCCTGTATGCGCTGGCAGTACTCAGCCGCAAGCTGGGTTTGCAAGTTTCTGACCTGGTGATTTTGCAATCGCTGACCGGGGCCGCGATTCTGGAAAGCCCGGCGGATGCGCTGCGCTTCGTCGAGCAGGCCGGCAAAGTGCAGTCGGCCGGGATCAAGCCGGTCGACCTGCGCTACCTGCTCGAGCACCAGGCCGACGACCTGGTTAACCGCGAGATCAAAGACAGCTGGGTTACCACCCTGCTCGCAGCCCTGCAGAAAGAATACCAGGCGGCTTTCACCGCCAACAAATCGCCATTTGACCCCGGCTTGACCGCTGATGAAAATAAAGGCGCGCTCAAAGATATCCTTTCCCGCCTGACGTCTTTCAGCGCCGATGACCTGACCCAATTTATGCGCATCGTGGACGGGGAGTGGCTGACCCCCACCGGGACGGTGGGCGCTTTCATCGACGCCAAACTGGCGGATACGGTCGATACCACGGCAATCAAGCTGGCCGAAGCCGCCCTGGCGGCGGCGCCATCTGAAGGCACCCGCAACAGCTTTATCCAGTCTGTGCTGGACGCCCTCGCGGCCTTTTTCTATGCCCAGGCCAAGGGCAGCGCCCTGGCCCAGGGGGTGATGGCGGCCTTCAAGATCAGCGAAGGCCTGACCGCGGCCCTGCTGCTGGGGGCTCACCTCAAAGAACCGCTCTCCGCCGGAGGAAAAACCCTGGCCGAGCTGCTCTCAACCGACGACCTGGTCGATAAAATCAACCCGATCCCGGCGCCGCCGGCGGTTACCCCGGCTGCTTTCCCGCACCAGTTCGAGGCGGTGCGACTGTTATCGGCGATGGTGCCCTGGCTGGCGACCTTGCCGCTCAAGCCGGAAGAAGCGGCCTGGATGCTGGCGCACAATGCCGACCTGGGGTGGCTGGAGCTGGACCGCCTGCCTTACCAGACCGGTATTACCAGCCTGAGTTTCAGCCAGTGGGAATCGTTCAGCGATATCCTGGCCTGGATCCAGGCCTACCCGCCGGTGGCCAACCCGGCCGATCCTACCCAACCCTACACCAGCTACATGTTTTTTGATGTTGTGCTCAACCCGGCCTCGACCCTGAACGATGTAGCCAGTTCGCTGGCGATCCTGGCGGGTTGGGATGCGCAGGTGGTGCTGGACCTGGATGCGCGATTTGGCCTGTCGGTGCCGGATCTATCGGCCTACCGCCTGCCGGCCACCCTGGAAAAACTGGAAGCGGCGATCGTCCCGCTGCGCCGTCTGGGAATGACGGTGGCGGATGGGGTCAGCCTGGTAAAAGCCGTGCTCGGCCCGGCAGACACGAAGCTGCTGCGCCAGGCGCTTAAACAGCGCTACGCCGACACGGATTGGCTGGGCGTGCTCAAGAATATCCAGGATAGGCTGCGTGAAGAAAAACGCGATGCCCTGGTGGCATACATTCTGGCGACCAAGCCGGATTTCAAGACCGCCAACGACCTGTACGAAACGTACCTGATCGATGTGGAGATGAGCGCCTGCCAGCCCACGTCGCGCATCGTGCAGGCCCACGGCTCCGTACAGCTCTTCGTCCAGCGCTGCCTGATGGGCGTGGAGCAGGGCGCGGTAGTGGACGTGACGGTGGACCTGTTCTGGGAACAGTGGAAATGGATGAAAAACTACCGGGTGTGGGAGGCTAACCGCAAGATTTTCCTCTACCCGGAAAACTGGATCGAACCCGATTTACGCGACGACAAATCGTTCTTCTATAAAGATGTCGAGAACGCACTGCTGCAAAATGAGCTGACCGACCAGGCGGTGGAAGACGCCGCGGTGAACTACCTGGAGAACCTGGACGAGATCGCCTTCCTGGACGTGTGCGCGGTGTATTACGACACGCAGCGCTCCCAGATGCACGTGTTTGCGCGCACCAAGGGCGGCGACCCCGCCACATACTACCACCGCGTGTTTGAAGAGGAGCGGCGCTGGACGCCCTGGGATAAGGTGGACCTGGATATCACCGGCGACCACCTGCTGGCGTTCATGCGCAACAGCCGCCTGTACCTGGCCTGGCCGGTATTTACCACGCAGGCCAACACCGAGCAGTCGATCAACATTCCCAACCCGACCCAGCTGCCATCGGGCGGGCAGGAAGCCGACCATGCCAAGAAACGCTACCAGGTGCAGATCGCGATCAGCCAGTATACCGGCAAGAAATGGAAGCCTAAGAAATTATCCAAGGATGCGCTGAGCACCGTTGAATACGAGTCGCTGCCCACCAAGGAAAATTTCCGCTTTACCCTGATGAACCTGGGCGCGGCGGGCTACTACATCCTGTGCACCTATATCGATAACGGTAAGTTCACCATCAAAAACGGGTATACCACCAACAGCAACACCGTGATCGGCAGCTTTACCCTGACCGGCTGCAAAGGCATCCCCGAGGCGGTTCCCTGGAACGCGGTCATCAGCAATTTCAAGTACCTGCCGGTGTTCCGCGACACAGGCTTCCTGGAGCAGCGCTACCGCGAGCAGAACCTGGTCGCCGGCGACGACCTGTACATGCACACCATCTTCAACCTGACCGGTTTCGGCCTGGTCAACAATACTCCGGGCACGTTCAAGGTCACATACCCCGAGCAAATGTCGCTGATCGACCTGCTTCTGCTGCTGTGGGAATTGCTGGCTTATAAGCAGACCCAGTACCGCGCAGTGTCTTACCGCGAAGGCGTTTTCATCCCCCTGGGCACTTTGATGCCGTTCTTCTATGGGGATGCCAACCGCGGGTACACGATCATCCCCGGTTTCTTCCAGACCCCCGAAGAAGAAAAAGAAGCCGGGCAGAAGAACCAGCGTACGTTCAGCAACATCTTGAAATTTGCCCAAACGGCAGTGGACCTGGTGGTGCGCTATTACGCGTTGTGGCTGCAGAAACAGTTCCCTGATTTTAATGCCCTGTGGGAAGCGCTGGTCAAGGACCCGGATTTTGTCTGGCTGGCGGAGGAATTCGCGGCCTACCAGAAACTGCATTTTGGACACCGTTTCAAGAACTTCTACCACCCGCTGGTGTGCTACCTGCGCGAGATTTTATACAAAGACGGCATCCCGGCTTTGATGAAGCGCCAGACTCAGCTTTATAAAACTAACTTTACCTTTGGACCGGGTGCGACGTACAACCCGACCAGCGCGGTGATCCCCGCGTACCCGATCGAAGACCTGGATTTCAGCCCGGACGGCAGCTATTCCAGCTACAACTGGGAGCTGTTCTTCCACCTGCCGTTCGAGATCGCCGTGCAGCTCAGCAAAGACCAGCAGTTCGAGTTGGCGATGGAATGGTTCCATTACATCTTCAACCCGACCGGCGCTTTGGACGGCAACGTGCCCGAAAAATATTGGGTGACGCGCCCATTCTACGAGCACACCCTGGCGGATTACGTCAAGCAGCGCATCGATACCATCATGAACACCCTGGCTGCGGACCCATCCGGCAGCAGCATTTCGGAGCTGGCCAGCGCGGTAGCGGAGTGGCGCGCCAAGCCCTTCATGCCGCATGTCATAGCCCGCTCCCGCCCGGTGGCCTACCAGAAGTCCGTGGTGATGAAGTACATCCAGAATCTGCTCGACTGGGGCGATTACCTGTTCCGGCAGGATACGATGGAATCGGTCAACCAGGCCACCCAGATGTACGTGTTGGCAGAAAAGCTGCTTGGCCCCCGGCCGCGCGTCGTGCCGCCGGTGGTGGAGCCGCCGCCTGAGACGTACAACCAGCTGGAGCCGAAGGTGGATTTATTCGGCAATGCCCTGCTGGAGCTGGAAAACCTGGTGCCTGACCTGGGGCTGCTGCCCCACGGCGGCGCCGAACTGCCCCCGCCTCCGTTGACCCTCTCCAGTCTGTATTTCTGTATTCCGATGAACGAGCAGATGCTGGCAGTGTGGGATACCGTGGCCGACCGACTGTTTAAGATCCGCAACTGCCAGAACATCGATGGGATAGAGCGGGTGCTGGCGCTGTTCGCCCCACCGATCGATCCCGGGGCGCTGGTACGGGCCGCGGCAGCCGGGCTGGATATATCCAGCATCCTGGCAGGCATGAACGCCCCACTGCCCTACTACCGATTCAGCGTGCTCTCGCAGAAGGCGACCGAGCTGGCCCAGCAGGTGAACGCGTTGGGCAGCGGCCTACTCCAGGCGCTGGAGAAGAAAGACGCCGAAGGCCTGTCCCTGCTGCGTTCGGGACTGGAAATCAAGGTGCTGCAGGCGGTCAAGGGCCTGAAAACCCTGCAGGTGGAAGAAGCGCAGGACCAGATCGCGGCTTTGAAAAAGTCGGTTGAGCTGACCCAGGAAAAATTCCAGTTCTATTCGTCCCGCCCGTACATGAATCCCCCGGAGAGCACAGCCAGCGATCTGAACGCCGCCGCCACTGCCTCCCAGGCAGCGGCGATGGCGCTGGATATAGCCGCCGGCGCGGCTCACTTGATCCCGGCTTTGAATATCGGCGCTTCCGGTTTTGGCGGTTCGCCGCACGCCGCGGCCGGTTTTGGCGGTTTGAACCTGGGAAATTCCAGCCTGTCGTTCGCGGATGTCGCGCGCTCGCTGGCGGGGATCCTCTCCGGGCAGGCCGGGATGGCTGCCACCCAGGGCAGCTACCAGCGGCGCAAGGATGATTGGGACTTTCAGGCGCGCCTGGCTCAAAAAGAATTGAAGCAGCTGGACGCTCAAATCATCGCCGCAGAAATTCGGATGCAGATCGCTCAAAAAGATCTGGACAACCAGGCCCTGCAGATTGAAAACGCGCAGAAGCTGGATGAATTCATGCGCGGCAAGTACACCAACCAGGAACTGTATAACTGGATGGCGGGCCAGATCAGCACGGTCTTCTTCCAGGCTTATAAGCTGGCTTCGGATATGGCGCGCAAGGCCGAGCGGACCTACCAGCATGAATTAGGCCGCGGCGACACTTACATCCAGTTTGCTTACTGGGACAGCATGAAGAAGGGTTTGCTTTCCGGCGAGAAGCTGCTGCACGACATCAAACGCATGGAAGCAGGCTACATCGATCAGAACAAGCGCGAGTACGAGCTGACCCGCCACTTCTCGCTGGCCTTGCTGGACCCGCTGGCATTGGCCCAGCTGAAATCCACCGGCGCCTGCAACGTCAACCTGCCGGAGGCCGTGTTTGACCTGGATTACCCGGGCCAGTACATGCGGCGCATCAAGTCGGTCAGCCTGTCGATGCCCTGCGTCGTGGGCCCGTACACCACAGTCAGCTGCAAGCTGTCGTTGGTCAGCAACAAGTACCGTAAGAACACTAACCTGCTGGGCGGCGGCTCGGACGCGGACAAGTACAAGGAGCAAGCCGGCGGGGATACTCGTTTCGTCTACAACATCGGCACGATCCAATCCATCGCCACCAGCGGCGCCCAGAACGACAGCGGCCTGTTCGAGCTGAACTTCAGAGATGACCGCTACCTGCCGTTTGAGGGCGCGGGTGCGGTGGGTACCTGGCGCATCGAAATGCCGGCGAAGTTCCGGCAGTTCGATCCCAACAGCATCACGGACGTGGTCATCCACCTGAAATACACCGCGCGCGACGGGGGATCGACCTTCCGAACCACGGTGGAAAGCGCGCTGCGCGAGCTGCTGAACGCCATGGACCTGCACAGCGGGGTAACCGGCCTGTACCGCGCATTCAACCTGCGCCAGGAATTCCCCGAGGCCTGGTACCAGCTCAAGTCCACCAACAGCACCACGCTCAACCTGGGCGCGGATAAACTGCCGTACTTCAGCAGCGGGCATACCCCGGCAGTGGCAAGCGCCAGCTGGATCGGTAAACTGGCTGGCAGCCCGCCGACATACGCCATGCTGCTGGACGGGGTAGGCTTCAACCTGAATAAAGATTTAAATTTTGGTGGGCTGTGCAAGGGCGATTCGGCGGCGATCACGTTGGGCACCGCTTTTACGCTGTCTGCCGCCAGCACCGCAGATCTGGAAGATCTGCTGCTGGTGGTTAAGTATTCCCTCGGAAGCTGATTTTATCATTGTGGTGTTTTGCCGCGCGGAGCGCGGCAAAACACCACATAAATATTCCTACCAGATGGAGTTGAGGGTGTGGATGGACAGGGCAATATTCTGGCTGGTGCTGTCCAGGCGCAGGGTTCTACCGCCGGGCGGGAACAGGGTCACGGCAGCGAAAGCCGCCCAGCCCTTGTTCACAAAAATCTCCGTCACGGAACGGTCCACCAGCAGGCGCAGGCTGAGGCACGGATTGGCGGTCGCCACGGCGGCGGTCTGGCCGGCAAAGCGGATTTCGGCGCGGGACGGGTCCCAGGTGAGCGGGTATTCGCCTACATGCAGGGTTAACGGGCTGGCGGCATCCATCTCCAACTGCACGTCCAGCAGCTCGCCCAACTCCGGCGAAGCCAGCAGGGCATTAGCGCCCGCCAGGTTGAGCTCGCGGCCGCGCACCCCGGCCTGGCGCAGCTGGGAGAGCTCTTCCACCGGGTAAAAACACAGCCGGTAAGGGGCGGTTTCGTCCGCGGCGCGGCGCAGGCTTAATTCCAGGGGAACGGTCATCCCCTGGCTGAAGGGCATGCCCGGGTAGGCGGCTCCCGCCAGCCAGCCCAGCATGATATTACGGCCCTGAGGGGCGTGGTTGAAGATCTGCGCGGCATAGAAATTCGGGCCGGCGTGGGCCGGGGCGGCGGGCATAGTAGGGGTGAAGATCTTCCCGTCGAAGCTGCCCACCTGGTAGGCAGACTTGTACTGGCCTTGCAGGCAGCCGTATACGATCCACTGCATTTCGTCGGGTCGGCCTTCGACCTCGATTTCGAACAGTTCTGGGCATTCGTACCACCCCTGCAGAAAGCTTTCTCTTTTCCAACGCTTCAAATCGGTAGAAGTAAAAATCGCGTAGCCAAAGCTTTGCGTCTCCGCGTGGCCGCCCGCGCCCACGCCGCTTTCGAGAGGCTCTTCATACACGATCATCACCCAGTGCTGTCCCGGCTCGTACCAGATGATTTTGGGATCGCGGCCCTGGTGGGCCACGACCGGGTTGCCGTCATATTCCACCAGGGTCCGCCCCCGGTCCAGGCTGTAGGCCAGGCATTCGCCCCGCCCGGTGCTGGTAAAGGCCACTACCAGTGGGTCTTCGCTGCCTGATTTCCACCCGGCGGTGTCGGCGCTGTCCACCAATCCCCCGCCCGAGTAAGCCATATCGACCAGCGATTTCTGGTAAAGCGCTTCGGGCAGCTCCATCCAGTGCACCAGGTCGCGGCTGGCAGCGTGCCCCCAGTGCATGTTGCCCCAGCGGGTGCCAAACGGGTTGTGCTGGTAATACAGGTGCCACTCGCCCTGGTGGTAGACCATCCCGTTGGGGTCGTTATTCCAACCGCGCCGTGGGGTGAAGTGAAATTGGGGTCGGTACGTCTCATGGTAGAGGTCCTCCGCGCCGACCAACCCGTTCGACTGCTGGATATTCTGCTCCAGCCAGGCGGCCTGCGCCTCGGGCAGCGGGGTGAGCGCTTTGAGAGAGAGGGTCTCGCCGGTGAAGGCGCTCATGTCATAAAAGGCCCACCAGTCGGGCGGGCCGCCGTCCGCCAGCTCGGCTGAAAATTCGCGCACGACCTGTCCCTGGCGCTCGATTTGCAGGGTAACCTTCGGGCTGCCGCTGCGGATGGGAAAGTGCAGGTATTTTGCGCTGATGGTTAATGCCTTACAAAAATCGGTCATGGCGCACCGGTCCTGAAAAATGGGTTTATAAGCTTATTATAAGCTGGTTGGCTTGGAGGCGGCCACGCAACCTGATTGACCGTCATTGCGAGCGACACCCTCATCCCTTCGGATGCGCTGAAGAGCGTGGTGCGCCCGCAGGGGCGAGCGAAGCAATCTCTCGATAATAGGAAGATTGCCACGCCCCTTCGGGCCTCGCAATGACAGATTCATCGTATAAGCTGGTCGCGCCCCTGGGCCCAGGCGCCCTGGGGCCAGGGCTGGCGCGGGCCACGCAAAATGATGGTGGGGGTTTTTTTGAAATTGCGAAGCAATTTCAAAAAAACCCCCCAATCATCAAAAAAGCCGCATATTGGTCTAAATCCACTCGGCATCCACCGTGCGCTCGGTGGTCACATCGCCGGTATTGCGGGTGGATTTGGGCTCGAGGAGCACCACTTCCACTTCCTGCTCGGCCACCGGGCAGTGCTCCACGCCGCGCGGGATGATGACGAACTCGCTGGCCTCTATGCGCAGTTCCCCATCCCGCAGCAGGATGCGCAGGCTGCCTTTGACGACCAGGAACAGCTCGTCTTCGTTCTCATGGCGGTGCCAGACGAATTCGCCGTGCAGCTTGACCAGCTTCAGGTACGAGTTGTTCAACTCGCCAGCAATGCGCGGATGCCAGTAATCCTGGATCAAGGAAAATTTTTGGGCCAGGTTGATGGTTTGGAGCATAAAGAATCCTCCTTTGATAGGATGTGCGTTGATATACATATGACACCATTTTGCCACAATCCTTTGATATACTCAAACCGATGAAAAATGCCACCCCGCGCATCCTGGTGGTTGATGACGAGCAGTCCATGCTGGACCTGCTGGTTTACAACCTGAGCAAAGCCCACTACGAAGTGCTGACCGCCGGCGACGGACGCCGCGCGCTGGACCTGGCGCGTCAGGCCGGGCCGGACCTGATCCTGCTGGACCTGATGCTGCCGGAAGTGGATGGGCTGGACGTCTGCCGCGAGCTGAGGCGCGATTCCAGGGTGCCGATCATCATGATCACCGCCCGCGGCGAAGAGGTAGACCGGGTGGTGGGGTTGGAGCTGGGGGCGGACGACTACATTTGCAAGCCTTTCAGCATGAGGGAGTTGATGGCGCGGGTCAAGGCCGTCTTACGGCGCGCCCAACCGGACGAAGCGCCGGAAACGGGCATCCTGACCGGTCCGGGCGGGCTGCGGCTGGACAGCGAACGCCGCGAGGTAACGGTAGGCGGCGCGCTGCTTGACCTGACCCGGTTGGAATTTGACCTGCTGCACACGCTGCTGCTCAATGCCGACCGGGTGCTGACCCGCGAGCGCCTGTTGGAACAGGTCTGGGGGTACGATTTTTCCGGCGACACGCGCGCGGTGGACAGCGCCGTGAAGCGGCTGCGGGCCGAGCTGCGCGCGGCCAACCCCGAGGCGGACCAGATCGAGGCGGTGCGCGGGCTGGGTTATAAATTTAAGGGGGGCCGGCCGTGAAAATGTCATTAGGCGCGCGCCTGGCGCTGAGCTACCTGGTTGTGATCCTGATCGGCATGGGGGCGGTCGCTCCACTGGCCTGGCTGGCGGTCGAACGCCTCTACCAGAACTCGCAGAGCGCCAGTCTGCTGGCCCAGGCGAAGCTGGTGGCGGCGGCGCTGGGCGAACAGCCGCTGGCAGCCGTTGACCCTGCGCCTTACACGCAGTCCTCTAACCTGCAGCCGGGGATACACACCCGGGTGATCGATGCACAAGGTGGGGCGGTGATCGAATTATCCGCGTCCGGCGCGCCGGTTGGGACATCTGGCCTGGCCCTGCCCCAACTGGCGCAGAACGCCGCTGGGATGGTGACCGCGGAGGAGCTGCTTGGCCGGCCTGAAATTGTCCAGGCACTGTCAGGGCAGGCAGGAACCGCCATCCGGAGGGTAGACGTGGCCGGCGGGGGGCCGGTGCTGTACGCGGCGGCGCCCGTGATTTCCAGCGCGGGAGCGGTGGTGCAGATTGTTTACCTGGCGACCCCCCTGCCGGATGCGGGCTGGACCACGCTGCCGGTGAACGTGCGCTGGCAGTTTGCCGGGGTGCTTCTGGCTGCGGCTGTGCTGGCGGGTGCCGTTGGGCTGCTGCTGGCGCGGCGCATTGCTCGCCCCTTAAGCCAGTTAGCCGGGGCAGCCCAGGCGGTTGCTGCCGGAGACCTGGGCCGGGCGGCGCCCGAAGATCCGGCGATCCCCGAACTGGCGGTCGTCGGGCGGTCATTCAACCAGATGACCGCCAGCCTGCGCCAGACCGACCAGTTGAAGACCGCTTTTATCTCGGATGTAACCCACGAGCTGCGCACCCCGCTGACGGTGATCAAGGGCACGATCGAGACCCTGCAGGACGGCGCGCTGGATGACCTGGATGCGCGCGGCCCGTTCCTGGAGTCGATGGGGCGCGAAACGGACCGGCTGATCCGCCTGGTGAACGACCTGCTGGTGCTGACCCGGGCCGATGCCGGCGCTTTGAACCTGCGCCTGCGCGCGCTGGACCTGGCCGAGCTGGCCCGGGCCCGCTGCGAGCATTTCCAGGTTGCGGCGGAAAAACGACAGGTAAGCATTAGAGTCGTGACGGATAATCAGGCGGGTGATGGGGGGGAATTTACGGTATGCGCCGACGCTGACCGCATGGCCCAGGTGCTGGACAACCTGCTGGACAACGCCGTGCGCTACTCCCCACCGGGCGGCGAGGTGATGGTGGCCCTCTCCAGGGATGGTGACCAGGTGGTCTGCCAGGTCGCCGACCGCGGGTCGGGGATACCCGCCCAACACCTGCCTTTTATTTTCGAGCGCTTTTACCGGGCTGACCCATCCCGCGAACGGGGGCGCGAAGGGGGCAGCGGGCTGGGGCTGTCCATCGTGCGCGGATTGGTCCAGGCTCACGGGGGGAAGGTCTCGGCGGAAAGCGCTGAGGGCCAGGGCACGACGATTACCTTGCGGCTTAGGGCCGATGCCTGCTGATGCGAAGCTGCTCCTGAACTACCATCTTTCTGCCATCTTCCTGCCATCGAAATCCACTATCCTCTGATTAAGCAGGTTCGCCGGGCGCTTTCAGGTCTCAACGAGCCTGCGCCACACCCAACGTATGGAGGATAGGCTATGAATACAAAGTCGTACCTGTACCCGATGGTTCTCATGATCATTGTGCTGGCCCTGGCAGCGGTCGTCTTGCGTCCTGAAACGGCTGCCACGGCGCTGGCGCCGCTGCCCGCGGAAGAGGTTTGCAGCAGCGAACGTTCAGTCCATGTCTCGGGCGCTGCGGTGATCAACGTCACCCCAGACCGGGCGCTGCTGCAGCTGGGCGTGCAATCCAACGGTACGACCCCCGATGCCACCCAGAACGAAAATTTTCAACAGATCCAAAAGGTGGTCAGCGCGGTGCGCGCGCTGGGGGTAGATGCGAAGGATATCGCCACGGATTACTACATCGTGTACCCCATCTACGAAGAATACAACTCTCTGGTGATTAAGGGCTACCGCATCGATAACACGGTATCTATCACCCTGCGCAATATCAACCTGGCGGATGATACGATCATCGCGGCATTGAAAGCCGGCGCCAACGAAGTCCAGGATGTGCAGTTCTACACCAGCGAGCTGCGCAGATTCCGCGACGAAGCCCGTGCATTGGCGATGAAAGCGGCGGGCGAGAAGGCGGCGGCTCTGGCGGGCGCTGCCGGGGCGCAGGCCGGCTGCCTGTTATCCGCCAGTGAGAATACCTGGTCGCAGTATTACGGCTCGTGGCGCGGCGGGCGGGCAACCACCCTGTGGGCCCAAAACGTGGTGCAGAACGCTGCTCCCGGGCAAGGTGAGTCGGCCCAGGAAGACGACTCGCCGATCAGCCTGGGCCAGATCGCCGTGCGGGCGGAAGTCAGCGCCAGCTACAGCTTGAAGTAAAATTCAGATCATCTAAATGCGGTTATTGGAAATCGCTTCGCGATTTCCAATAACCGCATTTAAAAATATCAGGCAGCTATTGATTCACCGCTATAACACTCTCCGCGATGAGTACCGCTTCTTCGCGCCGGTTGTCCATCTCCATCGTTCCCGTCACCAGCAGCGCGCCGCTGCTGCCCAGGGCCTGGTGAGAGCGGCGGAAAGCCTCAGGCCACACCACCACATCCAGCATCCCGTCCAGGTCTTCCAGGGTAAGGAACATCATCCAGTCGCCGCGGGCGGTCTTGGAACGCCACCCGGCCTGGCGCACGCCGGCCACCGTGACGCGCTGCCCTACCTGTCCGGCAGCGTCGAGGGTATTGATCGCCCCGGATGCGGCAATTTTGTCGGCAACCAGTTCCAGGGGGTGGGCGTCGACGGCAATGCCGAGCAGCTCTTCCTGAGCGGTCACTCTTTGCTCAAGCGTCCAATCGTTTTGTGGCTCTGTTCCCCAGTCAAACAGGCTCATTTGTCCCGGCTGCCAGGCGGCCCCACCCAGCAGGCGGTTGAGGATGGCCGGGATCGGCCCAAATTCCTGCAAGGCGCCCACGCGGGCCAGGTTCTCAGCCTCCTGCAGGCGCGGGCTGGCGCGCGCCAGAAAATCTTCCAGAGAGAGAAAAGGGCGGTTTGCCAGGATGCGAGCCGCGGTGCGGTGGGTCAGGTCGCGCACCTGGCCCAGGCCCATGAAGAGCGCCTTTTGGGGAGAACCGGTAAGCGCTTCTTTCGAGATTGTTACGACCGTGAAGCTCTCACCGGCGTAATTGATCAGCGGCGGGCGGACGGTGAGACCCAGGCGGCGGGCTTCGCTCAAATATACCCGCTGGCTGTAATAGCCGCCTCCGTTGGCCAATACAGCGGCCATAAATTCGGCCGGGAAATGGGTTTTGCACCAGGCTGAGCGCCAGGCTACCTGGGCGTAGGAGGCGGCGTGCGCCTTGGGAAAGCCGTAGCCGGCAAAGGCAGCCATCAAATCCCAGATATGCTTCCCGGTATCCGCGGGTACGCCGGCGTTCTGTTCGGCGGAGGCGATAAACTTTTGCTGGAGCAGCTGCATCTGCTTGCCGGGGTCAAAATGGCTCATCGCCCGCCGCAGCAGGTCGGCTTCTGCCAGGCTGAAGCCCGCCAGGCTGTGGGCGATGCGCAGGACCTGCTCCTGGTAGAGAATGACCCCAAGGGTATCGTCCAGCAGCGGCGCCAGGGCCGGGTGAAGATGAACCACAGGCTCCTCCCCCTTGAAGCGTCGCACGAAGGCATCCCTCAGGCCGCCCTGGATCGGGCCAGGCCGGTACAGGGCCAGCGCGACCAGCAAATCATCCTCGGTTCTGGCGTGGATCTCTCGCAGCGTGGCGCGCATCCCAGGACTTTCGATCTGGAAACAGCCGATGGTGGCTCCGCGCTCCAGGCGTTGGGAAGTCTCCGGGTCGGTAGTGGGGGTCGAATCGAGCACTGCCAGGGGAGTGGCAAAGCGGCCCGGCTGGCTGGCGGAAATAAATTGAGCCACGTCTCCCTGTACGGTCAGCCCGCGGATGCCTAACAGGTCGATTTTTACCAATCCCAGGGCCTCGACCGAATCGAGGTCGAACTGGGTAATCGTGAACCCCTTCGCACCGGAGCGCATCACCGGCACCAGATCGGTGAGCGGGCCGGGAGATACGATCAGCCCGCCGGGATGCACCGAAAGGTGGCGCGGCAGTTTCAATAGGGCGTCTGCATCCCCAAAAATTTTCCGGTGCAGCTCATCCGGATATCGCGCGCGCAGCGCGGCGAACGGAGAATGTTCTTCGCTGTCAGCGCTGTCCTCTTCGCGGCGGGCGAAAAAAGAATGGGGCAGCTGCTCTGCCAGCTGGCGGGCGGCGGTGGGTGAAAGGCCGTAGGCTTTTGCCACATCGCCCATCACGGAACGCGGGCGGTAGCGGTTGATAGTGGAGACCATCGCCACCCGGTCGGCGCCGAAGGCGTCAAAGGCGTGCTGGATGATTTCATCGCGGCGGCGTGAACACAGGTCGGTGTCGATATCGGGGGGAGTGGTGCGGGCCGGGTTAAGAAAGCGTTCGAAGTACAGATCCAGGCGGATGGGATCGGGGCTGGTGATCTCCAGGCAGTGCGCCACCAGCGAGGAGGCAGCCGAGCCGCGCGAGGAATAGGGGATCCCGGCCTGCCGGGCGAAAGCCAGCAGCTCTGCCACGATCAGAAAGATCGGCTCATAGCCCAGGCGGGCGATGACCTCCAGCTCATGATCGAGACGGGCCTGAACGGGCCCGGTCAACGCGCCGTATAGGCGCTGCGCCCCGGCTTCGGCTTTCTGGCGCAGGGTTTGGGCAGCGGTCATCCCGGGCGGGAGGGGTATCTGGGGCATGTGAGCCACACCCAGGGGCAGGCTGAACTTACAGCGGGCGGCGATCTCATCCGTTGCCGCCAGCGCCGCGGGAAAGGCACGGAAGCGAGCTTCCAGTTCCGCGGGATTAAGAAAGATGGATTGGGCCGGGGCAGCCGCGTGCTCAGGCAGGCGCTGAATAGGAACGTTCAAACGGATGGCGGAGACGGTGCGCTGCAGGCGGGCCTGGTCCGGCTTGAGGTAGAAGATCGGCGGCGCCGCGACTACGGGCAGGTTCAGGCGGTGGGCGAGGCCGGTGAGGGGCAGACCATCGCCTGGATCTGCCAACCCGACATACAGCCGTTTTGGGAAAAGCTGCTTAAGCTGCGCCAACCGCCTGCCGGAAGGATCTCCCTGGGTTGAGGAGATGGCGATCACATCGCTGGCGTGTGCGGCTAACTTCTCCATTGTGCAGTGCGGATCGCCGCCAGGCGCTGGCTCACCGGGTGGGTTGTCTAGCTGCAGGCTGCTGGATAAACGGCAGAGCGAGCCCCATCCCTCCATATCTTGCGCCAGCAGGGTCAGGCGGTGGTTATACGGCGGGGCCAGGCTGCCGGCGTCATCCCAGGCCAGATCAATCTCCAGGCCAAGCAGGGGCTGCAGGCCGCTTTGCCGGCAGGCAACAGCGAACTCAACCGCGCCGGAGAGCAGGTTGTGATCGGCCAGGCCGATGGCGGGCATGTTCCCGGCTGCCGCAGTCTGGACCAATTCTGCCGGTAGGGCTAAACCTTCCAGCAGCGAATATGCCGAATGGGTGGCGATATATACGGCCATATGTTCTATTGTAATATAAATTGGGATGAAAAAGGAAATTAAATGAGGTTCCGACTGGCACAGCCAGTCGGAACCTCATTGGATAAATTCCTATTTACAGCCGAATTGAAACCACCGGCTGGATTTTAGACGAAGAGGGAGGACATGTTTTGGCGGGTTAATAAATCCTGCATTTCAGGTTCGGATGGAGCCGCCTGGAAGCGGTTCACGGCATCTAAGACGCGCGGCAGGACATGGATATCTCCCACGGTGTTTAAGAAGACGCCGGGATACCCCAGGACCCAATGCACCGCCAGGTCAATATCGGCCTGGTCTTCGAGAGGTTCATACCAGGTGGCCCGGGTATGATCATGTTCGCCCCAGGGAGCGCGGGTAATAGACTTGATGATCTGCACGGCGACTTTCCGCGATTGGCAATCGGCGACCAGGGCATTGAAATCGGCCAGATACTGGGCATTTTGGGCCAGGACGTAGTTGAGCGGCAGCAAGACAGAATCGAAATCGAACCGCTCGAGGGCTTTTTTGTGCATCACGGGAACAGTCAGGCCGTGCCCGGTCACACCGATGAACCGCACCAGGCCCTGCTGGCGCGCTTCAATGGCTGCTTCCAAAGCGCCGCCAGGACCAAGCGCGATTTCCCATTCTTTAGGATCCACCAGGTTGTGCAGCTGGATCGAATCGACCTTATCAACATGCATGCGCTCGAGCGAGCGGTGAATCTCTTCGCGCGCTTTGGCATAGGTGCGCTCGCCGGTTTTGGTGGCGAGGAAAGAAGGGCGGCCGTGACGGCTGATCCATGAACCCAGGCGCAGCTCAGCATCGCCGTAACTGGCGGCAGTGTCGACGTGGTTGACGCCGTACGAATACACCAGTTCCATGGAGGCATCGGCTTCGTCCTGAGTGACTCGTGAAAAGGCTGCGGCGCCAAAGAGGGCGCGCGAGCTCTGGTGACCTGTTCGCCCAAAAGGTAATTTGCTGATCATATTTTCTCTCCAAAAAGTTTTGATATGATTCTTGATGCAGTAGAACCGCGAATGTTTCACGTAACCTTAATATATCATTCTTTATACCACAATCAGCAGCCCGTTCCTCGCATATTATCCTATATTTTGACGCTGTTTTCAATCCAGGATCTTCTTGCGCAGCGGTCAGCGCAGTGTCACAACAAAGAGGAGGAGGAGCGGTCTACCGGCTTCCGTGGAAGTTGGCCCGAATCCTGCAATTTGTAAATCAATATACTATACAAATCAGGCAGAATTGGCCAGGACACCTGCCCATCCCATTTTCCTGGACCATGAAATTTTTTCGCCCAGCGAGATGCATATGTCCAATCATAACCAGCAGTACCCCAGAGAGCAAAGGTCTACCGGCTTACAAAAAGCAGGTGCACTGTTGATGGTTTTGTTGATCATCATTTCCGCTTTTGCGCTTGACCTTCCAACTCAAACAGCCGAGGCGGGGACCGCAGCCGGGATTTCGGAATATTACATTCCGGGCAGCGCAGACCAACTCGCCGGTATTTTGTACAACCTCGATCCGTACCTGCTCGCGTCTCCTTTCAATTTGACCAACATGGTCACGATTTCAATCGGCGCGAATGATACCATCGTTCAATACGATCATTGGGAAAGAGGCTATGGCACTGCGGTCGAAACTTATACTGCCAACCGGGGCAGCGTACTGACCTTTAAATCCACAACCATTCCATCCACAGGGGTTACTCCAACGACTACCTGCGCCGGCAGCACCAATCCCAACGGCGCTACCACTGCCTGTTATGATGGCCGGGATCGGATCTCGGTGACCGGCGGCACGGTTTCGGTGGCCCAGGTGTTCTGGCCGACGAGCGCAGATACCACTTACGCCAGCGCCTGGGAAATTTACCCGGTAAAACCGTACCAGACCAACTATATACTTCCTGTTGGAGAAGATTTATTCGGAAGCGGGAGTTTCTCAGACTTTCAAAAAGTTTATGTCATCGTGCAGGCGCTTTCTGATACTACGAATGTTCAAATTAACGATCCTGCCACCGCCGGGGTTGAAGTCAGCACCGTTTTGAACAGGGGGGGAGTTACCCAGCTGTGGCACACGCATGTTGGCACGACCATCGTGGCGGACAAGCCTATCCAGGTTCAGTTTATTATTGGCAATAATTCTACCCACTACAACAGCCGCAGTTTTACCGCGGTTCCCAGTGGATTATGGTCGTCCTCGTATATTTCTCCGGTTCCTGGTGCTGCGGTTAAGAATACGGACCTTTTTATTTTTAACCCAAATGGGTCTCCAATAGGCATTAATTACCAGGATTCCATCGGAAGCGGTACCTTTCAGATCGCAGCAAACTCGACCGCCAGCTATCAGGCAAAGGTCGGAAGGTACGTTCCCCAGAACTCGGCGGTTTCACTGGCTGCCGCCGATGGAGTGACCAGGTTTTGGTCGATTGGATCGGCCGACGCTGGATCCGCAGATTATAACTGGGGTTTTACATTAATCCCGTCCAACCTGTTGGCCAACGAGTATTTCATAAGCTGGTCTCCCGGTTCATCCAATTTGGCGACCACAACCAATGGTTCGCCCGTGTTCGTTTCTCCCCTTCAGGATAACACCACCATTTTTGTCGATTACAGCCCGGCAAATGGTGTAGTGGATGCAACCTATACCTTGAATCGTTTGCAGGAGCAAAAAATCTTTGATCCGGATAAAGATAATACCGGCACACATATTTGGGCTACCGCTCCGATCGCGGCAGTGTGGGGGGAGGACCCGGATTCTGCTCCGACCGGCAGCCCAGGCATCGACGCCGGTTATACCATCCTGCCATACAACCAGAACTGGATTGATATTGTGGCGACCCTGAATAAAACTGCCAACCCAAGCTCGATCGCGCCCCAGGCAGGCCAAACCAGTATATTTACTTTATCACTCAACGTGGGTGCGTATGGGTTAAATGGTTTGTACATTACCGATAGCCTGCCTGCCAACTGGGCCTATATCGCCGGTTCAACCACAATTACCTGGCCTGGGGGCAGTTCGACTGCTGACCCGAGCGGGGGGGTGGGGCCGAACTTATCGTGGGGCAGTGCCGGGTCTCCCCTGGCAAACCTTGCCGCAAACCAGACGCTGACCATTGTATATCGGGCCCAAACAACAGATGTGCCTGCCAGCTTCAGCCTGAACACGGCTACATCGATCGGCATATACAACGGCGAAACTTATACTGCCTCAGCATTCGCCATTGTAGTTGCCACCCAGCCGGAACTGTCAATAGTAAAGACGAACGATCTGGTCAGCAGTGCCCTGGTGGGGTATCCATTCACCTGGAACCTGCAAGTATTGAACGGCTCAAGTTCCGGCTTGGCACAGTTTGCGACCGGGCAGGTACTCCTGACGGATGCCTTGCCGGCTGGCCCGACCTATGGGACACCCTCTGTGACCATGGGCGCGATCCAGCCTGGGGGGCTGGGGATGATCGGTTGTTCAATTACAAGCAATGTATTGACGTGCACCGCCAATGAGGGCGCGGTTACACTGCCAACAGGCTCCATATTCACCGTGTCCTTCAGTGTCACGCCATCTGGTGCGGGAACCCTGGTGAACCCGAGCGGGGGTGTTTGCCAGGTCGACCCTAACGGGTTGATCACCGAGAGCAATGAGGGAAATAATAATTGCGCGAATTCAGTTGCCGTCGTTGCCCCATCCATGACGATGGCAAAAACCGCCAACCCCGCCAGCGGAACGCCCGTCGGCCTCGGCAGCGTTATTGCTTATTCTGTCACGATCCATAACACCGGCGGCCTGACCCAGAATAATGTCCTTGTCAATGATGCATTGCCCGGCGGCACAACCTACATCCCCGGAAGCAGCCAGCTGACGTATCCTTCCACATACGCTGACTATTTTAACGCCCGGGCCTACAACAATAACAATGGTACGTTAAATTTTAATGGCAATTGGATCGAGAGCGATTCCACCCAAAGTGCAACAAACGGGTCCGTTCAGGTTGTGACTGATGGTGTGCAAACATATGTGTTAAGACCCGGCAACAATGGCAACAGCGGTCCTTCAAATGGCAATATCTATCGCGTCGCGGGTAACCTTTCATCTTGCACGACCGTCAGCCTGAACTATGATTACCGGCGCGCCAACACCCTGGAAGCAGGCGACTTTTTGTATGTCGATGCCAGTTCAAACGGCGGCGGCGCATGGACGAATAACGTTTCGATCATCACTGCCGGCTCAGATGCAGCTTACCAGGCGTCGCTTCCCATTAATCTGACTGCTTACAGGGCCAATCTGGCGGTTCGTTTTCGCAGTGCATACGCAGATAACGGCAACCAGAATGATAATGACACTGTTACCATTGACAACGTCCGCCTGACCTGCCTGCAAACCATTCTAGTTCATGCACCAGCGAATATGGTCACGGTAGCTGATAATATCGACCTGCCGGCGGGAATGTCTATGATACTGACCTATTCGGTCACGGTCAATAACCCTACCGAACCCGGGCAAACCTCGGTTTTTAACACGGCCAGTGTTTTCAGCAATGACCAGGTTGAACCGCTGGAATCGACCACTGCCCATCCCTTGCCGCCTGCCACTATTACCGGCTACGTTTATAATGATTTGAATAGCAGCGGTGGGTTCGATGCCGGAGAGCCCGGTCTCGACGGGGTAACTGTGACGCTTTCCAACGGCGCTACGACTACCACGAATACTGCCGGGTTCTACAGCTTTGCCAACCTGCCCGCGGGCACGTACAGCATGACCGAGACTGACCCCTTCGGGTTTACCAGCTCGGGCGATACTCAGGGCGCGAACGACAATGTGATCAGCGCCATCATGGTGACGGCGGGTGCAACCAGCGCGGGGAATAATTTCTTCGATCTGGCGTTGATCCCCCCAGCAGTTTTTAAAACCTTCGGCGCGTCCTTCTTCCCGCTGGGAGGCAGCACCAACCTGACCCTGACCCTGGGCAATCCAGCTGCCAATCTGATCGCATTGGCAGCAGTGCGTGTTGACGATACTTTCCCGGGGGGATTGACGCTGCAAGACGCGTCTTTTTCCTATACCCCGGCAGGCTGCGGTGGGGTGACGAATTTGGAAGGAGGCGTTTCTGTGGCCGGAGATGTTACGGTCAGCTTCACTGCGGCCAACCTGGCCGCGGGCGGCAGCTGCCAGGTGGTGATGAACGTGACCAGTTCAGTTCACGGCGCACTTATAAACACGACCGGCGCGGTTACATCCACGCAGACCGGTCCGGGCGGCACCGCCAGCGCTTCGGTGACTGTTCTGTCAATCGATGCGGTCGACGATGACGGCAGGCCTGTTGGCTCCACCAACGGCGGAGTGTCAGTCGATAATGTTCTGGTAAACGATATGCTTTACGGCAGCACAGACACTCCGGCAACGACCGGTAATGTAACCCTCACGGCTGTTGGCACCTGGCCTGCGAGCATTACGCTGGACACAAACAGCGGTGCGGTGACGGTTGCCCCTGGGACGGCGTTGGGTATATATCATCTCCAGTACCAAATCTGCAGGTTAGACTACATCACCATCTGTGATACGGCCACGGTAAGGGTGTCAGTTCCCAGTCCGACCTCGGTAAACGTAGCCTCCTTCTGGGCGGCCCGTACGGGACATACCAAAGTGACACTGAGCTGGGAAATGGCGAACGAACTGACCACCCTGGGCTTTTACCTGTACCGCCGGGTTGGGCCGCAAGGTGTAGAAGCACAACTGAACGCAAGCCTGATCCCAACCGAGCATTTTGGTTCCATGATCGGTGGCAGCTACGCATATGAAGATGACAGCGCTCCTGTCGGAGCAGCGTACAGGTACCGGATTGAGTGCATCGATATCAATTTCCAAGCGTTTGATGTTCTTTTTGCAGTCCTACAGGATAACCAACACTTCCTGCCGATGATAGGACATTAGCATCAGGGTGAATAATTGTTTCGGGGTTGTCGCGGGTGTTACGGCTGTGACAACCCCAAAATATGCAATCTGCTTCAGAATTGCCAGGATCGGTTGATCATGCTCCTGACCCTTTCCGGCCTTTCAACTTTCCGGTTCGGGGGCAGTCATATGCGCGATTATCCGATGGTATAATATTTTCCAGAAACTCGTTCAATCTCCATCCTCCTCCTCAGACGCCAATGAAAATTCGTACTTTCTATCTATGGGGCGCCGCTGCACTGCTGTTGCTTGCTCTGGCGGGTTTTGCCTACCTGGGAACTTTCACCCGTTTCCATGCCGACGATTTCTGTATGGCAGCCGATGCAGCCCAGATTGGGCTGGTGGGGATGCTGGGTAAATGGTATGTCGAATGGACGGGGCGCTTCATGTTCATCCTGGGCACAGGCCTGTTGGGCCTGGCTGGACCCGGGTTCGCGGGATGGGTGCCGGCGCTGGCTGAAGCAGCCTGGCTGGCAGGACTCAGCTGGGCGATCCTGCCGCTGGTCAGGCGGGCCGGCTGGCCTCGCCCGCGTCTGCTGGCCTTGATCACCGCTTCATTCAGCTTGATCGTGCTGCTGGCCTCCATTCCCAACCTTTTCCAGTCATTTTTCTGGCAGGATGGGTTTGTTAATTACAGCCTGCCTTTGATCGGCCTGACATTGATCTGCGGATTGATCTCGCGGGCCTGGCTGCATCCGATTAATCCCTGGGCGAGCGGGTCGGTGGTATTCCTCCTGGCTTTCCTGTGCGGGGGATTCACGGAAGCATACGCCGCCATGCAGGTCACTCTTTTTATACTGGCAATCTGCGCTGCCCTGGCTGCGGGCAACCTGGTCGACCGGCGGCGCCTGCTGCCGGTGCTGGGGGCGGCCCTGGCAGGCGGTCTGCTGGCAATGGTGATCGTCATCGCCGCTCCTGGAAACCAGGTACGCTCAGGAGCGGTTGGCGACCATCCTGGCCTGGTGCGGATTGTCAGTTTTTCAATCCGCAACGCGGCCTTTATCTTTGGCAAGTTTTTTATCCAGACCCCATTTTGGGCATTCCTTTCAATAAGCCTGCCGTTTTTGGCCGGGTGGTGGTTCTCTTCACCTGGGGCTGCGGCGGCTGAGCGGCAGAATTCATCCACCTGGTGGCGGCAGAGCTGGCTGCGCCAGGCGGTATGGGCAGGGTTGGCAGCATTTATCCTGGTCACGGCGGCCTGCGCGCCGGTGGTGTACGCGATTAATGCCTATCCGGATGACCGAACCATCATCATCCCGCAGTGTGTGATCGCCGCCTTTGTGATCGGCGCCAGCGCCCTGTTTGGGACTGGTTTACGACGCGGCAGAACCCTGCCTGATCCAGGGGGAAAACCTGCGCTAAGACGGGTTTTGCAGATCGGTGTGACGGCGGCCTTGCTTCTGGCGGTCGGTTATTCCACCTGGCTCACCGCCGCTCAGGCTCCCGATTACCGGCAATATGCCGAGGCCTGGGACCAAAGGGCGGCTGTGATCCAACAGGCCGCCGAATCTGGCCAGGCCGATTTAACCGTGGGGGGGTTGAACGCCCGGTTCGGCGTCGCTGATTTGAGTGAAAGCCCGGATAACTGGGTCAACCGCTGTATGGCCCATTATTACCGCATTCGCAATCTTGGCGGGCGGTAATTTATATATGATGTTTGGGGAGTTTTTTGAAAATTGCTGCGCAATTTTCAAAAAACTCCATCCGTCATGTTGCCTGACCCGCGCCAGCCCTTGCCCCAGGGGCGCGACTAGCTTATCGCAGATTCCGCCGTTCTCGAATGATTCCGCTGAAAAGGTGGATTGTAAAGTAGATAAATAGGAATAACAGGGTAAAAAGGATGGTAAAGACATAGGTGGGCACATTCGATGCCGGGTGGCGCACGATGCCGTAAATATCTTTAGCAATGGGGATAGGGTCCTGCAGCAGGTCCCAACTGTTCCAACGTAAGAACCTGCCCATAAAGACGCCTACACTGCTCAAACTGGTGACCCCGATCGCAAAAACCCAACCGATGGCCGGGTTAAAGGTGCGGGTGACAATCTCCTGCATCAAGTACAAAGAGCTGATCCCCAGCAGCAGCCCTGTCCAGGCAAACCAGATCAAGATAATGACATCGAACCATAAGGGAGAGTTGGGGTTCGAAGACGCCAGATGTTGAAAGTCGGTCAGCAGATAGGGGGCATTGGGAAAGAAAACGATCCATACCAGGGTGCTGACCGGCATGATCAGAAAAAAAGTGATGCGGTAGCGCATGGAGATATAAGCCGCCACGGAAGCGCAGTAGGGGATCCAGGCCAGGAATAAATTCCAGACGAGAAAATTATAATTTTCAGCGCCAAAGATTCTGGTATGCACTTTCGTCAGAGCCACCGAAATGATCGAGGCCGTGATCAGCAGCCCTCCCAGAAGAAGCTTGTACTTAAAGCGCGAAAGAGCGTGAAATATATTTTGCATAGGTCTATTTTATCCGCAATCTTTGCCCCTTCCGTAGTTTTCTAATTCTATACTTAGAACCCTTTCCGAAGAATATTGCTTAGGGTAATATTTGCGAGGCTTCGCCTCGCAAATATTACCCTCAAAACAATTTCTGGATAGAAACTTATCTAATCTGTCAGGTGCTGGAGACCTGATTGTCCTTACAATTAAAGTGCGAGGACTATTGTGATGCGGCTTTTCAAAATACTGCTGATATTTATGATGCTCACTGCTCCCGATTTGTTCCCGACCCCGGTCGCGGCGGCGTCAACGACCTACTATGTCTCCAATTCGGGAGGGAGCGATAGCAACGACGGAACGTCCCCAGGTGCCCCTTTCAAGTCAGTCAGCAAAGCTAACAGCTTGAGTTTACAGCCCGGTGACCAGGTGCTGTTTAAATGCGGGGATACGTGGCAGGTCGATCCGCTAATCCTCACCCGGTCAGGCAGCGCTGCGGCGTCGATCCATTTTGGATCTTATCCCGCTGCTAATTGCTGGGACAAACCCTCCCTTTCCGGTTCGAGGTCTATTACCGACTGGACACTGGATGCGGGGAATGTCTATAAGGCCAGCCTGTCCGCGGCTGAATTCCCGCTGGGGGTCAACCAGTTGTTTCGCGGCGGTCTGCGGTTATCCCTGGGACGCTGGCCTAATATCGACGCGCCCAACGGCGGGTATTCGGCTGTGGATAGTCACAGCGCAGGCAGCAGCCAGATCACCGACAACGAGCTCCCGGCAGGGAATTGGAATGGAGCGATCGTCCACATCAAGAATATCCGCTGGTCGATGCTCGACCGCCAGGTGAACGGCACGAATGGAAAAACTTTGATGCTGAACCAGGGCTTATCGTGCCTGATTTCGGGCTGGGGAACCTGTGTGGATTGGGGTTACTTCATCAATAATTCGCGGATCGCGCTGGACCAGGACGGTGAGTGGTTTTACGACTCGGCCAGCCGCGCGGTGTACCTGTTTTCGAGCGGCGGTGCGCCTGCCGATATCGAAGGCTCGGTCGTCCCGACTACGGGCGCCGACCTGACCCAGGGTGGGCTGATGTTGAGCAGCGGGGGAGCGACGGCTTATGTCATTGTGGACAACCTGGAAATAAAGAACTGGTTCAACCACGGCATTGGAACGCCAGGCGGAATGAGCGGCGATATCTACCACGATATCACCCTGCGCAACCTGAGCATCCGGGATGTAGACGGCGCGGGGGCCAACCTGAGCAGCTGGCTCGAGCACCCATCCGATGGGAGAAAAGGCTTGCGCGGCGGGTACAACCTGCTTTTTGAGCATAATATCGTGGATGGGGCGAATTCTTTTGGGGTGACCGGCTATTTCGCCAGTTCAACCTTCGCCAATAATATTTTCCGCAATATTGCCCTGGTCAAGAACCTGGGCAAATCGGGGATGGGCTGCGGGCTAACTTCGCCTGAATGCACCGAAAATGGAGACGGCTTTCGCATCCGCCTGTTCGATCCGGCGAATTCGGGTTATGGGAATTCCCTGCTGGGAAATACCTTTGAGAAGATCGGCTACAACGGGGTGGATGTTTTTGGCCCTGAGACTCTACTGAAAAATAATTTTATCCACCAGAGCTGTTTTACCAAGGCGGATTGCGGAGGGGTGCGCGTCTTTGGGGATCATGACCTTAACACGACCACGGTATATAACGTTCACCTGATCGACAACCTGATCGTCGATATTCCTGGAAATGTTGACGGCTGTCACCCATCCCGGGCGGCTTTTGGCATGGGCCTGTATATTGACAATTATTCGCGCAACGTGGAAACTCGTGGAAATACGGTGATCAACACCACGGTTTCGGGGATCCTCTACCAACGTTCAAGCGGGCAGATCGTGAGGAACACGGTATTTAATGCTTCGTCCGGGACCGAATTTAGCGCGCAGATCGACCTGGGCGGTAGTGAGACCCGGGTGAGCATGAGCGGGAACCGCTTATATGGGCTAAAGCAGAACGCCTGGACAATCTATGTATCCAGCCTGAGCAATATTCTCTCCGCGGACCACAATTATTACTTCCATCCATATGTTAACCAGCATATCGCGTATGGGCCATCCTGGACGCGCAGAACTTTTACGCAATGGCAGTCACTCAGCGGGCAGGATGCTCATTCCGTCACAAACTGGTTCACCCAATCCAGCGGAGAAAACTCTCGAGGCGTCGTATTTTATAACGAGACCATAGCGCCGCAGACTTTCACCCTGGGCAGCCGGCAGTATCTGGACCTTGACCAAAATCCGGTAGTCGACAGTGTAACCCTGGCACCCTTCTCTGCGATCATTCTGGTAGACAACGGCCCGGCGCCGCTCACGCTGAAGTGGGTTTCACCCTCTCTGATTCAAGCGAACACCCCCACTAATCTCACCCTGACGGTGGGGGGGTATTCTTTCACCGCGAGCAGCGTGGTGCGGTGGAACGGCAGCGACCGGCCAACCACCTTTGTGAATTCCACCCGGTTGACCGCGGAAATTTCAGCCGCGCTGCTGAGCGCAGTGGGTAATTTTCCGGTCACGGTCTGGGATCCGGGCAGTCCGGAAACGGCGCCGGTAATCATCCGTGTTGTCCCCAAGGTTTACTTTAATCTTCTGCCGGAAATTTACCGCTGACCTTACCGCTCCGATCCTCTCACCGCCCAGGCACGGGCTGCCAGCTCGAAGCTTCCAGCGCCGCCCGGCAGCAGGCGCGCTCGCAAGCGCTCCATCAGCTGCTGGCGCGCCTCAGGTGCGAGCGATGTAACGTAGCTAGGCGCCGGCCCTGTGCCCCCTAAAAATGGTTCCCAATAATCCATGAAGCTCGCGAACCTGGTCTTGATTTCCAGCTGCTTTACCAGCACGTTTTTCAAGCCTGCGCTGAGAAACAGGGAACGAAGCGGACCAGGTGCACAGAGCGGAAACCGTTTGGCTTCATCTAAGTCTATGGCGGCAGGGTCGATGGCTGACGCGGTATCCCAAAACACACGCAAGAACTCCATCCCGGCGGCATAGTCCCAAACATACCCCCCAACGATCCCCCCGGGTGCCAGATAGGGCATGATCGACTCAATCGCGGACTGCGGATCGGGGATAAAATTCAAGACCAGGCCAAAAACACACGCATTGAATGGATTAGTGGGTGGAGGGTAATTGCCAGAGCTGGCAGCTACGAAAGTCACTCGCGGGTCAACAATATGCTTCCTGGCAAGGCTCAGGAGTGGCTCGGAGGGATCGCAGGCCAGAACGGACGTTGGAGCAGTCAGCTCGATCAGCGCACTGGTGAGCGCGCCGGTGCCGCAGCCGAGTTCGAGCCAGCGCAGCCCGGTCGGGGGCTCAAGCCAACGGATAAACTCTTTTGCCACCAGGCGGCTCCACCTGCCTATGAATAAATCATACGCATTGCCCGAGGTCCAGCTGTCTTTCATTTCATTCATGGGTTCACCTTGTACTGCCAGATAATCAGATATTTAAGGCAAATTTAGTGACCTTTCGACCAGGGAATAGTATACAGGTAAATGTACACGAGTGTGTCATTTTCCAGAAAATTGAAGCCGTATCCAGAAGAATGGCGCTTAGCTAAAACGGCAGTCCGGCTGCGGTGTGCCTCTGCGGGTGAATACGATTTGCCACAACTGCTGAGATCTCGCTCGGAAGGCGCCCGCGCTATTCAGCAGATAGAACCGCCACATCCGGCGGAATCGTTCGCCGTACTTGTCCTTCAAATTCGGCCAGGCTTTCTCAAAATTGGCGTACCATGCCAGCAGGGTTGGATCATAATGAGGGGCAAAGTTATGCCAGTCCTCCATGACAAATTTGGGCTCCAATACAGCGCCGAGCTGGGCAATAGACGGCAGCATACCGTTGGGGAAAATGTATTTCGCCCCCCATGCTTCACCAATGGTCGTACTCTGGTTGCCTCCGATGCAGTGGATTAAGGCGATGCCATCTTCTTTCAGGCAGCGATCCACCACCTGCATGTAGGTCCCATAATTTTTATAACCAACGTGTTCCAGCATGCCAATGGAAATTACGGCGTCATACTTCCCTTGCACTTCGCGGTAATCTTGAAAGTACAGCTCTACGGGCAGGCCCTTGCAGACCTCCTGAGCGAACGATAACTGTTCTTTGGAAATGGTCACACCCACCACGTGGGCGCCGTACTTTTCGGCGGCGTAACTGGCAAAGCTTCCCCAACCGCAGCCAAACTCAAGGACGCTCATCCCCGGTTTCAAGCCGATTTTCTTACACACCAAATCGAGCTTTGCCTCCTGGGCTTCGTCCAGGGTGGTGGCATTTTTCCAGTAGCCGCAGGTGTAATTGAGACGTTTATCGAGCATGGCGCAGTACAGGTCATTGCCCAGGTCGTAAACCTCCTTGCCGACTTTGAGCGCCCTGGAGCGGGTCTGTAGATTCAAGAACCTGCTTTTCAAAACATGGAGCGCAACTCTCCAATCTCCTTTGACCTTTGTATCCAGATTGGCTTTCAGGATGCGAAAGATTAATTGATCCAAAGCCTCGCAATCCCACCAGCCGTCCATATAGGATTCTCCCAGCCCGAGGGAACCTTCCCGCAAAACGCGGCTGTAAAAATCCGGATTATGTACCTGGATATCCCAGGGATTCTTGCCATTCACTTCGATATGGGTGGGTTCGAGCAGCTCACGAACGATCTTTTCAGAATTTTGCGCCGCCATTTTTCTAGCCTCGGGTGAAAATTGATTTCAACTGAATTTAAACGAAGGGAGATCCTTGATCTGGACCTCCCGGGTTGAGTAAATAATATATCCGGCAGCGCAACAGAGATTTTGGCCCAATCTCTTGCGTGCCGGCTGATCGATTGGGTCGAACAGCACCTGGTTTCAGAGAATTCGCAGACGATGAGCAACCCATAGGTCACAGGTTGAGACAGGGGTATTTTCCATTAATGGGCAAAACACACTCCCGCTGCCTAAAAAGAATATTTCCCCCCAAATATTAAACGGTTTTCTTAACGGGCATCTTGGACTTCTTTTGCTCTTGTTTCTTTTCGAGCTGCTGCTTTTTTTGCTTGTTGAGTTTCTCTTTATCCTTCTTACTTCCTCGTTCTCCCATCGTATTTCTCCTTTTTGTTTGGATAGATAAGTGGAAGGCAACTATGAGCCGCCTCATAAACAATTATAACTGCACTTGCCTATTTTTTTTAATTCTTTTTTGTGCAAAGCAGGAAATGTTTTTCAGCGTAAGAAAAGGCGCGAGATCTTACGACCCCGCGCCTTTCGTAACCGTCATTTCTGTCGGAAGTTACTTTTTGGACAGGCGCTCGATCAATGCCTGCAGGTCTGCGGCGCCCTTGTCAACCGTGGACTTGTCGAGCGATACCGCCTGACCGATCAACCGAAGCTCGTTCACAAACTGCTGGTCGTTGGGCAGGTTCGGATCTTGCGGGATCGTGCGGTCGGCCACTGCGTTGTAAATCCGGTAAACCGCCGCGTCAGCCTCGGTGGCCTGGCCAGAGATTGCAGTCCGCACGACCGGCGAGCTAGGCACGCCCCGGTTTGTGCTGAGGACCGCGCCCGCCTCGGGGCTGGTCACGAAGAAGTTAATGAACAGCGCCGCCGCCTCGAGGTTCTTGCTGTTCTTGTTGATGCCCATATACTGGCTCATCTGGATGGCGTACGACTTCTGACCGCCCTTGGGGAGCGTTGTCGCGCCGAGCTTGTCCTTCATCGCCGCCTGATAAGCCGCTATCTGGTTGCTCCAAATCAAGCCGATCGCCGCCTTGCCCGCCACGAGCGCGGAACTGTCCGCCCCGGTTTCAGCGTAGGTCGCGGTGGTGTCCGCGTCGGGGATCAGCCCCTGGGCGCGCATGTCCGCCCACATCTGCAGCCATTTCTTGGCGGTATCAACCGTCGCGTAGGATTTACCGCCACCGTCGGAGGTCCAGAGCGGGGTTCCCTGCTGGCGATAGTAATAGCTGAGGAAGTTCGCCCCGTTGGTGCTGTTGTCTACGAAGGGCGCGACACCCTTGGGGAGTTTCGCCTTAAGCTCCTTGCCGTAGGCCATATACTCGTCCCAGGTCATATTGTCTTTCGGGAGCGCGACACCCGCCGCCTCAATCATCGTCTTGTTGTAGACGAGGACGAGCGTGTTCGTGCCGAGGCTTACGACACCAGAGCTTACCATCACGCGTCGCAGGGATAAGCGCGGTCTGGTCAAACCGCTCGGCGGTGTTGATCATGAGCTGTTTGCCGAGGTATTCATCGAGCGGTTGGAGGTACTTGATGTAATCCGGGTAGTTGCCGCCGAACTGGATCAGGTCGGGGGCGTTGTTGCCCGCGAGCTGTGTGTCGATAATCTGGAAGTGGTCGGCCGTGCCGCCATTCGGCTCGCCCTTGACCGTGATCTGGGGATACGCCGCCTGGAACAGACCGATCACCTTTTTGGTTCTGTCGACGCGGCATCGTTGCCCCACTAAGCGAAGCGGAGCGTGGCAGGACCGCCCGTGTAAGCGGGAAGTCCGGCGGGGCCGGCTTTGGTTGGCTCGGGCGCCTTGGTCGGAGCGGTCGTGGGGGCCGCAGGGGCCGTGGTGGGGGCTGTCGTCGCCGCAGGGGCGCATGACACGAACGTCAACGCGAGCAGCACCACGAACGTGATTTTGAAAAATCGTCTCATCTTTGAATCCTCCTGCTTCTGTATAGTTTCAGCTTTCTGAATAGTTTCAGCGGAAAAATCCGAACTACGTCGTTTATCATCATTTCATATTTAGATCCTCCTGTTATTGCTAACCCTTTATGCCCGTGGTCGCGATACCCTGTACAAAGTACTTCTGCAGGGAGAAGAACAGGATAAAGGGAGGAACCATCGACAGTGTGGCCATCGCCAGCGCGCCGCCCCAGTTGGACACCGCGCCCGCGTCGCCGACGAACGTGCGCAACGCCCTCGACACGCTGAATGTCGACGGGGTTGTGAGGTACAGCAGGTGGTTGAAAAAGTCGTCCCACGTCCAAAGGAACGTGAACAGCGCAGTCGTCACCAGAGCGGGGATCGCGAGCGGTACGATGATGCGCAGGAAAACCCCGACTTTCCCGCACCCGTCGATAATCGCCGCCTCGTCGAGCTCTTTCGGCAGACTGCGGATGAACTGCACGAGCAGAAACACGAAGAACGCGTCCGTCGCGAGGAATTTCGGCACGACGATCGGGAGGTAGGTACCCACCCACCCAAAAGTGTTGAACAGGATATAACGCGGCACGATCGTGACGTGACCCGGGAGCATGAGCGTGATCATCATCACCGCGAACCAGAAGCCCCTGCCCGCAAATTTGAGCCGCGCGAACGCGTAGGCCGCCATCGTGCAGGTGATCAGGTTGCCGATGATCGCCCCTGTGCACATCAGGAGTGAGTTGGCGAAGAACTGCCCGAAGGACGTTCCCGCATAGCCTTTCCACCCGGTGATGTAGTTTTCAATGGTCACGACTTTCGGTATGAGGCCCGGATCGCTGAATATCATGTTGTTGGGCTTGAACGAGCTGACAATCATCCAGAGTACGGGGTAGATCATTAACAGCCCCAGGACGATGATGAACAGCATGGGTCAAAGTATGGCGTACAACCGTGTTGGTTTTCACGTTATTCCCCGGTTCCATATGACACCCACCAGCCCGATGTTCTGAAAACAAGCGCCGTGAGCACCCCGATGATGAGCAGCAGCACCCACGCCATGGCGGACGCGTACCCCATCTCGTGGTATGTCCATCCCTGAATATACAGGTGGAGGGTATAGAACAGGGTGGAGTTGAGCACGCCGCCCCTGCCGCCGCCGATGATATAGGCCTGGGTGAACGCCTGGAACGCGGATATCATCTGTATGACCAGGTTGAACAGAATCACCGGCGAGAGCAAGGGTATGGTTATGGAGAAAAACTGGCGCACCTTGTTCGCGCCGTCCACGCTCGCCGCCTCGTAATACTCCTCCGGGATCTGCTTCAGCCCCGCCAGGAAGATAATCATCGACGAGCCGAACTGCCACACCGTCAGCAGAACGAGCGTCCAGAGCGCGTAATCGGGGTTGGTTATCCAGCCGGGGAGGTTGGTGAAGCCGATGGCTCCCAGGAACATATTTACCAGGCCGTCTTTCTCGAACAGCTTCCTCCACAGCACCGCGATTGCCACCGAGCCGCCGAGGAGCGTGGGGATATAGTACACGGCGCGGTAAAACGGCACCCCGCGCAGTTTCTGGTTCATCAGCATCGCCACAGCGAGGGCGACGATCAACTTCAGCGGCACGGACACGAACACATAGGTAAACGTCACGGACAGCGACTTCAAGTAGTACGGGTCTATGCGCATAACCTCGCCCGTGGACGCGGTGAACTCGGACAGCCCGAACACCGGCCCGAACATTTTCAGATAGTTGCCGATCCCGATCCATTGCGTCGAATCGGGCTTTGTGAAATCATAATCCGTGAAACCGAGCCCCAGCGAATATATCATCGGGTAAAGCGTAAGTACGAGGAAATCCCAGGAGCCACGGCGCGAGGAACATATAAGCGGCGGCGTTGCGCTTGAGAAACTTGACGATACCGGATGTTTTACGCATAAAGCAACTTCTTTCCGTTAATGTAATGATCAGGTCTACGTCTTGATCATGGCTTCAATTAAGGCTGTCCTCGTCAAGACGGGGCCGGTCCTGTTGATTCACGAATGATAAACCGGGCCTGTACATCAACTCTCTGGTGAGGCCGGTCAGGGTCGCGGATGCGGGCCAACAGCATCTTGGCCGCTTCCCGCCCCACCTTCACCATGTCCTTGGAGCTGGTCGTCAGGCGCGGCGCCAGGTAACTGGCCAGGGGAATATCGTCATAGCCGACGATTGACAGATCGGCGGGAACGCGCAGCCCCAGGTCGTTGGCGGCGCGTAGAGCGCCGATGGCCAGCAGGTCGTTAATGGCGAGCAAAGCTGTGGGTCGTGCCGGGAGCTTGAGAAGATGCAAGGCGGCCTGGTAGCCATCCTCAGATGGTCGTGCCGCACGTGATGATCAGCGCCGGGTCAACCGGCAGGCCGGCCGCCCGAAGGCAGTCCTGGTAGGTCAACAGGCGGTCCATACCTCCCGCCAGATCAACCGGCAGGTCGCGGATCCCGAGACCGTCCCACGGCGGCCGCACACCGTAAATCAAGCCAATCCGCCGGTGGTGCAGCGACAATCAAATAGGCCATCACTTCTCGTGTTGCAGCCTGGTAATTGGACGCCACACAGTCAATCGTCGGGTGCTCGCCTATTTTCGCGACCGGGAATCTCTGCTTGAGGAGCTGAGCCAGAATCTTTTGCGCCCCTTCTGATTGGAAGAGGGGAGCGCCTATCAGAATCAGCCCGTCAATGCGCCGGCGTGACAGCACTTTGAAAATATCTTCCCCATATTCAGGGTTGAGATCCGCGCTGGAGAGGAGCAGGTGGTAATCCGAAGCGCGGAGCTCCTGCTCGACTCCGTCGGCGGTTTGCCAGAAGTGGGGATTGTGGATATCCGGGAGGATGAGGCCGACGGTTTGGGTGCTGCCCGACCGTAAGGCCTGGGCGCGGGCATCCGGCTCGTAGCCAAGGTCCTCGATGGCCGCCAAAACCCGCTTGCAGGTTTCCTCGGAGATGGGCACCCGGCCGTTGGCAAGACCGTTCAGGACATACGACACAGTTGCCCTGGAGACACCTGCCACGCGAGCTACGTCATTTTGGGTCGGCCTTTTCATAGTACCATGGTCGCTTTTTCAGGTTGTATTGCCGGGGACGATAAGGGGTTCTTACTTGATTTGGAAATTTACTCGAATAAGCTTACACGTGTAAGTTGTTATGAACACTATAGCACGGGTTTATTATGGTGTCAAGAGGCACTCAGGAGTGAAGCAATGACAGATTTATCAAAAAGGACTAAGGATTTGAGGTGGCGCAGCGGAAACCAATCCCATTGTTGCGGTTCGTAGGGGTGGTTGAATCTCGAAATTCACTTTTCAACAACAAAAAGCCGACCGCCCAGGAACCGCCTTTATAAACTCGCGGCCCATTTTGTGCGGTATCATCCACCCATTCAAAAACATTGCCTGCCATATCGAATATTTTGAAATAACTGGCCCCATTCGGGTAACTTGCCACGGGTACCGTATCCCCAATCCCGCTATCCGCAAAATTTAGCAAGGAAGGATCCGGGGCAGGGGAATCGCCCCAAGGATATATCCATCCATTGGGCCCTCGAGCACTTTTCTCCCATTCAGCTTCGCTGGGCAATCTTCTGTTTGCCCATTTGCAGTACTGCCATGCATCCTGCCAGCTCACCAGGACAACCGGATGATTCCCTTTATTGGTGATGGTAGTGCCGGCCCCTCCGGGTTGGCGCCAGGAGGCTCCTGAAATCTTGTTAAAAACCCCCGTTGGTAGACGTATGCCCAGCCATCCACTTCAGCGTTTGTTGTGTAATGAGTTTCTTCCTCAAACTTGGAAAACATGTCATTGGTTACCTCAGTGCGATCCATCCAGAAATCAGGTAGATTGCCACTGGTTTTAAATTCACCGAAGAAAAAATTTCCGGCTGGTATTTTTATTTCCGCCATCCCATCTTTCGGAGACACGACGACATTTGGGTCTGGCGAAGGAGAAGGTATGCTTGTCGAGGTGATTACAGTTGGGGCAGTTGTGACGGCGGATGTTTGAGAGACACTGCTAGCAGTTTCAAGCGGCGCACTTGTACTGATTAATCCTGCGGCGGCTTTTGTGGAAGCAGTATCGTTCGTAGGTAAGGCAGCAGTTTTTGTGGCAGAAATGGGAATGCCAGAATTTGTGAGAAGGATTCCAATGATCAGCCCTATGATCAGGATACTGCCGAATATCGCCGCCGTTCTGGGTTTGGGCCAGGCAGGTTTGGGGACAGGCTGGGCCGGGAGCCGGACAGCGTCGGATGGCAGCGGCTGAGAGCTGAGCGACGCTTGAGCGGGAGGGTTGAAGATCGGCTGAGGGACGGCTTCCTGGTAGCCTGGCGGCATGGCAGAGGTGGCCTGATCGGCAGGCTCATACGAGGTTCGGTCGCGATCCTCAAAGGCCATCTCCAGGGACTTGATCAGCTCCTGGGTGGTGGCAAAGCGGTCCCCCGGGTCCTTTTCGAGGCAGCGCAGCATGACCTGCTCCACCTCGGGCGAGACCTGCGGGTTGTAGGCCCTGACCGGCGGGGGCGACTGGTGAACCTGCTCCCAGCGCACCTTTTCGGCGGTGGAACCGGTGATTTGCGCGGCTTCACCGGTGAAAGGCCGTTCGCCTCCCGTCAGCAGCTCGAACAGGACAATCCCCAGGGAATAGACGTCGGTGGCGGGGCGCGGGCGCAGCCCCTGCACCAGCTCGGGGGCCATGTAAGCGGGGGTGCCGGCCGAACCCAGGGAGGTGGCGGTGGTGGCGGTCTCCGACAGGCGGGAAATGCCAAAATCGGCCAGGAGCACCTTGCCCGAGGTTTCGATCATGATGTTGGCGGGTTTGACATCGCAGTGGATCACGCCCTGGTTGTGGGCATAGAAGAGGGCGGAGCAGACCGGCTGGAAGATTTCGAGGATGCGTTCGGGGGTGAAGGGATTTTTATGCTGGTAGATCTCGCTGCGCAGGGACATCCCTTCGACGAAATCCATCAGGAAGAAGGTGAGTTGGTCGGCCTCGACCAGGTCATAGAAGCGGACGATATGGGGATGGGTGAGGTTGCGCAGGGCCTGGGCTTCGCGCTTGAAACGGCGCAGGAAGACCAGGTCCTCGGCCAGATCGGCATTGAGCAGCTTGAGGGCCAGGAAAGCGGCGCGTTGAGCGTCCCAGACCTGGTAGACCTCGGCCATCCCGCCGCTGCCGACGGACTTCTCAACTCGATAGCGCTGATCGAGAACTTGCCCCGCTTGGAGTATCATTTCCCCTCCTGCCAGTCTTCCTTATATGATGAATTGGTCATTGCGAGGCCCGTTCTTTGGGCCGAAGCAATCTTTCTTGTCACGAGATTGCTTCGCTGCGCTCGCAATGACGGTTTCTCATTTTGCGTGGTCCGCGCCAGCGCGACAGGCTTTTTTGATGTTTGGGGGAGTTATTTGAAAATTGCTTCGCAATTTTCAAATAACTCCCCCAAACATCTTATTGCGTGGTCGCCGCCAGCCCTGGCCCCAGGGCGCCTGGGCCCAGGGGGCCGACCAGCTTAAATGAGAAAATTTTCGCGTTTTGCTCTGTGTTTGTGCTTCGTCAGGCAGCACTTTTCTCAGAATATGGTCATTATATACTCGACATTATAAGAGGACCGACGTTTTCAAATCACATCTTTTCGTTTCTGGAAAATAGTTAATAACACCAGCAGGCCAGCCAGGATAGCAGCCATGTTTACCCAGCGTTCGGACACTGAGCCTTTAAACACATGGCCGTAACTGTCGTACATATTTTGCAATAATGATTCGGCCGAGCTGATTGCTTTCTGGCGCATCTCTTCATAGTCTGATCGCTCATCGATATATTGCGTCATTTGGGATTTATATTCATCAGCTTGATTTTGGCGGAGGGCGGCGAAATCATCGCCTTGTTTACTGCGTTGTTCGCCATAGGATTGGCCTTGTTTCTCGCTTGATTTGCTGTATTCATTGAGCTGTTTCTGGGTTGCATCCTGGTACTGTTTGCTCTGATTACGCGAATCTTCAATGTATTTTTGGAAATTTTGTGGCAATAATGGGGTCGGCAGGGCAGTCGGCGAGGGAAGCAGGGTGGGCGTAGGGAGAGGGGTGGGCGAGGCAATCGCGGTCGGAAAAGGGATGGCGGTTGGCATCATCGGTTCTATGGGGGCAGGCTGTTCCAGCCGGGCGGCGACGGAATCGTTATAGTATTTGTCCGAGAGAACCCCCGGAAAAGCAGCGCACTTCGAAAAGATACTCAGCCCCAGGCAGCTGCAGTTCCGCTTCTGGTCAATGGTCAGCGCTTTACGTTCATCGGTCGGCAAGGCCCAACAGGCATCTTTAATTAAGGGCTCCCCGATCCCCGACATGTTCATGAAACTCTCAAATGCCCAGCGGGTAGGCATTATCGAACTGATAGCTTCTCCGCCCGGGATCAGGTTTAGCGGCAGCAGGGCGCCGGAAAAGAGGAACTGTGGCACGAGCAGGGCAATGATCAGCAGCATGGCAGAATTTTGGTTTGGGGCGCTGGCTGAAATCATCAGCCCGATCATATAGCCGCACAAATTACATAAGAAAAGGGTAATGTACAGTTCTGCGTAAGTGCTGGGAAAAGGCAGGGTGGGGCGGTTAAGAACTACCTGCGTCAGCATAAACACCCCCGCCTGGTAAAGCGCCAGAGCCACCCCTACCCATACTTTTGAGAAAATGTAGGGCATCAGCATCAAATTGACTACCCTCTCGCGCCGGTAAATATCTGCCTCTTTGACGATTTCACGTACGCTGGCGAGTGCCCCTACCAGCACGGCAATTAAGGCGGTCATAAACCACATGCTGACAATTTTAAATGCATCACCTTGCACAGGATCATAGAGACGGTTACCCCAGATGAAATCCAGCAGGCCAATTGCGGGCGCCAGAGCCAGCATGAGCGCCAATGAGACCCGGTCTGATGAAAGAATTTTCAGATTGCGCTGCGATAAAATCAAGAATTGTTGAAAGGCCGAGACACGTGGGCGCTTTGTTGCGGCAGAATTTAATACTGGTTTGACAGGCAGTTCCTGTTGGGGCGAAATCCCAGGGATTTTTTCCGTTTGTCCTTTCGAGGCAGGCCGCATCCGTGAGGCCAGAAAACGCGCATTCCATTCTGCCGGCGTGCCGCGTTTTTCATCATTTAAGATACGGTAGATATCGTCGAACTCCATCGTTTTCTGCCGGACTTCTCGCTGGGTACGGAATTTATCGAAATAAGCTAAGGCTTCATCGGGTGCTCCAAAGAACACCAGGTAACCGCCCCGCGCCAAAAAAATCACTTTATCACACAGCATCACGTTCTTCGTGGCGTGGGTTACTAAGATAACCGTTCGTCCCTGATCTGCCAGGTTACGCAACAGGTGCATCATGTCATATTCGGTTCCCGGATCCAACCCGCTGGTAGGCTCATCCAGGAAGAACAAACGAGGCCGAGTGAGCAGCTCAACGCCGATGGATACTCGCTTTAACTGCCCCCCAGATAGGCGAGAAATCGGTATATCTTTTCGTTCCGTCAGGTCCAAATCTTTCAAGACTTGCAGCACGGCCAGCGTACGCTCCTCAGCGCTGGTATCGGCCGGCATGCGCAAGCGAGCCACGTACATTAAGGCACTGAAAGGGGTTAATTCTGAATGAACAATATCTTTCTGCGGCACATACCCCATATCATTGCGGAATTGGTCATAATGTTTATACAGCTCGGTGTTATTAACCAATACCTTGCCTTCCGTCGCGGGGGAATAACCACTCAAAACATTTAACAGGGTAGTCTTTCCTGAACCGCTCATGCCAACCACAGCCACAAACTCCATTGGCTTGATGCTTAAGTCGAGATTTTTTAGTAAGTTCAACCTGGATGAGACAAACTTATTTATTGAAACCGTTTCCAACGTCAGGCCAGCATCCATTTGCCTTTGCAGGCTTAACCCGGTCAAAGTGAAAACATAGGGTCCAATTTGGATGCGGTCGCCATCTTTTAACCATACCTCGTGGTCAAGACGTTCGTTATTGATATATACCCCATTGGTGGAGTGCAGATCGCGAATCAGCACCCGCGCCCCCACACGTTCAATTTCCGCATGATATCTTGATACCATCGGGTGTTCAAGCACAATTGTGTTATCGGTGATGCGCCCTATGGAGATTTTGGCCTGTGATTTCAAATCAAGAGAATACGGCGCCTCAACCAGCGGGAGATCTTCTGAGGAATGGAAAGAAGTCTTTAATTCATCCTCAAAGGGTTCTGATGATGGGGGGCAGGGGATTTCTACTGGAAGAGGGGGCAAAGAACTTAATGCCTGAACTGGCGGGGCAGAACGGGTACGTCGATGAACCCATTGGACGGTAAACGCCCCCATGGTAAAACATTGTCCTGCAGCCAGGGGAATTGATTTCCGCGGGGGGAGCGGGATGCCATTGATTTGGGTTCCGTTCGTGGAGCCTAAATCAGTAATGTACACTCCTTGAGGGGAAAACTGGATGCGAACGTGTTGGCGAGACACATTTTTTGCATCCAGGCGCAGATCACATTCGGGCGACCGGCCCAAAATAATCTGATCGTTAACTGGATGGTATTCTTGCCAGGTGCCTTGAAAAATGGTATAGCGAATGAGATATTCCCCCGCGGGCATTGTCCCCTCCAAACTACAGGTTTTTTAATTTATGGGTAAACACAGCGGAATCCGATGCCATCTGTGGAACCCTCAGGCAAGCCGCCATAACGCATCGTACTGCGGATCGCGCCGTAATCGTCGAACCAGCACCCACCGCGTAAGACCATTCTATCGCCGGCGCTCGGTCCATTTTGGATTTCGCGTCCATCGTCAGGCCGGTATGGATAGTCCCTGAAGATGCTTCTCGTCCACTCCCAGGCATTGCCAGCCATATCCATCAGCCCATACGGGCTTTGCCCAGCCGGGAAGGCGCCCGCTGGAGAAGTGTAACGATAATCATCGTTCATGTCAGTACGCGACTGCGGCGCCGGCACGTTTTTATCGGCAGCATTCACAAGTTTATCGGTAGGCAAGGCATTTCCCCAAGGCCACAACCGCCCATCTTTTCCGCGAGCAGCTTTCTCCCATTCGGCTTCGCTGGGCAATCGCCCCCCAGTCCACTGGCAATAGGCATTGGCCGAATACCAGTTCATTTGAACGACCGGGTGATTTGCTAGCAAGGAAATTGAGCTGCCGGCTCCTTGTGGGGTACGCCAATTGGCTCCGGATATTGGGTTCAAAAGTCCATAAACCTCGGATGCCCCCAGCTTTTCAGCACCACTGATATATCCTGTCTGGCTGACAAATTCCTGGAACATCCTGTTGGTAACTTCAGTGCGGTCAATCCAATAGGACGGTAGATCCACGCTTCCACCTTGAGTCTCGTTTTCACAACCCAGGAATGTGCATTTATCGATGCCCATTGGGAAGCTGCCGGCTGGAATACACAGCATCACCATGCCATCTTTCGGACGGACCCAGGATTGGCCAATAGCCATACACTCGGGAGATCCGGTGGGAGTGTTTATGGGAATTTGAGCGGTCAATGTCAGGGTCGGCAAATTCGTTTTTGTCGGGGACTGAGTATTTAGTGCTGGTGTCTGAGAAATAACGGGTGTAAATGTCTTAATTGGCGTTTTTTCGGTTGGGGATGGAGTAAATTCTGGGAGAGCGGTGGCTGGCATCGGGGAAGAAGTGATCTCCGGGGCGGGTCTGGAGCGGAGTGTACATCCGCCAAGAATTACAATGAGCGCAAGGCCAAATACGATGGTAATCGCGGTTTTCCATATCTTATTAGATTTCATCTTGCCCGGGAGGAGCCGATTTATTGGGTGGGTTGATCCGGCTGGGTCAATCTGAAGGATATTGTATGCGGCATTTTCAGGCGGTTGAACGGGCAAGAATTTGGTAATCACCGCGCCTCCTAGCGATCGACAACACAGCGAAAACCAGTGCCATCCGTTGAAGCTTGAGCCATACCTTTATCCCGCCTTGTGCTGCGCACGGTGCCGTAATCCGTGTAAAAACTACCTCCACGTAAAACCATAAAATCACCTGTACCAGGTTGCGTTACAATCTCCCGACCATCGTCAGGGTTGTAGGGATATTGTTTCATCAGACTTCGCGTCCATTCAGTTACATTTCCTGCCATGTCGTGCAAGCCGTATGGGCTGTTACCAGCGGGATATGACCCAACAGGGGCTGTATAGCGAAAGCCATCCGTCTGGCCGGCAGCGTTAAGTAGTTTGATCCCCGGCATATTGCCGCCCCAGGGGAAGAGGCGCCCGTCGGTTCCGCGGGCAGCTTTTTCCCATTCAGCTTCGCTCGGTAATTTACCCCCAGCCCATCGGCAGTAGGCGTCTGCTGAGAACCAATTCATGTGGACCACTGGATGTTCGGCTAATGCCGCAATAGAACTACCAGGTCCTTGTGGAGAACGCCAGTTAGCCCCGTTTACCGGTTGGCTGACGCCGAATACTTCTGAAGCGCCCATCCGTTCTGCACCGGTCTCGAAACCCGTGTCGCTTACAAATTTTTGGAATTGATCATTCGTGACCTCAAACTGGTCAATCCAATATCCTGCCAATGATACATTCCCGCCATTGACTTCATTTTCACATCCGGCATAACCACAAGATTTTTGTCCGATCACAAAGCTTCCACCAGGCACGCAGACCATGGTCGATTTATCCTTTGGCCTGATCCAGTTTTGACCTGCGGAAGTGCATACCGGCGCGGCTGCGGGGGTGGAGCTTGCCAGGACCGTGAGGCGACTGGAGGATATCGTCGGAACAGGGGTAGGTTTGGATGTCAGGATTGGCTCGGATGTCGAGGTCGGCTGTGGAACATCCGTTGCAGTCGGGGTGGCAGTGAGGGTCGGGATGGGGGTCAGGGTGGGGGCCGGTGTGAAGAAACCTGTGCCTGACAGCATCATTCCCACCAACACGATGGCTAACAAGCAAAAACCCACTATCGCCGCCGTTCTGGGTTTGGGCCAGGCAGGTTTGGGGACAGGCTGGGCCGGGAGCCGGACAGCGTCGGATGGCAGCGGCTGAGAGCCAAGCGACGCTTGAGCGGGAGGGTTGAAGATCGGCTGTGGGACGGCTTCCTGGTAGCCTGGCGGCATGGCAGAGGTGGCCTGATCGGCAGGCTCATACGAGGTTCGGTCGCGATCCTCAAAGGCCATCTCCAGGGACTTGATCAGCTCCTGGGTGGTGGCAAAGCGGTCCCCCGGGTCCTTTTCGAGGCAGCGCAGCATGACCTGCTCCACCTCGGGCGAGACCTGCGGGTTGTAGGCCCTGACCGGCGGGGGCGACTGGTGAACCTGCTCCCAGCGCACCTTTTCGGCGGTGGAACCGGTGATTTGCGCGGCTTCACCGGTGAAAGGCCGTTCGCCTCCCGTCAGCAGCTCGAACAGGACAATCCCCAGGGAATAGACGTCGGTGGCGGGGCGCGGGCGCAGCCCCTGCACCAGCTCGGGGGCCATGTAAGCGGGGGTGCCGGCCGAACCCAGGGAGGTGGCGGTGGTGGCGGTCTCTGACAGGCGGGAAATGCCAAAATCGGCCAGGAGCACCTTGCCCGAGGTTTCGATCATGATGTTGGCGGGTTTGACATCGCAGTGGATCACGCCCTGGTTGTGGGCATAGAAGAGGGCGGAGCAGACCGGCTGGAAGATATCGAGGATGCGTTCGGGGGAGAAGGGATTTTTATGCTGGTAGATCTCGCTGCGCAGGGACATCCCTTCGACGAAATCCATCAGGAAGAAGGTGAGGTGGTCGGCCTCGACCAGGTCATAGAAGCGGACGATATGGGGATGGGTGAGGTTGCGCAGGGCCTGGGCTTCGCGCTTGAAACGGCGCAGGAAGACCAGATCTTCGGCCAGATCGGCATTGAGCAGCTTGAGGGCCAGGAAAGCGGCGCGTTGAGCGTCCCAGACCTGGTAGACCTCGGCCATCCCGCCGCTGCCGACGGACTTCTCAACTCGATAGCGCTGATCGAGAACTTGCCCCGCTTGGAGTATCATTTCCCCTCCTGCCGACCTTCGTGTAAATTGAAGGATTTTATTTTTGTCCGCAACCAGCCCTGAGTTGGTCACTTAAAAAAGACTTTAATATTATATAACCAATGGTGCTACTTTAAAGACTGAACTCAGCGATGGAAAGATGGACAAAGCCATGATCATCAGGCTTCAATCCATCCCATTGAGCCAAGATATTGAAAGCAGCCAGCGTAAAGGCCAAACGGGCCTGAAAATAACCCCAAACGCGGTGACCGATGCGTTTGAAATGGCAAATGGTAGTCAACATGGATAAAACGGTTTCGATGATAATGCGTACATTCCAGGTACCCCGCTGGCAAACCTTGAGATTATTGGGATTCCCTGCTTTGGAGAAGAAACCATGATCCGACAAGATCAGCATTTTGTCCTCAAACGAGCGGAGCAGTGGATGAAAGGTCGTGTCATGAACGTTGGCGGTGTCACAAGTCCATCCGCTCACCAGTCCCAGTTGGTTGAGGATGAAACACAATTTACCACCTACAATCCAGCGGTGGTTCGAAAGACCCTTCTTCCCAATCTGCCGATCACTTCGGCCCTGACGATAGGGGTGCAGCAGTTCAATTCCGTAGCAATCGACCACGCCCAAGACCGTTGGCTCTGCCAAAAATCGATCAGTCCAGTTCTGATGGGCCTTGAACAGGCGAAACAATCTCGTTCGCTCAGGCAATTTGGGAAACAAGGGGCGATAATCGCGCGCAATCCACCGATAAAAAGCCCGATCACCTGCTCCTTTGAGCGCAAACAAGACCGCCAGCGTTACCACTTCGCTGGGATACAGGTTCGCCTGAGAATGTTTCGGTATATCTTTCATCGCATCATCAATTCGGCAGAAAAGTTCGGTGATAAAATTTTCTGTGGTCATGGGGTTTCTCCTTTGCTTTTTTGTCTGGTAACAATTAGCTTAGAGAACTCCATGACTTTTTTCAACTAGCACCATTGGTTATATAACGAATAATTTTTAATCATCCGTTCCGGCTTGTGCGAAGGGCAAAAGCATCAAAATAGAAAGCGGAGTGAACGATCGCTGTCGACAGGGCGACCATGACTCAGGCTGCAGAAGATATAAGATTTGTATTTCTCACGATATCGCTATCTTGATTGTCCTGTTTCCAGGCTTCTTTTAGGAAGTTTGCACCACATTGTCCCTGGGCAATAAGATTTTATCCCAATCCATAAAAACCAATTCACCACTAAATTATTATTATCCGGACCTTAAAGAGGCGGAAATTCTCGCAGAATCGGTCAAGGGGTCAATTTCCCATGCAAATTTGCAGTATAATTGCAAATATGCATAAAGGAGATATCCATGCCTGATTCCTATATCCACCGCAGCCTGGAGTCGATTGTCCAAAAAGCTACACGTGAATTTCCGGTCGTTGTCCTGATCGGACCACGCCAATCAGGGAAGACGACCCTATTACGCCATCTATTTACAGCGCAATACCTGCTCGTGTCAATGGATGCGCCGGACGTGCGAGCTGCAGCCGCGGCTGATCCGCGTGGTTTTTTGGAATTGTACCGCTCTCCAGTCATTTTCGATGAAATCCAGAATGCTCCTGGGCTCCTGCCATATATCAAAGAACAGGTGGATCTAGATCGGGATCAGCCGGGCCAATTTATCCTGACTGGCTCGTTGAATTTGCTCCTGATGCGGCAGGTGACAGAAAGCCTGGCAGGCCGGGCAGCGATCCTTAAACTGCTGCCTGTAACTTCACGGGAGGCACAGCGCCAACCTGAACGTCCATTTGCGTGGGAAACGCCCCCGACGGGCTCTGGCAGACAAGATATTTCGCTGCCAGAATTATGGCAGTTGACTTTGCGCGGTTTTTACCCGGAGTTGGTCTCCAATCCTGATCGGGAAGCAGTACTCTGGCAAGCCAGTTATATGCAGACCTACCTGGAACGCGATGTGCGCAGCCTGCGAAACATCGGAGATCTTTCCTTGTTTCAAACTTTTTTGCGCGCATTGGCAGCCCGGAGCGCGCAGCTGCTTAACCTGAGCGATTTAGCGCGAGATGTTGGAGTTTCTGTAAACACTGCCAAAGATTGGCTTTCACTCCTTGAGGCCAGCTTTCAAATATTCATCCTCCGGCCTTATTACGCCAATATCGGTAAGCGCCTGGTGAAATCGCCAAAGGTTTATTTTACTGACACCGGGTTGTTGTGTTACCTGGTGGGATTGCGAGATCCGCTGCATGCCGCCTCAGGCCCGATGGGCGGGGCGATCATGGAAAATCTTGTCGCAGCAGAGATATATAAATCCATGGTCCACCGGGGAGAAGAGCCACGGTTGTACTTCTGGCGGACCGCCGCAGGGGTTGAAGTTGATCTGGTAGTGGATTTTGAGAACAGGTTGATCCCAATAGAAATAAAGGCATCTGCCACAGCACGTCCGCAGATGGCTGATGGAATCCTTTCATTCCATAAAGACTTTGGAGAGCGGGCGATGGGAGGTTTTGTTGTTTACCCTGGGAAATCCGTGCTTCCCTTAGGTGAGAAGGTGCTTGCGTTGCCCTTTGACCTGGTCTGATCATTGATATTTCAAGGTAAATTGAACTCAGTTGGCCTATCTCTTATTGACTGTCAAAAGCAGATTGAATGCTGCCGAGCAAGGCATTACACCCCCATATATGGCGGATGGCGATCAAATGACCGCCATCCCTGCTGTGACCGACCAGGGACTTGAACCCTGAACCCATTGATTAAGAGTCAATTGCTCTGCCAATTGAGCTAGTCGGCCGCGACTATTTTGCTTCTTATGGGACTACCTTGAAGCGGCAAGATTCTACCATTTGACCGCGAATCCCGCAAGGTAGCGATAGATAAAAAATTTCTCCTGGACAGTGTCAGTCATGAGCGTGCAGCTTATTCGCAAAAATCTTGGCAATTTCCACAATTGCCAGCAGGAGAAGCGCGATGCCTGCCACAACCCCCCACTCGTCCACGGTAAGAGGCACAATCCCGAGGATCTCGCGCAGCCCAGGGATCAGGAAGGCGATCAGCGCCGTCGCCACGCCTGCAGCCACGGTCCAAAACAGCGCCTTATTCTCACGCAGGGGTACCATCTGCCACAGCGGGCGGCGCATCGAGCGGTAGGCGAAAATATAGATCATCGAGTTGATCGCAAAACTGGCGAAGACGATGCTGCGTCCTTCAACCACACTGCCGTGGACAGTGGAGTAATGGTTAAAGATCAGGAGAGCAAATATTGTGCTGACGACGCTGATCACCCCGATGAGGGATAACCCCAAATGGGTCAGGATCGGGGCATCCTTCGATTTGGGCGGCTCATCCATAATCCCTTTTTCCTTGGGCTCGAACCCCAACACGATATCCGAAGGACCGTCGCAGATCAGATGAATCCACAAGATTTGAGCCACGGCCAGGGGAGCCGGCCAGCGCAGCATCATGGCAATGAAAATGGTCAACACCTCCGCGAAAGAGTTTGAAAGGGTATAGGCTACCACTTTACGTATATTTTGGAAGATCGTGCGCCCTTCTTCCACTGCGGCTACCACCGTGCGGAAGTTGTTATCCAGCAGGATCAGGTCCGCGGTTTCTTTGGCTACGTCCGTGGCAGTGCCGACCACCACCCCGATATTGGCCCGCTTCAGGGCTGGGGCATCATTTACCCCATCTCCGATCATGGCTGTTACCTGATTGCTGGCCTGAAGCGCTTTGATGATGCGCAGCTTGTCATTTGGGCGGATGCGCGCAAACACCGCCACATGCGAAACCTGTTCTTGTAGCTGCCGGTCGTCGAGTCCTTTGAGCTCATCGCCGTCGATAATCCGGTCGCCGTCGCGGACCAAGCCAATGTTGCGCCCAATGCGCTCAGCAGTGCGGCGGTAATCACCGGTGATCATTGACACCCGGATTCCGGCTCGCTGCGCCACCTTTACCGCATCGACCACACCTTCTCGAATCGGGTCTTCCATTCCTAGCAGGCCAGCCCAGACGTAACCGCTGTGGTCTTCCAATGGCCCCAGGGATCGATAAGCCAGCCCAAGCAGGCGAAGCCCTTCGCCTGCCCATTCATCGATTTGAGCCAGAATGCGGCTTTTCTCAGCCTGGCTTACCTGGCACATCTCCAATACGATCTCCGGCGCCCCTTTGAGGAAGTTGTAATTTCCACCCCCATTCAAGTGGTTGCCCGTGATCATGTACTTGGTCTCACTGGAGAAAAGTTCTTCGGATAAGCGCTCAGAGCCGTCGAACAAATCTTGAGCATGACTTCCGGACTCAGTCTGCACATATTCCCAGAGAGCGATATCCACCGGGCCTTCCAGGTTGTTGCACAGGATCATCGTCTCCAACGCGCGCTCGCGATCCGCGAAATCGGCATGATTCACCCGCATCCGGCCTTCGGTCAAAGTGCCGGTTTTATCGGTGCAGATATTGGTCACAGACCCCAATGTTTCCACTGCCAGTAAGCGTTTGACTAACCCATTCCGCTTCAGGATCTTGCGCATGCCCAATACAAGAATGACGGTGACTGCGATAAGCAACCCTTCAGGCACAGCGGCGATTGCCAGGATGATCGACGTACGCAGCATATCGAGGAACTCGCGCCCCATGAGGAGACCTGTGACCAGAATCGCCAGGGTAAACACAACGACGATAATGGTCAATGACTTGCTAAATGCCTTGAGACGCACCTGGAGCGGCGTGTCCTCCTCAACATGTTCATGTAAACTGGTGGCAATCTGTCCCAACTCGGTGTGAGAACCTGTGTGAGTTACCTGCAAAAGTCCGCGGCCGGTCAACACGGTCGTTCCCATGAATGCTTTATTTCCATTGGGTTGGCGCTCATCCGCAGCAGCGCTCTTATTCACAGGCTCGCTCTCGCCGGTCAGGATCGATTCATCTACCGCCAGCTTGGCCCCTTCCAGAATCTCGCCATCGCCGGGTACTTTCTCCCCGGCATTCAAAACCACCAGATCTCCGGGCACAAGCTCGCTGACCATAATTTCCATGCGTTCTGGACCCTGGTCACCGGTTCTTATCACGGTGGTGGTCGGTTTTAACAGGCTTTTCAAAGCTTGGTAAGTGTTCTGGGCCTGGTACTCTTGCACAAAGCCAAGAATAGCATCGATCACGACGACTACCATAATGATGGCAAAATCACCATATTCCCCTACGACTAATGAGACGAGGGCTGCGGTCAGAATGATATATACCAGGGGACTCTTAAGCTGGTTGAGCAGAATCGTCATCCACGAAGTGGTTTTTTCAGTCGGTAATACATTTTCTCCGAATTCACTGCGGCGCTCGCGTACTTCCGCATCGGATAGACCTCTGTGTGTACCCTTTCTTGTTTCGCTTTCAATGGCTGTTATCATATTTTTTCTCAAGATTAAATTTATTGGATTTGCTGTTTGAATCCAATCATTTCCAAATCCTTGAAAATACCGTCTAATTCTTTAATAGAGTGCCGCAATCGATAAACCGCCCTATTCACAGCCAATAATGGCTCTACCGTTTCTGGCGTGAAAATTCACCCATCCCCCTGCCCCTTTCCCGGAGGGAAGGGGAAATCCAAGAGGTTTGGAGTTTTTGCGCCCTGAAAGGGCGCAAAAACTCTATTTGCCTCTTTTCTCCCCTCCCTTTGGGAGGGGCCGGGGGTGGGTTTGTAAGTCCCAAACCGGTTCAACTACTTCGCTTAAGTATTCCCGTTAAAAACGGGAGAGCCCCAATAATCAGCAGATACTCATCTGTTTCATTATTTAGTCTACGCCAAATTCACTTATTTTCAATACCGGGTCAATCTCAAGATTGAACCGGCATTTTATTTCGTCTTCTAAATGGTGTGTGCATAAATATTCTAACCATAAATTATATTCACGAAACGTTTCTATGTACTTGACTCGACTTCGTGAAAATGCTACACTGATCATAGAATAAAATCAACGTGCAGAATAATTATTCATATGGATCCGGTTATTCTGCTCTTTCCTTCACTTTTTCCTTAATTAATAGGCATAGCTTCTAGTTAACGTTTCTGCGATTTATTGAGCGGCCTCTTAGTAATAATATCGCCTGGTTTTTGACCGGGTGATCTAAACGTTATCCATTTGTTCGAGAGGAGTTATTCAGGATGCCTGCACAAGTTGAGAAATGGGATTTCTTCGAGATCGAGCTTCAAGGTCCGGTGTCCGGCAACCCGTTTCTGGATGTGTCACTGGAAGCTGATTTCAGCCTTAAGACACGCCAGGTCCATGTCACGGGTTTCTACGATGGGGGCGGCATTTACAAAATCCGCTTCATGCCCGATCAAGAAGGAACATGGAGCTATGTTACCCACAGCAGCGCCCCGGCACTCGATGGGCAGAAAGGTGAGCTGGTGTGCGTGGCCCCAACCAGGGCCAATCACGGCCCAGTGCGCGTCGTGGATACCACCCATTTTGCCTACGAAGATGGAACCCCCTACATCCCCGTCGGTACGACCTGCTATGTCTGGAACCTGCAGGGCGATGAGCTGGAAGAACGGACTCTTAAAACCCTGGACAAGGCACCGTTCAATAAAATGCGCATGTGCGTTTTCCCCAAACGTTACGCCTTTAATAACAACGAGCCCCCTTCCTACCCGTTCCCCGGCAAGGTCACCCGCCAATGGCATCCATCTTTAATGCAGGAGTACCGCAACCAGGAACCGCCCAATTTCTGGGATTTCAGCCAGTTCAACCCTGAGTATTTCCGCCATCTGGAGCAGCGCATCCTCGATTTACGCGCACGGGGCATCGAAGCCGACTTGATCCTCTTCCACCCCTATGACTTTGGGGCCTGGGGTTTTGACCGCATGCCGCCCGAGGTCAACGACCGCCTGCTCAAGTACCTGGTTGCCCGGCTATCCGCTTTTCGCAACCTGTGGTGGTCTTTCGCCAACGAGTACGATTTGTTCGTCGGCCGCACGATGGAAGATTGGGATCATTATTTCCAGCTGGTGCAGGAGCTGGATCCTTACAATCACCTGCGTTCCATCCACAACTGCTTCGCCTTTTACGACCACACCAAGCCCTGGGTCACCCACTGCAGTATCCAGCATGCCAACCTGGAGCAGGTGGGCGGCTGGTTGAAAAAATACAACAAACCGGTCGTGGTGGATGAATGCGGGTACGAAGGCGATATCTACATGATGTGGGGCGATCTCTCGCCGGAAGAAATGCTCCTCCGCTTCTGGGTTGGTTTCACCGACGGCGGCTACGTGGGTCACGGTGAGACCTACATGAACGACCAGGACCTGCTGTGGTGGGCCAAAGGCGGCAGCCTGATCGGCGAGTTGGTCAAGCGTATCGCTTTCCTCCGTGAGATATTCGAGCACACTCCACACCTGTCTCCGATCATGAGAATAGATCCTTCGACGGTGACCTCATTAGAAGAGGCGTTCAGCAAGCGCCAGGAAGCCGCCAAAGTGATCATGGAAGGCGCCTGGAACATGGTGGCTGGCGGCCATCACCAACAAGATTTCTTCCTCTTCTATTACGGCATGCACCAGCCGAGCCTGCGCAACTTCAACCTGCCCGATACTCGAGGCAGCTACCAGGTCGACGTGATCGACACCTGGAACATGACCATCGAAACCTGGGCGGAACGAGCGACCGGTAAAATCAGCGTCGCGCTGCCCGGCCGGAAATTTATGGCAGTCCGGATCCAGAAGAACGCCTGACAACCAGGCGAAGACAGCCAGCCGGTATTTTGGAGGAGGTGTCCATGGAATAGAGTTCCCGCCGTTGGATCGGCAGTGCAGACAACCATATGCTTCAATCGTTCCATCTTCCAAACCAAGGAGAATGCTCAGATGAAAAGAAGTTACCGAGTTCTATTTTTTGATGATGGCTGCCATCACCGTCCTCAGTATGCTGCTGGCCTCGTGCGCTTCGCCGCAGACCACCACAGCCCCCCAGGCGACCACCAAACCCGGCGAAGCCACCACTGTCCCTGTTGCGAGCACCAACCTGACGGATGTGGGCACGCCTCGCTCCGAAACCCTGATTGTCCAGACCTTTGACCGAAAATCGGCCAATCCTGACCAGCACAACTACCTGATGGCCTATGATGTCTGGCGCGGCGTGCGCGAGCTGTGCATGGGCTTCCTCTGGGAAACCGATACGGGCAAGGGCGTTTCTTACCCCGAGGTCGCGGACGGTATGCCCGAAGTGCTGAACGCGGACCACACCCAATTCCGCATCAAGCTCCGTCAGGACCTGAAGTGGAGCGACGGGGTGGCCTTCACGGCCGATGATGTCATCTATACCCTCGACACCTACAAGGCTGGGGCCAAGACGCTGACCAATGGTAACATCGCTCAGGTTAACCGTTACGTGAAAAGCTATAAGAAGGTGGATGATTTCACCATTGAGTTGGAGACCGCTAATCCTGCCTACGACATCACCATCTTCCTTGGGGTCGAGACCTGGGCTTCCCGCCTGACGATCGTCCCCAAGCACGTCTACGAGAAACAAGCCGATATCGCAGCCTTCCGCAATACCTACCCGGTCTGCCTGGGACCTTACACGCTCAAGGAATTCGATCCCAACGGCTACTGGGCCGTATGGCAGCGCCGCGATGATTGGAAGAACTCATCCTGGGGTTGGTACGGCGAACCCAAGGCCAAGTACGTGTTGTACAAGGACTTCGGTACGGAAGATAAGCGCGTGCTCTCCTTCATCCAGAACCAGTATGATATCGACACCTTCATGAGCCCGGACAGCATCAAAGCCGCCCAGGCCAAGAGCGCGAACATCCAGACCTTCAACCCGAAGCTGTCATACCATAACATGGACGACGCCTGCCAGTACGGCCTGCTGATGAACGACATCAAGCCGCCTTTCGATAAGGTGGAAGTCCGCTGGGCACTGGCGCTGTCCATCGATCTCAAGAGTGTGGGTATCAACGCTTTGAACGGTGAATTCAAGGCTTCAGCCCTGCCCATGGTAGATACCCAGATTTTGCGTCCACTGTACTATACACCCATGATGCCGTTCTTGAATGATCTCACCCTTCCAGACGGGTACAAACCCTTTGATCCCAATTTTGCCAAGGACCTGGCTGCAAAGCTCAAGACGATGGGCGCGAAAGACATCCCCGATAGCGACCAGGGCCTGCTGGACGGCTTTGGACTGGGCTGGTGGAAGTACGACACGGCTGAAGCGGAAAAACTGCTCAAGTCGGTCGGTTTCACCAAGGGCGGCGACGGCATCTGGCTCTTACCGGATGGCAAGGTCTGGGAAATATCGTTCATCATCCCCGGCGACTGGAACAACGTTATGCAGCGCACCGGCTTCTCAATCGCCGACAGCTGGACCAAGTTTGGCCTCAAGGTCAACACCAAGCAGCTTGACCAGGCTGGCTGGAGCACCGCGATGAATTCCAACGCCCAGCTCGAAGTGCTGTATAACTGGACGCCCAACTGCGCTTTCGTCCCGATCGTCACCAATACCTACCGTGATCGGTTGAAAGAGTATGTCCAGGCCGACCCCAACGCGACCGACCCGATCAAAGGCAACCTGTACCGCTTCGGAACCGATGAACTGGATGTACAGGTGAAAAAGCTGACGGTGACGGATCCAGCCACACCCGAATACCGCACGACCGTGGGCGAGATCCAGAAGATCATCGTCACGAACATGGCCTACATCAGCATCATGAACATCCCGACTACCATCCCGACCAACAATTTCTATTGGACCAATTATCCTAAGCAAGACAATTATTACGCCGAGCCTTATTCCTGGTGGAGCTCCTTTAAGATGATCCTGCAGAACATTAAGCCAACCGGAAAGTAAATCGCTCGAAAGGTCGTTGGGGTAGCCCGGGAGGGCTGCCCCAACACCAGTTCCACTTAGAGGAGGCTGGCATGTCATTATTTCGATATTTCGCTTCGCGGGTGGGCGCTTATTTACTGGTGATGTTCATCGGGCTGACGGTCATTTTCATCCTACCCAGGCTGATGCCCAGTGATCCGATCAGCAACTATCTCATGCAGATTCAACAACAATCCGGCCAATCTTTGAGCCCAGAGGATGTCGCTACCATCCGCTCCTCTCTCGAGGATTTATACGGCATTGGTGGCAGCTTGAGCTCGCAGTATGTCGGTTTTCTCAGGCGGGTTGTCACCCTTGACTTCGGCTTTTCGATCACCGCTTATCCGCGCCCGGTATCCGAATTCATCCGCGAGGCAATCCCTTACACGATGGGGTTGATGCTTACTTCGGTCCTCATCGCGTGGACGTTGGGCAATTCGATCGGACTGCTGGCCGGGTTTTTCAACAACCGCCGCGCCGCCACCGTGCTGGAAGTGATCGGGGTGGTCCTTTATCCTATCCCTTACTACATTTTGGCGCTGGTGCTGATCTTGCTCCTGGCCTACGTCTGGCCAGTGTTCCCGCTGAACACCACCATCCGGCCAGGTCCGCTGACACTTACCAAAATGGAAGAGATCCTGCGCAACTCGATCCTTCCGGGATTGACGATTGTCCTGGCAAACTTTGGGTGGAACATATTAGGGATGAAAGCACTCGCTTTTTCGACCAAAGAAGAAGCGTATGTCAATTTTGCCCGCTTGAAGCGAGTGCCCTCCTTGACAATTATGACCAAGTACGTTGCTCGCAATGCTATCCTGCCCCAGGTGACGGCCCTGGCGCTGTCAATCGGCATGATTTTCAACGGTGCGATCGTCACCGAGATGCTATTCTCATACCCGGGCCTGGGAACCCTGATGCGGGCTGCCGTCGCGACGGGCGATTACAATATGCTTTACGGTACTATAACGATTACCATCGTCTCGGTATCCACAGCCGCGTTACTGATTGACCTGGCTTATCCACTTTTTGACCCACGCATCCGCTACAGGTAATACCATGAAAATCAATTTCCGGCTTGGGCTTGGCATTACCATCCTGGCTATATTTGTGCTTGGCAGCTTAATCTTGCCGTTCTTTTCGCAGGGGAACCCGTCTGCGCAGGGAACTTACATGAAGAATATGCCGATGAGTTTGGAGCACCCCCTGGGGACGAATACCCTCGGACAGGACATCATGTGGTTCCTGATCTTTTCCATCCGCAACTCGCTCCTGCTGGGGGTGTCCGTCAGCCTGCTGATCAATATTATCGCTGTGTTGATGGGATTGACTGCTGGTTATCTCGGCGGTTGGTGGGAACGGGCCATCATGTTGATCACCGATTCGTTTATTACCATTCCTACCCTGCCCATTCTGATTATCCTGGCTTCACTGATCAAAGGATCGGCATCGTTTGTTTCCATCGGGCTGATATTGGTCGCCTTCGGCTGGGCCTGGAATGCGCGCACGGTGCGCTCGATGGCGCTGTCGCTGCGCGAGCGAGAATTTATCAATATGGCCAATTTTTCCGGGATGTCGTCCCTGGAAATCATCTTGAAAGAGATTTTCCCTTACGTCTATACCTTCATGATCGTAGGGTTTATCAACACCATCCTTTATGTAATCAACACTGAATCAGCCCTGGCGGTGATCGGTTTATCGAATCTGTCCATTCCAACCATGGGTTCCATTCTGTATTGGGCTTTGAACTACAATGCGATGATGACCGGCAATTTGCCCTGGATCGTCTCTCCGGTCGTGGCTACGGTTCTGCTGTTCCTGGGACTTTTCCTGACGTCCACCGGTTATAACGATTTGTTCGCTGCCAGGAGGGGACGATCATGATCCGTTTAAATAATATTATTGCGACATACACCACGACCCGCGGGACGGTCAACGCGGTGGACGGTGTCAACCTGGAAATCCCGGATAACATCATCATGGGAATAGCCGGTGAATCGGGCTGTGGTAAAACCACCCTGCTCAAAGTGCTGTACGGCGATATCGGTTTCCCGCTTTCGATCAAATCCGGTTCGGTGGATTACGGGATAAAAGGCGATCGCGGGGAAACAATCACCACCGAAAATATCCAGAGATACTGGTACAAGCATATCGCCTATATGCCGCAGGGCTCGATGAGCTCGCTGAACCCGGTTGTGCGCGTACGCGACCAGTTCCTGGATTTTATGAAGCCGGGTGAAGAACAGAAGCGGCTAATGGAAGAAGTCCGAGAATATGTAAAAGCCCTGGGTCTGCCTTCGGAAGTGCTGGATGCCTACCCGCACCAGCTGTCCGGGGGGATGCGCCAGCGGGTGATGGTCGCGATGGCCTCTTTTTTGAGACCGGCGATCATCCTGGCGGATGAGCCGACCACTGCGCTGGATGTGGTGGTGCAAAAAGGGATCCTGCTGCTGTTGATGGAGTTGCAGGAGCGGATGAAGAGCACGATTTTGTTTGTCTCCCACGACATGGGTGTTCACTACGAGATTTCTCACAAAATGTTCATCATGTACGCTGCTAAAGGGGTCGAGTTTGGCGATTCTGAGAAAGTGTTTGGAAATCCGCTCCACCCTTATACGCGGATGCTGACCGAATCTCTTCCCACCATCGGGGACGATAACCTGCGCAAGGGTGTGGCTGGGCGGCCTCCCAGCCTGTGGGACAAGCTGGTAGGCTGCCGGTTTGCCGAGCGCTGCCCATTCGCGGAAGATGTGTGCCGGACGGAAGAGCCTCTCTTGAAGCAGTATACGACGGACCATTTTGCCGCCTGCCATTTCGCTGAACGCTTTGTATAGGAAAATTTATTATGAATACAGTCTTGAAAACGGAACACCTGAACAAAGTGTACAGCCTGGGCAGCTTACTGCACAGGTTGAAGATCAATGCGCTGGATGATGTGAATCTGGATATTAAAAGTGAAAAGCCGGTGATCATCAGCCTGGTGGGCGAATCTGGCAGCGGCAAAACGACTCTGGCAAAAGTGATGCTGCGGCTGATCCAACCCAATACAGGCAATGCGATTGTATATGACCGGATCGTGGCCGGCCCGGGAGATCGGGAGCCGAAAGCAGAGTTTTTGAAAAGCGTCCAGCCTATTTTCCAGAATCCTTTCGAGGCCTTCAGCAGTTATCGCTCGGTTGATTCCTACCTCAACTCCACGGCCGTCCGAGTCAACCGGTTCTCACACCTTCAAGCAGTCGAGGCCATGACGGATACGTTGAATTTTGTCGGATTAAAGTATGCCGACGTGCGTGGAAAATATCCCAACCAGTTTTCCGGAGGGGAGCTCCAGCGCGTTTCGATTGCCAGGGCGCTCATCCCGCGACCCAACATGATCATCGCCGATGAGCCGGTCAGCATGATCGACGCCTCGATGCGCATGAATATTGTCAACCTGTTTCTCTCGCTGAAGCAGGAATATAAAACCAGCTTCCTGTACATCACCCACGACCTGGCCACCGCATACTACATCAGCGATTATGTGGCGGTGATGTACCGCGGCTGCATTGTGGAGTTTGGCGCGGCCAGAGACGTGTTGAAGAGTCCGGGGCATCCCTATACCCGCCTGCTGCTAGAGTCGATTCCATCGGTGAAGAAGAAATGGGCCCGGACCCAATTCGCAAATTCCGACATCGAAACCAAGGAATACGGCTTCGTGGGCTGTAAATTTTACAACCGCTGCCCCCTGGCGCAGGACATTTGTGTTCAGCAGAGGCCCGCGGCAACGAAAAAAGAAAATGGGCGTGAGGTTTACTGTCATTTCGCTTGATCGCAGTCGCAGGTAAAGGATGCCGTATAATTGAAAGCCTTAGCATGATCCGGGTCAATGCTTGATTGGGAAGGGCGTCGTGACTGGCAGGTCTGTTTGACTTGGAATAGGTGATTCTCCGGAAAAAGGGATAAAGCGCATGTATGTCTCGCATCGATGAATTACGGTTGATGACCAAAGTTGCCCGAATGTATTATGGCATGCGTTTGAAGCAAACCCAGATTGCCGCTCAATTGGACATTTCTCAAGCGACCATCTCCCGGCTGCTAAAGCACGCCCAGGACGAGCAGATCATCCGGATTAATATCAGCATCCCGGCGGGCATCCACTCTGACATCGAGAGTGAGCTGGAGCGGATTTATGGCTTGAAAGAAGCCATTGTCGTCGACGGTGTAATGGACGATGAGCAGATTTTAAAGGATATTGGCAGCGCGGCGGCTTTCTATCTTGAACAGACGATTAAACCCAATGAAGTGATTGGGGTATCCTCCTGGAGCAAAACGTTGATGGCAATGGTGGATGCGATGAACCCCCTGTCTAATCAGAACGGCAGGCAGGTGGTGCAGATATTGGGGGGTGTTGGGAACCCATCCGTCGAACGGCATGCGGTGCACCTGATTTGCCGGATGGCCGTCCTGGTGCAAGGAGAGCCGGTTTTCCTGGCAGCTCCTGGCGTGGCAGGTTCAGCCGAAACCAAGCAGCTTTATCTCCAGGATCAATTCGTGAGCGCAGCCATAGCAAAATTTCCAAAAATTACCCTCGGCCTGGTGGGGATCGGCAGCGTGGTTCCCTCTGAAATGCTCGCCAACAGCGGCAACATCTTTTCGGCCGCGGAATTGGATGAGCTTCACCAGTTGGGAGCCGTGGGGGACATCTGCCTGCGCTATTTTGATGCTGACGGAAATGCGATCCAGACGCCGATGGCTGAGCGCGTGATCGGCATGGATCTCGATCAGCTGCAGCGGATTAAACGCTGCGTCGGTGTGGCAGGTGGAAAACAGAAAGTAGCCGCTATCCGGGGAGCCATGCGGGGCAGACTAATCAATATCCTGGTAACGGATATCAACACAGCCAGGGAATTAATCGAAACGGCAGATCGCCAGGAATAAATGCACTACCGGTGTTCGTTCGAAGAGTTAAAAATATCGATTATTTTTTGAATTTTCTTAGTATTTATCCGGTTGAGTTATTGGAAAGATCGGTTTATTTTTTTCAGAGAGAGGATAAGAAATTATGAATGCTCAAAAGGTCTCCATTTCATCGACGGGCACGCTGGAGAGCCTGCAATACAAGTCCATTGCTTACCGCAGAATCATCCTCTCGATAATATATTCAGCCAAAGCCGGGCATACGGGCGGCAGTCTTTCCTGCGTGGATATTCTTAATGTGCTATATAACAGCGTGATGGATATTACCCCGCAGAATTTTTCCCAGGTAAACCGCGATCATTACATCCACAGCAAAGGTCATTCGGTCGAAGCGCTGTACGCCGTCCTGGCGGACCAGGGCTTTTTTCCAACCGAAGATCTCAAAACGATCGAAAAGTGCGGGTCTGAGTTCATCGGCCATCCGACTCGCAGTGTCCCGGGGATCGAGCAAAATACCGGGGCGTTGGGACACGGGCTGTCGGTCGCGGTAGGGATGGCCATCGCCGCCAAAAAAGATGGACGGACGAACCGCATATTCACCACCACCGGAGACGGCGAGCTGGCGGAGGGATCGGTGTGGGAGGCTTCAATGAGCGCTTCGCATTACCGCCTGGATAACCTGACGGTGATCGTCGACCGCAACACCTTACAGATCAGCGGTAGAACCGAAAACGTGATGAGCCTGGAGCCGCTGGAGGATAAATTCACCGCTTTTGGCTATGCCGTCCGCCATGTGAACGGCAACGATATCCCGGCTTTGATGGCGCTCTTCGAAACCCTGCCGTTTGTGCCTGGCAAGCCCAACCTGGTGCTGGCGCACACTACCAAAGGCAAAGGGGTGAGTTTCATGGAAGATAAAGCCGCCTGGCACCACCGCGTGCCCACCGATGAAGAATATCGGGATGCGCTGGCTGAGCTGGACCGGGCTGAAGAGACCTTGAAGAGGACCTATGGACATTAAGACGTTGTCGGCTGACCTGCAGACCGGAAAAACCAACCTGGATGTGTTTGCGCAGACGCTGTGCGAGCTGGCTGCCCAGGACCGGAATTTGATCGTCCTGACCAGTGACTCCAGAGGTTCGGGCCGCCTGGCCCCGTTCGCAGAGCAATTCCCCGACCAGCTGGTGGAAATGGGCATCGCTGAACAGAATATGGTGGCCGTCTCAGCGGGGCTGGCCTCCGCCGGAAAGAAGGTATTTGTGGTCTCCCCGGCCAGTTTCTTAACCGCCCGCGGCCTGGAACAAATTAAAAACGACGTGGCTTATTCGGACCAACCTGTTAAAGTGGTAGGGATCAGCGCAGGCGTGAGCTACGGTGCGTTGGGATCGACCCACCATTCGCTGCATGACCTGGCGGTCCTGCAGGCCATTAATAATATCGATATCGTCGTTCCGGCCGACAACTTTGAAACCCGTCAGGCTGTTCTGGCAGCTTACCGCCACCCGCGCCCGATCTACCTGCGCTTTGGCAAAAAAGCCATGCCGGCCACCCATGCCTCGAACGAGCACTTTGAAATCGGCAAGGCCATCCAGCTGACGCCGGCCCAGGACGAATACGATGTCGCCTACATCGCTTGCGGTGAGACCGTCTCCGCTGCTTTTCTGGCAAGCCAGGTATTAGCAGAAAAAGGGCTGGCCAGCTGCGTGCTCAGCCTGCACACCATCCGCCCATTGGATGAGACAGCTATTTTGCAGGCTGCCCGCCGGGCTAAAGCGGTGGTCACGGTGGAGGAGCACAGCGTAAACGGTGGGCTGGGCAGCCGGGTGGCAAGCCTCTTGATGCAAGCCGGGGTATTTCGACCATTCCGGATGGTAGGATTCCCCGATGAACATACGTTCACCGGCAGCCAGGTTGACATCTTCGAGCATTACGGCATTTCCGCCCCTGGGCTGGCCCAGGCTGCCCTGCGGTTGTTGAGTCCAGCCGGAAGGGAACAGGCGTGACCGGAGCCGCGAGCTATTTCCTGGCGATCGACCAGAGCACCTCGGCGACCAAGGCGCTGCTGTTCAGCGCGGACGGGGCACTGCTGGACAGCGAATCCCTGCCGCACCGCCAGATCTACCCTCGACCGGGCTGGGTGGAGCACGACGCCGCCGAAATCTACGCCAACACCCAGGCCGCGGCGGCAGGGCTGCTGCGGCGTCACGCGGACAAATGGGACCATCTGGCTGCGGTGAGCCTGACCAACCAGCGCGAGACCTTTGTGGTCTTTGAACGCGCCACCGGGCAGCCGCTGTATCATGCCATCGTCTGGCAGTGCCGGCGCGGCGAGCCGGGCTGCCGGCGTTTGTTGGAAAACGGATACGGCGATTTTGTCCAGCAGCGCACCGGGCTGCGCATCGACACCTATTTCCCGGCCTCCAAGATCCAGTGGTTATTGGCAGAATCCCCCGAAATCCGCCAGAAGCTGGCCGACGGGCGCGCCCTGGTGGGCACGATCGATGCTTACCTGATCTACCGCCTGACCGGCGGGCGAGTCTTTGCCACCGATCCCACCAATGCCTCGCGCACCCTGCTGTTTGATATTCACCGCCTGAACTGGGATCCTGAGCTTGCCCGGTTGTTTGAAGTGCCGGTCGCCGCCCTTCCAGAGGTCCGCCCCAGCGATGCCCATTTTGGCGAAACGGATTTCGACGGACTGCTCCCGACCCGCCTGCCAATCTGCGGGGTAATGGGCGATTCGCAGGCAGCTCTGTTCGCCGAGCGCTGCTACCAGCCGGGCAGCACCAAGGTCACCTTTGGCACCGGCTCATCCATCCTGCTGAATATTGGAGCTCAACCGCGCATTGTTCAGGGAGGGATTGTCACAGCGGTCGGCTGGGTTTTTGGAAAACAGCCCACCTATGCCTTTGAAGGCATCATCAATTTTACCGGCGCGACCGTCCAATGGCTGCGCGACCAGCTGCAGCTTATCCGGTCAGCGGAAGAAACCGAAAGCCTGGCAGAATCGGTGACCGACTGCGCCGGGGTTTTTCTGGTGCCGGCCTTCGTGGGGCTGAGCGCCCCGTACTGGCGCCCGGATGCGAAAGGTGCGATCCTCGGGTTGACCCCGGCCGCGACCCGTGCCCATGTGGCGCGGGCGGCTCTCGAATCGATCGCGTATATTGTGAATGATGTGCTCCAGCTGATGAAACGCGAAGCCGGGCTGGAGCTGAAAACGATCCACGCCGACGGCGGCGCGGTCCGCAACCGCTTCCTGATGCAGTTTGTGGCGGATATCACCCGCCTGAAGGTGCTTGCGGCCCAGACCCCCGAGCTTTCTGCCCTGGGGGCAGTCTTTACTGGGACGCTTGGCATGGGCATTTATTCTTCGTTGCGGGAACTGGAAGGCCTGCCAGCCAGTTTTGATGAATATCAGCCGATGATGCCCCACGAACAGGTTGAAAAGCTGCTGGCAGGTTGGAATCACGCAGTCAGCCAGGTATTATCCGGATAAACGTTCACATCTGCTGGTCGCGCCCCTGGGCCCAGGCGCGCTCACCTGCACTCCCTGGCACTTGCACTCCAGGGCAAGTGTGCGTCAGGTGCAAGTGTCGCGTGGGGCTGATGATGTGTGTGGTGTTTATGGAGGTGCTTCGCACCTCTATAAACACCACCGTACATCATATATGAAAATTCTAAATTACATAAATTGCAGGAAACAGGAGGTTCGTCATGAAAAATGTTTGTCTGGGCGTTATTTTTAGCAGCCGGGATTTCTTTCCTGCTCACCTGGTAACTGAGGCCCGCCAGGACGTTGTGGATGTTCTGGCAGAAACAGGTATTAGCAGCATCATGCTGCCAGAAGACCAGGCGATCCACGGCGCAGTCCAAACATACCAGCATGCGCGCATGTGCGCCGATCTTTTTAAAACGCATGGCAATGAAATTGACGGCATCCTGGTGGTTCTGCCCAATTTTGGCGACGAAAAGGCCGTCGCGGACACCATCAAGCTTTCCGGTCTGAGCGTGCCCATTCTCGTCCAGGCCTATCCCGACGAGATGAGCGCCCTCAACGTGGAGCGCCGCCGGGATGCTTTTTGCGGAAAAATATCCGTTTGCAATAATTTCCAGCAGTACGGCTACGATTTCAGCCTGACCAGCCTGCACACCAGCAGTCCAAAGTCGGAGAGCTTTAAGCAGGACCTGAAGAAATTCATAGGTGTCTGCCGGGTGGTGAACGGCCTACGGCACGTGCGCCTGGGCGCGATCGGGGCCCGCCCCAATGCCTTTAACACGGTGCGCTACAGTGAGAAGATTTTACAGTCCGCCGGGATCACGGTCGCCACGGCAGATCTCTCCGAGATCCTGGGCGATGCCTCGCGGCTAAAGGACGACCACCCGCTCGTGCGGGCCAGGCTGGAGGAAATCAAAGCCTACGCCAGGCACGACAGCGTCCCCTCTCCTTCCCTGGTGCGCATGGCGAAGCTGGGGGTGGCGATCTCGGAGTGGATGCAGGCCAACGACCTGCAGGCCACCGCGCTGCAGTGCTGGAATTCAATCCAGAAAAACTATGGGGTGAATGCCTGCACCCTGATGAGCATGATGAGCGACCAGCTGATGCCCTCCGCCTGCGAGGTGGATATCACCGGGGTGATCTCGATGTACGCTTTACAGTTGGCATCCGGTTCTCCCAGCGCGCTGGTGGATTGGAATAACAATTATGGGGAGGACCCCGACCGCTGCGTATTCTTCCACTGCGGCAACTGGGCCAAATCCTTCATTCAGGATAACGAGATCAAGACCGCTCCTATCCTGGGCACCACCCTGGGCGAGGAAAATACCTACGGCGCGATGGCCGGCCGGGCCCTGGCGGGGCCGATGACCTTCGCGCGGGTCGGCACGGATGATAGCCATGGGACCATCCGGGCCTACACCGGGCACGGTGAATTGACGAACGATCCGCTGGACACCTTTGGCCACCGCGCGGTCGTGTACACCCCGGGGCTGCAGAAACTGCTCGCGCATATCTGCCGCAACGGGTTCGAGCACCACGTCGCCATGACCATGAGCCATGTGGCGCCCATTTTGACCGAGGCGTTTTCTACCTACATGAAATGGGATGTGTACACCCACGAATAAACAGAGTGAAGCTGCAGAAAATAAATGATGGGAGTTCCGACTGGCGAAGCCAGTCGGAACTCCCATAGCTGATGCATTTTCTGAGAATTGGAGCGATCCTATGACCATTCACCATTTTCAACCCACGACGTATTACACCACATTTGGCTCGCACTCGCCGGCCTTGTATATCTCGGATGGCGACCAGGTGATCACGACCACGGTCGACGCGGGCGGATCAGATGCCCAGGGGCAAACAGTGGCCGAAAGACCTAACCCGCAAACCGGGCCTTTCTATGTGGAAGGCGCGCAACCGGGCGATACCCTGCAGGTTGTGCTGGATTCTCTATCCCCTGACCGCGAAATTGGCTATTCGTACACCATGCTGGCGCCCAACGTGGTCGACCCGGATTATGCGCGCCGGCTGCCGGAAAGCGAACGGGCCGAATGGCGCATCGATCCTGCCGGCAGCAGCGCCTCCTTACTTACTCCTCTGGCTGGTTTGTCGCATTTGACCCTCCCGTTGAATCCAATGTTGGGCTGCCTGGGAGTGGCCCCAGACCGGGGGCAGTTTATCGCGACTGCCACCTCCGGCGCATTTGGCGGCAACATGGATTATGCAGGCTTTCGGGCTGGGGTAACGGCGTACTTCCCGGTATTTGTGCCGGGGGCGCTGCTGCATCTGGGTGATGGGCACGCCATCCAGGGCGACGGCGAGCTGGTGGGGACGGGGATTGAGATTTCATTTGCCGTCAGCTTTACGGTTCACCTGCTGAAAGGGAGAACCATCCATTGGCCGCGGGGCGAGAATAATGATTATCTATTTACGGTCGGCAATGCCCGCCCCCTTGACCAGGCTCTCCAGCATGCCACCACCGAAATGTGCCTTTGGCTGCAGGAAGATTACGGCCTGAACGAACACTCAGCCAGCACCATAATGGGCATGTGCGCCAGGTACGACCTGGGTAACATTTTCGACCCGGCGTACACCATGGTGTGCAAGATGCCAAAACAGGTCCTGGCGAATATTCGTTAGGACTGGGTATCTTTTATATGATGTTATGGAGTGTTTATTTGAAATCGCGTAGCGATTTCAAATAAACACTCCAGTCATCGTTCGCCTCAGGCGCACTTCCTGTGCGTGGTCCCCGCCAGCGCGACCAGCTTTTTTGATTTTCACCATAGAGACACAGAGGATACGGAGAAAACCATTTGCCCCAGAGGGGCCGCAGAGTGTGCGTGGCCCACGGAGTGAGATTAGCTTATAGTTGTTTTGGAGGCTGCTGGGTGCGTTTTACAGCTTGCTGCATTGACAAGCCGCGTATTGAAGCTCTGCTATTCTAACAATAATCCGCGATTTTTCCCGGCCCTTTTCGCAGCGTATAAGGCATTATCGGCCCGGTTGAGCAGGTTCACCAGGTTTGGGCAGCCGTCATAAAGGGGGGCGACCCCGATGCTGACCGTCATCTTTAACAGGCCGACGTCCGTTTTAATATTCGCTTCGGCAATATTTCTACAAATACGATCAGCCACGCGAATGGCATCCTTGGCGCTGGTCTCTACCAGTAAAAAGATGAATTCATCGCCACCATAGCGGCCCACCAGATCAATGTTGCGCACTTGTTTCGCGCAGCGCTCGGCAACTGCCTTCATCACCTGGTCGCCGACCATGTGACCGTGGGTGTCGTTAATTTGCTTGAACTCATCAAAATCTAACATCAAAATGACCAGGTTGTGATTCAGGCGCTGGGCGCGCTGAAACTCACGTTCCGCCATGTTCAAAAAATGATTGCGAGCCAGCAAGCCGGTCAGGCTGTCGAAGTTCGCGCTTTGTTCAAGGACCTTTGAGCGTTCGATTAAATTGGACCGCTGAATGGTTAATGCCGTCTGGTGGCTGATCGCCACTGCCAGCTGCACATCATTCTCGTCAAACGGACGGGATGTGGGGTCAGTTTTGTAGACATAGATCAGGGCCGAGACGGTGCCTTCAATCAGCACTGGAACACACAAGACAGATCGCACGCGGAGGAGCTGCGCGCTTTGACTGGGAAGGGGATCGGTCTGGGCCGTCAGGTCGGGGATGATGACCACCGAACGCTGATCAATGGCCTGTTGGGCGATTGAAGAAGGGAATCCCAATTCATTCAATTGGTGGAAAGCATCCGATAGGATGATTTCGCATTTATCGGCGCCCATTGAGGTGCGTATTAAATTCGAGACTTCCTGCATTGCTGTTTTCAGGTCAAGAATGGTGTTAAGCCGGCTGGAAACCTCATACAGCAATACGGCATGCTGGTCGACTGATTGGAGGATTAGATCGCGGGTCAAAGGACGAGTCTTCGCAAAGGCGGCTACCAGTTCATCCGTGCTCTCATCGTCTTTATAAGTGATCGTCACAATCTGCTGTCCAATCCGGATCTGGTCCCCGGCGCGCAGAACCCGGGGTTTTGACAGGCGTTCCCGGTTGACGAAAGTGCCGTTGGTGCTTTTCAGATCATAAATAACGAGCTGGCCCCCATGAAAGAAAATCTCTGCGTGCTCGCGAGAGGCTGACTCATCGGCGAGAACAATATCTTGATCCGGTTTACGCCCGAGGATATTTTTCCCCGGTTTAATCTTATAAACAACCGGGCGCTTTGACGGAGCGCGAATGATTAAAAACCACATAATGTGTTCCCCCGCGACACACAATGATGAATGTGCCGGTTAAAAAATCCAAATTGAGCGGATGGTGGTTACCTGGATTAATTATATACCACCATGCCGATTAAGTAGCTTTTTTACGGGTTTTTCCTTCCTATTATTTTGCTTCTCTTAATTTCCCTTACACTGCCTTCTCTAATCCAAAGCTGACATGCTCACCGTCGAATTTATCCGCAGCTGAGGCCCAATTTTGGGGAGGTTCACCGGCTTTTAACTCTACCGCCAGCGTCTCACTCATGATGTACTCCCGCCACACGGCCAGGGCAGCCTCCAATGCGGGGCTGGCCTGGAAGGTCACGCGGATGCGGTCGGAGACTTCCAGCCCGGCGCTCTTGCGCAGGTCTTGCACGCGGCGAACGAATTCACGCACCAGACCTTCGGCGCGCAGTTCGGGGGTCAGGGTCGCATCTACCGCCACCGTTACCCCGCGCTCGCTCAATACGGCCAGGCCTTCCACCGGCAGGGCCTGTACCACCAGCTCGTTGGGGGCCAGATCCACCGTCTGTCCACCCACCTCCAGCCTTACAATTTGACCGGCCTGCATGGCAGCCGCCAGTCCGGTCGGGTCCATTTGGGCCAGGGCAGACCGTACCGCTGGAAAGCGCGCTCCGAAACGCGGTCCGAGCAGTTTGCTCTCAGGCAGCACGCGGTAATTCACCAGCCGCCCGGCTTCGGACACAAACTCGAAACGCTTGATATTCAGCTCATCCACGATAATCTCTACCAGTTCGTCTGTCAGCTGGGCATCACCGCCGCTGACATGAGCCATGGCCCTCCCCAGCGGCTGGCGCAGCTTGAGATTCACACTGCTGCGCGCCCCCAGTCCCAGGCTGGCGACCGTACGCGCCAGGGCCATTTGGGCCAGCATGTTTTCATCGACTGCTGCCGGTTCAGCCTGCGGCCAACGGGTGTGGTGCACGCTCTCTAATGCCGCAGGTTGCACGTTCCGGACCAGGTTCTGGTAGATCACCTCGCTCACGAATGGGGTGAAGGGCGCCAGCAAGCGCGCCAGCTTGACCAGAACGTGGTACAGGGTGGCATAAGCGGCGGATTTATCGGCCCCTTGCTCGCTTTTCCAGAAGCGGCGCCGGCTGCGGCGCACATACCAGTTGGTCAGGTCGTCAATCAACCCATTAACCACGCCCACCGCGGCGCTAAAATCGGATTCATCCAATTTTGTCGTGACCTGATCCACCACCTGGTTAAGGCGCGCCAGCACCCAGCGGTCGAGCAGATTCTCGCTGCGCGGGATTGGGCCTTCGGGCGTCTGGGGGTCATGATCAAATTCAGGCTTCCAGCCGTCCAGGTTGGCGTACATCACAAAAAAACTGTATACGTTCCACAGCGGCAGGAGGAACTGGCGGCGCACCAGGTCGCCGGTGCCGTATCCGAAGGGCAGGTCGTTTTCGGGTTTTTGCCCGCAGTACAGCCAGCGCATTACGTCCACCCCGATGCGGTCGGCGGCCTCGTTGAACTCCACGGCATTGCCCCAGGATTTGTGCATCGGCCGCCCGTCCTCGCCCACCAGGGTGGCATAGCTGAAATTCTGCAAGAAGGGCGGGCTTTGATCAACCACGGTGGCCATCGCCAGCAGGCTGTAGAACCAGTTGCGGAACTGCCCGGGGAACAATTCGCTGATCCAGTGAGCCGGGTACCAGGCTCGCCAGAAATCCGGGTCGGTACGGTAGCCCAGCGTGCTGAAGGATACAATCCCGGCATCCAGCCAGGGATTGCCCACGTCGCTGATGCGCGCCATCTCCTCGCCGCACTCCGGACAGGCCAGGCGCACGGCATCGATAAATGGGCGGTGCGGGGTATGCCCGGCGAAAGTTTCCCAACCCGCGACGGCCCGCGCATGCAATTCTTCTTCTGAGCCAATCACTTCGTAGTGGCTGCACGGTTCACAGATCCAGATCGGCAGGGCCAGACCCCAATAGCGTTTTTTGCTGATCATCCAGTCGTGCATGTTGTACAGCCAGTCCATCTCGCGCGCCAGGCCAAATTCAGGGATCCAGCGGATCTGTTCGACCACATCCATGATCTGGTAGCGCAGGCTGCGCGCCTTTTCATCGGCGCTCAACTCACTGCGTGGTTTATCATACACCGGTCCCATGCTGATGAACCATTCGTCCACCAGGCGGAAAACCAGCTCGGTGCGGCAGCGCCAGCAGGTGGGGTAGCGGTGGGTGTAATTTTCGGCGCGGTAGAGCAGCCCTTTTTCGCGTAAGTTGGCAAAGATCGGTTCGGGCGTATCCGAAACGTGCATTCCGGTCAGCCAGCCAAAGTTATCGATGAAGAAACCTTCCTCATTGAGGGGCGCAAGCAGCGGCAGCTTGTATTCGCGGCCTAATTGAAAGTCTTCCGCGCCGCAGCCAGGGGCGATGTGCACGATACCTGTGCCTTCGCTCTCGCCGACTTCGCCCCAGGCGATCACGCGGTGAGCTGCGCGCGCAGTTAGCGGGGTGGTGACATCCAGCGTTTTCAAGTGGGAGTTCCCGCCCGGCAGGCCCGCGGCGGGCAGGTCATCATAGGGACCGCTGTAGCGCAGGCCCACCAGGTCGCTGCCCGGCAGATCGCCCAACAGGCGGTGCTCGCCTTTGATCATGTGCAAAGTGCCTTTGGCCAGGTAGTAGACCCAGCCGTCCTGCTGCACGCGGGCATAGACCAGCCCGGGGCCAACCGCTGCCGCCACATTGCTGGAAAGCGTCCAGGGGGTGGTGGTCCACACCAGCAGCGCTTCGGGCAGCCCAGTCTCCGCATCCAGGAGGGGTTGACCGGCCTCATCCACCAGAGGAAAACGCAGGGTGACGCTCTTATGGGTCAGCTCGGCGTAGCCATCCGTGACGATCTCGTGCTGGCTGATGCCGGTCGCGCAGCGCGGGCACCAGGGCATCACGTCTGCGCCGCGGTAGACCCAGCCCCTCTCCCAGCATTTCTTGAGAAAGGTCCAGATCATGTAGTTGTTCTCGTTGGAGAAGGTGAAGTAGCTGCCGCCCAATTCCGCCAGCCCCAGGCGTCCGATGATCCTTTCCACGCTGTCGGTCACCGGCCCGCGCGGGCCGTCCAGGGTGATGGTTTGGGCCGGGTCGGCCATCAACTGCTCCGCCAGGCGGCGCAGCACATCCGGGTCGTTCCAGTCCATCCAGTATCCCAGGCGGGCGGACTGTTCGGTCTGCACCGCGGCGTAGCGCAGCACGCGCGCCTTGCACATGCGCACGAAGGTTTCCAGGCCAAAATCCTCGATGTCTTTCTTGGATTTAAAACCGTTTTCCTTCTCGACCTCCACCTCCACCCACAGACCCTGGCAGTCAAAGCCGTTCTGGTAGCGCAGCTCGTGCCCACGCATGGTCTGGAAGCGCTGCATCACGTCCTTGTAGGTGCGTCCCCAGCCGTGATGCACCGCCATCGGGTTGTTGGCGGTGATCGGACCGTCGATGAACGACCAGCGCGGCTCGCCTTTATGCAGTTCGCGCAGCTTTTGAAAAGCCCGGCTGCTCTTCCAGAAATCAAGCACCTCCCGCTCCTGGGCGGGAAAATCTACTTTCGCAGGCACTTCTTTAAACATGCTGTCTTTCCTCCATGCGGGCTGAATTCGCAATGCGCCCGTTATTTTCAAAACAAAAACCCGTCTCCGCGCCGGTTGACTGGCGCAGGGACGGGGCATGCGCTCCGCGGTACCACCCTGCTTCCCGATTGCGAAGAATCGGGCGCTCTGCCGGATACTCCCTCCGTTCATTCTAAATTCAGGGGAGGGGTGATATTTTGAGACGCAAAGCGTCTCAAAATATCACCAACCCTGTATTAGAAGTACTGGTTCAGATCCGCGCCCTGGTAACGGTCGGCGTGCCCGGCTCTCTTAATCGCGCGCCAGATATCGCGCGCTTTCGGTTCGCAGCTCCGGAAGGATTTTCAGCCTGGCGACCCGTCCCGGCTCACACGCTCCCGGGTTCGCTGGCGGGTGGGGGTGGCTTACTCGTTTCCATCAAAGCTTTTCGAATTCCTTTGATTAAACCATAAAGTGGGTAGAAAATCAATCTTTGTTGCACTTTTTGGAGATGCTTGATCTGAAAAAAACATCTTGACATCAAGGATAAATTTTGTTACAACTAGACGCATAAGCAAAAGCGCTGAAGAGAAAGAGTAGGCGCGGAAGCGGTGGCCCAGAGAGCAGGCGAGCGGTGCGAAGCCTGACCATCCGTCCGCGGTGAATGGTTCTCGGAGCTGCAGGGCGAAAGGGTATTCCCCAAGTAGTCCGCGCCGGAGTTGCCTCCGTTATCCAGGCATAGGGTATAACCAGCCAGGCTGGCGTACCCGGTAAAGTGAGGCTGGCTTGCGTTCCCCCGTCATCATCGACGGGGGATTTTGGTTAAGCAGCCTAAACCAGGTGGCACCACGGGAACCCTCTCTCGCCCTCGGTCGGAGAGAGGGCCGTTTGTTTAATGGATCAAAGAATTTTCGCCAAGGTCACCTGTGGAGGAAGCGCCATGTTGAAACCATATATTGCCAAAGTGATGATGTTTCAAAATTTGAGCACCGAGGAAGCCGAAGCCGCAATGGGAATTATCATGACCGGGCAGGCCACCCCGGCCCAGATCGGGGGCTACCTGGTGGGCCTGAGCATGAAAGGTGAGACGGTGGAAGAGGTCACCGGCAGCGCCCGGGCGATGCGCGCTTATGCCAACCGGGTGGTGCTGCCCGCCCACCCGGAGGGGTGCATCCACGACTGCGACGCGCTGATCGATACCGCCGGAACGGGCGGTGATGGGGCGCACACCTTCAACATTTCGACCGCGGCGGCCTTCGTCATCGCCGGAGCCGGGCGGCGCGTGGCCAAGCACGGCAACCGCGCGGCATCCTCCCAGTGCGGCAGCGCAGACGTGCTGGCCGCCCTGGGGGTCAACCTGGATCTGACCCCAGAGCAGGTAGCAGCCTGCATCGAAGAGGTGGGCATCGGCTTCATGTTTGCCCCAAAATTTCACCCCGCCATGAAGTACGCCATCGGACCGCGCAAGGAGCTGGGCCAGCGCACCATTTTTAACCTGCTGGGTCCTTTAACCAACCCGGCCGGGGCCACCCACCAGCTGATCGGCGTCTACGATGCGAAGCTGACCGAGCCCATGGCGGCCGTGCTGGGTGAGCTGGGCGGCGAGGCGGCTTATGTGGTGCACGGCTACGGCGGGCTGGATGAATTGACCACCGCCGGGCCCAACCGCGTCAGCCATCTGACCGGCGGCCGGGTGGAAAATTTCGAGCTGGACGGCGCGCGTTTCGGCCTGCGTAAGGTGAAAGAGGGCGATCTGCGAGGGGGAACGGCCGAAGAAAACGCCGCCATCCTGCGCGAGCTGCTCTCCGGGCGAGATACCAGCCCGCGGCGGGACGTGGTTGTGCTGAACAGCGCCGCCGCCCTGTCGGTGCAGTCCGGCGATTTTACGGGCGCGTTGGCCGCGGCGGATGAATCGCTGCGCTCTGGGGCGGCCTTTGACCGCCTGGAGAGGATGGTGACCTTCACCCAGCAGGCTCAGGCGGTGCAATGACCATCCTGGACGAAATTTTCGCTCACAAGCGAATCGAGGTCGAACAGCGTCGGGCGGCCCTGTCCCTGGATGAAGTGCGCGCCCTGGCTGCCGGGGCAGAGCCTGCCCTGGATTTCAGCGCCGCCTTGCGCCGCAGGGACGGTGAGCGCCCGGCCTTGATCGCCGAGGTGAAATGCGCTTCCCCATCGCGCGGGCAGATCGCCAAAAATTTCGATCCGCTGGTTTTGGCACGCGTTTACCAGGCCAATGGAGCCAGCGCCATCTCAGTGCTGACCGACGAGCGCTACTTCAAGGGTTCACTCGAAATCCTGCGTCAGATCGCCGGGCTGCGCCCGCGTCTGCCGCTGCTGCGCAAAGATTTTTTGCTCGATCCCTACCAGGTCTACGAAGCGCGCGCAGCCGGGGCGGACGCAGTTCTGTTGATCGCCGCCCACCTCACGCCGGACCAACTGGCCGAGCTGCATGCCCTGGCGGGAGAGCTGGGCATGGCAGCCCTGGTGGAAGTTCACTCGCCAGAAGACCTGGAAAAGGCGCTGGCTGCTTGCCGTCCCGGCCTGATGGGCATCAACAACCGCGACCTGCGTGATTTCAGCGTCAACCTGGAGACCACCCTTCGCCTGCGGCCGCAGGTGCCGCCGGGCATCTGCCTGGTCGCTGAAAGCGGAATCCACACCGCGGAGGACGTAAAGCGCCTAGCGGATGCCGGCGTGGATGCGGTGCTGGTAGGCGAGGCCCTGGTTGCCGCGGACGATGTGGCCGGTATGGTGCGGAGCCTGGCGCGATGAAAGTCAAGATCTGCGGCCTGACCAACCTGGCAGACTGCCTGGCGGCGGTCAATGCCGGGGCCGATCTGCTGGGTTTTAATTTCTACCCACCCAGCCCGCGCTATATCACCCCGGGAGACTGCGCCCGGATCGTGCGTGAGCTGCGCACCCGTAAATTACAGGTGGTCACAGTGGGGGTGTTTGTAAACTCGCCGGCGGATGAAATCCTCAAAATTATGGACAGCTGCCACCTCGATCTGGCACAGCTTTCCGGGGATGAACCCCGGGCCGTGTTGGCCGCGGTCGGGCCGCGCGCCTATAAGGCGCTGCGCCCGGCGAATACGGCTGCCCTGCAGGAGGGATTAGCCAGCTACAGCCCGCGCTCCGCGCCGCCAGCCTGGCTGGTAGATGCCCACCACCCCGGGCAGTACGGCGGCACCGGGCAGATTGCCGAATGGAACCTGGCGCGCAGCCTGGCGCGTAAAGCGCCAATATTGCTCGCCGGTGGGTTAAACCCGTCCAACGTGGCCCAGGCCGTGCGCCAGGTGCAGCCCTGGGGGGTGGACGTGGCTTCAGGGGTCGAGCTGTCTCCCGGGTATAAAGATGACGCCAAAATGCGGGCTTTTGTGGATGAAGTTAGAATGAGTGAAGTCATAGGAGTGCCCCATGGATTTCCAGGATGCTGCCCCGGCTAAATTTGGCCCCTACGGCGGCCAGTTTGTGCCTGAGACATTAATGCCCGCCCTGGGAGAGTTGGAAGCAGCTTACCGGGCTGCGCAGAACGATCCGGCTTTCCATTCCGAGCTGGACGGGTTGCTGAAGACGTATGTTGGCCGCCCTACCCCGCTGTTCCATGCCGCGCGCCTCAGCGAGCTGTCAGGCGGGGCCCAGATCTACCTCAAGCGCGAAGACCTGGCTCATTCCGGCGCGCACAAGATCAATAATGCCCTCGGGCAGGCGCTGCTGGCTCGCCGGATGGGCAAACGCCGCCTGGTGGCTGAGACCGGCGCCGGGCAGCACGGCGTGGCCTGCGCTACCACTGCGGCCTTACTCGGGCTGGAATGTGTGGTTTATATGGGTACGGTGGATATCGCCCGCCAGCATTCCAACGTGCTGCGCATGCGCTTGCTGGGCGCCGAGGTGCGCCCGGTAGACAGCGGCAGCCGCACACTGAAAGATGCGATCAATGAAGCTATCCGCGATTGGGTAACCAATGTGGGCGATACCTACTACCTGCTGGGTTCGGCGCTCGGTCCGCACCCTTACCCAAGCATGGTGCGCGATTTCCAATCTGTGATCGGCCGCGAAGCCCGCCGGCAGATCCAGGATCAAGCCGGGCAGCTGCCCGATGAATGCATTGCCTGCGTCGGCGGTGGTTCGAATGCCATAGGCCTGTTCCACGCCTTCCGCGGAGATGACAGCGTGCGCCTGGTGGGGGTAGAGGCCGGCGGTGAGGGGATCGCCAGCGGGCGGCACGCGGCCCGCTTCGGCGACCCGCGCCGGGGGCGGCCGGGCGTGCTGCACGGCACGTTCACCTACCTGCTGCAGGATGAGGACGGCCAGGTGCTGCCGACCCATTCCATTTCCGCCGGCCTGGATTACCCGGCAGTCGGCCCGGAGCACGCCTACCTGCGCGATCTCGGCCGGGCCACGTATACCTCCGCCACGGATGAGCAAGCTCTGGATGCTTTCCAGCTGCTGGCGCGCAGCGAAGGGATCCTCCCGGCCCTGGAATCGGCGCATGCCGTGGCCGAGGCCGTCCGGCGCGCGCCTGGGATGAGCCGCGATGCAATTCTGCTGGTAAACCTGTCGGGGCGGGGCGACAAGGATATGGATACCGTGACCCAGGCCCTGGGCATGGCCCACGAAATTCCTGCCGGGAGGGTCCAATGAGCGGGCTGGAACGGATCGCGGCTGCCTTTGCCGCGGCGCGCGCCCAGGGACGGGCCGCCTTGATGCCTTACGTCACCCTGGGATTTCCGCGGCGCGCGCTTTCACCTGCGGTGGTAGAAGCGGTGGCTTCCAGCGGGGCGGACCTGATCGAATTAGGCGTTCCATTTTCAGACCCCCTGGCCGATGGCCCTACCATCCAGCGCTCGACACAGGTGGCTCTCGAACAGGGAATGAACCTGGCAGGCTGCCTGGAGATGGTCACCGATCTACGCAAGCGGGGTGTCGCCACCCCTTTTATGCTGATGGGCTATATCAACCCTATCCTGGCATACAATTTGCAACGATTCGCGGTGGATGCCGCCCAGGCGGGAGCGGATGGGGTGATTGTCCCCGATCTGCCGCCCGAAGAAGCGGTCGAGCTGGAACGGGCCTGCCGGGAAAACGGTCTGGCGTTGGCCTACCTGGTACCCCCCACCGCCAGCCCTGAGCGTATACGCCTGATCGCTTCCCGGTCGAGCGGCTTCCTGTACCTGGTCTCATTGATTGGGGTGACCGGGGCCCGCCGCACGCTCTCACCAGACCTGGCAGGCTTCATCCAGCGAGTGCGCCAGGAAACGAAACTGCCGCTGGCGGTAGGTTTTGGCATTTCAAACCCTGAACAGGCCCGCGCGGTGGGTAGCCTGGCGGACGGGGTGATCGTGGGTTCGGCGTTGATCGATGTGATTGGGCGTGCCGCGGATCCCGCCCGCGCTGCCGGGGATTTTGTGCGCGAATTGGGACAGGGAATGGTTGTTGCAAGTTGATTGGCGGAGGTTAAACGAATATAAGCCTAAAAGTTCATTAATTCATGGACAAAAACGGTTTGTTCTATTGTAATTGGATGACTAATTTGCTATACTTTGCCTAATAATAGCCAATTAGGCTCCATTAAACAATATAATTTAATTATTCAATTCGTTCTTAGGACATCATTTCTTCGTTCCTACCTGCCAGCGACCTGAACAACGAGTCGCTGTTTTTGTCTACCGGTGAAGGAGATGACCTATGTCAGCATACCCATACCAGACGCAAGTCAAAAATGCTTCGAATTTAGATGCGTTGCTCGCACCAAATCTATCTGTAAAGTTGAGCCGAGCTTTCAGGGGGATGCTTTTTACACAGGAGCTTTCTTTTGTGTCGATGGAATTGGACCGGGCCCGCTTCACCATTTCACATGGGCGGCTGCTGGTCAATCCGGGCGACCGAATCTTCCTACGCAGCCAGACAGGTGCGGAAGTTTTTTCAGCGCGGGTGATGAAAATCGATAATTATCTAGGGGAACTTGTCCTGTGCGAATTCAAATCCACCGGACGCTCATGGGCCACACGCAGCTGCGAGCGGGTTCAACCATACCAACCTACCCGGGTTGTGCTGCGCTGCAAAGACTGCTTTTTGCCCACCTTTCTTGAAAACTTATCGCTGGTCGGGGTTGGTCTGCTGGCCTATAAACCGGTCGAACGCGGAATGGAGCCGCGGATTGGGCATGCGGTGAAAGTTGATTTTGAGCTGCCGCGGGTCACCGGACGCTTTTCTCTGCCAGGGAAGCTGGTGAATGTCAGCTATCCGGGCGCGAGCCTGGCGTATATTGGGGTGCGAATTTTCCCCAACGCGCAGCAGGCTCACCGCCTGGAACAATATATCACCAACCGGCAGGGAGAGATTGTTAACGAAATCGACCAGGTGATCAAAGCATCATTCGGCCCGCCCAGCGTCCAGGATATGTATTTTTAGACTGGTTAAGACTTAAGAGGATTTCAGCCCGCTACGTGGACCGAAATCCTCTTATTGATTCTTTATCCGAACATCTCTTGCAGCTCGGGCGGATTACTGCGCAGGATAATGATCTGAGAGGCGCCGTGCCAATCCGCGCAGGCCTGGATGGCTGCCCGCAGGTCTGCGGCCAGATCCAGATCAGGCTCAACGCCGGGTTCCAGGACCAGGTTGCGCACCTCGAAGGTTTTCTTCTGGCGATCCGCTTTCGCATCCAGGCGGCCGACCAGCGCGCCGCGGCGCAGGATGGGCAGGCTGAAATACCCGTAACGGCGCTTCGCTGCCGGCAAGTAGCACTCGATCGTGTAATCAAAATTGAACAGCTCGCGGGCCCGCGTTCGGTCCCACACCAGGGGATCAAAAGGTGAAAGCAGGGTGGTATAGCTGGGGCGCAGTTCGTCAGCCTGCGCCTGTGCTACCAGACTCGCCCGGTCGGGGTGAATGTAAACCGGGTCGTCCCAACCATCCACCGTACCCACCCACAGCGCACCTTCATCCGCCAGAGCATTCAGCTCCCTGGCGATGCCGTTTTTACCAATCCTGAAATAGTCGGCCGTCCAACCGGCCCTGGCGATCCCCAGGCAGTTCACAGCGCGCAGGATAAAGTGCCGCCGCATCTCTTCAGCGGTAGGCGCTTGAGAATCATCCCAGTCCGGCAGGACTCTTTCGCGCAGATCGTAGATGCGTTGAAAATTCTTGCGAGCACGCACCATCAACTCACCGTGAGTCAGTAGCTGTTCGAGGGCGATTTTCTCTTCCTTCCAATTCCACCAGCCGCCGGGCGATTTTGCCCCCTCGAAGTCGGCGGAACGCAGAGGTCCTTCCAGGCGAATGCGGGTTAAGATCTGAGCGACCATTTCATGGTGAGCGGCGAGCCATTCTTCCGTGTTCCACCAGCCGTGCTTTCCATCCAACATCGAGCGCCGGTAGAGGGGATAATCCTCAATGGGAATGAAGCAGGCGGCGTGCGCCCAATATTCAAACAATTTTGTATCCGCCAGCAGCTGGTCCAGCCAGCGCGGTTCGTAGCTGCCCAACCGGCTCCACAGCACCAGGTAAGGTGAGCGGGCCACGACGTGGATGGTGTCGATCTGCAGCACGCCCATGCGGCGTATGGTCTCAAGGATGGCAGCCGGGTCGGCAGGCGCTGAAGGGGGTACCAGCAAACCCTGGGCCGCCAGCATCACAGCACGAGCCTGGAAAAGGGTGAGATTCATGCGCACATTATACCAGAACAAATGTGCGAAGGAAACAGCCTGTTAATTTCGGGTCATTGAAATATATTCATTAAAAAGGTAAAATATCTCCATGTCAGAGATTGTAACGCTCGAAGTACCCGTGTTAGGGATGGACTGCGCCGAATGCGTCGCCCACGTTGAGCACGCCTTGCACGAGGTTCCCGGGGTGAGCGGGGTGCAGGTGTTCCTGACCTCCGAAAAGGCCGTATTCCAGGCCGATCTGGCGCGGGTCAGCGCGCCGCAAATCCGCCAGGCGGTGGCCGGAGCCGGCTACCAGGTGCCCGAAGCGACGCGCATCGCCGGCCTGGAGGACGCCGTACCTGCCGCAGGCGCATCGCGCGCGGCATTGATGGAAAATCTGACCGGGCAGGTCCTGCGCCTGTTCGGGCTGGTGTTTGGAGCGGTGCTGTTCATCGTTATTGTGGGGGAGTGGCTGGGCCTCTTCGAACAAATTTCGCGGCGCATCCCCTGGTACGTGGGGCTGCCGCTGGTGTTGCTGGCCGGCTGGCCGGTGTTTGTAAACGTGGTCCGCGCTGCCCTGCGCCGGCAGGTGATCTCGCACACCCTGATGACGGTGGGTGTGATCGCCGCAGTGGCGGTTGGCGAATGGAGCACGGCGGCGGTGGTGGTCTTTTTCATGCGTGTAGGTGATTATGCTGAGCATTTCACCACCGAGCGCGCCCGGCGGGCGGTTAGGGACCTGGCGGCCCTGGCGCCGCAGAAAGCGCGGGTGGAGCGGGCAGGGGCGGAGGTCGATGTGCCCGCGGACCAGATCGCGATAGGTGAAGTGGTTGTAGTCCGGCCGGGCGAGCAGATCCCGGTGGACGGCGAGGTGATCTCCGGGCAGGCCACGCTCGATCAGGCTGCCATCACCGGCGAGTCGCTGCCCGTTGAAGCCGGGCCGGGAAAACGGGTGTACGCCGCTACATTTGCCCGCCTGGGAAGCCTGCGCGTGCGCGCGCAAGCCGTGGGACGCGACTCGACCTTCGGCCGGGTGATCCGCCTGGTGGAAGAAGCCGAAGCTAACCGCGCGGATGTGCAGCGCATCGCCGACCGCTTTTCGGCCTGGTATCTGCCGGTGGTGGCCGGGGTGGCGCTGCTGACCTATGTGCTGCGCGGCGACCCATTGGCTACGGCGGCGGTTCTGGTGGTGGCCTGCTCCTGTTCGTTCGCCCTGGCGACTCCTATTGCCATGCTGGCTTCGATTGGAGCGGGAGCAAAGCGCGGTTTGATGATTAAAGGCGGGAAATACCTGGAGATTCTGGCCCAGGCAGACGCGCTGCTGGTGGATAAGACCGGGACGCTGACCCTCGGGCAGCCGGAGATTGTGCAGGTCACGCCGCTGAATGGGGCCGGCGAAAACGAGGTGCTGCGTCTGGCGGCCTCAGCCGAACGCTACTCCGAACATCCCCTGGCGCAGGCGGTGCGCAGCGCGGCTCGCCAGCGCGGTTTGGCTTTCTCAGACAGCACCAATTTCCGCGCCCTGCCCGGACTGGGGGTAAGCGCCAGCGTGGACGGCGCGCAGATCACCGTCGGCAGCCAGCGTATGGTTGAAAATGGTATATCCTGGGACGCATTGACCGGCGAGATGCAGTCCAACGGGCGTACGCTGCTGTATGTGGCCCGCGACGGACAGCTGCTTGGGATTCTGGCGGCGGCGGATACCCTGCGGGAGGAAGTAGGCGCAGCGTTGCGCGACCTGACCGGCATGGGTTTCCGCCAGATCGAGCTTCTGACCGGCGACAACCCGCAAACCGCGGCGGAAATCGCCGGGCGGCTGGGGGTGAAATTTAGGGCGGGCCTGCTGCCGGAGGATAAGATTGCCGTGGTTCGCGAATACCAGGCCGCCGGGCATAAGGTGGTGATGGTGGGAGACGGCGTGAATGACGCCCCGGCCCTGGCCCAGGCGGACGTGGGGATTGCCATGGGCGCCGCCGGCAGCCCTGTGGCAATCGAGGCTGCCCATATCGCCCTGATGCGCGATGATTGGATGCTGGTGCCGGCGGCGGTGCATATTGCCCGGCGCACGCTGGGCGTGGTGAAAAGCAACCTGGTCTTCACCGTCATTTACAATGTGGTTGGCCTGACCCTGGCTGCCCTGGGATTTCTGCCGCCCATTCTGGCCGCGGCGGCTCAATCCCTGCCGGATATCGGCATCCTGGCCAATTCTTCGCGCCTGCTGCGCCAGAAATAACTTTTTTTAATGTAACGGGTGTTTTTTTGTGGCTTCGCCACAAAAAAACACCCGTTACATTATTTACGTGGCCCGCGACAGCTCTTGCCCGCGTTACGCATACCGAAGGGTACGCAGAGCGATGTACACCCGAACACCCTCGCCCTTCGGGCGTACCTCGCGTATGGTGCACCCGAAGGGGTGGGGTGAGCGCGCCTGGGCTCAGGGGTGCGATCCGCTCATAAAATTAACAGGTCATCTCTGACCAGGCCGCATTCCTCCACCATCTTTAAACCGTAGTGTAATTTTCCGGCATCGAGATTTCTGGCATTCGTCCCAAAGGTAAATTTCAGGCCAGCATTTTTCGCCGCCAGAATGATTTCTTTCTTGGGAACATGCATGGGGGTGCTGATCTCGAACGCAATATCTCTTTTCTTCGCCAGCTCGATGATCTTCTGGATGCGATCCTGGGTCCACAGCGCATCATAATACCGGCCGAAATTTACCGGCAAATAGGTAGGCCTGGCAAAAATGGTGAGAGGCTCAAATTTTAAGATGTTCTCGATATGAGCCATATAAAGATCCATAAAAGCCGCAATGTCCGCGATGTAGTTGTTGTGCCGCCAGATTTCTAAATACGTCCCGCTGCCTGACGGAACCGTGTCCGCATCCATTAAAACATAATCGAGCTGCCGCAGCGCGTCCTCAGAAAATCCCCGCGACCAATTCAGGTAAACTGGCTGCAGTCCAACATAAACCGGATACTTTCTTAATCTTTCTATATAGCGTTTGAGGTCATCGTCGGTCTGAATGCCAGTTTGTGGCCCAGGGTGTTCGACGATGCCAAATTTTACATTGATTTCTTGTGACAAATTGACTGCCATTTCAATAGAGAACTGCTCGGTGAGATGCACATGGTAATCGATCAATGGAAGGGTCATTCTATTCCTCGGCTGTTTTGATAAGTAATCCCAGTAGACCTTTACCCGGCGATCGTGTCAAGTGGCGGGCGCGGGATGACGACCATCACCCCAGAGCTGGTGGTGCTGGGTTTTGACCGCCAGGTTGAGCACGAATTTGGCCGGTTTGAAATTGGTGATTTGCCTGAAGAGGCGCGCTGGCGCGGTTTCTTTGCCTGAATCGGCTCGTTTCGGGGATGAGGCGCGGTTTATTTCGTCAGGTAGAGAAAAAGTGCTTCGCCGGTGATGGTCGCCAACCCGGCGATGGTGAAGATCAGCGGCAGGGCTAGCTGCTGGCGGTGGGCCTGGATGACGGCTTCATAGGCGCGCACGCCGCTTGCCAGATCGCCTAACACCAGGTTTGCCCCACGTTGAAAGGCCATCGAAAGAAAACCGATCACCAGCGACAGGGTGTAGCAAAGAACCGGCAGCACGATGACGATGACCGGCAGACGTTCGATGCCGATTTGTTCTCCAAAACCGATGATTAACGTGGTGTAAGATGTCAGCAAGGCCCCGGTTAAAGCCTGGAGAAGCTGCATCGAGCCGCGCGTAGACGCCAGGCTGTTGGCGAGCAGGGCCTTGGAAATTTCGATCTGCAGCTGGTGTGCTATTTCCAGTGCTTCCGGGTTGATATGGATCTCTGGGCCGGGTGAAACGACTTCCTGTAGAGCGGGGTTGTTATCCACGGCGGCTCTTTCCTGGGCGGATGGCTCGTACCCGATTTAGCGATTCGCGCATGCGCGAATTTCGCTGGACGCCGGTTGAGTTAGGAGACCGCCTGAAGTATGGAAACGATCGTTTTTGAACTGCCGACGGCGTGAATGGATGATTGCAATGGGGGCAGATAATTTCTTGTTTGGCTAAAACAACAATTACAATGATCAAACCACCGCAGCGTGGACAATGGTATTCGGGCATTCCCACCTCCAACCACATTTGACCGGTATTCAACGATTCGACCCGCTGAATCGAACCCACCTTACATTATCGTATCATGAAAAATAGAATTTTCAAGCGATCAGGCATCCAAAAAAAATATTGTCACAATATTTATGTGGGCCTCTATTCCTTTTCTCGCAGCCAGGTCACAGCTTCTTTGAGCAACCTGATCCCTTCCCGCGAAAAGCGCAACAAGAGCGCCAACTCATCCGTCGTGTAGTCTCCTAAAACGAGATTTAGCTGTTTGCTAAAGTGCCCAAATAATGGGCTAAATTTTCCATCGACCTTTTCGTCTATTTGTTTCACGATCACCCGCTGCCGGTCGCTGGGATCTTTTTCACGGCGGACATACCCACCGTGTTCCAGGCGGTCAATTACCCCAGTTACCGCGCCGGTCGTCAGCCCGGTGATATCGGCTAACTGCCCCGCGGTCAACGGCCCCGCTCGGCCCAGTATGTCGAGGCATTTATGGTCGGTGATATTGAGCCTCACGCGGTCAGCGATGGCCTGATGGCTCCCGCCTTCGCGGCTGGCGGGATGTCGCTGGCAGGTGTAATCTTTGGCTTTTTCTTCCTGCCCGAATCGCTGCCAGCCGAAAAGCGGCTGCATGAGCACTTTCAGCTGGGTAAAGCAAATCCATTTGGGGTTATGTTCGGAATTGCCCGTCTGCCCACCTTGAGCCTGCTTCTGGTATCCAACTTCCTGGTCAACCTGGCGTTCAGCGGCATGTTTACCTACATGGCTGTCTTTACCCTTGACCATTTCCATGCCTCAACGGCTGATAACGCCATTTTGTTCGCCGTCGTCGGAGCCGTGCAGATGATTGGACAGAGGGTGATCGTTTACCGCCTGGTTCCGCGTTTTGGGGAAAAGAAGATCGCCATTTTTGGGCTGGCAATCCAGGTTGTGTCATACTCATTGTTTGTCATCGTGCCCACTTTCGGCTGGTTGGACCCGCTGACGGTGCTTGGCGCATTGGGCAGCGCATTTTGCCGCCCCACTCTCAATGCTTTAGTCGCCAACAGCGTCTCTGATGACCAGCAGGGGCGTGCGGCGGGGTCCGCCGCCAGCTTGATCAGTCGGACCAACGTTATTGGCCCGCTGCTGGCAGGGCTGGCTTATGATTCTCTCTCCATTTCTGCGCCGTTTATCGGGGGCAGCGTTTTAATGGGCATAGCCAGTGTGATGATTGCCAGGCTTAAGCCTGCATCTTGGGTAGCCGCTGTAGTTGAAAAATAGAATAATCACATTATAATTATCATATATCAGCAGGAGGTGAATTATGGCGACGGTGCGGTCGGTCCTCAGGAACAAAGGGAATCAGGTCTGGTCTTTAAGCCCGCATTCAACTATTCTGGATGCGCTGCATCTCATGGCTGAAAGAGGGGTGGGCGCGGTCTTGGTGATGGATGGGGACCAGCTGGTGGGAATTTTTTCGGAGCGGGATTATGCCCGGCGGGGTGTTCTGATGGGGCGGGGGGTGGATGCCACGATGGATGAGGTAATGACCAGCCCGGTGTTAGCCATAAATCCCGACCGTACCATGGAGGATGTGCAGGCCATTATGACCGACCGCCACTTCCGCCACCTGCCGGTGATGGAGAATGGGAAGGTGGTGGGATTGATCTCCATCGGGGATGTCGTCAAATCCATCATCGATGAGCAGGCCAATCACATTTCCGGATTAGAAAACTACATTATGGGGCGGCGTTAAACAGAAAAAAGTTAAGAGGGTGTTTTTCTCGCACATAGGCGAGAAAAACACCCTCTTTTTTGTCTGATAGATCGGGCAGCTATTTTATGAGCGCGCTCGATCTCGCCACCAGTCGCTGACCACCAGCGCGGCAGCCTGGATCATATTGATGCGCGTTCCGTGCATGGCCACTTCAAGCTCGCGTTTATCACACACCGTGGAAAGGTTGGCATTATCCACCCGGTGTTTGAGATTAGTGAATTGGCGCTGGCGCTCCAGCGGGTCGGCAATGCCGGTGACGATTTTATCGATTTCCGCGATCAGCTGGCTGGCATGAGCGATGCGCCGGTCGGTGGCTTCGGCCACCACGGGGTCGATCACACCGAATTCACCCTTGATCTGGTTCATCCGCCGCCCGGCCTCGTACGTCGCGGCCACAATCTGGTCGCGGTTCATCCACACGGTTTCATAATTCAACACGTATTTCCAGCTTGGCGCTAATAAGGCCTGGCGATGCTCTTCCAGGGTGCGGGCGAATAAACGGTAGCCATGCTTCTCTGGTTCTTCGAACGCCTGGCTGCCAGGATCCAGAAACGGGGCCAGCGGGGAAATAAATGGGATGACGCGCTTTTCTCCCCTTTTCGCGTATTGGTCGAGCAGAATGCGCGAATAGCTCGCCGTGTCCATCACCGATTCGTAAGTTTGCTTCTTCAGCCCGACCATGAAAAACAGGTCAAGGCGTTGGCATCCGGCATCCAGGGCGTAATCGATGGTGCGCTCGATTTCGTCATTCGAATACGGCCTGCCAAATGCCCGGCGCACGTCTTCAGCGTGCGATTCCATCGAAATTTCGACGGTGAAATTGGGCATGGCGCGGGAGACTTTCTGAAAAAATTCGCGGTCCGCCGCGTCAAACAGCTCGATGAAGACCGGTTTTTTCCAGCCGCCGATTGCGTTCAGAAAGCGGTCGGTGTATTCCGTCCCAGCTTGGCGGATATCCCCCAGGATAACCACCGGTCCTTCGCTGTATTCGCCGATGCGGCGGATATCCTGCGCCAGTCTTTCTGGCGCGCGGAAAGCCGGCTTCTGACGGTTATGGATTGCGCGAAATGTACACGAGCTGCCGCCGCAGGTAACGCAGTTGTAGCGGCAGCCGCGCACCGAAAGGGCAGCGGTGATCGGGTAGCGCATCCAGTTGCGAAACGGTTTGTAGCTGGCGAGATCGCGGTAGCGCACGACAGCTTTTAGCACGTGGGTGTAATCGATCAGCAGGTCTTCCAGGTTATCGGGGGTGTAGCTGATCGGGTTGATGTGCGGCTGGCCTTCCGCGTCCTTCCAGGCCAGGTTGGGAATATTTTCCAGGGCGCGGTATTCCGGCGAAGCGGGAACAGGACGCAGGGCCCCTCCTGAAACGATATACTGCATTAATGCCAGCAAAGGCAGCTCGGTAGAGTCTCCCGCGAAGGATGAAATCAACCGCCGGATATTGGATCAACTCGGCGTGGAAATAGGTGGATGAAAATCCGCCGAAAATTACTGGGCCGGTTGGGGTGCAGGCGTTTGACGATGCGGGCCACTTCAATCGAGCCGTGGGCATGAGGCAGCCAATGCAGATCGATCCCGAAGGCGGCAGCATCCAGTTTCTTGATATGCGCTTCGACATCAAAATTAATGTCATCCAGCATGCGTACTGCCAGGTTGACGATGCGGGTTCGCAGGCCGCTGCGTTCGAGATATTCGGCCATCGTGGTGAACCCGATGGGATACATCTCAAAAACCGGCGTGGAAGGCACCAGGTCGCTGACCGGCCCATAGAGGATCGATTCTTTGCGAAAGTCGTAGACACTGGGGGCATGCAGTAAGATCAGATCAGGATTGGCCATAATGGTTTCAGTGTTTGGTTTAATGAACCCGGAGTAATATTATTGAAATAAGATCAGATTTATCAGAAATTTGCTCTTATTAGTCTAGTATAACATATTCCCTGAGGATAAATTGTGAAATAATGTACAAATTATGAGGATTAACGTCACCGCTTTGCGGAGTAAAGATTCCGGCGCTTGCCTTATGATCGGAAAAAGGCTATATTATGAACGGAGGGACGATGGAACGATGGACGCGATTGGGGATTGAAGCGTATCGGACCGGCAACCGCGAGCAGGCCCAGCGTTTTTTTCATTATGCTTTGATGGAAAAACCTAACGATATCCGCACCTGGTTGTGGTTGGTGGAGGTTGCAGATAACGATGCCGAGAAACAACGCTGTCTGACCCGGGTGCTGGCGCTGGATCCGAATCACGTGCTCGCCCGGCGAGCCCTGGACGAGGTTGAAGCGCGCGTTGCAACGAAAAGATCAGCATCCGTCGATCCATTTGAGCAACCGGACGGGCAGGGTGGCGCGCCTGCGCAGCAGAATTCGGCGGTAGAAATCCGCTCTACGCCGCCGTTCATCGAAGAGCTGGCACAGCAAAACGCTGAGCCAATTTCCGCGCAGCGCGGCACAGCGCAAGTGGTCGAGAGCCGTAAAAGGTTGTGGATAGTGATTGTGTTGATCGTGGTGGGGGTCATTGCTGCGCTTCTGTTGGCTGCCTGGACTATTGCTACCTTACAAACTGGACAGGTTTTCGGGACAGGTCAGGCAGCCGTTTGGTGAAATTCAAGCCTTGATGTAAAATGGGTAGGTGAACGAACGCGACCTGAAAACTGCCCTGGCGGACCTGCCCCTGTCGCAAATTGAATTCTATGCTGAGATTGGCTCGACCAACGACCGGGCGCAGGTGCTGTTGGAGCAGAATGTACCTGACACCGCACTGGTAGTGGCAGAGGCGCAATCCAGCGGCCGGGGACGGCTGGGCCGCAAATGGGTGACCACGCCAGGGGCGGCGCTGGCATTTTCGCTCGCGCTGCGCCCATCTCGTTTAGAACAGGAACGCCTGGCTTTCTTTGCCCCGCTGGCCGGTTTGGCTGTGTGCCGCGCTCTGGTTGAAGATTACGGCCTGGCAGCCAGCGTTAAATGGCCGAACGATGTTTTGCTGGCGAACCGCAAGACGTGCGGGGTGCTGGTAGAGGCAGCCTGGCTTGGCAGCCGCCTGCATGGGGTGGTGCTTGGAATTGGCGTGAATGTTGCACCCAGCTCGGTGCCGCCTGACAATGAGGTCTTGTTTCCGGCTACCTGCGTGGAGCAGGCGTTCGGCAGGCCGGTAGACCGGGTGGAGCTGCTCAGCACAATTTTGCGCCACGTGTTTTCACTGCGGAAAATCCTGGGGAGCGGGCCCTTCCTCCGGTTGTGGCAGGAGCAGCTGGCGTTTCTCGGACAGGAAGTGCGCGTGGATTTGCCGGGACCGGGAGAAAGCGTGGTAGGCCAGGTGTTGGGGATTGATATCCACGGAAACCTGCGGCTGCGCACGCAGGAAGGAAAGGAAGTTCAGGTGGCTGCAGGCGATGTCCGCTTGCGACCGGTAGAATTGGATCATTAATGGAGGTGGCGTATGTTGGATGATTTGCGTAATTCGGCAGCCAAATCGTTTCAGGAAGAAGAAGAGGAAGAACAGAAGAAGTTGCAAAAGCCGCGCGAGGTGATCCGCATCCGCCCGGTCAGCGAGCAGCGCGGACCGTTCTTGGGGATGACCCCTGAACAGCGATTTGTTGTGGCCCTGCTTCTATTCCTGATGGTAGCTGTGATGGGGATACTGCTGCTGGTGGTGACGCAGAAGGTTTTTCTCTTTTAGTTTTTTGAGACTTTTTCTCTATTCCAGAATGTCGTCGGCCTCGTTTTCTTCCAGATCTTGATCATGCCCATTGCCGTTATCCCCTAGCTCGACCTCAATGGGTATAGCGGAATCTTCTTCGGACTGTTTCAACTCCGCGGTCTCCAGGCGGGCGAGCGAAACAACCGTTTCGCCTTTGGTCAGGTTCATCAGGCGCACACCGCGCGTCGCCCGACCGGTGGGGTTGAGTGAGTTAACTTTAATCCGCAGCACGGTGCCGCCGGTAGAAATTATGGTGATCTCATCCTCAAGCTGCACTACCCGGGCCGCGGCGATATTGCCAATTTTATCCAGACTTTTCTTGTCGGTGGTAGCTATGCCACCGGTGGCGCGCCCTTTCACCGGATATTCACTCAGCTCAGTACGCTTGCCGTATCCGCCCGTGGTGACGAGCATTAAGTATCCGTCTGGTTCAACCACCTCCATGGAGGTCAGATGGTCTCCCTTGCGTAACCGGATACCGGTCACCCCGCTGGCTGTGCGTCCCATCGAACGGATCTTTTTTTCCGAGACGCGCAGGGCCTGACCCTGTTCGGTCACCAGGATGATATCGTCGCTGCCGCGAGTCAGGCGCACCCAACCCAGGTGGTCGTCGTCACCCAGGCCGATGGCGATCAGGCCTGAGGGGCGCACGCTGGCAAATTCGGACAACGAAACCCGTTTCACCCGACCTTTCATGGTTGCCATGGTGCAGTACTGCACGCCTTCAAAGTCCGGCACGGCGACAGCAGCAGTGATGTGCTCGTCCTGGTCCACATTGAGCACGTTGACAATCGGGGTGCCCTTATCCGTGCGGCCGGCATCCGGCAGGTTGTAGGCTTTTTCAGCATACACCTTGCCTTTATCAGAAAAGAATAGGATGGTCTGCAGGCTGCGTCCGGGGAGGAGCATCTCTACCACATCCTCGCTGCGCATGGTCTGCCCGCTTTTGCCGCGCCGACCGCGGCCCTGGGCGCGGAAGACGCTCGCCAGGACCTTCTTGATGTAACCCTTTTCGGTCAGGCTGATCAGGATGGGCTCGTCCGTGATCCAATCTTCTGCCTTTAAATCTTCAGCGGCTTCGGCGGTGATGCGCGTGCGGCGATCATCACCGTATTTTTCTGACAGCTCTTTTAAATCATCCTGGATGATGGCTAAAATTTTACGCGGGCTGGCCAGCAGGTCGACCAGGAAATCGATGCGCGCCAGCATCTCGCGCTGCTCATCCTCGATCTTGTGCCGCTCGAGGGCCGCCAGGCGGCGCAGCTGCAGGTCCAAAATGGCCTGCGCTTGAATTTCAGTCAGGTGGAAGCGTTCCACTAACTGGATCTTGGCCATATCTGCATCGTCGGCCTGGCGGATGGTTTGAATCACGGCATCCAGGTTCGCCAGAGCAATTAACAGGCCCTCCAGGATGTGGCTGCGGGCGCGCGCTTTATCGAGCTCGAACTGCGAGCGGCGGGTGATCACCCGCTGGCGGTGCTCGATGTACAGCTGCAGGGCACGCTTGAGCGACAGCAGGCGCGGTTCCCCATCCACCAGCGCCAGCATCTGCACGCCGAATGTCGACTGCAGGGGGGTATATTTGTAAAGTTTGTTGAGCACCGAGCGAGGTTGAGCGCTTCGTTTAAGTTCGATCACAATCCGCATCCCGCGCCTGTCCGATTCATCGCGCAGGTCGGAAATATCATCGATTTTGCCCTCGCGAGCCAGGGCGGCTATGCGCTCGATCAGGTTGGTCTTGTTGACCTGATAGGGGATCTCACTGATCACAACGGCCGAGCGCCCGGCGCGTATCTCTTCAATGAGCGCCGTTCCGCGCACGGTAAGGCGCCCGCGGCCCGTGGAAAAGGCCTGGTGGATGCTTTCCCGTCCCACGATAATCCCACCGGTCGGGAAATCCGGCCCAGGGACGAACTGCATCAGTTCGTCGTTGGTAATTTCTTCCATCGTGTCGTAGTGTTCGATCAGGTAGTCGATCGCCAGGGCAAGCTCGCGCAGGTTGTGGGGCGGCACATTGGTGGCCATGCCGACCGCAATGCCGGATGCGCCGTTGAGCAGCAAGTTGGGCAGGCGCGAGGGGAGCACCATAGGCTCTTGCAGCGATCCGTCAAAATTATCGATAAAATCTACCGTATCTGCGCCGATATCCGCCAGCATCTCTTCCGAAAGGGCGTTGAGGCGGGCCTCGGTGTAGCGCATGGCTGCCGGCGCGTCGCCGTCGATCGAGCCAAAGTTGCCTTGCCCGTTAACCAGCATATAGCGCATCGAAAAATCTTGCGCCATGCGGGCCATGGCTTCATAGATGGCCGAGTCGCCGTGCGGGTGGTATTTGCCCATCACCTCGCCGACGATACGGGCGGACTTTTTGTAGCTGGTGTTTGCCCGAATACCCATGTCGTACATCGCATATAAAATCCTACGCTGTACGGGCTTCAGGCCGTCGCGAGCATCGGGTAGCGCGCGGGCAACGATTACGCTCATGGCATAATCGAGATAGGCGGTGCGCATCTGGTGGTCAATATCCACCATTTGGATGTTTCCGAATTCCATATAGCTTCCTTAAAATGAATGGTCGAAACTCTAATTATACCTTGTTTCGGCCCATACCGCCTGGAGGAGCGTTAAGTGGGATGCCTATTAATTGAGGCGTAAACCCCTCCCCCAGCCCCTCCCCGTTTTTCGGGGAGGGGAGAAATTATCAAAATGGGGTTCCCGACTGGCCATGCCAGTCGGGAACGCCGTAAAATTAATTACCCCGCCCTGAATAGAGCGAGGGTTAGTCAGGGGTTTACAAGGTCTTGATCAGCGAGAGATCCCCGGTTTTAGCCGCGGCCAATATCGGCCCCATGTATTCATCCACAGTTTCCGCAGTAAGCGGCACCGGCATATTCTCCAGCTTCATTTTAAGCTGCGGATCCTTGGCGGCTTTCAAGGCGCGGGCGATGTGCTTGTCGGTAAAGCCCGGCACCTGGTTGAGTTTGGCGGGAAAGCCAACCTTTTCCTCGAATTGGATCATGGCCCTGGCTACCGCTTCGCCTAGGGCGCGGCCACCCAGGTGGTCGATGTCGGCCTGAGTGTAGCCGGCTTCCTGGTAGATTTTGCCCACCGCGTGCAGCGGGAACTGCACTGCCGGGGCGAAGAAGACGGTGTAATAGGGGTTCATCAGGCCGCAGGCGCGCCCGTGGCTGAGGATATCCACCAGCGAGAAGCTGGTCAGGTGGGCGCCGTTGGTGCCGCCCAGCATAATGGCGTATCCGCCCAGATCCGTGGCTAATCCCAGGGCCTGGCGAGCTTCGGCGCTGCCCGGGTTTGCCAGGACCACCGGCAGGTAATTTACCACCAGGCGGATGGCTTCAACGGCCACCCGCTGTACTTGGGCATATTCGGGCTTTCCAACCGCCGAATACAGCACTTCCAGGGCATGAGAGATGCCGTCCAGGGCGCCGTCGGCGGTCAGCGCGGGCGGTGCGCCAAAGGTGACGGCATAGTCGAAGATTGGCCGGGGCGGCACGATCGCCGAGTCTACTACCAGCTTCTTCTGGCCGGTGGAAACATCGGTGATATTGGAATACTTGGTGAGGTGGGCGGCCGAGCTGGAAGCACTCTGGATGGCTACATGCGGGGGCAGGGTTTTACCGCTATCCTGCAGCGCTTTGCTGACCAGCCCGGTGCCAAAATACTGGTCGATTTTTCCGCCCAGCTTCCACAAAACCCCGGCGGATTTGACGGCATCGATCGTGCTGCCTCCGCCAAAACTGATGAGCACTTCCGGATTCGACGCAGCAATTTCTTCAGCGATGCGGTATAAGTCTTCTCGCGGGGCATTCGGGCGCGCGCCTTTAATTTCACCGGCCAGTTCAACCCCGGCCAATTTTAGCGAGCGTCGGATATCCTCCACAAAGCGTTCGCTTCCATAAAAGGCGTCCGCCACCAGAACGGCTTTGCGGCCCAAACTTGAGACGGCTGCACCTGCCTGATTTAAAACCCACACACCGTGAACGTAGGCGTCCCCTTTAAATTCACGCAGCAGCTCTTCTGCCTTACTAAATTCTGCCATGGTTTACCTCCGTCTTGGTTGATTATAGAACATTAAGGATAGCCTTCAACCTCTCCAACTGAATTTGAAGCGCATCCCGGTCGCGGAAGTATTCCAACGTGACCACCTCCGGATCGGTGCGGGCCAACGTCCATTCCAACAGGGAGTAATCTTCTTCGCCCATCGGCTCATGGGCATCGTACAAGCGGCCTGCACGCATCCGCGGTCCGCTGAGATGAATCTGGCGCACTTTCCGCAGCGGGAGCAGGCCCAGGTAATCTGCGGGCGACAGGTCAAAGTATTGCGCACCCACCCGGACGTGCGCCAGGTCAAGCAGCAGGTCGCAAGCGGTGGTTTCCAGAATTTCGGAAGTGACCCAGGGATCGGCTTCGAGGCGCTGGCGCATGTGGCTGCACGGCATATTTTCCAGGAGAACCGGCAGCGGCGCCCAACGCTTCAAGCGGCGGACAGCGGCAATCACCCCTTGTTTTCGGCGTTCCGGGCGGTTCGCTGGCAAAAAGATATGCCAGCCCAGCGCAAGGCGAAGCTCCAGGGCTGACAGCAGGCGAATGTGGCAGGAAACCCAACGGCTGCGGGTGACAGCCAGGTACTTTTCCAGGGTGCGGCGGGTGAATGGCAGTAATCCCAAATAGCTGGCGTGCAGCTCAATCCGCCAGCCTGGCAGCTCGCTGGCGGCGCGTTTTACCTGGGCCGGGCTGTAATACGGCCCGACTTCCACGCCGTCGTAAAGTAGACCATCGCGGTGGACCAATTCGAGCAAAGCGTCTGAATAGGATACGGTCAGGGCTGGCATGAGATCAGTGGATTTTGTTGAGCTCGCGCTGCGGCTGCTGGATTCTTTCGCATAGCTGGTAAAATAGGTTCATAAATATCTCATTTGAGCGCGCATTTCCCGGTGTGAACCAATCCAATATTTTGACCTTTAAAATTTAAGCGGAAGGGAGAAATTCCCTTTCCCTGGAAGATGGCATAGTCTGCCAGGCATTCTATCCACTGCACCCCCAGACGCGGAAAAAACGGTTCGTCAATCACACAGCAGGGAAAGAGGACGAACCCACAGCCGAATTTCACCGCGGCATCGATAATTTTAGCATTGCAGCCGTGGGCGTGCATCCCAACCAACAGATCGAAATCCTGGGCCATTTCGACCTGAAATTCTGCCGTGATCCGCATAACAGACTGGTCTGTCCCAATTTTTACCCGCTGCCCGGTCTGGATATCTTTGTATTTATCCGGCAGGGTTTGGTTAAAGGGATCGATAACCGCGGATTGCCAGCCATTTTGGGCCAGCATATAACTCAGCAATCCCTTTCCCCCGCCGATGTCCGCTACCCGGCACGGTTTAAAAACAGACACCAGCCATTGGTAAAGAAGCTGGGTGCGAAACTTCTTCATGCGCAGGGTTTTGGCACTGTCTGCCACCATCGCCACCGGCTGGTTTCCCAGGCTGGCAAGATCCAGGATCTGATCTTCAGCATTCGTAGAGGAGGGCCTGGGCGAGGTCATCTTTTCCAAAGACCGCATAATCAACACCGTGCGAGCCTGATCCTTCTTCTTTACCATGGCGGGGATTATACCCGCAAACGGGTGAAAGCAATCTCTGGGGCCGGCTGAACCCCACGCTTTCCTAACAGAATTGGCATGTTTGTTGCTCCTGAACCAGGAGAAATTGCGCCATTTTTTTCCGCCGCGCTGCTTGACACGATTGAAATCTCGGCTATACTGACAGAATAAGTGCCTGCCAGGGCGGAGATACCTTGGAAGGAAGGGTGTGGTTTATGAAGCTCTCAATTTGGGATATTTTAAGCATAATATTGTTGATCGCGACGGGGGTCGTGCTTATCGTGGTGTTCAATATTTATGCCAATCCATACGGCGGCTTGAATCCTTTCCCACCGCCCACCTTGCCCGCGTCGCTGGTCCTGCCGACATACACCAACACACCGCTGCGCTTGCCGGCAACCTGGACGCCTGGCCCTTCGGGTCCGGCCAATACGGCAGAGGCGACGCAGCCCGGTGTGCGTGCAACCTGGACGCTGCTGCCTACTCCCACGGGTTTTCAGGTGGCGACCTGGACCCCGACCTTTACCATGACCTATACCCCCACCAATACATTTACGCCTACCAATACACGCACGGCGACGCCCATACCGCCGACTGCAACGATAAACAAAACCGCCACATACCGGGTTATCGCAACTCAGATTGTGATCGGGCAAACCGGCACGGCAGCAGTGGCAACCGCCAACTCGGTGGGCACAGCCAATGCCGCTGCCACTCAAACAGCAGCTGCTGCGCCAACCACCGCAGTGCCATGAACCTTTCTTCATAAAATACATCCCCCCCTGACCCCTCTCTCCGCAAGGTGAGAGGGGATTTTTTATCCGCTTAGCGCTGGTATAATTGAGGAAAAATTTTCCCGGAAGCGAATTATGAGCGATCCGATCACACTTGAAATTTTTAACCATCTGGTCCAACTGGCTGCCCTGGAATTGGGCGAAGAGGAAGCAGAATATATCCGCCGCCAGCTTAATAACCAGCTTAAAGCCATACACGAGTTGGAAGCGATCCCGCTGGATGGAGCGGTCGCGATCACTTCGCACGGCGTGCCCTACACGCCTGTCTCCAGCCCGGCCCCGCGCAATGACGATTGGATTCCCTATCCAGACGTGGAGGCGATCCTGGCCCAGGCGCCTGAGGTGGAAGACCGCTATATCGTCGTGCCCGATATCCCGCACACCACACTGGAATAAGTCATGGAACTTTGCGATCTCTCTGCGCTGGATATGGTGCGCATGCTGCGCGCCGGTGAGGTTTCCGCGGTGGAACTGCTCGATTCAGCCTTGCGCCGCATTGAAAAAGTGGATGGGCGGGCCGGCACGTTGGATCCTGGCGAAATCACCGCTGAAGACCGGCGGCGCATCCATTCGTTCATCACCTTAACTGCCGATCGCGCCCGTGTTCAGGCCCGGGTGGTGGACCAGGCGCTGGCTGCCGGGGAAGACCCCGGCTTGCTGGCAGGAGTGCCGGTTTCTGTGAAGGATATCTTTTGCGTGAAGGGTACCCCCTCAACGGCTGCTTCGCGCATCCTTTCCAATTTTAATGCGCCGTATACCGCGACCCCTGTCGCGCGCATGGAACAAGCCGGCGCAGTCATCCTGGGGAAAGCCAACCTGGATGAATATACCTACGGATCTTCCAACGAATCCTCCGCTTTCCAGCCATCCCCGCGCAATCCCTGGAATCTAGACCGCGTGCCGGGCGGTTCTTCGGGCGGCAGCGCCACATCGGTCGCAGCCGGTGAGGCGGCGCTCTCCTTAGGAACCGACACCGCCGGGTCAATTCGCCAACCGGCGGCATTCTGCGGCGTGGTGGGGGTCAAACCCACCTATGGGCGGGTCTCGCGTTACGGGTTGATTGCCTTTGGCTCATCCCTGGACTGCCCGGGCCCGCTGGCGCGCTCTGTCAGTGATGCGGCCTTGATGCTGCAGGTGATTGCAGGTCCTGACCGGCATGACAGTACGGCGGCAAATGTGGCGGTGGATGATTATTTGGCAAAGATCGAAAAAGGGGTCAAGGGTCTGAGGATTGGCCTTTCACCCGAATACTTCCAGATCAGTTTTCCAGACCCGCGCAGCGGGGAATACCAGCAGCAGGCGGTCCCGGCCGAGATTGAGGCGCCTGTACGCCGCGCCGCACAGCTCTTGAAGGAACTGGGCGCAGAAATTATCGAGGACGTGCCGATGCCCAACACTCGCTACGGCATTCCGGCCTATTTTGTCATCAGCCGGGTCGAGGCTGCCTCCAACTTGCACCGGTTCGATGGTGTCAAATATGGATACCGCACTGCAAGGCCGGCGCGCGACCTGGGCGAGCTTTACCGCCATACGCGCGGTGAAGGTTTTGGCGCCCAGCCCAAGCTGCGCATCTTAATGGGCATGTACGTCAGTGCGGCTCAATATTCCGAACAATATTACCGGCGGGCGCTGCAGGTGCGCAGCCTGATCAGGCAAGATTTCGACGAGGCCTTTGACCCAGCCGGAAAATTTCGCCTGGATGCGCTGCTGACTCCCACCACCCCTACCGCGGCTTTTGAATTAGGGGCGGTCTACGGCGATTCAGTGCTCATGCAGTATGCCGACCAGCTGACCGTCCCAGCCAACCACGCCGGGATACCAGGTATCTCGCTGCCTGCAGCGCTCGACAGCCAGGGTTTACCCCTCAGTATTCAGCTTCTCGGGCGAGATTTCAGCGAAGCGACCCTGCTGCGCATCGGGCGGGCATACGAACAGGCCACAGCACAGGATTCCTGGCGCAAGATTCGGCCCGCCGCGCTGGAACAATAAGGCATTCACCAGAGGATGGAAGCATGACCGAATACGAAGTAATTATTGGCCTGGAAACGCATATCCAGCTCAACACGACCACCAAGGTGTTTTGCTCATGCAAGGCCGACTCATGGATTGATCCTCCCAATACTAATATATGCCCGGTTTGCTGCGGCCTACCTGGGGTGCTGCCGGTGTTGAATAAAGTGGTGGTTGAAAAAGCTACCCTGTTGGCCGAAGCGATGCATGCCGAAATCCGACCGATGTCATTTTTTGACCGCAAGAATTATTTTTATCCGGACCTGCCGAAGGGTTTTCAAATTTCTCAGTTTGATATGTCGCTGGCGCGGGGGGGCTATCTTGACTTGCCCATGCCGCAGGGATATACCCGCCATATCACGATCCACAAGCTGCATATTGAAGAAGACGCCGGCAAGACCGTCAACCAGCACGGGCGGCGCTACATCGATTTTAACCGCTGCGGGGTGCCGTTGGTCGAGATGGTGACCGGCCCGGACCTGCGTTCGGCGGATGAAGCAGCTCAATACCTGATTCGCCTGCGCCAGCTGCTGCGCTGGTTAGGCGTATCCGAGGCAGACATGGAGAAAGGCCACTTGCGCTGCGATGCTAATGTTTCCATCCGGCCGGCAGGCGCCACCCATCTTAATCCCAAGACTGAGATTAAGAACGTCAACTCGATTGATGCGGTGAGAAACGCCGTACTAAAAGAGGTTGAGCGCCAGGTGCGCGAGGTGGAAGCCGGGCGGCGCATTGAATCCTGGACGCTGGAATGGGATGAAGACCGCGGCGTGCTGCGCAAGATGCGCTCCAAGGAAACAGAAGCGGATTACCGCTACTTCCGTGAGCCTGACCTGCTGCCCATCCGATTGACGGATGAATGGAAGCAGGACATTCTCAAGAATTTGCCCGAACTGCCGCTGGTGCGGCGGGAAAGATTTGTCCAACAGTACGGTCTGCCGGAATACGATGCCGACATTCTGACCTCTGAGCGACGTCTTTCCGATTATTATGAAGCCGCAGTCAGGGCTTACGGCGGAGATCCAAAGAAAATTTCGAACTGGTTGATGAATGATGTGCTGCGGATGCTCAATGAAAACGGGTTGAGCGCTGACCAGCTCAAACTCACCCCGACGAGCCTGGCAGAAATTCTCAAGCTGATCGATGCCGGCACAATCAACAATTCGACCGGGAAATCGCTGCTGGAAAAAGTGGAAGCGTCTGGACGCAGCCCGGCGGAGATCGTCGCTGCAGAAGGACTGGCGAAAGTCAGCGATGATTCTGCCATCCGTGCCGTCTGCCAGGAGATCCTGGCGGAAAACCCCAAAGAGGTCGAATCGTTCAGGTCCGGTAAGGTTTCCCTCATTGGCTGGTTTGTGGGCCAGGTTATGAAAAAGATGCGGGGAAAAGCCGACCCCAGCCTGGCGCGCATGATTTTCGAAGAGCTGCTGCGCTGAAATGGACAGGCCAGGTTTTCAACTCCGCCCGGCGAGACATGAAGAGTCAGCATCCATCCGAAAATTGATCTGGCGGGTCCTGATCAATCCCACCGGCCTGGATTGGCGTCGTTTCTGGGTGGCGGTGGATTCCCAGGACAGGCTGCTTGGCTGCGGTCAGTTAAAAACGCACAGCGACGGCAGCCTGGAACTGGCTTCGATCGCAGTTCACCCGCAATACCGTGGAAGAGGGATCGCCCATGCGATCGTCAACCAGCTGTTGGACCGGGCCAGCCGCCCGCTGTATTTGCGCTGCGCGGCGCCCATGCAGGCATTTTATGAAAGGTTTGGTTTCCGAGCAATTTCACCGGATGAAATACCGCCCAGCTTCCGGCGAGATTGGAAGATATTCGCCTGGCTGAAAAAATATCTGTTCCCTAAAATACCCGGCCTGTGCGTCATGCGCATCGATGGCTTTCCCAAACAACCTTAAAAACCCTGAAAATTTAATAGTACTGATGTAACTTTTCGATCCATTAAACGACTATTTAAGCGACATACAGGTATCGCTTAATGTTATCTTAATCGAAAGGGTCCGCGGCATGAACCTGCGATTTAAATCCTATGTCCTTATCACGGTATTAAGCCTGATTGCGGTATTGGTTACAGGCATGTATCTCGAATTAATTGCGAGTGCAATCGATTTTAATCATCCCCAGGTGAGCGTGATGGCCAATCAGCAATCTCAAGGATTTGATGACAGAGGCGGAGGAATTATTTCCAGCCTGCCGGAAAAGCTGTTTTTCTTGTTCATCAAAGGCCGGTATTCGGCCGATTCGTCAAAATCGACGCCTGCATCGAGTATCAAAGAGATATATCCATATCCCGCCGCGCATTACCTGTATCCTTAAAAGCCGGAATGGTGTTGTAAATAATCGAATTATTGCACTTTAAAAACAAAATAATCACCCAATCAGGTTGAATCAGCAAGCGCTATCCGTGATGGCAGGCGCTAAAAAATACAGTATACTTGCCATCCATGTCCACCTTTTTTGCCGTATTCAATAATGAACCAGGATAACCTGCTGGAACGCGCCCGAAAGCTTGATAATGAAGCGCTGGCCATGCTGCATGACCAGCTATATCCGGTCATTTTCCGGTATGTGCGCTTCAGAATCGATGACGATCAGGTCTGTGAGGATCTCACGTCAGAAGTATTCGTGCGGTTATTGAAAGCCCTTCGCCAGCAAGGCCGCAGCATCGAAGATGCGCGGGCGTGGATGTTGGGTACGGCATCCAACCTGATCCATGATTATTATCGTGTCAAATACCGCCGTCCGGTAGATAACATTGAGGAACATGAAACATTGGTTTCTCAGCAAAATACCGAGTCGACGATCGAACTCCGGGCAACCCTGGGTGAGCTGCGCAGCGCCATCCGGCGTCTCACACTTGACCAGCAAAATGTGCTGGCGCTGCGTTTTTCTCAGGAGCTCTCGTTGGAAGAGACCGCAAAGTTCGTTGATAAATCAGTGAATGCAGTCAAGGTTTTACAGTTTCGTGCCCTGGCAGCATTGCGCAGGATATTGGCAGAGGATTCGAAAGAATGAATGCAGTAAATATCGAAGATTTGTTTGAAGAATGTGTGCAGCAACTCTCCGCGGGATCTGGCCTCGAAGAAATATTGGCGAAATACCCAGATCAGGCAGAGGAACTGCGTCCAATGCTGCTTGCTGCATTGGATCTTCAACAATTTTCTGCGGTCATTAAACCCTCCCAGGCTGCTCAAATGCGCAGCCGTGCTCAATTTCTGACTGCCGCCGCGGGGATGGCTGCAACAACCTCCAAACGCGGTTTCAAATTCAACCCCTTTCATTGGCGCCTGGCGGCGTCATCGGCAATTTTAATCGCGATTTTTACCGCGGTATTATTGTTGGGGACCGGATTTGCTTCCGCAGATGCACTTCCCGGGGATGTTTTTTACCCGGTAAAAATTATGGTAGAGCAAATGCAGATTAATATGGTCCAGGACCCGCCAGCCCGCCTGGAAATGGAAGACGGATATGACGACCGCCGCCAGGAAGAAGTGGCCCGGTTGACCAAAATGCAGCGTCGCCAGCAAGTGAAGTTCAGCGGTTTTCTTCAGTATGACGGCGCCGGGCTGTGGAAGATTGGCTCGGTTCTGGTGACATTTCCTGCGGGTGGTCCGAATCCGGCCGATTTTGAGGATGCATACGTAGAGATTGTTGGCCAATCTGATAATGAAATGGTCGAAGTGCTAAGCATTCAGATGCACCGCCTGGAGTGGGAGGGCATTTTGCAAAAGTTCGACGATCAATCCTGGTTGATCAGCGGGCTTTCTATCCTCATTACCGAGGATACCGAGATCAGCGGCAGCCTGCCGCAAATTGGCGCTGTGGTGCGAGTGGTGGCGACCCGTCCTACCGGCAGCCAGTATGCGGCTATCAGCTTAAATGTAAAATCACTGCCTCCGACGGCAATTAAACCCCTGCTTAAACCTTCCCAGACGCCCGAACAAGAGGGCGGCGAAACAAAAGAGCCGGGAGAAAATAACGAGCCCACTTCCGAGCCCAAAGAAGCATCACCCACGGCCAGGCCGCAATCTCATCCCACAGAGGTGAAAAGCACCGAGGAAGAAAATAAATCCAAACCACAGGCCACGATGACGCCAACCAAAAAGGACGACGATGAAAAACCTCGCGCCACGCGGACCCCTACCCGCGTTCCTGATCCCACGGGTACCTCGAAAGACGACGATTAATTGTTTCCTTTTTGCAGGGCTGTCCGAAAAGTCGGGCAGCCCGCCTTTTTTTTAGGATGGGGGGATAGGTAATATGCGTGGCCCATGCCAGCCCTGGCCCGCGTGACGCATACCGAAGGGTACGCAGAGCGAGGTACACCCGAACACCCTCGCCCTTCGGGCGTACCTCGCGTATGGTGCACCCGAAGGGGTGGGGTGAGCGCGCCTGGGCCCAGAGGTGCGAGCGGCATTTTTGGGAAATGGATGAGGGAATGGGCCTGTTGTATTTATCTGAGGAAAAAATCAGCCCCACTGTTCGCAGATCCGCTGGTAGGTGGCGCTTAATGCTTCCGGCAAAACGCGGGTTTCGCCAACCGCGGTCATAAAATTGGTGTCGCCATTCCAGCGTGGGACCACATGCATGTGAACATGCTCGGCAATACCGGCACCGGCGGCTGCGCCAATATTCGCCCCCAGATTAAAAGCCTCGGGTTGGTAGACGCCGCGCAGAACGATCATGGATTGGTTAACCAGCTCTATCATTTCCCGACGCGTTTCAGGATCGAGATCTTCAATCGTAGAAACATGCAAATAAGGGACCACCATCAAATGGCCACTCGTATAAGGGTAGCGATTGAGAATCACAAATGCATTTTTTTGGCGTTTTATGACGAGATTTTCTACATTTGCTTCCTGGGCGGCTGCCAGGCAAAATATACAACCGTCAGGAGGTTCTTGACCTTGTATATATTTCATGCGCCAGGGTGACCAAAGATGATCCATATTGGGATTATTTTAGCAGAAAAGCACGAGCGCGGGAATGAATTGATGGAATGGGTGAGCTATGTAACTTGCAAACGGCGGAAAAGTATGGTATATTAAGCGCGATCCAAACGTGGCACCCTGACGATGTCTATTTGTGCAATAAATCACTCCGCAAGAGGGATTTTTTGTTCTTAATAATGATGTTTTAGGGCAGATTGGGGCGAGAAATATCCTCAGCCACATTATTTATACGAGAAGGAAATCAAAATGGCTACCACATTCCTGACCCGCGATGGTTACCGGAAGCTACAGGAAGAACTGGATTATTTACGAACATATAAACGCCAGGAAATTGCAGATCGTCTGCATGATGCGATGGATGGCGGGGAATTGATCGAGAATGCCGAGTATGAAGCGGCGAAAAATGAGCAGGCATTCATGGAAGGCCGCATCAAAGAGCTGGAAATTTTGCTGGCTACCGCACGGGTGATCGAGGAAGGGAATATCGCCGCGGATACGGTTCAGGTTGGCTGTACGGTAACGATCCAGGAAGAAGGAGTAGATCCGGAAATTTATACGATCGTGGGCGCCGCGGAAGCCAACCCGGCCGACGGGCGTATTTCGAACGAGTCTCCCCTGGGTAAGGCTCTGCTCAATCATAAGGTGGGCGATCGGGTCCAGGTCGATGCGCCGGCGGGAGCATTCGCGGTCAGTATTCTGAAAGTGAACTAATAACCGGTGATACCTGAACCCCGCCCATTCGATGGGGCGGGGTTTTTTTATGGAGATTCCAAATGGAACGAAACGAACTTGAACGGATTCGATTGGAAAAAATTGAGCGCATGCGTACTCGCGGGGTAGAACCCTACCCTACGCGGGCCCATCCGACCCATACCACGCACCAGGCGCTGGCGGCATTTGCGGCCGCCGAGGTAGCCGGCGGCAGCGAACCGGTTGCTGCCACGTTGGCTGGCCGGCTGCGCGCAATCCGGCCAATGGGAAAGCTCATTTTTGCCCATATCGAGGATGGCAGCGGGCGCATTCAATTGTTTTTCAGATTAAATGAACTGGGCGAAGAAAATTTGCGTCTGCTGCGCGATGAGTATGATCTGGGCGATTTTATTGAGGCGAGCGGGGTGCTTTTCCGTACTCGCACGGCTGAAATTACCCTTCAGGTGGCTTCGTTCCGCATGCTGGCCAAAGCCGTTACCCCGCTCCCGGCTGCCAAAGACGAGCTGGTGGATGGGCAGATAATTCGCCATGCCGGTTTAACCGATCCGGAGACGCGCTACCGCCAGCGTTATGCCGACCTGGCGGTGAACCCTGATGTGCGCGAGATCTTTCGGACGCGAGCCGCGATTGTGCGCACTTTGAGGGAATTTTTGGATGAGCGAGGTTTCCTGGAAGTGGAGACCCCGGTTTTGCAGCCGATATACGGCGGCGCTGCCGCCAAACCGTTTGTGACGCACCATAACCAGCTTCACCAGGATTTATATCTGCGCATTTCTTTCGAACTGTATCTCAAAAGGTTGTTAGTGGGGATGCTGGACCGGGTGTATGAGATTGGACGTGATTTCCGCAACGAGGGCGTCTCTTACAAGCACAATCCCGAGTTTACCCAGCTCGAATTTTATTGGGCATATGCCGATTATCAGAAAGTGATGGACCTGACCGAACAGATGATCGTTTTTGTTTGTGACAAGGTTCTGGGGTCGCGCACCTTTGTCTATGACGGGCATGAAATCGATGTGACCGCGCCCTGGAGACGCATCAATCTGCGCCAGGGTTTGATCGACGTCACCGGAATTGATATCTACCAGTTTCCGACGGAAGAAAGCCTGGGTGAAATTATGCGCCAGAAAGGCATACCTGCCAAACCAGGCCAGGCGCGCGGCAAACTGATCGACCAGCTTTTGGGTGATTACCTGGAGCCGACATGCATCCAGCCAACTTTCTTATACGATTACCCGCGCGATATTTCGCCCCTTGCCAAAAGCATGCCGGGCGATCCAACCACGGTGGAGCGGTTTGAGGGTTTCATCGGCGGGATGGAATTATGCAATGCTTTCACCGAGCTCAACGATCCCCTGGACCAGGAACAGCGCTTCATTGAAATGGGGCAGGAATATGCCGCGGGAGATGACGAGCGCCATCCGATGGACGAAGACTACCTGCGAGCCATGTCTTACGGCATGCCGCCCAACGGCGGTTTTGGGATGGGGATCGATCGTTTGACCATGCTGCTCACCGATCGCCATACGATCCGGGAAGTGCTGCTGTTTCCGCATCTGCGGGAACGCGAGGATGAATAAATAACCATGACACACCCCAGAATTAATGTTATGGGATGTGTCATGGTTTTATTAGGGATCACAGCCCATTTACCTTTCCCCGCCCCCGGTCGGAGGAAAACAGATCGATGAATCAGGCTGGGGGCGGGGATCAAAGGGGTGGGGGCTTACTTAAGCTGAAGTCAAATGACATGAAGAACTCCGAGATTAATTTCGGGGTTTTTCATGTATATTTTAGGCGGACGCGTTCATCCAGGCAGTAGAAAGCAGCTTTCTTGCCCACACGCGCAGCTTCATAGAATTGGCGCTTGATTCTCGCCGGATAGTATGATATTATATCCGTAACGGATATAAATGATGTCGCCTCATAATTCACCTGAAGCATATATCCCGCTGACCCCCGCGGTTTTCCACATCTTGCTTGCCCTGGCAGGCGGAGAACGCCACGGTTACGCCATCATGCAGGAAGTTGAGCAATTGAGTGAAGGCCAGGTAGCAATGGGACCGGGCACGTTGTATGGATCGATCAAACGCATGCTGGCAGCCGGGTTGATCGTTGAAACCGGCGAGCGGCCCGACCCGCGTCTGGATGACCAGCGCCGGCGTTATTACCAATTGACCTCTTTAGGTTCCGGAGTGCTGGCGGCCGAATCGCGCCGGTTAGACCGCCTGGTCAGGGCTGCAAAAGCTTCGCGCATCTTGCCAGACCCGGAGGATGCGGCATGAATCCTCCAAACCGGACCGCTGCTCGATTTTCTGAATGGTCTTACCAGCTGCTGCTGGCTGCCTACCCGCCGCATTTCCGGCAGGAGTACGGCGGCGAGATGCGTCAGGTTTTTTTGGATTGCTGGCGAAGCGCTTCTGGGCAAGGGAACGGCGCGCTGCTCAAGCTGTGGCGGCGTGTTTTACTCGATCTAATCCTCACTGCACCCCGAGAATATCTGGCGGAATGGCAGCAGGTTTTTTCCGCGTTCAACTGGAGGCAAGCGATGAATATGCCAGGTGCATCCTATCTGAGTCGCCAGCCTGGGAGCTGGCGCGAGACCTTGTGGGCGTTGATTCCGTATGGATTATTGATCCTTATTGTTTTCTTGCCTGTTTTGCTGGTCAGCATGCATGTTATACCCGAAAATTGGGTGGGGGACGGTGGAACGATTGTTGGGGGAGGAGTGATCCTGGCTGGGGTTTCCCTGGTGTCGCTGGTGATGGCCTGGCGCAAAGGATGGCCGCGCTGGTCGGCAAGCTGGCTGATTTTTTGGGTGGCAACTGCCCTCAGTCTGATTGTCCTGGCATTAAGAAGCCTGGACCAACCCGATGACGGATCATCACAGGCCCTACCGGGCGTGGTGGTGCCCTTCGTGGTCGCCTGGCTTGTTTACCGCCTGGCATGCCGCAATCCAATCGCGGGACTGCTGGGAATTCTACCGTTTGCCGCGGGGACGCAGGTTCTCATCCAGGAGTATATCCCAAGCGGCACAGATGCGCTGCTCAATATCGCCATCCTCACGATGATCTGCCTGGTGGCGACCGCCACCATCCGCAGCGGCTCGTGGCGGTTGGGTTTCTGGCTGTGCGCAGGATTGATCCTTGCGGTGAGCGGGCTGGCAATTTTCGCCTCTCAATACCTGATTGTGCTTCCACCGGAAGCCGGTAAATACCCACCGATCCCGGCTGGCCAGTTCGTCCTGAATATCGTGGTCCCGACGGTGGGCGCGTTCGCGATGTTGATTGGCCCATTCCTGGCGCGGGCCGTGCGCGAGCTGGGGATGAAAAGTGGGAAATGGGGCCAGATCGCGTATCGGGTGGCGCTGCTGGGGATCGTTTGCTTGATGATCGGAGCCGTAATCGGGCCTTACGCCTTCAGTATGGGCCAAAAAGCGATGACGTTCTGGACGACCAATCAGCTTGGGCGGATTTTTGTCATATTGGGTGTATTTTTATACGTGGCTGGGATCGGGGCGCTTTTTGCTGCCGCAATTGCTGCTCACCTGCGCTTGCGATGGATCGACGCGATCTTTATCGTGGTCTTACCGGGCATGCTGCCGTTGTTTTTTGGGCTTTTTGCACAAATCATGGGTATTCTACCGCCTTTTTTGCAGCAAGATAGCTATTTCCTGATATTGATCGTCTGCCTTGGCCTGGTGTGGTGGGGTTTTTCATATTGGCTGGTAACCCATTTTGAACCGCGCCATGCAGCCCCTCAAATTGCGGAAGCCGGTTAAGAAAACTTTGCTTTTATGATAGTTAGCAAATATCACCTGCTCTAGACCCGTTAAATCTGGTATAAATATATCGGAATTTATGCGGGGATTTTGTGGTGGTTTTTCCCCATTTCTTTATAATTTCTTGATATGAGCTTAGTAAGAGCTCGATATAATGGTAGTTTATTTAAAGGTTTCGATAGAAAGGATGTCTGAAAGGTCTCATGACAACGGAAAAAGTTCAAAGCTCCTTCACTCCCGCTCACCATGGCCTGCTGATGGCCTGGATCGCCCGGCAGGTTTACCAGCGTGTAGGCCCCGTAAAGGGAGAAGCGGTGATCCGAAAGGCCATCCGGCGGTACGGCGAAGAACGGGGCCGGCGCATGGCGCTGCGCGTCCTGGCAGACAAGAAGGAACTGACAACCTTGTCTTATATGATCTATGGTGAATGGTCAGCTGCTCCCGGTGAAGTTGAACAAAAATTGGAGCAAAATAACCACAGCAATTTACGCTTATTGGTGCAGCGCTGCCCCTGGCAGGCTGTTTGGTTGGAAAATGACCTGGTGGATTACGGCCGGATTTACTGCCAGGAGATTGATCTCGCCCTGCTGCGTGGGTTTAACCCGGATCTCCATCTGGATGTGGTCAAAACTCAGACCAATGACCGCCAGCCCTGCGATTTTATCTTCCACGGATCCCCGCTCAACATGGCGAATTCCATCGCCCTGATCCTCGGCAAGAAAATCAATCCTGGGAAGCGGGTGATTTTACCGTGGGAATACCATGTGGGTCACCTGTACAAATCGTTCAGTGATGTGCTTACCGCTGAATTAGGCCTGGTCGGCCGAGATGCAGCCGAAGCTGCCCTGGTGGAGTTCAGCAACCATTTTGGCGAGCAAGCTGCCCGAGTTGTTCGATTTTACCTGCAAACTGACTTTACCAGCCTGCCAGAACAGACTATACTAAAGCTGGAGGCAAATCATGGCTATTCATAATACACCCGAAGAACGCCAGATCGTGAAAATTCTCGAAAAGCTGGCGACCCCTAGCGCGGAACGTCAGGCATGGATTGACCAGATCCATACCACGGGCATGTCGGAAGAACTGGCGGAACAAATTCACCAATACCTGACTGCCCCTGCGGAAGGTGATAACGTGACGGGAAACCGGGCCCTGGTCGCAGTTGAATTCGCGAAAATGGTCCGCCGCTGGCGATTAGCCCTCGGGGCAAAGAAATTCAGATAATCCAATGAAAAGGATCCATGCAGCGTGGGACGGTCAAACCGTCCCACGCTGCATTTAATCCTATGGTATGATTGCCAATATTTTCAGCCGGAAATATCCATGCGTTTGAAATCCGATTTAATTTTGCTGCTGGTTGCAATCATTTGGGGCAGCGCGTTTGCCGCCCAACGCGTCGCGGCCGACCACCTTGGCCCGTTTGTGTTTAACGCGCTGCGGTTTTTCGTAGGGGTGATCGTGCTTTTACCGATGGCTCGCTTCCGCCTCAAAGTTGAGCGGGGCATGCTGCCGTGGATCGCATTGGCGGGGTGCGCCTTGTTTGCCGCCAGTGCTCTGCAACAGGCGGGCATGCAGTACACCACCGCCGGAAATGCCGGGTTCATCACCGGGCTGTATGTAGTCCTGGTTCCGCTGGTGATGGTGACCTTTTTACGCCAGACGGTATCGCGGTGGACCTGGGCCGCGGCTATGGTTGCCACCCTGGGCGCTTTGCTGCTAAGCACTGGCGGCGAACTCAAACTTAACCCGGGAGATGCGCTTGAGTTGGCCGGCGCGGTTGTGTGGGCGGTGCATGTTCTCCTGGTTGGCTGGCTGGCGCGGCGCACGGATATTCTGTCATTTGTGATCCTGCAGGATCTGGTTTCAGCCATGCTCAATGTCATTTTCGCGCTCTTCACCGATATCTCGACCCTGTCAGGCCTGCAGCCGGCTGTGTGGGCCGTGCTTTACACCGGTGTTCTTTCTATTGGCATCGGATACGCCTTACAGGGTATTGGGCAGCGCCACGCCCCATCCACCGATGCGGCTCTTATTCTCAGCCTTGAAGCGGTTTTCGCGGCTTTGTTTGGTTACCTTTTTCTGAATGAACGTTTGCTCCCGATCCAGCTTTTGGGCTGCGCGTTAATCCTGGGGGCAATTGTGCTGGTGCAGCTGCGTTCCCTGCCGCGGGAAGCCGCGCTGCAGCCAGAATGACTCATTTCACTCATGCGGGCGCGTTTTCGGCAGCCCGCCAGGATGGAAACAATGCCTGAACCTATACCGGGTCTGACTCTCAGCGAACGATATTACTGGGAAATCGTGCGTCCAATCCTGGACCATTCCTTCCCCGGGCTGTCTTACTCGGCAGCCCTGATCGGCCCGGGTTCGGAGGTGTTAGGCTTTGACACCGCCCGATCCTCCGACCATCATTGGGGGCTGCGATTGATCCTATTTCTGTCCACGAAAGACTGGCCGGCCATGTCGCCGAGGGTAGATGAAGTGCTCCGCCTGCGCCTTCCGGTCCAATTCCTGGGTTATTCCACCAATTTTAGCATGCCAGACCCCAACGATGGTGGGGTGCGTCATGTGCAGCCGATCGATCATGGCCCGATCAACCATATGATCGAGCTCACCACGGTTTCGGATTTTGGCAGACGCGAGCTGGGGATTGATCCTTTCATCGAATTTGTCCCGCAAGACTGGCTGACCTTCGAAGAACAGCGGCTGCTTTCCTTGACCCGTGGCCGGGTTTTCCACGATGGGTTAGGTCAGCTTGGTGTTCTGCGGCAGAAACTGGCCTACTACCCGCAAGATGTCTGGCTTTATCTGCTGGCGGCCGAGTGGCAGAAAATCAGCCAGGAAGAGGCATTTGTAGGCCGGACAGGGGAAGTAGGCGATGAGCTGGGTTCGCGCCTGGTTGCCGCCCGGCTGGTTCAGTCCCTGATGCGCCTGGGTTTCATGATGGAACGCCAGTATATCCCTTACAGCAAATGGTTTGGCACCGGGTTTTCGCGGCTGGCCTGCGCCCCACGCCTGCTGCCTGTGCTGCATGGTGTGCTGGCGGCCGAAACCTGGCCTGAACGAGAAGCACCGCTCTGCCAGGCTTACGAAATTACCGCGGAGATGCATAATGCCCTGGGGATCACGCCTCCAGTTGCCACTCAGCCCACCTTTTATTTCGGACGGCCTTTTCGGGTGATCCATGGAGATAAAGTGGCTGAAGAAATCCAAAAGGCCGTGCGCGATGAACGCGTGCGCAGCCTGCCGCCTTATATCGGTTCAGTGAACCAGCTCCTGGTTTCTGTGGATGTGCTGACCGCAAGCGACCTTCGCCAGAAACTGCGCGTGCTTTATGATTAAGCCCGTGCAAAGAAAATGGTTGTCGTGCTCCGGCGCTGCCAGCTCAGTAAAAAATCGCAATGCCGGTTGAATGTGAGAAAAGATATGAAAACTGTGGTGATTACAGGTTCGACCCGCGGGATCGGATATGGATTGTCGGCTGCATTCCTGGAAAAAGGTTGCGCGGTGGTGGTCAGCGGTCGGCAGCATCCGGGAGTAGACCAGGCGGTTTCTGCCCTGGCGGAGCGGTACGGCAGAGAGCGGGTGTTTGGGTCAGCCTGCGATGTGCGCAGGCAGGACGATGTGCAGGGCTTATGGGATTTGGCGGCGGATCATTTCGGGCGGATTGATTTTTGGATCAACAACGCCGGATTGGCCCATCCCCTGACCTATTTTGCCGATTTCAAGCCGGGTACCATCCAGGAAGTGCTGGATACCAACATCGCCGGGATGATGCACGGTACAATCACCGCCCTGCGCGGTTTCAAGCAGCAAGGCGGCGGAGCTATCTATAACATGCTCGGTTTGGGCAGCACAGGCCGCCAGGTGAAACGCATGGCGCTGTATGGGGCCAGCAAATCGGCCGTGGCTTATCTAAACCGTGCTCTGGTGGAAGAAACGCGCGGGCAACCGGTGTTGGTGGGGGCGCTGCTGCCCGGCATGGTGGTGACGGATCTCCTCACCCAGCAGCGGGACAGCGATCCGCAGGGATGGGCGCGTACCAGGCGGATATTTAATATCCTGGCCGACCGGGTAGAAACAGTCGCTCCCTGGCTGGCAAAGCGAGTTCTGGAAAATCGCAAACACGGCGCTTTCATCGCCTGGACCAATCCATGGAAAATAGGCTGGCGCTTCTTGACCGCTCCCTTCACCCATCGCCAGGTGATTGATGAATAAGAATTTACCGATTTTTTTCACCCTTACTAAAACTCAGACTCGCGCAACGAATGGCGGTAATTTTCGTATAATATATTATTGGAGGTGTCAATGAAATCCCTTTCCTCCTTGTTTGAGCTGCGTGAAGGAAAACCACTGCGGGTTGGCGAGCAAACCATCACGGTCATTTCCAGGGTGCTGCACCTGCAAGTTCCAGGCATGCCGATTGGGCTGGTATGGAACCGTCCGGCGCAAGTGCGTGTCGCGACAGCTGGCGCAAGTGATGTGATCCTGCCAGTAAATGATGAAACTCGCCGGATGCAAATCTTGCTGTTAAGCCTGGGTATTGTCGGCAGCATCGTTCTTTCAACGCTGTTTCGGCGGCGTTGATCCCTTTTTTTTAGGAGGTTCGAATGGCTGATGAAGAAAAGCCGGTAGTTGAGGAAACAGCCGCAACAGCTGAACCGGCCGAAGTTTTATCCTCGCTGGATGTAGTTCAATCCACATTCGATCAATTACTAACTACTGCCAGTGTCAACGCTGTTTACGCCAAACCTGTGCGCCAGGGTGACACGGTGGTGATTACCGCGGCGGAAGTCTTCAGCGGTATTGCCTTCGGGATTGGCGAAGGCAGCGGGCAGCAAGGTGAGCAAAAAGGCGGGGGTTCGGGTGGCGGCGGCGGCGGGCGGACCTTCTCCAGGCCGGTGGCAGTGGTGGTGTGCACACCCAATGGCGTTTCTATCCAACCGGTCATGGACCGTACCAAGCTTTGGATGGCGGCTATAACTGCCGCCGGTTTTATGCTGGTCACGCTTTCGAAAATGCGCCGTCCTCCGCGCGGTCGTTAACCTTTATTTTTTTATTTTCCAACCGTGAGCTTTTGAACTCGGGGCTGAGTTCAAAAGCTCACGCGTTGCTTCTACTTGCGGTATAATCCAGCAAAACACACACAGTGGTGCCCAGATCCCCAGGGCGAGAAGAAGCGGGGTGGATTATCCGGTCAGGCTTTATTTCAGCCGGGAATCTCAAGAAAAGGTGGTTTATTGACCCAAATGGAGATTACAAAAAAGCAGCAGATGGCAAATGAACTTGCTGCGAAAGTTGACCCTGGTTCTTTTGGTTACCGCATTCCCGGCATACAGACCTGGGTTCTGCTAATAGCTTACTTCGTTGTTATCATCCTATCACCTCATACGGGGCTGGTCGTTTCTCAGGTAGTCGCCATCTACCTGCTGTTTCGCTTTACGATGGTGGCATTTTTCTATTTGATCAGTCTGATCAGGATCCGGCGCGCTCACCAGCGTTTGCAAAAGGGCTCAGCGACAGACGGGTTAACAGCCGAGCAAAAGGCAAAATATTCCAGGATTCACCACGTGGTGATCTTCCCCAATTATAAAGAACCAATCGAGGTGCTGTCACGCTCTTTAGATGCGCTAGTCAGCCAGACCATAGAACACCAGCAATTGACCGTGGTGATGGCTATGGAAGAGGCTGAAGCTGAAGCGCATGAAAAAGGCAATCTGCTGGCTGAAAAATATGCGCACCATTTTGCCCATTTCTTATTAAGCTACCACCCGGCGCACCTGCCCAACGAAATTCCAGGCAAGGCCGCAAACCAGTCCTGGGCAGCACGTCAGGCAAAGCGCGAGATCCTGGACCGGATGGGAATTGCGCTTGAAAATGTGACTGTTTCGTCGTGTGACGCGGATTCGGAGCTGGACCCCAATTATTTTGCTGAATTTACCCGGGAATTTGTCACCTGCAAAAAGCCTGAAAACTTGATCTGGCAAACGCCGATCTTTTTCGATCATAATATCTGGCATACGCCAGCTTCGGTGCGCCTGCTCACATTCTTTAATAATGCCGTTCAGGTTTCAGAGCTTTCGAACCCGATAGCGATGGCTTTCCCTTTGAGCACCTATTCGCTCAGTTATAAGCTGCTGGTGGATGTCGATTATTGGGATCCTATCGTCATTTCTGACGACTGGCACATGTTTCTACGCTGTTTCTTTGCCAAAGACGGCGATATGCAGCTGCGCTCAATCTTCCTGCCCACGGTTGGCGAACCATTCTTGGGTGAGACATTGTGGAAAACCTGGGTGATGGTTTACAAAACCCGGGTGCGCCATGCCTGGGGCGCCGGGGATATGGTTTACATGCTGCAGCAGTGGCGCAAGCAAAAACGCACGCCCTTCCTGTTAAAAGTCGGCCGCTTTATCAAGATCTGGCATGATAATACGGTCTTCAGCCTGGGCGGCGTCGTCACGGTTGTGGGCACGATCCTTTCGATCGTCCTGGACCGCAACCCGGTGATCACTTATCCGCCTTTCCCCGTGCCTTACTTCATCCCTGTGTTGAATGTGTTAGGCGGCCTGGGGCTGATTACGATCTGGCTTGTGGAGCGATTTCGCTGTAATAACAAGAAATACAGCTGGCGCCTGGGGGTGATGCTCGAGGAAATCGGCAGCTGGATTATTTTTCCGGTAATCACATTTATGCTGTCAGGCGTGCCTGCCCTGCACGCACACACCAAGATGCTGTTTGGCGGCGGCTTGACGTTTGAACGCACCCCCAAGGGTATTTTGCCGAATAACCGCCATTAATCTGAGTTGGAAATTAGAGCAGGGTTGAACTTACCGGTTCGGCATCTAGATTTTGTTTCTTGAGATTCCGTTCTTGCGGCGCAGCACGCCGACCGTCCCTCCCACGATAATCAAGACGATGATAACCGAGCCGCAAATTATCCCGCTGGTCTGGTCCGGGGTGCTTAAAAATTCTTGAGGGATGATGGTGGGTGTAAGGGTAACGTTTGGGGTTAACGTTGCAGATTGGAACAGGGTTGCTCCGGAAGCCGGATCAGGCCAGGCGAGAATAATAATTAAGAATAAGAGCACCAGCAGCACAATCCAGCGCAGATCATTTTTACCATTCGCAAAACGAGTCACGAGTTTCAAACGAGAAGTGCCTTTCATTTTGTGGGGGATACTGCCAGCCGTTCGGCGGCAGCCTGTGCAACCTGGACCGGATCACCTTGTTGCTTGATGATCTGAAGGGTGGCATCCTGGAGGATCGGTCCCAGGCCGAGCAGTAAATCGTTAGCTGGTCTGACCTGCGCTGAAAGAGCAATTGGGCTGAAAATTGCCCTTAAACCTTCATTTGACCAGGCTGTTAAGGCCGAAGGGCGGGTGGGCAGGTAACCGGCTTGTAAAGACCATTGCGCTAAGAATTCACTATCCACCAAAAATTCAGCCAGGCGGATAGATGCCGCTCGCCGTTCGGGAAGCGGGTCCGATAAAGCCCACATCCAACCCGCTGCCAGGGTCAATGGTTTATCACCCAGGGAGGGCAGGGGCGCAGCGGCTGTATCCGCGGGTAAATCGGTTAAATAATGGCTGCACCAGGTGATCAGAAGCTGGGCGCGCTGTTCACGGTAAGCCTGCCATGCCTGACCATCCGTTTGATACTGCGCCAGCCAGTTGGGGAAAACTGCTGCTTTTGCCCCCTCATCTAATATTTTTAATACCTTGGCCAGCGTGTCGGCCTGTAGGGTTGGGCGACCCTGGCTATCTTTTACTTCGCCGCCGGCAGAAAGGTAAAGCTGAAGGGTAGTCATGGCTTGGGCGTCGGCTGCGGCAAAAGCCGTGGGTAGATTGGCCTTAATCAAGGCAGGCCAATCCGCCGGTGCGTTGGGTAATTTTGCCGGGCGGTACAGCAGCAGCATGGCATCTCCGGCGAACGGCAGGCCAAATGCTGCCCCCTGGATCAAGGCAAGCTGCCTGGCGTAAGCATACCAATCCGTGTCATCCACGATGCGGGTCAGCCCATCGATCGAAAATACCAAACCTTTTAACGCGGCTGTTTCCAGGTCCGAACGCGACAGCGCGACCAGTGCCGGTAGAACCGCCGGAGCGGCGGCACTGGCGGCAGATAAAGAATCAATCAGCCCACCCGATCCTGAGGCTGCCTTTACGCGTACCTTGACCTCGAACCCGGGATTCTGCGTCTCAAATGCCAACAGGCGGTTGCGCAGCTTTTCAGCGGCGCCGCTCCCACTTGCCGGGTCAAACTGCGGAGGCACCCAGATCTCCAGAATTTGCGGTCCGGTGGGAGTGGCTGTGGCGCTGGCTGCCTGATCGGTGGGGAGTGGTGTGGCTGTCTGGCTGACCGCCGACGCGGTCGGCGTGGCGGTTTCTGACTGAAACAAACCGGTCAGGTCGACCCCGCAGGCCGTAGTCAGGCTGAAGACCAGGCTGAAAATAATCCAAATCATCCCAGTTTTGCGAAACCAGGCAACGGTCCGAGATGAAAGCATCCTGCGCGGGCTCACTGCAGTAGGATGGGCTGGCTGATCAACACAACCAGCAGCTTGACCGCGTTTTGTACGTCGCGGTAATCGACCATTTCGGATGGGCTGTGAATGTAGCGTGTGGGGATGGATACACAGCTGGCGGGCACCCCGGCCCGGGTAACCTGCATGGCACGCGCATCGGTGGTATCGCTTTCCAGGATCTCCAATTGATAAGGGATGCCTGCTTTTTCCGCGCTGTCGGCCATAAAGCGCACCAGGCGCGGATCGGAAATCATCCCGCCGTCGCGCACTTTGACAGTGGGCCCTTTGCCCAGGCTGACTTCCATTTTCAAGGCTTTCGGGGTATCGCCCACGCCGGTCACATCCACGGAGATGCCGATTTCTGCATCCACGGCATAGGCAGCCGTGGTAGCCCCGCGCAGCCCTACTTCTTCCTGGGTGCTGAACACAAAGTAGACCTCGTTCGGGCTGTCTTGCATCTGGCGCAGGGTCTCGATCAGCACGGCGCAGCTGACACGGTTGTCCATGGCTTTTGAAACCAGCCGGTTGCCCAGGTCAAGCATGGGCCGGTCAAAGACGCCCGCGTCGCCCACTTTTACCGGGCATTCTGCCCGGTTGGCGGCGCCGACATCGATGTACATCTGCTCGAAGGTATGCACTTTATCAGGGGTCTCGAGGCGCTCGCCGCCGATCATCCCGCTCACGCCGCTGACGAAGCGCACCCGGCTGCCGTAGCAGGTATGCGGGCGTACGCCGCCAATGGTGGTGAAGCGTACAAACCCGTTGTCATCGATATGGGTAGCCATTACCCCAATCTCATCCATGTGGGCCGAGAGCATGATGCGCTGCCCGCCGGGTGCTTTTTGTCCCTTGCGAGCGATCAGGTTGCCGAGCGCATCCACGCGCACTTCGTCCGCCAGGCCTTGAATTTCACCCTGGATCAATTTGCGAACCTGAGCTTCAAAACCCGATGGTCCCACCGACTCTACGAGCTGCTTGATAAGTTCTTTCATGGTTCTCCTGTGATTGGCTGTTCAAGGGCAGCTGGTTTCTGAAGACCGACCAACCCTATGATTTAGATCAATTATGCGTTTAAATTTACCACGGTCTCATACCTGGCAGCTAATTCCTCCAGATATTGGGTATCTTCTACCCGCATCAAGTATGGATTGAACAGTTGGGCGGTGCAGAAAATAATTAATATAGCGCCCAGCACGGTGATCACTGCGCCAACGTCAAATAACCCACCCAGCGCTCCCGCGATGGCTGTACTGGCCGGCCAGGTAAATTGGGCGATTACCCGGCGCACCGAAAAAACCCTGCCCTGCAGCTCGCGTGGGGTCTGCGTCTGCCAGATCGTTTGTGAGTGGGCGTTCATGATCGGGGTCATCCCATCCAACAACAGGAACAACCCCGCGGTGACAAACAGCCAGCGCGACTGACCGATGGCCAACATGAGCACGCCCACCAGGATCATAGGCAGGACAACCCCTAAAACTCTACGCCGTTTCAACCCGCCCCAGCTGCTGATGATTACACCGCCTGCCACCCCACCCACACTGGCCAGCGTGCCCATCAGGGCCATGGCGGTTTCGATGGTGAACCCGCGCGCCGCCCAATCGGCCTGCAAGTTAAACTTGACCAGCAGAGGATATAAGACTCCCATGGGGCCGGTGATGAAGTTGACCATGGCGAAGGTACCCAGCAGCCAGAGCATGGGCCGCCTGTGCCAGATAAATAATGCCCCCTGGCGGATATCGGCCCACATTGACTTTTTTGCCTGCCCAGGCTGAGCCTCCAGATCGGTTCGTTTGGGTGAGGGAATAAACAAGAAAATCAGAACAATTGACGCGATAAAGAACGTGGCCGAATCAATACCCATTAAAAATGGGGTGCCGGTCTTTAAAGAGGTGATGAAATTGTTGGCGCCAGATTGGCGTAGAATTTCCGGGATGCCGATGATCGCCGCCGCAATTCCTGGCGAGAGCAGGCCAGAAAGCGACCAAATCGTCTGCATCATGCCGTTGGCCCGGGGAAGCTGTACATCCGGTACCAGCATGGCGTAAGAAGTATCAAAAGCAGCGCCGTGAAATGCGCCCAACACGGCTTCGATAAACATGATGATCAACAGCGACCAGAGTTCCAGGGCCTGGTTGATGATTAATACCATCAAGACCAGGCTTACCAGCGCATTGAGAAAATCGGCGGCAATCATGGTTCGTTTGCGGTCGTGCCGGTCGGCCCAGGCTCCGGCGATAGGCGCCAGAAAAACGGTTGGCAGGCTGAAGATCAATGCCGTGGCTGAAATCGCCAGGGCCAGCTCGGCCTTTTGCCCATCCAACGGGTAGCGTTCTTTGACCAGCCAGATGTTCAGGCCAAAGTAAGTTAAAGCGCTGCCCAACACCGAAATCGATTGGGTGATCCAAACGATGACAAAGGTGCGAAAGCCGTTGGGAGGAGGGGTATAGGCCGCTTGCGCCAAGGGTTTATTCTCGGGGCTGGCTGAGGATATCGGCTGGCAGGTGGATTAATGCCTGGTAAACCAGCGCCAGGGTTGCCTGCCAATCGGACAGGCGTGAAACCAGGGCCGCGGTGTGCGCGTAACGGCCAGGGATGGAAATGGAGACGCTTGGAATGCCGGCGCGCTGTTTATGGATGGCGCCGGCGTTTGTTCCGCCGCCGCCTGGCTGGCGGAACTGGTAAGGAATGCCCAGGCTGTCGCCGGTGGCGGTCAGGTGGCGCAGCAGGCGCGGGTCCGCCAGGGTGCCGGCGTCCGCCAGGTATATGGCCGGGCCAAGCCCTAAACGGGTATTGTAGACGGCGTTTTCCGAGCCATCCCAGGCCGGCAGGTCGTTGGCAGGGGTCGAGTCGATGGCAATCGCCAGGTCCGGGTCCAGGGCATAGGCGGCAATCTTTGCCCCACGCAGCCCCACCTCTTCCTGAACGGTGAAAGCAGCACACAACTCGATATTCCCAGGGGCGTGCTTGACCAGCTCGATCAGGGTGGCGACGCCCAAGCGGTCATCCAGGGCTTTACCCCGCAGGCTGGGTCCGATTTGCTGGAAGGAAGTGGCGAAGGTGGCGCGGTCGCCAACCCTGGCCTTGCTGTCGCCGGATGGGCCCAGGTCAATTTTCAGGCTGTCCAGCGGGATCATGCTTTTGCGTTCATCATCCGTGGTGTGGTGGATCGGTTTGGCGCCAATTACCCCCGGCGCGTGGTCTTTGCCGACCAGAACCGGTTTTCCTGGTAGCTGGCGCACATCGATGCCGCCGACCAGCTCAAAGCGAAACAGTCCTTCATCCCCGCCTTCCACCAGCATGAAGCCGACTTCATCCATGTGGGCGTCAAGCATTACTTTGAGCGCCGGCTGTTGGCGGGCGTGAACGCGCACCAGCACGCTGCCCATGGCATCTACTTTAACTTCATCCGCAAAGGGAGTGACCTCATCGATCACAATCCGGCGGACTTCGCTTTCATCGCCGGAGACCGCCACGGCATTGCTCAACTTTTCCAGCAGGGCAATCTGTTCGGCGCCGATTTCGGGTGCCTGCGCAAGGTTTTCTTTTCTATCGGTCATGAATTATTCATCCCAATGAATTTTTTGGATAAAATCAGGTTCCAGCCGGGCAATGAACTCAGCCAGCAGGTGACCGGCGCGGCTGATGTCCTTAAGGGCCACCAGCTCCACCGGGGTATGCATATAGCGCAGCGGGATGCTGATCACCATGGTGGGAATGCCTTCGGCTACGACCTGCATGGCGTAGGCGTCGGTGTCCGAATGGCGCGGCATGGCTTCCAGGGTATGGGGAATGTCCAATTTTTCCGCCAGCTCGTTGAAAGCCTTATACAATGCCGGGTGAATGTTCGGACCCCAGCCAAGGGTTGGTCCTTTACCTAATGTGAAACCGCGGAAGTCATTTACCCCAGGTCCCTTGGCGAAAGTCACATCGATGGCGACAGCCAGGTCTGGGCGGATCTCGAAGGGTGAAGTATATGCTCCGGCAAAACTTTCTTCTTCCTGGGAGGAAGCCACTGCCCAGACATCCCAGGTATGGCTCATATGCTGCAGCTCTTGCAGACACAGGGTCACTGCCGCCACGGAGGCCCGGTTGTCCAGCGAGTGCCCGGCCAGGGTCTCACCGGTCAATTCCAGCGGCGCCTGGGCAAAGGAAGCCAGATCTCCCACCCGCACCATCCGGGCCACTTCCTCAGCCGGCAGGCCGGTATCGATGAATAAATATTCCATGGCGACCGGTTTGCCGCGAGCAGAGGGCGGCAGCAGCCGGTCTGTGGGCTGCACCACCACCCCGGGCAGGTCTGTCCGGCCGTGTACCGTGACCATTTGCCCGGGCAAAATGCGCGGGTCGACCCCGCCGATTTCGGTAAAGCGCAGCAGGCCGTCGCTGCTGCCGGTGACCATCAGACCGATAGCATCCATATGGGCAGAAAGAAGGATGCGCGGGTGTTTTTCAGATGCCAAAGATGCTTTTCTTAAGCCGTGCAGGCTGCCGACCCGGCTGACGGAAAGCTCATCCACCAGGGGCCGCCAGGCATCGGCGATGACTTCTCTCACCGGAGTCTCAAAGGCGGAAAGTCCCGCCTGGGTAAGAAGTGTTTTCAGAAATGGGGTTAGTTCAATCATCCGTTCGAAATCCTCAAGGTGTCTCAGGGGTATTGGTGGGCGTATTGGTATCCACAGGCGGAAGAGGCGTGGCAGTCGGCGTGGGGGTAGCCGAAGGCGGCTGCGGGGTGGCACTCGGCGTGCTGGTAAAGGTTGCCGTGGGGGTGGGAGAAGGCGTTGCCGTCTGGGTGGCCGTGGGGGTTGGGGTGGGAGGTGTAAACGGGGTATAGGTCACGCTGGGTGTCCAGGTGACCGTGGCGGTTGGCGAGACGGTAATCGTTGCAGATGCAGCCAGGGATGGGGTGGGTGTAATGGGGGTGTTGGTATGGGTAGTTGTGGGGGGTAATCCGGTGGGTGTGGCGGTTGCACCTGAGCCTCGCGCCCGGCCGATTTGCAGCACAACGATCCCCAGGCAGTAACAGGCCATGGAGAGCAGAATGATAATCACGAGTAGTGTTCGGGTCCTTTTGCGCCGTTCCAACCGGGAAGCCATGCATACTCCTTGTGAATTTCAATCTTATCACGAAACAAAGAGTTGGGCTTCTTCGTTTTGCCGGTAAAACAGCAGAAAAAAAGGAGGTAAAATGTCAGTTTTTTTGCCTGACCTGCGAGCAAATAACTGGTTAAAGAAATACCCCCCCATCATCAAAATTATCTCCGGTCTTCCGGTTTCGCCTGGTTAATTTCTTGTTTCACAGCCAGGTAAAGGCTCTCGGCGCGCAGATCGCTGATCGAGTAGCAGGGCGCATCCAGATGTTCAGCCAACTGCTGAGCCAATCCCTGGTCAAAGGCGATGTGTTCCATGTTGATCACCACAGAATGGATTTTCTCTTCCGCGATCAAATCCGCCAGGTTGTGGGCTTCATCTTGAGGGGGCTGTTGGCCCATGGCCACATTGCCGGCCCCATCTGTCAGCACCATTAACAGCGGCATGATATCCGGGTGGGTGATCTTTTCCTGGCGCAGGACTTCATGCGCCATGAGAAGACCGGCTGAGAGCGGGGTTTTCCCGCCCACCGGGATATCTTCCAGGGCGCGTTTCGCCAAAAATACGGAATTGGTCGGAGGCAGGACGAGCGTGGCGCGGTCTTTCTGGAATACGATCAGGCCGACTCGATCGCGGCGCTGGTAAGCATCGGTGAGCAGGGAGAGGATGGCGCCTTTGGTCGCCGCCATGCGTTCCGCGACCGCCATCGACCAGGAGGCATCTACCAGGAAAAGCACCAGGTTCGCCGCCCGCCTCACGCGCACCTTGCGCATGTAATCACCCGGGCGAATAGCAAAAGCCACGTGGCGGCGCAACTCTGCCCGCTCTCTCTGGAAAGGCGCAGCGGCGCGCAGGGTGGCATCCAGCGCCAGGTCAATCGGGTGGTCGGGGGAGGGGCGCGCCATGATATAACGCCCGCGCCGGTCAGAACGAGTCCGGCTGCGCCGCCGCCGGAATGCCGCATCATTTTATCCAGGGGAGTATCCAGGCGCCGCGGGGTAAAGGCCTCTCCGACTTTTACCTTTTGACCGCCTTCCCACCAACGAGCCTGTTTGTTGTCAAATACATCTTGGGGCGAAGGTTCCAGGCGCGCGTCTTGCGGCTCTTGTTGCTCGCTGCTGGCTTCGCCCTCGCTTATTTTTTTGAGGTATTGGCCTCTTGTCCCTGGGATTCGCTGAACTGCATGCGGGTCTGACTGCCGGTAGCGCCTTCTAACTGCTCGATGCGCTCCTGCAGCTCTTCCATGGTCATTTCGGACTGCTGGAAGGGTCCGCGTTTGAGTCGGTGCGGCAGGGCCAGCTCGGCTGCCAGGGCGATATCGCGGTCGGTGATCGTCAGGCGTCCTTCAAAGGCAGCCATGGCCCGCGCCGCTTTGAGAATGACCAGGTCGGAGCGGTGCCCATCCACGTTTAATGAAGCCGTCAGGTTGGCAATCGCCAGCAAATTGCGGTTGGTAAAGGTGACCTGTTCCACGATCTCGCGGGCATGGCCGATCTGGGCGGAAAGATCTTCTTCTTTGGAAAGCCATTCCTGGCGAAATGATTCTGCGTTGGATTCAAAGGCCAGGTTGCGCTCCATGATCTGAACCCGTTCGCGGGCGTCTCGAATACCGTGAATGTCCACGGAGAGAGCGAAGCGGTCCAGCAGCTGCGGGCGCAAATCACCTTCTTCGGGGTTCATCGTGCCCACCAGGATGAAGCGCGCCGGGTGCGAGAAGGAAATCCCTTCACGCTCGACGACGTTGACCCCCATGGCGGCTGAATCGAGCAGCACGTCGACCACGTGGTCGTCGAGCAAATTTACTTCATCGATGTACAGCAAGCCACGGTTTGCGGCCGCCAGCACGCCCGGCTCAAAACGCCGCTCGCCTTTTTGGATGGCTTTTTCGATATCCAGCGTACCCACCACGCGGTCTTCGGTAGCCGAGACAGGCAGGTTGATGAAGGCGGTAGGCCGGGTGGTCACCGGCAGCTGGTCCCCATTCGCTGCCCGCTCGCGGCATTCGGTGCACCAGGTGGTCGGGTTGTCAGGATCGCAGCCAAAGCGGCAGCCGGCGACGATCTTAACCTGCGGCAGCAGGGCTGCCAGGGCACGGGCGGCGGTCGATTTCGCAGTTCCGCGTTCGCCGCGGATGAGAACCCCACCAATGCGTGGGTTGACAGCATTAAGCACCAGGGCGCGGCGCATCCGCTCCTGGCCGACGATAGCAGTGAAGGGATAAATAGCTGGCATTCCGGAATACAAGCCTCCATGCGGCTGAATGCGGTCCATCCGGCCGGAAATGATCGAATGCTAATTGTACCACCGACCGAGATGAAAAAATTTTGAGGGTATCGCGACCCTTAGGGTCGCGATACCCTCAAAATAGAAATAATGTTGAAGGCGCTTGAGTCGCTCAGGATAGGGTCAAGATCTCCAGGATTTCGTTGTACGAGCGTGCTTCATAGGTGGCCGGCCAGCGCGCATCGGGTCCTTTCCCTTTGGGGTTGTACCACAGCGTGTCCAGGCCTGATTGGATGCCCCCGCGGATGTCGGAACTCAGGCTGTCGCCGATCACCAACACCTGGTGCGGATCAGGGTTCCCGGCCATGGCCAGCGCGGTAGTAGAGAAAGCCGGGTCGGGTTTGGTAAGGCGGAGTTCTTCTGAAATGGCCACAAATTTGAAATACGGGCCGATGCCTGATCCTACCAGGCGAGGACGCTGGACCTCCGGCAGGCCGTTGGTTATCAAGCCCATCTGGAAGCGGCCGGCGAGCTTTGCCATCATGAGCGTGACGCCGTCGAATAAGAAGAATCCGCGGGAAAGGTGGACCAGGTAGCGCTGGCTGAATACTTCCACCTCAGCGGGGATCCCCAGGCTGGCAAACAGGCGGGCGAAACGTTCCGAACGCAGGCGCAGCGCGTCGATTTTACCCTGCTCAAATTCGATCCAGATGGCCTGGTTGATCGCCTGGTAGGCCGGCATCAAACCCGGAACGCCGGCCAATCCAAATTCTTCGGCGGTTGCCGTCAGGGCATTGTTTTCAGCCCGGCTGTAATCGAACAGGGTGTCATCTGCGTCGAAAAATAACCACGAGTAAGGGATTTTATTGGCAGGCATTTCCTCTCCGGGAAAATTTTATTTATTACGTGAGTTCGGGATGGTTGCTTTTTTGGAACCCACCCCCGGCCCCTCCCACGCGCTCGCCCTTCGGGCGTACCTTGCGTATCGCGCTGCCGAAGGGCAGACTGGGAGGGGTGAAAAGAGGTTTCTGGAGAATTTTACTCCGCAAAGCGGAGTAAAATTCTCCAAACTACTTAGTTTTACCCCGTTCGCACTAGGACGCTCTCGCCCCTACGGGCGCACCAGGGTGTCAGCGCATCCGCAGGGGTTCGGGGGAGCAGAGGGGATCATGCCACATGATATTTTCAAGGATATAGCAGCAAAATTGCCGCCAGAATCAGAATGGCGATCCCCACAACTACCAGGATGCGCCACGGAATACCGATTTCCTGGACGACCGGACTGCCCTGCTCACGGCGCGACATGGATGGCCCCTGTGTAAAATCACTCGGCGGACGCATGGGAGAAACGCCTCCCCAGTCGCCCGCTGGCTCGAATTCCTCCTCTTCCAGATCATTTTCTTCATCCCCGTCATCTTCACCGGATTCGTATTCAACCTCCGAGAGGGGATCGTCGTCCTCCTCATCGGACCACTCTTCATCGTCCTCAGGATTTGTATTCGCAGCCTGGATGATCTCAGCGGCCTTGTCGCCGAAATGCGCCTGCAAAACATCGCGCGCCGCACTTCGGGTGGAGGATTCTGCGCTGTGCAGGAACAGGTAGACCAGCATATCGGTGCTGCGGGTATCGCTGATGTGCTCCAGGGCGCGGATCGCTTTCTCGCGGATGACCGGGTTCGATTCCTGGCTCACAACCAGCAGCAGCCCGTCGATATCGGCATCGGTGAGAGAGCCGTCCCCGCGGGCGGCCGGGGGAAAATCTTCATCTTCGGGCGCGACCAGCCATTCGTCAATTTCCGGCGGCCCGTTCCGGTAGCTGGCAATGATCAGTTCGGACCGGCTGCCGTGCATCTGTGTTAATGCCTGGCGGGCGGCGGCCTGAACGGCAGTATCTGGGTCTTCCAGCAGCGAGCGGATCAGGCTTTCGGTGCCGTCTATATCGCCCATCTCACCCAGGGCGCGGGCGGCCTGGGCGCGCAGGCCGGCGTCGGCGGGTGAGCGCAGGGCCGCGACCAGTGCATTCAGATCGCGGTCGTCTAGCCTGGATCGAATGGCGGGCGAATAGTCTGGTTGATTCATAAATTATTTGCTTTCTTGAATGGCTTCAATCATAAACTCAACTTTATAGGTTTGAATCGTAGCGGTTATTTGATAACAACCTGGCCTGGTGGTAATTATACCGGTAGTGTTTCCGGAATAACCCTCCGGGATCGGGCTTAAATAATTCGATGAACTTGCATCCTGAATGGTGAAAACCTCGGTCGGCGTGTCATTGAATAAAATGGTTTCGTTTCCATTACGATCATTCTCAATTCTGGACCCCTTAAAAAATAGTATCTTCCCATCGCCATCTATTTGCCTGCCGGTCACTTTTAATTCACCTGTAACGCTTTTATCAACAAACCATGCACCTTTTCCAAGGCTGCCTTCATATGGAGGTTGCAGGTTAGCTGGATACCATAGAACCTTTACGATGGTTGTCCAGACGGGGTATCCTCCCATAACTGTAAAACCGGTCAATTTCTGAGTTTTGCTTGCCTTGCAAACAATATTCGTTGGAGCCGGTTGGGTGGTAGAGGTTGAATTAATAGCAGGCATTCCGGTGCAGCTTGAGAGGATTAACACTAAAAAAACCAGTAAAGGCAATTTTATGATCCGCTCTGAAAGGGTAAACAAGAAACTGGCAACCGGTAAAGTGTCCTTTTCTTCCATTTTGAATTCCGCTTAAAAAATAACCGATCAACATAATTTTTTACCCGATCTCAAACGCGCCCTGCAAGCCGCGCGTGCTGTCCGGCCCGACCCACACGTCAAACTTGCCGGCTTCCCAACCCCAGGTACCGTCAAAGCGGGTGAAAGACAGGTCGTCCGGCGCCAGGTGAAAGCGCACGCGTTGGGTTTCGCCCGGCTGCAGGCTCACGCGCTCGAAGCCCTTCAGCTCGCGCAGCGGGCGAGTGACCGAACCAACCCGGTCGCGCACGTAAAGCTGGACGATCTCCGTCCCGGCCCGTTCTCCGATATTGGTCACCTCGGCGCTGATCTCACCCCCGCTCGATTTCCAGGCTCCGGACTGCACGGTGAGCTGGCGGTAGTCGAACTGGGTGTAGCTCAGGCCAAAGCCAAAGGGGTACAGCGGGGCCAGCGGCAGGTCGATGTAGCCCACCGTATCTCGCCCCGTACCAGCCGGACGGCCTGTATTGCGACGGTTGTAATAGACCGGGATCTGACCGGTGCGGCGCGGAAAGCTCACCGGCAGCTTGCCGGAAGGTGCAGCCCGGCCGAAGAGCAGATCGGCCACAGCATACCCGCCTTCCACGCCCGGCTGCCAGGCATACAGCACGACTTTCGAAAGGGCGGCTTCGTGCCCGATCGCCAGCGGGCGCCCGGCAACTACCACCAATACCACCGGCACCCCCAGATCGTAAACGGCTTCGACCAGCTGGCGCTGGCCGGGCGGCAGGGTGAGGGTGGAGATGCTGCTGGCTTCGCCGCTGCGCTGGGGGTGTTCGCCTACCACGAGCACAGCCAGGTCGGCGTGCTGAGCACTGTAGAGATCCCGGTCCACGTAACCACTGGGCAGGCTGACCTCGCAGTCTCGCGGGGCGGCTTCCTTGATGGCCTGCGCGATAGAGGTGACGTCTTTGCCCTGCCCATCTAAGGTCCACGATCCGAATAATTCAGACTGGGCATTGGCCAGCGGACCGAGCACGGCTACCCGCCGCAGGCTCTCCGCGGCGTAAGGCAGCAGTTTATCGTCGTTCTTGAGCAAGACGATCGATTCTTGGGCGAAGCGCCGCGCCAGGGCGCGGTGTTCGGGCGTTATAATAACCCCTTCGGCGCGCCGCGGATCGACATACGGGCGTTCGAACAATCCTGCCAGGAACTTGACCCGCAGGATGCGCCGGGCGGCCTCATCAATTTCGGCTGGCGGCAGCTTGCCGCGGCTGACCAACCCGGCCAGATTTCGCAGGTAGACTCCAGAGATCATGTCTATGTCCACCCCGGCGGTGAGCGCCAGGGCGGCGGCTTCGTTTTCACCTTCCGCCACCCCGTGCCGGGTCAGTTCCAGCACTGAGTTCCAATCACTCACCACCAGCCCGTGAAAACCCCATTCTTCACGCAAGATCTCGGTCAGTAAAAACCGGTTGGCAGCTACCGGCACGCCGGCGAAATCGTGAAAACCTGCCATCAAGGTGGCTACCCCGGCGTCAACCGCCGCGTGGAAGGGCGGCAGGTATAGGTCGCGCAAAGTGGCAATCGAAAAATCGCCGCGGTCGTAGTCGCGCCCGCCTTCCGCTGCGCCGTACCCGGCATAATGCTTGACGCAGGCCGCCAGGCGGTCTTCGGCCGAAAAATCATCCCCCTGGTAACCGCGTACCGCAGCCGCGGCCAGCACGCTTCCCAGGTAAGGGTCTTCGCCAAAACCTTCGGCGATGCGTCCCCAGCGCGGGTCGCGGGCAATATCCAGCATGGGGGTAAAGGTCCATTTTATCCCTTCCGCGGTCGCTTCCCGGGCGGCAACCTGGGCAGCCTGTCCGGCAAGAGCCGGGTCCCAGGCGGCAGCCTGCCCCAACGGGATGGGGAAAACGGTGCGGTGCCCGTGGATCACGTCTCGAGCCAGCAGCAGTGGGATCCCCAGGCGAGAGCCCTCAACCGCTTCACGCTGGATTCGGTTGGCCATTTCTGCCCGGGCCGGCGCGGTGAGGTCCTTGCCCGCTAATGAGCTGCTGGCAAAGATCATCGAGCCCACCTCCCCCTGGCGGATGGGGGCGCGCTGGCCTTCGTCTAAAAACATGGTCTGGTTCATCTGGCCGATTTTTTCTTCCAGCGTCATCCGGCCAAGCAGTTCCTCGATCCGGCTTTCTACTTCTGTTTTCTTTAAAGACATTGCATCCATGGATATTCCTTCGGGTTGGGTAAACGCAGGGTGCTCCGAAAAGGGCAGTTCAGGCTAACAGGCGGTCCACGATTTGCTGGCGGTACTCCGGAGACAAGGAATGGAAATAGGCGCTGTAGCCGGTCACGCGCACCATCAAGTCCGGGAATTTAGATGGGTCTTGATGGGCGGCGAGAATCACTTCTTTGGAGACGATATTCAGGTTGATCAACGTCCCGCCCTGCTGGTTATGCGTGCGGATGAGCGATTCAAGCGCTTCCAGGCCGCCCAACTCTTTCAAGAGATGGGCGTCCATATCCAGCTGCAAGGGAGCCGAATTGCCCCAACCCGGTTGAACGGCAGCCACGGCATTGGCTTTGGCGGTGGGCGCAGCGCCCCCATCCGGCATGAAACCCGGGTCGGGGTTGGCGCTGTGCGACACCGGCATACCGCTGTGCCGTCCATTGGGGGTTGCGCCCAGGTCCGCGCCGTACCTGGCGATCCCGCCGTGAGAAAACAGGCCGGGCAGGATGGTAAAGCCCCTGGGTGTGGGCGTTCCCCGAACCTGGTCCGAGTACGCGCCGGCGACGAGTTTGGCCCATTCATCGGCGCGCATCCCGCCGGTGCCGAAGCGCGGGATATTCCTGAGCATCAGACGCACGCGCTCCGCATTCTGGAAATCACTACGCAGGTGTTGGGCCAGCTCTTCCCAGCCCAGACGTCCTTCCTGCACCACCCGCTGCTCGATCGCTGCCAGCGAATCGGCCACTACCGCCAGGCCGATCCCATCGGCGGTGAGGAAGTACAGGTCCACGCCGCCCGCCGACATATCCAGCCCGCGCTCAATCGGCCCATGGCTGAATAAATTGAGCACAATTTCGATCAGGTTGCCTGCCTGGCGTTCCATATGCCAGTCAAAGCCCTCTTTCAACACCCTGACCGAGACCGCCAGGTGTGCCAGGTAGCGCCGCCACAATTCTTCCATGCAGCGCGGCGCAGACGGGTCATCCACCAGCTCGTAAAATGCCAGCAGCAGCGGCTGGATCAGGCACTGGCGGGTTACGTCCTGGTGGCAGTACTCGATGCCCGGCAGAGCCGTCCAATTGCAGCCGACCTTGGCGCGCATCCGCGCCAGCTGAATAGGAACGCCGTTGCGGGCATAGCCTTCGTCCAGCCCTTTGGCGCACGAAATGCTCGGACCGGTGCCGTCCTGCAGGGTATAGACCAACGCCTGGCGCAGCAAATTGGGATCCAGACCGTCGTGCAGGCGGACCGCCAGGTTCGACGGCAGGCGCACCCGATGTTGGGCTTCCAGAATAATGTAAGACATGCGGCTGGTCAGGTCGTGCCCGTCGGGGGCCGGCCCACCGATTTGTGAGTAATGGGTATCGTTGAAAAACAGGCTGGCGATAAACCAGATCGCCATCTCGTCGCTGACCAGGCCGGCTTCCAGGTCGCGTTCGTAGTAAGGGCGCAGCAGTTCGTCGAGCTGGCCGAGCGCGCCGCCCAGGAACCACATGCGGTCGACCGCCTGGAACCAGGCCAGAAATTGAACGGCTTCCCGCAAGGTGCGCGGGGCGCCTTCTACCAGGTGGGCGTTCAGCGCGGCGATCTCGAACAGGTTCTGACGAATTTCCGGATCGCGCTCCTCCCCGGCCATCTGGCGGGCCTTGACCACATGCCGGCGGATCCAGCCCTGGATGCCCAGCACAAGGTCCTCTTCCGCGTCGTAAAAATCGGTGTTCGCCGGGCGGTTGAGCTGGCGGTAATAGCGGATTTTTTCCAGCAGCCCGCCCCAACCCAGGTCCAGACCGATTTTCATATCCGGACCCATGTGGTTCATGGCCCCGATGCCGGTGCTCATAAAATGGTACTTTTCGTGGAGCGGCGCCAGGTGAACGGGTCGGTCTTCCGGTTTCCACCGGGTTTCGCGAAAACCGGGGATTTGCCCTACCCAGGCTCCGGCCAGGGCGCTGTGAGGGTGGATGTACACCGGATGCACGTCCAGCCAGCGGCGGAAATTCTGCCCGATGCAGCGCGCCCCATAACTGCCGCCGTCGGGGTGATTGCTGATTTTCGTAAAAGGGATGGGATCAGGCCAGGGAATATCGCCGTGGTCGTCGACATCATGGAAACCGCCGGCGGTAATTTTGGCGCGATTAAATTCAAGCTTGGTTTTCGCCAGGGCTTCGATCCGCTGGCGGTAGCTAAAAACGGGTTCGGGGTTTACGGCCATGCAATGCTCCTGAGGGAAGATCAGCGGGCTTTCCAGGGGTCAGCGCGGAGAAAGGCCTCGAGCATAATTTTTTTTGTCTCGAGGGGAACGCCGATGGCGCGGCCATCGCCGTAATCAGACAGGACAAAACCGCCCTGCGGGGTGGCCCATTCCTGGAGCAGCAAACTGGCTTCATCCGCGATCTCCCCCGGGCTTTTAAATGGCAGGGTATGTTGAATATCGCACAACGATTCAAAACACAACCTGCCGCGGAACTGTTTGCCGACCGCGGAGATATCCAGCGCGCGTGGCTGCTGCAAATTGACCACGTTCACCCCGGCCTCGATCAGGTCTCCCAGAATGGCGTTGACCTTGCCGCAAGAATGCATCCAGACATGCCACCCGGCAGCGTGGATGGCGGCGAACAGGCGGGTGTAGCGCGGCTTGAAAAAATCACGCCAGAGCTCGGGCCGGATAATTAATGCCTGTTGGGTGCCCCAATCGTCGGTGAAATTGAAGCCGTGAATCATCCCTGGGAAGCGGTGCGAGATATTGTCAATGATCGCCAGGTCAAAATCCATAATACGATCCGCCAGCATTTCCACGCGCTCCCGTTCAAGGATAAGGTCGGTCAGGGTATTCTCAAAGCCGTGCAAGGAATGCATGCGCTCGAACAGCAGCATGAAAATGCTGGTCATGACATATTTGCCAGCGCTGCCCGCGAAACGTCCTTCCATGCCGGTGTAAAAGGCCGGGTGGTCGGGGTCGGGCCAGCGGTAATGGTCCAGGCTGCGCCAATCCTCCAGCGGATGCCCCTTTACCTGGCCCATATTGGCGGTAGTGGACGAACGCTCCCAGGTGCAGCCCCATTCATCCAAGGTGCGCAGCCTGGAATGGTCGCCTGTGCCGATCTGGTTCCAGTCGACGTCGTGGACATCGCTTATCCCGAGTGAATTAAAGCGGGTGGGCAGGCGGTCGGGGGTTTGAAATTCGACCGCGCGCCGGACAACTTCATAAGATGACATTGCCATGGTTAAATCATCCTCCTGGCTGGCAAATGATGGTTTTCCAGGATATTGACCAATGCATCCATTTGACTTTCGGAGGGGGGTTTGAGCAGCTGTCCGGGGTATTCCAATCCCAGGCTCTCATATTTCCCCGCTCCCAGGTGATGGAACGGCAGCAGATCTACCTGTTCGATCCCAGGCAGATCTGATAAGAACTCAGCGATCCTGCCGATCTCCTGCGGGGTGTCGTTCACCCCGGGGATCACCGGCACCCTCACCCAGACCCGGGCCCGCCCATCGCCAAGTTTGCACAAGTTCTCTAAAATACGGCGGTTGCTCACCCCGGTGGCCTCACGATGGTGTTGTTCATCCATCACTTTGATATCATACAGGAAAAGGTCTGTGATGGGCAAGGCCGCTTCGATCCAGTCGTATGGGAGGTTGCCGGCGGTGTCGACTGCGGTATGCAGCCCGGCGCGTTTGCTCGCACGCAGCAGTTCGAGCAAGAATTCTTGCTGTAAGAAGGGCTCACCGCCAGAGAAAGTGACGCCGCCCCCAGAATCGTTGTAGTAGTCGCGGTCGCGGTGCACTTCAGTCATGACCTCGTCGACCGTCATCTCCCTGGCGGGCATGACCAGTGCCCGGGCAAAGCACTCATCCACGCATTTACCGCAGGCCTGGCACAGCTCCCGGTGAAAGAAACGCCGGTTGGCTTCAAGTTGCTGCGCACCTTCAGGGCAGGCAGCGACGCACAGCCCGCACAAGATGCATCTATCCGGAAAAAACTGGACTATCGGTTGGGTAGGATTGGATTCGGGATTGTGGCACCAGGAACAGCGCAGATTGCAGCCCTGCAGGAACACTGTAGTGCGGATGCCTGGGCCGTCGTGGATCGAAAAGCGCTGGATGTTGAATACTAATCCCATGGATATGATATTACAACTTTTTTGATGAATCTGTCATTGCGAGCCCCGAAGGGGCGTGGCAATCTTCTTATCGAGAGATTGCTTCGCTTCGCTCGCAATGACGGTTCCCCATTCGCCGAAGGCGCGCTTCGCGTGCCTGGCCCGCGCCAGCCCTGGCCCAAGGGTGCCTGGGCCCAAGGGCGCGACCAACTTATGATATGGATCCCGCAAGAATCTTGCGCGCCTTTCGACTGCGCAGCCCCAGCCAGCCGATCTGGAAAACGCTCGCCGCCAATGAAGCCGCTGTGACCAGGAACAGGCCGTTCGTTTTGACAACCGCGCTGCTTGCCGCCAGGACGAGTGAAAACGTCCCCAGGTAAACCAGCATCCCCTCCGTGATTGCACGGGTTTTACGGGTGTTCAAAATGACCCCGGAAAACCATGCTCCCAGCGGAGCCAGGATTCCTAGGGGCACGAGCAGCCAGAAAGCCTGGCTGGCGACCTGGACCGCCTCCGCTTCCAGGCCGGAGACTTTGCCAAACCAGGTTTGGGCCAGGGGGGTGGCGGCAATCAGCACCATGAACGCTGTTTCGATCAACCCAACCGCCATGATGAACTGGACCAGAGGCTTGCGCGAGCCTTGGCGGTCGATCAAGGCATTAACCACTTCGTTTAGCGCCGAGGCCGGCGTGATCAACAGCCAAGAAAACGAGGTAATCACCGGCCAGACGGCCAGGGCGGTGATCGGGTCTGGCAGACGGCTCAGCGCGGCACTGCCAATCGGCCGCACCATCATATTGAGCAGGGGGGTCAGCGCCAGCGGCAGGTACACCAAGAACATCTCTTTCAGATGGGTGGGTTGGGCCAGTTCCGGGTGGGTGCGCACTTCATTCCGCAGAACGGGTTTTACCCGCCATCCCACATACACGGCGTCGGTGATGACCCCAGCGACCATCATCAAGGTGGCCAAAACGGCGCCGGGCACGGCCGCGGTGATGTATCCTACCGCGAGAACCAGGGCGTCCGCCAGGAAACGGGTGAACGTGCCCTGGGTGACGATCCCGGCATGGTTGAAGCGGATCAGCACCCCCTGGTGAAAACGACGATATCCCACGGCAAAAGCCCAGGGCACGCCCACCATCAGGCTGATACGGGCCGGTTCGACGATCTCCGGAGGCGCGCCGATGACGTAGCGCACCAGCAAATCGTACACCGGGGTAAAAGCCACCAGCAGGTAGACCAGCGTGCTGGCGATCCCCATATAGAACATCAAGCGCCGGCCTGCCAGGAAAGACCCCCAGTCGCGGCTCAGGGATGTGGAAAGTGAAAGCAGCGACAGCAGCGGGGCCTGGATTAAGCCGTTGATAGCAAAAGCCACGCTGCCGTAAGCCGCCAGGTTGATTTCGGGATTGGCCATGCGGGCCACCACAGCTGCCAGCGCCGAAGGTTCAGCAGACATTAACAGCCAGCTCAACGCCAGCGGCCACCAGGTGCGCAAGACCTGCCGTAAAGTCATTCGTTGATCTCAGCGGCGGCAATCCCGGCTTCGCCTGCCTTGCTAATGTTCGGCGGTTTTTGCTTGCGACGCCTTAGGGCCATTATGAAAAGCTTAAACGCATCATCTGGTCGCCGTGCCCTATATCCATTGTCTCAGCTGGGAAGGCCGCATCAACAAATGGACCTTCAAAACGCTTTGGAAAGCTCAGCGGGATTGTTTCACCGTTGCGCTGCAGCGGGCCGCTCCAATCAAAATGGAGCGCATCACCGCGTATGGTTTGCCATTCGACCACCACCCCATCCACATTTACCGGTTTTGCCAGCACATTGCTGTAAAAATCTACGAAATCCCCGTCTGTGGTGCGCCGGCCCATCTGCACGACCCAGGCTGTCTGCGGACCGGGGGCGACCAGCTCGAAGTAGGCATCGTCGCCGTTCTCGACCAGGCGCAAGCCGCTGGATGCGTAAATTGCCAGGTAACCATCGTTTTTCCGCGCGAAGGCCCAGCCGTTTTCGATACGAGACTCATCGAACGCGAAAGTTGGGAAATAGGCGTGCGTGTACCCCAGTGCATCGAAAACGGGCAGCTGGTACAGGCAAATCAGGCTGTCCTGCCACTGTGCGACGCGCGGCAGGGCACCGCTGCCGCACCACTTTCCAGCCTGGCGCTGATCAGATTGGCTGACAGCCGTGGGGTGACTGGTGAATACTACGGCTTCTGGGCTGAGGGTGGCCTGCCATGGATTCACGCGCCCGCCCCATTCACCGGCCTGGTAGTCTTGCAGGGATGCCAGCATGAAATCGGCGGTTTTGTAAGCGGCCTGGTTCGCCTCCCAATTTTCAGCGGGACGCGCGCTGTGTTCAAGCGTCCAGGCTCCTTCTGGTTTTTCGAGGGCGATCGAACGTACCAGCTCCGGCAGGCTGTATTCAGTGGTGATTGCCAGGGAGAGTGCGCCCACCAGCTGCTTATTGTAGCAGCCTGCGCCAAACAAAAGCCGGTTGAGCGCGGCAGCGGAGGTCAATCTGCCTGTCTTGAGCTGGCCCGGGATGGCATTCAAGTGGGGGGTGCCGAGCATGCCCTGGAAAGAATATTGCGCCAGGGTAAAGGCAGTCTGGTCCAGCAAAACGGCCGCCAATTCGGCGATCGTCTCGTCTTTTGACAGATCTACCAGGTGGACCAGGGCGCTCACGCGTTCATCCAGTTGAGCGCTGCCATCCCGCCAACCGAGTTTTCCGACCTGCTGCAGCAAGGCCAACAACGTTTCCTCGCCCTGTTTGCGCTCTTTGGCTCCAGTGCGGCCCGAAACGGCGAAATGTTCCCGGGCATATTTTTGTCCGGCCAATACCTGGCAGGCAGCCAGCAGTATGCGGTCGGTTTCACCCAAATCGAGAGGACGGTAAACTTTTTCTGGGCTGTATGGGAAACCAACGACCGCCGCGTTAATTTCTGGCAGCAGGTCTACCGGGAATTTCTTTTCACCCGCCAGGCGCGTCACCATGCTGATTAATCCAAGCAGGTCCACCAGGCAGCCGGTGCTGCGCTGCTGCACGCGTTTAACCGCTTTTTGAATTTCTCCTTTATCGATATTTTCCCACCAGCCCAGCAGCATTTTGGTGATCTCGCCAAAGATTCCACCTGCCCGAGCGCCTTCTTGCATAAGACGGACCAGGCGGTTTTCATAACTAAGGTCTGCTTCGAGGTAAGCTTTTATGGGCGCATTCTGGAATGGAATTACCCGTTCGGCGTGAAACTTCTCGTTGTAAAAGATCTCAGGTTCTGGCATGATGCGGGCTTCCATCGAGCCGATGGGGAGCTGGTAGCTGCCGATACTGTTGATTGTCGCCCCCGGCTCGATTTTGGTGAAGGTTTCGGCGCGGATGCCGCCATCCACATCCTGCAAGCGGACCACGCACTTCGTGTTGCCCACCACCTTGTTGGCACAGTAAAGAGAAATCTGGTCATCTTCTGTGTACACTGCCCGGCTCAGATTGGCAATTTCATAAATGGCTTCGATGGCTTTACGCTGTTCAGTATGTTCGTTTTGCACGGGAATACGGATGGAGGCCGATTCCAGCCCGGGTCCGCTCAAGTTCACCGCGTTGGAGAGCAGCGCATCTCCCAGGGCGGCTTCTTCCGCCTGGAGATACAGATGATTGGCGCCGCGTTTCAAGCGGAGTGTAAAAGAATGGTGAGTATGGCCCTGGTAGTCGAGAGGCTGGATCTCCGCGGCGCGGTACGCCAGGTCGCCGTTGCACCAAAAGGCCGCCGAGCCCGAAGCGGCGAAATTGACAGTCACGGTCGCTGCCCCAGGCATGACCAGTTGAATATATGCCCAACGTTCCAAAATCTGCCAGGTGGGGGCATGGGTGGTTATCTCCAGCAGATGGTCCGCTTTGCAGTGCGCAACCAGCCAGAACCCGGAACCTGTTGGTTCCAGCTCAACCGGCGGATCTGTATGCGGCAGCACATCTCGGGCTGATTCTGCCAGCACGCGGCGGCGAAATGCCGCGGCGTTTTCACTGCCCTGGATTTTCACCTTTAATTCTTTTCGGGTGAGATCCGCCGCCAGCCAATGATCGATAAAACCGTCGGTAAGTGGGTATTCGAGAAAGAATTTCTTCATGATACATCCTGGAGAAAAATTTAGATTGTGGAGCAACGCAGCTACAGCGGCATATTGATCGCGCCGTAAGGCCAGATATGATTTTACCAGCACACTGCGAATATTGGCCTGGAGATCTATCATTTGGAAGAAAAAAACTTCTCCATCTCCTTTTCGCAGAGGTGGAGAAGAAAAAGGAAGAAATCAATGCAGCCTGTTAGAGTGTTTTTAAATAATCGAGGCTTTGTTTCAGGTCTGCCAGGATATCTCCTGCGCAGCGGTCAAATTCGACGATGGGCACTTCCAAATATTGGGCGGCCTTGATCAGCGACGGGAAGTCCATCGCGCCGGTGCCGAGAGCCGTCATCGGCGCTTCGTGGTTAGCAGGGCCATCTTTGAGGTGCAGCAGTTTTGCGCGGGCGCCCAACTCCACCACCACTGCCGCCGGATCCAACCCGCCAGTTTTCACCCAGTAGGTATCCAGCTCAAACAGCACCTGCGGGTCGAGCTCGGCGTTCATCACCTGGTAAACTCGCTTTCCACCCACATCATTCATCTCTCGCCAGTGATTGTGGAAGCCGAAAGCCAGGCCGTGTTTCCGGCAGGCGGCAGAGGCCATATTGAGCTGTTCACAGAAGCGTTTCGTGGCGTCGATGCTGGCGATTTCTTCCGGTTTTACCCCGGGGACGATATATACCGGGCTGCCTACCCCCAACACGGCATCGATCAGCTCGTTTTGCCGGTCACCCAGGGGCATGCCGGAATGAGATGCAACCACCTTCAGGCCCAATTCTTTGAACAATTGAGCCGCAGCCTGGGGAGTGGTGCCGGGAAAACCGGCGGTTTCCACGCCCTGGTAGCCCATGGCAGCGATTTTCCGCACGGTGCCCGCGAAATCGACATTTGCAAGGTCGCGGACGGAATACAGTTGAACGGAGATATTCTTCATCAAGTCCTCATTGATCAGGGTATTTTCGAAGGCGTTATGCCGCTACCATTCCCCGGCATATCTCACAGCGTGAGGTAGGGATACCTGGGCGGCGAATGCATAACGCAGCTCGTTGATCTGGCGAATGTGCAGCAGGTCGTGGGCAGCCCAGGATACCAGCAGGTCTCCTGCGGTGAGTTTGCCTTCTGGCCATTCGTAGGCAGCATTCCAATCCTGACCATCCAGGCTTTTGAGCCAGGATAGCGAATCCACGCGTTCGCGCAGGAAATTTTCCAGCGAAGTCTCGAAATCGCGTTCCTGGTAACGCCGCTCAGTTACCCATGTCTGCGGATCAATATTCGAAAAGGGGAGGATAGGCACTTGCAGCACGCCGCGCAAATGAGCCCGGAAATCTTCACGCTCCTCGTCATAAAGGTGGTTGATGACTTCCAATAACGACCACGAATTGGCGTCCGGTTTCCACTGCGCCTGTTCGCCGCTGGTATTCTGGGTCATGGCGTGGATAGCGTTGGCACTGTTGGTTAACTGTTGGACGTAAAACTGGATATTCATAAACCTCCTGTAATATCGCTAATGATTGCGAAAAGCCGGGCTGCTTGAGATGCTGCAAGCCGTGCGACCGGGCAGATAAATCCGCCATCCGGGACGGCAAACAGGCGCATTCGCGCGCCGTTTCCGTCAGATGGCGTATGAGGGCGGATTTCCTCAAATCACTATGATTATAGCATCCTCGCCAAAGTCGTCTGTAATCAATTCCGATGAATACAGGGAACCCGGTTTCAAACCGGCGCACTTTTACAAGATTTGCATGAGATCTCCCGTTCTTCCCCATAATCCCTCCACAATTGGCTGGCATACTGGGATCAATCAGATCATTTCTGCTAAGTACTGGTTACTACAGGTAGGCAGACCAAGAAGTTCTGAAAACAATATCCATTGTATCGATGAAGGAGGTATGTATGTTTCGCGGAGGTTGGTTCGTATTTCGATTGATTGGCACGCTCTTGCTGGTCGGGTTCCTGATCGCAGGAGGGGTGATGCTTTACAATTCCGGTCAGGCACAGGGTTATGCCATGGGCCTGGCGGCAGGCGGGCAGGAGCAAGCCGCTCCCCTACCGTCCAACGGCCCTGCGCCTTACTATGGTTTTGCGCCGTATTACGGCTGGGGCCACCCATTTTTCTCCCCCTTTCCACCCATCATCGGCTTTTTTGTCGTAATTGGGTTGATTTTCCTGTTTTTTGGGATGATTGGCAGCATCTTCCGGCACCGCACCTGGTCGCATAATGGTCCCTGGGCAGGCGGGCCACGGCACGGCACTCCATGGGGCCCGCCCCCCTGGGCCGGGCAGCCTCAACCACAAGCACCGGGTGAACCTGCACCAGCTCCAGGCCAGCCGCCCAGCGACCCGGCGAAATAAAGTAACCGTCCGGCGGATGAGAAATTCGCCGGACAGTTATTCCTGTCACAGTTTAGGTTAAACTATAGCTATGCAAGAATTGATATTAGTGGTTGACGACGAGCCAAAAATTGTCAAGCTGACCCGCGATTTCCTTGAGAAAGACGGCTTTACGGTAATCAGTGCCGCGGACGGGGCGACTGCACTGCAAATGGCTCGCCGGGAGAAGCCGGACCTGGTGGTGCTCGACCTGATGCTGACCGGCATGGACGGGTGGGAAGTCTGCCGGGCGCTGCGCCGCGAAAGCGACCTGCCGGTGATCATGCTCACCGCGCGCTCCGAGGAAAGCGACCAGGTGGTGGGTCTGGAGCTGGGCGCAGACGATTACATCACCAAGCCGTTCTCCCCGCGCACCCTGGTAGCACGGGTGCGGGCGTTGCTGCGCCGCACCCAGGGAAGCATGAAACCGCCAGCGATGATCCGTGCCGGGGGGTTGGAGATCGATCTGGAAGGGCACCGCGTCCAACTGGACGGTGCCGAGCTTCACCTGACCCCCAACGAATTTAAACTCCTGGTTGTGCTGGCCCGCCACCCAGGCCAACTTTTCAACCGCGAACAGCTGGTTGACCACCTGCACGGCGCTTCTTTCAACAGCTTCGATCGCAGCATTGACTCGCATATCAAGAACCTGCGCCGTAAACTGGAAGCCGATCCACCCAATCCGCGTTTTATTGAGACGGTCTACGGCGTAGGCTATCGGTTTATCGAAAGGGATTGAGCCATGGCGCATCCTTCTCCCTGGGATCAAGGGCCGCCTTCCTGGCGGCAAGGCCCGCCCCATTGGTGGGCCAGGCGAGGCACGAAGCGCCGCTTCCTTTTCTGGCGCTTTGCGGCCGTTTTTGGCGCGTTCATGGCGGTTTTTATTGGTTTTTTTATCCTGTTCCTGGCGCTGGTTTATCAGCCGCTGGCTCGTGCTTTCCCGCAGCCGGGTGTGCTTTTGGGAGTGATCTGCGGGGTGCCTTTAGGATTTTTTGCTCTGGTAGCCATCATTGGCGGGCTGGCTTTCAGGCGCATCGGCTCACCGGTCGCGGATATCATGGCGGCGGCGGATGCAGTCGCCAATGGTGATTTGAGCGTACGCGTGCGCGAACAGATCCCGGGCGAATTTGGCCACCTGGCCCGCAGTTTCAACCGTATGACCGTACAGCTGGCCAGTGTGGAGGAACAGCGCCGGGCGCTGACCGCGGATGTTGCCCACGAACTGCGCACCCCTTTGCATATCATTCAAGGCAACCTTGAGGGCTTGCTGGAGGGAGTTTATCAACCCACCCCGGAGATGATTAATTCGACCCTGGATGAAACTCGCCTGCTGGCGCGCCTGGTCGATGATTTGCAGACGCTTTCACTGGCCGAGTCGGGTCAGCTGCCCTTGCACCGCGAGCCACTGCAGGCGATTGACCTATTGGAGGATACTGCTGCCAGTTTTGCCGGTCCGGCTGCGGCGTCGGGGGTTGAACTGGTGGTGCAGAAGGATGGCTCGCCTGTTGAAATAACTTTCTCCGCTGATCCTGACCGGATGGAACAGGTGCTTTATAACCTGGTGGCGAATGCCCTGCGCTACACGCCCGCCGGGGGAAAAATCATTTTGAGCGCCGCTCGCACGGAACAGGGGATGCGCCTGACCGTGCAAGATACCGGGGCAGGGATCCCGGCCGAGGACCTGCCCTTTATCTTCGACCGCTTTTGGAAAGGGGATCGAACCCGCGTGCGGCAGCCGGGAGCGGGGAGCGGGTTGGGATTGGCCATTGCCCGCCAGTTGGTGCGGGCGCATGGGGGGGAGATCAGCGTGGAGAGCCAGACCGGGCAGGGCACAACCTTTATGATCGATCTGCTGTATTGACTTTCCAGGAAGTTTCTGGGATAATATTTGTGCACACGTGTGCATAAATATGAAATCAAATCCCATCACGATCAAAGATCTGGCCCGGATCGCCGGGGTTTCGCATACCACCGTATCGCGCGCCCTGCGCAACCACCCCGCCATCGCCCCGGAGACGGTCGAGCGCATCCGCGCCCTGGCTGCCGAACAGGGCTACCGGGTCAGCGCGGCTGCCCGCAGCCTCAAAACCAGCCGTTCGCAAGCTATCGGGATTATCCTCAGCTATATAGACGATCCTTACTTTTCGCGCGTGCTGGAAGGCGTGGAAGACACCGTGCAGCCGGAGGGCTACGGCCTGTTTGTCGCGGCCTCGCACCACGATGTAGCCCGCGAACAGGCCGCGGTCAGTGCGATGATGGAGCACCGCGTGGACGGCGTTATCCTGTGCACGCCGCCGTTCCGCGTCGAGCACAGCCGCCAGATGGAAGGCAGCGGCCTGCCCCTGGCAGTGGTCAACAACCAGGGTGTAGATCATTACGATTACTCGGTCGATCACGACGATGAACAGGGGGCGCGCCAGGTGGTGCGCTATCTGATCGAGCAGGGCCACCGCCGGCTGGCGTACCTGGGCAATGCCTTGAGCGGCCTGACCAACCACAACCGGCTGTCCGGTTTCAAGGACGAAATGGAATCGGCCGGGCTGGCAGCCTGTCCGGATATGATCTTTCACGGGCCGGACGGCCGCCCGGAAGGGGGGTATGCCGGTGCGCGCTACTTCTTAGGCCTGGCGGAACGCCCATCGGCGATCGTGTGTTTCAACGATATGATGGCGATTGGCCTGATCCACGGTTTACGGGAGGCAGGCCTGCGCATCCCGCAGGATATTTCGGTCACCGGATTTGACGATATTGACCTGGCAGCCTATCTGACGCCCCCGTTAACCACCTACAGCCAGCCGCGCTACGAATTGGGCGCAGAAGCCGCACGGCTGATGCTGCGTTTGCTGAGCGTAAAATCCGGCGAAACGCTGCCCCAACCCGAGCATATCTATCTTCAGGGCCGGCTGGTGGTGCGCGACTCGACCAGCCGGGCAGCCGAATTAAATTAGAAGGATGGTGTGATGCCTGGAACAGTGTCTCCGCTATTGATCTCTCCCGACCGCTCACAGGATGAATTTATCCGCGTTGATCCACTACGAGCGGGGTGGAACCTGCTGCACTTCGCCGCACGGCGTATCCTGCCGGGGCACCCCTGGGGATTCGAAACCGGCGAGAACGAGCTGGCCCTGGTCGTGCTGGGTGGGGTGTGCGCGGTGCATTCCAGCCGGGGCCAGTGGTCGCCGGTTGGGCGCCGCCCGGATGTTTTTCACGGAATGCCCTACAGCCTGTACCTGCCGCGCCGCACGTCATTTGAAGTCGAGGCGCTGGGCGGGATCGTGGAAATCGGGTCCGGCTGGTGCGCCACCGATCAGGACCATCCTGCTCGCCTGATTTCCCCACGTGATGTGCGCATCGAAATCCGCGGCGGCGGAAATGCTACCCGCCAGATCAACCACATCCTGCCTCCTGGCTCGCATGTCCACCGCCTGGTGGTATGCGAGGTGTTCACCCCACCCGGCAACTGGAGCTCTTACCCGCCGCATAAACACGACCGCCACACGGTCAATGCCCAGGGCGAGCTGGTCGAAGCAGACCTGGAGGAAGTGTATTTTTATAAAATTGACCGGCCGGAAGGCTTCGCTTTCCAACGGGTGTACACCGGCGACGGGCGCCTGGATGAACTGGTTATGGCGCAGGACAATCACCTGGTGCTGGTGCCAGAAGGATATCATCCGGTGGTCTCCGCGCATGGGTACACAACCTATTATTTGAATTTTCTGGCGGGATCGGCCCAGGTTCTGACCGCCAGCGATGATCCGCAGTATGCCTGGGTTAAATCGGAATGGAACGAGCGCGACCCGCGCTTGCCGCTGGTTCACCTCGGTATGGAATTGGAGTAGAGTTGGTCAGCATCATTTACTCCCTGAACCATGGGTGTGGTTCAATTTTTCGGATCACCCATCCCCCCGCCCCCTTCCCGATGCGGGAAGGGGGAGAAAATCAGAGGTTCGGGGAGATGTTGCGGCGAAACGCCGCAACATCTCCCCGGTTTCCTCTTTCTCCCCTCCCCCGCGCTTCGCGCCCCCGAAGGGGGGATTGGGGAGGGGCAGGGGGTGGGGCCATCGTTTCCTAAAAAAAATTGACGCACCTCCCAAGACCACTATCGGATAAAAACACCATAAATTTCCTGTCTCATTCATGAAGACAGGAGAAGGAGAAAGCAGAATTATGACAGCTACGACCACCTATAAGAGCTCACTGCACGAGATGGTAATGACAACCCCCACCGATTTATGGAACGACTCTTGTTCTATTGCAGAGCTCACCTATTCGATCGGGCACGGCGCTGTGGGCGCCACGTCCAACCCCACCATCGTTTTGAACGTGCTGAAGAAGGAAATGGATGCCTGGCGGGCGCGGATTTTTCAGATTATCGCCGAAAACCCAACCTGGACGGAAGAGCAAGTGACCTGGAAGCTGATCGAGGAAATGGCGGCAAAAGGCGCGGAGCTGCTCCTGCCGACCTTTGAACGCTACCAGGGGAAAAAGGGGCGCCTTTCGATCCAGACCAACCCCACTTTTTACCGCAGCCCGCAGCTGATCGTCGAGCAGGCGGTTCATTTCAATTCGCTTGCCCCCAACTTCAATGTCAAAATACCTGTCTCGCAAGCCGGGCTGGTCGCGATTGAAGAAGTCACCTACCGCGGGGTCAGTATCAATGCCACCGTCAGTTTTTCCGTACCGCAGGCGATTTCTGTGGCGGAAGCCGTCGAACGCGGCCTCAACCGGCGGGCAGCCGAAGGCCTGGATGTTGAGCACATGGCCCCGGTCTGCACGATTATGGAAGGCCGGGTGGATGACTGGCTGCATGTGCTCGAAAAACGGGACCGGATTATCGTGACGCCGGGGTTTTCAGATTGGGGCGGCGTGGCCTGTGTCAAAAAGGCCTACCAGATATTCAAGCAGCGCGGCTATCGGGCGCGCCTGCTGGGAGCCGCCTACCGACATCACCTGCACTGGTCCGAACTGATCGGCGGCGACCTGATCTTGAGCATTCCGTATGACTGGCAGAAGCTGTATAACGCCTCGGATGTCGAGGTTAAACCGCGCATCGCCGATCCCATTCCCGCCCCGATCTTCGACTCGCTCTACAAACATTTTGCCGGATTTCCGGCGCGCTTATGACGAAGACGGCATGACCCCGGCGGATTTTGATACCTTCGGACCCAATGTGCGCACCTTACGCCAGTTCATCGATTCTTACCGTGAACTGACCACGCTCGTGCGCGAATTCATGCTTCCCAACCCGGATGTGAAACGCTAAGGAGTAAACCAGGTATGGCGACACGCAAACTCACCATGGCCCAGGCGCTGGTGGCTTTTCTCAAAAACCAGTATGTCGAGCGAGACGGTCAGCGGCACAAGTTCTTTGGCGGCATGTGGGGTATTTTTGGCCACGGCAATGTGGCAGGGATCGGCCAGGCCCTGCTCGAAAACCCGGATTTTCCATTCTACCCGGCGCGCAATGAGCAGGCTCAGGTCCACCTGGCGGCTGCCTATGCCAAAATGAACAACCGCCTGCGCGCCTTTGCCTGCACCAGCTCGATCGGGCCCGGCGCCACCAACATGATCACCGGCGCCGCCGCTGCCACCATCAACCACCTGCCGGTGCTGCTCCTGCCCGGGGATATCTTCGCCCGGCGCAACGTAAGCCCTGTTCTCCAACAGCTTGAGGTGCCAGCCAGCCAGGATGCCTCGGTCAATGACTGCTTCAAGCCCGTTTCGCGCTATTGGGACCGGATCTACCGCCCGGACCAGCTCCTGATGGCCCTGCCTGAAGCCATGCGCGTGCTGACTTCCCCGGTGGAGACCGGCGCTGTCACCCTGGCCCTGCCGCAGGACGTGCAGACAGAGAGCTACGAGTATCCCGAAGAATTTTTTGCGCCGCGCACCTGGTACATCCCGCGCCAGCCGCCGGACGCGGAAATGCTGCGCCGTTCGCTGCAGTGGATCCGCGCCAGCCGGCAGCCGCTGATCGTCGCGGGCGGCGGGGTGCATTACAGCCAGGCTTACGAGACCCTGGCGCAGTTTGCCGCTCAAAGCGGGATCCCGGTGGTAGAAACGATGGCTGGCAAGGGCTCGTTGAATTTCGACCATCCCCAGCAGGCCGGGGCAGTTGGCGCGACCGGGACTTTGATCGCCAACCAGCTAGCGGCGCAGGCCGACCTGGTGATCGGGATCGGCACCCGTTATTCCGATTTCACTACCGCGTCCAAGACCGCTTTCCAGAATCCGGACGTGCGCTTTATCAACCTGAATGTGGCCGAGTTTGATGCTTATAAACATGCCGCCCTGGCGGTGATCGCTGACGCGCGTGTGGTGCTGGAAGCCTGGACGGCTGCCCTGGCTGATTTCAAGGTACCCAAAACCTATGCCGCCTTGATCAAGGCCGGGCGCGCGGCCTGGGATGAAGAAGTGGACCGCCTCTACCACCTCAATACCACCGGCAATGCCCGCCCAGAGCGAGGTGATTGGGGCCATCAACGAGCTGATCCAGCCGCAGGACGTGCTGATCAATGCCGCGGGCAGCGCCCCCGGAGACCTGCACAAATTATGGCGCTCGCGCGAACATAAAAGCTTCCACCTGGAATACGGCTATTCCTGCATGGGCTATGAAATTCCCGCCGCCCTGGGGGTCAAACTGGCGGACCCGGCGCGGGAAGTGTACGCCCTGGTGGGGGACGGCACCTACCTGATGATGCCTTCGGAGATCGTGACCTCGATCCAGGAAGGCGTGAAATTCAACATCATCCTGGTGAACAATCATGGTTATGCCAGCATCGGCAGCCTGAGCGATTCGGTCGGCAACGGGTCGTTTGGCACGGTTTACCGCACGCGCGACGCCCAATCCGGGCGGTTGGAAGGCGAGTACCTGCCGATCGATTTCGCCCAGAATGCGCGCGGTTTTGGCGCGGTGACGTTTGAGGCTCACACCCTGGCAGAATTCAGGCAGGCCCTGGTAGATGCCCGCCAGGCGGACCGCACCACCATGATCGTGGTGCATATCGACGGCGCCTTTAAGGTGCCCGGTTACGCCTCGTGGTGGGATGTGTCGGTGGCGGAGGTCTCAACCCTGCCTTCCACCCAACAGGCGCGCGCCGGTTACGAAGAAGCTCGCCAAAAAGAGCGTTATTTCTTCCCAAAATAGGAATATTTACCACTGAGGCACTGAGATACAGAGTTTCACAGAGAAGTCTTATCTTCAAGAATTTTTCTCTGAGTCTCTGTGTCTCTGTGGTCAAACTAAAACAGGAGAAAAGTGCATGCCAATTAAAATTGGTTTGATCGGCGCCGGACGAATCGGCAAGGTTTTTGCCCATACCCTGGCCTTCAATGTACCGCAGGCAGACCTGGTGGCTGTCGCCGACAGCGACCCGTCCGCGGCCCAGGATGCCGCTGCCGATTCAACGTTCCCGACCTGGTATGCGGACTTACCGCCAGCTTCTCGCCCAGAAAGATATCCAGGCGGTGGTCATCGCCACCCCCACCCACACTCACGTCGAGGTGGCGGTCGCCGCAGCCAGGGCGGGCAAAGAGATCTTTTGCGAGAAACCGCTGGCCATGACTCTGGCAGGCAACGACCAGGTGATCCAGGCCGCGCAATCGGCCGGGGTGCGCCTGCAGGTCGGCCTCAACCGCCATTTTGACCCGGCGTATGTCGCCGCCAAACGCATGATCGATGAAGGCAAGATCGGCCAGCCGGTGATGATCAAGCTGGTTGGACGCGATCCGCGCCGCACCGGCCTGGAATTCGCCCGGCGTGAGAATTCTGGCGGGATGATCATGGACATGGGCATCCACGACTTCGACACCGCGCGCTGGCTGATGGGCAGTGAAGTGGAACGGGTTTACGCCGAAGGCGGCTGCCTGGTTTACCCGGAATTGAAGGACGTGGGCGATATCGACAACGCGGTGATCAACCTGCGTTTTGCCAACGGCATGCTGGGAAACGTCGATCTCAGCCGCAATTCCATCTACGGCCACGATGTGCGCACAGAAATTCTGGGCTCGAAAGGCGGTTTGATCGTGGGCAAAGACCGCTACACCGACCTGCTGGTCATGACCGAAAACAGCATCGCGCACGATACCGTGCCCTATTTCATGGAACGCTTCGGCACCGGCATTTGCCGAAGAGATGAAGGGATTTATCGACTGCATTGTCGAAGATCGCGAGCCGCTGGTCACCGGGGCAGATGCCCGGGCAGCGGTTAAGATCGCGATTGCCGCGACGCGCTCGCTGGATGAAGCCCGCCCGGTGCTGGTCAGCGAGGTTGAATAAATGATTATCCGTCATTGGAGACACTTGCACGGCAAGTGCAGGTGATGAAGCAATCTGACCAATTCCGAGAGATTGCCACGCCGCCCGAAGGGTCAATGAATAATCAAAGGAATTAGATGACAACAATTAGCAAATTTTGTGAATGGACAATGGCAGGTGCCGCCCGCGGTGGAATCACTGGACGTAGACCAACCCGGCCACGGCCGAGCTGTTGGCCTGCGTACCCCTGACCCCGGCTGAACAAGTCGATCTTGCCGTGCAGGCCGCCCACCAGGCCTACCTGGAATGGCGGCGCGTGCCGGCTACCCAGCGCATCCAATGCCTCTTCAAGCTGAAGGCGCTGATGGAAGAGCATTTTGAGGAACTGGCTCGCACCATCACCCTGGAAAACGGCAAGACGCTAGACGATGCCCGCGGTGAAATGCGCCGCGCGGTGGAAAACGTGGAAGTGGCCTGCGGCATCCCGACCATGATGCTGGGCGATTTTTCCGAAGATATTGCCCGCGGGATCGACGAATACATGATCCGCCAGCCGCTGGGCGTGTCCGTGATCATCGCCCCCTTCAACTTCCCGGGCATGATCGCGTTCTGGTTCCTGCCGTATGCCGTGGCCTGCGGCAACACGCGTGATCGTCAAGCCTTCCGAGCGCACCCCGCTCACCATGCAGAAGGCCTTTGCCCTGATGGAACAGGCCGGTTTCCCGGATGGGGTGGTGAACCTGGTCAACGGCAGCGCGGATACGGTCAATGCCCTGCTCGATCACCCGCTGGTGCAGACGGTCAGCTTTGTCGGCTCCACCCCGGTGGCGCGCCATGTTTACTCGCGCGCTTCGGCCAACGGCAAACGCGTCCAGACCCAGGGCGGCGCCAAAAACCCGCTGGTCATCCTGCCGGATGCCGACCCCGAGATGACCACCAAAATTGTGATCGACAGCGCGTTTGGCAATGCCGGGCAGCGCTGCCTGGCGGCCTCGCTGGCGATCATGGTGGGGGATGCCGGCAAGATCTTCAAACCGCTGCTGGCGGAAATGGCCCAAAGCCGGGTGGTGGGCAACGGGCTGGAGCCAGGCGTGCACATGGGGCCGGTGATTACGCCCCAGAGCAAGCTGCGCATCGAAGGCCTGGTAGCGAAGGGCGTTGAAGAAGGCGCTCAGCCTGCTGGTGGACGGGCGTAATCCGGTCATTCCCGGCTGCGAACGGGGCAACTTCATCCGCCCCACCATCCTGGAAGGCGTCGCTCCCGGAACGACGGTCGCCCGCACGGAAATCTTCGGCCCGGTGCTGGGCTTGATGGAAGCTGATACCCTGGAAGAAGCCATTCGCCTGGTCAACAGCGGCGAATACGGCAACATGGCCTGCCTGTTCACCGCCAGCGGCTCTGCCGCGCGCCAGTTCCGCAGCGAGGTCATGGCGGGGAATATCGGCATCAATATTGGGGTGGCGGCTCCCATGGCGTTCTTCCCCTTCAGCGGGTGGAAAGCCAGTTTCTTCGGCACACTGCACGGGCAGGGCAAGCACGCGGTCGAGTTCTATACCCAGACCAAAGTGGTGGTCGAGCGCTGGCTCAAAGAATGGTCGCGCCAATTTTAAAATTTTCTCCGAAACCGCCCTTTCTGTTTTTCTGGAGAAGGGGCGCTTTGCGGATGCTTCAGACTGGAGGAATGCAGTGATTAAGATTGCCAATGCACCTTGTTCGTGGGGCGTGCTGGAGTTTGCCCTGGAAGGCCAGGCCGCCGGATACACCCGTGTTTTGGATGAAATGCATGAGACCGGTTACATCGGGACCGAATTGGGCGATTGGGGTTTTATGCCCACCGACCCGGCTGTCCTCTCTGCCGAGCTGCGGCGCCGCGGTTTGACCCTGTTGGGGGCATTTGTGCCGGTGGCGCTCAAGGATCCTTCCGCCCATGCCGCCGGGATTGAAAACGCCGTGCGCACTGCCCGCCTGCTGGCGGACGTCGCAGGGCGAGCTGCCCTTCATCGTGCTGGCGGATAACAACGGCAGCGTGCCGGAACGCACGCGCAACGCCGGGCGTATCCGCCCAGAACACGGCTTGAGCAATGCAGAGTGGCAGGTTTTTGCCGCCGGAGCCCAGGCCGTGGCGGAGGCCGTCAAAACGGAGGCCGGCCTGCGCACAGTTTTCCACCACCACTGCGGCGGTTATGTCGAGACGCCGGCTGAAATCGAGCGGTTGATGGAGCTTGACCGATCCGGCCTTGCTGGGGCTGTGTTTCGACAGCGGGCATTACCGTTTCGGCGGCGGCGAATCCGCTGCCCGGGTTAAAACAGTACGGTGCGCGAGTCTGGCATTTCCACTTCAAGGACTGCCATCCCCGGGTGAAGGCCGAATCGGCCGAGAAAGGTTGGGATTACTTCGAATCGGTGCAGCATGGGGTGTTCTGCGAATTGGGCCAGGGCGATATTCCCTTCCCGGCGCTGGTCGCAGAATTGGACCGTTTGGGTTATAACGGCTGGGGTGTGGTGGAACAGGATGTGCTGCCCGGCATGGGTACGCCCCTGGAATCTGCCCGGCGCAACCGCCAATATCTAAAAAGCATCGGATTATAAGAAAGCAATGTAACCACGTGGTAAATATTCCATTGGAGAGGACAATGACCAGTCATTCAACCGTACGATTTGGCGTTATCGGCGCCGGCCGGATTGGCAAACTTCACGCTGAGAACCTGGCGACCCGCATCCCGGGGGTCGAAGTACTGGCGATCGCCGACCCCCTGGTGGGGGCTGCCCGTGATCTGGCGGCTCGCCTGCACGTGCCCAAGGCCACGGCTGACTATAAAGAGCTGCTGACTGACCCGGCGATTGATGCCGTGGCGATCTGTTCTTCTACCGACACCCACGCGGCCTTAATTATCGAAGCCGCCCGGACGGGAAAACAGATCTTCTGCGAAAAACCGATCGCCGTGGGCGTAGACCGGATTGACGCTGCCCTGGCGGCAGTGGAGCAGGCCGGTGTCAGGCTCCAGATCGGTTTTAACCGCCGTTTTGACCCGAATTTCCGCAAAGTGCGCACGATGATCGCGGACGGCAGCCTGGGGGATGTACACATCCTGCGCATCACCAGCCGCGACCCGGCGCCCCCGCCCATCGAGTACGTCAAAGTTTCCGGCGGGATCTTCTACGATATGACCATTCACGATTTTGATATGGCGCGTTACCTGACCGGCAGCGAGGTGGAAGAAGTATACGTCGCGGGCGGAGTGCGCGTCGATCCGCGCATTGGAGAGGCGGGCGATTTCGATACCGCCGTGATCACGCTCAAGTTTGCCAGCGGCGCAATCGGCACGATCGACAACAGCCGCCAGGCAGTTTACGGCTACGACCAGCGCGTGGAAGTCTTTGGCTCGAAGGGCATGGTGGCAGTCGCCAACAACACCCCCGATACCCACGTCTTTTCCACCAGTGATGGGGTACATTCAGCCAAACCGCTGTATTTCTTTCTCGAGCGCTACAACGAATCGTTCATCGCCGAAATGCGCGAGTTTGTAGCTGCCGTGCAGAATGGGACCCCAACCCCTGTTACCGGAAGCGATGGGCGGGCGCCGGTGTTAATCGCGAAAGCCGCCACCCTTTCCTGCCGGGAAAAGCGCCCGGTGCGCATCGCCGAAGTCAGTTGAAAATGCCTCCATCCGGGAGTGCTCACAAAATTCTTGCCGTGTTGCTCGACTGCGGCGATACATTGGTGGATGAAGGCACCCAGGTTTGGGGTGAGGCGAACATTGCGTTGAGCGCCGAGCTGATCCTGGGCGCGGGCGAGATGGTGCAGACGTTAAAACAGCGCGGCTACCCGCTGGCGCTGGTCGCGGATGGCCTATCCGCCTCGTTTCGCAATCTCCTGGGGCAGCATGGGCTGTTCGATTTGTTTGACGCACGCGCTATTTCCGAGGAAGTGGGTGCGTCTAAGCCCGATCCGGCCATGTACCTGACAGCTTTACACGCGCTGGGTATCCAGCCGGAGGACTATGGTCGGGTGGTAATGGTCGGCAACCACCTCGAGCGAGATATCCGCGGGGCCAATGCCCTGGGGCTGATCAGCGTGTGGCTGGATTGGGCGCCGCGCCGACCCAAGATCCCAGCCGACGAGTATGAAGTACCGCGCTATACCATTCATCTCCCGTTGGAATTGGTCGAGCTCATCGAACAGTTGGAGCAAAACTAAATCACAGGCGTCAGGGTGTTCGGCGCGCCGAACACCCTGACGCCTGTTTTTATCAGGAGCATTGATGATGAAACCCGAACTGGGTGAGTTTGACGTTTTTCCCCGAATCGTGCGCGCGGGCCGCGAAGCAGAAATTACCCTTCGCCCGCTGTTCGATCACACCTGCTTCAAACCTCCGTTCCCCTACCGCCTGTCGATGTTCCCGGCCGGCGGCCTGCCAGGCCAACCCGAATCGCCTACCGCGCTGGAAATCGCACCCGATTGGAAAGACGGCTGGCTGCGCTTTCGCTATCCTTTCGCCAATGAACAGGAATATATCCTGGTCCTGGAAAATACATCCGGCCTGCCGCGGGCCCGTTCTTATGAATTCCGATTTTTTGCGCTGAATGAAGATTTATTTTCCCGCCGTCCGTACAAAGGCGATCTGCACATGCACAGCCACCGTTCGGATGGGCATGAAGCGCCGGCCTATGTCGCCGGGGCCTGCCGGCGGATTGGCATGGATTTCATGGCAGTGACCGATCACCGCCAGTATGAGCCATCCCTGGAAGCCGTGCGCGCCTTCCAGAATCTGCCGGTCGATCTGCGCATTTACCCCGGCGAAGAGGTGCACCCGCCGGATAACCCGGTGCATATGATCAACTTTGGCGCCAGTTTCAGCCTCAACCAGGTCTTTCGCGAGGAGGAAGAACGCTACCGGCGCGAAGTGCAGGCCATCGCCGCCAACCTGAGCGATTTCCCGCAGGATGTCGACCCGTATATTTATGCTTCGTGCGCCTGGTGCTTTGAGCAGATTCGCGCCGGCGGCGGGCTGGGCATCTTCTGCCATCCTTACTGGCTCTCACGCCACCGCTACGATATTTCAGAAACGATCGTCAGCCTGGTGCTGGAGCGCCAGCCGTACGACGCGCTGGAGCTGCTGGGGGGATATCACCTTCATGAGGCTGAATCGAATATGCTCCAGGTGGCGCGCTACCATGAGGAACGCGCCCGCGGCAAGCGCATCCCCATCGTTGGGGTGAGTGACGCTCACGGCTGCGAGCGGGACGACCTCTTTGGCTGGTTCTACACCGTGGTTTTCTCGCCATCGCTCGATCTGTCTGACCTGGCGCGGAGTGTCAGGGATCTTTATTCGGTCGCCGTCGATGCCCTACCGGGAAATCCGCTGCGCGCCCACGGTCCATTTCGCCTGGCGCTTTATGCCCACTTCCTGCTGCGCGAGATCTTCCCGCTGCACGATGCCCTGTGCCTGGAAGAGGGCCGCCAGATGCTGGCTTTCCTGGCGGGTGATCCGTATGCGCAATCTCAGCTTGGCGCGCTGCAGGGACGCGTAACCGCTCTCTATAACCATTTGTGGGCCTGAAGGGCAGAGATTAGAATTAGGTGCATTTTTTTCTCGAAAATGTAAGAAAGAGGGCAGCATGTACGAAACAAAATCGTTGACTGATACGCACGACCTGCGCCTGCCGGATTGGGGGCCTTACACCAAGAAATACACCGGCATTTCTCACCTGCCCGATCCGAAATCGGGACTGCGTTTTGACTTGAGCGTTTTCCCAGGCTATTACCGCCGCCAGGTGCTTGTGCCCAACGCCAAATGGGAATCGGGCTTTCATCCCTGGGAAGCTGCCCCGGACCTGAGCTATTATGCTTACCGCTATGAATTGGAATGGAAAGACCGCGTCTACTGCGATGTTTCGTTTTCGGCGCTGGACGAACATACCCGTTTGGTGCGCAGTGAATTTTTTAATAACACTGCCCAGCGCCAGAACCTGGTGTTGAACTACGCCGGTTACATGAATTTTCCCCCGGTGCGCACGTATTCCGACGAAGTGGTGCGTCCCAGCCGGGTGGAGCTGCCCGGCGGCGCGGTATGGCTGGACGCGCTGGATTATGCCGACATGGGCTTCGCGACAGCTCGCCCGCAGGATAACCTGGTATATGACGGCATGTGGCGCGGTGAAGTGCGGGCGCACGGTTTTGTCGGCGGGGCGGGGCTGGGAGATGGCTTCGGACGCCAGGCGGGGGATTGGGTGAAATATGTGCTGACCCTCGACCAGCCGCTGCCGGATGCACAGCTGATCGTGCGCTACCGTGCCCTGGAAGGGCCAGCTGCCTTTCGGTTGAGTGGTTTCGCCGCCGGGCGGATGGATTTATCCACCAGCGCGGAGTTTTCCCTGGCGTGCGCCTGGCAGGGCGACCTTCCGGCTGGAAAATTGGCCTTTGGCCTGGAAGCGGAGGGCGGGGCCGCGGTCGAGCTGGATGGGTTCGTGCTGGTTGCACGAAAGGCCGCGGACGGGGTGCGTTTTGCGCCGGTCGAATGGCAGCACGTGCCCCAAATCCTGCCGGGGCCGCGTCCCAACAGCCTGATCTTGAAAGTACGCGGATACCCCGGTATTTTATGGGCTGGCCTGGCTGGGCGAGCCCTGGGTGCTGCGCGAGTTTTACACCGATGAGCTGGACCGCTTCATGCGCTATTATGTGCAGGAACACGTGCAGCAGGTGCTGCGCGGGCCAGGCCAGGGGCACTTTACCAATGTGTTTATCCGGCCGATTGAGGTTCCGCCGGGCGAGAGCCGCGTGCTGTACGGTCTGATCTGCTGCGGCGCCCAGGACCAGGTCGCGCAGTCCCTGGCGGAATTTTCCGGCGAGGGCGAGATCCACGATCTTGCCTACCGGCGCGCGCGGGCCAATGCCGTCCGCCTGGAGCCAGCGCCAGCCGGGGACGGCTACCGCTTCAGCCAGGAGCGCATGGCAGCCACCCTGCTGACCAATGTCGTCTACCCGGTGTATACGCGCCGCACATTCATCCGCCACAGCACACCAGGCAAATGGTGGGACTGCCTTTACACCTGGGATTCGGGTTTTATCGGTTTGGGCCTGCTGGAGCTGGATATCGAGCGGGCGGTGGACTGCCTGAACGCTTACACCACCCCAGAGGGCGATCCCCAGGTGGCTTTTATGCATCACGGCAGCATGGTGCCGGTGCAGCATTATCTTTTCCAGGAGATGTGGAACCGCACCCAGGACCGGGGCCTGCTCGAATATTTCTACCCGCGACTGCGCCAGTACTACCGCTTTTTTGCCGGGCGGTTGGGCAGCTCCACCACGCGCGCCATGAAATCCAACCTGCTCAAAACCTGGGATTATTTCTACAATTCTGGCGGTTGGGATGATTATCCGCCCCAGGTTCAGGTGCGCCGCGATCGGCTCGAGGCCACGACCACCCCGGTGATCAGCACCGCGCACGGCATCCGTATTGCTAAAATCCTGCAAATGGCGGCGCGCGCGGTGGGTGAGGCCGGCCGATGTGGAAGAATACCAGGCGGATATCCTGGCCTGGACCAGCGCTTTACAGCGCTATTCCTGGGACCCGGAAGCCGGGTATTTCAGCTATGTGCGCCATAACGAACAGGGCGAGCCCACTGGCATCCTGCGCCATGAAAGCGGTCAGAATTACGATATGGGCCTGGACGGCGCCAGCCCGTATTTTTCCGGCGCCTGCACGTCCGAGCAAGAAGCGCTGCTCCTGGAACGCATGTCTTCTCCCCAACGCATGTGGACCCCGATTGGCCTGTGCACGGTCGATAAGACCGCGGCTTATTACAAGGTGGACGGCTACTGGAACGGGGCGGTGTGGTTCCCCCAGCAGTGGTTCTTCTGGAAAGCGCTGCTCGACCAGGGCCAGGCGGGTTTCGCGGCCCAGATCGCCCTCACCGCGCTGGACACCTGGAAGCGCGAGGTGGATGACTCGTACCACTGCTTCGAGCATTTTATCGTCCAATCGGGGCGCGGCGCCGGCTGGCACCAGTTTGGGGGTCTCTCCACGCCGGTCCTGGCGTGGTATGGGGCTTATCATCGCCCCGGGCGGCTGACAGTGGGTTTTGACACCTGGATCCAGCGCCAGCAGTTCTCATCCGGGAACCGCCGCCTGGAAGCAGATTTAGATTACCAGGCGGCTGCTCCACGGCCTTTCACCGTACTGGCAGGGATGGCGCCCGGCCCGGTATACCGGGTGAGATGGAACAGCGAGCCTGTTCCCTATCATGAGCGCTACCCCGGCCTGCTGGAGATCAATCTGCCCGGGCAGCCTTCGGTGGGAAGGCTGGACGTTCAGGAATAAAAAATACCCCCTGGCTTTTTGGCCAGGGGGCGCATTTATTTGAGAGGGGGGATTAGAAATCTGTGTTGGCGAAGGTTACCAGGTATAAATAACCGGGAGCTTCGATGCGCAGATCGAGAGCTTTCTCGCCACTCAGGTCCACTGGGATTTCAAAGGTACCCACGTGATCGGCCAAAGATTCGGTCGAAAGGTTGCCGACCTTGTAGCCGTCCAATCCTTGCGATCCGGCCGTGCCGACGGTGACGGAAAATTGGGTGTCAAGGGGCAGGCCTTGTAGTTCAGCCGTAACCGTTCCACCTTTTTGCACATGGAGAACATGGATCTTGCCCATGGTTGGAGTGACGGCTGAAGTCGAACTGGTGGTAGAAGTGGTAGTGCTGGAGCTGGTGCTCGTAAGTTCAGCGGAGGGATCGAAGGTGGCGTAGGCATAGATGCCGGTGCCGCTGTCGATGCGAATTTCTGCCGAATCCGCTGCACGAACATCGGTCAAAATTTCGAACCAGTACGAGCGAGTACCGCCATCAACGGAATTGAAGTGGGCAATGACCGAACCCATACCCTGGTTGCCGGCGGCACTCTCGGTGACGGTAAAATCGGTATCCGCCGGAAGGTTGTAAATCATCACCTGTACATTTTCATCGGGATTGACACTGATCACGGAAATGCTCGGCTGGACGGTTGCTGCCTGTACAGTCATCAACGGCGTCACCACAAATGCTGCCAGGACTGCCAGCACACGGAATGCGATTGCAGGCACATTCTTTTTGGTTTGCATAAAGGCTCCTTTACACATTTCTTTTGGAATTTTGATCCTTTAGAGATCTTGTTTCAGGATAGCAGGATAATATTCAGAAATTGTTAGTTATTATTTACGATAAGATTTCAACAATATGAATTTATTAAGAAGCACATTAGAAATGTATTTTTGATCCGGCAATTAAATATTTCTCCCCCACCCGAAGAGGTGGGGGAGAAATTGGGTAAAATCTATTAATTTCCATGACAGGCCTGGATGGTGAGATCAGGGTAAGTCATGCAAAATTATTTGCCTGGTCTAGAAGTCTGTATTGTTGAAAGTAACCAGGTACAGGTATCCGCGAGCTTCAATGCGCAGATCGAGGGAGGTTTCGGTTCTCAGGTCCACCGGGATTTCAAAGAAACCAATGTGGTCGCTCAGTTCTTCACTTGATAGGGAACCGACCACAAATCCACCGAATCCTTGCGAACCGGCAGTACCGACGGTGACGGTGAACTGCGTATTCAGAGGCAGGTTTTTCAATTCAGCAACGACGATCCCACCCTGCTGCACGTGCAGCACATGGATTGCACCCATGATGGGGGCGCTCACCGCCACTGGAGTGGCTGTACTGGTCGCGGTTGAGGTCGAGGTGGTCGTGCTGGTGCTGGTCAATGCTTTGGTATTATCAAACGTGGCATAGGCAGAGACGCCTGTGCCGCTGTCGATACGGACTTCGACTTTATCTTCGCCGCGCACCGTGGTCAGGATCTCGAACCAATAGGTGCGCGTTTCGCCGTTATGCGAGTTGAAATTCGCGATGACCGAACCAACTCCCTGGTGGCCTACCGCGCTCATCGTAACTTTAAAATCCGTATCGGCCGGGAGATTGCCAATACTTAACTGCACATCTTCACCCGGGATCACGCCAATCACAGTGATCGTGGGCGGAGTGGTGGCAGCGTGCGCAGTCACAAGCGGGATCATCAGAAATGCAGCCATGATTACCAGCATGGTGACTGCCAATACGCGGAATGTCAGTGGTGTACCACTTCTTTCAGAAATCATAATAGTCTCCTTCCAATATTTTTTGGGGGACCCCAATGGGACCCGGTTTCCAGAATAGCAAGCAAATATTTAGATAGGCTTAGCCTTCTGTTAGAGAATTTTCATTTGTCTAATAATAAATTTAGAAATATTAATTAAAATATGTACATTTTTTGCCCATTGATAATTTATAATATGTGATGGAATTCCGGCTATGGTTTGGAAAGGTAAAATAAATGATCCATCGGGTTGAGATCGTTTGCCATAAAGGCGCTAACAAACTTGCCCCAGAAAACACCCTGGCAGCCGCCCGTCTGTGTGTTGAATGGGGTATGGATGTCGTCGAAATCGATATCCATACCTCCAGCGACGGCGTGTTGTATATTTTCCATGGACCGAATCTGCAACGCACGACCAACGGCAGCGGCTGGATCGGGGCTTATGCCGCGCAGGAGCTCGACCGGCTCGATGCAGGCAGCTGGTTCTCTGCGGTATATGCCGGCGAGCCTATCCCGCGCCTGGAACCCTTCTTGCGCTGGATCAAAGGCAAGGCTAAGATTTTCTTCGACGTCAAAAATGCGGATCCGCGCCAGCTGGCTGACCTGGTTTATGCCACCGGTTTCGCGGAGGAATGCTTCTTCTGGTCGTCAGATACGGGGTGGATGCAGCGCTTGCACGAGCTGGACCCTAAATTGGCGCTCAAGGTCAACGTGCGTACCGCGGAAGAAGCCGAAAATGCCTGGCGTGAATTTGGCGCGCGTTATGTAGAAGTCAGCCTGGAAAATGTGACGCCTGAACTGCTCGCCGTATGCCGCAGGTTGGGGATGCGCGTCATGGTGCTTTATCCGGGTAACGATCCCGAAATATTCCGCCGCATACTTTCCAGCGGGGCGGATATGATCAACACCGACTATGGAAACGAATTTTTAGGGGTGATGGAAGCCGGATAAAATAATTACCGGTTCAAATCTTGACAACTTGAATTCGCCCTGATATTATGTTATCGTTATCACCTGATAACGATAACAGGAGGTACGATTATGCCAACGATACAAGATGTGGCCAAAAAAGCCGGGGTCGCTCCCATGACGGTTTCAAGGGTCATCAACCAGTCGGGATACGCCAGCGCTGAAGTGCGCGCCCGCGTCCTGGCAGCGGTAGAAGAGCTGGGTTACATGCCCAATACCCTGGCTCGCAGCTTGCGCATCCGGCGCACGCATACCCTGGCCTTGATCCTCACGGATATTACCAATCCCTTTTTCACAACCCTGGCGCGCGGGGTGGAAGATTCCGCCAGCGAAGCCGGTTATACGGTGCTTTTCGGTAACACCGATGAATCCGAAGAAAAAGAAATGCGCTACCTGGAGACGATCCTCCAAAAGCGCGTGGATGGGATTTTGCTGGTTCCGGCGGGTAGTTCTGCCGTGACTGTGGAGCGCATCCGCCAGAATGGAACACCTTTGGTGCTGCTCGACCGGCGCGTCTCTGTCGAAGCGGTGGATGTGGTGCGCTGCGACTCGGAGGACGGGGCTTACCACCTGACCCGTCTGCTGCTCGAATTAGGCCACCGCCAGATCGACCTGATCAACGGACCGATGCGTGTTTCTACCGCGGCGGACCGGGCGGCTGGCTTCTGCCGCGCCATGCGCGAAAGCGGGATCAGCGACCCGCATGTGCATTTCGGCGTATTTAACCAGGATTCAGGCTATGCCCTGACCCGCCAGGCCTTGAACCAACAGCCCCGTCCGACTGCCTTGATCGCCGCCAATAACTTTTTAGCGATCGGCGCGTTGAAAGCGGTCCGCGATAGCGGCCTGGATGTACCGGATGAGATTGCGCTGGCTGCTTTTGATGACCTTCCGGCGGGGATGTGGGTGGATCCTTTCCTGTCGGCAGCCATCCAGCCGGCCTATGAAATGGGCCGCCGCGCCGCCAGGCTGCTGCTTGGCCGCCTGGATGGATCTGAAACCGGCCCGGCTCAAGAGATCCTGCTGCCGGTGGAGCTGGTGGTGCGCCATTCGAGCGGAACCCGCCTGGGGTAATTTGTAGTAAAAAAACAATTTTTTAAACCGATATCTCTCAAGGAACTATATATGAAAAATCCAGATCCAAAAACGATTGAAAGAGGCATGCAACAGGATGATTTGATTGTCATTCCCGGCGCAGGCGGTTTCATCGGTGGATCGTTAGCCCGCTACTTCCACGATCTTGGTTATACCCGCATCCGCGCCGTGGATAAGAAACCGCTTTCAGAATGGTACCAGCGCGTGCCGGGTGTCGAAAGCCTGTGCCTTGATCTTTCCGAAAAAGAGAATGCGGTGCGCGCCATGGAAGGAGCGGTCGAGGTTTACAACCTGGCAGCCGATATGGGCGGGATGGGTTTTATTGAATCCCACCGGGTGGAATGCCTGCGCAGCATCTTAATCAACACCCATTTGATCGAAGCTGCTTATAAAGCCGGCGTCCGGCGCTATTTCTATTCCTCATCTGCCTGCGCTTACAATACCCAGCTGCAGCAAGACCCTAACGTGCGCGCCCTTAAAGAATCGGATGCCTACCCGGCGATGGCTGAACGCGGTTACGGCTGGGAAAAGCTGGTCAGCGAAATGTTCTGCCAGGAATATTGGGCGGAGCGCGGTCTTGAAACGCATATCGCCCGCTTCCACAATGTCTACGGTCCCAACGGCACCTGGTTTGGCGGCAGGGAAAAGGCCCCGGCAGCCATCGCGCGCAAGGTAATCGAAGCCCAGGACAGCGGCACACATGAGATCGAGATTTGGGGCGACGGGCATCAGACCCGCAGCTTCATGTATATCGATGACTGCACTTTGGGCATTGACCAGATCATGCACTCCGAAAAGCTGATCGCCACGCCGATCAATTTGGGTTCCAGCGAGCTGGTCTCGATCAACGACCTGGTGACCATGGTGGAAGAGATCGCCGGGATCCAGCTCAAACGCAGCTACAAACTGGATGCGCCCAAGGGTGTCGCAGGACGCAACAGCGACAATACCTTCATCCGCAGTATACTGGACTGGGAACCTCACCTGCCGTTGAAAGACGGCATGCGCATGACCTATGCATGGATCAAAGAACAATACGGGTTGAGAAAAGCAGGAAAACGGGTGGTGCATGATTGATCCCGGTGCCAGTCCAGCATTGGATGACGTCATCGGGGCAATTCCGTACCGCATGGCTTTGGCCGGTGGATGGATTGACCAGCCATTTATGTCGCGTTTGAACCCGGATCCGAGCGGGTCGATGGTGGTCGTGAGCCTAGAACCGGATCGCTTTTTTATGCAGCGCTGCGGCATGGCCAGCGGCACCCGGGATGTCGCACGGCGGCTGTGGGGCAAATCGCTGCCGCAAGGCGACCCGGCCTGCCTGGTGCGAGAGCTTTACCGGGCGGAGAACCAGGGAAAAACCGAACCATCCGGTTCCCAGGATATGGTGGGTTTGATCTATCCCGGCATCAGCCGCCTGGATTACAGCGCCGCCTTTGAAGGCGGTATCTTCCCGGCGCATGTCGAATCGTGCCAGGATCCGGAAATTGTTGTCTGGCTGGAAAAAGTGCTGTACATGCTGCCGGTCATCCCGCGCCAGGCGGGGTATAACCCGCTGGGAGAAAAGCATCTGGACCCGCAATGGGTGCAGCGGCTGGGGCAATGCGGAAAAAATTGTTTTGAGGCGATCTTGCGCAAAGATCTAAAAGGCCTGGGTGCTTCTTTCAATGAATGCATGCGCTGCTGGGAGATGCTTCTTCCGCAGACCGTGCGCCATCCGACGATTCCCATTGACCTGCCGGCGCTGTTGGCGGCTTACCAGGCGCAATACCCGGGCGCCATGTATTCAGGATGCGGCGGAGGATACCTGTACGTCGTATCCCACAAGCCCGTGCCTGGAGGATTTCAGGTTAAAATACGTCTTCATTAGCCCGAGGAGCGTGCAGGCACTCTGGAAAATTTTAACGACGTCCCGTCAGGTGGGGTGGATTTTACCCCCAGGATGACCTGGACGAGCAACACTGGCAAGAGGTTGGAAGTTAAGTATGATCGTGGCAGTGAGCGGTGATTACGACGATTTACGCGCGCCTGGGGTGCGCTTTCTGGAGGTAGCATCCCGCCTGGGGCAGGTATGCGTCTACCTGTGGTCGGACCGGTTGGTCGAACGATTCACCGGGCATTTACCAAAGTTTCCCCAGGCCGAGCGCCGCTATTTCTTATCGGCGATCCGCTACGTCAGCCGGGTGGAACTGGCTGATGATCTGCCCGTAGCAGGCGCCTTTCCGACAGATGCGGAGATGGACCTGGTGGGGGTGCCGGGGGAAAACCATCCCTCCCTGGCATACTGCCGCCAGCAGGGATTGCAATGTGTGGTGATCGGTCCGGATCAAATCCGCGGTTTTCCGCCGCCGCCCGCGATGGATAAAGTGCGCACACCCGGTCGTAAAAAGGTCCTGGTCACGGGCTGTTTCGACTGGCTGCATTCCGGGCATGTGCGTTTTTTTGAAGAGGCAGCCGGATATGGCGAGCTGTATGTGATCGTGGGCAACGACGCCAATGTGACCAACTTGAAGGGTGAAGGTCACCCTCTTTTTCCACAGGACCTGCGCCGCTACATGGCTGGCTCGATTCGCGCCGTCCACCAGGCGCTGATAACTTCCGGTTGGGGATGGATGGACGCTGAGCCGGAAATAAACGCGCTTCGACCGGATATTTACCTGGTGAATGAGGATGGGGATAAGCCTGAGAAGCGCGTTTTCTGCGCCGAACACGGACTTGAATATGTGGTGCTGCGGCGCCTGCCCAAGGAGGGACTCATCCGGCGGTCGAGCACGGATTTGCGGGGATTTTGACGAGCAATTCAAGTTGACGCCGTTGAAAAGGTAAATATAATGAAAATACGGTCAACTGTTTCATCACCTGTTTTAATGGATTTGTAATTTAGTTTTTTTCATCAAAAATCCTGAATACCCATCTGATTGATTTTCACTGGACGGCCTGTCGCATCCTTCATTTCAACCTGTACAGGAACCCTCACGATGGTTCAAGAAACAAGCACACTGGCTTCAACTAAACTTCAAGCCCCATTGTGGGCGCGTATCGGTCTGACGGGCAGGCAGTGGCGCGAAACGCGTAAAGTACTGACCGCGCTGCTGTACCTCCTGCCTTCGCTGATCCTATTTTTGACCTTTATATTCATCCCGCTGGTCCGCTCGATCGAGCTCAGCCTGTTCTTGACCGACCCCCTCGGACGTCCGGCGGTCTTCGCCTGGTTCCTGCAGTACGAGCGCCTATTCACACAGGAATCCTTTCTTAACAGCATGGCTCGGTCGAGCCAGTATGTGGCTTTCACCGTGCCGCTGACCCTGCTGTTTTCACTGGTTCTGGCGATGCTGGGCAACCTGCGCTTGAAGAAAATTGCGATCTTCCGGGTGGTGTACTCCATCACGATCGCTGTTTCGGGGGCAACGGCGTCGATCATGTTCATGACCATGTACCACCCTACCCTGGGCGCTTTAAACTATTTCCTGGAGCTGCTGGGTTTGCATGCGGTAGACTGGCTGATCAGCCATGAGACCGCAATCTACTCAGTGGCGATGGTCACAGTCTGGCTGCAGGTGGGTTTAAACACAGTCATCCTCCTGGCGGCAATGCAGGGCATTCCGGAGGAATTATACGAGAGTGCGATGATCGACGGCGCCTCCGCCTGGAACAAGTTCCGCTACATCACCCTGCCGTTTCTAAGCTCCACGTTCTTCTTCTTGCTGGTGGTGGATATGCTGGCGGCTTTCCAGACTTTTACCCCAGTTTCGGTCATGACCGCTGGTGGGCCGATGGACTCGACCAATATCCTGGTGTATTCAATTTACCGTGAATTTTATATCAACGGCAAGTACGGTTTTGCCGCAGCGCAGTCGATCATGCTGTTTCTGGTGATGCTGGTTCTGACCATCTTCCAATTCGTCTTCGTCGAAAAAAAGGTCTTCTACGAATGAACGTGAACACCCATCCCAAGAAACTTACTGCTTACACGCTGTGGTACATCCCCCTGATCGCGGCGGCGGTGGTTATCCTCTTCCCAATTTACACCATTCTCGTGGTCAGCCTGCTGAGCGATCCCGAAGTGGCCATGTACCCTCCCAAGCTGTTCCCGAGTGGTTTTTTCGTGGAGAACTTTACCCGCGCCATGCAATTAGCCCCGTTAGGCCGGTACCTGTTTAACAGCGTGCTCCAATCTTCGATGGTGATGGTTGGCCAGTTAATCACCGCCAGCCTGGCGGCTTACGCCTTTGCCTTTATCGACTTTAAGTACCGCAATTTCTTTTTCCTGGTTTTCCTGGCTACCATGATGATCCCCTGGGAGGCGACGATCATCCCCAACTACCTGACCATCAAGCAATGGGGAATGACCGACACTTTTTGGGGGCTGGCGACGCCCTTCATGGCGACCGGGTTCGGCACCTTCTTGCTGCGCCAGTTCTTTATGAAAATTCCGCACGAGCTGCGGGATGCCGCCGAGATTGACGGCTGCGGCAGCCTGCGCTTCTTGTGGATGATCGTGCTGCCGCTGGCCCGCCCGGCATTGGGCACCCTGGCGGTTTACAGCTTCTTGCAGACCTACAACCAGTACCTGTGGCCGCTGCTGATCACCAATGACCAGAGCATGCGTACGGTGCAGATTGGCCTGACCCTGCTGCAGGACGAGGAGCATCTCAAGATGAATATCGTCGCGGCGGGGGTGATGATTATTTTGGTGCCGACCTTTGTGCTCTTTGTCTTTAGCAACAAGCAGCTGATCCGTGGGTTAACCGCCGGGGCCGTGAAAGGATAAAGGGTCCGGCGTTTATGAAACCTTCTTTCAATCCGTTCAGGAGGAAAAAATGAAGAAGTCCGTGTTTGTTATCCTCAGCGCCATCATGGTGCTGAGCCTGCTGCTGGCCGCATGCGCGCCCGCAGCTACCACCGCGCCCACGAAGGCGCCGGAAGCAACCCAACCACCGGCTGGGGCTACTGCTGTCCCTGCTACCAAAGTTCCTGCCCCAACGGCTACGATCGCTGCCGCGGCGGCGGGGGCGACCAAGATCAGTTTCTGGCACAGCATGGGCGATCCGGGCGGCTCGGCGATCGTCAAGTTCGCCAACGAATTCAACGTTTCGCAGCAGAAGTGCCACGTGACCCCGATCTACCAGGGTTCCTACGATGATTCACTGAACAAGCTGAAAGCCGGGCTGCAGAGCAAGGATACCCCGGCGCTGGTCCAGCTCTTCGACATTGGCACCCGCCAGATGATCGACCTCAAAGTGATCACCCCGGTGCAGGACTACATCGACAAAGAAAAGTATGATGTCTCCGACCTCGAGAAGAACGTGCTGGGGTATTACTCGGTCGACAATAAGCTGTATTCCATGCCCTTCAACACTTCGAACCCCATGTTGTATTTCAACGTGGACATGTTCAAGGCAGCCGGGCTGGATCCCACCAAACCGCCGCGTACCTTTGAAGAAGTGGCTGCGGCCGCGCGCAAGCTGACCCAGAAAGACGCCTCAGGCAAGGTCACGGTTGCCGGCATCAACATCGCGATTTACGGCTGGTTTTTCGAACAGTTCATGGCCGTTTCGGGCGCGAACTATGTGGACAACGGCAACGGGCGTGAGAAGTTCGCCACCAAGGCCGTGTTCAACGGTCCCGAGGGTCTGGAAATCATGAAGTGGTGGAAGGCCATGTACGATGAGGGCATCCTGGCGAACACTGGCCGGCCGACCGTCAACTCGCGCAATGCATTCCTGGCGGGTCAGGCCGCGATGATGCTCGAGTCTACCGCACAGGTGCGCGCCATGTTAGACGGATCGAAGGGCAAGTTTGAGATGGGCACAGCCTTCTTCCCGCGGCCCAACGAAGAAGCTTACGCGAAATCCGGTACGATCATCGGCGGCGCCTCGCTGTGGATTATCAACAACCGCCCGCAGGCCGAGCAGGACTGCGCCTGGGAGTTCATCAAGTACCAGTCTCAGCCCGCGAACCAGGCTTACTGGCACACGGCGACCGGCTACTATCCGATCCGCAAGGCGGCTTACAACGAGCAGCTGGATAAGGATTGGGTCGCCAAGTATCCGCAGTTCAACACCGCGGTCGAACAGCTGCACATTGCCCCACTCAACACCTTCACCCAGGGTGGGCTGATCGGCGTCTTCCCGCAGGCTCGCGCCACGGTAGAGACCATGATCGAAGAAGTGCTGGCCGGTAAGGGCACTATCCAGGAAGCGCTGGATAAAGCCGCTAAGTCGGTCACCGATGCCATCACCGAGTACAACCTGACGATGGGATTGAAGTAACCCTTTCGACGGGTATTCGGTTTCGATTTCGGGTGGGTTTTACCCGGTACGCCGGGTAAAACCCACCTTGCTGTCGGAGGCAGGTATGGGCATTTTTCGTTCGAAGTTGATCGTGGGGTCGATGTGGATCACAGTCCTTTTAATGGCGAGCTGCGCCCCTGGCACGGCGCAGCAGACGGGATCCGTCCCAGCCGGATCAGTCCCGGCGGCAGTGGAATCTTCTGAGGTAAGCTCAATGGAACCGGTTCAAAAAACGTTAAATATTGCCCACCGCGGCGCGCGCTCACTGGCGCCAGAAAATACCCTGGCCGCGGCGCGCAAAGCCCTGGAAATCGGCGCTGATTGGTGGGAGTTGGACGTGGCGATGACCAAAGACGGCGAGCTGGTGGTGCTGCACGACGATACACTCGAGCGCACCTCCAATGTTGCCGCTATCTTTCCCGGCCGGCAGCAGACACCCGTCTACGAGTTCACCCTGGCGGAACTGCGCCAGCTGGATTTTGGCTCCTGGTTTATTGAGAAGGACCCGTTCAAGCAAATCGCTGCCGGGGCGGTTTCCCAGGCAGAATTGGGAAAATACAAGGGCGAACCGATACCAACCTTACGCGAAGCCCTGGTTTTCACCCGAGACAACCGGTGGAAGGTCAATGTGGAGATTAAAGATGCTGCTGGCTTCGCGGCGGATGCGACCATCGTCCAGAAGACGGTGGCGCTGGTCGATGAGCTGGGGATGTCCGCACAGGTGTTGATCTCTTCTTTCAACCACGGCTATATCCAGCAGGTGAAGAACTTCAACCCGGCGATTGCTACCGCCGCCCTGGTGCAGGCTGCCGATCCCGACCCGGCGGCCCTGCTGCGCAAATTAGGCGCCCAGGCTTACAATCCGTCCGTGAAAGCGATCACTGCCTCAGCGATCCGCCCGCTGCGCGAGCAGGGGTTTAAGGTGTACATCTGGACAGTCAACGACGAGCCTACGTTCAAGACCTTGATATCGGCAGGAGCCAGCGGTATCTTTACCGATTTTCCCCAGCTGCTAAAAACTGTTTTAGAAAGAATGCGATAATACCTGTCGATGGTTATTTTCGATAAAGTGGAGGGAACATGGATCCAAAGGCGCAACCGTTGGTAAAAAAAGCGGTCAACCAGATTCGCCGGGTCGCTGCCGGGGGACCGTTTCAGCCCAATTGGGACTCATTGAAAAGCTTCTCGGCTCCTTTTTGGTACCAGGATGGCAAGTTCGGGATCTTTATTCATTGGGGGTTGTACTGCGTACCGGCGTTTGGGAACGAGTGGTACCCGCGCAACATGTACCTGCCCACCCAGACAGCCTTTGCGTACCACCGGGCCGTTTACGGACCGCAGGACCAGTTTGGTTATAAAAATTTCATCCCTCAATTTAAGGCGGAACACTTTGATGCCACTGCCTGGGCTGACCTTTTCCAGCGCGCCGGGGCGCGATTTGTCGTTCCAGTGGCCGAACATCACGACGGCTTTCCCATGTACGATTGCTCATATTCGCGCTGGACTGCGGCGAAAATGGGCCCTGGTAGAGATATTGTCGGTGAGCTGGCAAATGCCCTCCGCAAGCGGGGATTGGTCTTTGGTGTCTCCAGCCACCGCGCGGAGCATTGGTGGTTTATGAACGGAGGGATGGGTTTTCCCTCTGATGTTCAGGACCCAGCTTATGCTGATTTTTACGGTCCTGCTCAACCGCTGCCCGGTGGTCACCATGAATTGGATTCTCAGCCTCGGCCGACTCCAGGTTACCTAGACGATTGGCTGGCCCGTACCTGCGAGCTGGTCGATAAATACCAGCCCCAACTGGTCTGGTTCGACTGGTGGATCGAGCAAAAATGTTTTGCGCCCTACCTCAAGACTTTCGCCGCGTATTACTATAATCGCGGAGTCCAATGGAACAAGGGTGTTGCCATCAACTATAAGCATCTAGCTTTTCCTGAGGGCACCGCAGTGCTGGATATCGAGCGCGGGCAGCTCAAGGACATCCGTCCCACCTTGTGGCAGAACGATACCTCGGTTTCGAAAAATTCTTGGGGCCATATCAGCCACCAAGATTATAAGAACTCCCGCGATATCGTCCATGACCTGGTAGATGTGGTGAGCAAGAACGGCGCTCTGCTACTTAACATCGGGCCCAGGGCAGACGGCACCATCCCTGAGGAAGAACAAAGCATTTTGCTGGAAATTGGGCGATGGTTGAAGGTTAACGGTGAAGCAATTTACGGCACGCGTCCCTGGGTGCATTTTGGTGAAGGGCCAACGGAGGTGCCCGAAGGCCAGTTCACCGATACCCACCGCCAGGTTTTTACCGCGGATGATATTCGTTTCACCGCCAAAGACGGCGCTATCTACGCGGTTTGCCTTGGATGGCCGGGTTCCGGCGCATCAATCACAATCCGCTCACTGGCAGAGGGTGTTGGTAGGCAAACGGTAAATTCGGTGGAAATGCTGGGCAGCGGGAAGCTGGATTGGACCGCAGCCGGTGATGGGCTGCACGTGCGAATGCCGGACCAACCGCCGTGCGATCATGCGTTTGTGTTAAAAATTCAGTAAAAAAAATAAATTATGGGTGTTTTTTCCGCGGATGGCGGGAAAAACACCCATGCAAAATCTTCTCGTACACTACTCATCAGTCTTTTTTGCTGGTAATGATTTCTAATTCACTACGTCGCGGAAAGACGCCCCGCTCCAGCAGGGAAATAAACACCTCCACCAGTTCCGGGTCAAACTGGATTTCCTTTTTATTGCGCAGCTCAAGGATCGCTTCACTTTGGGACAGCGGCCGGTGATATACCCGGTCATCGGTCATGGCGGTAAATGCATCGGCAATCGACAGGATGCGCGCGCCCAATGGGATGTCCTTGCCTTTCAGTCGTTCCGGATATCCGGTGCCGTCGTATCGTTCATGGTGTGCCCGGATCAGGGGCGCAACATTCCCCAGCTTTTTCACCGGCGCAACGATGCGCGCGCCGATATCCGGATGTTTTTTCATCATGACCCAATCTTCCGCGGAAAGAGGGCCCTTCTTTCGTAAAATCTGGTCTGGAACGCCAATCTTGCCTATATCGTGCAGCATCCCGGCCCAATGTACCGCCCACACCTCGTCTTCACTTCCGTTGACCTCGCGGCACAAAATTTCTGCCATGGTGCTCAAGCGCTGGCTGTGGTTGTTGGTATAGGTGTCGCGGGCGTCCATGGCGTTTGCCAGGGCTAATACCGTTTCCAGGAAGGTGTTTTCCATCTGCTCGTGCATGTTTGCCCGCTGCAGCGCATTCGCAGCCTGGTCGGCGATGGCGCTGATCAGGCGCATCTTATCGGCGTCAAACGGCTCGCGATTTGCTTCCCGCCGTTCACCCAGGATCAGCAATCCTAAAATTTCCCCGCTGACTTTCAACGGGCACATGCAGAGGGTATTCGCCAGGTCAAGCATTAACGCTTTGGAGACCTCGTCGGTTATTCCCGGATCGCTGCGGTTGATGAATACCGGTTCATGCTGTTTGATCGCGAATTCATAATAAGGCAGCGCTATCTGGGGTTCAAAACGTTCTACCCCCAGGTTGTAGGAGATGTTGCGAATGGGATAAGCCGCCCTGCAGTAAAATCCACCGCGGTCATCCGGGGTAAGGATGCGAGAGAACGTGACGTGGGCGCTGGTCACCACATGATGAGTAGTATTCTGAATGACGGTATTCACTTCATTGGTGGCGACCAGCTGGCGGGTCAGTTCGTATAATGCGTCCAACTCCTCGCGCCGGTTTTGTTCGGCCGAGTAAAGACGCGCATTTTCAATTGCAACAGCCGTCTGGTTAGCTAACGTGGCTAAAGTCAATTCATCATCTTCAGAATAAGTCAGCTCTGAGAGTTTTATACCCAATATGAAAATGCCTACCAGCTCATCCTTGGCTTTCAACGGGATGAAGAGCTCACCGCCAATCTGGTCCAGCTCAGCACGTGTTTCAGGAGACACCGTTTTGGTGATGAGCAAAGCTTCCATATCGAAACGGGTCACGGGGCTGTCCCTGCTTGACAGGATTCCAACGACCGGATGGCTAAACTCCCAAATAATATTGGCCGTGTCTTCAAATCCGATCTGGCTGGTGAGCGTATAATACCCGCCGTCCTGGCGCTTAATCAGGATCGCGCCTTTGCGGATGTGAAGGGTTTGAGTGACTTCGCTCAAAATAAATTTGGTGATCGATTCCAGGTCCAATAAGTGGGCCGCGTTACGGCTGATGCGTTCAAGCATCACGCTGGCGTCATATTTTTCGCGGAAAAACATGCGGTCGATCCATATCTGGGCCTGATTGAGAAAAGGTTGGATGATCAAGGCGGTTAAAATGGCCGCAGTAAGCGAAAAAAGGAAAAGATCAAACCCTTTAATCCCCGGAAACAACATCAGCATGCTTTGAATCGCCAGGAAATAAGTGGCACCGATCATCATGGTTGGAATCGAATACAGCACGCCTTTCCGCACTACCGCCGATATATCCAGCAGGTGGTGTCTTAGAATAGCGAATGTGATCAACATTGCCGAAACAATGTTGGCAGCGACATCCGTTGGCAAACTTTTTAATGAGGTCAGATTGGTGAGATTACCGGAGAAAATGACAATGATGGTCAGCAGCAGGTAGCGCAGCCGGTTGCGGTAGGTAACATCCTTGGAACGGCGGTATTCCCGGATCAGTTCAAACGTTGAGAAACCAATAAAGAAAATCCAGAAAGTGCTGACGATGGGCAGCCCCGGGCCGTATTCATTAATGAGCTGTTTGTTTTCAACGACTGCTTGGGTGACAACCAGCCCGGATAAATTCACGATTTGCATCACGATGTAGCTGAGAATGCTGATCCTGACCCAAAGCCGGCGATATTTGCCAAGAAAAGACATGACAAAGCCGTAGAAGGCGATCGGCATTCCCATCGATCCAACGATCAGGAAGCGGTTCCAAAACAGCGTTGCCGTTCCATCGACATTGGAAAAGATCATAAAAGCGGCAAAGCTCCATATGATCATAGAAAGCAGGTACAGACCGAAAAGCATCTGTACCCGCGAATAGGGGCGTTGCCGTATGATGATCACTAATAGTGCGCTGTAATAAATCAGCGCTACAAAAGTGACCAATGTTGAAAGAGAAAAATCCATTAACGGTTCGCTCCTACCAGAGGAACTTTGCCGTTAATTCATGCTCTTGCAGCCACCGCTGCAATTAAGCAGCATTTGGATGACATCCTCTGGTGCGTTCATATGGGCAGGTTTTAAATGCGAAAGATCAGCACCTGCTTTTTGTTTTTCAACCATATAACTCTGGAAGGTGCCCGGGGCGAGCAGGGTTACTTCCAGGGGGCGTTTTTCGAGCATGTTTTCGTAATCGGCGTAAAAAGGATTCAGATCCTTCATCGCCGCGTGCACCTTTTGCTGTATCGGCTCCGATTCGAAGATGTCGATCGGTTCGATATACAGTCTCAGGTAAGGCTTGTTGTCCGCCGTTTCTTTACGAATCGCCCAATCTACATATTTTATACCAGTATTTACAATTGCTTGCCATACCATTCGCTCATCAATTAATCCGGTCCACCCTGCGAGGTCAATGAAATCCATTGCCCGGCCCACGAAAGACATCTGAGGTAAGTGTACACCAGTTTCAGGATCATCGATCACTGGAAATTCAATAATATCATAAGTCCGGTAACGGAGTAGCGGTTTTCCGTATAAATTGGTAATTACTATTTCATACCGCTTATTCGGGACGACTTCATTGAATAAAACTGTCTTAGGAATGTAGAAGGGGTCCCGTTTCCATTCTATCCATTCTTCTTCCGGGATAAATTCATAGAATGCTGCATCCGGGAAGAAGGTCATATATTTCTTGTTCCAGAGCTGGGTGGCAATGGCACCCTCTTCGGTACTGCCGTATTGTTCGTAAGGCTCTACCCCCCAATAATAGGTAATTTTATCCCGGTAGATACCAGTATCGGCACCGCCGCACGGCATGGCTTTAATTTTCCAGAGGTCGCGCGGCAGCATGGGGCGGCCCGCCATTTTTGCGCGTATGGCGCCGCGGACCATGCGGAACAGGATCCTGGGATTGAGCATCGCCGGTGATAATTTGCGGGAGTTGGCGCCCTTGGCAAACTGTTCGCCCATTTTTACCAGAACCGCCGACATCGAGCCCAGAATATCGATCCCTGAACGCATCCCTTCACTGAAACCCTTCGCAATCCGGGCTTGAAATTCCATATCTTCGGTTTTGTCCATATCAGGTACGAAATGGAAATGAAACTCTTCACCCAATGCCTGAAGCACGATTCCGCTGATATAGGGTCTCGGTGGCGTGTTGTAGACCAGCACATCCCCTTCTTTAATGCGGATATCGCCGCGTTCATGTGCTGCTGCCAGGACGATTCCTGACAGTACCCGCTCGCCCAATTTTTGATACGAGCGCCGGGTGTAGGGGACCCACTTATATTTTCCGGATCGCCCTGAAGTATGGGACCATGCTACTGTGTCCGGGTAAGATCGGTTTTCATTCTCAAAAAACTGTTCGTAATTTTCGTAAGTGGTAATGGGCACTTTCCAGCGAAATTCCTCGATGCTGCGCGGAGCGGGCTCGCCCAGGAAATGCTTTCCGACCGGGTTGTCTGAGATTAACTTGATTTGTTCTAAAAGCAAGCGTTCCTGGATATGCATGAATTCATCGATGGTTAAATCAAGAAATCCACAGCATTTCTTCCAAAATAACTCCTTTTGCCCTTTTCGCAAGTATTCAACTGCGGCTGTCATCACGACCCTCCTATGTAACTTTAATCGCTTTCATCATTAATGGAGCGGGGGCCCAGGAATTGCTTTTCGGCAGCTCTTTGACCTGGATCGACTGGAAAAGCCGGTCAGACAGGTGATTTTTCCATTCGGTTGGGGTTAATACATTCGATAAAGCGCTTGACTCAATCCTGGCCCGGGCATACCCCTCTTTGGGCAGAAAATATAGGAAAGTTGCCGTGCGGATTAAGGTGTTAACTACCGGTACGCGCCAGGTTGAAGCCCCGCCTACATCCGCGATGGTCAGATTTCCCCCTGGCCGCAGCAAACGACGCATCTCATCCAGTAGAATGCCGACATTCAGATGATGGGTAGCTAATCCGCACACAATGGTGTCAAAAGTCCCGCTGCGCAGCGGCATGGCGAGGGCATTCCCGCACACCAGTGATATCTGACCATTTGCGCCGCGCTTGGTAATTTTCTGCTTGCCTTTTTCAAGCATAGCATAAGTGATATCCAGGCCAATGATTTTGCCGGTGGTCTTTCTCTTTTCTATCAGTTTAAGAGGGATCACCGCGGTACCGCTGGCGATATCCAACACCAGGTCGTTTCCCCCCAACGGGGTATGGTTGATTAGTTGATCGATAAATCCGTCGTAGCTCCATCCCCAGAATTTTCGCAGTTCGCCATCTACTACCTGCTCATAGTGGGGAGCGATTTCGGAAAAGGCATCAACCATCAATTTATTTTCGCTCATCTATTGACTCCGGTGAAACAAGGCTTGAAGTTAGCTGGATTTTTTTGGATAAACCACAATCCGGTTCCTTCCGGTGCGTTTTGCTTCATCCATTGCGAGGACGGCGGTATTCATCAGTTCGGCCAGGTTGGATGTGTCCACATCCATGACAGCCACCCCAATGCTGACCGTGATTTTCACCAACCCGGCGGTCGTTATATTGGGTATTTCCGCGATCAATTCACGCAAGCGGTCAGAGATGATCTCTGCCCCTGCTCGATCGGTTTCGGTCAAAAGCACCGCGAATTCTTCATGCTGGTAGCGGGTCGGAATATCCACATTGCGAACATTGGTTTTGATCACATTGGCGATGTTACGCAGCACCTGGTTGCCCGCGTTTTCGCCATACGTTTCGTTGACTTTCTTGAACTGGTCAACATCTACGATCATGACCGAGAGTTGGCGCTGGAAGCGTTTTGCTTTTCGGAACTCGCGTTCGCCCAAATCCATAAAGTGCCGCCGGTTGAAAAGCCCGGTCAGCTCATCTTCAACTGTCAGTTGGTGCACTTCACTATTCAACCGGAAATTTCTCAATGCCAGCGCGGTCTGTTCGCTAAAAATGGTCAACAATTCTCTGAGTTCCGCCTGGTAGACGCCGGGTTTCAGGCTGGAAAAAGTAAAACACCCTTCCATCTCGCCTTCAGATATGACCGGAGCGCCTGCCCAGGAGCGGATCGCGATGGGGCCTAACACCCAGTCGAGATCCTTTTCCGTATCCGTGATCACCACGGGTTGATCCTTGTTGATCAGGTAATGCAAGTTGGCATAAGCTGAAGCTTCAAAAGCCGGTTCGTGAGCGGTTTTACCCAGGAATGGATCAAGATCTGCCCCCAGGCTGGTTCGGGCCAGGTCCATCTGCCCAGCTTCTTTTAAGAACAACATGATGATATCTGCCGGTAAGACCTTACTGATGCGTTCCATGAAGAAATCCAGCATCTGGTCATAATCTCTAATGCTGCTTACCTCGCCGGAAATATTTTTCAAAATATCAGCCAGCTGACGCTGTTGGTTCTCAACCTTGATCAGATGGTTAATTCTGACGATCACTGCTGCCTGGTTCACCAGCGCCTGCACCAAACCCATGCGGGCCGGGTTAACCTGGAAACCATCCATTTTCTCGCTGCTCATCGCCAGTAACCCGCTTACTTCTCCCTGGTAAATCAACGGAACGCCCAACCAGGCTCTTAAAACAGGAAGTCCGCCGAATGATTTAAAGCGCCCATCCAGACTGGTATTCTCCACCAGCAGTGACTCGCGGCTTTCCAGGATTGCCTGAAATGGAAGGTTTTTGTCGATCGGGAAACTGTAATCCAGAAAATTTTTCGCGGGTTCAAATCCACGAGCAGCATTGATCACCAGCTGGTCTGCGTGGAGCAGGGCAATATAGGCAGTATCGTAGGCGAACGCTTCGTGTATATGCTGTAGAGTTCGCTCCAGTGAATCCTGCAGTTCGCTTTGAGCGGTGATTTCTGACATGGCCTCTTGCATCGCCTCGGCTTCCTGTTGGTAGCGAGATTCGGCCGTACTCAGGTATTTTAAACGAATGATCAATGCAGCCTGGTTTGCCAGTAAGGACAAATTCTGCACTTCGTTGGCCGTGTAATCGCCCCCAGAACGCTTACTGCCCAGTATTAGAATTCCCACCAGATCGCCGCTGGCTTTCAAGGGAAAGTACAACTGCGCATTGAGATCTAGCAGCATTTTACGTTCTTGCTCCCACAGCGCGCGAAACTGCGGCAGCACATCCAGATCAATGGCATTGAGCGGTTGGTGGTTCTTGCGGAAATAGGCCGGCAGAGGATGATTTAAGTCGAGCGCTGTATCGTTCACCGCAAGACCGGCCCGGGCATAAAGGTGAAATCGCCCAGCAGCTTTTTGCTTCAGGAACAATCCGCTGCTGTGAGGCTGCAGGGTTTCGTTGATCTGCTTTAGAAATCTTTCGCAGAACGCGTCAAGATCGATGGGTTCTGCAGTGGACTGTCCGATTTCCTGGACCAGCTCTGCAAAATTACTTTCATGGTTTGTTAAACGTTGGATCCATGTAGTCATCTTTTGTCTCACAGAAAGAACTAAAAATAGTGGTTGACAATAATAAAATACCACAACACTCGTCATCTGGCGAATGGCGTTTTCCGCATTATGTGATTCTACAGGAAGGGCAATATACCTATATCAAGTGGCAATTGTCAAAACCTTCGTATTAACTTGTATTTATAATGCGTTGGCTATTAAAGCCGGCCGAGTGTAAGTCAAAATTAATCTAGTCCTAATTCTAATGCTAGATTAAGGTGTATAGTAGCACAATCTTGCCAATCCGAAAAGGTGCAAAAAAGAACATTTCAGCACTATCTTTGGTCATATTAACTTAGAATTGAAGAGCATTACCCGATGCGCAACAGCGGAGGGACGGATGTCATTAGCAGATGGCTGGGCGGCGGTTCACCTGGAGATGCCGATACGCGCATCTTGTTGAGCGGATCGAAGGCGCAAATTCGGGGCGAGATCGAATGCTGCGTCAACCTGGGCAAAGGCTGCCCCGGCTTCTTCCTGGCAGTGGGCAATCATATTCCCGCCAACACGCCGGTCGGAAACTGCCTGTATTACCAGCAAGTATATGAGGAGCTTTCGCGGCGTTGAATTATTTTGCGTTTTGTAGAATCCCTGCTAGAGCGCGCAAGCCCAGCAGGTAAGACTGCACCCCAAACCCGGCGATCGAGCCCACACAGACCGGGGCAATCAACGAACGATGACGGAATTCTTCGCGCGCCTGGGTATTGGATAGGTGCACCTCAATCGTGGGCAGGTGAACGGCGGTGATGGCATCCCGCAGCGCCACCGAAGTATGCGTGTAGCCGGCGGCGTTCAATACGATCCCTTTTGCCCAGCTCCGGGCATCGTGCAGGGCATCGATTAAGCCGCCTTCATGGTTTGATTGATAGGCGCGCACCTCAAGGCTCAATTCAGCCCCGCTCTCGACCAGCAGTTTATTGATCTCATCCAGGGTCATGCGCCCGTAAATTTCAGGTTCGCGCGTGCCCAATAAATTCAGGTTCGGTCCGTGCAGCACCAGCACCGGGATCATTTTGTCACCTCACTCAGGGCATGGGCGTCCAGTTGCAGCGGCACGCCGTGGCATACCTCGCCGATCTTCACCGGCAGCACGAAGCGCAGCTGACCGTCCCGTTTTTTCTTGTCCATTTGCACCATTGCCAGCACCTCATCCGTGTTCATTTTGGCGGGCATGGAGACGGGCAGGCCCAGTCCAACCAGCGCGCCGCGGATCTGATCCACCAACCCGGGTTCCGCCATCCCTGCCCTGACAGCCAGACGGGCTGCCGCGACCATACCGATGGAGACCGCTTCGCCGTGGCGCAGGCGAAACCCCGAAGCCTGCTCGACGGCATGGCCAATCGTATGGCCCAGGTTGAGCGCGGCCCTTTCGCCTTGCTCGTACGGATCGTTCTGGATGTACTGCACCTTGACAGCCATCGCCCGGCTCACCAGCGCGGGCCAATCTTCAGCTTGCAGCGCATCCCAACCGCGAGCACAGGCGGCGAATAAGCCGGGATCGCGTAGTATGCCGTGTTTGAGGACCTCCGCCAGCCCGTTGCGCAGCTCCGCTGGCGGCAGGGTATGTAAAGTTTCCGTATCGGCGAGCACCAGCGCGGGGGGGTGGAAGGCTCCCACCAGGTTCTTACCCTGCGGCAGGTCGATGGCGGTCTTGCCGCCCAGACTGGCATCAATCATACCTAACAGGCTGGTGGGAACCGATACCCAGCGCACGCCGCGCAGGTAGGCTGACGCGGCATAACCCGCCAGGTCGGTGATCACCCCTCCGCCCAACGCCACTACCGTGCTGCCGCGTTCCAGACCGGCGCGCAAGAATTCTTCCCACAGGCTGGCTGCCGCAGCCAACGATTTGCTGGCTTCACCCGCCGGCAGGTTGATGTGCGCCAGGGTGTACCCGGCCGCTTCTAGTGAGCTGGCTGCCCGGGCAGCATGCAGCGGGGCTACATGATCGTCGCTGACCAACGCCACCGGCCCGGCTAAATGGCGCGCCTTCATCAGGAATCCAAGCTGGTCCAGGCCGCCGGATAATACGCGCACATCGTAGCCTTTGCCCATTCCGGTGACATAGAACATCCCCAGCCGCACCTGGATTTCCCATGCCGATCGTTCAGCCGAGACAGCTTGGGTGTCAATCTGTTCAGAGAATGACGCGTAATGCTCGGCGCGCGCTGCCAGCAGCGCCTCCAGGCGATTTTCCAGTTCGGCGGCTTTACCCAGGAGGGGACGCGTTCCCTCCAGCTTGCGCACGCGCTCTGCCAGCACCATCCGCGGTGCGGTCAGGCAGATGACCTTGCCGGCTTGCTCGGCCGCTTCCCGGTTGCGCGGGTCGAGCAGCGAACCACCGCCCAGCGCAATCACCGCCGGTCCGCGGGTGATGGCGGCGTTCAATGCCGCCGTTTCGCGGGCGCGAAACCCGCTTTCTTTTTCACGGGCGAAAATCTCCGGGATGGACTGCATCGCCTGGAGGGTGATTTCGTGATCCAGATCGAAAAAAGGCAGGTTCAAAGCCTTTGCCAGGTGCTGCCCGGTCGAGGTTTTGCCGCTTCCCGGCGGCCCGTATAAGAATAAGATCGGTTCAGAAAAATCTGCCATGAGTATAAGTAAATCCTTATATGATGTTATGGAGTGTTTTTTTGAAATCGCGTAGCGATTTCAAAAAAACACTCCAGTCATCGTATTGCGTGGTCCGCACCAGCGCGACCAGCTTTTTTGATGAATTGGTCATTGCGAAGGCCCGTTCTTCGCCCCTTCGCGTGCGTGGTCGCCGCCAGCCCTGGCCCGCGTAGCGCGCCTGGGCCCAGGGGGCCGACTAGCTGTTCAACCTGAAGGAAAGATCAGGCGGGCCAAAAAATATGCTCCTGCCCGTCGATTTTCAAATCGCTCAGTTTTCCCTGGCGCAAGGCCGCGAAACGCGGCAGCATCTCGTCCAGGGAATCCCCGCCCAGTTTTTCGATCAGCGCATCCGCCAGCACAAAGGCAACCATCGCTTCCAGGATGGGTACGGCACGCGGCACCGGGCAAAAATCGGATCGTTCGTAATGAGTGTCGATTTCCTGACCGGTGGACAGATCCACCGAGGGCTGTGGGGTGAGCGTGGTGGGGATGGGTTTCATCGCCGCCCGCAAAACAAGGGGCTGCCCGGTGGTCACGCCCCCTTCCAGGCCGCCGGAGCGCAGCGCGGGGCGCACCAGTTCGCCGTTTTCCAGCCGGATGGGGTCATTAGCCTGGGTCCCGCGCAGACGCGCGTTCTCGAACGCCGGGCCAATCTCTACCCCGCGGATGGCAGGGATGCTCAACAGGGCCGCCCCCAGCCTAACTTCCAGCCGGCGGTCCCACTGCACAAAGGATCCCAATCCCGGCGGCAGGCCTATAGCGGCGACCTCGACCACACCGCCCAGGGTGTCTTTTTCCAGCATCACCTGGCGGATCGCTGCCTGGATGGCCTCACTGGCACTAGGTTCGGGGCAGCGCACATCGCTGCTTTCGGCCTGCTCGATGCGCGTTTCCAACGGCATTTCGGTCAGGTCAGCCTGCACCTGGCCGATGGCGCTGACATAGCCGCCGACGCGGATACCAAACCGCGCCAGCAGGTGTTTGCAAGCCGCTCCGACCGCCACGCGGGCCGCCGTCTCTCGGGCTGAAGCGCGTTCCAGGGCGGGCCTCAGATCGCTGTACCCGTATTTTATCGCCCCGGTCAGGTCGGCATGCCCGGGGCGCGGGATGGGAAAAGCCTCTACCGCGCGCCCCAGCCAGCGGGCATGGTCTTTATTTTCGATAAACAGGGCCAGTGGGGCGCCGGTAGTTTTGCCTTCCATGATTCCACCCAGGATCTTTGCCTGATCCTGTTCCATCTTCATGCGCGGTCCGGCTCCATAACCGGCCTGGCGGCGAGCCAGCTCCCGGTTGAGAATTTCAGCGTCGAGGGCCAACCCGGCCGGCAAGCCCTCCAAGATCGCCGTCAACCCGGGGCCATGTGATTCCCCGGCGGTTAAAAATCGCAAGCTCATTGCACTGCCTCCCACATTGCCTCACGCGGCACGATTCTCCCGCTCCACTGCTCTAATGAAAGCGCCGCCTGTTCAACCAGCATCCCCAATCCATTGCGCGCCGGCAGCCCTGCTTCTCGCGCCCGGCGCAGCAGGGCCGTTTCAGCCGGGTTATAGATCAAGTCGTAAACCGCCGCGCCTCGCGGAAGGGGCAGTTCCGCGGGCCAGGGGCAGCCCCCAACCTCGGGATACATTCCAACCGGGGTAGTATTGACGATCAAAGAAACCTCCCTGCTCCTGGCCAAATGGCCTGACTCCAGGGATACGATCTCGAACGAACCGCCCAGGCTGGCCGCCAATTCTTCCGCCTGGGCGATGCGCCGCGCCACCAGGGTTATTTGCCAGCCTCTTTCTTGCAGCGCAACCACCACCGCTCGCGCCGACCCTCCTGCGCCGAGGACCAATACTTTCCTCCCTGACTCCATTTCAGGCGGCAGCCAGCCATCCAGGTCGGCCAGAAAACCGGGCACATCGGTTGTATCGCCGATCAACCGGCCTGCACGCATAACCAAGGTATTGGCCGACCCTGTTCGCCGCACCAGGGGTGTCAGCTCATCGAGAAGCGGCAGCACGTTGGGCTTATGGGGGATCGTTACATTTAATCCCGCCAGCTCGCCGCGCCGCAGGCGTTCGATCAGGCGGCACAGCGCCTCCTGCCCTTCCGGCAGCGGCGCAATGGGAAACAGGCGGTATTCACCGGGCAGGTCCATTGCCTTCAGCGCCCCGTGATGCAATTGCGGTGATAGGCTGTGTCCCAAAGGGTAACCGATCAGGCCCAGCTGCAGGGGAATGTTCGTTATCATGATTGCTCAATCCTTGCGCCCAGCGATCGCAGTGTATCTGTGAACTCTGGAAATGATTCACCAATAATATCCGCACTTTGCACTGCCAGGCTGCGCTCTGCGCCCAGACCCAGGACTGCCAGCGACATCGCCAGGCGGTGATCGCCGTGCGGGTCGGCGGCAGCGCCGCCGGTGACGGCGCCGCTGCCTTCAATGATAAACCCATCCGGTTTTTCGGTCACAGCTGCGCCCTGGGCGCGCAGCTCGGCGCACAATGCGCTGATGCGGTCCGATTCTTTGTAACGCAGCTCGCTGGCATCGCATACTTCCGTTTGGCCTTCGGCGAGAGCCGCCGCCACCGCGAAAACCGGAAATTCGTCGATCATATCGACAACCCTGGACCCAGCGATGGTCACGCCGTGCAGCCGGCTGTGGCGCACCCGCAGGTCACCTGCAGGCTCGCCGGAAGACTGGCGCGGATTAAGAACAGTGATATCCGCGCCCATTTCTTGCAAGGCAGCCAGCAGGCCGGTGCGGGTGGGGTTCAAACCGATGTTGTGCAGCAAAATATCGCTTCCCGGGGCAGCCAGCGCCGCCACGAGCAAAAATGCGGCTGCAGAGAAATCGCCGGGAATTTGCATTCGCAGGGGCGCCAGCTGGCCGATGGGCGGCGTGATTTCGACCGCCGGGCCGTCCGGGGTGTGATAAGAGCGCACCGCTACCCCCTGACTGGACAGCATGCGTTCGCTGTGGTCGCGTGAAAGAGATGGCTCTATCAGGACGCTTGGACCGTCGCCGGCCAGGGCCGCCAGCATCAGGCAGGTTTTCACCTGGGCGCTGGCCACCGGCAGGGTATAGCGCAGAGCTTTCAGCGGCTCAGCCGGGGGGCGTCCGGCCATCACCAGGGGAGCGCCCCCACCTTCGGCGGTGGTGATCGGCGGCCCCCATTAACTGCAAGGGTATTACGATGCGCTGCATCGGCCGGCGGCGCAGGCCGGGCGAACCGTCCAGCACTGCTGGAATCCCGGCGGCAGCCACTGCCCCTGCCAGCAGGCGCAGGGTGGTAGCGGAATTACCGCAGTCCAGCGCGTTCTGCGCGGGGTGCAGCCCGTCCAGACCGTGCCCAATGACGGTCAGAGTGGTGCCGTCCAGCTTCCAGGCGACTCCCATGCCGGTCAGCGAGCGCAGCATGGCCGCAGTAACCCCGGAAACCAAAAAATTCTCCGCCTGGCTTTCCCCATCGGCCAGCGCAGCAAAGAGCGCCGCCCGGTGGGAGAGCGATTTATCTCCCGGCAGCCTGATTTCTCCCTGTAATGGCCGCCCTGGATGGATGGTCAGTTTCATTCTCGGTAGCTCCTTAATCTAATATGATGTTTGGGGTGTTATTTTGTGGCTTAGCCATAAAATAACTCCCAACATCATGTTGCGGGGTCCGTGAAATCGCGAACGGTTTTTCAAGCTTCTCAACCGGTCAGCAGCCAGCAAAAAGCTAAAATATAACGCAGCTCGGCACCCCGCAGCTAGAGGGGCGTTGGGACGAGACGTACACGCTGGTCAGCCCCATCTTGCAGCAGGATGCGTAAAGCGTCTTCATCCCCCTCTTCCAGGCAGCGCTCCACCTGGTCGAGCCGCCCGCGCATGCAGCGCAAGGCCTGGATGACGTTTGCCCGGTTGGTCAGAACCACGTCCAGCATCATGTCAACCGGCGAAACTGCCAGGCGGGTAGTGCTGATAAAGCCCGTCCCGATCATCGGAGCAACTTCACGCGGGGTGGACGCAGCCAGGCTGTTTGCCACCAGGTAGGGCAGGTGGCTGGAGGCGGCCGTCCAACGGTCGTGCGTTTCCACGTCCAACCACAACGGGCGCGCTCCCACGGCCTGAGCCAGCTCCTCTGCCAGGCGGCGGGCATACGACGGATGTGCGTCCCAACGCGGTGAAGGCAAAGGTGCGTTCATGGAACAAATCTTTGTCCGCTGCCGCCAGGCCGCCCTTCTCGCGGCCGCACATGGGGTGCCCGCCGACCGGATCGAAACGCTCCGGCAGGCAGTCCATGGCTTCCACGATTTTCTGTTTGGTGGAACCAAGGTCGATCACCACCGCCCGGCCGGGGTGAAGCTCCGGCAGGTCTGACAGGAGGTGCAGGATTGCCCGGACCGGCGCTGCCAGGACCACCAGGTCGGCTTCAGCCAGCGCCGCACGGGCATCGTCCGTGGCCAGGTCGACCGCCTGGCGCTCGCCTGCCAGGGCCACGGCCTGCGGGATCGGGGTCGTATCCCAGGATCTGGCGGCAGTGCCCGCGCAGCGCCAGGGCCAGGGAACCGCCCATCAAACCCAGGCCCAATACCGCCACCCTGCTGTTTGACAGGCTCGGGCGAGCAAAAAAAACAGGATCATCCTCATTCATCATATTTCAGCCGTGATCAGGGTGCGAGCAGGTTGAGCAACCGGCATGAGACTCCCTTACGGATCGTCCCACTGCCAGGGCAATCGCGCGCACCTGGCGCACCATTTCGGCGTAGCGTTCCGGTTTCAGGCTTTGCCCGCCGTCCGAAAGAGCTTTTTCCGGGTGGGCATGGACCTCGACAATCAATCCATCTGCCCCGGCAGCCACGCCAGCGCGCGCCACGGCGCTGACATACTGCCAGTTCCCGGTCGAATGGCTGGGATCCAGCAGTACCGGCAGGTGGCTCTGCAGCTTGAGCACCGGGATGGCGTTGATGTCTGTGGTATTGCGGGTAGCGGTCTCAAAGGTGCGGATACCGCGTTCGCAAATTGCCAGGCGGCGGTTGCCGCGCGCCAGGATATATTCAGCCGCCATTAACAGCTCTTCAGTGGTGGCGCTCAGCCCACGCTTCAGCAGGACAGGATGCTGGCTTTCCCCGACCGCGTTCAGCAGGGGAAAGTTCTGCATGTTGCGCGCGCCGATCTGCAGCATATCGGCATAGGAAGCCACCAACCCCACCTGTTCGGGAGCCATTACCTCGGTGATGACCGGTAGACCCGTTACCTGGCGGATCTCTGCCAGAATTTCTAAGCCTTCCTCACCCAGGCCTTGAAATGAGTAGGGCGAGGAACGCGGTTTGAATGCGCCTCCGCGCAGGATGGTGGCCCCGGCTTCTTTGACCGCGTAGGCCACTTCTAATGTCTGGCTGCGGCTTTCCACCGAGCACGGCCCGGCGATCAGCACAATTTCATCGCCCCCAAAGACCGCATTCCCCACCGAAAACTGGGTATTCTCCGGGCAAAATTCGCGCGATGCCAGCTTGTATGGGCGTGAGATGGGGATCACCCGGTCCACGCCGGGAAGAATAATAAATTGTCCCTGGTATTGGGACGCGACGGTGCCCTCGCCGATTGCACCGATAATCGTGCGTTCTGTCCCGGTGGAAAGATGGGGCTTCAATCCCAATTCTTCAATCCGGGTGACGACCGCCTGGACTTCCTCTGGCGTGGCGTTGGCGTGCATAACGATAACCATGGTCTCCTCCGCGAGATGAACTATTTTTGTAAAAATGGAGCGCTTCTCCAACTGGCGCCGGTTAAATTTTTCTGGCCAAATCCGGCCGCAGCGCGGCGGCCTCACCTAAAAATACATGCTGCACGGCTTCTTGCGGCAGCTCGGTGTTCCAATGCAGCAGCACCCGGATGCAGCGCGCCAGGCTTCCGGGCACATCCATCTCCTGAACGCACATCAAAGGGACTTCAGTCCAACCCATCTGGCGCGCTGCCGCCGCCGGATAAGCCGATTTCAAGTCGGGCGTGGCCGAGAACCATACGCTGGCCAAATCGACCGTTTTCAGGCCGGGATTGGCTGATTGGATGGCCATCAACAGCTCGCGCGTGGCAATCCAAATCGCGGTTGGCTCATCACACTCGACCACTGTTGCACCCCGGATTCCGCGAACAGACATATACGTACCTCCTGAAAAAACAAAAAAAACCTGCGCGCCGTTGGCGTCGCAGGTCAGTAATCCAAAACTGTTTGATCCCGCTTAAGCTCCGCCGCCAGCAGCCAGGTGAGGTACGCCGTAATAATAATAAAAGTAGAAGCGGCTGAACTTTTGCATAGGATGGTAATACTTTAACCGAGTGCGGATTAAAAGTCAACCCCCAAATTTTTTAAATGACTTGACTTTTGATCTTGATACTGCTATTATCAAGCCAATATTTTGGATTACCGGATGATTTCGATCTACGCATTGTCCCTTCTCTCCCTTATTGCGGCTCTCTTGCTTGAGAGCCTAATTTCGAGTCGGGCGGTGAAGGTTCAGCAATCGGATCAGTAATCCTTAGCATACGATATTCACCTTGTTCAACCAACCGCCCGGACCCCCGGGCGGTTGGTTGTTACAAGGGACGTTATCAACTGCATTATGGACGTCTTATAAAGGAGATTGCGATGAGCGACAATTATGTTACCATTTTTGACACCACCCTGCGAGACGGAGAACAGTCTCCGGGAGCGACCATGACCAGCGCGGAGAAGCTGGAAGTGGCGCGCGGGCTGGCCCGTCTGGGGGTTGACATCATCGAAGCCGGTTTCCCGGCGGCCTCGCCTGACGACCTGGAAGCGGTGCGCCGAATCGCGGTGGAGGTCGGCAACCCGGCGGACGGCGCGCGGGTGCCGGTGATCTGCGGCCTGGCGCGCGCCGTCGCCGGGGATATCGACAAGGCCTGGGAAGCGGTGCGTCCTGCCGCTCATCCGCGCATTCACACTTTTATCGCCACCTCCGATATTCATCTCCAATATAAGCTGAAAATGACCCGCCCCGAAGTTGTTACCCGCGCGCGCGAAATGGTAGCCTATGCCCGCAGCCTGTGCGCCGACGTAGAATTCAGCCCGGAAGACGCCGGGCGCTCCGATCCAGAATACCTGTACGAGGTGCTGGCAGCCGCCATCGAAGCCGGGGCAACCACCCTCAATATTCCCGATACGGTCGGCTACACCACCCCGGCCGAATTTGGCAGCCTGATCGCGGGCATCATTGCCCACACGCCTGGTATCGAGAACTGCATCGTCTCGGTGCACTGCCACGACGACCTGGGTCTGGCGACCGCCAATACGCTGGCAGGCCTGCGGGCCGGCGCGCGCCAGGCTGAGGTGACGATTAACGGGATCGGCGAGCGCGCCGGCAACACCGCCCTGGAAGAAGTGGTCATGTCGCTGCAGACGCGCCCCAACCAATACAACCTGACCACCGGCATCGACACCACCCAGATCTCGCGTCTCAGCAAGCTGGTCAGCAATTACACCGGCATGGTCGTCCAACCCAATAAAGCCATCGTCGGGGCCAATGCCTTCGCCCATGAAGCCGGCATTCACCAGGATGGGCTGCTCAAGAACCACCAGACCTACGAGATTATGCGTCCCGAGACGGTCGGCGCCACCCAGACCAAACTGGTATTGGGCAAGCACTCCGGGCGGCACGCCCTCAAGTCGCGCCTGGCAACGCTGGGATATGACCTGGGCGAAACCGAGTTGGGACAGGTATTCGAGCGTTTCAAGAACCTGGCCGACCGCAAGAAAGTGATCACGGATGCCGATCTGGAAGCGCTTGATTTCGGATGAGCTTTACCAGCCGCGCGAGCTGTTCGCGCTGGACGGACTGCAGGTGGCCTGCGGCACGATGGGCATGCCGACTGCCACCGTCCGCCTGCGCGACCCGCAAGGGACGCTGCACGTGCAGGCCGCGATCGGCACCGGCCCGGTCGATGCCACTTTCAAGGCCATGAATACGATCGTGCAGTGCCCTAACGTTCTGCAGGAATTCGTCATCCATGCCGTGACCGAGGGTATTGACGCCCTGGGTGAGGTGACCGTGCGCATCCAGAGCGAAGACAAGACCATGTTTACCGCCCAATCGGACAGCGACCAGGCCGCGCACTTACGGCGGTTACGGCGCGGACACGGATATCATCGTGGCCAGCGCCAAGGCTTACCTGGCAGCCCTGAATAAACTGCTGGTTGCCACCGGCCAATACGGCGAGCCCGAAACGTCCGCGTCAGAATCGATCACGGTGAGCTGACCGGGGAACACAGGATCAGCGGGCATGCTAAATGTAATACCCGGGGAGTTTGCCTTGATGGCAAACTCCCCATTCTCCTGGCCTGCCTCCCCGGGTTGGAAAATTGGGGATTGCTGCAATAGATATGTGCTGTAAAATACACACACTAATTTTTATGTATCTTTACAGGAACTGCATGTTTACGAAGGTAGTCTTATGAAGAATGATGTTCCCAAAACGCTGTTTGATAAAATCTGGGACGCCCACGTGGTCACCCAACCGCCCAATTCGCCCGCGGTTCTGTATATCGATCTGCACCTGGTGCACGAGGTTACCTCGCCCCAGGCTTTTTCCGACCTGCGTGAGCGCGGCTTGAAAGTCCGCCGCCCGGACCTGACGGCTGCCACCATCGACCACGCCGTACCCACCCGCACCTCGGGCGGGCCGTCAGGCCGCCTGGATTTTGCGGATGAGCTAAACCGCAAGCAGATTCTAGCGATGGAAGAGAACTGCCGCGATTACGGCATTCCGCTTTTCGGCCTGAAGGATAGCCGCCAGGGGATCGTGCACGTCATCGGCCCCGAGTTGGGCCTGACCCAGCCCGGAAAAACGGTGGTGTGCGGCGACAGCCACACCGCCACCCACGGCGCGCTGGGCGCTCTGGCCTTTGGGATTGGCACCAGCGAAGTCGAGCACGTTCTGGCGACCCAATGCCTGCTGCAGCGCCGACCGCAAACGCTCGAGGTGCGCGTCGACGGCGCACTGGCGCCAGGCGTGACCGCCAAGGATATCATCCTGGCGCTGATCGGCCAGATCGGGGTGGGCGGCGGTACCGGCTGCGTGATCGAATACACCGGTTCGACCATCCGCGCCCTCTCGATGGAAGAGCGCATGACGATCTGCAACATGTCGATCGAAGCCGGGGCGCGAGCCGGCATGGTGGCTTCTGACGATACTACCTATGAATACCTGGCGGGTCGCCCCTTTGCCCCGCAGGGCGAAGAATGGGAGCGAAGCGTGGCCCGTTGGCGGAAGCTGCCCACCGATCCCGGCGCAGTGTACGACCGCACGGTCGTGCTGGATGCGTCCCGACTCCAGCCGGTGGTCACCTTTGGCACCAATCCCGGGATGGTGCATCCCGATCGAAGGGAAGATCCCTATGCCCGCGGAAGATTTGCCGATCCTGCCAGCCGCAATACGTTTGAAAAAGCACTGGCGTACATGGGACTGACGCCCGGGGTGGCCCTGGCGGGGCATAAAATTGACGTAGTCTTCATCGGCAGCTGCACCAACGGCCGCATAAGCGATCTGCGCCAGGCAGCCCGCATGCTGAAAGGCCGCCAGGTGGCCCAGGGTGTGCGCGTGCTGGTGGTTCCCGGTTCGCAGCAGGTCAAGCGCCAGGCTGAGTCCGAAGGGCTGGACCAGATCTTCAAGGATGCCGGCGCCGAGTGGCGCGAGCCTGGCTGCAGCATGTGCCTGGGCATGAACGGCGATGTGGTCAACCCCGGCCAGTATGCGGTCAGCACCAGCAACCGCAATTTTGAAGGACGACAGGGACCAGGCAGCCGCACCTTTCTTGCCAGCCCGCTGACTGCTGCCGCTTCGGCGCTGACCGGGCAGGTCACCGACCCGCGCCGCTTCATCTAAGGAGGCAGCCATGGAACCTTTTCAGACCATTACATCGAAGGTAACGGTGGTGGCGGTGGATAATATCGACACCGACCAGATCATCCCAGCCAGGTATTTGAAGGAAACCACCAAAACCGGGCTGGGCGCCGGGTTGTTTTCCAACTGGCGCTACCGGGTCGACGGCACCCCCAACCCGGATTTTGCCCTCAACAAACCTGAAAATCAGGGCAACCGCATCCTGGTCGCCGGAGATAATTTTGGCTGCGGTTCTTCGCGCGAGCATGCCCCCTGGGCGCTGATGGATTTCGGTTTTCGTATCGCCATTTCCACCAGCTTCGCGGATATTTTCCGCAATAATTCTCTCAAGAACGGTTTCTTGCCGGTGATCGTGACCTCAGACGACTTTAGGACGATGATGGATTTGCTGGCAGCCAACCCCCAGGCGGAGCTGACCATCGACCTGGATGAGCAGGCGGTCGTCTTGCCGGACGGGCGCGTCCTGGGTTTCCCGATCGATGATTTTTCGAAGACCTGCCTGCTCAAAGGCGTGGACCAGCTTGGCTACCTGCTCGATCTCGACCGCGAGATTACCCGCTACGAAAAAATGTTGAAATGATCTTTGCTCGCGGCTGAAACTGAAGCCGCGCAACCCAGATGGAGGAGAATGGCATGCAAGCACACATCACCCTGCTTCCAGGGGACGGTATCGGCCCCGAAGTGGTCGCGGCCGGCCGGGCAGTTCTAGAAGCCGTCGCCAGGAAGGCCGGACACCGGTTTACTTTCATGGAGTACCTGATCGGCGGCTGCGCAATCGATGCCGAGGGGGCGCCGCTGGCGGATGCCACGCTGCGCGCCTGCCAGGCTTCGCACGCAGTTTTGTTGGGGGCAGTAGGCGGACCCAAATGGGATGACCCCAATGTCTCGATGCGGCCGGAGCAGGGCTTGCTGGCGCTGCGCAAGGGTCTCGCCGCCTTTGCCAACCTGCGCCCGGTTAAAACCTATCCGGCACTGGTGGGGGCCTCGCCGCTCAAACCGGAAAGGTTGGCGGGTGTCGACCTGTTAGTGGTGCGCGAATTGACCGGAGGTCTGTACTTTGGCCAGCCGAAAGGGCGCATGATGGTCGACGGCCGCCGCCGCGGGGTGGATACGATGGAGTATTTCGATGACGAAATTCGCCGCGTGGTGAAAGTGGCTTTTGATCTGGCACGCGGGCGTCGAAAAAAGCTGACCTCGGTGGATAAGGCCAATGTGCTCGATTCCTCGCGCCTGTGGCGCCAGGTCGCTATCGAGGTGGCGGCCGAATATCCTGATGTACAGCTGGAGCACATGCTGGTGGATACCGCCGCGATGCGCCTGGTGACCTGGCCGGCCGGGTTCGACGTGATCGTTACCGAGAATACCTTTGGGGATATTCTTACGGATGAGGCCGCGGTTTTAGGCGGATCGATGGGCGTGCTGCCATCGGCCTCGCTGGGCAGCAGCGGCCCGGGGTTGTACGAACCCATCCACGGTTCGGCGCCGGATATTGCCGGAAAGGGCATCGCCAACCCGGTGGGTACGATCTTGAGCGTTGCCCTGCTGCTGCGCTATTCACTCCACCTGGAGGAAGAGGCTCGGGCGATCGAAGCTGCCGTGGAAGCTGTCATCGCTGCAGGACAGGTTACGCCTGACATTGGCGGGTCGTTGAATACGCTCCAGGCAACGGAAGCGGTCATTTCCCGGCTTTGATTCTAGATCATTGCCGGATGTGACATTCCTGGAATATAATACTTATCGTTAGTTCGGATTAGCGAGATTAACCCATCCCCCAATCCCCCTCACCCCTTCGGGTGCGCTGAAGAGCGTCCCACGGGGAAGGGGGAAAACTAAGAAGTTTGGAGATTTTTACTCCGCGAAGCGGAGTAAAAATCTCCAGGAACCTCTTTACACCCCTCCCAATCTGCCCTTCGGCAGCGCGATACGCAAGGTACGCCCGAAGGGCGAGCGCGTGGGAGAGGCCGGGGGTGGGTCTAAAGAATTCAATTATCCCGAACTCACGTTATTTACTTTGGGAATAACGGCGAGCTTCATGGTGAAGCTCGCAGACGACGAACATGCCTGTCAAATTTGGCGAGGAAATTATGCGAGTTGCTTTTCAAGGCGAGCACGGCGCTTATTCGGAAGAAGCTATCCTGGAGCATTACGGCGTTGGGACGGCAACGACCCCATGCGAAACGTTTGATCTGGTATTTGCCGCCGTGCAAAGCGGTGAGTGCACGCACGGGTTCATTCCGGTGGAAAACTCGCTCGCCGGCACCATCCACCGCAATTACGACTTGCTGCTCAAGTACGACCTGGTCGTGGTGGGCGAGCACTACCTGCGCGTCTCGCACTGCCTGATCGGCCTGCCGGGGGCGAGCATCGCAAACCTGCGCCGGGTGATCAGCCATCCTCAGGCTCTGGCCCAGTGCGAATACAACCTGCGCGCGCTGCCTGGTGTCACTGCTGAACCGGTATATGATACTGCCGGCAGTGTTAAGATGATCAAGGAAATTGGCGATCCAACCGTGGCGGCGTTGGCCTCACGCTGGGCCGCGGAAATTTACGGCCTGCCGGTGCTGCGCGCTTCGATTGAGGATAACCCCGAAAACTACACCCGTTTTCAAATTATCACCTCGCAGCCGGTCGACCCGGGGCAGGATGCCAAGACCTCCATCGTGTTTGCCCTGAACAATCGCCCCAGCGAGCTTTACCGGGCGATGAGCGTGTTTGCCCTGCGCCAGATCGACCTGACCAAGATCGAATCGCGCCCGCTGGTGGGCAAGCTGTGGGAATACTATTTTTACATCGACTTCACCGGCTCGGTCAATGAGCCGGTCGTCCAACGCGCTTTGGCGAACCTGCAGGAATACACCACTTTTTTCAGGATTCTGGGATCGTACCCCCGCCACCGGTGGAGCGAGGGTTGATGTCGAGAGGTCGGGGGCGATGAGCGAATATCGTTTTCCAGAGCGCTTTCTGTGGGGAACGGCGACGGCAGCCCACCAGGTGGAAGGACAAAACGAGAACAACACCTGGTCTGCCTGGGAAAAACTGCCCGGGAAAATTTATCTTGGCCAGCAAGCCGGCCTGGCCTGCGACTGGTGGGGCGGGCGCTGGCGGGAGGATCTGGATCGCGCCTGCCAGGGTGGGCAAAATGCCCACCGCTTTTCGGTGGAGTGGAGCCGGGTTCAGCCCACACCGGACCGGTGGGACGACGCTGCGCTCGATTTCTACCGGGAATTGGCCCAAGGGATGGTCGAACGGGGGATCAAGCCGATGGTCACGCTGCACCATTTCACGGAACCGCTGTGGCTTAGCGAGCGCGGCGGCTGGGAATCAGCAGAGGCTCCGCGCCTGTTTGAGGTCTTTGTGCGCAGGGTGGCGGCCGCATTAAAGGAGATTACCGACCTGTGGGTGACGCTCAACGAGCCCAATGGGTATGCGGTTTTTGGCTATGTCTTTGGCAATTTTCCACCCGGGAAGTCGGATATCGGCGCCTGTTTCCGGGTGATGGCAAATTTACTGCGCGCCCACGCGCTGGCTTACCGCGCCATTCACGAGCTGCAGCCCCAGGCCAGGGTCGGCCTGGCTTACAGCTACCGGCCTTTTCGCGCTGCGCGCTGGTGGATGCTGCCGGATTGGATTGCTGCCATGTTCTCAAACCACCATTTTAATGAGGCCTTTTTTGCTCCCCTGCTGAACGGAAAATTTAATTTCATGCTGCGCCATACCGACATGCCTGAGGTGGTGGGTACGCAGGATTTTTTAGGTCTGAACTACTACTCAATGGATGACATGCTTTTTTCACCGAACTCGGGGCACATGTTCATGGACCGCCGTTTTCCCAAAGGCGCACAGGTGAGCGGCACCGGTTTCATCGCCAACCTTCCCGAGGGATTGTTCCGTTCGCTCAAGTGGGCGCAGCGCTTCCGCCTGCCGATCTATATCACCGAGAATGGGATTGAAGACTGCGCCGATTCCCTGCGCCCGACGTACATCGTCGAACATATTTACCAGATCTGGCGGGCGATAAAGCTTGGCATCCCCATCCTGGGGTATTTCTACTGGTCGCTGACCGATAATTTCGAATGGGAGCGGGGCTGGAACCAGGGCTTTGGCCTGTGGGGTCTGGACCAGGACACCCAGGAGCGTTTTTGGCGGCCCAGCGTGGATGTGTATGCGCGCATCTGCCGCACCAATTCCCTGCCCCAGGAATTGCTTGACCAATATGCCAACCTGAAAGGTTGAGTCCGGCGGAATCCAAGGTTGACTTTCAGTCCAAAAAAAAGCATAATTCTCCAAGAATGTAAGTTGGGAGGAAGCGATGAATTTTATGGTGATCTGCGCCAGCCCGAATAAAGACGGGTTGACGGCGGCCTGCGCTTCGGCTGCGCTAGAAGGGCTGAAGCAAGCAGGGGCAGCGGCGGAACAGGTATGGCTGAATGAGCAGCAGGTGGGGGTTTGCCAGGCCTGTGAAAACGGTTGGGGGACCTGCCGTACGGAACATGAATGCCAGGTACAGGACGGATTTCAATCCCTGCACGCCCGTGTTCGCCAGGCGGACGGCCTGGTGTTGGTGACCCCGGTCTATTGGGGCGAGATGAGCGAATCGTCCAAATCCTTCACCGACCGCTTGCGCCGGTGTGAAGCCAGCCTGGCTGCTGAGAGCCGCCTGGCAAACAAACCGGTAGTGGCGGTGGCGGCTGCAGGCGGCAGCGGAAATGGGATGATTACCTGCCTGCTTGGTATGGAACGCTGGATCCAGCACGTGCGTGCGCGGCCCTTCGATTTGATCCCGGTCAACCGCTGGAGCCGCGAATATAAATTAGAGGCGATCCGCGCTGCATGCGCGGCCTGCGCCACTCAGCTTCTCGCCGGGACGTAAAAAACTACTTAATCACAGGAGGAAATTATGGAATATCGAAAATTAGGCCGGACCGGCGTGTCGGTCTCCCCGCTAACCCTGGGTACGATGAATTTTGGCGGTCCAACAGAAAAAGCCGAATCGATTGCTATCATTCACCGCGCATTGGATGCCGGGATTAATTTTATCGACACCTCAAATTCGTATAATGCTGGTGAGAGCGAGCGCATCGTAGGCGAAGCCCTGCAGCAGTACGGTAAACGCGACCAGATAATCCTGGCGACCAAGGTCTACAACAAAACAGGTGAGGGCGTCAATGATAAAGGCCCGACCCGTTTTCACATGATCAAGGCCTGTGAAGATTCACTGCGCCGGTTGCAAACCGATCATATCGACCTGTACCAGCTTCACCGACCTCCGCTGGATATGCCGCAGGATGAGACCCTGCGGGCCTTTGATCACCTGGTCTCTTCCGGTAAAGTGACTTACATCGGCAGCTCCACATTTCCGGCCTGGTTGATCATGGAAGCCCTGTCGATCAGTGAGCGCTACGGCCTGGCGCGGTATATCAGCGAGCAGCCGCCGTATAACCTGCTCGAACGGCGCATTGAGAACGACATTGTCCCGCTCTGCCAGCGCTATGGCCTGGCGATTTTACCCTGGTCACCCCTGGCAGGCGGCATTCTCACCGGACGCTATGCCGAGGATTTGCTGCCGGATGGCTCACGCGCCACCCATTTCGGTAATTTATTCCGCGACCGCATCACCACCCGCGCCCTGCAAGTCGCCCGCCAGGTGGAAGTAATGGCCAAAGAGCGCAGCCTGACCTCTGCCCAGCTGGCACTGCTGTGGGTCAAAGACCAGCCAGGCGTCACCTCGCCGATTATCGGCCCGCGCACCATGGGGCATCTCGAGTCATTCCTGCCTGTGCTGGAGATGAACCTGGCGGAGGCCGACCGGCCACTGTTCGACGCCCTGGTCCATCCGGGGAATGCCGTGGCTGATTTCTACAACAGCAACGATTGGATGAAAGCCAGGATTTTAGACTAGCTCGCTTATATGATGTTATGGAGTGTTTTTTTGAAATCGCTACGCGATTTCAAAAAAACACTCGAAGTCATGATTTTGCGTGGTCCGCGCCATCCCTTGCCCGCGGAGCGCACCTGAGCCCAGGGGCATGACCAGCTTTTTTGTAGAATGGGCATGAAACAGGCCGGAGAGGAGGCCTGGCTTGATCAGAATTCGTAAAAACGGCTGGAAGCTATCTATCCTGCCCTTCTTCCTTTTCATTCTCATCCCGCTGGTGGCGCTGCTGCTGCGCGCGGACCCGGGCATGATCTGGTCTGCCCTACAGGGTGAAACGGTGCGCCAGGCGGTGGCGCTCAGCCTGTCTACATCACTGGTGACGGTGGTGATCACTTTTACGCTTGGCACACCGGTGGCGTATTACCTGGCCCACCGCCACTACACCTTTCACCGCCTGGTGGATACCCTGATCGAGCTGCCCACGGTTCTACCCCCGGCAGTGGCGGGGGTGGCCTTGTTGATGGCTTTCGGCCGGTACGGTCTGGTGGGCCAGTGGCTCAACCTGCTGGGTTTCACCATTCCCTTTACCTCGCTGGCGGTGATCATGGCCCAGACCTTTATCGCCGCCCCGCTGTACATCAAATCTGCTGCGTTGGGATTTGCCTCTGTGGACTGCGAATTGCGCAAAGCCGCCGCCATGGACGGCGCCACGCGCTGGCACACCTTCCGCTATATTATGCTGCCGATGTCTTTTTCGGCGGTATTTTCGGGATTGGTGATGACCTGGGCGCGCGCCCTGGGTGAATTTGGGGCGACGATCATCTTCGCCGGTAACTTCCCCGGGCGGACGCAGACTATGCCCCTGGCGATTTACATCGGTTTTGAGCTCGATTTAAACGTTGCCCTGACCCTGGCGGTGATCCTGGTGGCGATCTCCTTCCTGGTGCTGATCCTGGTGAAGTGGGTTCTGCACCAGGCTGCCCCTTTCAACCCTGAAGATGTTTACGATTGACGCCTGCCAGCACGTATCTTAAGATCACCACCCCCTGTGTCCCCCGCCTCTCCGGCGGGGGAATTTTTTTAACTGCAGTTAATTGGCCGCAACGCGGCCAATTAACTGCAGTAATTTAGTTTAAAACCTATGTCAATGCCGGAGAAGGTTGATGTAAGATAGCTCTGACGACGAGTTCTATTTTTATTTATCTCCGCTATAATCATCTTTATGGGAGATGAACCGTTTCTTTACCGCCAGATTGCCAATAAATTTCGCCAGGAAATCATGGAGGGCCGCCTTAAACCAGGCGACCGCCTGCCTTCAATCCGCCAGCAAACGAGCGTCTGGAACTGTACCCAGGGTACGATCCAAAGGGCGTACCAGGAATTGGCCGCGCTGGGGCTGGTGGTCAGCCAGGCGGGCAAGGGCACGCGCGTCGCCGGGGGCATCGGTCCCGAATTGATGCGGGCTCAAGGTCCCCTACGGCGTGCCAACCTGGTGCAAAAAGCCGATGCCTTCCTGCTGGAAGCGCTTACGGCAGGTTTTGATCTCAGTGAGGTCAGCCAGGCGTTAAACCTGGCCATGGATCGTTGGCGGTCGCTCGAGGCGGAAGTCGCGGCGCCCTCTGAGCGGATCTTGCGTTTCTCCGGCAGCCATGATGCAGCCGTATCCTGGCTGGCTGGAAATATGCAAGAGATCTTTCCAGGGGTTGAGCTGCAGATCACATTTTCAGGAAGCCTGAACGGGTTGATGGCGCTCGCAGAAGGCCGCGCCGACCTGGCGGGCTGCCACCTTTGGGATCCGGAAACCTTTGTGTACAACCTGCCTTTCATTCGCAAGCTATTTCCTGGGCGCAAGATGGCTGCCGTGCGTTTGGCGGGCCGCAACCTGGGCTGGATTGTCCAGGCCGGCAATCCCAAGGCGATTGCCGGCCTGGAAGATATCGCCCGCCCTGAGCTGCGCTACGTAAACCGGCAGCCTGGTTCCGGCACCCGCGTCTGGATGGATGCTTCCCTGGAGCGGTTGGGGTTGGATGCCAATAAAATTGCCGGCTACAACGACGAAAAGAACACCCATGCTGAAGTAGCCCGAGCGGTAGCTGAAGGTCGGGCCGATTTTGGCCTGGGCCTGGAGGGCGCAGCCGCAGCGTTTCAGCTGGAATTTATTTTCCTGGTCAAGGAATCGTACGACCTGGTGCTGCCGGCTGCCGATCTGGAGCGCCAGCCTTTCAAGACGATCCTGAACTGGCTGTCAGGCGAACAGGCGCGCCGGCGTCTGAGCGCCCTGATCGGGTACGACACGCACCATACCGGTATCATTCAATGGGTTTAGACGAAGGGCATGGAGCTAAACCCCATCCCCCTGACCCCCTTCCCGAGGGCGGGAAGGGGGAAAAATTAGAGGTTTGTGGAGTTTCGGCCGCAGAATGCGGCCGAAACTCCACATTTCCTCTATCTCCCGCCCCCTCGCGCTCACCCCACCCCTGCGGGTGCACCCAGGGTGTTCGGGTGTACCTTGCGTATACCGCAAGGGTATCCTTTAGTATCGCGTTGCCGCAGGCCAGCGAGGGGGCGGGTCGGGGTGGGGGTGGACTTTTCAGACAACCCCAAAAAAAGATATCGGGAACGATTAATCGCGCGGTTTGGGGGGGCGGATGGTCTTTTCGTGAAACTTCTGCGGCTTGCTGCGGTGCTTGGTGTGGGTGGGAGTGCCGGCATTCGGATTGAGCAGCAGGCTTAACTGGTTAAGGGCGTGCATGTCATACTCGCGCCTTCCGCACACGTCGCAGCGCCAGGCAGGAAAATCAGGTACGGTGATCAGCTCTTCTCCCAGCCAGGTAAAATAGGTCACAAAGACCCGGCGCATTTGCCCGCCCTGGCATTCGTTGCAAGGGAAAGTGTAATCCGTTTTTTCAGTGCTCATATGCGCCTTCACTTTCCTGGACCAGCTTGACGCCGGAACTTGTGCCCAATCGATTGGCGCCGGCCTGCAGCATGGCAATTGCGTCAGACATCGTTCGAATCCCGCCCGCGGCTTTGACTCCCATCCGGTCTACCGGGCCGACCACCCGGCGCATCAGCTCAACATCATCCACCGCGGCCCCGCCCGGGCCAAAACCGGTTGAAGTTTTCACAAAGTCTGCCCCGGCTGCCCGGCTTAGCAAGCAGGCGAGGATTTTTTCATAATGCGAGAGCAGGGCCATTTCCAGGATGACCTTGACTACCGCCCCCCTGGCATGGGCAGCTTTTACCACCCCGTCCACATCGGAAAACACCTTACGCGTCTGCCCGCCTTTGAGCATCCCAATCGGGATGACCATATCGATTTCCAGCGCGCCCTGGCGGATGGCCAGGTTCGTTTCCAGCACCTTGGTGCGGGTGGGCACCGCCCCCAGGGGAAACCCAACCACGGTACACACCCTGACGTTCGATCCGGCCAGGTCGCGGGCCGCGTTCTTCACGAACAGCGGGTTAACGCATACCGCAGCAAATGAAAACTGGAGCGCGTCCCGGCATAGCACCCGCACCTGGGTGGGGGTGGCTTCTGGCTTGAGCAGGGTGTGATCGATGCGCTGCGCGATGGGCCCGGTTTCAACCCTGCCATTTAATGGAAAGGGCGGTAGTTCGTGTTCGTATGTTTTGGCCAGGTCAATCAGCTCATTCAGGCTTTGGCTCATCTCAGTTTGCAGCGTTGACGATCAAGGGTTGGGATAAGATCTTAAATTGATCCAGCGGCCAATAGATTACCAGGGCCTTCCCCACCAGGTTTTCCAGCGGGACAAAGCCCCATGAATGAGAATCGGAAGACTGGTTGCGGTTGTCGCCAAGCACGAACAGCTTGTCTTCCGGCACCGTCCATGTGCCGGTATACTGCGGGGGCGCAGAGATGTAGGGCTCGGTGAGCGGGCGGTTGTTGACCAACACTTTGCCGTTTTCGACGGTGATCGTATCGCCAGGGACGCCGATCACGCGCTTGATGTAATCTTCGCGCGGATCCTGCGGGAAATGGAAGACGACGATATCTCCGCCTTTAATTTCGCCCAGTTTATAGGCCATTTTATTGACGATGATAAACTCGCCGGGCTGCAGGGTGGGCAGCATGCTGATATTTTCCACCCGCACGCGGGCGATAACGCTGTCGATCAAGAAATACAGGACGATCGCCAAAATAATGGTTTGCAAAGTTTCGGTAAGAAAAGTGAGCCAGGCCGGGCGCCCATTGGTTGGGGGCTGGCTGGACTCGGGAAGTTCTTCAGTTCGGAGGTTCTCCAGGTTATTTTCCATATACTATAAAAACCTTTCAGCCATTATAAATCCCGAGGGGAGGGATTACAAGGGCAATAGCTTGACAAGACCTAAGAGTACAGTTAAAATCGGCTTACAATTTTGCCAGGCCGAGTTAGCTCAGTTGGTAGAGCATGCGACTGAAAATCGCAGTGTCCGCAGTCCAATTCTGCGACTCGGCACACATGTTGGCGAAACGGCGTAAAAGGCCTCCTTACTCCCATATATGGGGGTATTGGAGGCCTTTTACTTTGATAGAATCTAAGCCTGATTCCAAGATAGACCATGCGATCTTACAAATAATTTCCGGTACTTTGTATAACACGGTCAATCAATTCTTGATTGAGCGCCGGAGTCGTCGGCTTTCCAAGTCATCGATCCATTTTTATGAACGTTATCTGGCTGAGTTTTGCGCGTGGATGGATGGAATCGGGGTGGTAAACCTGGAAGAGCTCACCCCGGACGTGCTGCGAAAATTCTTCTTGAGTCTGGAGGGAGGCGGGCATAATGTCGGCGGGATCCACGTCTATTACCGCTGTGTGCGGGCCCTGCTTACCTGGTGGTCGGAGGAAACGGACGGCCAATACCGCAATCCAATGAATAAGGTCCGGGCGCCTCGGGTTGTGGTCCAACCGCTGCCAGGCGTACCGATCAGCGATATCCAAAAGATGATCAAGGCGTGCACGACCAGGACCGCGATCCGCGATCGCGCCATTCTGCTTTGCCTGCTGGATACCGGCTGCCGGCAGTCCGAGTTCATCGCCTTGAACCTGGTCGATGTGGACCTGGTGACTGGCGCGGTCCGGATCCAGCATGGCAAGGGCGATAAATCGCGCAAGGTCTTTTTGGGCAGCCGGAGTCGAAAAGCCTTGATGCAATATCTCCGGACGCGGCCAGGCCTCAAGCCGGGGGCGCCGCTGTTTGCGAACCAGGACGGCGCCAGGATTACCGCCGATGGTTTAAAGTCAATGATCCGCCGGCGAGCTGCATCCGCCGGGGTGGATCCGCCCGGGCTGCATGACTTCCGGCGCTGCTTTGCCATCGAGATGGCCAGGAATGGAGTCGACACGGTGACTATTAGCCGGTTATTGGGGCATTCAGGGCTGAATGTAACTCTGCGTTATTTATCTCAGAACGAAGAGGATTTTCGAGCAGCTCACAAGAAAGGCTCGCCGGTGGATAATGCTGACCTATAAAATATGGTAAAATTTTTTTGAGAAAAGAATCCCCCACGGTGCTGAGAACACCTGGGGGAGTGATCAACCGAATTGGGCGGCTGATGGCTCCATTTTAGCACAATTTAAGCCGCTCTTTTCAGAGCGGCTTTTGCATTTAAATTGGCCAAGGATCAATCGATTAAACGAAAGCAGCGCTTATGTCTCAAAATAATTTATCGAATTTGGTAGAAATAAATATTCCTCTACCCTGGCGAATATTGCATAATGCAATTTTCGTTTACATTCCTGTTTCTGATGGAAATATTGAAGTCGATCAAGAAATAATTTCTCCAGGCCTAAGCCAATTAACGCTTACAATTCCGCTTCTTGGAAATTTCGGGAAAATTACTCTCCGAGAGATAAACCCTAATTTAACACGAAATAATATTTTTTCCCGGCCCTTTGCATTTATTTATAAAGACCTGAAGCATCTTCCCACTTCTGCCGATGATTATCTTAAAGATGTAGTTATCCCAACTTGTTTTAATCGATTGCTGAGAGATTGGGTTTTATGGATTGAAAACCATGTGCTCCCACCAGATAACCTTCTGAACTTAGCAAATATGAAATCGTGGCCCGATTATGCAAATATGAGTATAGAATATGCAGATTATTTAAACCAAAAAATTATAGAAATCGAAAGAGAACATCTTGAACCAAAGAAAACTAAAGAAAGTGAAAAAATTCCACCTGGCCGGTCATCAAACCCGGGTTATGACGCTGCATATAAATTAATCAAGGATGGGATCTCCGTAGAGGGTGCATTTAAATTTTGGAAAGAAAATTATCCCATAGAATTTGACGATGCCAAAAATTTGAATGGCCATGCGAACGAATCATTCAAGAAGGCTATAGAACGAAGAAAACGGAAAGACGAAAACGGGGACGAAAAGACGAAATAATTACGGTCAATTTCGGGAAGATAAACTGATGCTATCAAAGCATCAGTTTTTTGTTTTCTCCTTGATTTCTTGGAGGTGACCGCATGATGATCAGATTGCAAATTCGGCTCGATCAAGAAACTTTCCGATTATTGAGAAAATCGGCCGATCGAGAATATAGAGATCCGCGCAGCCAGGCTGCTTATTTGATCGCTCAGTCATTACATGACTTGGCAAAGGGTGAAGGATTGAATCTGTCTGAAAATCAGATTCCCAATCAGCAAGCGCATTCAGAGGCTGAAAGTCATGCTGGTTAAGACTGCAGCCGTCAGGACTGCGACTTATCAGATCATTGATGGCGACGTGCGGAACGTGGTCAATCAATTCCTGATTGCTGCCAGGTCCCGAAGCCTTTCGCCGGCGACCATCACTTTTTATACACGTTATTTGGAAGTCTTTTGCCAGTTTCTCGATGACCAGGAGGTAAAGATGATCGATGAGCTCAATGCCGATATCATTCGTAATTACCTTCTCCACCTCGAAGATCTGGGACATAACCCGGGCGGGATCCATGGTCATTATCGATGTGTTCGGGCCCTTCTTGGCTGGTGTGAAGAAGAGATGGACGGTGAATATCGATCGCCCATGCGGAAAGTAAAACCGCCAAAGCTGCAAATCAAACCACTGCCCGGAATCCAGCTAGAAAACGTGTTGAAAATGGTCGATCAATGCGATAACCGCCTAGGGATCCGAGACCAGGCGATTTTATTAGTCCTGACCGATACCGGAGCCAGGCGCGCGGAATTCGTTTACCTGAATGTGGCCGACGTGGATTTATATTCGGGCGAAACGCGGATCCTGAGAGCGAAGGGTGGAAAATTCCGGTCAGTATTTCTCGGAGATCGGAGCCGAAGGGCCCTCAAAAAATACCTACGGACCAGGCCTAATATCCGGCCAGAATCGCCGCTATTTATTTCTGAGGATGGGAGCCGAATCACCTTCGATGGTCTTAAATCAGTTATCCGCCGGCGAGCTGCCGCAGTCGGGATCAAAGCACCCGGATTACACGACTTCCGGCGCTGCTTTGCCATCACCATGAAACGCAATGGCGCAGACGTGGTGACTATATCTCGGATGTTAGGGCATGCCAGTCTGGAGGTGACCAAACGTTATTTGGCACAGGATACATCCGACTTCAAGACGGCTCATGAGCGATACGGGCCGATCGATAATGCGGACCAGGGCCGGTGATCAGATGAGCAAGCAACTTAAGGCGAACTTTACGCCAGTCATAGATTCTATTGTCGACGATTTAGGGCTCACTGCTGCGGCGGTTTTTGGCCGGATCTGGCGATATTGCCAGGGCGAACGAGGTGAGTGCTTTGCTTCTCAAGAAACAATTGCTGCGGAACTTAAGCTCAGCAGGAGATGTGTTCAAGCGCATATTAAGAGCCTGGTCAAAGCCGGCTATCTGGCTGAAAGTGAAAAAAGTGGAGTGACGAAAATATATCGCGATACCGGAAAAATCGGTTTTTCCCTCGATATTATTGAAGAAACCTGCGTAAAAAATACGCAGGTAGGCGAAAAACCTGCGCAAAATTTACGCAAAACCTACGCAAAAAATACGCAGCTACCTGCGCAAAATTTACGCATAAAGATACAAGAGAAAAGACAAGATAAGAAACAAAGAAACCTCTCTCTCTCAGAAATCGACTTTGAAAATTTACGCATCCTTGATTACAAGAAAATTCCAGAACTGGCGCTCTTCCAGGAGGCCACAAATTCAACCCCACCAGCTAGCCTTCAGGGCAGCTTGCTAAAAATCATCGTGCAAACCATTCAAGAAAAAGGCCTGCAGAAACCTGAAATTGAGACCGCTTATACCAAGTGGATCTCCCGAGGATATCGCCCGGATAACCTTGATGGTTGGCTGGTCGAATGGGCGCCGGCAATTAAGCAGGGAGAAAAGCCCTGGGAGAATGGTAAGAAGCCAAATGGCTCCAATGGAAATGGTCATCAACTGATTGTCGAAGATGAGCGGGCTAAACTTATCAGGCTCTTAGAGGCAGAATGAAATCATTTCGGAAAATTTTTGTTGAAATGGTTAAAGTGTTTCCAAGTTATAAGCCAACCGATGCAGAAGCAATTATGCAGGTTTACGAAAAGCATCTGGCTCAATTCAACGAGATTGAATTGAAAATGGCTGTTGATACGATTATTGGGAACGATATATGGTTTCCAAGTGTTGCTCGGTTTATTACGGCTGCCATAGAGGCCAGACGTAATGGTGCATCCAGATCAGTTGACAGCACACAAAATCGACTTAACTTTCTCAAGCGCGAACAGGCGTTGATCGACCAGGCCGGTCAGGGAATTTATAACCCAGTGGATTGGGCGTCTCTTCTTCAGGAAGCGATCGATACCGACCGCTTATGCGCTGTCGATTCCATCCGGCGCCGGATCCGGACTCTGGCAGAGTTCTACTGAACAACCGAGATTCGGTTTTTTAGTCGGGGCGAGAGGATTTGATATGATCCCCAGCGAGGCGCTACCTTGGAGGCAGGGCAACCTACAATCTTTTCACGCTTCCGGTATCTCCGAAAATGACCAGAACGATTTTGAAAAAAATATTCGTGCTACAATGCCGACCTCGGCAAAAAACCTTGAATAGATGGTTGATTGGCTGTAAGATATTTATGAGGATAAATCAGGTATTCTGAGGGTAGGAATGATTAAATTGGCTTTTGGAGTGGTCCGGCTATTCTTGATATTTGATTTAATTTTTCAAATTTACACACCGATGCCTACTTTTGCCCTGGTGAATACCTGGAGTGCCGTAGACCGTCCCTCTACTCCAGGTGGAACTATCTTTGCCATACAGCAATCCGTGTCGAATCCGGAAATCTTTTATACACTGGTTGACTCTATCGAAGGGAAACGGCTGTTTCGCAGCAGCGACCGCAGCGATCACTGGAACCTGGTCCATCAATTTGACACAGAAACGTACGATCTGGCGATCGATCCGGAAAATCCGGACATTGTATACGTCGGCGCCCAGGATGGCCTCTTCCGCTCAGTCGATGGAGGCCTGGATTGGGAAATTATTAACCTTATTGGTAGGCCGTTTGCACTGCCGGCTTCAAACACAATTTATACTGTCGAGGAAATGGACAATCCACCCGAATCCTGTCAGAATATCGAGTATTCCTTTACCTGGAGTTTTAACGGTGGAGTGGATTGGGAAAGCAGTGACTTAGGCTGTTTTTCGAATGTAGGAAGCATTACCGCCTCAACCAGCCAGCCTTATTTGATTTATGTCGTTGTTGGTTTGTTAAATGATTTTCCCCCACGTCCTTTTTAGGATAATTTTCTGTTAAAAAGTCAGGATGGGGGACAGACGTGGATATCGTTCCCGATCCCATCTGATTCATATTGTTCAGGTTGTCCGCAAATCTTGATCGACCCCGAAAACACGCAGCACTTATATTCCAATCTAAATGCCTATTTCATGTCCAGCCCGGATGGTGGGCAAACCTGGGACATAAATTACGACTATAATCTGGGCGTCAACTGCAGTATTGGCTGTGCCATAAAATTGGCGATATCTGGCAGCGATATTTATGCAATTCCGCTTACTCAGCAAACGGAACCTGCTTATCGCTCGGTGGATGGGGGGGAAACCTGGTGGCAATCCTTGAAAATCCTTCCCTCCGGAGCGTATGCATTCCTGGCTGATGTGAGCCAACCGGGTCGTTTGTACGCAGGATTGATTGGATATGGCATTTATCGTACTGATGATTTCGCGGCCAGTTGGGTCGACAGTAATCATGGAATTGAGACAACTGCGCGCTTGAATGCCCTGGCGGTAGCACCTTCCAATCCTGATATCATTTACGCGGCGAGTGATTATCCACGACCGGCTTTATTTCGTACGCTGGATGGGGGACTCAACTGGAGCCCGCCCCTTCTGGATAACTTGTTTCTGAACCATTCCACCCAACCCGGCGAACATGGTATTCGCATTGATAAAATCGCGATCAATCCTGTTGACCCAACTATGGTCTGGGCTGGCGGCCGAGAGGGGTTGTTTGAATTAAAAGCAGATCTTTGGGGAAAAGTAACGCAAACCGGTGAGATCACTGATCTCGAGGTATCCCTTGCTTTTCCCGACCGTCCATATGCGCTGCTCAATGATGGATCACCTTCGATTGGCTACCTCCTGGAAAGAGGGACTGGCTTATTTGGGGATGCTGTCTGGTATCGCCATCCAATCATCGATATCCACCCCGAAATCCTGGCAATTGATCCAATCGAAAATAATAGAATCTTGTTTGCCACTAATCGTGGCACAGATCAGGGCATTAAGATTGAATTTTATTCTTCGGAAGACAAGGGGAAAAATTTTGAAAAATTGGGTGAAATTGCCCAAAACGATATGATTGGAGACCTGATGGTCTCTCCCTCGAATGAGGAAGTTTTGTTTGAATGGAATCATGCCTCATTATCTGACCTCGTGTTTACCAGTTCAGATGGCGGGAGGACCTGGGTGTGCTGGTCCGATGGATTGACCTCAGCATCGTATTACGCCTTTTTTGAATTTGATCCATCCCATCAAATTGCGTACTATGGAAGCAAAGGCGTGTTCTCGCGTGCGTTAAATGGCGCTGCATGGCAGACAATCGGTCTTGAAGGCCAGGAAATCACCGCCTTGAGCCTGTACTCTGGCAAACAGCAGTTTTTATTAGCGGCAACCCAGAATGGATTGTGGCGGTTGGATTTGTTTACCAATTCGATTTGGATTCCATCGGTTACCCGTTGAAGGTTGAAAGGTTGTGTAATTTACACCGCCATTTGTCGATTCTCCTGTCAGGCAGCACACTGGAAAATCATTAGTGGGGTTGTTGATTGTGGCATTTTAATATTTTGATAGGTCAACCACCCATGCTCCGTGAGAGTAGTAAACTAAAGCAAAACGGTCATCAGGGGACCAATTGACCGGATGGTAGCTGTTGTTCGCAAGGAGTTTGGCCTCACTGATTGTCAGGAGGAAAAGTTCCTTATGGGCGTTGACTAACAAGGCGCGCGTTGAATCATGCGCCCAATGCAGCTCGAAATCCAGCCTCAAAAAATTACTCGCTGGGTCGCTCTCTACCGGTTTCGTGCTTACGAAATAATTTCCACTCAGTTTGCCGCTCGTAGCATCAAACAGGCTGGCGACCACCGAATTGCTGGCAGCAGATTGGCGAATGACCCAGGCATATTTCATATTTGGGCTCCAAAAGGCACGCACAGCGTCTGGTACGAGCACGGTGCTGGTCTGAGTCCTCGGGTTGTATGCCAGCATACCGGCTGGAAGGGGCGAATCGAGTGGAGAAAAAGCTTTATTGGGACTGTTGACCAGATAAAGCAGAGAACTATCCGGCTTCCAGCCACAGAATAAAATACGCGAGGAAGGTGATTCGGCAAGCAAACCATTGGTCTTTGTTTGCAGGTCGTACAGACTGTAGCGTTTCGCGTAAAAGTCATTGGATAGCGTGGTGTCCAGGGTCACCCATCGTTGGTCAGGTGAAACAGACGGGTATTGATGAAAATCGCCGCTGCCCATAGAGTTGTAAAATTGGAACAGCAACTCTCCAGTCTGGCTGTTGAAATAGCGATAGGTGGAGTTACCAAACCTGAATACAATCACCTCGTCTGTCAGCCAATAGGGATAAATTTCAATGCTAACTTCTTTGAGTCGTAATTGATTCACCTCTCCCGACTCGACGTTCAGAATATCAACTAACAGCGCTTCTACCACGGGGGGGTTGTTGCCCTGTTCTAACCGGCCTCTAATGACCATCAAATGCTTGAAATTAGGGGACATATAGCCGCCTAAATTTTCAAACGAGGCGGTAGCCAGGTAACGTGGTTTCGGCTGGTTGGTATTCCACAGGTAGAAGTCCTTTGGATGGTTATTTATATCAAAAGGCTCCTGATATATGGTAAGCATCAAGGCCGAATCATCGGGAGCCCATTGAATGGATTGGTCGCAGTTAAGGAAATCGACCGCCTCCGGCACGGCCAGGGGAGCGTTCCCCACTAATTTACGGTCAGGTAGCCGGTATAGACTGATATCGCTGGCGGAGCATTCGGCTACAAACTGGTTATGTGGCGAATAAGAGCGCGGTTGGTTCACATTCTGCGTCTCGTTGAGCGTTAAGTTACCGTTTTCATCCAGGTTGACCAGATGGGTTTGACCTAACGGAGCATCGAAGCTGAATGTTCGTTCGCCCACCCACATGGCATATTCCAGACCAAAAATGGAGTCCCAATTGAACTGAATAACCGGTACTTGCCACTCCAAAGGCTGAGGTGTGGGCATAGTATGTAGGGTCCGGGTCGGTGCCGAAATAGAGGTTGGGCTGGCAATAGAAACCTGGGTGGGCTTTTGCGGCTGGGTTGCTGTAGGCAATTCAGTGGGGGAAGAGGGGACACTCGAGGCCGAAGTTGCTGAACAGGCAGTGAGGAGTAGAGCTATGCAGATAGTGAAAAATTTTCTGAAAAGAGAAGGTGGCATGGCTTTTATAGATATGAAACCTGTCTCATTTGTTTTTTGTGACGAATTCATGAATGGCTACGATTGAACAGATATTATATTTGCCTTTATCATAACCGGTGCTTGTTGCAGGTGTGTTACATCGGTGTTACAGGTCGGTTACGGGTTTTATCCGCAGTTCAGGATTAGCCCATAATTTGACAATATAATCAGCAGGCTGGCCGTGATCTTCACAAATCATTGGAAAAGGCTGAGCGCTTCCACTCTTTGCTTCTTAACTATGGTGACAGGTTCCCTTCCCGCTGTCGGTCCTATTTTTAGGGCATCTATTTTCTGCCATTAATTTTTAGAGTAATTAGCCGGAGTCTTTTTTTAAAAATGGCTGGCGAGAGTAAAGGGAAGGAAAAACACACATAGCTGCTCTCCTTCCAGATCCAGGTACTAGCTAACTATGCTTAAATCGTAAAATTTGCGAATACATATCCCAGAACTATCATCAATTTTGAGTAAACCTCTTGATTTTCTATTAAATTCTTGATATCTTTATTACACATATAAAGATTAATTCAGGTCATTGTCAATCCAGAATCTCAAGCAAGCATCGCTCCCTTTAATCTGGAAAGGAGCGATTTTGTTTTTCGGGCCTGGGGCATTCGAAGAAAAATGGGCGGTATTTTAGATACGATCCGGGTATCAATCCTTGGTCCTCCAGCAGTCACCTGGAAGGGACCAACACTTTCAATTCCTCGTCGTCAGGCGCGGGCGCTTTTATACAGGATGGCTGCTGATCTCGAATTAATCCCCAGAGAGGAAATTAGTTTCTTGTTTTGGCCTGATTTTCCAGAAAGTGAAGCCAAACGCAACCTGACTCACTTATTAACCCATCTCCGCCGGGCAATCCCAGTCACTGACCTTTTTATATCGAAAGATAGTTCGATTGGGCTTAATCCTGGAATATTCTGGTCCGATGCATATGAATTCAAGGTTCAACCACATTCATCAGAGAAAAAAAAGGTAGATCAAAGTCATACGGCTGCACTGGAAAAGGTGATCAGCCTTTATCGCGGCCCATTTTTAAGCGGTTTTTCATCGCCAGGTTTTCCTGAATATGAGGCATGGTTGACGCCAAAAAGACATGCCTTTGAGGTGCTCTACCTGGAGCGGTTAAGTGAACTGGTTGATCTGTTCAAGGCATACAAGGAATATCCAAAAGCAATCGCCTGCGCCAACCGTTACCTGGAAACCGATGAATTGTCTGAGGAGATGCATCGCAAGCTTATGGGGATTTATGCCACCATTGGAGATCTGGCGGCAGTCCAACGCCAATTTGAAAATTGTATGGTCATATTGGAACGTGAGCTAAGCGTCAGCCCACTGCCTGAAACCTGGGCCATCTACAAGTCGGCTCTGGAAAATCGAACCTGCATGCCTGCTTCAGCCAGGCGGATAGATAGCAAGCCAATTCCCAAAATGGACATCCCGATCATTGGTCGAGACGATGTGCTCAGTGAGTTGCACCATATTTTCGACCAGGCTGGTCGCGGGCCTGGGAAGTTTGTGCTGGTTTCAGGAGAACCCGGAATTGGTAAGACCCGCCTGGTTAAGGAGTATATTGCACCTCACAAGCAAAAAGTGAACGTATTAACTGCGATAGGTGATCCTGGGACCAGGCATCTTCCCTACCAATTGGTCACTGACCTTATACGTCTGGCGGTTAAAACCAACCTGGAAATTATTAAAGGACAGACAGTCTGGTTGGCAGAATGTTCTCGTTTGTTGCCAGAACTGCGCAAACTTATTCCTACTCTCCCAACGCCATTGCCCACCAACCATGAAGAAGCTCGCATTCGTCTCTTCGAAGCCGCCTATCAGATCATCAGCTACCTGGCATGTGGGCCGAAACCGCTGATTATATGGCTGGATGATCTGCATTGGGCCGATGCCAATTCCCTCGAGTGGCTGGCTTACCTGGGACACCGCCTGGTTTCCTCGGAATGTAAGGGCCTTGTGGCTATTGGAACTTATCGAGTAGAAGAAGCTGAGAGGCTGACGGTTTTACGGGAAGCGCTTTACCAAACGGGGATTGCAGTCGAATTTTCGTTAAATGGGTTAAAACCAGGTGATGTGTGCCAGTTAGTCTATTATTTTTTTGGGCAAGATGCGGTAAATTATTCAATCGCAAACAGGCTATATCAAATTTCTGGCGGGAATCCATTTTTCCTGCTGGAAATTCTACAATCATTATTAGAAACCAATTGGGTTCCAAATGGACCGGAAGACCTGGATAATATTCAACTGCCTGGAACGATTCGTGAAGCTGTCATGCATCGCCTGGAGCGTTTGAACTCAAAAGAAAGGCAGGTTCTGGAAGCCGCTGCTATTCTTGGAACAAACTTTCCTTACGAGACTCTGTTTTTAACTGCCGGGCGCAGTGAAACGGAAACCCTGGAAAGCCTGGAAATTCTGGCTTCACGCTGGCTCATCCAGGAGCATGAACATGGTTACCAATTCAGGCACGAGCTGATCCAGACGGCAATTTGCGGAAATCTAAGTCCCTGGCGGCGACGGCTGCTTCACCGCCGGGCGGGTGAAGCTCTGGAGATATTACACGGTGGCCAATATTCACAACTGGCCTGGCATTTTGAACGCGCTGGTTTATTGGCCAAGGCTGGCGGTTATTACCTTCAGGCAGGCATAAATGCCCTGGATATTTTTGCGAATGACGAAGCCCAACGATCTTTAAACCGGGCATTACAGGTTTTAAATCGTGAATTGGAAACTGATCTTTCCCCCGACGCCATTAAGGCTAACCAGCGTATGCAAATCCAGGTTCTTTCGCGGCAAAGCTGGATTCTACGCCTGGTTGGCGAGATGGATTCTTACTGGCAAAATTTACAGGATGAAAACCGAATCGCGACCCTTGTGGATGATCAGTCCGCGCTGGCTAATTTACGATTAAGAGAGGCTGCCTATTATAACTGGCTTAGCCAGTATATCCAGGCAATTGCCAGCGCCGAAAAAGCCCTCGTATTATGTCAAGACCTTGGTGATCAGGCAATCAAAGGTCAGGCCTACCGCGAAATTGGATTGGCAGACCGTTCTTTGGGTGATTGGGGCGAGGCACAGAACTCGCTCAAAAAAGCTTTGAATATCTTTATTGAAACAAAGCGCACGAAACTTGAGATTCATACCCTCGGAAACCTGTCCACCCTGTATTTGCGAATGGATGATTCTGACATGGCGCTTGAATATGCCCGGCGGGCCTTGACTCGCTGTGAAGAAAAGGGGGGGTCATTTGATCGCCGGATTCCTCTTGGGGATATTGGCGCTGCAGCCACCCGGCTTGGAGAATATGACCTTGCCCAATCATGCCTGCAGGAAAGCCTGGCAATAGCCGAACAAATCGCCGACCGCACTCAGGAAATTTTTTGCCGAGGTCACCTGGGCTGGCTGGAAATTCAACGCAGCAATTACACCCAGGCTCTTTCTCAGCTCCAATTTGCTCTTGAACTGGCAGAACGAATTAAATCGAATGAAGAAATGGCTTGGCTGCACAATGGCCTGGCAGAGGCATATCGCTGCTCAGGGGATCTGGATTCAGCCAGGTCGCATGCCCGGCAAGCCCTGACAATTTCCGAAAGCCAGGGCCACCAACCTGACCTGGAACAGGCTCGTAAAATCATCGCCCAGATAAACTGATGTAGCCTTTTTGTAGCCAGCGACATGTTATTCTGAGACTGGCTATTTTTTGGAATCAAACCAAATACTTATTCTGCGGGAGTGCATTGGTAATGGATACCCTGCCAGACTATGTATCTTACCTGCTGCGGTTGTGGAAATCTGTCGAAGACAAACAAGTATTTTGGCATGCCAACCTCGAATGTACACAAGATGGAAAAATACTTAATTTTGACAGTATCTACCAACTGGCTGCTTATTTGACTTCGCATTTCGGCCAGAAAAGTGAAAGGGAGCAGAATTTAACTCACCAGAACTGATCAACGTTCCAGACTTTTCATGAAATGCTACCATGTTTGATATCAAATTATTTGGCACGGGTTTCGTAAAATTCAATGGTCAATTGCTAACCGGGTTTCCCAACCAGCAACCAGGATTGCTGTTGTGTTACTTGCTGCTTAACAGGGATTACCCACAGAATCGAGAGCTCCTGGCAACGACCTTATGGCCCGAAGTACCCTCCGCAACGGCGCGAAAATGCTTGCGAAATGCTTTATGGCGTTTACGGCAGAACTTTGAATCGGTGGATGCCTGCCTGGATGAAGCCCTTCTGGCAACGGAAGATAGCCTGTCATTGATTAACTTCGACCAGATCAACCTGGATATCCAGTGCTTCGAAGCTGCAATTGTTCCAAATAAAGACCTGGCCGGCTGGCAGCTTTCGGTCGAGCAGGTTACCCAGCTGGAATTAGCCATCGATCTGCGTTGTGGGGATTTGCTGGAAGGGGTTTATGAAGATTGGGTACTCTACGATCGCGAACGGTTGAATTTATTATTTCTGAACACTCTAAATAAACTGATGGTCTATTATGGCATGAATGGATTTTATGAGCGCGGTCTTGCTTGCGGCGAGAAGATTCTGGTCCTGGACAGAACCTACGAAAAAATTTACCGTCAAATGATGTGGCTCTTCTGCCTGTTGGGGGATAACGATCTGGCGCTCAAGAAATACAGGCAGTGCTGCCAGGTAATGCGGGATGAACTTGGGATTGATCCAATGCCAGAGACCAGGCGGCTTTACGAGAAAATCCTGCATGACCAGTTCAATCCTCACGAAATGCACTTCTTGAACGAGGCTTTGCCAGATACCCCACATGTTAAAAACCAATCTTCAATGCCTCCCTCAGAAAGCACGTACCGGAAGCTGCGGTTTATTCAAGATAGCATCGAAAATATGAATTCCCAACTCAGCAGTCTGAACCAATTACTGGCTGAGACGATGAATCAACTTCAAAGCTCATAAACTTTTAAAGATATAAGAATATACACTAAGTAGAAACATAAAAGTCATGAAAGGTGAGCCCCGATTATGGCTAAGACCTTATCCGGGGTTTGGTTGAAACGGTGGAAGAAATTTTCTGAAGCCTCGATCAGTACCTTAACAGATTCATACAACTCGCAGTGCGTGACCTCCCGGCGGAAATGCCGCCAAAGCATTTCGATCGGGTTCAGCCAGGGCGAGTATGTCGGCAAGTACAACAAAACTAATCGCCCAGCAGCGGAACGGAGCACGGCTTCTACCTCTCCGTCCTGATGGCAGATGAAGTTATCCCAGGTGACAAAAATGGTTCCCGTGGGATACTTATCCACCATAGCTTGTAGCAATTCAGCCACTTCCTGGCTGCGCTTTCGTTTGCGGATCAAAACAACCGTCTCTCCGGTGTGGTAATTGACCGCTCCTAAGCCATAGTGCACCTTAGGTTGACCTGGGGTGGAGATCATAACTTGCTGACCTTTGGGACTCCACATCGCACGTAAGGTGGGCAGCCAACTGAGGTTGAATTCATCTGCATAGTAGAATACATCTCCAGGCTTCAATCCGTCGCGGGTTTCTTCGATCTCCTTTTTTTTACCTGATAATCTGGGTCAGGGCTGCTGATAGTGTGTTGGGGTTGGCTAAATACGATTTCTTCTTTTGCCAGCTCCCTGCGAACCGTTTCATGCGAGACGCGCACACCTGTTTCTTCAGCCAGATAATCTGCCAAGCGGCGTAACGTCCACATCGAGTATTCCAATCCCAGACTGCGCGGTCTCAGGCGGACGGTTTCTTTGAGCCGGGTTCGATATGCTTCGGTCACCGTGCTGCTGCGCCCAGCCCGCGGGTTATCGGATAAACCAGATACCCCTTCTGCGATGTAACGTTTGAGCCAACGCAAAACCGTGATGTAACTTTCGCGCACTATGAGAGCAATCTCCTCCGCCTTCAAACTTTTTTCTGCAGAAAGCAGTACCATTTGGGCACGAGTTCGATAGCGAGGTATCTTTGTCTTTTGGTAAAGTTCTTCTAGCTCGGAGAGTTGTTTGTCAGTTAATGGCGGTACCTGTAAGCGTTCCATGCCACCATTATACCTTTCAAAATTTATGTGTTTTTACTTAGATAAATCTTGAGTTTGGCCTTTTAGGTTTCGGCCCTTTCCAGATATAAAAAAGAGTTTTTACGGGCAAAATTTACCCGTATTTTTGAATTCCCACGCCCCGACAGCGGGGCGGGGGCTGGGGGGTGGGGCTTTTTTGCCGCCTAGGTTTTTCTTTACTGCGGAGAATGTGTTTCTCAAGAAGACTTACCTAAAAAGACGAGAGAATTCCCCCCAGAAGACACCTGTAAGACACCTCATAGTCGTCCATTTGTTACGCTGTTGGCAAAACGGCACCCGCTGGTGGGCGCCTCAGGCTTTATTCAAATGGACAAAGATACCGAATCTTTCGTTGTGCGACTCTGGCACGAAGCCTGTGCAGATGGTGAAAATGCGCATTGGCGCGGCTCCATCGATCATATTGGCACCCACCGGCGCCTGTATTTCAACGAATTGAATGGAATTATCCGGTTCATTCAGGATCAAATCGGCATAAAGGCCACCAGCCGGACGCCCTGGTTGCACGCGCTCTTAAAAAGGATTAGCCATGAGTTCGAAGGTTTCCGCACGTCGGGCAGGCAATAATCCTTCTCCAGATCTGGATCGAAACCAGCGCCACCTGCAGGCGGAACTGGCGCGCATCGATGTGTTGATCCAGCGGGAGGTGCGGCGCTGGCAGCTGGCCGATCAGGACCCAACCGATATGTTCCGCGGCCTGTATGTTTCGGATGCCCAGGCTATTGCGCTGATCCAACGCCCGCTGTGCACCAATTGGGGCCATGCGATCCAGCTTCCGCCGGACGAAGAAGCCATCTTTCAGACTGCCAGCTTCCAGGCCAGCCAGCAAGCAAAGGCGTTTTCAGCCGCCGCCCACTGCCAGGGCCATATTCTGCCCCTGGAGCACCTGGCCCAGGTTTTCGGGCTGGGTCCATTTGAGATGGATGTACTGCTGGTCTGCCTGGCGCCCCAGCTGGATTTGCGCTACGAGCGCCTGTACGGTTATTTGCAGGATGACCTGACCCGCAAACGCCCCAGCATTAACCTGGTGCTTGACCTGCTGGCTGAGTCCGGCCTGACGCGGCTGGGTTATTTGAAATATTTTGCAGAGAACGCCCCCCTGTTTCACAATCACCTTCTGGAGCGGACTCCAGAATCTTCCGCCAATCCCTGGCTGGGCCAGGCTCTGGTTGTGGATAGAACGGTAGCAGCCTGGTTGATGGGTGAATACCAGCCAACACCGGAGCTGGTCCCGCACGTCCATTGGCAAAAACCGATTTTGGAGAAAACCGATGCCCTCCTGGCCGGGCCGGCGTTTGAGGTCAGCCCAGAATGGATAGATCGACTTGCCCAATCCCCCGAGGATACGAACGGCCTCGGACAAGAGAAAACCCACCCGCCGATCCTGGTCTTCTGGGGGCCGGACCAGCTTGCCCAACAAGCCGCCGCCCGCAGGCTGGCAGCCCAGTTAAATCAGCCGCTGCTTGCGATCGACCTGGCCGTGGCAGTTACAGAAACGCTGTCTGCCGACCGGGCGGTCCGTTTATCTTTACGGGATGCCTGCCTGAGTGATGCCATTCCTTTCCTCGAAGGGTGGGATACCTGCCAGGTGGAAAGCCAGCCGCCGCTGGGCGTTTTCGAAGCACTGACAGCGTTTCCCGGCCTGCTGATCTTGAGCGGAAAGGAGGCCTGGCAGCCAGTTGGAATGAAACGGTCGCGCCGCCTGCTGACATACGAATTTCCAATCCCGGATTACCTCCAACGCTCGAAACTATGGCGCCAATTCATTGAACCAGAGCAGGCATCCTCTGGGCTCAATCCCGGTCTGCAAACCCTGGCCGGACAGTTTATCCTGTCTGCTGCCCAAATTCGGGATGCCGTGGCCCAGGCAAAGGATGGCGCCCACCAGCAAGGTATCCCATTGTCGCAGGCAGACCTGTTTGCGGCAGCGCGGGCCTGCTCCAACCCGCACCTCTCCAGCCTGGCGCGCAAGATCAGCCCGCGCTACACCTGGGCCGATATCATCCTGCCGCCTGACACCCTGGCCCTGCTGGGGGAAATTGTGGCGGTCGTGCGCAGCCGGGCCCTGGTCCTCTCCGAATGGGGGGTCGGCCGCAAGCTGGTGCCCAGCGGCGGGGTGGCCGTGCTCTTTGCCGGCCCGCCCGGCACCGGTAAAACCATGTCGGCCGAAGTCATCGCTGGCGATCTGGGCCTGGACCTGTATAAAATCGACCTTTCCAGCATAGTCAGCAAGTATATTGGCGAAACCGAGAAAAACCTGGAGCAACTCTTCACGGAAGCCGAATCCAGCAATGCCATCCTGTTCTTCGACGAGGCTGACGCCCTGTTCGGCAAGCGCTCCGAGGTGCGCGATGCGCACGACCGTTACGCCAATATCGAGATCAGTTACCTGCTGCAGCGCATGGAGGCCTATGCCGGGGTGACCATCCTGGCCACCAACCTGCGTGCCAACCTGGATGAAGCCTTCACCCGCCGCCTGCAGTTCGCCGTCGATTTCCCCTTCCCTAACCAGACCGACCGGCTGCGTATCTGGCAGGCGCTCTTCCCGCCCGAAGTGCCGCGCGATCCGGCCCTGGACCTGGCGCTGCTGGCTCAGAAGTACCGCCTGGCGGGCGGGAACATCCGCAATATTCTGGTCAACGCGGCCTACCTGGCGGCCAACGACGGCAGGTCCGTCACCATGCAGCACCTGCTGCACGGCGTGCGCCGCGAGCTGCAGAAGATGGGCAGGCTGGTGGATGAAAATGGCAATAATAGGGAAACCACTGCATGACCGCCACCAGTCCAGCCAACCAATCCTTACCTCAGAAAGCCAAAAAAGGGCCTGCTGCGCCAGTTCCTGTTATTGAAAAAACAACAAGTTCAAGCACCTCTTCAGAATACAAGGCTTTTGTCGGCAGCCTTCAATTGTGCGACATGAAAGACTTTAATGGGATCCGGTATTTACGGTCTTCGAGTGGGTTTCTAATGGCAAACCAACGGCATAGGCTGATTCAGGAAGTTGGTTGTCTTCATGGTAATACCCTGATCCAGCGCGCCCTTGCGGAAAAAAATTCTACCCTGTATGAGAGTTATCATCAGGAACTGCAAATTTTAATAAAAGCTGGACAATGGAAGGAAATCCCCAAGGCCGTGGATGAAATTCTCGTTGGACAGTTATCTTCAACGGAATTCCTTTCCCTTTGGGATTTTGGAGTTCAAGGCTATTCTCGCATCCTGGCTGCTGAAATGAGTAAAGCAATTGAAGCAGGCGATAAGCAACAAATTATCAACTTATCTCTGCATCCATTAAAAGGACAGCTGCCTTTGGAGGATGAAACTGCGCTGGAAAACATGTCCTCCAAAGGATTGTTTCGGATCTACAAGCGTCAGATTCAGGAAGCCCAGGCGACAGGCAATAAAAAATTAATCTTTGAAGCCATGGATAGAACAATGGCCGGCTTTATCCAGAGTCCAGAAGTTGACCAGCTTCAAATAATGTTGGTCAAGGGAATCGGAAAAATATATAAAAAAGAGATGCTGGATGCTGTTCAAGGGGGTGACAAGGCCGCGATTTTAAAGGCATATGAAGGGGTGGTCGTTGGGTTAGTTCAAGATAAGGATATCGAACAAATGCGTTCCCTGGCGACTTATGGTTTAAGGAAGCTGGGTGAAGAAGAACTGGCAAAACTCATCGAAGATCCGGATATTTCGAAAATCACAAAATTCATCCGAAAAGATTTCAATCCTGGCCCCCCTTTGACCGAATTCTCGGCCGAGACGGATCGATGGATTCGCCAGCAGCTTCCCGAGCTATTCCCGCCCGCAGAAACGGTTGGACCCCAATCTGTGGAACCACAACCAACGGGACAACCACCAGCGAAAAAACCATTGAAAAAGCAGCCGGGCCAACCAGAAGAGAAGATGCCCAAACGAACTATTAAACCCTCTGTAGAAATTAAACCCTATGGCTCTGGAAGAGTTGGGGTGCTTGTAGACGGTATTCCAATATTTTGGGGTGGGTTTTACTCCCCTCTTCCAGAAGAACCAATCCAAATAAAATCAGAAAAATGGGATAAAGATAGCAATGATTTTATACTCTCCCTAACAATTTGGTTCGATTATGCAATCCTGCAATTTGTCCAGGGATACGAAAAAGAAACCCATAAGATGGGCTTTAATTTGTGGATTAACTTGTTTGCCCAGAATCCCGGTGAAGAAAAAGAAACCCCCATAATCCTTTTCGGAGATACGCCTATACTCCGCCCAAGAAGGCAACAATTAGAACTACCTGCAAAAAAAACAAGAAAATAAGCAGATGAATAAGCAAGCCAATATCAATCAATCGGTCACAAAGAAAAGGGATAAACCGGAAAACCGGCCAGTTTCAGCCTGTTTGGAGCGAAAACCAGGATTGGCAGACCTGCAGCAATCCATTGGTAATTTCGCCACCCAGCAGTTGATTCGGCCGACTGGCAAAAAAGAAGATTCAACCAGCATACATTTATTAAACCCTCAATCTTTGATGGATGAGTTAAGACGTGGGAAAATCACAACCGTTCAATGCAAGTCAGGCGAGCAAGAAAAAAGCAAAATTGAAACGGGATATGTGGACTTCAATTTTAAATATCTGTATGACGAATCAGATGTCTTAGATTTTGTAGGTCAGCGGTACTCTATGATTACAGCATGGTTTGAGAACTACGCAAAAAATCACGGCCTGGATTATAAAAAAGATTTCTTAAGTCTGGTTCAGAAAATCAATACCCTTTTTAATTTTATAGATAAGGATTTCGGCCTGCCTGAAACCAGAGGCGCCAATAAACAATTTGTCTACCACATTCGCGCTCTTGCGCCACCAGCGTTTGGTGACATTCAAGTCCGGATGGTTTCGCCTGTGCTGCCAAGGGTAGAAAAGAAAGTGAAGCCGCCTGAATCCGCCTCCTCTGAAACACCAAAGAATACTGAACTCCTGATGCAGCTAAAGAAAAATTTAAACCTTGTCGATGATTTGTTAAATTCACTGGTTGACCCTGGCAGTGAAACACCTATTACGAGATTGAAGGGATTCATAAAAAAAGTTAGAGACTTTCTAGATAAAGCAGAGTGTGCAGTTAATCTTGGAGAACCTTTAGGAAAATTCGCTGGCTCTCTCTGGGAGATCGCAAATGCGCGGGAAAAAAGTGAGGTAGATAAACATAAAGCTTTCGATAACATGCTTGAAAGGCTCAAGGAAGTTCTCCTTGTTCTCGCCGAATGCTTGGCTCCGTTTGATAGTAAGGATGTTAAAGAATGGAAAGATGAACTTGAGAATCTGTTTGCGGAAGCCCAAAAACATATGCACAATCTGACTAATGTATTAAGGCATGCAAATGACATAAGACAGGAGAGAGGGAGAAAAGAAACGGAAGGCGGTATGGGTGTGCCTTATATCATCGATAAGTAATAACCAATTTTCAATTCGCTAAATGATCGCAAGATTTCTGATTTCATCGACCGAAGAGACATGGAATCGAACCTACCAAATCAAGATTAAGGCAAAAGAACTATCCAAGAAGGAATATCTAACTCAATTAACCAGGGCCTAGCCAGAAATGGTTGCCCGAAGTTCTTTATGAAAAATTCAAGAAACAAAAAAATGAAATCCGTCACAAAAAGTAAAGAAGTCTCGTTCGCGGAAAAAAATACGCATGGCGTTTCAAAATGCAGCCAAAGCCGTTCAGGCAATCCTGTTCCTACCTCAGTAGAAAATATTCTGCAGGCCCAGGTAGGCAACCATGCTGTGCAGCAGCTGTTGAGAGCGCTAAGCCCTTCAGTAGATCATAAGCAGTCATTTCCTTTTCCTAGTAACCGTTGCATTCAACGCTGGAGCATCGGTGGGGATCATCAAGCATTGACTCTGTCAGGATTGGAAGAAGCAAAAATAATGTCTGAGATGCCACCAATAATAATCCAGATGTTAATGAAATATTCTACCCAGATGGATTTGACTGTTCCAGAACTGGAATTCAACATATTTGGGTGGACAATTGGCGAGAATCACGAACGCCTGGTAGATCATTATTTATCAAATTATAGAAGTGCTCTGCATCATGGAGAGGCTGGCTGTTACAAATACCCAAAGAACGTTGCCGCTGAAATTAATAAAAGCCTTCAGGACCAGTATGTCCAATCCGCTCGATCTTGTTTTAACAAAGGAGATAATTCCGGGGCGCTTCAGGATCTCGGGTATGCTTTACATATCGCTCAAGATCGTGGAGCTCATGGAGAGGGGGGAATTGGATACGGGCATGATAAACCCAAGACAGATGCTTATGCCCCCGACAATCGTGAAAAAAACATTGATGGTTGGAACGAAGCAGTTTGCAATTCTGCGGACGTAGTTGATGAGGCTCAGGACTTTGTAACGCAGTTATTCCCAGGAAAGAATGAGTCAACCGGCCCCTTACCCGGTCTTAAATTTGAAGTTCCGGTGCCCAAAACTGGTTCTATTGTTGAATTTATCGATAAACACAACCCGATCTCTTTCAAGGGGTATGGTGGCATAGAAAGTAAAGCAATGGTTTATGCGATCACAGCCTGGGTGTTTGGTGAATCTATTTTATGGGAAATGCCTGCGAATGACATGGAGATCATTAGGCCAAAAGGACAAAAGAAACTCGAAAAAGCAAAAACTTACTGGACAAGATGCACAAATAATACGGTGAGAAACATTATTTCTTACTATGCAATGGTTTTGCATATTCCTGCGAATGAATTTAAAAGGAATGCAAAAGCCTTATTCAATTCTGACCCGAAACTTATGAGTGAAATCCTCTATGATCATGTGACCAGGCTTCACGACGTAAAGAAATATGCTGACCTTGAATTGGGATTGCACCCAATTCATTATCCAGATTAATTCTTGAGGAAGAAAACAAATAAACAAAAAGATCATGTCTCAAACATACACACATTAACCCCTTGACAGGCGTCTTGTCCTCGAGATGCAAAGTGACATATAAGTACGGAGAGAATAACGATGGCACAAGATAGTTTCTATGAGCGAAAAATTACCCGCAGAACAAGATCCACAATCAGCCGGGAAAACAAAGCTCACTCTGATCCTGCCCAACCTGGCAATCCTGCGGCGAATTCAATCCAGCAAAAAATTGGCAATCGGGTTCTCCAGCGCGTGCTCGCCCAGAGGAATGGAGATGGATCCTTCGATCTCGACGATCAAACCACCGCCCGCATCAACCAGTTCCGCGGCGGCGGGCAGCCGCTGGACAGCACCGTGCAGGCTCAGACCGGCGCAGCCATGGGCGCAGATTTCAGCAGCGTGCGCGTCCACACCACCCCGGAGGCGGATGCACTCAACCAACAGCTCAATGCCAAAGCCTTCACTACCGGGCAGGATATCTTCTTCAGCGAGGGCGCTTACCAGCCAGGTTCTTCCAGCGGGCAGGAGCTGATGGCCCATGAGCTGACCCACGTGGTCCAGCAAAGCAGCGGGGCGGTGGGCGGTAGTGGCGGGCGCATGACCGTCAATGCCCCCGGGGATGCCTTCGAGCAGCAGGCGGATGCCGCCGCCCGCGAGATGGGGCAAGCCAGCAGTACGCCGCTGGTGCAGCGCCAGAAGCAGGTCGAGGAAGAGGAAGAGCCAGTTCAGGCTAAAGCGCTCCAGCGCCAGGAGCAGCCCGAGGAAGAGGACGAGTCAGTTCAGGCCAAAGCGCTCCAGCGCCAGGAGCAGCCCGAGGAAGAAGAGGAACTGAGATAAACGCAGGAGAGGAAGCATGTTAGACGAACTGGATGAAACCATCCGCCAGTTGCTGGTCGCTGAAATTTCGGCGAGCAACGGCAGGTTCGAGGTCAGCTTTGAACAGCCACGCCGGGATAAAACGGTCAGTTGGATGACGCCGACGATTAACCTGTTCCTGTATGATGTGCGCGAGAACAACATCCTGCGCCAGCACCAGTGGGAGCGCCCGCTGGCAAATGGTGGTGGGACAGATATAGCCGAAGCCCGAACCATCCTCAAACGCTCGCCGCTGCGCCTGGATTGTTTTTACATGCTCACCACCTGGGCCAGGGAAACGGAGGATGAACACCGCCTGATGAGCCTGTGCCTGATGGCCCTCTTCCGCTACCCGGAGCTGCCTGAAGAACGTTTGGTGGGAATGCTTAAGAGCCAGCCCTTCGCCATCCAGGCCCGCCTGGCAACCCATGACCACCTGACCAATCCGGCCGAAGTGTGGAGTGCCCTGGATAACGAGCTGCGCCCCAGTGTGTCCTACATCGTCACCCTGGCGCTCGATCCATGGGCTGAGGTGAGCGTGCCGGTGGTGCGCTCGCTGGCCCTGCGCCAGGGGTTGATGGGTTCCCTGCCGCATTCCCTGCTGGCGGGGGTACAGCCTTCCGATATGCGCTGGATCAACGGCTGCCTGCGGGATGCAAACAAAGACGGCGAGCCGCGGGCCGGGGTGGAGATCATCCTCAAAGGCACCGGCCTATCCTCCTGCACAGACCTGCAGGGGCGCTTCACCCTGGGCAGCGTGCCCCCCGGCGAATATACCCTGTTGGCCTGGCCTGGCAAGGGCAAACCAGTCGAGAGGAAGATCGTCGTTTCGGACGAAAAACAGGACTACGACCTGGAATTATGAGATCCCGGAGACCTCATTTTCACCCTTTTGTTGAGATGGACCAAAAAAAATAAGCAGACCAGATTTTTGAAAGGAGCAAAAAGATGACACCTCAATATGCATCCCCCGGTGTGTATGTCGAAGAGATCGAAAAGGGCACCCGGCCGATCGAAGCGCTGGGCACTTCCATGGCGGCTTTCCTCGGCGTCACCCACGACGCCAGCCTGAAAGTCATCGACCCCAAGACGGGCCTGAAGGTGGCGGTCGAGCCCTGCCTGAACAAGGCCACCCTGGTTACCAGCTGGCGGCAGTTCGTCGACATCTTCGGCGATTTCACCCCCGGCGCCTACCTGCCAGAAGCGGTCTACGGCTACTTTTCCAACAGCGGCGGACCGTGTTATGTCACCAGCCTGCGCACCCTCAAGGAGGGCCAGAGCCTGATCAAAACCGCCGAAGTGACCATCCCCTCCAAAGGCAAGGCGTCCAGCTTTAAAGTCAGCGCCCGCCTGCCGGGGCCGGATTTTAACGGGCTGCGGGTTTCGGTCAAGCTGGAGGGCGAGGATACCTTCACCGTCAGCGTCGGCGATCAGGTCGTCTCCGGCCTGAACCTGAAGAAGGACGAAAGCAACGTTTCGGCCGCCAAATTCAACCAGGTGGTCATTTCCGATCCCGGCGGCCCAACAGCCCTGCCTGTTGAAGGAACCTATATCCTGGCGGGGGGCGGGATGCAGCCGCTTACCAAGGAGGAGATCATCGGCGATTCCAGCCTGCGCACCGGCCTGGGCGGCCTGGAAGCGCACGAAGATGTGCGCCTGGTGCTCTGCCCAGACCTGATGGCCGGCTATGACGGCTCACCCGAAGCCCAGGAACGGATCAAGTCGGTCCAGGCCGCCATGATCGCCCACTGTGAGCTGAAGAAATACCGCTTCGCCCTGCTGGACTGCCCGCCAGGGCTGAACGTCCAGCAGGCTATGCAATGGCGCGAGTACGTGGGCTTTGATTCGTCCTTCGCCGCCCTGTACTATCCCTGGATCCGCATCCCGGATCTGAGTGGCAGCGGGAGTTCCAGCAAGTTGGTGCCGCCCAGCGGGCATCTCGCTGGCATCTTCAATCGCTCGGACGCCGAACGCGGCGTGCACAAAGCGCCCGCCAACGAGGTGGTGCTGGGGGCGATCGACCTGGAATATCCGCTCAGCAAAGCCGACCAGGATATGTTGAACCCGATCGGCCTTAACTGCCTGCGGGCCTTCCCGGGGCGCGGCCTGCGCATCTGGGGCGCCCGCACCCTCAGCAGCAACGGCGCCTGGCGCTACATCAACGTGCGCCGCCTGTTCATAATGGTCGAGGCCTCGATGGATGTCGGCCTGCAGTGGGTGGTATTTGAACCCAACGACAGTACGCTGTGGGCCAGGGTCTCGCGGGATGTGACCTCGTTCCTGCGCAATGTCTGGCGCAGTGGGGCTCTATTCGGGGATACCCCGGAGCAGGCCTACTACGTCAAGTGCGATTCGGAGCTCAACCCGCCCGAGGTACGCGACCTGGGGCAGTTGATCATCGAAGTCGGCCTGGCGCCGGTCAAACCGGCCGAGTTTGTCATCTTCCGCATCACCCAGTGGGCCGGCGCCAACGCGCAGGCATAACACTCGGGGTGTTTTTGGGCGCTTCAACGCCCAAAAACACCCTCAACCATCAAGTAAGGAGTGAGCAATGGCTAAAGAACGTGAAGATCCGCTGGTTGGTTTTCATTTTGCGATCGACACACAGGGCAAAGTGAACGGCTATTTTACCGAGGTTTCCGGGCTGGGATCGGAGCATGACGTCGTAGAACACAAAGTCGTCACCGAAAAGGGTCACGAGGTGGTCCTCAAGCTGCCCGGGCGCCTGAAATGGGCAAATATTGTCCTCAAGCGCGGCATCACCAGCAACATGGATATCTGGAAATGGCGCAAGCAGGTGGAAGACGGAGACGTGGAAAAAGCCCGACGGGATGGCTCGATCGTCTTGTATGATGCGCAACTGAAGGAAGTGGCCCGCTGGAATTTCGAACGAGCCTGGCCGCTCAAGGTCAGCGGCCCCACGCCCAGGGCCGACAGCAACGAGATCGGGATCGAGGAGCTGACCCTGGTGCATGAATATATTGAGCGGGTTCCGCCTAAGAAATGAGCGCCATGTATAGTTATAACTTTTCGCTGCCGCGCGGCTACCCGGATGCGGCCGGGCAGGTTCACAAAAATGGGACCATGCGCCTGGCGACCGCTCTGGATGAGATTGAGGCGGTGGCGGACCGGCAGGTCCAGGCCAACCCGGCAACCCTGCCGCTGGTCCTGCTCAGCCGGGTGATTACCCGTCTGGGCGACCTGCCCGGGGTGACCCCCCAGGTGGTGGGCGGCCTGTTCGCAGCCGACCTGGCCTACCTAGAAGACCTGTACCTGCGTCTCAACAGTTACGGGCAGGTCCGTCTGGAGACGGTTTGCCCCAACTGCGGGGGCGCCTTCCAGGTGCAGGTGGCCCCCCTGGAAGTAGATTAGACGTATGGCTGAGCTCACTGCGCTGAAGACAGGACCCTCACCGGGCCATCCACCCCAGGCCGGCCCGCCGCCGGGCGTGGTTCGCATCACCCCGCAGCTAGTAGAAAAGCTGGCCGACCTGGTGTACATTCTACTGCTGCGCGACCTGGAGCATGAACACAACCGGGCAGGATCCCGTAACAAAACGCCTGGACGGGTGGTTTAAATGGAAACGGATAAAAGAACGCAAATCCTCGAGCAATTCGGCCAGCAGTTGGCGCCGTCTTACCGCTTTATGGTTGCAATCGACGGCAAGCCCTTCGGCGCCTTTACGGAGTGCACCCTGCCTTCCGTTGAAATGAACGTGGAGGAAGTGAAAGAAGGCGGCCTGAACAACTACGTCCACCAGCTTCCGGGGGCGCTCCGGTCGGCCCGGGTGAGGCTTAAGAACGGGATCGGCCTGCCGGATTACCTTTTAAACCTGTACCGCCAGGCCCTGGCCGGTCAGTTGAAGCGCATGACGATGACCATCACCCTGCTCAATGCCAGCCTGCTGCCGGTCCTGGTGATCGCCATTCAGAATGCTTACCCGGTCAAATGGTCGGGGCCGGATCTGCGTTCGGATGGAAACACGGTCGCCATACAAACCTTCGAGCTGGTGTGCGGCGACGTCACCATCCTTGGGTAAGGGGAGAAGGAGACATGAGCCAGAATCACAGCCTGGTCAACCGCAATCGCCTGGTGGCACGGGTCCAAAAACATGCCCGCATGACTGTTCTGTTTCGCGCCCCCCAAGAAGGCCCGCCCGCGCCTGAGCGGCAGGCTTTCAACCTGCCGGCCTGGTCCGTGGAGCCCAAGGATCCGGCCTGGCCGATAGAGCCTGAAAGCCAGGTCGAGCCTGGCCTGACGGCGGCATGGCCTGCCGCGGGTTCGGCCCCGATCAGAGTCATTGGGCGGGTAAAGGCGGCGCTTGAACCGTCCCAGCCCAATCAGCCTGCTGCGACATCGCTCCCGGCGGCTGAACAGCCCAGCCCAAACCTGCACCAGGTACCGGAAGGGTCAACCACCGAGCAAAAAACCTGGCGCCGGCTGGAGGCTATTTTCCACCGTCATCAGGAAAAAGAAGCCCTGGAACATGTCCCCCCGGCGGAAAATACGACTGGAGAGCCAACCGCCGTGCCTCCCCTGATCCCGCCCGGCGAACAGCACTCCGCCCCGGCCGGACCCATCCAGCGGTCCAGCCCCGACTCACTGGCGGCAACCCGACCCTCGCCGCCCGATAAAGTCCCCTGGACGCCGGCCGGCCTGTCCGATGCCCCTGGGCAGTCCACCGGGCAGGCCCTGCCGCCCGCCGCCGGGCCGGAGCCTCAGACAAAATCGCCCGGTACGGGCATTCCACCAAAACCTGAATCGGGACCACTGGCTGCTGCGCAGATGCCCCTGGCGCCTTCGGGGATATCCACATCAGCCCCCACCTGGCCTGAGGCTCGCTTCCCAGCGCCAGTTTCCATGCCGGGCCCTTCTTTTGAAAGGGGTCCGGTGGAAGGTGGTGGCGCAGTTTTGGCCGCCCCTTCGCAGCAGGTCAGCCAGACGGTGGTTGAAGACTCAGCCGAGGGCGAACCCATGCGCCCTCGGCTGCAGACGCTCCCGCTGCAGGAAGTCTGGCCCGTGCAGCGCATCCAGGCCGCCAGCCGGTCCAGGCTGCCGCCGCAGGTGTCGGTTGGCGGTGAACCGCCCGAGGTGGAACGGGAACTGCCCATCCAGCCGGAAATCACCAGTATTGAGGTAATCCCGCCCACCCACCCACGCCCGGTGATCGAGAAGTCCATAACTGGACTGCCGGCCGACCAACCCGCCCCGACCCCACCGGCCGGGCCGCCCCAACTGGAACCGTCCGCCGGGAAAGACCAACTCGTCGCCCCCGATATGGTCGCGACCCAGATCGGACCGCTGCCGGCCGATCTGTGGAAAATCCTGGGACAGCCGCTTCCTGCCCGGGAGGAACCGTCCCCCGCCCAAATCTTCCCCGCCCCAGAAGGACCGCCGGCAGTTCAAAGCCTGCCTGCCCCCGAAGGCCCGCCGCCTACCCCCGCTCGCCCCGGCCAGCTGGGCCAGACAAATTTCAGCGCCACCGCTCCCCCTGAGCCCGAAACTCCCGCACCTGCCTCCGACCCTCCGACGGCAGCCCTGCCGGCCCGCCCGGCGAACATGCCGGCAACTACCAGCCTGCCGCCGGTTGCTGTCCCGCCCGGCGGCCTGGTCCAGCGCGCCCCGGCTGACCCGCAGGCGGGTTCCGGCCCCCAACCCTCCGGCCCCGGCCCGGCCCCAGCCCCAGGCGCAGCAGAAAAAGATGAAGAGCAGCCCGGCCCGCTGGATCTCGACGAGCTGGCCCGCCAGGTGTATGCGGCCATCCGCCGCCGTCTGCTCGCCGAGGCGGAGCGCTTTCGCCGCTAAAAGGAGCCCTGCCAGGAGGTACGCCAATGGATATATTAACTCGCGGTGGTCTGGTTGCAGCCTGTATCCAGGATCTTACGGGTGCGAAAAAGGTCTACTGCACATTTAACCCACACCAGTATACCCTTTCAAAATCAAACTCCTTCAGCCAAAAGCCCAAACCCGGTGCAAACAATCCCCATGGCGATTACGTCCAGGCCAACCCCCAGTCCCTCAGCCTCAGCCTGACCTTGGATGCCTATGAAACCGGGGGCGATGTGCGGGAGGACACCGACCTTTTGACGGAACTGATGCGCCCCATACCGCCCGACATAAAAACCAAAGGCCAGCAGCCGCGGCCCTCGGTGGTGATTTTTTGCTGGGGCGGGTTTGAATTTAAAGGCGTCATTACCAACATGACCCAGCGCTTCACCCTTTTTGACATTGCTGGCAAGCCGCTGCGCGCCCAGGTGGATCTGTCTTTTACCCAGTATATTGACGAAAAGGAATTTCCCAAGCAATCCAAAAACCGGCCCGGGACGTTCTTTGACCGCGAGCGCCTGGTATTTGCCGGCGACCGCCTGGATGCGATTGCCGAAGAAGTGCTTGGCGACCCGGACCAGTGGCAGCGCATCGCTGAATACAACCATATCCGCAATCCGCTCGCCCTGCGGCCCGGGCAGAAGTTAAAGATCCCGCTGGATTGAGATCAGCCATGACCACACCTGCTGAAATTATCACCCATATATCGATCCGTCTGGATGGCAATGACCTGGCGGAGTCTACCACCCGCGAAATCCTGGAAGTGGTGGTGGACCAGCATGTCCACCTGCCCGGTTTTTTCAGCATCCGCCTGCACGATCCAGACCTGGAACTCCTCGACAACGGGCCTTTCGACCTGACCGGGGAAGTGGAGATTGAAGCTGTCACCCGGACCGGTACCCTGGTCAGCCTGATCAAGGGTGAAATCACTTCCCTGGAACCAGTATTTCAAGAAGGGATGACCGCCGAGTTGATCGTGCAGGGCTTCGACATCACTCACCGCCTGTATCGCGAAATTAAGAGCCGGACCTATGTCAATAAAAAGGACAGTGACCTGGCCCAGGAAATCGCCCGCGCCGCCAAACTGAAAGCGAAAGTAGATTCAACCGCCACCATTTATGATCACATCTACCAGCCCAACCAATCCGACCTGGTTTTTCTGATGCAGCGCGCCTGGCGGATCGGGTACGAATGCTTCATTGATGGCGACACGCTCAACTTTTGCAGGCCGCCAGCCGGCAATGCCGGGCTGACCCTGGAATGGGGCAAGGAGTTGGTTTCGTTCCGCCCGCGCCTGAGCCTTTCGGAGCAGGTAGATGAAGTGTTGGTGAAGGGCTGGGACGCCGCCCGGCAGACCGCCCTGGTGGGCCGGGCTCAAAAAGGAGCCGGTTTTCCGAAAATTGGTGAGCCAAAAGATGGAACCACCTGGGCCCACCATTTTGGCAGCGGCCGGAAGGTGATCGTCGACCAGCCGGTGGTCAGCCAGGCCGAAGCGGATACCCTGGCCGCCGCCCGTCTGGACGAGATCAGCGCCGCCTTCGTCGATGCTGAAGGGGAAGCCTACCGCATGCCTGAAATCAAGGCTGGGCGCCTGCTCCAGCTCAAGGCGCTTGGCAAGCGCTTCAGCGGCACCTACCTGGTCAGCCGGGCCTTGCACTGCTACCGCCCCCAGGAAGGCTTTAAGACCACCTTCCTGGTCAAAGGCGCCCGTCTGGGCCTGTTGAGCGAGCACTTTAGCGCCAGGCCTGCGGACCGCTATCCGGGAGTGGCCATCGGGGTGGTGACCAATACCCAGGATCCGCTCGATTGGGGGCGAGTGAAAGTGAAATTCCCCTGGCTGGCGGATGACCTGGAAAGCGATTGGGCCCGGGTGGTTGGCGCCGGCGCCGGTCCCCAGGCCGGGTTGTGCCAGACCCCGGAAGTGGGCGATGAAGTGGCCCTGGCCTTTCAGTTCGGCGAAATCAGCCAGCCGGTAGTGCTGGGCGGCCTGTGGAACGGCAAACATGCCCTGCCGCCGCCGGTGGCAGCCGCCGCCAGCGGCCAAAAACCGCTGGTGCGGGCCTGGAGGTCGCGCCGCGGGCACTGCCTGTCGATGCACGACGACGCCGATCAAAAGCTCGAGATCATCACTGCCGCCGGGCAGCGGATCAGCCTGGACGATAAGAATCGGGTCGTGGTGATCACCAGCAAAGGCCAGTTGAAAATCAGCATCGGCCAGGATATCACCATTGAAGGCAGCGCCAACCTCAACCTTAAAACCAGGGGCGATATCAACCTCGAAGCCAATAAAAGCATCCACCTCAAGGCCGCCCAGCTCAGCCTGGAGGGCACGGCCAGCGCCAGCCTGAAAGCCGCCAATGTTTCGATTGAAGGCTCCGCCCTGGCCGAGGTTAAGGGTGGGCTGATCAAGCTTAATTAAAGGAGATGGCTCATGTCACAGCCTGCAGCCCGATTAGGAGATCCCACCACCCACGGCGGAGTGATTGTGAGCGGTTACCCGCAGGTGCTGATTGGCGGGCAGCCAGCGGCCCGCCTGAACGATTTCCATGCCTGCCCGCAGGTCACCCCCGGCACCCCGCCGGTGCCGCATGTGGGCGGGCCAATCCTGGGGGGCAGTCCGACTGTGCTGATCGGTGGCCAGCCGGCGGCCCGAGTGGGTGACCTGGTGGTCTGTACTGGACCAATGGACAGCATTGCCGCTGGCTGCCCCACCGTCCTGATTGGCTAACTGCAAGGCGAGAAGGAAGAGGGTGAATCTCGATGAGTGAAGATTTGATCGGCAGAGGTTGGGTATTTCCACCCCGGATTGACTCGCGCGGCTGCCTGGCCCTCACCCACGGCCAGAATGAGATCGAGCAGGCCATCCAGATTATCTTATCCACCGCCCCGGGCCAGCGCGTCATGCATGCCACCTTCGGCTGCAGCTTGTCCGAGCTGGTATTTGCCCCCAATAACAGCCAGACGGCGGCCCAGGCCCGCCGCTGCGTGGAAGAAGCATTGGGAATGTGGGAGCCGCGCATCAACGTCACCCGGGTGGAAATCCGCTCCGATCTACCTGATGCCAGTTGTCTGTTGATCCACATCGATTATGAAGTCAAAACCACCCACGACCGCCGCAGCCTGGTCTATCCATTCTATTTAAGCCCTGAATCCCGGGCTGGATCTTGATGGGAAGGTGCTTATGCCGCTCTCTGCTCCCCGGTTAGATGACAGAAAATTTCAGGATCTCGTCGATGAAGCGATCCAGCGCATCCCCCACTACTGCAAGGAGTGGACTGACCATAATGTCAGCGACCCAGGCATTACCCTGGTGGAGCTGTTTGCCTGGATGGTCGATATCCTGCTCTTCCGCCTGAACCAGGTACCCGACCTGCATTACGTCCAGATGATGGAAATGATGGGGATTACGTTAAGCGGGCCGCAGCCGGCCCGGACTCCGGTCACCTTCTGGTTATCTGCCCCACAGCCTGGGCCGGTCATCATTCCGGCCGGGACGGAGGTCGCCAGTACCCAGACCGAAGCTGAACCCTCGATTCTATTTACCACCGACAGCGATTTTTGCGTCCAGTTGCCCCAGTTAAAATCCATCCTGGGCAGCACTCCGGCTGGTACACCAGGTTCGGGTTCACTGAAAACCCTCAGCCTGGCCAACCTGCAGTCCGGCCTGGAGGAGATGGATGCTTTTTCCCCGGAACCGAAGGTCGGTGATGCGCTCCTGTTTGGTTTTGAAAATGACCTCAGCCAGCATATCCTGGCGTTCGAGATGGATTTCAACCCGGCCGGTGGGGCCGGGGTCATCCCGGAGCTGCCGCCGTATACATGGGAAGGTTTCAGTGGCGAACTCAACCAGGAATGGCATGAATGCACGGTCGACAGGGATACTACCCGCGGTATGAATACCGCCGGGGTCATCCAGCTCCACCTGCCAAAGCTGAGAAAGTCCACCATCAACAACCACGACCTGTTCTGGCTGCGGGTTCGGATCATCGAGCCGCGCCCGGTCGGCGCGGCAGGCCGGCGGAGCCGTTACACCAATTCGCCCCGCTTGCGCCGGGTTTCGGCTGTATCCCTGGGGGGCACCATCCCGGCGACCAACGCCCAGGTGGTGCGGGGTGAAAGGATCGGCCAGAGCGACGGTTCGCCTGGGCAGCGCTTTTCTCTGCAGCTTACCCCGCTCCTCCATCGAGAGCCGGACGAACACCTGACCGTCCAGGTGGAAGGCATGCCCGCCCAGGCCTGGCAGGAAGTACCGGATTTTGCCTCTACCAATGCCACCGACCGTCATTATACGCTGGACGACCTGAGCGGCGAGCTGCGCTTTGGCCCTGCCATCCGACAGCCAGACGGCACGATCAAATTGTATGGGGCTGTCCCGCCCGTCGGGGCCAGGCTGGTATTCAACAAGTACCGCTCCGGTGGCGGGATCGGCGGCAATGTCCAGATCGGGATCCTGAACACCCTTAAGACTGCCATCCCCTACCTTGGCAAAGTCTGCAACCTCCAGGCGGCCTGGGGCGGGCTGGATGCCGAGACCCTGGAAGCCGCCAAAATGCGCCTGCCAGCCATGCTTCGCTCGCGCCAGCGTGCGGTGACCGAGGAAGATTTTGAGTTCCTGGCCTGCCAGGCCCTGCCGGCCAGCATCGGGCGGGTCAAATGCCTGCAGACCCGGCCTGGAGACAGCCTGCGGGGCAGCCCGGGGCTGGTCTATATTCTGGTCATCCCGCGCCTGCCAGCCCCAGAAGGACTTCTCAATCCAGACCTGCTCCAGTTCAAAGAAACAGACCGGGTCGCCCTGGCCGCAGCCCTGGATGAACACCGCCTGCTGACCACCCGCCTGGATATCCGGGCTCCAACCTACAACTGGGTCACTGTCAAAGTCCAGGTGGGCACCGCTCCAGGGACGGATCAAATTGCGGTCGAGCAGGCCATACTCGGCCGGCTGTTTCACTTTCTAAACCCGCTGAGCGGCGGACCGGATGGAACCGGCTGGCCTTTCGGGCGCAGCCTGTATCCTTCGGATGTTTACCAATGCCTGCAGGGGATCCCAGGCGTACTTTTCATCCAGGGGCTGAGCCTGTACGAAGCCCAACCGGGCGGCCTGGCGCTTGGAAAACCGGTCAACTCGATCGGCGTGCTGGCTCATGGGGTGATCGCCTCCGGCCAGCACACGGTTGAATTTGTCTCCAGGAAGGAGGCTTAGGAATGGCGCAGGCTGTTTTCCGGCTGGTGGTCAGCGGGCCAGATCTGGCAATGGAATTGGAAATCGGCGCCCAGGGCCTGACGATTGGGCGTGACATCAATAACACCCTGCAGCTCTCCAGCCCCAAAATTTCCCGGCAACATGCCTCGATCCTGTCCACCCCGGAAGGCTGCCAGGTGGTTGACCTGGACAGCTCGAACGGCACATTCCTGAACGGTGAAAAACTGGCCGCCGACTTGCCGATGCGATTGAAGGACGGGGATATCCTCAAGATTGGCCCTTACAGCCTGGTGTTCCTCCAGGAACCTGGCCCATCCCCATTCGATTCCGCCCCATCCAGTCCAGCCGGGCAGGCCGAATCTCAACCTGAGGTTGCCAGCGCGGTTTCAGAGCGTCCAAGCCCGCCCCCCGGCCCTCCGCCTTCGGCCAGCCCGGCTGCGGCCCTTCCGTCAAACGGGGGTTCCACCCCTGGCCTGTCCCTCTCCAGCCGGCGCCTGTTGAGTTATCTTCCGGAAGCGTATGCGACCGACTTTATGGATCGCTTTCTGGCTCTGTTCGAATCAATCCTGTTCCCGATCGAATGGAACATTGATAATTTTGACCTGTTCCTGGACCCCGGCACGGCCCCGGCTCCCTTCCTGGCATGGCTGGCAGCCTGGTACTGCGCCCCACCGGAGCCAGACCTGGATGAAGCCGCCTGCCGTGAATTTCTGAAAGAAGCCAGCCAGATTTACGCCCGGCGCGGCACACCCTGGGCGCTAAGCCGGATTCTGGAGATTGCCACCGGGAAAAAGCCGGAAATAATCGATACAACTGAGACCCTGCCGCCTTTTACTTTCCTGGTGCGCCTCCCTTTCCGGCCAGGCGAGGTGGACCATACCCGGCTGGAAAGGATCATCGCGGCCAATAAACCGGCCTACACCAGTTTCCAGGTGGAATTTAAGGAGCAACCGTTATGAACATCCAGATTGTTTATGGTGATAAACGCAAACAATCCTTTTCAATCCAGAAGACGGAGCTGACGATCGGGCGGGATAAAAGCAATGATATTGTCCTGGAGGATCCCAAGGTCTCCCGCCAGCATGCCCAGATCAGTTTTGACGGGACCCAATACCAGGTGAAGGACCTGGAAAGCACCAATAAAACCTTTTTAGAAGGCGAGCCTCTGCTGCCAAATGTCGTCTACACCCTGGAGCCAGGCAAAGTCCTGCGCATCGGGCGGAATTACCTGCGCCTGTTGGTGGAAGAAGCACAAGCGCAGCCAGCCCCAGACCAGGAGGGCCAATCCGTCCCGCCAGCTCCCGCCGAACAGATCGGCCTCCATCTTGAAAATCCCCGGCTGGAAGTCGAGCCCGGCGGAAGTGTGCCAGTCGGCATCACCTTATCTAACCCAAGCGAGCGGGTTGACCATTACAAAATCAGCCTGGAGGGCATTCCACCCCAGTGGATCCCAACCCTGCCGCCCATCACCCGCCTGATGCCGCACGACCAGCAGGAGGTAAACCTGGTCATCCAGCCTCCGCGCCATCCGGAGGCCCGGGCCGGGCTGCATGAATTTTCGGTGGTCGCGCAGAGCCAGACGGACCCCCGCCTGGTGGTGAAAATACCCGCTTCGCTGAACATTCACCCCTATTCCCAGTTCAACTGCAGCCTGGCGCCTCAGAAATTGCGCGCCGGCGACACAGCCCGGATTTCCATCCACAACCTGGGCAACCAGGCTGAAGATTATCGCCTGACCGTACAGGACCGGGCCAATGAGTTGCGGTTTGAACCATCTTCTGCTCAGGTAAAGATCAAAGAGGGTGAAAGCGCAGGGGTGGACATCCGGCCCCTGGCCCGCCAGAACCGCTGGGTTGGCAACCCGCAGCTGCATCCTTTCAGCGCCCAGGTCATCCCGCTCGGTGGAGAGCCGCAGACTGTGGCAGGCGAAGCAGTCAGCCAGGCCCGCATCCCGGCCTGGGTGCCGCCGGTGGGCCTGATCCTCCTGGCAGGGCTGTGCTTGCTGCTGTGGCAGTTAATTTCAAAACCTCCGGTCATCAAATCCTTTGAACCCGCCGCAAATCCGGTCCTGTTAGGCAGTCCGGCAACCCTGTCCTGGGAAATCCAGAATGGCCAGACGGCCATTTTAAATCCGGGAAATATCCAGGTATCGTCCGGGAAGGGCTCCTACCAGACGGAGGCCCTGACTGAGGAAAGAACCTACACCCTTGAAGCCAGGAATTTATTTGGCTCCGTTACTAAGGAGCAAACGGTCGGGGTTAAAAAGTAGTAGATGAAACCATACCCGTGCCGGATTTAATTGGCAGGACTGAAGTTGATGCCAAGGCCATGCTGCAGAATTTCCTGCTCGATCTCGGTACAGTGAGCCGGCAGTCCTGCAACGAGGAAGGGATCCACGCCGGGGATGTCTCCAGCACGGATCCAGCCGCGGGAAGCCCGGTCAAGCTCCATTCGGCGGTCAGCCTGGTCATCTCAACCGGTCCATGCAAGGTAACCATCCCGCAGGGGATCATTGGCATCCAGCAGAATGCCGCAGTGGACACCCTCAATAAACTGTGTGGTCAATCTCCCTGCCTGGTCGTTACGGCCGAAAATAAAACCGACCCCAGCCGGGAAGCCGGGGCAGTGATCAGCTCTGAACCAGCGCCGGGAACGGAAGTAAATTGTGATGGGGCGGTGAAACTGATCGTTTCGGTCGGGCGCTGCTATGTAAACCTGCCGGATGTCACAAATCAATCCCGGGCTGCTGCCGAAGGGGAGATCTATAATGAGGGGGATAAGATTGCTGGCTCAAGCTGTGCCAATCCTCACTGCATTAAACTTGATTTGGTGGAAAAATTCGACGACACGGTCGCCAAAGGCAGCGTCATTCGCACTGAGCCAGTTGGCGGCTCGCCGGCGTCGTGCGATGCGACTGTCACGTTGTTCATTTCAAGCGGGCCCTGCAAAGTCAAGGTTCCGCTGCTGAAAGGTCAGGAACTATCCGCAGCCATCCAGGCTTTACAAGATAATCAGCTTAAATATCAAGAAACAGAGGAGGATTACAGCGAAACGGTCGATAAAGGGAAGGTGATCGGGAGCAAACCGGCTTTCGACAGTGAAGAGCCGTGCGGAACAGCTGTAAACCTGGTAATTTCGAAGGGTAAATGCGTGAAAGTGATTCCTCCGGTTAAAGACAAAACAAAGGAGCAGGCAGAAGCTGCCTTGCAAGCCTTAAATATTCCATATGAGGTAAAAACCAAGCCAGACATTGTTCCAAAGGGGTATGCAATTGAAACTAATCCTATAGCAGAATCGCTCAGAGCATGCGACGATACCACCACGGTAATTATTTGGGTTTCGGACGGAAAGGCGCCATCCATCGAATTTTCCATCACGCCGACCGAGATCGTTCATTTGATTGATAAACAAATCATCCTTAAATGGAAAGTCGATAATTACACTGAGTTTGAGATCCGGGAAGGCAACCGGGTCCTGGGCAACAATAGTAATCTCCTCAAAGAAGGCCAACTTGTGCAAGATGCTCCGACCAGCACTACGACATATACACTGTTTGCGCGTGGTACTGGTGGAACGAACCAGGTAATCAAGGAGCTGAAAGTTACCCCCCCATTCCCACCAAACTCGGTAGTTATATGGCCGTATACCTTCAATGCCACTTTATTTGATATAGGGAAGAGCGTGTATGAGTATGACTGTGGGATCATTGGCTATAAGTTTGACGAAGGCGATATCCAGGAAAGTGGAACCCATTATCTATTATATGCATATATGGAGGGAGGCTCCAATGGAAGCTGGTGGATCCACGCAGACTTTAAAACTGAGAGTCAAAATTTGACCAAGACTATAACAACGATTTGTTTTGATAAGAAACTCGCTAATCCACAAGCATATGAATTTCCACAACCTCAACCCATTACTGTTTTACCCGGCATTGAACAGGCAATCCTAAATAAACCCTCCGATAGATTTATTTGCGGGATTGTAGGGTTTAATTCTGGACGTGGAGAAATCAAAGCAAAGGGAAGCGGAAGTCTTTTATGGATAACCACGAATTGGCGGGATGCTACCTCTCCATGGTTTGTCAGCGCCGGCATGCGAACAGCGACCCCACTCACAGATTTTTCAGTCTGGACCTTATGTGTTATTAATGAACCTGAATTGTTTGAATTTCAAACAATCCAAAGTACGGGAACTGAAATCGCAAATGTCACTAGCGATAAGATATGCGCCGTGATTGGAGTTGAGGCCCAGGAGGGTGGTGAATTTCAAGTGACCAAAAAAATGTTTCTTTTTTGGGCCTATATCATGCCTCTTACTGGACAGCAAAGACTGAACGTAAATATTGCGGCCGAAAATCCGTGGGACGTCAAATGGAAAATCAATGCACTTTGCATGGATCGAGGCATTGTAATGATCAGTCCTTAAGGATTCAACCGAGCCTCATGGTTTGTATGAACTCTGCCGAAGGACTGTTTTTAGTAAATTGTCAGTCAAGGATGTGATCCATGGATCCGCTCATCAACCAGACACTCGCTCACTATAAAATCCTCAGCCTGCTGGGAGAAGGTGGGATGGGGTCGGTCTACAAAGCGTTCGACCTCACCCTCCAGCGCTATGTGGCGATCAAGATTCTGCATCCCCATCTCTCCCGCTCGCCCGGTTTTCGCAAGCGCTTTATGCAGGAAGCACGCAGTGCGGCCCGCCTGGACCACCCTGGAATCGTGAAAGTCTATGATGCCCACGAGCTGGAAGACCTGCTCTTTATCGTCATGGAATTCATCCCCGGCGATAACTTACGAACCCTGTTTCACCATCTTAAAAGCAAGCAGGAGTGGATCCCCCTCAGGCAGGGGTGCGAACTGGTACGCCAGGTGTGCCAGGCCATCGACTACACCCACCACCAGGGCATTCTGCACCGGGATATCAAGCCCGAAAACATCATGCTCAAGACGGAGCCAACCGCCAGTCTGCCCCAGGCGGTCCTCACCGATCTCGGCCTGGCCCGCCTGATGGAAGGAGAGGGCATGACCCTGCCCGGTACGTCCATGGGCACCCCGGCCTATATGTCCCCGGAGCAGGCCCTTGGCGAAAAGGTCGATTCTCGCTCCGATGTCTACTCGATCGGCGTATTACTATATGAAATTTGCACCGGGCGCCCGCCATACCAAATTGATACGATTACCGAGGCCATCCGCTGCCACACCCGGGAACCCCTGCCGCCCCCCACCAGTGTCCGCCCGGATTTACCCCCCGCCCTGGTACAGATTATCCTCACCGCCCTCGAGAAAGACCCCTCCCGCCGTTTCCAGAGCGCCGGCGCCTTTGCGGCTGCCCTGCAAGAATTCAGCGCCTCTCAGCCCACCGCCCAACCAGCCAACGCCGGGGTGGATGACTCGCAGGCTGCCGGCACTGCCACCGACACCCAGACCGATACCCAAACCGATACCCAGACCGACACCCAGACTGATACCCAGACCGACACCCAGACCGATACCCAAACCGATACCCAAACCGACACCCAAACCGATACCCAAACCGACACCCAGACCGACACCGAAGAGTCCGGTGACCGTATTTTCACCGAGCCTTTCAAGGCTACGCCGGGCAGCCAGGCCCCCTGGCTGGAGCTTTCCATTCGCGATACCCTCCTGTCCCTCCAGCCCGGCGCAGCCAGCCGCACCTCCCTGACGTTAAACAACGGGCGGGAGGCCAGCCTGGATCTGAATCTGTCCGTGCTTGGCATCCCGCCCGCCTGGGTTCGCGACCTGCCGCCCAGCCTGACCCTGGAACCCTTCGAGCGGCGCACCCTGCCCTTCATCCTGCAGCCACCCGCCGCTTCCCAAACCCGCAGCGGAGATTACCCGCTCATCATCCAGGCTTCCCGTCTGGAAGGCGGCCAACCGCCGGCCGAGGCTCGCTGCAGCCTGCGGGTGGTTGCTTTTTCCCAATTCCATTGCCAGCTGGCCCCACAGCAAATTCACCCGGGAGACTTTGCCAGGCTGCTCATTGATAACCAGGGCAACAGCCCGGCCAGCTTTGAGGTCAGCCTCACCGGATCCTCCCCCGAACTTACCTTCCAACCGGAGCATACCAACCTGCAGACCGCCCCGGGCCACCAGGCCGCCTTTGATTTTCAGCCTAGCCTTTCCAGCCGCCCGTGGATCGTGCGCAGGCGGAAGCTGCCTTTCACTGCCCAGGTTTGTTCCAATCAGGGTGGCGAGCAGATCGTTGCCGGCGAGGTGATCGCCCCGGCCGCATTCCCGCTCGCGGTTGGGCTGATCCTGCTCACTCTTCTGTGCCTGTGCAGCCAATTCCTGTTCTTTGGCCGCTTTTCTATCATTTATTCAATATTCGGGCTGATCCTGTTTGTGCTACTGTTTCTGGGCAGCCTACTGCCTCTAGGCCCGGGTGGCAGGTCTCTCTTTGCAATGCTGTTCCCATCTACGCAGCCTCTCGCCATAATCCCACTGGTGATCGTCCTGATCCTCATATGCCTGGTCGTCCTGTTCCTTCCCTTCGGTGGCGGCAGGTCTCTCTTTGCAATGATGTTCATTGATCATAGCGTCGGTATAAGTACTATTATTCTCACTTTGGCAATCGGGCTGATCCTATTGATGCTGCTGTTTTTGGGCAGTCTCCTGCCTTTACGCCCGGGTGGCAGATCTCTCTACGCAATGCTGTTCCCGACTTCGCAGACTCCCACCAAAATTCTACTGGTGATCGGCCTGATCCTTCTCTGCCTGGGTGGACTGTTCCTACCCCTCGGCCCGGGCGGCAGGTGTCTTCTGTGCGCGCCTATGGCCCCCACCAGAACTAATCCACCACCCGTAACCTTCATGCCGGGCTCCACCCACACCCTGACGCCTACCAGGACGGCCGAATTCACAAAATTTGTTCCCTCATACACCCCCACTCCAACGCCAACGCCGACCACCACCCTCACCGCAACTCCTACCCTCACTCTCGAGACAAGCTTGTTCTACTTGAAAGATTCCACGGCGGGACGTTGGTCTGAAGTAAAAACGATGGATGGGCACACGGTCGGAACCTTCTATTTTTTTGAATTCAGCCAAGGTTGGATCTGGCCTACGGTCAATAGTACTGTACGTCCGGATCTGAAGATTGTAGTCCGAGGAATCACAGATCTACTGAGCACTAACTCTCCGATGCAGGAAATCTCGATTGTTTTTCAGGCTTCAGAAATGCTCCCAGGGGCATGGAAAACTGCCCAGGCGGGGGTACTTTATTACAAGGTCACCATAAAATCGGCAAACTTACTGGACTTCACTGGAATCACTCACGAGGGATTAAATTTTAGTGGAAAAACCTGGTTGAGCGGTACCCTGGACCTTACCCTTGAAGTATCGCTCGCACCTTCTAGTTGAGCCGCTTTTTCAGGCAACAGGCACCCGAGCAAAAGACCTGAAGGATAACTAAAATGGACCCACTCATCAACCAGACACTTAATCACTATAAAATTATCAGCCTTCTGGGGGAAGGGGGCATGGGGGCAGTCTACAAGGCCTTTGACGTCACCCTGGAGCGCTACGTAGCGGTTAAGGTCATGCATCCTAACCTCGCCAGGCAGCCTGGCTTTCAGGAGCGCCTCTTGCAGGAGGCGCGCAGCGCAGCCCGGCTGGATCATCCTGGAATCGTGCGCGTCTTTGACTTCGGTTTTCAGGATCCCTATTTCTACATCGTGATGGAATTTATCCCGGGTGACAACCTGCGCAGCCTGCTGACGAATTTAAAAAATGCCGGCCAGTGGATTCCGCTCCAGGAAGCCGTCGCGCTTGTCCAGCAGGTCAGCCTGGCGATTGATTACACTCATCACCAAGGGATTGTGCACCGCGATATCAAGCCCGACAATATCATGCTCAAGCTCGAACGCAGCGCCTCGCTGCCGTTCCGGCCGGTACTAACCGATCTGGGTCTGGCCAAACTGATCGAAAGCCAGGGTATGACCCAGGCCGGCACGACCCTGGGCACCCCGGCCTACATGTCTCCAGAACAGGCCCTTGGGGAGAAAATTGAGGTGCGCTCGGATGTCTATTCGCTGGGAATCCTGCTCTATGAATTGTGTGTTGGGCAGGTACCCTTTCAAGTAAATACGATCACCGAAGCAATCCGCTGCCATACCCAGGTGTCGCCGCCTCCTCCCCGTACTCTGAGGCCGGATATTCCCGAATCTCTGGAACGAATCATCCTTTCCGCGCTGGAGAAAGACCCCGCCAGGCGATTTCCCAATGCGGCTGCTCTGGCGAGCGCTCTGGCGGAGTTGGACGCATTTACCTGGCAGGCCGAAACGGAGCCAGGAGGAAAGACTGACCAACAATTCCAGGCTGGAACTGGTAACCGTGAACCCATAGCGGCGGCGGATGGCGCAGGTCCTGTGACTGAGGTCGAACGCCAGGTGCCCCTCACCGCAGTGGATAATGCCGGACCTGGAACCGCGGTTGAAAGCGATGTTTTTGCCTCTAAATCCGGTCGCGAAACCCAGGCACAGAGCAGCACGGAAGCAGGCACCCCGCCTCTGGAGGGAATGGCTCCATTTTTTTCTGAACTTTTTAAAAAATCACCCGCCATGCCCTATGCCCGACTGGAGGCTGCCTTTCGAGAGACCTACCTGGCTGTCGAGCCAGGGAGCATTGTGCGTACGTCGCTTCAGTTAAATAATCTCTGCCAGGAAAGTAAGACGTTCAATCTCTCGCTAATTGGCGCCCCGCTGGATTGGGTAAAAGGACTGGTGAACGCCGTCCAGTTGGGTCCATTTGAAAAGAGAGAGTTCGAGCTTGCCTTTCAACCGCCCCGCATTCCGCAAAGCCGGAGTGGAGAGTACCCGGTCATGATCCGGATATCTACCGAGACGGGAGAGCAGGTAGCCGAGGTTCACTGCAGCCTGATGGTCGGTGCATATTTCCAGTATCAAGCAGAGATGGAGCCAACTGATATCCAACCCGGATCAACTGCCCTTGTGGTGGTCCACAACCTGGGGAACAAGGTCGTAACTTATGAGATCAACCTGGAAAGTGACGAGTCTGCTATTTCTCTCTCGCCATCCCAATCCACCCTGCAGGTCGGCGAGGGGCTGGAAGCCGCCTCTGAATTTCAGGCCTTCGATCATCAGCGGCGTTGGATCGGGGGCGCCAAAAAGCATCCGATCCGGGCCCAGATCAGTTCTGGAGGTGGCAATGACCAGATAATCAATGGAAACGTGATCAGCCGGGCCGTCCTCCCGCCCTGGATCTGGTTGGTGCTTCTGGTTGGATTATGCCTGTTTCTACCCATAGGGCCTGGGGGACGCTCCATCTTCTCCAACTTGATTATTCCTTCAACTCCGCAGCCGACCAAAATTTTCCCTCCGACCTTCACGCCAATCCCCACCGAAAAGCTAAAACCTACAGAGGTGTTCCCTTCCTTTACACCAACCCCTACCAATACAATCACCCCAACCATTACGCTTACTTTCACCCCCACCCTTACCCCAACCCCCACCCGGCCTCTCACCATTCTTTGGGACCTATCCAAGGGTCCCCGGCAGGGCAATAGTGGAGAGTATTCGCCGGAAGGTGTTTACAGTAATCTAAAAGCCTTGCTGGCTGCTGAAGGTATTACTGTTGTCAGCAACCGTTCGGATTTGTCACAGTTGCAATTAGAGAAATACCGGGTGATGGTTATTTCGGTTCTCTCAGCGTATTTGTCCCCTTACAGCGATGCCGAAGCCAGCATAATCCAGAATTTTGTCAGCCAGGGGGGCAGCCTGCTGTTGATGGGAGATATCCCCGGATCTCCAAATACTCTTTACCAGGTAGCCAGTAGATTTAACGTCGAGATGCACCAATCGCCAGGTCAAAGCACCATCTCAAATTTTCAAAACCACCCTATATTTATCGGGGTGAAGCAAATTGAATACTGGTCTGGCGGCACGTCAATCGGTGCTGATTCTACCGATGTGGTCCCGGTTGCTTTTGGGAATGGCGGTACGGCAATTGCTGTGATTGAAAAATATCCTGGACGGATTGCGATCATCGGCGACTCAAATTTTTGTGACAACCGGGGGTTACCGCTGGTTGATAATAATCTCTTTACGAAAAATTTGTTTCGATGGCTATCGTTTCTGAATTAGAAGGAGGAGCTCGAGGGAGGGTAAATGCTCCTCCAATTCATTTTAGCACTTTTATAACTGATATAGAGCCAAATCAGCAAGACAACAATGCGTCAAATGAGTCGGACCATCACAGCGATGCTTGCCATTACCGGACGAGTGACAATGTTTGGGATAGCGCGCTGGGCTGTAAGGGACGGCAGTTAGGCTAAAAAAAAAGCCCAGAAGGCTAAATCCAGCGATCTGAAAAAAACTTGGACGTCCCAAGGGCAGCCGAAACAAGGACAAAGCCCAAGTGAAACTCAGGCCAGAGTTGAAGCTCTTCCAGCAGATGATCCAAACCTTGCTTGCAACGATAGGTGAGTTACTTCCTATCGTTTACCTGGTGCCAGATGGACATTTTGGTAATTATCCTGCCGTGAGAATTTAGTTTCTCTGCTTTTCCAGAAAGTGACCACTTTAGGGCGTATTCACCCCGCTAAAACGCCATTTTCTCCAGGTTAATTGGCGAGGATATTGAGTAATATTTTGGAATATTGGCAATACCAGTTGTAATGAGTTTCCATAGAAACGGTTTTTAATTTCCAGGGGTATAAACCAAACCTCCAATGGTTCATTCCCTCCTTAAGACGTTACTCCAGTATAAACCAGGTTTGAACCCAGTATAAACCAGGGGGGTATAAACCAGCCCCTTTGGCCTATTCCCCCCTTAAGACGTTACCCCGGTTCAGGCCAGGCCTGTTCCGGTTCAGGCCAGGGGGAACAGGCCAGCATGCTGCAGGTGTTTCTATGGAAACAAAAAACAACACTCGTTGCTTCATTCGCTATCCGGATATATTTTTCTTGCATGCATTCCCTATTGGATGCTCACTCGGCAAGATGAATCGCGCTGGCTGCCATTATTCAAGCGGTGATCGATGCCAGCTATGATAATCCAGGCGCGGAAAGCTGGCTGCTATCCACCGGCTTTGAATGGATGCTCACCGCCGGCGTATATATCGATCCGCGCAGGATCCGGCTCGGGATCCGGACCAGGTTCACCCGGGGACAAATAAACCGATTCTTGATTGCATTTGGAGCTCAAAATGAAAAACCGGCCAGTGAAATTATCGAACCGTGAAAGCCAGGTGCTGCAGGGCCTGGTGGATGGCCTGACCTCTCAGGCGATCGCTTACCAGCTCGGGATCCAGGTAACCACAGTCCGGAAGTATATGGGCCGGGCTATGAAGAAATCCGGGACAAATAATAAATTGCGCCTGGCGCTTTGGGGGGTTGATAATGGCCAACTGTAGTTTGAGCAATCGAGGGGAGTCGACCAGTTTACCAGTTGAGTGTGACCATGGTCACAGTAAAGAGCCGACTAGGTATTTCCATAGAAACCCTTGATAAGCAGCCAGAGGCATTCCTGGGGGCTCTGGGCGAGAATCGATTTATAGGGGTTGTAGATATGGGAAAAATTCGGGTAATAAACCGCACAGGATCATCGTAGAACAAAAATTTTAGCTCGCCAGATCAAATCATGCAGGTGAAAGTAAAATAGAGGCCATTTTGGGCCGTTTTTTGAGCTCAATTATTTTCCGGTTTTGGCGCGAGCTTCTTCGAGCCATCGCCTTTCCTGATTGGTTAAATCAGGCATTCCCTGGTTGACGAATTTCCTGGCCTTGGCGTTATTGGCCTCTTTATAAGCCAGATAGCTTTCAAGATATGCAATCACGGCTGGCCAGTTCCCATCTTTCCTCGCTGCCCGGGCGCGGGTAGAACAGATCTTACGGAGCTCATCTCCCACTGCCGGCGAGGGGATACTTTTCCTCAGGATTCTTTCGGCTTGTTCCAATGCGCCAGCTTTTCTTAAATCCTGAATAATCCAAAGATCTGTGAGCAGCTCTTTTCCAGGATTTTCGCGAAACAAATCAATTAGCCGGTTATCGTCTGAATCATCTTCGATCTGCGGTTGCATTATCAGCTCCTATTGCCCGGTTTATTAATGTGCAGTATACCCAGAATCAGGAATTTAAGGCACCCGATCGAACCGATGCGGAAAAGATTGATTAACGTTTCTGGAAAATAAATAATGCTTTAGGTCAACACCTTCGCCAAAAAAAAGTGAATGAGCGGATGCGCGGGATGCCTAAGAACAGAATTTTGCTAAAGTGATATAATGCGATAAATAAAATCGCAATTGCGTTCTTTTTTGGGATGCGAGGAAAAATGCCTAATAAGATTGTTTATCAACCGGCAAAAAAAGCTCAACCTTTCTGGGTTTTCGGAGGTGTTTTCAGATTCCTTTTAACTGAAGAGGAATCAGGGGGTAGTTCTGCTACGATGGAGATACTGGTGCCTCCCGGGATCGGACCAGATTCTCACATCCATGAAAGTGAAGAAGAGCAGTTTTATGTCATTGAAGGAGAATTAACTTATCAAGTAGGTGAACAAACAATACATGCATCTTCAGGTGATTTTATCCATATACCTCGGGGAACCGTTCATTCTTTTAAAAACGGTAGGTTACCGGCAAAATTGCTCGCAATATTCGCACCGGCAGGTGCGGAGAAAGTGTTTCAAGAAGCAGGTGAAGCAATGGTCGATGATTCTTTCCCACCAGAGGTAACCGATACCGATGAGGACGATGAACTGCCTCATCAATAACAATACCTTCCCTCGCCAAAAGTAAGATAACAGAAGTGGGCTTTTGTAGTAAAGTTTTAGTCGACCGAGTTTAATTTCAGGGACGCGAAACAGTTCTGGGGAATGGAAGATTTCATCAATGTTGAAAAAACAGCGGTGACCAATGCTGCCAACTTGTCCCTCTTTATGGTTAACCTCGCTCAGTTGTTAATGTCCGAATTTCGTCAAACCGATCCGGATTTTAGCGTGTTGGACTTGAAAGCTCATTACCGATGGAGCAAATATGCCACCGAATTGATAAAAATGCTTCCGCAAAAACTCGATCCTATTTTTATTGCCCAGCTTTTCTGAAAATCTCTGCTATGGGTAGCATTCACCGCCCAAAATCGGCGGTTTCTTCACCATAATTGGCGAAGGTATTGTTAGGTTTGAATTGCTTTTTCTCAATCAGGTTCTCACATATACGGCTCGAACGGTCCGGAAAATCTTTATTTGCATATTGCCCGGAGAGTGCTAGAATTCCTTTAATTGATCGGTCCCGGCAGGCGTTCCAGCGCCGGCCAGGACCTGCCAACCACCGGAATGAACGGCGGAAGGGATGCAAAAATTATACTCCCCTCAGCAGTTTCTCCCCGGTGGAAATGCCGGAGATTTTTTATCCCGGCCAGGAATGTTAAAGAAAGTTAGAGAAGTGTATAGACCCTGCGATCTTTTTAATATCTTCTTTAACATTCGATTTTACCCCCACAAGTGGGGGAGCGAGCGAACCTTGACCCCCTAGCTGTCTAGTTTATGTGAAGCCCCTGTTTTGGATAGCAGGGGTTTTCATATGGGTTAGGAATTCCTGACGGGATAAGTGGAGATGCACCAGGCTTTTGATTGTCCTCAAGGGATCACGATGCAGATTATGTGTGAATTGGCGCGAGGTTTCGATTTGCATCAATCGCTGGCGATGAATCTGAAAATCTATATGCGAGACCTGCTGAATGAGCCGGAGTAGATCGACTTCATTTTCTGCGTTAAATAACCAATGGTGCTACTTTAAAGACTGAACTCAGCGATGGAAAGATGGACAAAGCCATGATCATCAGGCTTCAATCCATCCCATTGAGCCAAGATATTGAAAGCAGCCAGCGTAAAGGCCAAACGGGCCTGAAAATAACCCCAAACGCGGTGACCGATGCGTTTGAAATGGCAAATGGTAGTCAACATGGATAAAACGGTTTCGATGATAATGCGTACATTCCAGGTACCCCGCTGGCAAACCTTGAGATTATTGGGATTCCCTGCTTTGGAGAAGAAACCATGATCCGACAAGATCAGCATTTTGTCCTCAAACGAGCGGAGCAGTGGATGAAAGGTCGTGTCATGAACGTTGGCGGTGTCACAAGTCCATCCGCTCACCAGTCCCAGTTGGTTGAGGATGAAACACAATTTACCACCTACAATCCAGCGGTGGTTCGAAAGACCCTTCTTCCCAATCTGCCGATCACTTCGGCCCTGACGATAGGGGTGCAGCAGTTCAATTCCGTAGCAATCGACCACGCCCAAGACCGTTGGCTCTGCCAAAAATCGATCAGTCCAGTTCTGATGGGCCTTGAACAGGCGAAACAATCTCGTTCGCTCAGGCAATTTGGGAAACAAGGGGCGATAATCGCGCGCAATCCACCGATAAAAAGCCCGATCACCTGCTCCTTTGAGCGCAAACAAGACCGCCAGCGTTACCACTTCGCTGGGATACAGGTTCGCCTGAGAATGTTTCGGTATATCTTTCATCGCATCATCAATTCGGCAGAAAAGTTCGGTGATAAAATTTTCTGTGGTCATGGGGTTTCTCCTTTGCTTTTTTGTCTGGTAACAATTAGCTTAGAGAACTCCATGACTTTTTTCAACTAGCACCATTGGTTAAATAACACTTGGATCTGACCGAAATCATGCAACTCACGCGTGGATTTGCGTCCGCTGATCCGGCGTTGATGACGCCGGAGGTTCCCAAACAGGCTTTCCAATTGCAAATTATCCTGGGGTAATCCCGAAATGTCGTAACAATGAAGAAGCTCTTGGCCGTACAAGCTCCAGCGCTTTTTTGCGGCACTCCATAATCCACGCTGAGCCTGACAACATTTACCTGACGGGTGAAACTGACTCAAAACAGCTTCCATCTTTGTAGCCACGATTTGGCTGTTTAGTTTTTCAAAGCAGGCTGAACTCTCTCGGTGGGGATACCCCAAACAGTTTGCGATCCCGCTAAGCAGTTGATAAGCCGCTTTCAGATCTTGAGCTACCATACAATTGTTCACCAATATTTTCTGCACTTGTCGGTTCAGCAAACGCAGGTAATTGCTTTCTCCCCCCTCTTCCTGGAGTTGTTCGAGCGCTTGCCCAATGGATTCTAGCTGCTGGTATCCACGCAGCCCGCCCCAGAAAAAAGGCTTACGGCTGTTCCGATTGACGGCATCCCGGATGGCTTGCCGAATTTTGGCCTCAATTCTCATCAGTTCTGGGTCGCGAACAGGCGAGATTACAAAAGGGGGGAACTAAGGTTTCCCTCCTGTGTCTCATGTTGCGGAACTTGGGGAAGCCCTCCCAGATCCTGACGCATCTGCTTTCGTAATTGATCGTCATCTGCTAAAACGGCCTCTGCCAGGTTGTTCAAGAAATGCGTTTGACAACGTTGGTGGGGCGCTTGCGGCCAGCAAGTTTTAAGGGCAGCTACCAGGGTGGCCTCTCCATCCGACAAGGTTGCCAAAACTTTGAATGGCATCGCTTGATAGGGTTGCAGCCATTTGGCCAGTTCTTGTTCAGTCACAGCCTCGCCTTGTAGTGCCGCCACCGGTCTGCTGCTCAGCACTTCGTAGAGTACGTACAACAGCCTACCGTGCCCCTCCGGTTGCAAACCATCCAATGCCCAGATCAATCCTCCATTCTCCTGGGCTGCAACTGCCAAATCATCGTAGGCCTTCTCACTACTTGCACTTAGAAGGGCTAAAAACTGCCGATAAAGCTTCCCAACATTGCGCTCATTGACCTCTACCCCTCGTTGGTTCAATGCTCGCTGGATTTCGACCAATTGGCGATGTTCCTGTTCATGTTGCCAGCCAATAAAAGCTAGCACATCTAAACCATATGTACTCTTGGGCAGGCTCCAAAGACATAAGCCACTGGCATAGTAATGTTTGCCATAGTTCTGACAAGCTGAATTGACGCATTCTTTACTCTTGCCCGCCAAAAAGACCGGCCCGGTCAGTGTTTGTATTGTTTTTTGGGTATGCCAGGGTCGGCGTGGTTTCAGAAGACTTCCACACAATGGACAGTTCTCCAACTCACACTCAACTAAAAACCGCTTTGGATTTGAGTACGCTCGATGCAAACGATGCCGTGGTTTCTTTTCCATTCTCACCCTTGCTGCCTTCAGTTTTTCTGAAGTATATCCCTCTTCTTTCATATAAAGAAGACAGCAAGGGACCTTGACCGCCAGGGGTGGCGGGTAGTCCCCAAAACCCCGTAATTTTAGCCGAGCGACTGAAAATCGCAGTGTCCGCAGTCCAATTCTGCGACTCGGCACAGGTGCAGGTTGAACGGTGTAAATGGCCTCTTGATCCCCAGATGTGGGGGTGTAAGGGGCCTTTTGCTATGTTTGACCGCCTGCGGCTGGGTGGTGCAGGACCGCGCCGCGTTCCTGATCCAGGCTGAGCCCAGTGCGCATCTCGGCTTGATTTAAAGGCGCGCCTGTTTGATATCGATTGAACTTTCCTTCACAATCCGACGTATAATGTTTCTTAGCTCCTGGTAAATCGCATAAATTCGGGCTTTTCCTTACGTTCTGTTTACGGAAAGGAAATGACATGCAAAAAAAATTGCATTTCCTGATCATGACGGTGCTGCTCCTTTGCACCCCACTTCCCCTTTTTTCCGCACAAGCACAATCCTTCATCAGCGACGGCAACACGATTTTTCTGCCGGCGGTGCTGAAGACCGATCCGGTCAGCCTGACCGTCATTCAGCAAATTGCCCAGGCGGTGGTTTCCGGCAGGATTACCGCTGAACAGGGATTGATCTACCAGGTCTTCGCCATCTTTGGCGACCCGCGCCTGCCGGCGGAGTTTTCCGGTGGCAGCGTGGGCGAGGATGGAGACGGCGTGCTGATGGATGCAGCCGCGCGCTGGGACAGCCTGTCGGAAAGCGCCAAATCCACCCTCCGCCCGTTCTTAATCGCGCCGAACCAGCCGGGAACCTGGTTTAATCCCACCCCGGATGCAGGCTCGACCCGGCCCGGCGGCGTTCCAGCGGACGGTACCTCCCCGAGCGCTTATTGGTCTTCCATTTCATCGGCGAGCCACCCGGTGCGTTTTTATTGGCCGACCGGCTCTGCGCCCGGGCAGGCCATGGCGGTTGGGTTGAGAGCTGCCATGGACCAGAAAATCTGGAACAACCTGACCACCAATATGGGCGGCAAAACGCCCCTGCTCAGCACCAACGGCACCCTGGAAGTGTTCGTCTGGCACAGCTACCGCCAAATGGATGGTGTGATTGTGCCCTTTGATCCGAATTGGGGCGGCGCCACGGTGCGCCCGTCCTGCGCCAATGCCGTCGGCACGATCTATATGCCGATCAACCGCCCGCTGGGAGATGAGTTCACCCCGGGCGCGATCCAATCCCTGGCGCACGAGTTCATGCATACCCTGCAGTACGCCTATGCTGAAAGTGACTGCGACGCATACAAGTGGCTGCGCGAGGGAACGGCGAAATGGGCGGAAGATTACGTCTACCACTATGCCGACAGCGAGCACCCCAGGGCGAAAGATTACCTCTCAAAGCCGAATCTCAGGCTGGATGACCCGTCTACCAATACACGCTATTACGGCACCTGGCTGCTGCCGTACTACCTTACCCACAAATTGGGGCAGCCCGATTTCGTTCGCCTTCTGTGGGAGAAATCTGAAACCACAGCCAACAGCTTCGAGGCCATGTACCAGTCCATTACAGAGGGTATAAGGGACTTTTTTTGGGCCTGGTACCTGCCGTCTTTGTGGAACCTTGCCCCTTACGATGCTTATTACCAGAAAGATGACAGCCTGACCGACACGGTCAAGGCCGAAGATCCTAACCCCATCCCGGTGACGCTCACGAATGGGATTTTTACCCATCCCCTGGGCGACGACTTAAAGCTCGGCGCGGCCCGGTTTACCCATTTCACTTTTTCCGACAGCAGCGTGCGCAGTTTCGCCGTCTTAAATGGGATCGGCAAGAACCTGACCAAAGAGGATGCCGTGACGTGGGGCAATTGGGATGTCACCACCGGCGACCAGGCTTACTACGGCGAAGAACTCCCTGCGGATCAAGCGAAGGGCGCCACCCTGGTGTTAATGCTCAAAGCAGCCGGGCAGGACTGGCAGCCCTTCTACCTGAGCTACGCCAGCCTTGAGCGCGAGTCCTTTGCGTACTGCTTCGATTCGCAAACCAAGATCGATGAAATGGTCGTGATCCAATCCAACGCGGATTGGACCCATCCGGACCGGGTGCTCTCCCACCAGGGTGACCCGAGCACCGTGGTCGCCACCAATATTCCCTGCTGGAAATTGCAAGGAACTTCGAAGGTGACCTTTTTCACAGCGGCAAGCGAGGGACAGGGCGTCACGGAAGTTTACAGCGCAAATGTGACCTACGGCATGCCCAGCGCAATCCCTGTTCCCCCGGTGTATGGGCTCAATTTCTTTACGTATCCCGAAGTATCCCTGACGCTGCTCAGCGCGGACGTGAACTGGACGGTCAGCGGGTCGTCTGGCAAATGTGTATATTCGGGCAGCGGCTCGTACCATGTCGATGAACAGCCGGGAGCGGGCAGCCAGTATATCTACCTGTTCAGCGGGATCCTGGCGGGCGGCCCGTCTTACCGCGGCTACCAGGGCCAGGGAGATCAGGATGAATCCGTCCAGATCACCTACAGCATCACCGGCGAGGATTGCCCGGGTTCAGCCACCGAGAGCGCCGCCTGGTTCCTCGAAATCCCGATTACGGAGGATCGAGCCCATATCAAGGTGCCGCCCGGCGGTGGGGCGCTCAGCGGCTCGTACAAACGCACCGTCTCCTGGGGAGATGATTACACCTTGCTGGAATGGAACCTGAACCCGCAGAAGAAATAATCGTTCAATCGATGATCAGGCCGCCGTGGTAGACCAGCTCATAGGCTGTTATGCAGTCGCGCTGGATCCATTCGCGACCCTTAAAACGGGTGAACTCGCCTTCGTTGGTGTCGAAGTAGATGAAAGCGCCTTCGCTGTACTGGAATCCGCTCAAGAAGCGGTTTTCTTTGTACAGGCGCGAAAGACTGGCTTTAATCATCTGTCCAGCTTGAGCGGGGGTGATGAGATCGAGCCGTAAGATATGGCCGTAATAGTTCATGGCCCAGACCGGGTTTCCGGCATACCAGACGGCTTCCTCGCCGATGAAATCTGTGCCGCCGAAGTAGCTGTCAAGGTAAGTCCAGTCTCCATCCACAAATTGGAGGTCGTGGGATGCGGGGCGGCAGGATTGAATTTTCGCGCCGCCGCCCACGTAGGTGGCAGCTTTGGCCCGGACGATAAAGGAATGCAGCTCAGGGAGTGATAGGTCGCGCATGGGCAAGTCCTCCTGATGAAAAATTACCCTCTCACACCTGATTTTATTATATGCAAAATAAACCTGTCTGCGTGATCGATGGCCTCTGGATCAAGCGCCACAGGTCGAGAGCCGTTTTTAAATCGCGCTGTAAGCCTGTTTTGATCTGTTACAATACGCGTATGAAAAAGCGTTTATTTCTCCCGGCAGCAGTGCTCCTGATCCTGGCTGCGGCGGCGCTGGCGGCAGTCTTTGCCCACCGCCCGGTGACCATCGTGGTGGATGGGGCAGCCCAGGTGGTGGAGACTCGCGCCTTGAACGTGGGCTGGGCGCTGCGTGATGCCGGAATGACCCTCACCGAGCTGGACCAAATCTCCCCGCCGCTGACGGAAGGACTGCCCTGGAACGAGGCCGCGATCGAAATTCAGCGCCCTCGCCCGGTATCCGTGTGGGAGGACGGCAGCGGCCAGCTGAAAACCTGGTGGAGCAGCGAGCGCCTGCCGGCGAACCTGCTGGCAGCCGCCGGGGTCACCCTGGCGGAAACAGACCTTCTCTTATGGAACGGGGCGGCGGTGGCCCTGGACCAGGCCCTGCCCCTGGCGGACGAGTACCTGCTCCAGGTGCGGCGCGCCGTGCAGGCCTCGATCCGCATCAACGGCGACGAAAAGAATCTGGTCAGCATCGGCCCGACCCTGGGACAGGCTCTGTGGGAGTCGGGCCTGCGCCTGACCCCGCTGGATGTGATTTCACTGCCGTTTGAAGCCCCGCTCGTCCGTGAGCAGACCCTGGTCGTGCGGCCCGCTGTGCCGGTGCGGGTGGCGGTGGACGGAGCCCTGATCAGCGGGCGCTCGCCAGCGGAGACGGTCGGCCAGGCCCTGGCCCAGGTGGGCGTCTCCTTGCAGGGATTAGATTACGCGGAACCAGCCTGGGACCAGCCCCTGCCGGCGGACGGCCGGGTGAGCGTGGTGCGCGTGCGCGAAGAGATCGAGCTGCAGCAAACTGCCATCCCCTATAAATCGGAATTTGTGGCCGATGCCAATACCGAATTGGACCAGCAGAGCATCGTCCAGACCGGGCTGCCCGGGGTCAAGCTGGCACGGGTGCGCGTACGCTATGAGAACGGCAAAGAAGTCTCTCGCCAGAAAGAAGCGGAGTGGATCGCCTCGCAGCCGCGCAACCAGAAGACCGGCTACGGCACCAAGATTGTTATCCGCACCCTGGATACGCCGGACGGTCCGATCGAATACTACCGCAAGGTGACCGTATATGCTACTTCGTTCGCCCCGTGCAACTTCATACCGTTCATCGGCCGCTGTTCGTACACCACCGCCGCCGGTTATCCCCTGCAGAAGGGCGTGATCGGGGTGGGTGAGGTCTGGTACGGCCTGATGAAAGGCTGGGGGGTGTACGTGGACGGATACGGCACCGCCCGGGTCGGGGATTATGGGTATGTCCCCGGCTTTTGGATTGATTTGGGCTACAGCGACGCCGATTTTGTCAACTGGCATCGCAATACCACCCTGTACTTCCTCACCCCTGTTCCCGCCAACGTGCCATGGGTCCTGCCAAAATAGATCTTCCTCGCCTTGAAGTCGCCGGCTTGCTGCGGCAGTACGGTCTTTCACCCAAGAAAGGTCTCGGTCAAAATTTCCTGGTCGACCCGGCGGCCTTGAATGCCGTGGTTGCCGCGGCCGACATTCCCGCGGATGGGGTAGTGCTGGAGGTTGGCCCGGGTCTCGGCCACCTGACGCGCTACCTGTCCCGTGCCGCGCGGCGCGTGGCAGCCGTCGAGCTGGATAAGGACCTGATCCCGCTGCTCGAGCAGGTCCTGGCGGATTTTCCCAATGTGACGGTCACCCAGGGTGATATTCTGGCGGTTGACCCGGCCGTGCTGGCTGGCGAGCCGGGCTACCTGGTGGTGGCGAACATTCCCTATTACATCACCTCGGCTGTCATCCGCCACCTTTTGGAAGCGCGTTACAAGCCTGCGCGCCTGGTGCTGACCGTGCAGCGTGAGGTTGCCGAGCGCATCTGCGCCGGGCCGGGTGAAATGAGCCTGCTCGCCTTGAGCGTCCAGGTGTACGGGCAGCCGCGCATCGCCGCCCGCCTACCGGCAGGGGCATTTATCCCCCCGCCCAAGGTCGATTCGGCCGTGGTGCGCGTCGACCTTTACGACCAGCCGCGCATCCCGACAGACAGCCTGGAGCATTTCTTCACGCTGTCCAAAGCCGGTTTCAGCCAGAAACGCAAAATGCTGCGCAATTCCCTGGCGGGAGGGCTGGGCATTCCCCCGGCCCAGGCCAGCGCGCTGCTGACGGCGGTGGGCATCGATCCCCAGCGCCGCGCGGAAACGATCAATCTGGAGGAATGGGGGCGGCTGGTGCAGCAATTTAAAACATAAGATGGTGTTTTTTTCGCTTCAGGCGAAAAAAACACCATCATTAATTAAGTGTCACTAGAGATCGCGGTACGCGCCCAGCAGCTGCCACACCCGCAGGGCAGCCTCCATCATAATGCGCCGGTTCATCTTGGATTTACCCCAGCGGCGGTCGGCAAAATATATCGGCACTTCCGTAAAACGCAGCCCCAGGCGGGTGGCCACATAACATAATTCCACCTGGAACACATACCCGTTCGAACGGATACGGTTTAGCGGCATTGCCAGCAGTGTTTCGCGCTTCCACAACCTGAACCCCCCGGTCACATCCCTGTTCTTTAAACCCAGGATGGTACGCGCATAAAAATTGCCCCAGGCAGATAATCCCTTGCGCCAAAGAGGCCAGTCTTTGTCCACACTGCCCCCGGCGATATAGCGCGAACCGATTACGCCATCCCACCCCGGCAGGCTCTGGCATCATTTCAGGGATCTTTTCCGGCGGGTGGGAAAAATCGCAGTCCATTTGCAGCATGGCTTCGGCACCATCCGCCATTGCTTTTTTGAAGCCTTCCAGGTAAGCCGTTCCCAGGCCCATCTTGCCCGCGCGGTGCAAAACATCCACCTTGCCGGGGTAAGCCCGCTTGAATTCTTCGGCCATTTGCCCGGTTCCATCCGGGCTGTTATCGTCGACAACCAGGAGTGAAAGATCGGGTACGGAAAGCGAAAATAAAGCGGAAACCATTTTAGGAAGGTTTTCCGCTTCGTTAAATGTTGGAATGATAATCGTGGTTTTCATGAGGTTCCTGGGCGGTACATGCGCTCGACCTCCATTTTAAACCCATCCAGGTCTTTAAAGCTCTTTTTGCCCGCGCTCAATTCTTTGATCTCCACCGCCAGGCGCTGTTTGCGCATCGCGGCTGAAGCGCGGTCCTGGTCACGGTAAAAGTAATCAAAGGATTGCTCCAGGCGCTTGTGAATGCGGTCTTTCAATTGGGGCTGCGAGGCGGGCAGGGTGGTGATCATGAAATCGGACGGCGTGAGCTGGCCCAGAAAATCGCCCGGGTTGCCGTTTTCGCGGATCGCATCTTGCAGCATGATCGAAACGGCGCGCAGCAGGTCATCGGAGGCCACAAAGCCGTAGGTCTCGCGGAAGGCGTCCAGGTTGCGCAGAGATATGGTCATCAGCGACCATTCTTTTTCGATCAAGCAGACGCGCAGCCGGTCGTCGACCAGGTAACCTTCGGGCAAGCCGGTGATCGGGTTGGTCAGCGTGCCGCGCCGCGCCCGCTCCAGGGCATTGCGCACACGCAGGCGCAGCTCCTGGATATCGAACGGCTTGGTAATGTAATCGTCCGCGTTCAGCTCCAGCCCGGTCAGGCGATCTTTGCGCTCGCGTTTTTCGGTTAAAAAGATGATCGGCAGATCTTTCGTGCGGCGCATCGAACGCAGCCGGCGGGCCACTTCGAACCCGTCGATGTCCGGCAGGCGGATATCCAGGATGACCAGGTCAGGGCTGCTGGTTTGCGCGGCGCGGATGCCGTCTTCTCCCCAATTGACGGTCAGCACTTCATATCCCTGGATACGGAAGTAGGCATTGAGCATATCCGCGATATCCAGGTCATCTTCTACGATCAGGAGGGTGCTTTTTTCGTCTTCCAAAACCCGGCCTTATGAAATTGGTTCCTTGGGAATGACAAACTGGCAGTTTTCATCGCCGCAGGATTTGGCCGTGGCCTGCATAACCCGGAATTCATTCCCACCGGAGACCCATTTCAAGCTGGCTTGCAGCAAGCCGTTGGCATAATTGCAGGCTGGCTTTTCAGTGTGCCTGCCCCAACATACCGGGCAGCGGTGGATGGTGTAGATAAATTGGTCCGGTTTTTCAACCACGGTGCTCAGCTGGTCGCTGGTCTGGGAAAAAATTTTTGCCATCGCCGGCAGCCCGATGCGCAGTTTGATCGACTGCGGCAGAACCTTGAAGGCCAGGTCGCCAACCCCGGCCAGCGCGCCGAAATTGCGCAGTCCCTCTTCGAAAGTGGCGCGTCCGGCGCGCAGCGCCAGGCTGCGACCGCCGCGCGCCCCAAACATATCTTCCAGGGCGCCGCTGATGGCTGAAAAATCGGCGAAATCAAACTTGCGTTCCAGGTTGTCGGGCGGCAGGTTATCGATCAGGTGGGAGAGGTTGGCCAGGTTGAGAATGGCATTCACGCCATTCTGCCCCATGACCTCTTTTAAGGCCATAATCGCGATACGAGCAAATTTATACGGGTAATACAGACCGCTTTTTGGGATCGGTTCCATAACTTAATCCTGAGATCAGATGAGTTTCTTGAGATCCTCGGTTGCCCTGCGCATATCGAGGAAAATCAGGCCTAATTTGGCCTGCTCGCGGCTCAGTGCAGTCAGCACAGCGTCTTCCCCAACCGACATCAAGATCACGTAACCGGAAACACCTTTGATGTACACCTGTTCCAGTGATCCCCGCCCCAATTCGCTCGCAATCCGCTCGCCGAGGGAGAGCATCGCGGCAGACATGGCCGAAACGCGGTCTTCCTCGATGCCCTGCGGCAAAGCAGAAGCGATGGTCAGCCCGTCCACACTGACGATCGCGGAGGCTTCAATATCCGGGGATGATGCCTGCAGTTCGCGCAGGCGCTCGACCATAAGTTGGGTACGTGTCTTCGTCAAAGTGGTGCTCCTTCGAGGGGACCCCCCTCTTAAATATCTAATGCGGTTTTAATAATTTAGCACAGGGGGGATCAAGTGTCAAGGAAAGCACCCGCCGCCAAAGTCCACCTATCACGATTGTAAGGCTCCTTTCTTTTTTGGTATACTGGCTGCATGCCGTATTCAACTTTATTCATTGACCTCGACGACACGCTGTATCCGGCGGATTCAGGGGTATGGAAGGCCATTCGACAGCCGGATCGATCTGTATGTGATGGAAAAACTCCATCTCTCGCAGGAGGAAGCGCGCCTGAGGCGGCAGGATCTCTTTTTGCGTTACGGCACCACCATGCGCGGGCTGCAAGCTGAGTATCACGTGAATGAGGATGAATACCTGGCCTTCGTCCACGACGTGCCCTTGACCGAATTCCTGCACCCCAATCCCGGCCTATGCCAGATGCTCCAGAAGTACCCGCAGCGCAGGGTGATCTTCACCAACGCAGATGTTAACCATGCCCGGCGCGTACTGGCTGTGCTCGGATTGGGCGCATGCTTCCAGCAGATCATCGATATTAAAGCTATGTCGCCTTACTGTAAACCGATGCAAGAAGCGTTCCGGATCGCATTAGAGAAGAGCGGTGAACGGGATCCGGCGCGCTGCGTACTGGTGGATGACCAGGCGCACAACGTGCGCGCAGCCCGGATTTTTGGCATGCACGCCATCCGGGTTGGCTCGGTGGAACCAGATTTCGAATCGGCAACAATCGCCCGCCTGGATGATTTGCCGGCTGTGCTGCCCTGGAATGGAGCTGTCCAGTGAACCTGCAGCTGAGTTCCGAAGCCTGGATCGCCCTGGGCTGCCTGGCGGGTGTGGTGCTGCTCTCAGGCGCCGTCCTGTGGGCTGCCTGGCGGCGCGGGATACGCTCAAAACACTCCCCTCTGCCTGCCGAAAAATCCGAAGGTCCCAGTTTTGATCGAGCATGGAAAAAAGAGGACGAACAGCTCGCGGAGCTGGCGCAGGTGGCTAACGACCTGCGCGCGCAGCGTCTTGAGCAACCCGAAAACCGAACTCCGCAGGATTAACCCCAACCGAAGCTTTACCTTTCGGGAGAAAAAATATCAGGTTATACACCTATAGCAGATTCATCTTCCGTTAATTCTCACATGGTATCGTTGGTCTGAATACTGTATGTTAATGGGTACATGAACAGGAGCTTTGATGGAATCTAAGACGACCAGGATCATTTTGATTGCAGTGATCTCGCTCTTTATTATCGGTGGGACCTTTTCTGGGGGAGTCATCGTTGGCTGGTTGATACCAGCCCAGGTGAGGCCCGAATCGATATTTGCGCCAGCCGCGACACAGGCTTCTTCCGTCGCAGTTCCGGGCGACAGCCAATCGGCGCCTACACCGGCTGCGCAAGCGACCGCCCCGGTGGATACCAATACGTTGTTTAAACCATTCTGGGAGGCCTGGAGCCTGGTCCACGAGCAGTATGTCGACCAACCAGTGGACGACCAGGCCTTGATGCGCGGCGCGATGAAGGGCATGATCGACGCCCTGGGTGACCAGCACAGCTCCTATTGGGACCCGACGATTTACTCGGAGGTGACCGCAGATCTCACCGGAAAGACTTATGGGGGGATCGGCGCCTGGGTGGATGCCACGGGAGAATTTCTTAAAATAATATCCCCCATGCCCAAATCCCCGGCTTTAGAAGCGGGCTTGAAATCAGGTGACCTGATCATCGCCGTGGATAAAGAAGATATGACCGGCAACCCTGGGGATGTGGTTTTAAAGCAAGTCCTGGGTACGGCTGGAACGGACGTAATCCTCACCATTCAAAGGAGCGGCCTGCAGGAGCCTTTTGATGTGACGATCACCCGCGCCGAGATTACTGTCCCCCAGGTTGAAGGGAAAATGCTGGATAACAATATCGCTTACATCCGCCTGTACACCTTTGGCGACCAGACCGAATCAGAACTGCGCAAATTTCTGCAGGAATTTCTGCCTCAAAAACCGGCCGGCTTGATCCTGGATCTGCGCAACAACGGCGGCGGCTGGCTGGATACGGCGATCGACGTGGTGTCTGAATTTATCAAATCACCCAATGTGGTCATGTACGAACAGTTTGGCGATGCCACGCGCAACACCTACAAAGCCAAGGCTAATGGTTTGGCGACCGATATCCCCCTGGTTGTATTGGTAAACGAAGGGACGGCATCCGCCTCTGAAATTACCGCCGGCGCAATTCAAGACTACGGGCGCGGCACATTGGTCGGGGCAAAGACCTACGGCAAGGGCTCGGTCCAGCAGATCACCCAGCTTAAGGACGACGGCGGGGCGGTGCGTATCACCGTGGCGCGCTGGCTGACCCCCAAGGAACGCCAGATTAATAAAGTGGGCCTGGAGCCGGACGTGGTGGTTCCAATCACAGAGGAGGACATCACCAACAGCCGCGATCCCCAGCTGGATAAGGCAGTGGAGATCTTAACAACCACGGCCAAATAAGCAATTTTTGGCGGTATTTTTGAACAAAGTAACGGAATAAGAAAGAAGAACAAAATGTCAGGGAGAAAATTCGTTTATCTTGTTTTGCTGCTGGTCGCCGCAGCGGGCGCCGGATTGGTGGGAGCGGTGGGTGGGGGGGTGATTGTCTACAGGTACCTGCAATCTCAGCCAACAGCCACTGCGGCGGCAGCCGCCCAGCCGGTGGCGCAAGCGACCGTTCCCGGGCGTACCCTTGCTCCCACACAAGGTGTTCCGGCGGCCGACACGGCTCAACCGCAAGGAAAACTGGAAGTATCCTCAACCCAAATTGAGACCGCGATCACCCAGGCCGTGGAAAAAGTCGGTCCGGCGGTGGTGACAGTTCTGGCCAAAAATCCGGACCAGCGCACTCGTTTTGGGATCGTTTCTGGTGGAGTGTCCAGCGGCAGCGGCGTGTTTATCTCCAACGATGGGTATGTGCTCACCAATAATCACGTCATTGAGGACGCAGAATCGTACAGCGTGGTCCTGGCCAACGGCAGTGAAATCGCGGCCAAATTAATTGGCGCCGATCCTTATTCGGATCTGGCCGTCCTCAAGGTAGACGACACACCGCCCGCGGTGGCCCAGTTTGGCAGCTCCGACCTTTTAAAACCTGGCGAAACGGTGATCGCCATTGGATCGCCGCTGGGCGATTTTAAGAATACGGTCACTGCCGGGGTGATCAGCGCCGTCGGGCGCAGTCTGGATACTGGCAACGGTTTTTTGCTGGAGAACATGATCCAGACCGACGCGGCCATTAATCAGGGAAATTCGGGCGGCCCGTTGGTCAATCTGGCTGGCGAAGTCATTGGCGTCAATACATTGATCGTACGCGGCGGGTCAGGCGCCAGCACGGTCGTTGAAGGATTGGGTTTCTCGATCCCAGCCAGCACGGTGCAGGTGGTGGCGGCTCAGCTCATTCAGGATGGGGCTGTAGCCCGCCCATATCTCGGCATCCGCTACCAATCCATCGATCCCCAGATCGCACGTGTTTATCGGCTGCCGGCTGAATATGGAGTGTACGTGACCCAGGTTGATTCAGGCAGCCCGGCCGAGAAGGCCGGGATCCAGGAAGAAGATATCATCGTTCAGGTTGGAGATGCGGTTTTAGGTGAGAATCTTCCTTACATCAATGCCCTGTTCGAATATAAGCCGGGCAACACACTGACCCTATCTCTTTACCGCGGCAACGACCGCATCCAGGTGCAGGTCACCCTGGAAAGCACCAAATAATTTCAGAAATATTGGGGCTGGAAGCCGGATCGCGCGAGTAACGGACGTTACGCTTTTTCTCCAGATAGCTGGCGCAGTTTGTTGCCGATCTCGCGCCATTGGATCTTGGAGATGCCCAGTTTTTGGCGGATGGTGTCGCGGTCTGTACCGGAGAGCCAGTCATCCAGGGCGCACGTCCAGCGGCACATGTCGAACGATAGGTGCTTCGATAGGTTGGCTTTTTGGCCGATTTCTTCCAACAAATATTCCAGGCGGCGCGGCGACCAAGGGAAAACCGTTTCGCGAGGTTGGTATTGGGCCAGGTATTCTTGATAGGCCGTCACCCAATCGCCGGGCAGCTCGATTTTCCGTTCTTTATACCGGTTTTGCGGGCTGGCGTAACGCACGAACAGGATGGGTCCGCCGGGCGCCTCCAGGTCAACGTGGTTGATATGGATATTCAGACACTCGCCTTTCTTGATCCCGGTGATCAGCAGCAGGCTCAATAAAACGTAAGGGCGCGCATCCGATTTTTTTCCAGTGCGGTAAGCATTGGCTGCTTCGAGAACCTTTTTCTCTTCATCCTCGGTCAGAACTTCCGCCAGCGGACTGATCACCGACTGCTGCAGCACTTTATCTGCCGGATCAACGGTCAAGGCACCGCTGCGCTGAAGCCAGCGAAAAAATGCCTTGATCGCCGTGATTCTACGGGAAAGGCTTTTGGGGCTGCAAGGAACACCGCGTCCATTCTGCAGCCACCCCAGGAAATTATTCAGTTCGCGAGTGGTAATCGACCCCACGGATCTCCCCGGGGGCAAATAGTTTGCCAGCAGGTTCAAGTCGTTCAGAAAAGATTTGACCGTATACGGCGAGCGCCCCTGGTCATTGAGAAAGATTTCCCAGGCGCCAAGCGCCGGCAGCAAGCCGGTCTGTTCAGTAATATGAGCTGCTGCGGATTGTGTGGGCATTCGATTGCTCCCCTGTCACGTGTATTTTCGCATAGATGAACTTTACCGAGTATAGCAGACCCTCAATGTATTGTCAAACCCCCAACGGCCCACTCCCAAGAAGATAATCCGGCAATATCTTCATCTTCTCGGGACGGCCGTATCGATTATGGGGTAAATACTGCTTGCATGATGATAGGCTGTATCACGGCGTAATTTGGCAGCAGCACCATTGCTCCACTGCCTGGTACAACCCAATCGGATACCTGCCCGGGGCCGATTGTATAGCGCCGCACTTTGGAAATGTCGCCGATCAACCCAGATGCGACCGGGGCCAGACCGACCACATCCGCCAGTGACAAGTTTGTTTCAACGTTCCTGCGGTAAACCTCGAACAGTTCCGGAATACGGGTAATGGCATTCAGGTTCATTAGCTTTGAGAATAATGCTTGCAGCACTTCTTGCGAGCGGCGCTCGCGATCGAAGTCGCTGGTGGAGTAGCGCGAGCGCACGTACCACAGTGCAAACTGCCCATTCATGTGGGTTACCCCAGGGTTGATTGTGCAGTAACCGCGAACGGCTGTCTTGAAGCTGCATTTATCGGTCAGGGTCTTGCTGGCGGTGACATCCACCCCGCCCAGGCTGTCGATAATCTGAGTAAAGCCGGTAAAGGTAGTCATGATGTAGTGCGTAGGGCGCACTCCCAGGTTGCTTTCCAGGGTACTGGCCATCAAGCTGAAACCGCCGTAAACCATGGCCGTGTTGATGCGGTTAGCGCCCCAACCTGGCAGATCCACCCATAAATCACGCGGCAGTGATAGGACCGTGGCTGTGCCATGTTGGGGATTGATGGTCACCAGCATGATGATGTCGGTGCGGAAACCACCGCTTGGCCGAGCATCCGAACCCAGCACCAGGATACGCACCTGGCCGTCCAGATATCTTCCAGCCACTGGCTTAGCGGTGGGGGTCGGGGGCGCGGTCGGTTCAGATGGCTTTGCTGTAGCGGTGGATAGTTGGCTGGTGGCAGTTGGCACGACCGTCACCGTGAATTGAGGCGTAGAGGTGATGGGCTGGAAAGGCGTCGGCGTTTGGGTCGCGTTGGGATCGGCAGTGACCAGCCGCATCGAACGAGCGGAAGGCGGGTTGGCCGCAGCCAGAGGCAGTGAAAGTGAAGCGATGCTGCACCCAAGGGTGGTGATAAGTAAAATGATGAGAAAAAGAATGCGCTTGGCCATAGGATCTTTCATTCAAGTGATCACTTTTTTAAGATGAACCGTTCTTTGCTGCTGTTGGTGTAGACGTTTCGGCGGATAAATTTGTTCCCGAGGGGGTAGAAGTACTGGTTGGAGATGGCGTCGCAGAAGGTGGGATAGAGGTTGGGGTCGGGGTAGGTGTGGGCGGAATGCTCGTAGGGGAGGGCGTTAAAGTAGATGTGGGCGGAATACTGGTGGGGGTAGGCGTGAGGGTAAACGTGGGCGGGATGCTCGTCGAGGAGGGTGTGAAAGTAGACGTGGGTGGGATGCTCGTGATTGTGGGCGTGAAGGTGCGGGTCGGTGATGTTGCAATGAATGATGGGGTGAAGGTGAAGGTTGGCCGCGCCGTGAAGGTACGCGTGGCCGATGGCTTTATCGCCGTGGCGCTGGGAAGCGGCCGGCTGGTGGCCGTGTAACGCGGGGTTATATTGGGCACGTAAATGCTGTTGCCGGGGAAGATCATGCTATTGGTTCCCATGCAGTTGGCTTTTTGGAGTACGGGCCATGTAGTGCCGTATAGCCTGGCGATAATCGAAAGCGAGTCACCCGGGCGCACGAGGTAGCGCACCCAGCCAACCGGCGGGCCGCAAGGAGTGGGGGTGGGTAAAGGGGTGCGGCTTGCGGTGGGGATCAAGGGCGTTGCCGTCGGGGTAGGCGCTGGCGGCAGGTAAAGAATGCTGTTTGGTCTCAATCCAGTGACGTCGAGGCAATTTGCCCCGGTTAGCTGTTCAACCGTCGTCTGGCGGGCTGCCGCCAGGTCTATCAAATTATCCCCAATCCGGACGGTATATGTCTCCCAGCCGGGAGGCATGGGGCAGGTACTGGCGGCTGGTTGGGTAGCAACCGGCACTAACGGCAGCCTTCGGATTTGAGTAGGGGTGGTGAAAACAACCCGGGGAGGTTCCAGCGGATCCAGAGTGGGGGTGTCCTGGATAGGTTCAGCCGGGGGCAGGACCATGCCCTCGGTAATCGCCAGAACGATCGCGCCCAACACCAGCAGGCTGGTGGTTAAAGCGGCGGCAATCCCGGTAAAAGCTTCCCTCAAGATTCTCATAGGACGGGTTCCGCTGGATTGTCCTTTTTTACGGGGCGCAGCGGCAGTAGAACGCTAAAGGTGGCGGTCTTTCCAGGCTCACTTTCTACCCAGATTCGGCCGCCGTGAGCTTCGGTCAGGGTCTTGGCGATCGACAGGCCCACGCCTGTATCGCCTACCCCCAGTATCAATGCGTGTTCGGCGCGGTAGCGGCGTGAAAAGACCTTGGGCAGATCCATGGGCGCAATCCCGCCGCCGCTGTCGGTGATCTGGAAGAGCAGGTAAGGTTCCGCCGCATTTTGTTTATCGATGCGCACCTTGAGCAAGATCGTCCCTTCAACCGGGGTCGCTGCTCCGGCATTTTGCAACAAGTGCACCAGGATCTGCTGGATGGCATCCGGATCGGCGTGCAGCTCGGGTAATTCGTCTGGCAGGTCAACCTGCAAAACGATATTTTTCTGTTGAAACTGGGTGCGCGTCTCTTCCAGCGCCTGGTCGATCGCCGTCGAGGCCTGAATGGTCTTTGCCACGAGCTCAATATTGCCGTTTTGCAGCGCGGTGATCTGCACCAGGTCATCCAGGATGGAATGCATGCGGTCGATGGAGGTTTTCACTCGATCCAGAAATTTACGCTGCAGTGCGCCTAGAATACCCGCCGACTCAGACAGCAGCAAGTCGGTGTAGCCGATGATGGATGCCATGGGCTGGCGTAATTCCTGGGCAATCGATGCGACCACTTCGCGTTCCTCGTTGATCATTCGCACCGGCTGGCTGACTTGCTTTTGCAGGGTGAGTACCTGCGTGTTGGTCTCAGCCAGTTTGTTCTGCAAGTGCGCGATTTCCTTTAATGAATTGCGTAATTCCGATTCAAGATATATGACCTCACCCGCAACAGGTGCTTTCTCTACGCTTTCGCTTACTAATGTCCTGCGCAGGCGTTCATTTTCCGACTGCAGGTTGTTAATCGTGTCCTGCGCTTCTTTTTGCACCACGAGCAGCGATTCGACGTCCAGATTGGCCGGCTGTTTGTGCAACTTTGCCAGTTCATCCTTCAACCGCTGGCTCTCCTGGCGGGCCTGATCTAATAACTGCTTCACGGATTCAAGCTCGCCATTCGCGGAGGGTGCAGCCTCCACGGTCGGCGCCTGTTCTGGCTTATGTTGCAATATTTTTGCCAGGGGTTCAACAGCCGCGGCAAAATAATTTTGGTCTTCACTGGTCCACGAACGGTTGGAATAGGGTGATAGCAGGAGGAACCCGCCTGGTTTCTTCTCAGAGCCCGTCAGGGGGATAAATAACAGGCCGCCCAGTTTCGTCAGGCCGAAACGCTCGCCCAGGGTCTTCAAATCGGGGGTGCTGCTGCCGGAATCTAAACGGTATGACCGCCCACGCTGCAGCGAGGATGCCAGCGAGGGAAGCTGGTCCCGGCCGAAGATCATCCCGGGAATTTCGTCTTCACGGATCAGATCATAACCTACCTGGAAAATGAGTTCATTATTCGTGCCGGGATCGGTCACGTAAAAGCAAATGTCGGCCAGCATGGTTTGAGCGACAGCCCGCGTCACTGAAACCAGGGTCTGGGCTGGATCGGTCTGGGTGGCTACGTCCAGCCAGGCCTGTACGGCGCGCGGGTCGGCGCTGTAGCGCCGCCGTTCCCGCATCACGCCTGGCTCAATTTCGCTGGAACGGGCAGCGGATTGCGGCGCCACCTTGAACTGCACCCCTGGCTGGATGGCCGTTAATGGATTTTGGGTTTGCAAGCGCTGGGCCAGTACAGGCAGCAGCGGATAACTGCAGAGCTGTGCTAACCGCACCACGCCTGAGAAATCACTGTTCAAGCCTGGCCAGATGAACTGCACGCTGTGCCCGGCCAGGTTTACCAGTAAAAAGCCCAACCCCATTCCCCATCCTACCGGCCGGCGCAACACCAAAATCAGCACGCCAACCAGAATTATCGCCAGCGTGGCCAATTCCCAGGCCATGTCAAACGGGGAGCCATTGAAAACCAGCGCCGGGGGCTGGCTGCCCCACTGATTCCAGGTGTAAAAGAGGGCGATCACCACCGCGGCGGAGATTAATCCCACCAACCCATCGGCCAATCGATCGGCCTGGGGGAACGCCCACAACCAGATAATCCACAGAATGCTGAATAAAGCCGCTGCCCGGTCGAGTGGAGGCAGCTGCACATGCGGGTTCACTACTCCCTGCCAGGCCAGGCCGCTAACAATAAACAACACCACCTGCCCGGCCAGCACCATTCCTAACCCAAGCAGTGCTCGTTTTTGAAATTCACCCTGTCCGCCGCGGCGCTGGATAATGATCCCTTGCAGGGCAGCGGTCACGGCAAAGACCAGCACGATATGATAGATCAAATTGCCTGGTGGAACGATGAAAAGGTTGATCAACTGTTGATAAAAATTTTCCATAACCCCGGATTCCTACTAGATAGGAATTATAGCACGTAGAGGTTGACAAAATTGTCTTTTCAGTTAAAATACCATCTGCCTATTGGCAATGCCGAAGTGGCGGAATTGGCAGACGCGCTACGTTCAGGGCGTAGTGGATGTACTTCCATGAGGGTTCAAATCCCTCCTTCGGCACATGAACCCCGTTTTACGGGGTTCTTTTATTTATTGTTACCCAACTGGTGCAATTATTGCACCAGTTGGGATGCTTGTCCTCATTTCAACTTTCGGGTAATATTAATATATGCAATCGATCCTGCGGCATAAAAAACAAATCGTGGTCATTGTTTTACTGGTGTTGTCCTTCTTCTTACTAATGGACTTAAACACCCGCCTGACTGTTTTGTTTCGTTTATCCCACACCTATGATGAGATGAAAACCAGCATCAATGAGCTGGAGTCGACCAAGCAGGTGCTGCTGACCCAGATCGCGTTTGCGACATCAGACGAAGCAGTCCGGCGTTTTGCCAACGATGACCGAAAATGGTACCTGGAAAATGATGTGCCGGTTTTTCCGGTGCAAGATCCTAATGCTACTCCACTCGCTTTTGTTCAGCCAACGCCCGCCCCATTGGCTGTGGACCACTGGGAAAAATGGTGGGCATTGTTCTTTGGCGAGTGAAGTTGCTGCCTTATAAGAGTTTTAAGGGTTATTTTGGCCGGCGGAGCCGGCCAAAATAACCCTTAAAAAAAACTTATTCACTTATCTTGAACAGGAGCTAATCATGGATTCGTTTCCGCGCACAATGGTGGGTGGGGTGAGCATGCCCCGCATGATTATTGGTACCAATTGGTTTCGCGGCTATTCGCATACCAGCGCCGCCAAGGATCGTTTCATCAAAGATTACCAGTCTGTAGATCGCGTAGCGGATATCTTGGCTGTCTTCCTGCAGCATGGGATCGATGCCATCATGGGCATGGCTGATCCGGCGACCGAAGATGCCTGTAAGATCGCCGAAGACCGCATCGGAAGACACATCATCCGCATCTGGACGCCATCTTTCAACCTGCTCCCGGGCGGCAACCCCGATCAAGAGCCGGAGCGGATGTTTGATATTTGCGCCCAAAAAGGCGGCACATTTTGCTTGCCGCACCAATGCGTTACGGACGCACTGGTCGACCGCAGGGCAGGGGTAATTCGCGATCTGGACATCTACACCCGCATGATCCGCGAACGCGGGATGATCCCTGGTCTTTCTACCCACATGCCGGAATCCGTAGTTTATGCCGATAAACAGGGCGCCGACGTCGAGACCTACATCCAGATATATAACGCTGCCGGTTTCTTGATGCAGGTCGAGGTGGATTGGGTGATGCGCATCATCCAATCGGCCCAAAAACCGGTGATGACGATTAAACCGCTGGCAGCCGGACGATTGATGCCGATTGTGGGCCTGGCTTACGTATGGAATACGATCCGTCCCATCGACATGGTAACGGTAGGCACAACCACGGCTGACGAGGCTCGCGAGCTGATCGATATCTCGCTTGATCTGCTCAGCCACCAGGCTCCCGATTTTGAGCTGCAGACAACCCGCAGCAAAAAGTCATTGAACTGAGCTTCACCTGGAAATTAATATGGAACATGACCCACCCCAGAATTAATGTTTACGGGATGGATCATGTTTTTATTACGGATCTCAGGCCATTTACCCATCCCCCTTCCCGCCCCCGGCCGGAGGAAATCAGATCGATGGATCAGGCTGGGGGCGGGGATCAAAGGGGTGGGGGCCTACTTAAGATGTGGTCAAATGACATGAAGAACTCCGAGATTAATTTCGGGGTTTTTCATGTTTATTAGCCGCCAGATGGATCCTATTTGAGCAATGCACGAATTTGGGCTTCCGTCAGGTCTGTCAGGCGGTGCACAATGATATCGGCCCCTTGCAGCGCACTGGCCTGCTGCGTGGTCAGCACGGCGATGCATTTCATCCCCCCTCGCCTGGCGCCCTCTACTCCAGCCGGGGCGTCTTCCATCACCACGCAGTTTTCAGGCGCTGAGCCCAGCCGTTTTGCCGCTTCCAGGAACACGGCTGGGTTGGGTTTGCCGGGCAGCTTCGCGGCAGATACCAGGCCGCCGAAGTATGAACGGATGTCGAGTGTATCCACCAGCAGTTCAATATTTTCCTGCGGCGCCGAAGAGGCTACCGCCTGCCCAAAACCCCAGGCCTGGAAGCGCTGAAGCCAGTCCAGTACGCCCGGCAGCAGGTCCATATTGCCTGGGATATGCTCGCGAAACCAGTTTTCTTTTTCTTCTGCGATTTCTTCCAGTTCATCCTCGGCTGGAGGCCTGCCCAGGATATCCGTCAATACCGAGCGGTTGTTGCGGCCAAAAGTGCGCGTGAACATTTCGTATGTGATCTCAACGCTGCGTTTTTCAAAGGTATTCACCCACGAAAGGAAATGCAGGCGGGTCGAGTCAGCCAGCACGCCATCCATATCCCATAATATCGCATGTTTTCCCGTGACTTGAGTCATTCCAGCCGCCTGATCACCAGCAGGGTCATGTCGTCGCTTGCCGGGGCGTTATCGCGGAATTCGTCCAGGCTGGCTTCAATCGTTTTGAGCACATCTTCGACATTCATCCCGATACAACCCTGCAGCGTGTTTCGCAGGCGCTCCTCGCCGTATGCTTCCCCTTGCGCGGAGAACATCTCGGTGACGCCGTCCGTGTAAAATAAAAGGCAATCACCCGGGTCGAGCGTCAATCGGTGATCGACCAATTGGTGACGGGCCATCACCCCCATCGCCATTCCGCCTTTGGGCAAAACTTCGATCGATTGATCTTTGACCCGGAGCAGCAGCGGACGGTTGTGCCCGGCATTGGCATATTCCAATTCCCCAGTTTCCGGGTCTAGAATGGAAAACACGGCGGTCACATACATGCTGTGGGGGGTATCGGCGACCAGCGGGTGGTTGGCTCGTTCCAGCACGGCGGAGGCGTTGCGGGCATTCTGGGCATACGCCCGGATCAATGTCCGCGCCACAGTCATATACAGCGCGGCTGCCAGGCCTTTATCGGATACATCCGCGATTGCCATGCCCAGCCGCCCGCGGCTCAACCGGAAAATATCGTAAAAATCGCCGCCGACCTCGCGCGCGGGTTCCCAGCGGGCCCCGATTTCCCAGCCTTCCCACCGCGGCAGGCGGTTGGGTAAAAAGGTCTGTTGGATCTGGCGGGCCAGCTGCACTTCGCGTTCGAGGCGCTCGCGGACCACCATTTCCTGGGTGAGGCGCTCATTTTGGATTGCCAGGGCGGCCTGCTGCGCGATGCCGGTGATAATTTCCAGCCGCCGCTCATGAAAAATTGACGAGGCGGCAGTCTCTTTGGCCAGCAGCACGCCCAGCAGCTCCCCTTTGACCGAAAGGGGGAAACCCAGCAGCCAATCTTCACCTTGCAGCAGCGCGTCGGTTTTCATGAATTCTATCGGCAGTGCATCCAGGTCAAACCACCCGGTTGGCGCCGGGATGTTATTTGGAACCTTGCAGTAATAAGCCGCGTCCGCTGTTCTCACCTGTTCCAGCAGTTTGAACTGCCCCGGTTTATACGCGCAGGCGATCAAGTCATTTTCCAGCTCGCGCGAACCGGCATATACCTGGGCGGTATGAAACGTTTTTTGGACTGGATCCCACAGGCACACAATACTGGCGTCGATCCCCACCAGGATCGGCATCAGGTGCACGATCGTATCCAGGATGTCTTGCAGCTCGTTTTGGCTGACCACTGCCTGCGCCACCTGGAGCAGTACGGCGGTCACATAGGCTTCTTCCTGGCGAGCTTCCAACAGGTGCAGGTTTTCAAGCGCCACCGAGGTCTGGTGGGCGATACCTTGCAGGATCGAGAAGGTCTGCTGGTCAAGATTTGACTGGGGGCCAAATTGGTTGCTCGACTGATGGGCTACCAGAAAAGCCCCCTGCAGGGAGTCGCGCGTCAGTAAGGGCAGCAGGACCAGGGTACCCGTACCAGGGGGAAGGGCCACCGCCGGCAGGTTGAGCTCACCAACGGCATCTTGAATATAGACCATGCTCCGGCTCAAGCGCATCTGGGTGATGGCGGGTACTTCATCGGGATCGAAAATAGTGCGCTGGGGCTGCTCAAACCCGTACCAATCTTTCAAGATAAAGGCTTCCTGCATTTCATCCCACAGGAAGACCGCGCATTTCTTTAACCCTACCAGCAGGCGTGTTAACCGGACCATGGAAGACAGCAGCTCATCGACCGAATTAACCGTCTGGCTGGCTTCGGCGACCTGCAGCAGGATCGTGGACAGCCAGGCTTGAGTTTGGGCTTCGCTGTACAGGCGGGCATTTTGGATCGCCACAGCCGCGTAGCTGGCAAATGTGCTGAGAATGGTGCGCGCTTCTGTGCCGTACCGATTAGGTGTATGGTGTGCCAGAAGCACGATCCCCAGCAGCTCATCCCCGGTGCGCAGGGGAGCGGCGATGGACGAGTAATCATCTGGAAAACCGAGGGCTGAACCCAGAGGAGCGGATTGATCATCCGGTTTTCGGGTAGAAGGCCCATCGTAGTCCATCAATTCGTTCAGCCAGCTGTGCAGGAGGTCCGATTCGTCTTTTGTGCGGTTGATTACTTCCTGGGTAACGCCATGTACAGCCGCCAGCCTTAAGGGGCGCCCATTCTCACCTTTCGCCGCAGAAGGGTCTTCAACCAACCAGACTGCGGCAGCATCACAAGGCAGGCTGCGTTCCAGTTCGGTCAGGATGGTGTCCAGCAGGTGGTCGAGCGCCACATTGGTAGAAAGAAGGCTGGCGACGTCCCGGAAGCTATCTCCCACCTGGCGGCGCCATTGCTCACTGCGGTACAGCGATGCGTTGTGATAAGCGATGGCAATACTGGCTGACAGTGCTTCAAGCAGGGATACATCTTCAGGTGAAAAGGCATCTACCCGGTCGTTCTGCAGGTCCAGTACGCCCAATACTTCATCGCCAAATTTCAATGGGATGGCTAATTCAGCCTGGGTATCATCTGGGGGCAGATCACTGGGCAAATATACCGGGTCGAGTGAAACGTCGTTTACCAGGTAGGTATGCCCCGTACGCGCCGTATACGGGATAATCCCGACCGGCGCATCCAAATCGAAGGTGTAATCCAACAGGCGCATCTGTTCGCTGCGTTTACCACTGCCGGCCAGGTAAAAGACCTTACGCCTGCCAGGATGAACCGAGAACAGGTGCACATATTGGTAGTTAAAGCGCTGCTGGATGAGCTGCACTACTTCTTCAAGCAGGCGGTCCAGGTCCAGGATGGACGTCAATATATGGGTCACGTCGATCACTGCGGCAATCTGGTCGGCGCGGCGCTTTTGGTTGTTATACAGCCGGGCGCCGTCAATCGCCAGGGCGATCCCATCCGCCAGAGCATGCAGCACCAGAACATCATTTTCATGGAAGGCTTCCCGCCGGTCGCTTTCCACGTCCAGGACTCCCAATATACGATTATCCACCTTGAGGGGTAGGGCAGCTTCTGAGCGCGTCTGGTCTAATTTATCAAAGTAACGGTAGCGGGGATGATCTTTTACATCCTGGGCAATTTGCTCTTCGCCGGTTTGCGCCACAGAGCCGATGATTCCCTGACCCATTTCCACGGAATATTCTAATGGGGGGGCATTTTCTAAACCTCTGGTCACATTGGTCCGCATCAGCAGATCCTGGCGGCCTGCTTCCAGGGTGAAGATCGAGACATGATAAAAATGAAATGATTCCAGGATGAGACCCGTGACTTGCTCGCACAACCGGTCAATATCGTGAACGTTGGCTACCTGGGCGATGACTGACCGGACCAGCATGAGCTGTTCGTGGCGCCAATTCTTCAAGAGCGCCTGCCGGGCAGTATGCATGGCAATGCCAGCATGCGCGGTCAGACCTTCTAATATATTCCAATCTTTTGAGTGAAACGCCGGCCCTTTTTTTCGCGTGACGTGCACAATCCCTATCAGATTCTCCTGGGCAAAAATCGGGAATGCGGCCTGGCGAGATTTAAGTTCGTCCGAAACAGGCGAAGGGACCAAAGAACCGTCTGACAGGCAGGCTGCCTGGCGGCTGTTGAGCACATGATGCACCAGCTCGGGTGCTGGCGCATCTGGCAGAGTGGCTGTTTCCGGCTCATCCGGCAGTGGTGAAAACGGTTCGACCAACCAGGTCTGAGCATGGCAGCCTAAGAGTGACTCCAGAGTCTCCGAAATCGATTGGCATTGGGCTGCCGCGTTTGGCTGTTTCAGCAGTTGTTCCCCCAGGCCGAGAAACTGCTTCCAGTCTGGACCGGCCGCCAGCCTGGGCAGCTTCATTACGATTTGTGCTCCTTATACTTTACCATGGTGAGAGTATTGCCAGATTCGGTATTGAATTCGAAGCGCACATCATCCATCCATTTACGCATAATAAAAAGGCCCAGCCCGTGGGAATCACGTTTCTTGAGCGGAGCCTTTGTATTGGGAGAGTGTATTTCTTCTGGTTTGAACGGTTTGCCCTTATCATGCAGCTGGATGGTTAACCCTGCCTCGTCCACCTTGCAGCTGCATTTGATGCTGCCCTTTCCTTCACCACCGTAAGCATGTTCGATAATATTTGTACACGCTTCCTCGACCGCAGTTTCGACGGAATACACGGCGAAACTATCGAGACCGGCCTCCTGGGCAATCTGCCGGACAAAATCCGCCAGTTTCACCAGGTTTTCGTAACGGCCTGTAACAGTGATCGTCTTCATAAACCGGCGGGACGAGTTTTTGTTAGAAATTGCCGACAGCGTTGATGACGTCATCGAATATCTGGAACAAAGACGTAAAGCCGGATAGATCCAGTGCGGCATAAATATTGCCAGGAACGGTTGCCAAAACAACTTCACCCCGATTGTAGCGTTTGCAGGTTTTCTGGGTGTTGATTAATACCCTCAGCCCGGCGCTGGAAATGAAATCCAGACTACTGAAATCGAGAACAAGCTTGAAGCGACCTTGATCTGTGAGACTTTGTAACGCTTCGGCAAATTGGGGAGCTGTGGCACTGTCAACACGGCCTGTAACTTTGACCAGTTCACAGTGTTTATAAGTAGTTGTTTTCGTTTCCATCGCAAAAAAGCCTCCACCGGAGATGATTAAGTGCTGGAAGGGCGTTTTCCCGTTCCGAATGCAGATGTTAAGGAATTATATCATTTTTAATTTATGCCGCGGCCCACACCGATATATTGAAAACCAGCCTGGCGCAGGATATCCGGATTCCAGGCATTACGCCCATCTACCAGAATTGGCAAGCGCATAAGTTCTCGGATGCGCTTGAAATCGAGCTGTTTGAACTCATTCCACTCTGTAACCAGGACCAGCGCGTCGGCGCCTTCAGCGACCTCATAGGAATTCTTGCACAACGTTATCCTTTTGATCAGCTGTCCGGCTGTTTCCATTGCTTGAGGATCGTAGGCCCGAATGATTGCCCCTTCGTTCTGCATCAGATGGATGAGCTCGAGAGCCGGGGCTTCGCGCACATCATCTGTGTTCGGCTTAAATGACAGGCCCAACACCCCGATCACCTTTTCATCCAGGTTCCCCAGGGCTTTACGCAGCTTGAAAATTACTTTCCGGCGTTGGTTGCGGTTGATTTCCATCACAGCTTGCAGCAATTGGGGATGCGTACCGTGAAGCACCGCCATATGGGCCAGCGCTTTGACATCCTTTGGAAAACAGCTGCCGCCCCAACCCAACCCTGCATCCAGGAAATGCATCCCGATGCGCTTATCGAGCCCCATACCGCGGCTTACTTCGACCACATCCGCGCCTAATTCCTCACACATATTGGCGATTTCATTAATAAAGGAAATCTTGGTTGCCAGGAAAGCATTGGAGGCATACTTGATCATTTCCGCAGTGCGTAAATCGGTGACCAGTATCGGGCAGCGCAAAATCAGGTAGAGCTGGGCTACGCGGTTGGCGGCGTCTCGGTTGATTGATCCCAGGACCACTCGATCCGGGTTCATGAAATCATTGATCGCCGAGCCTTCACGCAGGAATTCTGGGTTAGATACGACGTTAAAATTTAGATCGCGCCCGGCGCGCCGTTTACGAATGATATCCGCCACCCAATCGCCGGTGCCAACCGGGACGGTGGATTTATTGACTACGATAATCGGGTGGTCGACCAGGTCGGCGATTGATTCGGCTGCTGAACGCACATACTGCAGATCGGCTTCGCCGTCATCCCCTGAGGGCGTACCGACCGCGATAAAGGCAAATTCGGCATCCTTCAGCGCGTCGTTGAAATTTGTGGTGAATTGCAAGCGTTCTGCGTGAACATTTTGCGAAACGATTTGCTCCAAACCGGGCTCATAGATCGGCATGATCCCTTTAACCAGTTTCTCAATGCGGGTTTCGTCAATATCCAGGCAGGTCACCTGGTTGCCAAGATCAGCAAAGCAAGCTCCGGTGACAAGTCCCACATAACCGGTGCCAACAACGCAAATTTTACTCATCTTTCCCCTTCCTTTTTCATAATTTTCCGAATTATACCCGTTGCTATCTTCACTTTCAATGACAGTTTTGTATGTAGACTTTTTCCGATATTTTCTGGGGATTGAATCCGAAAACAGCCTGACGCGTATAATTGGGGTAAAGATTAACCCGGGATGGGAAATGTGGTTAACTCAAGAATTGGAGGCTTGGATGAGTGCACAAATCATTGATGGAACCGCGATCGCCGCGCAGGTGCGGGCAGATGTCGCCCAGGGAGTCAAGCAGCGTGAAGCAGCGGGTTTAATTCGTCCTGGCCTGGCAACGGTCCTTGTCGGGGATAATACGGCGTCTCAATCTTATGTAAGATCTAAACGAAAAGCGTGCACCGAGGTCGGTTTCGAGTCCTTTGGTTTCGAGCTGCCCGCATCTGCCAGCCAGGCAGAGATCGAGGACCTGGTTGCCCGGCTCAACGCCGATCCCAAAGTACACGGTATCCTGGTTCAGCTTCCCCTTCCACCTGGAGACGATGAGGAGCGGGTTTTAAACAAAATCAGTCTCGAGAAGGATGTGGATGGCTTCCATCCCTTGAATATTGGCCGGCTGGCGCAGAAAGGTCGCGACCCATTATTTGTGCCCTGCACGCCGCGGGGCGTACTCTACATGCTTGAAAAGGTAGTTCCCAAGTTGGAGGGTGCGAACGCGGTTGTCCTGGGACGCTCCAATATTGTGGGTATGCCTGTAGCGCTGCTTTTGGTGCGCGCCAATGCCACCGTGACCATCTGTCATTCGCGCAGCAAGGATCTGCCCGGGATCTGCCGCCAGGCGGATATCCTGGTGGCTGCCGTTGGCCGGGCTGAGATGGTTCGCGCAGATTGGGTTAAGCCGGGGGCGGTGGTCATTGATGTCGGCACCAACCGTGTGGATGATCCAACGCGCCCGCGAGGTTATCGGCTGACCGGCGATGTCGCCTTTGACGAAGTAAAAGAAGTCGCTGGGGCCATATCGCCTGTTCCAGGCGGGGTGGGGCCGATGACGATCGCCATGCTGCTCAGCAACACTTTGCGCGCTGCTACACTTGCCGATTGACAATTGGACAATGATCAATAACCGCACTGCGGATGGCTTTGCCCATCCGCAGTGCGGTTTTAAATATATGTCTGACAATTGACTTTTAGGGATAAGTTGATTAAACTAGATGGTACAGACAAGTCAGGCACGTAGGATTCTATCCCTGAGCGAGCGAGAGAAAATGCCAACCCTCCTGGTCCGGAACGCGGTCGTGCTTGTGACAATGGATAATCAGCGCCGGGAAATCCCCGGTGGCGGCTTATTTGTGCGGGATGGCTTTATTGAAAAGGTGGGAACGGCGCAAGAACTGCCCGTTCAAGCCGACATAGTCCTGGATCTTGACGGTCATATCGTGCTGCCCGGTTTGATCAACACCCACCACCATTTTTACCAAACTCTTACCCGCGCTGTCCCGTCAGCGCAGAATGCCAATTTATTCAACTGGCTCAAAACGCTTTATCCGATTTGGGCGCGTATGACCCCGGAAGATATTTTTATCTCCACCCAGACCGCGCTCGCCGAGTTGGCTCTCTCAGGCTGCACGACCGCTTCCGATCATCTTTACCTTTTCCCGAACGGCTCCAAATTGGACGATGAAATTGCCGGAGCGCGTGAGATCGGATTGCGCCTGCAGGCTTCGCGCGGTTCGATGAGCCTGGGTGAAAGCCAGGGTGGGCTGCCGCCCGACAGCGTTGTGGACAGCGAAAACGATATTTTGGAAGACAGCGCACGTCTCATCGAGCGTTATCATGATGCCGCACCGGGGGCGCAAATCCAGGTTGTCCTGGCGCCGTGTTCACCATTCAGCGTAACCGGCGAACTGATGATCCAGAGCGCCAGGCTGGCGCGCCAGTATGGCGTGCATTTGCACACCCACCTGGCTGAGACCCAGGACGAAGAAGCTTTTTGCCTGGAGAAATTTGGCTACCGGCCGGTGGCCTATATGCAGTCGGTTGATTGGACGGGGCAGGACGTTTGGTTTGCGCATTCGGTGCACGTTTCTCAACCGGAAATTGAGCTGTATGCGCGGACCGGCTGCGGTGTGGCCCACTGCCCCAGCTCGAATATGCGCCTGGCTTCAGGAATTGCACCTGTGCGCGAATACATTCAGGCGGGTGTCAAGCTTGGTCTGGGTGTGGATGGTTCTGCCAGCAACGACGGCTCGCATATGCTGGCGGAAGCGCGCCAGGCGATGCTCCTGGCGCGCCTGCGCTCCGGACTGGCCGGAGCATCACTCTCCGCCGCGGGTGCCCCGCCGCTGCTCACCGCCCGCCAATCACTTGAATTAGCCACGCGCGGCGGCGCGGCTGTTTTGGGGCGGAGCGACATCGGCTCACTCGAGGCTGGAAAATGCGCCGATTTCATCGCTTTTGACCTCAATCGTTTGGGGTTTGCGGGCGCGCTGCATGATCCGGTTTCGGCCCTGCTGTTCTGCGCCCCCCAGGATGTAGATCTGAATGTGGTCGGCGGAAGGGTAATCGTGCAGGGTGGACGTCTCCTGACTGCAGATTTGCCGCGGTTGGTCGCTCGCCACAACCAGGCGGCCCACCGGCTGATGGACAAATAATGGCTGTCATTTCTTATCCGGTAAGCAAGGCTTGATACTGAGGTGATGAATGAGTACTGATTCCTTCTGGCTGCAGGATGCGCGCGCCCTGGTAGACTGCGCCATGGGACGCAGCCCGGCCGATCTGGTGATTCGCGACGGCCAATGGGTTAGCGTTCAAACCGGTGAAATTATCCCCCATACGGATATCGCCGTGGTCAGCGATCGCATTGCGTATGTCGGCCCGGATGCCGCACATACGATCGGTCCCAAGACGCAGGTCATTCAGGCCGGAGGTCGATATCTGGTGCCGGGTTTGCTTGACGCCCACATGCACGTCGAATCGGGAATGCTGACCGTCACTGAGTTCGTCCGTTCCGTTGTACCGCACGGCACGACCGGCATCTTTGCTGACCCGCACGAAATTGCCAATGTTTTTGGCCTGCGCGGTGTGCGCCTGATGGTAGATGAAGCCGGCCAACAGCCGATCCATGTTTTCGTGCAGATGCCATCGTGCGTCCCATCCGCGCCCGGCCTGGAAACCCCTGGGGCGATCATTGGACCGGGGGAGGTGGCCGAGGCGATGACCTGGCCCGGGATCATCGGCCTGGGCGAGATGATGAACTATTCAGGCGTCTATAATGGGGACGATAAAGTGCACGCCGAAATGGCGGTCACCCGCCAATCTGAAAAAGCAATCGGCGGTCATTACGCCTCGCCCGACCTGGGCCTGCCGTTTCACGGGTATGTGGCAGGCGGCCCCGGCGATGACCACGAAGGCACCCGTCTCGAAGACGCGGTTGCGCGCGCCCGGCAGGGGATGTATGTGATGATGCGCTACGGCTCAGCCTGGCATGACGTGGCTGCCCAGGTCAAGGCGGTCACAGAATTGGGCATGGATTCGCGCCATTTCGTGCTTTGCACGGATGACAGCCATTCCGAGACATTGACCGATGATGGCCACATGGATCGGGTCATACGCCACGCGGTTTCTTTGGGTTTAGATCCGGTCACCGCGATCCAAATGGCGACGATCAACACCGCCGAATATTTCGGCCTGGGACGTGAGCTGGGTTCGATCGCGCCCGGTCGTTTCGCCGATATTTTGCTGGTTAAGGATATTAAGGATCTGCACGCCGACCTGGTGATCGCCAGGGGTGTGAAGGCAGCGGAAGAGGGCCGCCTTTTTGTGGAGATGCCCGTCATTACCTACCCAAAATGGGCCTTGCATTCAGTCCACTTATTGCGCCCGCTGTCTGCTGAAGACTTTCGCCTGACCACGCCGCTCGCTGGTCCTCAGGCTAAAGCCCACGTGATCGGCGTGGTGGAAAACCAGGCGCCAACTCGCCATCTGGAATTAAAAGTGCCGGTGGTCAGAGGTGAAGTCTATGCCGATATTTCCCGCGACCTGGCCAAAGTTGCCATGGTGGAACGCCACCGGCAGACCGGGCGAGTACAGGTTGCCCTGGTGCAGGGTTTTGGTTTTACCGAACCCTGTGCGGTGGCGTCGTCCGTTGCCCACGACAGCCACCATATAATCGTTGCGGGCACCGATGATGCCGATATGGCGATGGCGGTCAATGCCCTGGCGGAATGGGGCGGCGGGCAGGTCGTAGTGTGCGGGAGAGAAATTATCGGCCGGGTCGAGCTGCCGATCGCCGGTTTAATGTCAAGCGAACGCGGCGAGATTGTATCTAAAAAGGCTGCCACCGTGCTGGACGGTTTCAGGGCCTGCGGCTGCCGGTTGAACAACCCCAACATGCAGCTCAGTTTATTGGGTTTGGTGGTAATCCCAGAACTGCGCATTTCTGACCTGGGTCTGGTAGATGTGAACCGCTTTGACTTCATTCAAGTTCTTGAGTAGGAGGGATGTAATGGCAAGACGTTCTCAAAAAGCAGCAGCGAAGGTCGTGATACATCCGTTTCAACGGCTGCAGGGAGAATTGGCCGAATTGATCGCTATAACACCGCCTGGGGAGCGGCTGCCCGCCGAACCGGATCTGGCGAAAAAGCTGGGCGTATCCAGGGCGACATTGCGGGAAGCGATGCGTTCGTTTGAAGGACAGGGATTAATTCGCCGTCGCCAGGGGGTAGGTACCTTTGTGGTTAGCCAGGCCAGAGTCATCGACACCGGTCTGGAGAAGTTGGAAAGCATCGAAACCCTGGCGCACAAGATAAACCTGGATGTAGCCATGGGAGACCTGCGGATCGAGGAAATACGCGCGAATCGCGAACAGGCCGATAATCTCCAGGTAGATTTGAATTCTCCCCTGGTTAAAATCAGCCGGGTGATCCATGCTGAGAAACGCCCGGTTGCCTATCTGATCGATATCTTGCCGTCTGGCATTATCTCTCAGGAGGAGCTGACAACCGGATTTACCGGTTCCGTGCTCGACATGTTGCTTCAGCGCGGTACGCCCAGGCTGAGCAACTCAGTAACCGAGGTGCACGCGGTGGCTGCGGCGGCAGAAGTGGCGCGCGCGTTAGAAATTCAGCGCGGGGATGTGCTGCTGATGTTTACGGCAGAGCTGTTTACCGACACAGACAAGATGATTGATATTACGGCCAGCTATTTCTTACCCGGATATTTTAAATTCCATATTGTCAGGAGGGTGGTATAGAATAATTTTGACTCTAACCAGGACTTCCATAAACAGGAAACACAAAGGTGTGTGCCTTTTTGTTGCAGACGGCAAGAAACACAACAGACTGAAAATTTTTTTGGAGGATTAATATGCGCAGCTTTGCAGGACGAGACATTTTGTCGCTCAAGGATTTTGAGCGCAACGAGTTCTTTCATGTATTTGATGTGGCGAAGAAAATGGAAGTGATCGCTCGCGCTCGCCGTAATGTGGATATGCTGAAGGAAAAGACCCTGGTAACCGCTTTTTACCAACCCTCAACGCGCACCCGGCTCGCGCACGAAGCCGCCATGCACCGCCTGGGTGGGCATGTGACCGGTTTTTCTGACGCCAAGATGACCCGCGCCGGCGATTTTTACCAGGAATCGATCAAAGATACCGTGAAGATGCTGGAATTTTATGGGGATGTGATCGTGATGCGCCATTTCCAGCAAGGGGCACCGCACGAAGCAGCCAAATGGGCCAGCATTCCCATTATTAATGGCGGCGACGGCTGGGGAGAACACCCTACTCAAATTTTGACCGATCTCTATACTGTGCTGGTCGAGAAGGGCAGAATTGACGGTCTGAAATGGCTGGCAGTCGGTGATATGCGCATGCGCACGATGCACTCTCTTGGCTATGCACTGACCCAGTTTGACTGCCCGATCACATTTGTCGCTCCTCCGGATATGTCACTGCTGCCCGAATTTAAGAAAGAACTCAGCCAGTACAGCCTGAATTTCAAGGAAGCCGAGCATGTGGAACAGGCGATCGCCGAGGCAGACGTGATCCTGGTTGAGCCAGTAGTTCAGCCAGATTACACAAAGTCGCGGGATGAACGCTCAGGCGAGTTGGGCCTGACCCCGGCCAATTACAAAATCACCCGCGAACTGCTGGCTGCCAAGGCCAAGCCAGATGCGATTCTGCTCCATTCACTGCCGCGCATGGACGAAATCCCTACCGATGTCGATATCACCCGCTGGTCGCGCTACTGGCAGGAAGCTTTCAATGGTGTGGTCATGCGCATGGCGCTGTTATCACTCGTGTTGGGCGCGATGGAATAAACTGGTCGCACTTTGTGGACCAAGGTAAATGGTGCAAGAGGCTGTCACAAAAAAACACCCCAAACCTCTGAATTTCTGAGGATGGGTCTTAGATGAATCGCTCTTTTGAACAGCCTTAAATCATCGATAGAGGAGATAGTTTTATGCAGACATTTTTACATGGACGAGATTTGATTGGCGACCTCGATTTCAGCAAGGAAGAAGTTGAAACTGTGCTGGATGTGGCGCTGGATTTGAAGCGTAAACGCGCATTAAATGAGCCGCACGCTTACCTGCGCGATAAAGCTCTGGCGATGCTGTTCTTTTTCAGCAGCACGCGCACCCGCGGCTCCTTCGAAGCCGGCATGGCTCAACTCGGCGGTCACGCCGCTTTTATTGAGTCGCGCACCACGCAGATCGCCCACGGCGATACTGCCAAAGAGATAGGCGAAATCCTGGGTCGCTATTACGATGGGTTGGCAATCCGTCACGTTGATTGGGGGGTGGGCAACCAGTATCAAAACGACGTGGCCCGCAATTCGCGCGTGCCGGTGTTAAACATGCAGTGCGAAATCTACCATCCGTTCCAATGCCTGGCTGATCTTTTGACAGTCTGGGAAAAGAAGGGACGCGATTTGCGCCGGAAGAAAATGGTCGTTTCCTGGGCGTATGCGGCGTCTTATCAAAAACCGCTTTCGGTTCCGCAAAGCTTGATCCTGCAAATGCCGCGTTTTGGGATTGATGTGGTGCTGGCGCACCCGCCGGAATTTATGCTGATGCCTGATATCGTCGACCAGGCAAAGGAGCAGGCGCGCAAATTCCATACCGGCTTTGATATTGTGCACGATATGGACGAGGCTTTTAAAGACGCCGACGTGGTTTATCCCAAGTCTTGGGGACCTCTGGTTTTCACCGCAGATCAAAACAAGAGTGCTGAAGTGATCAGCCAATATAAGGATTGGATTGTGGATGAAAGGCGAATGGGCCTGACGAAAGACGATTGCATCTACATGCATCCGCTGCCAGCCGATCGAAATGTGGAAGTTACCGATGCCGTGATTGATGGACCAAAATCCGTGGTCTACGACCAGGCTGAGAACCGGCTGCACGTGCAGAAAGCGGTCATGGCGCTTACGATGGGATAACCAGGCAAGCACCAGTACGCTGATCGAATCCTGTAATACGATTAATTTTTATTCGAAACTGATAGGATGGATTATATGGAAAGAAAAGGTGTGGCCGTTGTGGCTGTGGGTGGCAATTCGTTGATTAAGGACGAAAAACATAAAAGCGTGCCGGATCAATATGATGCCGCCAGTGAATCAATGAAGCATATTGCCGATATGATTACCCAGGGTTGGGATGTCGTGGTAACCCACGGCAATGGTCCGCAGGTCGGCTTTATTCAGCGCCGTTCCGAGCTTTCACGCCACGAACTGCATGAGGTGCCGTTGGATTACTGCGGCGCAGACACGCAGGGCGCGATCGGTTATATGTTTTGCATGGCCCTGCACAATGAATTCTTAAAACGGCACATGGATAAAAAGGCCGTAGCCGTCGTGACTCAGACCATTGTCGATCGCAATGATCAGGCGTTTAAGAACCCTTCTAAACCCATTGGGTCGTTCATGGATGAGAAGATGGCTCAAGAACGAGCTACCAAGGAAAACTGGACGGTTGTCGAAGATGCGGGGCGAGGTTGGCGGCGGGTAGTGGCTTCGCCGATCCCCATGGGCATTGTTGAAGCGAAAGCCATCCGCGACCTGATCGATAAGAGCTTCACGGTGGTAGCTGTGGGCGGCGGCGGCATTCCGGTAATCGAGGAAGCTGACGGCAGCCTGCGCGGAATTGAGGCTGTTATCGATAAAGATTTCGGCTCATCGCTCCTGGCCACCATGATCCAAGCCGATCTATTTGTGATCAGCACCGCAGTTGAAAAAGTGGCGATCAATTTCAACAAGCCAAACCAGAAATGGTTGGATCGTATGACGATGGCAGAGGCTGAGGCTTATCTGGCAGAAGGACATTTTGCCAAGGGCTCCATGCTCCCGAAGATCCAGGCCATCCTGCGCTTCCTTAAAGGCGGCGGCAAGCAGGCACTGATCACCAATCCGGAGAATATCAGCCGCGCCCTTAAGGGCGAGACCGGCACCTGGGTTGTGCCCTGATTTACCCTTGTGTGTTTAATCCCTATCCCCTGACCCCTTTCCAAGGGAAGGGGAAACCAAATGAAGGTGTTGTTCCCGCCATTGGCGGGAACAACACCTTCTCTTAACCTTTTTTTATCGGCAGGAGGATTACCATGTCACCATCAAAAAGCAGTAAACCGGAAAATGATTTTCCGCCTGGGCTGGCAAGCCCAGCCCAGCGAGCCCTGGCTGCGGCGGGATATACGCACCTGGAGCAGCTGGCGAAAGTCAGTGAAACCGATCTTTTGAAACTGCATGGCATGGGGCCTAAAGCGATTGGGCTGATCCGCAGCGCACTTGCCGCCAGGGGATTATCATTTGCCAAATCTGAGTAATGGAACAATCCAGGAGGGCGTTTATGCTTGCCAATTTGCCTGAATTAGGGCATACTACGAGAATAATAACATTTTGTTATAGATGTCCCCCTTTACCGGGATGATTGTCACAGAATACCTTTTTCCCTGATTTAAAAATTATTTATAGGTCGTGGATCGTGTAAAATAAGCAATCTGTACAGACAATTGCATCCTTCGCTCGTTTTCCAGGTTCAAGATTTGACTTCGGGTATGCGCTGTGAAAGGAGGCGGTAAATTCACCCTTTGATAGATTGCTGCAACCATCATTCGCTTGATTGTATAAATCGAATCACTGCAAGGAGGAGAAAGTTATGTCTAAGAAAGCTGGATGGCTGATTGTAAGTCTGATTATGGTGATTTCGCTGATGCTGAGCGCCTGTCAGCCCGCCGCGACACCAACTGCTGCCAAAGATCTTACCTTTGGCCTCTTGATGGTCGGTCCATACAATGATAAGGGCTGGAGCCAGGCCCATTACGATGCTGCCAAGTATGTCGAAAGCAAGGTCGCTGGCGCCAAGTTGGTCTATGTCGATAAAGTTAATACAGCCGACCGCCCCGGTACCACCGCAGCCCAGCTGGCCGAGGATCTTGTTTCCAAAGGCGCCAAGGTCGTCATCTTCAACTCGGATGACATGAAAGATGACGCAATCAAGTATGCCCAGGCAAAATAAAGATGTGTGGGTGATCTTTGCTTCCGGCGACACCGTCTGGAAGGACGGCAAAGATTACCACAATCTTCCCAATATGATCAATGTGATGGGCAAGATGGAATACGGCAAGATGATTGCCGGCTGCGCCGCTGCCCTGACCACCCAGACCGGCAAGATCGGCTATCTGGGCCCATTAATCAATGATGAAACCCGCCGCCTGGCCTGCCTCGGTTTACCTGGGCGCCAAATACTGCTGGACCAAGTACCTGGGCAAGAAAGCCGCAGATCTGAAGTTCAAAGTCACCTGGATCGGTTTCTGGTTCAATATCCCGGGTGTGACCTCCGATCCCAGCCAGGTCGCCAAAGATTTTATCAACAGCGATTATGATGTGGTGATTTCAGGCATCGACACCACCGAAGGCCTGGTGGAAGCCAACAAAGCCGCTGCCGCTGGTAAAAAGGTGTGGGCGATCCCCTATGATTTCAAGGATGCCTGCAAGGAAGCCGACAAGCGTCTGCCTGGGCGTTCCTTATTTCAACTGGGGCCCGTCATACGTCCGCTACCTGAAAGCCATCATGGACGGCACCGCCAAACAAACCTTTGAATGGCTTGCTCCGGATTGGAAGAACATCAACGATCCTGATACCAGCATCGTGGGCTTCAACAAGGGTACTGCGCTTGTCCAAGGATGCCGCCGCCAATGTGGATAAATTCATCGGTGAACTGGGCGGCGGCTTGAACCTGTGGACAGGTCCGCTTGAACCTGCAGGACGGCACAGCCTACCTGAAAGACGGCGAAAAAGCAACCGATCAGCAGATCTGGTACCTGCCGCAGCTGCTTGCAGGGCATGGAAGGCCAGAGCGTTCCTGCTTCTAAATAACCTGGCGATCGTACCAGGGAGGCTCTGACGCCTTAAATAAAGTTTTGAAGGGGTTCTTATCTCTATTGAGAGGTAAGAACCCCTCTTTTTTTGCAACACATCTTTTTCTGGCACTGCCCGATGATCATGCTAAAATAAGTTATGAAAGTCGAACTCTCCCAAATCCAAAAACATTTTGGCTCGGTGCATGCCAACAATGACATCACCCTTGTCATCCCTGCCGGCACGATTCAGGGGATTCTGGGTGAAAACGGCGCCGGCAAAAGCACCTTGATGAAGATTCTCTCGGGTTTTATCCAGGCCGATGAGGGTGAAATCCGCCTCGATGACCAACCGGTGCATATTGCCAATCCCGCGGATGCGATCGTGCACGGAATTGGCATGCTACACCAGGATCCGCTGGATTTCCCGCCGATGCGGGTGATCGATAATTTTCTCATTGGCCGCCGGGATGGTAAAATTTTTCCCGACCGAGAAAAGGCGTCCGCCGATCTGCAAAGAGCTCGAGCAGCAGTTCGACTTTGCCATCGACCCGGAGACCTACGTTGATTCGCTGACCGTGGGCGAGCGCCAGCAGCTGGAAATCCTGCGTCTTTTGTGGCTGGGCGCTCGCGTGCTGATCCTGGACGAACCCACCACCGGCATCAGCGCTTTGCAAAAAGAAAAATTATTTGCCACGCTTAAGAAGCTGGCTGCCCAGGGGATGACGGTGATTTTTGTTTCGCATAAACTGGAAGAAGTGGAAGGATTGTGCGGGCAAGTGGCGGTGCTGCAGCGCGGCCGTCTGGTAGGGCGAGACCCGCCCCCCCTATACTACAGAACGACCTGGTGCAAATGATGTTTGGCAAGGTGGTCCAGCCGGATGAGCGGGTGAATGCCTGCCAGGAAGATATCATGCTGCAGGTCAAGAATCTAGAGATCGATGATTTCCGCCTGCATATCAAGGGAGTAAACCTGTCACGTTCATCGCGGCGAAGTGATCGGCCTGGCCGGAATGGAAGGTTCAGGCCAGAGCCAGTTTCTGCGCACCCTGGGCGGGTTGATGCGCCCGGTTGGCGGCGAACTGGTGCTGGAAGGCCGCAACCTATCTGGAAAGGCCTACAAGCAGTTTATGGAGAGCAAGGTGGCCTTTATGCCGGCCGCCCGCCTGGAAGAAGGGCTGATCTCGGGTTTATCCCTGACCGACCATTTTATGCTGTGTGAGCGAGCAGCAGGGCTTTTTTATCAATAAGCCCCAAGTCACAGCAGGTCGACCAAAGGACGGATCCAGGATTTTGCGATCCGCGGCACACCGGAGAGCCCAGATCGAAGCTCTTTCAGGCGGCAACCAGCAGCGGGCGTTACTGGCGCTGCTGCGCCAGCCGCTGAACCTGCTGTTAATGGAACACCCCACCCGCGGACTGGATATTGAATCGACGATCTGGATCTGGGGCAAGCTCAAAGAACGCTGCCGCCAGGGGACGAGCATCGTCTTTATTTCCGCCGACCTGGATGAAGTGATCCGCTACAGCGACCGCATCCTGGTATTCTTTGGCGGGCGGGTTTCAGAACCGGTTGAGGCTGCCAGCGACTTCGGCGGAACAATTGGGCCAGATGATCGGCGGTAAGGGATGGTAGGAGGCAGCCTATGTTGAAATCGAACTCACGCTGGCTGGGACTGGGATTCCGCATCCTGGCGATTATGCTGGCCCTGGTCTTTACCACGATTATCCTGGTGCTCACCGGCGCTTCACCCTTCGAGGCATTCAAGAATATTATCGTCGGTTCGATCGGATCGACAGGCAAGATCTCGGATACGCTGGTCGCCTGGGTTCCACTGCTGCTGGCAACTTCCGGGTTATTGGTTACTTTTACCGTCAGGTTTGTGGAACATCGGCATCGAAGGCCAGATCACGCTGGGCGCAATCTTTACCACGTTTGTCCTGCGATCCTTGCAAGATTCTGCGTCTGCCGCCGGTTATTATTCTGGTCCTGGCGATTCTGGCTGGAGCGCTGGGCGGAACTTTTTGGGCATCGATTGTTGGCTGGCTGAAAATCTACGGCGGGGTGAATGAAATCTTTGGCGGGCTGGGGATGAATTTTGTGGCCACCGCTTTTACCCTGTGGTTGATCTTTGGTCCCTGGAAACGGCCAGGGATTGGCTCGATGAGCGGTACGGAGCCATTTCCTGAGGCGCTGTCGCTGCCGGTGATAGGCGAGCACGCGACTCAGCCTGTGGTCGTTGGGGATCGGCATCGCCGGTATTATCCTGATTTATATTTTATTGAACGGCACTTATTTTGGCCTGCGCCTGAAAGCTGTGGGGAAAAACGGGCGAGCCGCTTTTTTAATCGGCATCCCGACCGCCCGTTATATGATGTCGGCTTTCCTGATCTGCGGCCTGTTTGCGGGCCTGGCAGGGGCTGTGCAGGTCACCGCCGTCTATCACCGCCTGATCCCTTCAATTTCTTCCGGTTATGGTTTCCTGGGGCTGCTGGTGGGCATGCTGGTCAATTACCAGGCCGCCTGGGCGGCGCCGGTCTCCTTTTTCTTCGCGGCGTTGAACATCGGCAGCATCCAGCTTCCGATCGTGATGCAGCTCGACTCAACCCTGTCGGGTGTACTGCAGGGCGCGCTGGTTCTTTTTGTGCTGATGGTGGAAGGCGTCCGCCGCCGTCTGACGGGTAAATCATGAGGAGGCCAGCATGGATCAATCAACCTTAATCGGTTTAGCGGGCGTGCTGGCTTCGGCGGCGCCGGTGATTTTTGCGGCGATCGGTGAAACCATCACCGAACGGGCGGGGGTGATCAACCTGTCAGTGAACGGCACGATCTTGCTCTCGGCGATGGCAGGTTTTGCCGCTGCGCTGGCTACCCAAAGCACACTCGCTTGGCTTTTTGGCCGGTGCCCTGGTGGGAGGCCTGGTAGCCCTGATCGTGGCTTTCTCGAGCATTACCTTAAAACAGTCGCAGGTCGCGGTTGGGTTTGTACTGGCGCTCATGTGCCGCGATCTCTCCTATTTTTTGGGCAATCCGATCATGGGCGCATCCGGGCCGCTTGTTCCGCACCTCTCGATCCCGTATCTTCAGGGATATCCCCATCCTGGGTACGCTGTTTTTTGACCAGGATCTGATCGTGTATGCCAGCTTTGTGCTGATTGTGGTGGCATACATTTGGGTTTATAAAACCCGCCAGGGGCTGATGCTCCAGGGGATTGGTGAACGCCCGGCAGCGGCATTTGTGCGCGGAGCGAACGTTAACCGCATGCGATATATCTATACCATGTTGGGCGGCGCACTGGTTGGCCTTTCTGGGCCCGATGTACACCCTCAGTCTCAAAGCGGGATGGAAGGGGACCATTTCCGGGTTGGATGGCTTTGGCTGGATTGCCCTGGCGATCACCATCTTCGGCGGGTGGAACCCGCTGCGGGTGGCATTTGGAGCCTATCTATTTGCCTTGCTGCAGTGGTTGGGGCTCGTTCTGCAGCCCAGCCTTCCCAATATCCCTTCCCAGGTGCTGCAGGTCGCGCCTTTCCCACTGATGATCCTGACCCTGCTGCTGGTCAATATTGGGAATGCCGAATGGGTCGACCGCACCCTGGCAGGTTTACCACCTGAAACCCGCCGGATTCTGGCCAAGATTTTACGCGGGATGCGCACCTCTCCGCCAGCGTCCCTGGGCGTGCCGTTCGAAAACGAATAAAAACGAAAGGACCGCCGCAGAACAAACTACGCTGTGGCGGAAATGGGAAATAAAATTACCATGGGAACTTTCATTGGATACCGCTGTTCATTATGCCAGGCCGAATTCCAGCCTGACCAAGTGACCTATACATGCCCCAAAGATGGCGGCAACCTGGACGTGGTCCTGGATATTGAATCTCTAGCGCGCCGCTACCAACCTGCCGATCTCACCTCGCGTACTGATCCTTCACTGTGGCGCTACCTTCCCTTACTGCCGGTGGCTGACCCTGGCGGCGAGAATACACCCCTGCGTTCTGCCGGGTGGACGCCAATTTACAGCCCTCCCGCGCTGGTACGCGGCCTGGGATTGGAAGAATTTTGGATTAAAGATGAAGGCCGCAATCCGACGGCTTCTTTCAAAGACCGAGCCAGCGCAGTGGTGGTCGCACGGGCGCTCCAGATCAAAGCCGGCACGGTGGTCACTGCCTCCACAGGGAATGCCGGAGCGGCTCTGGCAGGTATGGCGGCGGCAGTTGAAATGCCCGCAGTGATTTTTGCGCCTAAAACCGCGCCGCCCGCCAAGGTTGCCCAGCTGCTGGTGTATGGCGCACGAGTGATCCTGGTCGATGGAAATTACGATGCTGCCTTCGATCTGACTATCGAGGCGGCCCATGAATTTGGCTGGTACTGCCGCAATACCGGCTACAACCCGTTCACCGCCGAGGGGAAAAAGACCGCAGCGTTTGAAATTTGGGAGCAGATCATCCTGCCTCGCCAGATGGACCACCCGCTGCTGGTTTTCGTCTCCGTTGGGGATGGAAATATCATTTCCGGACTGCACAAGGGGTTTAAAGATCTTCACCAAATCGGCTGGCTGCCGGTCTTGCCGCGCCTGTTCGGCGTCCAATCTACCGGGTCGGCGGCAGTCGCCAATGCCTTTGCCGCCGGTACGGAGCAGATTCAACCGGTGGAAGCGAATACGATCGCGGACAGCATCTCGGTCGACCTGCCGCGGGACGGCGTGCGCGCTGTGCGCGCGGCTGCCCAAAGCGGCGGGGCATATATCACTGTCCCAGATGCGGATATTCTGGCGGCCATCGCCGAACTCGGCCGGGTGGGAATATTTGCCGAACCGGCTGGCGCGACCGCTTTTGCCGGGCTGCGCCGCGCTTTAGCCGAGGGCCTGGTTACCCCTGCCGATCCAGTCCTCGTCCTCAATACCGGCAGCGGCCTAAAAGACACGCGCGCTGCCATGCAGGCGGTTACGCCCGCACCGGTGATTGAGCCTACCCTACCGGCCTTGAGACGATATCTGGGGTTATAAGCGATCGGGACCTGTTTTCCACTTTTACCGGCTTTCGGGTTAGAATTGGGTAATTGTCAGTCAACCCTGGTTTTAAACAGGTTAATTGGAGATATCAATGGATCCTATCTTTACCATCATCGCTCCGGTTTTCAATGAGCTAGAATCCCTGCCTTTGCTTTATCAGCGGGTAAAAGAGGTCATGGATTCAACGGGCGATCCCTGGGAATTGATCCTGGTGGATGATGGTTCAACCGATGGTTCGACCGACATGATCCGCGAGCAAGCTCACCAGGACGAGCGCGTGCGCCCGGTGATCTTTGCCCGCAACTTCGGCCACCAGATTGCGGTGACGGCAGGTCTCGATTACAGCCGCGGCCAGGCGGTAGTGATCATTGATGCAGACCTGCAGGATCCGCCCGAAGTGATTCTCGAAATGATCCAGAAATGGCGGGAGGGGAATGAGGTGGTATATGCGATACGCGCCGAACGCGAGGGTGAAACCTGGTTCAAGACCTTCACCGCATCGCTATTCTACCGCCTGATTTACCGTATCACCGATGTCAAGATTCCCATGGATACCGGCGATTTCCGCCTGCTCGACCGCAAAGTGGTCAATGTGATGAACAGCATGCGCGAAAAATTCCGCTTTTTACGCGGGATGTCAGCCTGGGTCGGTTTCAAGCAGGTGGGGGTGCCCTACCGTAGGGCAGCGCGCTTCGCGGGGACCACAAAGTACCCGTTTAAGAAGATGCTCAAACTGGCGATTACGGCCGTGACGGGTTTTTCCTATTTTCCGCTGCAAGTCGCCACTTTCATCGGTTTTATCTCGGCCGGAATTTCTATCCTGGCGATCCCGCTGGTTATCATCCTGCGCCTGGTCTCAGAAGTTCAATTTTTAGGACAGGCCACCACCCTGATCGCGGTCCTGTTCCTGGGTGGGGTGCAGCTGATCTCGTTGGGTATCCTGGGGGAATATATCGGACGGATTTATGATGAAGTAAAAGGTCGCCCATTGTACATTGTGCGTGAGGCGCCGGAAAAAAAGTAGCCGGTGCGTTGCTAACCTGGGCAATACCGGAATAAAAGATAGAGTAGACGATTGTGAAAATAATATTCAGCCTGGAGGCTTACCGATGGCAAAAATTGATTTGACGGTGTATCCCGACCGTTTAGAACGTGCGGTGAAGCGTGCCCGCGAACGTAATATCGTAGTTCCGACTTTCAAGCACATGAAAAATCCCAAGGCTGCGCCGGATAAGATCAAGGCGCAGCTCAGCCGGACCGGTTTATGGGATGTCGCTCCCAGCAACCTCTTTCGCATCACCTGGAAAAACGAGCCTGTGCCTTCCGGCGGCAGTTTTGGCGGCGTAAATTACATGGAGCTGCCCTCCAGCCTGACCGGAACCCCAGCACGGGTGATTGCCCTGGTGGGCAAGTGGTTCCCCACCGGCGCTCACAAAGTGGGAGCAGCGTTTGGCTGCCTGGTGCCGCGCCTGGTGACCGGGCAATTTGATCCCACCACGGAAAAGGCCGTCTGGCCTTCTACCGGTAATTACTGCCGGGGAGGAGCGTATGACTCGGCAGTGTTGGGGTGTGAATCGATTGCCATTTTGCCAGAAGGGATGAGCCGCGAGCGTTTTGAATGGTTAAAACGGATTGCGGGTGAGGTGATTGCCACCCCGGGCTCTGAGAGCAATGTGAAAGAGATCTTCGATAAATGCAAGGAGCTGCGCGCCAGCGGTCAAGACCTGATGATCTTCAACCAGTTTGAAGAGTTTGGCAACTACCTGTGGCACTATGAAGTGACCGGGCATGCCATGGAAGACGTGCTCCAGGCCGAGCTGCGGCCCGGTGATGCTTACCGCGGGGTGGCGCTGACCACCGGTTCTGCCGGAACGATTGCCTGCGGCGATTACCTCAAGCAGCGCTTCCCAACCAGCAAGGTGTGCGCCAGCGAGGCTTTGCAGTGCCCCACGCTGCTGAATAATGGTTTTGGCGCTCACCGCATCGAAGGCATCGGCGATAAGCACGTGCCCTGGATCCACAACATCCTCAACACGGATATGGTGGTGGCGATCGATGATAATGCCGTCGTTAACCTGATGCGATTGTTCAACGAGCCGGTAGGTAGGGAATATCTGGTCCGTAAAGGTGTGCCCGCGGATCTGGTTTCTCGCCTGGATTTGATGGGCTTTTCGGGTATCGCCAACATGCTCTCGGCGGTGAAACTTGCCAAATACTATGAGCTGGGACCCAATGACGTAGTTTTGACCGTCCTGACCGATTCGATGGAGCTGTACGGCAGCCGGATCACAGAAATGCGGCGCGAGATGGGTGAATTTACCGCGCAGGATGCCGCGGAAGTGTTCGCGCGGTATTTACAGGGCGTGACGACCGACCACCTGCAGGAATTAACCTACCAGGACCGTAAACGGGTCCATAATCTCAAATACTACACCTGGGTCGAACAGCAGGGCAGAACCTACGAAGAGATCCAGGACCAATGGTACGACCCCATGTATTGGACGGGTTTCCAGGATCAGGTAGATGAGATTGATGACTTGATCCAGCAGTTCAATGCGCGGGTGGGTCTGATGTAGGCTTATTAAGACCGTGGAAGGGACTGTCCAAAAAGAATGATTTGTCCAAGACCCATCCCCCCAACCCTCCCGTCCCAGCCGCTTGCCCTTCGGGCGTACCTTGCGTATCGGCCACCCGAAGGGGTGTGAGGGGCGGGGTGGGGTGGACTTTTGAGACAGCCCCAGACACAGCTGAATGTGAACCAAAGCAGAATATGAGCGAATATCCTTCCCCCGAATCGCTGATATTGGTGGCAGTGATGCCCGAGCTGCGTGATTTGGAAATTGCGCGTTTGTTGGGCTGGTATCGCATTCGGCTCAAATCTGCTCCCAAGGTGCTTGAAGTCGATTACCTGGCTTTTTACCAGACGAGCGCCTTTGGCGCCCAGCACGGCGGGCGGATCGAACATTTCGCCGGTTTGCGCGGTCACGAGCTGGTCACCCGGCGGACTTTGTTTCGAGACGAGCCCGATCATCCGCGGGCCAATGAGGAATACTTCAAGCTCTCCTTAGGTCCGCTGCAAGCTTTGCCGCAGCCCATCCCTGCCGGAAAATGGAAACGGATCACCTTTCTTTACACCACCGGCGAACGGTTTATTTCCGCCCACGATGTCCAGGATTTGTTGGTGGGTGCTGAAGAAAGGGCCGGCTTGTGGCGTATTTTGCGCGAGCGGGCTCTGCAATCTGGCCAGTATCATGCCGAGGAACTGCCTGAAATGGCGCTTGACCCGTTCCTGCTGGCCATGCTGGGTGGTATAAACTGATAAGCACGGGTGTTTTCCCTGCTTCGGGCTGCCGAAGCTTACGCGGCCGGTCAGGATTATTACACACAAAAGGAGTCTGGCCATGGCATTTGTCATCCAGGGCGGTACTTTAATCACCGCCGCGGAAACATTCAAGGCGGATATCCTCGTAGAGGGCGAGCACATCGCCGCGATAGGCCCCCACCTGGCGGTTGGCGAGGGTGTGGAGGTGGTGGATGCCGCGGGCAAGCTGGTGATGCCGGGCGGGGTGGATGTGCATACCCATCTGGAACTGCCAATGTTCGGCACGGTTTCCTCCGACGACCATTACACCGGGCATAAGGCCGCGGCTTTTGGTGGGACGACGACCGCCATCGATTTTATCTCCCAGGACCACCCGACCCTTCAGGCCAATGTAGATGCCTGGCATGCAAAGGCAGGTAGAAAGGCGGCGGTGGATTACAGCTTTCATATGAACATCACCCACTTCGATGACGAAGTGGCCCGCCAGATACCATATTTGAGCGCGGAAGGGATTACCAGCCTGAAGGTGTTCACTGCCTATAACAACCGACTGCGGCTGGCGGATGGCGATATTTTTAAAGTGCTGCGGATTGCCCGCGAGCACGGTTTTCTGACCATGCTGCATGCTGAAAATGGGGATGTGATCGACCTGCTTGTGGCAGAGGCCCTGGCTGCCGGACACACCACCCCGCCCTGGCATGCGCGCACCCGCCCGGCGTGGGGCGCGGTGGAGGCGGTGCTGCGCGCATCTGCCCTTTCAGCCCAGGCCGGAAATGCTCCCCTATACGTGGTCCACATGAATGTTGCCGGCGAAGTTGACCAGCTCGAGTACGCCCGGCAACACGGGCTGGCGGTTATGGGTGAAACCTGCCCCCAGTATTTATTCTTTTCAGAAGATGACCTGGCCCGCCCGGATGGGGCTAAATGGGTTTGTTCGCCGCCGGTGCGAACCGCGCAGGATCAGACCCGCCTGTGGGAAGGGCTGAAGGACGGCAGCCTGCAGGTCATTGCCACCGACCACTGCCCATTTTTCTTTGATGGGACGCGTCCCATCCTTTATGAGGGCGCGCCGGTAGCCATCCCGGGTAAAGAGCTGGGCCGTGATGATTTTACCCGTATTCCGAACGGGCTGCCGGGCATTGCCGATCGCCTTCCGATCTTGTGGACCTATGGCGTGGGCGCCGGGCGGATTTCGCCCAACCAGTTCGTCGCCTTGAACTGCACGAATCCGGCCAAAATATTCGGCCTCTATCCCCGTAAAGGTACGCTGATGCCTGGCTCTGACGCGGATATTGCGATTTGGGACCCGGGTAAACACGTTCATTACGGCGCCGCGGTCGCGCACCACCGCACAGATTACAACCTTTATGAAGAGTGGAATCTGGTCGGTTATCCGCAAAAGGTATGGCTGCGCGGTGCTTTGATCGTGGATGGCGAACGCTGGTTGGGTCGCCCGGGGATGGGCCAGTTCCTTCACCGCCAACCCTACGCACCACTTCTCTAACGGGAACAAATGGAATATTTACTGCTGCTGCCGGTTGCTCTGCTCTTTGTCGCCGCAGGGACGATTCTCGTTCTGCGGCGGCTGCGGCCAGGGTTTGGATATGCCTGGCTGCTGGCGGTAGCTTCCACGATGGTGGTGTGGGGCCTGCTCATTTTTTTTCGCTTCCGGCCTCCTCCGGCGGTTATTTTTCTTAACTGGCTGCCCGTCACACAGATGGTGGGCACGGTTATTTTTCAGCTGGATACCCCGGCCTGGGTCTATACGATGAGCCTGGCCGGGCTGGCGGCAGCGGTCATATTGACGGCATCGGCGCGTCTTCAGCATCAATCCAATCCGTCCACCTGGGCGGCTAATCTGGCAATCACGGCCGCCGGGATGCTGGCGACCCTGGCTGGAACGCCCCTGACCCTGGTCCTGGCCTGGACTTTGATCGATGTGGCTGAGCTGGCTTTTATTTTGGGGGCGGTGCACGAAAAAGAGACCACCACAGAAGCGGTGATCGCATTTTCATTCCGCATTGCCGGCACGCTGGTTTTAATGGGGACGATGGCGCTCAGCCGGGTTACAGGCCAGGAACTGCTGCTCATCGACCCGCGTCCCGATCTGTCCTTTTTCCTGCTGGTCGCCGCCGGATTACGCCTGGGCGTGCTTCCGCTGCACCTGCCGTATATTCGCGATCTGCCATTCCGGCGCGGAATCAGCACTACCCTGCGCATGGTATCGGCCGCCTCTGGGCTGGTGGTATTAGGCCGCCTGCCGGTGACGGTTGTATCGCAGGCCTGGTATCCGTGGATGGTGCTTTTCGCGGCGCTTGCCGCGTTTTATGGAACTGTGATGTGGCTGGCCAGCCCGAACGAAATCCGCGGCCGACCGTATTGGATGATCGCGCTGGCCGGCCTGGCGGTAGTGAGCGTGGTGCGCGGTTTTCCAACATCCAGCCTGGCCTGGGGATCCTTGATGATTCTGGCCGGAGGCCTGCTGTTCCTTTATTCCGTGCGAGAACGATGGTTAATCTTCTTGCCCGGATTGGCTGCCCTGGCGTTCAGCGGTTTGCCGTTCACCCCTGGTGGGGTTGGATGGCAAGGTCTGGTGGTCTTTCCGATTAATTTTCCGGACCTGATTTTCTGGGGAGTGCATGCCCTGCTGCTGATCGGTTTTTTTCGCCACACCCTTCGTCCGGAAGAAAGACTGTCTGCTCTCGAGCGCTGGATCAAGGTGGTTTACCCGTTAGGATTAGGCCTGCTCGCCGGTACCGGCTGGCTGGTGGCGGTGCTGGGTTGGACTGAATCCAGGGGGTTGGACCGCTGGGGTGCCAGCCTGCTGGCGGTTGGGGCAGCGGTTGGCGGCTGGTTCGCTTTGCGCCGCCTTGAGCCGTGGTGGGTAGCCCATCCTGAAAGGACCGCCTGGGTAACGGCAGCCAGTCGGCCGCTGCTGCGAGTGCTCAACGCTCTTCTGCGATTAGATTGGTTGTATCGCCTGGCAGGTTTGACCTACCGGTTGGCTCAATCCGTGATCCGCGCCCTGACGGTGATCCTGGAGGGAGAAGGCGGGGTCCTGTGGGTGTTGGTGCTGCTGGCTTTGCTGGTGTCGCTGCTTCAAAGCAGCCTGGCAGGCGCGCCGTGACCTTTCTCGCCGATTTTGCCCTTTTTCCGGTGATCCTAGTGGGACTGACCTCACTGGTGCTCTTGTTTTATCCCAATTGGCGCTGGACGCTGTTGGCTGTGGCGGTGCAGTACCTGGCCGTAGCCTGGTTGGTTAGTTTGAATTGGCCAATCGGCCTGGCCGCGGTCAAGCTGGTCGTGGGTTGGATGGCGGGCGCGGTGCTTTCAACTATTCAGGCCAGCGCCGATGCCTCGATAGAGCCAATGTCAGGACGCCTGTTTCGCTTGATTGCGGCTGCTTTGCTGCTGGTAGTTATTTTTACACTCCCTGAATCAACGCAGGCCTGGCTGCAAGTCACCCGCCCGGTATTTTGGGGAGCGATGATCCTGACGGGATTAGGACTGCTCCAGATCAGTATGACCTCAAATCCATTACGCATGATGTTAGGATTGCTGACTTTCCTTGCAGGTTTTGAAGTGCTGTATGCCGCTCTGGAGTTTTCCGTGCTGGTGGCCGGACTGATGGCAGCCATCAATCTTGGCCTGGCTCTGGCGGGAACGTATTTACTCTCCAGGCCGGGACCTAAGGAGTCCGGATGAGTTCTGCTTTGATCTGGATCATCCTACCGTTCGTGGTTTCGGTCGCGCTGCTGCCGTTCCGCCACCGCCGCAACCTGGTGATGGGAGTTGCCTCCGCCGTATGTTTTGTGCTGGTGATCCTGGCCTGGGTTTTACCTGTCGGCCCAGCCGTGCGTTTAGGCCCTCTGACACTGCAGGTTTCACCGGAAATGGTGATCTTTAGCCGGCGCTTTGTATTGGAAGCGGCTGACCAGTCTTTTCTGGTTTTGATATATACATTTGGCGCAGTCTGGTTTCTTGGGTCGCGCCAGGCAGGGGCAATTGATTATTTCCCGGGGGTAGGTCTGGCGTTGGTTTCCATGCTGGTCGCCGCTCAAGCGGTCGAACCTTTCCTTTATGCGGCTCTGATTATCGAGATGGCGGTGTTGATCAGCCTGCCCTTGCTCTCACCACCTGGCCAGCGCGCCGGTCAGGGTGCGCTGCGCTTTCTCATTTTTCAAACCCTGGCAGTGCCTTTTATCCTGCTGGCGGGTTGGGCCTCCGGGTTGGTGGAGGCCAATCTACCCGGCACGCGCTGGGTCGTTCAGGCTATCCTTTTCTTGGGCCTCGGAATTTTCTTCTGGTTAGGTGTTTTCCCATTTTATACCTGGGTTCCGCTGCTGGCCCAGGAGACAGCGCCTTACATTTTTGGTTTTCTAATGGGCTTACTGCCCGTTGGCGTACTGTGGATTACCCTGGGATTTCTCAATTCTTTCACCTGGCTGCGTACCAGTGCAGCGGTGGTGGAAGGACTGCGCCTGACGGGGGGGTTGATGGTGTTGACCGCAGGATTATGGGCGGCATTTCAGACCAACCTGGCGCGAATGTTGGGTTATGCTATCCTGCTTGAAAATGGGTATGCCTTGCTGGCGGTCAGCCTGAATTCCAGCCTGGGGCTCGAGCTGTTTGCCGCCTCGCTGGTGCCGCGCCTGGTGGGCATCGCGCTGTGGTCGCTGGCTCTGGCCGTATACCACAAACATGGAATAACCACAGACCTGACCGGCCTGGTGGGTGTTCTGCGCCGTTATCCGCTGGTCTCCGCGGCCCTGGCGCTGGCCTATTTTTCGCTGGGCGGGCTGCCGCTTCTGGCCAGTTTTCCTATCCGCCAGCCCCTGTTAGAAACACTGGCGGGTGTAAACCAGGCGGTGGCTGTGGCGGCGATTGTTGGCAATCTGGGCTTTTTATTTGGCGGTTACCGTTTGCTGGCCGCAATTGTGCGCAGTGAAGAAAAAGGATGGAAAATTAACGAACACGGCATAGAAGCAGCGATGCTCGTGGCGGCTATGGTGTTGTTGGTCCTGGCTGGTCTTTTCCCGTGGGCGGTCCTGCGCGGTTCACTGGGGTTGATCCAGGTGTTTACCAATTTACGGTAACGGAAGCAGGGTGTTGTGGCAATGCACCCCGCATCTACGTTAGCCCATGTGCTCCGGCTGGTATAATTAACCTGTAACTTTCTCATTTGCCCCTGCGCGGGATGCAAGCGCGACGTGCGAAACTACAAAGTAAAGGAACTAAGGATGGATCTGGAACAACTTAACAAGCGTGTCGATTGGTTGGATGATGAGCGCCGCAAGGATAAGCTGACGATATCCACCCTGGAAGAACGGCTGGCGAGCCTGGAGGCGAATATTCCGCCCCTCAGCCAGCAGATCAAAGAAATAAATACCGATATGGCCCGCTTGAGCGCCCAGCTCAGCCGGTTTGACCAGATCGAAACCAATGTCCTCCAGCTGCGGGTGGAAACCAGCCGCTCGATCGAGGCCATGGAAAAAACGCGCGCCGAACGCGAGCGTGAGACGGAGAAAACCCGCCGCGCCGAACAAGAAACGGTTAACCGCGCCGTAGGAGAAATTCGCAAAGGGCTCGAGCCGATCCCTGAATTGAAGAAAAGCATCCAGGCAAGAGTCGAAGAAGATTTTCGTCTGGGGCGCTTGATCGAAGAGCTGCAGGCCAAGGTTGTCGAATACCGCCGGTTTGATGAAGAATACCGCCGGTCGATTCGGGTGATCGATGAAGCCCACAAGGCGGATGCGAAGCGGGTGACCGACATACAGGGTGAGGTGGCGGCTCTGCGCAAACGCCAGGATGAGCAGCGCGGGCGGGTGGAGCTGTCGGGGGAGAGCGTTCGCAAGATGGAGATGCGCATCGGAGAGTTTCAGGCGGCGGAAAGCGAGCGCCGCCAGACCCAGTCTGGCTTTCTCGAAAAGCAGACTTTGTGGCAGATGGAACGCGAGCGCGAATGGAAGGATATGCAGACCAAGTTTAACGACATCACTGGGCAGGCGGTTTTCCTCGATACCCAGCTGCAGGCCCTGGATGCCACCCAGCGCGCGGTAAAGCGTTCGCAGGAAGCCTTCGACGAAATTACCACCCGCTTCGAGCGCCGGGTTAACGAAATCACCGAGATGCAGCGCCTGATCGAGGACCGCTTTCGCCAGGAGTGGGTGGCTTACAAAGCCGACGATCAGAAACGCTGGACAAACTATACCCTGGCGGCGGAAGAACAGCAGCGCGAGCAATCGCGCAGTTTTGAAAAATACAACGAGCGTCTGGTGCCTTTGGAGGATACCGTCATGGAAACGCGCGACCGCCTGCAGCAGCTGGTCGAGGAGACGCAGCAGCGACTGCAGTCGCTGGTATCCGTGGCGCACCAGTGGATGGAAGATTACGAGCGCATTTTTGGCAGGTCTTGACCTGCGCCGCACACAACATTATTTATCATTCGAGGAAATAGGATGCGAGTGATTGGCACAGCCGGGCACGTCGACCACGGGAAATCGACCCTGGTGAATGCCCTGACCGGGATCAACCCGGACCGGCTCAAAGAAGAACAGGCGCGCGAGATGACCATCGATCTCGGTTTTGCCTGGCTCGACCTGCCGGATGGCGAGCCAGTGGGTATCGTGGATGTGCCGGGGCACCGCGACTTTATCGAAAATATGCTGGCAGGCGTGGGTGGGATCGACGCAGTGCTGTTCGTGGTGGCAGCCGATGAAGGGGTCATGCCCCAGACCCGCGAGCATTTACATATTCTGGACCTTTTGCAAATTCAAAACGGGATCATTGTGCTGACCAAGGCCGACCTGGTGGACGACCCGGATTGGCTTGACCTGGTGCAGGCGGATGTGGTCCAGGCGGTGCAGGGGACCGTGCTGCAATCGGCGCCGGTGGTGCGCGTTTCTGCCCGCACCGGCCTCGGGTTGGATGAACTCAGGCAGCGCCTGGCGCAGGTCTTAGCCGGCAGCCCGCCGCGTCCCGACCTGGGCCGTCCGCGGCTGCCCATCGACCGGGTGTTTACCATCGCCGGTTTCGGCACGGTGGTCACCGGCACCTTGCTGGATGGGCAGATAAGCCTGGGGGATGAAATCGAGATCCTGCCCGGCGGTTTGCGCGGCCGGGTGCGCAGTTTGCAGACCCACAAGAAAAAAGAAAACACTGCCGTTCCTGGCAGCCGGACGGCGGTCAATATCAGCGGGATCGAGCTGGACCAGGTACGGCGCGGTGAAGTTCTCTCCCTGCCGGGGTGCTACCACGCCACCCAACGCCTGGATGTCCATTTTCAACTGCTGCCGGATGCCAGCGCTGCACTGCGCCACAGCAGTCAGGTAAAATTTTTCATCGGCGCCGCCGAAGTAGTCGCCCGGGCGCGGCTGCTGGGCGTTGAGGAACTGAAACCGGGCGACCAGGGTTGGCTGCAGCTTGAGCTGGCTGTCCCGGTAGTCGCCGTGCGCGGCGACCGCTATATACTGCGCCGGCCTTCGCCAGGCGAAACCCTGGGAGGCGGGGTGGTGGTAGATCCCCAGCCTGCGCGCCGCCACAAGCGTTTTGATCCCGCTCTGCTGGCGCGCCTGGAATCTTTACGCCAGGGTTCACCGGCGGATATCCTGCTTCAGGCCAGCCTGGCGATGGGGGCGGCTCCCATGCGCGACCTGGTGGTGCGTTCACGCCTCGACCAGGCAGCAGCCAGCGCGGCTCTGCATGAGCTTCTGGCAGAGGGGCAGCTCATCCAGCTAGAAGAGGGCGATTTGCAGCCCGATAGCGACCTGCTGGTCATCCCTCGGCCACTGTGGGGTGTAGAAACGCGCAGGGCCGAGGAGGAGCTTGAACGGTATCACCAGGCGTTCCCACTGCGCCGGGGCATGCCGCGCGAAGAGTTGAAAAGCCGCTTGAAATTATCCCCACGCTTGTTTAATGCCGCTTTACGGTTGTGGATCACAGTCAGCGGCAGCCTGGTTGAAAAGGGAAAACAGCTGGCGCGGCCTGGGCATGAGGTGGAATTTAGCCCGGCTCAAAAGGCACAGGTCAACCGCCTGTTGGAGAAATTCACTGCCGCTCCGTATGCCACGCCTTCTGTCAAAGATTGCCAGGCCGAGGTGGGGGATGAAGCCTACAATGCCCTGGTCGGGATGGAACGTCTGGTCCAGGTCTCACCTGAGGTGGTCTTCCGAGCCGAAGATATCCAGGAAATGATCGCCGCAGTTACCGGCCACCTAGAGCGCGAAGGTTCGCTGACCCTGGCCCAATTTCGCGACCGCTTTAACACCAGCCGCAAATATGCGCAGGCTTTCCTCGAATACCTGGATTCTGTAGGGATCACCTTGCGCAGCGGAGATATCCGCAAGCTGCGCAAACCGCGTTGAAACGAGGGGTAATAAATTTTCTATGCGCAGCATCTAAACAACAGCCAAAACAAGATTGACAAAACAGGCGGTGATTGTGGTATAATCCGTCCTTGCCTTGAAAAAGGCTTATTATCCCCAACTTCCCCGCGGCTGGGCGGTTCACAAACGCGCGGACCCCGGTGAAGTGAAGATTGGAGAAAGCTATGAAGTACGCGATTGTTGAAAGCGGCGGCAAGCAGTTTAAAGCCGTCGAAGGCGGGACGATTGAAGTCGACCGTCTGGATGTTGAGACCGGTGCATCGGTTTCCCTGGATCAGGTTTTGCTGTTGGTCGAAGACGACTCCATCCTTGTCGGCACTCCCAATGTGAAATCCGCTGCAGTGAGCGCCACGGTGGTCGATCACTTTAAAGGCCCGAAGATCGATGTCTTCCGCTATAAGCCCAAGAAACGCATTCGCTCCAAGATTGGGCATCGCCAGCAGTACACCCGCTTGAAGATTGAAAAGATAGTGACGGAGTAGAACGATGGCACATAAAAAAGGTGGTGGTTCTGTACGCAACGGCCGCGACAGCAATGGGCAGCGCCTGGGCGTAAAAAAATACGCCGGTGAAGTTGTCATTTCTGGCAACATTCTCGTCCGCCAGCGCGGCACCCGCATCAAACCCGGTTTGAATGTCAAAGTTGGCAAGGATGACACTTTGTTTGCCGTGGCGGATGGTAAGGTCGTTTACGAAACTTTACCTGACGGGCGCAAGCGCGTCAATGTTGTTCCGCCCGCTGAAACCAGCGCGGCATAATTGTTTGCTTCCTGCAGCGTCGGCTCGATCAAGCGGCTGACGGGTGCAGGTGCATCTCTGGAAAGGATGGAATGTCGTTATGAAGAAAGCTATTCACCCAACATATTACCCAGATGCTCAAGTGGTTTGTGCCTGCGGCAACACCTGGACTACCGGTTCAACCCGCAAGATGATCCGCACCGAGGTTTGCTCAAAATGCCACCCGTTCTTTACGGGTCAGCAGGCACGGATTATCGATATTGAAGGCCAGGTCGACCGCTTTTACCGCAAGCTGCAGGCGCGCCAGAGTTATGTGGACCAGCAAAAAGCCCGCGATGATGCCCGCACTTCACCTGACCGGACTGTTGCTGATCTCGCTTTAGGCCCGCGCCCAACCGATGCCCTGGCCAAAGCAGGTATCACCACCGTGGGACAGATTATCGATAAACTGGCGATTGGCGAGCAGACTTTGCTGGATGTCGACGGTTTCGGCCGCAAATCTCTGATCGATCTCAAGAAAAAGCTGCGTTCATTGGGCTACGATTTGCCTGCCGCGGCCGATGAGATCGTCGTTTAGGCTCACTCAATAATGAAACCAGGAACCCCGGAGATTTTCGGGGTTCTTTTTTTTACTCACCAGTCTGCACACCGGCCAAAAGCTGCTTGAACGGACTTAGTAATTTTTTCGCTTAGAATAAGAGCTATCCAATCCAGGGTAGGTTGGGTTGAGCGATTGAGACAAGCTTTTTTTCCTTTCCGTATTGACGCGAAACCCAACATCCTCGGTTGTGTTGGGTTTCGGGGCGATGGTTTGCATTCCATAAGCCTTAAATTTGTGCCCCTCAACCCAACCTTGTATATTATAACAAGGGTAAGATTAACCCTATTGGATAGGAACAGGGTAGACCGTCCAACCTAAGGTTAAAGAAAACCGGTTCGTAGCGTGGTCGCCCTGCTCTTTCAACGATAGCCCGAACAGTTGCCTGGGACAGAGCCCGTATTTGGCAAGGTAGGGACCATCTATTGCAGGAGGTTGGCATGGACACTTCTTTATCGGTAGACACATTTGTGGGGATCGATGTCAGCAAGGCGCATCTGGACGTGTATCTGCGGCCTGTGGGGCAGGCCTTTCAAGTGGATAATTCTCCCAGCGGGATCGCGATATTGATCGAGAAGCTGCGGGCCTTTTCCGTCCGGCTGGTGGTTCTGGAAGCCACCGGCGGGTATGAGCAAGAGGCGTTTGTGCGTTTGAACGCGGCCAAGTTCCCGACCGTGCGCATCAATCCACGCCAGGCGCGGGACTTTGCCAAAGCCACCGGAAAATTAGCCAAATCGGATCGGATCGACGCCAGTTCGCTGGCCCATTATGCCCAGGCCATCCAACCCCAGGTTCGCCCGGTGCCCGATGAAGCCACCCGCCAGCTCCAGGCGCTCCTGGATCGCCGTCGTCAGGTGGTCGAGATGCTGGTGGCCGAGGAAAATCGGAGGGCCATCAGCCAGCCCCCGGTACTCGAACGGATCCAGGCCCACATTACCTGGCTGGAGCACGAGTTGGATGACCTCAACCACCAGCTCCAACAAGCCGTGCAAGCGCACCCCCACTGGCAGCAGCAAAACGAGTGGCTGCTGTCCGTCCCAGGGGTGGGGCCTGTGTTGAGCACCACCTTGTTGGCCGATCTGCCGGAGTTGGGCCATCTGGATCGCAAAAAGATCGCGGCGCTGGTGGGGGTGGCGCCTTTCAATCGCGATAGCGGGTTGATGAACGGCAAACGGGTGGTGTGGGGCGGGCGCGGAACGATCCGGCGGACCCTGTACATGGCCACACTGGCCGCTCGGCGGTGTAACCCGGTGATCAAGACCTTCTTTGAACGCCTGATCGCCGCGGGCAAACCCTTCAAAGTCGCCATGATCGCCTGCATGCGGAAATTGTTAACGATTCTGAATGCGCTCCTGGTTCATCAGACCGCCTGGAATCCGAAGATCATGGAGAAAATTGCTGAATTTGCTGCTTGATTTTTAACACAGTTGCTACGAATGCCCACGAATTTAGCGAGAAATCCACTAAGAACCCTACCGAAAAAAATTGCAAGCAATTTATAGATATAAATTGTGTTTCCTGGCGGTACGCAGCGCGGCTGCGAAACGCATATTATAATAGTCTGATGGCGCGCGGGCAGCTCTTTATTTTTCTCGGGTACGCGGGTGGGGTAGGAACCACGAATGCCATGTTAACGGCGGCCAGCCGCCGACATGCGCAGGGCGTAGATGTGGTTGCCGTTCTGGTTGAAACTCACGGCCAGCAACAAAGCGAAGAGCTGCTGCTCACTTTTGAAAAGGCGCCGCTTCGCAATATACCTGGTCCGGAGGGGGATTGGAAGGCGATCGATGTAGATGCCGTCCTGGCGCGCCGGCCCGCCCTGGCGCTGGTGGATGATCTGGCCTTGTTAAACCCGCCTGGTGGACGCAACGCCCGCCGCTTTCAGGATGTGGAAGAAATTTTGGAGAACGGCATCGACGTATATGCCACCCTTTCCATCCAGAACATCTCAAGTTTGGTAGATGTCGTCAGCCAGATCACCGGCATTGATGTGACGGATATCGTTCCAGACAGCCTGCTCGACCAGGCTGCAGAAATCCAGATTGTCGATCTGCCCCCTTCGGAACTGCTGCAACTTTATCGCGATGGAAAACTTTTTATCGCCGAGCGCACCCGCCAGACCAGCCAGAATCTGTACCGGATGGGCAATTTAACCGCCTTGCGCGAATTGGCCTTGCGGCGCGTCGCGGAGCGTGCCGACGATCAGATGCGCGCTTATATGCAGACGAAATCCATTCCTGGACCATGGCCCGCTGGAGAGCGGCTGCTGGTGTGTGTCAGCGCCAATCCGTTGAGCGAGCGACTCGTGAGAGCCGGGCGCCGCCTCGCCGATGACCTGAATGCCCCCTGGTATGCCGTGCACGTTGAAACGCCTGGCCCAGACAGTCTTCCCATTAACCGGGACCGGATATTAAACACCCTCCAGCTGGCAGAATCCCTGGGCGGGCAATCCATGATGCTCGCCGGACAGGCAGTGGCCCCGGCGCTGGTCGAATTTGCCCGGAAGAACAACATAACCAAAGTCATTGTCGGCAAACCGCTCCGCCCGCGTTGGATGGATTGGCTGCGTGGGGACCTGATCGACCAGATTGTCCGCCAGAGCGGCATGGTAGATGTGTATATGATCTCAGGAGAGCCCCAACCCGTTCAATCTGGGTTGGCGGATGGACCCTGGCCTCGCGGCCCGATCTGGCGCTACCTGGTTGCCGTTGTGCTGGTGGCAGCGGCTACACTGGTCGGAGCCTGGGCGGTGGCATTTCTCGATCCGACCAGCCTGGTTTTCTTTTACCTGTTGGCCGTGGTGGCAGCCGCGATTTACCTGGGACGAGGTCCATCCATTTTGGCATCTCTGCTCAGCTTGCTGGCGTACGAGTTGTTTTATGTCGCGCCTCGTTCTGGGATTTCACTACGCGATTTTCAGCACCTGCTAACTTTCAGCGGGCTGCTCCTGGTCGGTTGGATGCTCAGCAATCTGGCCGCGATTGCTCGCGATCAGGTCAGCGCATCCCAGCGCCGCGAAGCCCAAACCGCTGCCATCAGCCTGCTCAGCCGCGAACTGACCGAGGCATTGAACCTGGATGACGTGCTGCGGGTGATGATGCAGCGTATCGGCCAGACCTTCGGCCGCGAGGTGGTTATATTTTTGCCTGAGAACAATACCTTGCATTTGAAAGCTTCCACCGCAAATTTTCAGCTCGATGCCGATGAGCTGCGCGTCATTCACTGGGCCTATCAACGCGGAGAGTCTGCCGGGCGGACCACCGCTACTCAACCGCAGACGCGCCTGCGGGCGATCCCGCTCATCACATCTCGAGGAATCGTGGGCGTGCTGGGTGTGATCCCTCCCGACCCTACCAGTTATCTGGATCCCGACCAGCGCCGCCTGTTATCATCTTTTTCCAATCTTTGCGCGCTGGCCCTGGAAAGAGCCATCCTGGCTGACCAGGCCGGGCAGACCCAGGTTCTACAAGCCGCCGATAAGCTGCAAACTGCCTTATTAAATTCCATCTCCCACGACCTGCGCACCCCTTTAGCCTCCATTACCGGGGTGTTGAGCAGCCTCAAAGAAGCCGGATCGCAGGGCGAAGAGGGCGTCACCATGGAACCCGCCACACAGATAGAATTGGTGGATACCGCCCTCGAAGAAGCTGGGCGCCTTAACCGCCTGGTGGCCAACCTGCTCGACATGAGCCGCCTGGAAGCGGGCGCGCTGCGCTTAAAACGAGAACCTTGCGATCTGGCGGATGTGGTGGGGGCGGCGCTTTCTCATCTTGATGACCGCCTATCCAGGCGACCGCTGCAAGTGAATATCCCCGAAGATCTGCCCATGATTTCAGTGGATTTTGTCATGATGAACCAGGTGCTGGTCAATGTTCTGGATAATGCCGTCAAATATTCGCCGCCTGGGACGTCGATTACAGTCGATGCCAGCAGTAAACCTGATGGAATCTATTTATCGGTCGCTGATGAAGGGATTGGGATTCCGCCAGAGGACCTGGAACGGGTTTTTAACAAATTTTATCGGGTACAACGCCCAGATGCCCACAGCGGCACCGGCCTTGGGCTTTCGATCTGCAAAGGGATCGTCGAAGCTCACAGTGGACGGATTTGGGCTGAAAACCGGGTTGAAGGTGGAACGGTTATCAAAATTGTGCTGCCGGTATGACCGCAGCATTGACCGGCTGAAAAGTTGACCCCCTCTGATGGAGGCCGCGATGAATACTTCGAGAATGAGCGTCCTGATTGTTGATGACGAAAAAGCTATCCGGCGCTTTTTACGGGCAGCGCTATCGTCGTACGGCTACCAGGTTTTGGAGGCTGAAAACGGACAGATCGCTCTCACGACTGCGACCGAAAGCCTTCCCACGGTAATCATTCTCGATCTGGGCCTGCCCGACATGGATGGCGTGCAGGTCACTCGCCAACTGCGTGAATGGTATCACGGGCCGATCATTATTCTTTCGGTGCGCGACCAGGAGAGTGACAAGATCGCCGCGCTAGATGCCGGTGCCGATGATTACCTTACCAAACCCTTTGGGGTTGGTGAATTGATGGCCCGCATCCGGGTCGTTTTACGGCGTTCGAACAAACCTGTGGATGAGCCGGTCTTTGAATTGGACGATCTCAAGGTTGACCTGCCGCGGCGCCTGGTCTTTCTCCACGGTCAGGAGGTCGATTTGACCCCTACCGAATACGATATACTGCGCATCCTCGTACAACATGCCGGACGGGTTCTTACTCACCGCCAGATCCTGCGGGAAGTGTGGGGAGCTCCCTATGAGACAGAAACCCACCTGCTGCGGGTCAATGTAAGCAATCTGCGCCGTAAGATCGAGCCCGATCCAAACCAGCCGCGGTTTGTGATTACCGAACCCGGTGTGGGTTACCGCCTTAAAACATTGGTTTGATCGTTCCGTTTTGGTGTAAAATCCACACACCAAATCCTTTTTCAGGGCAGGGGTATTTATGAAAGATGCGGTTGGCTCTTTGGAAGTGGTCTGCGGATCGATGTTTAGCGGCAAGACTGAAGAATTAATCCGCCGCCTGCGCCGGGCGACAATTGCCCGCGAGAAGGTGCAGGTCTTTAAACCTGCTATTGATATTCGCTACGCAGTTGAAAAAGTAACATCCCATGCCGGCATAGATTTCGATGCGGTTCCAGTCCAAAATTCGGCTGATATTTTAAAACATCTCATGCCCGACACGCGGGTCGTCGGGTTGGATGAAGCCCAATTTTTTGACCCTGGGATCATCGAAGTGGTTCAAACATTGGCGAACCGCGGAGTGCGCGTGATTGTAGCCGGTCTCGATCAGGATTTTCGCGGCGAGCCCTTCGGCATGATCCCGGTGTTGATGGCATTAGCCGAAAACGTGGAGAAGCTGACCGCGATTTGCATGGTCTGCGGCCAACCCGCTACCTGCACCCAACGCCTGGTCAACGGCAAACCTGCCCATTACCATGACCCGGTGGTGATCGTCGGCGCGGCGGAAATGTACGAGGCCCGCTGCCGGGAGCACCACGAGGTTCCACGGGATTGAAATTTCTTATTATTTGTTCTGTCTATGAGAGGTAAGGATGCCGCAAGATTATCATGAGTTCCTAAAAAAAATTTTGATCCCTGAAGACGTTCTCCACCGCCGCATCGCGGAGCTAGGTGCGGAAATCAGCCGCGATTACGAGGGAAAAAACCTGTTATTGATCTGTATTCTACGCGGTGGGGTCATGTTTTTGACCGATCTGATCCGCGAGATTACTATCCCGGTGATGATGGAATTCATGGCAATTTCATCTTACCGGCTTGGCACGCGCATGTCGGATGGTAATGTGCGCGTTACGCTGGACCTGGGGACCGATATTGGCAGCCAGCACGTGCTGGTTGTGGAAGATATTATCGACAGCGGTCATACGCTAAAATCTGTGGTCGAACTGCTCGAGACGCGCCATCCGCAATCGCTCGAGATTTGCACCCTGCTGGATAAGGTCGAACGCCGCGAGGTGGATGTCCCCGTTCGCTACCGCGGCTTTGAAATTCCCAATGAATTCGTTTTTGGATACGGCCTGGATATCGATGAGTTTTACCGCAACCTGCCATTCATCGCTGCGGTTGATCTCGATAAGTACCGGCTGTCTTGAGACCCGTATTTTTCTAATTCATTATGCCCGCGCCTGAAAAACTGCATTTCACCAGCCAGCGCATCAACGAACTGTGGGCAATCCTTCAGCGCGAAACTTCACCTGATCAACCGGTTTACCTGGTGGGAGGCGCGGTGCGCGATCTGCTGCAGGGCAGACCTGTACACGACCTTGACCTGGTTCTTTCCAAGAAGGCTCGCTCTCTGGCGCGCCAGATGGCCAATTTGATCCGGGGCGATTTTTACATACTGGATGAAAAACGCGACACGGTGCGGGTGATTGACCGCGCCGGCGATGGGGAACCGATTTTCCTGGATTTCTGCACCCTGCGCGCGCCAGACCTTGAAGCCGATTTACGAGCGCGCGATTTCACCGTCAATGCCATCGCCGTCGATTTGCACCACCCGGAGCACTTGATCGATCCAACCGGTGGGGCGGTGGATCTACGCGCCGGGCTGCTGCGAGCCTGCACACCCCAATCTTTTGAAAACGATCCGGTGCGCGTGCTGCGCGGGGTGCGCCTGGCGCTCAGCCTGGGTTTCCGCATAGCGCCCGAGACTCAAAGCTGGATGCGGGCTGCTGCCCCCCTTCTGCCGCGCGTTTCCAATGAACGCCAGAGAGATGAGCTCTTTCGGATGTTGGAAAGCTCCCAGGTTGCCACCGCACTGCGCCTGTTGGATGCGGTTGGCGTCCTTCATGTTCTGCTTCCGGAACTGGCTGGGCTGCCAGGTACCGGACAGTCCCCTCCGCATACCCTGGATGTTTGGGAGCATACCCTGACCCTCATTTCCAATCTAGAGCGCCTGTGGGCGGTTCTGGTCGATCCGCCTGCTGAGGATGCCGGGGCAAATTTGTGGATGGGCATGGCCCTGGCCCATCTCGTACGTTTCCGCCCGGCATTGTTCGAGCATTTTGCGGCAGCCTTGAACCCCAACCGCTCGCTGCGTGGGCTGCTCTTCTTGGGCGCGTTGTATCATGATGCGGCCAAACCGCACACCCGCAGCGTGGAACCTGGCGGAAAGGTGCGGTTTCTGCGTCACGAAGAACAAGGAGCCGAACTTGCCGCAGCCCGCGCTCACCAGCTGGCACTCAGCCAGGTCGAAATCCAGCGTTTGAAATCAGTCGTGCGCCACCACATGCGCCTCCATTTATTGACCGGTGAGACAAACCCGCCCACGCGCCGCGCAATTTACCGCTTCTTTCGCGACACCGGTCCCGCCGGCGTGGATATTGCCCTGCTCTCTTTGGCCGATACCCTGGCGACATACGGCTTTTCACTCACCCAGGACGTTTGGCAGGCTGAACTGGAAACGGCGCGTATCTTGCTGGAAGCCTGGTTCGAGCAGCCTGCCCGGTCGGTCAGCCCGGAGCGCCTTTTATCCGGCGCAGAGCTTATTACAGAATTTCGTCTGGAGCCAGGCCCGGCTGTGGGAAGGCTGCTGGATGCCGTGCGTGAAGCCCAGGCAGGCGGTGAAGTTGCCACCCGGGCCGAAGCCCTGGCCTATTTGCGAGACAACCTGGACGCGATTTTAAAAGACCCGGCGTCCAAGTAACACCCGAAGTATCATATTAGAATCGCTACAAACGTTTTTCCATGCGCCAAGCAGGTTCTTCCATATGATGCCATATCCCTTCATCATCCGGGTATGACCAGATCCCTGGTTCGTGCGCCACGATCACGTAGCCCACACGCTGGTAAAGACGGGCTGCGGCATAATTATCCTTGGCTACGTTAAGGGTAATCGAGCGAAAGCGCCTGCGCCGCAGGTCATTCTCGACGGTGTTCAGGATCAACGTTCCCAGACCCTGACCGCGGTAAGCCGGACGAATGCGGAAAGAGTAAAGGTAAGCGCGGTCGCGCCCATCAGCCAATTCCGGTCGGTCGCAGGATAATTGGATGAATACCTGACCGATGATCCCCGCCCCGGGTAGATCAGCTACCCAATGTATCGCCAGCTTTTTCTGCATGCGCTGGAATGCTTCCGCATACAGCCGGCGGAAGTGGGCATATTCCCCACCCCATTCCAGGGCAGGCAAATCGCCTTCTTGCAGAGGACGGATTCTTACGTGAGACAACCAGCCGGGTTTCTCAACCGCAGGGGCGGTTTTATCCATGGGCCTATTATATGGTTTTTTTGGAAGATCGACCAGACCGGCTCACACACACTCTCCCAGGTCATATCTGCCGTTCTGGTCGCTGTCAACGTAGCGGCGGCAGCGTCCAGGGTAAGAACAGCGCTTATTGCAGCGCACGGTGCAGCCTGAGCTCGATTGGGCAAGTTGAACTGCCGCCAGAGGTGATGATTGGCTGCCGCTGGCACTGACCTGGGTTGTTTTTTCTTCGTCTCCAATGGAACTGGCGGCGACTGGCACCTGTGTGCTCAGCAGCGCTGCCCCAGCTGAAAACCCGACCACCCCCATCATGTTTAAGAAATGGCGCCGGCTGACAAGGTCGGCGACGGGCACCGGCTGCAGCGCAGGATTCTTTCCAAAATTTTTACCATCGGGCAGCATGTCCTGGACGGTTCTGATGATCCACCGCCAGTGCAGGCCGATTTTGGCTACCAGCAGGCCCAGGGTGACAATCGAGCCTATAACATGCAATTCCTGCCAGGATACCTGCATCCAGCAGCCAATTTTTTTGTTGTTGGTTAATAATCATCTTGTTCACCTTTTTTGAAGCTTGAGGGAGTTTTTTGCCCTCGCGAGGGCAAAAAACTCCCAAACATCGTATTGTGTGGTCCGCGCCAACCCTGGCCCCAGGGCGCCTGGGCCCAGGGGCGCGACCAGCTTTTTGAATGTGGTCTGATGATCATCTTATCGGATAATTTTTTTTGAGTTCGTTTGCAGAATATTAAGATCCTGTGGTTTTTTTGTTTTAAAACCTAGTTGACTCGGCGTGGCGGGCTGGTTATACTGAGGAAGAATCTACTGGCGGGGATAAAGGAATCACCTGCTTTACCAACCTGTTCCCGGTAGAATGTTTCGAAAAGGGTGGATAGTATGGAAAATCAAGTCGTGAACTCGTTACCCCAACCGGCCGGGATGTTCAAGCGCATATTCGCTTCGCGCTGGGTCAGGTTTATCCTGGCTGGCGCAGCCGTCCTGATCCTGGTCATGGCGGGTTTGTATGCTGCCATGATGATCGCCTGGGCAAATCCGTCCCCGAACACCTACGGGGTAGCTTTGGCAGACCTGGACGGCGACGGCGACCTGGATGCGTTTTTTGCCAATGGGCAAAGTGAAGGTCCGCGCCCCAACACCGTGCTGTTCAACCAGGGCGCGGCGTCTGGCGGTTTGGCCGGAACGTTCAAAGATTCAGGCCAGCGCCTGGGGAGAGAAGAAAGCAAGTTGCCTGTATTGGCCGACCTGGATGGGGATGGCGACCTGGATGCCTGGGTGGTCAACATGGGTTACCAGACCCTGTATATGAATGACGGTCAGGGCAAATTTTCAATGAATGCGCAGCTCATTCAAGAGAATATAGGCGGAACAGGTCTGTGGGATGTGGCGCTGGGCGACATGGACAGCGACGGCGACCTGGATGCGGTGGGAGCCGGATGCTGCGGCGCGACCGCGTTTTACGGTGAAGGCAAGACCGAGGTTTTCTCACCCTTTAACGTGGTCTGGTTCAACCAGGGCGGGCGCCAGGCTGACCGTGAGGGAAGATTTGTATCAACCCATGAAATGCCAAGCCTGGGCGCCGCTGCAGTCGCTTTAGGTGATCTGGATGGCGACGGCGACCTGGATGCCTTCTTTGGCAATGATTGGTTTACCCAGACCCCAGAATCGCATCCGCCTAAGGAAATTGGCGAGCCTGACACCGTATGGATTAACCCGGGCGATGGGATGCTGACTGACAGCGGGCAGCGCCTGGGCAGCGCGAGAGCGCAGGATGTCGCCCTGGGTGACCTGGACGGCGACGGCGACCTGGATGCCTTTGTGGCAAACAGCGGGGCGGATGAAGTCTGGCTGAATAACGGCCTGGGGATGTTCACGGACAGCGGCCAGCGCCTCGGGTCGGTGATCACTAACCAGGTGTTCCTTTCTGACCTGGATGGAGATGCGGACCTGGATGCGCTGCTGGTTGTCCAGTATTCACGGCACGTCGAGGTGTGGATTAACGATGGGCGAGGGAATTTCACTGACAGCGGCCAGCGCATCATCAATCCCATTGCCCAGGCTTTCACCCTGGGAGACATCGACGGCGATGGCGATGCGGACCTGTTTGCCGGTTGGTATGATGCCGGGCATGCCGTCTGGCGGAACCGGGGCAACGGAACCTTCACACCCTGAACCAGGCGGGATGAACGCGCCCACCCGAGGGTGCACTTCGTGTTCGACGAACGATGCCAATCAAGAAAATTATGCTAGAATGAGTTAATACCATACCCGGTTGGAATTATTCTTGCACAAAAAAGAATGTAACCGGATCATTCCTTCTGGAAACTTTTCCGCATACTGCGTGAAGGATAGTGGTATCTTGCGGATAAAATTACCGGAGTAATTATGACGAGAAAAATCACCTCCGGCCTTTCGGCCTACATTCAGCAGCAAATGACCTCAATTGGGGTGCGTAAAGACTGCCCCCTGTGCAGCGGCGAACTGCGCCTTGATGACCAGCTCACCTCCATTCTTACCGAGCATTTTATCGCCCAGGATTACCTCGCCCTGGTCTGTATGAACTGCTACCACGTCATGTGGATTGTGGCTTTTCCGTATATGAACGGCTGGGAAGTAGATCCCGGATTAACCACTGCCAAGCCAGGAAAGGCTGGATAGCTAATTTTCTCCAGAAGATTTGTCGAGTATTTATCAGCATTACGTCAATACATTTGAAAACAAAAGCAATACACTGGTTGTGAAGCTCTACCCAAAGCAGTTTGCATCGCTCGGCGAAGGCATTTTTGTGGTGGAGGAAAAGATGAAACTCACAGCCAGATTTCTTTTAATTTTCTCAGTGCTTATCCCATTTCAGCTGGCGTCAGCGCAAACGGGATTTACGCCAAATGTGATCACCCTCACCGCATCGCAGGTGAATAGCGCCGTTGACATCGAAAGCGCGATCCGCAGCGCAACTGGCGAAGGGACCCGTTTGGGGATTGTCGTGCTGGATGGACGCGAAGGTGCATTCCACCTGACCGGTGATGACCGGTCGATCAATATTTTTGTCTCAAACTTGATCCTGCGCGGCGTAAACCGGGCAGCGATCCAGGGCTGCGATGATGGGTTGTTTTTTGACGATTTTCCACTGAAACACATCACCGTCAGTGAGATTGCCTTCTACTGCAGTGGGGATGGAGTAGAAGCCTCCGGCGAATTTAAAGATGTGATCCTGAAAAATAACATGATCCAGGCGAAGAAGACCGGGATCAGTGTGGCCGGCGCTTCAAGCAACTGGACGATCACGGGCAACCTGGTCCTGGCAGGAGCGAATGCGATCCGGCTGGCGGCGGTCGAGAAGGCGGTCATCACCGGCAACCACCTGGCGGGAACCATCGCCATTGGACTTTTCCAGAGTTTCAAATGCCTGGTCAGTGATAATTCCATCCAGGCCTCAACCCAGGGTGTTGTGCTAGGACAGGAAGCCTGGCAAAATATTATACGGAATAATTCAATCCTGGGACCAACCGCTGCAGGGATCGCGCTCGAACCGGGTGTGGCAGGCAACACAGTGTTGGACAACCGGGTCTTATGCGCCCTTGACACAGAATGCCAGACGGTTGATGCCACCCCTGAGATCGCGGAGATGAACTCGATCACCGGGAACAGGCTTTAATATGAACATCGCTGACCTGGGTTTAATCATTTCCTTCTTCGGGTTTGTGCTGGGCCTGTTGGGCTTGCTGGTAGCCGCCGTCATGCGCAGATGGATGGTGGTTAAGCGCCTGGCCTTCAGCCTGGCGATTTATGTATGCCTGTATTTTCTAGTGCTGGTTGGGGTTTCGCTGCTCAGCCCGCAGCGGGTGCTGTCCATGCATGAGATGCGCTGTTTTGACGACTGGTGCGCCGCGGTCGAGCAGGTCGAGCAGCGTAACGAACTCGGCGCCCTCAAAGCGCAAGGCAGATTCTACCTGGTCACACTGCAGGTTTCCAGCCGTGCCCAACGCATCTCCCAACGCGCCCTGGATGCAGCCGATTATGTGCTGGACGAACGCGGGATGCGCTACGACCCTTCCGTCGAGGGACAAAGAGCTCTGGAGTCCGCCGGGGTGGCCGGTCTGCCCCTTACCAGCTGGCTTGAGGCCGGGGCTTCATTCATGCATACCGCTGTTTTCGACCTGCCACCCGGAACCCGCCAGCCCGGGCTGGTGATTTCTCACGGCGCCTTTCCAGGCCTGATCATCATCGGGGACGACCAGAGCTTTCTGCACAAACCGGCGGTTGTTCGCCTGTCGCTCCCATAGATGACTAAAAAAGTGAGTTGAATTGGCAGACAATGCAGGCCAAAGGCCTGAGCTCATTTCAAAGTGTATTATGTCCAAACGATATTGATCTAATCAACCGGCTTAACACAAAAAGTGATGGGATTGTCTCGGACAAACTTGTCGCCGAGGTAACCCCATCACCAACTCCGTTTTCTGATCCTTATGACATCTAAATTCAGGATCTTTTGATCACGCTTTATCAAAACACCTTTCAGTTTCCGTAGCTCCGCTCCTCAGCCTGCTGTGCTTTGAATTCGTAAAAGCGGGTCCGGTTTGCAGAACTGGATTTGATTTCTCCTCCGCTCATCAAGTCAGCCTGCAGTTCCTTAAAAATGGCGTATCTGCTTTTCTGAACGCCCGTGACCGGCACAATTAACAGGTCACCTTTCTTGCCGCCCGCAGCGCATTGCATTGCACGATCGAGCAAAATGTAGTCAATCCTACGCGAGGGGATATCAATCTGCGTGAAAGCCACTGAAGATAGCTGGCAGGCATTGGATTGCTCTTTCTGCGGGGTCACTTCGGGCATTTCTGCCGGGTAAGCAAAAGCGGGGATAACATTGGCAAAAACAGCCACAAGGGCTACCATCACAGCGAACATTGAGCGTTTTGTTTTCATTTCAATCTCCTTTTTTTTATACAGACCTGAATTCAGGCGCGAGGAACTAACCCCAGAGATTCATGTCCTGGGAACCATCAAATGAACCTAATGACCTGGTTGGTGTTTATGCCCTGCCGCTATGGGCAGGTAGGCGAGGGATCGGTTATGCCGTACTCCTGTCTTTCTGGCTCGGTAAAGTCGCGCTGCAGTCGTGTGCAAAGATATTGGATGGTGGCATGATAATCGATATCCCACATGCGTACTGTGCTATCATCGCCCACACTGACGAGAAATTTTCCATCCGGCGAGAAAGCAACATTTTCTACTCCTGACTTGTGACCTGTGAATCTGCGGATTTCCCGTCCGGTCGAAACCTCCCATAACCGCACTGTACCGTCAAAACCCGCCGTGGCAGCAAGCAACCCATCGGTTGAAAAAGCGGCATGCGAAATCATATCGGTGTGACCTATAAACTGGCGGATTTCCACCCCGGATTGTACATCCCATAAACGGGCCGCGCCCTTAAAACCCGTAGTTAACACCATCTTGCCGTCGGGTGAAAATACGCCTGAAGCGAGAGTTTCTGGATGACCACTAAACTTCCTGACCAACTGTCCGGTGCGCGCATCCCACAAGCGGGCGGTCCCATCGCTGTGCGCAGTCACCAGATAATTACCATCGGGAGAATAATCCGTTCCATAAAATTCTCCGCTCTCCGTCAGGGGGATGGCAAACACAATATCGCCTGTTTGCACATCCCATTGGAAAGCATTGGCATCTGACTGGTCAATCCAGACCCCCCCACCACCGAAGAGATAGCGTCCATCGGGAGAAAAAGCAACCTCGTTGATGCCGCCCACATTATCCGCCGAAAAATGCCTCACCTCCTTTCCTGTTTGAACATCCCACAGCTGCACGATGCCGGTATGCCACTGCCCACTGGCAAGATAACGCCCGTCTGGGGAGAATTGCAACGCATAATTTACGGTATCTTCGCTGTTTATTTTGCGAATTTCTTGACCGCTCAGCACATCCCACAAACGGATTTCTCCTGCTGAATCGGCTGTAGCAAGCAGCTGGCCTTCGGGTGAAAATGCCACACCGCTGATGATGCCTTGATGACCGGTGAAGATGGGCCGCTCGTATTTTGGCTGCGTTGTCCATATGCGCGCCGTGTTCCCCTCTCCATCGCCGCTCAGGGTGATGACATGCTGGCCGTCGGCAGCCAGCACCACCGCTGAGACTATTGTTTGATCGCGAAAACGCTGCAATTCGGTCCCCGTGGGCGCATCCCAGAGCAGGGCGGTGCGATCATCACTGCCGGTTAAAACCTGTTGTCCATCGGGAGTACAATCCACACTACGCACGGTGTTGTTATGCCCCTGCAGGGTTTGGGTAATCGTCCCGGATTGGGTGTCCCATACCCTGGCGGTGCCATCGAAATAACCAATCACAGCCTGCTTCCCATCTGCGCAAAACTGAATGTCTGTGGATTCAGCCGAGGTTGAAAGTGTGTGAATCGGCTGGCCCGATTCCAAGTCCCAGATTTGTGGAGCCGGTTCACCAGCGGTAAACGTTATCACCAGGCGGCCATCCGGTGAAACATCTCGAATACGCGATGGCAATTGCCAAAAACGCTCTTCTTGTCCGGTAATGACATTCCATCTGTGGAGTATGTATTTTTCACCAATCGTCCCGATGTAAATCCCCTCTCCGTCTGCTGAAAAACCACCAAATCTTATTTGGTCTTCTGCCAGAAAATGTTGCACTTCTTGCCCGGTTTTTACTTCCCATACCCGTTGGACATTATCTGTACCATTCGTCAGGACGTACCGGCTGTCTGGTGAAAAGACAGCGGAAAGGACCGCATCCGGGTGGACGAGTTGCTGTAATTCATCCCCAGTCTGAAAATCCACCAACCACGCCGTATGACCTTCTGTGCTGCCTACCAGCATGGTGCTACTATCTGGTGAGAGATTTACCACAAACAGGGGTTCATCTTTACTGAACATTCGTTCAGGGTAATTCAATTGAATGGCGCTTAATAATGCAGCATCACCTTGCGGCGAATATTGGAGCTTTATTGAGCGGATGCTCAGCAGGGCAACTACTTCGGCGCTGGCATTCGCATTGAGGGCATTAATTCCCTCGGTCGCCAGGCGCTGGGCCTCCGCATGGATAAAATTCGCCTGGGCCTGCTGTGCATACAGGTTTGAGTTGATAGCAAAAAAGACAGCTAAAACTGCCAGCATTATTGCGGTAATACCAACGGCAGTAATAATGCGATGCCGACCACGCAAGCGCTGCGCTGACAGTCGTTCGGTCTCTGCCAGTTTTTTAGCGGTCTCAAGTTCTCGGCGCTGTCTGGCGGCATCTTCCGTTTCAATACGTACCTGCTCCTGGATGCTGAGCTCCAGAAATGATTGTTCCTGTTGTGTTAGCGCAACGCTTGTGCTGCTTGCCCAACCTGCAAACTGTGTCAGGCGGGTGCCTATCAATAAGTAACTAGCGTCACACCCGGCAGATTGCCATTCACTTGCCGCAGTGGCTAACTGGCGCTGAAGGCGAACATCATCCCGGTTTTCGCTCAGCCATGCGCGCAAGCGAGCCCACTCGCCGATCAGCGCTTCGTGAGCCACTTCGACGGTCGCTGTGCGGGTGATCGGATCGTGGTCGAAAGAAAGCAGACGTGAGCGCCCAAAGGCCTCGATGATTGCCGATAGACCCTGGGCAGGAGATCCAACGGTCGATAATTTGGTGCTCACGATCAGATTTTCTAATTCGATTCGCAGTACTCTTCGCCGTGTATCGCCTGTGCCTTCCCCGAGGGTAACCAGCCGCAAGAACATCTGGCGGGCCATGGCTTGTTCCTCTGCATTCAGACGAGCATAGACTTGTTCTATACGGCTTCCCAGGGCGCCTCGAACGCCACCGATCACCTGATAAGCTGCTTTCGTTACTACATTGCCTTCACGCTGCTCGAACAAGTCCGTTAATGCAAATTGAAGCAGTGGGAGATTGCCGGATTGCTCGCCAAGATCTCGTACAATCGTGGAGACCAGTCCAGCTTCCAATTTTAAGCCGGCGCGCCGGGCCGGGGCCACGATTGCGCGTTCCAATTCGTCGGGGGTAAGCGGAAGTACTAGTTCATTCCGACTTTGGAGCAATTCACCAAAATCAACATAACGCAATGGGCGATCGATGAAATCAGCCCGCAGGGTAATCACAATCCGCACCCGGCTGCTTTCATCCAGGCTGGCTGCCAACAGGCTGTTAAGGAACAAAGCGCGTTCAGTTTCACTCTCTGCCAGTGTAAACAACTCCTCAAACTGGTCGATCACCAGCACCAATTCTACACTTTGATCGGAAGGCAAAATGTGATTAATGATCCGGCTTAAACCATGGCTCCCACTTTTTAACTGGTCCAGCAGACCGGCGGGTGGATTGACAGCCACTCGCAATAAAGCGCTTTCCAGTTCCTCAAACGGGTGCGTGCCTGGTAAAAAATCCACAAAAAACCACTTCTCCGAACCAGGTAAACCACCCCGCCTCAGTGCTGGTACCAGCCCGGCATTTACTACCGATGATTTCCCACTTCCACTAGGGCCGACAACTGCCAAAAAACGCGTCAGTTCACCACCTTCGCTCAATCGCGCCAGCAGCTGCTGGATTAGTGTCTCTCGTCCGAAAAAATCCTCAGCATCAGCTTCACCAAAAGCACGTAAGCCTTTATAAGGATTGGTTAATTCACCGACGATAAACTCATCTTGCGTAATAGTGCTGGGATGGGCAATCATCCCGCTTATCGCCCGCCGGAAATCATTTGCCAGGGCCATCACAGTCTCATATCGCTCTGCGGATGCTTTGGCAGTAGCCCGGCTGATCACTGCATCCAATGCGGCTGGTAGGCCGGTCGAGTGCGCAGCCAGCGGCGGCATGGGCGCAGAAATGTGTTGCTGGATCATGTCAGCGGGGGTTGGCCCACGAAAAGGTAGTTCGCCAGTCAGCATCTCATAAAGCATCACTCCTAGAGAGTAAATATCCGTTTGGGGCTGCACTGTCATTGCGCGGATCTGCTCCGGAGACACGTATTGCGGTGAACCGAGAAACGCGCCCATTTCTATACGATCCCCAATCTCGGGAGAATCCAGATCCATCGCAATTCCAAAATCAGCCAGATATGTATTTTGGTCTTCATCCAGAAGTATGTTGGCGGGTTTCAGGTCGCGGTGGATAATGCCAATACGGTGCGCAGTATGCAGGGCAGAGCAAATTTGTTCCAGAAATCGCGAAGTTAAATCTACAGGCAAAGGACCTTGATCCAGCAGCTTTTGCAGACTCCGACCGCGCAACAGGCGCATGACGAGATATGCCACGCTCGGTTCGCGCCAGTAGTCATATAGTGGCACTATATGCGGGTGTTCAAGTCGAGCCACCAGTTGGGCTTCTGCTTCGAAGCGGCGAATAAACTCGGGATGGTTAGCAAAACTGGGCAGGATTATTTTGACTGCAACTTCTCGTTCGATGACTGGTTGAATTGCTTTATAAATTGCCCCCATCCCACCAGAGCCGATTTTTTCCAAAAGAGCATATCCCCGAACGGCGCGCCCGGTCAGGTCCTCCTGTCCAATCTCTTCCAGGGTTGGAGGTAAGGTTGGGATTTCTTCAGGTTCCACACGAATAGTTCTTGCCCAGCGAACAAAGTCAGCGCGCTGGTTGAGCGGGATGGTGAGTGACATGGCAATTCGTTCGGCGATTTGCACAGATGGGCGGGCATCATCGGCTTCAATCTTGCGAATGGTGATAGCAGCGCAGCCCACACGGCGAGCCAATTCCTCCTGCGTCAGATCCGATTCGCGACGGCGATTACGCACAAAATTTCCGAAAGAGATAACTTCCATATTCCTCCAGGCTTGGGGCCTTATAGGGATTGTAGCATTTTGGTAGAGGCAAATTCAATATAATTTGATGTTTTTTATCGGTTTTCTTATCAGTTTTTGGGACAAATAGAGGTCAAAATCAGGTCAACAGCTTCATTTTCTTTTATTGTCGGCTGTCGGCAAGGTCTGCAAATCCTACTGGAGAAAGCCATGCCCGGTTTGCAACCTGCAGGTGTTCGGGATGATCTTAAAAAAGTGGAACAAACTCAATTAAAAACAGCAGGGTGCGGTGATATCTACCGCACCCTGCTGTAACTTGTCATGACCGTTGAAGCTAAATCCGGGTATCCATCATTCCGCAGAAGGCGTCTACTGGGCTCACCCCTTTAAATTCCGATTTGCCCATCAACTTCTCTACCAGGGCAATCATCGTTTGCTCGCGGTTGTCGTAGGTATTGATATACGTCTTTACCTGCGGCGCATCCGCCAGGTGAAACGGGCAGGAAACAGAGATAAAAATGGTTGGGACTTCGTGCACATACCAGGGAATATCCGGACTGCCCTTGGTTGCCAGCCAGTTAATGCGCTGGACAGGCTGGAATATACCGCTGACATTGGCGATATGGATGATCAGATCGTATTTGCTCTTGAATTCGGCGATGCTGCTCTTTCCGGCATACATCCCGAGCACGCTCTTCCTACGTTCTTCCGGCGGAAGTTTCATCAGTTTTTCAACGAGCGACTCAAAAACGGTAACCTCGAAGCCGGTCGCAGTGAACAGCTCTCTGACCACATCCACATGAGAACGGCCCGTACCGCCGCCTGCAATAAATTCAACCGGGTTATCCGGGCCCTTCTGAGGCACCAGCAGAATTCGTTTGAATTTCTGCGGCGAAATCGGCAGCGGAGAATCGCCGACGTTTTTCACCAACGTGATCGCTCTGTCCGCGACCTCTTTGAAAACCGCTTTGTGGTTTACACAGCCGATCACGCTCAAGCAGTCTTTCGAGGGCATGATCTCTTTGCGGGCTTTCTTATGCAGACCCATCGCAGCTTTCAATCCCAGGATACGGCTTAATGCAGCGTCCAGGCGCTCATCGGTGATCACGCCGTTCCGGTAGCCGTCCATCATATAGCCAAAGTCTTCATCCGGATCATTAAAAAACAGGAACATATCGATGCCAGCGGCGATCACCGCCGGCAGGATATCCCTGCGTTTCATCACGCTGGTCAATCCCACCATGTGGCTGGCGTCGGTGATCACCACGCCGTTAAATCCCAATTTGCCTCTTAAAAGATCGGTAATCAGCTCTTTGGAGAGGGTTGCAGGGAGCATATCCTGGTCTTTCAAGCCAGGTTTAAAAAAGCGGCTGTAAGCTGGAAGCATGATATGCCCTGCCATGATCGAATGCACGCCGGCCTCGATCAGGGCGGAATAAACCTTCCCAAAGGATGCATCCCACTCATCGCATGAGAGACTGTTCACCGAGGTGCACAGGTGCTGGTCGCGTTCATCGATCCCATCGCCTGGAAAATGCTTGATTGCGCATACAATCCCGTTGGCATTAATCCCTTCCATGTAAGCCTGGCTCATCTCGATCACCGTATCCGGATCTTGTGAAAATGCCCGGCTGGAGATGATCGGGTTGCGCCAGTTGCGGTTGATATCCACGATCGGCGCGAAGCTCCAGTTGCACCCCACCGCCGATGCTTCCGCGCCGGAAATCCGGCCTAATTCGAACGCATATTTTGCGTCATGAGTCGCCGCGATCTTCACCTGCAAACCAACTTCCGTGCCGTCAGTGCAGGCGCCGTTTCCGCCGGCTTCGGTGTTCGCCGCAATCAGCAGGGGTATCTTGCTGTTTTCTTGCAAAATACGGTTCTGCTCATAGATCGCCTCTGCGGGTGCGGGATTGTAACGCACGCCGCCGAACTTATAGCGGGTTACAACCTCTTTTAAATATTCCTCATCGCGGCTCGCCCCCATATTGATAAAAAGCTGACCAATTTTTTCTTCTATGGTCATAGCGGCGATGGTCTCTTCCACCCACAAGAGACCGTCGACGTCCAGAAAAAAGGGTTTTGCTCGTAAATTCACCATTGGAATCTCCTATTTACCATACCCCACCGATTTCCATTGGATAGATGATCGTTCCAGGGGGCCGCATTGGTTTGCCCCTATCAGACCTCATCCATTCCCTGCCCCCATCTCAGCCATCAGGCGGCGCAGGCAGGCCTGCTCTTGCTCGATGCTGGTGATCTCCCCATCCAGCCAACCCTGGCGCAGTGTTTCCAGGATTTCGCGATAAGCTGGACCGGGGGTTATGCCCATGGCTTGCAAATCCTTGCCGTTGATGGAAGGTGCTGTCTTGCACCACTCGCTGGTAAATCGCTCCAGCATGCGCCGTTCTGGATCGCTGCGGCTGCCCTGGTAGAGCACATACAGGGCCAGGATTGGCGCCGCTTCCAGTCGAGCGGTGATCGCGCTCGGCCGGGATTCTGCCAGCCCGACCAGTTCTGGTTTCAACCGTTGGACAGCCTCGATCGCCTCTTTAATCGCCGCTGAAAAATTCAGCAGGCTGGCCGTTTGCCGCGCATCTTCCGGCGCCAGCGCGGCGAACCAGGCGATGAACGCCAGCACATGCGCCAGCGGGGTATGGCTGACTTTATCCGGCAGCCCCCATTCTGGCCCCGGGTGGCCGAATAAGCACGATTCCACCTGAGCGGCGATTTCCGGGTTCCAGCGTAAACCAGGATGGATGGCACCCAATAACCCCAATGCGGACAGGCGCTGCAGCATAGCCAGGGCTGCAGGTTCCGCCAGGATTAAGTTCAACTCATGCCTCAGGCGTTCGCCTGAAACCTGCGGAACGAGTGCATTGGCGTCGCTCAACAGCTCGAGGGTACGTTCTTCGATTTGGAAATTGAAGCGCTGCTCAAAGCGCACTGCGCGCAGCATGCGGGTAGGATCGTCCACAAAAGACAGCGAGTGCAGTACCCGCACCAATCCGCGCCGCAAATCGGCCAGCCCGCCCCAGTAGTCGTACAGGTCGCCGTAATGTCGGCCATCCAGGCGGATGGCCATGGTGTTGATCGTGAAATCCCGCCGGTGCAGGTCCAGCTTGATGCTGGAGCGTTCGACGGTCGGCAGGGCGGTGGGGTATTCGTAGAATTCCGTGCGCGCGCTGATCAGGTCCAGGCTGTCTGGCAGTTCCTTGGGATTCAACGCCCCGTCCATTTTTAGCGCTTCCGCCAGGCGGGCTTGCTGCCCGGTGATGAACCATTTCGCCGTGCCAAAGCGGGCGTGGGCCACCACGCGGCCGCCGTACTGCGCCGCCAGCGACCTTGCCAGAGATATTGCGTCTCCTTCCACCACCATGTCGAAATCCTGGCTGGGCCTTTCCAGAACCAGGTCGCGCACCACCCCACCTACGATATAAAGCGCCTGGTGCTGCTCATTCGCCTGCGCAGCTACGGCTTTCAACAACGCCAGCCTGGCGGGAGGCAGGGCCAGATCTAAACGACCTGCCAGGTTCAACCGCCCCGGTATCTTCTCCTCACTACCGGCCAGGGTTTTCAACAGGTCGGTGCGGGTTACGATGCCGATGATGGCCTTACTCGCCGGATCGACCACCGGAACCTGCCCCCAACCAGAGGATGTCATCAGGTGCTGCAGGTGGTCGAGGGATTCCTGCGGGCCTATACTCACCTCGCCCGCATCCATCAATTTTGCAGCCGTCAGGTTCAGCTTGTGGGCGATTGCCCGATCTACCGCGCGCCGCGTCAGCAGGCCGATCACCTTGCCGCGGTCGACTACCGGGAATCCTTCATAGCCATAGCGCTGCATTAAAGCCAGTGCTTTCTGCACGGGAGTTTTCGGACTCCAGCAGCAAGGGATCACTGGACATGATCTGCCCAACACTGATCGAAGGCCGGACGAACTGGGGTAAGATACGCAGAAGTTCCTGGCAGGCGGCAGTTAGCGGGGACTCGCCTTCATTCAACGTGAATGGGTAGGGCGCTTTGACCAGCGCCGCGGCAGCCCGCTCATGCCCGCCCCCGCCAAAATGGGCGGCAACCTCAGCCACATTAATCTGGTCGGTCGATGAACGCGCGACCAGGCGCAGCCCTTCCATGGTGCGGATGAAAAGGAAAAGGGCATCCGGGTCGATCAATTCGCGCAGCTTGTGGGCCACGCTGGAAATTTCCTCGCTCAGCTCATGCGCGTCTGTACTGGCCACCAGTATATGCTGCCCGTGGATGATGTGCGTTTCGCCGGTGTGAATCAGGCGCTCGTAGACCTCGCGCTGCTCTTCCGACAAAGGAGGGTTTAGAAATTCACCGGCAATGCGCAGACTTGCTCCCAACTCCAGCACGAGGGCGGCAGCGCGCACATCGCGCGGTGTGGTCGAGACATAGGTCAGCGATCCGGTGTCTTCGTAAATTCCCAGCAGGAGCAGGGTAGCGGGGATCATATCCAATGCGCCGTTGTGCTCGTGCAGCACCTCTACCAACAGGGTGGTGCATGCCCCCATGCGCTCCCCGCTCACTGTCCAATCCGGCGGCAGGTCGGTGCGCAGCTGGTGATGGTCAACCACGTGCACTCTGGTGCGCGCCGTGATTCCTTTCAGTGTCACCAGCGATTGGGTGTCCACCAGGGTTACCTGATCTACAAATTCACCCGAAAGGTCGCGCGGGTCGACAAAGGGCAATTCAGCGCCGTACAAGTTGAGGAAGGCGCGCACGTTGCGGTTGGTTTTACGCGGCAGGACGGGGACGGCTTTCTCGTCCAGCAGCCAGGCTGCCAGAAGCGCAGCCAGGGCATCGAAATCCGCCTGCTCGTGGGTCATGATCAGGTTCATAGATTAATTGTAGCCACTTTTTCGCGGATTGAGGCCTGCTATTAGAAATTCATAAAAATACAGGACGTTTTTCCAGGCGAAAAAAATTGTTATATGACTTCATTTTCGGATCGTGCAAATCGAGGGATGTGGATACGGTCTTGGGGATATTTTAGCCGCCAGATGATGGCAAAAATCTTGGGCAGCATGGCCAGCTTTTTCAAACCGGTGGTGTGGGCACGCTTCAGGTGTACCTGGTAATCGATGCGCTCGATCTCATCCAGGATTGCCCGGTACAGCAGCGCCGCCGCGCCGACTGCCGGGCGAGCAGAAGGGCTGAGCAGCATGATCCCAGGCAGCGCCTGCTGGAATATTTTCCGGGTGCGCTCGATTTCAAAGCGCATCAGGCGGATAAACCGCCCGTCATAAACCTGATTGTGAATATCGTCGAAGGTCAAATCGAAGCGCGCCAGGTCTTCCTGTGGGAAATACACTCGCCCTCTGCGAGCATCTTCACCGACATCGCGCAGGATGTTGGTAAGCTGCAGGGCAATGCCGAGCTGAACGGCGTAAGGCGCTGCCTGCTCAAAGCTGGCTCCTGGCGCAAGGCCGATGATCGGAATGGAAAGCAGCCCAACCGTCGAGGCCACGGCATAACAGTAGTGCTCCAGCTCGCTCCAGGTTTGATAATGCCTAAATCGGATATCCCGGGCTACGCCATTAATCAATTCCCTTTCGTACCTGCGGTCCACAGCATAAGCCTGACGCACCCAGGCCCAGGTGTAGAGGATGGGATTGGTCTGTTTTTCAGCCGGTAGAGCCGTCACCATATGCCATTTTTCTAGATCTTCCAACCTGGCACCGTCTGGTCCAGCCGTGTCGACCAGGTCGTCAGTTGACCGGCAGAAACCATACAGGGCGCGAATCCCCTGGCGCTGCGCTTGAGGCAGCAAACCAGTGGCAAAGTAGAAAGTCTTCGAATGGGCGCGAATGACCTGCTCTGCCTGCTTCTGGGCGAGGGATGCATTTAAGATCGGCTGCGTGAAGCTGGTTTCTGCATACATGGACATGGGGCTATCTCCATAAATAAGTATATATATGAAATGGAGCTTAATAAAGCGCCTGTAGCACCTTTTCTCAAGCGTACGGTTCTAAATTAAAAAATGGATGTTATGAAACACGTTCTAACACAAGATTTTCCACGATTTTGGCTGAAGACAGCACGCCGGGCAACCCTGCGCCGGGGTGCGTACCGGCGCCAGCGAAATACAGGTTGTCAAATTCCTCTGAACGGTTGTGCGGGCGGAACCAGGCTGACTGGGTCAGGATGGGCGCCACAGAGAAAGCCGCCCCTTTATAGCTGTTGAGCGTATTTTGAAAATGCAGCGGGTCGATGTAATGTTCGGCGACGATGTTGGCCTGTAAATCGGGCAGATAATGATCTTCGAGGAACTGCATGATGCGGTCCCGGTAGGGACGGGCCATTTTCGTCCAATCGGTGCCCGAACCCAGGTGGGGGACGGGTGACAAACACGTAGAAGGTTTCGCAGCCTTCCGGCGCCATGTTGGGGTCGGTGAGGGTGGGCATGTGCAGGTAAAGCGAGAAGTCTTCGGCCAGGTATTTGCGGTCGAAGATATCTTTTAGCAGGTCGTGGTAGCGCGAACCCAGGATGATGTTGTGGTGGGCTAATCCTGAATCCAGGTAGCGGCGCTGCGTGCCAAAGTAGATGACAAACAGCGACATGCTGTATTTGGTGCGGTCGATGCGCCCATTGGTCATAATCCGCCGGTATTGAGATGGGATCAGGTAGCGATACGTCCAGGCCACATCGGCATTTGACACGACAATATCCGCACGATGAATGCTGCCGTCAGAAAGGCGGATGCCGCTCACCTTGCGTCCTTCCACCATGATTTCAGAAACTTCAACGTTCAGGTTAATTTTGCCGCCTAATTCTTTAAAGAGCTTCCCCAGGCCTTCCACAATTGCCCCGGTACCGCCCAAAGCATAATGAACACCCCATTCACGCTCCAGGTAGTGGATCAGGGCGTAAATACTGGTGGTATCAAATGGGTTTCCACCTACCAGCAATGGGTGAAATGAAAAAACCTGGCGCAAGAAATCATTCTTAACGAACTGCGACACATACTGGTATACCGATTTGTAAGACTGCAGGCGGATCAAATCTGGAGCGATTTTCAGCATGTCGCTGAAGTGCAGGAAGGGTTTGTCCGCTAATTCCAAGAATCCTTTCTCAAAAATGGCCTTCGTGGTGGCAATGAATTTCTGGTAGCCGGCTTTATCATTAGGCTCCCACTGGTCGATTTCGCGCAAGATGACAGTAGAATCGTTGTTGTAATCGAAATGGCGGCCTTCATGGTTGAAAATGCGGTAAAAGGGATTAACCGGAACCATCTTAAAATAGTCTTCCCGGTTGTGCCCTGCCTCTTGAAAGATCTCATCAAACATGAACGGCGCGGTCAAAACAGTGGGCCCGCCGTCAAACTTGAACCCATTCATTTCGTACAGGTATGCTCGGCCCCCCAGCTTATCGCGCTTTTCAAAAATCTCCACATCCAGGCCGCGGTTAGCCAGGCGCACAGCGCTGGCCAGCCCTCCGAATCCGCTGCCGATGACGATTACCTTTTTCTTCATCCCAGGCACCCTCCGCCAAAATAGACAAACAAGTATGCCTATTTGTAGCAGATTTGTATAACATTGACAATCGTTTGTATGAGGTTTAGGAAGAAACCCGGTGTAAAATGTCCAGCGCGGTGCGCATCGCGCCCAAAGTCACCCCGGCGCCGATCACGATCACCTGGCGGGTAGGCGGCGTCTTTTTCCAGAAACCAGAACTCTTTCACTGTTGAAAATTACCGTATTAGCGGAGCCAGACGTCGGGTAATATAGGCCCGATAGGCGAACATCAAACGCAAACCCAGCGGATTAAACAAAATCCGGGCAAATAATCCTTGCCAGCCAGGTGGATAGGAGTATTCTATGCGCTCATCGATCCGGGTCAATGATGCCCCCAAGGCTTCAAAACGGTGCGTATGCTGCCAGGCAGCCATAGGGCCGCTGACCTGGGTGTCGGTAAATCCATGTAATGGATCAACCTGGGAATGGATGGCGATCCAGCGTATCGGAAAGGGTCCAAACCACATGCTGAACTCGGATCGCGAACCTTCCGCCAGCGGCTCAACCCGGTGCAGCTGTACAAAAACCGGTGGGGGCGTCAATATTTTTAGCGCTTCAGTCCCGCGGTGAAAAGCAGCGACGGCAGCCAGGGGGGCAGAGACCGAAAACGAGGTTTCGAAAATGGCCATGGTATTGCTAAATATTTTTGTCCTCAACCATCACTGGTACAGCAGTGATATTTAGCGGGTTTGGATCAGGCTGTCCATGGGTATAGATGGTGCGCCAGATGTAGGAAACCAGCAGGGCCAGGATCGCAAAACCAAATATACCCGGGGCTGACGTTCCCAGCTGCCCCAGCATCAATCCACCCAGCGTAGGCGCGATGACCCGGGTGATGCTTTCCAGCGAAGAAGATAAGCCTAAAATCCCGCCTATTTCGCTGGGCGAGACGGCTTTGGTGGCCGCGCTGTTGATCACGGTGTTGAGCACACCCCCGGATATTGCTGTCGGGAGCAGAATGATCAATAAAGAGAGCACGCTGGGTGAAAAAGCCCAGCCTAACAATGAAAAGGCCATCACCGCGGTCGAAATGAGGATTAACGTTTTTTCCTGGTAACGTTTTGTCAGCCGACCGATCAATATGCCCTGGGTAAATACCGACAGCACCCCCACGTAAGTCAGAATATACGCGGTCTCTTCCGCATTTAAGTTGAAGCGGTATTGGGCGTACAGGGCAAAAACGGTTTGAAACATGGAAAAGGCGAGGCCAAAGAAGAAGCGGGTGTGCAGCAACGGGCCGACTACAGGCCGGCGCAGGGATTGCAGCATGGCTTGAATTGTGAACGGCGGGCGAGCAGGACCGGCGGCCAATGCTAAACGCTTTTGCGGGGTCAGTGATTCGGGCAGCCACAGGCCCACCAGCGCGAAATTGATCAAGGATAATCCGGCGGCAACAAACGCAGGCAGGGTGTAGCTCCACTGGCTCAAAAATCCTCCTAAAGCCGGGCCAAAGATAAAGCCCAAGCCAAATGCTGCGCCGATCATCCCCAAACCTTTGGCACGATTTTTAGCATCTGTTACATCGCTGATATAGGCCTGGGCTACGCTGATATTGCCACCGGTAAGGCCGTCCAAAATGCGGGAAATGAAAAGGATCAATATGGTGTTTGCCAGACCCAGAAGCATAAAACCGATGAATGTCCCGGCGATAGAGATCATGAGGATCGGCTTGCGCCCAAACCGATCGGATAATCGTCCCAGGATGGGAGCGCCTAAAAATTGGGCGGCAGCATAAGAAGCTGTGATCAGGCCGACGACGAAGGGTGAAGCGCCGAAGGTGGCTGCGTAATAAGGCAGAAGGGGCAGGATAAAGCTGAACCCAAGTAAATCGATAAAAACGACCAAGAAGATAGATGCTAAAGGACGGTTTTTCATGATTCTCCGGAGAAGTCCACCAGGTTGTTGAGTTTATGAAGCTCAGCGTTAATCTGGCGCATATATTTTTCTATAGTTTCAACGGTTGACGTCGGTGAGGTATTTAAGTAAACAGCCGGTACATTTTCTGGTAAACGGGTATGCTCAAAGGCCTGTCCACCTAAAATCACCAGGGGATGGGGGAGGGAAAAGCGATCGAGGGCAAATCCTAATTCAATTAAGTTTTGAGCATTTTCCGGCAAGGTCGCGGTGAACAATAAAATTTTCGGCCGGAGAGGTGTTAAGGCTTCGGCGATACGGTCAAGTTTGAGATTTGGCCCCAGGTATTTCACATCCCAACCCCGCCAGCGCAGCATTACGACCAGGGAAAGCAGCCCGATCTCGTGGGTTTCACCCGGAGCGCAAGCTGCGACGATCACGCCGGGGCGGTTGGGCTGGGCGGAAGATGACAGTAAGCTGTTAAGATGCTGCATGCAAAACTGGGTGGCAAAGTGCTCCACGGTGATCGGCAAATCGCCGCGGTGCCAGGCTTCGCCTAACTGGACCAGGGTGGGCTGGATGATATCTAATAAAACAGTATCAACCGAATAAATAGCAAATGCCTGCCGCAGGATATTCGCGGCGTTTTGATCGTTAAAATGTTCCAGGGCCTGCTGAAAATGGGCAGCCAGATGGTGGGTGGATACGGTGGGCTGGGTTGAAACGAGCGGCTGCTCAAGGGCCGGATCTCTGCCGGCAGTACGCAGCTCAATGAGGTATTCTGCGGCCCGGCTGATGCTCAAACCGCTGTCCATTTGGGCTTTGATCCAATTTAAGATACGCAGGTCGTATTCGGAATACATCCGGTAGCCCTGGCCGCCCCGCTGGGGTAAAGGCAGCCCGTAGCGCCGCTCCCAGGCACGCAAAGTTACCGGCGGCAGTCCCACCAGATTGGACACAGCTTTAATGTTGTATACGGGGCGGTATTGATTTTGAGTTCCGTTGTCCATAAATTCTTCTTTCTAATTCCTACTAAAATTATCTTATATGAGTTTAACATGCCCGGTATTTTCCGTCTATAGTTTGTATAGTCTTTGTTGTACAAAGAAAGGGTATATGCGAACCGCGCCTTTGGTGAAAGAAAGAGCATCCAGCAAGGTTAATTGCCGAATGCTCATAAATATCCGGTATCTGGCGGAACGCTGGTCAGTTCGTGGAAATTTTGCTTTTGGGCAGCATTGCACGGATCGTCGACACCGCTTCATCCATTTTCTGGCCCAGGTATAAACCTGGGATTTTCTTGCGGAGATCGGGTTTACTGTCAAATATGCGACCGGCGTACGCAAATAAGGGGATTGGCCGCAGTTTGCTCAACCTGTCCTTGAAGTGTACCAATTCCATCGCGGCAGGTTCGAGGGACGCGGTGAGAATGATCATATCCGGATGCTCATAGCTGGCGTAGTCCGCCAGATCTTCGAGGGGAATGTCTGGGCCGAGGTACTCGATACGAAAACCATTGGAACGCAGCAAGACGGCCATCATCAGGCTGCCAATTTCATGCTGCTCCGTCGGACCGGCACCCAGCATAATGTAAGGTGAATTGCGGCGGGTCGGATAAGCCTGAAGCATGGAGAGCAGCTTGCCCCGTATGAAGGACGAGGCAAAATGTTCGGTGGTTACCCGAATTTCGCCGCGATACCAGGCCTCGCCAATATCCGCTAAGGCTGGGGAGATGATTTCCATGCAAATGGTTGTCAGGTCGAATAAAGCATGTGCTTCACGCAGGAAATCACCCGCCTGAGATTCGTTATGCCGGATGAGGGCCTTGAATAATTTGCTGGCATATTGGCTGGGCGGCGTGGTGCGGGTGATGGGCTGGGTCGTGGGGCCAGTAGGGATCGCTTCTGGCCAAAGACCGGTGCGGCTCATAGATTTCAGCTCGCTGACCGCGCTGCTGATCGAAATGCCGCTGTCTACCCGATTTTTTATCCAGCGCAAAACGGCAATATCTCGCTCTGAATACAACCGGTAGCGATTTTCGGAGCGGTGTGGATTGAGCACCTCATGGCGGCGTTCCCAGGCGCGCAAAGTGACTGCTCGAATGCCCGTTTGAGCACAGACGGATTTTATGGTGTATTTCGGTTCATCAGAAAAATCTATGATCGTTGACATCAATACCACCTTTCTAAAGCAAGAGAAAAGGGTTGTCCGGCTCTTGGATGAACAAGCACATCTATAGGATAGCAGATAAATCTCATTATGTATAGTCTTTTTTGTATATAGTTTTTCTGGTCAGGAGAAATCTAAAACAACTTCAATTCGGAACTTGCGTTATTTAATAAATCAGATCATCGATTTCTGGAAGATAGCTTCTTCTGGCATAGACCTTGCGACGATCAATTTGCCTGGGACCAGTGGGTAGTTCAATATTTCCCGGCGTATGCATTGCCTCCCCTACCAGGCTGATGAATAACCATGTCTTTGCTATAATTGTCTGGGGTTATTTGATATGAATTGGTTGTGGATATCACCTGTATTACCCATCTTTGCCTCGGCAGTGCTGTGTACCGCCCTAGCAATATTTACTTTTCGACGTTTATCCACCTCTTCAGCCGTCTTTCCGCTGGCCATTCTTGTTTCAATCGTGGCTGCCTGGGAATTTGCCTACGGTTTGGAAAGGCTTTCTGCTGAGATCTCCGGCAAATTATTCTGGGTCGATTTGCAGATTATCCTCGCGGCGGCTATGGCTCCGACATTTCTGATGTTTTCCCTGGCCTACACCGGAATCTGGAACCCGTTCATAGGATGGAAACGCTGGTTACTGGTTATTGAACCGCTGTTTGTGATTACTGCCCTGTTCAGCGATCCCAGGCTGAACCTCTTCCGTATTAATCCTGTGATGCAGGCGGCTGGAACGTATGACTTCGTGGCTTTTACCCGAGGTCCAGCCTGGTATATTCATACTATATATATCTTGCTGATGATGGTGGCAGGCACGCTTCTCATGATCCGGCATATCCTTCGATCGCCGCGCCGGATTTTTAGCCAGACTATCGTCTTGGTGAGTGGTTTACTACTGCCCTGGTTTACGTTTCTTTTATACGTGCTGCAAACCATGCAATTTGCATATGATCCCAATGTATTTACATTGACTATTTCGTGCGCAGCATTCGTCTGGACGCTGTTCCGCTTTGGCCTGATCGACCTGATGCCGTTATCCCGCAGTGCCCTGGTCGAGCGTATCATGGATGGCATGATCGTGGTTGATTTACTGGACCGGATCATTGATGCCAACAAGTCGTCCGTTGAGATTATCGGGCAGCCTCGAGAAAATATCATCGGCAAAACGATCGAACAGGTGATCCCTGTTCAAGGCGAAAGCAGTTTTCAGGCCGAGGTTTTTAACTTGCCCATATCCGTGGGCGGAAAACAAAAGATTTTTGAAGTTCGCTGTTCGCCGGTCGCCGATTTGCAGGGCGTCTCACGAGGGAAGGTATATTTTCTGCGCGATATCACCGAAATGCTGGTCGTTGCCCAGGAGCGCGAACAGAATGCGAAACGTTACCGGGCTTTGTTTGAAAACTCCCCGATTTCTATTTGGGAAGAAGATTTCTCCGCGGCAAAGAGGATGCTCGATGAACTGCGCCGACAAGGGATTGTTGACCTGGCCCCATACCTGGAAGAGCACCCTGAATTTCTCGATCAATGCATCCGCATGGTCAAAGTATTGGATGTCAACCAGGCGACGCTGAAATTGTACAAAGCTGAAACCAAGGATGATTTGGGGGCAAACCTGGACAAAGTGTTTTCACCGGAAAAAATGCGGCCTGGTTTCTGTCAGGAACTGCTCGCAATTTGGGATGGAAAATCAGAGCTGGAAATAGAAGGTCAAAATTTGACTTTGCAGGGAGATTTAATTGATATTCTTCTGCGCTGGACGGTTTTACCTGCTTTTGAAGAAAATCTGGAACGAGTGATCATTTCGATTGTGGATCTTACCCAACGAAAGCAAATCGAAGCGGCAGAGGAGAATGCTCGTTCTTATGCAGAAACCTTAAGCGCCGTGGAAAACGCCCTGCGTGAACAGCTCGATTTTAACCAGGTGTTGGACCAGGTATTAGTACACATCCGGCAATTTGCGCCCTACGATGGCACAAATATATTATTAATCGATAAGGGTATTGCCAGGCCGACTCGCATCCATGGTTACGAAGGAATTGACCCACTTGAAGTTGAAAAAATCCGGAATGTGGAATTGGATGTTCGCAGCAACCCTCGCTTTGCGCAAATGGCCGAGACCCACCGTCCTGTGCGCGTGCTTGACACATGGAATGATCCTACCTGGGACCCAGGACAAGGCTCGACCTTATTCAGATCTTCATTGTGCGCACCGCTTTTTGTATTAGGAGAACTGATCGGCTTTATTTCTCTTGATAAAACAGAGCCGAACGCATACAGTGAAGTTCATGTAGAACAGATAGGAGAATTTGCGCGGCGGGCTGGGGCAGCGATGGAAACAGCCCGCCTTATTCAAGAATCCAGGCAGGCGCGGGATGAAGCCGAAAGCGCAACAGAGGCGAAATCCTCCTTCCTGGCAACGATGAGCCATGAAATCCGCACCCCGATGAACGGGGTGATCGGCATGACTACCATGTTAATGGATACTCCTCTCTCACCGGAACAGCGTTCCTATATTGATGTCATTCGCAAGAGCGGTGAGGCGCTGTTGAGCATCATCGATGATATTTTGGATTTCTCGAAAATTGAGGCGGGAAAGCTTGAGCTGGAACACACCGCTTACCATCCCAGGGTTTGCGTTGAAACGGCCATCGATATGGTTTCGCACCGCGCTGTGGAAAAACAGATCGAGCTGTTGTATTTTGTGGATAGCGACGTGCCTGAAACGATCATCGGGGATGAAAACCGGCTGCGCCAGATTCTAATCAATTTGTTGAACAATGCGGTTAAATTTACCGAGCGGGGTGAAGTTGTTGTCAGGGTAGAAATATCGCCGACCGATGGCCTGGAGGGCGATCATACATCTGGAAAAACGATTAAACGACTGCATTTCTCCGTATGCGATACAGGCATCGGTATCCCCGAGGATAAGATCGGCCTGCTGTTCCGCTCCTTCAGCCAACTAGACGCTTCTACCGCGCGCAAGTATGGCGGGAGCGGCCTGGGATTGACCATTTCCAAACAGCTTACCGAATTAATGGGGGGGAGCATGTGGGCGGAAAGCTCAGGTATCCCAGGAGAAGGTTCTCAATTCTATTTCACGATCCAGGCAGAAGAAGTTCCCGCCGCTCTCAATGAGACGGTCAATTCGGCATTACGCGTTCTCTCCGGCAAGCATATGCTGGTGGTCGATGATAATGCAGCCAGTCGAGATATTTTAGAACGGTATGCCCGGCGCTGGGAGATGCAAGCGATATGTGTTGAATCGGCGAGCAAAGCCCTGGCAACGCTGCGCGAATATATTTTCGATCTGACCCTGCTGGACACCCAATTATCCGATGTGGATAATGAGGAATTCGCCAACAATATCCGCCAGCTGCCGAACGGCAAGATGCTGCCTTTGATCAGCCTTGTGCCGTTGGGACAGCGAAAAGGACTGGTCGACACCAATCTATATGCGGGATCGATCAACAAGCCGGTAAAACAAGACCTTTTGATGGAAGCGATGTGGAATGTTTTAACCCGGCGAGTTTCACAGGCAGTCAATCCGGCCGAAGCGAGGCCCTTACAGGTGGATGCGGAAATGGGTCGGCGGCTTCCGCTGCGTATCTTAATGGCAGAAGACAACCCGGTAAACCAGCGGGTAGCCCTGATGATGCTGGAAAAATTAGGTTATAAAGCCGAAGTCGCTGCGAATGGGAAGGAAGCAGTTCGATTGGTTCGGGAATTATCGGCCCTGGGACGTGCTTATGATGTGGTCTTGATGGATGCTCATATGCCGGAAATGGATGGGGTCGAAGCCACTCGCCACATTCGAGCGGAAATATCCCCTGAGCACCAACCCTATATCATCGCCATGACGGCGGACGTGATCCAGACCAGCCGGGAGCGGTATTTTGCGGTAGGAATGGACGGTTACATCTCAAAGCCGGTTAAGATTGAAGAATTGGTCCAGGTCCTGGCGAAAAGTAAATCTGCCCAGGCATTACAGCCGGAGCCTCAGGAAGAAGCTAAAGCGCCGGAGAAGACCAAGGCTGCCATTCAGCGCTCGGTGATTAACGAATGGATCGAGCTGATCGGTGACGGGCCGAGCGTGGCGAATGTGATGGAGGTGTACCTCACCGACAGCCCGCATTTACTGGAAGGCATAGACCAGGCGCTGGAGGAGAAGGATTGGTCCACCCTGCGAGAAAATGCTCACGCGATGAAATCCAGCAGCGCGACGATGGGAGCAATCCGCCTGTCGTCATTATTGGAAACCCTGGAGCGTTCTGCCAGCGGCGCCCTGCAATCCGGATTGATCCCAAATGCTTATGAATCATTTGTCGAACAGGTGCGCGCCATTCATACAGAATATGTACAGGCCTTTGCCGAACTCTCCGACCTCAAACAAGAATTGATCAGCATGCCTGGCAGAAAATAGATTCTTATATGATGTAAGGGGGTGTTTTTTTGTGGCCACAAAAAAAACCCATTGCATCATTTGCGTGACCCGCGACAACGCGAGCGGCTTTTATGATGAATCAAAAATGATAATTGGCGTTTCATTACCAGTTTACAAATTGAAATATGCTACAATATTGGTGCAGGTGCTCGGGTGCCCCCCTCACTCGAGTACCTGCATTTTTTATTCAAAAATGGGATTTTGCTTCCCTCGCTCATAACCAGTAGAGATTTTGCCGTACGGAGTGAATAAAAGATGAAAACCTATGTGCGGGCTGCGGCGTTGATATGTGTTCTGGGCTTGATTTACGGCTGTACACTTAATAATGGGATCCAAACCCCGGTCTTTCCCCCCACGCTTTCACCTGCGCCGATTCGATACACTCCGCCTGCGATCACAGTCCTGCCAACCGGCTTTGAGCCAGCTACGCCTGCGCCCACGCAGGTTACACCCACTGCGCCCACCGGCGGCAGCCCTACCCGCATTGTTTTTCCTACGGGCGCAACATTTTTCGAGAGTGCTGGCGACATTTCCAAGGGAGGGTCGGTCAGCTATCTCGTTTCCGTTACCCAGGAGCAGTTATTGATGCTGGATGTCGGCTCGCGCAACCGGGATGTGTACCTGGGTGTCAAAGGCGCCCTGGACGGCGCGGTCATGGTCGACCCTTCAGCCCAACTCACCACCTGGCAAGGATTCCTGCCAGGCACACAGGATTACGAAATAACCCTGACCGCGGGTGGGGCTGACAGCAATTTTGACCTGGGGGTAACTATCCCGGCGGTGATCAAGTTTGATCCAGGGACGATATCTGCCGCGGTTCAAGGCAGTGTCACCGCACAGCAAAACGTGCATTACATGCTGTATGCATTGGCGGGACAAACGATGACGGTGAAGGTTCGCTCGGCGAGCAGCGACATCCTGCTGACACTGTACGGCATCAGCGACGGGCAGCCGATGGCGCGGTCTGCTGCCGGCGCAACCGAATGGAGCGGGATGTTATCCAAAAGCCAATATTATATGATCATCGTCGTATCCTCAGGGAATCCGGGTCAGTATCTGCTGGATATCACCATCAAATAAATGGACGACGATCTGCGGTCAAGGTGAAAAAAGTGCCTGATTATGCCTGAAAACGAAAATTTTTGGAATTTTTACTGGGAAATCCGGCTGCAAGAGCTCCAAAATCTTGGAAAAAAAGAAGCGGTTCTGGCGGCATCCAGGTTGATTCGCCAGCTGGCAGCTGCCGCCGACCGACCGGTGCGAATATTGGAATTGGGCTGCGGCGAGGGGCAAATCATTGGCACACTGGTGGAAGGACACCCCCAGGTAAGGGCAATCCATGAATCGGTAGGTATCGACTACAACTCGCGGTCGATCGAGACCTGCCGGCGGCGGTTCCCGGCGATGCGTTTTGTGGATGGCGATTTTACCCGGGCGGAAATTCTGGATCCCCTGGGGAAATTTGAGCTGGTGATGATGGTTAATGCGCTGCACGAGGTGTTTTCAGACAGCTATTCGCAGGATATTAAGGAAGTGGATGTGCCGGCTGCCAAACAAAATGTCAGGCGCGCTTTAACCGGTGCAGTGGAAAAACTAGCGGTGGGGGGATATTTGCTGCTCTTTGATGGGCTGGAAATGATGGGGGATATCCAGCGCAAAGTGCGCATCAAATTTCGCTCTCCGCAGGCCCGCGAACATTTTTTGACCTTTGTACGCGAGTACCACCCTTTTAAAATTACTTTTCGTGAAATCGATACCCCTTACCGGATCGAGCTTTCTCAGCGGGATTTCACCCGCTACATCACCAAATCGATCTTCCTGGGAAAGGAGCTGTGGCGGACGGAACGACTGGAAAGCTACCAGTATTTCAACCGGTCCGAATTTCTGGCAGCCATCGACCATTTGGGATTATCGGTGATCGAGCAGCGCACGCTCACGGTAGATGAAGAAAAATGGAGCCGCCAGGTGCAGATCGAGACGCGTGGGATAGGGTTTCCGGAAGAGCATATCCTGATCATCGCCCAGAAAAAGTCGGCGTGATTAGCATCCACCATTGGGTACGGCAGCCAAATCACTTATAAATTTATTTTAATGGATACCTACTTTTTTCTATACTACCAAATGATGCATCGTCGAATGAAGCTGGATCCGTTAATGACTCTAAATGGGTGAAAATCATGCTGTCTGCAACAGCGCTGCTTAACTCGTTCTCAATTTGGGTCACGAATTGATGACCTCGTTCAACAGTCCAATTTCCTGGAACAAGGACATGCAAAGAGATAATACTCAATGATCCAGATTGGCGGGTACGCAGGGCATGAAATTTTACCTCGGTGTCTTTATGACGATCCAGAACGCTTTGGATTTCTTCTAAATACTCTTTTGATAATGTGCTGTCCATCAAGCCGGAAATTGATTTCCGAATAATTCCGACGCCGGTCCATACAATATTCAATGCTACCAGGATCGCGATGAGCGGATCTAAAATTTGCCATCCTGTGACCACGACTGCACCGACACCGATCAGAACTCCTCCAGATGTCCAAACATCTGTCATCAAATGGTTTGAATTTGAAGTCAACGAAATGGAATTGTACTGTTTTCCGGCGCGTCTCAGTATTAGGGCGACACCAAGATTTGCTAGCGAGGCAACGACAGAAACAATCAATCCAATTCCCACCTGTTCCAGGGGTTTGGGAGTAATCAGTCGTTGGATTGCAGCGTACGCAATACTGACGGCGGCAACCAAAATTAATGTCCCTTCTACTCCACTCGAAAAATATTCGGCTTTACTGTGCCCATAGGTATGATTTTCGTCAGCCGGGCGGGCCGCAATGGTGAGCATACCCAAAGCCATCAGAGCACCCACCAGATTCACAATTGATTCAAGGGCATCAGATAATAAACCAACTGAGTCAGTGATCAGGTAAGCGATTGTCTTAAGACTGATCGTTAAAATTGCGACGGCAATCGAGAGCCAGGCAAAACGGGTTAATTTTGAGCGATCCATAGGTTTTATGTCCACAATTTTATGGTCCCACTATTCTGATAAAGCTTGAGTTCACCAGTTCCGAACCCCATTTCAAAAAATTATATCCCACTCTATTATCATTGCGACCCTAAAGCACCCTTCATTGTGGCAAGGCTGGCATACCCTTCCGCAAGATGATCGACTGCCTGACCACCTTGACAGAACAAATTCAGGTGTACGGTTAGCGTCAGGGGATCAATGCTCTAAATATACCCTTCGCGCAGCGTACTTCGATGGTGTGAGAAGGACAAAAAAAGCCACCATGAGAGGTGACTTAGGTGCCCCCAACGAGATTCGAACTCGTGTTTTGGCCTTGAGAGGGCCACGTCCTGGGCCACTAGACAATGGGGGCCCAACTTGCGTGCGAGATTTTATCATGGCAGGCACAGCGTGTCAATGATCGCCCCCTTTTTCTGGGGGGATGCCAGCTCGCGCTCTTATTCCACTTTAATTGACTTTCCAATGACCGTATGCTATCATCCATATACCTTTTTTTTCGCATTTTTTGCACTTTAACAACTGGATAGGAAGGAGTTTCTCTTTCATGAGTACTGATTTCATTGTCCGATTGATAGGAATGATTGTTTTCGCCATCATTGGAGTTGCCTGGGGTATATCACTTGGAAATCTGGCGAACCTTAACCCGGGTCCGTCGACATTTTCGGTGGAATGGTATGCATTCACGATCGGTCTGGTTGGGGCATTAGCGGGTCTGGTGCTCACGCCATTTCTGACCACTCGGCCGATCCGCGCATTACGCAAGGTCGTTTCGCACATTTCTGCGCACGTTTTGGTTTTTGCACTCATCGGATTGGTTGTGGGTTTGATCATTGCCGCTTTGCTGGCATATCCCCTGTCGCTTCTTCCCGCACCCTTAGGTTCTTTTTTGCCGTTCATTGGCGTCATCCTTTTTGGTTACGCCGGCGCAACCGTATTTGTTATGCGTCAAAATGATCTGGCGGCTTTATTTGCTTCGTTTACCACGCGCACGATTGGACCAAGCGCCACAGAACTGGCGCCGTCTTCATCCGACAGCCGCACGATCCTGCTGGATACCAGCGTGATCATCGATGGGCGGATTGCCGATATCGCCCGCACCGGGTTTGTGCCCGGATCGCTGTTGATTCCCCGCTTTGTTTTAGCTGAGCTGCAGTACATTGCCGACTCCTCAGACGGCCTGCGCCGACAACGCGGGCGGAGAGGGATGGAAGTATTGTCTCAACTGCAAAAAGATACGAATGTCGTGGTGCGCATCAGTGATATCGACGTCGAAGGGACGCGTGAAGTGGATGATAAGCTGGTGATCCTTGCGCGCCAGATGCGCTGTCCGATCCTGACCAATGACTATAATCTCAATAAAATCGCCGAGTTTCAAGGTGTTACGGTCTTGAACGTCAATGAGCTGGCAAACGCCGTCAAATCGGTGCTGCTGCCCGGGGAGATTTTGAGAATAAGGGTCATCCAGGAAGGCAAAGAAGTGAACCAGGGCGTTGGTTATATGGACGATGGCACGATGGTGGTGGTTGAAAACGGGCGGGATTACGTGAGCCATGAGATCGATGTCACGGTCACCAAAGTCCTTCAGACTGCCGCCGGCAGGATGATTTTTGCGCGACCCGAAGAGCGAGGCGATAAATAGAAGGTTGGAGAGGGTATGGCATTAAAAATATATAATACGCTGACGCGTAAAAAGGAAGATTTCGTCACCTTAGAACCCGGAAAGGTCCGCATGTATGTGTGCGGACCGACGGTCTACAACAAGGCGCACATCGGCCACGCCATGTCGGCGATGGTCTTTGACATCATCCGCCGTTATCTTGAGTACAGCGGCTATGAAGTGATTCATGCCATGAATTTCACCGACGTGGATGATAAGATCATCAACCGCGCCAACCAGATGAACATGGATCCTTTCGAGCTGGCTGAAGGGTATATCAAAGACTTCCGCCTGAACTTATCCGACTTGCATATCCTGCCGGCGACCATCCAACCCCGCGCCACCCAGGAAATTGACCAGATTATCCAAATGGTGCAGCGGCTGGTCGACAAGAAAACGGCCTACCCGATGGGTGGGGACGTTTATTTCAGGGTCAGCCAGGATGAGGATTACGGCAAGCTTTCCGGGCGAAAATTTGGTGAAGAGCAGGCCGGGTACCGCATCGAGGTGGATGATCGCAAAGAAACATCCATGGATTTTGCTTTATGGAAGGGCGCCAAGCCTGGGGAGCCCGCCTGGGACAGCCCCTGGGGAAAAGGCCGCCCCGGCTGGCATATTGAATGCTCCGCCATGAACCTGCACCATCTGGGGGAACAGATCGATATCCACGGCGGTGGCAACGACCTGATTTTTCCGCATCATGAAAATGAGATCGCGCAAACGGAGAGCCTGACGGGGAAACCCTTTGCCCGCTACTGGATCCACAACGGGATGCTGCAGTTGGGTGGGGAAAAGATGTCAAAATCGTTGGGCAACCTGGTGCTGATCGAAGATTTTCTGGCGCGGCATTCCGCAGATGCCCTGCGCATGACTCTGCTCAATTCCGGTTACCGCGGGCCATTGACGTATACCGAAGAAGTGGTCGGCCAATCCGAGCGGGGAATAGAACGCCTGCGGTCGGCCCTGCGGCCCGCCCTGCTAGGAGCGAAAGGGGCGCCGGATACAAGCCTGAGCGGGTTAGCCAAACAAATCGAAACGACCCGCTCAGGGTTTAGAGAAGCGATGGACGACGATTTCAATACCTCAATGGCGCTCGCCCAGCTCTTTGAGCTCGTGCGGGTGACCAACCAGACTCGGGCAGACGGCGCCACAAACGAGCAGCTGAAACCCGCTCAAGACGGCCTGATCACGCTAAGCACCGTGCTCGGATTGACTCTGGAGGAGCTTCAGCAAGAAGCGCAAGCCGCCGACCCATTTATCGCCCTGCTCATCGAACTGAGACGCGAACTTCGCACCCAAAAGAACTACGCCCTGGCCGACCAGATCCGTCAAAAATTAACCGAATTGGGCGTGCTGCTTGAAGACAGCAAAGAAGGCACCACCTGGCGCTGGATAAAAAACGGCTGATGACTGAGGTCATTTCGTTGAGGCTGGGCTGAAGAAACCTGGGACGTCCACGGGTATGGATGGGACAAGAATATGAAAGAATGGATTACCGGGCGCAACCCGGTTTACGAAGTGCTGAGGGCCAGGCGCAGGCATATTTTCCGGTTGTGGGTCGCCAAGGGAGCAGAGGAAAAGGGCCGCCTGGCTGAAGTCATTCAGCTGGCGCGAGCGCGGAAATGCGTGGTGGAATGGGTGGCGCGCGGGCAGCTGGATGCTTTGGATGATTCCCACCAGGGGGTGGGATTGGAAACCAGTGAATACTCTTACAGCAATCTGATCGATATGCTTGACCTGGCGCGCAGCCGGCAGGACCCCTTGTTTATTTTGATCCTGGATGTCATCCAAAACCCGCAGAATCTGGGCACACTGCTGCGTACCGCGGAAGCTGCCGGTGTACACGGCGTGCTGCTGCCGTTTCGCCGGGCTGCCGGGGTAACCCCGGCGGTAGTTAATGCCAGCTCGGGAGCCAGCGAGCATTTATTGATCGCCCAGATGAATCTGGCTCAGGCGATTGACACTTTGAAAGAAGCTGGCGCCTGGGTGATTGGTCTGGAAGGATCGGATGAGGCAACCCCGATCGAGAAAGCCCGCCTGGATGGTCCCCTGGCGCTGGTGGTAGGCAGTGAAGGTGAGGGAATGCGCCTGCTCGTGCGCAAATCATGCGATTTGCTGGTGCGACTGGACATGGTCGGGCAGGTAGAATCATTCAATGCTGCGGTCGCCGGCTCGATCGCCCTTTACCTGGCGAGGAAAGCCAGGACGAAATCGTAGAAAATCCGGCCTTCCGGGCATGTTATAATATACTTTATCGATCCGAATATAGGATGATCAGGCGTGATTCCGAGACGAAACGCCAAAACATCTCGCCCGAATATTCGAGTGGATTTTTGAATAATTGTCAAAAAAATATTTTTTAGGAGGAAATTTCCATGCTAATCAGTAAAGAATTGAATGCAGCCATAAATGAACAAATTGGTCACGAATTTCAAGCCGCCCACCAATACGTAAATATCGCCAGTTATTTTGATGGGATTGGCTTGAAGAAATTAGGTAAGATGTTTGTCAAGCAGTCTGAAGAAGAACATACCCACGGGATGAAATTCGCCGATTACATTATAGAAACGGGGGGGACGGTTTCCGTCCCGGCTGTTGTGGCGACAAAATGGGATTTTAAGTCGGTTGAAGAGGCCGTGCAGCTCTCCCTGGATTGGGAGTGGGAAGTCACCCGGCGAATCAACGCCTTGATGTCGCTGGCGATCGAACAGAAAGATTACGCCGCGCAGGATTTCTTGCGCTGGTTTGTGACTGAGCAGGTCGAAGAGATTTCCACCATGGATAACCTGCTCAAGATCGTGCGCCAGGCGGGTCCCAAGAACCTGATTATGCTGGAAGCCTATTTCTCGCACGCTGACTAAATTAACAGGCTGTAAATAAACATGATTATCCCCAAAAATTAACATTTAGGGATAATCTACATAAAATAACCCCATCCCCCATCCCCTTCCCCAAATTCGGGGAAGGGGAGAAGTTTTAAGGAGCAATTTGCGGCGCATTGCGCCGCAAATTGCTCCGTTCTTTCTTGTTCCCCGCCCCAGCAGGGGGCGGGGAAAGGGGTGGGGGTGATAATTAGGTGCATGACTCACCTTGAATTGTAAAAATGGGGGTGAGTCATGTAAACGAGTTGTAGTGCTAGCGGGCAAGAAACAACCATGCCAGGTACAGGCCGATCATCACCAGCCCTATGGCAAAACGCGCCACAACGGACCAACCGCAGCCAAGAGCCATGCCCTTCGTCGATTCGAAGGCGGTTCGCCAATTTCGCTGGCGGAAGTATTCAATGGCGAACAACGCTACCAGCGAGAGCAGGATTCCGCCGAACACAGGTAAAAAGATGCTGCCGATCATTCCAGCGACAAGGGCAATCGTGATGGATGTCCAGCTCGCTCCCGTGCTGCGAGCGCTGGCTCCCATCAGCAGGTTATCTACCAGGCTGCCACCGATCATCAACAAAGTAATGATCGCGAATAGAATCCAGGCGGTTGTGTTCTGAATGCCGTTTACCAGCCCAAAAATCAGGGCTCCGGCCCAGATAATGACCAGCCCTGGCAGAATGGGGACGAAGATCAGACTTAAAAGGCCAAAGATCATGATGGTGAGCATGATCAAGGGGACGCCGATCTGAGTCAGGATTTCCAAGTGTTTAACTCCGTGTTATTTCTCACCAGACTGCCATTTTCTACTTGGGCAGCCTGGTGAATTGATTGTATTATATTAATCCCAACTACTTGATAACCTCAACCCCGCCCATCCAGGGACGCAGCACCTCCGGTATGATAATCGATCCGTCGGGCTGCTGGTAGTTCTCCAGGACGGCGATCAAGGTGCGGGGCATACCCAGGCCTGAGCCGTTCAGGGTGTGGGCCAATCGGGTCTTGCCCTCTTGCGTGCGGTATTTTATATTGGCCCGGCGGGCCTGAAAATCGCCTACATTGCTGACCGACGAGACTTCCAGCCATTCTTCACAGCCCGGAGCCCAGACTTCCAGGTCGTAAGTCACCCTGGCATTGAAACCCAGGTCGCCCGTACATAAGGTCAATACGCGGTAAGTCAGCCCCAGCAGGCGGCAGGTCTCTTCGGCATCCGCCAGCATTTTCTGCAATTCCCTGTCCGACTCTTCTGGCTTCGCATAGATATACATCTCGACTTTATCAAACTGGTGACCGCGTTTAATGCCGCGCACATCACGCCCGGCGCTCATCTTCTCACGCCGGAAGCAGGGAGTATAGGCCGTGTAGCGCAGCGGCAGGTCACTTTCCGCCAGGACCTCGCCCATGTGCAGGCCGGTAAGGGGAACCTCTGCCGTGGGGACCATCCAAAAATCCTCCTCCGCATCGTGGTACAGGTTCTCTGCAAATTTAGGGAGCTGACCGGCGGCGAACAGCGTTTCGCCTTTAACCATAAAGGGGGTGTATTTTTCCAGATAGCCCTGGCGGATGTGCAGATCGAGCATCCAGGCGATCAAGGCGCGCTGCAGGCGGGCGCCGCTTCCGCTCAATACATAAAAGCGCGATCCGGTGATTTTCACGCCCCGGTCGAAATCGATGATTCCCAGTTTGGGACCGAGCTCCCAATGCGGCAGGGGAGTGAACGAGCGAGTAGGGATCACCCCGCCGGGCTTGACCACCACATTGTCATGTTCATCCCGTCCCAGGGGCACATCTTCCTGGGGGATGTTGGGAATCACCGCAACCAGCTGCTGCTGGCGGGCTTCGACCTGGCGCACTTTTTCGTCCTGCTCGGCGATCAGATCGCCGACCTGGCGCATGGCGTCGATTTTGGCCTGGCGTTCTTCCGGGTTTTTCATCCTGCCGATTTCTTTGGATACCGCGTTGCGCTGCGCTTTCAAGCTTTCCACCTGTCCGATCAAATTGCGGCGTTCAACATCTACCGCCAGGATATCATCCACGATGGCTGTATCCATCTGGCGTCTTTGCAGCGCATCCCGCACCTGTTCAGGGTGCTCTCGAATTAAATTGATGTCTAACATGGCAACCTCCACGAGCAAGATGATCCTGGCATCCCATCCATCCGGCGGATGTATGCGGGTATACCAGAATAGAAAACGCCCCCTCCGAATTGCAGGACGAGGGGGCGCTCGTGGTACCACCTGCTTTTGCTGCCGGATATAGCAGCCTCATTGCGGGATATCGGTTCCTCCGGTCCGCTTACGATAGAAAAACCAGGATGCTGGTTTTGTTCATCCCTTCACGGACAGCCTGCTCAAAATGAGCGCCGGGGTGGATTTTGCCTTTGTACCTGCCAGCTCGCACAACCGCTGGCTTTCTGGAAGGCCGCAAGGCTACTTGATCCCGGGCGGGCTTGTGAACATGATTATAGCGTATCCTTAAGGAAAGGTCAATCCGCACTGAGTGTTGGTTGATTGGAAGGTAATACATCACCAAATTCATGTAGAATTAAAGTATGGACGCCACAACTGTTTTCTTAACCCCCAGTGAACACGTATATTTGAACGGCGAGAAATTCGCACCCAAAGCCGGAATTTTTGGCAAGACACACCTGATGCATGTCGATTTTGACGCAAACGTCACCCAGCTTGTCCAGGCAATATTTTCCGCGGCCTTTCTCACCCTTGAGCAGCAGGGGACCCTGCGATTGGAAATTCGTCCTAAGAAGGTGCTGTTTGGCCTGGCTTCAACCAAAGGCCTGTATGCCGATTCGGTGGGACCGATGGCCGCCTGGCCTGCCCAAACGATCGAGTCTGCCCTGCCTGGCCTGGCTTACCAGCTTGCATCCAGCAAAGGCCAGAATGAAGTTTATAACATGATTTATGCCTGGTTAGGTCAGGACAGCAGCTCTCCCTTCGAAGATGTGCTGACCCGGGTCAAGAACGGCATGGTGGCGCGCGGACTGCTGGGTGCGCATGAGGAACGAACGCTAAAGATTTTTACCCGCACCGTGTTTGACCTGCCCGAGGCGACCCGCCAGCTTGCGCTGACGCAGCCTATCCAGCCAGTGCAGCAGCTGTTTCAATGGTGTCAAAATTCTCGTCCTGAATTATGGGAAAGCCTGAACAGCCAGATTAAGAAAGCTGTGACAGCTCACCAGGAAAAAACCGACACGGATATCGACACCGACTGAGCCTCTTTTGGCTGGCGCCGTGTTTGACAATCTGCCAGCCTGAGACTACAATCATTTTAAGCCAGGGTAGCCCCTGGGACCATCCCTCCGCGGCAAGCGGCTTCCAAGGAGCGATCGTGAGCAAATGGCCAGGTAAATATGTAATCGGCCTGACCGGTAATATCGGGACAGGAAAGAGCGTTGTGCGCCGGATGCTTGAGCATCTCGGCGCATATGGTATTGATGCCGATGCTCTTGGCCACCGGGTGATTGCGAAGGGCGCCCCCGGATACCAGCCCGTGGTGACGACATTTGGCCGCTATGTGCTGTCACCGGAAGGGGAGATAAACCGGGTGAAGCTGGGAAAGATTGTTTTCAACGACCCGGAAGCTCTGACTCTGCTGGAAAAAATCATCCATCCATACGTCGAACAGGCAATCGATTTAATGGTGCAGCGCGCGCCGCAGCCGGTCATCGTGGTGGAAGCTATTAAACTGCTTGAGGCGAATTTGAACCGGCACTGCGACAGCATTTGGGTGACGTATGCCCCACCAGATGTGCAGCTTGCCCGGTTGGTCCAGCTGCGCAAAATGAATGAAGTGGAGGCCCGCCAGAGGATCGTTTCTCAACCGCCGCAAGAAAGCAAGGTTAAAAGGGCAAATGTGGTTGTGAAGAACACCGCCACGTTTGAAGATACCTGGAAGCAGGTGGTTTCTGCCTGGCAGAAAAATGTTCCTTTTGCCGTCGAAAGCAGCGGACCTGCCCAACCTGCCGTGCGAGCTGCTGTTCCTCAAGGAGAAATCAGCGTACAGCGCGGGCGCCCACGCCATTCCTATGAAATTGCCGATCTGATCAACCGCCTCAGACGGCCAGAGATTCCCCTCAAGAAAGATGATGTGATGGCAGCGTTTGGCGAAAAAGCATTTATGCTGCTCCAGGTTGGCCAGACGAACATGGGTGTAATCGGATGGCAGGTGGAAAACCTGGTCTCCAGAACGACCGATATTGTCATTGATCCCGCCGTCCCGATCAACCAGGCGCTGCCGGCTTTGATCATGGAAATGGAGAAAGCTTCTAAAGATTTACAGTGTGAAGCATCCCTGGTTTTTGTGCCGCCCGAACTGGCGAAGCAAGATGGCCTATGGCGCAGCCTGGGATACGACCGCCGCACAGCCGAATCGCTGGGCGTACTGGCCTGGATGGAAGCAGCGTTGGAATCGGCCCTGCCAAAAACGACGATGTATTTTAAACAACTGCGTATGGATCGGATTTTGCGCCCGATTTAGAATTTTCTGTGCCCGAATTACTGAGCGAACTCTCTTTTCTTTTTCAGCGTCTCAACATTTTGAGCGTTCTGGACCTGCTGTTGGTGACGCTGGTTTTTTTTGGAATCCTGCTGCTCGTTCGGGATACCCAGGCCATGGTCCTGCTGCGCGGGATGATCCTGGTGGCAATACTGCTGAGCCTGCTGACCAGCCTGGTGAGCCTGCCCGCTTTTTCCTGGTTGGTTCGAACTACATTGCCAACCCTGTTATTAGCCATTCCGGTGATCTTTGCGCAGGAAATCCGGCGCGGTCTGGAAAGGTTGGGGCGAGCCGGGGCCGGGACGATCATATTGCCAGCCCGTCCCGAAGAAGCGCTGGCGATGCAACAGACAATCAAAGCGATCGTGACCGCAGCGGCCCGTCTTTCGGCTCGCCAGCATGGAGCTTTGATCGTGCTGCAGCGCAAGGACGGCCTGCAGGAATATATTCAGACCGGCGTGCGGATGAATGCTAGTGTGACCGCGGAACTGCTGCTGCAGGTATTTTTCCCCAATACGCCATTACACGATGGAGCAGTGATTATTTCGGAAAACCACCTGACAGCCGCGGCCTGCGTCATGCCGCTCTCAGCCAGCGGTATCCTTAACCGTTCGCCTGAACGACAGATGGGTTTACGCCACAGGGCTGCATTAGGTATTTCTGAAGCCAGCGATGCGATTGCAGTGGTGGTGTCTGAAGAGACCGGTTCGATTTCGATTGCGCATAATGGGCGCATGATCCGCCGCCTGGACAGCGAGAGATTGGAAAATATTCTGAATGCGTTCTACCAGCCGCCGCCAGGTGGTGGATCTCCGTTTGCCTTCCTGACTCGCCTCTTCAACCGGCGAGAGAAGCGTTAGGAGCACAATGTTGACACCAGTGCGCGTGATCGTTAAATATTTACCCTCGTTTATCCTGGCATTTGCGCTGGCTGTGGCAGTTTGGATTTCTGCTGTGACCGCGGCGGACCCGAACGAAGAAAAAATTTACCCTCGCCCGTTAGATGTGCAGTTGATCGGACAGGATTCCAGCCTGGTGATCACCAGCAGCGATATTTCGGCGGTAACACTGACGCTTTCCGCGCCTCGTTCGATCTGGGACCGGCTGACAAATGAACAAATAGCTGTGAATGCCACCGCGGACCTTTCAGGCTTGCCAGCCGGAACCCATACCGTGCCGATTCAGGTGGATGTGGGCATTGGACCGGTGAAAAAAATCGCCCAGTCGCCACAATCGATCAAAATAACTCTGGAGAAATTAGCCAGCCGGACCGTTCCGGTGAAGATTATCTCGCGCGGCGAATTATCGATTGGGTTTCAATCCGACCCACCAGAAATGGCTCAGACCGAAGTGACAGTAACCGGACCTGAATCGGCTGTCAACCAGGTGGAAGCGGGCCGGGCGGTGCTGGATATCAGCCAGGCCCAGGAAACAATTACCCGCATATTAACCCTGCAGGCGGTCGATGTCAATGACCAGCCGGTCAATGGGGTTTCGATGACCCCCGACCGCGTCAGTGTTTCTCAGGTGATTACCCAGCGCGGTGGGTACCGCAATGTGGTGGTCAAGGTGCAGCCCTTTGGGCAGATTGCGAACGGCTACCGGCTCACAAACATTATCGTTTCACCGCCGGCTGTCACCGTATTCTCCGCGGATCCAAAATTGGTGAACGATCTTCCGGGGTATATTGAGACAACCCTGCTTAATTTGGAAGGGGTCAAAGATGATTTCGACACTCGCCTGACATTAAATTTGCCAAGCGGGATTTCTGTGGTGGGAGAATCGACCGTGCTGGTGCAGGTAGGTGTAGCTACGATCGAAGGCAGCATCACGATTTCTCTCAATCAAGTTGAGGTGACCGGCCTCGCAGAAGGCCTGGAAGGAAAAGTTTCGCCAGAAACGGTTGATGTGATCCTTTCTGGACCTCTTCCCATCCTGGATACCCTGCGATCTGGTAATTTACGCGTATCGGTAGACATGACAGATGCCAAAGTGGGTACCTATCAGCGCACTCCTAAGGTAGAATTAGCAGTCGGTGAGGTGAGGGTCGATTCGATATTACCCGGCACAGTGGAAGTTACTATCAGCCAGGCGCCGAGTCCAACACCGAGTCCTACCCCGAGCCCAACACCGAGGAGTTAGCATGCCCAAACCCATTGTTGTGATGGTTGGCCGACCGAATGTTGGCAAATCAACCCTTTTTAACCGCCTGGCGGGTGAACCGCTGGCGATTGTAGATAACAAACCCGGAACCACGCGCGATCGTTTATTCTCTGAAGCGGAATGGAATGGGATTGAATTTTCAATCGTCGATACCGGTGGGATCGATCCAAGCTCTGGCGGAAAGACGCCGCTCTCTATCGATTCGGCTGAATATATCCAGCAAATCCGCAGCCAGGCAGAACTGGCTATCCAGGAAGCGGATGTCATTTTATTTCTGGTCGATGCGATCAGTGGGGTGACGCCTGCCGACCTGGAAGTAGCCCAAATCCTGCGCCGCAACCGGACCATCCAGGATGGCAAAGAATACCCGCCGGTCTTTCTGGTGGTGAATAAAGCAGACAGCGCGACCTCCCGCCAGGACGCCGCGGAGTTTTATGAGCTTGGTATGGGCGACCCCTACCCGATTTCATCTATCCACGGCACGGGTACCGGGGATCTGTTGGACGATCTGGTCGAGAGTTTTCCGAAGAGCGAAGAAGTAGCGGAGGATGAATCGGCCAAAATCGCCATCGTGGGCAAACCGAACGTTGGGAAGTCCAGCCTGCTTAACCAGTTGGTGGGGGAAGAAAGGGCGATTGTCAGCCCCATCGCCGGCACGACGCGCGACGCGGTGGACACTAAGATCATGTTCAATGACCTTCCGGTAACACTGATCGACACAGCCGGCATCCGAAAACGGGGAAAAGTCGAGCCGGGGGTCGAGAAATACAGTGTAATCCGATCTATGCGCGCCATCGACCGCTGTGAGGTGGCGCTTCTGGTGATTGACGCTACCACGGGCATCACCGCCCAGGATGCGCACATCGCAGGTTATATTCTAGAAGCCTGGAAGAGCACGGTGGTGGTCGTCAACAAATGGGACGCAGTCGAAAAAGACAGCAATTCGATGGTTGAATTTACCCGCCACGTGCGCGAGCAGCTCAATTTTATGGCTTATGTGCCAGTATTATTCATTTCCGCGAAGACCGGCCAGCGGGTGGACCAGGTTCTGCCAGAGGCGCTGCGCGTTCAGGAAGAGCGCCTCGCGCGCATGTCTACATCTCAACTCAACAAAATCGTGCACGACGCCCAGGATAAGCATTCGCCTTCCGATTCTTCGGGGAGAGCATTGAAAATTTATTACGGCACGCAGGTACGCTCGGATCCGCCGACCTTCCTGTTGTACTGCAACGATCCCAAGCTGGCTCACTTTTCATACATGCGCTATCTTGAGAATTCTCTGCGGAAAGAATACCCGTTTACCGGGACGCCTATCCGCATTGTATTAAAAGCCCGGCGATAAATCCAATCTCGCCTTGACGGAATTCAGGGAATTTGATACACTCCGCCTTCGCTGCCGTGGGGCTGAGTCAATAAAATGCTATACCTTGCGATTCTAATTGCCCTTTGGTATAATACTGCGCGCTGAGTACCTTAAAAAGCTGTGTTTTCTGCCGACGTAGCTCAATCGGAAGAGCAACCGCCTTGTAAGTGGTAGGTTACGGGTTCGATTCCCGTCGTCGGCTCAGTTGCAGGTTGGTGAGTGAGATGGTTCCCTGGGAACGACCTCACTTGCGAGCTGGCAACGGCTCCATATTAGGGCAGTTACCCAAGTGGCCAAAGGGGGCTGACTGTAAATCAGCTGGAGTACTCCTTCGGAGGTTCGAATCCTTCACTGCCCACTACTATTATTTCACACAAGGGTGAGGTAATAGAGGACGGCAAGCCCACATAGCTCAGCTGGTAGAGCACGCCCTTGGTAAGGGCGGGGTCATGGGTTCAATTCCCATTGTGGGCTCTATTTGCCGAATTTACGCGATTGTCTTTGAACTATCAGGAGATGAATGCATGGCAAAGCAGAAATTTGACCGAAGCAAACCGCATTTGAACGTAGGGACGATGGGACACATCGACCACGGGAAGACGACGCTGACGGCAGCGATCACGAAGTACTGCGCGCTGAAAGGGCACGGCACGTACAAGGCATACGATCAGATCGACAACGCGCCGGAAGAGAAAGCGCGTGGGATCACGATCAATATCGCGCACGTCGAATACGAGACGGACAAGCGGCACTACGCGCATGTAGACATGCCGGGTCACCGGGATTACATCAAGAACATGATCACGGGGGCGGCGCAGGTAGACGGGGCGATACTGGTGGTCGCGGCGCCGGATGGGCCGATGCCGCAGACGAAAGAGCATGTGCTGTTAGCGCGGCAGGTGGAAGTACCGAGCATCGTGGTGTACCTGAACAAGATCGACCAGATGAACGATCCGGAGCTGTTGGAGCTGGTGGAGCTGGAGCTGCGGGAGATGCTGAGCGGGTACGGGTATCCCGGGGATACGATCCCGATTGTGCGCGGGTCGGCGCTGCAGGCGAACGAGAGCACGTCGACGGACCCGAATGCGCCGGAGTACGAATCGATCAAAGAGCTGCTGCGGGTGGTGGATGAATACATTCCGGAGCCGAAGCGGTTGGTGGAGCTACCGTTCATGATGCCGGTGGAAGACGTGTTCTCGATCAAAGGGCGGGGGACGGTGGTGACGGGGCGCGTGGACCGGGGCAAGATCAAGGTAGGCGAGCCGGTGGAGATCGTCGGGCTGCAGGAAAAGAGCCGGAACTCGGTGGTGACGGGTGTGGAGATGTTCCACAAGCTGTTGGACGAGGGGATGGCGGGAGACAACCTGGGGCTGCTGCTGCGCGGGATCGAGCGCGCGGACGTGGAGCGCGGGCAGGTGATCGCCAAACCGGGATCGATCACGCCGCACAAGAAGTTTTTGAGTGAAGTGTACGTGCTGAAGAAGGAAGAAGGCGGGCGGCACAAGGCGTTTTTCAACGGCTACCGGCCGCAGTTCTACATCCGCACGATGGACGTGACGGGCTCGATCACGCTGCCCAAGGATGTGGAAATGGTGATGCCCGGCGACAACGTGAACCTGGACGGTGGAATTGATCATCCCGGTGGCGTTGGAGCAGGGCTCAAAGTTTGCAATTCGCGAAGGTGGTCTGACGGTTGGCGCCGGCGTGATCACCAAGATTCTCGACTAAAGGAGTGCCGGCCAGATTGTTTGGCCGCAGATCAACGGTATGGCTTCAAAAAAGAAGGATGTTCGCCCGGTCATCACGTTCGCCTGCAATGAATGCAAGGAACGTAATTATACTAGCCAGAAAAATCGTCGCAACGATCCAGGGCGGATGGTATTGCAAAAATACTGCCCGCGCTGCCGCAAGCATACGGAACACCGAGAGACGAAGTAGTTAGATCCCAGCGGTGGTTTTGAAAGGGTATGCCTTAATCAACCACCGCTGGAATTTAGGCCAGTAGCTCAACTGGCAGAGCGCCTGTCTCCAAAACAGGAGGTTGTGGGTTCGATTCCTGCCTGGCCTGCCTGAAGAAAGCAACGCCGTCCTCCCCCTTGATAGGGGATTCCCTCTGGAAGACTTTGCCAGCACACCAGTGGGTGCGCGGGCGGCGTTTTAGCCGTAAAGAAGGAGTTTTGCGTGGCCGAAAAAGAGATAGAAAAAGTAAAAAAGCCCAATGCGGATCCAGAAATTCTTCAAGGAGACCGTTGGTGAGCTGCGCAAGGTGTCTTGGCCTACCCCGCAGGAAGCCTGGCGGTTGACCGTGATCGTGATCATTACGATGGTCGCCACCAGTTTTGCCCTTGGCCTATTGGATTGGGTATTTTCTAGGTTAGTTGCTCTGCTGGTTGCCTGAATGGCTGCCGCAAGCAGGATGAGGAGTTAGGATGGAGGACGCGCCTGAAACGCCGAAAAAGAGAACAAAAAAGGCAAAAGAACAGCCTTTAGAGGGAAAATCCCCCGCTACCGGCCGGTCGAGCGCGTCTTCTGATTCTGGCGCCATGGAAGAAGGACTGGAACAAATTTTAGAAGGCGCCAGCGACCAGCGCTCATGGTATGTGATTCACTGCTATTCGGGTTATGAGAATAAAGTGCGTTATAACCTTGAGCAGCGCATTGAAACGATGGGGATGAAAGACCGCATTTTTGACGTTGTGATCCCTACCCAGGAAGAGATAGAAGTCAAGGACGGCAAGCGGCGGGTCGTGGAGCGCCATGTTTTCCCAGGATATGTGCTGGTGAATATGATACTCAGCGAAGAATCGTGGTATGTGGTGCGCAATACCCCGGGTGTAACCGGATTTGTGGGTATGGGCAACCAGCCCACGGCATTGCGCCCTGAGGAAGTTTCGCAGATCTTGAAGCGCATGGAAGCCGAGGCGCCGCATATCAAAGTCTCGTTCAAAGTGGGAGAGCGGGTGCGCATCGTGGATGGCCCGTTCAACGATTTCCGCGGCACGGTGGCTGAGATTGATATGGAACGCACCAAGGTGCGCGTGATGGTCAATTTCTTCGGCCGCGAAACGCCGGTAGAACTCGACTTTTTACAGGTCGAAAAGGCATAAGCCTGAAACCAATAAACGAACCAGGCTGGTATCCAGCCTGATTTTGTGGGAGGGTGCTCCCTAAATCACCCGCTATAACCACGAAGGAGTAAAACTGTGGCAAAGAAACTTAAGGCAATCGTTCGTTTGCAGTTGAATGCCGGCAAAGCAAATCCGGCGCCCCCGGTTGGCCCCGCTCTGGCGCAGCACGGCATCAACATCATGGCATTCTGCAAGGAATACAACGCCCGCACCTCTGGCAGGGTGGGTGAAGTTCTTCCGGCAGAAATTACCATCTTTACCGATGGCTCATTTACCTTCATTCTGAAATCGCCGCCGACGGCGGTGCTGTTGAAGAAGGCAGCCGGTGTTGATAAAGGTTCGGCAGAACCGAACCGCGTCAAGGTGGGCAAGGTCACTCGCGCCCAGGTTCGTGAGATCGCTGAGATCAAAATGAAAGACACGAACGCCGTTGACATCGATGATGCGATGCGGCAGGTGGAAGGCACCGCCCGCAGCCTGGGTCTGCAAGTTTCTGACTAACCGATTGTGGGAGGGTTCCAAAATGGAATCCGCCAGAACCACGAAGGAGTAATCATGGCAAAGCACGGAAAAAAATATATCGCCGCGAAGGCGATGGTAGATGAAGGCACCAATTATACGCCCCAACAAGCGGTAGCGCTGGTAAAAGAAACCAGCTACGCAAAGTTTGACGCTACCGTAGAAGTTCACATGCGCATGGGCCTTGACCCGCGCCAGGCAGATCAAATGGTGCGCGACGTGGTTGTGCTTCCGAACGGCCTGGGCAAGACCGTGCGGGTTTTGGTCTTCGCGCAGGGCGAAGGCGCGACGCGCGCGCAGGAAGCAGGCGCGGATTTTGTGGCGGACACGGATGAATGGATTGCCCGTATTCAAGGTGGTTGGACAGAATTCGATGTCGCGATCGCTACCCCGGATATGATGAGCAAGGCAGGTCGTTTGGGACGTGTGCTCGGCCCGCGGGGTTTGATGCCGAACCCGAAAGCCGGCACCGTAGTTCCTGCTGAAGACCTGGGCCGGGTCATCCACGATGCCAAAGCCGGTCGGGTGGAATTCCGTCTCGATAAGACGGCAAACATTCATGTTCCGATCGGTAAGACGTCTTTCTCGGCAGAAAAACTGGGCGAAAACCTGGCGGCGCTGATGACCGCCATTAAGAAAGCCAAGCCGGCCGGCGCGAAGGGTATTTATCTTCGCCGGATCACGCTCAGCGCCACCATGGGTCCTGGGATCAAAATTGATGCGCTTCAGGCCCAAAGCATGGATGTGGTTGATTAGCTGTCAGGCCAAATCGCAGGCTGAAAAATGGTCAGGCTGCGGTCGAAAAAATCTGGTATAATTACGGGCGCAATCTGGCCCTCTCTACCATAGACTGCCGGTGCCTTTTTAGGCTCAATATCCTGCCGAGGTGGAGACAACCATCACGATTAAAACGCCGTGTCTCACGGTCGATGGAAGTCTTTGCCTTGCAGATGTAAGGCAAAGACTTTTATTTTATATCCTGAAAAAGGAAGGAGGTGAATTCCTAGTGGCCTTCTCAAAGCAACATAAAAATGTCATGCTGAAAAGTTATGAGAAGTGGCTGAGCCAGAGCCAGGCCGTTTTCGTGCTCGAATATACGAAAATGTCGATGAAAGATGTCGATGCCCTGCGCAGCAAAGTGCGCGATGCGGGTGGTCAGCTGCACGTGGTGAAAAACACGCTGATGAGCATCGCCCTGGACAAGGCAAATTTCGAGCATAAGACCATTGCAGGGACAAGTCTGATGGCATTTGCTGTCAACGATGTTCCGGCGGTTGCCAAAGTCTTTCTCGAGGTAACCAAAAACAGCGAAGTGTACAAGCTGAAGGGCGGGTACATGGACAGGCGCGAGGTATCTGCCGATAATGTCAAATCCCTGGCCGAACTACCGCCGCTGCCCGTTATGCGTGCCAAACTGTTGGGCTTGCTCCAGGCTCCGGCTGGCAAACTCGTGCGCACGATCAACGAACCTGCCCGCTCGTTGGCCTATGTTTTCAAAGCATATTCTCAGCCCGCAGAGGCTGTCCCGACCGCTGGATAGGCTGGAATTGATGCCAGTGAAAGTACGGCAGGCGTTCAAGCGGTTGCATTTCACTGAAAATATGTCGATCAAAATTTAAAACGTTCAAAAGAAAGTAAGGAGATTTTCGAAATGGCTGATCTGGAAAAATTAGTTGAAGAGCTGAGCAAGCTTACCGTTTTGGAAGCTGCCGACCTCGTCAAGAAACTTGAGGAAAAATGGGGCGTGTCCGCTGCTGCCCCGGTTGCCGTCGCTGCTGCTGGCGCTCCCGCTGCTGCCGCTGCTGAACCAGTCGAAGAAAAGACTGAATTCGACGTCGTCTTGAAAGAGCCCGGTCCTAAGAAGATCGAAGTCATCAAAGTGATTCGCCAGCTCACCAACCTTGGCCTGGTGGAAGCCAAGACTATGGCCGAGACTGCTGGAGCCAAGGTGATGACCGCCGTCTCCAAGCAGGCCGCTGCTGACGCCAAGGGCAAGCTCGAAGCCGCTGGCGGTGTGGTTGAAGTCGCCTAACCTACAGGTGTACATTTACGACCGGCCAAATTTTTTTGGCCGGTTGTTTTTTTAAAATTTCCTGGATCAATTTAAGAAAAAATCGGCCCGCAGCGCGAGCCGATTTTTTCTTTAGCAATTTATTTTGGCGTCTTTCAGACGGCGACGGATTTTACCTGGCGAATGACCATCACCACTTTACCCATGATGCGCAGGCTCTTAGGGTTATCGATATAAATCGGCCCCATGGTCGGATTGGCCGGCTGCAGGCGGACGCGGTTGTTTTCGCGGTAAAAATATTTAAGCGTAGTTTCGTCATTATCATCCAGCCAGACGGCCACCATCTCACCGTTGTGCGCTTCTTGAGCTTTTCTCATAATCACCAGGTCGCCATCATTGATCATGGCGTCAATCATCGAGTCTCCGGAAACTTCGAGGGCAAAGAGATCGCTGACTTTTTCCTTGGCGGGCAGCAAGCTGCGAGCAATATCGACACCTGATTCTGAGTCAAAGTAATTCAGGTCGGAAGCAGGCACCGGGATGGGGGCGCTGGCGACGATGCGGCCCATAATCGGCACGCGCAGCATATCCGCCAGGGCATTGGAGGCCGAGCGCACGACCTCGGTCACGCGCGTGGTCATTGAAGGGGTCTTGAGAACGCGAATACTGCGCGACACATGTTCATCGCGGTCGATGAAGCCCATTTGTTGCAGTTGGTTAAGATAGTAATCGATTAACGATGTAGATTTAACGCCAATGCTGTCACCGATCTGGCGGATCGATGGAGAATAACCGCTTTGATCTTGAAACCGGTCTAGAAAATCCATGATTTTTCGATGTCTTTCGCTCAATCCCTCGCTTCGTCTGGCCATGATGCCCATTCCTTTCGATCCGATGATTGGATCATTTGTACTATATAATATCAGAACATTTGTTCATTGTCAAGCGGCTTCTATGCGAAATTAATAGATTTGGTAAAATTAGGTGATTATAGAGGTAAAGATCATGGCGATCCGAGCAGTTTTATTTGATTTTGGCGGCGTATTGTATAAAACCCCGGACCGGGGGTGGATGAAAAAATGGCAGCGCCTTTTGGGTCTAGGGAAGGATGAGATCATATCATCCATTATTCTCTCCCAGGATGATTCGCCCTATATGCAGGCCATTATGGAAGGCAGGATTCCAGAAAGCGAAATCTGGGATCGAATGGGCAAACGCTGGCGGTTAAGCCCGCTTCTGGTGCGATGGATAAAACGCAGCACGATGAGCCGGCGCAGGTTAAATGAGGAAGTGGCTGAATTTCTGGCGGGCTTGCGGCCGAAATACCGCACCGGCATTTTAAGTAACGCGGGGAGCGATGCGCGCGCGATGTTCACGTCGATCTTTGGCTTCGATCACCTGGTCGACGAAATGATCATCTCGGCTGAAGAGGGGATCGCCAAGCCGGACGAACGTATTTACAAGATTGCGTTGGAGAAAATGGGGGTGGAGCCAGGGGAAGCCCTGTTCCTGGATGATCTTTCGGCCAATGTGGCAGCTGCCCGGCGGTTAGGGATGAAAGCCGTGCAGTTCCTGGAGACCTCCCAGGCGCTGTCTGAGGTTCGGGCTTTGTTGGCCTGAAGGTCATAGTGCAACCCGTAATAAATATCACCTTTTGATTGACGCATTCAACCCAATATGCTATACTCCACTATAGTATATTATCGCTGAGGTTATATCTATGCCGCTTTATGAATATCTTTGCCGCGACTGCGGTCAGCCGTTTGAAAAGTTGGTCCGTATGTCCGAACAGGACCAGACTCCAGTTTGCCCATCCTGCGGAAGCCCGGATACGCGCAAGCAGATATCGACTTTCGCCACGCGCGGGTTTTCCACCACCTCATCTGTGAATGCGGCGAGCAGCTCCTGTTCGTCGACCGGCAGGTTCTCCTGAGGGTAAAATAACGAGCTGCGTGACAGCTCACACCAAAATAACCATGAAATTAACAGATGCTGAAGCGAAAGACCAGTTGGTGCGCCGGCTGCGGCGCATCGAAGGGCAGGTGCGCGGTGTGCAGGGGATGGTGGCAGAAGAACGCGACTGTCGCGAGATCTTGCAGCAGCTTGCCTCCATCCGTTCCGCAGTGCAGGGAGCCAGCCTGGCGTTTATAGAAGAATACGCCAGCCGGTGTTTGTTAAGCGGTGATCCTGGCGACCGCGCCCAACGTGAAGAACTGTTAAAAGATTTAATCGTTTTATTGGGCAAAGCCGGATGATCCTGGTTGTTGTTCAGCAATAAATAATCACGAGGAGACAAAAATGGCATCTGCCAATGTCCGCTGGGTAACCGGCAAGCAATTTGTGGGGATGGATTCGACCAAACACTCGGTTGTGATTTCTACCCCGGATGAAGGGGTGGGCATGAAGCCCTCGGACCTGCTGCTGGTTGCCCTGGCATCCTGTACCGCGGTGGATGTCGTCGAAATTCTGGCCAAAAAACGCACGCCGCTCAGCAGCCTGGAGATTCAAACTTCAGCCGTTCAGGATGACGAAGCCCCCTGGACTTTCCGAAAATTTCACTTGAAATATATTTTGAAGGGCAAAGGACTGACAGAAAAATCCGTGGGGCAGGTCATCGCCCTCGCGGAAGAAAAATACTGCTCGGTCGCCGCGACGGTGCGGGGCATAGCTGAAATCACGTACGAATTCGAGATCATCCCAGAAGAGTAAAAACCACCGGATGGTGGGAAGAATTGGCGCAGATTGTTAATTTAATATCCCCCGAGTATAATCAAGCCAGAGGACAACCTCTGGTTTTTTTTCTATTCAGCATCGAGGCTGCGAAAAATCACCCCCCAGATATTTTCCAGCCGGAGGAGAACCCTGTGAGCTACACCGGCGTCCTGGCCAGGTATGGCCATTTATTGGATCTTCCACGCCATACCACCCCTATCACCTTACTGGAAGGCAATACCCCATTGATCCCCATGCCGCGTCTGGCGGAAGAGTTGGGTGGGGGCTTCGATTTATGGGTTAAATTTGAGGGATTGAACCCCACCGGTTCATTCAAAGATCGCGGGATGACCGCTGCCATCAGCGAGGCCGCCGGAAGGAATGTTAAGACCGTGATCTGCGCATCTACCGGCAATACAGCGGCGTCTGCTGCGGCTTATGCCAGCCGGGCGGGAATGCATTCGATCGTGATCATCCCCGAAGGGAAGGTCGCCGCCGGAAAATTGGCCGGCGCGGTAGCATACGGCGCCCAGGTGATCCAGATCCAGGGCTCTTTCGACGACGCGCTGACCCTGGTGGTGCAGATCAGCCAGAGCCACCCGATTGCACTAGTCAACTCGCTGAACCCATTCCGTCTGGAAGGCCAGAAAACGGCGGCCTTTGAAATATGCGATGTGCTGGATAGGGCCCCGGATTGGCTGTGCCTGCCCGTGGGAAATGCCGGGAATATCACGTCTTACTGGATGGGATTTCAGCAGTATCACCACCTGAAACAAACCGGCCTGCCGCATATTCTGGGCGTGCAGGCAGCCGGGTCGGCCCCGCTGGTGCTGGGTCACCCGGTCGATCATCCTGAGACGGTCGCCACGGCGATTCGGATTGGACGCCCGGCGCGGGGCGAGCAGGCCCTGCAGGCGGCGGAAGAATCTCAGGGCCAGATCATGGCGGTCAGCGATGATGAGATCCTGGCAATGCAGCGCCTTCTGGCGAAGAATGGGGTCTGGGTAGAGCCCGCCTCGGCAGCCGGCCTGGCTGGTCTGGCGCACGAGCTGCGCAGCGGGCGAATGGATGTGCGCGGGCAGAAGGTAGTGGCGGTCTGCACCGGACATGGGCTGAAGGATCCGGATGTTATTGCCAGTTCGATGGCTAAACCCCGGGTTCTGGCCGCAAATCTTAAAGCCCTGGAAGCAGTTTTAAACCCTTAGGATTATTTTTATTTCCAGAAGCCGGGAAAACCTGGTTCGTGAATTGTGCTCCTGGTCCGAAGAAGATTATTGGAGGAAGAATGGTATCTGCGGTCACCGTGCGCGTGCCGGCAACCACGGCAAATCTTGGGCCGGGCTTTGACACTCTGGCCTTGGCATTGGATCTATGGAATAAAGCGGTTTTCCAACCGGTGGAACGCGGCCTGACAATCGAGGTGGCGGGCGAAGGGAAGGGCATCCTGCCCCTTGACCGGACGAACCTGGTGCTAAAAGCGGTTGAAGAATTCTATTACCGGGTAAAGCAACCTGTGCCGGGATTGCTTGTGCGCTGCACCAACCAGATCCCATTGGGTTCGGGTCTGGGTTCCAGCGCGGCGGCGACCTTATTGGGTCTGTTGGGCGCGAACGCGATTTCAGGTACACCGCTTAACCGCGATCAAATCCTGGAGATAGCCATCCAGATGGAAGGCCACCCGGATAATGCTGCCGCGGCGATGAACGGGGGGTTGGTGGTTGTTTCCGAGACAGGCGACCAAAAATGGTTGGTTCGCCGGTTTGATGTTCCGGTTTTATCGGCTGCCGTGGTTCTGCCCGATTTTGAATTCCCTACGCGTGCTGCCAGGGCTGCCCTGCCCAGGCAGGTAGCTTTTACGGACGCGGTATTTAACATGGGACGCGCCATTTTGGTGGTAGAGGCGCTGCGCAGCGGTGATTTAGCACTGCTGGGTAAGGCGATGGATGACAGGCTGCACCAACCCTACCGGCTGCCGATCATTCCCCGCGCAGCCGAGGCCATGGCAGCCGCGCAGAAAGCCGGAGCCGCGGCCGCTGCCATTTCTGGAGCGGGTCCCAGCGTTATCGCGTTTCTGGCAGGGGATCCATCCCGGATTGGCTCCGCTATGGTGGCTGAATTTCACACGGCAGGCATACCTTGCAGATCATTCAATTTGACCACTTCAAATTGCGGCGCGGATTGGAATTGATCGTAGAATATTTAAGGTTAATTTTTATGCAAAAAGCAGGCATGGATTAATCAACTGTAAGTATCCAATGATCGTATCGCTGAACTTTTTTTGTGGAGGCCGTTATGGATGGAACTTTTCAGATTGAAGCTCAAAACCTGGTCTGGCGCTGCGAACAGGAAACGGTGGTGATCCGGCCCTGGGGTCTGGATGGCGTGCGCGTTCAGGCGACGCTGGCGAACGAATTTATGGAAGTTCCCCATGCCTTGTCTATCGAACCGATCCCGGCCTACGCCACGAAGATTGAGGTGACTGAAAATGGGGCTGCGCTTCAAAATGGAAAAATAATGGTGGAAATGGGGAAAGATGGGCGCCTGTGTTATTTCCACGCCCGAACCGGGGAATTATTGGCGGCCGAGCCAGAAGCACATTTCACCCGACCGCCAGCCCGGCGCTGGCGCCCGGCAGGTGGGGGAGCTTACCGGCTTGAGGTGATATTTTTACCTTTTGAAAACGAACGCTTTTACGGAATGGGCCAACACCAGCACGGCCGTCTGGATAACAAAGGCTGTGTGATTGGGCTGGAACAGCGTAATACTGAGGTCAGCATCCCATTCCTGGTTTCAAACCGCGGCTACGGCTTCTTGTGGAATAATCCTGCTATTGGGCAGGCGGAATTGGGGTTTAACCAGACGCGGTGGGTAGCAGAAGCAACGCGCCAGATGGATTATTACCTGGTGGTGGGCGATTCACCCGCGGACCTGTTGGAACGTTATGCCGAAGTGACCGGCCATGCCCCCATGCTGCCAGAATGGGCGGCAGGATTCTGGCAGTGCAAGCTACGCTACCGCACCCAGGATGAGCTGCTGGCGGTGGCGCGCGAGTATAAACGGCGCGGACTTCCGTTGGCTGTAATTGTGGCCGATTATTTTCACTGGACGATGATGGGAGAATGGAAATTTGATCCTGCCTGTTGGCCTGATCCGGCGGCGATGGTCAAAGAGCTGGATGAGATGGGGGTCAGGCTGATGGTATCGGTCTGGCCGGCGGTCAACATCTACAGCGAAAACTACCAGAAAATGCACTCGCTGGGCTACCTGGCGCGCTCCGAACAAGGCTCTCAGGTGCAAATGTTTTTATATGATACCTTCCCCGGGCGAGATGCGCCTCTGACTTTTTACGATGCCACTCATCCCGGAGCGCGCCGTTTCATCTGGGAACGGGTGCGCGAAAACTATTATAAACATGGCATCAAAGTCTGGTGGCTGGATGCAGATGAACCGGAATTAATCCCCTTTGATCACAACCTGGTGCATTACCACCTCGGACCGGCCCTGGAAGTGGGCTGCATTTATCCGCTGCTGCATCAGCAGGGATTTCACGAGGGGATGCGCCTGGAAGGCGAAGAGGAGATCATCACCCTTTCACGTTCTGCCTGGGCGGGCAGCCAGCGATATGGCGCGGCAGTCTGGTCGGGGGATATCGCCTCGCGCTTTGAGGTGCTGCGGGCACAGGTGGCGGCGGGATTGAATATCGCCATGAGCGGCATCCCCTGGTGGACGACAGATATTGGCGGTTTTCACGGTGGGGATGTAAACTCACCCTATTTCCAGGAACTGATCGTGCGCTGGTTCCAATATGGGGTGTTCTGCCCGCTGTTTCGCCTGCATGGGGCGCGGTTGCCGGGGGACAGCAGCGCGGGGGGCTCAGCCGGGCCAAACGAAGTGTGGTCCTTCGGCGAGGAAGCCTATGCTATCATCAGGCATCTGCTGTTTTTACGGGAGCGGCTCAAACCGTATATCCTGGCGCAAATGAAAACTGCCCATACGAAAGGCCTGCCGCCGATGCGACCTTTGTTCGTCGATTTTCCCGGAGATGCGGCGGTCTGGAATGTGAGCGACCAGTTTATGTTCGGCCCGGATTTATTGGCAGCACCGGTGCTGGATGAGGGCGCGCGCGGGCGTTCAGTGTACCTGCCGACAGGGGTAAACTGGGTAGATGCCTGGAATGGGGTCGTTTACGAAGGAGGGGCGTGGGTAGAGGTCAGCGCCCCGCTGGACCGGGTACCGGCCTTCTGGCGCGAAGGCAGCGCGCATATTTTCCGCTTTGACGAAATCCAAATGAACTAACTATATACAGTGTTTGGGCCAGTGGAACTGGCCCAAACACTGTAAAATTTTTACAACCTTGATTCCTCATCGATGACGACGCGCAAGAACAACAAGCCTGCCAGGATGGTGAGGCTCCCCAGAAACGCCGATTGTTATTTACAATCTGTTGAGGTTGTAACATTATTCCCCCCGACCAAGCTATCAAATTGGGTTTGGATGGGAGGTATATACGTGCTCGCCGGCAACATAAGTCATTTCTACATTGCCGTTCGCATCCAGCAGCACCAGGTCGGCGTCAAAACCGGGGGCCAGAGAGCCTTTGCGCTGCCCCAGGCCGATGGCCTGGGCGGCATTGCGGCTGGCGGTGGACCATAATTCAGACAGCGGGCGGTTAGCCGCGGCTGCGAGGTTGAGCAATCCGCGTTCGAGGGTGAGCACCGAGCCGGCCAGGGTGCCGTCTGGCAGGCGGGCGGCGTGGTCCTTGATGATCATGCGGCGGTGATCGTCAATCGGGTACTCGCCTTCCGGCAGGCCGGTGCCGCGGATTGCGTCGGTGATCAGAATCAATCCTTCGGGGCCCTTGGCGTTGAGCGCAACCTGCATGGCGGCAGGATGGATGTGAATATTATCGGCGATCAGCTCGCAGCGGATTTCCGGGAATGACAGGGCGGCCCCCACTACCCCAGGAGCGCGGTGATTAAAAGGACTCATGGCATTAAAACAGTGGGTCACCTGGCGCACACCGTGCCGGACGGCATCTGCCATCTGTTCGTAGGTAGCGTCGGTATGCCCGGCTGAAACAGTGATGCCGCGCCGCAGGCATTCATCGACCAGCCACAGGTTTTCAGGAAACTCCGGAGCCAGGGCTACAAGGCGCACCAGGCCGGTCTCCAGGAATTCCACGGCTTCCGTGGGGTCGGCGCGGCGGATGAGGGCTTTATCTTGAGCGCCGCAGCGGGTGGGATTCAAATACGGGCCTTCAAGATGAAAGCCTAGCAGGCTGGCTCCGCCAGGAATAGACCCGGTGAGCGGTCCCAGGGTTTGCAGGACCTTGCGGATGGCATTCCGGCTGGCAGTCCAGGTGGTTCCCAGAAAGCCGGTGACCCCATGGGCAGCATAAAAACGCGCCATGGCACGCAGCCCGTCCGGGTCGGCATCCATGACTTCATGCCCCAAAGCACCGTGGACGTGCAGGTCGATGAAACCCGGCATCAAAAGATGCCCCTGGCAGTCGGTGATTTTAACAGCCGTCCCTGGCTCAAATACTGGCGGTTGGCCTGTCCCCAGGCTTTCGATGCGGGAATCTACAGTGAGCATCCATCCAGGCGAAAGAGGACCTGCGGGGGTGATGATCCTGGCGTTCGTAAGCAAGCGAATGGGCATTTTCTGGCCTTTCTCTGCATGCGAGTTATCATGGGGCACGCACGCACCAACCTGGGCGCATAACCCTGTTTGAGTATAGCATAGCCCGCTCTACCCACAAAAAATGGGTTTTAAACGTATAATCTAAACCAGCGGTCTAATGCGAAGGAGGTATCTATGTCTGGTCCTCGACCGGTGCGCGCCCCGCGCGGCACCCAAATCACCTGCAAATCCTGGCTGACGGAGGCCGCCTATCGAATGATCCAGAACAACCTGGACCCCGAAGTGGCGGAACGCCCCGATGACCTGGTGGTTTACGGCGGGCGCGGGCAGGCCGCGCGCAGCTGGGAAGCATTCGACGCCATTCTGGAGACCTTGAAGACCCTGGAAGATGATGAAACGCTGCTTATCCAATCCGGAAAACCGGTGGCGGTCTTTCAAAGCCATCCCGATGCCCCACGGGTTTTAATCGCGAATTCCAACCTGGTGCCGCATTGGGCCACTCAATCTTATTTTGACGAGCTGGCGGCTAAAGGGCTGATCATGTTTGGCCAGATGACAGCCGGCTCATGGATTTATATCGGCACCCAGGGCATCTTGCAGGGCACTTACGAGACGCTGGCCTCGCTGGCGGTACAGCGCGGCTGGGGTTCGCTGCGTGGAAAGTTTGTGCTGACCGCCGGATTGGGCGGAATGGGCGGCGCCCAGCCGCTGGCGATCACCATGAACGGTGGGGTGGGGCTGGTGGTGGAAGTCGACCCGGCCCGCGCCAGGCGCCGCCAGGAGATCGGGTACGTGGACGAGGTGGTAGATACGCTGGAAGGTGCGATGACCCTGGTTGAGGAGGCGCGCGAACAGCAGGTTCCGCGTTCCATTGGCCTGATCGGGAATGCCGCCGAAATTTTTCCGGAGCTGGTGATACGCGGGATCACGCCGGATGTGGTCACCGACCAGACCCCGGCCCATGATGTGATGATGTACGTGCCAGCCGGGATGGGCGTTGAGGAGGCCGGACGTTTGCGCCAGGAGGTGCCCGCGGATTACGAACGCCTCTCGCTGCGGTCAATGGCTGCCCATGTGCAAGCTATGCTTGCATTTCAAAAGCGCGGCGCCGAGGTGTTTGATTACGGCAACAACCTGCGCCAGCGCGCGTTTGACAGCGGGGTTAAGGACGCTTTCAACTTTCCGGGATTTGTACCGGCCTACATCCGCCCATTATTCTGTGAAGGTAAAGGACCCTTCCGGTGGGTGGCGCTTTCGGGGGACGCGGAGGATATCTACAAGACCGACCGGGCAGTGCTGGAGCTTTTCCCTGAGGATGGGCACCTGAAGCGCTGGCTGGCTATGGCGCGTGAAAAGGTGCCGTTTCAAGGCTTGCCGGCGCGCATCTGCTGGCTAGGATACGGCGAACGGGCCAGGGCCGGGCTGAAATTTAATGAGATGGTTGCCAGCGGTGAGCTTAGCGCGCCGATCGTGATTGGCCGCGACCATCTGGACTCCGGATCGGTCGCTTCACCTAACCGCGAGACAGAAGGCATGCGCGACGGTTCGGATGCGATCAGTGATTGGCCTATTCTGAATGCCCTGATCAACGCCGTCAATGGGGCCACCTGGGTATCATTTCACCATGGGGGTGGGGTGGGCATTGGTTTTAGCCAGCACGCCGGGCAGGTGATCGTGGCTGACGGTACGCCCGAGGCTGCTCGGAGGCTGCAGAGGGTCTTAACCTCAGATCCGGGAATGGGAGTGGTACGGCATGTTGATGCCGGCTACGCCGAAGCGGCTGCCTTTGCCAGAAAATCTGGCGTTCGCATTCCCATGCAAAAAGGCTAGGGCGGGGTTGCACGTCAGTCGATTCTTCTGGTTCTTGTTCAGCATATTAATCGGCGCGACTGCCGGGCTGGTGATTGGCTGGTACCTCAGCCCCGCGGCGATGGGCGAAGTTTCTCCAACCGCCCTGCGCAGCGATTACCGGACGGATTATGTGCTGATGGTGGCGCAAATTTACGCCTCGGAAAAGGACCTGAGCAAGGCCAACCAGCGGCTTGAATTCTTAGAAGGAGAAACGCCAGCCCGCCTCTCACAAATTGCGGTGATAAAGGCCGGTGAATTGGGCTATGACCAGCGCGACCTAGAGCTGTTAGGACGATTGGCCCAGGCCCTGCTGACTACCCCGGGCGAACCCACGCCTACCACCGGGGTACAACCATGAGAGAGAACCGCGGTCCGTGGTATTTGCTTACCGGGCTGTTAATCGGTCTGGTTGCCGGGCTGGTGTATTCCAGGTTGGTTGAGCCGGTGCAGTACGTTGAAGCCGCGCCAAATTTGTTGAATGTGGGAGCCAAGGATACCTATCGGGCGATGATCGCCATGGCTTACGAGGTGGATGGGAACCTGGGAAGGGCTCGCCAGCGGCTGTCGTTATTGAATGACAGCAGCCCGGCGCAGGCGCTATCTGCCCAGGCTCAACGTATGGCTGATTTGAAAGGAAGGGAGGGAAAAGCACTGGCGATGCTGGCAGAAGCGTATAACCCCAAGCCAACGGTTCCCATTACCCCAACCGTAGTTACAGCAACGCCTGCGTCTACGAATACTCCCACCCTCCAGCTCAGTCCGACCGCGACGCTAGACCCCGGCCTGGCGGTGCGCACGGCGACGATCCCTCCTACGATGACCCCGACCAATACCCCGGAGGCGACCATCACTCCCAGGCCTACCCAGCGCCCGACACCCACCCTGGGCGCGCCGTATGCTTTTTCAGATAAGCAAGCGGTATGTGATCCTAATTTACCCGGTATGCTGAAGGTGGAGGTGTACAATAAGGCCGGAGAACCGGTCCCCGGGGTGCAAATTCGAGTTACCTGGCCGCCCAACGGGCTTGACGTCTTTTATACCGGCCTTGCGCCTGAGATCAATCCTGGCTATGCTGATTTTCAAATGTTCCCGAGCATCCTCTACGCGGTGCGCGCCGGGGATAACGGCGAAGTGGTCACCGGACTGTCAATTCAAGATTGCAGGCAAGCCGACAGCGGTGAGATGTTTGCAGGCGGAGTGAAAGTCATTTTCACTCAACCATAAAAAAATTCGCGGCGATAAGCCGCGAATTTTTTTATTATCAGATTATTTGCTCATGGGATTGGCGCGCGCCCAATCCTGGCCAAGCACCACCATAATATCAATGTTCGCATCCGGTTGGTACTGATTGATGATCTGGCTGGAGGGTACTTTCATAATGTCCGCCAGGAAGGCCGCAGTGTAAGGTTTTCCGTTGTAGATATAAATCTGGGTGTTGGTATAAGCCCGGTCAGCGTTCCCAGTCTCGACCACATTGACCCCGTTATTACGGAAGTAATCCGTGGTCTGGGTTGCCAGGCCAATGGTTGTGCTGCCGTTTTTGAAAGATACCCGGGCATTTTCAACTTTCATCAATGCCGCAGGATTCTTATCGACTGCCGCCGGACTGGCAGGTCCGCCAGTGGTAAAGATTTCATCGCGCAGCAGACGAATCTTATCGGGGATCGGGATGAGAATATCCAAGCCGGTGGGAGACTTGGCAAACTCAACTTGTTCCGGCGGACCAATGACGCCTTTTTTAATTTGATCTGGAGATATTTGCTGGGCAAATAATGCCAGCTTGAGCACCTGATCCAGGGTGAGATTGGTCTTGATCCCACCAGCAAGGTCCTGATAAATGTTGCCGGCCTTGGCGATCAGCGTGGGAAGCATATTGAGACTGAGCACGCGGTCGCGAATGGCCAGAATGACCTGCTGCTGGCGGTTGGCGCGATCGAAATCGCCGCCTTCCGTATAACGCATGCGGGCAAAACCGAGAGCGGCACCGCCGTTGAGGTGATTCACGCCAGGTTTGAGGTAAACGGTATTGCTCGAACCGTCTGGATTGCGCCCCAGGGGGTCTACTTTTAATTCTTCGTCGACAGTCACATCGATTCCGCCGATTTCATCGATAAATTTCTCGAAGGCATAAAAATCGATCTGGGCATAATAGTTAATCGGGATGCCCAGAAAACTGTGCACAGTCTCAGTTGCCAGGCCTGGTCCGCCTCCGGGTAGTTTGTACACCTCGCCGTAACGGTAGGCTTCGTTAATTTTGGCGTACGTATTGACCTGGGGAATGTTGACCCACATATCGCGAGGGATCGACAATATACCGGCAGTCTTGCTAAGCGGATCCAGGGTGAGCAGCATCAACGTGTCGCTGCGCGGGGCGCCGCCTTCTTCCCAATCGCGATAATCAAGGCCGATCATCAGCAGGGTAACCCGGCTGGTGCCGTCCCAGGGTTGGGCAGGAGGTCCCGAGGAAGATTGAAGGGGAACGTTAACCGGGATCGGCGTACCCTGGGCGTTCACCTTTGTGGGCTGGGGCAGGTTGATGCCTTCCACGCTGGTCATCGACCAGGATTGGACAAAGTTTTTTACAAGCGAAAAAGCGACGATTGCGGTAATGACGGCGACAACTAAGAATAATGCGGCCAGAATCAGCGTCAGGTTATCAATTTTTTTCCGACGAGGTTTGACCATAGGGCGAAATTGTGATTGAGCCATAAATCATTCCTGAATGTGGGGTGTGAATGCAGTAACACTATGCAAGGATTGTTCCACCTTTGGTCACACCCACTTGCAGCCAGAGAGAGTATTCTTCTCCGAACCAGGTAATTCTCGCTGCGGGTTAACTGGGCCGCGGTGGAGGCACTGGGAGGGCATCAACCGTTTGCTGCACCCATTTATCGCCTTCATCGATCAGCATCACCGGAATATCTTCGACAATAGGATATTTTCGGCCGCAATCCTGGCAAACTAACCAGGTATCCCGAACCAGAACCAACAGCCCATCTTTTTCTCGTACACAGGCCGGGCAGCGCAGTATTTCAAGTAAATCTTGATTGACCATATCTACTCCAACAAGAAGATAGGATATTTTACCACGTCCGTGGAAAAGAATTGAGGGGCGTATAGCACCCCTCGGGATAAAACGGGTCAGTCATTTTTCGGCGTCGGCGTGGGCAGATCCGTTCCTGGACCGTATTCATATTGATCGGGCCAGGGGACATAATGCGTGCTGACCACATCCCTGCCAACCACCTGTCCGTCGCGCGTGATCGTGCGGGTCACGGATACATCCGCGCCCTCGACCGCATAATCGATATGGTTTATTTTCCCTTTGGGTAAATCCGGGTTCTCGCGGTAAACCGGATCTGGCGCCGGAACGATATTGGTCAGGCCAGTGGTATCCCAGGTCACTTTACGGCCATCGGAGGTGGAATAGAATTTCCAGGTCAGGGTGGCGGCTTTGGGATTGACATACGTTTCCATCAGCAGCCAGCTGGACGAATCGTTTTTAAACTTAAAGTCGACCAGGGGTACAAAAACGGTTGCATCCAGGCCCGCCAGGCGCGCATCAATGCGGTTGCCAGCCACTTTTTCATAGTAACTGACCCGGTAAGCATGGGCATATCGCTGTACAATCGGGTAACCGCCAAAAAATACGGTGCGGAAAAGGGTCGTGCTGACCTGGCAAACACCGCCGCCTACACCGGTGACCGTGCGGCCATTAAAAATAATGAGCGCTTCGGCGAAGCCATTATCCAGGCTGATATCGCCGATGGTGTCAGACATTGAAAAGACCGCGCCTGGCGGCACCAAAACGCCATGGAATTTGCTGGATGCGGCAGTGATATTCTGGACGCGAGCTGCACTGGAACCATAGAAATAAGAAACTTCCTGGCGCACCAGCTCGCGAATGCCGAGCTGCTCGGCTGTGGTGTCGTCACTGGCGGGCGGTTTAATCACATTAAAGACCAGGGGAACGGTGTGGTCGTTTCTGGAAAGGTTGCCCTGCACGGCTTTTAAAGTGCCTTCGACATCCAGGTCGCGCCCGATCACAGCGTGTTGGATCACTTCCAGCTGGTGGGTTTGATCATTGAAAATGAAGCGTGCATTTTGAGGCGTCAGGGCCAAAGACGGTGAGAGGTTGTTCAAGAAAGTGCGCAGCTTGCTGCTGTCTACAGAGACTTCATATTTTTCGCTGTTGTCATCTTGCTTGACGCGCTCCACATTCAACATCCCGGCCAGGGTTTTGACGTCGAAAGTCCACGGGCCTACTTTATCCGGCTGATTTTCCGGCATGTGCAGCTCCAGGGGCGCGCTGAGAATCTGGCGCGCCAGATCTGCCTGGGCCGAGGCATCCAGGATCACGGGTTTGGTCTCAATTACCACCAGCGGAATGACTCCATCCTGCAGGCCTTGAATTTGGGATGAAATCCGTTCCAGGGTAGCCGGGACATCCAACTCGCGCCCGGTTTGCCCGGAGCGCACCTGCACTTCGACCCCGTTCAGGCCGACGCTGGCTTCCACGACCGGTTTATTGATTTGGGCTGCCAGGTTTGTCAGGTACTGGTGGGCACGGCGCTGGTCGTAGATATACACCGGAGATAGATTGACCGGCGACTGCCAGGTACGAAATTGAGTTTCCACATTTAAGAAGAGATTACCCTTGCGGCCGATTTCATACGCCTGGCTGACCGAAGCCTCTGGATCCAGGTATAAGCCTAATTCAGCCGGGGTGAGCGGCCAGGCCTGTTTTCCATCCTGGAGGAACAAGCGCCCGCTTTGAGGGTAGGTAAAGGTATCTATTACGCGCCCGGTCGCCTCCGCGGGAGTCAATCCACCTACCTCTAACCCTCCGACCGAGATGCCCGGGAAAATTTTTCCTGAGTGGGCGATTTCAAATCCAATCACGCTGGCGCCCGCCACCAGGAAGAATAAAAGAATACCGGCTATCAGAGCCAGAATCAACTGGTCGGCCATGGGTACTTTACGAATTTGGACGGGAGTAGTTGTTGTTTGCATTTGAGGTAATTATACTCCTCTGGTCTGATTTGAAACTGAAGATGCAATAATGACGCCAGAAGGGCGGCTGGAGTTCCCTGCAGGTTGGTAAAAGACATGCGTATAAAGGAGAAAACCAATCCGAAAAATTCTATGGTATGGATTTGCGTAAAAGCCTTGACAGAGTTGGAGAATGCGGTAGAATCCAGCCCGCTCAAAAAAAACGGAGCCGGTCTCGTCCGCAAGGAAAGACCGATAACAAACGAGACAGGTTTTCGAGAATTTAATGCCTCAAGGTTCATCAGGTGAGCGGGTGGAAGAGCAGAAAAATCCGAAATTGTCAGACAACAAAATAGTCTTGACAAGCCTGGTAAAAGCGTGTAGAATAAAAGTCTCGAACAACGTCAAGGACTCGCGAGAGCAGTCCGGTAAAAATTGAAGAAGGCCAACCTGCATCACTGCACTTAAGGGGAAGGCACACCTCAGCCGATGGTTCTGGCGAGTACGAAAACTCAAAAGGACGTCGGCGAAATTGTGCCGGAATCTTGACAGCGCGGGAGTGAAAGGGTAGAATCACGGCCCTGGTTAAAACAGAACCTTAACAATTGAAGAGTGATAGGAAGCGAAGTAAGTTAGAGTTAGGACCCCCGTAATGAACACCCGGAAGGGTGAAAAAATATTGCGGAGAGTTTGATCCTGGCTCAGGATGAACGCTGGCGGCGTGCCTAATACATGCAAGTCGAGCGAAGGATGTAGCAATACGTCTTTAGCGGCGAACGGGTGAGTAACGCGTTGGTGACCTGCCTCGAAGCGTGGGATAACAGTTCGAAAGGATTGCTAATACCGCATGTGGTTGTGGAGATTAGAAGCTCGACAACTGAAGGAGAAATTCACTTCGAGAGGGGCCTGCGTCCCATCAGCTAGTTGGTGAGGTAAAAGCCCACCAAGGCGATGACGGGTAGGGGACCTGAGAGGGTGGCCCCCCACAATGGAACTGAAACACGGTCCATACACCTACGGGTGGCAGCAGTAGGGAATATTGCATAATGGGCGAAAGCCTGATGCAGCAACGCCGCGTGTGCGATGAAGGCCTTCGGGTCGTAAAGCACTTTTAGAGAGGATGAGGAAGGACAGTACTCTCTGAATAAGCCTCGGCTAACTACGTGCCAGCAGCCGCGGTAAAACGTAGGAGGCGAGCGTTATCCGGATTTACTGGGCGTAAAGCGCGTGCAGGCGGTAAGGAAAGTTGGATGTGAAAGCTCCTGGCTTAACTGGGAGAGGTCGTTCAAAACTACCTAACTAGAGTATGGGAGAGGGAGGCGGAATTCCGGGTGTAGTGGTGAAATGCGTAGATATCCGGAGGAACACCAGTGGCGAAAGCGGCCTCCTGGCCCAAAACTGACGCTCAGACGCGAAAGCTAGGGTAGCAAACGGGATTAGAGACCCCGGTAGTCCTAGCTGTAAACGATGTGGACTTGGCGTCGGCGGGTTTAAATCCGTCGGTGTCGAAGCCAACGCGATAAGTCCACCGCCTGGGGACTACGGCCGCAAGGTTAAAACTCAAAGGAATTGACGGGGGCCCGCACAAGCAGCGGAGCGTGTGGTTTAATTCGATGTTACACGAAGAACCTTACCAAGGTTTGACATACAGGTGGTAGGGAAAAGAAATTGGACCGACCCTTCGGGGAGCCTGAACAGGTGCTGCATGGCTGTCGTCAGCTCGTGTCGTGAGATGTTCGGTTAAGTCCGCTAACGAGCGCAACCCTCGCTGTGTGTTACAAGTGTCACACGGGACTGCCGGTCTTAAGCCGGAGGAAGGTGGGGATGACGTCAAGTCAGCATGGCCTTTATGCCTTGGGCTACACACACGCTACAATGGGTAACACAATAGGTAGCGAAACCGCGAGGTGGAGCCAATCCTCAAAGTTACCCTCAGTTCAGATCGTAGGCTGCAACTCGCCTGCGTGAAGACGGAGTTGCTAGTAACCGCAGGTCAGCTATACTGCGGTGAATACGTTCCCGGGCCTTGTACACACCGCCCGTCACGTCATGGGAGCTGGCAACACCTGAAGCCGGTATCCTAACCGCAAGGAGGGAGCCGTCGAGGGTGGGGTTGGTGACTGGGACGAAGTCGTAACAAGGTAGGTGTACCGGAAGGTGCGCCTGGATCACCTCCTTTCTAGGATAATTGAGCGAACCTCTTCGGAGGGGAGCTCGAGATCCAAGCAGTAAGACGAAGCCTCGCTCGGTGGCGAGGCGCTAACAAAGACGAAACAAGCTTCCTGTCACTTCTCAGTTGTTAAGGGGAGCCGGGCCTTTAGCTCAGCTGGTTAGAGCGCGCCTCTGATAAGGGCGAGGTCTCAGGTTCGATCCCTGAAAGGCCCACCTGGACCTGTTGGATCTGGGGATGTAGCTTAGCTGGGAGAGCGCCGCCTTTGCAAGGCGGAGGCCAGGGGTTCGAATCCCCTCATCTCCACTGGTTCTTCCTCAATTTTGGAGAAGATATTTGGTAGCAACGACAGATAAACGCAAAAAATAGAAGGCTGAAACCCAAAGGGAACTGGAACCAGGCGACCCGGTGGTAAAGCCGGGTCGTTTTGTCTGTAAAAGCAAGTTAACAAATCAGGCTGGTTGGGGAACGCGGTGTGCTCCGCACAAAGGTGAGAGGCACACCGGGCTTGGAAACTGGCCCAGGCTTGGTAAAACAGCACGACCTGCACCTTAAAAATCAAATAGCATGTAGGCAGCATCTGATGGAAGGAAAGAAAGAGTATCGAATTCTCTGCATCACGCGGAGAAGCTAATAAGAGCTTACGGTGGATGCCTAGGCGACAAGTGCCGAAGAAGGACGTGGGTCACTGCGAAAAGCCTCGGGGAGCCGTGAACAGGCGTTGATCCGGGGATATCCGAATGGGGAAACCCACTGGAGCGAACCTCCAGTATCACCAGCCGAACACATAGGCTGGATGAAGGGAACCAGGAGAACTGAAACATCTAAGTATCCTGAGGAAAAGAGAGCATTCCCCGAGTAGTGGCGAGCGAAAGGGGAAAAGCCTAAACCGCTGCAGCTTGCTGTGGCGGGGTTGTAGGGCTTGGCAGATGGGAGACAGAAGACAATCAGCTAGCAGAATGGTATGGGAAAGCCAACCAAAGAGGGTTACAGTCCTGTAAGCGAAAGCTGATTGACTCCCGCCGAGTACCTGAGTACTACCGGGCACGCTAATCCGGTAGGAATCTGGGGAGTCCACTCTCCAAGGCTAAATACACTTGACGACCGATAGTGAACAAGTACCGTGAGGGAAAGGTGAAAAGTACCCCTGTTAGGGGAGTGAAAAAGAACCTGAAACCGTAAGCTTACAAGCAGTTGGAGGGCTAATGGCGTGTCGGTGCTCCGGAGAGATCCGGGTGCGCGGCGCTAAGCCTGACAGCGTGCCTCTTGGAGAATGAGCCTGCGAGTTAATCTTTGTGGCAAGGTTAAGGCAGGACAGCCGAAGCCGTAGCGAAAGCGAGTCTGAATAAGGCGGCAGTCGCAAGGATTAGACCCGAAACCGGGTGAGCTACCCATGGTCAGGGTGAAGCGAGTCTAAACGCTCGTGGAGGCCCGAACCTACTAATGTTGCAAAATTAGGGGATGAACTGTGGGTAGAGGTGATATGCCAAACGAACTCGGATATAGCTGGTTCTCCCCGAAATAGTTTTAGGACTAGCGTTATGTGTTCAGTACTGGAGGTAGAGCACTGAATGGGCTAGGGGGCTTAGTGCTTACCGAACCCAATCAAACTCCGAATGCCAGTACTCCAGAGCATAACAGTCGGGCTACGGGAGATGAGTTTCGTGGCCGAGAGGGAAACAGCCCAGACCATCAGCTAAGGTCCCCAAATCCAGACTAAGTGGGAAACGATGTGGGGTTACTTGAACAACCAGGAGGTTTGCTTAGAAGCAGCCATCCTTTAAAGAGTGCGTAATAGCTCACTGGTCGAGTGATCCTGCGCGGAAAACTTAACGGGGCTAAGTCTGGTACCGAAGCTATGGATTTCCGTCTTCGGACGGGAGTGGTAGGGGAGCGTTCAGTCAGCGAGGAAGGTCGACCGTAAGGACGGCTGGAGCGGACTGAAGTGAGAATGCAGGCATGAGTAGCGTAAAACACGTGAGAACCGTGTTCGCCGTATGTCTAAGGTTTCCGACGCCAGGTCATTCCGCGTCGGGTTAGTCGGGTCCTTAGCCGAGGCCGCAAGGCGTAGGTGATGGACAGCCGGTCAACATTCCGGCACCACCTGAGAGGAGTGATGGGAGGACGCAGCGAGGTAGGCCAGCCCGCGATTGGTAGAGCGGGTGCATGGGACGTCAGACGATGAGACCGGTAGGAAAACCCGCCGGTTGAGTTGAGGTTCCGTGACGCGCCGTACAGGCATAAGTGAGCTGAGCCTTGCTGCCCAGAAAAGTCCCTAAACGATGATTCTCGGGTGCCCGTACCGCAAACCGACACTGGTAGACGGGTAGAGAATACCAAGGCGAACGGGAAAACCCTCGTCAAGGAATTAGGCAACATAGCCCCGTAACTTAGGGATAAGGGGTGCCTTCTGGCGTGATGAAAAGAGCGCTGGAGGGCCGCAGTGAAATGGTTCTAGTGACTGGTTAACAAAACCACAGGTCTCTGCTAAGCCGAAAGGCGAAGTATAGGGGCTGACTCCTGCCCAGTGCCGGAAGGTTAAGGGGAGAGGTAAGCGTAAGCGAAGCTTTGAACCGAAGCCCCGGTGAACGGCGGCCGTAACTATAACGGTCCTAAGGTAGCGAAATTCCTTGTCGGGTAAGTTCCGACCCGCACGAACGGAGTAACAACTAGAACACTGTCTCGACGAGGGACCCGGCGAAATTGAAATGGCTGTGAAGATGCGGCCTACCCGCAGCAGGACAAAAAGACCCCGTGGAGCTTTACTGTAATTTGGCATTGAGTTTGGACACAATCTGTGTAGGATAGGTGGGAGGCTTTGAAGCTGGAGCGCAAGCTTCGGTGGAGCCGACGGTGAAATACCACCCTGATTATGTTTAGACCCTAACTTGTGCCCCTAAACGGGGACGAGGACCGTGCCAGATGGGCAGTTTGACTGGGGCGGTCGCCTCCCAAAAGGTAACGGAGGCGCCCAAAGGTTCCCTCAGGCTGAATGGAAACCAGCCGCAGAGTGTAAAGGCACAAGGGAGCTTGACTGCAAGACCAACGCGTCGAGCAGAGACGAAAGTCGGGCTTAGTGATCCCACGACACAGTGTGGAATGGTCGTGGCTTACCGGACAAAAGCTACCCCGGGGATAACAGGCTGGTGAAGTCCAAGAGTTCACATCGACGACTTCGCTCGGCACCTCGATGTCGGCTCATCGCATCCTGGGGCTGGATAAGGTCCCAAGGGTCGGGCTGTTCGCCCGTTAAAGCGGTACGCGAGCTGGGTTCAGACCGTCGTGAGACAGGTCGGTCTCTATCCGCTGTGGGCGCAAGGGACTTGAGAGGATCTGCCCCTAGTACGAGAGGACCGGGGTGGACAGACCTCTGGTGTGCCAGCTGTCGTGCCAACGGCATAGCTGGGTAGCTAACGTCTGGCAGAGATAACCGCTGAAAGCATCTAAGTGGGAAACTCGCCTCGAGATAAGGTCCCTCATCCGCAAGGAGTAAGGTCGCAGGTAGACTACCTGCTTGATAGGCAGCATGTGGAAGCACAGCAATGTGCGTAGCTAAGCTGTACTAATGACCGAGGGTTTCTTGTGTGGTGCAGAGAATTGGATACTCTTTTCCTACATGCTATTTATTTGATAAAACTGTGAAAACAGTCTCTTGGTGATTTGTGCGACGTGGGTACACCCGGTCACATCCCGAACCCGGTCGTTAAGGACGTCAGCGCCGATGGTACTTGGAGGGCAACTTCCTGGGAGAGTAGGTCATTGCCAAGAGACTTTTTCTGTTTAATACAAGAAGAGAAAACCGCTTTCCAGGAATGCGAAGCAAAGTATTATAATATTCTCCTATTTGACAGATTTTAATATTTTGTTTATAATTCTAAGCGGATATTCATGTGCGTTGTTTGGCACAGAATAGCCAACCTTTATGGTAATGGAGGTCAGGCTGGTCGCACCGAGAATGCTGATCGCAATTTTTAGAACTTTTCCTCGGCTGCCCCACCTGCGCAGCCGATTTTTTTGTTTGATGTAAGCCCACATCATTCGTACAGCCCCGGGCAGGAATGGAGGTGAAATAAGCATGACGACAGTTACATTGCGTCCCAACGAGTCGCAGGAAGGTTTGCTCAAGCGCTTTCGCAAGAAGGTTGTGAAGAGCGGTGTGCTTAGCACTGTCCGCCGCAAGCGCTGGTTTGTTTCCAAGAGCGAGCTGCGCCGGGTCGAAAAGAAGAAGGCCATCCGGCGGATCAAGCGACGTCAGCTTGGCAAAATCTTGGAGTAAGGTTGTATAATTTTCTGCGCTCTGGGGCTTCCTTGTTCTGTCCTGGGGTAATTCGGAGGTAATATGGCGAAAGAAGAAGATAAAATCCAGGTCGAAGGAACAATAGTAGAGGCGCTGCCTGCCACGCAATTCAAGGTACGTTTGGAGAATGGTCACGAGGTACTGGCCTACCTTTCAGGACGGATGCGGAAATACTACATCCGTATTCTGTTAGGTGATCACGTCCGAGTGGAAATGTCTCCATACGATTTGACCCGCGGCCGGATTGTTTATCGCCAGAAGAAAAACGAAACCAGCATGGCAGAAGTGGAATAAGGCATCCCCTGTTTTTATTCTAACGATTGTAGCGTTTTCAGGCTGTTCTTCAGCATGAAAACGCTATTCATTTAATGGCCCATTGATTAAATCTTCCAGGTGAAAGATTTCAAGCTGGGCAATCCGGATTTCCTGATCGGCAATCTGCTGCCGCGCCTGGCGGAACATGTAGATGACTGTAAATATTCCGACCAACCCTGCCGCCAGGATTCCACCCAAAAGCAGCAGCGGGTGGCGCGCGACCAGGCGCACCAATACCAACAAAATTCCAAAAAGTGCCAGCCCGGCAGCAACAGCCAGGATTTGCCACAACCAGCTGATGCGCTTATCAATCGCTTCCAAAATGGCAAGCTCAGTGGGGTTGAAACGAAAGCCCCATAGAGTTTTCCTGGTTTTTTCCAATATTTGAATATAGATTTGCAGATTGCGGATCCGTTCTTTTTCCCATTGGGCATCGTTGACCATAACTTGAATTATACAGGCTGAAGAGAGGAAAAATCATGATCTATTATTAATGAAGAGCAGGAGAAAAATGGTGAAGTGGAAGGTGACAGGACACAGGTAATTTCGTGACGGATATAACTAATATTAATGAGAAGGTAAAGGTAGACTCTTTAGGTTGAGTGTTATGTTTTTTTAAAACATTCATTAGTCAAAACGTTTCAACAGACCGTTCTGTTCATTTTTTACGAGAGGTAGACCTATGACCCGTGAAAAAGTCACAATTGATGGCAATGAAGCAACTGCCAGTGTCGCTTATAGGCTGAGCGAGGTGATCGCGATTTATCCGATCACGCCCTCCTCCGGCATGGGCGAGTTATCTGACCAATGGGCTGCAGGTGGTATGAGAAACCTGTGGGGCACGATCCCGCTGGTCGCCGAACTTCAATCCGAAGGCGGTGCTGCCGGTGCGGTGCACGGCGCCCTGCAAACTGGTTCGTTGACTACAACCTTCACCGCCTCCCAGGGCCTGCTGCTGATGATCCCGAATATGTATAAGATCGCGGGCGAGCTGACCTCCACAGTTTTTCACGTTTCTGCTCGCTCATTGGCCGCGCAGGCGTTATCGATTTTTGGCGATCATTCCGATGTAATGGCCACCCGCCAGACCGGATACGCCATGTTGGCATCCCGCTCCGTGCAGGAAGCCCACGATAATGCCTTGATCGCAAACGTCGCCACACTTGAAGCGCGCGTACCCTTCTTGCATTTCTTTGACGGTTTCCGCACATCGCATGAAATTAACAAGATTGAATCGCTGAGCGATGATGATCTGCGGGCGATGATCGACGATAAACTTATCCAGGCGCATCGTGAACGCGCCCTCACCCCAGATCGTCCCAAGCTGCGCGGCACGGCTCAGAACCCGGATGTATATTTCCAGGGCCGTGAAACCGTTAACCCCTATTACAACGCCACACCTGAAATTGTCCAGAAGGCGATGGATAAATTCGCGAAGCTGGTTGGTCGCCAATACCACCTGTTTGATTATGCAGGCGCCCCGGATGCCGAAAGAGTGATCGTGGTCATGGGATCCGGCGCGGAAGTGGTTGAGGAAACAGTTAATTACCTGGTAAAACACGGTGAGAAAGTGGGCTGCGTCACCGTTCACCTCTACCGTCCATTCTCCGTCAAGCATTTCTTACAATCCTTGCCCGTTTCGGTTAAGAAAATCGCGGTGCTCGATCGCACCAAAGAACCGGGTTCAGCCGGCGAGCCCATGTACCAGGATGTGCAGACCGCCATCAATGAAGGAATCAATGAAGGCCTCTCTGCATTCAAAACCCAACCCGTGGTCGTTGGCGGGCGGTACGGACTGGGCTCGAAGGAATTCACCCCGGCGATGACCAAAGCGGTTTTTGACAATCTAAAACTGGCCTTGCCCAAGAATCACTTCACCGTGGGTATTAATGATGATGTGTCCCACAGCAGTCTGGATTTTGATCCATCCTTTTCTATCACGCATGCGGATACGGTTTGCAGTGTTTTCTTTGGCCTGGGCGCAGACGGCACCGTGGGTGCCAACAAGAACTCGATCAAAATCATTGGCGAAGAAACGGATTACGGCGCACAAGGTTACTTCGTGTATGACTCGAAGAAATCCGGCTCGGTAACCATTTCGCACTTACGTTTTGGCCCGCGGGAGATACGCGCGCCTTATCTAATTGGTGTTGGCGATGCGAACTTTGTGGCCTGCCACCAGTTTTCCTTCTTGGAAAAATTCGATATGCTGCGCTACGCCAAACCAGGCGGGGTGTTCCTGTTGAACAGCATTTACGAACCAGAAGAAGTCTGGGAGCATCTGCCGGCCGAAGTACAGCGCGACATCATTGAGAAAAAGCTCAGATTTTATGTGATCGATGGTTACAAAGTCGCCGAGAAGACCGGAATGGGCAGCCGGGTTAATACGATCATGCAGACTTGCTTCTTTGCAATTTCCGGCATCCTGCCGAAAGAAGAGGCCATCGAGCAGATCAAGAAGTCCATTAAAAAGACTTATGGCAAACGCGGCGAAGCCGTGGTGAACATGAATTTCGCGGCGGTGGACGGCACGGTTGAGAACCTGCACGAAGTGAAAGTGCCGGCCAGTGTAAGCAGCACCTTCGTACGGCGCCCGGCAGTACCTGCCAACGCCCCGGCTTTTGCCCATGATGTCATCGGACCGATTTCGATCTTTGAGGGTGACGATCTGCCAGTGAGCAAAATGCCGGTGGACGGCACATTCCCCACGGCAACTTCCCAATGGGAGAAGCGCAACATTGCTTTGGAAATTCCCGTATGGGAGCCTGATCTGTGCATCCAATGCGGTAAATGCTCGTTTGTTTGTCCGCATGCTTCCATCCGCCAGAAAGTATATGAACCAAGGTACCTGGATGACGCGCCAGCCACCTTTAAGAGTCTGGATGCCAAATTCCGTGAGCTTCCTGGGATGAAATACACCATCCAGATTGCCCCGGAAGATTGCACGGGCTGCGGGTTATGCGTGGAAGCCTGCCCTGCCAAAGATAAAACACAGGTTGGGCGCAAGGCCATCAATATGGCCGATCAGGTGAATTTACGTGAGCCTGAAGCCGCGAACTGGGCGTTCTTTATGAACCTGCCCGACCCGGACAAGAATGCCTTTCAACCGACAACGATCAAAAACAGCCAGCTCCTGCCGGCCTTGTTCGAATTTTCAGGGGCCTGCTCCGGATGCGGCGAGACGCCCTATGTCAAGCTGGTTTCTCAATTGTTCGGCGACCATTCGGTCATTGCCAACGCCACCGGCTGCACCTCGATTTACGGCGCCAATTTACCCACCACCCCCTGGGCGGTGAATAAAGAAGGCCGCGGCCCATCCTGGTCAAACAGCCTGTTCGAAGATAATGCCGAATTTGGCCTGGGTATGCGCCTGACGCTTGATAAACAGGCGGAGTTTGCCGAAGAGCTGGTCAGGAATTTGGCCGGCGAGCTTGGCGATACCCTGGTGGATGAGCTGCTCAATGCCGACCAAAAATCCGATGCCGGGATCAATGCTCAGCGCGAACGGGTTGCTGTTCTCAAACAGAAACTCGCCGGCATCAAGGATAATAATGCTCGCCTGTTAGAGGGCGTGGCGGATTACCTGGTGCGCAAGAGTGTGTGGATCATGGGCGGGGATGGCTGGGCGTACGATATCGGTTACGGCGGTCTGGATCACGTCTTGGCCTCCGGGCGCAATGTTAATGTGCTGGTGCTGGATACAGAAGTTTATTCAAATACCGGCGGCCAGGCATCCAAATCCACCCCGCGTGCGGCCGTTGCCAAGTTCGCTGCGAAGGGTAAGAACTTACCCAAGAAAGACCTGGGCCTGATCGCGATGGCTTACGGGTACGTCTACGTGGCCAAGGTTGCCATGGGATATAACGATCAACAAACCCTGCGGGCCATGCTCGAGGCGGATGCCTATGATGGGCCGTCGCTGGTGATCGCCTACAGCCACTGCATTGCGCACGGCATTGACATGCGCAAAGGTTTGGATCAACAGCGCCTGGCTGTGGCCTCCGGAATCTGGCCAATGTATCGCTATAACCCGGCCTTGATCGATGAAGGCAAGAACCCACTTCAGATCGATTCTAAGGATCCGACGGTGCCGGTGGAAGAATATGCTTACAAAGAGACCCGTTACCGCATGCTGATGCAGAGCGACGAAGCCCGGGCCGAACTATTAATGAAAAACGCCCGCGAAGATGTTCGCAAACGCTGGGAGCTTTACAAGCAAATGGCGATGATCCAGTATAATTCCGGAGATAAAAAAGAGTAGCTGGTGAGCAATTAACCGGCCAGCAATTCGGCGACTCAGCCGGTCAGCTGTCTGAAAACATCATCGTTTCATCATGCAGATGGCTGACTGGCTGACGAGCCGAAGAATGGGAAAACCGGTTTGCTGACGAGTGAAGGAGCCAAATATGCCTGATTTGACCACAACCTACCTGGGTATGAAATTGAAGAATCCGCTGGTGGCTTCGGCATCACCGTTATCGAAGAAAGTCGATACGGTGAAAAAGCTGGAAGATGCCGGAATCTCAGCGGTGGTGATGTATTCGCTGTTCGAAGAGCAAATTATTCATGAAAGCAAAGCCCTGGATTTCTACCTGAGCCACGGCAGCGAATCCTTTGCTGAGGCGTTAACCTACTTTCCCAACATGGAATCTTACAATGTTGGTCCAGAAGAATACCTGGAATTGATTGGCAAAATGAAGAAAGCAGTCAGCATCCCGGTGATTGGCAGCCTGAACGGCGTTTCTACCGGCGGATGGGTGGAATATGCCAGGAAAATTGAACAGGCAGGCGCAGATGCATTGGAGCTGAATATTTATTTCGTGCCCTCTGATTCGGATGTTTCGGCTGTAGATTTAGAACAAGAACATGTAGACCTGGTGGGAGACGTGCGTAAACAGGTCAGCATTCCCCTGGCGGTTAAACTGAGCCCATTCTTCACCTCGCTGCCGAACTTGGCTGAACGCCTGGTGAAAGCGGGTGCGAACGGCCTGGTGCTGTTCAACCGGTTTATGCAGCCAGATCTTGATATCGAAACATTGGAAGTTGTGCCAACGATCAATTTGAGCAACTCCACCGAATTACGCCTGCCTTTGCGCTGGATCGCAATGCTGTACGGCAAGGTAAAGGCAGATTTTGCACTGACCAGCGGCGTGCACACCTCCACGGACGTGCTGAAAGCCATGATGGCGGGCGCGAATGTGGCGATGATGGCCTCAGAACTGTTGGCGAATGGGGTTAAGACCGTCCCGAGTATCTTAAGCGGTCTGACGGAATGGATGACGAGTTTCGAGTACGAGTCGATCAAACAGATGCAGGGCAGCATGAGCCAGCGGGCTGTGGCAGACCCGGCGGCCTTTGAACGGGCCAATTATATGAAGATCCTGACCAGTTTTGACAACCGGTTGAAGATCTGATCCGGCATCAGCAGTCATTTTACCTGAACTTGCGTTATAAAAAAGCGATCCGGTTGCTCAAACAACCGGATAGCTTTTTAAAATTTGCGCCATTTCATTGATCAGGCGCTCGATTTGCTGTGGGGAGTGATTGGCAAAGATGGCAATGCGCAGCGCGCCCCCGCTTGGCGTGCTGCTGTAGGTCAGCACATGCGCGATGCAAATATCGCGTTGGTAAAGCTCAGCGCGGATGCGCTGCAGACTTATACCCGGGCGGATCCCCAGGCATAGTATTGGGACCGGGCTGTCGGCGAGATCCCAACCCAGAGTGCGCAATCCATTCCGCGCCTGCGTGACATTCTCGGCTAACCGGGCGCGCAGCTCAGGGTGCAGGCGGGCGATCGCAAGCGCTCGAACCGATGCGGCTGCGGCGGGTAAAGGCGGCGGGCTGGAAGCGATGATAATTCGCGAGTGGCGGTCCAGACGGTCGATCAACGCCGCAGGACCGGTGATGACCCCTCCAAATCCGCCTAATGCTTTGCTTAGCGTGGCGCTGGTCAGCAAGCGAATATTTTGAGGGATGCCATAAAAATCGGCGGTTCCCTGACCGTGCGCTCCCAGAACGCCGGCAGCATGAGCATCATCCACAACCAGCCACCCGCCGTATTCCTCCGCGGTTTTAAGGAGACCGGGTAGAGGCGAGATCTCACCGGAAATCGGAAAAATGCCGTCGCAAAAAATCAACGGCCGTTCACCTGGGTAAAGTTCCTGTTTCAGGATGGAGTGTAAGCCAGGAATATCCAGATGGGGAAAAGAATGGGCCGGTTTTCCAGCGGCTTTTGCCGCATCCAATATACTGAAATGGGAATGCTCGTCAAAAAATACACGATCGAATTCGCCGTTCAAACCCTGGGTCAGAATTGTGGCCCCCAGGTACCCTGAAGCGAAGAAAACAGCTTTTTCAACATTAAAAAAGGCACGCAGTTCTGCTTCCAGCTCGGTGTAAATTGGGTGCTCTCCGTATCCGCCCCGAGATGTAGCCGTGCTCAACCCATAACGCTGGATGCAATCCAGCGCAGCCTGAAGCACCTCCGGGTGGCTCTGTAAACCCAGGTAGCCGGTTCCGGAGAAATAATCGCGTTCACGGCCCTCAATGAATACCCGCGGGCCTACCGCAGAGGTCAGGCCAATGCTCATCGAATTAAAAAGGTTGCAGCCCCAAAAAAGCTCTCGCGCAGGTGCTCAATATCCTGCACATCATCCAGGTAAACCCCATTTCGAGAACGAGACGAATGGATGATTTGCCAATCTCCCAGACTAATCGCCACATGCGTGATGGCACGAGTCTCGCCATTTTCACCAAAAAACAGCAGATCCCCGGGCCGGAAAGGAGGTTCAATTTTAGCCCCGGCAAGATACTGCTGGTCGGCATCGCGGGGAATGGTAATTCCAACCCAACGGTGCACCAGTTGAGCGAGGCCCGAACAGTCAATGCCGTTTATGGATGTCCCGCCCCAAAGGTATGGAACCCCGATCAAGCGAAAGGCATCTTCGATCATTTTCTTGCTCTGGGTGCCGGTAGTTTGCGGCAAATCATTGAGGGCGCGCAGATCGGAAAGCGGGACCCATCCCCAGGTATTGACGTCAATCTGCGCCCAGGACCCACGGGTGGATACGATTTGCACGAATGTCCCCCCGATCAGCCGGCTGCGCAGGGCGCTTTCGCCATTTGGCTCCTCGTAAACCAGGGTCACCGGCGCAGATACGATGTATGTCGGGGCGGGGGAAGGGATTTCAGTGAGGTAGGGACGGTACATCCATCCCAAATAGCCGTCTGACTGGCGGACAAAGACCCAGCTCCCTTGCTCCTCAAGGACTTCGAGCGGCGAGCCGAATGTGTTCTGGCTGAGCATTTCGGCCAGCCAGGAAGGTTCGGCATGCAAGCTGGTGAGGTTGGTTTTGACATAGACCATGCAGGGGGACGGCGTGCGTAAAATCCGCACCCGGCTGGTATCCAGCTGCATGTCAGGAAAGCGTTCTTGAAAGCTGTGGGTTAAAATTTTGAGACAGGTATCGTCCAAAACTCGACCTGATAGGCGCAATAAATTATCATTGAAAGACACCAGCTTTACATCACATAGTTGTGTTCTGTGGTCGGAGAATCGGGCACAAATTTCACTCAGTAAGGCATTGATTTGACCATTCATCCTATCACCTGCAGACGGAAAGATAATGAAAGTACGGTACCGATGCTTAAAAAGCTGCTCACACCCCTGGAGCAAGGGCTGACGTGGGTTTCCGAATTACGCCGATGCCTGGACGGTTTGGTATGGTGAAATGGACGTGTTGATCATAGCGGATGCCGTCAAAAGGATCATTCTTAATCAACATTGGGGCGTCCAGATCAAACCAGTCTGCCAGGGCAGCCAGGTGGGCCATAGCAGTCGTCCCAATTGACGTTTCGATCATGCAGCCTAACATCACCTTTAAACCCAGCTCATTCGCCCGGCGCAAAATTTTAATGGTGGGGGTGATCCCGCCAAGCTTCATCAATTTCAGATTTATGCCTTTCACACCCACCTCTGCCAGCTTTTCTACATCCTCCAGGCTTTGAACGGATTCGTCTGCTACGATGGGAATATCCGTGGTCTTTTGGACCAACCCGAGGCCTTCGATATCATTCTTAACCAACGGCTGTTCGATCATCTCTAATTGATATTTTTCCAAATCGTGAACGTTGCGTAAGGCCTCTTCACGTGTCCAACCGGCATTGGCATCGATCCGCAGGCGAGCATCGGGCCGTACGGACCGGATTGCAGCCAGGCGGGCAGCGTCATCATCGCTGCCTAACTTTACCTTGATTACCGGGTAGTCCTGGATTTGCGCGGCCATTTGGGCCATGATTTCTGGCGTATCAATGGCGATCGTGAAGGATGTGGGTTGTGGCTTGGGTTTTGGGACGCCCAAAAGCTTGTACAGCGAGACTCCCTTTATCTTTCCGATCCGGTCGAATAAAGCCAGCTCCAGGGCGCAGCGCGCCGGTGCCGGCCCTCCCGGTCCAATCCACTCAGTGATTTCTGCGGGGTCATCCGGAAGAGGGCGTTTATTGTTGGCGGCGTTGTCCCAAAATTGGGTCGACTCTTTCGAGTCGACCCGGTAGTAAGGGGGAATGGTCCCTTCTCCCCATCCCTCATCACGATTAAGACGGATCCAATAGGCATCACGGCTGTCGCTCACGCCGTAAGAAAGCCGGAATGGATTGCGCAGGATGAGTGTGATCAGTTCATAGGTAAGCATGGTCATGGATACTTATCGTAGGAATAAGAATTTTATTCTCCAAATCGCAGCTTGATATACGATTCGTAGCGCTCTCGGAAAACGCGGCCTTCATCCACCGCGGTTTTTACGGCGCAGCCCGGTTCGTTCTGATGGGTGCAATCATTATAATAACAACTGGAAACAAGATCGCGCAATTCCGGGAAGTAACCGTCCAGCTCCTCGGGTTCTGTATCCCACAAAGCCAGGGACCTTAATCCCGGAAGGTCAACCACAAATCCGCCATCGGCCAAAGGGAACATTTCACGCACGGCCGTAGTGTGCCGCCCCTTGGAGGTGGACGCGCTCACCTCTCGTACAGCCAATCCCAGGTGGGGTTGGATGGCGTTGAGCAGGCTGGATTTGCCTACTCCCGATGGCCCAGCCAGACCTGTGATCTGGCCTGCCAGGATTTCATGGAGCGCATCGATCCCGATGTTCAACTTTGCCGAAGTAAAAATGACCGGGTAGCCAAGCGACGGGTATATATGGAAGATCTTTCGCGCTTGTTCTTCGCCCACCAGGTCAATTTTATTGGCGGCAATACGGGCAGTGATGCCCTGTTTCTCACAAATCACCAGAAAGCGGTCGAGCATACGCAGATGCGGTTCGGGGTTGGTGCAGGCAAATACGAGTAAGATCTGGCTGGGGTTTGCCAGCAGTACCTGCTGGTACTCGCCTTTCGGGGTGGGGGCAAGCCGGGAGAGCGCGCGTTGACGAGGAATAATTTCTTCGATCATCCCTGAATGATCGGGTAAGAGTGAAACCATGACATGATCGCCGACGGCTAATACATCGCCCCGGAAAGAGGTGCGCTTCAAGCGGCCGCGTAAATGACAGGTTACCGTTTCCCCTTCTGTTTGAACGGTGTGAAAGCCCGATTGAATGCGGGTGACGATTCCGGGGAAGGTCTCCAGGCTCATGGTTTTGGGGTCGCAGTGGGCACGGGAGTGCGGGTGACGTAATACGTGGATTCCCACCAGTATAGGGCTTGCGGGCGGCCGGTGAAATAGGTTTCCACCACCCGGCGGAAGATGGGCAGCGCGATCTCTGAACCCTCGCCGGAGTTTTCGCACAGGACGGCAATCGCCAAATCCGGTTTTTCTGGGTTATTCGCGCTGGTATAACCCGCAAACCAGGCGTGTGAGTTGCCAAATGGGTTGGTGGCCGTGCCGGTTTTCGCTGAGACAGGGACGCTTAACCCAGTCATAAAGTAATAACCGGTGCCGCGCTTGTTTTCGACGACCGAACGCATGGCATCTTGCAGCACTCTTAGATTCGTATTGCTGATGGGCAGCTTCCCCTTCACTTCTGGCTTGAAAGCCACGGTCGCGGCTCCATCCGGGGTGACGATCTTTTCAACCAGCTGCGGCCGATAGAGCGTGCCGTTATTGCCAATGGCGGACATAAAATCTGCCACCTGCAGCGGCGTGGCAAGAATTGGTCCCTGACCGATGGCCATTTGCACAGCTTCATCCTGGCTGGTGGGATACGGCATGCTGCCACCGTCTTCGGCGACCTGTCCTATTCCTGTGGCGCTGCCCAGACCGAAGCCCCGCGCCATGTCAGACACCGTTTTTTCTCCAGTCTTTTCGTACAGGTCATAACCGATTTCATAAAAGTAAGTATTGCACGAGCGCATCAGGCCTTCCGGCAGGGTCAATAATCCACTGGGTGGAACACTGTGCTCGTAGGTCCAATCATACAGTGTGAGCCCGGTTTTGGTGAAAGTATACTGGCAGTTATAAGTGGATTCGGGAGTGAACACACCACTTTCCAGAGCCGCCGACATGGTGATCGTTTTAAAAATTGAGCCCAAGGGATATACGCCCTGGGTAGCACGATTCAGGCCGGGTTTTTCGGGATTATTCAAATACCGGTCAACTTCATAGGACCAGTTGTAGTTGCTGGTTTCAAAGGCGTTGGGGTCAAAAGTGGGCGATGATGCAATGGCGAGCACCCGTCCCGTATCGCGCTCTAAAACAACGACTGCTCCCCGAAACCCGTTGATTGATTTTTGGGCCGTGATCTGCAGGGTCTTATCCAGGGTGGTGTAAATCGACTGAGCGGGTTGGGGATCAATTTGAGCCAGTTTGTTCAAGTTTACCCCATTGGCATCCGTCAGATAAAGGCTGGCCCCTCGCTTTCCTGAAAGATAATCCTGGCCCCACTTTTCCAGGCCAGCCATGCCAACTTTTTCATCACCTCGATAACCTTTACGCAGGTAGTCATTCAATTCATCTTTCGGAATGGACTGTACGAACCCGACAGACTGAGGGGCAATGCCGCCGTCGTAGTAAAACCGGCTGGTAAAGTCGGTCATCTTCAAGGCGTCACCGAAGGATTGGAGCACGGTGAGGCGTTCCTGGACGGCCTGAAGGGGAACCTCACCTACCGGGATGTACCAATCTGCGCCAGTCTGGTCGATCAGGGCTTTAATCCACGCGGCTGGTTTGCCGGTCAGGGCGGCGACCTGGTCAAGCAAGCTCTTCTCTCGACCCTCCGGAATGTTGCTGGGAATGATCCCGATTGCGACTGCATCCGTGCGGGCAGCGATAGGATCGCCGTTGCGGTCGAGAATGTCTCCCCGGGCGGGCACGGTGATATCCAGAGAGAGACGGTTGCCGCCTTTTAGCTCGGGCATGATTAGGGCATCATCCCATTGAACCTTCCAACTTCCATTCTCCAGGCTGAGATTCATGGTGATTTCACGGGACAAATCGCCGACCATGGCAGTTTTTAATGTCACCCGGTAGGCAACCTGAGCAGAACGCGGGCTGAGCACCAGCCCCTGGAGGATCTGGCTTTCGACTTTCTGGAGGGTTAAATTGTTGGCTACGTCTGTGAAGCGAGCGGAAAACTTTTCGCGTGTCAGGGCATCCCGGCTGACCCCGGTCAACAGATCATACATAGCACTGTAATCATCCTTGGCCCAGCTATCCAACCAGGCCTGGGCGGTGGTTTGCACGTCAGGCGCAGGGGTCTTATTTTCGATAGCTGTGGGCAGGGGGGGAGCGGTGGCTGCGCTGGTGGTGATCACGGTTTGAGTCGGGGTGGCGGCGTTGCAGGCCGTAATGAACAGCAACGCAATAAACAAGCCTCGCCGCAGAAATATCGTGAAAATTTTTTTAGCCGCACGTTGATTGAATGGTAAGCTCATTATTTAACGATCCATTGTAAATCAGTTAAAGGCAGGGCGTACATTGAGTCGAATTTATCCCATCTCCTTGCCGCGCAGGATCGCCTCGAAAACCGGACATTGGTAATTCATGTTGGCCTGGCAGGTTGTTGGAACGTCATTCATCGGGGAAAAGCCCAGGCGGGCCATACTGCGCGTCAAATGACACAGGGGAAACCCCACCACGCAGGCAAAACAACCATGGAAATTCTCCACAGGATGAAAACCCGCATGCTGGATCGCGTAAGCGCCAGCTTTATCCAATGGATCCCCTGACCTGACATAGGCGGCAATTTCTTGATCAGTGTACGCGCGCATCGGCACATTTGCGCAGCAGCGATCGGCCGTGGTTTGACCATTTCCTGTGGAGATCAAATGGATGGCGGTATAAACCTGATGGGAGCGGCCTCTCAACCTGCGCAACATCTTAACCGCTTCTTCAGGTCCGGATGGTTTGCCAAGCAGTACCTGATCATCAGCCACGATCGTATCCGCGGCCAACACCAGAACATCAGACCGGGCCTGGCTGGCCCCCGCTTCTGCCTTTGTACGGGCCAACCGCGAAACGTAGGCACCAGGCGGCTCATCCGGGGAGGGAGTTTCATCGATATCAACCGGACTAACCTGGAAGGACCAGCCTGTCCAGGCGAGCAGCTGGCGGCGGCGGGGTGAATTTGACGCGAGGATAATTGTCGGCATACCCATGCAGAAATTGATTGTAACACAGGTTCAGACGGATAAAACCTGTGGAGATCCCTGGGTGAAAAGGGTCCAAGTTAAGGAAACTCTAACCCAGCAGGGGTGATTATTGTGTAATCCTTCAAAAGGGTGACTCGACTTTCTCTTATTCTTTGGTAGAATCTAAATAGACTGATTAGGGTTATTGTGGAAGAAGCTTGATGCTCGCGTGGTCTGCGCTGCTTCTTCGGTTTGGTTAAAATACCCATCCCCTTGAACGGAGTCTCCTGCCGCGGATGGGTTGGTAGATAAAGGAGGAGTTGCCTTGTCTGGAATGGAACGATTTACCCAAAGGGCGCGGCGGGTCCTCAGCCTGGCACACCAGGAAGCGGAACGTCTGCGTCAAAGTACGATCGGCACTGAGCACCTGCTTCTCGGCCTAATACAGGAAGAGGGCGGGGTGGCCAGCCGTGTCTTACGGGATCTTGGACTGGAACCGGATCGAATACGTGAACTGGTAGAACGGATGAGTGGTTTTGGTAGTTATCGCGGTGGAAAGATCGATCTCTCTCCGGGTGTCCAGCAGGTCCTGGAATACGCCATCGATGAAGCCCGAAAATTGGGCCATCATTATATTGGTACCGAACATCTGCTATTGGGATTGGTGCGTCTGAACGACGGCGGAGCGATCGATGTCTTCCGCAAATTAGGCGTAACACCCGAACAGATCCGTCGGCAAACTCGCCGCGTGCTGCAGGAAAGCAGCACGAGCGCTGCCCCTGCGGGCACCCCCCAACAAAGCGCCGGCAGTTCCGGGCGTGCGAATCAGGAAAAAGATAAAGGTGGAAAAGAACGTGCCAAAACACCTTTAGTAGACCAACTGGCTACTGACCTGACCTCGCTGGCGGAAGAAGGCAAGCTTGATCCGGTTGTGGGCAGGCAAATGGAAATCGAGCGGGTAATTCAAATTCTTGCACGCCGCAATAAGAATAACCCGGCTTTGATTGGGGAACCCGGCGTCGGCAAAACTGCCATTGTGGAAGGCCTTGCGCAGCGCATTATTGAAGGAGATGTCCCTGCTCCACTGTTGGATAAACGCGTGCTGCAGCTGGATGTGGGTTCGCTGGTAGCGGGTACGATGTACCGCGGCCAATTTGAGGAGCGTCTCAAGCGGGTAATCGATGAACTCAAGGCCTCTGGGGCCATCCTGTTTATTGATGAAGTGCATATGCTGGTGGGCGCGGGTGCAGCCGGGTCTTCTGTGGATGCGGCCAATATCCTCAAACCCGCCTTATCGCGCGGCGAGCTACAGGTGATTGGCGCGACGACGATCGAGGAATACCGCAAGCATATCGAAAGCGATGCGGCGCTCGAAAGGCGTTTCCAACCCATCGTGGTTAATGAGCCCACGGTGGATGAAACAATCGAGATCTTGAAAGGCATCCGCACGGCTTATGAAGAGCACCACCGCCTGACGATATCCGATGAGGCCCTGGAAGCAGCCGCCAAGCTTTCTTCACGCTATGTAACCGAACGTTTCTTGCCCGATAAAGCGATTGACCTGATTGATGAATCTTCATCGCGGGTGCGCATGTACAAAAGCAATGCGGCCAAAATGATGAAGAGCCTGGTTAAAGACCTGCGCGAAGCCCGGCAGAACCATAATCTGGCGGTTGAAGACGGCCGGTTCGATGACGCCCAAGAACTGCTGGAGCACCAGCAAGAACTTGAAGGGCAGCTCGACCGCATGCGCACCGGCTGGGATCGTTCATCGAGCCCCATTGTCGTCGCGGATGATATTGCCGAAGTAGTCTCGATGTGGACGGGTGTTCCGGTCATGCAGATGGCGCAAGAAGAATCTGTGCGGCTGTTGCACATGGAAGATGAGCTCAAGAGATGGATCGTCGGGCAGGATGAAGCGATCGAGACGATCTCGAAAGCAGTCCGCCGAGCACGCTCAGGTCTCAAAGATCCCCGCCGCCCCATTGGCTCTTTCATCTTCCTGGGTCCGACCGGCGTCGGCAAGACGGAGCTGACCAAATCGCTGGCTCGCTTCCTGTTTGGCAGCGAAGAGGCCCTGGTGCAGCTGGATATGTCGGAGTTCATGGAGCGGCATTCCGTCAGCCGGTTGGTGGGAGCGCCGCCCGGATACGTGGGCTACGAAGAAGCCGGGCAGCTGACAGAGGCAATTCGCCGCCGGCCCTATTCGATTGTGGTGTTTGACGAAATTGAGAAAGCCCATCCTGAAGCGCACAACATGCTGCTGCAGATCATGGAAGAAGGCCAGCTGTCGGACGCCAAGGGGCACAAGGTTGATTTCCGCAATACGATCATCGTCATGACCTCCAACATTGGCGCCGACATGATCAAACGCCAATCCGGGCTGGGTTTCCAACTGCAGAAGGATGAGACCCTGGCGGAAGATGAAGCCTACGGCGATATGCGCAAGAAGCTGCTCGACTCGCTGAAGAGGGTCTTTCGGCCAGAATTTATCAACCGGCTGGACGGCGTGGTAGTGTTCCGGGCATTGACCAAAGAAAATATCCGCACCATCGTCAATATCGAGCTCGCCAAGGTTTCCGACCGCTTGAAGGAACACAGCATCACCTTGCGGGCCAGCGATGCTGCCCTGGAACAGTTTGCTGCTGAAGGGTACGATCCCGATATGGGTGCGCGCCCGCTGCGCCGGGTGATGCAGCACAAAGTGGAAGACATCCTTTCGGATGCCCTGCTGGCGAAAGAATTCGAAGATGGTGATACGATCCTGATCGATCTCGACGACGATCACCAGATTATGCTGAAAAAGGATCTAAAGGAACCCGAAGGGGTGGCCTGAACTTTTTTTGAGGTTTTCGTGTGTGTTTTGGCGGCTTTGCCGCCAAAACACACACGTTTCTCTTTATCCCAACAAGATATCGTAAAATCAAAGGTAGAACTGAGGCATTTTGGGTTTGTTGCCCAAAATTTCATCAATCTTTTGCATGACCTCATCGGTTAACAACGGCAGCACATCGAGCGCCTTCAGGTTTTCCTGAACCTGCTCAACCCGAGATGCGCCGGTGATCACGGTGCTCACATTGGGATTGCGGGCGCACCATGCCAGCGACAGCAGGGTAATATTCGTACCCAGGTCTAGCGCAAATTGGGAAAGCTTGCGCACTTTCGCCAGGTTGGCTTCTCCCTCCGGGCCGGTTATCCGGCTGCGCAGCCACTCATATCCGGGCAGTGCCATCCGCGAGTCATCCGGGATGCCGTTGTTATATTTACCGGTCAGAATTCCGGATGCCAGCGGCGACCAGATGGTGGTGCCCAGACCGATTTCGCGGTATAAACGGGCAAAGTCCACTTCAACTCGTTCGCGGACGAGCATATTATATTGGGGCTGGTCCATAGTGGGCGGCACCAGGTTGTACTGGCGGGCCGTGGAATAGGCCTCCATTATTTGAGACCCCGTCCATTCGGAAGTGCCCCAATAGAGCACCTTGCCCTGGGTAACCAGGTCGCTCATAGCGCGTACGGTTTCTTCGACCGGCACGTTCGGATCGGCGCGGTGGCAGAAATAGAGATCCAGGTAATCGACCTGCAGGCGTTCTAAGGCGTGGTTGCAGGCTTCGATGATATGTTTGCGGCTGAGGCCTTTTTGGGTAGGCCGGGGGTTGTGCGCACTGCCCCAAAACACCTTGCTGGAAACGATGTAGGTGTCGCGCTGCCAGCCCATTTTCTTCAGCACCTGGCCCATGATCAGCTCCGACTGACCGGCAGCGTACGCTTCGGCGTTGTCGAAGAAATTCATGCCACCATCATAGGCTGCTGATAGAATTTTCGTGGCTGCATCCACGTCGACCTGCGTGTTGAACGTGACCCACGAGCCAATTGAAAGCAGGCTGACCTGCAGCCCGGATTTGCCTAAACGGCGGTATTCCATTGAGTTCCTCCTGAGGAATGGCTTGAAAAAGCCAATGATTTATGTCTTAAGTTTAATCGTTTAAACCTGCATGATCAAGGGTACTAGATTAAAGAGGGTTAATAAACTTTCCGATCTGGCAAGTCGGTGGCCCATTCAGATAGACCCTATTGTTATAATGACTGGCACTTGTTGAACGAGACTTACCACCTGTAGGAGAGGTTTTGATGAGAAAACTGATCTACTCTATGCTGGTATCGCTGGATGGCTATGTGGAAGGACCGGACCGCAATATCGATTGGGTTATTATTGATGAAGAGCTTCATCGATTTTTCAACGATCTGGAAGCTGAGGAGGATGCATCCCTGTACGGGCGCGGGATGTATGAAACCATGTCGGCTTTTTGGCCAACGGCGGATGAAGATTCTGCCATGCCGGGTTACGTGCATGAATATGCCCGCATCTGGCGGAATAAGCCGAAAATCGTGTTCTCGAAGACGCTGGAAAAAGTGGCGTGGAATTCCAGGCTGGTCAGGGAAGATATCGCCGGAGAGGTTTTGAAATTAAAGGCCCAACCTGGAAAAGCGATCTCTGTGGGCGGCGCCCATATTGCTGCGGCATTGGTCAAACGAAATTTGATCGATGAATACCAGCTCTTCGTCCAACCCATCATTCTGGGAAGCGGCACGCCGTACTTTCCAAATCTGGACGCAAAAATAGACCTGCAGTTGGTCGAAACGCGCAGATTCAACTGCGGGGTGGTTCTCCTCCGCTACCAGAGGCCCGCCTAAAAATTTAAACGGTGCTTGATCTGGATTTTCGATTCGTCCAGCCGGATTCCCAGACCCGGCAAACCGGGCAGGGCGATCCTGCCGTTGACCGGGATGTATTGGGGATCAAAGAAAAACTGTTTGTTGGCTTGATGCCGCAGCAGGTATTCGACCATCGGCACCACGTTGGGCGGCTGGGCGGCGGCGATGTGCAGGGCGGGTAAGAGCGAATGCCCGTGGGCATAGACCGGGACACCATAAGCAGAGGCCAGGGCGCATATCTTGACCTGTTCGCTGATCCCGCCGGTCCAGTCCGGGTCCGTCTGGATCACATCCACCGCCTGGCGATCCAGCAGCTCTTTGACCTGCCAGCGGGTGTATACATGCTCGCCGGTCGCCAGGGGAATCCTGCTCTGGGCACGCAGTTTTGCCAGGCTGCCGGTCCGTTCCGGGAAAAGCGGTTCTTCGATCCACAGGGGATGGATGGGCTCCAGCGCCGCGAACATATCCCTGGCATACGGCTCGTCCCATCCCATGTAGGCATCGAAGGCCAGAGGATACTCGTCACCCACAGCGGCGCGCACGGCCCGGGCCATCGCCACGTTTTTGGATTTTCCGGCTTCGCTATCTCCCGGTCCGTAGCGAAAAAACCATTTTTGTGCGCCATAGCCCTGGCTTTTCACTTCCGCGGCCGCCTGGGCTGCGAGGTCAGGTGTGACGGATGAACCCAGCATGCTGGCATAGGCCGGCACCTCCGCCCGGGTAGGACCGCCTAACATCTGATAAACCGGCTGGCGGGCCCATTTACCCCGTAAATCCCACAACGCGCAGTCGACAGAGCTGACGGCAGTCACAAACATGCCGGAGCGCCCGTGACGGTGCAGGCGCAGCATCTGATCGTTAAGCGTCTCAACCGCCAGGGGATCCCGTCCCAGCAGAAAGGGTCCTAGAATGGATGCGATCAGGTAAGCCTGGTAGGATTCAATCGGTCCAAACAGGCCAATGATGTCTTCGTCAGTATGGATCTCCAGGAAAATATCCTTTTTCAAGTCACCAGATTTCAAAGTGTAATTCGCGTGGACGTTAAATTCTGGATAAATATCCAAGGGGCGGGCCTGGCGGTCGCCGGGGGGGAACTGCGGTCCGCTCCATTTTCCGGACAGTTCAAACAGCTGGACGTCACTGATTTTCATCGTCATCCTTTTCGGATAGATTGAGGATACAATTAGTGTATCCAATTCCATAAGGTTTGCAATGTCTGCTTTGAGCTTTTCTGGTGGTTTACCCAGGAAATCTCCGCCGGGATGGCGCCGCACCGGGTCGTACTTAAAGACAATGCATTGGTTTTACAGGCGGCGTGATGACAGCCAGGATGCAGGCATCTGGCGCTGCTCGGCTCAGAGTAGAGGAGGAAGGATGAAGGCAGTTATTTTTACAGGTCCAGAGCAGGTTGAGGTCGCCCAGGTTGCGGACCCCATCTGTCAGCCGGATGAGGTGGTGATCCTGGTTGCCAGGGTGGGGCTGTGCGGGACCGACCTGCACATTTATCATAACGAGTACATGTCTCATTTCCCGGTCATTGGCGGGCACGAGTTCTGCGGAACGATCGTCGAAGTGGGCAAGGCAGTAGTAGATTTTTTGCCCGGCCAGCGAGTGGCGGCTGACCCCAACCTGTACTGCGGGCACTGCGATTTCTGCCGGGATGAGAAGGCCAACCACTGCCTGAATTGGGTAGGAGTGGGGGTCACCCGGCCAGGGGCTTTTGCCGAGTTTGTGGCGGTGCCTGCCCGGGCCTGCTACCTGCTGCCTGATGGCCTGACGGACCTGCAGGGTGCGTTTATTGAGCCAGTTTCCTGCGTGGCGCATGCCATGAACCGCCTGCGCGTCTGGCCGGGGGATGAGGTGTTGATTCTGGGAGCCGGGCCAATGGGTTTGATCTTGAGCCAGGTGCTGCGGCACAGCGGCGCCGCCCAGGTGGCGGTGGTCGAGAAACAGGCAGCGCGCCTGGAACTGGCAGCCAGGTTGGGGGCCACCCTGACCGTAGCGGCTGGTCCGGGGCAGGATGAAACCCTGCGAGCCGCGGCGCCGTACGGATTTTCGATTGTGATCGACGCTACCGGCAGCCCGCGGGTGATCGAGGGCGCATTCCGATACCTGAAACCGCGCGGACAGTATCTGCAGTTTGGGGTCGCGCCAAAGAATGCCGAGGTCAGGATCCGCCCTTATGACATCTTCAAAAATGATTGGACCATTTTAGGCAGTTTTGCCCTGTGCTATACTTTTCAGCCGGCGATCGCCTGGTTGACGAGTGGGGTGGTGGACGTGAATCCGCTGGTCAGCCACGTTTTACCGCTGGATGGATTTCCTCACGGGCTGTCGGAGTTCGAAGCCGGGCGCACCTTGAAAGTACACCTGGTGCCTTGAGAGAGTAATAACCACCGGGGCTTTTACGCTTAACCGATTGGACAGGCAAGCTGTCATATGGAGCTGAAACCATGGAACCATTAAATCCACTCGCATTTACTCCCCTGCCGTTGGGCGCCGTGCGTCCTTTGGGCTGGCTCGCAAGGCAGCTGCGCATCCAGGCAGACGGCCTGAGCGGCCACCTGGATGAAATCTGGCCGGATGTGAAGGATTCACGCTGGTTTGGGGGAAACGCTGAGGGTTGGGAGCGAGCTCCCTATTGGCTGGATGGGTTTATCGCCCTGGCTTTTGTGCTGGATGACCAGGCTCTCAAAGACCGCGCGGCCAGGTATATCGAATACATCCTGGATCACCAGGAAGAAGACGGCTGGTTAGGGCCACGGGCCATGGTTGAAGCCAGCGGCAGGCCTGAGAATTACAACTACGACCTGTGGGGCCAGCTGTTGGCGCTAAAAGTACTGGCCGAGTACCACGCCGCCACCGGAAATGAGCGCGTGCTGGCGGCGATCGAGCGCAATTTGCGCTGCATCGAGCGTGTGATCGACCGCAAACCGCTGTTTAATTGGGGGCATTCCCGCTGGTTTGAAGGATTGGTGGCACTTTACCAGCTGTATGAACGACAGCCGACGCAGTGGCTGTGGGACCTGGCAGTCAAGCTGCAGGGCCAGGGCTTCCATTGGGGCGAGTTCTTCCGCCGCTGGCCCCTGACAGGCGCAACGTCGAAAGGCCGCTGGAATTATATGGGACACGTGGTCAACAATGCCATGGCGGTCAAGGCACACGCCTTGTGGTGGCGGATGAGCGGGGAAGAAGCTGACCTCAACACGGTTTACGACATAATCGAAAAGCTCGATCGTTACCACGGGATGGCGACCGGCATGTTCACCGGCGACGAGTGCCTGGCGGGACGCAGCCCCACCCAGGGCACCGAATTGTGCGCCGTAGTTGAGTATGCCTATTCTTTAGAGACGCTGCTGTCCATTATGGGCGACCCGGCTTTTGGAGACCGCCTGGAAAAAGTGGTCTTCAATGCCTTGCCGGCGACGTTTTCTCCGGATATGTGGTCGCACCAGTATGACCAGCAGGTCAACCAGGTGGAGTGCAGCGTTCAGGATGGACGTACCTGGAATACCAATGGACCTGAAGTCAAACCTGTTCGGGCTGGAACCCAATTACGGCTGCTGTACGGCCAATCTCAGCCAGGGTTGGCCGAAGTTCGCTGCCCACCTGTGGATGCGCTCTCCGGACGGAGGGCTGGCAGCCCTGGCTTACGCTCCCAGCCAGGTCCATTTTGAGGTTGAGGGCACTCCGGTTACGGTGCGCCTGGAAACGGGATATCCTTTCCGCTCCGAGCTGGACTTTACCGTCTCGGCCGGTAAATCTGTGAAATTTCCGCTTTACCTGAGAATTCCGGCCTGGGCGGAAAACGCGACCCTGGTGGTCGCCGGGCAGCTTTATCCTGCGCTTCTACCGGGTTCGATCTTCAAGCTTGACTATGATTGGAGCGGCGAGACCCGTTTGCTGCTGACTCTGCCGATGAAAACGGAATTATGGCGCGGGCATCACAAATCGGCGGCGGTCGTGCGCGGACCGCTGGTTTACTCCTTGAAAATCGGCGAAGATTGGCGGCAGGTAAATGCTGAAAAACCCGGACACGAACTGCCGCACGGCGATTGGGAGGTTTTTGCGACTACGCCCTGGAATTATGGGCTGAAAGTGAAAGAAAAAACACTCAGCCGGGATGTGATTTTTGAAAATCGCCCGCCGGGAGAATTTCCTTTCTCACCTGAAGGCGCGCCTGTCATCGCCCGCGTGCAGGGGCGGCGCCTGCCCGGCTGGTCCATGGTAAACGGCTCGGCGGGAGAGAACCCGTCCAGCCCGGTTGAATCGGACGAACCGCTTGAGGATTTGACCCTGATCCCATACGGCTGCACCAATCTGAGGGTGACGGAATTTCCGCTGTTAAAATAGCCCGGTTCGCAGATCGCGGCGGATGATTGCTATAAATACCCTATATGATGTTTGGGGAGTTGTTTTGAAACTTGCTTCGCAAGTTTCAAAACAACTCCAATAATCATGTTGAGTGGCTCGCGCAGTGCGAGAAGCGTAAAAGGCGCACCGAAACCCATCGATACGCAAGACCGTCACTAAAAAAAATGTTCTATAATCTGTTTGATTGATGCCTGCCCTGATATAATACATATATGCCAAAAACCCAAACCCATTTTGTTTGCCAGAACTGTGGGAGAACGTCACCGCGAGCCATGGGACGCTGCCCTTCCTGCGGCAATTGGGGCACCATGGTGGAAGAAGTCATCCCCACAGCCCAAAGCGGACCCAGCAAGATCGGTCCTCGCGGGTTGAGCGGGCGCTCGGAACCGCGCCGCCTGTCGGAAATCGAAGGTGACGCGGAACAGCGTCTGGCGCTGCCGATCGGTGAGTTTGCGCGGGTATTGGGCGGGGGCGTGGTGCCCGGCTCGATTGTGCTTGTGGGGGGTGACCCTGGTATCGGGAAATCGACCCTCATGCTCCAGGTGGCGGTCGAAATGGCGCGCAGCGGTACGGTGCTGTATGTCTCAGGCGAGGAATCCGAACGGCAGATCAAAATGCGCGCCGTACGCCTGCTGAAGGAGAACGAAGAAAGCGGGCAGCCCGGCTTTCCGGAAAATTTGCTGCTGGTTACTGAAACCAACCTGGAAATCATCCTGGATCACATCCACCAGGTGCAGCCTGACCTGGTGGTGATCGATTCAATCCAGACGACGTATCTGCAGGCGATGGAATCCTCAGCCGGATCGGTTAGCCAGGTGCGCGAGTGCGCCAACCGGCTGCGCGAGCTGGCAAAAACCAGCGGGATCGCTGTTTTTTTGATCGGGCACGTGACCAAAGAAGGGATGATCGCCGGTCCGCGCGTTCTGGAACATGTGGTGGACACCGTACTGTACCTGGAAGGCGACCGCTTCCAGACTTTTCGGCTGCTGCGTTCGGTCAAGAACCGTTTTGGGGCTACATCCGAAGTGGGCGTATTTGAAATGCGCGAGCGAGGCATGATTGAGGTGACCAACCCATCTGAGGCCTTTCTGGCTGAAAGAATGGTCAACACCCCGGGATCCGCGATCACCGTCACCATGGAGGGTACGCGCCCATTGTTGGTGGAAATACAGGGGTTGACCAGCCCTTCCAACCTGGGAAATCCGCGCCGGACGCCAAACGGAATTGATATGAACCGTTTGCTGCTGACCTCGGCTGTTCTGACCCGGCGGGTGGGCCTGCGCCTGGGCGAACAAGACGTGTTTGTAAATGTGATCGGCGGGATGCGCATCGATGAGCCGGCTGCCGACCTGGCGGTGGCGGTGGCGGTCGCTTCTTCATACCGAGATGCGCCTGTCAGGGCTGACACGGTATTGATCGGGGAAGTTGGCCTTTCGGGTGAACTGCGTTGGGTTGGCCACATGCTCCCCCGCCTGCGTGAAGCCCAGAAGCTCGGCTTTAAAACGGCTATCGTACCGCGCCGGGTACGCAAAGGCGAACCCTGGCCGGATGGGATCACCGTTCAAGAAGCTCGTTCACTGCGCGAAGCTCTCAGCCTGTCGCTGGTTGAAGTAAAATAGGATTTATCGTTTTTTTTCGGGTTCCGCCAACCCCGCACGGCATCGAAAGGAAAAGAATGGAATATATCAATCGAGCCCTCAATTTTCCCCTGATTTCACGCATCCGGCGCAACCATGCCCTGGAACATGCCACCTTGCAGATACTGGCTAAAAAATTTCCCAAAATTTCCGCAGCCGGATACTCGGACACGCGGGGGTTTTTGATCGTGGGCAATGTGTCTGCCGATCACCTGCATGATGCAGTGGGCGAAGCATTGCGCCGCTTACGGGCCGGCGAAGGGGACCTGGCGATCCACCCAAACTGCGGGACAAATTTTGCCGCCACAGGGGTGGTAGCCGGCACATTGGGATGGCTGGCGATGGTCGGAGCGCACGGCGATTTTCGAAAAAGGTTGGAACGTTGGCCGGTGGTGATCATGCTGGTGACGGTTGGCATGATCCTGGCTCAGCCGCTGGGGCCGCTGCTGCAGGACAAATTTACCACGGATGCCGATATCGGTGAGTTGCAAGTCACAGAGATCACTCGCTTTGAACGCGAAGGGACCCCGGTCCACCGGGTCAAGACGGTAAATTAACGGCGGATCCCTGCCTCGGGCAGCTTGCTTTTAAAAGCCTATCAAAATGACTGACGAAAAACCCATTGTGTATGTTTACCATGGCGACGACCCGATCGAAATCGGGAAATTCGTGGATGCCATGGCCGCCAAGGTTGCCGAAAGCGGCCTGGGGGATCTTAACCTGACCCGGTTGGATGGGCGGAATTACGCTGAATCCGATTTGAAAACGGCCGCGCTGTCGCTGCCGTTTCTTGCTGACCGCCGCCTGGTAATCCTCGATCAGGCGCAGGCTGCCCTGGGGAAGAACGACAAAGACCAATGGACACCTTTCCTGGACAGCCTACCGGAGACCACTGCCCTCGTGCTGGTTGTGCGAGATGAGTATTTCTCCACCAGCCGGAACAAAGGCTGGCAGGCGCTGGAACAAAAGCATTGGATCTGGGAATGGATCGAAGCCTCCGGGACGCGCACATTTTACCGGGCCTGCCGCCTGCCGCAAGCCAGTGAGATGGCGGGCTGGATCCGTCAGAAAGCGGAAGCGATGCAGGGCAAGTTTACCGCCGGGGCCGCGATTGCTTTGGCGGACCATACCGGCACGGATACGCAATATGCCACGCAAGAAATCATCAAATTATTGACTTACGTCGACGTTCAACGCCCGGTCGAGGTGGAAGATATTGAGCTGCTGACCGCTCCAGGCGGCCAGGTCAACGTGTTTGAAATGGTAGATGGATTGGCCGAAGGGAATGTGAGCCGGGCCATGCGCCTGCTGCGGGGTTTACTGGATGAGAGTGATACCGCCAGCATTTTTGGCATGGTCGTGCGCCAGTTCCGCCTGTTGATTCAGGCGCGCGAATTGCTGGACGAAGGCGGAGCCGTCGATACCCTGATCCGGGAGCTGAAAGTTCAACCGTTTGTCGCCAGAAAATTGTTCGCGCAGGCCGACCGGTTTTCACCCGACCGCCTGTCTGCTGTCTATCACCGCCTGTTGGAGCTGGATGAAGGTACTAAGACCGGCCAATGGACGCCTGAGCTGGCGTTAGATCTCTTTGTCGCTGAATTAAAACATTAAATAGAATCCTGAGATGCCTGCCATCACCACAGAAACATGGATGGCGGGTTGATGGAGGGTGGCATAAGGGTTGCAACGTGAATTGCAGCTATTATGTCTTGGAATACTAATTAAGACTTGTTTTATCCGAATATCGCCATTATGATTGGGGATCGCAACCAAAGGAGCGCCGCATGCGGAAATGGAATTTAGTGTTAAGTGGAATCGCAATCTTAATCACAATTTTCGTCATCACCCAATCGAAAGGGATCCGCGCTGCGCCGCCCGCTCCAACACCCATTTCAGTTTCCACTGCGGATCAAAATGGTCTGCAGGCCGCATTGGACGAGGCGGCTCTGTCTGGCCAGAAAACCGTGCCTGCGTTTTTACTGTATAAAGTCATTGTAGACCACATCGATATGGGGCCGGATGGAAATACAGCCCTGGTCTGGATGGCGCTTCTAGATCCACAGACCAACCAGACCGTGGCTACTGAGCCTGGAATGGCGATTGGCAAACGCACAGACGCGAATTCTCCCTGGCAAATTACCCTGCCCACGGGCCAAGATTGGGTTACTCAAGTCGAAAATTTACCCGACCTCTTGATGAGCAAAGAACAAAAAACGCTTGTCCTGCCGGATCAGCTCGATCCCAAAGATGCGGCTGCGGTTAACCAGGTTTACACGGGGTATCTGCTGCCCTGGGAAGGGGGAAAAAGGGTATGGCTGACGGGAAGTGTAGCCCATTTCACCACATACAATTCCTGTTCCTGGGTTAACGTGAATGGCGATTACCACAGTACCTGCCGCTATGCCTTCGATTTTTCCGATGGCACCATGTTCCGGATTCTTGCGTCCCGCGGGGGTACGGTTGTTGGGGCTCGCTGGACCTGCACGAACAGCGATCACAACTGCTTAAATTATATTGCCCTGGAGGACCGCACCACGAGCCCCGTGACCACGGCGCTCTACCTGCACCTGGCTCAGAATTCGATCCCTTCCGCTTTACGGGTAAACGGCACGTATGTCAATGCGGGAGATTTTATTGGCCTGGCGGATAATACCGGCCTGAGCACCGGGCATCATCTGCATTTCATGGTGGTGGGAAACCGCTGGCTGGCGACTGGGTACGGCGGGACGTTCTGGTGGGGTGATTCGGTCGACATCACCTTTGATGAAGTTTCAATCAACGGCGGGCGTCCACGCCTATGCAGCGAGGCGTACTACACCCCGCAGTACGGCAGCCAATGCCAGCCCAAGAATACCGCGATTGGCGAACCTTACGATAACTGGTTCGTTTCCGGCAACCGCGGCACGACCCCGCCCACTGCCACCCTGAGCAGCCCGGCGGCATATACCGAGGTCACCAGTCCGGCGGTGACCGTCAGCGGGTCCGCCAAAGATAATACGGGCGTCAGCCGCATCCAGGTGATTGCTAATTACAATAATAACTGGGTCGAAATTGGCGCGCCGGTCACGAGCAACCCGTTTACGACCACGGTAGACCTGTGCGCAGCCGGGATTCCCAATGGGCCAGTTACCCTGGGCCTGTGGGCCTGGGATGTGGAAGGCAGCCGTTCGCCTTTGCCGCAAAGCCCGCGCCCGATCTCCAAAAATTCAACCTGTCCTGCGCCGGCTCCTAAATGTTCACCGACTGCGAACCAGGTGGCCCTCTATTCCCTGCCCGATTACCAGGGAACCTGCCAGGTGTTCGGGGCAGGAAAATATAATAACAGCCAGTTCAGCCCGCTGGTAGACAACCAGGCCGCATCCATCCAGGTGGGGGCGAATGTCATGGGCGTGCTTTACGATGGCATCTATGACACCTCAGGTTTTCAGGGCCGCTCCGAAGCATTTTTATCCAACGACCCCGGCCTGGCTGACAACCGGATCGGCGCGCAAATGGCGTCTTCGCTCGAGGTCAAGGCTCGCTCCAAACCTGTGGCCCCGATCTTGCGCCTTGTGCTCAACCGCGTGGATGCTTCTGGGGTAGCCATCTCGCCGGACAGCAATGAGTCGGTGCTGCTGACCTGGAAAAGTGAATATGCCACGACATCCACGGACGAAGGCGGCACCGAGTACCGGGCAGAACTGATCTTACCAGGTGGTGCAAAACGGACGTCTGAATGGCAAACTGCGAATACCTGGTCGGTTGGCAGGCTGGCAGCCGGCTCTTATCAATGGACGGTCACCGCGCGCAACTTTTTAGGCGAAAGCACGGCTTCCCCGGCTGCGTTTACGATCACCTCCGCGGCTGCCCTGGGTGGGACCGTGCGCCAGGCGCCGTTCAGCGATGATGTGGAAGGCGGCGTCAATGAATGGATCGCGGATGGCTTGTGGCACCAGGCTGTTCCGCCGAAGATGACCAATAACAATGTCACCGTGGCCTGGGGGTTCACGAATGGGATTGACTATGCCAGCGGGGTGGTTGCCGGGGGAGGATTAACCTCGCCGCCGGTCAACATCCCTGCCGGTGGGGCTCAATTGAAGTTCCGGTATGCTTCTAAGACTGAAACAAATGGACCGTATTGGGACCAGCGCCGGGTGCAAATTTCCGCGGACGGCGGGGCCTTCCAGGATGTGCTGCAGCTGGTGGACGATCCGTTGAATGAATGGCAGAGCAGCCCGATCATCGATCTGACACCTTATGCCGGAAAGACGGTGCGCGTGCGGTTTTACTTCCACATCGTGGATAAGTTCTACAACGGCACGTTCGGTTGGTGGATCGACGATATCTCGATCGCGGCGACCGGCGGGGATACTTCCTGCGTTGAAGCCGTCTCTAACGACTCTCCGGCAGGCGCCACACCCATTTCATTGGTTCAAACGATCAATAATGTGATCTGCCCCGCAGGCGACGTAGATTACTACCGTTTTCATGCCAGCTCCGGAACGACGATTTCAGCTGATGTGGTGGCGAAAGCGGATGGGTCCAGCCTGGATCCTTATCTCTATTTGCTGGATGGGGATGGGAAAAGCCCTCTGGCAGAAAATGACGACATCCAGTACGGTGTGATCCAGGACTCGCATTTACAGTACACCATTCAGCGCACGGGAGATTACTATCTCAAGGTGAAGGCCTACAATAATCCCGGGGTTGGGGGTACGAATTATTTTTACCGGATTGCCTTGAACGGTGATAATCAACCGCCAGTGCTAACCGTCACTTACCCGAAAAACAGCTGGGTTCCAGGATCGGCATTTGAACTCCAGGCCAGTGCTCTGGATCTTCAGGGTATTGCTCGAATCGATTTTTACTGGCACAATCCTGATTGGCAGTTTGGCACCTGGGATTTGTTAGGCAGCGACACGACCTCTGCGGATGGCTGGAAAGCCGCTTTTGATCCCGCCGGGCGTTCGGTGCCAGGGTCAGCATTCGCCGTGCGAGCCTATGACAACGCCGGACTGGGATCGGCTTTTGTCTTCTGGAATCTGCAGATTGATACCTACCCACCCGCTTCATCCATGCAGGCGCTGCCAGCGACCAACCAATCGACGGCAATCGAGCTCAACTGGTCGGGGAGCGATGCCGAAGCAGGCCTGCGCAGTTATGAGCTTCAGGTGCGCGATAACGGGGGAGCATGGACGACCATCAACAGCGCCCTACCCGCGCAGCAGACCCAAACCTATTACCTGGGAACCGCCGGGCATTCCTACGGTTTTCGGCTGCGGGCATTGGATATGGCGGGAAATTTAGAGGCTTTTCCGGCTGGAAACGACGCCGGTACGTCCATTGCCAGTACCTGTAACCCGGATGTGTTCGATAACACCCAACCCGGGGATAACACGGCGTCCAGCGCCGTTCTCCTGGCGGCAGGCGCTCGCCAGGAGCATAATTTTTGCCCGGATGGAGACCAGGATTGGGCCCGGTTCTCGGCACAGTCGGGCAAGGCATATGCCGTGCGCGCTATATCGCTGTCTGGCGGGGCGGCAGCCAGTATTGCCGTGACCGATGCCAGCGGGCAGACCATTTATGCCCAAACCGCAACCAGCAGTTTTGGCCAGACCACGATCTTGAAATTCGTCCCGCCGGCGGACGGTGAGTACCGTATCCGCGTGCAGGCATTAGACGCCGGCCTGTGGGGCACCAATGCACGCTATGCGCTTTCGGCGGCGCCGAGCACCTGGCATTATTTGCCCAGGGTAGAGACGGTAAAGTAATAAGAATTCCACAGGTTCAATTGCGGGCAGCTATATGACACATCCCAGAAATAATTGTTTTTGGGATGTGTCATGTTTTTATTACGGATCACAGCGCATTTACCCATCCCCCTGCCCCCTTCCCGCAGGCAGCGATCATTGAAAACGGCCATTTACTGCGGGAAGGGGTGAAAATTCCAGGAGGTGGAGGGCCGAAGGCCCCTCCACCTCCTGGAGAACCTCTCCCCGCCCCCGGCCGAAGGAAAACAGATCGATGAAACAGGCTGGGGGCGGGGATCAAAGGGGTGGGGGCTTTCTTAAGCTGTAGTCAAATGACATGAAGAACTCCGAGAATAATTTCGGGGTTTTTTATGTTGTAGCTTATTCGGGATTTGCAGGTCGGTTTTGCTATCAGGAGTTTTTTCAAATGATTGACGTTCATGAGTTTTAAGCCTATACTTTATTTGATAAAGCACATCAACATTGTTGGTAGGGTCGGTAAGTGGGTTAATTTTTGAGTGAATATGTTATTTCCAGATCTAATGTGCCGCAGAATACACCAAACAAATTTTAATCAAATTCGTGATTAATGCTGATCCAGGAGGTGAAAAAGCCGAATTGAGGAAGCATTCGTTGATGGATGTGAGTATCCTATTCTGTCCACGTCGAACCTTCCTTAGTTCCCAACGATATTCAAAATCTTCGAACGTTGATCTGTTTTGCTACCGACCCAGGTGCTTGAATGTTCATCCTATCTCCAATTACTAAAGGAAGGCGCGATGAGAACCAAACTTCTTAATTTGCTCGGGATCGTTGTTATCTTGAGCATGCTTGTCGTCACCCCGGCGGCAGGTTCAACTGCGATGAGGCAGACCGTACAAAGTATTTCGGTAAAAGATAAACTCACAGTTGAATCGGCTTTTTCAGAAGTAAGCTTGAAAAACGCGATTCATACATCCGATGGAAAAGTTCGGGTCATTGTTCAGTTAGTTGAGCCTGCCTTGGCAGTATATCAAGGTGGGACTGCCGATTTAGCCCCAACAGCACCATCCGCGCTTGGCAAAGTCAAGTTGGATGTTAACAGCGCTGCCAGCCAGGCCTATATCAGCCACCTAAAGAGCGTGCAAAGCGCGTTTGTCGCTGACCTGCAGACGGTCGCTCCAGGGTCCGCGGTCTACTTCGATTACCAGGTCGCATTCAATGGGCTCGCCCTGGCGGTCGCTCCTGAGAAAATCGATGCGTTAGCCGCGCTGCCGGGCGTGCTGAAAATCTATCCTGACCAGATTCGCGAAGTGCAGATGGATGCCAGCCTGCCGTTGATTAACGCCCCAGCGATGTGGGCCAAATTGGGCGGCAAGAGCAGCGCAGGCGCCGGGATAAAAGTCGCGGATGTCGATACAGGGCTGCGCCCTGCCAACCCCATGTTCAGCGGCACAAACTTTACCGCCCCGGTAGGTTACCCCAAGGGATATTGCGTCACCAATCCTGCGGACCCGAACTTCCAGTGCAACGGCAAAGTCATCGCGGCGCGTGCCTTCCCCGATCCTACTCTGCCTGTGGCTGTGGAGGAAGTAGCCAGTCCTCTGGATATCGGCAGCCATGGCTCGCACACGGCGGGGACTGCGGCAGGGAACGAAGTGACGGTCGCGGCAGGAACCGGCTCGCCGGTGGATACAGTGATTTCGGGCGTTGCTCCCGCGGCATACCTGATGGTTTATAAAGGGCTGTTTGAAAAACCCGATCATTCCGGTGCGTACGGCTCGGACGCATCGCTGATTGCGGCCTTGAACGCTGCGCTGTCGGACGGAGCAGATGTCATCAACAACTCCTGGGGCGGCGGCGCGGGCGATCCGAATTCAAACCCTGAAAAGCCGGTGATCGATGCGATAACCGCGGCTGGCACGCTGGTGGTGTTCTCTGCGGGTAATTCCGGTCCCACCGGTGGTACAGTGGGCTGCCCGGGCTGCGTCGAGAACGCCCTGACCGTGGCTGCCAGCACGACCGCTCGCACTTACAAGGTTAACCTGGTTGAAGTTAGTGTCTCTGACTCGTCGATCGTCGTACCGCCTCAGGTAATGAGCATTTCAGGTCGTTCAATCACCGCGGTCGCTGTTGAAGCTCCAATTGTGGATCTTCGTGTGGAAGGTGCGGCGGATACAATCGCTTGCGCTGGCCCCGTATCATCCGCGATCGCAACCGGGAAAATCGTCGTGGTTGAACGGGGTGTGTGTGCGCTGGTTGATAAAGTGGCAAACGCCAAAGCCGGTGGTGCTGTGGGCGTTGTGATCCGCAATGTAGCCGGCGGAGCAACGACTTTGCCCTTGATCAATCCTGTTTTACCCACAACCCATATCGCACAGGCAGGTGGAGATGCGTTATTCAATTTTCTGACCACGGTCAAGACAGCCGCAGCTACGACTGTATATAAAATTAATGGGCCGGCGCAACTCGATCTGACGGGCGATCAACCTGACGTGGTTGCCAGCTTCAGCTCCAGAGGTCCTAATGCTGATCCAAGTATGCTTAAACCGGATATCACCGCACCTGGTGTTAATATCCTTTCAGCAATCTCGCCAGCATTGACTCCAGGGGCAACAGACCCTGTGTATGATTTCTTCCAGGGGACCAGCATGTCCGCACCGCATATCACCGGTTCTGCCGCCCTGGTAATGCAGCAGCATCCAACCTGGACACCTATCCAGGTAAAGACTGCATTGACTTCAACGGCAATCCAGACACTCACCAAATCCGATGGTGTTGCTCCGGCTGATCCATTTGATATGGGCGCCGGCAGAGTTGACCTGGAGCGGGTCAGCAACGCAGGTCTGACTTTCGATAAGGCGTCATTTGCCAGCGGCAGCTGCGTGGTCAGCTGTTCGTGGATGAATTCCATCAAGAACGTTTCTACCACCACGGAAACCTGGACCGCGCAAATTGTTGCGCCCAGCACCATGCCTGTCACCGTCACGCCTGCGACCTTTACCCTGGCTCCAGGTTTCAGCGCCCAGTTCACCGTGACCGCGGATGCGCACAACATGCCGATTGGCACCTACCAGTTTGGCTCCATCACCTGGAAAAACAGCAGCGGCACCTATCCGGATGCATACCTGCCGATGGCAGTGAGCGCAGCCAGCGCTTCTAATTCGGTCAGTCTGACGAATACGGTTAACAAAGCGACTGCTCACAGCGGTGATGTGTTGACTTACACCCTGAAGGTTGGCAACCAGTACACCTCGGATGCGACCTTCACCGTAACCAACCCGCTGCCGGCCAATGCTGTATATGTGCCAGCCTCCGCAACGGGCGGTCTGACCTACAACGCGGGGACCAACACATTATCTGGAAATGTCAACCTGGGTGGTTTGCAGGCCAACGTGGCCCCAACCATGCAGCCAACTATGTTTGTGCCCCATACGCCGGACCCGGCTAATGATCTCATTCTGAGTGACGAATGCACCTCGCCCTGCGATGATACGGCCTATAATATTGACGGCGTGAGCTTCGATTATATGGGCGTGCATTACACCCGGATGGGTGTCAGCAGCAACGGCTTCCTGCAGCCCGGTGGGGCAACCAGCGCCACGGCGAACAACCAGCTTCTGCCCAGCGCGGGCACGCCGAACAATGTGATCGCGCCCCTATGGACCGACCTGGTAATGAAAGGCAGCAATCCCTTGGATACCGCTACCGGCATCTGGCTGGTCTGGGTTACGGCGACTTATACCGTCTTTGAGTGGCAGGGCGCGCAGCAATACGGCAATCCGGCCGCGACGTATACCTTCCAGGTCTGGATAGAGAATGGCACGAATAACATCACCTTTGCCTACGGTAATCTGACCGGCAGCCTGACTGCTTTCAACTACACCGTGGGTATGGAAAATTCCAACGGGACGGCGGGTTCTTCGTACTACTATGTCAAGGATGCTCCTCCCGTGGGAACTGCCCCGGCGGTAGGCACCGATCTCAAGGTCAACAATGCCTTTGTGACCGCGACGATGACCTTCCAGGCGACTGCTGGATGGATGGATCTGACTTCACGCCAGGTCTACGATGTGGCCAATCTGAAGAATAACCTGAACGTAGATGAAGCCAATGCCATCGCCAAGACCAGCCTGGGGATCCATGATTTCTTTATGCCCACTGTTAAACGATAGGGGCGAACAAAGAAATAGGGAGCTAAGGTAAAAAAGAATCTCCTGCCTGGGGCGTTATTGCCAGGCAGGAGATTTTATTTAATGCTATTGCGACGTGGTGGGACAGTCAGAAAAGAATGATTTATTTTATACCCATCCCCCCATCCCCCTTCCCAGCTGCCCTTCGGCAGCGCGCAGCGCGAGGGCGGGTCGGGGTGGGGGTGAACTTTTGAGACAACCCCCACCACACAAGAACCTATAGGGTTACTTGTACCCGAGCACGCTCTCGCGCTTTTCGCCCCACTTGAGGGCGTCGGAAATGGCCTGTTCGATGGAAAGCTCAGGCTGCCAGCCTAGCAGGCGGCGGGCGGTTTCACCGCTGGCGTAAGCGCCGGCGACGTCACCGGGGCGGGGCGGGTATTCTCCCTTGTTAATCGGCTTGCCCCATACCTTTTCAAAAGCCGCCAACATCTCGCGCACGGTCACACCGCGCCCGTTGCCGAGGTTGATCACCAGGTAGTTATCTGTCTGGCTGCCGGCCCGTTGGAAAACGCCGTCAAAATCGGTTACTGCCCTGACATGGGCCATCGCCAGATCCCAGACATGGATGTAGTCGCGCACGCCTGTCCCATCGCGGGTAGGCCAATCGACGCCGGTGATCATGAACTCCGGCAGGTTGCCCAGGGCCACATCCACCATTTTTCCCACCACCAGGGACGGGCGGCGGATGTGCAGGCCGCTGCGCAGCTTGGGGTCGGCTCCAATGGGGTTGAAGTAGCGCAGGGCGATGGCGCGCATGCTGTACGCCGCGCAGAAGTCTTTCAAGACCATTTCCATCATGTACTTGGTGCGGGCATATGGGCTGGCGGGACGCAGGGGAGAAGTTTCGGTCACCATGAAACCGGGCACGGTGTCGTAGACCGAGGCAGAAGAACTGAATAATACCTTGTCGCAGCCTAAGGTGTGCAGGTTGTGGAAAAACTCGATCGACTTGGCGACATTTTCCCGGTAATACTCATACGGCATTTCGGTCGATTCGGGCACGATGATCAATGCGGCGCAGTGCACAGCGGCTTCGATATCGGGATGGTCGCGGAATATTTGCTCCAGCGCGCCGCGATCGCCGATATCTGAACGGTAAAAGATGCGGTCGCGGGCAAACTGAGCTTTGCCGGTGACCAGGTTGTCCATGATGATAGGTGTATGCCCGGAGTCCAGCAGGGCGGATGCGATCGTGCTTCCGATATATCCGGCGCCGCCGGTGATCAAGAATTTCATGAGGCTCTCCTTTACAAAAAAGTACGCAGGGGTTTATATGGTGATTTTCGTCGAGTGTAATAGCTCTCAAAATAAAAGGTCAGGGTTGGCCGGGTTGAATCCCATACTCGGAACATCTTAATTTTTCCATGGTGGAGCGAACCATTTGCGGTTTTGCGGCGGATGCCGGTGTTTTCTGGTCGAGTTCCTGCCAGAGGGAACAAAACACACCTCGCGACTTTGATTCGTCGCTGGTCATCTGTGCAGCTTGTTCCCACTGTCCGGTCTGCGCGTAAGCTTCGACAAATGGACTGATCTCCCCGGTAAACGTCGACTGCTTGTACAGGTCGGGATTGCTTTCCCAGAGGTCAATTATATCGTACCATTGCCCTGATTTTCGCAGCAAATCCGCGGTTTCAAAAGTCTGGCACCAGCTGTCTGCCGGAGGCTGCCCCAGGATGGCAGGCAGCGGGGGTGGGTTTTCCTGGCCCTTACCTGTTGGCAGAATCAGTGAATCATCACTGAATTGAGCCGTCTGGCGGAGGACTTCCGGAATTATCGAGTTATAGCGGTCGATGACCGGGTCTACCACGCGCAAGCAGGTGGAGCCGTCGTAAAATACGGTGATCGATTGAGAAGTGTTGCCCTGAAAGCTGCCAACCAGGTAATCTTCCGAAACAGGCCAATTAGGGACGAGCTTGAGCGCTGAGCCTTCATAAATCCGAATGGTCGGGTATACCATCAAATAGCGAATGGTTTGAGAGTGGTTATCCGGGTCGTAGATCCAGTTGATGGGCGCGGTCAGCGAGTTGTCGGTCGAAAAGGCGGTGACTTTGTTTTCATTGGCGATAATAACCGTTCCTGGGGCCAGCCCTGGGACGCGCCAGGTGAGCTGCCAGAAAAAGCGCTGCTGGTAAGACCAGTCCTGGCGGTAGGCCAGGCCGTTTTGGATCTGGTGGCCTGCGCCTAGCATCACCAACCCGGCGATTGCCAGCCAGCGCAGCAGCCTCCAGGGCAGGATCAGGATCAGCGCGGCAACCAGCAGGCAGGCGCCAATCATGTACGGCATGGTCCAACGATCGTAGGCGAATTCCAGGCGGAATGGCATATCAGCCAGCCAGAAGGGCCATCCTGCCAGGCCCAAGCCGGCTGCGCTGAGCAGCAGCATCTGGGCGAACGATAAAAGCTTTTCATTACGGGAGAACTGGATGACCGGCTTTAACCATAAACCTGCCGCGAAGAGGAGCCCTCCCAGGGCAACCACCACCGCCCCGTACCGAATCAGGACTTCTTTTCCAAGCGCGGCATACGCTTGGAGCTGGGCGGCATGCACCCAGGCCTGCCCGGTAGAAATCCAAATATCCCCGAGCGCACGCCGGATGAGGGCCAAAATGGTCTGAATTGGCTGCGCAGGGAGCTGGTCCAGGATTTTTAGCTGGTAATTTTGTTCCTGGAATGGAAATAGAAATACCCGCCAGACCACTGCGGCGATAAACACAACCAGGTAAGGCGCCCATGAACGCAAGACGCCGCGCAAGCGGGTTTTCAAATTTTCCTGTTCAGCGCCGAGTGCGATCCATAAAACCAGCGGCCTGATCATTTCCAGCAGGAAGAAATAATCCATCATTACCAGGTTGGCGGCAGACAAGACCAGGCCCGCCGCGAGCCATCCCCAGCGGCGCCGCGTACGGCGGATCGCCTCCAGCGAGCAAATCAGCGAAAGGATAAAAATCGCCAACACGATCAGAAAATGGCTGTGGAGCAGGCCAATGGATTGCTGTTGAAACCCGGGGTAGACGATGAATATAAGGCCGGCCCAAAGGGCGGGCTCTGGCTGGCGAGGCCACAGCAGACGCAGCATTCTCCAAAGGGCAAGCGCCGTCAGCCAGCGCCAAACCAGGGCGAAAATTTGCCAGGGTAAGGGCTCAGCTCCTAAAATGGGGGTGGTAATCTGATACAGAAGTCCCCAAACCGGGCGGTTCGTTGAAAAGTACAGCTCCAATCCATGACTGCCCCGCGTTTGAGCGATCCAATTTAATGGCCAGGAGTCCCAATAAAACCCCAATTTCGTAACCATCAAGCCGTAGCTGGCAACTGCCACCAGGAACAGCAGCGCGGAGATGAAAAGAGGAGAAGTAAATAAATCTTTCGAGCGAATGGATTTTATAACAGGCGGTACACTGGTTTTGATGTTTTTTAGAAATGCCATGGGTGCTATCCGGTTTTGGAAGGTGACTCCTGTTGCTCCAATCCTGGCTTTCGTCTTATTCAGCCCGCGGAGACGTGTCAGACCCGTCTTTGGTTTGTTTTGACCAGCTTCGGCGCACGAGGTAAATAGGCCGCCGTTTGACTTCCTGGAAAATGTAGCCGATATAGATACCGATCAGACCCAGGGCGATCATCAGGCTTCCGCCAACGATCAACAGCATGAACATTGTGGAACTCCAGCCGGGGACCAGATGGGACTGGTTGCCCGTAAGCCAGAAGCTGAGCACATAGATCACTTCAATGACCGCCAGCAGCAGGAAAAGCACGCCGACCGAAATGGCGATAAACAGCGGCACCAGGGAAAAAGAAAAAATGGCATGAGTCGCCAGGTTCATCATTTTTCGGATGGTAAATTTGCTGGTTCCAGCCATACGAGGCGGCTGCGAGTAGGGCAAGATGATCGAGCGGAAGCCCATCCAATTGACCATGCCCCGTAAAAATCGCGAATACTCAGGCATCGAGCGCAGTGCCTCAACCGCCGGGCGAGACATCAAGCGAAAATCTGCTGCCCCCGGCACGATCTGGGTTTCCCCGATGCGGTTGATCAACTTGTAAAAAAGGTCGGATGTGCGCCGCTTGAAAGGTGTCAGGTCGTTTTCTTCGACCCGCTGCATTAGAACGATGTCATAACCGCTGTTCAGCGCCACCCTGATCATTTCACCAATCAAATGGGGCGGATGCTGTCCATCTCCGTCCAGGGTGATCACATAATCACCCTGCGCGGCATCCAGACCGGCGGTGAGGGCAGCCTGATGACCGAAATTCCGGCTGAGCTCAATGATGGTTACCCGTTCATCCCCTGCGGCGATCTGTGCCAGCAGCTGCGTAGTGCGGTCTTGCGATCCATCATCGATGTAAACCACGCCAAACCGGTGCGGCAGCGCATCGATCGCCTGCACTAACTGCGTGTGAAAGGCCAGAATCACCTCTTCTTCGTTAAAAACAGGTATAACGAGATCGACGTGAAGTGGGTCTGAATCCAATATCCCTCCGGGTGGAATAAGACCTTTCCGAAGATTCTGGGAGGGTGTGTTTTTGTGACGCTTCGCGTCACAAAAACACACCCATCACCTGATCTTCAGATAGATACCAAGAACCTATCAAATCAATGTCTGGATAGAACCTAAGTATAATAGAGAGAATGTGATCGGAATAGGGGCATCCGGAAAATCCTGGATCCTCACTATTGGCGAAAAATCTTATCTTTAATTCTTAAAACACGAAGTCACTCCCATGCTATCCTCCCTCGTCGCAACCAAGTTATACATTCCTCCCCTGCGGGCAGATCATGTTGCTCGACCGCGCCTGGTGGAAACACTGGACAGGGGGTATCGTTCTGGCAAGAAGCTAAGCCTGATTTCAGCCCCCGCCGGTTATGGAAAGACCAGCCTGCTCAGTGAATGGCAGGCGCAGTTGGTCGAAGACCATGCGCCGATGGCGTGGCTGTCCCTCGAAGATAACGATAATGACCCGCAGCGTTTCATGCATTATTTATTGGCCGCAGTGCGCCAGGTATTTCCAAAATTAGGCAGCGATTTACTGGGCATGCTGGAAATGCCCCAACCGCCAGAAATCCTGGATATTGCCGCCGGGATGATTAATGAAATTGCCAACATGGGCTCGCCGCTGATCCTGGTGCTGGACGATTATCATCTGATCCATAATCCGGTTATCCAAGAACTGGTCGGTTTTCTGGTGGATCGAGGACCGGCTAATTTGCATATCGTAGTTTCAACCCGGCACGATCCACTGCTCCCGCTGCCTCGCTTGCGGGCGCGCGGGCTAATGACGGAGTTACGATTAAAGGAGATGCGCTTTCGAAACGAGGAGGCGGGCGACTTTTTACGGCGGGCGATGGGCCTGGACCTTCCCCAAAAAAACCTGGAGGCACTCCAGGAACGCACCGAAGGTTGGGCTGCCGGGCTGCAGCTGGCAGCAATTTCGTTGTCCGATGGTGAAACTTCATCGGATGATTTCATCCAATCTTTTACCGGGGATGACCGCCACGTGCTGGATTATCTGCTGGAAGAGGTGCTGGCGCGCCAACCGGCGGAAGTGCAGCAGTTCCTATTATGCACTTCAATTCTTGAAAAATTTTGCGCTCCGCTGTGCGCGGCGGTTGTTTTAGATGATAGCAGGCAGGGTGAAGATGCCGCGCCACGCGGCGAATTGGATTCAACGGTTGAGGCTCACCGTGACGCACCGAACCCTTACCAGAGAATCCTGGATTATCTGGACAGGGCTAATCTTTTTCTTATCCCGCTTGACAATCGCCGCGAGTGGTTCCGCTACCACCACATGTTTGCCGAAGCAATGCAGCACCGCCTGCATCGACAGTTTCCAACCCTGGATCGTGAGCTTCACCGGAGGGCGGCGGGTTGGTTCGACCGGCAGAGTCTGCCGGTCTACGCCTTTGAGCATGCCATGGCGGGCGAGGATGTTGGACTGGCGGCGGATATCGCCGAACGCTGGCTGGACCCGCTGATTTATGAAGGACAGATCTCTCAGGCCAGAAAATGGCTGCGGACCCTGCCGGAAGCGCTGGTTGGCAACCGTCCGGAACTGCTGTTTCGCAAGGCGCGGGTTTTCATGATGATGGGCGACCGCGAACAAAGCCTGTCTGCGCTGGACGAGATGGTGAAATGCCTGGAGAAGATTCCAGACCCTTTCCCGCGCCGCCCACACCTGATGACACTAAACTTTACCGAACGAGCCAGAATGACGGAAGCAACCGGTGACCTGGAGGCTGCCCAGGCCTATATTGATCAGGCGATTGCCTGGATGCCGCCGGATGATCTGGGCTTGCAGGCGCTGATTGCGGACAACCGAGGAGTGATCCGGCGCAGCCAGGGAAAGTTGAAACTGGCGGAAATGGACCAACTGGAACACTACCGCATATCACTGAATAACAAATCTTATCTGGGGGCGGTCAGCGGCCTTTCGTGTGTGATGCGCATCCAAAAAGATCAGGGAGAGGCGCGGCATGCCCTGGATATCGCCGATGATTTCCTCAAGCAGCACTGGGATGAAATTAAAGACCTTCCGGTGGTCTGTCTGGTCTATGAATGCATGGGGGAAGTGGCTTTTGGCCTCGGACGGCTCGAGAACGCAGAAAAATGGCTGGAACAGGCCCTGGAAAGAATGAAACAGGGCGGGATTGCGGATGAGCACGGGCTGAGCGGCACCCGTCTGGCGCATGTGAAATGGGCGTTGGGTAAGGATGAAGAAGTTGAGCCACTGTTGAAGGCAGCCGAACCCTGGCTGCGGCGATCAAGCTATGAAAGGTATCGATCACTGTCCGGCGCGATTCGCGCCCGGATCCGCCTGGGGCAAGGGTATGTGGCGGAAGCGGCGCAGTGGGTAGAGCAGTTCATGCCCCAGGTGGAAAGACCCTACCGGCACGAATACCAGGACCATACCCTGGCGTTAACCTGGCTGGCACAAGGCAAGGCGCTGGAAGCGCTGCATTTTCTCGAAAGCCGCCAGGCAATACTCGAAGAAAACGAGATCTTGTTTTTCCTGGTGGAGAACCTGGCGATCCAGGCGCTTGCCAACCAGCGCCTGGGCAACCAATCGCAGGCGACGGAAATCATTCTACGGGCGCTGCGCCTGGCTGAAGTACCCGGGTTCGACCAGACTTTTACCGGGCTGGGCTTCGAGATGGCCCTGCTGCTTACCCGGGTAAGAGCGGGGTTGAATGCCTCGGACCATGTGCGAGGTTATATCGACCAGGTACTGATGGCGTTTCCCGAAAGGGACCGCTCTAACCTGCTGTCTGCCAACTCAGCAGCGGCCCCGGTCCTATCTTCGAGCAGCGAGGATTGGATTGAGGAACTGAGTGAGCGTGAAGTTGAAGTACTGCGCTGGATGGCCCGGGGAATGAGCAACGCGCAAATCGCCAAACAAATGGTTGTAGCCGAAAGCACGGTCAAGAAGCATATCAACCACATTTTTGGAAAATTGGATGTAGAAAACCGCACCCAGGCATTGATCAAAGCCAGAGAACGCAGTCTTTTATAAATACCAGCAACGTACATTGGTATAATTAATGGTACATTGATCTACGGCATGATCAATTCTTTCATGACAAATTTTCCTGGTAAGGAATACATATGAGATATTTTGCTGCGCACATAAGTCGCCAGGTCGCTTCTCTGGATGGCGTCTGGGATTTCGCTTTCCTGGGGGACGTGAGCCCTAATGCGATCGACCCATCCAAAATTAGCTTCACTGACCGCATGGCTGTGCCGGGATGTTTTGATGCCACCCCAAAATATGCGGGCAAACGCGGATTGGCTGCTTACCGCACTTCCTTTCGAATCCAGGATCATGTTCCTTACCGGGTGATTTTTAATTCGGTCCATCATTGGAGCAGGGTGTATTTCAACGGCAAGAATCTGTGCGAACACGTGGGAGGGTTTACCCGGTTCAATGTGGACCTGCCTGAACAAGATCCGGGTGAAGTTGAATTTATCGTGCTGGTGGATAACCGCTTTGATATCGAGCGCTGCCCGCTGCACATGCCGCACTTTGATTGGTACCAGTATGGCGGAATATCGCGCCCGGTCGAGCTCCACCGCCTAGGGCGGGTTTGGATTGACTCACTGCGCGCGGTAACCGAATGGATCGATCCGCCTGCGCTGCGGGTGACTGTGCAATATCAGGCTCTGGCAGAGGGGCAAACCGATCTGCAGATCATTTTTGATGGAAAAACCCGGTATCATGAAATTATAAAAGTTGATCCAGGCGCCTGGAATATTGAGCGGCTGCTGGAATTACCCGAAGCAACGCTATGGTCTCCGCAGGAACCAAATCTCCACTCATTGGAAGTGCGGTTGGGAGGTGATGATTTTCGGGCGCGGGTCGGCCTGCGCCAGGTAAAAATTTCAGGCCGCCAGATACTGATCAACGATCACCCCGTCCATTTTCTTGGATTTAACCGCCATGAGAACCATCCGGAGTTCGGGCATGCCCTCCCTGATCAGCTGATCGTGGCGGATGTGCAGCAGCTGCGCGATATGGGCTGCAATTTTGTGCGGGGAAGCCATTACCCCCAGGATGAACGTTTTTTGGAATTGTGTGACGAGGCGGGTATTTGCGTGTGGGATGAAGGGACCGGCTGGCAGCAAACTGCGCAGCATCTGACCAACGACCGCTATATCGCCGCTCAACTGGCTAACCTCGAAGAGATGGTGGCAATGGCCCAGCTTCATCCTTCGGTAATTTTTTACGGCATCCTTAATGAAAGCGACAGCCATGACCCAGCATCACGCCGAACTTATGCCCGTTTGTTGGGAAGCTTGCGTGAATTGGACCCCACCCGCCTGGTGACATTCGCCACCGATCACGTGTTCGAGGATTTGTGCCTGGATATGGTAGATGTTATCTCGGTCAACTGCTACCCAGGTTGGTACCATGATGAAATACCGGATATCCCAGGTTATCTCGATCAGGTGGTTCAACACCTGGATGGGATCGGGCACGGGAATAAAGCGTTAATTATTTCAGAAATTGGCGCTGCCGCTGTGCCTGGCTGGCGGGATTGGAATGAAGAACGCTGGAGCGAGCAGTACCAGGCCAGACTGCTTGAGACCGTGATCCGCCATCTTTTTATCGATCGCGATCGTTTCGGCGGATTGAGCATCTGGCAGTTCTGCGACATCCGCACCGGCGGAGGGCTGCCGCGCATGCTCACCCGCGCCAGGGGATTCAACAACAAAGGCGTAATGGACGAATACCGGCGGCCAAAGATGGCTTATGAAGTCGTGAAAAAGTTATTTCATGAAATACTAAAATGACGGCTGGGGCGCAGTACACAATAGTAAAATAATTTAACCCCGTCCTGGATGGGAGACGGAGGATAGGCCCATTAATTGGTAAGGAGGATTCAATGACAGTTCATTTACTCGTCGCTCAATTGCGCTTTGCGCGCAGTGAGTTTGCCCGCTGCCTGGAAGGTGTATCAGATGCGGATGGGATCCGCCGCATCCTGCCGATGAATTCTATCAGCTGGATGGTTGGGCACCTGGCAAACCAGGAACAGCGCTACTGGTTGATCTTTACAGGAGGCCAGCCGGTAGCACCGGAGCTCAATGATCTGGTCGGGACCGGTAAACCGGCATCAACGCCGCCTTTGCATGAGATGTGGGATATTTGGCGGGCTGTTACCCAAGCCGCTGATGCTTACCTGGATCAACTGACCCCGGAGACCATGCAGCATTTTTACACCCGGCCCAACGGGCAGCCCTTTCCCGAAAGCATCGGCACGCTTTTATTGCGCAACATCTATCATTATTGGTTCCATACCGGCGAGGCGCACGCCGTGCGCCAGATCTTAGGCCACCCTGACCTGCCGCAGTTTGTGGGCAATATCAGTGAGGCGCCTTATTACCCAGAGTGAGTTATTGATGCCCGGGTGTTTTATTGATGCAATTTCGTCGCATCAATAAAACACCTGAATATCAAAAAAGCTGGTCGGCCCCCTGGGCCCAGGCGCCCTGGGGCCAGGGCTGGCGGCGACCACGCAATACGATGTTTGGGAGTTTTTTGAAAATTGCGAAGCAATTTTCAAAAAACTCCCTCAAACATCATATAAGAATGTAAAGCACGGATTCTTTGGTCTACGCGGCGTGGTGATAGCGTCTTTCCCAGCGGACGAAAATATACATGACGATACTCGCCACAATCGTGACGCCAAACTGCTGGACCGACAGGGGTTCGGTTTCGAAAAAGGGCTGTAAGAATGGGGTGTAGACTACCGCCACCTGCAAGACCAGGGTGAGTAGGATTGATCCGATCAATAAAGGATTGGTGAACAGGCCGCCTTTCATCAGGGGCTTACTGGATGTGTGGATTGCCAGCACATTTCCCATTTGAGCCAGGGCGAGGGTGGTGAATGCCATGGTTTGCCAGGCTTCTTGCCCGGTTGCCCATCCCCAGTATCCGATGCCCAGGGTCAACAATCCCAGCATGAGGCCCATCCAAATGATGCTGCGGCCTAATCCGCGGCTGAATATGTTCTCCTTGGGGTGGTAAGGAGGGCGCTTCATGGTATTGTTTTCCGCCGATTCCATGGTCAGGGCCAGCCCAGGCAGGCCATCGGTGACCAGGTTAATCCATAAAATTTGCAGGGGTAAAAGAGGCAGCGGCATACCCAGAAAAGGCGCCACCAGCATCACCAGAATCTCGCCGATGTTTGATCCCAGCGCATATTTGATGAATTTTCGGATATTGTCGTAAATGCGCCGGCCTTCCTCAACTGCCGCCACGATCGTGGCAAAATTATCGTCGAGGAGCACGATCTCGGCCGATTCTTTCGAGACATCAGTGCCGGTGATGCCCATGGCTACCCCGATATCGGCTTTTTTAAGAGCCGGGGCATCATTCACCCCATCGCCAGTCATTGCCACAATTTCTCCGTTCGATTGCAGCGCCTCCATAATTTTGAGTTTGTGTTCTGGGGAAACGCGGGCAAAGACGGATGTGTCTTTAACCTTTTCGGTGAGAATTTCCACAGGCATCGTGGATAATTCGTGCCCGGTGATCACATGATCACTGGTGGTGATACCCAGGTCGCGAGCGATCGATAAGGCAGTAAGCGGATGGTCGCCGGTGATCATCATCGAGCGAATTCCGGCCAGATGAGCCTTCTGCACGGCTTCGTGTACTTCGGGGCGGGCTGGATCGATCATTCCGGTCATGCCGATGAAGACCAGGTCTTTTTCGAGGGGTTCTTCCGGCAGATCGATGGCTTCATTTCGGCGGAGCTGGAAAGCCATCCCTAGAACCCGCATGCCGTTTTGAGCCAGGCGATTATTCGCGGCATGAATGCGCTCCCGCCAATGGTCATCCAGCGGGTGCAGCTGTCCATCCACCCATACCTGGCTGCTGATATCCAGCATACCGTCGACAGATCCTTTGGTGATGGCAATCCAGGGGTATCCAGGAGAATTTTGGCGGTTGAGGGGAGTATTTTGAACGGCGTCAATGGTTGTTTCCGGCAGGCGATGGATAGTGGTCATCCGTTTGCGGTCTGAATCGAAAGGCAGCTCCGCCAATCGGGGAAATTCTTTCTCCAGCTCATATTTCCATAATCCGCCGCGGGCGGCAGCGATCACCAGCGCGCCTTCAGTGGGATCGCCCACAGATGTAAATTCGTCCTCATGATCGGCGTCAACCTCCAGTAGGGCGTCGTTACATAAAGCGCCGGAAATCAACAAGAGCGAAATAGCTGGATCAACGGTCAGCTGACGGTTGGCTTGATCCTTACGGACGCGCGGCGTGAATCCCTGGACTTCCTGTTTCATGTCGAGCTGGTGGTTGGCTACATCCAGCAAGGTAACCGTCATGCGATTTTCGGTGAGGGTACCGGTTTTATCAGAGCAGATCACCGTCACAGAGCCCAATGTCTCTACCGCGGGCAGTTTACGGATCAGCGCATTGCGCTTTAACATCCCCTGCGCGCCAAGCGCCAGGCCGATGGTGACCACTGTAGGCAGTCCTTCAGGGATGGCGGCCACAGCCATACTGATCGAGGTCAAGAACATCAAGCGAATATCTTCCCCGCGGATGACTCCCAACACAAAGACCACAGCCACAATTGCCAGGGCGGCAATGGCTAAAACCTTGGCGAGCTGTGCGAGGCGGCGCTGCATAGGAGTGGTTTCCTGGGTGACTTTCTGCAGCATATCAGCGATGCGCCCCAATTCGGTCTTCATCCCGGTCTCGGTGATGGCTAGTATTCCGCGTCCGTAAGAGATTATGGTGCCCATAAAAGCACGGTTGCGCTGGTCGCCAATTCCCAGGTTAGGCTGGGAGAGGGGAGTGGTTATCTTCTCCACGGGTTCCGATTCGCCGGTTAAGACCGCTTCCTGGATGCGCAGATTGACCGATTCGACCAACCGGCCGTCGGCCGGGATCAAATTTCCTGCTTCGAGCAACACCAAATCACCAGGAACCAGTTCGCGGGCAGTGATCTCAACGACGCGCCCGCCGCGGCGCACTTTCACATGGGGGACAGCCATCTTTTTTAGCGCAGCCATGGCCTTTTCAGCACGGTATTCCTGGCTGAAACCGAGGATCGTGTTGAGAATTACAATGGCCAGGATCGCAATGGCATCTTCGTAATCTTGCAAGAAAAATGATATAACGGCTGAAACGATCAGGACAATGGTCATGACGCCGGTCAGCTGCTCGAGCAAGATCTTCCAGGGGCTTTTCCCCCCACGGTCGACCAGCTCATTCGGTCCATATTCTCCCATCCGGTGAGCGGCCTCGTCAGCATTCAGCCCGGTTTCCAGCGAAACCTGTAATTTGCTCAAAACATCCTCGACAGGTTGTACATGCCAATCGTTCATACTTTGTTATCCTTGTAAGTCAAATTAAGACAATAGACCACCATGACCCAGTCATGGTGGTCTCGCGTTTCACGTTCCCGTGATGGGCGTCCGGGAGGAATCCCTCCGTCTTGACGGTTGCCCAGATTGCATTGTGCGCAATCGGCTACTCCCCAACCAAGAAACTCATTTTAACATAAACCTGCTCATATTACGAGATGCAAATCAAACCTTGTACAGGTTCATAAATAGAATAGCTCGCCTCAGGAAGCGGCTGCAACAGGATTAAATAACTCGCCGATTTTTTCTACTTCCAGGCGCATCTCATCTCCTGGCTGAAGAAAAACGGGTGGTTTTCGCCCCGCGCCGCTGCCCGATGGGGTGCCGGTGGAAACCACATCACCAGGTTCGAGGGTGAGCACCTGGCTAATGTGAGCCACCAGGAAGGGAATGGAGAAGATCAGGTTGCGGGTATTGGAGTGCTGCCGCTCCTCGCCGTTGATTTTCATGACTAATTCAAGCTGGTGTGGATCTGAGACTTCATCCTTGGTGACCAGGGCCGGTCCCAGCGGGGCAAAAGTATCAAAGCTTTTGCCAAGCATCCATTGCGACACCCTCTTTGAGTAGTCGCGAGCAGATACGTCGTTCAGCAGGGTGTAGCCCGCCACATACTCCATGGCCTGGGCCTGGTCAACCTTGCTGGCGCGCTTGCCGATCACAAAACAAAATTCACCCTCGTAATCTACCGCCTGGCTGGCGCCGGTGAGCAGGACCGGACTACCCGGGCCGATTACGCAGCTGGAAGCTTTCAAGAACAAGTTGGGATATTCGGGGAGCTCACCGGCAGCCGTGGCGGAATGGTCACGATAATTGTGGCCCATGCACAGAAGCTTCCCAGGCCTGGGAAGCGGAGCCTGTAAAACGGCCTGGTTGAATGGGACGAGCGCAGATTGCATGAGGGCAGCCAATGCTTCGCGCGCCTGCTGCATGGCGGATTCGCCGGCTTCAAGTAAAGCAATCATCGTGGTTGGCAGCCCAGGCCTGGCCTGAGATAAATCGAGGATGGCCTTATGCAGATCGAGCCAGATGCCTATCCGGGTAAAATTCCCGGTTCGAAAAGTCACCAGTTTCACGGAAGCTCCTTGTAATTCTTATATGATACTTCAGGTGTTTTTTTGATGCGACTATGTCGCATCAAAAAAACAACCTGGCATCATTTTGCTTGATCGCCGCCAGGCCAGCCAGCTTATGAAATTCCACCACGGAGACACATCAAATGGTGCACACCGTGCAAGGGCAATGAGAAGATCAGATTGTGTGGTCCACGGAGTGCGAAAGGCCTTTTTGGCGCTTAAATGAACCTGGATAAATTATAGCCTTATTTGAGAATCTGCTCCATCACCCAGGTCGTCCTTGCGGCGCTTTCTCCGTTGCTCACGCATTTGCCGCTGCCGTGCAGGTCATCCACGATCTGCTGGATCAGGGGCTGCTGCACGTGCGCTGGATGCTCAATTAAAAAATCCTGGCTGCCTGTGCTGGTAGTCAGAACAACAGGATCGTTAGCAAATGACGCGAACCTGATCGACCCTTTGGTTCCGGTCAGCTCTACCCGGTCGAGCGCGGCATAACTGGTGAAGCACCACAGGCCGGTGCCGTGAATGCCGGCCTGAAAGCGAAAGGAACTGCTGACTATATCTTCAGCCGGATAATACCCCCCCTGGTTGCCAGCGGATCCTCCAGCCGAAACGATGGGGCCAAACAGGTAATCCAGCAAGTCAAGCGTATGGCAGGCCAGGTCCATGAAATGGCCGCCCCCCGAAATATCCGGGCGCAGGCGCCAGGGCAGCTGGTCCGCGGTAAGGGGCCGATCCGGCGGGCGTTGGGTAAGCTCAATGGTCACGTAGCGGATTTCACCTGCCGCGCCAGAATCGACCAGTTCTTTCACCTTGAGAAAACGAGGCAGGGCCCGTCGATAATATGCCACAAAAAGCGGCACACCGGCTGTCTTGCAGGCAGCGATCATCTCCTGGCAGTCGGCGGTCGAAAGCGCCATTGGTTTCTCCACATATACCGGCTTGCCGGCGCGGGCAACCTGCAAGACATATTCCTTGTGGGAGGAAGGGGGGGTGGCGATATAGACCGCGTCCACGTCGGGATCGGCGATCAACTGCGCTGCGTTATCAAACCAGCGCGGCACCTGGTGGCGGCGGGCATAATCTCTGGCAAGTTCGCCATTGCGGCGCATCACAGCCACCAGGCGCGATCCGTCCGCTTTTTGAAATCCGGGACCGCTTTTCACTTCGGTAACGTCCCCACAGCCGATGATTCCCCATCGAATAGGCTCCAAATCATCCTCCTTTCATTAATCTTTTCGTGGTGTTTTGTCGAGGCTTCGCCTCGACAAAACACCACATCCCAACACCATTTGCCCCACACACTCTGTACACCCTGCGGGTGGAGTGGGCTTGATCCGCGATGCGCGACCAGCTTTGGTAGTGTTATTATATCAAGATGGTAGAATGTGGTTATGGCGGCTTATGGAGGGTATCATGCAGCTCAAGCATCTAATTCGAGAGCAGTGGCACGGCGGACAGCTTCTGGCGTTTTCCGGGCTGGATGGCCCGACCGACTTTTATGATGGGATCACCGCGCGTACCGCCCTGGATGCGCCGGCTGTCGATATTATGCTGCCTGGTTCATGCCGGATCAGGTTTGCCGCCGTGGAAAAAGTTCTCCTGGGAGGTGATTTTTTTGAACTTCAGACAACGGCAGGCGCGGTGCGCGGGGCCTTCCTGGATGCTCACCACCTGCTTCTGGAAGGGTCGTGCAAAATCAGCGGGTGCGGGCCAGAAATTAGCACTCATTTGCAGGGGCAGCGCAGCCTGGTAGGCAGCGCCAGGTACTTTAACCCGGAATTGGTGCGGACAGACCTGGCCGCAGCGCTGGAGGCTCGCCAACAGTGGTTGAATGGCGCTCCCGGTTCTTAACGGGATGACGCCCCAAACCGCGCGGACGTTGGCCAAGGCTGTATCTCAAATGAAGACCCAGGTATACACTCCTGAAGGGCGAATCCGCCGCCGGTTTACCACGCCGGACCGCTGGCCGCACCGCGCCATGTGGTTGTGGGATTCGGTTTTCCATGCAATTGGGTGGCGCCATATTCACCCGGCTCTGGCAAGAGAAATGATCGATGCCGTGATGGACATTCAAGCCGAGGATGGTTTTATCGCGCATGCCAACAACCCGCACCATTCTTCTGATGTCACCCAGCCGCCAGTCCTGGCCCTGGGGGTCAAGCTGGTCAACGATATTGATCCCCAGCCAGCCTGGATCGAACAGGTTTATCCGAAATTATGCGCGTATATTGAATGGGACCTCACTCACCGCGACAGTGATGGGTTGGGATTGGTCGAATGGGCGATCGAGGCTGACCCAAACTGCCGCAGCGGTGAAAGCGGCATGGATAATTCGTCGCGCTTCGATCGGGCCAACCGCCTGGATGCGGTCGATTTCAATGCCTTTCTGTCGCTGGAGTGCCAGATCCTTTCCGGATTCGCGCAAGCGCTTGGCCGTGGAACGGAGGCGCAGACCTGGCAGGAGCGGCATCACAAGTTGAACCGTTTGATCAATGAACGGTTGTGGTCTGAAAAAGAAAAATTTTACCTGGATTTTGATCTGGACCGGAGCCAGCCTTCCCCGGTATTGGCGAGCGTCGGTTTTTTGCCCCTGATCTGCGGAGCTGCTTCGGCCGAACAGGCTCGCATGTTAGCAGACCATCTTGCCAACCCGGCTATGTTTGCCACGCCTTTCCGGATCGCCTCCATTGCGGTCAAAGATACCTTCAATTATCAGAAAGATATGTGGCGCGGCCCGGTGTGGATCAATGTAAACTGGCTGATCGCTTATGGATTTGAGATGGCAGGGATGCCGGAAACAGCCAGGGCCCTTCGCCTGGAGACCATGCAGGAAATTGAGCAGATCTGCGAGCGATATGGCACTTTATTTGAGTATTTTGATGATCGCCGTGAGATCGATCCGCCAGCCCTACTGAGAAAAGGCAGCTGCGCGCCCGCAGTCAGCCCTTATCACCAGGTCATCCACGACTACGGTTGGACAGCCACGCTCTATGTCGACCTGGTATATTCAAACCGTGGATAGATTGCGCCTTTCGGCCGGATGAGCGATGGTCCCCAAAACAGCTTAAAATTCCTCAAAGTGGTCCATCGTGATTGAAAAAACAGTTGCCCCGCCAACCGTAACCGGGATGGGCATCGGCATAGGCGCGGAAACCGACTCGATGTGGGTGGCAATATATTCCAGACGCTGCTTGCAGGTTCGTTGTAAAGCATCGATGACATCCTGCACGCGGTTTTGAGGGGCGGCGATGAACAGAGTCGCATTCCTACGGCCTAAAAATCCACCCACACTGGGGAGATTGGCTGAAAAAATTCCAATGTTATCCAGTTCGAACATGGCGCCATCTGCATCTTCGGCCTGTACGACTGCTAATAATGCGATAGGTGGTACGGATTTAGTATTTTCCATGAGGCTCCTTTCTTCTCCTATCCGGTGAAATCAGTACGCAAAAGCTTTCAGGCTGGCAGCGCGACCGGATATCATAGGGCCAAGCACAGGCTTTATACCTACCAGCATTTCGACCGGCATCCCCCACATGGGCTTGCGGAGGCAGTCTCGGAGGATAAATCCTGCCTGAACCAGGTATTCTCTGGCAGGAATCGGGCGGCAATCGGCGGCGTTGGGAAAATTTCGGTGTACCCATTCGTATACACGGACCATAGGATAATAATGGTCGGAACTGGTCAGCGAGACAATGCCGAGCCGCCCCTCAGGACGCAGCACGCGCAGGCAGTCGCTCAGAACCCCGGGAATTTCCGGGGTGTCAAATAACTCCAGGGTAAACCCCAAGAAAACAACGTCGAATGTACTCACTCCAAAAGGCAGGGCGGCCCCATCTCCAAGACTGAAAGAAATCCGATTTTCTCGACCGGCGGCGACTGCTTTCTCGCGGGCGACTTGAATCATACCCCAGGAAAGGTCTAGTCCCACGACCCTGCCCTTTTCACCGGTATTTTGCGCCATTTTTAGAATTGTCTTCCCGGTTCCAAACCCGATTTCCAATACCATTTCACCGGCATGAATGCCGATCATTCGAAGATCCTGTGTATTAAACCAATCTTCACTGCCAGCCAGCATGTCGTACCACCGGCTGAGCCGGTCATAGGTTTTCCTGGCGCTGGTTTTGGACCGGAGGACCCGGCTTACATTTTTTTTGGTGTAATCCATCTTGATGACTCGATCCAGAGCTTACCATTTTGTGGAAATTATCCCCAAAATGTTTGGTGTAAATCATTATATCCAAAACAAAACTTGTTTTCAATCTAACGGAGGAGAGGTACGGGCACCCTCTGCGGGAGTCTTTTCTCAGGGTGGAAATTAAGCCGTACAGAGATGGATTGCTGGAATCTGAGCTGCGGTCATATTTATCGTGATCTCCAGAATCTTTGTGACCATAAAAAAATTAATGAAATCTCAAACGATTTTGAATATAATGAATTTGTATCTTGCGGTGTGAGCAGGTAAAGGAGAAAAAATGGAACGCACGCAATCCACCTGGTATCAAAATGCGATTTTCTACGAGGTTTACCCGCGCGCTTTTTATGACAGCAACCGGGATGGAAAAGGCGATCTGCGGGGATTAACCCAGAAACTGGATTATCTGCAGTGGTTGGGTGTCGATTGTATCTGGCTGACACCCATTTACCCATCGCCTATGAAAGATGACGGTTACGATATTTCCAATTACATGGATGTGCAGCCCGATTTTGGGACATTGACCGATTTTCACAACCTGGTGCAGGCTGTTCACGCGCACAAAATGCGCATCGTTATGGACCTTGTGGTCAATCACACCTCAGACCAGCACCCCTGGTTTCAATCGGCGCGCAGCGATCCGGGCTCGCCTTACCGGAATTACTATGTGTGGAGCGATTCCGACCAGCTGTATAAAGAAGCGCGAATTATTTTCAAAGATAGCGAGACTTCTAACTGGACATGGGATGACGCGGCCGGAAAATTTTTCTGGCACCGCTTTTATAGCAGCCAGCCGGACTTAAATTATGATAATCCTGCGGTGCGGACACAAATGTTGAAAGTCATGGATTTCTGGCTGGCAAAGGGGATCGATGGTTTTCGGGCGGATGCAGTTCCTTACCTGTTTGAGCGCGAAGGTACGAATTGCGAAAATTTGCCGGAGACGCACGCTTATCTCAAAGAGATGCGCAAATATGTTGACGAACATTACCCTGGGGCACTGCTGCTTTGCGAAGCGAACCAATGGCCTGATGATGTACGCCAATATTTTGGGAATGGGGATGAGTTCCAGATGGGATTCCACTTTCCACTCATGCCGCGGATCTACATGGCGATCCGAAAGGGGGAAGTGAACGCGATTCGCGATATCCTTGAACGCACGCCGGAAATTCCTGGAGGCTGTCAGTGGTGCACATTCCTGCGCAATCACGACGAACTGACCCTGGAAATGGTAACTGAAGAAGAACGCCAATGGATGTGGAGAGAATACGCCCCGGACCCGCGCATGCGGCTAAATTTAGGGATACGCCGCCGGCTGGCGCCGCTCCTGGATAATGACCGGCGCAGGATCGAACTGGCAAATTCACTGCTGTTCACGCTGCCCGGCTCGCCTATTTTGTATTACGGTGACGAAATTGGCATGGGTGATAATATTTATTTGCCAGACCGGAATGGCGTGCGGACGCCAATGCAGTGGAGTGGTATCTCCGGGGCAGGTTTTTCGATGGCTGACCTGAGCCAATTCTACGCCCCGGTCATTCAAACCCCGCCTTACGATCCGGCTCACGTGAACGTGTCGGCTCAACAGGGAAACAGCCAATCACTATTAAATATAATCCGCAGCATGCTGGCGGTACGCAAGCAGCATCCTGTGTTCGCGCAAGGAAAACTGGCCTGGGTGGATTGCGGCACAGCTGCGATCGCTGGATATATCCGCCAGGATAGCGCTGAGCGGGTTCTGGTCCTCAATAATTTATCACCTCGACCTCAGACTGTGGCTCTGCAGTTCGATCATTCCGGCCAGACTTTGCAGGCAGATTTACTGGGACATGAGTGTTTAGCGCAGAAGGATATGGATAGGACGGTGGTGTTCTTGGAGCCATTTCAGTATCTGTGGCTGCCTTTGTAAACTGGATCAATGGCCAATTGGACGAGGAGGTGTCATGTTCACCAATATTCTTCTCTCGTATGACGGCTCAGAACATGCGCGCAGCGCTGCCAGGATTGCCGGACAGCTGGCGCACGAACAAGATAAACCATATTTATGGCTGGTGGTGGTGGTGGAAGATGTCCCAGATATGATCCAGGAGCCTTACAGCAGCCAGATGATATCAGAACGGACTGTCGCGGGCCAGGCGCTGATCGAAGACGCTGCCCGGATCATCGGTGATGGGGTGGAAATACACCGGCAGCTGCTGTTTGGCGATCCAGTGGAAGGGATCATCAATGTCGCCAATACCCGGGATTGCGATCTCATCGTGATGGGTACGCGGGGATTGGGTCCGCTGCGCGGGCTTCTTTTGGGCAGCAAGGCGCAAAAAGTGATCAGCATGGCGCACTGCCCGGTCCTGGTTGTCAAATAAAACAACCTTATTATTTGTAGATCGCCAGCAGGTCTTCCAGGACGGCGTAGCCGGTCTCCAGGCGCCCGGCCCCAGGGCCGATCAAGGTCACGTCGCCCAACAGTTGGGTGTGAAACAGGATGGCGTTTGTTGCTCCGGCCACACCTGCCAGCGGGCTGGTCAGCGGCAGGCGGGTTGGGCGCACACTGGCGCTGATCCCTGCCGGTGTGACCTGGAGCGCGCCGATCAGCTTCCACCGCTCCCCGGCCTCCCGGGCAGAGGTGATATCTGCCCGGGTCAGGTGGGTGATACCCTGGCGCGCTACATCCTCCATGCCGATATTCACGCCCAGCACAAGACGCGCCAGGATCACGACTTTCCCGGCAGCGTCAATGCCCTCCACATCCCCGGTCGGATCCGCTTCCGCATAGCCAAGGCTCTGGGCTTCCGCGAGCGCCGCCGGGTATGCAGCCCCCGCTTCCATGCGGGTCAGGATGAAGTTGGTGGTGCCGTTCAGGATACCTTCCATGCCGGTGATCCCGGCGGCAGACAGCAGCTCTCGCCCGATACGCAGGGTGGGGGTGCCGCTCATCACCGTCCCTTCCACCCCCAATTGGACACCGTTTTTCCGGGCGATCTCTTCAAGGAACGGGTAGTGCAGCGCGACCGGCCCTTTGTTGGTGGTGACGACGTTTTTCCCGCTGCCCAAAGCTGCGGCGATGTGGGTGCGGGCCGGTTCACCGGTTTGTAAATTGGTGTAACTCAGCTCGACCAGCGCATCGATTCCACTTTCGCGCGCCAGGGTTAGCGCATCCCAGCCGGCTTTTTCTCCCGGCAGGCCGTTCAGCGTCCCGTTCCGCTGGACGTGGTCCAATAAGACGGCGAGGTTGATCCCCTCAGGCTGGAAAACCGCTCCCAGCCGGGCATCAACAATCCCGCTGATGGCGAAATCGACCCCGTATTTTTGCGCCAGGCCAAGCACGAAATCGCATAGAATCTGTGCGAAGCCCTGCCCCACATTCCCAAAGCCGATCAACCCCAGGCGAATTTTTTTCATGCCCTATTCCAATCCCATTGCCCGCAGGTTGAGGTAGCTCATCTTCAGGCTTTCAAAAGGATCGCGCTGGCAAACATCCTGCTCTACGGCATACCACTCGACCCCGGCCTGTTTGCAGGCGGGTAAAATCCGGCTCCAATTCAGGTTGCCTTCGCCGACCTCGGCCATGGTCTGGACGTTATCGAGGATGACCATATCCTTCAAGTGAACCACCGGCATGCGCTGGCTGACCTTCTCGATCCACGCAGCCGGGTCGCTGCCGCCGTGCTGGATCCAGTAGGTGTCAATTTCGGCCAAGAGGTAGCGCGGATCGGATTCTTCGTAAAGGATATCCAGCCCGGTTCTCTTGCCAAAGCGGGCAAATTCAAAACTATGGTTATGGTAGCTGAAAGTCAAACCGACGCGCGCCAGTTTTTCACCAATCTGAGATCCTTCTTTGGCGAATCGTTTGAAGCCGGCTTCTCCCTCGCCGCGGAATGAGGCGGGCATGGAGCCAATGGCAACATGCTTGCACTGCCACAACTTGTGTTGAGCAATGACCGTATCGAGATCGTCCCACAATGCTTCCGATGGGCGCACATGCGTATTGCATATCGTCAGCCCCAGATCATCCACCATTTTCTTTACATCTGCATCCGGGATCTGGCCGATGCCGGAAACCTGAACGGCCTTGTAGCCAATCGCGGTAATTTTATTCAAACTGGCAGCCAGATCATCAGCCGTCTGGCAGAATTGGCGCACGGTGTAAAGTTGTGCGGCTAAAACGGGGTGGGTCATCGTCAGATCTCCTTGTTGAGAATATTTAAAAATTATAGCGCGGATTAAGCTCTTTTTGACCTTTCAGGCGGCTTTGGGACCATTCTGGAATGACTTTTCAACAGCCCCTTGACAAAAAGCGATTTATGGAGAAAATTAGTAGAATTATTCTGAATACAAGGTTAGTTATTATGGCCTTTTCTTCGATTATTATTCGCATCGCTATTTCGGGTCTCATAATTATTGAGAACCGCAATTTTGTTCGGGCGATGGGAGATGCACACTCCGAGAAATAAACCAGAGCGTGCAAGAAACCAGAAAATATGCAAATTTCAACCACCGCCCGGACTCAACCGGGCGGATTTTTTTACTGGAGAATGTTTAATGATCGAAATTTATGATACCACTTTGCGAGATGGAACCCAGCGAACCGACGTCTCTTTATCCATAGGGGATAAATTGGCGATTGCCCACCGGCTGGATGATCTGGGGGTGGCGTATATCGAGGGGGGCTGGCCTGGCAGTAATCCGAAAGATGTGGAGTTTTTTCAACGGGCCGCTAATGAGACCTGGCACACGGCCAAAATCGCATCGTTTGGCGCGACCTGCGGGGTCAACAAAGCGCCGGCGGAGGATGCCAACATTCAAGCCTTGATCGAGGCGGGGACCAGCATCTGCACGATCTTCGGCAAGACGTCACTTCTCCACGTTACGGAAATTCTGCGCACCACGCGCGAAAATAACCTGCGCATGATCGAAGAAAGCGTAGCCTATCTACGCTCGCAAGGCCGGCGGGTATTTTATGACGGGGAGCATTTCTTCGATGGGTATAAGCTGGATGCAGAATATGCCCTGGAGACACTGCGGGCAGCGGCGCGGGGCGGGGCCGAAATCCTGGTGCTGTGCGATACCAACGGCGGCACAATGCCCTGGGAAGTCACGGAGATCACCCACCACATCCGCGATAACCTGCATTTTCCGCTCGGGATTCACACCCACAACGATGGTGAAGTCGCCGTCGCCAATACGCTGGCAGCGGTACGCGAAGGCTGCATCCAGGTGCAGGGAACGATCAACGGTTACGGCGAACGCTGCGGAAATGCCAACCTGTGCTCAGCAATCCCGGATATGGAGCTCAAGCTCGGGCTGAAATGCCTGCCGGAAGGCGGCCTATCCAAACTCTTTGAGATCGCGCACTATGTCTCTGAGCTGGCTAATTTATCGCAGGATGAGCATATGGCTTATGTCGGGCGAGCCGCGTTTGCCCATAAAGGCGGCGTGCATGTCTCGGCTATTCACCGCAACGTCAATTCCTACCAACATATCGACCCGAGCGTGGTTGGGAACAAGCTGCAGGTAGTGGTATCGGAGCTCTCCGGCAAGAGCAACCTCGAGCATAAAATCGAGGAATACGGGCTGAAGCTGGATGACAAAGTAGATGTCAGGATAATTCTGCGGGATGTCAAGCAGCTGGAAAATCAAGGCTTCGCGTTTGACGCTGCAGATGCCTCCGTGGTGTTGATGCTTAAACGGGCTGAGGAAGGTTATGTGCCGCCTTTCGAGCTGTTGGATTTCAATGTGATGGTCGAGCACCGCCAGGGCCGCGGTTTATTTTCGGAGGCGACGGTCAAGGTCCTGGTCGATGGGGAAATTCAACATACCGCCGCGGATGGCAACGGTCCGGTGAATGCCCTGGATGGCGCCCTGCGCAAAGCACTGGTCGGCGTTTATCCGCAAATATCGAAATTCCACCTGTCGGATTACAAAGTTCGCATCCTGGACACTGACAAGGGCACCAGTGCCACTACCCGGGTTTTAATTGAGACGCGCAATGGTAAGAAGCGGTGGAATACAGTCGGCGCCAGCACCAATATCATCGAAGCCAGCTGGCAGGCGCTGGTCGACTCGGTGGAATATGGATTAATGCAGGTCAAGTAACACTATTCATGATTTCCAGGGCTGTGCTAAACTTAGCCTGGGAGGACGAATACGATGGTTGAAATGCGCATACTCCGCAGTACCCCTGAGGAACAGGGGATCGCCTCCGCGGCGATATTGAAGTTCGTTGAGCGGGTTGATCGAGATATCCATGAGCTGCACAGTTTTATGCTGGTGCGGCATGGCAAGGTGGTTGCGGAAGGCTGGTGGGAGCCGTACGCGCCTGAAAAACCGCATATACTGTTTTCATTGAGTAAAAGCTTTACGTCCACAGCGGTCGGTATGGCTGTTGCCGAAGGTCGCCTGAGCGTCGACGACCCGGTGCTGTCCTTCTTTCCGGATGAGACGCCGGCCAGGGTGAGCAAGAATCTGACGGCGATGCGCGTGCGAGATCTGCTGACCATGACCACCGGGCATGCCAAGGACGCCACCCAAAGGACGGTCTCGCAAAAAGAAGGAAATTGGGTGAAAGGGTTCCTTGAACTTCCGGTCCGCTACAGACCAGGGACACATTTCGTCTATAACAGCGCGGCTACTTACATGCTCTCGGCGATCATCCAAAAATTGACCAGCATGACCCTGCTGGATTACCTGACCCCGCGATTGTTTGATCCGCTGGGCATCGAAAACCCCACCTGGGAGACTTGCCCCAAGGGCATCAATATCGGCGGTTGGGGGTTAATGATTCGCACCGAAGATATCGCGTGTTTCGGGCAAATGTACTTGCAACACGGCGCGTGGAATGGGTGCCAGATACTTTCACCTGAGTGGGTAGCGCAGGCCACCAGCCGACAGGTTCCCAACGGGGACCAACCTAATATCGACTGGTCGCAGGGCTACGGCTACCAGTTCTGGCGCTGCCGGCACAATATCTACCGGGGAGACGGCGCTTTTGGCCAATTCTGCATTGTGATGCCGGAGCAGGATGCGGTGCTGGCAATTACCGCCGGCGTGAGTAATATGCAAGCGGTGCTAGATGTGGTGTGGGAAGAACTGCTGCCAGCGATGGGAACGGGAGCTTTACCCTCGAATCCAGATATGCACAAAAAATTGGGAGACAGGTTGAGCTGCCTGGAACTTAAGCCGCAAGCGGGTAAAATCACAACTCCCACGGCAGCCAAGGTAACGGGAAGAACCTACCAGTTCAAAAGAAACCGGCTGGGGATCAAGGATCTTCGCGTGTATTTTGGCCCGCAGCACTGCCTGTTTGAACTATCCACCGGGCGAGGCAAGATCTCTTTGGACTGCGGTTATGGGAAGTGGCTGCCGGGCACAGGGCCAATTCTGGAGCGCGGGATTCAATCCACATTAACCGGCGGGGCGTGGATTACCGCAGACACCTTCCAGACAGTGGTGCGTTTAATCGAGACGCCCTTTTTCCAAACGATTACCTGCAAATTTTTGGATGAAAAGATGATCGCTGCGGTGGATACGAACGTTGCGTTAACTGGACCGGTCCCGATCAGTGTATTAGAAGGAAAATTGGCGCCTCATCACAATTAAGTACGGGCTATTGATTTCCTGGAGATTTCACCGCTACATGGCCACCAACACCCGAGGGTGTTGGCTTAATTCTTTATACAGTCCATCCACCTGGGTCCGGCTCTGGGCGACGAAGCTGACGGAAACGGACAGGTATTTCCCGCCGCCGCTGCGCCGGTAGCTAAAATCATCCGGAGACAGTTCGGGCGCGTGCCGGGTGACCAGCTCGAGGACAAATTCATAAAAATTATCTTCGTCTTTACCGATTACTTTTACCGGGTATTCACACGGAAAAAGTAATTCGGGCATGGGAAAATCGTCCATGGTTTTACTCCAACCTGTAAAGAATGGGTCTATTTTAACCGAAAATCAGGGGGGCTGTCTAAAAAGCTTCGCCTTTTGGACAGCCCAGACACAGGTAGAATAAAAGGGTCTTTTCAGACAACCCCTAATCGGGAATTTTTTCAACCGCGATTCGGGAGGATTGATAGCAGTGAACCGCTGCCGTTCGAGTCTATGATCTATTAATGGCGAATTTCTTGGTGCGCAAGACGTAGAGCAGCAACAGCACGGCAATGAAGATCAACAGCCACTCATGCGGTTCTGGGACACCAGTGACGGCTAATATGCCCGGAATCTGAGTGGTGCCAACTTGTTCCGCTTCACGGTTGAAGCGGTCAGTATAGCCCTCGAACCGCTCAAGCTGAGCTTTCTGGCGGTCGGCCACCAGGACGATCATGGATGAATATGGGGTAATGATGCTGTTCTGCACGGCGACGGCATGGATCCGGTCAAGCACTTCGAGCTGGTTCAATGTATCGCGGCTGCGGTCCATTTCATCTAGCACCAGGCGGCGGGCAGCCAATGCCTGCAAGCCTTTGTCCTCGGGCGAGGCATCCACCTTGACGTTTACCGCTTCCCCTGGTCTGTAGGCGTGCCAGTAATAACCATCGATCACATCCCCGCCTGACTGCTGGCGGACTGCCAGGCGCTGCAGCGCCTCTTCCACACTGCCCGCCACGCCGCCGCCGCTGGCCTGGACGGCCTCCAGGGTGGGATCGTCATATCCTGCCGGATAGAACCCACCCAAATGAACGATCCAAAGCGGGGCAGAAGGCACGGCAACCTCGATCCCCAAACCATACAGGCCGAAACCGGTGTCATCGGTCAGCACCAGCACCGCATCATACTTTCGATCACCGGCCAGGGTTTCAAATTGGGCGATCAGGGCAGCCGCATCCTGCCCACCGAAAAAGACGATCCTGTCGGGGTCGACCTGTTTCAACGAAACCAGCGCGGGATCTTCTCCGCGAAAATTGGATGAGGTTAAGTAAACATCCAGGTCTGGCCCCATAGCCTGCTGCAGGCTGGTCAATTCAGCCCTCAGTTCGGCCGAGAAGTTCGCCATGGAGCGCGAACGGTCGAGCACCACGGCAATGTTTTTCCCCGCTGGCAGGCGCGGATAAGAGGCATCAACCGGCGAGACGACCACATTTTCGCCGCCGGGGAAGGAAATTTTACGGGCGATCGCGGGTGACGGGGTACGAACGGGAACAGATACGGGCAGCCATTCCATGGTTGATGCGGGCAGGGGCTGGCCATCTACCAGACGCACCGATGTGGAGTCCCAAAACACGTTCTGTTTTTCCGCTAATTGGGGCAACCGCCAGGCACCGCTCTCAGAAAATATATTGTATGTCAACCATAGGTGCAGTTCCGGTCCAGCTACAGTCTTTCTGTTCAGGTTGTCACCCCACAGGAACATGGGCTCAACCGGAAAAGCGCGCAGCCGGTACTGGCGCGGACCGATCTGCTCGACGAGAGCCGGGTCTACCCTTTGCAGGACCTCGTTCGTATAAACGGATTGGGCCGCCCCTCGCGGAGCGACCTGGTAAGCAAAACGCTGGCTGCGGTCGGCGCTGTTGCCCAACCATACACCGGTGATCACCGCCGATTCGGGCAAACTGAAGTAGTAAACCACTTCCTGGCGTTGGGTGGTCCGATTCTGGTAAACCTCATAAAGCTCGATCTCAGCCCAATCTCCGTGCTCCGCGACCTTCAATTCCTGTCGGTTGAGATGAATTTCCCGGTCGTCTATGGTTTGCCAGGCAGCTTCGGCCTGGAGGCCGTCATAAGTAGAACGGACCGCATCCTCAATCTGCGGGCGTTCGCCATCGACGATCGATTGGTCGAAGAACTGCTTGTATAGCTGCTCGGCTTTAACCGGTTCCACTTGAAAGGCTACATTATCCTGGTAAGGGTTTTCTGGTTTGAAGTAGGGCTGGTAGAGCAGCGGGCTTGCCATGAACTCATAAACGCGCTGAATAGGCAAAGCAGTATCCTGGAAAAGATGAAATGCCTGTTCATACATATAGCGGACATGGCTGACCTCTCCGGTGGCGCTGATATAGCGGAAAGGCGCCAGGTAGGCGTTCAGCAGGCCTGCCCGGATTTCCTGGCTTTGCCCTAATAATTTCTGCGCCTGTTCGACCGAAGCGGGGGGCTGGTCCAGCAGGGCGAATGCCTGTTGTTGGGGTTGGCGCAAGCTGGCAGCCAGCAGCCCGATGACCACAATCAGCGGCAGGAGCATCGCCGCCATGGCTTGATTTTTTTGCCCTGCTCCGCTCAAGGTGCGAAAATCTTTCAGCAAAGCGCGGATGGTCAGCACGGGCGTGGCGACGGGCAAACCCACCACCAGGGTGGCGGTATAAAGCAGCAGGACCGGTCCCAATATGACAAAGGGCAAAAAACCAAAGTTGGGTATGGATGCAGGTAAATTACGGAATAGCTCGAGCAATCCTTTCGCGAATTCACCGATTAACGTGCCTAAGAAAACCACAAGCGGCGGGACGTAGAAGGCGACCATTACGGCGGCATATATTACCAGCAGGACCATCATCGCCAGGCCTGCCAGGCGCAGGTACGCCCAGAATGGGTGTCGGGGGGAAGGTTCAGAAAAAAGAACCCACAGGAAGGCGGCCATCCCCAGAAATGCTACGACCAGGATTAAGTTGACCGATGGATTGCCCTGACGGATGGCAAAAAAACGGAACAGGAGCAACAACATCAGGGGACCTTCTACAACATAGCCCAATGCCAACAGGCGCGCGGGTGATCTTCTGAGCACGGTCAATCCCAGAATGATGGATGCGATTGGAACAGCAATCACCCCGGCCAACAGCGTCAGGTAAAAGGGTGGAATGACCTTGAGATCAATGCTACGAATCAGTTCTGGTAACAGTGTGGGCGCAAAACCGAGTAAAACAAAAGCCAAAACAATGAGATTCCACGACCAGAATAAGTAAGCGCCGAACTTGCTTTGGCGCGGTTCTTGGGTGGATGGCGCGACGGGTGAAGGGGATTGGAGTTCGCTCATGGTTTCCCTCCCTGGGTTAAATCGAAAGATACGGAAGTATGGATCGTTGTGTACAGCTCGTTCAATTGATCATTTTCGAAGGCCTGGCCCGCATCCAATAATAGTGTAACCAGCACCCAGCGCTGGCGTTGGGTGCTCAGGTCCGCCCAAATGCGGGTGCCGTAGTCATCGGTGGTCTGCTGCGCGGATTGAAACCAATAAGCCGCGGTGATCGGCTGCTGCGAACCGGGTGAATTCAGAATCAAGGATTTAATAGGAAAATCAGGCGCTGCCAGGATGGTCGCGCTTTCCTGGGTAGACAGGCCGTAAACTTCAAAGCAGCGTTCCGGTTTATGCTGACCTCTCCAGGTCCAGCTGGTGAGCAGCATCAGAGAACCGCTCAGGTTTTTCCAGGTAAACCGGCGTCGATCGGCCCATTCGGCGCCGTCCTGGGTGATCCAGTTTTGTTCTTGCGCGGATAAGGGGTCCCCCTGAGCGTTCAACACAGCCGGGAACTGCCATTCGACAAAAACCGCAGAGGATGCTGCCGAAGGGCGGGCGGTGTAGAGTAAAGCAAAAAGAATGGTAACCGCTAACACCGCAGGTGATAACCAGGCAGGCTGGCGCCTGGAAATTTCTGGCTGAGGATTGAGCGGTGGGCGAAGCGGCTGCCTGCGCAGGAGCCACAAACCGGCTGCACAGCAAATGACAAAACCGACCACCCCCAGGGGAACGTGGATCATTTCAGCCGCCAGCTGCCAACCGATCACCTGACCGGCCACGACCAGAATCGCGACTCTCGCCAGGTTGGCTGCCAGGAGCATGAGGCTGAACACACCGGCGGAAAACAGCCAGCGCAGGTTGAGCAAGCGGTTTTCAATCCACGTGGCTGCCAGAAAAAACAGCATGCCTGTCCACAGGCTTTTCACCCCGCTGCAGGGAATATCCACCTGGGAAATGCTGTTTTCAAACACCAGGATCGTATCCAGGCTCAGGGATGGGATTCCCAGGGCATGTAAACCAGCGCTGATGATCTGCGCGCTGAGGATCCGCACCGGATAACCGATAAATGTTTCAATGTGCTCGCCAAAAGGCAGGATGCCGACCACCAGCAGCATGATCGGAAAACCAGCTTTCCATTGCTGCGGCCTGATCCACAGTCCCAGCAAGCCGTAACTGCCCAGCCCAAAGAGCACTGCCGACAGGGTGTTGATATCCAGAAATCGTTCAGCCAGCAAGTAGAGAACCGATGAAATCAGGGCCAGGGCTAACGCCGGAGGATAAAGCTGGGGAGGGGCACCTGGTTTGAGAACAACTTTCGTCTTGCGCAGCTGGTAGACGGCTAATGCGGCCACCAGAACCAGAACAACCTGGTTGGTGCGGAATTCCTCACGGGTAAAAAGGATTGCCAGGTAAGCCAGAACCGGAAAGTAAAGCCACAACCAGCACCCGAGCAGCGCGGCATTTAAAGCTAATCTGACGATGTCTGTCCTATTAAGCGATGAAAAGATAGCCCGGCCTGGGTGGTTTCGCCAGAGCTTTTCCAATAAAATGCTCCCCCAATGGTTCGAATAGAAACCTCTTGGATATTCATCATAGCTCGTTTGATTAGACGAGTCAAATTAAAAGACCATTAAAAATCCCGGTGGGTGGCAAGACCTGGTTTTCGGGAGGCCGCTTTCAGACGTCGCACAGGGCATACGCCGCGCGCAGGGCGGCTAATGGCTCGCCTTTGGCCACAAATTCCTGTCCCACATAGCCAGAAAATCCACTTTCTTTGATAGCCCGCATGATCGGCGGGTAATTAAGCTCCTGCTCGTCGTCCAGGTCGTTCCGCCCGGGATTGCCTGCGGTATGGATGTGTCCAATATAGGGGATATTGGCGCGGATCGTGCGAATCGTGTCGCCTTCCATGATCTGCATGTGGTAAATATCATACAGCAGCTTAACCGCCGGTGAATTGACCAGGTTCATCACCAACACTCCCCAGGCAGTGTGATCGCACTGATAATCGTAATGGTCTACTTTTGAATTCAATAATTCCAAAACCAGCGTGACCCCTTTTGCCTCGGCAGCCGGCGCCAGGCGTTTGAGCCCGGCAGCGGTGTTTAACGCCCCCACCTCATCGCTTAGGCCGGCTCGATTACCCGAAAACACGATCAGGTTGGGGATGCCGTATTGCACCGCCAGGTCCAGTTTTTCATGAAATTCCGCTTCAATTTCGTCATGGTGTTCCAGCCGGTTCAATCCTGCGGTGAGTGACCCCACGGCAATCGTAGCGATGACCAGCCCGGCCGACCGGGCGGCGTCCCACAATTCGGGCGGGAGAAGCTCCACGCCTTCATAACCAATCTCTCGGACCTGCTTCATAAATTGGGCAGGATTGTTTGTTTTCTGGCTGACGCACCACCAGGCAAATGATTGCTTGATTCGGCTCACGGTTTACCTCCAGGTTCGGTTAAAGCATGAAATAAGCTGGTCACGCTTCGCGGACCACGCAACATCAAAAAATACGAAAACACTCTGGATAATTATCGCATAATTTGACGGCAAGGATCAACAACCGGCGGTTAGCGGCTTCAGGCAAACGTGGATATAACCTGGCAAGGGCCGGCGAAGACGAGCGCGGACGGTCAACCAAAAGACGGTGGATTAAAACGAAGGGTATTGTGGTATAATTATGCTCAATCTAGTAATGAAAAGCGTTGAGCGGGACGATTAACTGCAAAGCACCGCCAGAGAATGGAGATCACCGACTGAGAGTCTCCTCCGGAAGCGGACCAGCGAAAACCCCCCGTGAGCTTGCACCTGAACCTGTGCCGTGCGGCACTTACTAAGGGAAACGGCTGACCCCGTTACAGGTCTAAAGAGATGGCGGTTTTCTGTTTTAGAACGGGCCGCCAACCTGGGTGGAACCGCGGAGTTGTAACTCTCGCCCCTGGATGGGCGAGGGTTTTTGTTTTAATCGCCCGCACTGTACGAGAAAAGGCTGAGGATGTGAATACACACCGGCCGTTCATGTTCGTCGAAAAGGAGGTTTCTATGTCTGACCAACCGCAACCCGAACGATACGAAGAAAGCGATTTGTTTCGTATTCGCCATTCTGCGGCACACGTGATGGCCCAGGCTGTGATTGAGCTTATGCCGGGGGCGAAATACACCATCGGACCGGCCATTGAAAACGGCTTCTATTATGATTTCGACCTCCCGCGCACTCTGACCCCCGAAGACCTGGAAAAGATCGAAAAGCGCATGCGCCAGATTGTCGCTGGAAATTTCCCGTTCGTGCGTAAAGTGGTTTCCGCTGATGAAGCGCGCCAGATTTTCAAAGACCAGCCTTACAAGCTGGAATTGATCGAAAACCTGGAGAAGGGCGAATTTGACGAGCACGGCAACCCGATCTCAGTGAAACCGGAAATTTCCATTTACCAGCACGATACGTTCACCGACCTGTGCCGCGGACCGCACGTGCAGACGACACACGAGATCAATCCATCGGGCATCAAGCTGATGAGCGTTGCCGGGGCTTACTGGCGCGGAGACGAAAAAAATGCGATGCTGCAGCGTATCTACGGCACGGCGTGGCATAACCGGCAGGAGCTGGAGGATTATCTCAAGCGCCTGGAGGAAGCCAAAAAGCGCGATCACCGCAAACTGGGCAAAGACCTCGAAATCTTTGTGTTTGACGACGAGGTTGGCCCAGGGCTGCCACTGTGGCTGCCCAACGGCGGGGTGATGATCGAGGAGCTGGAGAAACTGGCCAAAGAGATTGAGTGGAAAGCCGGCTACCAGCGCGTGCGCTCGCCAATATTATCCAAGGAGGACCTGTTCCTCAAAAGCGGGCACCTGCCCTACTATGCCGAAAGCATGTACCCACCGATGGAGATGGAAGGGGTGAAGTATTACGTCAAACCGATGAACTGCCCCTTTCATCACAAAATCTTCGCCAGCCATCCGCACAGCTACCGTGAGATGCCCATCCGGCTGGCAGAATACGGCACGTGCTACCGCTACGAGAAATCCGGCGAGCTGTTTGGGTTGATGCGTGTGCGCTCCATGCAGATGAACGACGCCCACATCTACTGCTCCGAAGCTCAGTTCGAACAGGAATTTATGGCGGTGATCGACCTGTACTTCCAGTATTTTAAACTGTTCGATATCGATAAGTACGTCATGCGCTTCAGCACCCACCATAAGAACGGCCTGGGCAAGAAATACATCGATAACGAGCGCCTGTGGCTGAAAACGGAAGAGATGGTGCGCAGCGCGATGAAAAACGGGAACGTGCCCTTTGTGGAAGTGCCGGATGAAGCGGCGTTTTATGGGCCGAAAATCGACGTGCAGATCTGGAGCATCATCGGCAAAGAGTTTTCCCTGGCAACCAACCAGGTGGACTTCGGCCAGCCCGGGCGGTTTAATCTGACGTTCATTAACAACGAAGGGGCGGAAGAGACCCCGCTGTGCATCCACCGCGCCCCGCTGAGCACGCATGAGCGCATGATCGGGTTCCTCATCGAACATTACAGCGGAGCCTTCCCGGTCTGGCTGGCGCCCGAACAGGTGCGCATCATCCCGATCACGGATTCTCACCAGGAATACGCCAGCGGTTTGGCGCAGCGCATGCACGACCTGAACATCCGCGCGTCCGCCGACCTGGGCCCGGACCGGATGAATGCCAAGATCCGCCAGGCGCAGCTGATGAAGGTGCCTTATATGCTGGTGGTCGGAGACCAGGAAATGAACAGCGAAAGCGTATCGCTGCGCATGCGCTCCGGCGAGCGGCGCGACAACCTGGGGGCGCAGGAATTCATCGCCATGATCCAGGAGCGCATCCAGACGCGTTCCAGCGAGCTGTAGGCGTAGAAAACGACAATAGAACACCCCCACCCCACCCCGCCCCCTCAAAAAGGGGGCGGGAGAAGTTTTAATTGCGTTTTTTTGCCCACAAGGTGGGCAAAAAAACTCTAAAAAGGTTTTACCCCCGCCTGCTCTTAATATCCTACGTCAGGCTAACAATTTGGATAACTGGCTCCAGAACCGGTTTTTTGAGCATACAATGGATTTTGCAGAATGATAATGGTCGTTTTATCCTGGAGGAAATGATATGACATCCCATGTCCGATCTGACATCGATGCGCGGCGCATGCTGCCGGTCATGATGGTTTGTCTCATGCTGGGCGTCGGGCTGGCTGTGCTGGTCCAGACCCGGCAAGCTGCCGGGCAGCCGCTGGAGCAAGGACCGACCTCCGACCCAGGGAATTATTATCTGCCCCGGATCACCCGGTCGGTGGCTTCACTTGCCGGGCAAGTGACCAAGAAGAGTCTGTCGCTGCCGAACCCGCTTCAGGGAGCGGTGCAAAGCTGGTGCACCTGGAGCTGGTGCAGCATTACCCCTCGTTTGTATCACGAGCCTCTGGCGGGCGGCGGGGCGCTGGTGGGGTGGACCGACAGCAGCGGGAACGGGCATGTCAGCGTGATCTCTGCCGCGGGCAGCCTGGGGCAGACGTTTACCTACACAGGGCGGTCCCTGCGCGGGCTGGTGGCGCACAGCGATGGGAAGTTCGCGGTGATGCAGTACGATCCGGCCAGCAGCATCATGTGGCTGACCAAGTACAACGCCAACGGCAGCCAGGTCTGGTCGACGAATATCAAAGGCCCACTGACCCGTTTCGACGATGACGTTGGCGACAGCCGCCTGGCTTACGGCGGCGGGCTGTACGGGGCTTATTTTGCGGTGTACGGGGTCTCAGGCTGGGTCCAGGGCCACAACGGCGACCAGCTGGCCTATGTCAACGACAGCGGGGCGGTACAGAGCGGGGGTTGGGAATGGGGCTGCTCGCACTCGATGGCGGAATTGATCAATTACCATCCGGCATTGGCGAAATTCATGCCGCTATGCTCGAGCGACTGCTATGCCAGCAAAGGCGCTGCTGATCAACGATAGCAAAGTAGTGTACGCCTGCGACGGCAACTGCGGCGGGCTGGTATCGGCTCAATTGGGGCAGGCTGCCCAAACCGGCTCGGGCTGGAAGGTGGCCTTCAGCGCGTTGGGAACCACCAACATCGTCGGCAAGGGCATCGGGCTGGCGACAATCAACGGCGATTTCACCAGCAGCTACATATGGCTGACCAACACCAACGGCGCGACTGAGCGCGAGCCGGTTATCGCTCGCCTGGGAACCAGCCCGGACAGCGACCGCTTCCTGGTGGGATGGAAGACGACTAACGACGGGGTTTACCACCTGGAACTGATCTCGGGCAGCGGGACGGTGGTGATGCCGCTTGAGAATGTGTCTGGCGCGGGAATCACCTGGGGCGACCGGGATGATTCCATGCGCACCCGCCCCGACGGCAAGGTATCGTGGGTGCAGGGCAGCGCCGGGAGCACAACGCTCAATTACTACGTGTTCGACGGCACAGGGTTGCTCCCGTAAAGTGACCTCCCTATGGCGGGTCACGCACGACACATGACATATAACTCACGTCCAGGTAACGAGGCCGGCATCCGCGTCGACTGTGACCCGGGCGCCTTCGGGGATGCGGCGGGTGGCCAAGACAGTGGCGCAAACAGAAGGAAGGCCAAACTCGCGCGCAGTGATCGCAAAATGGTCACCCGGACCGCCCATATCCAGAACGACGGCAGCCGCAGCCGGCAGGAAGGGGATCAGGAGCGGGCCAGCGGATTGGAGTACCAGTACGTCGCCGGGAAGGATATCAAGCGGAGGCACGTCTGTAAAAATGATGCGCGCCCGCCCGCTCGCCTGTCCGCGGCTGGCCGGCTCACCAGTCAGCTGACCGACAGGTTGGTCCTCGGGATTTTTTGTCGGATGCGCCGTACGCAGGGGATGGTCCGGCCGTTCAGGCAGTCGAGCATCCGGCAAGACCAGGCAGGCAGGAGCAATCAGCGATTTCCATTCCCCAAATTGCGCCCGGCGCGCGGCGATTACCCTATCCAGCTCGTCAGGGGTTCCCCTCAGAGCAGCTAAGACTTCGTCTGTGTTAAGCCAGAAGACGTCTAACGGACTGCGCAGGCAGCCGCGCGTGGCCAGCCAACGCCCGGCATGCAGGAGCGCCTGGATGTACTGGCCCTCAGAGACCAGGTCGATGTAGTGGTTGTGTTCATCAAGAAAAGCGGCGTTACGCCGGGTGTATGCCAGTCTGCTGCGGAATTCCTTCACCAGCGTGGGATCGGCTCCAGCGGCGATCGCGGTTGTGCACAGCGCTTCAATCCGTTGGTCCGCGGAGCGCAGCGTTTCCAGGCGGGTTTCACGCGGGCTTGGGCCGCCCTGGCGGGCCAGCGGCAAGTAGGCAGCCACCATTTCCCAGACATGTTCTGGCGCTTCCCGCCAGGGCAGCGGCAGGTTGACCGGGTAGCCCGGGACAGGACGGTAATACAGGCGGTCACCGTATACGGCTATAAGGTGGGAAAATGCGCGCGCGAAAGGCTCCAATTCCGGGGTGAAAGCATCCACCTGGGTGAAATTGTCCTGGTCTCCTGCATGATACGCCAGGGCGACCATTTTCGCGGCTTCAGGTTCTTTCAATGCCAGACAAGCCAGCTTGAAAAGAGCTTCAACCAAGCGCGTCTGGATGGTCTCGGCGCCAGCCAGCAGGAATGGGATATCCACAGCAAGTTCGCCGGAGGGAAGACCTGTCAAACGGGCATAGAGTTCCAGGAGCGCTGCGGAGCGGATTGGTCGCCCCGGGACGATAGTGTGAACCATCCAGTGCCGTGCGGCAGCGGCCACCGCGTCTTCCAGGTGGTCAGCCAGGGCGGCGCCATCCTGTTCTCGCGCATTGAAGGCGGCCAGCCGTTCTGTTGCCCGAACAATCTCTGGCCCCCAATACTCCCACCAGGTGATGTCCTGCTGCGCCAGGCGCTCATGCAGATCCCGTATGGTGGCGCTGTAAACGCGCACATGACCCGCGGAATTGGGACTCTTGGCACCAGTCATGTACACCCGTCCATTGACGTACTTGCGCCAACGGGTAACAGCGCTCCCGCCGTAATACACACTATCCTGGCCGCCTTTCGTTTTGATGCGGATGAAATCAAGCTCAGCAGGCAGCAGGGGAGCCCCGGACTTGAAATCTTCCAGCCACCAATAATGGCGCTGTTCTTCTTCATTTTCCCAGGCAATGGGGAAGTGCGCCGCCGCGCGCATCTGGGCGGGCAGGGCGGTGATCGGGCGGCTCTGCAAGATCCACAGCTGCCCGTTGGCGACGGTCCATTCCATATCCTGCGGCGCGCCAAAGACCTGTTCCACGGCCAGCCCGAACTGCCCGACCCGCTCGAGCCAGTTGTCCGGCAGACAGGGGACGGCGCGCTGCTCATCTGGAAGCGGAACCGGCAGAATACCCCCGCCAGCATCCGCTGGACGGAGTGCGGTGCGCTTGACCGAAACGGAGTATTCCTCAATGTTCAGATCGGTGCGGCGCAGGCGGGCCGTGTCGGTAGGCATAGAACCGTCTACCACGCCCGCCCCCAGACCCCAGGCTGAGACCACCAGCATCACATCGGGCCGCAACCGGACCGGGTCGAGGGTGAAGCATACCCCCGCGCATTCGGCATCCAGCATGAGCTGGACTAAAACGGCCATTCCGCCCTCGCTCACGGCTGCAGGAGCGGTCAAAAAGGACCGCCAGCAGTCGAGCACCGCTTCAGCCAGCGCGGCAGCGCCAATCACATTCAGTTGGGTAGAATATCGTCCAGCAAAGCTGGCCCCTGGCATATCTTCGCGCACCGCCGAGGATCGTACGGCGAGCGGCATGTTCGTTGGAAAAGCGCCAACTAGCTCATCCAACAGCCCATCCGGCAAGCGTAATTCTGACGGATAGGTGGACACGGCCTTATAAAACGCCTGTGTGGTGATGCACAATCCGCCAGGGACTGGGAAGCCTTTTTCGACCAGCCGGCTGAGCGCTGCCGCTTTACGCCCCACCTGGTTCTCGGGGAGCACGGAAGATTGGGGGACTGTCCATTTATTCATGGATATAGTTTATCTCTTTTTTGATGAATCGTCATTGCGAGCCCCGAAGGGGCGTGGCAATCTGTTGATTAATGGGAGATTGATTCGCTGCGCTCGCAATGACAATTACACATTTTGCGTGGTCCGTGACAGCGCGACCTGCTTATACCAATATAATTCAATATCAACCTATCCCTCGAACGAAGCTGCATTATTTTACGAAATTTTATGTACAATGGCAGTGCGAAATGGATATCCCTTTGTCCAATCCCAAGGCTGTTTTTCCCATTCCTGGCCCGCGTATCGTGGTCGTTGGCGTAACCGGCTGCGGCAAGACCATCACCGCTGCCCGCCTGGCGCGTATCCTCGCTATTCCCCATGTCGAGCTGGATGCGCTGCACTGGCAGCCCCATTGGGTGATGACGGAGAAGGAGATTTTTCGCCAGCTGGTCGCCCAGGCTTTATCCGGCGCCAATTGGGTCACCGACGGCAATTACAGCAAGGCGCGCGACCTGATCTGGGCGCGCGCGACGACGATCGTCTGGCTGGATTACCCTTTGCCCGTGATCCTGTGGCAGCTCATCTGGCGCACGTTGAAGCGCGTGGTCAGCCGGGAAGAGCTGTGGAACGGCAACCGCGAGACCCTGCGCGGCGCGTTCTTCAGCAAGGATTCGCTCTTCCTGTGGGCCTTGCAAACGCATCCACGCTACCGCAAGACCTTTCCCGCGCTGTTCGCCAGCCCGGAGTACGCTCACCTGCAGGTGATCCGCCTGCGCAGCCGCCGGGAGACAGCCGGCTGGCTGAAGCGGTTGGAAGAAGACGCTGCCCGTGCAGGGCTCGAGGATGGTTTATAAAACTTTATATACTGGCTGGAGTTTTGGGGATACCTGCCAATCCGTGCGGGAAATCCCTGCCGCGATTAACGAACTTCGAGGCGCACGGCCACCGTGTCGCCGATCTCAAGATTTTCTGCTTCTCGGACGCTCATTTTGATAGGCACAATGTAGGCGCCATTTTTAGGAAACAGGGAAGTCTTCCACCTGGTTTGGCCGATCTGAACCACAGCCGGGATCATTCCCCAGCCATATGTCACGATTCCGGATATGGCTTTCAGGTCGTGACTCTGATCTGCCGGAACGGTAACGAACCAATGCGGAGCGGGGCCGCGCCAGTACCAAATATTTCCGCTGAATTCGATAAACATTGTCACAGTATACCAGATGCCTGGCGGTGGGAACTAAATTAATTGTGGGCCCGGAAGGATTCGAATACCACCCCTCGATGGGGCCTGAGACCAAATAGGAATTTCAAAGGCTTGTGGGCCCGGAAGGATTCGAATACCGCCCCTCGATGGGGCCTGAGACCAAATAGGAATTTCAAAGGCTTGTGGGCCCGGAAGGATTTGAACCTTCGACCAAGCGGTTATGAGCCGCGCGCTCTGCCGCTGAGCTACGGGCCCAGAGCGTCTTTCCTGCCAAATCTCTGGAGCCGCGCGCTCAGCTCCCTGGGGGAGTGCTGCGTGACCCCCTACGGGGAGTGCTTCGCTACTCCCTGCGGGAGTCCTGCGGACCGGCTGAGCTACGGGACCCTCTACGGGGATGCTTCGCTATCCCCTGCGGAGGCGCTGCGCGCCAGAGCGATGAAAAACTGCCAAAAAATTATACCATGACTGTTTTACCTCTGCCAGACTGGGTCTCGTGCCGAACGTTAAAAAAATTCAGGGGCGGTTCTGCCGCCCCTGAATTTTTTGGTGATTACTGGCTTATCAGCGGCATGTAAACGAGGAACATGTTCATGTTGATTAATGCGCTGGTGGTGTTGTTTCCCGGAACAGGATCAGCCACTGCCGAGCCGACCGCAGCCTGATTGGTCAGGGCGTGCGCGGTTAAGGGCGCCGTCACCGTGATCGTGATCAGCGGGGCATCGCCCACCGCCAGGCTGGCTCGCGTGCAGGTGACCACACCGCCTGATTGTCCGCAGGTCCAACCGGATCCTTCTGCGCTGACGAAGACGGTTCCTGCAGGCAGGGTGTCGGTTACCACCACAGCCTGCGCGGCTTGCGGACCAGCATTGTTCACCCGGAGGGTGATCGCGAACGTTTCGCCTGCACTGACGGAAAGGGGCACTACCCCATGGATCACCGCCAGGTCCGCGGAAGGCGGCACGATGGAGAAAGGCTCGCTGACAATCGCGTAAGGGCTGGAGAAAGCCATCAGGGAGTAATTGGTGCCGATCTTATCCAAAGAAAGACCGGTGAAGACCGCAGCCCCATTGACCGCATTGACGCTGGTCTGACCGGAAAGGACCGCACCGCCAGGATTATTTGCCAGCCAGATGGTGACCGTCTGATCGAAGGATACGACCGGATTACCGGCATCATCCTGGGCTTCAACGACCGGCTGGGTGGGCAAAGGTAAATTTACAACGCCGTTGGAAGGCTGAACCTTGAACACCAGGCGGGTGATGTGATTGGTGCATTTGGCGGTCGTGGGTTGGAAGCCGGTGACGGTGGGCTGGGTGTCAGTCCCCGCGCAAAGCCAAGGGGCATAATTTACGTTATTGGTGACAGAGTCGCCCGTTCCCTTGGGATTGGAGGCGTGGGTGGGGCCGTAGAAGCTGTCCCACCAGTTGCTGCGCGCGTCAACCGCCATCGCGGCGCTGTTATCCACCCCCACCAGGTTTCCGGTGAGGCTGTTGTTCGTGACGGCGGCATGCACAAAGATTGAGGTTGTGCAGCCTGTGGCGCACTGGGTCACGGCAATCCCCGTTCCCCAATTCTGGATGATGTTGTTCGACGCGGTAAAGTCGATATCCATGGCTCCATACCCGCCATCCGCTTCGATTGCCACCCCGCCCGGGGTGAGATCGCCGACCAGCTCGTTGTTGGTTACGGTCACGACCTGGGTGGCAGTTACTGCATTGGGGGCCATAATACCAGCAGCCTGGACGAGCTGATCCGCATCCAGCGGCTGGGGTTGGCGGGCCGGCGGAGGCGCATCAACCACGATGCCCCACAGCAGGGTAGAGCCGGTGCCGGCCTGGGTCAGGTGGATCAGATTGCTGTCATGCGACCCTGAGCCTTCGATATGGTAGATACCGACCTGGGTATCGTTGATCACATTCGCACTGGTGCTGGCATCCGCGCCGTAGAGCAGAATGCCCGTGGCTACCCAGGTTGCGGGTGTATATGAAATATCGCTGACGGTGTTGCCGGTGATCGTGCTGGTTGCCCCGCTGCTGACCTGGATACCGTTCTGAGCGGTGGTCGCGGTTGGGCCGTAACCGGTAACGGTGTTGTTGGAAATGGTGGCGGTTGAGCCAACATTGCTGATCAGCAGCCCATTCTTCTGGAAGTGGTCGATCTTGTTGTGGTCGATCACCGCGCTGCCGCTGGTGCTCCAAGAGGAACGCCCGACGATGATGGCGACGCCGTTCTGGCAGCCGCTGAAGGGGTTGTCGCGGATGTCGGTGATGCGGTTGTGATGGATGCTGGCATGCGCGCCGTCTCGCACCACAATGCCCGCCCCGATACTGCCGCAGCCGCTGGGTCCGGGCCCGGCGACCGTGAAGCCGGTCAGCTCAACGTTGACCGACGCCCCGGTGATCTTCACGATGGTCGAATCCGGAGAGGTGGCGATGGGGAGTGTGGCCGGCGCTTTGATGATGCTGGCATCGGTCCCTGCCCCCACTAACCGGATAGACTTGCCGACCGTCACCTGCTCTGTGTAGGTGCCCGCCTTGGCTAAAACGGTGTCGCTGGCTGCGGCATGGTCTACCTCTCCCTGGATCAGGGCCCCGATGCGGCGGACATTGTCGAATGTATACGATCCGCTGGTATAGGAATACGCGCGCAGCTCGCCAGGCAAGTTGGGTCCCACGATCACGGCTTTGGAGAAGGTATTGTTATTCCAATAAGCAGCCCAATCGAAAGATGCCTCAGAGTAAATGCCGCGCGCGCGGATGTACTGCTCTCCTCCGCTGAATGAGTTGCCGGTGATCACCGCGCCGCTAACCGGGTAAACGTACCAGCCCACGCTTGGGACATTTCCGCTGAAGGAGATGGCCGGCCAATACCCGGCGCTGTCGTGTTCGAAGGTGTTGTTGCGCACGATGCGCTCGTCGGTCGGGCCGCTAAAGCCGGCGCCGCTGGCAATATCCAGGCTGGCGTTGCTGGCAAAGTAGTTGCCCTCGATGGTATAGGCTTTAACATAGGATGTGCCGGTTAAGGGATCTGTATCACCTGAATCGTCAAACCGCCAATCGTTCAGGTAGACGGAGGCTCCGTCGGGCACAGCCAGATGGGTGGCGAGCAGGGTGAAGCGGTCCCCAAGAATCTCGAAAGTCTTGTTATCACCGGCAGCATTCGGTAAAATGCGCAGGCCGGAAAAAGTTACATTGTTTGCTTCGACAAAGATGCCGCTGGTACCGAAGTTGTTGGTGGCGTTGGTGCTGACGCTGGCAGCCACATTGTGATAATCGGTGATCAAGCTGCCGCCCGCATCGACGCCGCGCACCGAAATCCCGGTCTTATTATTGGCCACGAATAAGCCGAACTGGTAAGGGCCGGTTGCGTTAAATAGGGTTCGTCCGGCAGCCGTCTCATTATACACGCCGGGATAAACCAGAACCGTGTCATTCGGGTTGGCCGCATCGATGGCAGCCTGGATCGACATGCCGTTCGCGACCAGCAGCTGGGTGGTGTTGACTGCCGAGCGAATGCTGAAATGCAGCGGGTCCGGAGAAGAGTTCACAAACGCAGCCGCATCGCTGAACGACAGCTGGTACCAGGTGTAAGCAGGCAGGTTTGGATTCTTGAGGATATAGTCAAATCCCGCCAGCGTCAGGTTGGTGATCGGGAAAGGATCTAAAGCAGGATTGGTATTGGCAATTTCAGCGTAGATCTTGTTGGATTCGGCCAGTGAATTGGTGCCCAGAAGAGCAATGGTGTCACAGCCGCCCGGCGCGTAGTTCCCCATGGTGTAAATCGCGATTCCCCCCAGGAATTACCGGACGTGGTGATGTTGGTCAGGGAAATGTGATTCGAGTCTGTAATCGCCACGCCCACCCCATACAGGCTGCCGAGGCTGGTGATGTCTGAAAATACGGCTCCATTGACGCCGTTCAAATCGATATTACTGCGCCCAGAGCCTATAACGGTCACGTTGGAAACCGTCAGGTTTTGGACCAGGTAGGCTTTTAGGCCGTAATAACTTCTAGCAACGTTCCGCCCCAACAGGGTGAAATTGTGCAACGTGACATTGTTGGCTGTGACAAAAATGCTCCAATCGTCAAAGGTATGGGCATCGATCAACACATCGCTCATGGCAGCGCCGGTACCCTCGATGGTAACGCTTTTATCTACATCCAGCGTTTCCAGGTAAGCACCGGGGTGAACCTGGATGATGTCGCCATTTGCTGCGGCTGTGAGGGCTGCCTGGATCGTTGTGAAACACCCTCCCGCGCCGCCCGGATCAACACATAAAATGGCAGCCGGATCTGCGAGTGCTGGAGCAGCGGATGCCAGTGCAAGCAAGATGGCCAAAAGCAAAACGAGCCTGGCCGTTGGGAATAAATTGGTCTTGTGCATTTAAGTTCCTTTGTCGTTCATAAAAAATTGCCGGGACTGCAGCGAGGATTTGAGCCCCAGCTTCAATCACGAAAGTAATCTAATAATTGAGAGATCGACGTCAGGTGCAGCATTAATACACCTCGATGATTAATGATTCATCCAGTTCTTGGAAAGCTTTTTTTATGTTTTGTTAGTTCCTTGTTCACCCCCGATGAATGGGTTTATTTTTGATTTATTTCCCCTCAATATTTGTTTCCACTAAAAATATTATATGCCCGACTTCTGAAAAAAAACGGTTAAGAAGCCTTACAGCCAGCTTACAACCTTACTTTATATCCCCGCCCGGGCACAGTTTGAATCCCCCCGGCTGTCCCCGTTTGCAGCTTTACTTTTTGGCGCAGCCGGCGCACGAGCTGGGCCAGGGCATCGTCGCGGATGCTGTCGATAAAAACCTTATCTTCAGGCCACACGGCCCGGATCAGGTCATCTTTTTCGCATACCGCGCCGGCGTGGGCCTGCAGCGCCTCCCACAGGCGCAGCTCTTTGGCCGTCAGGTGGGAGGTATCGAAGGTGGAGACGGCTGCGGTGCCGGGTGGTGGAGAATTCCGGGCGAGGAGCGGAATGGCGTCCAGCCGGCTGAGGGTGAGCTCCTCAGGGGAAGGCCCGGCGGACCAGAATTCATCCAGCCGGCGGCGCAGGCTGGGATGGGCCTGCAAAGCGTCCGGGTCAAGCGGGCAGCCCGCGGCATGCGCCTCGCAGGCCGCGCGCAGAAAGGCCGGATAACCGCCGCTGAACTCGACCAGGAGCGCGATGGCGGCTTCATCCCAGGCCAGGCCGGAACGAGCCGCATAACTGGCTGCGCTCCATTTTGCATCTGCGACCGCCAGCGGTCCCAGCCATAGGGTATGGGCGAAGAACAGCTCCGCCAGCTCGCTGTGAGGGTCGACCGGCTGGCGGGCGGCGATGATATACGTCAGGGTATACTTGTGATCGTCGCGCAGCGCCCTGAGGCGGCTAAACACCAGGGGGTGAAGCTGCTCGGGAAGCGCATCAAAACGGTCGAAAAGCAGGCAAAAACGGCTTTCGGGGGTATTTAATTGGCTCGCCAGGGAACTTTCCAGGGTATCAAATTCGTCTAGAGATTGAGATATGGGCGCGCTGCTCAGGCTGCGCCGGATCAGGCGCCAGAAGGCGTCGGCATCCGGCGGCGACAGCCGATTGCAATCCACCAAGGCCAGGGGCACGCCCAGGCCGGGACGGTTGGCCAGAAAACCCAGCAGGTTGCTCTTGCCAGCCCCACTCAGCCCGATGACTGCGGCGCATTCCCCATGCTGCACAGCGGCAGCCAATGCGCTGACTTCATTTGAACGATAACCGGGAGGATAGGAAGCCCAGGAGGTAGACATAACACCCTTTATTAAGCTATTATACATTAGGGAGTTGTGAGGATGGCAGGAGTATCCGGTTTCTTGCGCGCCCGTTGGAAGCTGGCCGCCGTGTTGGGGCTGATCCTGATGCTGGTATCGCTGGCGCTGCTGGCATATACCCTCTCACCGGCTGGAGAAGCGGTGCGGGTGCAGGTCACCTTAGCGCCGACGCTGTTTGTGCCGCCTGGGGGTGTGCCGTGAGAAGGCGGGCTGCCTGGCTGTTCTTGCTTGTTTTTTTGCTGATTGCGCTGGCAAGCTGCTCTCCAGCTGCGACCAGCACCTCCGCCCCTGCAGCTGCCACCCTGACACCCGTCCCAACCAAAGCTCCAGCCGTCAAAACGGCTTTGCCTGCCACTGCGGCCCCGGCGGCAACTCAAGTCGCGGCGCCCACGAAAGCGCCTGAGGCGACGAAAGCGGCGGTCACCCCGGCCCCCACCTCATCATCGGCTAACGCCACCCAACCCCCACTGCCAACGCCCTCCGCGCCGGTTTCCCCTTCACAGCAGCCCACTCCCGGCGAAGAAAGACGGGTGATTGAGCTGGAGTGGCCTTCTGCACTTCGTCTGGGTGAATCGGACCTGGTCCGGCTGTCCCTGGTGCCCTATCGGGGCGGATACGTGGTCACCGCGGAATTTCCGGAACATATTGTGGAAGGCCAACCCCTGGCAGTGACCCATCTGGCCGGCTACACCCTTTCAGGCGTGGCGCGGCTGGATGGGGTCGGTTTTGATATTTCACCCGGCAGCGAAATTGCCCATCCCCTGCCGGCGGACGAGACCGTCACCTGGCGCTGGACGCTCAGCCCCAAATCTTCAGGCCAGCAGCGCCTTTCGATTTCCCTGGCGCTGCATTGGACACCTGACCCGGACAACCCTGCCCCGGCGAAGCAGCAAGAAGCATTCTCGCGCGGGCTGACCATCCAGGTCAGCTCGGTATTTGGCTTGAGCCGCGCCCAGGCGATGACCACCGGTTTTTTGGGCCTGGTATTTGGCGCCGGGTTAGGGGCAGGGGCATTGGCGCTGCGCCCGCGGTCTGCCCGGTCGCTGCTGCGCACGCCGCAGCCCAACACCAGCCTGGTGCTTGAGCCGCGCCCCGGGATTGGACTGGCGGGGGAAGAAACCGGGCTGCTGCAGGCGCTTGTTCGACCGCTACGCGCGCCTGGCGCTGGAAGGCGAATTCCTATCCGGATACTCAGGGGCGCGCACCTTCCTGGCCCTGCCGGTCCATCCGGACGGCCGGGCGGATGCGTACACGATTGTGAAAATTGGCAGCCGTTCTTCGATCCAGCGCGAGGCCGAGGCGTACGATCGCTACGTTAAGGACCGCCTGCCGCCGGTGACCGCGCGCATCCAGCATGCCCCGGTCACCCTGCCGGGCAGCAGCCGGGCGGCTGTGCGCTATACTTTCATCGCCGAGCCGGGGCGCCTGCCCACCAGCCTGCGCCTGGCCCTGCTGGCAGGCCAGGATCCCGGGCTGCTGTGGCGCCTGTTCGAGACCTTCGGCCCGAACTGGTGGATGCAGCGGCGCGCTTATTCATTCCGCTGGGCCTGTGAATACGATCACCTGCTGCCGCCGCATTTTGTACTCGAACCCATCGCCGCGGATCCGCCCCTGGGAGCTCGTTTGCTGGATGAGCAAACCCTGCCTGAGAAGTTGTCGCTTGCCCCAGGCGACCTGGTGACGGTTAAGGCCTTCCAGCGCAGTGAGAAGCGAGCCGACGGCGCGACCTATACCCTGTTTGGCCGGACGCATCCTGGGCGGGCGCCGCTGCGCCTGCGCTGGCTGGCGAGCCGTTTGCCCAATCACACTTCAGCCCGGGTGGTGGCCACACGGGCTTCCATGCTGCAGGCATGGACCGCCGGGATTGACCGGCGTGGACTGCCCGACCCGCTGCCCGGCCTGGATGCGCTGCTGGGACAGACCATCCAGGGCACCCAATCCATCATCCACGGCGACCTCAACCTCGAAAATGTGCTGGTAGGGCCGGGTGGTTTCACCTGGTTGATCGATTTTTCGGAAACGCGCGAAGGCCACCCGTTGATGGATTTTGCCCACCTGGCAGCCGAGATCGTCGGCCAGATTTATGCCCCTTCCCTGTCCGCGGGCGATTACCTGGCGCGGCTAACCTCCCAGGAACTGCCCCTGCTGTTTGCGCTGGAAGGAATCGCCGGGCGGTGCCTGTTCAACCCGGCCGACGCGAGTGAATACCACCAGGCGCTGTGCCTGGCCTGCCTGGGGGCGCTCAAATACCCTAACCTGGATGCGCATGCCAAGGAGCTGCTCTACCTGACGGCAGCCTGGACCCTGATTTAACGCGGTTGTCCCCAAAACCACCCAGGGGTGGGCGAAAAGCCTACCCATCTGGGGCTTGAATCTGCTTCCCGGTGGGCGGTTAAGCTGGAAGCATGGATGCGCTTACCTTTCCCTTACCGAACCAATTGTTTGTGGTGATCGCCCCGCATGCTGCTCACGGCCGCATGCTGGATCTGGCGGCCCAGCTGGCGCTGCGCGGCGCGGTGCGGATTCTGGATGCCGGCAACCAGAGCAACGTGTACCCGATTGCCCAGCGCCTGCGCCGCTCGACCGCCGACGTAAACGCCGCTTTGCGGCGAATTCAAGTGCAGCGGGCTTTCACCTGCTACCAGGTCGCGGCGCTGCTGACGGAGGCCCAGCCGGCGCCTACGGCGACCCTGGTGCTGGATTTTCTGTCGACCTTTTATGACCAGGACGTGAAACTGCCGGAGGCGACTCAGCTGCTGCGCGGCTGCCTGCGGCACCTGCAGCGCCTGGCCGCACATGCCCCGGTGCTGGTCTCGGCCCGACCGCCGGTGGCGGCCTGCGCCGAGCGCGCGCCCCTGCTGGATATGCTGCGCAAGATCGCCGCGCAGTGTTGGGAAGCGCAGCCAGAACAAAGTTCGCCGCCCCAACCGCCTTCTCTACCGCAAATTGGCGGTGGAGGGCCGGGCGAATCCCAGGGCGAGGGGTAGGATGGGACGCACTTTACCCTCCGCGACGATGGCCTTTTACGAGGAGGCTGAATCGTTTGCGCGCTTCCGGCGGGCGCTGCGCCGCAGCGACCAGGTGGCGCTGGACGATCTGTTCGCGGCTGCTCAGCAGCACCTGGCGGCTGCCGCTTACGCGGCGCACGCCCTGCCGATGGAGGTTTTTTTGTTGTCGATGCTGCTGGAAGAGCACAAGGAGGTGCTGCGCCTGCGAGTGCTGGTTGAACGCGCGCTCGATGAGCCGCACTGAGATTTCCCGCGATCGTGAATTTTATGGGTGAATGGACCGGCTGGCTGTTTGATCTTTTTGACGACCCCGAGGACGGCGTTGTGCTGTGGTTGATTGCGGATTCCGGCGAACGGGTGCGCTTGCGCCAGCCGTTTCCGGTGACGTTTTACGCCGCCGGGCCGGACAGGCAGCTGCGCGAGCTGTGGCGCTGGCTGCGCGCCCAGCCGGTCGATCTCAAGCTGGCGCGGTCCGAAAAACGGGATTTGTTTCTGCCGGCGCCGATGACGGTGCTGGCAGTAGAAGTGCCGCGGGCGGCGGACCAGGTGGGGCTGTTTCGCCGAGCGGCGCAGGCTTTCCCCGATCTATCCTATTACGATGCCGACGTGCCCCTGGCCCTGCGCCACGCGGCGCGTTTTGACACCTTTCCCCTGGCGCGGCTGCGGGTGGCGGCGGACCGCGAGGGCCGGGTGCAGTCGCTGGCGGCGCTGGACCGCCCCTGGGACCTTGATCCGCCGCCGCCACCCCTGCGCATCATGGAGCTGGAGCCGGACAGCGACCCTGATCATGCCGCGCCGCATGCCCTGATCGTGCGTTTTGAACGGCACTGCTACCGTTTCGCGCTGGACGCTCCCCGCCCGCTGGTGATCAACCTGCGGGCATTGATCCGGCGCTGCGACCCCGACCTGCTGCTGACCGGCTGGGGCGATACCTGGCTGCTGCCCCGGCTGCTCGAGCTGGTTCACCAGGTGGGCATCCCGCTGGCGCTGAACCGCGAGCCGGGGCGCGGGGTGGCGCGCCGCGCGCAGCGCTCGTACTTTTCCTACGGACAGATCATTTACCGCGGGCAGCAGATCACGCTGTTTGGGCGCTGGCACATCGACCGCCACAACGCCGTGCTGTGGGATGATTACAACCTGGCCGGCACGTTCGAAGCCGCCCGCGTGACCTCCTTTCCGATGCAGCAGGCGGCCCGGGTTTCACCGGGCAGCGGCATTTCCGCCATGCAAGTGACCACCGCCCTGCGCCTGGGGGCGCTGGTGCCGTGGAAGAAGCAGCAGGTGGAACGCCCCAAGACGGCGCTTGATTTGCTGCACAGCGACATGGGCGGGCTGGTCTACCAGCCCTTGGCCGGGCTGCATTTCGATGTGGGCTCGATCGACTTTATCTCGATGTATCCCAGTATTATGGTGCGCGGCAACATCTCACCCGAGACGCGCCCGCATGACCCGGCGAGCAAATCGCTCGACCAGCCCGGCCTGATCCCGCAGACCCTGGGCCCGCTGCTCGAAAAACGCATTGCGCTGAAACAGCGCCTGGCAAAGATGCCGCCCTGGCATCCCGATCACGAAGCGGATAAGGCGCGGGCCTCGGCCCATAAATGGCTGTTGGTGACCTGTTTTGGCTACCTGGGGTATAAAAACGCTCGCTTTGGACGGATCGAGGCCCACGAAGCGGTGACCGCGGGGGGGCGCGAGGCGCTGCTGCGAGCGAAGGAAGTGGCTGAAGAGCTGGGTTTTACCGTCCTGCACATGTACGTCGACGCGCTGTGGGTCAAAAAGGAGGGAGCGCGCCGCCCGGAAGATTTTCAGGCTTTGCTGGACACGATCGCCGAGCGCACCGGGCTTTCGATCGCCCTGGATGGGGTGTACCGTTGGGTGGCCTTTCTGCCTTCCCGGCGCGATGGGCGGGTGCCGGTTGCCAACCGCTATTTTGGCGTCTTTCAAGACGGCTCGCTCAAGCTGCGCGGTCTGGAGGCCCGCCGGCGGGATACGCCGGTTTTTGTGTCCGCCGTCCAGCAGCAGATGATTGCCTGCATGGCCAAAGCAGAGACCCAGGCGGATGTGCCGCGCCAGACAGCCGCAGCGGTGGTTGCCCTGCGCCGCGGGTTGTGGCGGCTGCGCAGCGGCGGCGTGCCGCTCGACCAGCTGCTGGTAGGGCAGAAACTCAGCCGTAAGCTGGAAGCTTACACCGTGCCCTCTCCGGCAGCGCGTGCGGCCCAGCAGCTGCAGGGGATTGGAAAGACGCTTGAGCCGGGCCAGCGGGTGTATTTCTTGTGGCTGCGCGGCCGGCCGGACGTGCATGCCTGGGATCTGCCCCGCCCGCCCGCGTATGCCCGCCTGGACCTGGATCGATACACAGAACTGGTGCTGCGTGCGGCCGAAGCGGCACTGCATCCATTTGGCATCACGCCGGGCATGCTGCGCGCCTGGGCTATCGGCCAACCGCACGCCGTGCCGCTGCCCATGCCGCGCCGCGCTGTGGGGGCATGGAGCCGCCAGGATGCGGGCTGGGGATTGGCGACCCCAGTGCCGGCTTCCCTGCAGGTTATTCCCTGATTATGGTTCGAGCATGACCTTGATCGAGCCCGCGGCCCCGGTGACCAGCTGAAAGGCGGCGTCAAACTGCTCCAGCGGGAAAGTGTGGGTGACGATATCCTCGACGGGTACCTGTTTTTTGAGAAGCATATCGATTGCCAGAGGGTAGCAGTATGGGCTGAGATGGGCGCCGTGGATATTGAGCTCCTTGGTGTCGCCAATGATCGTCCAATCGACCTGGACCGGCTCGCCAAAGACGCTGAATTCGACGAAAGTCCCCAGGCGGCGGATCATGTGCAGGCCCTGGACCACCGACTGCGGATGGCCGGTGGCCTCAATGTACACGTCGCAGCCGTAGCCGCCGGTGAGCTTCTTTACCTCAGAAATGACGTCGATTTCCCGCGGGTTGAGCACCAGGTCCGCGCCGGCCTTGCGGGCGATCTCCAGCCGGTGAGGCTGCAGGTCGAGGGCGATCAGGCAGCCGGGGTTCTTCAAACGGGCGGCGGCTACCATGCCCAGGCCCAACGGCCCGCAGCCCGAAATTACCACCGTGTCGCCGAATTCGATATTGCCGCGCTGCACGGCGTGGATGGCGCAGGCCAGGGGCTCGATGTAAACCGCCTGGCGCGGGCTGAGCGCTGGGGGAATCTTGTGGTTGATGGCATCGGCGGGAAACAGCATGTAGTCGGCCATAGCGCCAAAGGTGCGCTGGCGGAATCCGTAGACGTCGTGCTTGCCGTCGCACATCCAGTACTGGCCGCGCTTGCAGAAACGGCACTCCCAGCAGGGTACGATCTGCTCTGAGGTTGCCATATCGCCCAGGGACAGGCCGTACTTCTCGGCGGCGCCAGGGCCTAACGCGACCACCTGGCCAACGAACTCGTGCCCGGGGATGACCGGCGGCTGGCAGTAGCCCTGGCGGTATTCATCTCCCCAGAATAAAGGAGCGCCTGAAAAGCATTTTGCGTCGCCCGCACAGATCCCGGCGGCGAGGATGCGCACCAGCACTTCGCCCGGACCGGCCTGGGGAACTTTGACTTCTTCCGGACGGTAATCGTGCGGACCGTAGCACATCACGGAGCGCATGGTTTTGGGGAGGGTGGCTAATTGAAAATCCATCGAGATTTACCTTGGCTAGTCTTTTATTTCTAGAAGGGGCAAAAGCTGCTTCTGGTAGATCCCTTCCCAGGTGAAATCGTGGCGTACGCGCACGCGCATGCGGTAGACCGGATCGTTGAGCAGCCGCCCGGCGATCAAGGATGCCACCTGTTTAGGATTGTCCTGCGGGTCAAAATAGGCGGCGTTTTCACCGGCCAGGGCTTGCAGCGATTCGAGCCGGGAGCAGAAGATGGGTATGCCCGCCAGGCCGGCTTCCAACAGGGGCACGCCGAAACCTTCTTCACGGCTGGTGATGAGCAGCGCGTCCGCCAGGCGGTAGAAACCCAATAAACTCGCCTCGCTTAATCCTTCTGGAAAGCGTTCTGCCAGGAAGAAAGCGGCGTTTTCTAATCCCAATTCGGCGCGCAGTTTCTTCAAGTTTTCGAGATAGGCTTTACCCTGGATGGTGGGTTGGCCGGTGACGATCAAGACCGCGTCAGGCATGCGCTGGCGCAGCTCGGCCAGAGCCTGCAAGGCTAATTCCAGGTTCTTGCGCCGGTTCAGGCGGACCGGGCAGAGGATTATGGGCGCAGCCAGGGTCAGGTGCAGGTCATCCGCCAGGCGGGCCAGGTGGCGGGGCAGACCTAGAAAATCCACCAGGTCCAATCCGGCCGGTACCACTGTAATCTGGCGCAGGGGGATATCGATAAGGCTGGCCAATTCCTGGCGGCGAATTTCAGATACGGTGACCTGTTTTACCCGGGGCCAGGCGGTGCGCAGCAGGTCCCAGGGCCAGCCGTCGTGCAGTTCCGACAGGTAGCGTTCAGTTTTCCAGGCCAGGTCGTGGTGCCAGAGAATCAACTGGGAGGGCTGGTTTTCTTGAGAGAGGTTGTACAATGCCGCAGTCAGCGCCAGGTTCTTATTGAGCGAGGCGACATTGTGGGCGATGACCACCTGCGGGCCGTTGAAAAGGCTGCGCAGCTCGTTCTGGATTTGATCCACCAGGGCTGTAAAATCGGGAGGGATAATTCCCTGGTCGAGGCTGGCCTTGGCGCGCAAAATCTGAGGGTGACGGGTGTCGATCAGATTCATGATGACCACCGGGATGCGCGCATCCCATGTCCGGCCGCGGCCGGTGAGGATGCGCACCTGATGGCCGACACGGGCCAGCTGGCTGGCCTGGCGCGCCAGGATCGTCTCAACCCCGCCCACGACCGGCGGCGCGGTGTAATGAATCAGATTGATTTTCATAAACTTAATTATAGCATCCCGGGAGAATATTGCTTTCTGGGAGTTTTTACCGCCGGGAGGCGGTAAAAACTCCCAGTATGCTGGTATACTTTGGCGCGATGCCTCTGATCACCACTTTCAACCTGGCAAAATCATTTGGAGCCGAGGATGTGTTCGGCGGGATTTCGGTTTCGATCCCGAACCGGGCCAGAATTGGCCTGGTGGGTCCTAATGGTGCCGGTAAGACGACTCTGCTGCGTATCATTCTGGGGCTGGAGGAGCCTTCAGCGGGTGTGGTGCACACCGCCAAAGGTTTGAGCATGGGGTACCTGCCGCAGGAGGCTTCTTTCGAGAGCATGGCAGGCACGCTGTGGACGGAGTGCCTGGAGGTTTTCCAGGACCTGCGCGCCCGGCAGGCGGAGCTGGTGCAGCTGGAGCACGCCATGAGCGATCCATCCAGGACGGACGGCATCCTCGAATCGTACGGGCGGCTGCAGCATGAATTCGAAGTCCTGGGCGGCTACACCTATGAGACGCGCATCCGGCAGGTGCTGACGGGGCTGGGCTTCGCTCCCGGGGAAGAAAAACGCCCGATCGAACAGCTTTCGGGCGGGCAGCGCACGCGCGCGCTGCTGGCGAAACTGCTGCTTTCAAGCCCGGGCCTACTGCTGCTGGACGAACCGACCAACCACCTGGATATCGCCGCGATCGAATGGCTCGAGTCATACCTGAAGGAATGGGATGGGGGGGTGCTGATCGTCTCGCACGACCGCTATTTCCTGGACCAGGTGGCCAACACGATCTGGGAAATGACCAGCGGGATGGATATCTTCCGAGGCAACTACAGCGCCTACCTGGAGCAGCGTGAAGCGCGCTACCAGCGCCAGCTGGAAGAATTCAAGACCCAGCAGGAATTCATCGAAAAAGAAGAAGATTATATTCGCCGTAATATTTCCGGGCAGAACGCCCGCCAGGCGCAGGGTCGGCGCACGCGGCTGGAGCGCATGCTGGCGGAAGCCCGGCTGACGCCGCCCGGCGAAAGCCGCAGCCTGCGCCTGCGCTTCGAGTCGGGCGCTCGTTCCGGCGACCTGGTGCTGCGTACTTACGCCCTGGATATTGGTTATGCCGACGAAGGCCGCCCGCTGTTTACCGTCCCGGACCTGACCCTGGTGCGGGGTGAATGCGCGGCGATCATTGGCCCCAACGGGGCGGGAAAAACGACCTTCCTTAAGACCTTGCTCGAACAAATCCCGCCTTACAGCGGGAAAGTGGGCCTGGGGGCGAATTTAAAGATTGGCTATTTCGCCCAGGCTCACGAGGGGCTGCATCCGGATTGGGACCTGATGAAGGAAATTGAGGCCGCGGCCCCGCAGATGCGCCCGGCGGAAATCCGCGATTACCTGGCGAAGTTCTTGTTTTCCGGCGACGACGTATTCAAAGAAGTCTCCGTCCTTTCCGGCGGGGAGCGTGGGAGGTTGGCCCTGGCCTGCCTGGCCTTGCAGGGAGCTAACCTGCTGCTGCTGGACGAGCCGACCAACCATCTCGATCTACCCTCGCAGGAAGTGCTGCAGTCCATTCTTAAGGATTATATCGGGACGATCCTGTTGGTGTCGCACGACCGCTACCTGATTGATGCCCTGGCGACCCAGGTTTGGGAGGTGCTGCCGGCGGAAAACCGGCTGTGCGTGTTCGACGGCACCTATACCCAATATAAAGCGGCCCTACAGGCGGAGGCCGAACGGCAGGCGGCTGGAACAGGCGCGCCGGTCAAAACCACCCCGCCGCGCCCGAGCGAAGAAAAGAGAAATTCGGCTGGATTGAGCAAAATGGAGCTGAAGAAGCGCCAGATGCACCTGGAAGCGCTGGAGGCGGAGATTTCAGGCCTTGAAAATGAGCTGGCAGCGGTCACCCGCCAGTTGGAGAATCCGACCCAGGACGGGAGTAAGATCCAGCAGTTGGGAAAGGAGTACAACCGCCTGCAGCAGGCAATCGACGAACGCCTGGCGGAGTGGGGTGAGCTGGCGGAGGGTTGAACCCACGGCACAGGCTGGAAAGCAGATCGGCTCGCCGGACGGATCGTCCGGCGAGCCGATCTTTGTTATAATGAGTGTGCCGAAGGAGGGAATTGAACCCTCATACCCGAAGGTACACGATTTTGAGTCGTGCGCGTCTGCCAGTTCCGCCACTTCGGCCGGATGGGCTAAGTATATCTAATCTTTTCATAAGGGTCAAGATTTTCTATGCGACTGGGAATCATTGGTTTACCGCAATCTGGCAAAACGACTTTATATAACGCGCTGACCCGCGGCAGCCAGCCAACCGGAATCCCCTCCGGCAAGATCGAGGTGCATACGGCGGTGGTGGACGTGCCGGATCAGCGGGTGGACCGGCTTTCGGAGATGTTTAAACCCAAAAAGACGATCTATGCCAAGGTAACCTACGCGGACATCGCCGGGTTGGACGGCACCGCGGCGAAGACAGGGCATTTCGGGTACGCTGCTCAACCAGCTGACCCAGATGGACGGATTGATCCACGTGGTGCGCTGCTTCGAGGATGAGAACATTCCTCACCCCAACGGCAGCATCGACCCGGTGCGCGATATCCATGCCATGGACAGCGAATTTGTTTTGAATGATTTGATCGCCGTCGAGCGCAAGCTGGAAAAGCTTGGCGAGGAACGAAAAAAGGGCGCCGGGCGCGAAAAAGGCGTCATCGAGCGCGAGTTCGTCTTTTTTACCCGGCTGCATGAAACTCTGAGCGAGGAAATTCCCCTGCGCGACCTGGATATTTCCGCGGAAGACGAAAAGATGACCGCCGGATTTGGCTTCTTGAGCATGAAACCTTTCCTGGTGCTGTTTAACCTGGCGGAAGGGCAGAAAGCCCCGGAAATTGAATATCCACACAAACACAGCCAGGTCGTAGCGCTGCAGGGCAAGCTGGAAATGGAGATCGCCCAGCTGCCCCCCGATGAGATGAAGATGTTCCTGGAAGAATACGGGATCGAAGAACCCAGCTTGAACCGAATGATCCGGATTTCCTACAATCTGTTGGGGCTGCAGTCTTTTTTCACCGCCGGGCAGGATGAATGCCGGGCGTGGACGGTACGGCGCGGGGCAACAGCGCCCGAAGCAGCCGGAGAGATCCATACCGACCTGCAAAAAGGTTTCATTCGCGCGGAAGTGGTGACGTATGACGATTTGATGGCGCTGGGCGGCTTAAGCGAGGCCCGCGGCAAGGGCAAGCTCCGCCTGGAAGGCAAGGAATATATCGTCCAGGATGGGGATGTGGTAAACATTCGCTTCGCGCTGTAATTCTCCCACGTTCTGAGGCTGCCGGTAAGCGATCATGCGCAGCCTCAGTGTTTTTAAGCGATCATTGACAAAGGTTTTTTCAGTAGTAAAGTAATGTAGGTCATACACGAATGAGGTAAAAGCCACAGGAGCGAGTATGAGCATTTTTGATAAAAAGCGGTTAACCGAACCCACCTTTAAGCTGGATATCGAGCGCATGCGCCAGGGTTGGTATACCGATAAATACTTTACCAATATCGCCCAAATGTTAAAAGTGCTTTCAGAGCAAAATTACACCTATGCCGGGCATGCGCAGCACCTGTCAAAGGAGGTGTCCGCTGAAGGGATTGCACCCGGCGACCTGGAAGTTGAGATGCAGTGGTTTACCCGCCGCCCGGGGCGGACGATCGTGGTGGGGGTGGATAAAGCCCTGGCCATGCTGCGCCACGCAACGGGGGTTTTCTCCGGCGAGGAATTTAACAACACGGCGGACCAGCTTGAGGTCTGGGCGGTGCAGGATGGATGCACGGTGACCAGCGACGGCGATCCGTTAAACGTCCAGCCGGTGATGCGCGTGCGCGGGCGCTACCGAGATTTTGCCATCCTGGAAACGCCTACCCTGGGGATCCTGACCCGGGCCAGCCGGGTGGCGACCAATGTCTATGAAACCCTGGTGGCGGCGCGGGGTAAGCCTGTGCTGTTCTTTCCGGCGCGCTTCGACGTGCACGAAGTGCAGGCGGCAGATGGGTATGCCTATTCGATCGCCGTGCAGCGCTACAACCAGGATTATGCCCGCACGGTCGGACCTTTTATATCCACGGATGCCCAGGGCGATTGGTGGGGCGGGTACGGCGGCGGGAACGGTGGCGCATGCGGCGATTGCCTGTTTCCTCGGGGATACGGCCGAAGCCATGCTGGCGTTCGCGCGAGTGCTGCCGCTCAATATCCCGCGCATTGCGCTGGTCGATTTCAATAACGACTGCGTGGCCGATTCACTGGCAACCTGCCAGGCGATGTTCAATACCTACCGCGAGCTGGTGGAAGCCGGTCGACCGGAAGAAGCGGAACGCTACCGGCTGTATGGGGTGCGCCTGGATACCAGCGGCTCGCTGCGCGATCATTCTGTGCCGCCGCTTGGTGAGGCTTCCCTGGACCTGGGAGTGAACCCGCGCCTGGTATTCAACGTGCGCCAGGCGCTGGATACCGCCTGGGAAGGATGGACGCTGCCGAAAGACTGGCGGGATCGGGCGCGCCAATTTTGCCAGGCGGTGCAAGTGGTGGTTTCCGGTGGGTTTAACCCGGAAAAGATCCGCAGGTTCGAAAAATTACGCGTGCCGGTGGATATTTACGCGGTGGGATCAGCCCAGTTTGACAACCACGGCCCAACCGTGACCGATTATACGGCAGACGTGGTGCGGGTGAAAGTTCACGGGCAGTGGGAGGATATGGCGAAAATCGGCCGCCGGCCGTGTGACAACCCTGATCTGGAAAGAGTGTGGTAGGAAGTTTTACTTACCCAGGAGGAGAGCAACCCAATCGCCCTTGGAACGGGTTTCAATAAAGTGCAGGCCGTGAGCTTCGCCAGCCAGGCGGACGTTCGCGGCCTGTTCGGCTAAAATCCCAGCCAGTACAATTTTTCCCCCCGCGGACACCAGGTCCGCCAGGCCGCCCTCAAACAGGCGGATGATGACCGGGGCCAGGATGTTGGCGAGGACGAATGGCGCCTGGCGCAGGCTGAACTGCCCGGCGAGGATTTCGCTAACCGAGCCCAGGCCGATTTCGATGTGCTCACTGACACCGTTCGCCGCGCTGTTTTCGCGGGTGGAACGCACCGAGGCGCTGTCAATGTCAACGCCCAGGGCGCGGCGCGCGCCCAGCTTCAGGGCGGCGATGGATAGGATGCCGGAACCGCAGCCGACATCGATCACGTCCTCGCCGGGTTTGAGGTGCTTTTCAATCATTTCGAGACATAACTGCGTCGATGGGTGGGTGCCGGTGCCAAATGCCATGCTCGGATCGATTTTTACCGCCACCCGGTTCATGTCGCTTTGCTCGATCCAGGCCGGCAGGACCAGCAGCCGCTGACCGATGGGGATGGGGTGGTAGTGTTTTTTCCAGGCTGCCATCCAATCTTCATCTTCAATCGTGCGGTAAGCAGGTTCAGGCAAGGCCTGGATCTGGCCAAGATGCCAGAGGGCTTCTTCCAGCCGCTGGCGTTTTTCACCCAGGTACTCATCGACCGGCAGGTACGCGTACACTTTAACCGGGCCAGCGGCGGTGCCTTCGTCTTCATTATCCAGAAAGGTAACCCCACTTTCGTAGACGACGCCGTTCGATGAATAACGGTCGAGCACCTCAGCCACGGCTTCGGCCAGCTCGCCGTTCACGGTGAGCATCACTTCAACCCAACGCGCTTCAGCCACCCAGGACTTCTTTCAGACGGTCGAGAAAGCTTTTTTCCTCGGTTCTTGATCTCGCTGCCCAGGGTGCTGGCCAGCTCTTCAAACAGACGCTTCTGTTCGCTGTTGAGCTTGGTGGGGATATTGACGTCGACCATCACCACCTGGTCGCCGCGCCCGGTGGAGCGTAAATGGGGAACGCCCTTATTTTTCAGGGTGATCACCTTGCCGGGTTGGGTTCCGGCGGGTATGTCGATGCGGGTTGGGCCGTCGAGGGTGGAAACTTCGATCTCGGCCCCCAGGGTAGCCTGGGCGACGTTGATCGAGATATTAAGCATGATATCGTCGTTGCGCCGGCGGAAGTATTTGTGGGGGCGAACCTGGATCTCCATGTATAAATTACCGTTCGGCCCGCCGTTATCTCCCGGCTGGCCCTCGCCGGCCAGGCGGATCTGGGTGCCGTTATCCACACCGGCGGGAACATGCACCACCTTGTGAATGGTCTTGCGTTCCAATTTTCGCCCTCGGCAGGTGCGGCAGGGGGTAGAAATCGTTTCGCCGGTACCGCCGCAGGTCGGGCAGGTGGTTACCTGGACCATCGATCCCAGGAATGTCTGGCGCACCTGGCGCACTTCGCCGCGGCCGCCGCACGTCGCGCACTTCGCCGCCTGGCTGCCGGCTTCAGCGCCTGTGCCTCGGCAGGCGGAACAGACTTCATCGCGGGTAAATTCTATATCTTTTTCAACGCCAAAAACTGCCTCTTCGAAGGTTAGCATCACGGACTGCTGAAGGTCCGACCCGCGGCGGGGTGAATTGCGTTTGCGCGAACCGCCTCCGCCAAATCCACCAAAGCCGAAAAGCTCCTCAAACAAGTCGGAAAAATCGACCTGGTTGAAGTCGGGCATTCCGCCCATGCCATTCAAGCCTTCTTTGCCGTAACGGTCATAGGCAGCGCGTTTTTCACTATCAGAGAGGACGGCGTAAGCCTCATTGATCTCTTTAAATTTCTCTTCGGCCCCTGTTTCTTTATTCACGTCCGGGTGGTATTGACGCGCCAACTTACGGAAGGCTGCTTTGAGCTCATCCGGAGATGCATTGCGCGATACCCCTAAAATTTCATAATAATCTCGCGATGCCATAGACCGCCTTTAAAAGTTAACCGGTGATTGACCGGCACAGCCGGTCAAATCACCAGGGTTATTGAGATGAGTGCGAGTTACGCGTTGCGGAACTCGCCATCGACGACGTTATCATCGCCGCCGGGTTTGCCGTCGCCAGGCTCCTGCGTCGGGCCTTGCGGTTCGCCGCCGGGTTCACCCGGGCCAGCCGTGGGGCCGCCCTGGGTATAAGCGCTGGCGCCGATCTTTTGCAGCAGCTGGCCGACCGCATCCGCTTCGCGGCGAATAGCCTCGCTGTCATCGCTGGTCTTGAGACTGTTCAGCTTGGCGACGCCTTCTTCAGCCTGTTTTTTCAAATCCGCGGGCACTTTGTCGCCTAAATCTTTGAGCGTCTTTTCGACGGTATAGCCAGTATTATCGGCGTAATTGCGAGCTTCAACCAGCTCTTTTTGCTTTTGGTCCTTCTCACGGTTGGCTTCCGCTTCGCGCTGCATGCGCTCGATCTCGGCTTCGGTCAACCCGGAGGAAGCGGTGATGGTGATATGCTGGCTGCGGTTGGTGGCCTTATCCAGGGCGGTTACTTTGAGGATGCCGTTGGCGTCGATATCGAAAGTAACTTCGATCTGCGGCATGCCGCGTGGGGCCGGCGGGATTCCATCCAGGATAAATTTCCCCAGGCTCTTATTATCGACCGCCATGGGGCGCTCTCCCTGCAGGACATGAATTTCAACCTGGGTCTGGCCATCCGATGCGGTAGAGAAGACCTGGCTCTTGCGAGCCGGGATGGTCGTGTTGCGTTCGATGATCCCGGTGGAAACGCCACCCATGGTTTCAACGGAAAGGGTGAGCGGGGTGACGTCGAGCAGGAGGATGTCTTTCACGTCGCCGCCTAACACACCGGCCTGAATCGCGGCGCCGATTGCAACCACTTCGTCAGGATTGACGCCCTTGTGCGGCTCCTTGCCGAATTCACGCCTCACCGCCTCCTGGACAGCCGGCATGCGGGTCATACCGCCGACCAGAACGACTTCGTTGATATCCGCAGGTTTCAGCCCGGCATCCTTAATCGCCTGGCGGACCGGATCCATGGAGTGAGCCACCAGGTCTCCAGTGAGCTGTTCCATCTTGGAACGAGCCAGGTTCATCACCATGTGTTTGGGTCCGGTAGCGTCCGCGGTGATATACGGCAGGTTGATTTCGGTCTGCATCAGGGTGGAAAGCTCTATTTTCGCCTTTTCGGACGCTTCGCGCAGACGCTGCAGCGCCTGGCGATCATTGCGCAGGTCAATACCGTTGTCTTTCTTGAAAGTGTCGATGAGGTATTCCATGATGCGCTGGTCAAAGTCATCGCCGCCGAGGAAGGTATCCCCGTTGGTTGAGCGTACCTGGAAAACGCCTTCGCCCACGTCAAGGACCGATATATCGAAGGTGCCGCCGCCCAGGTCGTAAACGGCGATCACTTCGTTTTTCTTCTTATCGAGACCGTAAGCCAGAGAGGAAGCGGTCGGCTCGTTGATGATGCGCTTGACTTCCAGGCCGGCTATGCGGCCGGCATCTTTAGTGGCATTGCGCTGGGCATCATTAAAGTACGCCGGCACAGTGATCACCGCTTCGGTCACGGGTTCGCTCAGATAAGCCTCCGCATCCGTCTTTAGTTTCGCCAGGATCATCGCTGAAACTTCCGGCGGGGAGTATTCCTTGCCATCCAGAACGACGCGAACATCACCATTCGGGGCTTTCGTCACCTTGTAAGGGATGCGGCCGAGGGTGCGCTGAACCTCAGGGTCATCGAATTTGCGACCCATGAAGCGTTTGATCGAGAAAACTGTGTTCTCAGGGTTAACGATGGCCTGGTTACGCGCCACGCGGCCAACTAATCGCTCGTGGTTTTTATTAACAGCGACCACGGACGGTAATAATCGTTCACCTTCTGCGGTTGGGATGACCTCAGGTTCACCCCCACGCATCACAGCCGCCACCGAGTTCGTGGTGCCTAAGTCGATGCCAATGATCTTTCCCATATTGTTGATCTCCTTGAAAAATAACGATGCAAAATTATTGCCAGTTCTGCGTTAAATGCGGATGAATATTTTCGTGCGGGTTAGCGGGCCACGCGCACCAGCGCAGGTCGAAGTACGCGGTCATTGATCGTGTACCCTTTCTGGACCACTTCTATAATCTGGCCGCTCTGGTGGTCAGGACTGTCTTCATGTGAAATGGCTTCATGCAGGCTGGGGTCAAACGATGCGCCATCGGTGGGGATCACTTTTACCCCTTCGCCATCCAGGATCATATTCAGCTTGCGGTAGATCAGCTCAACACCATCGGCCCACATGGCTCCTTCGCCCTGGGATGGGCGCGTTTTCAGGGCACGGTCCAGGTCATCCAGGATCACCAGGTATTTCTTGACGATCTGACCGGTGAGGTTCTGGTGAAGCTGGGCATTGTCGCGTTCAATCCGTTTGCGGTAATTTAAAAAATCTGCGCGCTCACGCTGCCAACCCTCAAAATACTCCTTGTTGTTTTTCTCGCTTTGAGCGATCTTTTCTTGCAGCTCGTTATACTCAGCCATGGTTAAACCAACCAGCGGCTCCTGGGCTGTTTCTGGGGCTGCTTCAGATTCGGGAGCAGAGGCGCTGCCGTTCAATGGGGCTTGATTTTCCCCCGGCTGTGCGGACGCAGGATCGGCATCAGTCTGCTTTCGATCTTTTTCTTCGTGCTTTTCGACTTTCTTCATAGCACCTTCCTTGTCATCAATGAAGTTCATAAATTAAGGGCAGACCTCTAATGGATTATCTCTCTTCAACGCAAGATTCGATGGATGAGGCATGCCCTAAAAGTTTTTTATTCTACCAGCGTGTCAGAAACCAGATCACTCAACAGGCCTGATAAGAAACGAATGGTCGAGATAGCGCGTCCATAAGGCATGCGCATCGGCCCAACCACGCCTAACGTCCCTGTAACCAGGCCGGGGGTGCCGTAGCGCGCCAGGACGATAGAAAACTGGCTCAACTCTTCCCAGGTTCCTTCTCCACCAATTAAAACCTGGACTCCACCGGCTGTGCTGGTGGCAAGTGTGCGGCTGAGCAAATCTTGCAAACGGGAGCGTTCTTCCAGGACGCGGATGGCGCGGTGCGCTGTCTCCGAACCTAGAAATTCGGGTTCTGCCAGCACATTGCTCAAACCGTCCATGTAGACTTCGCCGGCAATCTGCGTGTTAGCCAGGTCCATTTCGGTCAATATCCAATCTGTTGCTTCGCGTTCCAGGCCTTGCAGTTGGGCGCGAGTGCTGCGGATGGAGTCGGTATCTTTTCCCTCGTATAAATGAGTGAGTTTATTGGCCGTCATCGAAAGGAATTCTTGAGAAAACCGTTCGTTAAGACCAAGCAGGCGCTGGTGAATTTCTCCACCGGCCATGACCAGCACCATTAATATCTGTCGGCCGCGGGTGGAAATCAGTTCGACGTGTTTCATTCGGGCCATTTCGGGATGGGGAGCGGTCACCAGGGATGCAGAATGTGATTGGTGGGCCAGGACGGAAGCTGAAAGGCGCATCCACTGGTCCACATCATTCCGCATTTGGTAAAACTGGTGAGTGATCGTGCGCCGGGTTGCGTCTGGCAGCTCGCTTTGCTGGAGGAGACGGCCGACAAAATAGCGATAACCTTCTTCAGTCGGGACGCGCCCGGCGGAAGTGTGCGGCTGGCGCAAATACCCCAGATCGGTTAGCTCGGCCAATTCGTTGCGCACAGTCGCCGAGCTCATATCCAGGTGGTAGCGCTCCACTAAAGCCTGCGACCCAATCGGGGCGGCAGACTTGATGTACTCGTGGACAACCAGGGTCAGGATAAGCTTTTGGCGATCGGTCAGGTCATTCATTCCGCTCTCCTTTAGCACTCTCGTTCGTCGAGTGCTAAAAGAACATGATTGATCATACCATGCGGCAGGGAAATAAGTCAAGTCGCCGGAGACAATGCTAATAAAACTCTGATATTCGCGGAAACCGAGGTACATTCACCCTGGATAAAATTTGTCAAAGATGCGTTGCAGGATTACAATCAAGGCCAATCGCTTACAGGAGGAACTATGGCAGACTTTTATGTACCTGAAACGGTATTATCAATCGCCGCTCATCCGGACGATATCGAATTTTCTTGTGTTGGCACCCTGGCGCGTTGGGCAAAGGCTGGCAGCCGGGTGATCTACGTTTTATGCACCAGCGGAGACGCCGGGATTGAAGAACCCGGGATGACGCGTGAAAAAGCGACCCAGATTCGAGAGGCGGAAGCGCTGCAGGCAGCAAAACTTGCCGGGGCCGAACAAGTCATTTTTCTGCACGAACCCGATGGCCTGGTTCAAGCCACCCTGGAGCTGCGCAAGAAACTCGTTCGAGAAATCCGGCGCTTTCAACCGGAGGTTGTTGTGACGAGTGATCCGACGATCGTGTGGGCCAGTGAAGATTATATCAACCATCCTGACCACCGCGCGGCGGCCCTGGCTGCGGTAGATGCTATTTTCCCGGCGGCGGGCAACCCGATGCTTTACCAGGAGATGGAAGCGGAAGGATTGTATGCTCACAAACCACGCCAGGTTTACGTACACAGCTGGAGCGGTGATAATTCCTACGTGAATATCACCGACACAATTGATATTAAAATCGAGGCCTTGCGCGCCCACAAAAGCCAGATGAGGGATTGGGATCCGGCGGAAATGGTCAAAAAATGGGCCAGCGAAACTGCCAAAGGTAAAGAAATGAAATATGCCGAGTCGTTCCGGGTGGTGACCATTCTGGACGATAAAGCGTGGGAAGAATATAAAGCCAGCAAGAAAAAAGAAGCTCGCCCGGCCTGAGCCGGACTTTTTTAAAACTTGATCACCAGGCCGCGTTTCTTGAAGCGAGATACATCTCCCTGGGTGATCTTAATGCAGCCCTGCAGGTTGAGAGCTGTCAGGTTGGGCAGTTGGCGCAAATATTTTAATGCCGGGCCGGTCAGGCGGTTGCAGTAGCTTAGATCCAATGTGGTCAGGTGACGAAAATCTTGCAGGTGAGCAATGCCATCGTTGGTCAGGCTGCAAGAGCTGAGATTTAAATAAACGAGCTCAGAAAAACCTTTTAAATATACCAGGCCAGCTTTGGTAATCTTGCGGTTTTCCGACAGGTTGATATAGGTCAGAGGGGTGACCTCATTGATTTCGGCGACCAGGTGTTTTAAGCCCTGGTCGTCGATATTGTGAATGCGAAAACCGTATTCTTGATTTTCTGGTAGCATGATCGAACCAGGTCCAGTCTCGATTTCGATCCAATCGGCCGCGGGGCTGATTGTAGGGCGCGAGTAAAACAGCGCCGGAAATGTGCAGTAAAAATTAATGGCCATATCTCACTTAAAAAGTTGGTCTACGAGCGGGTTAATTTGTCCCCAGAGCGGCAGCAGGACCTGCGCCCCGTTGATATCGGCGGGATTTGTGTATTCGCGAGGCAAGACATGGCTTTCAATTTTGTCCGGCCCGAGACGAATGACCGTCATGGCGGTATTGGCTAACTGCCAGAAGGACAGATTGGTATCCACTGTTTTTTGAAAAGCCGCCCAAATGAGCGGTGCACGCAGCCATGTCAAGGGGTTGAGCAGTTGTTTGGCGGCTGCCCGGATAAAAATCTGACCGTGGGCCATGCGGAAAAAATCATCTGTGCCTGCGCGGTCGCGCACAAAAGCCAGGGCCTTCGTTCCGTCGAGATGGTGTTTTCCCGGCGGGTAGCCGGCCATCTCCTCGGTAAGATCCAATGTTATTCCGCCCATGGCATCGATCAATCCCGGTATACCCTCCAGGCGGAGGCGGACATAATACTTGATCGGGATGTCAAAATTTTGGGCGAACACAAGCATGGCGGCGGCTGGACCGCTGCCAGGTTCGTCGGCTTCAGCGTAGAAATGGGCGGTGTTAATCCGGTTTTCCCCATATCCAGGGATCGTCACCCACAGGTCGCGCGGGATCGCGAGGGTGGTAATGCGCGGTTGGGCGGAATCGACCCGGACGATTACGTTGGTATCGCTGCGCCCGGTTACTGTGCCTTCGGGCACGCGGTCAATGCCGATCACGAGAATATTATCTCTAACCGGAGCGATGAACATGGCGGTAACCGCCAGGCTGCCCAAGCAGAGGGCGATGACGATCACCACCCCCAATACAAGCCCACAACCGAGCCTTAAATTCTGAAGCTGGCGCTGTGCGCGGCGCTGGTCGCGTAAAGGTGGAACCTGTGGGGGATAAACCGGGTATCTGGGCGGTTGGGGGATGGGGTTTGGATACCGCGTAGGAACCACGCGCGTCACCGCGTTAGGGTCATGACGCGGTTTGGGGCGTGGACGGTTGGGAATTGTCATGTCGAAGATTATAATTCAATTCCAGGTATAATCATTTCGCATATATAAGTTGCTCGCCCTTCGGGGACCACTAAAAATGACGCGTGTGGTGTTTTGGAGTTGAGTAGCAACTCCAAAGCATCGCACAAAACATCAAAAAAGCCGTTCGCGCTGTCGCGGACCACGCACGCGACACTTGAACCGCACGCACACTCGCCCTCCCGTATACGCGAGGTACGCCCTTCGGGCGAGGACATCGGGACGATATGGAGTGCACACCTGCCCCGGGTGCAGGTGCCGGGGAGTGCCAGGGAGTGCATGCGAAGCACACCTGCGGTGGGTGAGCGCGCCTTCGGCGAATGAGAAACCGTCATTGCGAGCGCCACCCGGGGTGCGCCCGCAGGGGCGAGCGAAGCAATCTCCCATTAATCAGAAGATTGCCACGCCCCTTCGGGGCTCGCAATGACAATTCATCCAAAAAGCTGGTCGCGCTGGCGCGGACCACGCAATACGATGACTGGAGTGTTTTTTTGAAATCGCGTAGCGATTTCAAAAAAACACTCCATAACATCATATAAGAAATAATCATGAGGAGATCCAATGTTAGAGGAACTGCGCAAGCAAGTGTGCTTTTGCAACCAGCAGCTGCCCATCCAGGGGCTGGTGACCTGGACCAGCGGCAATGTCAGCGGGCGCGACCCAAAAACCGGCCTGGTGGTCATTAAACCCAGCGGAGTGCTTTTTGAGGACCTGACACCAGAGAATATGGTGGTGGTTGATGTGGACGGCAATATCGTTGAAGGCAGCCTGGGCGTATCCACCGATACGGCCACACACCTTTACGTTTACCGCCAGCGTCCGGATGTGGGCGGGATTGTGCATACCCATTCGACCTTTGCCACAGCATTTGCCGCGGTAGGACGGTCTATCCCGGTATATTTGACCGCCATTGCAGATGAATTCGGCTGCCCGATACCATGCGGCGCTTATGCTCGCATCGGAGACGAAGGAATAGGCAAAGAAATCGTGCGCTCGATCGGCGTTTCACCGGCGATTTTGATGAAAAACCATGGTGTCTTCACGATCGGGAAAGGGCCCCTGCAAGCCTTGAAAGCAGCCGTGATGACTGAAGATGTGGCCCGTACCGTGTGGTATGCTCTTCAGATTGGCCAACCGGAAGAGCTGCCGGAGGAAGAAGTCGCAGCCAATCACGACCGTTACGTGAATCGTTACGGTCAAAAGAAATAAGTTGGTCGCGTCCCTGGGGCAACCCCTGGGGTAATGAAGGGCTGACACGGGCCACGCAACATTAAGGTTGGAGTTTTTTTGTTGCCTCACCACAAAAAAACTCCCCAAACATTATTCAAGGAGTTATATATGAGACAGGCGGTCATGACGGCCCCCGGAGCGATCGAATTTCGCCAGGTTGAGCCGGTGAGTCCGAAATCGAATGAGGTTTTGATCCGGGTGCACCGGATTGGGGTGTGCGGGTCGGATATCCATGTCTATCACGGACTTCACCCCTATACCGGTTATCCAGTGGTACAGGGCCATGAAGTGGCGGGTGTGGTAGCCGGGTTGGGCGGGGATGTGACGGGATTCGCGCTGGGTGATGCCGTGGTCTTCATGCCGCAAGTCACCTGTGGCGAGTGTTATCCCTGCCGCCACGGAATGTACCACATTTGCGATCAGCTCAAGGTGATGGGGTTCCAGACCGACGGCGCGGCCCAGGATTATTTTGCGGTTCCTGCGCAGATGGTGATCAAGCTGCCTGGTGGGATCAGCCTTGACCAGGCAGCGATGGTGGAACCGCTGTCTGTCGCGGTACATGCCCTGCGGCGCGGGGGTGGAGCCAGGGGGAAAAAGGTGCTGGTGTTAGGCGCAGGCACAATCGGCAACCTGGTGGGGCAGGCTGCCCGGGCGATGGGCGCGGCAGAGGTGATGGTAACCGATTTGAGCGAATATAAACTGGGGATGGCGCGCCGGGTGGGGCTGTCGCAGGCAGTGAACACGCAGCAGCAAGACCTGGGGACCGCGATTTTGGAAAGGTTTGGTCCAGATAAGGCCGACTTAATTTTGGAATGTGTCGGTGCGCAAGACACCATTTCTCAGGCAGTAAGCCATGCCCGCAAAGGGAGCACGATTGTCGTGGTCGGTGTTTTTGGGAAGAAGCCGGTGGTCGATCTGGGCCTGGTGCAGGACCGCGAATTGAGCCTGGTAGGGACCTTGATGTACCAAAGGGTAGATTACGAGCAGGCGATTGAGCTGATCGACCATGGGCTGGTTCAGCTTGAGCCGCTAATCACCCACCGCTTCCCTTTTGAGAAATATTTGCAGGCATACCAGACCATCGAGGCGTCAAACGGCGAATATATGAAGGTGATGATCGAGGTATAGTTGTGATGTGATTTCTGGCGCATCGCGCCAGAAATCACATCACATATTTATTACTTGATGTACGTCATGTAAAGGTTGATCTTGCCGCCCTTATCGGAGGCGTATAGAATGCGGCTGCCGTCCCAACTCCAGGTGGGATGGCAGTGGGCATCCCCGGTGTGCCAGGACGTGCCGTGGGTGCACAGCGGCTTGAGTTGAGCCTTTTCACCTGAGATATCGATCAGGACCAATTGATCCACATCATCCCCGACCAATATACTGTTGTCGGGGTTGGCATGGTAGTGGTTGCAGTAGAATGGCATATCGATTTTTCGCACCAGCTGGCCCTTGCGATCGATCAGGCCCACAAAAGGGATCATCGCATTCTGGTTGACTTGCACGTCTCTGGCGACGGCCTGGGTGCGGTCTGAGGTGATCGTACCGTCATGGCCTGGGCCGCGGTCGTCGAAGAAGATGTAGCCATCCTGCGTCCAGAACTCGTGACCGATCGAATCCTGTTCGTTCTGCCGGTAGCAGGGTTTCGCTTCACGCGAAGCCAGGTCGAACAACCACATGCGCTGGGTGACCAGGTTCCAGGGACCCTCGTGGCAGTAGGTGGCCAGGGTCGGGTCATCGGGGCACCATTGGAAGTGACCGACCCAGTGGGTATCTTTGAAGGCGTCAAACCATCCCGAGCCGTCGAGATAGGCGACGGTGATGCGCCCATCTTTCTCCAGGTAGAAACTCTCCTTGAAGCCGGTATAGTTGGGGCCTTCTTCCACCTGCACCTTTTCACTGCGGCTGAAACCGATGTAACGCCGGTTGCAGGCGATCGAAGGTGAACCCATATCTAATTTGTCAGGTTTCTTCATACACGACCCAGGCTCTTGCCGGTGGACGGGTCGAGGGCTTTCAACTGGTTGCCGACGATATAGACAACCACCGGCTGTCCGGGGTTTTGGTCAAGCTGCCGACGGAATTCCGATGGTCGCGCTCATCGGAAATCTGGGTGATGATCCCGCTGTCCAGATCCATTTTAAAAACATTGTAGTGCGGATTCTCGTGTGGCAGCCGGTCCTGGTGGGAGGCCCGGTCTGATTGAAAAATGATCTCGTTTTTCTTTATATCAAACGAGTTTTCAGTGAAGTACAGGTGGACATTGTTGCCGGTCGAAGTTAGCTGGATGATTTCTTGTCCGGTAGTAGGGTCTTTATAAGACCGCATTTCAGATATCCAGGTATCACCGATCATAGGATCAACGCCTAAACCTTTTGGACAGCTGTAGATATAGGTCATGTACAGGTTTACTTTACCGCCCTTGTCCGAGGCATACAGGATGCGCTGCCGTCCCAACTCCAGGTGGGGTGGCAGTGCGCGCTCTGGGTATGCCAGGAGGTGCCGTGGGTGCAGAGCGGGGTTAATTGCGCTTTCTCGCCGGAAATATCGATCAGCACCAGATTATCCACATCGTCGCCGACCAGGACGGTATTATCCGGGTTGGCGTGGTAATGGTTGCAGTAGAACGGCATGTCAATTTTCCGCACGATATTGCCGTTGCGGTCCGCCAGTCCGACAAAGGGGATCATCGCGTTTTCGTTGACCTGCACGTCTTTGGCCACCGCCTGGGTGCGGTCTGAAGTGATCGTGCCGTCATGCCCCGGACCGCGGTCGTCGAAAAAGATATAACCGTCCTGGGTCCAGAACTCGTGCCCAATGGAATCCTGTTCGTCCTGGCGGAAGCAGGGTTTTGCCTCACGCGAGGCCAGGTCAAGGAGCCACATACGCTGGGTGACCAGGTTCCAGGGGCCTTCGTGGCAGTAGGTGGCGATGGTGGGGTCATCCGGACACCACTGGAAATGACCGACCTGGTGGGTGTCTTTGAAGGCATCGAACCACCCGGAACCATCCAGATAGGCAATGGTGATTCGACCGTCTTTCACCTGGTAAAAGCGTTCCTTGAAGCCGGTGTAATTCGGGCCGTCCTGCACGTGCCTGTTTTCATTGCGGCAGAAACCGATATAGCGCCCGTTGCAGGCGATGGAAGGCGCGCCAAGATTGATAATCGCCGCTTTCTTCATAAAGAACGCGAGTCTTCCCGGTTTCGGGATCGAGCGATTTTAATCTGATTGCCCACCCCATAGACAATAATTTTGCTGTCGGGGGTTTTGGTCAGGTTGCCGGATGGGCGCAGCGAGGCCGGTTCGTCGGAAAGCTGGGTGATAAGGCCCGTAGCCAGGTCCATTTTAAAAACGTTATAGTGCGGGTTCTGGTGGGGCAGGCGGTCTTCTTTCGACGCGCGATCGGAACGGAAGATGATCTCATTCTTTTGGGTATCAAACGAGTTTTCAGTGAAGTACAGATGGACGTTATTGCCGATGGATGTGAGCTGAATGATCTCACGGCCGGTCAGGGGGTCTTTATAAGGACCGCATTTCTGATTTCCAGGTTTCACCAATCATTATTTCCTCTTTTTTGATGAATCTGTCATTGCGAGGCGGATTTTTTCCGCCGAAGCAATCTATTCTTTATGATAGATTGCTTCGCTGCGCTCGCAATGACAGCTCGACATTTTGTGTAACCCACACAGTGCGAGCAGCTTATGTAGGTTATTGATTTTGTGGTTCGCAACCATATCATACCACCGGGCGAAGGGTTTATCAGGCGACGCCGGGTGTCAGGCTCATCGAAAATTTCGTCTGACCTGGGGCCAGCTGGACGGTCAGGCGCTTTAAGACGCCTTCACGCTCGTTGATCTTGCATTCCTCTTCCAGGCTTTGAACGAAAAAAAACGCTCCGGCTGGCTGCTGGATGGATAATGCAAGGCTGCTGTGTTTGCCGCGGATCACGGCGCGAGGGCCGTCAATTGTTACGTCATTCCAGGTAACGAATGCCTCCTCAACCGGTAGGGCAGCACCTGAAAAGTCAAACTTGTCGGTGAGCACCGCGCTGCCTTCGAGCGCATCGAGGGTAATCCGGCGTCTGGCCTGGATCAGCTCAGGCAGGGCATAAGCGCCTTGAAAATCGATGGTCACAGATTTTTCGCGACCTGAAAGTTGGACCTGAGCAATCTGCCCGGTGTACTGGCGGTGACCGCCGAACTCGGGTCCGGGAACCTGGAGAGCGCCGGCGATGCGCGGCACGCTGTGTCCCAGGGAATTGCAGAATATATTCTGGTAGCGCGTGCTCGCGGAAATAATCCTTGCTGTACATGCCTCGTCCGGGGTCGCACAACAGGGATTCACCACCAATGTTGTAGATAAATGTGGCGATGTCGGTGTGCGAGTGGTGCCCATCGGTATGCCCGGCTTTTGCCGTCAGGAGGACGGGTGCAGACTGAGATGTTTTCGCGCTTAACTTGACGATACCGCAGGCTGTCAGGTGGTAATCGGCAGCCACCGCCGGCGGGAAGGGGGCGATCATCCCATCCCACCAGGCCAGGTCGCGCAAAAGGATGGGCAGCTTGGCCGCGGATACCCCATGACCTTCCAATTTGGCTGGTTCGAGCAGCAGCCCGCGCAGCTCGCTGACCTGGGTCCGTTCGGAAATACGCTGGACGACACCCAGGGGCAGGGCGGTCTGCTCGACGGCATCGCCAAAATTGACATAGGTTCCCTGCGACAGGGCAACCACCAGCGGGTAGCGGGCGATATCCACCATGCGCGGGTTGGCAAGCAGGTCGATTTTTCCGCCGGTTTGCTCGCGCAGCAGCTCAGCCAGGGTCACATAATACATTAAACCGTAACCCCAATAACCGATGCCTTCGATCGAACCGCCGTCCGCTTCGAAACCGGTGGCAAGGTAGGCCTCAAAGCCTTCCAAAACCTGGGCGATGGCCTCGTTCAGCGTGCGCGGATCGCGCTCCAGGCGCATGAAGGCCAGGCCAATCGACCCATTGCAGACGCCGTTCCAATTGAGCGGGCCCTTATACCACCAGTGTTTGCGCCCATAGGCCAGATACGGCTTGAAGATACGCCGTTCTACTTCCTGGCGTACGCGCTGCACCACTTCGGGGGCCAGCTGGTCGCCGATCAGATAAATGCGCTTCCGCCAGAGCAGCGCCTGTTTCGGCGCAGAACAGGTCGATTGCGTCCGGTTCACGGGTCAGGGCGGTATGGGAGCCCCAAGGAGTCTGGCGCCCCCCAAAAACGGGGCGCGAAGCGCTGGGCGAGGGTTTGAGCTCCCAAAAATCCGGGCCTTGTTCCTCATGCGCGGGCAGCACCCAGCTGGTTTCTTCACAGATATTCCACAGCAGATCTTGGATGGTATCGCGCAGGCTGTCGTCGCCCAGTATGAATTCCACCACGGCGCGGGTGAGCATGGCCCGTTTTAGGAAAAACAGGCGTTCGTATCCGCGGCGAAAACCGATATGCTCGAACTGGCGGTACAGCGTATAGGTGGTGGTTGGAATATGGGTCAGATCTGGGGCTTGCTGGCGTAGATTTTCGAGAATAGCGGTTTTGCCGGCGGATTGGCGGACCTGGCTTAGCAGGCGAGCCCGGTCTTCCTCAGCCCGCTGTCCGATGAGCGGTTCAAGCTGCAGTTTCATATGTTTCCTTGATGTTGTAAGGATTACGCGAGGAAATCTTCGCGGATGGGTGTGAAACAATCAATTAAAACCGTGGCAACTGTGGTTTTGATGTAATGTTTTACATCCGAGGGCACATAATAACTTCCGCCGGTCTGTTAAGCGGACAGGTTTTTTGCCTTCCATATAAAAATCGATTTCACCTGAGACAACATAACCGATTTGTTCGTGGGGATGGCTGTGCTCCCACGACTGCACCCCGGCTTCGAATTCAAATTGAACCAGCATAATTTTCCCGCCGTAGCTCAGGATACGGCGTCTGGCTCCATCGGGAGTGATGGTGACGGCTTCTTGGCTTGCATGGGCAATCATTTTCATAAAAACCTCGATTTTTTTGAATTGTCATTGCGAGCCCCGAAGGGGCGTGGCAATCTTCTGACTAACGAGAGATTGCTTCGCTCGCCCCTGCGGGCGCACCCCGGGTGGCGCTCGCAATGACGGATAATCGTTTAGTGTGCTCAGCAATAGAGCGAGCGGAATTTTTTTGGCTGCAATTTGATCAACCCGAAACCATGCCCGCCAGTTTGAGATCCTGGCTGAGATGGCAGGCGGTCCAATGCTCGGGGCTGATTTCGCGCCATTCGGGGATCTCTTTGGAGCAGATATCTTTGGCGTATCGGCAGCGTGGGTGGAACTTGCACCCACTGGGCGGGTTAATCGGGCTGGGTACGTCACCGGGGAGCAGGATGCGTTTCATCATCAAATCGGGATCGGCGCTGGGCACAGCGGAGAGCAGGGCTTCGGTGTACGGGTGGCGAGGTCCGGCATACAGCTCTTCAGACCGGGCCAATTCTACAATATCTCCCAGATACATGACTGCCACCCGGTCGCTGATATGTTCGACCACCGAGAGGTCATGTGAAATAAATAGATAGGTAAAGCCGAAGTTAGCTTGCAGATCACGCAGCAGGTTGACCACCTGGGCCTGGATCGAAACGTCCAGGGCGCTGACCGGCTCATCGCAGACGATAAATTTCGGGTTTAATGCCAGTGCGCGGGCGATGCCGATGCGCTGGCGCTGACCGCCGGAGAAAGCGTAAGGATAGCGGTTCATATGCTGGACGCGCATCCCGACCAGCTCGAGCAGCTCGCGAACGCGGGTTTTCAACTCATCGCCGTCCATCACCCCGTGGATTTTCAAGCGGCTCGGCGACGATATCCATGACCGTCATGCGCGGGTTCAGGGAGGAATATGGATCCTGGAAAATGATTTGCATTTCGCGCCGGTAAGGTTTCATGTCGCGGCGCCCGACCTTGGTCAATTCGACCATCTCGTCCTGGTAGCGATAAAAGATCTGGCCCTCGGTGGGCGGCATGGCGCGCAGAATCAACCGCCCGGCAGTGGTTTTGCCGCAGCCGCTCTCACCCACCAGGCCCAAGGTTTCACCCTGGCGGATGAAAAAGCTGATCCCATCCACGGCGCGGACCTGACCAACTACCCGCCGGAAGACGCCTTTCTGGATGGGGAAATGTTTTTTTAGATTTTTTACATCAAGGAGAACAGGATTGGTGTTTTCCATCAGATTTTTACCTCAATATCATTCCAAGGCTGCCCGGTTTCGTCCGTAAGGCGGAAATGGAAGCCCCATTCGCCTTTGGCCTGACCGATTTTACATAAAATAGTATTCCATCCCTGCTTAAGGCGGACAGGCAGGATGTCTTGCATGGGGACGGCCAGACGGTAAACATCCCTCTTACAGATCAATGCCCGGTTTATCCAGACCTGAATGCCGTCGTCGCTGCCCAGCTCCAATAAACCCTCTCGTTCCATGGGGGAGTAGATCTCACACCTGGCATATGCTACCGACCAGGGTTCCGGGCTCACCTCTTGCTTGAGATCGACGTACCCGGAAGCCTTCTTGCCGGTGTAGGGCTGCCAGGAAAGCTGAAGATTGTTCTTCCCCTGGAAGGAGCCGCCACCGCCATTTTCCGGTGCTAAAACCGCGTGAAAGCCGTGGTTGTACGCGTTGTCAAAGGGGCCCAGCAGGAGCCACGTCTGGATGGCGCCTGATCTGGGCTGAACCCCTGGTTCGCGCCAGGGCTTGCCGAGGATCTCCAGCTTACGCCGGCGGTAGTACAGGTAATTTTTAAAGGAGACATCCGGCGGTACAAGATGGTCCGTGTGCGGGATGAGCACTTTTTGCTCGATGAGCGGAGAAAGGCGTTTAAATTCGGCGTCGATCGCGGCGGGTCCTGCAGCCAGGGCGCGCTTATCAAAGCCGCCGCGCAGCTTTAAACGCGGGCCGAATTGGCTGAACAGGTCTTCCGAGCTGGTCGCAGCCACTTCCAGGGGCCAGAGCATGTTGATTCCGCCCTCCAACCAGAGGGGCGCCAGGGCATGGATGTTGCCGTCGCAGTCCAGCTGGTTGAAGTAGGTGTGGAACTCATCCTGCAAGAAAGTGGTGATACGTTGGTAGCGCGGGACCATCATTTCTCGGAAAATACCCGGCGAAAGCAGCGGCCCGGCATTGTAGCACATATCTTCCCACCAATCTGCCCGGTCGATGACAATGCCAAATCCGGCAACTTTCTCGAGGACGCTTAAGGCAAGCCGGGTGAGGTGCTCCATCATCTCGTCTACCAGAGGGCGGTCGTCGTATAACATCAATGACAGGTTTTCCAGGCCAACCCAATTACGGATCCAGCCGTACAGCGATCCCAGGCGGACGATTACCGGGTAATCGGCGAACTTTAAACGACGCGCCAGGGTAACAAGGTGGGTGGGGATGCGTTCTGGGTGTTGAGGATCCAGCCGCTCAGCGCAAAGCCGGTCCCAATCGGCGCGATTCCGGATGGCATAACGAATATAGCGCGGGATGGATGCGCCGAATTCAGACTTGAGCTGTTCGGAGACCGCTCCATCGCGATCTTGAATAATCTCGGAACGTCCCCGAACTTCGAGGACAACCTCATCAAAGGAGGGCAGCAGGCCGACATTCAGATTTAACGCCGGGCCATAATCATCATCGTCCGTGCCAAAAAAACGGTCCAGGCAGTAAAAAGGCCGGGACAACCCTTTGCACGATTCCAGATCCAGGCCTTCCTGGCTCCAGCGCTCATTCGTCTGAGACCAGGCGCCAAACTCAAAATCCGGCAAACGGTCCACCGGTTTGTTCTGCAGCGTGCGAAGCAGACGTTCGCGGTGATTAAGTTCGCCAGCCATCAGGCTTCCTGGTAGAGGGTGCAGCGTACCCAATGACCGGTTTCGATCTCCGTCAACGGCACGTCTTCCGGCCCGGTACAGCCCGGTTTTTTCTGAGCCGAGCAGCGCGGATAAAAGGCGCAGCCTTTGGGGATGGAGAAGGGGTCCGGCACGCTGCCGGCGATCGGGAAGAGCCTTTCTTTGATATTCTTGCCCATTTTTGGCACGGATTTCAGCAGGCCAACCGTGTAGGGGTGCAGTGGGTGGTGGAAGATTTCACGGGAAGGCCCCAATTCGACAATTTTTCCCATGTACATCACCGCCACCCGGTCGGCCATTTCAGCCACCACGCCCAGGTTGTGGGTGATCAGCAGGATCGACATATGGAACTGCTTTTGCAGAGATTTCATCAGCTCCAGGATCTGGGCCTGGATGGTCACATCCAGGGCAGTGGTGGGTTCGTCAGCGATCAACAGGCTGGGGTTGCACGAAAGCGCCATGGCGATCATCGCGCGCTGGCGCATCCCGCCTGAGAATTGGTGGGGAAATTCGGTAACGCGTTGTTCTGGATTGGCGATGCCTACCGCGTGCAGCATCTCGATCGTCCGCTCCATCGCCTCCTTTTGGCTGACGTGTTGGTGCAGCTCCACCGCTTCGGCGATCTGGCTGCCAACGGTGTGAACCGGTGACAGCGACGTCATCGGTTCCTGGAAAATCATGGCGATTTCATTGCCGCGGATGGAACGGATCAGGTCACCGCGCGGGTCGATCCTGGGCCAGGTTGAAGGTTTCGCCACTGCGCCGGGAGAAATTGATTTCGCCCTGGACGATGCGCGCATATTTCAGCGGCAGCAGGCGCAAGATCGAAAAAGCAGTCACACTTTTACCGCAGCCGCTTTCACCGACCAATCCGAGCGTCTCCTGCGGAGCGATGCTCAATGAAACCCCGTCTACCGCGCGCACTTCGCCGTCTGCGGTTGAGAAATAGGTCTTGAGGTCCTTGATTTCGACCAGAGGTTTGGAATCAGAGTTCATATCATCACCGCCTACATGAGAATACGGATCGGCTGCGTCGCGCAAACCATCGCCGAAGAAATTGAATGCCAGAACGGTCGCGGCAATGGCGACCGCCGGGAAGAGCAGCCAGGGGTAATGGCGGATGACTTCCAGACTTTGGGCCTCGTTCAGCAGCACGCCCCAGCTGATCATCGGCGGGCGCAGGCCCAGGTTCAGGAAGGAGAGGGTCGATTCGGCCAGGATCATGCCGGGCATGGCCAGGGTGGTGATCACGATGATATGCCCGAGGACCGCCGGGATCAAGTGACGAAAAATGATCCACGAGTCGCCGGCTCCGGAAAGCAGGGCCGCATTGACAAATTCTTCCTCGCGCAATGCCAGCACCTTGCCGCGCAGCTGGCGGGCCAGCCAGGTCCAACCGATGAAGGAAAGGATGATCGTGATGGAGAAATAGACCTGTTCTGGCGGCCAATGTTGGGGCAGCGCGGCGGATAATGCCATCCACAAGGGTATCGAAGGGAAGGAACGGATTACTTCGATCAGGCGCTGAATGAGGTTATCCACCCATCCACCGAAATAGCCGGAGGTTGTGCCCATGATCGAGCCGATGATCAGGCTGAGAAAGACACCGACCAGGCCAATGGTCAGCGACATCTGGCTGCCCAGGAATGATCCGTGACAGCAAATCCCGTACCCTGGCGATCAGATCCCAGCAGGTATAGCGGGATATCTGGATCCTCGATGCCAAACAGGTGAACGTCACTTTCGACCAGCCCCAGCATTTTATATGATTGGTTGTGGACAAAGAACTTGATGGGGACCTTCTTTTCAGGCAAGGCAACGTAGGTGGTCAGGAGCGTATCCAGATCGATTTTTCTCTGCAATTCGTTCACATAAAAGCCGGTACTGAAATCGAATTGCAGCGCCATGGGGGGAACATAAAGATATGTCGGTGTTGCGCTGGTCGCCGCCGTACGGCGCCAGGAAATTGGCGAAAAGAGCCATCAAATATAGCAAAATGACCACAATCCCGCCGATGATGGCTGCGCGGCTGCGCTTGAACTTGCGCCACATCAGCTGGAACTGGGACAGACCGTAGCGGGCCTCTTCGGCTTTTACAGCTTCGGGGTCGGCTGAAATCAAACTCTCGATTTGATCATTGGTTGCGCTCATTCTAACCGGATCCTTGGGTCGGCCCAGGCCAGGGCGATATCGGCTAACAGGTTGCCAACCATCAGCATCAACGCTAGGAACATCAGAAAACTGCCCGCCAGGTACATATCCTGGCTGGTCAAAGCACGCATAAACATCGGGCCGGTAGTCGGCAGGGTGAGCACGATGCCCAGCACCGTCGCACCGTTGACCAGGCTGGGCAACTGCATGCCCATCACGCTGATCAGCGGGTTGATCGCCACCCGGACCGCGTATTTGTTGATCACCACCTTTTCCTTCAATCCTTTGGCGCGGGCGGTGGTGATGTACTGCTGGCCCAACACTTCCAGCAGGCTGCCGCGCATGATGCGCACCAGTTGGGCGATGCCAGCCACCCCCAGGATGAGGGCCGGCCAGATCAGGTGGTTGACCAGGTCTATAAATTTGGCAATCGACCAGGGTGCAGATTTCCATTTCCTGGGAATACAGACCCGTGACCGAGATGCCAAACACAAAGATGCCAATGGCAAGGTAGACCAGGCCGAGCATGAAATCGGGCACCGATAACCCCAGGAAACTGAGAAATGTCAGCAGATTGTCTCCCCAGGAATACTGGTGGGTGGCAGAGTATATCCCAATTGGAATAGCGATGCACCCACATGATCACCAGGGAAATGATTGATAGCAAAATGGTGAGCGCCAACCGGTCGCCGATCAGCTCAGCCACCGGGCGTTTCCACTCAAACGAATAGCCGAAATCGCCGCGCACAAACCCGGTAATCCATTTGAAATACTGAACTGTTATCGGGTTCGTCCAGACCATAGATCTGGCGCAGGATATCCATGGATGCCTGGTCAGCGCCCGAACCCGAAGCTGGCGGCCAGGGCCTGGAGGGTGGTCATAAAATCGCCCGGCGGGAGCTGAATGATGATAAAGGTAAGAATCGAAACCAGAATGAGAGTGGGGATCATCCCCAAAAGGCGGCGGATTATAAATGAAAGCATCATTACCTCCGAATAACCCTCAATGGACTGAGGGCCGCTGCCAATATGTACCATGTGGTTTGGCGGCAACGCCGCCAAACCACACTCTGAGAAAATTTTACGGTTAAGATTTGTAGTAGAAAGTGTACGGCTTCAGATTGCCAGGGGAGAAGAAGATCCAGTCCTGGGTTACCTTCTCCGGCACGTTGCGTAATTTGTTGCTGATGATGGTCGGAGCGGGAACGCCGCCCACGGTGGAGATGGTCCAGGCTTCTTCGGTGACCATCTTGATCATCTGCTTGCCCAGATCGAGGATCTTGGCCTGATCGGTGGTCGATTTCATCTGATCATACAGAGCCTGAACCTCGGCCAGCTTGCCGGTGGGTTTGATGCCCTTGGCGCCGGCAGTCTTGTAGTAGGTGCCGTAGGCGGGGGCCATCCAGGAGCGCTCGTCGAAGGGGAAGACGTAGATCGGGTCGACAAATGGTTCCAGACCACGGTCGGTGCCCCAGACGGAGACCTGGACTTCGTTGCCGGTGGCGCGCGGCCAGAACAGGTCGCGGGTCATGGTCTTGACCACGGTCTTGACGCCGACCGCGGTCCAGTTTTCGGCCACGAGCTGGACGGCATCCAGCTCGGCTGCCGGTGCGCTCGGTCTCGATGGTGATCTCGAGCGGCTTGCCATCCGGGCGCAGGCGGATCTTGCCATCCGGTCCCATCTTCAGACCGGCTTTGTCCAGGGATTCGGCGGCCTTCTTGACGTCATACTCACTGTAGAGTGTGCCAACTTCGGGGACGTAGAACGGCAGAATCAGGGCACAACCGGTTCTGAGTTGATCGACGCCTTGATCCAGGTAGGAGACCGAGTTGATCTTCTTGCGGTCGACCGCATAGGAGAGGGCGATGCGGAAATCCTTGTTCTGGAAAATGTCACCCAGAACCGGATCAGCCGTGTAGCTCTGGTTGGGCCAGAGGGCCACGATCGGTGCCCTGAGGCGGCGGGCCAGAGCTTGGCGGTGTAACCGCACTTCGGCTTCGTTTTCCTTGAACAGCGGGAATTTGGTCAGCTCCATGCTGCGGAACTGGAAGTCGATGTCGCAGGCCAGGGCCGTGGCGCCAATGGCGGGGTTGTTCTCGACCAGGGTGAATTCCATGGTGTCAATGTAGGGGAATTGCTGGCCCTTCGGATCCACTTTCCAGTAGTACGGGTTGCGCGAGGCGATCAGCTTGGCATCACCGGCTTTGTACGTGGTCACCATCCAGGGCGTCATCACCGGGCAGCCAGGGAGGATGTAATCGGCCTTCTCGTTGAAGGACTTGTAATCCTTGACCGCCGTGTTGTACTTTGGATGGAACTGCTTCAGGTAGTGAGCCGGGGCATAGAAGCCAAAGCGCTCGAAGTTCATCGGCCACTGGTTGCCGTGGAAGGCGAACATGCGCAGGATGAGCCCGTTGGGGGCATCGAACTTGAGCTTGATGGTGTAGTCGTTGATCTTTTCCAGCGTCATCGGCTTGCCGTTGGCGATCCATTCGGCATGCGGGGCGGCGGTCAGATCCTTGTTGTTCTCGATGTCTTCCCACCAGAAGATGATGTCGTCCACCGTCCAGGCTTCGCCATCGGACCACTTGAGACCTTTGCGGAAGGTGAGGGTTATCTCTTTGCCATCCGCGCTGAATTCGTACTTCTCGGCCAGATTGAACTCCAGGGCATCCTTGGGGTTGGCGGGCCAGGCCAAAACCGCTTCCACATTCTGGCGACCGTAAGCGTGGTAGTCGGCGCCACCTTTCCAGGCGGCGCGCCAGGTTCCGCCGTATTTGCCCACTTCGTTGCAGGGGTTTAACAACCAGCGGGTTCTCGGGCAGACGTTTGTCAACGGCCGGCAGCTTACCGTCCTTTACCAGGGCCGCCAGCAGGGGAGATTCAGAGTACTTGGAAGCCGGGGGCACCGCCGTCGGCGGGGCTTTGGTGGGTTCCGGGGCCTTGGTAGCTACGGGAGCCTTGGTTGCTTCGGGGGCCTTGGTTGCCTCTGGGGCCTTGGTCGGCTCGGGGGCAGCGGTCGGTGTGGCAGCCGGTGCGCAGGCAGCCAATGCGGCTCCAGCACCAGCCAGGGTAGTCAGGCGCATAAACTCACGCCGGGACATCAATCGCGTTTTCATCTTTTCATTCTCCTTTGCTATACTATTTCGAATTGGATAGTCTGGAAGGGTTATGAACTTAAAGGGACGTTACTTCTCTCTTAAATCACCTCCTGAGTTAATTTCCATTCCGCCCAGAACAGGGCGCGGTCGATTCGCGCAGCATCAAGGTGCATTCGACCAGGGTATAACTGTCATCCGGTGGTGGGTAACCGGTGATCATGCGCTGCAAGATTTGCATGGCGGTCTGGCCCATCTGGGCTTTGGGGACGGCCAGGGTGGTAAGAGGCGGATTGGTGTGAAGGGCTATGGCGATGTTATCGATGCCGATGACTGAGATATCTTCAGGGCAGCGCAGGTGATGGAGGCGGATGGCGTGCAGCGCTCCGAGCGCCATGAGATCATTATAGCAGATGACCGCTGTCGGCCGTTCAGCGCGAGGGAGCGCCAGCAGGGCGCTCATAGCCTGAAAACCGCCGTCAATATCTGGGAAGGAAGCAGGGGAAATACCTCGGCTGAGGTCCAGGCCCCATTCTGCCAGGGCTTTTTCGACGCCGCGGCGGCGAATATTGGAAGTCTCCGAAGCAGACGGGCCTGGCATGAAGGCAATGCGGGTGTGTCCCAGGTCAAGGAGATGGCGGGTAGCGCGATAGGTGGCATTTTCCAGGTCGACCAGCATGCAGGCCACCCCGGGCAGGTGGACAATGCGGTTAAGCACGATCATCGGCGTGGATAGCCGGCTGCGGATCGAGACCAGGTCGTCGTTTGAGATGCGCGATCCCAGGGCGATAATTCCGCTGACCGGCTGACTGGCGAGGATGCGCAGGAACTCGCATTCCCGCTCTGGATCTTCATTGGTGTCCAGCACGTGAAGCATATACCCATCCAGGCTGGCTTCACGCTGAACGCCGCGCGCGGCTTCGGTGAAATATGGATTAAGGATATCTGGGATGATCAGGGCAATCACATTGGGGCGGGTCGGCGCGGCAGCATAAGGCGGCGCCTGGTAATTCAGGTCGCTAACCGCCTGGAGGACGCGCTGGCGAACAGTCTCACGCACGGAAGCAGTATTATTGATGACTCTGGATACTGTTGCGGGTGAAACACCTGCTGTACGCGCCACATCTGCTAAACTGGGACGTAGCCGGTCTACCTTCATGAGCTGCCTATTCAAAATTTTTTACAAAGAAGCGGGAAACAATAAATTGAAAACTTTTCAATAAAAACTATAGCATTTTCAGAAAGGAATGTCAATAGCGATCAAGTGATTTTATTCACAAAACGAATTATTTTAAGATTTCATAACAGGTCACCATGCTGCAATTGACCGTGATAAAATTAGGCGCAGTCGGGAGGGGCTATCCCGAACGAGGTTTTTTAGGTGAATCATTTTAGCCTGGCAGTGCCGTTAGCAAAGAAAAGTGACACTGTTTCGGTTTGATTGTAGATAGTACTTTTATATTTTTGGGAGGATGTATGCGGCCTGATTGGGACTCTTATTTCTTAAAGATTGCTAACGCGGTCTCTGAGCGCAGCACCTGTGATCGCGCCATGGTTGGGTGCGTGCTTGTGCTGGAAAAACGCATCTTAACCACCGGGTTTAACGGCTCGCCTGCTGGACAGCCGCATTGTGACGAGGTCGGGCACCTGATTGTTGAAGGTCACTGCGTGCGGACGATCCATGCCGAAACCAACGCGATTATCCAGGCCGCCTTGCATGGGGTTTCTACCAAAGGAGCAACCTGTTATGTAACCCATTTTCCCTGTATGAACTGCGCCAAAGTCCTGGTCAATGCCGGGATTGTCCGGCTGGTTTACAGCGTTTCGTACCGCATCGACCCGATCTCCGTGCAGTTTCTAGAAGGCGCTAAGGTCGAAATATGCGAAAAGGCGGCGCAGCCCCAGGAAGGCAGCTGAGGTCTCGCGCTTTTCAGAGGGGTAGATTCATTAACATCAGATAGCATGAGCTCATGTAAATTAATATGCGGGTTTCTTCCCAATCCTTGGTTTCCCGTTAGCCTGGGCGACCAGGTGGACCATGTTGCCGGGTAATTCGATCGCCTCCAGGTCAAGGGAAGGGGTGTCTGTGCCTGCCGTGCGAGCGCCTTCCAGCGCCAGGGTGCTGATCGTGTCTCGGGCAAATGCCAGAGCGCCTGCGCGGTCCTCGAAGCAGCGTTGGACACCACCCGCCCGGGCGTAATATCCCAGCTGGACATGATTTTCTACCCAGGGCAGCACTTCTGCTTCCTCGCGTAAAAAAACATTGCCAACCACCGTACCGACTGCATTTGCCACTTCAAAATGGGGCGGAAATTGGATTTGCGCATGCAAGGCGCGCGCCACCGGTTTCAAAAAGGCTTGCGCCGGGGCGCCAATGCCCACCATGGGAATTTTCAATTGAAAATTAACGCCCAAGAAGGGGTCCTCGCCCGCCAGATTCTCATCAAACAGGTAATGAGCCAGATCTTTATGGGCAAATCCTACCTCTTTTTCCTCCAGGCGGGCGCCGCTGAGGAATTGAATAATCTCAGCGGTGATTCTGCGTGTCATGATCTCACTTACTTTTTGAATGAAGGCATCTGGCAGGATCAGCCATTGGGCTGCGGCGGCGGAAACGGCCTGGCAGGCGGCTTCGCTGTCCCAGGGATTGTATTCCCCGGTGACGTGCAGCAGGTCGGTAGGTGTCAGCCCGGCTCGAACAATCACATCTTCGCGAATCAGTTGGTCTGCCGCAAGCTGGAGCGGCGAAACAGCCCCCACCTGTTTGAGCAGGCGGCGCATGCGGATTGGGCCCTGTTTGAGGATTTCGATCGCTTTTTGCACGCGCGGATTGTCAGGCAGCCTGGCCGGGATGCGCTGTAAAAACCAGAATTCTAATTGGTCAGAATACCAGATGGCGGGCGGGCTGCTCAACCATTTGAACAATTCCTCGCGCGCGGTTGGGTAGGCCTGGGAGAGATAAGCCAGGGGCACAGCGCGCTCGGGTCCAACGCGGATTTTTCCGTGAGGGTCAAAACGGATCAGGCTGTCGCCGCCCAACCCGAACGAATGGGCGCGGATGGTGCGCAAGGCAGTGCGGTACTCGCCCACTGTGGCTTCGCCTTCGCCGGGCAGTGCGCTGCTGCTGCCGGTGAGGGTCAGGTCGGTGGTTGTTCCCCCGATATCGACCACCAGCGCGGCGCTGGTCCCCGCCAGGTAGCTGCCGCCAATCGCGCTGGTCGCCGGTCCGGAATGGATTAATTCCACCGGGTGGTCAGCGGCATAAGCCGCGCTGGCTAACGAGCCATCGCCTTTGACGACGTATAGCGGGCTGTGAATGCCTTTCTGGCGCAGCATGTCCTGCACGGTGTTGAAAAATCCAAAAGCGGTCGCCAGCAGCGAAGCATTTAACCTGGCTGTGGTCGCCCGGCGGATCGAATCCAGGTTCTGGCTCAAATGATGGCTCTGGACGACCGGCAGGCGGCTGATCTGGGATGCCAGCTGGGCAGCCTGCAATTCGTGGGCCGGGTTGCGCATCCCCGCGTACGATGCAACGGCAACGGCTTCAACGCTGCCGTCCAACCCATGCAGGTATGCCTCCAGGCCGGGGACGTCTAAAGGCTGTTGTTCGATGCCGTGCAGATCGTGCCGCCCGCGCACAAAGAATAGCGGACTGCCCCCAAACTGGCGGTCGAAGGCAAATTTATATACCAGGTCGGGATCATACCCCAGCAAAAACAGGGCGACCGGGCGAGATTTTCCTTCGGCGATCGAATTGGTGGCCAGGGTGGTGGAAAGGGATACCAGGCTGATGGTATACGACGGTTGGGTGAGGAGTGCATCGAGGATGTTGGCGATGCACAGGCGCAGATCGTGGTGCGTGGTAAGCACCTTGGCCTTTTTTACGACCTCACGGGTTGCAGGATCCAACAAGACACCGTCGGTGAAAGTACCGCCAGTATCGATGCCTAGATGCAGGATGGGGAGCATAAGCGGTGATTATACCATCTTGACAGGCAGTCTAATTTTTGCCTGAGTGCGGTCGATCGGTATTTTCTCCCCATTTCTTGACTAAGCTGGATTTTTTCTTAAGTTATTTCTTCCGCGCGGCGATCGCTTTTTGCAGCACCGGAAGGTCGCTGCGCAGCACCTGCTGGAACATCCAGACGTCGGATGAAAAAGTAACCAGCTGCATGCCGCGCTGGATCCATTGTTCCAACCGTTCCACATCAGCCAGATGCAGCCCCCAGGGTACATGGTGTTTTTCGCAGGCAGACACAATGCGTTCGAGCATCTCGACCGCCAGGGCATGACGCGTGTCGCCGCCCAGACCGAGAGAAAGCGCCAGGTCTTCCATGCCGACGATGACCCCATCCACCCCAGGGACCGCGACCAGGGCATCGATCTCTTCTACACCGCGGAGGGTTTCAATCTGGATGAGATTGACCAGGTTCTTGTTGGCGTATTCGACGTACCCGGCAACATCCACATCCGCGTAGTTGAGGTGAGCCGCAAGGCGGCTGAAACCTCGTTCGCCCTGGGGCGGGTAATGTGAAGCAGCCAGCAGTTTTTGCACTTTTTCTACCGTCTCCACCCGCGGGGTCAGAATGCCCTGCGCCCCGGCATCCAGCAGGCGCGAAATCAGGTGGTAATGGGGTTCATTCACACGGACCAGGGGAGTGATACCGGCTAATCGGGCGACCTGGATCAGGTCTGCGGCGGTTTCAAATGAATAAGATCCATGTTCCATATCGATAATTAGATATTCCAATCCATAACTGGCGAAGAGCTGGATGAAAGCCGGGGCACGTAGCTGGACGATCATCGTGCCCAGGACAGCTTTGCCTGTTTTTAGGGCCAGTTGGATCGGGTTGGGCGGGTAAGTTGTAGGCATGACTCCATCCTTGTTGCTTGTGAGATGTGCTCAAATTATAGCCCTAATCGTAAAGATAAAAATAACGGCCACTTTCACTGGCTGTGAAATCCGGTGAAAATGGCCGCGAATGGGGCAAGAATAATTTTAATAAATTTCCGGGACGAAGGTCTGGTCGGTCATTGGCGGGCGGATGTAGCCAAAATCGGCCTGGCGAGGCGGCAGTACCATCGGTTCGGGGGTCAGGTCCTGATAGGGAATCTGGCCGAGGAAATGATGGATGCAGTTTAAGCGGGCGCGTTTTTTATCGTCCGAATGGACCACCCACCAGGGAGCCTGCTTGATGTCGGTAAATTTAAACATCTGGTCTTTGGCCATTGAGTATTCCACCCAATGGGTGCGCGATCCCATGTCCATCGGGCTGAGCTTCCAGCGTTTGGTGGGATCATCGATGCGTGCCTGGAAACGACGTTCCTGTTCATCGTTGCTGACGGAGAACCAGTATTTGATCAATATGATCCCTGAACGTACCAGCATCCTTTCGAATTCTGGGCAGGACCGCAGGAATTCCTGGTACTCTTCTTCGGTGCAAAAGCCCATGACATGCTCTACATTGGCCCGATTGTACCAGGAGCGGTCCATGAGCACGATTTCCCCGGCAGCCGGCAGGTGGGCGACATAGCGCTGGAAATACCATTGGGTTTTTTCACGGTCGCTGGGGATGGGCAGCGCCACCACCCGGGCGATGCGCGGATTAAGACATTCGGTGATGCGTTTGATGCATCCGCCCTTACCGGCGGCGTCGCGGCCTTCGAAAATGAGAACCACCTTCAGGCCCTTAGCTTTGACCCATTCCTGCAGTTTTACCAATTCAATCTGCAGTTTGCCCAATTCTTCCAGATATTCTTTTTCGCTGATTTTTTTCTTCTTTTGACTGATTTCCTGGGTTTGTGCCTGCTCGATTGCCTCATCTTGCGCGGCGGGCGCGGCATCTTCGGGACGGTGCCCATCACCGCCAGAGCCTTTTTCTACCTTACCCTTGGAATTCTTTTTCTTTCCCATCGTTTCCTCCCGCGATGAAAGAATGTTTTTATATGCTGTTAGGTGGTGTTTTGGAGGTGCGAAGCACCTCCAAAACACCACTCCCATCGTATGCCCCGAGGGGCCGCACGCTCTTCAGCGCACCCGAAGGGGTGGAGCGTGCGTGGTCGCCGACAGCCCTGGCCCGCGTTACGCAAGGTACACCCGAAGGGTGAGCGCGCCTGGGCCCAGGGGGCCGACCAGCTTTTTAATCATTATAGATTACTGGCGATGAATGTCAACCATTTTTGATGCGGTGAGAATCCATAGAAGGACGGATATCAATCGAACACCGCGTCCGCAGGCATGCCGGGTTTTAACTCTCCGCTTTGATTGCTGAGCTTTATCTCAACCTGATAAACGGTGGAGCTGCGGCTTTCGATGGTTTGGACATTGCGCGGGGTGAACTCGGCCTGGTCGGAAATATAGGCCACGCTGCCGGAAAACGTACGACCGGGGAAGGAATCGACCGTAACGGTTGCTTTTTGGGAGAGATTGATTTTTCCGTATCGGTTTTCAGGGATAAAGACGGTCAGGGTAACTTCATCCAGGCTGCCAATCTCGATCACCACCGTACCGGCGGAAATCGTTTCGCCCGCATTGACCGGGCGCGAAAGGACAATGCCCGATACCGGCGCGCTGACGACGGCCTTACTGAGCTGGACCTGGATCAATTTCAGAGCAGCCTGAGCCTGGGCCAGGGCAGCTTCGGCTTGCGTGACGTTTGATTTCGCCTGGTCTACATTGGATTGGGAAGTTTTGACTGCCAGGGAATCACTGCCGGTCAATTGAGCGTCCAATTTATCCTGGGTGATGTTAAGGCGCTCGCGGGCAACAGCCACCCGCGCCCGGGCTTCTCGCACGCGGTTGGCGCTGTCTCCGGTGAGCATCTGGTCGTAGGATTTCTGAGCAACCTCCAGCTCTGCCTGGGCAGTATCCAGCTGCTTCTGGGCCGAATCGCTCAAGTCAGCGGTATTTTTCGCGGCTTTTGCCTGGTCGAGAACCTGCAGCGCGATAGTATAGGCCTGCTGGGCTTCCGCCAGGCGCTGTTCGATGGCGATGAAATCGCTGTTGGTGGCGTTCTTCATTTCGCGGTCGAGGTTGTTTAATTCAGTGTCCAGGTTAGCTTGAGCATCCTTGATCTCGGCCTGCAGGGCAGTGATGATTTCATTTTTTTCAAAATACCACGCCGGCAGGTCGATTTTATCAGCCGGGGAAGCCTTCCAGGCAGAAGTGTGTTCGGCCTGACTTTGCAGCCTGGCCGCCTGTAAGGCCTGGTCAAGCTGCGCCTGGCTGCCCGCCAGACGCTGGCTGGCGAGATCCAGGTTGGCCTGGGCAACCTGGACCGCCGCCTGGGCCTGGCTTTGTTGGGCTTGCAGCAGCTGGTCGTCGAGTTTAAAGAGCAGGTCGCCTTGTTTTACGGCTGCGCCCTTATTGGCGTGTATTTCGGTGACGTTCCCCCCGATCTCCGGGGCAACCAGGACCGATTGGGCGGTGATGGTTCCAGAGGCTTGCAGTGCGCCATTTTCGACCTGGGGATTGATAATATCGCACCCTGTGCAAAGCAGCACCACCGGGATCAGGAAAATAACAAACAAAATGGAGCGTTTCATGGATTTATCCTTTCACTGCCGAAATAAACACGTCTTCCAGGGTTGGGGCGATCCATTCCATGCTGGCGACCTGGATATTTTCAGCAGTTAAAAAATTCTCGATATCAGCTTGCTGACCGCTGCCTGCCGGCATTACGGCATGTATCTGGGCTCCATACAGCGCGACCTCGTCTAGCGAAAGCCTGCCGCTGGATTGGGCTGCCTTTAAAACGCGCATCGCTTTTTCGGGTGTGGGCGTATTGATTTCCAGGACCTGGCCGCGCATTTGCTCCAGTTTTAACCGCTCGGGCGTGTCCAAGGCGATCAGGCGCCCGTGGCTGATAAAGCCTACCCGCTGGCATAACTCGGCTTCATCCATATAGTGCGTGGTTACCAGTGAGGTGACGCCTAACCCCGCCATATGATAGATCAACTGCCAGAATTCGCGCCGGCTGATCGGATCGACCCCGGCGGTGGGCTCATCGAGAAAGATCACGTCCGGTTGGTGAATGATGGCGCAGCCCAGCGCCAGACGCTGTTTCCAGCCGCCGGATAGGTTGGCGGTCAGGGTGTGTTCTCGTCCTTCGAGATTGGCCATTTGCAGAATGTCGCGCTGGCGCTGGCGCAGAAAGTCTCCCGCCAGGCCGTACACTTTACCGTAGAAACGGATATTTTCGAGCGCGGTCAAGTCGTTGTACAGGGTAAAAGCCTGAGACATGTAGCCAACCCGGGCATGCAGGGCCTTGGCCTGGGTCACCGGATCAAATCTCAAAACGCGCATGCTGCCCCCCGTGGGTTTTAGCAGCCCGAGGAGCATGCGAATGGTGGTCGTCTTGCCGGCGCCGTTTGGCCCCAGCCAGCCGAACACCTCTCCCTTGCTTACGGTGAAGCTGATGTGATCCACAGCGGTAAATTCGCCAAACTTGCGGGTCAAATTGTCGACAACAATCGGGTGATATTCCTCCGGATGGTTTACGCCGGAATTTAAGAGGGAGGGATCAGTGCCCATTTTGAGCCTCCTGGCGGCGAATCAGATAGATAAAGGCTTCCTCCATGCGGATTTGGATTTCGCGCATACCACTCCACTGCACGGCATGGGCTGCCATGCTGGTTTCGACCTGGGTGCGGCGCAGCCCGGCATCATCCACCAGCAGATGGATGGATGCGCCGTAGGTCTGAATTTCAAGCACTCCGGGTAAAGTTTTCAGCAGATCCAGGCAGGCATTCATCGGCGCAGGGGTAAATTCAAGCATTTGGCCGGGGACCATCGTTTTGATTTGGGCAGGCGTATTGCTGGCGATCAACCGTCCCTGGAAAATCAAGCCGACATGGTTGCAGCGCTCGGCTTCGTCCATGTATGGAGTGGCAACGAAGATGCTCAATCCTTTTTCTGCGCGTAAATTGCTCAGCATATTCCAAAACTCGCGCCGGCTGATCGGATCAACCCCCAGGGTAGGTTCATCAAGTAGGAGAACCTGAGGTTCGTGCACCAGGCTGCAGGCCAGGGCCAGCTTCTTCTTCATCCCCCCCGATAGCTTTCCAGCCGGCCTTTTTTGATACTCACTTAAACCGGCAAAATCCAGCAGGGCCGGGATGCGCTTCTGCTGATCCGCCCGGGAAACATTATGGATATCGGCAAAAAATTGGAGGTTTTCCTGCACCGTCAGGTCTGGTGGCAGGCCAAACTGCTGGGCAATATAACCGGCTCGTTCGCGGATCTCATACGGTTTTTGCATCGAGTTCGAACCCTAATACGCTGCTCTGGCCCTGGCTGCGGTTGAGCAGTCCTAAAATTACCCGGATGGTGGTGCTCTTTCCGGCACCGTCCGGGCCGATCAAGCCGTAGGTTTCGCCCTTGCGCACGGTCAGAGATATCCCATCGACCGCGCGGATGTTCCCGCGGGAGGTATGGAAGACCTTGACCAGGTCCTGGGCTGAGATTGAAATCAGGTCATCCATAACAGCACTCAATCCAGACGTTTCTTAAAAAATAACGCTGCCAGAGTGACTGTCGCCAGGGCATAGGCGCCAAGAATCAGGGTATCCTTCCACAAAAACTCAAAACCAAGTCCTTTCGAAATGATGCCGCGAGAGATCCGCACAAAGTAGGTGAGCGGGATCAGGTCTCCTATGGCCTGAGTCCAGATTGGCATCGAAGTCCGGGGAAAGATGAAGCCTGTCAGCATCACGCCGAACACCAGGAACAGGACTGAAATTTGCTGTGCCTGGCGCTGGGTTTTCGCGATGGCCGAGGTCAGCAGACCCAACCCCATATACGCCAGGATAAATATCACTGCCAGGGCAGAAAAAAGCCAGATACTGCCATGCATTGGGACTTTAAACCAAAAGATTCCCAGGGAGAGGACGATGGCCATATCGATCATGGCGACAATCGACCCCGGGATCAGCTTGGCAATCACCATCTCCGCTGGGCGGGCGGGCGTGACCAGGATCTGCTCCATGATACCAAGCTCGCGTTCGCGCACGATGGACATGGAGGCATGGGCGACGATAATGTTCTGGACCAGCATCCCCACCAGGCCGGGCAGGATAAAGATCAGGTCGTTCATGTCCGGGTTGTAGAGCACGCGCCCGCTGGTTATGATCGGCAGATCGGCAATTTTTCCAGCCTGCACGCGCCGCGCCTGCAGATCAAAGGAATATTTTTGCGAGAGAGCGCTGGCTGCATTAAACCCGGATTGGACGGTAAAGGAATCCGACCCATCCAGCAAGATAAGGGCATGCCCATTTCCCCGGGAAACCTGCTCGGAAAAATTGGGGGGGATTAAAATACCGACTTTGGCCTGACCTGAATCGAGGGCCCGGATCAATTCCTGTTCATCGTTCAGTACTAGAGTCTGGTCAAAGTAACCTGAGTTCACCAGGGTCTGGATAAAATCGCGGCTGCGCTCATCACGGCTCTGGTCAGCGACCGCGGTGGGCAGGTGGTCCACGGTCAAGGTCACGGCATACACAAAAAGAAACAGAAGGATGATCGGGAGCAATATGATCAGCAGCAGCAGGCGGGTATCGCGCCACAGTTGGGCAATTTCTTTGCGGGTGAGAGCGGCGATGCGGTGGAAGGATGCGGCCATATTAATCCAACCTCTGCCGGAAAGCCCGGGCGGCGATGATCATGATCACCAGGATATAGACAACCAGAGCCAGTATTTCTACAACCAGGAACTGCGCGCCAATGCCTTTGGTGATGATCCCGCGGGTGATCGGCACAAAATAGGTCAGCGGGAACAGGTTCCCGATCGCCTGGAGGATGCCCGGCATCGTGTAGCGCGGGAAGATAAACCCACCGAGCACAATGCTGAGCAGGGAAATAAATAAAACAAGCTGCATGGCCTGGCGGTTGTTTTGTGAGACGGTGGAAATCAACAACCCTAAACCGAGGCCGGAAAATGCATAAAGAAAGGTGAGGGACATGAACAGCCAGAAGCTGCCCTGGAAAGGGACCTTGAACCAGAACACGGCCAGGACCAGGATAGTCAGGACGTTAAACAAGACCAGGACGAGGTTAGGCGCGATCTTACCCAGCATGAGCTCCATCGGGCGGATGGGCGTCACCAGGATCTGTTCGATGGTGCCTGTTTCACGCTCGCGCACCACAGAAGCAGCGGTAAGCACAATCGTCTGGGTTTGCAGTAACAGGGCAATGATCCCGGGGATCACAAACCATAGATCCTTAAAATCGGGGTTGTAAAGGATATTGAGATGGACTTCCAGGGGGATAGGCACGGCGGATATGCCGCTGCGCTCGATTTTCTGCAGTATGGCGCGGGTGGCATGGGCTTGCCCGATCAGGTTGGCGGCGTGGTAGGCGGAAAGCGAGGTGAAAAGCTCGGAGCCGTCCACCAGTACGAGTACATGTGCCTGGCCGCGGTGGACTTTGGCGGCAAAATCGGGGGGAATGATCACAGCGGCGCTAGCCTGGTTAGAGTCGATCTCGCGGATGGCGGCTTCCTGATCGGCCACCACCTTTACCAGGTCGAAATAACCGGAGTTCGTTAAATCATCCAGGTAGGCCCGGCTGGCGTCATCCAGACTCTGGTCGGCGGCGACCAGGGGGATATGCTGGACGTTCATATTGATCGCATAACCGAAGAGGATCAGTTGCAAAAGTGGAAGCGACATCATGATCATGAGCGTCGAGCGGTCGCGCAGGGTCTGGATGAATTCTTTCTGGATGATGGCAAGCAGGCGTGGGAACATCGTTTCCTCAGGAACGGCGCTCGATTCCGTCCAGCCATAACGAAATGACCGAATTCGGCCAGGCGCCGGCGGTCCTCGCCGGCAGGGGGTGTTTCGGCCCCGCGCAGCGCGGGCAAGAGAATTCCCAGGAATTGGGCGATGACCAGGCGCGCCGCCAGGCGTGGATCCATTGGGCGAAACTGCCCGGATTGGATGCGCGAGCGGATGTAGTCTTCCAAATAGCCGGAGATCTGGGCCAGTCGCCTGGCGAGGAAGCGGGTCAGGATATCGTCGTTGAACCAGGCCTCGCCGATCAACGCCCCGGTGTAATGCGCCTGTGAAAGCAATATATCCAACGCCTTTACGAAAATATCCGCCATTTGCTGGCGTGTCTCCAGACGGCTGAATTCCAGAAAGACGGCATCTAGCTGCTGCGCCTGGTGTTGGATAATCGCCAGGAAGATTTCGCGCTTGCCTTCGAAATAGTTGTACAGTGTGCTTTCGCCGATGTCGCAGGCTTCGGCGATATCGCGAGTGGTGGCAGCGGCGTAGCCTTTTTGGGCAAAAACCTGGGCGGCGGCATCCATGATCTCACGCCGCTGGCGTTCTATGCGCCGGTTGCGGCGCGTATCGGGAGGAGGGGACAGTGCCATGAATATATACTCGTATTACGAATATTCATTCGTTATTCGAGTATAGGTCGTTTTGAATATCTGTCAATGGGTGCATCCCAGTTTCTTGGCATGACCTATCCCCCCGGCCCCCTTTCCTTCAGGAAAGGGTGAGAAAACCAAGCTATTTCTGCTCCCCTCCCCGAAAAAGCGGGTGACACCCTTGGTGCGCCCGCAGGGGCGGGGGTTGGGGGTAGAGCTATTCTGCCAAAATTTTGGGATAAACCCCTGTCTATAGGCTAATTTGAGGGCGCTATGTTTTGTGCTATCCTTAAGCAAAAATCGTGCGGAGCAATCTATTTTCTGCGTTTCAAGTGAGATGCAAATGCCAGCTCAAATCACCATTCAAAATGCACGCCTCCACAACCTTAAGAACATCACCCTCAGCCTGCCCAAAGAAAAATTTATCGTTTTTACCGGCCTCTCTGGCTCTGGAAAATCGACCATGGCATTCGATATCCTGCATAAAGAAAGCTTGAGGAATTACCTCGAATCTCTCGGCATGGTCACGTTTGCGCTCTCCAAGCCGCCGATCGACGGCATCACCGGCCTCACTCCCTCGATCAGCATCGATCAACACTTTACCAACCACAGTCCCCGCTCTACAGTGGGCACTTCCACCGAGGTGTACACCTATCTACGGGTGTTTTTCGCGCGGCTTGGGCAGCGGGTATGCCCCGGCTGCGGGCGTGAAGTCCCGCCGTCTTTCACATCCGGGGCCGAAGGATGGGAAGAAGACTCGGATCTGGACACATCCTCAAGCGATCCTGTTTATTTTTCAGCCTGCCCGCACTGCGGGGCCGGGGTTCCCGAGCTGGGCATGGCCAATTTTTCTTTCAACAAGCCAGCCGGCGCCTGCCCGACATGCACCGGACTGGGGACGGTCCAACAGGTGAACGTGGAGCGTCTGATAGACTCGCAGAAGTCAATCCAGGAAAATGCCGTAGCCGGGTGGGAAAGCAACATGATCCAGTACTACAGCCAGATCCTTCAGGCGGCTGCCCGGCATTACGGTTTCACCTTTGACCCGGCTTTGCCGGTGAACCAGTACACCCCCGTCCAGCGCGACCTGCTCGTGTATGGCGTGGTTGACCCTCGCTTTACCCGCCACTTCCCCGGCGTAGCGGCACCGGTGAACGTGGGAAAGGGGCGTTTTGAAGGTGCCGCCACCGCCCTGCTGCGGCGCTACGCGGAACACATTCAAAATGAAGAGTATCTTCAGAAACTGGATGCGTTCCTCACCATCCAGACCTGCCCGGACTGCCTCGGAACACGCCTGCGCCCTGAGAGCCGGGCTGTGACCGTCCGCGGGCAGACGATCATCGAGGTTTCCCGCCTGCCGCTGGAAAAGCTCGATGCCTGGTTGAAGACACTGTCCGCCTCGCTCGATCCCGTTGAAATGAGCATCGCCGGGCCGATTCTGGATGACCTGGATGCTCGCATCCGTCACCTGGTGGAAGTCGGCCTGGGATACCTGACCCTGGAACGCACCTCGCCCACCTTATCGGTAGGTGAAGCCCAACGTTTGCGCCTGGCGGCCCTGCTTGGATCGGGACTGACCGGTGTGCTCTACATCCTGGATGAGCCCACGATTGGGCTGCACCAACGGGATACCCAGCGCCTGATCACCGTCCTGCGCCGCTTGCGCGACCTGGGCAACACGGTTCTGGTAATTGAACATGACCTCGAAATGATCCGCGCGGCGGATTACGTGGTGGATTTTGGGCCGGGCGCCGGCCGGTCAGGAGGTGAAATTGTCGCGGTCGGAAAGCCAGATGAAATCATCCACCTGGGCGGATCGCTGACCGCCGATTACCTGGCAGGCCGGCGAACGATACCGGTCCCGCGGCGGCGTGCGCCGGATAGGAAAACAATCTTGATCCGCGGCGCCAGAGAGCACAACCTGCGCGATATCACCGTGAGCATCCCCCTGGGGCTGTGGGTGGCGGTGAGCGGGGTCTCCGGTTCTGGGAAGTCTACCCTGATGTTTGATATCTTTGACCGGGCCGCCCGCCAGCGCTTTTATGGAGCAAGTGATGTCCCCGGAAAACACACAGTCATCGAAGGTTGGGAGCACCTTGACAGGATTATCACCATCGACCAGAACCCCATCGGGCGGATCCCTCGCTCGAACGCCGCTACCTACTCTGACGCATTCACCCCGATCCGCGAAACCTTTGCCGCCACCAGCGAGGCCCGCCAGCGGAAACTGACCGCGCGCCACTTCTCGTTCAATGTGCCCGGCGGGCGCTGCGAAAGGTGCGAAGGCGCGGGGGTGATCACGGTGAAGATGCACTTCCTTCCAGACGTCGAAGTTCGCTGCCCGGCCTGCCATGGGCGGCGCTTCATGGAGAATACCCTGGCTGCCCGCTACCGGGGGTACGATATCGCGCAGGTGCTGGAGATGACCGTCGATGAAGCCCTGGCACTGTTCGCCGACGTGCCCGCGGCGGCTTCCCGCCTGCGCGTCCTGGCAGACGTGGGCCTGGGATACCTGCAGCTCGGCCAGCCGGCGACCACGCTCTCTGGAGGTGAAGCCCAGCGCGTGAAGCTGGCCAAAGAGCTGGGCCGGCGCGCCACCGGGCGCACGCTCTACCTGCTGGACGAGCCCACAACCGGCCTGCACGTCGCGGATACGGCGTTCTTGATTGCGGTCTTGCAGCGCCTGGTCGAGGCAGGCAATACCGTGGTCACGATCGAGCACAACCTGGAGGTGATAAAATCCGCCGATTGGGTGATCGACCTGGGACCTGAAGGCGGAACTGACGGCGGCGAGCTGATCGCCGAGGGCACCCCAGAAGAGATTGCTGCCGTTACCCGGTCGCACACCGGGCAATTCCTGCGTTCAGTCCTTGATAAAAAAAATTAAGTGGTGTTCTGGGGCGATGCAATCGCCCCAGAACACCACTTAAAGAGAAAAATTGCCCCAGGCAAGCCTATAAGCCGCGTTCTGTCCACCCCCCGAAGGGGGATGGGCGACCATCTCTCTAGGCGCATTGTTGCCAGCGCGCTCGTGCGGCCTACCCGGAACTCGCCCTCCAAAGAGGAAGAAGACGGACAGCCTCCCGTTCCCCGAAGGGAACCTTGTCCCTGCTTGGCCTTGCTCCCGGCGGGGGTTGCCTGGCCGCCGCATTGCTGCGGTCGCCGGTGGTCTCTTACACCACCATTTCACCCTTACCCCTGCCCTCAGCGGACTGGGGCGGTATGTTTCTGTGGCCCGTTCCAATACCTTACGGCATTCCGGGGATTACCCGGCGCCGCGTCCTGTGGAGCGCGGACTTTCCTCGACGCCCACAAAGGGCGCCGCGGTCGCCCGGCTGGCCTGGGGCAATTTCATCATAACCGGAACGGACTGGCTCGTCAATCACCCGGATATTTAAGAATTCAGGGTGGTTAGGCACATTTAAATTACCCCCACCCCCGGCCCCGCCCCCTGCTGGGGCGGGGTAATACTTCTTATGTAGTTTTAGGGCCAGTTTCACTGGCCCTAAAACTACGAACAGTAAGAAACCCCTCTTCGTGGAAATCCTAGTCCAGCTGCATCTGGAGCAGAGCGGTCTGCAGGATGCCGCCGTTGCGGATGTATTCGACCTCGTTTTCCGTGTTGAGCCGGGCAATGACCTGGAAGGTGGTGGCCTTGCCTTTCTCCGATTGGGCGGTGACGGTAAGCTTCAAGCCGGGTTTTATACCTTCGTCCATGCCGGTGATGGTAAAAGTCTCGCGCCCTGTCAGGCCGAGGGTTTCGACGTTCTCTCCGGGCAGGAACTGCAGCGGGTAAATGCCCATGCCCGCCAGGTTGGAGCGGTGAATGCGCTCGAACGATTCGGCGATCACCGCCCACACACCCAGCAGCAGCGGACCCTTGGCAGCCCAGTCGCGGCTGGAGCCAGTTCCATATTCCTTGCCTGCCAGGATGACCAGCGGTACGCCTTCTTCTTTGTACTTCATCGCGGCATCAAAAATGGTCATCTGCTCGCCGTCAGGTTGGTGGACGGTGAAACCGCCTTCCACCCCTGGCACCAGGCGGTTCTTGAGCTGCGTATTGGCAAAGGTGCCGCGCACCATGATCCGATCGTTTCCGCGCCGGGCGCCGTACGAGTTGAAATCGCGGTACTGCACACCTTTCGAAAGCAGATACTGCCCGGCGGGTGTATTTTCGGGGATCGATCCGGCGGGGGAGATGTGATCGGTTGTGATGGAATCGCCAAAGACGGCCAGGACGCGCGCCTCCTGGATGGAGGGATAACTACCCGGGTTTTTGCCGATGCCGGCGAAGAAAGGCGGCTCTTGAATGTAGGTCGAATCCGGTTCCCAGGGGTAGAGCAGGCTGAGCTCCACCTGAATACTATTCCATTCCTGGCTGCCTTCAGTTACGCTGGCGTAATTCTTCCGGAATAAGTCAGGGTTGATCGTGTCGTAAATTATTTTCTGGATCTCGGCGTTGCTTGGCCAGATGTCGCGCAGGTAGACCGGCTGACCGTCAGCGCCCGCGCCGAGGGGCTCGTGCGTCAGGTCTACGTTGACCGAACCCGCCAGGGCATAGGCCATCACCAGCGCAGGCGATGCCAGGTAGTTGGCTTTCACCGAGGGATGAACGCGGCCTTCAAAGTTGCGGTTGCCCGAGATCACCGCGGCGACGACCAGCTCGTTCTGCTTGACGGCCTCGCTGATGCCTTCGGGCAGCGGCCCGGAATTGCCGATGCAGGTGGTGCAGCCGTAACCTACCAGGTTAAAACCCAATTGGTCCAGCGGTTCCATCAGGCCGGATTTCTCCAGGTAATCGGTGACCACCCGCGAGCCGGGGGCAAAGCTGGTTTTGACATACGGCCTGATCCTCATGCCTTTTTCCACCGCTTTTTTGGCCATCAGCGCCGCGCCGACCAGGGCGAATGGGTTGGAGGTATTGGTGCAGGATGTGATCGCCGCGATGACCACGGAGCCGTGTTCCAGGTGGTCGCTCGTACCGTTCTTGCGAACAGGCGCGGTCCGCTGCCGGTCGCTTCCCGACAGTTCATAACCACCTTTTAGCAGTGGGGTTGATAGGGCTGTATCGAAATTGGTTTTCACCTGGGTCAGCGGCACCCGGTCCTGGGGGCGCTTGGGCCCGGCTAACGATGGTACAACAGTGCTCATGTCGAGCTCGAGGGTGTCGGTGTAGGTCGGGGTGGGGGCATTATCCAGGTGGAACAGGCCCTGGGTCTTGAAATAACTCTCCACCAGTTCAAGCTGTTCTGGCGACCGGTTGGTCAGGCGCAGGTAATCAAGGGTCTGGCGATCCACCGGGAAATAGGCGAGCGTCGCGCCGTATTCGGGGGACATGTTGGCGATCATCGCCCGGTCAGCAACCGATAGGTTGGCCAACCCGGGGCCGTGGAATTCGACAAATTTATCCACCACACCCTTCTTGCGCAGCATCTGGGTGATGGTCAGGGTCAGGTCGGTGGGAGTGGTGCCTTCAGGCAGCCTGCCAACCAGCTTAACACCGATCACATCCGGCACCAGCATCTCTAGGGGTTGGCCGAGCATTCCGGCGATGGCCTCGATCCCGCCTACACCCCAGCCGACCACGCCCAACCCGTTGACCATGGTGGTGTGTGAGTCAGTGCCGACCAGCGTATCCGGAATCGCCAGGGTTCGATCTCCTTCGTGGCGGGTGAGCACGACCCGCGTCAGGTACTCGATATTCACCTGGTGCACGATGCCGGTGGAGGGCGGGACAACCCGCAGGTCTTTGAAAGCCTTTTGCGCCCATTTTAAGAAGGCGTAGCGTTCGCGGTTGCGCTCGAATTCGCGCGCGACGTTGCGCTGCAGGGCATCGGAGGTGCCGAAGAAATCAACCTGGATCGAGTGATCGATCACCAGGTCGACCGGGATCGTGGGATTGATCCTGGAAGGATCACCCTGCAATTTGGCCATCGCCGAGCGCAGCGATGCCAGGTCAACCACCACCGGCACGCCGGTCAGGTCTTGCAGCAGCACCCGGCCGGGGAAAAAGGACATCGCCGGGCGGGTGGTAGCGGTTGGCGCCCAATGTCCTAAATTGGTAACGTCCTCGCGGGTCACTTCTTTACCGTTGCATTTACGCAGGGCCACTTCCAGGAGCACGCGCACGGAATAGGGCAGCGTATCCAACCGGGCCAGGCCTTCGCTTTCTAACCCTGGCAGCGAATAATAATCTACCGCGCCGTTCTTGAGAACGAGCGATTTGCGAAGATGAGAGAAATTTTCTGTTTTCATATGTTTATCCCATAAAGCGAATGACCGCATCTCCAAATTCGGAGGTTTTCAATAATGTGGCATCCCTCATAATCTGGTAAAAATCATAGGTTACCGTGCGCGCCCGAATGGCTCCCTCCACTCCTTTAATCAGCCGGTCGGCGGCTTCATCCCAGCCCAGGTAGCGGAACATCATTTCCCCGGAAAGAATGAGCGAGCTTGGGTTAGCCTTGTCCAGATCTGCCAGGCGGGGAGCGGTCCCGTGGGTCGCTTCAAAGATCGCGGCGCCGGTAAGGTAATTGATATTCCCACCCGGGGCAATGCCAATTCCACCCACCTGGGCGGCTAAAGCATCCGCCAGGTAATCTCCATTTAGATTAGGCGTCGCCAGTACATCAAATTCGGTGGGATGATTGATCGCGATTTCAAAGGCTGCATCCGCGATCACGTCTTTCACCATTAATTTCCCCTCCAGCTTCGCGACCCTTTCTTCTTCTTCGGCGGCGTCTTCCCCCTTTTCTTTGGCGGTGCGCTGCCACTGCAGGTTGGTATACACGCGGTCGCCAAACTCATTTTCCGCCACTTCGTAGCCCCACTTGCGGAATGCCCCCTCGGTAAATTTCATAATATTGCCTTTATGGACCAGGGTCACACTGCGGCGGTGATATTCCAGGGCCCATTGGATGGCTGCCCGCACCAGGCGCTGGCTGCCTTCCTTGGAAATGGGTTTGATGCCAAAGGCAACCGTGTCCGGAAAGCGGATGCGCTTGAATTCATCCGGGAACTGCTCTTTGATGAATTCAAAAAGCTGGTTATTCTGGCTGCTGCCCTGTTCAAACTCGATCCCAGTGTAGACATCCTCCGTGTTTTCGCGAAAGATAATCATATCCACCCATTCCGGGTCGCGCACCGAAGAAGGGACCCCTGGGAACCAGCGCACCGGACGCTGGCAAACGTACAGGTCCAATTCTTTACGCAAGGCGACATTCAATGAACGGATGCCACCGCCCACCGGGGTAGTCAGGGGACCTTTGATTCCAACCAGGAATTTACGAAAGGCTGAGAGCGTTTCATCCGGAAGCCAGTTATTTGTAGCGCGAAAAGCTTTTTCGCCCGCCAGTAGCTCGTGCCATGCTATCTTCCGCTGGTCGCCGTATGCCCTTTTGACGGCTGCGTCAAATACGCGTTTTGCTGAACGCCAGATATCCGGTCCCGAGCCGTCGCCTTCCACAAAGGGAATGACGGGATGATTGGGCACAACCAGATGCCCATGATGCATGGAAATTGCTTCACCAACCGATTGACCTGTCATATTCTCATCCCTTTTTAACGAATTTCTCAAAATTGCGTCTAAAATGATTGACATTCTGGCGATCACTGGTTAAACTTGTCCTATTATATGGGACGGTGTCCTGTAAGTCAAGACAGTAATTTCAACAGGTTTACTCTATGTCTTCCGAATCATCAAGCATGCTGAAGCACATCGTTGCTATTCTGGACTGTTTTTCGACAGACCAGACTGAGCTTGGCGTGCGCGAGGTAGCCCGTCAGGCTGACCTGGCTACCAGTACGGCGGGCCGTTTGATGTCGGATATGAAAGACCTGGGCATTCTCCAGCAAAATTCCGCCAACCGGACTTATTCATTGGGGGCGAAGATTCTATCATGGTCAGGAGTTTATCTGGCAGGGCTTGACCTGCGGACGATCGCCCTGCCCGTCATGGGCGATTTGCGCCGGACAACCAGCGAGACGATATCTCTGTATTTATTGGATGGAAACGAACGCCTTTGCGTGGAACGCATAGAAAGCCAGCATAATGTGCGCATGGTAGCGCGGGTGGGACGCCGGCTGCCTTTGTATGCCGGATCGGCGGGAAAGGCAATGCTGGCGTTTTTACCTCATGAACGAGTTGATCAAATTTTAGACTCAACCGTGTTTGAACCGCTGACCCCGATGACCATTGTTGATCCTGCTGCTTTGAGGATGGACCTTGAGAAAATTCGGGAAAAAGGGTTCGCCGAGAGTCACGGCGAGTGGATCCAGGAAGCATCCGGGGTGGCTGCTCCTATTTTGGGGCAGGGTGGGGAGGTCATTGGCGCTTTATCAATATCGGGCCCAGGTTCTCGTTTCACCCCCATAAAAGTTATAGAATATGGAGCAGAGATTGTACGGGCTGCAGGGCAGCTTTCGAAATCAATGGGTTACATTTTAGAACGGAACCAACCGATAGGAGAAATCTCATGAGCATTAAAGATAGAATTGCCGAAAAACTGCCAGCCTGGCGGGAACGGACAAACCGGCTCATTAAAGAACACGGCACATTTAAGATCGCCGATGTAACCGTGGATCAGATCTTTGGGGGTATTCGGGGGGTTCCAATTGAAGTCAGTGATATCTCCTACGTCGATCCGAAAGAGGGTTTACGCCTGCGGGGTTATACGGTCCCCGAGGTTTTGCAGCTGCTTCCAAAACCGCGTAACGGCGAATACCCGTTAATCGGGGGGTTGTTTTTCTTGCTGATGACCGGCGATTTGCCGAGCCAGGAAGACGCGGAAGAAGTTGAAGTGGAATGGAAAGTGCGCAGCAACATCCCGGACCATGTTTTCCAGGTGCTGCGGGCAATGCCCAAATATTCGCACCCGATGACATTATTCTCTCAGGCCATTTTATCCCTCCAGACCGAGTCGATCTTCGCGCGCCGCTATTATTACGGGATCCAAAATAAATACGATTACTGGAGTCTGTACCTGCAGGACAGCCTGAACCTGACGGCAAAACTGCCGGTCATCGCGGCGAACATTTTTAACCTGAAATACCGCGAAGGTGTATTTGTTAACCCCAATCCCAGCCTGGATTGGGCTTCGAATTTCGCATACATGATCGGCAGGGAGGAAAAGGAATACCAGGATTTAACGCGCTTATTCATGGTGCTGCATTCCGACCATGAAGGCGCAAACGTCAGTGCGCATGCCAGCCATCTGGTTGGATCGGCCCTGTCTGATGTGTATTTATCCTGCTCAGCCGGAATGGATGGCCTGGCAGGGCCGCTGCATGGATTAGCCAACCAGGAGTGCCTGCGCTGGTTGTTGGGTGTGCGTGATTATTTTGAAGGTCTGCCGACCAAGCCCCAATTGGAGGAATACCTCAGAAATGCGTTAAAAGATGGCAAATTGATCCCCGGATATGGCCACGCTGTGCTGCGCGTGACCGATCCGCGCTTTACTGCCCAGGCAGAATTCGCTAAAAAATACTTACCGGATGATGAAATTTTTAAGCTGGTGATGATGATCTTTGAGGCCTTCCCACCCATCTTGATGGAAAACGGCAAGGTTAAGAATCCCTGGCCGAATGTAGACGCGATCAACGGGACGCTGCAATATCATTACGGCGTGCAGGAGTTTGATTTTTACACCGTGATGTTCGGTTTGAGCCGCATCCTGGGGCTGGCTACCCACATCACCTGGTCGCGGGTACTGACCAAACCAATCGAGCGGCCGAAATCTCTGACCACGCCCATGCTTGAAAATCTGATCCAGGGCATGCCGGAGGAAGAAGAATAAGGACCTATTGAATATAGGTTGACCGGGGTGTATTGGCGGTGTTGCTCGCCGCCAATACACCCCGATTTATTTTCCAAACACCACAGCGATAAACGGCATTCCTGGTAAACCAGCAAGATAGATAATCAATCCGCGGCTATCTTCGATTAAGAAAATCTGCCTTATAATAGGGAAAACCTTCACGATTGGGGTACTGGCTGTTGTTGGCAAATGTCGAAACGGACGAAATAAATCGCCCGTTTAATCAACACCGCGTCTCCAACTGGATTGGCTGTGCCAGGTTGAGAAGCAATTTGATAAGAAAATAAACCATTAGGCGATATAGCGCATGTGATGTTCACCTGAACACCGCGCTAAAAATAGATTTCAACATGCAGGTGAGGATACAATGCGAAAACCATTTGTAGCAGGTAATTGGAAAATGAATAAGACCGTCGAGCAAGCTCGCTCGCTGGTTGCCGAGCTTTTACCCGGGATGCAAGCTGTTAGCAATGTGGAGCAGGTGATCTGTCCCCCGTTTCCGGCATTAACCGCCCTGGCGAATATGCTCTCCGGAACGGAGATCGGTCTGGGCGCGCAAAACTTGCATTGGGAAGCCCAGGGTGCCTTCACGGGCGAAGTGTCGCCTGCCATGGTGAAAGAGTTCTGCCAGTATGTGATCATCGGGCATTCTGAACGCCGGTCTTACTTTGGCGAGACGGATGCTACCGTGAACAAAAAAGTAAAAGCTGCCCTGGGCGTTGGATTGGTGCCGATCGTGTGTGTGGGCGAGACCCTGGCTGAAAATGAAGCCGGCAGGACCTCTGAAGTCGTCATGCGCCAGATTATCCAGGGTTTAGATGGCATTCCGGCCGGTCAGGCGGAACAAATTGTAATCGCGTATGAGCCGGTGTGGGCAATTGGCACCGGGCGGGCAGCTACTGCCAGTGGGGCAAATGCCGTGATTGCGGAAACAATCCGTATACCGATGACGGCCCTGTTCGGTGCACAACTGGCGCAGGCGACGCGCGTTTTGTATGGAGGGTCTGTCACCGCTGCCAACGCGCGAGAATTCTTCGGTCAACCGGATATCGACGGCGCCCTGGTGGGTGGGGCCAGCCTGAAACCTGAGTTCATAAAGATTGTCGAGGCCGCAGGGCAATAGTGTACCCCGTACTGCTGACCGGTCTGTTGTGGTTGGCGGCAATGCTGGGTCTGTTCTTAGCCGCGCAGCGCTGGCTGCACCGCCAGATACACGCAATACTGTTAATGCTGACTCGCAGGCCCAACCTGGCGTTGGGCCTGTTCTCTTTGGTGTTCTTTCCGGGTGTCTTTCTTCATGAAATGAGCCATTTCCTCATGGCGCGCCTGCTGCAGGTGCGCACCGGACGTTTTTCGCTGCTGCCGAAAGTCATGGCAGATGGCACGCTGCGCATGGGATACGTGGAAACCGCCCGCACCGATGTGCTGCGGGATGCGTTGATCGGCACGGCGCCCCTGCTGACAGGCGGGGCGGCTGTGGCCCTGATTGGGATTTACCAGATGAAAGTTGTCCCACTGTTCGCGTTTTTAAGCGCTGGGCAGTGGGATTCTTTATGGAACGGGCTGGGCGCTTTGCCGGACCAGCCCGACTTCTGGCTGTGGTTCTACCTGGCCTTTGCAATCAGCAGCACCATGCTGCCTTCCGTTTCTGACCGGCGGGCCTGGCTGCCGATCAGCATCCCGCTGGTGGTTTTAACCGGGTTGGGCCTGATCGCGGGGGCTGGCCCTTGGATGCTGGAACACCTGGCGCCGGGGATGAACAGCCTGGTGCAGTCGCTGGCGATGATTTTTGGCATCAGTCTGGCTGTGCACCTGGTATTGGGACTACCGGTGGGTGTAATGGCGGCCCTGGTAAGCAGGCTTACCGGTTTACGCGTGGTTGGTTAATAGAGAGATTTTCCCGCCAAGAGCGGGAAAATCTCTCTCATTAAGTTGGCGGGCAGCGTTATTAATCCCAATACACTTCACTCCAACCGTGCGCGCCTCTGAGCGGGACAAAAGCAACGTAGATGATATCTTCGTTGTCGAAATTTTCGCCGTGGCGCTGCCAGACCTGCAGGATCTGCCCGCCGCGACCGCCGACCGGCAGTACCAGACGCCCGCCGTCAGCCAGCTGTTGCAACAAGGGCGGTGGGGGGGCAGGGGCAGCGGCAGTGACGAGGATGCCCTGGTACGGGGCAGCTTCGGGCCATCCCAGTGAACCGTCCTGGGTATGGACCACCACATTTTCATAGAGCAAGGTGTCCAGGACCTGACGCGCGCGGGAAGCAAGGGTGGAAAAGCGTTCGATCGTGTGAACAGATTGAGCCAGGCGCGAAAGCACGGCGGCCTGATACCCTGAACCGGTGCCGATTTCGAGGACATTTTCATCCCCATTCAGGTGGAGCAGCTGGGTCATCAGGGCTACGATGTAGGGTTGAGAGATGGTCTGCCCGCTGCCAATAGACAGCGGGCAATCGTCATACGCCGTGGACATCAGATCTTCGGGAACAAACAAATGACGCGGGACGGTGCGCATCGCTTCCAACAGGCGCGGTTCAGTTATCCCGCGCCGCTCAATCTGCTGCGCGACCATCTCGGTCCGCAGGTTCACGAAGGAGTCTATTCCCACGGTTCACGCTCCAGGCGTGTGGCGATCTGGCGGTCGATTTTCCCCATGGGAAAACCGGCTAGCGCTTCAGGCGGCACCCAACGCAGCTGGGTGGCTTCAATCGCTTGCGGCTCGGGACCTGCCAGGCGGCAAAGGAAAGCATGCAGCGTGACGCTGAAATGCGTATAGGCATGATTAAAGGTGCCAAAGGGATGTTCGATCAGCACTGCCGTGTTCAATTCCTCGCGGATTTCGCGCTGCAGGCCTTCTTCGAACGTTTCTCCGTTTTCCACCGTTCCACCGGGAAATTCCCACATCCCACCGAGCAGATCGGTTTCCGGGCGCTGAGCAATCAGCACCGTGCCTGCGCGGCGGACGACTGCCGCGGAAACGGTGAGGTGAGGAATTTTTGGGCGGGGGGCGAGAACCGGCAGCGTCTCTTGCAAGCCCAATTTATGCCCGGCACATTTGTCCAACAGCGGACAGAGCAAGCACTGCGGTGAGCGGGGGGTGCAGATGGCGGAGCCAAGGTCCATGAGCGCCTGGTTGTAATCGCCAGCCCGGCCCAGCGGCAGGCAACGCCGGGCAAGGTCCCACAGCTCTTTTTCGCCGGCAGGCGAACGGGCAGGGGTGTGTACGGCGAAGACGCGCGCCAGCACGCGGCGGATATTTCCGTCCAGGGCGGCCTCATCTCGCCCGAAGGCGATGGAGGCGATGGCTCCGGCAGTATAAGCGCCAATGCCAGGTAGTTTTTCCAACCCGGTTCGCTCCTCGGGCAGCCGTCCGGCAAAGCACTCCATCACAACCTGAGCCGCTTTACGCAGGTTGCGCGCCCGGCTGTAATATCCCAGGCCTTCCCAAAGGCTGAGCACCTCCTGTTGAGAGGCCCTTGCCAGAGATTGAATTGTGGGAAAACGCTGCATCCAGCGTTCAAAATAGGGAATTACGGTTTCGACCCGGGTCTGTTGGAGCATGATTTCCGAGACCCAAACAGCGTACGCATCCGGGTGGCCCCGCCAGGGCAGGCGCCGCTTTTCGCGGTCGTACCAGGCTAATAATCGCCTGGACACCTCACCTGGGACGGGTAGCAAGACCTCAGAACTGGAACCCTCCATGCGCCTCAACAATCTTTTCAGAATAATTGATTACATAATCCTGGAGCTGGTTGTGCAAGCTTTTCCATTCAGAGGAATCCATGACTTCATGCGCTTTGGCAACCGAAGGTAACAAGGCGCCCACCAGAATCTGGGGACGGCTGCCGTAAACCGTGGCCCAGGCATCTTTCAACTCCAGACCGAGGCGCTGCACCCCTGGGATATATTCTCTGACCACAAACTCAAAATATTCCTGCTCTCGTTCGGGGGTAATATCCCAGGTCATGATAATTTTGATCGCCAAGGTGTGCTCCTGTTAACTATGTTGGTAATCTAAAACGATCACACGCGTCTCTTCTGGCAGGGATGAAGAACTGGTCATTTTTAACATAGGAACATGCTCGGCTTCTGAGATCCCCATCTCTTTCAGAAACTTGTTAAGCTCATCTAGTTTAACCAGGGAACCATCTGTGGCGTAATGCATGGGAATGACGATGTTCGGCTCAATCAGGCTGATTACTTCGGCAGCCTTGGCTGCGTTCAGGCTCGAGACATCTCCCACGGGGATCAAGGCGATATTCACCGGGCCCAGCGCTTCGACCTCGGCCTGGGTGGGCACGCGGTCGATCTGGCCAAAATGAGCCACTGTCAAACCATTATAGTCAAAAACATAAAGCGTATTGCGCGGTTCATCATCAGATTTTTTGGCGTGTCCATTGGTCTGAACGCCGGTGATAAAAACCCCGCCGATTTCAAATTCACCCGGTCCGGTGATCAGGTGCGGATCTCCTTTGACGGAATTGAAACAGTTGTGTTCCGGATTATCGATGCTGACGGTAACAATATCCGCCTTGAGTTTTAATGGGTCGTAGCCGACTACCTTATGATCAAACGGGTCGCAGACAACCGCAGCTAAACCGCGTTCCATCATTCGGAAGCAAAAATGTCCGTACCAGGTTATTTCCATAAGCCTCCAAGTTTCGACCTGATTATAATATAAATACGCTATAACCGCCTTCTTGATACGGTATAATGAAAGATGACTTTAAACCAAGCTTGGAGTGTATATGGCGGAACGAAAAATCCGCGTTTTAATAGCGAAACCCGGCCTGGATGGGCATGACCGCGGTGCAAAAGTTGTTGCTCGCGCACTGAGGGATGCCGGTATGGAGGTGATCTACACCGGCCTGCGCCAGAGCCCGGAAATGATTGCAGAGGCAGCTTTACAGGAAGATGTGGACGTTGTAGGGCTATCCATCCTTTCAGGAGCGCATATGGTATTGGTTCCGCGGGTGATTGAGCTGCTGCGCGCCAACAAACAGGATAACGTCAGGGTTTTTATCGGGGGTATCATCCCCGATAACGATGTACCAGAACTTTTACAAGCAGGGGTGATGGCCGTTTATGGACCAGGTACCTCCAGCGAAACCTATATCCGCGATATTCGTAAGGCATTTTCAGGCGAGTGATGGATCTGACGCAGGCTGTACTGGCGGGCGACCGGTTGGCACTGGCCCGATTGCTGACCCAGGTAGAGAATGACTCACCGTTGGGACGAAGTGCACTGGACGGTCTTTTTCCGGCGACGGGTAAGGCCCACGTGGTGGGTGTAACCGGTTCGCCGGGAACGGGTAAATCTTCGCTGGTCAACCAGCTCACCCGCTCATTTCGCCGCCCCGCAGGAGACCGGCCAGCAAAAACCGTGGCTATTGTGGCGGTGGACCCTTCCAGCCCGTTCAGCGGTGGTGCGCTGTTGGGCGACCGGGTGCGGATGCGCGATTTGAGCGGCGACCGGGGAGTATTTATCCGTTCGATGGCTTCACGGGGGGCGATGGGTGGGCTTTCGCGTACCACCGCCGCGGTCGTTAACGTACTGGATGCGGCAGGATTCGAGCTGATCCTGGTGGAGACGGTTGGCGCCGGGCAATCTGAGGTGGATATCGCGCGCCTGGCGCATACCACGGTTGTGGTAGAAGCGCCGGGAATGGGAGATGAGATCCAGGCGATCAAAGCCGGCATTCTTGAGACTGCCGATATTTTGGTGGTCAATAAAGCCGACCGGCCAGGGGTCGAGAATACCGAACGGTCGCTGCGCCGATGCTCGAAATGGGTCATGCTGCTCATTCCGGCCCCGAGGAAATTCAAACCCCACTGGAGAACTGGCTGCCGCCGATCCTGCGCTGCGTATCTACCAGCGGTGAAGGGGTGGAATCGATTGCCCAGGCTATTTTCGATCACGGCGATTATTTGCACAACAGCGGGGTATGGCGGCAGAGAGAGTACGAGCGTTTGAAGACCACATTGGCAATCCTGGTTCAAGATGCGCTCATCACGCGCTGGCGCAGCCAGGTCGGCGAGGATACGATCGACGAATGGATTATCCGATTATGTGAACGTTCTGCCACACCCTACGAGGTTGTTGAGGCATTAATTTAGCGGAAAATATCTGCTATCCGCTTTTCGAGGAGAAGAACTATGCAACGCACATCGATTGGTGATCTTCGACAGAAGATTGGGGAAACAGTGATGATCCAGGGCTGGCTGCAAACCCTGCGGGATCAAAAGAAGATGCAGTTCTTGATCGTTCGCGACCGGACGGGATTGGTCCAGGTGGCAAATTGGAAGCCAAACAGCGCTGAGCAGGCGGATGCGATCTCCAAAATCACATCCGAATCGGCGCTGACGATTACGGGTAAGGTTGTGGATAACCCGGTGGTTAAGCTGAATGGGTTGGAAATGCAGCTCGAAACGATTCAGGTTGAAGCGCAGTCAGGAGAGCAGCTGCCATTTGATCCGTTTGGCGAGAATTTACCGGCGGTCGATATCCGCATGGATTGGCGTTATCTCGATCTTCGCCGACCGGAAAGCCTGTTGATCTTCAAAGCCCAGACCATTGCCGAAGCAGCAATGCGTGAGTACTGGCTGAAGCACGATTTCATCGAAATCCATACGCCCAAAATTATGAGCACGCCCAGCGAAAGCGGGGCGGAGTTATTTGAAATCATTTATTTTGATCGCAAGGCTTACCTGTCGCAGTCGCCTCAGTTCTACAAACAGATGGCTATGGCAGCCGGGTTCGAGCGGGTGTTTGAGATTGGACCGGTTTTTCGAGCAGACCCCTCTTTCACCGCGCGCCACATGACCGAATTCACCGGCTTAGATATGGAAATGAGCTGGATCGAATCGCACGACGATGTGATGGAATTTGAAGAGGGGCTGCTGCAATACACCTACCAGCGTGTTAAGGATGAGCTTGGCGCCGAAATTAAAGAGCGCCTGGGGACCGAAATTACGGTGCCGTCCCTGCCTTTCCCGCGCATCCCCATGGCGGAGGCCATCGAAATTTTGAAAAAAGAGGGCTACCAGCTGCCGCCCGAAAAGAAAGGCGACATCGACCCGGCAGGCGAGCGCTTGATCGCCCAGTATGTAAAGCAGAAATTCAATCACGAGTTTGTCTTCCTGACCGACTGGCCGATCACCGTGCGCCCCTTCTACCATATGCGCTACGCCGACCGGCCTAACCTGACGATGAGCTTTGACCTGATCTGCAACGGGCTGGAGATCACCACCGGCGCGCAGCGCGAGCACCGCGTGGACATTCTGGAAAAACAGGCCCTCGAAAAAGGTTTATCGCTGGAACCGATCAAAGATTATTTGAATGATTTCCGCTACGGCTGCCCGCCGCACGGCGGTTTCGGGATGGGGTTGTCCCGACTCTTAATGGTGATGCTTGGGCTGCAAAATATCCGCGAGACGGTCTTCCTGTTCCGCGGTCCAAACCGGCTGACGCCGTAATGCAGCCGAAAGGGCTGCGAGAACCATTCTTGCAACCCATGTGGAGTAAGGAAGCCTAAAATGATCATTGGCAAACGAGTCAGGCTGCGCGGAATTGAACGAAGCGATATCCCTCGCTTCGTGGAGTGGCTTAACGACCCGGAAGTAGCCCAGGGATTATCGCTGGTTCTTCCATTGTCAACCACTCAGGAAGAGACCTGGTTCGACAACCTGCGTAACACGCCGAAAGAAGAACACCCAATGGGGATTGAGGTTCACACCCCCAATGGATGGATGCTGGTGGGTAATCTCTCTTTGATGAATATCAATTGGAGAAACCGCCTGGCTGAAGTGGGTATCTTTATCGGTGAGAAACGCTTCTGGAACCAGGGATACGGGCACGACGCGATGGTGCTGATGCTGCGCCACGCTTTTTCTAACCTGGGATTGAACCGGGTTTTCTTGCGCGTGTTTGAGACCAATCCCCGGGCGGTGCATTCTTATGAAAAAGCAGGCTTTGTCCATGAAGGAAGAATGCGCCAGGCCCAGTACCAGGATGGAAAATTTGTCGATGTCCTGCTGATGAGTGTTCTGCGGTCTGAATGGCAGGATAAGGATTCTGTATAGTAAGGAAGGTTTTTTATGCCTCTGAATCACGTGGCGCGCCATGAACGCATGACCTATGGGGACGTAAAATTATATGCCGGCACTGGCTGCCCTGAATTGGCAGCAAAAATAGCCGAATATCTTGACCTTCCTTTGTGCGAGCGCGATATTATCGTGTTCCCGAACGATAATCTGTTCGTCAAGCTGCGCAAGAGCGTACGCGGGCAAGATTGTTATGTCATCCAAACCACATCGGCCCCGGTGCACCGCAACTTGATGGAAATGCTCATCCTGCTGCAAACGCTGCGGCTGGATTCAGCGTCGCGGGTGACCGCTGTCATCCCATACCTGTGCTATGCTCGTTCGGATAAAAAAGACCAGCCGCGCGTCCCGATCACAGCCCGCCTGGTGGCAGATATGATCCAGGTCGCCGGAGCCGACCGATACATTACGCTCGACTTGCATGCCGGGCAAATCCAGGGCTTTTTCTCAATTCCCGGGGATGTGTTATCTGCGTTCCACATCCTGGTGGATTACATGAAAAGCAAACAAGATCAAATGGTTAATCCGGTGGTGGTGACAGCCGACCTGGGGTTTGCCAAAAAAGCGCGCAATTATGCGCAGGTGCTGCACGTACCGATGGCTTTTATAGAGAAGCGGCGCGCATCTAATGATGCGAAGGCCCAGGCACTGACCCTGATCGGTGACGTGGACGGTCGGGATGTGATCATTGTGGATGATGAAGTCGATACAGGTGGATCGATCGCCCAGGCCGTTAACCTGGTGAAAGAATACGGGGCGCGGGATGTTTATATGAGCTTCGTGCACCCGGTTTTCTCACTTAACGCGGCTGAACGCCTGGCTGCCCTGCCGGTCAAAGAGATGATCACAACCGATACCGTTCCCATCCCGCCTGAAAAATTGGCTTTATTTGGAGACCGCCTGACGATCCTTTCGGTTTCTTCCCTGGTGGGCGAAGTGATCCTGAGAGCAAATGAAGGGCGCAGTGTCGGGGAGATGTTTGGAGAATAGTAATGCCCGAATTACCCGAGGTCGAAACGATTGCACGCTATTTGCGCGACGGTAAAGATGGGGAACCGCTCGTGGGGCAAACGATTCAATCGGCTGAGGTGTTTTGGGATAAAAGCGTGGCTGAGCCGGCGGCTGCCGAATTCCGGGAAAGGCTCAGAGGGCAAACCGTTCGCGAGATCAGCCGCCGGGGAAAATTTCTGGTTCTGCGCCTGGATCGGGACCATTTGCTGTTTCACCTGAGGATGAGCGGCGATCTGCGCATGGAAAGCGAGCAAAGTGAGAATGGGCAGGCCCGCCCAATCGCGGCCCACGACCGGATCGTCATCCATTTGAACCGCGGCGGACGGCTGGTATTCAATGACCCGCGCAAGTTTGGCCGGGCCTGGCTGGTAGTCGAACCGGGGGTTATTTTCGAAATTCTGGGACCTGAACCGCTGGCAGAAAATTTTAGCCCGCGCGATCTTTACCAGCGCCTGCAGGCTCATCACCGCCAGCTAAAGCCGTTACTCCTGGATCAAAAATTCATCGCCGGGCTGGGAAATATCTATACAGACGAAGCGCTTCATTTAGCCCGGCTTCACCCCAACCAGATTTCAACTGCTATCACTCAACAAGACGCCGAGCAGTTATGGCAAGCGATTCGCACGGTTTTACATGAAGGCATCCGCCGCAACGGAGCAAGCATCGATTGGGTTTACCGGGGTGGCGATTTTCAAAATTCATTCCGAGTGTACCAGAGGACCGGGTTGCCTTGCCCGGTATGCGGTACCGCCATCGTGCGTAAGATGGTAGGCCAGCGCGGCACACATTACTGCCCGGTCTGCCAGCCCAAGCCGGATTAGTGAAGAGGTGTGGAATGATCACCAGTCAGGGTCAGGTTATTTTGCTCTTGGTGGTGTTAGGCGCCGGATTTATTGTCGGTGCGGCGGTGGCCTGGTGGCTTGCGAGCCGGGGGAACACCCCGCCGGCGGTCGACCAGGAACAAGAAATCCTTAAAGAAGTGCGCAAACAGTACACGGAGAAGGCTGCTTTATGGCAGGACCGTTCTACGGGCCAACTGGCAGTGCGCAGTGGCGGGCAGATGATTGCCTCGGCCCGGCAGATGACCGAAGCGCAAAAGAGGAGTCTGAACGTTTTGCTTAAGGATTGGGCGGGTTGGATGGGTTACACAGGCAGCCAAACTGATGCTCCTGCGGTTTCAGTTGAACCGCAAGCCCAAAAGGCATCGGTCACACCCCTGACTGAAGCGGCAGAGAATTTTTCCGCCGTGAATTTGGAAGAAAGTATTGAAGGAAAAGTGGCGAGTAAGCCAATTCCAGAAAAGCCAAAAAGCATCGTGGAACAGATTGACGGCATTCTACAAGATAACTTAAAAGGCCATCCGGCGATGAATAAAGGCATTCGCCTGACGGAGGATCCCCGCGAGGGTGTGATTGTTTGGGTGGGATTGGATCATTACGCGGGTGTGGATGCGGTAGCAGATCCTGAGGTAAAAAATATCTTGAAGGAAGCCGTAAAGGAATGGGAAAGGCGTACTCAACCCGGCAAAAAAATGTAGTCTGGCAATTCATTTATCACTGGTTGAAGGTATAAAAATAAATGGCAACCTCTGAAGAACGTTTAAAAGTACTTCGCATGATTCAGGAGGGGAAAATCAGCGCCAAGGAAGGGATGAAGCTGCTCGATGCGCTAGGTCAATCGAATAATGTACCGGCACCTCGTCCAGCCGCACCCGCTTTGCCAGCGTTTCCAGGCCAGGGCGCGCGCTGGTTCCGGGTTACGGTAACCGACACGGGCACAGGCCGGGTGCGGGTGAATATTCGACTGCCAATCACAGTGGTGACCGCCGGGGTTAAATTAGGCGCTCGTTTTTCGCCCGAGGTGGAGGGGCTGGATATGAAAGCCCTGATGGATTCGATCCGAGCGGGTGAGACGGGACAAATTGTGGATGTGTACGACGAAAACGATGGCGAGCATGTAGAGGTTTTCTTAGAGTAGAAAAATCCCCTGTTCTCCAGGGGATTTTTCTACTCCATGTCAGATCAGGCGGCTTCGACCTTTTCGACTTCCGGGAAAAACTGCTTGATCGTGCCTTCCACCCAACCATGCAGCGTGGATGGAGACAGGGGGCATCCCAAACAGGCTCCGCCCAGGTGAACTTTTACCAGTTTGCCATCAAATTCGACCAATTCCACAGAACCGCCGTGATAATGGTCAATATAGGCATCGAGCTGCTCAATTAATCCGCGCAGTTGCTCTTCTGAAGAAAATGTGGGTCCGTTTTCAGTCATGGATGGTTATCCTCCTCCGGCTTTTTTCGCTCAATTCCATACCTTCGCACAGAATCGCCAGCATTTGGGCGTGGGTGCTGTTCAGCCTTTCAGCGATCGGTTCGGACAGGCGTTCAAGCAGCGAGATTCCCACATCTGGGTGAGTCTCACATAATTGGCGCAGCTTATCCCCACGAATACGAACTACCTCACATTTTACCAGAGCCGCCGCTCCAGAGGTATAGGAACTTCGCCGTAATGCGGCAGACCACCCAAAAATACCCTGTTCCTGGATCAAAGCCACATTTAAAACAGGCCCATCGTATGGTTTAAAACAGATCTGGACCTCACCCTTCAGCAGAATGTAGATGAATGAGGCCAGATCGCCCTGCTCAAAGATCATCTCATTGGGATCGTATGAACATGTATCCAATAAGGGGATGATCAGGCGCATTTTTTGGGGCTCGAGGCCGTTAAAAACTGCCAGATGGGTATAATCCTGGAATAACATTGACCCCATCATAGCGAATGAGGCATAGGCTTCGTAGTGGCAAATATCCTGAATGCAAAGACAAAGCTCATTAATGAGAATTACAGTTGTATCTTTTTTTTGGATGACGCATCTATTCTTTTTAATACGATGTTTGGCACTGGTGAGATCCAGCCCAAGAATTTACATTATGGAGAACCAGACACATGGAAATGATCGTTGACTTTCCCGGGGGGGCGCGCGTCGATGCGCATTTTGGCGATTTTACGGTAATGACCGACCAACCGCCAACAGGCGGGGGTGAAGGGACTGCTCCGACACCCTTCTCAGTATTTTTGGCCTCAATTGGCACCTGCGCAGGGATATACGTTTTAGGATTTTGCCGCCAGCGGGGACTTTCCACTGATGGGATACGCATCATCCAGCGAGTAAACCGCAGCCAATTTACCGGAATGGTCGATAAAATTGACCTTGAGATCCAGGTGCCGCCGGGTTTCCCTGAGAAATATTATGAAGCCCTGGTGCGGTCTGCTGATCAATGCGCCGTAAAAAAGCACCTGGAAAATCCACCAAAATTTGATGTTTTCACAAAAGTGACCGCTTGAGAATAGCAGACTGAATTATTTCGTGGTTACAGCGGATTTTCTCGTCAGGCGGAGCTGGCCAAATGAATAAAGAATAAAAGCCAGCAAGGCAAACCCTGAGAGGGCCAGGAAGAGGCCGCTCGAACCAAGCCGGTCAAACAACCAGCCGCTGAGCAAAGTGCCGACGACGCTTGCCATGTTGGTTGTAGAAACAACCAATCCCTGGGCAGTGGCAGCCATCCCAGGCGGCGCCAACTGGTTGGCGACGTTGATCGCGCTGTTCCAGAAAAAAACATAAGCCGGGCCCGCAATGATGCTGACTCCCAGCGCCCATTCGGGCGCACCCATCTGGCTGTATAGAAAAAAGCGAAAAATGTACAAAAAGGTGGCAAGCCACAGCAAACGGGTGGCGCCGAACCGCCGGATCAGCGATCCTGAATAGGCCATAAAGGGGAGCTCTGCTAATGCCATAGTGGTAAAGACGAAGCCCACCAGGCTGTCGCTCCCGCCCATATTTTTGACAGTGATATTTAAAAAGCCAAATGAGCCGCTGGATGCGAGCCAGACCAAAAAAACCGTGGCGATCAAAACCAGCCAGACCGGTCGGCGGATCATGGTCGAAATTGAATTAAACTGAGGCTTTTGGCGCCGGATGGCGCGCGAGGGCAAGAACAGGGCGGTGATAATAAAGGCCAGGCTGGCTACGGCATATGCCGGAAACATGGCTGAGAGACCGGTGCGCTCAAAAACAACGCCTGAAATCGCTGTGGCAAGAATGTAGCCGAAAGACCCACCCAGGCGATAGCGCCCGTAATCCTCGCGCTGATTGCCCAGAAAGGAAAGCGCCAGGCTGTCTACCAGGGTGTTTGCGGCGGAAATGAAGACCCCATACAGGCTGGCAATCACGGCAAAACCAAGAAATGATCCGGCGAGGGGGTACAACAGGCTGATGACAGCTGATCCCAGGGCGCCGACGATCAAGATCACGCGGGGTTGACCTGTTCGGTCGCTAAGGTAACCCCACAAGGTGGCGCTGAGCATGCCAGACAGTGAGGCAAGCATGCCCACCAATCCGATTTGCGTTCCATTCAGGCCGGCATCGTGTAGATAAACGTTGATAAATGATACAAAAATCCCCACCCCAACAAACTGGAAGAAGAATAACCACCGGACGATCTGCAGGGGGCGCGAGTTGGTCTTGTCTTCAGGTGTAAGCTGCATAAATACCACAAGAAGTGAACCGGACGCATAAGGGTGAGAAATTCAACGCCGGGGAAAATTGCATCGGTATAATGCTAAGTGGAAAAACTACGGCTGTATTGTACCTTGAAAAAAGCCGCGGGACAGGCAGAAAAACCAGGCAAAGGCGCGCGGATCACCGCAGAGATGGAATAATATAAGGCAAATGGCTGGGTCCGGCGTGAAAAATCTCCAAAGGCAGATGGTAGACCGGGCTGAGCATCTCAGGAGTTAAGACTTCATGGGCCGGGCCAAGGGCGCGCATTTCGCCTTGAGCCAGCAGAGCGACCCGGTCGGCATAACGCGCGGCCAGGTTTAGATCATGGAGGACGATTAACACGGCCAGGTTTTCCTGGCGGGCGAGCAGACGCACCTGGTCGAGTAAGGTGATCTGGAACTGTAGATCAAGGTGGGAGGTGGGTTCATCCAGGAGTAAAATCGGTGCGGCCTGAGCCAGAGCGCGTGCCAACAGCAGGCGCTGCTGTTCGCCGCCGGAAAGCTCGCCAACCGGGCGTTCGGCCAGATCCAGGGTCTGCGTGGTAACCATTGCCTGGCGGGCAATGGTTTCGTCTTTTAATGAAACCTGGCCTAGCCAGTTAAGATGGGGGGTGCGGCCGAGCAAGACGGTCTCCCAGGCAGTAAATGCCGGGGGTAGATTGCGCGCCTGGGGAACAACCGCGATCCAGCGGGCGCGGTCTGTAGCAGAAAGCTGGTTGAGCGTGCGCCCGTCCACGCGCACTTCCCCCGACGTGAGAGGCGCAATCCCGCTGAGGGCGCGAATGAGGGTGGTTTTTCCGGCGCCGTTTGGCCCGATAACAGCCAGAATGCTGCCCGGTAATAGATCAAAGCTGATCTCTTTGAGCACGGGCCGGCTGCCGTAATGAACGTTAAGATGATGGACTTCAAGCATATTTCACCAGAAATTTTGCTGTTTGGCGCGGCGCAGTACCCACAAGAAAAACGGCGCTCCAGCCAGGGAAGTGATCACCCCCACCGGCAGCTCCTGCGGGGCCATTACCACCCTGGCAAGAATGTCGGCGACCAGCAGAAAGCTGGCCCCACCGATGATGGAAAGCGGCAGCAAACGCCGGTAATCGCTGCCCCAAAGGATGCGCACCAGATGGGGGACGACAAGTCCGGCAAACCCGATCACCCCGGAAAAAGAGACGGCGCCAGCGGTGGTCAGGGTGGCGACCAGAACAATCAGGCGGCGGGTGCGCTCAACCGGAAGGCCTAACTGCTGGGCCTGTTCATCCCCAAACTGCAGAACATTCAATGCGTGCCCGGTGGTGAGCAAGGCCCCCAGTCCAATCGCAAGGTAAGGCAGCACCGCAATGACCGGCTGCCACCCGCTTAAAGTCGACCCTCCCAACAACCACACGATGGCCCGGCGCAGCTCACCGGTCGAATTGAGCATGAGGAATGAGGTCAGGGCTGTGGCGAAGGAGCTCACAGCCACTCCTGCCAGGATCAGGTTGGTGGTGGGCACGGTGCGCCCAACCCGGGCCAGCATGTAGACAATAAAAACGGTCAGCAGCGCACCGCTGAAGGCCGCCAGCGGGACTGCCAACAGGCCGAGGCTGGAATAGGTCCAGCGGATGCCCATAGCGATGACTGCCCCCAACCCGGCTCCGGAAGCGACTCCAATCAAGTACGGATCGGCTAAAGGATTGCGAAACAACCCCTGGTACGCTGCGCCGCTGCCGGCCAGGGCCGATCCGGTGATGGCCATGAGGATGGTGCGCGGCAAGCGCAGATCGAATAATATAGTAGAAAAGGCGGGTGATATATCCGGCGGGAGAGGTTGGCCGATGATACGCCCGAAGAGTATCTGCAGTAGAATGCCGGGCGGGATAAAAACACTTCCCACTCCCACACTGAAAAGAAGCGCGGCGATGAGCAGCGCGGCATTGATCAGGTAGGGGTGGGAAGCGCGGGCCATTCTATTGAAATGCCTCGGGATGGATTTGCCTTGCCAGGGATTCCAGACCATCGACCAGGCGCGGGCCTGGGCGAGAGATCTGGTTATCATCGACGGCGTAGACCTTTTTGTTTTTGACGGCATTGATCCCCGACCAACCCGGGCGCGCGGCAACCTGTTCCGCGGTGGTGCCGTAGGCAGCATCTCCCAGCAGGATGATATCAGGGTTCTGGGCAAGCAGCTCTTCCTGGCTGATCTGGGGGTAATCGCCCTTAAGGCTGGCGCCGAGGTTAGCACCGCCCGCCAGTGAGATCAGGATGTCGATAAATGTATTGGCGCCTACTGTGTATAGTTTGGCGGGGTCAGATGCATCCAGTTCGTAAAAAACCACCGGGCGGTCTTTCACGCCAGCCATGGTATCCGCCACCTTCTTCTGACGGGCTTGCAGGTCCGCGCTCAGTTTGGCGGCTTCAACCTGATGACCGGTCAAGGCTCCCACCGTTTCCAGGTTCTGGTACAAACCTTCGAATTTCGTCGGATTGGGCAGGACGAACACGGTAATCTTCAACTCTTCCATAGATTTGATTTGCTCCGGGGTGTTAAGCTGCGAAGCTAAAACCAGATCGGGTTGGAGCCGGGTTATTTCTTCGAAATTGTATTTACCCATCGAGCCGCCCACCGTGGTGAGCTTTATGGCTTCTTGAGGATAGTCGGAGAGATCATCCCGGCCGATCAGCAGGCTGCCGGCACCGATAGCGAAAAGAATTTCGGTATTAGAAGGCGCCAGAGAGACGATCTTTTGGGCAGGAGAAGCCAGGGTCACCTGGCGGCCCATACCATCCGTAAGATTGACAGTCGGGTTGGTTGTGGCAGTGGGCGCAGGCGCTGCCGCGGGAGCGCAGGCCGAGAAAATGAGCATGATTGATAGTAAGGCAAAAATTACGCGTTTCAAGAAATTTCTCCAGGTTTTTTAGTTTATGATCAGATTCAGCCTTTGCCAGAATTTGAGTGTGTCTATTTTTACCAGCTGCGTGATTCTTTGCCAGACGCGCGCTCGTTTACGGGCAACGCCTGGGCGTGGGGCCTCCTAAAACAAAACTCCCTGTCACGCGTGACAGGGAGGGGGCTTTGATACCACAGCATCTGGTTCCCACCTCCTTTTCCGCGAGGTTGTGGAAAATACCTGGGGGCGGGCGACCTGGCTTGGAGGATAAACCTCCTTACAGTTGCGGGACAGCACCGGACTTGAACCGGTTTCGCCTTTGAGCCTTCCCATCCGGGGGATAAGGCACCCTTTTGGCTATTTACCTGAATTTGATTTTAGCCCTATGGTGGGAAAACGTCAAGCCAGAGTAAGGGGTATCTTCATTGCAATTGGTGTTTCGCGGCAAGAAAAGGTCGCGAAACACCAATCAGGTAGTCTAAGGCTTACGGATGGCGCGCAGCAAGATAAAAAAGCCAACCAGCATTACCAGCACTGCGCCGATGATTTTAATCGCTGGATCACCAAACAGAGTGGCTAACAGGCCAAAGATACCCGTGGAGATCGTCATCAGCCAGATACCTGCCCAATAGGACGATTTTCCCCAATGGCCTACAACGGATGCCAGGATGATTCCCAGGCCAACACCGGCCACAATGAGCAGCCAGGCGTAAGCCCAGACCACCCAATCCTGGCTCAAGGTCGCATACAAGAAAATGAGCCCCAAGGAAATGAAAACGCAGCCGGGTATGAAAAGAGCAGCCAGCCCCTGGCGAGACTCTGGCCAGAGAAAAACCGGCAAAAAGAAGCCGGCTGCGACCAGGAAAAAGATAATGGGCCAGGCCTGGCCTATCCAGGCGCCTGGGACCAGCGAAAAAATAAACAAGATGACGCCAAAGGCAATCAACAAGACTCCAAAGGCCAGGGAAGCCTTACGAGACGAGTCCATAGTTCCTCCTATCCAACTCCTGGTTTGCCATAAACAGACTGCGGTTCTATTTCGATGAATGTGCACATTGCTCCTTAATTGTAGCTTGTTTGCCCAGTTTCAGATTAAAAAGCCACTCGCAATAAATTGGGCCACGTAAAATGATGATCGGTCATTGCGAGCGAAGCGAAGCAATCTAAACCGATAATGAGATTGCTTCGGCGGTAGAACCGCCTTGCAATGACAATACATCATATAAGTAGAGGTGTATGCAAGAAATCCTGATCGCTGCATGAATTATTGAGCAAACCAAGTCATTTCGAATCGACATGACTCTTCTGCTTGACCTGATTCCAGGAGTCGACTAGAATGTAAGCCTAGCATTTCTTATCCCAAACGGCCGTGCTGCGACCAATCTTAACGGAAAAAATATATGTCACGATACTTTATTGTTGCAAATCCGACATCCGGCCGAGGGACAGGAGCCCGGATGATTCCGATCATCGAACGCTTGATGAACCTTCATCAGCTAGATTACACCATCGCCTACACTGAGCGGCCCTGGCATGCGGTAGAGTTGGCCCAACAGGCGGCATCCCAAGGGTATGAATACGTGGTCGCTGCCGGAGGTGATGGAACGGTAAATGAAGTACTGAACGGGCTGATTAAGGCAAGAGGGAACGGATCAGGAAAGCCAGCGTTGGGCGTCTTCACTGTTGGACGCGGAAATGACTTTGCTTTCAGTACGGGTATCTCGCTCAATCTCGAAGAGTCAGTGCGCGCCCTGGCAATGGGCAAGACACAAACGGTGGATGTGGGCTACCTGACGGGCGGCCTGTATCCCCAGGGACGCATTTTTGGCAATGGCGTGGGGATTGGATTTGATGCTGTGGTTGGTTTTGAATCGGTAAAACTCGCGCCCTTGAGCGGATTTGCATCTTACCTGGTAGCGGCCTTAAAGACCATCATGCTGTATTACCGTGCGCCTATGCTGCGCATCGAGCTGGATGATGAGACCATCACCCAGCCATCTTTGATGGTATCAATTATGAATGGAAAGCGGATGGGAGGCGGTTTCTATATGGCGCCCAAATCGCTGCCCAACGATGGTTTTTTTGATTTATGCATCGCAGGGGATATTAACCGGTTCGAAATATTTAAGGTCATGCTGCGCTTCATGCGCGGTACGCAGGAAGGCCACCCGGCGATCCAATTTCGCCGATCGAAACACGTGGCGGTCACGGCATTAAACGGTTCGCTGCCGGCCCATGCCGATGGTGAAACCATGGCGGTCGATGCCAACCGCCTGGAGATGGAAGTGCTTCCCCGCACAATTGACCTGGTATTGATGCCTGAGGAGACGGGGTGAACCTGCTGCCTGTGGCTGTTTTTGTTCAGCGGGTGCTGGTGGGTATCCCTTGCCGGATCCACGATGAGGAATTGGCGAAGGTACCTGCGAGGGGGCCGCTTATCGCTGTAGGAAACCACATTACCGCCCTGGAAGTGCCGCTCATATTGTCGCACCTTTACCCGCGGTTGGTGACGGGCATGGCAAAAATTGAAGCCTGGAAGAGCCCAATTCTCCGCGTGCTCTATAATATTTACCGGGCTGTGCCTGTGAGGCGGGGAGAAGGGGATTTGAACGCTTTAAACCTGTGCCTCGAGCGTCTTAAAGAGGGCTATATCCTGGCGGTAGCGCCGGAAGGGACGCGCAGCTATACGGGGAAATTGCAGCAAGGACGCCCTGGGGCAGCCCTGCTGGCTGCGCGCAGCGGTGCGCCGGTTATGCCATTCGCTCATTTTGGCGGTGAAAATATGTGGAAAAATTTGAAACGCCTGAAGCGGACCGATTTTAACCTGCGTGTAGGGAATTCATTTAAGATCGAGCTGGGCGGGCAGCGTTTAAACAAAGAGAACAGCCAGCAAGTCACGGATGAGATTATGTTCCAGATTGCTGCCATGCTGCCGCCATATTACCGCGGGTTCTATTCCAACCTGGAGCAGGCAACGGAGACATATCTGCGCTTCGAACACGGTGTGGAAAGCAACCTCTCCCGGGCCGGTGAATATTCGTGAAGTAGGAGAAAACACCTGATGCTGGGTCAGCCTGCCCTGTTTCGCACATCCCTTTCCGTAAGTGACCTGACCCGTTACCTGCGCGAGCTGCTCGAGAGCGACGATATCTTGCGCGACGTGTGGGTGACCGGCGAGATTTCTAATCTTTCACGGCCCAGCTCCGGACACGTGTACCTTACTTTAAAGGACGCCGGAGCCGCCTTGCGCTGCGTGATCTGGCGCAGCACCATGCTGCGCCTGACCGCTAATTTAAACACCGGTCTGGCGGTCGAAGCCCACGGTCAGATTGGAGTTTATGAGCGAGACGGCGCTTACCAATTGTATATCGATGCGGTTCGCCCGGCAGGTGAAGGCCAGCTTTATCAGGAGTTCATCCGCCTAAAAGCCCGCCTCGAATCCGAAGGTTTATTTGATGAGGAGCGGAAGAAGGCGGCACCCGAGCGGCCGCGGGTGATTGGTATTGTGACGTCGCCGACCGGGGCCGCCTTGCAGGATATGTTGAATACTCTCGGGAGACGCTATCCTCTGGCTGAAGTGATCCTGGCACCGGCGGCCGTTCAAGGAGATGATGCGCCGGGGGAAATTGTGCGTGGTATCCATGCGCTGAACCACCTGGGGAACGTGGATGTGATCCTCATCGCGCGCGGGGGCGGCTCGTTAGAAGACCTGTGGGCGTTTAATGATGAAGGAGTGGTGCGCGCGGTAGCAGCCTCCGGGGTGCCGGTGGTGAGCGGCATCGGCCACGAAACGGATTTTACCCTTTCAGATTTCGCCGCCGACAAACGTGCGCCAACGCCGACCGCGGCAGCTGTGCTCGTCACGCCGGACGTGGCTGACTTGCGCATCACCCTGAACGACATACAAGGCCGGCTGGAGACAGCTGGTTCGGAGGTTGTAGAAACAACCCGCCAACAGCTTGAAGGTTCGGCCGGGCGGTTGGATCGGGCATCGCCAGATTGGCGCGTGCGCAACGAGCAGCAGCGGATTGATGATTTCAACTCTCGCCTCGGCCGGGCTGCGGCAGGGAATGTGCTTCTGCGCCGCGCGCACCAAAATGGAGCGATGGCACGCCTGGCGGCGTTGAACCCGCAGGCTGTTTTACAGCGCGGATATGCATTGGTGCATACGGCGGAGGGAGCGCTGGTGCGGCACGCCGGCCAATTGACAGCCGGTCAGAACCTAAAGCTTACGATGGTAGATGGCCAGGTTGGCGCGAAGGTGGAATGGGTAGAAATTAAAAAGGACAGTAATTAAAACTCCAGCCTGATAAAGGCTGGGCAGCACAAACGTGGAGGACAGGATGGAAAAAAAAGCGGTCCCTTTAGAAAAATTGACGTATGAGCAGGCGCTGGCCGAGCTTGATGAGATCACCCGCCAGCTGGAAGAAAATCCCCCGGCGCTGGATCAAACGCTGGCGTTATACGAGCGCGGGCAGAGTCTGGCAAAGCGCTGTGCCGAACTGTTGGATCAGGCAGAATTAAAAATCCGCCAGTTAAGTGGTGAAGAATTAGACCAGCTGGCGGGAGAGTAATTCGGCATGCTGCAGCAGTTATTTTCCAATCAAATCCTGATCACTGCCTTTGTGGCCTGGCTGCTCGCCGGTTTGATGAAGGTGCCGATCGAATATTGGGAAACACGGCAGTGGAACTGGGCTTTATGGTTCAGCTCAGGTGGAATGCCCAGCCAGCACTCCGCGCTGGTCACTTCTGCCATGCTGGCAGTGGGCCTGTATTCGGGTTTCAATACCCCGGCTTTTGCGGTGGCTTTTACTTTAATGATCGTGGTCCTGTATGATGCGGCTGGAATCCGCCGCCAGGCAGGCCTGCAGGCTGTTAAAGATCAATCAGATTATCAATGAATTTTTCGCCGGCCAGCCGATTTCAGAAGACCAGTTGAAGGAAGTTTTGGGCCACACCCCGCGCGAAGTCCTCGCAGGTGCTGGATTCGGCCTGGTTTTTACGGTGCTCATCTGGCTGCTCTGGCGCTAGATCAATATCCCAACTCACCCAATATTTGCAATTCGGTGCGCTTATTCATTCCGCGCCCGAGCAGATCTTCCCAGAAGCGCTCGTCATAACGGCGTGAGCGCACCGGCAGGGGCATGGGCACGCCCCATCCCAGGAGGACGACTTCCTCTTTGGGTTGCAGACGGGCCAGCATGCCGCGCAGTGCGTCGCGCCCTGCCAGGCCAGAAAGGACTGCCTGGATGTCGTTTTCATCCCCCAGCCAGCCTGAAATCCGCGTGCCGAGCTGGGACATGACTTCATCGTAGATCTGGGACGGGCGCTGGTCGATGATCAGCAGGGTGACATAATACTTGCGCATCTCACGGGCAATGGTGCTGAAGGCCGTCTGGGCAGCCATTTCGCGGTTGAGCAGCTTATGAGCTTCTTCAACCACGATCACCAGGGGGCGCGGCTCTTTCGCGGCGTGGCTGCGGTGGGCGTTGGTGCGTTCTTCCCACGCTTCGCGGATGCGGCGGGTAAGCAGGTTGGCCACCAGCAGGTAATCCAGGTCGCTTTCGTATTCGCCAAAAGATAAGATGATATGCTGGCCCGCATCCAGGGCTTTAATGATTTCGCCCAGGGAATCGGCGGCTGGTTTTTCCACGATGTACGGCTTGTTATACAGCCGGCCCAATTTACTGTGCAGGGCAGAAGCTGCCATGTCGTTGACCCCCGCCTGGCGCGCCCAGTACTCGACGCTGCCGTTCGCCGGCACTTTTTTCCCATCTTCATCTTCGACGGTCTCCCCCTGGGTCATATTACGAAATTCATGAAACCAATCGCGGCCAAAATCGCGGTAAAGGGCATCCAGGGTGGTGGGCGTAGTTTCCTTGAGGTTCAGCTCGCGGGTCAGCATTTCGATATCGGAAGGCATTAAGTCCGCTTCGGCGACTTCCAGATCGAAATCGGGGCGTTGGCCGCGGATCGAGCTGCTGCGCCCCAGACCGACGATGCGCACGCGAGACGTGAATTTGCTTTTCAAACCGACCACGCGTAAATTGGTATCGGAGGCGGTATCATCGTAGCCGTATTCGTTGTGCATGTCAAACACGAGCACCGATGCTTCGTTGTAATGGATTAATCCCGCCAGGAGGATGCGCGTGAGGAACGATTTACCGGTGCCGGTCGCGCCAAAGATGCCGGAAGATCGCTGGACGAATTTCTTTAAATCCAGGCAGACCGGATGTCCTTGCTCGCGGGTATAACCGACGACGAATTGGCCGGGTTTTTCCGGATCGCCAAAAATATCCGCCACGTCGCCCTGGTGGGCGCGGCGCACCGTGGAATGATGGGAGGGGACAGTCTTAACCGGTAAAAGAGGAGGCGCGCCGTCTGGATATTTTTTCGACCAGGCTGCCATGCGTTCATTAAAATTGGGATCGCCAGGTTCGGCGCCTGTTTCACGCATTAAGGCCGGGAGGACTTCCAAATTCGTATAGAGAGTCTGCCCGTGGAGAAGCCCGGCTAACCCGGAGGGCAGGCGCGTTTCGGATTGTTCATCTGCAAAGCGGGGATCGGTGGAGCCCAGCTGCAGATCGGTCACCAGGCCGTAAAACTGCCAGTCCGCCGAATGGATCACGACAAAGCTGCCTTCCTGTACATCCTGGGGGGGGACCGTCAGGCGCACCTTAAGATTTTCTTTGAGGCCACCCCCAACTACATAACCGATCGAATCTTCAGGGTTCATAACACCTCCATCCCGGAGCGAGTCTATTCGTAAATTTGGGTATCCGCCAGGCTGCCCAGGACCGCCATCAGGGTGGGGTAGTCGTCGCGCAGCAAGGTAATTAATTCCTGGGTGGCGTGAGCGGCCCAATCAGGGTCGCCTGCCGTGCGGTGGGCCTGGCTGGCGTCGCGCACATGCGCGGCAAGCAGTTCCCCAACCGGCAGATCACTGGCGCGTAAAACGTGGCGAAAATATCCAAAACGCCCTGCGCTGGTGAAACGGCAGATCTCTTGCGTATTGCAAGGAAAAATAGCATCCAGGGTCAACGGCGGACGGGGCGGAAGAAGGTGGAAGATCTGTCCCGCCTGATCGTAACCGGTGAACAAGACGCTGATCTCGACCGGTACGTTGCGGTTGTGACGGTTGTCGAGGATCACATCCTCTGGGACATTCGCGGCTGTGACGAGCTGGCGGACAAGCCCGTCATCATCAATGTGGATGTCATAGATCAGGCCGTATACCTGGGTGCGCTCGTCCAAGGGGATGCGCACCAACCCGCCAAAAGCAGGCAGCCCGATCTGAGAAACCTTGCAGCCGATAACGCAGCCTGTGGTTGAGGCGCGCAGCAGCCGGCCAATTTCAAGCGTTTCGCTCATGGATACCTCGTGCGGTTTCCGGAAATATCTTTGGTGTATTGTTTATTGGATCTTTCCCCAACGTCGACACCCTGGCGCAGCAGCTCGAGAATGATCATATTCTCCAGCTGGTCTTTTTCTTCAAGGCGCACAACCGCCACCTCGTGGGCGCGATGGAGGGCATAGGGGTAAGGCCGGCTGCCGAGCTGCCAGCATTGGTCGATCAGGGCGCTGTGCAGACGGTCGAGCAGCAGGCTGGAGTTAGAGACCCAGGCCGGGATCTCCACGCGCGCCAGCCAGGGACGTTCAGGCCGGCCCACATTCAGATAGAAAAAATGCAGGGCCAGCTCGTTTTCAAAACTCTGCGCAGAGCGGGACTGAATGCCAAACACTGCGGAACGCTGGCCTGGTTGGAGCAGGTCGCGGAAGAGGGAGACATCGGTCACACCTTGCAGGGGACGCAGCTTCCCTGCCTGGCTGAAATTGCCATCTCCATTCAGAATTACCAACTCCAGCAGGCGAATGAGTAAATCGGCGCGAGGTTTATCGACATAGCCGGCGGTCACAGCTCCCAGACGGGCCAGGTCGCGCAGGGCATCTTTGTATTTCGAGAAAAGATCGTTGAATTCCTGGGTCTGGGCTGGCTCGCGGTACAGTTCGAGCTGCCCGTCGGTCAGGGTTACCACCGGCAGCGTCTCTTCCGCCGCTAATTCGGCTAACAGGATGCGTTCGGCGCTGTCGCGGCGCATGGCGACCACTTCCTCGGTTACCGGTCCGGTGGGGGAGAGCAGCTCCTCTCCGTAAAGCAGCTGGGTGCTGATGATCTCCCGAGGCGGTTCGTGGCTGCCGGGCTCGAGGCGGAAGGCGCCGGTGTTGATCACGCCGAATTCGATCTGCTCGTGGCGGTCCGGGTTGATTTGAGATCCGTCGGCAGCCAGAAGGACGATCGCGGTGTCGAGGGGAGGGATTGAGCCCTGGAAGGTGAGGGCTTCACTCCCCGGCCTGGCGCAGCGCAGTCCGGGATTCAGATTGGTGGCCCGCTGGCGGAGTGCATCCAGCTCTTCCAGGGCATTCGCTTTATCCGCAAGAAGTTTCAAGGCTCTGTCTCGCCGGTCAGTGATGAGCGCGTGGGCTGCCGGCGCTTCCTGGCCGATGAGTTTGATTTTTTGTTGAACTTCTTGAAAATTGACCGGCATGGTTGCACCCTGGATTGCGGTTTTGATACGTGTTGTTATTATACCCGAGGGAATGGTGGCGACCGGGTAGGCTGAAAAACCAAAAAGACCGAAATAATGAATGGCCTGCGTCTGCTGGCTTATCGTTTACCACTCAACGCCTGATAAAATTGTAAGGCGGGTGACCAGCAGCGGCAGGAAAATCCGGTTAGGCTGTATGCACGAAATTTATGCCTGGAGATCGAATGAGACGACTGCTATATCGTTGTGTTTTGGTTTTCTATGTAATTATGCTGACGGCCTGTGCTCCAAATGTACAGGTGACGCCTGCTGCGGCTCCAATCCCAACGGCTGGTTCCACCGGCATGGTGACCGCGCCAACTGCATCGCCCACCGCTACCGAGACTGCGGCCCCCACGGCGACCCTGGCCCCAACCGGAACCAGCCAGCCTTCGCCCACGGTCTTACCCACGGCGACGCGATCCGTATATGGGCCGGATAATTTCCCGAATAATATTAATCCGCTGACCGGTTTGCCGGTCAGCGACCCCAGCAAGCTGGCGCTGCCACCGGCGCTGATTTCGATATCGAATTTCCCGGTAACGGCACGCCCGCAGTACGGCCTTTCTGTCTCGCCGATTGTTTATGAAGTATATGTGGGCTACGGCATGACGCGCTTTCTGGCTACCGTGTATGGCGACCTGACCGCCAGTGACGGTCAGCCGGCTGTCTTCGGACCCATTCGCTCCGGCAGGCTGCCGTATGAGTCGCTGCGCATGTTAATGAACGGATTCATGCTCATCGCCAGCGGAGACGAGGGTGTTTTGGATGAACTCAAGCTCTATACCAACGTCTGGAACCCTGCCAGCAATGATGTGAACGGGGTAGCAGTTGACAGCCGGGTGGTGGAAAACAGCGCCAGGCAGTACCTGACAGTACTGGGAAAGCCTGACCTGCACGGCCTGGTATTTGACCCCCAACCGCCTCAAGGCGGAAAAAGCGGGGTGCAGCTGTGGGTGCCGTACGGCGGGGCAAATATGGTCATTTGGAAATATGACCCGGTCAGCGGAGGATACCTGCGCTACCAGGACAACTACGATGGCAACACTTACATCCAGGCTGTCGACAAACAAACCCAGGCTCCGCTTAATTTTGAGAACGTAGTGGTTCTATTTGCGCCGCATCACGCTTACCAGCAAGAAAAGATTGAAATCGGACTGGCTTTTGTCAAGCAAGCCCCGGCATTGCTGTTCCGCGATGGAAAAATGCACGAAATTTTCTGGACCAGCCAGGACCAGGAATATTATAAAAAGACCGGAAAAGTAAACATGATGCGTTTTGTGGACGCCCAGGGTAACCCATTCCCATTAAAACCAGGACAGACCTGGGTGGAAGTGGTGACGACAGGCTCGCCATATTTTGAAACTGCTAATTCGATGGCGTACGCCGACCTGTATAACCAGAAGGTGCCCGGATCAGGCGCGTGGGGCGTGCAGTTCTGGCAGCCGGCGCCCGATAAATAATCGCCTTACCCACCAAAATGAGGGCTTAACCCCCGGCTACCGGGGGGAAAATGTCAATCGTATCGGTTGCTGCGAGTGAAGTGCGCATTCCATTCTCCAAATATTGGATGTCGCGCCCGTTGATGAAGATATGGATGTGTCCCAGCAGCTGCCCTGAATTATCCACCAGCAGCGGGGTTAATTGCGGATGGGCATGGAGAAGCGCTTCCAGCATATCTGGCACGGATGAATTTTGCCGCAAATCGAGCTCGATATATTTGGCGCCGGTAACCTGGCGAAACGTGGCATACAGATTAATTTTCATCGCTCCTCGCAGTCCTGATGATAATCGAAAAGTGATGAGGTGGGCCAAAAAAGGTCAATTATCCCGAACCCTTGATAATGTATAAAAATTATGGTTATTCGGATGAATGATATGGAAGATTGTATGACAAGCACGGTGACGGTTGACACTACCAAAGCAGTATGATCCGAATGATAATTGACTTAAGAGGATTATTTATACAGTATTTATCTGATATATAGGATAAATCTCATCCAATTAGGAGGTAGCAGATGCCCCCAAAGGGACGGATAGTTGTTAACGAGGCATATTGCAAGGGATGCGAGATGTGTGTGACCGCATGCCCTCAGCATGTCATTGCCTTGTCCGCCGAGCGCATTACGGCCCGCGGATATCATCCCGCCGAACTTATCGAGGATGGTTGTACTGGATGCGCGGTTTGCGCAGTGGTATGTCCGGAGGCTGCCATCACCGTTTATCGTGAGGCAAGCCGGATGGTTTCGCCGATTTCGGCTTAGGAGGCTGATAAATGGCGCGTGAACTCATGAAGGGCAATGAAGCCGTTGCTGAGGCGGCGGTGCGGGCCGGCTTGCAAGCTTATTTTGGCTACCCGATTACTCCCCAGACTGAGCTTTTAGAGTATCTTTCCAGGCGTATGCCCAATCTAGGCCGGGCTTTTGTCCAGGCGGAAAGTGAATTGGGCGCAATCAACATGGTTTACGGCGCTGCCTGTACCGGGGCGCGAGTGATGACTTCATCTTCCAGCCCGGGCGTCAGCCTGATGATGGAAGGATTATCCTATATCGCCGGTACCGAGGTGCCGATGGTTTTAGTCGATGTGATGCGCGGCGGACCGGGATTGGGTAACATTGCCCCGGCGCAAGCTGATTACAACCAGATCGTGCACGGTGGGGGTCACGGCGATTACCACCAGATCGTGTTAGCACCCGCCAGTGTGCAGGAATCGATCGATCTCACCGTACTGTCGTTTGACCTGGCAGAAAAATATCGATCGATCGCCGTGGTGCTGTCCGATGGTGCGTTAGGGCAGATGATGGAACCGGCGGAGCTTCCTCCGATGATACCGATCAAGACCTCCGTCCCTGACTGGGCCGTAAACGGCGCGATGGGTCGCGAACGTCGTTTCCTTTCCTCAATTTATCTAAATCCTCCAGAAGAAGAAGAGGCAAACATTCGCCTGGCGCGGCGTTGGCAGGAAGTCCAGAAGAATGAGATCCGCTTCAAAGAATATTATCTCGATGACGCCGAATTTCTGGTCGTTGGGTTTGGCTCATCCGGGCGAGTCGCGCTTTCAGCCGTCCGCCAGGCCCGGGCTGAAGGAATTCGAGTTGGGCTGCTGCGCCCAATTTCGCTCAGCCCATTCCCTGAGGCTATTCTTGACGAATTAAGCAAAAAGGTGGACGGCATTCTGGTGGTAGAAATGAATACCGGGCAAATGTTGGAAGATGTCCGTCATGCCACGCATGACCAGGTGCCGGTCGAATTCTTTGCCCGCCTGGGAGGTATCATGCCTCTTCCGGATGAGGTCTTGAGAGAGATCCACCGCTTGGTGAAGGGTCCTCGCACCCTGACAGGCCATCCCCGCGACCGATGGTTGGAGCGGGCAGCAAATTTGAGCTGGAATTGATTTGAGGAGCAGGAAGCATGGTGACAACGAATGCCGAATTTGTGGAAAAGGTTGTTTACGAGCGTCCGGAATCCTTTACTGATGCCAATACTCATTACTGCCCGGGCTGTACGCACGGCATAGCCCACCGCCTGGTGGCGGAGGTGATTGATGAGATGGGCATTCGCGAAAAGACGATAGGGGTGGCCTCGGTCGGCTGTTCTGTTTTTTCCTACAATTACTTCAATTTTGATTTTGTCCAGGCCCCACATGGGCGCGCGCCTGCCATGGCAACAGGTGTCAAACGTGTGCTGCCGGACCGGGCGGTGTTCACCTACCAGGGCGATGGGGATATGGCTTCGATCGGCATGGGTGAAATTGTGGCCGCGGCAGCCAGGGGCGAAAATATCTCTGTGATTTTCATCAACAACACCAATTACGGAATGACCGGGGGCCAGATGGCGCCTACCACACTGCCCGGGCAGCGGACCACCACCTCGCCTAACGGGCGGGATGTGGAACAAATGGGATATCCTATCCAGGCTGCTGAGCTGCTGGCGACCCTGGAAGGCGCTTCATACATCGTTCGCCGTTCCCTGCACGACGCCAAAAATATACGCCTGGCAAAGAAAGCCATCCGCAACGCGTTTGAAACCCAGATGCGCGGCCTGGGATTCTCGATGGTTGAGCTGCTTTCCATCTGCCCGACAAATTGGGGCATGACCCCCCAGGATTCGGTCCATTGGCTGGAAGACCATATGATCCCCTACTATCCACTCATCGATTTGAAGGTCCATCCAACGATCGCGCAAGCCAGGTTCTAAAGAGAGGAAACCCATGCAGACAGAAATTACCATTTCGGGTTTTGGCGGTCAGGGTGTGCTATTTACCGGCCAACTGCTGGCGTACGCAGCCATGGATTTTGGCCTGGAAGTGACCTGGATCCCTTCCTATGGACCTGAGATGCGCGGCGGTACGGCAAATTGCACAGTGATCATATCCGATGAAGAAATTGGCGCGCCTATGGTGGCGAATCCTTCGGCGGTGATGGCCTTCAACCGGCCGTCATTGGATAAATTTGAGGATGTCGTCAGGCCGGGGGGTGTATTGGTGGTAAACAGCTCGATGGTAGACCGTCCGGCAACCCGAACCGGGATTAAGGCTGTTCAACTGCCTGCCAGCGAGATTGCAGAGCGGATTGGCGATAAACGCCTGACCAATATGGTGATGTTAGGCGCTCTGCTGGCAAACCTGCCGGTGCTGCCTATCGAAGCCCTGGAGCGCGCGATCAATGAGCATACCCCGGCGCGCCACGCGCGTTTGATTCCCCTTAATTTGCTGGCCATTCGCGAAGGCGCCGCGTTTCAGAAAGTAAGCATGAGTTAAGCAAAACAGGTGATAGATTAGGGAGAATATGGGCGGTGAAGCCGCATATTCTCCCAAATTTTTTTTCTACTGTTTCTGTTCAATTTTGGATCAGGCTGACAAATGCCCCATCTGCTAATTTTTGCGGTGTGCCGCCGTTGCGGTTGAATAACCAGATGCTGATCAATGCGCCTTCAAAGCGTTGAGCGATAAATTGGTCTTCATTGATCCAGGCCTTGACATGATAAAAGCCTTTCGCGACCGACCCCAGAATTTTCGGCGAGGTTCCACCATTTTGAACAATGGCAACGGTCCCAAGCTCGTCAATCCCATCCCCACGGGCATACGCGAACGCCATATACGCTCCAGAGGGAGACCAGACGGGGCTGCCCACCTGGTTTTGTTCAGCCTGGCGTGAGATAGACACCACTTTATTGTTCGCAAGCTGAATATAAGATAAAGTACCGGACTGGCCATCGGCGCAAGAGCTGGTGACAACTGACAGGTCGGGGGATATCTCGCTCAAGCATAAAACACCGGCCCCGATGCCAGGTGTAAGGTTGGTCAATTTATTGGTGGATGGATCAAAGACATGGATCCCGGCGAACCCAGTAAACAGGATGTACCCGCCGATGCCGGTGGGTGAATCGGTGTAAAGCAGCCGGCCATCCGGCAGCCACCGGTAGGGTCTCAGCACCAGCCATTTGGTATTGTTGGCGGAATCAATGCGCGTGATGCTTTTGGCATTTGTGCCGTCGATATTGGCCAACCATAGTTCACTGGAAGGATTGGTGCCGGCGTAGCCGTCTTCCGACCAGGCGATGCGTTTTCCATCCGGCGAAATGACAAAAGTGAGGGCATCGTTGGCGGGAATATAACTCAATTTTTGTGCGGTGCCTTTAATATCTATCTGGATGATAGTCTTTTCTTCTTGTTTGACATAATATATTGAGTTGTTTGCCCACTGTCCTTCGTTAACCCCTAGATATTCTGCGCCAGGCAGCTGTAATTTGATATTGAGCGGGTTGCCAGCAAGGTCGTACCCCGTGATGGTTTCACTCTGTTTGTCATATACGATAAAGCCCTTGTATAGCGCCTTGGGTGTGGGGACGGCAGCGATCGGGGTCGCGGATGGGATACGTGATAGTGTAGCCGTTAGTGTGGGCATCACCGTGGCGGTGGCAGGCAGCGGGGACGAGGTTGACATGATCGTGGGGGCAGAAGTGCGCGTGGGGAGGAAAACAGCTGTGGCTGTGGCGGTGGGGGTAAAGGCAGGCAAGGTACAGGCTGCCAGCAGTAGGGCTACGGACGCGAGCAGGACGGCGATCGCTGCTGCGGATTTCAAACGACTCATTTTCTTCAACTTTTTCCTCCCAAAATGATGATCTAGTTAATATAAAATATAACCCATTTTTTCGCAAATGGAATGAAAGAGGGAAGCGCTAATATAGTTTTGGCATGAAAAGAACCGCCGTGTTGGCGGTCCTTCGCTTTGCGTGAAATCGGCCAAATAGAAATCTCTGTATCACATGAGCTTAATGGATGAATATGGACAGGATCAATCCTAACAAGAAAAACATGCCGAAAGAGCGATTGTGATAGAAAGAAGTGGCGGAAAACCAGAGAGGCCATGTTCCGGGGGCGTAATCCGCCGGTGCTTGTTCGGGCTTGGGGTTCTTGTAGACATTCCAGACTGATTTCCATGTGTAAAAAGCCAGAAAAACAGCCAGCATCACTGGCGAAAAATATCCGGTGATCACCAGGACAACCACCAGCAGATACATCAAGGCGATCATCGTAAAAACAGCGTAGCGAGCTATCTTTTCTCCAAGAATCACGGGCATGGTATGGATCCGTTTGGCGGCATCCTGGGGAAGTTTATCGATATGTTTCCCGAATATTACCGTTGTAGGCCCAAGGGCATAAGGCAGGCTGGCAAGAACCACATTCCAATCCCAGGCGCCTGTAATGACAAAATAGCCACCACCGACCATCAACGGTCCCCAAATTAAAACCACGGCAAGCTCACCCAGACCGATGTATTTGAGTGGCCAGGTGTAAAAGAGGACAAAGACCGCTCCGGCGAGCATCAGCAGCAGGGCAGTGGTGCCGCCATAAATGATTAGCGGGATGCCGGCAGCGACTGCGATCAAACCGGTGATGCCGGCATAGGTGAGCAGCTCACGCTCGCTCATCAATCCGCTTTGCAGGGGCTGGGGACCATACTGCGTCCGGAAATAGTTATCCTTATCGACACCGCGTTTAAAGTCGGTGTAGTCATTTAAGAGGTTATTGGTGGCATGGGCAAAAATTAAACCGAATACCAGCAGCAGCCAACGGCCAAGATCAAACTGCCCGGCGCGCAGCGCCAGCAGGCCCGGGATAGCTGCCGAAATAAAGGTCATGATTAACACCGCGGCGCGTGTTGAGATCAACCAGCGCGAAATCACATCGAGCCGCAGCCATTCCTCCCGGTTGATCCGAGGGATGATGCGCAGCGCTTTCCACCACATTGATACATTCATGGGTTCACCTTTCTCCAGACGAGTCAAGCAATCGACAAACATAAATAGAGTAATATTTAGCACTAATAGGGTAAAGCATGTGTGAATTCTAATACAAATTGAAAAATATTCAAGGCGGAAATATGAAAAAACCACCCAATTTCTGTTCAGATGGTTTTGCGAATTTCTATAACGAACGCGTTATTTTTCGCCCTCGTTGCAGGGCAGGTAAATCACCCCTTCTGCAGGATCCCCATACGCGTTGAGCCGCTGAGGGGTGTGAGCGGCCAGCCAGGCAACCAGGGCCGCCATCAGTGCGTTCTGTTCGCTGGATGTATGGAGATCATCAAAGGGCAGTATGCTGTGTAAAAGCTTGTGGCGAGTAATTTCTTCAAAAAAAATCATCGCGTCAGGTACGGGAAGATGCTGGTCGCGCAAGACAAGCTGGCGCTGGATTCGCCCTTCAAGAGTGCCGCCGCGAAATGGGGCAACCCCGAGCAGGGCCTGGTAACAGGCATCCGCCTGTGTCTCGAGCCAGGTGAGCGGATTGTCAGAAGGATAAGCGGCATAACCCAGGGTTTGCAGCTGGTTACAAAGGGTAAATCCCCGCCTCATCCATCCCTGGCAGCGTTCCGGGTCAGATAATGTGCGCGGGACATGAAAACCAATCTGGCGCAGCTCAAACTCCGCCAGGCGCAGATTGTGCGTCCAGTGCACGTTGGATTGGGTCTCCAATTCGGAGATCGGCTGCTGGAGAAGGGCGAGGCCTTGATTGGGAGCGGGCGGGGCATTAATTGCGATCACAGCATAGGTTTGGCCTGAGGCGTAAGCGATCATTTCGGCCAGAGGGCCGGAGCTGAGCGCGACCAAATGTCTATCTTCATCCAGAGCCGCCAGGGAATAAGGCGGGGAGCCTGGAAAAGAATCAATGCCTATGAAAAGCTGAGGACTCATCGCTTCAAGTTTAGCTGAATTCCTAACTTGAGGCAACCGTATTCACACCCGGAGTTGAAGATAGAGGCATCAGCTGAACGATCCGGATGCAGCGAAATGCGGAAAAGGCAAACCAAGCGAAATTATTATCAGTCCGAACTTTTGTTAAATTAATATCCGGGCTGGACGATCGTGACTTTACCGAGCAGGCCGTCTTCCAACTGGCCGGGCAGGGTGGAGGTAACGCTGTACTCTCCAGGCGCAGCCGGAGAGGTGAATGTGACGGTTTTGCTTTCACCCGCTGACACCGAAAATTTCAATATCAGTTTATCTTCATCATCCCCATCGTAAGGTTCAGAAGGTGGGTCGATGAGCAGGGCCCATTCACGCTCCTCCATGGTCGAGTTAGATAATTTCAAAGTGATTTCCTGGCCGCCTGGAATGCGCCATTGGGAAGGGGTGTAGCGATCTGTGCCGATCACGGCTTCGATTTGGGTCATGGTGAGTGATCCCCGGCTGCTGCAAGCTGTTAGAAAACACAACAATACAAAAATGATCTTACGCACGATTGTATTTTACTCAAAACCGGCGGAGCGGATGAGAATTTTTTTATTGGTAATTCTGGTAAATTTTTAGCACCAGGTCGGCGTAATAATAGCCGACATCCATGGGACCGTAGGAACGGAGGCCGCTGCGCAGGTTGCCGGTCTTTTTCACCAATCCTGCCAGCATACGTACTCCGTAAGATATGTTGTATTCTGGATCAAACAGTTCGTCCATCGTGGGTCGAGAGGAAAAACAAGGCCGCCCATTGCATTGAAAGCTGGCTGCCAACCCATCGCGCGGCATAACCTGCATCAGGCCGACGGCACCGCTTTTCGAGTAGGCTTTCGGGTTTCCACCACTTTCCTGCAGCATGACAGCCGCGATTAACTTCGCGTCCATGCCTGCTTGCCCGGCATATTTTTCGATCAGCGAGCACCATTGGCGGACGGCTGCCGGGTATTTGGCTGGCAGAGCACAATCCTTTGACGGCTGGCTTGCGGTTGGTTTGGCAGCTGCCGCTTTTTGAGCTGTGGTGGGGGAAACAGTCGGTTGAGCCAAAGTGGGAGTGGGCGCCGCTGCCAGGACCGTCTCGGTGGTGTTCGCCATGCTGGCGAAGAAGACGATGCAGAGTATTCCCAGTAAGATTGATGGAAAAAGAGCAAATTGTACGCGGTTCATGTGTAGTCCCTACTGGTAAAAGTAATTTTGGTTAAGTGAATTATAGCAAATTTGTTCTATTTAAGCAAGCATTTCTAGAACAAGCCGCGATATTCTCATTTACTTTTTTGATATTCGGGTGTTTTTCGAAGCGCCGAAGGCGCTTCGAAAAACACCCGGGCATCGTTTGCTTGGTCCAAGCAGTGAGAACAGCTTATGGTTTTTAATTGCCAGATGGGGAGCAAAACATCACGAGCGGGATCAAAATTAACGGTGCTGCGCTTCGACATTTAAGGCTTCTTGATAACGCGTAACGATCCCGGCAAACGGATGGAGCAAATTAGTGCCAATAAATACCGCAAGAATCACAAGGACGGCTGCACGCACCAACTGCTTCCATTGGAACTGCAGGTGGGCAGCCCTGATCATCCGGTTTGCGGCTGCGGGAAGGGCATCCCACAGGTTAAGAGCAGCCGAAAAGACCGGAATTAAGATTGGAAGCCAGTAATGGTCAGGCTTCACCGCTACAAACCACAACAGATAGATCGAATAGGGGATCGACCATCCCAGAACCAGCCGGTTAAATGATTTGCGCGGTCCCCACAGGCAGCCTGCAGCCAGGGAAATGACCATAAATGCCAATAGCAAAGGCTGACCGTACCAGTTGCTTAATGTCCATTCCCAAAATACCGGGCCCTTCTGGTAGTAATAGGGATCATCGTGCGCATATCCCTGATCCAACTCTTGAGTCTTGTAAAGCTGAATGTTGACCAATTCCTGGCGTGCGCCGCTGTTAATCAAAAATGGGTTGGAAAGGAATAATGTCAGGAGCATGATCCCCAAGAACGCTGCCGCTTTCAGCGCCGCCCAGCTTATTGAAATGCGCTTGCGCAGCACACCAGCCAGGAGATAAATCCCAATCAGCGGGGCGAAAAAAATACCCGCCAATTTTATGCCGATGGCAAAAGCGCAGGCCACCGCTGACAGGTAAAAATTATGCTTGAATTGCAGCTGGTCGCGGTCCAGCCAAAATAACGTTAGAACGACTGCCAGGATCGACAAAGCATCAGGGTGCCACCATTGGAGATTGTTGCGGACGAGGGCGCGGATCGACAGCAGGACGATAAAGAGCAGCCAGGACTTCCAACGAGATTGAAAATGGGTTTGGGAAAATACCAGGAATCCCACTGCCAGGATCATGGGCAAGACGCTGATCAGCTGCCGCAGCAGCAGCAAGTTGACCTGGGTAAAATTTTCAAAACTGGCGCCGTGGATCCATACGACGGGCAGGATGGACAAAGACGAAAAGAAATAAAAAGGGTATCCATAGTGATAGTCGCCGTAAATCAGCCACCGGTTGATGGCTTCTCGCAGATCCCCGGGAGGCGTGACCATTCGAATGACATAGGGGTAAGTCACAGGTTCATCGATGGATGTGGATTGAAGCATGGTCTCGGTTCGCGCGCCAAGATTGTTGGGCCAGATGAAAGCGGAAAAATATACCATGCCCAACAGGATGAGACCGGTCAATGTACTTTTTTGTTGGTGGTCCATGCCCCTCATAGTCAGGCCAGGCGCAATATATTATCCCAACCCAATTCGATCCAATTTTGGATCTCATCTGCGCATTTTTGGTATTCGCTCAAGTCCTTGCCTATTGGATCGTCGACAGATTTTATCTTTCCGGCCATTTCGCTGAGCATGAAGATTCGTTCAGCCAAAGCAGGAAACTCGAAATTTAGGGCTTCTTTGTGATTGGATTCCATGACCAGGATGAGGTTGAACCGCGCCAGCATGTCCGCGGTGATGATACGCGATCGATGGTTAGATAAGTCCAATCCGCGCTGGCTCATCACCTCCTCAGAATTACGCGAGGCCGGATACCCTTCTTCGGCCCAGGTCCCAGCCGATTCCACCTGCCACTGCGACCTATCCAATTCCATGCGTTTGATATGGTCGATTAACAGGACTTCAGCCATCGGACTGCGGCAGATATTGCCAGTACAAACGAGAAGCACTGACGGCATGCTTATTTACCCAACCTGACGGCTTGCCTTTCCCAACGGTGCCAGCCATTGAAGCACTTTTGCAGGATACGCCTGCCGCCATCCGGGCAAGGCAGCTCTGAACGCTCGAGATCCGTTTCAACCCTAATACCAATAATGAAAGCTTTTGGCATTAAACCACTTCGTTCCCAAAAATTTTGATCGTTTTGAGTATAACCGTGTACCATACGGCTGTCAATTCAAAGGATGATCGCCGAAAAGCTGGTAGAATCGGCTCGAGAAAGGGTCCCATGTGAGAAAACGCCGTTCCGTCTTTGCGATGCTGCTGTTGGTGATGTCGATCATATCGATCGGTGCAGCAGCTGCACTGGGGTTTGTACAGTATCAGGATTTCAACCAGGCGAGCTCAACCTACCCTGCCGGCACAACCATCGGCGGGATTCCAGCAGGCGGATTAACCCGCCAGCAGGCTGAACAGCGCCTGGCTCAAGCGTACAGCCTGCCGGTGGAGCTGCATTACGAGAATTCGATCATCCAGGTGAAACCCGAGGATCTTGGCTTTACCCTGGATGTTCAGGTGATGCTGGATGAAGCCGATCACCAGATCATACCTGTCTTTTCCTGGTCCGCTTTTTGGAATCATTTGTGGAACCGGGAAATAATCAGACCGGCAATTGTTGCCCTGCAGGCAAGCAGCGACCCGCAGCAGATTCGCGCCTATTTGACAACGGTCATTGCCGCGCGTTATAACCATCCAGCCCAAAATGCGATCCCACTTCCGCAAAGCATGACCTTTCAGGCCGGGATCGCTGGGACGTCCCTTGAAATTGACCCGGCAGTCCCGCAGATCGCTTCTGCCCTGGTATCGCTCTCGAACCGGATCGTCGAGCTGCATTCCACAACGGTTGCTCCAGTTCCACCTTCCCTGCATGATCTTGAATTAATGCTGCGCCAGACGATGGATCGCTCCGGTTTTGACGGCATCACAGAAATATATCTGCAGGATGGAATTAACCAGCGAGAGCTGGATCTTGCTTACCAAAATGGGCGCGTGATCCCACCAGGTATTGGTTTCACCGCAGCCAGCACAATCAAAATCCCGATCATGATTTCAATTTTCAGGCGGGTCGCAGAGCCGACCCCGGCAGACGTGCTGCAGAACCTGCAAAAGATGATCGAAATTTCCGAGAATGAACCCGCGGATTGGCTCATGCAGCATGTGATCGACCCGGTGACCGGTCCCCTGGATGTCAGCCGAGACCTGCAGGCCCTCGGGCTGAAAAGTACCTTCCTGGCAGGCTATTTTTATCAGGGCGCGCCGCTGCTGCAGCGTTTTGAAACGCCCGCTAACCAGCGAAAAGACTTTTTTACCGATCCCGATCCCTATAACCAGACCACGCCTGCCGAGATGGGGCGTTTGTTAGGCGCAATATACCAATGTTCGGAAAATGGGTCCGGTCTATTCGCGACGGTCTTTCCAGGACAGATCTCTCAAAATGAATGCCAACAAATGATCACCCTTTTATTTGGCAACCACATGCCGATGCTGGCGGCAGCCGGCGTTCCAGACGGCACCCGGATCGCCCATAAACATGGTTGGGTAATTGAAGCCAGCGATGGATTGATGCATTCGATTTGCGATGCGGGGATCGTCTATTCACCAGGGAGTAATTTTATCCTGACGATTTACCGCTGGAACAAGGATCAAATTTTGTTTGATCCGGCGAACCAGCAAATGGCCGATCTGGCAGAGGTGGTCTTTCGTTTCTTCAATCCCACCCCTCCTTGAGGTAAAGCTGCGCTGGACAGCGGAGACAGGAGCGGCTGGAAAATCTGGTAGAATCCACTGCACAGGAGCTGCCTGGTGAAAAATTATAAACGGACATCGACCACATTCCTGCGATGGATATCAGTGGGTTTCATTTTCGCCGCAGTTTTGCTTACCGTATTTCAATTAGTACAATACAGCCGCATCCGCACGGTCTACCCGCCGGGTTTGACTGTTGCCGGCGTGCCGGTGGGCGGGTTGGACCAGCAGCAAGCCGCGGAGAGGCTGGTGCAGGCCTACAGCATCCCGGTCGAAATGCGCTACGGAGACGCCGTATTCCAGGTGAAACCGGCAGTAGTAGGTTTTGAGCTCGACCTGCAAGCCATGCTGGCACAGGCAGAACTGCAGCGCGTTAACCAACCTTTCTGGACGGCATTTTGGGATTATTTATGGGACCGCAATCCTCAGCCAGACGCGGTCCCGCTGCGCTCGAATTTATCGGAAGAACGCCTGAGAACATTTTTAACCACAGAGGTTGCTCCGCGTTACGACCAGCTGGCCAGTGCGGCCGTCCCGGTGCCCGGAAGCACAAATTTTCAATCCGGAAAGCAAGGAACGGTGCTGGATGTTGACCGGGCAGTGCTGCTTATTGAAGACGCATTGCGGTCTTCTTCGTCGCGCGTCGTCAGCCTTTCATACAGCCGGGTAAATCCGACCCGCCCTTCGTTGCAAAATCTGCAAGTGCTACTTACCCAGATCATTGATCTCTCGCGGTTTGAGGGAATCTCCGAAATTTATCTCCTGGATCTGCAAACAAACCAGGAACTGCATTTTGCTTACCAGCAGGGGAAGAACATCCCCGCGGATATCGGCTTCACTGCTGCCAGCACCATCAAAATCCCCATTATGATCTCAACTTTTCGCCGGTCGCCGAATCCGATGCCGCAGACCACCCTGGACAACCTGACCAAGATGATCGAATTTTCGGAAAACGATCCCGCTGACAAGCTGATGGAACAGATCGATAAACTCGCCGGTCCCCTGGAAGTGACCAAAGATATCCAGGCGCTGGGTTATAAATCTACCTTCCTGGCAGGTTATTTTTACCCTGGCGCGCAGCTGCTGAAACGGATTTCAACGCCGGCCAATACCCGTACGGATTATTTTACGGATCCTGATCCATACAACCAGACCACACCGGCTGAAATGGGCCAACTTTTGACTGATATTTACCAATGCGCCGAAATCGGGGGAGGTTCATTTGCCGCGGTTTTTCCAGGTCAGATCTTGCAGGCTGAATGCAAACAGATGATTAACCTGCTGATCCTCAACCGACTGCCGGTTCTGATCACGGCGGGTTTACCCGAAGGCACGACGATTGCCCATAAACACGGCTGGATTACTGAGGTCGATGGGCTGCTGCACACGATCAGTGATTCGGGGATAGTTTACACCCCGGGCGGCAACTACGTACTCACTGTTTACCTTTGGAACCAGTCTCAACTGCTGTTCGATCCGGCGAACGCGCTGGTTTCCGATCTCTCAAGGGCAATATACAATTACTTCAACCAATCGAGCGTGGTTAATTAAATTGAAAAAAATAGCCTATTTCACATAGGTTAATCCAAACCCAAACGGGTAAAGCGGGTTTTCAGAATCGTAGGGCAGATCTTCTTTTTGATTTCTGACAGCATCCATCGAGGAAGGAAGCTCGAATGGGAGTTTCGCGGTCGGGGTGAAGCGTCCAAAAATGATATCCAGGACCGCCGCATCGCTGGCCCCAAACACGGCCAATAGCGCAGCGCTTTTCTCCGCGATCTCAGGGATCACCGCGGGACGATCCATATCCATGATGACCACAGTGGGTACCTGTGCCAGCAGGTTCAATACGCGTATTTTTTCGTCGCCTTTAAAATCTAAATCGCCTTCATGGAAGATACTGGCGAAAAACCCCATTGCCGGATTAGGCTGGAAGGGGGTATTCAACCGCAGCAGGGCCAGGTCGCCTTCGCTGGCGCTTTCCACCACATCGGCATACGCCGCAGCTGCTTGTGGATCAATTCCCTCAACATAAAGGCGTGGATGGGTATTGATCGGCAATATCTGGCCGGAGCCGCTGAGGTCATTCTTTAAAAGTACAATCGATTTCCTTTGGGCAAGTTCCCCAGCCTGGCGGAAATCTATCCTTCCAACCGTTTCTTGTGCTGCTTGCGGATCGACAAACGGATTATCGAATAAACCCAGGCGGAATTTATCCCGTAGTAATCGACGGACAGACTGGTCGACCCTGGCTTCGTCCAGTTGACCACCGCGCACCAGGGAAACGATGATCTCAGGGCAGTCTTCACCACCGAATTGATCTACTCCGGCGTCAAGGGCCTTAAGCACCCGTTCTGCGGGAGAAAGGTTTTCCACGCCCCAACAACGCGCCTCCATAAACACCTGTCCATCGCGCATCCTTGGATGGATCAACCCCCAATCCGTGCAAACCACGCCATCAAAGCCATATTTTTCGCGCAGCATGCCGTTGATGACATCTTTATTAAAACCGAACCCCACTTCTTCAACAGGCAAGCCGATGGGTTGGCCATAATAAGGCATAATTTGGGCTGTTCCGGCCTGGAAGGCTGCCTCAAAGGGCGTAAGGTGATAATCAAAATTTTTACCCGGGTAGACCTGCTCTTTGCCGTATTCGAAATGCGCATCCAGACCGGCTTTTTGCGGCCCGGCACCTGGAAAATGCTTTGTCATGCAAGCGACGCTGCGCCCATTTAGCTTATCTCCTTGAAATCCGCGAATATATGCCGCCGTCATCCGAGCGGAAAGAGCTGCATCTTCGCCAAAGGTGCCGTTTATACGCGCCCAGCGGGGCTCGGTCGCCAGGTCGGCCATCGGATGAAGCGCGGTGCGAATGCCAACTGCCAGATATTCCTGCCGGGCGATGTCGCCGAACTCGCGGACCAACTTTTCATCTCCGCTGGCAGCCAGCCCAATCGGCTCTGGCCATTGCGAGAAATTATCCGCTTTCAGATTGGCAACCACATTGTGCGAAAATCCGTGGCGCGGGTCTGAAGAAATGGTAACCGGGATACCCAGGCGGGTCTGCTCGGCCAACTTCTGCAGCCTGTTATGCCATTCGGCTGCCAGCAAAGGAGAGGGAAGCTGGTGGACATTGAAATGGTTCAACAATTTTTCCAGGACGAAGTAGGATGTGGGGTGCACGCTGAACATCCCAGGCTTTTCGACCAGGCAGCCATCCTGTCCGACCGCCATGATCGTATGAAACATTAACCCGGCCTTTTCTTCCAGGGTCATTTGAGAAATTAGATCATCGACGCGCTCTTCAAGCGGCCGGCGCGGGTCCTCATAAACATCCAGCCGGCCGTTCTTGTTCAAGTCACGGAAGATCATGCCATCTTCGCTCAACCCTGGAGCTTCTTTTAGGTGGGGGAGATTTGTCATTATCATAATCCCTTCGAAATTAACCCGGATAAAGTACTTTAAGCTGGCAACTTAACCGCCAGTCAGCCACGCGAAGCACTCCTTAGGCGAAGCTATCTTGCGCGGCCCATGTCAGGCAGAGCAGTTTTTTATTGCATTCCATTTCTACAACCGCCCAAACGCCTTCAGCACAAGCAGGTTGTTGATCGTGACCGGTCCACGCCACAGCGGATTGTAGGGGGTTGGCCAACCTCCGTCCGGAAGCTGCTCTTTCACCAGGCGGTCCAGCCGGTCGTTGAGAATATCCTCGGGCAAACGCTGTCCAACATAAGAGCGCGGTGAGCGGATGTATTCGAACCAGTGCCCATTATCGGCGATTTCGTTGGATATGTGGCGGCGAATCAGCCACCACAGCAAGCCCGAGAGGTAAAACTCTCGCTGAGGAAAATCACCCTCCGGCAGGAAATAACCGGCGTATGACCTCACCGCGTAGAATTCGCCTTCGATAAATTCGCCCAGGTTGGCCCATTTCTTGAAAAGGTCAGCCACTCTTTGGTGAAGAAGGGCTGAACCCAGACCGTATTCGCGCAGAATGCCGGCTAAAGTGCAGGAAGGATTCAGGTTTGGCCAGGTCCAACCCTGAAACCAGGGGGCCAGAGGTTGCGCGTAGATATCCTTTGTGAAGCGCCAGCAGCCATCTTCATCTTGTGTCTCTTCCAGGTATGATACTGTTTTCTGGATCAGTGGATGGTCACCTGGGACGCCAGCTTTCAGACAATATTCTAAAGCCAGTTCAGTGGCAAAAGGCTGACTGCCGGGTGCTTCGATGTCCACCTCAAGCGCATGGCCAAATCCGCCGTCCGGGTTCTGGTATTCCGCCAGGGTGTCCAAAAAGGTAGCCTGTGATCCCCCAGAAAAATGGAGCGCAAAACGCGCCTGGTCTATTTTACGCCCGCGGAGGGTAATATATTGTTGGGCTTTATCAAGAATTTGGGTCATGTTTGGTTTCTCCTGATGGTAAAATTATAAACGAATTTTGAAATTCTGTTCTAAATCTATTGACTCTCCCCTAAGGGCAGGCTTTATACTGTGAACAACAACAGGAGGAAGGAAGCGTGCTCAAAATAGGAGACTTCTCACGGGTAGCTTATGTAACCGTCAAGGCTCTCCGCCATTACGGCAGGATTGGCTTGTTGAATCCGGCCTGGGTGGATCGCTTCAGCGGATACCGCTACTACTCTTTTGACCAGCTTCCGCGATTAAACCGCATCTTGGCGCTAAAGGAAATGGGTTTTACCTTAGAGCAGATCGCCGGACTGCTCGACCGCGACCTGGACATGGATGAACTGCGCAGCATCCTGCACCAGAAGCGGCTCGAAGTAGAAGAGCGCTTGCTCACTGAACAGGCCCGCCTGGTTCAGGTAGAGACTCGCCTGGAACAGATTGAGCAATCCGGGGGTTTGAGCGGCTATGAGGTGGTGTTAAAAAGTGTACCGAAACTGCCTGTAGTCAGCGCGCGGCAGGTGATTGCCGATCTCAGCCAGGCTGAACAATGGTCCGCCCAAATGCGGCGAGAATTGATCGCCGGCTTGCGGATGCACGGGCTGCGGTCTACCGGCCAGTGGGTGCATATCACCTACAATGCAGAATATACCGAGCATAATATTGACCTGCAAGTGGCGGTGATCGTTGACCTGGCGGCCTATTCTGGAAAACCTGCCCCTCGTAAACAGGTTGTGTTTCTACCGGCGGCGCCGCACATGGCCTGTGTGGTCCATTCTGGTCCGGCATGGGGGTTGGCTGATGCCACTGCCGCGCTGTATGCCTGGATCCAGGCTAACGGTTTTCACCAGGCAGCGCCGCTGCGAGAAGTCTGCCACGCCGACCCCGAGATGGATGATGCCCGGTGTGAGGTAATCGAACTGCAGATGCCGGTTGAGAAAGCTTCCTTTCCTCCCTCCACGTCAACTTATGGTTCGACCCAAGAGGAGCAACTGATGGAACCCAAATTTGTAACAAAACCTGCTTTCATGCTGGTTGGTATGAAATATTTTGGCAAAAACCAGCACCAGGAGATCAGCGAGTTGTGGGGGAAGTTTGTCCCGCATATGAACGCTCTGGCGGATAAACCAATCCGAGAGTCATTCGGCTGGTGCGGTAGTATGCAGAACGATGGGAGCTTTGAGTATGTCGCCGCGGTAGAAACCACCAAAGCCGAAAACCTGCCGGAGTGGGCCGTGGTGCGCATGGTCGCTGAAAACACATACGCGGTCTTTCCCCACCACGGTTCGTTGGAGTCCATGCGAGATACCTATAACTACATCTACCAGACCTGGCTGCCGCAGTCGGGGTACACCACCTTGTCTTTCGATATGGAATTTTACAACGACGAGTTTCATGATTTCTCACCTGACTCTGTGTTGTACATCTATATCCCGGTAAAAAAGAAGTAAGCCCGTATCTTCGTACAATTGCACCTGGCTTATTCACCCTGAGGGGGATGGGCCAGGTGCTATTAATCAATATAATAGAATCATCGGATTTAAGAAATTCCTTTGGAGGGAAGAAACATGGATTTCATCAATCAATATCTGCCGTTATTGATCCCGCTGATCCTGGTTCAGTTGGGATTGGCGATCTACTGCCTGGTCGATCTGTCGCGCCGGGAGCGGGTCAAAGGCCCAAAGTGGATGTGGGTGATCTTCATAATCTTTGGGGAGCTGATCGGTCCGGTGGTGTATTTGATCGTGGGCCGCGAGGAATAAAATGACCGCAATTGTCACACAAGACCTGGTAAAGGTTTTCGGCAGCGTCAGGGCGGTGGATGGGCTCAACCTGACCGTGGCTGAAGGAACGATCTTTGGTTTCCTTGGACCAAATGGGGCAGGAAAGACAACTACCATCCGTATGCTGACCGGGATGGCGCCCCCTACCAGCGGAAAAGCTCAGGTTGCGGGCGTCAGCCTGGGGACGGATGGAGCGGTGCGGGCCAAGGTGGGCTATTTGCCCGAAGAGCCTGCTTTCTATCCCTGGATGAATCCGCTGGAATTTCTGCACCACGTGGGACGGCTGTTTGGCCTGGACCCATCGACCCGGAAAAATCGTGCCGTCCGGTTATTAGAACAGGTCGGTTTAACTGCTGTATCCAAAAGGCGCATCGGCGGTTTTTCCCGCGGCATGCGCCAGCGGTTAGGACTGGCCCAGGCCTTGATTAACCAGCCGGAGGTCCTCTTTCTGGATGAACCGGTCAGCGCACTGGATCCAGCCGGACGCAAAGAAGTGCTGGATCTGATCGAAGGATTGCGCGGGCAGTGCACGGTTTTCATGTCAACCCATATCCTGGCGGACGTGGAGCGAGTATGCGATACGGTGGGAATAATCGATCACGGAAAACTTTTGGAAGAAGCTAACCAATCTGAATTGTTAATGCGCTATACCGTTCCGGCTTTTGAAGTGGAATGCGAAAGCGGCAGTGAGGCGGATTTTAATGACTGGCTGCTATATCTCGGACAGCTGGATTGGGTTGTTTCCATTCAGCCAGCAGGGAATTCGGCGCGAGTGCTGGTTAATGACATGAAACTGGCGCGTGGGGCGTTATTGAGCGAAGCAGCGGCAGCGCATCTGCCCCTGCGCCGGTATGAGGTGGTAACACCGTCGTTGGAAGATGTTTTCTTGAAATTGGTGAATGAGAATCACGAGGTGCAATTATGAACCTGTTTGCATCTCTTCAAAAAGAAATTCTTGAACAATGGCGGACCAGCCGGCTGTTGGTGCTGCTGATCGTCATAGGGGTGTTTGGCATGTCTTCTCCCCTGATGGCCAAGTTTATGCCGCAGTTGTTCACGCTGATCCCGGGCGGGGAGCAGTTTGTGGGGTTGATCCCGCAGCCCGAAATCAAAGACGCGATTGACCAATATATCAAGAATATCGGCCAGTTTGCAGTGCTCCTGGCGATTTTTTTAGCGATGGGCGCGGTTGTCCAGGAGAAAGAACGCGGCACCGCGGTCATGATGCTGAGCAAACCGTTGGGGCGCGGGCCTTTCCTGCTGGCAAAATTCCTGGCATTGGCCTTTTCCTTTTTTGTCAGCCTGGCAGTCGCCGGCACGCTGGGATACTGGTACACGACTTTCCTGTTTAAAGCGCCGGATGCGGGTGCGTGGATTTCTCTCAACCTGTTGATATGGGTTTACTGCCTGGTGTATGTCGCGATTACATTATTGGCGAGCACCCTGGTCCGCTCGCAGGCTGCGGCAGCGGGGATCAGCTTTGGCGTGCTCCTGGTGTTGGGGATCATCGGCTCGCTGCCCAGGCTGGGCCTGTATTTGCCGGGACAGCTAATTAATTGGGGCGCGGAATTGTTTGTAAACCCAACTCAAACCTACTGGACCGCGCTTGGGGTGAGCTGCGCCATCATCGCAGCCTGCTTGCTGGCCGCCTGGCTGGTGTTCCGCCGCCAGGAGTTATAAAAACGAGCGATGTGTCTGCGAGAATTCTCCCGCAGAAACATCGCATTTATTAGAAAAGCCTGTAGCCCGGAAGTGGATCTTGAAAAAATGCCTGTGTTATTTTGATGCGACGCAGTCGCATCAAAATAACACCCAATGTCTTATATTTGGTTCTCAGCGTAAGTACTGGATCGGGTTTACAAACCCGCCCATATAGCGCATTTCAAAGTGCAGATGCGGGCCAGTCGAATTGCCGGTGGTTCCTCCGGTGCCGATCACATTGCCCTTCGCCACGCTCTGACCGCATCTCACCAGGGCAGCCGTCAGATGGGCATAAAGGGTTTGGAAACCATTGCCGTGGTCGATCATGACCATGTTGCCGTAACCCACCGGGGACCAACCGGAAAATACGACCACGCCGCTGTCGGCGGCGACGACCGGGGTGCCAGCGCCGATGGCAAAGTCGAGCGCCAGGTGCCCGGACCAGTAAGTGTTGCCGGAAATCGCGTGTGATGGACCCGGAAAAATGAACGCCCCGGTGCCGATCGCTCCACCGGTGCCGGTATTACAGCCGCCGGGGAAACTGAGCGCCACGCCGGCAGCGCCGCGCGGGATGGTGGGAATGACCCAACTGCGGATAAACTCCCGCTGCCCGCCAGGGACCATGATCAATGTGCCGGGCTGCACCACCGGATTGATCATATCCAGTTTATTGCCGGGCCACAGCAGAATATCATGGACTTTGGCTTTATACTGGCTGGCAACTTTTTCGAGCGTATCGCTCGCCTTCCACTTGTGCACGACGCCATCTGTGGGTGGGATATACAGCTTTTGATTGAGGCCCAGCATATCGGGGTTGTCATTCAAGACGGTGTAATTCGCCCATAAGATGGTCTCGGGTTTCAGTTTGAAATATTCCGCGATGGCAAAGACGGAATCGCCGGATTCGACGACGTAATCCTGGCCTTCAGTACTGGGGCGTTTGGGAATATCGGTATGCAGCTCTGTAGTGCGGCTCAGGGATTCGAGCCGCGCAGGCACCAGGTCGGGCAGGTTTACTTCCGGGCTGATGATCGCGGTGGGAACAAGAGTAGGAGAAATAGCCGCCGTCTTGAGTGTCTGAGAGAACACCACGGGCGTGCCTTTGACGGCTACATACACTGTAAACGCCACCATCAGGATGGCAACCCCCCACAATAACTTTGGAAGCACAGACTGGGTGAACCCTCCCGATTTCGCTGCTGGCTTCCCCGTTTTTGCGGGTTTAAAGGTCACATATCCTCCGTCAAGCTCTCCAGGAATTCTTCATTGGTGCGTGTTTTTGACATTCTCTGCAAAATTGCTTCAGTGGCAACAGCGGGGTCCATACCTGCACCCTGTGGCTGCTGGCTGATCATCTGGATATACATACGGCGCATCAACCAGGAACGCTGGAGCAAATCCGGCCCAAGCAGCAGCTCTTCCCGGCGGGTCGAGGAACGCTCAATGTCAATTGCGGGGAAGGTGCGGCGTTCCTGCAGGCGGCGCGAGAGATGAAGCTCCATATTGCCAGTGCCTTTAAATTCTTCGTACACCACATCATCCAGGCGCGATCCGGTATCCACCATGGCGGTAGCGATGATGGTGAGCGAGCCGCCTTCCTCGAGGTTGCGTGCCGCCCCAAAGAAACGCTTGGGAGGGTACAGCGCGGACGGGTCCATGCCGCCCGACAGGGTGCGCCCAGAAGGATTCACCACCAGGTTATAGGCACGCGCCAGGCGGGTGAGGGAATCCATCAGAATCACCACATCGCGACCGACTTCCACCAGGCGTTTGGCGCGTTCCAGGGTGATTTCTGCCGTGCGGACATGGGAGGAAACCGGCTCGTCGAAGGTCGAGGCGACCACCTCGGCATCCACCGAACGATCCATATCGGTGACTTCCTCAGGCCGCTCACCGATCAAGGCAATGATCAGGTGAACATCGGGGTGCTTGGTGGAGATTGAATTGGCAATTTGCTTGAGGATTGTCGTTTTCCCGGCTTTCGGCGGAGATACGATCATGCCGCGCTGCCCACGCCCAATAGGCGCGATCAGATTTATCAGGCGCGTCGCTAAAATGCCGCGGTCGATTTCAAGATCAAAGCGTTTGTCCGGGAAAATGGGGGTCAGGCTTTCAAACGTAGTCCTGGAGCGAGCCTCTTCGGGCGGAAGCCCATTGATGGTCTCAACTTTGAGCAGGCCGTAATGGCGTTCGGATTCTCGAGGCGGGCGAACATGCCCAATCACCAAATCGCCTGACCGGAGATCATATCGGCGGAGCTGAGCCTGCGAGACGTAAACATCGTCCGAGCCAATCTGGTAATTGGTCCGCAGGAATCCGATCCCTTCGTTCATAATCTCCAAAATGCCACCGCGAACTTCTAGGCCTTCACGTTCGGCTTCGACCTGGCGGACTTTGATCAGAAGAATTTCCTTCTTCAGCCGCGCTGCGTTGGGAATATTTAGCTCTTTAGCCATCTCGCGCAGCGTCGCTAAAGGAGCGTTTTCAAGTTCGAGAAGTTTCATGGGATGAATGTCTCTTAACAAAAAATATAGGTATAACCGAACTACCCCCACCTGTTGTTCACAGGGTGTCTATTTGTCTTGGATTGACTGGAAACCTCTGGAGTAGATGGCAATCTGCGTGTCGCACTACAGATTAGCCTTAGAACAAACCATTAATTTTGACCATAGTACTGGAGTTAAGCCATTATAGCATGCCAATATATATTCTGCAAGCAATGTAGATATACCATTTTTGTTAATAATGTCAACCCCTTTATTGCCATTTGAGCGAATCATCATGGCGGGGATCTTTGAATAATTCAGGATGCCGGTCGCTCTCGATGCGGTAGTAGACCGCGTAACAGCCCAGAAAAGCGACTAATCCGATGCTTAAAAATATCCACAGGGGTGGAAGGTAGATGCTGGCGACCGCCAGGATTACGATGGGGAATAAGAAGGCGAAACTGAAACCGGGCCAATGCATGATGAACACCACAGTATTCCGCAATGCCATAAATAGCCCTGGTTTTTCTTGAATGAGCATCATCGGAAATGTGAGGAACTGCATGATCACCCAGAATGCTAACACACCCAAATCCAGGCCAAGTAAAGCCGAAGCCCAAATTTCCCCCCGGTCGAGCAACATGAAGATATAAAATACCAGGCTAAATATGACCACCCCATTAACCAAAGTCCAGCGGATGCCTGCCCACCAGAAGTGTTTTATGCCCACGAAAAAAGTCTTCCAATCCACCGACTCGCCGGATGCGATCTGGAAATTTGTGTAATATATACCGGCTACTGCCAGAGGGAGTGTTACAACCGGGATGGTCAATAAAACGAAGTAGATATTGGTAAGCACGATAGAAAATGCGGCATCGTAGGCGTTGACCAGCCCGGTTCCAAGGATTTTCAGTATTTTACCCATACAGGCGTCGAGGCCCTTTCATCGCAAAAGTATACCAGAAAAGGAATCGCGATGAGTTGGTAAAGAAGGCAATTTTGAATCTCGCGTAACGAAATTATGGTAAAATACTCGAGTCGTTATTCAGCAAGGAGAATGGGATGCATTCCAGCCTGTAAAAATTTGTCGTTCGTCTGGGGATTGTTCTGGTCTGAGACCATGTTTTCATATTGACCGAGGGCAAATGCCCTTGGTTTTCTTTTTTTCTATGGGCTGAACATATGCTTAAAGTACAAAATATTTCCAAGTCTTTTGGGGTTGATCTCGTCATCAGCCAGATCAGTTTTACGATAAATGCTGGCGAACGTTTAGCCCTAGTTGGGCCGAACGGGTGTGGAAAATCCACCTTGATCCGCATATTAATGGGGCTGGAAAAAGCCGACAGCGGCGCGGTGCTTTTTGACCCGTCTGATGTGCGCGTGGGATACCTTCCGCAGGGTTTTGAATTTGAGGGGGATGAAACCGTGGAGGGATATATAAACCGGATGGAAGGCGATCTGGAAGGGCTCTCGGAAAGGTTGGAGGTGCTTGCGATGTCGCTGGGGGACGATCCTGACCAACCGGAGATCCTGGACGAATACGACACCATTCTGGCGCAGCTGCAGATTGTATCGGAAACCGCCGGGCGTGGACCCGGGGTGCTGGCAGCCCTGGGGTTGGGTGAAATTCCGCCTGAAACACTGGCTGGGATCTTAAGCGGTGGTCAGAAGACGCGCCTGGCGCTGGCGGGCGCGCTGCTTTCAAACCCGCAGCTCCTGCTGCTGGATGAACCGACCAACCACCTGGACATCGGCATGCTGGAGTGGCTTGAAGATTGGCTGAACGGCTTTCAAGGAGCCGTTTTATTGGTGTCGCATGACCGCGCATTTTTGGATGGGGTCGCCACCAGCATTCTGGAGATCGACCAGTTCACCCACCGCGGGCGGATTTATGAAGGGAACTACCAGGCTTACCTGGAGCAGAAGCACTACGAAAGAGAGCAACAGTGGGAGGCTTACACTGACCAGTTGGAAGAAATCGGCCGTTTGCGTGCCGCCGCTGCGCATCTGCGGGGCATTGCCCAGTTTCGTAAAGGTGGAAAAGCCGATACGGGTGATAAATTCGCAAAAGGTTTCTTTGCCAACCGTGGATTGGGTACAATCGGGCGCGCCAAGAAGATCGAACGCCGGATAGGAAAATTATTGTCTGACGATAAAATTGAAAAGCCGAAACTGGTTTGGGAGATGAAAATCGATTGGAACACTGCCGGTGAAACCGGGCGGGATGTGGTGGTATGCGAAGATCTGGCAGTAGGCTATGATGGACAGGCTGTGCTGGCACACATCGATCTTGTGCTGCGTTACGGGCAGCGGGTGGCTTTAATTGGCCCGAATGGATCGGGGAAATCTACTTTAATGCGCACCATTGCCGGACTGCTGCCGCCTATCAACGGCAAGCTGCGCCTGGGATCGGGGGTGCGCCCCGGCTATATGGCGCAGGAGCAGGAAGAGCTTGACGGCAAGCTCAACGTGCTTGAGACGATCCGCAAATATACCTCCATGAACGAAACCGCGGAACGTGAGTTCCTCTCAAAATTTTTATTCAAGCAAGATGATGTGTTTACCCCCGTCGAAAAGCTTTCCTACGGAGAACGGGCACGCCTATCCCTGGCATGTTTGGCTGCGGGCGGCTGCAACTTGCTGCTGCTGGATGAACCCATTAACCACCTGGACCTGTCAGCCCGCAGCCGGTTTGAGCAGGCATTAACCGGGTTCGATGGCACGATCTTAGCTGTGGTGCACGATCGCTATTTTATCCAGGGGTTCGCAACTGCGATTTGGGCAATCGAGGATGAGAAATTAACCATCAAGACCTGAGGCCTGGAACCTTTTTGGGGGTTTTGACGTATTATATATGTGTATCCAAGGAGGAAACATGAAGAAGCCTTTGATAGTTGTCATCTCCGTTCTGTTGATCGCGATCCTCACGAGCGCCTGTGAGATCAATATGGTTTCTGGATCGGGAAAACTTGTCACCGAAAACCGCCAGGTAAGCGGATTCACATCCGTGACATTTGCGGGATTGGGTGAGCTGAACATAATCCAGGGAACCACTGAAGGTCTGACGATTGAGGCAGAAGACAATATCATGCCTCGAATAAAGACCACCGTATCCGACGGCAACCTTACCATCGGTTTTGAAAGCAACAACTGGCAAGATATGGTCCGCCCTACGCGTACCGTCAAGTTTGAGCTCAAGGTACGCAGCCTTTCCCAATTGGATTTGCAGGGTCTGGGCAGTGTAACGATGAACAGCCTGCAGGCCGATGCAGTGACAGTTAAAGTTGGCGGAGCGGGCAATATTAAAATTAGCAAAATAAATTCCGGCGACCTTATTGTTACCATGACTGGGGCCGGAAATGTGGACCTGGCGGGCAAAGCCACCACCCAGACGGTCAATTTGAACGGCCTGGGAAATTTCAGCGGCGGGGACCTGGACAGCCAGCGTACCACGGTCAATCTGACAGGGGCCGGAAACGCCGATGTCTGGGCGCGCAACGAGTTAACCGTCAAGATCAGCGGCGCAGGTTCGGTTAGCTATTACGGAAGCCCCAAGATCACCAAGGATATTACCGGGCTGGGCGTGTTAAACAGCAAGGGAAATAAGTAGAATTTATCAGGAATGGGCTGGTTTTCGCTGTAAGCGAAAACCAGCCCATTTTTTGTTTTGGAGCAGCCTATGGACCAATTAATTTGCCGGGATTGTAAAAAGACCTATTCTCTCCAATCGCCAGTCTGGAGATGTACTTGCGGAGGCCTGCTGGATATCGAATTTACACCGGCATTTGACCTGGAGAAGATCCGGTCGCGCCCGCCCAGCCTATGGCGCTACCGTGAAGCCTTGCCGCTGGCGCATGATGAAAATCGGGTCACATTTGGCGAAGGATTTACGCCGCTGACGCCGGTGAGCTTCAATGGGCGAAAAGTTCTGGTCAAGCAAGACCAGCTCTTTCCGACGGGTTCATACAAAGATCGGGGAGCGGCCCTTTTGATCAGCAAGGTTAAAGAGCTAGGCATCCAGGCAGTGGTTGAAGACTCTTCCGGGAATGCCGGGTGCGCTGTGGCGGCGTACTGCGCTGCGGCCGGTATCGCGTGCCAGATATTCGTGCCGGAGAGCACCGCGATGGGCAAATTGGCTCAGATCCAGCTGTACGGCGCGGATCTCAAGCGCATCCCCGGTTCGCGTGAGGATACAGCCCGGGCTGTGACGGCGGCTGCGGCGCGGTTATATTACGCCAGCCATTCATGGAATCCTTTCTTCTTTCACGGCACGAAGACCTGGGCCTATGAGGTGGTAGAGCAGCTTGGCTGGCAGGCTCCGGATACGGTAATCCTCCCGGTCGGCAACGGCACATTATTGCTCGGCGCCGCCATCGGTTTTAATGAGCTGCTCATGGCGGGTTTGATCCGTACTTTGCCCAGACTCATAGGCATTCAAGCTGAAGGCTGCGCCCCGCTGGCGATGGCATTTCGGGAGGGACTGGACCATGTGCCAGCCATCGCGAAAATAGATACCCTGGCAGAGGGTATTGCCATCGCTGCGCCGGTGCGGGGGATGCAAATTATTGAAGCGGTGCGGTACAGCGGGGGAGAGCTGCTGACTGTTACCGAAGAGGAAATTATCACTTCGCTGTGGGCTGTAGCCCGGCAAGGCTATTATATTGAGCCGACATCCGCGGCGGTCACGGCTGGGGTTGCGCAATATTTACGACATGCGCCGCAAGACGAGCGCATTGTAACGGTGTTCACCGGACATGGGTTAAAAGCGACCGAAAAGATGGTGAAGCTGGCTCACTAAGGGTTCAACAGGACGGGGATGGACCATAAGGCAACCGTGCCGGGGATGCGGTCGGTGCTTTCCTGGCGCAGTACCAGGCGCGCATGAGTAGGTCCACTGACTTTGTAGGTCAGGTCTACAGAAAATGGATTATGGCTGAGCACACCTGACGGCAGATCTATTTTCATGCTGGCATTGGCCAACAGCTGGCCCTTTTCATCGAGCAGTTCTAATAAAACGGGGTTTACATTAACCGGCCTGATCAGACCGCGCACTGCCAGAATACCGCCTTTGATCACCTGGTCGGCTACAGGCGAGCGAAAAATAAAGGGCGCCATGCCGCTGAGGGCAGGATTAAAATCGTTATCACCGATTGAAAAGAGCACAATATCAATGGAAGCCAGGGCGGCCTGGCGCCCGTAGCGGTCATTAACACTGACCACCAGCCGGCCTAGCTCAGCCACTCCATTTATTTTAAATTCCAGTTTTGGAGCAATCGCGATCGAACGATCGATATACTCACGGTAATCCAGGCGTTGGCGTACCAGGGAACGCCCATCCTCTCCGAAAAGCTCGACTAACACCAATCCGTCCTCACCCGGCGAAACGCTGGCCTCGACCTGGATGGGTGAAAGCAGCTTGGAGAAATCTCCCGGGCGGAGGATGCGCAGGAAAGCCTGGGGCGGGGTGGGGGTGAGCGTGATGGTCGGCGTGCGGGTTGGAATCGGGGTAAAGGTTGACCAGCGCCAGAGGGTGCGGGTGGGGATCAATGTTTTCGAGGGGGTCAGGGTGATGGTCGGGGAAAGGGTTTTGGTTGGCGTAAGGGTTATGGTGGGGGTGAGGGTGATGGTCGGGCTCTTCGTCGGTGTTCCGGGCTTGCTGGTCGTGGCAGGCGTACCTGCCGGCGGCGGGGTTGAAGATTGGGGCACGACACCTGGTCCTTTGGTGCCAACCGGCTGGAAAGTGGCACTGGATGCGGGTTGTGTAGCTGTGAACTGCGAGACCATGGTGTCGGTTGGAGCAGGCGGGATTTGAGGAGCCTCGAGATGAGGCAGGGCGCAGCCCGACATCACCAGCAGCAGGAGCATGCCAGTTGGTATTCGCGACCAAAAACTTTTCTTGTCCATCCGTGTGCGCATGAAATTCACTCATCCAATTTTAGCGCAAATTCAGCGCATCGCCCGGCTTACAGTGGCGATATGAGGTCACATTACAGCACTGTAAACCGGGCGACGGCTCTCGCCTCAAGCTCTATTGGATGAAATGCTTACAGATGATAAATTTCTCCATATTTGGCTTGCAGGTAGCGCAGGTACGGCTGGGGATTGATCTTGGAACCGGTTATCTTTTTCACCAGTTCCTGCGGCTCAAACTTGGCGCCGTAGCGGTGGACATGCTCGCGCAGCCAGGACAGCAGCTCTCCAAATTCGCCCCGGGTAATCTGGTTATCCAGGTCTGGCAGGTCCTTTTGAATTACTTCCCACAACTGGAGCGAGACCAGGTTGCCAAGGGCATACGTCGGGAAGTATCCAAACATGCCGCCGGACCAATGCACGTCTTGCAGCACGCCTACGGAGTCGTTGGGCGGGATCACCCCCAGGTATTCGCGCATCCGCTGGTTCCAGGCCTGGGGCAAATCCTTGACCGCCAGGTTGCCCTCGAGCAAGGCAATTTCCAGTTCCAGCCTTAGCATAATATGCAGGTTGTACGTGGCTTCATCGGCTTCAACTCGGATGAAGGAAGGCTGGACTTTGTTAATTCCCCGGTAAAAAGTTGCCAGGCTGACCTTACCAACCTGCTCAGGGAACATTTCCTGGAAACGAGGATAAAAGAATTTCCAAAATGGCAGGGATCTGCCGATCAGGTTTTCCCACATACGCGACTGTGATTCGTGCAGGGCCATCGATGCGCCAGATGCCATAGGGGTGCGCCTCACAGAACGATCCACGCCTAACTCATACAACGCATGCCCGGCCTCGTGCATGGTGCCAAACAGGGCGGTCGCCACCCGGCTGGGTTCTACTCGGGTGGTGACGCGCACATCGCCAATTCCCAAGGTCTGGGTAAAGGGATGAACGGCTTTATCCTGGCGGCCGTGGTTCCAATCATAGCCGAAGCGCGTGATGACCTCTACGCCAAAATCCCACTGGTCTTTTTCATCATAGCTGGCGCGCAGGAAAGAATCATCCACCACTGTTTGGGCGGTGATGCGTTTGATCAATGTGACCTGCACCGGGCGCACCTCGTTAAAAATAGCCTGGACTTCAGCGGTTTTCATCCCTGGCTCAAAGTCATCTAACTGAGGGTCGTAAACGTGATCGAAAGGGGCAAAAAATGAAGAATAATCGCGCCGTAAGCTGACAATTTTCTCCAGGTGGGGTTGAAAAATGGAAAAGTCGGATTTCTTTTTGGCTTCTTCCCAGGCCGAATGAGCCATGGTGGTGACTTTCGCAAATTCGATGACCCACTCCGAAGAGACCTTCACCCTTTTTTCATGCTCTCGTCGGGTGACTTTGATCAAACGGGCATCGTCTGAATCAGGATCCATTCCGGCCTGTACCGGGCGCAAATCCTCAAGAAGTTGGCTCACCTCAGGAGAGGTAATTTTCAGGTGCAAAAGGTTGGAGAGAGTGGAGAGCGCGTCACCGCGGTCCTCTGCCCCACCAGGCGGCATATAGGTTTGCTGGTCCCAGCCCAAGAGGGCAACCGCAGACTGAATATCCATGATTTCGCCGGCAAGTGATTTGAGCCGATTGAGATTATCCATGGGATTGGTTTCTTCCTTTCAAAATAAAAGCTGTTCGCACTTCGTAAGCCACGCACACTCCACCCGCAGGGCGCACAGAGTGTGCGGCCCCCGTGGGGCAAATGATGACAGTATGTATGTTTGAGCGACGAAATCGCATCAAACAAACATCCAAAGTATGCTTTGAAAGGATTGCTTACGCAACTTTCCAGCGCAAGGATTGGCCTGCCAGCGCCGCCAGTACTTCGCTGCCGATATCTTCTGCAGCGCGGGCCTGGGCTTCTACCGTCTGCGCGCCGATATGCGGGGTGCAAACCACCCGCGGATGGCATGCCAGCGCGGTTTGGCCAGGCGGCTCGGTGGTAAATACGTCAAGTGCGGCCGAAGCTACCTTGCCCGTTTCGAGGGCAGCCAACAGGGCGTCTTCATCGATGACCCCACCGCGCGCGGCGCAAACGATGCGCACCCCGGCTTTCATCCGGTCGAAGGCTTCCGCGTTCAGCAGGTTTTTGGAAGCGGCGGTTAGAGGAATATGCAGGGTGATGAAATCGGACTGAGCCAGTAATTCATCGAAAGTAACTGGTTGGGCACCGCGGCCGGAAATTTCCTCTGCAGATAGTAGAGGATCGAATCCCAGGATGCGCATTCCAAAAGCTGATGCACGCACACCCACAGCCGCGCCAATTCGGCCAAACCCGATGACCCCCAGTGTCTTTTTGAACAACTCGACCCCTTCAAGTTCTTTCTTGAGCCATTTTCCGTTCTTCATGGCGGTATCCGCGCGGGGAATGTCGCGAATCATCGAGAGCATCAAACCCATGGCTAACTCGGCGACCGAAACAGTTGTCGCAATGGGGGCGTTTACCACTGTGACGCCGTGTGCTCTGGCAGCAATGAGGTCGATGTTGTCGACGCCTACCCCGGACCGCCCGACCACTTTAAGCTTCTGCGCTGCGTCAAAAACAGCCGCGGTAACCTTGGTTCGCCCGCGCACCACCAGTGCGTCGTAATCACCAATCACCTTGAGCAGATCGTCCGCGGATATGCCATTTTGGTTCACGACTTCGGCCGAGGCACGCATTAACGCCTGGCCATTCTCCTCCAATCCATCGGTCAGCAAGATTTTCCACGCAGCCATTTATAGCTCCTTAGGATAGAAATTGTCAGGATGACGAACCTTGTACGACCATTTTACCAAGAAAGGGATTTTTCGATGATTATTCGTAACGCAGCGCTTCCACCGGTTCCAGGTTTGCGGCCCGATTGGCCGGATAGATGCCAAAGAACAGGCCGACCGCGGTCGAGAACAGGGTCGCCAGCAGGACCGCATCCAGGCCAACTTCAGGGGTGAAGGGCGTACCGCTAGCGGCGGCTACGCGGCCCACAACATACCCAATGAACCAGCCGAAGGCCAATCCCGATCAGGCCGCCAAACAGGCTGAGCAGGGATGATTCGGTCAAAAATTGGATCAAGATATCTTTCTTGCGCGCACCCAGGGCTTTACGCAGCCCGATCTCGCGCGTGCGTTCGGTCACACTGACCAGCATGATGTTCATGATACCAATACCACCCACCAGCAGGGAGATGGCTGCCACCCCGCCCAGGAAGATGGTCAGCACGCCGGTGATAGTTTGGGCTGTAGCTAAAAAGTCCTGTTGGGTAAAAACGGTGAAGTCATCGGCGCCCAGGGCGGTGCGATGGCGGGTGCGCAGGATGTCAGCGACTTCCTGCGAGGCTTGCGGAACTGCTTCTGGATCGGTAGCCTGTACGTATATCACATCCACCTGGTCCATCGAACGGCGGATCAGGCGGGCCTGGCCGGTGGAAAAGGGGACGACCACCACATTATCCTGGCTGCCGAAGGAGCCGCCGCCTTTCGATTCCAGCACCCCGATTACCCGGAACGGTTGCCCTTCGATACGGATCGTTTCTCCTACCAGGCCATCTTTCCTGCCAAATAATTTATCGGCTACTTGCGGTCCGATCAAGGCCACGGAAGCTTGACCGAGGACCTGCTCGTCGGTGATATATGCGCCTTCGGTAATTTTGTAATTGCGCACGTTGAAGTAATCTGGGGTGACCCCGTTGACTTGGGCGGTCGTCTGTTCGCCGCCAAAAGTAACAACCAGGCTCCTTTGGATCACAGGCGCAACCCCAGCGACGGATGGCGCCAGGAATTCATCCATGAGAGCGGCCGCATCCTGCCGTGGTCAGCGGCTGGACGTTGCGCACCTGTTCGGTGAGGTTTCCTTTGAATACAAACAGTAAGTTGGTGCCAATACCGCTGATCGAGCCGGTGATCGTGTTCTGAGCCCCGGTTCCAGCAGCCAGCATGGCAATCACCGCAGCCACCCCAATCACGATCCCCAGGATGGTCAGCCCTGAACGCAGCTTGTTGGCGCTCAAACTCTCCAGGGCTTCGATAATGGCTTGAGACAGGTTCATGCTGAGCGCTCCAATAGCAATCCATCCTCTAGACGGATCACGCGCTGGGTTTGCTCCGCCACCCGCGGATCGTGGGTTACCACCAGGATGGTTGTGCCCCGCTCGCGGTTCAGTGTCAGGATCAGCTCCATAATTTCTTTGCCGGATTTCGAATCAAGGTTGCCGGTCGGTTCGTCGGCCATCAGAATGGCCGGGTCGTTGACCAACGCCCGGGCGATAGCCACCCGCTGCTGCTGCCCGCCCGAAAGCTCGGTCGGTTTATGATGCACCCGGTCCGCCAACCCCACCGATTCCAGGGCTTGCCGGGCGCGGTCTGCCCGCCCGTGGCTCACCCCGGCATAGCGCATGGGCAGCTCCACGTTGGAAAGGGCTGTGGCGCGCGGCAGCAGGTTGAAGCTCTGGAATACGAACCCCACCTTACGGTTGCGGATCATCGCCAACTGATCGCTGTTGAGATGGGCAACTTCCTCGCCGTCCAGCAAATAACTGCCGCTGGTTGGACGGTCCAGGCAGCCCAGGATGTTCATCAGGGTTGACTTGCCCGAGCCGGAAGGACCCATGATCGAGACAATTTCGCCCCGCCGGATCTTGAAGGAGACCCCCGCCAGGGCATGTACTTCCACCGAGCCCATTTTGTAGGTTTTTCGCAGGTCACTGGCTTCGATTACCCAGTCTTCCATAACCTTACCTCCCGAACGAGCCAAAACTGCCCGGTCCGGTGGGTAACTCAGTCGGTGGGTTCAAGATGACTTCGTCGCCGGCTTTTACATCACCCCGGATGACTTCGCTGTAGGTGTCAGACGTGGCGCCGATGGTAATGTCTACGGCTGTGGATTGGTTGTCTTTCAATACATACACCACCCGCTGTCCGCTGTGCAGGCGAACTGCCCGGTTGGGGACGAGGAGAACGTTGTTTAGCTGCTCGACAGTCAGTATTGACGGCGGCAGTCATTCCAGGTTGTACGGTGGGATCCAGCGTCAGTCAGTTCGACGGTAACCGTAAAGTTCACGACACCCTGTTGGGTCACCCCAAAATTGGCCACTTCGGTAACTTTACCGTTGTATTCCTTGCCCGAGATGGCATCAAAGGTCATTTTGGCAGGCTGCCCGACTTTAACCCGATTGATATCCACTTCGGTGATCTGAACATCCACCAGAAGGTGGGAGAGATCGTCGATACGGAAAGATACCGTTCCCGCGTTGACCTGGTCGCCGACCATGGCGGATGACATCGGTGACTGTGCCGTTGATAGGCGCTTTGACCTGGACCAGGTCTAACGTTGCCTGGATCGAATCGACCTTGGCCTGGGCCGCAGCCAGGTCATTGGGGTCGGGGCCGTTCTTCAGGCGGTCCCATTCTCGCTGGGCATCATCTAATTGCGATTGGGCCACAGCAATGGCCGCGTCTGCCTGGGCGACTTCGACCGTGTTAGGCGTGCTGAGCAGCCAATCCAGGTTCCATTGGGTCTGGTCCACTTTTTGCTGGGCAGCAGCCAGACGGCTGAACGCCTGGGCGCGCATCACATCGTCTTCAGGCCGGTTGACGAATTTATCGTAGTTCTCCTGGGCTTTTTTCAGGGCGTCCTGGGCGATGATCAGATCCGCTCTGGCAGAATCGATGGTTGCCTGGGAGACCCGTGCCAGGTTCTTGCGAAAGCGGTCGGTTTTGGCGTCTGCCAGGGCCTTTTGGGCGTCTGCCAGGGCTTTGTTCCGCCTGGGATCTGGCGAGGGTCGAGTCTTTCAGGTTATCCAGGTTGCGCTGGGCGGTCACCAGGTCGGAGCGCGCCAGGATGATATTCTGCGAAAGGGTGGTGGAATCCAATTCGGCCAGGACCTGGTTGACTGTCACCTGGTCTCCCACTTTGACGTTAACCTTGCCAATCCTGCCTGAGGTTTGCCAGTTTACCGTGGTGGATTGGTTGGCGCGTACGGTGCCCGTGGCCCCAACCATGGCGGTAAGATCACCATTTGCCAGTGTTACAGTCTGAAAACTATTTTGATTGGCTGCCTGAGCCTGCCGGTAATTTGAATATATAAAAAAACCTGCTGCACCGATCACGCCGATCAAAACGATTATAATCAAAGCGCGTTTCATAAACAACGTTCCTTTCTAAACTGATTGGCACGAATCATAACATGATTTATCACAGAGTACAGGCTTTGTACAAGGATCATTAAGCATTATTAATAATAGGATACACAAATGCGGCTGGCTTCACAGGTTTTTCAGAATTCACTGGTTCTTCTTCTGATGCTTATTTTATTGGTGGGCAGCAATGTGTCGCCGATCAATCCGTCTGACCAGGTGCGGCAGTACACCAGGATCATGGAATTTGATTATGTCAGTTGGACGGTTGATGCGCTGCTATTAAAGCTGGGGCAGGCATCGCTTTCAGTCCCCCATTATTTGACCGATGATGAACAGCATGCGGTGGTTAAAAACTACCTGAAGATTGTTCAGGATATCGATCAGGCGGAGCATCAAGTTGAATTGATTTATGCTGATCCAAAAATTACCGATAAAGAACCCCGATTAAAACCCTGGCAAGACCAGTTAACTGAGCTGCGCAGCAAACGCAGCCTCCTGGGTCCAACCGCGGAAGAAATCTTCCAAAAACAGGTCAGTGAAATTCTGGATGAATTTGGCCTGGGGGTTGCCGGACAACCGATCCCACCGGTGCTGTTCCATACAACCCCGCTGCCTTACGCATTAATCATTTCTCCGCGCAACGTGATCCGGCAGGATGACAATATTTCGCTGGATCCAAACCTGACTCTCGACCAGATGGTGGCGCTTGAAAAGCAGGTGGAGACCGCATTGAACGTTTCGGCCCTGGTGTCGCCCATCGGCGGGATCGGGATTTATCCGACTATGGTCATGAGCACCACCAACCTGCCCTGGCTGGGGGAGGTTGTTTCACACGAGTGGACGCACAATTACCTTTTCCTGCGCCCCCTGGGATTAAATTATTTCATTTCAGGGCAGCTGCGGACGATGAACGAGACCACCGCGAATATCGTGGGGAAAGAAGTCAGTCAGGAATTGATCCGGCGATTTTATCCGGAATATTTGCCAAAACCGCAGCCGACCCCCAGCCCCACCCCGCCGGGGCAGAAAACGCCTGTCCCGACGCCCGAACCGCAGGGTTTTCAATTCAATAAAGAAATGCGCATCACGCGGGTGACGGTAGATCAGATGCTCAAAGATGGAAAAATAGAAGAAGCAGAAGCGTATATGGAAGCCCGCCGCCAGGTTTTTTGGGACAATGGCTATTTGATCCGGCGACTGAACCAGGCTTATTTCGCTTTTAATGGGGCGTATGCCGACAGCCCGGGCGGCGGCGCAGCGGGCACAGACCCGGTAGGCCCGGCGGTGGTGGAGCTGCGCAGCCGTAGTAAATCACTCGCAGATTTCCTGCAAAAAATTTCACAGATGACAACGTTTGAACAGCTGCAAGCAGCGCTGGGATCGTGAAGGTCACAGATCGTCGCCGAGGTCGTCTCCCAACCGCCCATCCCCCATCCGCCCAGGCCGCCAAGTTCGCCATCAGGATCACCGCCTGGTCCGCCGGCTTCACCTAATTCCGGAAGCTCTTTTTCAATCTGTTCCGGCGATTGCCCGGATTCAAGGCGATGGATCACCTCGTCAAATTCCGGGCCCATGTCTTCCCCGACTTCGCCGCTCATCTGGCGCATCATTTTCCCAAGAGATTTGGGATCATCTTCCAGCCCCGCCAGGTTGGAGGGATCTGCCAGGCTTTCCATGCGGCTTTCATCCGAGCGGGCAAAGCGTACTTTGTTGATCAGCCGCTGGACATTCGAGCTCTGGCAGTGCTTGCACAGCACTGTCTTGGCGCCATAATCGGAATATGTCATAAAGAGATCAAATTTCCGCCGGCAGTCCAAACAGCGATAGTCATAAAAAGGCATACGCCACCTCGAGTTTTCTTGAATTCAATATAGCCAATTGCAGCAAGCTACGGGGTACCGCCCTGGTATTCACAGGATCCCCATGATATTCTAAGGTGAACTAAATACTTTCAATTATAATCAGGCTATTCTCAGAATTGCATATAAATCCCCTTATTGAAAGGGAAATCATGGAAGCAGAATTTATATCGTTTGACCTGTACCACCCGCAGCCCTTATTGATTGTCATTTCCGGACCGTCGGGTGTTGGCAAAGACGCGGTAGTGCGCACCCTGCAGCGCAGGGAAGCCGACCTGCACTTTGTGGTCACAGCGACCAGCCGCAAGATCCGCAAAGAGGAAGTGAATGGGGTAGATTACATTTTCGTGAGCGAGCAAAAATTTGAGCAGATGATACAAAACGACGAATTATTGGAATATGCCATTGTTTACGACCAGTATAAAGGTATTCCCAAAAGCCAGGTGCGCGACGCATTGCAGACGGGAAAAGATGTGATCATGCGCCTCGATGTGCAGGGCGCCGCGACCATCCGAAAAAAATGTCCTGAAGCCGTGCTTATCTTTCTTATCCCCGCCAACCAGGAGGAATGGATTCAACGTTTGCTGGCGCGCCAAACTGAAATCTCCGGAAAGCATGAGAGTGCGGGTGATCACAGCTCGCGAGGAATTGACCCGCATACCGGAGTTTGACTATGTTGTGGTGAATGCCCAGGATTGTCTGGATAGGGCAGTTGACGCTATCGAAGCGATTATTGAAGCTGAACACCACCGCGTGGTTCCCAGGAGAATCAGTTTATGAGCATACAATCCCCTTTTTCCGGACCTGAGCAAGGCGGTCAGCAGCCGGCCCAACCCCTTCGCCGCCAGGATTTTACGCCCTGGGTGACTTATACACTGCTGGGAATCACTGTCCTGATGTTTGCCGGTCAGTACCTGACCGAATCTCAAATGGGAATTGATCTGTTCGCGGCTTATGGGGCTAAGATCAACCAGGCGATTATTGCCGGGCAGTTTTGGCGCCTGGTAACGCCCATCTTTTTGCACGCTTCCCTCATCCATATCGGGTTCAATATGTATGCGCTGTTTGCCCTGGGTCCAGGCCTGGAGCGATATTACGGGCGAGTCCGTTTTCTTTTGCTGTATTTTCTGAGCGGGATTGCTGGAAATGTGGTCTCGTTTTACTTTTCTCCCAATGCTTCCCTGGGCGCATCCACATCATTGTTTGGCCTGGTCGCGGCGGAAGCCGTGTTTATCTACCGCAACCGGGAATTTTTTGGTAAACAAGCGCGTTCGCTTTTAGGGAATCTTTTCTTAATTGTGGCGGTCAACCTGATGCTGGGCCTTTCGCCCGGGATTGACAACTGGGGGCATATGGGCGGCCTGGTGGGTGGGCTGGCGTTTGCCTGGATGAGCGGCCCCTTGCTGTCCATTAATTGGCTCCCTGGCGGGGGATACCACATGGTAGACCAAAACCTGTCGCCGCGCATCTGGCTGTATGCGGGCGTCGAAATTGTGGTGCTGGGAGGATTGGTCTTCTTAAAAATTTTCACAATCTGACCTGATTTCTTTTCAAATGTACCGCCAGAACATACATCGTTTGTGACAATAATCACATACAAAAAGTGACAAATGTAATATTTGTCGTATGTTCTTTTGGCATTTATCACTTGTTTTGGGGAAAAATGCGTTCTACAATACATTCACGAAATTTTTAGACAGCCTGGATAAGCTGGTCGGCCCCCTGGGTCCAGGCGCGCTACGCGGGCCAGGGCTGGCGGCGACCACGCAATACGCTGTTTGGGAGTTTTTTGCCCTCGCGAGGGAAAAAAACTCCCCCAAACATCAAAAAAGCCGCTCGCAATGAATTGGACCACGCAAATGTGTAACTGTCATTGCGAGCGCAGCGAAGCAATCTCGTAACTTCGAGAAGATTGCTTCGGCCCAAAGAACGGGCCTCGCAATGACAGATTCATTATATAAGGAGGAAATATGACGACTGTTCGACATTTGCTGTTGCAGAAGGCTGGTGATGTCTGGTCAGTCACCCCGGATACTTCGCTGCAGGATGCGTTGAATATCATGTTCGATCATGATATTGGGGTCGTGGTGGTTGTAGAAAAGGACCAGGTCAAAGGAATCTTTTCGGAGAGGGATTTTGCCCGTCAAGCAGCTCGCGACCACGCCCTGCAATTGAGCGCCCCGGTTAAGAACCTGATGACCAGCCAGGTCTATTTCGTCCAACCGGACCAATTGATTGACGATTGTTTGGCGATCATGTCTGAACGACATATCCGCCACCTGCCGGTTCTAGAGAAGGACAGGCTGGTGGGTTTGATCTCGACTACCGATCTGGTGCGTGAGATTGTTTCGCAAAAAGACATCACGATTAACAGCCTGCAGAACTACATCCTGGGCAGGGATTTTGCTTGATCTTAGTCCTTTAATATATCAGGCTCTCCAGAATTTTTGGAAAGGCGCCTGAATATGTGGTAGCATAGCCCCAGAGGTACCTGCTGCTATGCTGGACGTCCACGAAATTTATAAGACGTACGAGAAAAAGCCTCTGCTGCAAGGGGTGTCCTTTCAGGTAGACAAGGGTGAAACCGTCTGCTTATTAGGTCCTTCAGGCAGTGGAAAAAGCACGCTGCTGCGCTTGATCGCCGGATTAGAAGAACTCGAATCGGGCAAAATTTCGTGGGATGGGCAAGATCTTTCTCAACTGCCGGTTCATCGCCGGCAGTTTGGTTTAATGTTTCAAGATTACGCGTTATTCCCGCACCGAAATGTCGCCGAAAACGTCGCTTTTGGGCTGCGCATGCAGGGCTTACCCGCGGCGGAAATTCAAAAGCGCGTGTCTGAGGCGTTGGAACTGGTAAATCTGGGACCATTTGCCCGCAGGCGGGTGACGGATCTTTCCGGTGGGGAACAACAGCGGGTCGCATTCGCCCGGGCGCTGGCGCCGCGCCCGCGTTTGTTGATGTTGGACGAGCCTTTAGGCGCGCTTGACCGCACCCTGCGCGAACAGCTGCTCCTCGATTTGCGAGAGCTGCTCCACCAGACGGATATCCCGGCGATTTACGTGACCCACGACCAGGAGGAAGCCTACACCATCGCTGACCGGATGCTCTTATTGAATGCCGGAAAAGTGATTCAAAATGGCGCGCCCAGCCAGGTCTACCGCTACCCGGCAAATCCCTGGGCGGCGCGGTTCCTGGGGATGGGCAATTTACTGCCAGGGCAGGTTACCCATACGGCGCCTTTAACGGCGATGACCGCTCTGGGAGAGTTCTCCGCTTCGACCGCGCCTGGAACCGAGGTTCATCTCGGTCAAGCGGTGACCCTACTCCTGCGCCCAAACCAGACCCAGATCAAGCCCCCTGGCAGCTGCTTGCGCGGGCGAGTGGTGGACAGCTCCTTCCGCGGTGAAGATTTCCGGGTCGAACTGGAGTGTGCGCCGGGTATGCGTTTCCAATTTATGCTCAACCACGATTATCCGGTGGGTGAAACGATCACCTTATGTCTGCCGGCTGAAGCTATACTATGCCTGGTGTAAAAATGGCAAATCAGGTCACCATCATCAAGCAGAATCCCGTGGGGGAAGAAACCTGGCGATATGAGGGCCGGGTATTGGAGGCTACGGCGAATGGGGTCCGGTTAGAAGCTTTTTTCAACCGGGATGACATGCCCTTCCATGGGATACTTTTAAAACGTGGGGATCGGTTTATAGAAAACTATTACACGGACCGCTGGTATAACATAAACGAAATTTTCGACCGGGATACAAATGAACGCAAAGGCTGGTACTGCAACGTGACCCGCCCGGCAGTGATTGAAGATGAAAAAATTTCGTATGCCGACCTCGCTCTGGATTTACTGGTATTCGCGGATTTACGCCAGCTGGTGTTGGATGAGGATGAATTTACCGCCTTGCACCTTTCTCCAGAAGAAGCAAACACCGCTCGCCAGGCGCTGCGGGAACTGCAGGCCTTATTTGCACGTCATGATTAAAGGGAAAAACCTGCCCAGGTACCGGTGAGCAGAAAACGCCCGGCATCGATCAGACCGATTTGCACCAGGGTGGTGATCACCGCCAGCAAGAGAAAAGGCTGCAGTTGGTTCCACCCTTCAAAACTATTTTCACGTTTGAGCAGCATAACCCAAATCAGGGTATATGCCAGGATGAGGATGGTGAGGAGAGAAAGGACGCTGAGCAGGGCCAGCGGGTAAACCAGAAGCGGATTTTCACTGGCGATCGCCGCCGAAATGAACCCGGCTGCGGCTAAAACCAGGCCCAACTGGCGAAAGCTGGATAATGCTGGACGATCTTGCCACTGCAGCCAGACGATTTGGTGAAAAATGGGTATAAGAAATGCAGTCATGGCAGTGCCGAGTAATGTGCCTGTGACCAGGCGCAGGCCATTTTGAGGAACGTAAAGCCCGGTCACCTGGGGAAAAAACGTCAGGTATGAATTAATGCCATCGATTGCGAAAGTGATCAAAAAAAAGCCAAATGCCCATTGAATTCTGCGCGAAGGAAGCGCTCCGCGCCTGCCGAGAAAGGCATGAAAGATAAAGCCTGTAAATGCGCCCAGGTACATCCCCGAACAGCGCGAGCAAAGCGGCAGCGCGCGATCGTCAAGCCAAAAAGACCGCTCGGCAATCCGGTGGCAGACGGCATAACCGATTGCATCCGCTTTGCCTAAAAGACCGGGTGGGGTAAGCGCCAGCCAGATGACCAACAGAAGCCCCAGCAGGAGAAGCAAAGCCAGTTGAAAGCGTTCATACCAGGGTCGGGCAGCGTTCATCAGCGGTGATTATAGCACGGGCAGTTTCAGGAATTTCTTCCTATTGGCAGCTATTTTGATTCGAGGTATCATGGCTTTTTGAGGAAAGGTGAAAATTGAAAAAATTAGTCTCCGTGATTTTGTTGTTAGTCGTCGTATCCTGCAATGCAGGCCCAACGGCTGCCCCCACTTCTTTGCCGACTGAGACGGCAGAAGCGACTGCGACGGTACAACCTTCGGTTACAAATTCGCCCAGCCCGGTGCCGGCATCGGCAACGCCCAGGCCTTCGGCGACCGCCGCGCTTTCTCCCACAGCCACTCCTGGTTATCCAAGCAGCGGATACGGCCCCTCTAATTTTCCCACTGACGTGGACCCGCTGACCGGGTTAAAGGTATCCAATCCCGCGTTGTTGGACCGCAGGCCGGTGATCGTAAAAGTAGAAAACCTGCCCCGTGATGACCGCCCACAGTGGGGGGTATCCCTCGCCGATATTGTATATGAGTACTACACCGAACAAGGTGGAACGCGGTTTGCCGCTGTTTATTACGGCAATGACTCGGAAACCGTTGGCCCGATCCGTTCTGCGCGCTTTTTTGATTTCAATTTAGTACGAATGTACAAGGCAGGCTTTGTTTTTGGTTATGCCTACGCCGACCTGTATTCAGCCCTGGCATCTTCGGAATTCTCGAACCGCCTGATCGTGGAAGGCACAAAGTGGGCAGATATTTTTACCCGTTTCGACCCGAAAGGCAGGAATATCCTGCAGGTCAATACCGGTCTGTTGTCGGCGGCGCTGACCAAGAATAAAGTGGACAACGCCAGGCAGAACCTGGACGGCATGCTCTTTCAGAAGCAAGCACCTGCGAGCGGACAGGATGGCCAACAGCTTTTCGTCCGTTTTTCCGGCGGGATCTATAACCGCTGGGATTATGACACGGCTACGGGAAAATACCTGCGCTTTTCTGACGCGGCAGATGACGTCAACCGCAATAATGAGCAATATACCCAGCTCACAGACCGCCTGACACAAAAACCGATCGCTTTTGACAACGTAGTTGTGCTGCAGGTCAGCCATCGATATATCCAAAAGCCACCGGCCGAGGTCGTAGATATGACCCTGATTGGGGAAGGCAGCGCCTGGATTGCGCGCGATGGGAAAGTTTTCCCGGTAAAATGGAAGCGGGCTAAAGCCAGCGATGTACTCACCCTGGTGAATACAGATGGAACACCGTTTGCGTTCAAGCCCGGTCAAACCTGGGTGGAAGTGCACGGAACGTCTTCTACGGTCAGCTCGAAAGACGGGGTGTGGAAATTTGTGCATAGCATGCCCTGAATCCTGGGAAACATGCAAGGTTAAGAGATTCTAAATATCCGGCAGACTGCTTGACTTTCGTTTGCTTTTATGAAATACTATAGCCAGCAATTGAACTTTACCAGCTGGATAACCCAGCCTCCCCATGCCATCCTAACGATGAGGAGGTGATGCCAAAAATGGATAGTAGTAGTTACCACCAAACCAGCGCTGTGGCATCCCTCCTCGGTGTACGTTAGAACCAATAAAGGATGCCACAGCGCGAACCAGAAGACCGTCCGTAAGGACGGCCTTCTGCGTTAACTAATTGGCCCAAATCTTGCAACCATTCTTCTATATTAACGTTGATCGAGATAAGAGAAAATCAGCGCTTTTTCCCTTATCTCGAAATGGCGTTGTATCCAGGGAACAGGCGGGCCAATATGATAAAAAAATTCCAGTCAGGTGCGGCAGTGGCCTTAATGCTGCTGGCTTTGATCAGCGGCAGGCCGGAAACACGTGTGACGGCTGACCAAAAATTATTGGGCAGCCATTATTACATCCCTATGCTGCCAGCAGAATTAGCCGTTGAATCCTTAGGACCGGATGGCGGGGGGGTTACTGCAGTTCTCATGAACCCGCGGGATCCAGCCATTGCTTATATTGGCAGTTGGGGGGCAGGTGTATTTAAGAGCCTGGATGGTGGGATTACCTGGACCTCCGCCAGCGCCGGATTGGGCAATTTACATATACAATCCCTGGCCATCAACCCCCTCCATCCAGACACGTTATATGCCGGAACTTATCGCTCAGGGGTATACAAAACGGTCAACGGCGGAACGAGCTGGTTTGCTGCTGGCAAGGGATTAAACGATCGGGCCATCGTGTATGCGCTGGCAGTTGACCCGAAGAATCCCCAAGCCATATATGCCGGCACGCGCAGCCCAGGCTCCACTCCTCCCTGGGGTGGAGGGGTCTATAAGAGCACAGATGGCGGGCAGACATGGATCGACCACACCTCTAATCTGGGCGAAGACTGGGTCTACAGCCTGGCAATTGACCCGCATAACCCTCAGGTGGTTTACGCTGCCACACACAGCGCGGGGATGTTTAAATCTTCAGACGGCGGACATGACTGGAAAGCGGTGAATAACGGGATTACCGATCCGGGGATGCGCGCGGTAGCCGTCGATCCCGGTAATTCGAATGTGGTATATGCGGGCTGCTGGCACGGCCCAGCCGTATTCAAAACCACGAACGGCGGGCAGAGCTGGTCTGAGATGAATAACGGTCTGGCTGGTTCGAAAATTATTTCGGTGGCGATCGATCCGGTGCAGCCCAGCACAGTGTATGCATTGAGCTATTTGCGAGGAATGTTTAAATCAGATAACGGCGGCGAGAGTTGGAGCGCAGCGGGCCTTTACCCGGATTATGTCTTTTCTCTGGCCATCAATCCGGCAAACCATCAGGTTCTCCTGGCAAGCGCTGAAAATGATGCTCTTTTCCGTTCGATCAGCGGCGCGACCAGTTGGATGAACAGCAGTACGGGCGTGCATGCCACCTCGGTCACCGCCCTGGCTGCCGATCCTGCCCTGCCGGGCGTGGTTTATGCCGGGCTAAATGGGCAAGGTGTTTTCCGGTCAGGTGATCACGGGCAGACCTGGATGGCGATGAACAGCGGGTTGAGCGACCGGAATGTGCGCTCTCTGGAATTGACGCCGGCAGGTTTATTTGCCGGCACCGCCAGCGGTGGGATTTATCGGATCGCCAGCCCTGCTCAAGATTGGCAGGCGGTGAACAGCGGTCTACCAGAAGTTGAGGCGAAGACCCTGGTCAACAACCCGTCACTCAGCCGGTTTTCTCCATCAGGTCCTGTTGCGGACTACCTGGAGGATTATACGATCCCGAATGAGCACGGATCTCCAGACCCGAAAACGGTTCTTCCAGCGTCTGTGCAGGATCTGGCAGTTGCGCCTTCATCCAGCGCGACGATTTACGCTGGAACGGCTGGGAGCGGCGTCTACCGCAGCAGTAATAATGGAGATTCCTGGCAGGCTGCCGGTTTATCCGGTAAAACCGTGCTGACATTGGCGGTGGACCGCGGCAATCCCGTGCGGTTGTGGGCTGGGACGGACGCAGCCGGTGGCAGCCTGTGGCGGAGCGATAACGGCGGGCAGACCTGGAGCCCTTCACAAAACGGGCTGTCAGGGTTGATCGTCAATGCACTGATCCAGAATCCGGTAAGCAGCGCCGTGTTGTATGCCGGGACGAACCAGGGTATTTACCAATCGAGCGATGAAGGGCGCAGCTGGGCGCGGATTGGGCTCGAAGGCCAGAACGTGTATGCGCTGGCAACGCCAGCGCATAACCCCAACACACTGGCAGCCGGTACGCCAGCCGGACCGCAAATCAGTTCGAACGGCGGGAAAACATGGTCACTGCAAAATCAAAGTATGGTGAACCCTGAGGTCTGGAGTATCGCAGCCGGGGCAGCCAGCAGCCAATCGCTGTATTTCGGGACCTCGGCCAACGGCATATACCGCTTTTTCACGCCGAAAAATTCAGATTAAGGGCAGGTTGGCAGATCACGATTTACCACTCATCGATTGCAGCGCGAATCAATGCCAGGTAGTTCTCATCCGGCACGTATTCGGGCACGCTGTTGCCGGTGCCCAGGGCATAACTGCCTCCGGACGCAGCCCGGGTCAGCATGGCTTTGGATCGTTGATAGATTTCCTGAGGCGAGGAGCGGCACACGAAATCCAGGTCGATCCCACCCAGCACGGCGATCCGGGTATGATAGCGGTCATAAGCATCCTCGACGGACATGATGCTGTCTTCGTAGGAATGGCGCCCATCGAACCCCATATCCTCGATAATGTCATCGATGACCTTTTCAAAATAGCCGCACGAGTGCAAAATGGCCGGCTTTCCAGCCTGATGAACCGTCTTTACGATACGCTTGTGCCACGGAAATACGAATCGGCGCATATCCGCCGGGTGAAAAAGGGTGTGCGTTTTAAAGCCCCAATCATCGTTGGCAATACACGCTCCTACAAAATCGAGGGGAGCGACAAGCTGGTAGAATCGCTCGAGGCGAGAACCGATTTCACCGAATATCTGGTCGGCAAGCTCGGGCTCATCTTTGGTCATGATGCACAGATCTTCATATCCCACCAGGTCGATGGCGTTTTCCAATACGCCTCCAGGGCTGTATACGATAAGCTTCATCCCTTCTGGCAGAGTTTGCGCCAGGTTCCTGAGAAGTTCCAGGTCCACATCATCCGGATCGGCCCAGGAAAAACGTTTGAGATCGGTAAGGTCATGCAGGATGCTGCCGGCGTTCTGCGAAACTGAACTCTCTTTCGGGCGATTGATAATTCCATCGGCGAAATTGAAGCCGGGCGGCACGAGGTTAGCGTAATCATATCCGGCCCGGTAGAAGGCCAGCACGACGCGCTGCAGGCGCTGAGCCTCGTTTGTAATGGTATCCATCTCCGGTACCAGGCGTTGGTACAACCGGTCGTTCATAAAAAACTCAAACAGCACCGGCCTTGGCGGAATCTTTCGCTCGAGGACCGCTTGCAAGCGGTGAAAATCGGGTTTCAATTCGAAATCAGGGAGAGTGTTCCAATTCGTCATTTTATCCCTTCCAGGACAACGAATTTTTTAAGATCCTGTCCAATTGTAGCAGTGTTTTTGAACTTGCCAGGACAGGCATTATGCTATACTTTTTCATGATATGGACAATGAATGGTTAAAAACCGCAATACGCCTCGCGAAGCTGGGTAAGAAGCAGGAAGCCCAGGAGATTTTACATGGGCTGGTAAAGCGCGCGCCTACGGACTATCAGGCGTGGTTATGGCTCGCGGATACGATGAACACGCAGGAGGAGCGAATAAGCATTCTGCGTGAAGCATTGGTTCATAACCCGGATAATGGGGTGATCCGGCGCTCACTTGGCAACCTGGGGGTGAAAAGCCCGCCGCCCATAGCGCCTGCCGCCAAACCAACGGCGGCGAAACCGGGTGGATTCTCCATATCTATGGACGAGCTGCAGTCTCTCGACCAGCGCATCGATCACGACGAGGAAAGCGCGCCCGAAGTAGATTGGTTAAGGGCTCTGGGCGAAAGCAAACCGGTTTCTCCCGACCTGGCTGTGACAGGGAAGGCGGAACCTGCGCCAGGATCGATTCCAGCCAGCCAGGATGCGCATAGACCCGAGCTTCAGACTCAAAAATCTGCCGAAGGGAACCACGCTGCCGATTTTCTAAACCTGATCCATCGGCAGGATACGGATGTACCTGCGGAGCCGGTAGTCGACGCGCCAGCAAAGCCGCCGCGCAGCCAGGATGGTAAGGCCGAAAGGCCGGCCGCGGTGAAAAATGTTGAGCCAGATGATGGATCGTTGGCTATCGACAATTTGGATTACCAGATAGAGGACCACTCTACACGCCGGCGCTGGTTAGGTATTATTTTTGTGCTGGTATTACTGGCCGTTTTAGCGGCAGCAATTTATCTGGCCTGGCCGACGATCTGGGGAACGATCTCACCGCTGATTGCGGCCATATCACAGCCGGTTGTGGTGGAACCGACCTCAACCCCGACTGCGACCTTATCGCCCACCCCATCTCTCACACCCACAATCACTTATACACCCACGGCGACCCGCACTCCGGAACCGACTCCGCTGCCTACTGATACGCCAATCCCGCTCCTGTTGAATCCGGGCCTGGTCGAACCCAAAAATATTCAGCAGTTTAAATCCTTAGGGTTGGTGGAGGCGCATGGCGCGGTATCCTTCAGTGCCCGCTTGCTGGCGGAAACGGTTGAAGAGAAATCGGTGCAGATTTGGGATTTCATGAAGAATGGGCCTCGCATTGAATTAACTGGCCCAACCCAACGGATTCAGCAATCAGCATTTTCACCGGACGGCAAAAGGGTGGCGGCTGTCAGTGAAGATCCGGCAGTCTGGGTGTGGGATATCGAGACAGGCGAGGTTTTCGCCAAACTGGAATTCAGCCTGGAATTATCCTTGCGTTACGTACAGGATGATTTCCCCAAAACTTTGCAAATACAATTCTCGCCAGATGGGAAAGCCGTGTTTGTGAGCTCGATGATGGGCGTTACCTGGTGGGATCTCACTACCAGGCTGGAAAGGCACCTGTTTCCACTGCTGCCCAAAGAATATGAAGACTTTCGTAAGTATGCGCTGGACTCAGATGGGGCAACCGCAACCAGTTTCTTGCTTTCATTTTCGCCGGATGGAAAAGCATACGCCGTTGGTTCTCAGACCAAAGTTTATATTTTGACCTGGCCCGGCGCCGGCGGGCGAGCGACGCTCAACACCGGTAAACCGCTGATCGCGATGCAGTGGATGGATAACGGTCTGTTAGGCCTGACCCATCCGGGGCAGGTCTCGGTTTGGAACACCTACTTCAATAAACTGGTGCAGACCTTCCCCGGGTTGAAATCGCAGCCTGCCGACCAGCCTCCAGCGGCAGCTTTCCAGCGTGACGGTCAAAGGATGGCCATTGAGGTGGACAGTACCCGCAATGTGCCGGGTGGGATGATGCTGGTGGAGCTGCCTGGCGGAGAAAAAGGGGCGACCTTCGACCCGCTGTCTTTTACCCGGGTCAGCAACCCCATGTTCTCGCTGGATGGTTCAATTTTGTTTGGCAGCAGCGGTGGCGACCTTTTTGTGTGGGAGACCGCCACCGGCAAGGTGCTGCGGCGAATTGCTAACCGCAAAGGATTTTCCGAGCTGTCAGCGGATGGAAGATTTTATCTCGAAGTATCCACGATTGGGACGTCCATCTGGGGGATACCGTAAGTAGAGAAGTTTTAAGCGGGTTGCGGCTGGCAAGGCCAGCCGCAACCCGCTTTGCTTTTTTGCGATCAGCGGTAAATTGGGCCGAAATTGGCGCAGGCGCGGAAGTCTGCGCCTTCCGGGTCGGCAGTGCCAAAGGCAGCCCAGGCAGACGGCCTGAATATCTCCCCGGCGGGCACGTTATGCATACTCACTGGAATACGCAGAATGGCAGCCAATGCCAGCAGGTCAGCCCCAATATGCCCGTAGCTTAATGCGCCGTGGTTCGCACCCCAATTCGCCATAACCGAATAAACGTCACTGAAAGGCCCTATTCCAGTTAAATTAGGCACAAAATAATGGGTTGGCCAGGTCGGGTCGGTACGTTCGTTGATCAAATGATGGACATTTTCCGGCAGGTCGACCGTCCACCCTTCGGCCACTTGCAGCACCGGGCCGAGCCCTTGCACCAGGTTCAAGCGCATCATGGTGACGGGCATCCCCCCGCAGGTCAGGAAACCTGAGGAATAGCCGCCGCCGCGGAAATAGCCTGTGTTGGCCGGGTACCAGGTGGTAGCAGCCAGGGCTTTTTTTGCTTCCGCTTCGGTTATCTGCCACCAGGGTTTCATCGCCGGCTGACCGTCGATTTCCATCAAACCGGTGGCATCCAATGTGGCGGCGCCGGAATTGATCAAATGGATCAGGCCGCCGGCAGCCTCACCGTTTAATTCGTAGCCTGTGACTCGTTTTACCGCAGCCGGGCTCCAGTAGGTGCGCACGTCGGCGAAAATGGAGGCGGTATTGGTGAGCAGGTGACCAAATAGCATCGAGGCGCCGTTCAGGCTGTCGTTCTCGGTGGCGACAATGTACGGCTGGCGGATGCCGTTCCAATCAAATGAAGAATTGAGGATCGCCTCGAAAAAGTCGCCGTTGGGCTGAAAATCTGTCCACTGGCGCTGGCCCTGAAAGCCGGATATGATCGCATTATGGCCGAAGGCTTCTTCGCCAAATCCCAGATCCGCCAGGCGCGGATTGCCAGACATCATATCGCGAGCGATCAGCGCCATTTTTACCACTTTCCGCCAGTCTTCATCCTTTTGGGCGCGGGTGCGCTGTTTTTCTGGCGGGTTATATTCCCGACCTTCGGTGCAGTTGGCTTTCGTCCAGGCATAAGCCTTTTCAAATTCCAGAGGATCAAAGATGCCCAGATCCATGCGGCGCATGAATTCGGACATATCCACAGATTCGACGCGCATCCCCAGGGTCTTCTCAAAAAGGGCCTGGTCGACGATGGATCCGGCAATGCCCATCGACACCCCGCCAAAGGCGAGGTAGCTCTTGCCGCGCATCATGGCCGCGGCCAACCCGGCGCGGGCGAACCGCAGCAGCTTCTCCTGGACATCGACCGGGATGGTTGTATCCCCCAAATCCTGCACATCTTGCCCGTAAATGCTGAATGCTGGCAGGCCTTTCTGGTTATGCGCTGCCAGGACGGCAGCCAGATAGACTGCGCCCGGCCTTTCGGTGCCGTTGAACCCCCACACCGCCTTTGGATTCAAGGGGTCCATGTCCATCGTCTCCGACCCGTAGCACCAGCAGGGGGTAACGGTGATGGAAACGCCGACCCCGGCCCGGGCGAACTTTTCGGCACAGGCCGCAGCCTCCGCCACGCCGCCGATGCAGGTATCTGCGATCACGCATTCGACAGGCGCGCCGTTAGGGTAATGCAGCCTGGTGCGCAGAAGAGCGGCGGTGACCCGGGCCAGGTTCATGGTCGTCTCTTCCAGTGATTCGCGCACACCGTTGCGGCGACCATCGATGATCGGGCGGATGCCGATCTTCGGCAGCGTGCCGATCCAGCGGTCAGGTCCAACAGGGTTTGACATGATTACCTCCAAAGATTGGTTTTGAGATTGGTGTCAGCGGGCTAGTTTTCCGCTGTTTTCGGTCATGGGCGGCGGTCCGCTGGAACGGCGGACGATGATCTCGACCGGCAGGACAATTTCGCGCGGGGGGGCCGCGGCCTTTTGGAAGAGCCGTTCCAGGAGCAATTGGGTGGCCTGACTGCCCAGGGTATAAGCGGGTTGGGCAGCGGTGGTAAAGAAAGGTTCGATGGTCAGTTCGGGGGGAATGTCGTCGAAGCAGACCAGTGAGATGTCTAGGGGAACACGAAGAGCCGCGGCCTGAACGGCGCGCAGTGCGCCGGTTGCGATCAGGTTATTCCCGGCGAACAGGGCGGTGGGGCGCGGAGAGCGGTTCAGCGCCTGCCGGGCCATTTCTGAACCGCTGGCGTAGGTATAATCTCCGTAAATGATCCCGCAGGAGCCGGCGCAGTCGTTTTCATCAACCGCCTGGTTAAAGCCTGCGGCGCGGTCTGCCGCAGTGGGAACATCCGCCGGGCCGCTCAACAGGGTGATGCGGCGGTGGCCTAATTCAAACAGCACCTGGGCCAGGCGGTAGGCGCCGCCGAACGAATCTCCGCGCACGGTATCTTCGTTCAAGCCGGCGATGCGCCGGTCGAGCACCACGACCGGAACGCCTTGCTGGCGGATGCGTTCGACCAGCGCGGCTCCATCACTGCGCGGAACCAATAGAATGCCGTCCACCTGTTTTTGCAGCAGCAGGCGAATTGTATCGGATTGGATGGTCTCGTTTTCGTCGGTGTTGCACAGAATCACGCTGTAGCCTGCCTGGCGAGCAGTATCCTCCACCCCGCGGGCGACGCGTGTCCAAAACGGGTTGGTGATGTCGATCAGGACCAGGGCCAGGGTTTCCGTGCGTTTCGCGCGAAAATTGCGCGCCAGCACGTTGGGTACGTAGTTCATTTCGGAGATGACTTTTTCAACGCGAGCCCGGGTTTCCGCGCTGACCAGGCCGGTGCGGTTGAGCACGCGGGAGACGGTGATCGGGGAAACGCCTGCCAGGCGGGCGACTTCACGAATGGTAGCCACGCACACACCTTTCGAAAGGAGAGCCAGCAGCCAGTGAAAACAATGATACCGGTAACATGTTACCGGTATCATTGTAGCATCAAGGGTGATCAATTTCAACCAGGTATTGGATTGTGGGGGTGGGGCCATCGATTCCCGAAAAATTGACGCACACCCTTGGATTAGTCAGGAACCTGAAATCGGAACGTATTTATGCTGGAGCAGGTCGAATTCCTGGCCCTCGAAGGAGCGGATCAGGGTGGTGTAAATACGCAGGGCGAGCATATTCCCCGCCGGGCGCAGCTCGGTCCGCTCGACTTCAACCTCGTATGGTCCCCAGGGAAGGGCATGCGCGGGCCCGCCGTTAAAAATCACCTGGCAGGCCTCGTGTAAAGGTGCGGGAAAATCCAGCCTCACGCGCAGCCGGGGATCTGCGGGTAGGGTTGCCAGATCAAACATCGCCCGGTATTCGATCACCCCGGCGTAAAAAGGCAGTTTATTTTCGGAGTAACTTTCAAATTTTCCCTGAGTAGGCCGCCCGGTCAGGCGCATAGGGCTGGTGGATACACCGAAATCTCCCGCCAGGTACAGGGGATTGAGCAGTCCGCCGTCTGGCTGACTGGTTTTCAGGGTGACGGTCAGGGTATTTCTTCCGGGCTTGAGCCAGCGGTTGAGCGGCAGCCCCAGGCTGCCGCGGACGTGCGCCTGGGTAGGCTGGAAATCGCCTTCACCCAACGGTGGGGACTGGTTGACGATCAGCGACCAATCGCCCACGATCGAGCCCGGTTCCATCACCAGCTCCACCGGTCCCGGATAATCCAGCTCAAACGAGGCTTCGTAGCGTAAATTCAGCTCCGGCCAGGATAGGAGCGGAGGTGTGCCAAAAACGCGGCTGACGCGCGGCGCAAAGCGCAGACCGCCACCTTCGAGCTGGTTGGCAAGCGGCACAGCCGGTACGCTCGCGGATTGGAGGACAGCGCCGGATTCATCCAGCAGCGACAGCTGCCATTCATAGATCCGGGCAAGGTTGGCCGAGCGCGGGTAGATTTCCATTTTTTCAGGGACCGAAACGGGAATAACCGGCAGCTGTGGGGCCGGGGCGGGCGCAGGCGCGGCTTCCAGCAGGCAGGCTTCGAAAGGCGCAAAGGCCCGCGAAAACCGCTCCTGGTGAACTTCAAGGCGCGGGCCTACCTGGGAATCCAAAGGAATCTCAACCAGGGGGAGGCCGGAATCCAGCTCTACGATCTGAGCCAGGGCGGAAACATTCAACACCAGCCACAGCGTTCGCCCAGCACGGCAGCGCTGCACGGACCACAGGGCCGGGTTTTCGACCCCTGCCGAGCGTAAGCTCAGGCTGGGACGCAGCGTTTGGCCAAGCTCTGCGAGCAGGTTTGCTGCCTGAAAATCAACCGGGCAGCGCACCACCAGGCCGCCGTTGCGGGCGAAGAGGTCCAGCCACTCGGCCAGCGGGGGTTCGATGTACTGCATCGGCGGCAGAAGGACAGCCTGGAATGTCACGTCCTTAATCATCACCTGGCCGGACGCAAGCGCGCCGGACGCGAGCAGATCCGTATCGACGATATGAAAATCGAGGTGAGCGCCCATCAAGGCGTGCATCAGGCGCTCATAAGCGGCGCGGTCGGCCGGGGCAGGTAGCCCGGCGGAAGGATCCACCAGGGCTAGCTGGGCGTTAATATAGGTCTGGTCGAAGGCCTGGCCGATGCGTTCCACCCGGTCGGAGAGATGCTTAAACAGCGGCCAGAACGGCTCCTGGAAAAATAAGGACGGCGGGGCGTCATGTTTGCGCAAATTGTGGGTGGAATAGAAAAAGCCGTGGGGCACCAGGTAGCGAATCCCCAGGAGCAGCTGGGCGTCGGCCATCCAACGGATATCTTCGAGGGTGGCGCTCCACCCCAGGCTGTGGTAGCACTCATCCAGGGCGCCGTCTTTGCCGTAGAAATAAGCCGCCGAAGCCGTGGCTTTGGCATTCTGGCGCAGCGCAGGCTGAAGCAGGTCGAGCATCCCTCCGGCCTTGACGTGCCCGGGTTCGCAGCCGGGGATATCCTGGTAGCGGAGCTGTGAAAAGCGCAGCGAGGGCTTTTCCGCAGCATAGGCGATACCATGTGCGCGGCACCAGGTGGAAATGGGCTCTTCAAAAGCTGCGCCAAAAAGCTTCAGCTTTAACCGGTGCAGATCGGCACTCACCCGGATGTGTTCGGGATGGGCTGTGTCCTGCAGAGCTGGCAGCAGCCCCAGGAGGTCGCGACCGTATTCCGCCTGAAACGCCTCCGGCAGCCGGGGTGACCATCCGGCGACAACCTCATCCGTGAATATCCAGCGAATGGTTTTACCGAACTCGTCCCCCAGGCGCTGGAAGTAACGCTGATGGGTGAGCTCGATAAAACGGTCGACCGTCTGGCGGTTGAGCATATCGGCGAAGTTGTGCCAGTATTTGTGCTGCTCCACCACGCTCTGCACGCTGGCATAAATCCGCCAGCTGCCAGGGGGTATAACTGCCTGCAGGGTGGGGCGCGGGCGGTTGGCAAAATAACGCTTCTGGTTGTAGCGGGTCAGCCCGGTCTCCTGGTATGAATCCTCTTCGAGAACCACGCCGACCGCGGGCAGGAGGTCGAGCGGTCGATCCCAATCGACCTGGCCTTCCCTTAGCGGATAGGCGAACAGGGCCAGAACCTTGCCGTGAGGCAGGGCCAGGCGCATGTGCCCGCCCTGTACATCAAATACGCGCTGGATGAGCTCTGTGGCCAGGTTTTGCGGATCGCCAAGGATGACCATGCCCCCGGCGACCCCGCTGGGATAGGGATATTCATCGTACAGGTGAACGTACAGGCCGCGTTCGCGGGCGGCTTCCACCGCTGTGGCTACTTTGTCCAGAAATGCTTCGGAAAGGTAAGCTGGATCTTTGAGCCCCTGGCGGGAATGGATAAAAAATCCCCGGATGCCTTGATCAGCCATCTGGGACACCTGCCAACGAATTTCATCGGCGGTGATCGTATCATTCCAGAACCAGAAAGGGTAAAAGCCGGCAGGTAATGGTTTCATGAGACCTTTTCTCCCACCAAAATTGTACCCAATTTATCGTGGAGAATACCTTTTTTAATATTCGGGTGTTTTTTCGATGCGCCGAAGGCGCTTCGAAAAAACACCCTGGCATCATTCGCCGAACACGAAGTGCACCCTCGGGTGGGTGCGCTCACCCACCGCAGGTGTGCTTCGCATGCACTCCCTGGCACTCCCCGGCACCTGCATCCGGGGCAGGTGTGCACGCCACATCGTCCCGATGTCCTCGCCCGAAGGGCGTACCTCGCGTATACGGGAAGGCAAGTGCGCGTCACACGAAGTGCACCTTTGGCGGTGTGCAAGCGTCGCGTGCGTGGTCCGCGACAGCGCGAGCGGCTTTTGACCGGTGGAATGACAGCGGCCTGGGCATATGGTAAGATGAGGAAAAGCCATCAGGTGGATATGCGGCGCTCTCCTCTTATTTTTATTTTTATCACAGTCCTGGTCGACATGCTGGGTTACGGCATGGTGCTGCCGCTGCTGCCTTTTTACGTCCAGCAGCAAGAGGGCAGCGCGCTCGCGGTGGGGTTGTTGGGATCGCTGTACGCGGTCATGCAGTTAGCCTGTGGGCCGGTGCTGGGCGGGTTATCCGACCGGTTTGGCCGCCGGCCGGTGCTGTTGATCTGCCTGGCGGGGACCTCATTAGCATTTATCCTGCTCGGGTTGGCCAATACCCTGCAGCTCGTCTTTCTGGCGGTGATGCTGGATGGGATCACCGGGGGCAACCTGACGACCGCCTATGCTTATATTGCCGACATCACCTCCGCGGATGAAAGGTCGCGAGGGATGAGCCTGGTTGGGGCCGCCTACGGCCTGGGAATGATTGGCGGCCCGGCAGCCGGTGGATTATTGAGCGCCTACGGGCTGGCGGTACCGGCCTTGGCCGCGGCGGCAGTGGCTCTGATGAATGTGCTTTTCGGATTTTTTGTTTTACCCGAATCGCTGCCAAAAGATAAGTGGGTGAAGGCGATTCACTGGAAGGGATTGCACCTGGTCGCACAGCTGGGCAGCCTGCCCAGGCTGGGGGCGAGCCGCCTGCTGCTGGCGGCGATATTCTCCCTCAACCTGGCATTTGCCGGGCTGCAAACCAATTTCCCTTTATTCAGCCAGGCGCGGTTCGAGTGGGGCAGCGTGAAAAATGGGATCTTTTTCGCTTTCGTGGGGGTCAGCGCGGTGTTTGTCCAGGGGGTGCTGTATCGTTGGATTCACCCACGCCTGGGTGAAAGGCGGATGGCAAGAATTGGCTTGTTATTAATGGCCGTTGGCCTGGTCGGCGGGGTTCTTTCGCCGGTCGATTGGCTGCTTTTTCCGTGTATTGGATTGGTCGTAATGGGGAGCGGCGTCAGCATCCCTTCTATAACAGGCCTGCTCTCCAGGGCGGTGGAAGCCGGCGCCCAGGGCCGTTTGATGGGCGGGATGCAGGCGCTGCTCAGCCTGACAGCGATCATAGGACCGGCAACGGCTGGCCTGGTCTTTGAACGGATCAGCATTTTTGCGCCTTACCTGCTGGGAGCGGCGCTGGTCCTGTTGGCCTTTGGGCTGGTGAGCCGGTGGAATCCGCACGAACCGCGCAATGAGGTCGTTCAAACCAGCGCGGTCCCTGTTCAGGAACCGTAAACCATAATAAAACGATTGACCAGGCCAAACGCGTTTCCTTTTTTGATAATTTACCACGAAGGGCACGATACACAAGGTACGCCCTACGGGCGAGAACACATAGAAAAATTCATTTTGTGTGGTCCACGAAGTGAGAACAGCTTATGGGATGAACCGGTCGTCGCGAGGCGTACAGAGCGAAAGCGTTTTTTTTACAAATAGTTATTGATTAATGCCGCTGCCTGGCGAGCGCCGCTTTCGTCGTGGATCAAGGCGCCTAAATGCCGGGCCTGATCCGCCAGGGACGGATCGCCGACCAGCTGTTCCAGCCCAGCCGCCAACTTTGACCCATCCAGTGAACGCTGCAGTATGGGCTGCGGTCCGGCGCCCAGGGAATACACCCGATTGGCCCAAAAGAACTGGTCAGCTGCCAGAGGGACGACCAGCGAGGGGATGCCCGCGCGTAAGGCTGCCGCGGTGGTGCCGGCTCCACCGTGGTGCACGGCGCCAGCGCAGCGCGCGAAGAGCCAGGAATGAGGTGTATTACGGGCGAAAAATACAGCCCTTGTATCAAACGAATCGGGAAAATCCGCGCGGGGAAGGTCGATCACGGCCCGGACTGAGATCTGATTGAGCGCCTGGGTAATTACTGCGATGGCCGCCTGTTTGCGGCGGAGGCCGGTGCTGCCAAAACCAATATAGAACGGGACCTCGCCCGAGACCAGGAACTGCTCCAGGTCCGAGGGCGGGCGCCAGGCAAGCGGCGGATCGAGGAACCAGAAACCGGCCAGGCGGTGGGTATCCGGCCAGTCTGAGGGGCGAGGCACGATGTGGGGGGAGAAGGCGTATAAAACGTGAGCCTGCTTTTTGTATAATCCTGCGGCCGGACCGGAAAATGATGCCGGTGAAAAGCGGACCTCGGATCGAAGCCATTGCTTAATCAAGCCGCGCCACGGCAGCCAGATGGCCTGTTCGACCAGAAAATAACTGAAACGGTTGAGCGGCGGCCAATTGGGCAGGCGAGCCGGCAGCAGGCTGCAGGGAAAAGCTGCCGTGCGGCTGAACGGCTGCATCAGGGCGTAGATGCATGGGATGTCCAATGCCTCGGCGATATACGCGCCCCATAGGGTGGGCAAGCCGATCACCACTGACCCGGCGCCCTGGCAAACCGTCCAGGCGGAGCGCAGCATCTGCCGGAATACCGGTCGGGCCGCTCTCAGGTAGCGGAAAGTTGCATCCAGGCTGCGCAAAATATTACCGTCATAGCTTAACGCAGACTGCCCACCCGGGTGAGTCATTAACGCACTGGGGTTGCCATCCAATGGGATGAACGGCAAATCATACTGGCTGACCCAGCTGTGGAAGGCAGGATCGGAAGCCAGCCGGACGGGAATACCCCTCTCCTGCAGGGCGAGGGCGAGGGCCACATACGGCTGTACGTCCCCGCGAGTGCCCGTCGTCAGCAGCACAACCGGTCTGCTCATCGCGCTGCCGGGTTCATGCCCGCCTCTCAAACACCAGCAGATGATATTCTACCAGCCCGCCTTTCAGACAGTGCTGCAGTGCCAGGCTGCCCACCATGCTGCCCCAAATCGCGTGGCGCTGCGGCAGGTTGGAGCCAAATTTCAGGAGCGGGTTAACGGCCCAATTGGGGACGGTGCGTAACCTCAAACAGGCGGTCAGATTCTGGTCGCGTACCAGGACAAGCCCAAGCGAGGCGGCTTCAGCCGCGACCCAGGCTGGCGACCGCAGTCCCGGTATGCGCCAGCCATGCTGGTAAGCATCCAGCCAGAGGGAATGCGGCCCTGTTTTTGGATGGATCTCATCCGACAAGAAATCGTCTATCAAGACCAGCCGCCCGCCGGGCCGCAGCAGGCGGGCAGTTTCCGCGAGGTAGTGGGTTGGGTATGGGGCATGAACGAACGCTTCGATGGAATACGCCAGGTCAATGGCTTTCGCCGGCAAAGGCGCGGCTTGAAAATCGGAGATAACGAACCGGCAGTCCTGGCGGTGGTTTTCTTTCTGAGCAAGGTTATCTGCCGTACGGGCCTGGGCAGGGCTGATGGTTATGCCGATTGCGTATGTGCGAATGGGGATTTTCTTAAGCAGCGCAAATAACGTCCCCCCGATGCCGCAGCCCAGATCCGCCAGGCGCAGGGGAGGGGATTGATCATGATGGAGGAGTTCATGGATTTCCTGCCAGACCAGCTCGTTCGAGGCGGCGAGGGCCTGATCTAATTTCGCGACACCAGGCAGCCATAATGCCCGATGGATTGATTGAGCCCGGTTAGAACCGCCAAATAATGTAAAGAGGCGGGTATTTTGATCGTAGTATTGGCGAACAGATTGGGCAGTTATGCGCGACATGAACTTTCGAACCAACCGGGCCGGTGCGCTGGAGAGCGGTTCATTCAGTTCGGGCGCCGAAATAAACTTCCATCACACAGTCCGCGCAGTTGAACCGCAGGGGATATTCCGCGCCTTGATCATCGACCAATCGCAGCGGCTCGGGCAGTTTCCTGGAGTTTGGCAGGCGCGGGCAGGCACCCAATTGGTAGCGCAGGCAGTATTTGGTAGTCATCACTTTATGCCCGCGCAGATCGAGGCCGCTTTCAGCCGCCGGCTCGATCGTTTTCACCCCATGGCGGGTGTAAAACTCCACCGCTTTTTGATTGAGCACATTCCCTTCGTATGAAAGGCTGGTCTGAGGATATGGGAACTCATTGCGCCGGGCGCCTCCCGTGAAGCGCGGGCGCTGTTCCTCGCGGTCCTGCGCCAGCCGGTCCACGGTGGCGCGGCGCAGGGCGTTCAGAGCCGAAACCGGGATGAAAGGCAGAGGTTCAAGGGCAATTTCTACTCCATTGCAGGCAAAATCCGTCTCACCCAGTTTTTGCAGCTGGCGGATCATTGTCAACCGGGCCTCGCCGGGTTTCTGGGCGGGCTGCAGTTCGATTTCCTGGGTCACACTAGCCTGGTTGCCGTCTTCATCCACGGCAGTTAATGACAGCCCGTGTGGCGCGCCGGCCAACTTGAGCTGCACCCCGATTTTCCGCACCGACTTGCTTTTGATCAGCCGATCGGCAAATTCGTGGTCGTGATTGCGGTAGACCTGCACGCCGGGTCTGAGGCCGGCCGTGCTATCTGGAAAAATCCGGCGGCCCTCGACTCTGTTGACGGTCGTGCCAATTAATTCCCGACCGGCGTCCATGAAACAAAGGCCGTCGCCTGGATGCAGGGCCACGCTGCCAGTCTCCAGGGTAAATGAACTGCGATCGGAGGCGATCACTGCGCCTAACGGCTCGCCAAGCGATTTGGGTGTATCCTGTGAGGCGATTTCCGCGCCGCGCCCGCGTAGGAAATAAGTGCTGTAGCCTCGGTTAAAGGTCTTATACGGGTCGGGCTCGAAATCCAGCTGGATAGTTCCTGAGGCGGCAGGCCGCATGGCGCGCTGGTTGAGCACCGTGTCGAGCAGCTTGCGGTAATGCGCGACGACGTTCATCACATAGGTTTTGTCTTTCAACCGGCCTTCGATTTTGAAGGAGCATACCCCGGCATCGACCAGATCACCGATGGCAGGACTCAGGTTCAGGTCGTGCAGCGAAAGCAGGTAACGCCGGCTTGGGACGAGCTGACCATCGCTGCCCAGCAGTGAATAAGCCCGGCGGCAGGGTTGGGCGCACTGCCCGCGGTTGCCGCTGCGCCCGCCGATGGCGTAGCTCAGGTAGCATTGACCGCTGTAGCTGACGCACAGCGCGCCGTGGATAAAAGTCTCCAGCTCGATCGAGGTTTGGGCACGAATTTCACGGATCTGGTCCAGCGTCAGCTCGCGGGCCAGAATGGCGCGCTGGAAGCCGACCTTTTCCAGGAATGCCACTCGCTCCGGGGTGTGGTTGTGCATCTGGGTGCTGGCAATCAGGGGCAGGGGCGGCAGATCAAGTTCAAGCAGTCCGGCATCCTGTATGATCAACGCATCCGCCCCGGACTGGTAAACCTGAACGATCAGCCGTTGGGCTTCTTCCAGCTCTTCATCGTACAGCAGGGTGTTTACCACCACGTAGATCCTGGCCCAATACTTATGGGCATGGCGGATGAGTTGTTCAAGATCGCCCAATGGATTGCCGGCGGCTTCGCGCGCCCCGAAGCGGGCGGCGCCGATGTACACGGCATCCGCGCCGCAGTTAATCGCGGCAATGCCGGTTTCCAGGTCTCTGGCGGGTGCGAGCAGTTCGATTCTTTCCATGGGGAACCAGGATAATTATGCTCGGATTAACGCGTCCTGGCAAGGTTCTATTTTCAGCAGGCGGGCAGCGTTGTCAAAATATACTTTATGTAAAACCTCATCCGGCAGATTTAAGCCGTATATCCGCCAGCGGCCCTGGGGAGGAATTTCCTCCTCGCTGTAATTGAAGTACTCATCTTCTGATTCCAAAAACCGGGCATAAATGCGGTAGGTCGCGAGGTCAGGTGCCGAATCGGTGCCGAACAGGATGCGGTCGGCGTATCGCATGAAAAAGCGGCGGGCAGCGAAAGGCTGGCGGCCCAATTCCGCGACGCGGGCGCTGATATCGATATTAAAGTTCGGGCAGCGATTGAAAAGATCCCCAACCCAGGCCAGGTTTTCAGGGTAGCACCCGGCATGGGCCCCGATGAACGTGGTCGCGGGGTGGCGCGAAATAATGCGCGCCATGCCTTCTACGATCGAAAGAAAGGTGGGAAAAGGCGGGGCGGGGAAATGCCAGTCAGGATGGGCTTGCAGCTCTTCCCAGCGCTCATTGTACTGGTCGAGGGGGTCAAAAAAGGCCACAGGGTCAGCCAGGTGAAGCGTCACCGGCACACCTAGCTCCCCGGCAGCGGCCCACACCGGGTCCAACCGGGGATCGTCCACTGCTACCAGGTCGCCTTGCTGGTCGCGAACGTGCAGACCGAAATCTTTCCATACCTTCAGACCATCGGCGCCCTGGCGAACATGCTCCCACAGCTTTTGGGCGGCCCACTCTCCAAAACGATCGCCATGGGCAGCCCAGCTTTTCCAATCGATTCCGCAGAAGGTCCTGAAGCGCGACGGCGCCGGTTCTTTGAAATAGCGCAGGTGGCTGTGAAATATGTTTTCACCCCAACATCCGTCCAGGTCGACATAGGTTTGCACATTCGCCTGGTCGAAAAGTTCCAGCAGTTCCGACAGCGGGCGCTTTATCCAATCTCCAAAACCTTCTTTCAGGTGGTTGTGGGCGTCAACCACCGGAAAGCGGGGACGGAGGATAGCTGAAGAGCCGGTGACGAGGGTTGGGCGCGGGTGAAAATCTGATAGGTTCATGGCCACTATTGTACCAATAAGCGATCCATCCCGGCGTCATTTTTTAAGATAAATAGCTTGTAATTGTCGATAATTGTGCTAAACTTATAAATTATCGAACAAATATACTAATAACTATCCAAAAATTGTTTAAGCAATATTTTTCGGATAGGTTCAAATCTACTCAAATCAGGTGAATTATGGACCGCCAAAATTTGTTAACGCAGATGCAGCACGGCCGCCAGGAGCTGCTGAATGCCTTAAACCACATCCCCGATCACCAGATGGAAGTTCCCGCGTTGTGGAACGATTGGTCAGTCAAAGACTTCATCAGCCACCTGGGGTTTTGGGAAAAACGGGCGCTTGAAATGTACCATTATTTTGCGGATGGGGTTGTGCCTGACCCGAAACCCGGGACTGTGTCGCTGGATGAAATCAATGCCTGGGCATTTTCAGCCAACCATAATTTAACCCTGCAAGCGGCGCGCTCCCAGGAGCAGGACGCGTACCAGGCGCTGATCAAGCTGGTAGAAACGGCCCCGCATGAAGCGCTTTTCGACCCCCAGCATTTCCCACAAACAGAGGGCAGGGCCTTCGCGCACTGGATCGAAGACAATACCTTTGGTCATTTCGAGGAACACCTACCGGAATTTCGCGCCTGGTTGAACCTGCCCGGATGGATTCAGTATTCCATTGGGGAAAAAACTGCGCGCGCGTATGCCGCCCATCCCAAGCAAGGCGGCCCGGGGGTTCTGGTTCTGCATGCCTGGTGGGGGTTGAATGCTTTTTTCCGGCGCCTGTGCGACCGGCTGGCGGAGCAAGGTTTCGTTGCGCTGGCCCCGGATCTATATGCCGGAAAATTAGCGGGCACAATTAACGAGGCGCAGGCCTTGCTAGATGGGCGCGATTCTGCCTATATGGAAACAGCCGCCTTGAGCGCGGTGGAGCGGCTGCGCCGGCAGCCCGGTGTACAACCAGGGCCGCTGGGCGCCATTGGCTTTTCCATGGGCGCAGACTTTGCGGCGAAGCTGTCTGCCGCTCAGCCGGAAGAAATCGGCGCCGCTGTGTTGTTCTACGGGGCTGCGGAAGCAGATTTTCATCGCGCGCGGGCTGCCTACCAGGGTCATTTCGCCGAAAATGATGAATGGGAACCGGAGAAATGGGTGCGCTGGATGGAGTCGGAGATGAAAGCCGCCGGCCGCGAAACGGACTTATTCTTTTATCCCGGCACCGGGCACTGGTTTTTCGAGGATGACCGGCCGGATGCCTATAACGCGGAGGCAGCCAGCCAGGCCTGGGAGCGCACGCTCGCCTTCTTAAGGGCTAAACTGGGGGGGTGATATGGAACAACCACGACCGATTTTGACCGCTCAAGTGGTAAAGACCTGGCGGGCGACAGACGCGGATTCAATCGGTTTGCAAGCCGGAGAAATCGTCCGCGTGGGCCGGCCCAGTGAAGAGTGGCCGGGGTGGGTATGGTGCACCGGTTCGACCGGAAAGGGCTGCTGGGTGCCAGAAAGCTTACTGGTGCTGCATGATGAAGGGCTGACTGGCTGGCTTTCACGGGATTACAGCCCGATTGAATTGAACGCTAACCAGGGCGAGCAATTAAGCCTGCACGAAGAGTTGAGTGGATGGTGGTGGGCAAGCAACGCGTGCGGTGAAACTGGCTGGGTGCCCGCCTCTCACCTGGGGGATGTCACGCTGGTTAGAGAACAAAGCAGACCACCCCGAGATTGTAACTAGCCAGCTAAAATTCGCGCGGTTGTCCGGCTCAGCCGATGGGAATCAGCATTTCACCTGTTTCGATGATTTCGGCCTGGATGCTGCCGTTAGATAATTCAGCCAGTTGGGTTTGAAAAAATGGCAGGCGGTCGATAGGCAGGCGCGCGGTGATGACCACACTGGCGGTGAAGTCCTCGTCGAGCACCTGGCCGGATTGGGCTGCGACCAGGCGCCGGGCGCGTTCCAATAAGTTATAGGGCAGTTCCAGCATAACCGTATGGGTGGGGATGCGTTCCGCCCGCCGGACCTCAGCCAGCACCGCCCGGACGGCATCGCTGTAGGCACGCACCAATCCGCCCGTCCCCAGTTTGGTCCCGCCAAAATAGCGCGTTACCACCACGACTGCATCCCCCAGACCGCTGCCCTGCAGCACCGCCAATGCGGGCCGGCCGGCGGTGCCCGATGGCTCGCCGGCATCGCTGCAGTGCGTAACAACTGTTTCGCCGCTGCCGATGATATAGGCGGGGACGTGGTGAGATGCATCGGGAAATTCTGATTTCACCCGGTTGATAAAGTCGCGGGCTTGCTCCACGCTGAAAGCAGGCGCCAGCGATGCGATGAAGCGTGAATTTAACACCAGAATTTCGCGCCGGATTTCCCCGATAGGGACAGGGTAACGTTTCGCGGTCATTTATGATATGATTTTAACCTCCATATGTTTAAAGATAAAGAGTTCATCTCCTCCTTTCTACGAATCGCCCTGCCGATTGCGCTGCAAAACCTCTTTGTTTCTTCTTTGGGGATTATTGATACGATCATGGTGGGCCAGTTAGGCGAAACCGCGATCGCCTCGGTGAGTCTCGCCAACCAGATTTTCTTTTTGCTTAATTTTTTCCTGTTTGGGATTAATTCAGGCGCGGCGATTTATACTGCACAGTACTGGGGCGCACGCGATATCCCCGGTATTCGCAAGGTGCTCGGGGTCTGTTTGATGATGGGGTTGACTGCCTGGGGCTTATTCTCGATCGTGGCGCTGGCCTTTCCAAGCCATGCGATTCGATTTTATTCCGCTGATCCAGAGGTGATCGAGCTGGGGAGCAAATACCTGCGCATCGTGGGTTTCAGCTACCTGGCGACCACGCTCACCCTGTGCTATACCTCGGTTTTACGCAGTACCGGGGTGATCCAGCTGCCGGTTTTTGTGGGGATCGCCACGCTGTGCCTCAATACAGTGCTGAACTACCTGCTGATTTTTGGTAATTTTGGACTGCCACGCCTGGGTGTCGAGGGCGCGGCCCTGGCGACCAGCATCGCCAGGGTGGTCGAATGTGCGGTGTTGTTGGCCTATGCCTACCTGTCCCGGTCCCCGGCTGCTGCCAGCCCGCGTGAAATGCTGGCATTCAATCCGCGTTTTATTCGTTTGTATTTCCAGGTTACTTTACCGGTGGTAATCAATGAAATTTTATGGTCGCTGGGCACCAGTTTTTATAATGCGATCTACGCGCATGTGGGTACCGAGGCCGTCGCGGCCTACAATGTGGCCGTAACCATATTAAACCTGGCTTCGGTGGTTTTCACCGGTATTTCGGCTGCTTGCGGAATCCTGGTGGGAAATGCGATCGGAGCAGGCCAGCTGGAAAAAGCCTACCAACATGCGCGCCGGTCTTTGGTTATTGGTGGGGTATTGGCAGTGGTGGTTGGGACGGGGGTTTTCCTGACCCGCGACCTGACGCTCTCGGTATATAAACTGACCCCCAGCGGAATGCAGGCAGCGCGCGATGTGTTAGCGGTGCTGTCCTTCGCGGTACTATACCGGGCCTTCAACCCGACGATCATCGTCGGGATTTTGCGCAGCGGGGGAGATACCCGGTTTTCGGCCATCCTCGATGTGGGCGCGGTCTGGCTGGTGGCATTGCCCATGGCTTACCTGGGGGCGTTTGTGTTTACCCTGCCCATCGCGGGTGTGGTGGCATGCGTGCTGACGGAAGGTATGTTCAAAATGTTGATCGGTTTGCGGCGGGTGGCATCCAAGAAATGGATCCATAATCTCGTGCTGACCGAGGAAACCGCGGTGTGATTATGCGGCTTGCGGGCTGCTGGAGCGGCGGAACCAACGCCGCCATTCCTTATTTTCCCATACAACCAACACAGGCGCGGCAATAAATATCGAGGAATAGCTGCCGCTGATCATTCCCACGATCAAAACGACCGCAAATTCCTTCAAAGTCACCCCGCCAAAAAGGACCAGGGCCAGCAAGAGAAAATCGACGGTCATCAGCTGGGTATTAATTGAACGGCTGAGGGTCTGAATGACCGAATGGTTGGTCAGGGTTTCAAAATCAAGCCGGCGAAAAATGCTGCTGTTTTCTCTCAGGCGGTCAAATACCACGATTGTATCCTGGGCCGAAAACGCGATCACCGTGAGAATGGCAGTCAGGAAGAGGGTATCGACCTGCCAGTGCCAGATGCGCCCTCCAATCGCCAGGATCGAAAAAATAACCAGGATGTCGTGCAGCAGGGCGACAACAGTAGCAATTCCATAGTGCAGTGAATGTTGAACGCCGCGGAAAGAAAAGGTGATAAAGAGTATCAGGGCAACCGCGGTGATGGCCAATGTTACCAGAGCCCGGCTGGTCACCTCCTGCCCGATGGTCGGCCCCACATTATCTGATTGGCGGACGACAGCCTGTTCACCGGTCATCTGGTTCAACCCTGCCAGCACCTTAGACTGCAGGTCCTCGCTGACCGGGGGCGTGGTGATGATGAGCGTATCGCTGCCGGCGGAGACCACCTGGGGGTCGCTGACCCCCAATGATTGATAGAGCGCGAAGACTTTGGCCGTTTCGGGTAATTTTCCTGAGGGAAACTGGACTTCGAGCCGGTTGCCGCCGCGAAAATCGATGGAAAAGGGGATGCCCCACACCGCTAATATGACAATACCGGGGATGATGATGGCCAATGATAAGGCGAAAAACCAGTAACGCTTGCCGATGATATTGAGCATTTTCTATGCTTTCTTTTCTATAAGATACAGCCAAATAGCCTCTGTTTTGAGACCCCTCGGCCGAATTACACGGATGAGCATAGCACTCAAAGATGAATGGTATATGAATTTTTAGAAAATTAATCGGGATTAAATCGAGCTGAGCTGATAAAACAAACTGCCAAAAAGCTGCCATCCCAGGCCAACCATGCTGCCGACGCCAAGGTGAGCCGGGCGAGCATAGCGCACGCGGGCAAAACTATCCTGGGCGAGGGAATTCACCTGGCGCATGATCTGGTTCAGCACATCGTGAACCTGGTCCCGATCTTCAGGATCTCCCTGATATCCCACAGCGCTTCCGACTGTCATGGCGTAAGGTCCATTCAAATACCATTGACCTTCATCGAGCACCCCGTTGACCAGGGCAGGGATGACGCGCAGGTTTTTATAGTCCAGACCGATCCCGACCGGGACAATCGGCGCTCCCGTTAACAGCGCCAAACGGGCCGCGCCGGTATGGGCGCGTTGCAAGCTGCCGTCGCGAGGGCTGATCTCACCTTCCGGAAAGACAACCACCGATCGCCCGGACCGGATGCGATCCGCCGCTTGATTCAGGGCGGCTTTGCCGCCGGCAGCCGATACGGAAATATGCCCGGAGATGCGCAGCGAAGAACCAAACAGCGGTACTTTAAAAAGAATATCCTTGATCAGGATTGAGACCTGTTCGGACACCAGTACGGTAATCCAGGCAGGATCTGAAGTGCTGGGGTGATTGGCGACAATAATTTTTGGGCCGTCCGGAATTGAAGACCTGTGCTGGATATCAGCTTTAAGAACCCAGCGCGCGTAGGCGGCAACCAGCGAGCGCCCGGCAAAATACCATTGTTCTCGAATCATGCGTTCCTTATAACACAGAATCTTTTTTAAAACGGCCCCCTATCTTCACAATTATGTTAAGTGTTTGTGAAGAGTTGCACTCACGCCTGCGGTTGGCGTACGCCGCTTACCCGGCCGTCTTCCAGATCAAAAACCAGGTGGGCATACTCCTCGATCACCGGGTCATGGGTCGCCAGGATCAGGGTGACGCCTTCTTTCTCAACGATGTGTCGAAACAAGGCGTAGATTTGGCGAGCGGTAGCGCTGTCCAGTTCACCGGTTGGCTCATCGGCCAGAATCAGGTCGGGATGGGTAGAAATGGCGCGGGCAATCGCCACCCGCTGCTGCTGCCCGCCAGATAATTCCCAGGGGCGGTGGTTGGCCCAGGCCCCCAGGCCGACGATCTCCAGGCTGCGCATCGCCCTTTCACGCCGTGCCTGGTGGATCCCGGCTATGCGCAGCATCAATTCCACATTTTCAAGGGCAGAGAAGGCTGGAAAAATTGCGAAGGATTGGAAAACAAACCCGATGCGGTGGCGGCGTACATCGGTGATCTCCTGGGCGCTCATCTGAGCAAGAGGTTTTCCAAACAACTGGATGGTTCCATGGGTGGGCTGGTCCAGGCCGCCGATCATGTTGAGCAGGGTCGTTTTTCCTGAGCCGGAGCGGCCTTTTAAAGCTGCCATCACACCCTTGGGCACCTCCAAGGACAGATCACGCAAGGCAGCGACCTGGGCCGAACCCAGTGAATAAATGCGGCTGACCTGATGAACCGCGACCAAAGGCGTATCTTGGTCTGGAGCGGAGGGCAGATTGATCAAAGGCGAGGTGTCTTCTTGAGTCACAGGGATGTATCTCCTCAGCGGCGAAACCGGTTGGATAACCGGCGGAAGATCGATTTCCGAGTCGGGGGCGGTTCTTCAGAATAAATCAAGGCCAGCTGTTCCTCAAGCGTGAGAGGCTTTTTACCAGCATTGGGATTGTTTTCATCCAGGACTGGGTTAATTTGAATGGTATTATCCCGCAGGTCAAGCTGCGCCCGTTTGCCGATCTGCAGCTTTTCCAACCATTCGCGCGGGATTTGCAGTCGTCCGGCAGAATCCAGGACAACATATTCGTGGTAAGTGACCGTTTCTTTGTCTTCGGCCGGCGCAAGTTCCGCGGCAGGATCCGGCTGTTGGAATTGAGAAAGGGGGAAGACTCTCGCCGGCCTACCTGGCGGATGATCTCCGTACTGATTTTGCCATCGCGGATGGCAACCACCCGGTCGACCTGGCGGGCTATTCTTGGATCGTGGGTGACGATGATGATGGTCAGATCCATTAATTTGCCCAGCCTGCGGAAGGTATCCATAATCGCCTGGGCGGTAGTCGAATCGACCTCACCGGTAGGCTCATCCCCCAGCAGCAGAACCGGGCGGTTAGCCAGGGCAACTGCAATCGCAATTCGCTGCTGTTCCCCACCGGAAAGCTGGGTCAGTTTGTGGTCGCGGCGCTCATACAGGCCAACTGCATTCAGTAATTCCGATGACCAGTTTCGCTTCTGCCTCGTGCTGTCGCTCCAGGCCATGGTCATTGGCAGCTCGATATTTTCCTGGGCAGAAAGGTAGGGAATAAGGTTGCGAGATGTTTGCTGCCAGACAAAGCCAACTTTTTTCCGCTGGTAATCGTTCAATAATCTACCTGATAAATTAAGCAGATCGATACCGTCTACGGATACTTTTCCGGCTGAGGGGAAATCAAGACCCCCCAGGATGTTCATCAAGGTCGTTTTGCCTGAACCGGAATTGCCCACAATGCCGAGCATCTCGCCGCGTTTCACAATCAGGTCAAGTCCTTGCAGGGCGACAACCTCCAGGTCAGCCACTTTATAAATGCGGACCAGATTTTCGCATACGACCAGCGAGTCTGAATTATTCAACATCATCTTAAGACGGTCCTTAAATCCTACTCATACGGTTTCACCCAGCTTGACAGCCTGGAAAACTTTCAACCTCACCAGGTAAATGATCGTTCCGATCATGGTCAGGCTCAAGATCAAGCCAAAGGTCAGGCTCAGCCAGCCGGCTTCAGACCAACCGATGAGAACCTGGAACGGTGGAACTGGAGCACCAGGCGTGGCGCCGGTTTGCAGGAATGGAACAAACATCACACTGGTCAGCAGGCCGATCGCTGCCCCGCAGAGGATCGCCAGGCCCATTAAGATCACCTGCTCCGATACCAACGACGCAATCAGCTGCTTCACCGAAAGGCCAATCGCCTGGAGAATTCCAAGCTGGATAAATCGCCGCCGCAAGGCTGCGTAAGAATAGATCAGGAATCCGATGCCTGGCATCAATCCGGTTACAAAGAACCCGACGTTCAGGATTCCAAACAGGCCCATCCTTTCCGGTTTATCCTGGCCTTTCTGGACAGCGGTAAATGCGTCGCCCTCGACGGTGACAAGCCCCACATTTATGCCAATGCGGTCAAGGATGCCGGCGGTCACAGCCTGTGGATCTGCATCGGGTTTCAGTTTAACCCACATCTGGTATCCTTCCACATCCTCAGGGTAATTGAAGATGGAATCCAGATTGACGATCAAAGTCGGCTTATTTGATGGAAATACGGTCGGAAAATAATCGTACGATCCAACGACGACCAGATCGCGGTTGTATTTTAATCCGCCGGCAGAAATGCTGACGGCAAGCTGGTCACCCAGGACAACACCATTCTCGGTAATCAGGCTGGTTGGAACCAGAACACCGTCCAGGTTCAACCCCAGGTCATTCATTAAGGTCCCCATATCATCGGCAGAAAAATCATCCCGGAAGTAAGCCGCGTTGGGAAAGTCAATCCGGTCTATGCCCATTATTGTGCTGGAAATATTTCCTCGGCCGAATGAAAAATCTCCGTCATATTTTCCGACTCGGGTCGCGTTTTCGACCCCCTCGACCTTGAGGTGGTCTTCTACCGGCAAAAAGCTTTCGATCAATTCTGTAGATGAGGGGCCGCCTTCGCCCCCTGCGCCAGAACTGGTGACAATGAATTCTTTTAAGGCTAGGTCCGATCCCACTTTGTAGTATTCGGAGTCAAACAGCCAGCGGTCCAATGTGCGCGCGGTTGAGACGGTGAAAATTGAGAGCCCAAGGGCAATTATAATCAGCAGCAGGGCGCTGGAATGATCTTGCGAACGGCGGGCAATCTGCTGAAAAGAAAGAAATGCCCACACTCCGCGTGCGCGGCTGGCGACGGCAGCCATCAAGCGCACAATCAAGGGGATGAAGCGCACGACAACCAGGCTGAGAGCGATAGCAAATATCGCCGGGGCGACAAACAGCAGCGGGTCGCGAAATTGCTGGACTGTCGCCAGCTGAGATTGGGTCAGCAGCTGGGTTGGCACTGCTCCCTGCTGCGACCAACTTCTCAAGACAAAGTAAGCATACAGTCCCGGGATGAGTAAGAGAAAATCCAGATAAAATCGCTCCCAGATGGGTTTCTGGCTGCCCCGAGACTGTTCTTGCTTTACACGCAAGACGGTTATCCGCGAGGCTGAAATCACCGGCGCGAAACGCGCGAAAATAATGATCGCGGCTGCTCCCAAAAGAACAGGTAGATTTAACCCGGCAAATGAAATCGCAAAGATCGGGCGGTTGGTGAACTGGAGGAAAGACAACGTCTGGTTCATCAGGTTGGCTGCCAGCCAACCCAGCAGAAGAGACAAGGGTATGGCGATCAAGAACAAAAGCAAGCTTTCTACCAGGTTCAGCAGCATCACTTCGGTCCGGCTGGTACCCCGGGCGCGCAGGATAGCGGTTTCATTTTCATACTGCTGTACGGATATACGCGCGGTAAGGCCAATAAAAATCAGCGCCAGTACCACCATTGGCGAGCCAACCACGTAGAACATGGTTGTCAGGGTCTGGGCTCGTTTATCATAAGCTACCAGGGCTTGCAATGGTGTGGATACATTCTTGATGCCTTCCACCCGTTTTGTCAGCTCAGCATCTACTCTGACCAGCCCGCGCAGGTATTGGGCTGCATTTTGAAACTGCAGATCTTGATCGTTAATAATGACGTACCAGGATACCTCTTCAATAGGCTGCTCTGATACTGGTTTTACCCGGTTCAGGTAAGTTTCTACCGGGATCCATAAGGTTCGTGAATAAGCAGAGTTTGGGTCGGAGTACCAGACCGGATCGTTAACATTTTTTACAGACCAGAAACCAACAATTTCTACCTGCAAAGGATCCAGCAGGAAATGGTCGCCAATTTTCAGGAGCATTTCATCGGCCATCGCCACGGGAACCGCTACCTGAATTGGCCCGCTGCTTCCACGATCTGGATCGGGCCATTTCCCTTCGACAATTTCAGCGCGCTGCGGTAGCAGCTCCTGTACGAGAAAAGACCAGCGCCCCATGGGCGATGTTTTCCCCTCGGGCCAGCGGCCGGTCATATCCGTGACGACCAGGCCGCTGGAATAGATGTCCATCACTACCTGGTCGACCTTTAAACCCAATTCGGTGGGAATCTGGCTTTTCAAGAATTCGCCAATCGCCAGACTTTTATCATAATCGATCAGGGAGGTAATGCCTTTTTCCTGATACTGGTAGCGCAGGCTGAACAGGTTGCGATGGGTTTGTGCTCTGATTTCATCCAGCTGGTTGCGTAAAACATCCCCTGATACGGCATCGGAGAAAATTGGGACGCATACCGCCACGGTCAAAATAGCCAGCACGCCGATCAATGCGCTGGCACTTAACCCAAGGTTGTGCCGCATCCGTTTGAGGACTAACCCCAACATGGACAAAAAATTGGTCATCGTCTGGCTCCGATCAAGGACCTACAACGAGATCGCCTTCCTGCAGATCTCCCTCGATCTCCCAGCGTTCACCGGTCTGAAGGCCGATTTTGGTGATTTCCACCCGCTGGCGGCGATCACCTTTTTGAACGATGACGAAATTAAGCCCGCGGTAATTCCGAATGGCCGCTGGCGGAAGAAGCAGTACGTTTTCACGGCGGCCAATCACGACATTCAGGTTGACTTTTGCGCCCACTTTCAGTTCATCTTTTGAAACATCCGTTGGAACGCTGAAGTACATCCAATCCTGGACAAACACTTGCTGTTTATCGGCATCCAGGGAGGCAAAAGGGACAAAATCTGGCAGGTAATTCACCGCGTGAATTTGACCTGGGTTGGCGGTGGTAGAAAACTGAACTTCCGTTTCGCGGTCGATCAGATCCTCCATCCCCGAATCCGGAGAGGTGCGAATCACCAGGTCGGATGGATCTCCAATATCGATCGCGGGGCCGAAAGCCGCGATTTCCTTGCCGGCGACAAACGTTACCCGCAAAATTACCCCGTCATATGGAGCGAAGATCTGGCGTTCCGCCAGGAGGGACTCGAGGCGTGTCACGGACAATTTCTGGCGTTCGACCACCTGTTCTTCCTTCAAACTGGTCGCATCACCAATCTGCTGTAAATTTAATTCAGCCGTTTTGTAGTTATCTTCGGCAATCCTGAGATTAATATCCGCCCGCTCTTTTGCCAGACCGAAAGCGTTGCTGGCTTCCAGTTTGGCCATATCCAGGCGGGCCTGGGCAATACTCAGGTCGATTTGCGCCTTTTTTGCGGCGTATTCCCGGTCATTTCGCGCTTTTTCCAACGCAGATTGTGCCACCTCGAGGTCGATACGAGCCTGCTGAAGCTGGTTGAGCAGGTCATCCACTTCCAGCTCGGCCAGTAAATCGCCTTTCTTTACCTCATCGCCGGTCCTGACGATCAGGCGCGCCACCATCCCGGAAGTTCGGAAAAACAGCATATCCTGGTTAGCTGGAACAATCTCACCCGATATGCTTTTTTCTGATACCAACCCGGCCCGTTCTACCTTAAAGATGGACGGCTCATATTTCACCAGGGTTGGGACCGGGGTGGGAGTTGCTCTTCGGTTTGATGAGTTTGTGGCACAGGCAGTCAGCAGGGTGACCAGGACAGTCAGAAATGCAGCAATTGCTAAAGTGCGTTTGGGAATCATTGAAGCTCCAGCGATTATTTGGGAATATTATAATTTATATTTCCCTAAAATTCATGGATTATGCTGAAAGGGCGATAATTCATAGATCCAGGCTAACAGGCCAAGGGACGGATCGGTTTGGGTGATCAGTTTTCCCCCAGGATAGGTTTGCTGCGCCAGTTCCAGATCTTTTTCGTGCTCACGAATGAACACAAAAATTACGTTTTGCGCGGTTGGAAGGGGGTTATCCGGATCTCCCCAGGGTTTACGGGCATCGACCCCTTGAATGTTGGGGACCAGGTAATGGATGGATGAGATGGAATAATAGCCCATGATCGGTTCGCCGTAGAATACCACCTGCCATTCCCCACGTTTTGGCAGCAGATAGTCCGCCAGACGCTGGGCAATTTTGGTGTTAATATCCTGTTTGGCATTCAGCGGGATGTATTCACCGAAGTAAAAATTTAGATCGCTGTACACGGCTGCGGCGACGATCAGGGTGCTGACCCCTAAAATCCACCAACGGCGCTTCGGCCAAACATTTTGAATGCGCCGGGCTATCTCCGCCAGGCAAAAACCCGCGATTAAAGCCGCCACCGGGGCTGCTGCCACGTAACGTTGGGCAGCCGGCGTGCTTTCGCTTAAACCACCGGCCACCGCGATAATGGCAGCCCAGGTGACTAACAGCCAGGTGCGGCCGTCGCGGAAATGCAGGAACAGGGGGATAAATCCCAACGAGAAAAAGGCAGCATATAATGGGCGTAGAACGGGTACGCCCGACAGGTACCATGATCGAGTAGCCAGATCGGTATATCCGCGGAAGCCGTCGACGATTTGCATGACCAGCATGAGGATTAATGCTGGCAAGTTGCGGATATCATTCTGACTATATCCATTGGTCACCAAAACCCGATTGAAAGGGGCCAGGAAGTCGTTGGGATTTTTGAGGTAAACCCACACTAATGGGGCGCAAACCACAATAGCCATCCCAAACATGAAGACCAGGCCAGGCCAATTGCGTTTCAACCGGGAGCGATCAATAAACCAGAAGATAATCACCCATGCCACGATCAAAATGGGCAGGATTTTCGCAGTGATGTAAAAATATAACGCCAGCCCGGTCAGGAAACCGGTGACGAGAAAATAAATCCGCTGGCCTGTTTGCCAGGCTCGCCAGAAGGCTGCCGCTGCCAGGACAAAGAACAACCCATCCCAGATATTGTTGATGCCCAGCCGGCTGAAATGAATGTGAAAATGAAGGCCGGCCAGGAATAATGCGCCGAACAGCCCGGTGCGGTGGTTGTACAGCAGCCTGCCTAATAAATAGACTCCGCCCACGGTCAGTGATCCAGCCAGGGCGGATGGAAGGCGCAGGGCGGGGATAGTTTGCCCCAGGAGATTGATAGAACTGGCCGGGATGAGGAAATATAGGGCCGGGAAGGAATACCAGTTTAAGAAAAAAATATTGGTCCAGGTGCCTTTTAAGAATCCAACGGCTCCCAGGCCAAAAGACGCTTCATCCCCGGTCAGGGCAGCCGGGATGTGACTGGTGTCGAACGCCCGGATGGGGAATGCCACCACAACCAACGCCGCGATCCAGGCCAGAACTTTCCAGGGAAAGGGACGTCTGGCAGAACCGGGCGACCAGCCGCTCAGGAAACCAAAAACGATGCCCGCGATCCAGCAGCCCACCGCTAAAGCTGGATTTTTCAGGATCGGCCCTGTATCTGCGGCAGATGCTGCCAGGAGAGCGCAGACCAGGCTCAGGATGAAGAACATGACCTGGTGAGTTTTTATCCCCAGTTTCTGCCCCAGCCAGGTGATGGCATTGTACAAAAAATTCTTTCTGGTGGACGCGTGATCTTGCAGTCCCACGATAAAGAACAGGATTCCCAGGACCAGGATCAGAATGGAAATTCCGTTTACAGTGGGGATATAGGATTGAGACCGCAGCACCTGGCTGAGAATTGCCAGGACAACCCCACCCAGTAAGAATAGTATCTGGGAAGGGACCGAGGAAGGCAGTTCTTGCGTATCGGGCTCCGGTGTATCGCCGGTCGCAGGCGGTATGGACATTTGCTGAGGTTCAGGCAGTTCGGGCATCAATGATTCCCCGGAATGGGCTGGCGGATATCAATTTATTATAGATCAGATTGATGCAGGCATTGATGAAGGCTCATTGCGACCCGCGGAGAATATTCAACACGTACGGTTTTTCTGTGATCTCAACAATATTCAGGGTATTATAGTGGGGTAAAATGTATACTAATTAATGTTATATTTCAAAACGTCCTTGAGGTTTCGTAATGGCAAAAGTCGTCCTGCTGCATTATGCCGCACCGCCGGTAATTGGCGGTGTGGAGCAAGTTCTGGCTCACCAGGCGGAATTATTCGTCAAAGCTGGCCACACCGTAGAGGTGATCGCTGGCCGAGGAGCCAGCTGGGATTTAAGAATCCGGGTTCGCGTGATCCCAGAAATGGATTCTCGCCACCCGAAAGTCATTCAGCTAAAAAAGGCATTGGACGCAGGCATATTGCCGCCTGAGTTTGCTGCATTTCAAACAGAAATTTTCCATGCTTTGCGCAAAGCGCTGGCAGGGGTCGACGTATTAATCGCGCATAATGTGGCTTCGCTGCATAAAAACCTGACGTTGACCGCCGCACTGCGCCAATTCGCGGAGAACCCGGGCGGCACGCGGGTGATTCTATGGCACCACGATTTTGCCTGGAACAGCCACCGCTACCAGCAGGAAATGCACCCGGGTTTTCCATGGGATCTGCTGAAAACCCCCTGGCCAGGCGTGCAGCAAATCACAATTTCGGAGGCTCGCCAACAGGAGATGAGCCTGATTTACGGGCTCCCCGTGGATCAAATTAAGGTTGTGGCAAACGGCATCGATCCTTCAGCGTTCCAAAATCTGGCTCCTGCCACCCGAAAGCTGATTGACCAATTTGAGCTTAACCTGGCATTTCCCCTGCTGCTAACCCCGGTGCGGCTGACCCGCCGAAAGAACCTGGAATTTGGGCTGCATATTCTGGCTGAATTGGTCAGGCATATGCCGGCGGCACGCTGGGTCGTTACCGGGCCAATAGGGGCGCATAACCCGGATAATCTTGCTTATTTCAGGCAGCTGGTTGATCTCAGGCAGGAATTGCACCTTGAAAAACAGGCCGTCTTCATGGCCGAATTTCGTCCTGAAGGGTTGACCGATGAGCAAATTAGAGATTTTTACCGGGTATCAGATGCGTTGCTGATCACCAGCCTGGAAGAAGGCTTCGGCTTACCGATCATTGAAGCCGGCCTGACGCGACTGCTGGTTTTTACCACCGATTTACCGCCTTTACGGGCATTGGGCAGTGACTGGGCGACCTACTTTCAGCCGGATGATTCTCCGATGGTCATCGCGGAACGAATTGCGAAACGATTGTCAACTGACCCGGCATACCGGCTGCGCGAAAGAATCCGGGCCAACTTTACCTGGGATGCAATTTTTCTGCGTGAGATTGCTCCCTTACTGGTTAAATAGAATTAGGTGGAGGTGCGGTGATGATTAGAAGATCCAGACCTTTCCCATTTATCATGGTGCCGGTGATTACGGGTTTTTCATCAGAAAATGCACTGAGCCTGGCGAAGTATTTACAGGCGAAGACTCAGCTTTTGGGGCTTGTTCAGGTGGATATGGAGAAACCGCTTTCGAGCGGCAATGTGGCTGCCCGCGAGCTGCGGTACGCCCTGCGAAATATGCCTGTCGACTCGTTTAAAGACGCTCATGTCCATATTTCTGCTTCGTTTGACGCATGGAAGGATTTAAGTGAACATATTTCCAGTACTCATCCCGATTTAGTTGTGCTGGACTGGGAGATATGGGATAAATTGGACAGCCCATCGAAGCAGCATTTTCTGGCGCACCCGGGTGCTAACCTGGCTTTTATTCACGGAAAACTGACGGATAAAATCACCCGCTCCCTGGTTTCCCTGCGCGGTGGGCCGCACGCTCAACTTGCCCTGCGCCTGGCGTTGGCCTTGCCGCGGCATCAGATATCGGCGATTAATATTCGCCCCAAAGAAGACAGCCAGGAGCCCTCAGGTCCATTTCAAGGCCTGGCTCGCATTCTTCCATCTTTGCCTGAAGTAAAGTACCAGATGTATAAGTCAGATGAACCGCTCGAATTGATCCAGCAAATGGCAGAAATGACCGATCTGCTGGTGATTGGAGCCACGTCGCGGACGAGCGGAGACTTGCGCCTGGTCAGCAGCAGGGTTGAGAAATTGGTCACCAGCTGCAGCCGACCGGTGATTGTGGCAAAATCAAACCGGGCCGAGCCGGTGAATTTTTCAGGGCCAGATGCTGTTCGCTCAGGAACACAGGCGATTTCGATCCTGGTGGATAAATGGTTCGCGGAAAATACATACCATGCCACCGAATTTAACAACCTCCAGGAGCTCCTGGAGCGTAAAATCAATCAAAAAGTGACCATCAGCCTGGCACTGCCAGCCCTAAATGAAGAAGAAACGGTAGGTAAAGTATTGTCTACCATAAAAAAGGAGATGATGGAGGAGGTGCCTTTGTTGGATGAGATCGTCTTGATCGATTCCAATTCCACCGACCGTACGCGCGAAATCGCAAAGGAACTGGGGGTTCCGGTTTACATCCATCAAGAACTGCTGCCTGAATATGGGGCGCGGGCGGGAAAAGGCGAGGCGTTATGGAAGAGCCTTTTCGTCACCCAAGGTGATATCCTGGTCTGGATTGACTCAGATATCGTCAATATCCATCCGCGCTTCGTTTCCGGCGTGTTGGGACCAATGCTGTTTAACCCCAACATTCAATTTGTGAAAGGCTTCTACCAGCGGCCCTTGAAAACCGGGCGCAAAATTCAATCTACCGGCGGGGGCAGGGTGACCGAATTAACCGCCCGGCCATTATTTAACCTGTTTTATCCCGAACTATCCGGGGTGATCCAACCGCTTTCGGGAGAATATGGTGGGAGGCGCGCCGCCCTGGAACAGCTAACCTTTTATTCGGGTTATGGGGTTGAGACGGGTCTGCTGATCGACGTTTTTGAAAAATATGGGCTGCATTCGATTGCCCAGGTGGATCTGTTAGAACGAATCCACCATAACCAGACCTTGCAAGCACTGAGCAAAATGTCATTTGTGATCATGCAAACCATGTTAAGCAAACTGGAACGCCGATTTTCTCGGCCCATATTAGAGGAAATCAATAAATCGATGAAGTTAATTGAGTATGTCGACGGCGCGTATTACCTGGACGTACAGGAATTGGCGGAACAGGAGAGGATGCCGATGATTGAGCTGCCTGAATACCGGGATCGCAATTCCAAACGCGGCGCAGTTCATGCCTGAGACTCGCCAGAGCCCCGGAAAAACGATTTTCTGGTTGGTCCGGCATGGGCAAACGGACTGGAATCTTGAAGGGCGATACCAGGGGCAGGTGGATACGCCTTTGAATCCCACAGGTATCTTAGAAGCAGGGCGAGTCGCTCGCCTGTTGGCAGATAGGCCTTTCCAGGCGGTGTATTCCAGTGATTTAGAGCGGGCGCGCCGCACGGCAGAAATGATCGCCCAGGCCAGGCATATCCCTGTGGTGGTAGATCCCCGTCTGCGGGAGATTCGCTTGGGAGAATGGGAAGGACAGCTTTTCGATGAAATTCGCGCTCGCTTTCCGGCTGAAATTGAAGAGCGAAAGCGCAACCCGCTGACATTTCGCCCGCCTGGAGGAGAATCGATCGAGGAAGTATGGGCCCGCGTCAGGCAGGCCGTCAACGAAATTTCAAGGCAGAATCCGGGCCAGGAAGTAGTCCTGGTTGCACATGGAATAGTTGTCGCGGTGCTTCTGGCGTACGCCAGAGACTGCGATATCCGCCAGGCTTACCGCTGGATTCCGGAGAATGCCGCGCCGGAACGCCTCGATTGGCCGGTAGATGGGGATTATTCTGAGATGGAGAATATCGATGGAATCTGATTTTTTCAGGCCGCATCTTGATTTTCTTTACGGCTATCGGCAGGGAGAAATTATCGCCCGGGCGGTGGCTGAAAAGTTGGAGCGTTTTCGGTCCGGGGTTAGTCTGCGCGCAATCCGGCCGTTCAATCACGCCGATTCGATCTTGATCACTTACGGCGACCAGTTCCGCGAGGATGATTGCCCGCCGCTGAGCACGCTGCGAGCCTTTTGTGATGATTTCCTGGAAGGGCTTGTTTCTGGCGTGCACATCCTGCCTTTTTTTCCGTACTCATCGGACGACGGCTTCTCGGTCATTGACTACCGCCAGGTTGATCCCAGGTTGGGCGGTTGGGCAGAAGTGGAACGCATCGCCAGCCGCTACCGTCTGATGGTGGATGTTGTTTTAAACCACTGCTCTCAGGAGCACGCCTGGTTCCGAGGATTTATCTCCGGCGATCCTGCTTTCCGCGAGTATTTTATTACCGTGGATCCCGCTCAGGATCTTTCACAGGTCGTGCGCCCACGCGCGCTGCCTTTGCTGACCGCTTTTCAGACCAGCCGCGGCGAGCAGCACGTATGGACCACATTCAGCACCGACCAGGTGGATCTCAACTTCGCGACTCCGGCGGTCCTGTTGGAGATGGTAGATATCCTGCTGGACTACCTGTCGCATGGGACGCAGGTAGTGCGCCTAGACGCGATTGCTTATCTATGGAAGGTAATTGGCACCCAGTGTGTTCATCTCCCGCAAACGCACCGCGCAGTGCAGTTTTTCAGGCAGGTATTAGACGCCGCTGCACCCGGGGCAGTGCTGATCACTGAAACCAACGTGCCCCACCAGGATAATATTGCCTACTTTGGGGATGGTTTCAATGAAGCCCAGCTGGTTTATAACTTTGCCCTGCCGCCTTTAACCCTGCATGCTCTGCAAACCGGGAATGGGCGGGTGCTCACCCAATGGGCGGCTCAACTGACCCTGCCGTCTGACCAGACGACCTTTTTCAACTTTTTGGCTTCACACGACGGCATTGGGCTCAACCCGGCGCGCGGGTACTTAACTGAGGAAGAGATCGAAGCGATGATCGAGCGTGCCCGGCGCAGCGGAGCATTGGTTTCTTATAAAACGAACCCGGACGGCAGTCAAAGCCCGTATGAGCTGAACGCGAATTATCTGGATGCCCTCAGCGAGCCTGGGCACCCAGGTGGGCAAATGCTGGGAGAAAGGCGTTTTATAGCGGCGCAAGCCATTATGTTGGGTTTGCGCGGGGTGCCCGGTATTTACGTGCACAGCCTGATTGGCTCCCGGTCGTGGCAAGAAGGGGCGGCGCTCACCGGACACAACCGGACGATCAACCGCCAAAAATTTACCCGCGAGGAAATCTGGCCGCAGCTGCGCGACCCCACCTCTGCGCGCGGGCGGATAATCCGCGAGTATGCCAGACTGATTCGGGCGCGCGCCTCCGCGCCGGCTTTCGATCCGTTTGGGTCTCAGGAAGTATTCGACCTGCACCCTGGCGCGTTGGTCATCCGGCGCGATGCGCAGGGCAGTAGGGTATGGTGCTGTTATAACCTGCGCGAGGGTGAAATAAATCTCCAGCTGCCAGAAAGTGGCGGGATTTGGCGTGATTTGCTCGATTCTGGGGCGAGGCTCACGTATTCCCCTAACAGTCTGACCCTGCAAGCTTACCAGGTACTTTGGCTGGTGAAGGAATGAATGATCAAGCTGCTCGCACCCCTGGGCCCAGGCGCCCTGGGGTAAGGGAGGGTAGGTGATATATGCTGGTTGGCCTGGCGGCGACTACGAAAAATGGTGGCAGGGTGTTTTTTCAGGCGACGAAGTCACCTGAAAAAACACCCGAAACAACAAAAAAAGGAGAGGGAACCATGCGGATCAAACCGGATTTAAATCATCTGCGGATCGGATTCATTTCTACCCGCTTTGCTGGGACGGATGGGGTTTCGCTGGAAACAGAAAAGTGGGCCGATGTCCTTGAAAAAATGGGCCACGCCTGTTTTTATTTTGCCGGAATGAGCGATAGGCCGGAAGAGATCAGCTACGTAGTACCTGAAGCGTTTTTTCACCATCCGGAAATCGATGAGATTCACGAACAGATTTTTACCCGCTCCACCCGGCCGGTGGAATTAACCGCCCGCATTTCAAAGCTGAGGGAATATTTTAAGAACCACCTGTACGCATTTATCGCCAGGTTCGATCTCGACATGCTGATCACTGAAAATGCCCTTTCCATCCCGGTTCACGTGCCGTTGGGAATGGCGATTGCAGAGGTAATTGCGGAGACCGGTTTGCCCACAATCGGACACCACCACGACCTGGCCTGGGAACGCAGCCGCTTTCAGGTGAGTTGTGTGGATGATTACCTGAATATGGCCTTCCCGCCCAGCCTGACGTGTATCAAACATGTGGTGATCAACTCGGTGGCAGGCAGCCAGCTGGCCTACCGCAAAGGCCTTTCCAGCCGGGTGATCCCAAACGTGATGGATTATGATCACCCCCCGGCGGCGGCGGATGATTACACCCAGACAGTGCGCGAAGACCTGGGCATCCTGCCTGAAGAGAAATTTATCCTCCAGCCAACGCGGGTTGTCCAACGAAAAGGGATCGAACATGCCATTGAGCTGGTCAGCCGCCTGGAAATACCCGCCAAACTGGTCATTTCGCATGCTGCTGGAGATGAGGGCCGCGAATATGAACGCCGGGTGCGATACTACGCGGAGCGAATGAATGTGCCTACCGTATTCGTCGATGAACAGATCAGGCAGCACCGCGGCAGGCTGCCCGACGGGCGAAAGGTATACACGCTGGACGATATCTATCCTCACGCCGACCTGGTGACCTATCCCTCTGAGATCGAGGGCTTTGGCAACGCTTTCCTTGAAGCTGTATATTTTCGCAAACCGGTCGTGGTTAACCAATATTCCATTTATGAGATCGACATCAAGCCTAAAGGTTTTCGCTCGATCGAGTTTAACGGGTTTATCACCGAAGGCTGCGTTGAACAGGCTCAAAAAGCGCTGCGCGACGAGGTGTGGGTGCAGGAAATGGTCGATACCAACTACCACATAGCCCGCCGGCATTATTCATTTACCATCCTGCAGTACCATTTTCAGGCTTTGCTGACCGAGATGTTCGGGATCGTCCTTTAGCGGGCGGGATTACTCCAGCGTTCCAATCGAGTGCTTCTGGACCCAATCCCAATCGACCTCAATCCCGAATCCGGGCTTATCCCACGGCCGGGCGAACCCTTCTGAGTCAATTTCGGTCGAAGCATCCATGAAGCCAGGGGCTGCATAATAGGTCTCTGGCACCAGTCGTTCGAAGAATTTGGTGTTATAAATGGCCAGCGCGGCATGCAGATGGGGGATCGACCCGCCGTGGATCGCGCACATTATGCCGTAGCCTTCACAAATGTGCGCTGTTTTCATCACGCCGGTGATCCCGCCTTTGTACGCATCCAACGGGCCGGTGAGGATGATATCTCCTGCGCCGGCGCGGATTTGCGCCAGGGCATCCCACGGGCCGCCGTGGGTTGCTTCGCCAACCGCCAGTGGAATTTTCAGCTCGGCAGCCAGGCGCGCCAATGCAGTCATGTTGAAATGATCGAGCGGTTCTTCATACCAGAAGAAGTTTTGCTCCTCCAAACGATGCCCAAACCAGACGGCATCTTCATATAGATTAAACATGCTCGAGGCATCATACAACAGCACAATATCTTCACCGGTCTTCCGGCGCAGCTCGCGGCACAATTCGGCATCCTGCTGCAGGCGGCCCCAGGCGTGCAGCTTAATCGCTTTATAGCCTTTTTTCAGGCACGTATCCGCCAGGTCCATATATTCCTGCAGGCTGTCGACCGTTACCGTGCTGGCGTACGCCGGAATGCGGTCGCGCATGGCCCCGAGCAATTTGTATACCGGCAGCCCGCATAACTTGCCAAATAGATCCCACAGAGCACAGTCCACGGGGCCGATGGCCTGTCCCAGATTGGAAGTGCGCAAGTTGCGCCACATGTTCTGCCAGATCAGCTCGCGGTCAAGCGGGTTCTGCCCGATGAGCTGGTATTTGACCTCCTCAATGTCCACTGCGCCGCACGGCGACCAGCCTTCAAGCCCGTCATCGGTCAAAATGCGCATCAATCCCGCCTGCGCCAGCGGGCCTTTGGGTATGATTCCGTCGCGCCAGTGATAGGGACCGCGATTCCATTCTACTAAATGTACTTTTACGCCCGTGATTTTCATTCCAACTCCATTTCTGCTTCTGCCCGTTCGCGCAGAGCGCGCATATAACCGATGGCGTAAGCCGTGCCCGCCCCCGGATAGGTAGACGCCATCTGCGGGGAATGGTCAAGGATCATGGTTCCGCTGTAATTTGTCTCACAAAACAGCTTCATTACCAGGTACATGTCCATATACCCGTTATCCAGATAGGTTTCGGTAAATACCGGCAGCGGGGAGGTGACGTTGCGAAAGTGAACAATAAACACGCGCCCTGCCTGGACAAAATGGCGGATGGCATGAAACATATCGCCGAACATTTCTCCGCCCTCCAGCCAGCAGCCAACGCAAAACTCCATGCCCAGGTTCGGACTGTTGGCCAGCTCGAAGGCATGCATATAATCCTGGTAGCTGTGGATCAGGCAGGGGATGCCGCCCAGTTTCTGGTCGGTAGGCGGATCGTTGGGATGCAGAGCTAGCCGCACCCCGGCCTCTTCGGCAACCGGGATGATGCGCTGGATAAAGTATTCAAAATTCTCCCATAATTCTTCACGAGAATATTCGCTCCCGTGGGTCAAAGGCCGGCGCAGCATTTCAGCCAGGTCAACATGCCGGGCAGGTGACGCGCGGGTTTCTCCGCGTTCAGAGCTCCAGACTTTATCCGGTTCCCAGGTGAAAGTGGTGGTATAGATGCCCGCCTGACCGAGGCTGCGGATAAAATCTTTAAATTCCTCGATCTTCTCGTCGCGTCCCGCGAGGCCCAGGTGGATTTGATCGGATTTCCCAACGGTCATGCTGCCGACGTTATACAGCTCCAGACCAGCATCCGTGCAGCGCTGGCGCAACTGGCGCAGGTAAGCCGGGCTGCGCTGGTGATCTTCCACCCAGGTGTAAACGCAATCCATGCCCAGTTGGCGGGCAAAAAGCAGCTCGTCATTTTTCGGATCAGGGCTGATAAACATGGAAAATTTGATCGGTGCGCGATGCCTGGGATTGGTGGCACGTGGGTAAGCCATATCAGGACCTCCATTGGTGGCTGAAAACAGGTTAGAATCTATCCGAAAAATATTGCTCAAACAATTTCTGGATAGATCCCTTAATATTATAGGCCTGCATTCGGATGTGAGTTCTATATTTAATTGGATTTGCAGTGACATTTAAGATAAAATTCATAAAATTAATATTTAATTCATAGGAGGGATAGATGACGACAGCAGATTTGCTTTTATGGAGCACCCAAAATCCCGTTATGGCCATAAGTGGGGTAATTATCCTCAGTGTGGCCCTTTTTTTCTTTGTGCGGGCAACAATTGCCCGCGGCATGATCTATATTGCGGCGCGGACCGCTTCCAAAGTCGACGACATGGTGGTGCGAAATTTACATCCCTTCCGCGTGACCTGGCTGGCGCCGCTGCTGGTGATTTATGCCAGCTCATTCTTATTCCCTGATTACCAGGTTTTGATCCAAAAAGCCACTTTATTTTTGATTATCTGGCTGATTGGATTAACCTTAATTTCTCTCTTAAACGCGGTCAACGAAATCTACGAGAGCAGCAAGAATTACAATGGGGTCAGCATTCAGGGCTACCTGGATATCGTAAAAATCTTGTTTGTGGTGGCGGCAATCATTCTCAGCATCACCGTTATCACCGGCGAGTCGCCCTGGGTCTTAATCACCGGATTAGGTGCTTTAACTGCCGTCTTGCTGCTAATTTTCCAGAACACGATCCTCTCCCTGGTCGCCAGCATTCAAATTGTGGCCAATGACCTGCTCAAGGAGGGCGATTGGATCGAAGTGCCCAGTTTCGAAGCGGATGGAGATGTGGTGAATATCAGCCTGCATACCATCAAAATCCGCAATTTCGATATGACCTACTCGGTGATCCCTACTTATAAAATTGTGGATGTCGCTTACCGCAACTGGCGCGGTATGAAGGAAAGCGGTGGACGGCGCATACAGCGCTCCCTTTCCGTGGATATGGTCAGCATAAAGTTCTGCGACGCAGAATTGCTTTCTCAGTTGAGAAAAATTGACCTGATCCACGACTACCTGAATGAAAAAATCTCGGCGATCGAGACCTACAAGCAGGAGCACATCGATCACTTTGATTCACCCCTCGACGGTCCGCAGATCACCAATATCGAAATATTCCGCACGTATATTGCCGCATACTTGCGCAACCGGGCCGATATTCACCAAACCGGGATGCCATTTCTGGTGCGAGTGTTATCCCCAAATCCGACAGGTTTGCCGATTGAGCTGTATATCTTTGCGAAGACCACGGCCTGGGAGATATACGAAACAATCCAGGCCGAAATATTCGAACACTTACTGGCAGCTGCGCCCAATTTTGACTTGCGCGTTTTCCAGGAGCCGACTGGATTAGACTTTTCGAATTTTGCCAGGTCAGCCAGGGCATGAGTTAAAAGCCTGTGTTTGCCAGGGTATCGTGAGAAACCAGCACATCGAATCTGGCAGTAAAGGGTTATAACGAATAGATAACCCATAGTAATGCTAAAAGTAAAAAGGATTTCATGAAAAAAATTGCTGTAATCACCGATACCGATTCCAGTCTGTCTAAAGACACCGCGGCAAGATTCGGCATCCGCCAGGTGCCTATCACCGTTCATTTTGGAGAGGACACATTGCGGACGGGCATCGACATCGATGACAGGCTGCTGTTCGAAAAAGTAGACCGGTTGAATAAGCTGCCCACCACTTCCGCGCCTTCGCCTGGGGAATTTATTGAAGCGTACCAGGCAGCTTTTAATAATGGGGCCGACGCCGTTATCTGCATCTGTGTTTCCAGCAAAGTCAGTGCCACCTATGCCGCAGCAGTGACCGCACGCGAGCATTTTCAAGACCACGAGATAAGGGTGATCAACTCTGCCACATTATCCCTTGGGCAGGGCTTCCTGGCGATGATCGCCGCACAGGCTGCGGCAGATGGCGCGTCCTTGGATGAAATTGAGATGAAAGTGCTGGATGCAGCCAGCCGGCTGCATATTTACGCAGTATTAGCTACCTTGAAGTACCTGGCTTTGAGCGGGCGGGTGGGGAAACTGGTCGCCGGGATGGCGGATACCTTGAATATCAAGCCTATCCTGACCGTTCAGGATGGCAAGCTCGATCTACTGGAACGAGTGCGCACCCGGAAGAAAGCCATCGAGCGCATGTTTGAGCTGGTGGGAATCGCCCTGGACGGGAAGAAAATCGAAAAAGTGGGAATTATCCACGTTAACCACCTTGAAGGGGCAAAAGAGCTGCAGGATCTGCTATGCAAGAAATTCCCTTGCCCGGAGGAAGTGATGATCGCAGAATTTACCCCGGGCCTTTCTGTGCATGCCGGCTCAGGTGTGGTTGGGTTGGTGGTCTTGACTGCTTGAATTAGTTATATGAGCACAGATTCAGAGACATGAAAAACCTTGAAATTAATCTTCAAGGTTTTTCTGCAACTTGGCCCCTATCCCCCAGCCCACTCGCACCTCATCCCTTCGGATGTCCTAAAGAGGATCGGGCGCGTTGACACCCGGGGTGCGCCTGCAGGGGCGAGAGCGTCCGCCCTACGGGGGAAGGGGAGCAGAGATTTGCAGGGGCTTTTCGGCATGGAACGTGCCGAAAAGCCCCTTTTTAATCCTTTCCCCCGCCCTGCGGGGCGGGGGATCAAGGGGGTGGGGGCTTTTTTGCCGAAAAGACACACACCAAGGTTAATTCTGGGGTGGTCTTGTCTCTGGTTTTATGGATATATTGTGAAGGGCTAAATAAAACACAATGAAATCCTCAAAATTTCTTAACAATGTTTTGTTAAAATTTTCATGATCAATGGGCCTAATCCGCGCAGGGCTCAATTTGAACCCATGGCGAGTTACCGTCCGATATGATAGGACGAAGGCAATCCTTCTGCTTTCGATTTCGAAGGAGATTTTGCATGAAACCAGATCTATACCGGTTTGGAATCGTTCTCGTTGTGGGCTTGCTGTTTTTATCTGCCTGTAATTCTACCCAGGCGACCAGTACACAACCCACCGCTGCTCAAAACCGCAGCACAGGACAGACCCGGACAGGGGTGAGCAACACAACCACATCCGTACAGCCGACCCGAGTCAGGGCGACAACCGCCGCGCCAACCGCCACTGTGACACCGGTTTCGGCGACAGCCACAGCCGTCCTACCCAGCGCAACGGCGACTCCGCCCACGCAACCGACCCCGACCATTGGGGCGGAGGGCAAAATGGCGATCCCCGAAAAACGGCAATCGATAAAATTTTCTGCGGGCGGCTCATCTTTCGCGGAAACGCTGACTTTACCCGACCAAACACCCGCAGCATACCAATTTGAAGCTTCGGCAGGGCAGAATCTTTATTTATCAGTCGCCGGTACTGCGAATATCCAGGTGTTTTCTCCGAGCCAGGTTCCGCTTACCCCCATCGTGGTTATGCCAGGTATGATCAATGTACAACTGCCAGAAAACGGCAGCTACGTCGTTGTGCTGCAGGGACTGCGCAGAATTACCTTCAATGTGTATCTGACCTCTTCCGCCAGCAATCCAGCCAGCGGCGCGCTGCTGCCGGAGAAATTGCACGCGGTCACAATCCCTACCTTGCCTTATTCGGTCACCCTGGATACCAGGCTGGATCCATCAACGCCAGCAGGCTATTCTATTCAAGCAACGGCGGGCCAGATATTGACCCTGACCTTGAACGGCGATGTTGTCCCGGCGGTCATTGCCCCAGATGGGAATACTCTGGTTCCGGATCCGGACCTTTTTAGTGGAAAATGGAATTTCGCCCTGATTGAGACAGGCGAATACGGTCTGGCTTTGGCCGGGAATGGTATCGTGGCAGTCAAGGTAGAAATGACTTCTCCTGGCACAGCCAGCCTGCCAACCTTGCAGCCCGGCAGCGGTAACCGGATCGTCATCCCTGAAAACGAGACTTCCATCGAACTGAGCACCAGTTTCGTCGCAGATAAATCGCAAACATTCGTATTGAACGCTCCGGCGAAGCACCAACTGATCGTCACTGCGACCGGGAATGCGGGTATTGTGCAGGTCACCGGTCCAGACCAGAAGCCGGTAAGTACAGTACACTCTCAGCTGGTGCCGACCTGGTCGCTAACCTTGGATCAGGCAGGAGACTACACGATTGTGGTTGCCGGTGATGGACCTTCTGTGTTGACATTCTCCATCCCCGCCGCGGGTATCGTTCTGCCGTGAGGAGCGGCAGCCAGAAGGTAATTTCACATCCGCGATAAAGAAAATATTGGAGGTGAACCGTTTAAACGGATCACCTCTTTTTTTAACACACCGGAGAGAGGGTAAACCGTAGAAATTGGGATTTGACATATCCGGGCGTGGTATGATTTAATGCATGATCAATCCGGTCAAGGATTGGCGCATGAGGAGTGTCAGGTATATGAATTTGTGGGATGAGTTTTTTGGTCCAAATGCCGGCTATGTGCTGGAGCAATACGAACGCTATCGTCAATCTCCGGCAGCAGTTGACGATGCCACCCGGGCATTCTTTGACCAGAACCCACCTCCACCCGAGTTAATCGGTATTCCAGTCTCCCAAACCCCGGCAGCAGGCACGATTTCATCCAGCCTGGATCCGGTGAAGGTGTCTGCGGTATTCAACCTGGCTCAATCTATTCGCTGGTACGGGCATTTTGCGGCGCATCTGGATCCATTGGGAAGCGAACCCCCGGATGACAGGGCGCTGCACCTGGAAACATACAACCTGAGCGAAGCAGACCTGGAAGCGATTCCGGCGGTGGTCATCGGCGGAATCGCCGGCGCGCGCGCGCATACCGCCCGCGAAGCTATCCAATACCTACGCGATGTGTATTCCAGCTCGGTGGGACACGATTATTTACAGATTCGCAACGCAGATGAGCGCGCCTGGCTGCGAGAGGCTGCCGAATCGGGCCGGTTAGGCGTTGAGCAGATGCCGATCGAACCCTTAGAAATTTTGCGGCGTCTGACCAAAGTGGAGGTTTTCGAACATTTTTTACAGCGCTCCTTCGTAGCGAAAACCAGATTCTCGATCGAAGGGCTGGATGTAATGGTACCACTGTTGGATGAGGTGATTGGCAAGGCGGCGGAATCGGGTATTTTCAATATCCTGCTGGGGATGGCTCACCGCGGACGTTTAAATTTATTGGCGCATGTTTTTCATAAGCCTATCAACCAGATTCTGGCGGAATTTAAAGACCCGTTGCTGCGGCAGGTATTGCAAAATGAGCCTGAAGGTTGGACCGGGGATGTCAAATACCATGCTGGTGCCAAGCGTTTTATTGAATCCGGTGACGACCAGCAAGCCATCGAGCTGATCGTGCAATTGGCGCCTAATCCCAGCCACCTGGAGGCCGTTAACCCCGTGGTAGAAGGCATGGCGCGGGCAGCCGGAACCAGAACAGATCGTCGCGGGGCGCCGGTGTTTGACCCGACGGTAACCTTGCCGGTTATCATACACGGCGATGCGGCGTTCGTCGGGCAGGGCGTGGTCGCGGAGACATTAAACATGTACCGGCTGCCAGGCTATGAGACCGGTGGAACGATCCACATTATTGCCAATAACCAGATTGGCTTCACGACAGATCCTGGCGAAGCCCGCTCGACCCTCTTTTCTTCTGATCTGGCAAAGGGCTACCGCATCCCAATCATTCACATCAATGCCGATGACCCAGAAGCCGCCATCACGGCCGCCCGGATCGCCTTTGCTTACCGCGAACGATTCAAAAATGATTTTATGATCGACCTGATCGGTTACCGCCGGTTGGGGCATAATGAAGGGGATGAGCCAGCTTTTACCCAACCGCTGATGTACCAGAAGATTGAGGCTCATCCCTCGGTGCGAAAAATTTGGGCCAGCCGGCTGGTCGAGCAAGGTTTAATACCCCCGGAAATGCCGGACCGTCTGGTTCAGGAAGAAATGGATTATCTGCAGTCGGAGCTGGATAAGCTTGATCCGGAATCGCTGCAGGAACCTCATCCTCTTCCGCCGCCGCCGGGCGCGGCGCGCAAGGTGCGCACCGCGGTCAGCGCAGAGCAACTGGCGCGCCTCAATCGCGAGCTGGCCCGGCTGCCGGATGGATTTAACCTGCATCCCCGCCTGGCGCGCATTCTGCAACGCCGGGAAAAAATGCTAGATCAGGTGGATTGGCCAGCGGTTGATTGGTCGCTGGCAGAAGCACTGGCGCTTGCGACCATCCTGGAAGACGGCATTCCGGTGCGCATGACCGGACAGGATGTGGAGCGAGGGACATTCAGCCACCGCCACGCAGTGTTACACGATGCACAGACAGGTGAAGTACACATCCCGCTGCAGTCGCTGCCCCAGGCGCGGGTATCTTTTGAAATCCATAATTCTTCCCTTTCGGAATATGCAGCCCTGGGCTTCGAGTTTGGCTACAACGTGCAGGCAGGCGGGCAGCTGGTGATCTGGGAGGCACAATACGGCGACTTTATCACCAATGCCCAGACGGTCATCGATGAATTTATTGCCTCTGCCCGTGATAAATGGGGACAGCTTACTTCGCTGGTGCTGCTCCTCCCTCACGGCTATGAAGGGCAGGGCCCTGACCATTCATCCGGCAGGTTGGAAAGGTTTTTGAACCTGGCCGTGGAAAATAACATGCGGGTGGCAAACTGCACCACAGCGGCAAATTTCTTTCACCTGCTCCGCCGACAGGCGGCATTATTGATGGTTGACCCGCTGCCGCTGGTGGTGATGACACCCAAAAGCCTGCTGCGCCATCCGCTGGTTTCTTCCCCGCCGCGCGCCTTTTCTGAGGGAGCCTGGCAGCCGGTAATCGACCGGACCGGTCCGCCGCCCCAACCCGGCAAAAAGCACGCTGGTATACTACCGCCGCCGGAAGATGTGCGGCGCTTGATCCTGTGCAGTGGGAAAGTCTATGTGGATCTGCTGACCAGCGAAATCCAGCCGAGCCATCCAGAAGTGAGCATCGCCCGCATTGAACAGCTGGCGCCGTTTCCTACCGCGGATGTTGGCAGCCTGATCTCCGGCTATCCGGCGCTGGATGAGATCATATGGGTGCAAGAAGAACCTCAGAATATGGGCGCATGGGAATATGCCCGGCCTTATCTGGAAATGGTGATTGCCGGGCGTATGCCGCTGCGGCTGGTATCGCGGCCTCCCAGCGCCAGCCCCGCGGAGGGATCAAACAATCTGCATATCTACAACCAGCGCCAGCTGGTGGAAGGTGCGTTTCAGTCCGACCAGAGCGGCGACCGGGCAGGCAAGACCAGCCGTAAACAAAGGCTGCCCATCAGGGAAAGTGCGCGAAAATGATGCTTTTAAGGCAGGGTTGTCACCTGCGAAAACTATGAAGTGGAAAGTTAACGCGATCGGTAATGGCAGCAGATAAGAACAGGAAGAGAACATGGACTATGAAATAAAAGTACCTGAAATGGGCGAGTCGGTGATCGAAGCGACCGTGGTCAACTGGTTAAAAAAACCTGGAGAGCGCATCGCTGTTGGAGATCCTGTGGTCGAGCTGGAGACAGACAAAGTTACCCTGGAAGTAAATGCTCAGCAAGCCGGGGTTTTGCAATCGATTCTTCATCCCGCAGGAGAAAACGTCGCGGTTGGAGATGTATTAGGCTTAATGGCAGGTGAAGGCGAGCCGGCAGCAGGCGCTCCGCCTTCGACGGGAGAACCTCAGACCACGGCAGTTCCGCATCCAGGGGTGCCGCCCGGTTTGGGCGACAGACCGGCGGCAGGCGAAATCCGCGCAACGCCGCTTGCCCAACGCATGGCTGAGGATATGGGCATCGATTTAGCGAAAGTCACCTCTTCTGGCAGCGGCGGACGGATCACGAAAGAGGATGTGCAGGCCTTTGCCACCCTGGCGCAATCTGCGCCACCTGCGCAGCCTGAGCCTGTCGTGCTTCCCGCTCAACCTCCACGGCAAGCGTCCAGCGCGCCTGCCTTACCCAGTGCAGCTCTTGCTCCCCAGGCAGATCGGCGCGAAGAACGAGTGCGAATGACCCGCCGCCGCCAGACCATCGCCCGGCGGTTGGTTGAAGTCCACCAGACCGCAGCCATGCTGACCACATTTAATGAGATCGACATGAGCGCGGTGATCGATCTGCGCAAACGCCGGCGGGATGAATTCAAGGAACGTTTTGGGGTCGATTTGGGATTTATGTCCTTCTTTGTAAAAGCCTGCATCGCTGCATTGAAAGAATTTCCGAATATTAATGCCGAGATTCAAGGCGATGAGATCGTCCTTAAGCATTATTACGACATCGGCATTGCCATTGGGGCTGCGGAAGGATTGGTGGTACCGGTTGTGCGAGACGCCGACCGGCTCAATTTCGCCGGGATCGAAAAGGCGATCCGGGCGTATGTTGACAAAGTGAAAGGTGGAACGCTGGGTCTTGACGACCTGCGTGGAGGGACGTTTACCATCACCAATGGAGGTGTGTTCGGATCGATGCTGAGCACGCCCATCCTCAACCCACCCCAGGTCGGGATCCTTGGTATGCACGCGATCAAGGAGCGGGTGGTGGTGGTGGATGGGCAGATGGTGATTCGCCCGATCATGTATGTCGCCCTGTCTTACGACCACCGCATGGTCGATGGGCGCGAGGCTGTACAGTTCCTGGTGCGGATCAAGGAGCTGATTGAGGATCCGACTTCGCTGTTGTTGAGCTGACTGAGGCAAAAGTAGTTACCGACCGGCAAGGCCGGTCGGTAACTACTTAAATGGACCCCTTGAGGGGTCGGGGGGTGTTTCATTGAAGGTCAAAATATCTGTTCGACAGACGATCTTGACAAATTAAAATATTCGCCTATACTATGTAAGTTACTTAACTATTAACATTGTTACATAATAAAGGCAGGATGCCATGGTTGTGGAAGCGACATCTCAGGATATACTCCAGCGGACAATCGACCACTTTTGGGAAACGATTCCCCCTGTCTGGAACCGGGTGCGATCGCACGTGCGGTCCATCGCGACAGAAAATTACGACATTTCGGTTGAGCAGTTTCACATCTTGCGGCACGTCCGCAAGGGCATGGCATCGGTCAGCGAGCTGGCAACGATCCGCCAGATCAGCCGTCCGGCTGTCAGCCAGGCGGTCAACCTGCTGGTGGAAAAAGGCTTGCTCACGCGGCAGCACAGCGCGGACGACCGCCGGTATGTGGAGTTGAAATTAACCCAGAGCGGGAATGAGATGCTGAACGGAATTTTTGATGGCAACCGGGCCTGGATGACGGAGAAGCTGTCTGGGCTGAGCCCAAATGAGATTGCCTGCCTGAATAATGCAATGATAGTGTTAGGAACGATATTTAACGATTCAGAAAGGTAATTTACCGGTATGGCGCATATCCGAAAAATATTACATTTTGTAAAGCCTTATTGGAAATTAGCGGTCCTGGCCCTGGCTTTATTAACCTTCCAGGTGTTCATGGACCTATCCATCCCGCGTTTGATCCAGCACATCATCGATCAGGGGATCAAGCAGGGGGATTTGAATGTCGTCATTCAAACCTCACTGCTGATGCTGGGGATTTCATTGACCAGCGCCCTGGTGGCTGTGGGCAATAATCTATCATCCGTCAGGGTGGGCGAGGGCACTGCCCGCGACCTGCGTGAAGCCATTTTCTTGAAAATCCAAAATTTTTCGTACGGCAATCTGGACCACTTCACCACCGGAAAATTAATGGTGCGGTTGACGAGTGATGCCAGCGCCGTGCAGCGTCTAGTGCAGATCTCGCTGCGCATCGGTACGCGAGCCCCGCTGTTGATGATCGGCAGCCTGATCTTGATGTTTGCCACCAGTCCCAGCCTGGCGATCATCATTGTGCCCCTGTTATTAATCACCGCGCTGGTAATTATTTACTTCAGCGCAAAGATGGAGCCCTTATTTCGGGTCGTACAGCAAAAGCTGGACCGGCTGAACACGGTTCTGCAGGAGAATATTGCCGGGGCGCGTTTGGTGAAAGCATTCGTGCGCGCTGATTATGAAGGTGAACGGTTCGAGGAAGCCAATGAGGATTATACGCAAAGGACTGTAAAGGTTATGCAGTTCATGTCCACTATGTCACCGGCGCTGACTATCTTTGTCAATATAGGGATGGTGGTGGTCATTTGGGCGGGCGGCTTGCGCGCCATTCAGGGCGATCTGACGGTCGGGCAAATTGTCGCATTCACCAACTATTTGCTGACGACCATGACCCCGTTGACGATGATGGCCAATCTTGCTAACGTATGGGCGAATGGGTTGGCATCGGCGCGCCGCATCGATGAGGTTCTGGATGCGGAAGTTGATGTGCAGGAAAGCCCCCTGGCTTTATCCATGCCCGATCAGGTCAAACCCAGGGTGGTATTTAAGAATGTGAGTTTTCATTATAACGGGAGCAGCGATAGCACGGTCCTGGAGGGAATCAACCTGGTGGCCGAACCCGGCGAAATGGTCGCCATCCTCGGGGCGACCGGAGCGGGTAAATCATCCCTGGTCAATTTAATCCCACGATTTTATGATGTTTCTCAAGGCGAAGTGCTGATCGATGGACTGGACATCCGCCAGGTCAAAGAAACGTCCTTGATGGAGCAGATCGGGATCGTACCTCAGGAATCAATCCTTTTTTCCGGTACCATCCGCGATAACATCCGCTACGGGCGGCCAGATGCCAGTGATGAAGAAGTGATCGCGGCTGCCACGGCTGCGCAGGCGCACGACTTCATTATCAATTTTCCTGACGGTTATGATACCCATGTGGAAGAACGCGGGGCTAACCTGTCGGGAGGGCAAAAACAGCGGATCGCGATCGCCAGAGCCCTGATCATGAAGCCCAAGATTCTAATCCTGGATGACAGCACCAGCTCGGTCGATGTGGAGACCGAAACTAAAATTCAGGCTGCCCTGGAAGAAATCATGAGCGAACGGACCAGTTTCGTGGTGGCGCAGCGCATCAGTACCGTGCTGAACGCCGATAAGATAGTGGTCATCGATAACGGAAAAGTTGTCGCCGAGGGAAAGCACAGCGAATTGATGCGTTCCAGCCCAATCTACCAGGAAATATATGATTCCCAGTTGGGGAATGGGTTTAAAGATATGCCAGAAAACGTTATCGCAATGGGCGTAAGCGGGGTGGAAGAAAATGTCTAATGCGTATGACCGCGAAGCCACGCGTGATGTCCGCTCCAGGATGCATCCCAGGGGGCCGGGCCAGCCTGCCAGGATCGAAAAGGCTCATAATCCGCGCCAGGCCCTGCTGCGTTTGCTGCCGTATCTGACACCCTACAAAGCGAAATTAAGCCTCGTTTTAGGGATCGTCGTGATATATACGCTTTTGGGGCTGATGGGCCCGTATTTGATGGGAGTAGCCCTGGATAAGTTTATCGGGGCCAAAGATGCATCGGGCCTACCGCAGATTGCCTTATTGATGCTGGGGGCATATCTTTTTAATAATATTTTTCAGGCGCTGGCCAATTGGGTGATGGCCAGGATTTCACAGCTCGCGCTAAAACAGATCCGGCATGATCTGTTTAAACACATCCAGTCCCTATCGCTCAGCTTCTTTGACCGAAACCAGGCTGGCGGATTGATGAGCCGGCTGACCAATGATATTGATGCCATCAACCAGGCAGTCTCCCAAAATGTAACTTCTTTATTTGCCAGCGTTTTGTCTATGGGTGGGATTCTGATCGCGATGTTCGTGCTGAACCACTGGCTGGCTCTGGCTACTTTATTGGTGATTCCCATCATGACCTGGTTTGCCAATTTCGTCGCGTCTTATACCCGCAAAGGCTTTCGCCGCCTGCAGAATAGCCTTGGCGGGCTGAACAGCATTACCGAAGAAACGATCAGCGGGCAGAAAGTGATTAAAGCTTTTCATCGTAAGGAATCAGTGATCGAAGCCTTTCGCCAACAAAACCAAGAAGTGTACGAATCCGGGGTGTATGCCAATTCGTATGCCTTGCTGCTGATGCCGCTGACCGGCGTTCTGGGCAATTTCTTTGTCATCGTGTTAGCCGGGCTTGGCGGGTGGCTGGCACTGCAGAACCTGGTCACTGTTGGGATGATCGCTACTTTTATCAGTTATGGTCAGAATTTTATTCAACCGCTGCGCCAGATCGCCAACCTGTACAACTCCATCCAGGCCGCCCTGGCGGGCGCTGAGCGAGTTTTTAACATCCTGGACACCCAGCCAGAAATAACGGATGCCCCGGATGCCGTCTCTTTGCCTGCAATTAAGGGTAATGTGCGCTTTGAGCAGGTGGATTTCAGCTATGTTCCCGGCATACCCGTGATTAAGAATATGAACCTGGATGCCGATGCGGGGCAGATCATCGCGTTGGTGGGCCCAACCGGCGCCGGGAAGACGACCATCATCAATTTACTCAGCCGTTTCTATGATATTCAAGGCGGCAAGATCGAGATCGACGGCAAAGATATCCGCAGCGTGCGCAAGGCGGACCTGCGCCAGAAGTTAGGCGTGGTCTTGCAGGACACTTTCTTATTCTCAGACACGGTTATGGAAAACATCCGCTATGGACGTTTAGACGCCAGTGATGAAGAAGTCATTCAGGCGGCGCAATTGGCGGATGCTGACCATTTCATTCGCCAGCTGCCTCAGGGATACCAGACAAGCCTTTCGGAACGCGCCAATAACCTCAGCCAGGGCCAGCGCCAGCTGCTTGCCATTGCCAGGGCGATCCTGGCGGACCCGGCGATTCTCATCCTGGATGAAGCCACCAGCAGCGTGGATACCCGCACCGAGGCACGTATTCAGAAAGCGCTGCTGCGCCTGATGGAAGGACGGACCAGCTTTGTGATCGCTCACCGTTTGAGCACGATTCGCGATGCGGATAAAGTGGTGGTGATTAATAATGGCGAAATTGTTGAACAGGGCTCCCACCAACAACTGCTGGATAAACGCGGTTTTTATCATCACCTGTACTTGAGCCAGTTCAAAGGACACGCGATTTAGGCCAAAAAGCCAACTCTTTGATATTTACCACGGAAGCTAGGCTCTCCATACAAAAGGTACGCCCGACACCCTCGCTCTTCGGGCGTACCTCGCGTAGTGCACCAGTAGGGGTGGGGCGAGGGGGCGAGATACCACCCTGAGGCCCTGCGGGCGCGCGAGGCGCGCGGGGGTACAGGGAGCGCGAAAATGCGAAGAAAATCATTATCGGGGTCCACCGAGATGCGGGTAACTTATGTCGCTGTGACCGGGCAGTGAAATACCGGTTGCTTCACCCGGACTTGTTTGTCACCGCTTACATACAGCTTCCCTTCACAGCGGATATCCTCAGATGAAGACCCAATCATGATTTTAAAAGTCCCGCTTTCGAGGATCAACTGCTGTTCAAGATTATAAAATGCGAGCAGGTCTACTGGCAGGTGGAAGGTTATATTTTTCGATTCACCGGATCTTAATGCCAGACGGATGAAGCCTTTTAACTCTTTCACCGGTCGGGGTACGCTGGCATACTCATCCTGGATGTAAAGCTGAACAACCTCATCTCCTGCACAGCGGCCGGTATTGGTGATCCTGACCTGGAAAGCGATCGTCTCTCCGCTTACAGCCTGGGAGTGGCTGATGGTAAAGTGGGAGTATTCAAAGCTGGTAAAGCTTAATCCATGGCCAAACGGATATAATGGGCTCGCTTTAACACCCACATAATCGGTATACCAGTTCGATTTGCCGCCGCTGGGTTTTTGATTGTAGAAGATGGGGATTTGGCCGACATGCCGGGGGAACGTCACTGGCAGTTTACCGCCCGGGTTGTTCAATCCAAAGATCGTTTCCGCGACGGCGGCGGCGCCTTCCTCACCGGGCAGCCAGGCTTCGAGGATGGCATTGGCTTTTTCGGCGAGCACGTTAACGGCATAAGGCCTGCCGGTGACCAGGACGGCGACGACCGGCTTGCCGGTAGCGATGATCTTATTTGCCAACTGTTCTTGCAGGCCAGGAAGGGTTAAATCAGCGCTGTCGCGGGTTTCGCCCATGGTGCAGCGCGGGGTCAACCCGGAAACATCCCCGAGCACAAGGATCACGGCATCGGCTTGCTGAGCGGTGCGCACGGCTTCATCCAGACCAGAGTCATCGTGGGAGAGATGGTCGCACCCCTTCGCATAGGTATATGCGATCTCGGGAGCGGTTGCTTTCAGCGCAGATAAGATGGTTGGGATCTGGATAGAATGGGCGGCGATGTGCGTGCGATCAAAATTTTCATCGGGCGGCCCACCGGCTTGATTATGGCTGGTCATTAAATCCAGCATAGAAGGATAGCTGTAATCACCAAGCAGGCTATGGGCTTCATCGGCATTGGGTCCGATGACCGCAATGGTGCGGGTGTGCACGCTGAGCGGAAGCACTCCGTCGTTTTTAAGCAAAACTATACTCTTACGGGCAATTTGCAACGCCAGGGCGCGTTGATCAGCGGTTTCGAAGACTTCCATCACCCGGCCTTCATCCACAAACGGATTTTCAAAAAGGCCCAATTCTTCTTTCTTTTCCAGGTTGCGCAAGACGGCTTGATCGACGAACTCCATGGTGATCTCTCCACCATCCAGGGCCTGGAGAAGGGGGGCAGCGTAACAATCTCGGGTGGGCAGCTCAATATCGATGCCGGCCTTGAGGGCCATCACAGCCGCCTCCCGTTTATTTTCTGCCATCTTTAGGTAGGTATGGATCATGGCAATGGCTTCATAATCGGAAACGACCAAACCGCAAAATCCCAGCCTGTCGTGTAAAAGTTCGGTGAGGATGCGGCGTGAAGCAGCCACGACTTCACCATCCAATTCCGGATAAGCATTCATGATGGTGTGCAAATTGGCCTGACTGATGGCTGCCTGGAAAGGAGGGAGAAAGACATTCCATAGATCGTCGCGCCCCATGCGCACCGGGGCACAGTTCTGCCCCCCTTGTGAGATGCTGTGCCCAACAAAATGCTTTCCGGTAGCCATCACGCCGCCGCTCGCCAGGTCGTCCCCTTGAAGGCCGGAAATGTACGCGGCGCCGAAATGGCTGACCAGGAGTGGATCTTCACCAAAAGTCTCTTCAATTCTTCCCCACCGCGGGTCGCGACCGATATCCAATACGGGCGCCAGGCCCAGGTGCGCGCCGACGGCACGCAATTGCTTGCCGATATCTCGCGTCATTTGGTGGGCAAGGTCCGGCTCAAAGGTGGAAGCAAGTCCCAACATTTGGGGAAAAGCAGTGCCCCCCAATCCCAGGTAGCCGGAGCAACATTCCTCATGCACGATTGCCGGAATCGCCAGGCGGGTCTGTCGGCGTAAAAATTGCTGCAACCGGTTGTTGAACGCTGCTGCGGCGGTGGGTTCTAAACTGGAACTGCCCGCGGTGCGGGATATTTGCCCGATTCCATTGGGCAATAATTGACTGGCCTTTTTTAGTGAAAAGTGGCGGCCTTCTTGTAGCTCAAATCCCCAATATGATCCCAGTTGGGCCAGTTTTTCGGCCAGGGTCATCTGGTTTATCAGAAGCTCCAGATCATGCTTCGAAAGTTTGGCCATCCTAACCTCTCCCAAAGCCTTATAGAAGTTTCTTTCCCCCATTCAAGTGCAAGCCAGCAGCATTTAAGAAACGGGCGAAAATCTGGGGTTGAAATTCGACCGTTCTCCAGGCGCCAAGTTGTATCCGAAATGAAAATTAGAAGACGGACTTAACCACTCTCATTTCCGGTGTACTTGTGGCACTTAACAAGCACATCGTCAACCATGACTTCCTGCGGAACAACCCCTTTGCAAATATCCATGACATCCGGGCATCTACCCGCGAATTTACAGCCCTTTCTCAAGTATTCATCCTGTTCCAGCTCGGCCAAAGTTACCGTATCATGCCAGCGTTTTTTAGGATCCGCTTCCGGGATCGAATCGCGCAGCAGTTTTGTATAAGGGTGTTTGGGGTGCATTAAAACTTGCTCCACCGAACCCATTTCGATGATATTCCCGCGGAACATGATGGCAATCCGGTCGCTGACATAATAGGCAGTTGCCAGGTCATGAGTGATATACAGCACGCTAACCCCAAACTCATCCCTCAGTTTTTTGAACAGATTCACAATCGACATTCTCAGCGAGGCATCTACCATGGAGACGGGTTCATCCGCAATTAAGAGCTTGGGGTTGGTGAGCAATGCCCTGGCGATGGACATGCGCTGCAGCTGCCCTCCGGAATACTCGTTCGGATACTTACCGGCGAATTCTTCATAGGAGAGCCCCACAGCTTTTAAAGTCTCATCGATCAATTTGATGGCATCTGCTTTACTACCTGCCAGCTTGTAGTTGCTGACGGTCTCAAAAAAATAGCTGTCCACCGTTCGCAGAGGATTAAATGTCCCAAATGGATCCTGGAAAATGGCCTGAACTGCTTGTGAAAACCATACCTTTTCGTGTTTCTTGACTTCTTTTCCACTGTAGAGAATCCTGCCGGAGGTCGGTTCCTCGAATCCCAAGACCATGCGAGCAGCGGTGGTTTTACCACAGCCGCTTTCACCCGCCAGGGTGAAGATTTCAGCCGGTTTTATATAAAAAGACACATGATCCGTGGCTGTGATCCTGGTTCGCGAGATCAAGCTTCCCTGGGAGAATACTTTTGTCAGGCCGTCGATCTCAAGCAAGTTTTCCATTGTCTCCCTCTCCAACCAACCAGCAAGCCACCTTGTGATTAGCGTCTAGTTTTGTAAAGCCTGGCATCTTTTCCTTGCATACCGCCATAACCTGAGGGCACCTGGGGTGGAATGGGCAGCCATCGGGTAGATTGGCAAGCGAAGGGGGACTTCCGGGAACACTCCCGCGGGTTGTTTTATCGCCAAACCTGGGCAAGGAGTTGATCAAGAATTGGGTATAGGGATGCGTCGGGTGATCGAAAATATCCTGGGCGGTTGATTCCTCCACGATTTTTCCGGCGTACATGATGCACATCCGGTCGGCGATATTAGCATGCACACCCATGTCATGCGTGACCAGGATGATCGTGTTTTTCAGTTTCCGCTGGATTTCTTTAAGCAGCTGCACGACCCCTCGTTGCACGACCACATCCAGGGCCGTGGTGGGTTCATCGCCAATGATGATTTTCGGCTTGAGCAGTGCAGCCAGGGCGATGGTCACCCGCTGCCGCATGCCGCCCGAAAGCTGGTGGGGGTAGGCGTCTAGAATATTGCGCGGCAATCCCAATTCCTGGATATGACTCCGGGCGATTTCGAAAGCTTCATCCCTGGTCTTGCCGCTGACATGGCTGGCAATAAAATCCTGGTAGGTAACTTTGAGCTTTTGGACGGGGTTTAACACGCTCATCGAACCCTGGGGCACATAGGATATGATTTCCCAGCGCAGTTTCCTTTTTTCTTCCGCGCTCAGGGTAGTAACGTCAATCTCCACCCCGCTGGGACAGTAATAGATTTTTCCGCCAACCAGGCGCAGAGGTGGATCTATCGCGGTATACAGCGTTTTCAGGAGGGTCGTTTTTCCGCAACCGCTCTCGCCGGCAATCCCGTAGACTTCGTTCTCCTTGATTTCAAGGTTAACATCATTGACGGCTTTTACCACTTTTTGACCGCCGCGCATATCAAGCAGGTAGTAGGCTTTTAAATTTTCTGTGCGAAGGATGGCTCGACTCATCAAGGCCTCACTACGTCCCTACCCGCTGCACCCGCGTGCGCGGATCAAGATATTCACTGATACTGACCGAGAGCCAGTACAGGGCAATAAACAAGAGGACCGATAATACCACCGGTGTCAGGTACCACCACCAGCGTCCTAAGAACATAGACTGGTAAAACATCGCCCAGTTCAGCATCGTGCCCAGGGTGGGAATGCTAAGGTTGACCAATCCAAGAATGGCAAGCGTTATCTCCAACCCAATTGCCCATGAGATGTTATTGATCAATGTGGAGAAGATCAACGGCATGGCAAAGGGCATGTACTCGTGCAATACCAGCTTGACCGTTCCCGTCCCTGAGAGGATGGCAGTCTGGGTGAACTCTCGCTCACGCAAGCTCAAGATCACCGAGCGGATCAGGCGCGCGTCCCATGCCCAGCCGAAGATCGAGAGCAATAATCCCAGAATTACCAGGTTCATGAATTGGCGTACCAACATGGCTAACATGACCAAGATCAGGAAGAGCGGGATGACCAGCAAGCTGTCGCCCAGGAACATCAGCACCCGGTCGATGGTGCCGCCTCGATAGCCGGCTATCATGCCGACCAGGATGGCGATTATCCTTGAAACCATAGAAGCGATGAGTGAGATGATCAAGGAATTGCGCACGGCAAAAGTGGCCTGCCAGAAGATATCCTGCCCGTTCGAATCGGTGCCGAGCAGGTATGTAGACGATGGCATCAGATCTCTCGGGACGACATTCCATAAGGTAGGGTCATAGGGAGAAAAGAAAGATAGGAAGGCCAGGATCAGGATGATCACCAGGACGGCGAAGCTGAAGCTGAAGCGAAAATCTCTGAATAAATCTTTAAGGGTTTTCACTTTACCGGTCTCCTATGTGTATCTCACCCGCGGGTCTAATAAGGGATACGTCAGGTCGAGGATCAGGATCGCCGTTGTGATGGCCACGATAGAAAAAAGGGTGATCCCCATGATCAGGTTGTAATCTCCATTGTTGATCGCGGAAAAAAGCAACGATCCCAGGCCCGGGTATGTAAAAACGATCTCTGTAATCAGCGCCCCACTGAAGATTTGCCCAAGCGAAAGAGCCAGGCCGGTGATTTGCGGCAGAATAGCGTTGCGAATGACATACCTGTTTACGATACGGCCTTCGGTAACGCCGCCCAGCTTGGCATACTGGACGAAATTTTCGGCATTGACGTTCTGGACGATCAACTTCATCGTTTGGAAATTGACTGCCCCTCCCAGGATGCTTAGCGAGAGGGCAGGCAAAAACGTATGCCAGAGGACATCCTTGATATAGGCCCAGGTGAAGGAGGGTAAAGCTCCCATTGACGCCCCGCCGGTAATTGGGAACCAGCGAAAGACGACCCCGGCAAATATCATAAGCAATGTCAAAGCGAAGATATAATAGGGCAGCGGTCGGAACACCATGGCAACGGCATCCAGAGTTCGCGACCAACCCTTGCGCGAGTAGTAACCCGCCAGGCCGCCAATGATATTTCCCAATGTCCACGAGATGGCAGTCGTGGTCAGTAAAAGTCCTAAAGTCCAGGGCATAGCGTTGGCCACGAGCTGGTTAACGCGTGCAGGGAATTGAAAGAAGGAAACGCCAAAATCACCGCGGAACAGCCTGCCCCAAAAAGCCCAGTATTGATCGAGCCAGGACCCTCCCAGTCCGTACATTTCTGTGAGGTCGCGGATGATGCCGTCCATCGCGCCCGGTTCCAAGGTTGAACCGCGCCCCCTCAACTCACCCAGCATTCTCATGACCGGGTCATTCGGGGTGAGTCTGGGAATGAGGAAAACAACGGTGATGCCCAACCAAATGACTAATACGTATTGAATCAAACGGGGGATAAGATAACGTTTCAAAAATGCCACGGTTTTACCCTCATGCGTTTTTCAACTCAGGTCAACAAGCTGCTGTACCTCTTATTATATGGAAAAACCACCAAAAATTAGAAGAGTAAGGTCCCTGGGCGGGTTTCCCCGCCCAGGGAGGTTTGAAACATGGTTGTAATGGAGTTCTAAAATCCTTATGCACCCGTAGATTTCAGCATTGGTGTGGTGTACTTGAAGTTGGGCCAGTGGGTATAAGGCTCATTATAGGCGTTTTCGCTGCCAGGCCAGTTGGTCCAGAAATATTGATCCCAGCCGACAAAGCCGATATAGCCATAGGTCGGGATGCCGGGCATATTTTTGACCGCTTCCTTGAGGCCATCGGTGCCCACGGCGATGACGGCTTCTTTATTGAAAGGATCAGTTTCGCGCAGCTTCTTGATGATGGCGTCCATATCAGGGCTCGACCAGCGCGAGTAAATACCCTGGGTGCGCTCTCCAACGGGTTTTTTATAGGCGGAGTTCCATCGGTCGAGTACGCGGTACAGGTCGGGTCCCGCGCCCCATGGCTCCTGCGCAGGCCAGGCGCCGCTCACATCAAAGTCGCCAGTGGCGCCCAAACCATCTCCATTTTCCGTGGTATAGCTCGTGGCATCGATGCCGAACTTCTTCCACTGCTGCACGGCAGCCGCGGAATTGCGCGCGTCATGGTTTGAAAGCACGGTGCCGCTCATGAAGGAGATCTTCCAGGGCGTGCCATCGGGCTTGTACCACTTGATGGGTTTGCCGTCTTTGTCTTTGTCCGCCTTGAAACCGTTTTTCTCAAGCAATTTCGTGGCGATTTCGGGGGCATACTTATACCAGCCAAGTCCGAAAGCCTTATCAAGAAACGCCTGATCTTCGGGGAAGACATAGCCGCGGCTCTTGGCTAAGGCCGCAACTCGCTTCGGCGCTTCTGGATCATAGGGAGCAAAGGTCTCGCCATTGCCCACGTCGATGGTGAACTTCTTCAACCAGTCCTGCATCGGTGCGATGTAGTCCGCAGGGTACGGTCCAAGGTGCGGGACGTGCACCGGGCTCAAGGTACCCGAGGAATTGACGGCGATGCTCGTGTACTCGACGATATCGATCGCCAGTATCAATGCCCAGCGGACATCCAGCTTGTCGAAAGGCGGCCGGGCAGTGTTGAAGAGGACGCCAGTGATGCAGGGGTCGTTGTTGACAACGTAGGGGAAGGTTGGCTGGTAGGCGCGGGAGGTCTTGGACTGCGCCAGCAGCGCCTTGAGACCATCGGCGGAGAGCTCAGCCACATCTAATTGGTGATTAATTTGCGCCAGGATTTGCGCGCCTTCATTGGCAAAGTACTGGTAGATGACATACTTGGGTTTCGGCTCGCCGTACATGATGCCGGTCGGGCTTTTGGCCCAGTCATCGCGTTTCACCCAGGCTGTCCAGGACCCTTGGGGATCGAAGCTGTGCAGCTTGTAAGGGCCGCAGCCGACATACGGATTGAAGGTGAACTGCACCGGATCAGCTTGCTTCTCGAAGATGTGCTTGGGGAAGAACCTTACACAGCCCCAGCGGTCGAGGAAGGTGGTGTGGAAGCGGGAGTTGGCTTGCTTCAGGTCAAATTTGACCGTGTATTCATCCACAGCCGTCACTTTGTCGACGTTATCTACAAAGTAGCTGTTGGAGTTGAAGCCTTTAAACTTCATGATGGTCTCGATCGTATAGACCACGTCGGCGGAGGTGAAGGGCTGGCCATCAGACCAGGCCACGCCTTTACGCAGCGTGACCGTGAGGCTCGTGAAATCCGAGTTGTACTTCGGGTCGGCGTCTGCAGAGCCAGGGATGATTTTGCCGGTGGCAAAGTCGACCGACCATAAGGGCTCGTCAGCCAGGTTCTGCAGGCCGCGGTCTTGCCATTTCCAGCCCACCCATTGGTTGAAGTTATCAGGCGTGCCGACACGTCCGGTCAGGATCCTGGCGATAAACGTCTCGCGGCGAGGGAATGACCCCAACACATCGGCTACCGGCGCTTTTGTGGCAGCCGGGGGTGGGGTGGCAGTGACCACCTCCTTGACGACTGCGGTTTGGACCACTGGCGTTCCCTTGATCTCGACCACACGCGTGACCTCTTTTTCGATGACCTGGGCAGTGGGGACAGCCGTGGCAGCGGGCGCGCAAGAAGCAAACAGCAGGCTGGCAATTCCGGCGCCGGACAGCTTCAAAAATTCACGTCGACTAACTGGTTTTGACATTTCATCCTCCTGAATTGGTTGAGAAAACTTCGATAGACAAAATGGACTTGGAAATTGACAAAACTTGGGATTAACTTGAGATCACTTACCTCCTTTACACCGCTTTCTGAATGGTATGGCCTAGTTCCTGCACAGCGGCCGGCATGAATCGCGGACTACGAGTTCGGTTGGCAATTCAATGCGTTTCACTTTCTTTTCAGGATCATTCAATAAATCAAGCAGTATCTGGGTAGCGACCCGGCCCATTTTCTCTAAGGGTTGGTTGACCGTGGTCAGTGCAGGATGGGTGAGAGATGCCTGGGGTATGTCGTCAAATCCGATAACCGATATATCGTCAGGAACGCGTAAACCGCGGTTGCGCACCGCATCCATGACTCCCATCGCCATGACATCGTTGGAGGCAAAAATGGCAGTGGGGGGGGTGGGCAAATCCAAAAAGGTACAGGCCCCCGCGTATCCATCGGGCTGGTTGAATGTACCTTCAATAATAAGCTCTTTAGCCTCGAGGATATGGTGGGTGCGCAGCGCCGATCGGTAACCTTCGAGGCGGTCCACGGAACACCCCATATCCATCGATCCGGTGATAAAACCTATGCGCGTATGGCCGAGCTTTACCAGGTATTCGGTGGCGTTAAAAGCTCCCTGCCAGTTCGTCGCCCCCACCGCCGGGCAGTCTTGATTGGAATCATGGTGATCGATCAGAACGAAAGGAAGATTGTGCTGGAGCAGGGTGTCTATGTTATCTATGGGGTTGCGAGGCAGTAAAAGCAGCAGGCCTTCAACCACTCCTTTGGCAAGATTGGCAATATAATTTGCTTCTTTGTTGGCAATCCGGTGTGTGGTATAGAGGACCAAATCCAGGTTATTCAGGCTCAACTCCGCATCGATCCCGCGCATAATTTCACCCACATAGCCTGTCCCTAAATCGGGAACCAATAAGCCGATAGTCCGCGATCGCCCACCTGCCAGAATTCTGGCCTGTTTGTTGACCACATACCCTAATTCGTCCATCGCCCTGAGAATGCGCTCTCGGGTTTCAGGTTTGACATGTGGGCTGTCGTTTATCACCCGGGACACGGTTCCATAAGAAACGGCCGCTTTTTTGGCTACGTCAAAAATGGTGGCAGATTTTTTCCCGGACCTTAAAGCAAGTCTGGTGGCCATAGAATTAGGTGATCGCTTACAAAAAAAAGCGGTTATTAAGGATAATTGTGGGGGTTGTATCACACACCAATCGTGTGAGCGCTTACATAAATAGCATAGCACGGTTGAATAATGAAGTCAATAGGTATTTCACGGAATCAATCACGAATTTTCTTTCTTGTCCGAGAATAGTTATGCCCATAAAAAAAACCAGACCGGCAGCGTGTCTGCATGCTGGTCTGGCTAAGGGAAGCAGGTTATATCAGTATTATCAAGTAACGGCGTGTTCGTGCTCGGGTTTGGCTTCCAGGGAAGCCTGTTCGACCTCGCGCAGCGCCGGACGCTTCTTGAGCGCAAACAAAAATGCGCCAACCCACAAGCCGCCCAATCCGATCGGGAGAACGATATCCAGCCAGTGAAAATTAAACTGAGTAGGATAGAAGGCGGGCATGATCTGCCAGTAAAGATTGACCAGGTAAACCAGCACCAGCATGGCACCCAACACCGCCAGAGGACGCATGTTGTTACGCACGCGCCGCGAGATTAGCAGCCCAAATGGCAGAGCGAACTGTAAAACAGCGACCAAAATGCCGATCGTGAGCCAGCCGCCTTCAATCCGGTTCGTGTACCACACCACTTCATGGGGAAGATTGGCAGCCCAGATAATCAACAGCTGGAAGAAAGCCAGGTATGCCCAGCCCATGACAAAGGTCAGCATTAAAGTGCCTAAGTCTTTGAAAGGCATGGGTGTAGTGCGGAGGTTCCATTTGCGCCCCAGGCCAAGGCCAGGAACCAGATTGAGAACCAGGACAGAAAAGGCGAGACTGGTCAAGAGCTGGCCGAATATGACCATCAAACCATAAATACTTGAGTCCCAAAATGGCTCAAGCGACATCATCCAATCGATGGAAGCAAAGGTCATCGTGAGGGTGTAAATGATAAGCCCGAAAGCTCCTAACCCTTTCAGTCGTTCTTTGATCGCTATATTACCGGTTTTTGACCATTGCGCTGACTGGCGGTTGATGTAGAAAGCGAGCAGAACCCAAACAACGAAATAGATCACCGCGCGAATGATAAAGAAAGGCACATTCAGATAGAGACTCTTCTCTTGCAAGACTGCGCTGGCCTGGACGGCTTCAGGGCGCGCCCACTGAAACAAACCCGGCAGGTGCAGTAGCAGCGGTAAGAAAAGAAGCGCCATCAGCCAGAGCGTGCTTGAGGCGGCTTCGCTAATCCTGCGTACCGTTAATCCCCAACGGCTGCCGGTGAGGAAGTGGATCATCAGGAAAGCCAGAGAGCCCATGCTTAGCCCCAGCCAGAAAAGAAACGCAAACAGGTAAGCCTGGAAGAAACGATCAATGCTGCCAGTGAGGGCGCCAATCACCCCGAGCACCAATCCCGCTAGGCCAACCAGCAGTGCAATTCGCTGAAAACGATTCGCAGTAGATGTCAAATTTTGATCCGTTGTCATGGTTATTTCCCCAATAGCTGCAGTTCTTCTGGCGTCAGGTCTTGCGTAAGGTGGCCGTTTTTCAACTGCATGGCGCGCAGGTAAGCAATTACCGCCCAACGATCGGGGGCTTTCAACCGGTATCCATAGGAGAGCATGTTGCCCTGGCCATTGGTGATGATGTCATAAATTTTTCCTATTGAGAAGGCCCTGGCATCGCTTGCAAGGAGATCCGGCGGTTTGGGAAACTGAAAGCCGACCACCTTACCGTCCCCATGCCCATCGACCCCATGGCAGACCACGCAGTAGATATTGAAACGATCTTGACCCCTTTTTACCAGGTCATTGGTAACAGGCACTGGAAAAGTCGTGAGCGGCTGGCCGTTCGTATCCAACCCGGTCGCAGCAGGGTCGTCAACTTTTTGGTTCGTCTGTGCAACCGTGCCAGGGACCAGATTACGCGCTGACCGCCCATCGGCAAAAAAATCATTTTGCGAGAGAGGCCGGTCGTAAGGCTGGTAGACCATATCTCCTGTGACCTGGCAGCCCATCAAGAGGAACAGCACGGTAGTGAATAGTGCCAGGCCCAGCCAGCGGCTGAATTTTGGCCAATGTTTCAAACCTGAGGAAGAAGTGCGTAAAGTCATTGCGTCATGCCTCGATCTCTGAGACCAGGATCGCCCCCTGATCTTCCAAAAACTTGCGGGTAACGGCCAAGTCAAATTTTGGGTCGCGGGCTTCAATCCCCAGGTAAAAGCCGTCTTGCGAGCCGTGTTTTTGAAAATCTTCGACATTGAAAACCGGGTGGTAAGGTTGGGGAAAACGGGTGACCACAAACAGGCCGAGGACACCCCCCAGGGCAGCCAGAAGAACGGTCATTTCAAAGGTGATGGGGATATAAGCCGGCCAGCTAACCAGCGGTCTGCCGCCGATATTCAGCGGGTAATCGATGGCTGTGGAATAGACCTGCATGAAAAAACCAAGCAAACCGCCCGTGATTCCCCCACCCAGCACGGCATAGGGCAGCTTTGGAAGATTTCATGCGCATGGCTTCGGGCAGGTCCTCTACAGGAAAGGGGGAATATGCATCGAACTCGCGGTATCCGGCTTCTGTCGTGCGGCGCGCAGCCGCCACAAGCGTTTCCGGGTTGGGAAATTTAGCAAGAAGACCGTAATTATTTGAGGGTTTGGTATCCACAGGCGCCTTCCTTATTCGGCTGGTGCTTCTTTCGCTGCCTTGATTTTATGGGTTGATCCTGATTGGCGGTGGACCAGTTCGCGCAGTTCGAAGATCGAGATCGCCGGCAAGACCCGCACAAAGACGAAGATGAGAGTCAGGAACAGGCCAATGGTGCCTGCCAGGGTGGCAATATCCCAGATTGTAGGGGAGTAGAGGTGCCAGGAAGATGGCAAGAAATCTTTGGAAAGGCTCTGAATGATGATGATAAAGCGTTCCAGCCACATGCCCGACATTTACCAGGATCGCAATCACAAACAGGATCATGCCGTTGGTGCGGATCTTCTTGAACCACAGCAGCTGCGGAATGACGATGTTGCAGACAATCAGTCCCCAGTATAAAGGAGCATAGGCACCGGTCAAACGATCGATGGCATTGAAACGTAAAAATTCATCCCCACTGTACCAGGCCCAGGAAATTTTCCATCAGGTAGCCGTAAGCCACTACCAGGCCAACCGTCAACATTACCTTGGCCATATTCTCGAGATGGCGCGAGGTGATAAGTCTTCGAGATGGTAAAACTTGCGCAGGGGGATCATCAGGGTCAGCACCATGGCAAACCCCGAGAAAACTGCCCCGGCGACAAAGTAGGGCGGAAAGATGGTGCTGTGCCAGCCGGGCACCAGACCGTACGCGAAGTCCATGCTGACGATGCTGTGGACGGAGATCACCAGCGGCGTGGCTAAGGCAGCCATGAGCAGGTAGACGGACTGGTAATGATGCCAGTGGCGGGCCGAGTTGCGCCAACCTAGTGCCAGCATCCCATAAATGCGCCTGACCCAAATGTTGGACGCCCGATCGCGCATGGTGGCCAGGTCGGGCACCAATCCCATAAACCAGAAGAGCAGGGATACCGTGCCGTAGATCAGGATGGCGAACAAGTCCCACACCAGCGGGCTGCGGAATTGAGGCCAGAGACCCTGGGTGTTCGGGTAGGGCATCAGGTAAAAGAACAGCCACGGCCGCCCCAGGTGCAAAACGGGAAACAGCAACAGCGTTAGCGACTGCGAAGAGGGTCATGGCCTCGGCAAAACGGTTGATCGAGGTGCGCCAATCCTGGCGGAAGAGGAGCAGGATGGCTGAAATCAGCGTTCCGGCGTGACCAATACCGATCCACCACACAAAGTTGAGGATAGCGAAAGCCCAACCCACCGGGATATTGATGCCCCAGATGCCGACGCCATTGATAAAGAGGTAAGTAACGGCAAACAGCAAAAGCATCATCCCTGCAAATGCGACCGCAAAGCCAATAATCCAACCACGTGGGGTTTTTCGAGGCTGAGTCAGCGGAATATCACTGATCTTTTCCGTGATGGAGGTGTAGGTGTGCCCGGGCTGTAAAACGGGGATTTCATTTGTGGTTGCCATAGATATCCCTATGCCTGTTCTTTGATCTGTGGGTTGGGGTTGGTGACCCTGGCCAGATAGGTCGTGCGCGGTTTCGTTCCCAAGCTCACCCAGTAGAGCGTAGTTGAGCGGGGTCTCTTTCAGCTTGCGAACCTGGCTGCTGGTATCGTTGAGATCACCAAACACGATGGCGTTGGTCGGGCAGGCCTGCTGGCAGGCGGTGCGCACATCGCCATCTTTGATCGGCTGACCGTTCACCTCAGATTGGATGCGGGCCGAATTGATGCGCTGGACACAGTAGGTGCATTTTTCCATCACACCGCGCATGCGCACGGAGACATCCGGGTTGCGCATGGCCTTGAGCGATGCGGACGTATCATCGTTGTACTTGTAAAAATTGAACCGGCGCACCTTGTAGGGGCAGTTGTTGGAGCAGTAGCGTGTGCCCACACAGCGGTTGTAGGTCATTTCATTGACGCCCTCTGAACTGTGGGTGGTGGCTCCAACCGGGCAAACCGGTTCGCAGGGCGCCTGTTCGCAGTGCATGCAGGGTACCGGTTCGAAAGGCGACAGAGGGCGCATCCGGGCTGCCCTGGAAGTAGCGGTCGATGCGCAGCCAGTGCATTTCGCGGCTGCGGTTGACCTGGTCCTTGCCCACGGTGGGGATATTGTTTTCGGACTGGCAGGCCAGCACGCAGGCATTGCAGCCGATGCAGGAGCTCAGGTTGATCGACATGCCCCAGGCATGACCGGGGTATTCCACCGGGTCGTACAACGAGGGCTGGTGGCCTTGCGCGCTCCTGCGCAAAATTGGGATGCTGCTGGTATTCGGCCAGGGTTGCTTCGCGGATGAGGTCGCGGTTTTCCATGCTCTGGTGATCGCGGGTGGTCACCAATTCGTACGTTTTGCCGGTTTTACTCACCTCGACGCGTTGTGTCAAACCAGGGAGCAGTTGATGTGCGGATGGCATAGGCGTTGACGCCGGCGCCTTCGAGCACTTTGCCGCCCCGTTTACGCCCATATCCCAGGCTGAGGGCCAGCGAATCATCCGCCTGGCCGGGCTGGATGAAGACCGGCGCTTCGATGCTGCGCCCGCCCAGTTTGATCAGTACGACATCACCTTCGTTTACGGCCAGGCGCTGCGCGGTTTTCAGGCTGATCAGCAGCGCATTATCCCAGGTAAGCTTGGTGAGCGGTTTGGGCAGCTCCTGCAGCCAGGCGTTGTTGGTAAACTGACCATCCCAGATCGTCGGGTCGGGTTCAAAGGTGATTTCGAGCGTGCCGGCTGGCGGCGGTTGAACTGCGGTAGGCTGACCTGTGGGTACAATTGGCGGAGCAACAGTCCTGCCTGGCAGGGTGGTGCCGGGCAGGAAGCCATCGCGCAGAGCCTGCTTCCAGGTCACATCGAAGTTTGCTCCTGTCAGCTTTCCCTGCCAGTAGGTGCGCACGAGGTCGTAGCCATTTGCAGCCGGCTGGCCGAGTAGGACGGCCAAAACTTCATGGGCGGATTTACCCCCATATAATGGCTCGATCAAGGGCTGTACGATGCTGGTAGTGCCATCGTAAGCCCGTAAATCGCCCCACATTTCCAGGTAGTGCGCCGCGGGGACGTGCCAGGTGGTGAGGGCAGCGGTTTCGTCTGCGTAAAGGCCCAGGTATGCGCTGAAACGGGCTTTAGGGATCAAGCTGGCAAAATCAAAGTCCGCGGGTGCAGTGTAAGCCGGGTTACCTTCCAGGATGAGAAGTGTATCTACGGAACTGCTGTTCAGGTCCTGTACCAGGTCACCCAGGGATGCGATTGGATCGACCGTGTTGGAAACGACCGGGTCGGTGTAGCTCACCGTGGAACCCACCGCGCCCAGGGCCTGATTGATCGCGTGCGCGATGGCGTGCACAGCAGCCGGTTGGCGCTCGCCGGCGATGACCAGGCAAGCCCCTTTGGCTGCCTGCAAATCAGCCGCCAGCGGAGCGATCCAGTTCTGTCCGGGAACGGTGCCGGCAATGGCGCTGGAACTGACGCCCAATTGGTTGCCAGGGCGCGCGCAAAAGTCACAACGTCTGCCGAGCGGATTGCCAGGCGGTGGTCGGCGTTTGAACCCGTCAGGGTCAGGCTGCTTTCGACCACATACAAACGGTTCATCGTTCCTTCAGCTTTACGACCGGCGCCAAAATCTCGGCTGTAACGCAGGCTGCCCGGTTCACTGAACAGGAAGTCAGAGTCCAGCGAGAGGATCACCCTGGCTTTATCAAAATGATATTGGACCGCCACAGGCTGGCCAAAGATCTGGGTCAATTTGGCACCGCTCAGGTTGGCGGGTGAATATTGGTGCCATTTTGCCTGGGGAAATTTGGCTAAAACGGCCTGAATCTCGTCTACCAGGCTGGGCGAGGTCACATTGCCGGTCAGGATGCGCAGGTTCGGTCCATTTTGGGAGGTCAATTCAGCGGCAAACTCTTGCCAGGTCTTCACCGCACCCTGTTTGGTGATCTTTTGAGCCCGATCCGGATCGTAAAGATCCAGAATGGAGGCCTGCATGAACATATTGCTGGTTCCCAGGCTGACGGGATGGCGCGGATTGCCGTCGACCTTGATCGGGCGGCCGGTTTCGCTGCGCACCAACACTCCTGCGCCGTATCCGTCCATGGGCATTGCGCTGGCGTAAAACAATGGTTTTCCCGGGACGAGGTCTTCAGGAGCGTTTGAATAAGGCAGGATTTTTTCCTGGCCTTGCGGAATACAGGCGGTCAATCCAGCGAGGGCCAGAGATGCGCCCAGCACTTTAAGAAAATCACGCCGGCTCATTTCGCCCAAAAATTGTGCCTGCCTGGGAAACTCATGGCGGACGATTTCAGCAAATTCATCGCTTTCGGCCAGTTCATTAAGGCTACGCCAGTAAGTCTTGCCGTGTTGCGAAGCGAGGCGCTTTCGCAGGGCAGACAGATCTAACGGCCTTCGGTTATCTGTGTCGGTTGTCATGTTGTTACCTGTGGCAAATTGAACAATTGGTAAGTTGAACGGGCGACATGATGTTATATTCCTTCACCAGCCTGGCGCCTATAACTGCCTGGTCTTCGCTGGGGGTGTAACCCATATCGTAAATATTGGCCTGGGGGCGCAAGTATTTCGCCGGATTTTTATGGCATTCAATACAGGTGGTCATATAGAAATACTGGGCCCGAACCGCCGTCGTTCCTTGATCCATACGCCCATGACAGGTTTCACAACCCACACCTTTGCCGATATGAATCTGGTGATTGAAATAGACATAATCCGGCAGGTCATTGACCCGATTCCATTGAATAGGCGTGCCGTTGTTGTAACTGTCACGAACCGGCTGTAAATTTACAGAGGTTTTTGCGACCTGACTGTGACAGCTCATGCAGGTTTCTGCAGGCGGGATATCCGCGAAGGACGATTGGTCGACCCCGGCATGACAGTAGCGGCAGTTGAGTCCCAAAGCAGCGATATGAAAATTATGTGGGAAAGGAACCGGTTGAGGAATAGCGACGCCCACCTTGGTCAGAGCACTCGAGTGGGTGTACCATACCAGACCGCCGGTAACTACTGCCAGTAGAATCAGGACCCCCAGGATGCTGATTCGGGAAATGGTGTTGCTGCGAGGAGGAAAAAGTTGCGGCATGCGTTTCCCCATTTTCCAGGATACTAGATTTGATGTGTCAATCCGCTGTTCATCTGGTTACGGTTAACCATAAAAAAACAAAAACTAATACAAAGGTTAACAGCGAATACAAAAATTGTCAATAATTAAATATATTTTTTATATTTGTAAATTCAATTTATATTCCGTCTAATATTCCCCGTTCTCTAAAAAGAATTTCTCCTGAGTATTTTGGATGAACCTTGATGCATGGTCTATAAGCGGTAAGCCCCACATTCTTATATTCATAAATCGATATACACCTCCAGATTAAAACCAAAATGATCAAATTAGATAATCACCAGCCATTCTGGCAGCAAAAATTCGGTTGATCACTCAGAAGCGTTTAATTATCGACCTATTATATAATATATGTCGGGAATATTCCAGACTATTGAGGAGATTGGGTGATTGAATTTCTGAAAAAGGGTGAAATCCTGCTGAGGCTTATGGATGCGGGTTTGAAACGGGGTCGAAGGCGAGGATGAAGGTTGTCCCCTGGCCTTTACCGGCCGATTCGACCGTGATCGCGCCGCACTGGGGCATTGATCAATGCCTGGCAAATTGCCAGGCCAAGCCCCATTTTTCCTGAATTCGTTCCTAGCGCTTTGTCTGTCTGAAAAAACCGGTCAAAGACAAACGGCAAATCTTCCGCATCGATCCCTGAGCCGTTGTCGATCACACGCAGCTGGATGCGATCGCCAACCGCGACATCGAGTTTTATTTCACCATTTTCTGGCGTGTAGCGCAGCGCGTTATCAACCAGGTTCTTCATCACCTGGAGCATGCGGCCTTCATCCACAAGAATGCTGTTTGGATTTTCAGGTAAGGAGAGAGTCAGTTTAACCCCCTGCCGGGCGGCAATGGGTTGGTATGAATGATAGATCCGTTCCAGGAGGATCGAGGGTTGAACTGGCTGAAGTTGTATATCCAGCCCATTGGATTCTGCCTGGGTGAGGGTGCTCATGTCGCCGACCAGGCGGCGCAAATGGCCGATTTCTGTTTTGATGATGTCAATGCGCTGAGGGGTGAGAGTCACCGCGTCTTCTTCCAGCATTTCAACGTAGCCAGAAATGACCTGCAGGGGGGTGCTCAGATCGTGGGTGATATCTGTCGTAAGACATTTGCGCCGTTGGTCAGACATGTCCAGGTCGGCGCTCATCTGGTTAAAGGTGGCGGTAAGCTGGCCGAGCTCATCCTGTGAGGTGACCGGCACCTGCTGCCGCAGGTTACCGCGCGCCAGCGCCTGGGATGCGTTGGTCAGGCGGCGGATGGGTTTGAGCAGCCCACCGGCCAGGAAAAATCCCATCGCCACCGCGACCAATACCCCGGCTAAGGCTGCCATACCGATCGCCAGGGTGGTTCGCTGGAGAAAGAGTTCCTCTTCAGGACTGAGCGTAAATTGATAACTGGTATCTGGCAATATCCAGGTGACGGTTTGCCCGTTGACATCTACCGCGATAGCCTGCTGGATCCTATCTGCCGGCACCGTCTGGCCGATATCATAACCGAACGTGGGGATCAGGGCGCGGCATTGCGTATCAACCAGGCCGTGAAGGCCGCGAACATCGCGTGATTTCGTGGGTTTTGCGGGTGGATTGGGTTGGTTAGTACCTGGCTGGACCTGGTTCGCCTTGAGATACGCTTCAAAAAAAACCTGCATTGTGCCGTTGGCAGTGTAGTAATTTTGCGCACTAACTTTTAATGATTCGGTCTGCTGTTCGACCACCAGGCTCATCAGCGACTGACCGGAAGTTAATCGGATGAGCACAGAAACGACCAGGACTGTGATCAGTGCCACGACCAGATAGGAAAGGATGAGTTTCCCCTTTAAAGACCGCCTCATTCTGGCGTCTCCATAAATCGGTAACCAACCCCAAAAACGGTTTCGATATATTGGGGCTGGTTCAGGTCGTCCTCTAACTTCAGGCGCAGGTTGCGGATGTGTATTTTGAGAGTTGACTCAGAGCCGCTATAGCCTTGCTCCATCAGGTGCATACATAAATCTGCCCGCTTTACCACCCGCCCCGCCGACTGCATGAGCATCTCTAATACCTGAAATTCCAGAGGTGTCAGTTACACCAATCTACCTTGCTGTTTTACCTCGTGTTTGCTGAGATCCAAAGAGATGCTGCCAATCACGATCCCTGGTTGATCCGCATCTTTTGGGGCGCTCCGGCGCAAAACAGCGCGCATCCGCACCAGCAGCTCGCGCAGCCTGAAGGGCTTTGGCCAGTTTTGTTAACAATGTGAACCAGACCGTTAACAGGGTGTTTATTGATTGAGCTGCCTCACGCCGGTATACTGGTAGCATAAAGGATGGTTGAGGACAGTTGATGACAGAAAAGACGGTGTTGATCTTATGCACAGGGAACTCCTGCCGCTCTCAAATGGCGGAAGCGATCGTCAATCATGATCTGGCAGGTTTGTGGAAGGCGTCCAGCGCCGGCACACAGCCTGCAGGCTTTGTGCATCCACTGGTTTATCGGGTCTTAGATGAAATCGGCATTTCTCACCAGGGGGTATCAAAGTCTGCCGAGCAACTAAGAGGCAGGTCTTTTGATGTAGTGATCACGGTATGCGATGACGCCGCGGAAAATTGCCCGGTCTGGCTGGGCAGCGGGAAAAAGGTTCATATCGGTTATCCTGACCCCGCAAAGGCTGCTGGATCAGAGGCAGAGATATTGGCTGCCTTTCGCAGAGTGCGGGATGATATGCGGGTCAGAGTTATTGAAAATCTTACAAACCAATAATCTCCAAACTATGGGGGGGATGAGTGTAATTACAATGACTCTATTCGACGTCAGGTTAGGAACCGTGCCCGTACTAATCGTAGTAAAAATGCGCCAGTTTACATTACGAATTTAGTAATTATTCTCATTTATGTTATATTACATGCCTTAATGGAGTGATGATGAAAATATTGATTAGTAATGATGATGGGATTTTCAGCCCGGGTTTAATTGCCCTGGCGGAGGTTGCTTCCCAGTTTGGTGAAGTAATGATTTTTGCGCCCGATTTTGAACAATCTGCGATGGGTCACGCCATTACCATCCAGCGCCCACTGAATTACCATCGGGTGAAAATGCTAAAGGGCTTCGAGACTTACCGGGTCAACGGCACGCCGGCAGATTGCGTGGCGATGGGACTGTACCATTGGGGCGGAGCGGACCTGGTCCTTTCCGGGATCAATATCGGCAGCAACCTGGGAAATGACATCTGGCATTCGGGGACAGTGGCCGCGGCCAAGCAAGGCGTGCTGCTGGGCGTGCAAGGCGTGGCTTTCAGCCAGGTGATTAATGGCGAAGAATCCACGTATGAGCTGCAAAAACCTTATATTGCCCAGGTGATCCGCCTGTTAACCAACGGAAAACAGCCAAGGCTGGTCAATGTCAATTTGCCGAAAGAGCCGCGGGGCATCCTATGGACTCATCAATCGGTGCGGGCGTATAACGGTAAAGTCGTTGAGAGTCAGGATCCTATGGGCCGCAAACATTTCTGGTTCTCCGCGATACCCTTAACCGCACCGGATGAAAACAGTGATCGTTGGGCCGTAGAAAAGGACCTGGTATCGCTTACCCCGCTTCGCCTGAGCCTGACCGATGATGAATGGCTGGATCACCTGCTGGTCGAGGAAAGGACCATCATGAGGATGTAAAAGAAATTAAGGGGAGCCTATTTTTGCCTGTTGCGCTTATACCAGATCAACCCCACCACTGCTAATACTGCAGTGAAGCCCCACACGATCACCTGGACGTTAAAGGAAGCCTGCTGTATCGCGTGGGCGTAAAGATACCCCGCAAATACCAAAATTGCGGATTTTATCAGTTCTCCCAAAACCAGCATGCCCACCCAGCGGTGCACCGGTACCCGGCTCAAGCCTGTCGCGATCAGGGTCGGGATGGGGAATCCCACTGTCAATTTGGCAAGGAACAAAAGACGGGGTGCGTGCTTCTGCACCCCCTGTTCTAATTGTACGATCCGCTGAGGATTGACACTTATTTTGGAGCTCAGACGCAGCAGCCAGTCCATCTTGCTAAAACGACCTACCGTGTACCAACCCATATCGGCGGTGAGGTTGCCCGTGACGACCGAAAGATATACGGGCAGCGGCAGCAAAAGCCCGCTGGAGGTTGCTGCCCCACCGGCCAGAATGGCGATGGGTCCTTCCGCCATGGCTAATAAACCCAAAAGGCAATAGGGTAACAAATCAAATGGTGATGAAAAAATAAGCTCAAACGGCATTGCAAAAAACTCCAGGCTGGATTAGCAAACAGGAATAAATTTTCAGAAGCATCTCAGTTGCACATTCCAAGCCAACCATCACAAAAAAAGAACCGAAGGGTATCCTCAAATTGAGTATAGCCCGTCGGTATAAAGATATTATTCAGGAATTATTTAGAAACCAATAAAAGGGAAAATCGTCTTTTATACCAGTTTTAAACCACCGCGTATTATATCTTTATACAATGGGTTGTAAAGGTCTGGCATCGCTTTCACGCACTGCTTTGAATATTGTTTGACCCGACGGTAACATTAACCTTTAGTATTGAAAGAGTACCAAGAATGAGAACAACCCGGCGCAGAATATTTATTTTTATCGTGGTCTTCGCCCTCGCCATCACTTCTTACCTGGCAGCGGACCGGTACCTGATCCGGCATGTGGAAATTGCAAATGTAAGCGCTTACTCAGCGGCTGCTGCTGAAACATTGCCTGTACAAACAGTCACCAGCACCTCTGAAGTCATCACCGCTGACGACTGGAATTACGTCAGTGAAACAGTATCCATTGGGATTAAGAAATATGTGGCCGGCAGCGGAAATAATACCCTGACTTATTTTGTGGCGGATGTGATCCTGACGGATGCCACTCAGCTGGGCAGCGCCTTTGCAGATAACCAGTTTGGCCGAAATATCATTGAGAACACCTCCCAAATCGCGGAGGAAAACAACGCGATCTTTGCCATCAATGGCGATTATTACGGTTTTCGCGCGGATGGGATCGAGATCCGCAACGGCTCGCTGAAAATTTATGATGAAAACCAAACCAGCGCGGAAGAATTGCTGGCGAACGGCGCGTGGAACACGCTTTCTTTTGGACCCGCATTGATCGAAAATTCGGTGATCGCTGGCAATCTCAGTTATGTTGAGATCGACACGAACTTTGGAAACCACCCCATACAAGGAAATCAGCCGCGGACCGGGGTGGGGATCATCGATAACAACCATTATGTGTTTGTGGTGGTGGACGGCCGGAGCTCTGGATACAGCCGTGGCGCAAGCCTGACGGAGTTCGCGCAAATATTCAAAGATCTGGGCTGTACCGATGCCTATAACATCGACGGGGGCGGTTCATCCACAATGTATTTCATGAATCGGGTGGTCAACAACCCATTAGGCCGTAATCAAGAGCGCGGTACGAGCGATATTCTATTCATCGGTTCTTAGGGTATGCTGGCTGCTCATCTACGACCTGGTGCGAGGAATGGCGCAACTACTATCAGTCTACCATTCGATCAATTTCCAGATTTCTTGCTGTTCTTCGTTAACACTGCCACCGATTTCGGTAAAGATTGACACAGCTTTCTTCAAATGAATCATCGCTTGCTCATCCTGTCCGGTTTCATGGAACAAATCAGCCAGATTGCCATGCAGAGCAGCTTCGCGGTGATGGTCGCCCTGCTGGATGCACAGTTCGAGCGCGGTTTGAGTCAGGGTAAATGCATGTTTCAAATCCTGCTGGTCCATGCATACCAGGGCCAGGTTATTAAGGGCGGCAATCCGGGTTGGCAGATCGTCCAGGAGAGTGGCAATTTCTAGGCTTTTCTTTAAATGAGCAGTGGCGCGATCATAATCCATGCGACTGCGAGCCAGAATCCCCAACAGGTTTTGGGTTTGGGCCAGGGCCAGGTCATCCTGGGCGGTTTCCGCCAGGTTTAAGGCTTTGTTGGCCAGTTCAGTTGCCCGTTCGATTTGATCCTGGTGGAAAGCCGTGCGGCTCCAATCGGCAAATAAGCGGGCCAACTCTGCAGGGCTGCCTTTTTCGCCAAGGCGGTCGAGTGCCCGCTGAAAATGACTCTCAGCCAGCTCCCATGCTCCCTTCCGGTAACACACATTTCCCAACTTATATTCGATCGCCGCGATACAATCCGATTTGCATAAGGCCGCAGCCGTTTCATAACTGGCAAGCGCAGCCGAATAATAACCTTGCAGTGTTTGCAAATCTCCGATTTTTTCATGCAGACCAGCTGCATCAGGATGGCCCAACGCCAGGGCAGCCTGGAAATGGGCTATGGCGGTCTGGTTAGCATAGATAGTCCGGGCAAATTCACCGGCAGAATAGTAGTATTGGGCTGCCAGGGCATCCTGTCCGGCTAACTGGTAATGGTAGGCGATCTGACTCTCGAGGGCTTCATTTTTACGCGGGCCGCGGGCCTGGCCAACCAATGCTTCGGCTGCCCGCCTGTGCAGCCGCCGCCGCCGAGCCAGGCTGGTTTGCTCATATTCCACCTGGCGCAGTTTCTCGTGACTGAAATCGTACACCAGCGCTGGTGTTAAAAATACCTGCTTTCCCGACCTTTCCAGGCTTGTTTTGTGTTCGCTGATGATCCGGCGGGCGATTAACTCTTCCAATCCGGCAACTGTTTCTGCCTCACTCCTGCCACTCACTTCCCGCAAAGTGTCGAAATCGAAAGAACGTCCAATCACGGCCGCACTGGTTAACAGCTGCTGGGCCTGGTCACTGGTGGATGCCAGGCGCAAGTGCAGCAGTTCGCGCACATTAGCAGGCATAGCCCACCTGTCCGGATGCGATTCGGGTAGATCCTGGGGGAGATTTTCAAGATATTCCACCACGAAAAACGGCAGCCCTTCTGATTCCCGGTACAGCCTTTCACTTAAGCTTGCAGGCGCCGGGGTGGATATCCGCGAGCGGACCAATTCGGCAATTTGGGAGGGATACAACCGCGAAAGAAACAGGGTATTTCCCAGTTCAGACTTTTTTGCTTCAAACATCACCTGGTCAAGCCGCTCGTTTGTCGAAAATCCTTCGTTGCGCCAGGTCGCCAAAATGAACAATCCACTGCCCTTCAACCGCCGCACAATATAATGGATCAGGTCCAATGTGGCCGGGTCGGCCCAATGCAGGTCATCCAGGAAAAGAATCCCCGGAAGAGCGCCCGCGCAAACGGCCAGCAGGAGCTGGCGCAGGCTTTCGAGGAAACGGCTGTGCGCTCCTGGGCCTTCTAACATGGGCGCCGGCGGTAAATTTGGAAAGGCAGCTGTTAATTCAGGAAGCAAGCGTCCCGATTCACTCAGCCATTGCAGTTGACTGCTCCGCAATCGGGTGAGAATTTCGGGGTTTTCTAATACTTTGCGCAGCCCCGCGATGATTGGGCCATAGGCCAGGTCTGATTCGCCCTCGTAGCAGCGGGCTTCGATCGAGGAAGCACCCATGGCGTGCGCGACTGCCATAAACTCTTCCGCCAATCGTGTTTTTCCGATCCCGGTTTCACCTTCCAGGGCCAAAAAAAAGCCGTCCCGCCCTTTCTTCTGGTAAGTTTCCAGAAGCGCTGCCGTTTCCATGGAACGGCCAACCAGGGGAAAGCGGCTGGGGGGAGAAAATTTCTGAGTTTTCTTCGCCTGTGGAGCTGCTTCTGGCCTGGGAATTGGTTGGTGCTGCTGGATGGCCTGGTAAAGCTGGTTGGTTTCATCCAGTGGGGAAACGCCTAATTCCAGGCGCAGAATTCGTTCACAATCACGGTACTGCTGCAACGCCGCATGGTGCTGCCCGGACCATTCGTACAACCGCATCAGCTGGCGCTGCGCTTCTTCGTTCAGGGGATCGAGCGCCAGCCAGCGCCGGGTATAGATGACCCCATCCTTCAACTCTCCCAGCGCAGTTAAATTGAGGGCGATCTTTTCCAGAGTATTCGCCAGATCCTGCCGGAGGCTGTCTGTCTGAAAAAATTGCCAGTCATCAAAATTGGAGCTGTCGCGTAAACTAAACCCGGCCATAAAATCGTCGCGGTAGAGATCCACAGCCGAGCGAAAAAGCTCCAAGCAGTCTGCGCAGACCTGATCTGACCCGTGACCATGCGTCCGGCCTTGTGCAATTAAGGACTCGAATTGGGCGATATCCAGCCAGAATCTGGCCGTAGGATCCAGGCCGATGGTATCTCGAGTAATTTCTAACCCGTTGTTTCCCAGTGCTTTGCGCAGCACCGAAAGAGTGGTGCGCAAAGCGCCCCGAGCCCGGGATTGATCCTGGTCGGGCCATAACAACGCTGCCAGGGTATCGCGGTGGTGGGTTTGGCGGGTCACCGCCAGATAAGCCAGGAGAGCAATCCCTTTACGGGTTTCCAGCGTCACCCGTTTCCCATTGCATTCAATCCGCGGAGATCCCAGGAGATACAACTTTATTCCGGTTGAGAATTCATCTGGCATAGCCAACCCTAAGATAATGTAGACCTATTTTTTATTGTACTTCAAATTCAGGTGCAATTTTTTTATGACGATCTCGTAACGGTAACGTGATAATATGAGTATATCGATAATATTTAGCATAAATATCGGCGTAGGGGTAACAGCAGCTAAAAGATCATTTTCACCTGTGGATCGAGAGGTCAGCAGGTAATGGAGAGATGGAAATGGAAAATACGAAGACTTATTCCCAGGTTAAACACTCTGCGGGCGATGCAGCCGTCAGTGGATTGTTCAACGGGCTGCTGGGTGGCTGCGCCATGGCGTTAGTGATCGTGCTGTTCAGTTTGCTGGCCGGGCAGGGCGTGGCCTACCTGGGGTACTTTTCGTCTGAGACGCCTGTGCCTCCTCTGCAGGGGTTGTTAATGCACCTGGCTGTTTCCAGCATTTACGGCCTGCAGTTTGGTTTGATCCGGAATGCAGCCTGGCTGAACCGACTCGACCGCCTTCCAGGCTGGATGGTGGGCCTGGTGTATGCCCTGGGGCTGTGGATCTTCGCGGTGGCCCTGCTCCTGCCGGCAGCCAAATCGTTGATGCTTAACCTGCCGTGGGTGGTTTTCTTCAGCGGCCACGTCGCCTACGGTCTGGTGCTGGGTTTCAGGCAAAAGCCGTGAATCAGGTTTCATCTTCTGTCAGGCGTTGGTTTTCCTTTGCCAGGGTTTTCATCCTGGCGCATATTCTGGTAAACGCCATTATTACCGTGTGGAATCTACCGGCAGCCTACCAGAATCTGCGGAACCTCAAACCCGGCCTCGGTTTCCAGGGATGGACCGGGGCCCAGCTTGAGTCCGCAGTGAGGGCAGCGGGTATTGTGCCCGACGTGCTGGCCGCCGTGGTTTTCATCGTCGGCCTTATGTGCCTATTGACCTTTTGGGGAGTGGCGGCCGTGCTGGCCTGGCGCAAATCAGACACCTGGATCGGGTTGCTGATCATTTATATCCTGGCAGGCACTGGCCCCGGTTTTAGCTTTTTAGCTTCGAATATCGGCGGAAGTGCGACCGGTTTTTTCGCAATGTACCAAAAAATAAGTGGCGTTCTGATCTGGCCAACTTTTTTCGTGCTGCTTTACTTATTCCCCGACGGGCAGTTTATTCCGCGCTGGACACGCTGGTTGGCCCCTTTGCCTTACCTGGGGTTCTTCCTTGCGCTGTGGATCGATCCTCAAATTATCATCTATCCTCAAAATATCATCCTGAGCTTGATGCAGTGGCTTGTGCTTTTTTATGCGGTGGGTGGAATCGCAAGCCAGCTGTTTCGTTATCGCCGGGTGTCTTTACCGGCGCAGCGCCAGCAAACCAAGTGGGTTGTGTACGCCCTGGGTATTCTGGTGATAGGCCTGGTCATCACTCAGGCCATTCTCCTCCTCGATCCGGACTTAGGCATTGGCACCGCCAGCCGGTTCTGGTTCGACCTGTTTGGGAATTATCTGGGTGGTGTCATAATGGCTGCGCTGATCCCGCTCTCGATTGGCATCTCGATCCTGCGCTATCGCCTGTGGGATATCGACCTGATCATCCGCCGCACACTGCAGTACGGCCTGCTGACTGTGCTGCTCGGATCGGTGTATTTTGGCATGGTGGTCTTGCTGGAGCAGGCCTTTCGCACCATAACCGGGCAGGAGTCGCCCCTGGCGGTGGTGCTCTCCACCCTGGTGATCTATTTCCTGTTCACCCCGCTGCGCCGCTGGCTGCAAGGCTTGATCGACCGGCGCTTCTTCCGCAGCCAGTATAATGCCGAACGTGCACTGGCCCGTTATAACCAGACGCTGCGCGACCGGATTGACCTGCCGTCCATCGAAAGCGATCTGGTAAGGGTGGTCACTGAGACCGTCCAGCCAGTCCAGGCGGCGCTGTGGATCCGTCCAGCGGAAAAAAAATGAAAACAATCCAACCTTACCGCCCTTTGTTGTTCTTAACCTTCTTCCGCCTGTTTGCCGTGCTGGGAGCCGTGCCCTTCATGGTTAACACCGTCGATATCCTGCTGCACCTCTCCGCCCCTAGCCTGGATCCATCTTTCGATCCGGTCAAGCGCCTCTTGATGGGACTGGTGGCTGCCCCGTTGACCCTGGCGATTGCCGTGCTGTGCATCCGCCGCGCTCCCCACAACCTGATCGGCTGGATGCTGGTTTCGTTTGCTTACGGCATCTCGGTGCAGGTGATGCGCGCCGACCTGCTGCCATTGGAGTTGGCGGTGGTGATTGCCAACCGGTTCATCGGCGTTTTCTGGTTTGCCTTCCTGCTCATCCCTCTTTATTTTCCAGATGGCCGCCTGTATCCGGCCCGCGCCAACCGTTGGGGCAATCTCCTGGTCAGCTTTGTGATTTTTTCCTCGCTAATTATTGCTAATATCAGTAACCCACAATTTGTCTGGGGCAACGGAGCCCACCAGGTAAGTGCCTCCAACCCGCTTTTCGTGTTCGAATGGAATTATACGGCAGTGACGATCCCGATGATTTTGTTATTACTTGCTGCCGGCATCGCGACGGTCATCCTGCGCTACCGGGGCAGCCACGAACAGGAACGCCTGCAGCTGCGCTGGCTGCTGTTTGGCGTGCTGCTTCAGGGCGTTCTGACGATCGTGACGCTTGGGGTTCCCTCTAGGGATGATCGCTTTACAACCTGGATTTCATCACTCTACGGCCTGATTATCCCCTTTGCGGTTGGGATTGCCGTGCTGCGCTACCGCCTGTACGATATCGACCTGATCATCCGCCGCACGCTGCAGTACGGCCTATTGACTGTAATGCTCGGAGGGGTGTATTTTGGGATGGTGATTTTACTGGAGCAAGCCTTCCGCGCAGTCACCGGGCAGGAGTCGCCCCTGGCGGTGGTGCTCTCCACCCTGGTGATCTATTTCCTGTTTAACCCCCTTCGCCGGCGGCTGCAGGCACTGGTCGACCGGCGCTTCTACCGCCAGAAGTACGATGCCGCCCGCGCCCTGGAAGAATTCAGCGCCGCTGCCCGCCGAGAGGTGGAATTGGAGCAGCTGACCAAACAATTAGCAGACGTGGTGGAACAGACCGTTTCTCCGCAAGAGGTGTCGGTATGGCTAAAAGATTGAACGCCCTGCTTCCCATGATGCGCTGGGCAGTGATTGGCCTGGCGGCTGCCATCCTGGTCCTCTCGATCATCGGCCTGTTCCGTTTTCCGGAGTATGCTGCAGGCCAACTGGATGAATTTACCCCCAACGTCACCTGGACCGGCGCCCAGGTGCAGCAGGCCCTGGCGGAGCTGGGTTGGCATCCAATGAGCGCGGCCTGGTATGCGCTGATCAATGAACTGTTTGGACTGGTGTGGGTTTATGCAATTTCAGCAGCTATCCTGTGGAAAAAATCGCGGGATTGGTATGGCTTATTCCTGATGTTCGTATTTATCATCGGCGGCCCACTCGGCGGGAGTATGCTCAAACCGGCCCTGGAAAACCTGCCTGGATTAAGTCTTATCATTGATAAAGTTCTTGGGGTTACCAGTTGGCAGTTATTTTTTCTGCTCTTCTTTTTCTTCCCCAACGGGCACCCGGTCCCGGCCTGGACGGGCTGGTTCGCGGCTGGCTACTCGGTTTTTATGCTGTCCGTGGTTGCATTTCAAGAAATCAATAACAGCCAGGCAGCGGCATTTTTGGGCACGCTGATGGTGCTGCTGGCTATTGGCAGCCAGGTCTACCGCTATCTGCGCCAACCCGACCCCGTCCAACGCCAGCAGACCAAATGGGTGGTCTTTGTGCTGACTTATTTTCTGCTGCTGCTTCCGGTGATGTTTCTGTTCGGTTTTCAGGCGCCGCCCACCGAAAGCCTGGGGCCGGCCCTGCTCAAAGATTACGGCCTCAATTTTATGGCGCGGCTAGTATTCTGGTTAACACCCGCCGCGATTACCATCGCGGTGCTGCGCTACCGCCTGTGGGATATCGACCTGATCATCCGCCGCACCCTGCTATATGCCGCGCTGACAGCGGCTCTCGGCCTGGTCTATTTTGGCAGCGTGGTGCTCCTGCAGCAATTTTTCCGAGCCTTCAGCAATCAGGATTCACCCCTGGTGGTGGTGCTTTCCACCCTGGCGATTGCCACCCTGTTCAACCCGTTGCGTCGACGTCTGCAGGCGGCAGTTGACAGGCGCTTCTATCGCCAGAAATATAATGCCGAGCAGGCGGTAGCCACGTTTGCCGCGACTGCCCGCAGAGAGACGGAACTGAATGCGATCACCAACCAAATGGTCAGCGTGGTTGAAGAGACCGTCCAGCCTGAAGCCGTTTGGGTCTGGATGAAAGATCGAAAATCGGAGCTGTAATGAGAAGGATATGGAATACCTTGACCTTATACCTGACTGGCAAGAAGCGGGGCATATTGGCCGCCCAACTTTTGGTCCTGGCCTTCATGCTGGCCTGCATCGCGATGTTCATCGCCGGGATTTTCGATTTTCCGCGCTACGCGGCAGGTCACCTGGTTGAGTTTACCCCTTATGCACCTCCCTGGACGCCGCAAGATTTCAGCCAGATTCTCGCCCAGTTTGGTCTCAATTACGATGGTTGGCTTCAATATAAATTGGTATCCTCGATCCTGATAGCTTTGGTATTTTGGGGTGTTGGTTTCCTGATCTTTTTCCGCAAAGGAAATGACTGGTTTGGAATGTATATCGGGTCATTGTTCGTTTTATTCGGAACGTTCAGTGGAGATCCAGCAACAGCTTTTTCTGGGATGCATCCCGAATTGAACTGGTTTCTCACTCCATTGGGTGTGCTGGCCTGGTGGGGTTTATTTATGCTGCTCTTCCTGTTCCCAAACGGCCGGTTTACTCCACGATGGACGCGCTGGATCGCGCTGCTCCTGCTACTGGTATATGCGGCAATTTTTTGGGGATATGGGGACAGCACACCTCCACCGCCCCTGATCCTGGCGGTTTTGGCCCTGTTTGGAGTTGGGGCAGGCAGCCAGGTCTACCGCTACCGCAAGGTATCCAGTCAATTCGAGCGGCAACAGACCAAGTGGGTCATGTTTTCGCTGGTGATCACCTTTTTAGTGCTCATTGTGTCTTTACTGCCTTTGGTATCACCTGAATTATTAAATACTAAATCGCCAGCCAATTTCTTAACGTTGATTTTACCCAGCATGCCGTCTAATTTTATTTCCCTCATACCGCTTTCGGTCGCTTTTGCCATTTTGCGCTACCGGCTGTGGGACATCGACCTGGTGATCCGGCGCACGTTGTCTTATGGAGCCATCACCGCCGTCCTGGCTTTACTTTACCTGGGAGGGGTTACTTTATTCCAGCAAATCCTTACTTCCCTGATCGGACAGAATTCACCCCTGGCGGTCGTGCTGTCTACGCTGCTTGTGGCTGCCCTGTTTACCCCGCTGCGCCGGAGAGTGCAAACAGCCATCGACCGGCGCTTCTACCGCCAGAAGGTGGATGCCGCCCGCGCCCTGGAAGAGTTCAGCGTCGACGCCCGCCGCGAAGTGGAGCTGGAGGTGCTCAGCAGCCGGTTGGCGACAGTGGTCCAGGAATCGTTCCATCCGCAAAGCATCTCAATATGGTTGAAAAAGCGGGAGAGCAACCGGTGAAAATATCTGGTGGAAGCCCCTCCAGGACAGCACCGCAATCCTGTCCAAACAATGACGTGTTCTATAACGATCTCATGACGTTCGCCGAGTAGAATGAAATAGGAATGGAGATAAAAATGAGTACCTGGCTTCAAAAATCCTGGCAGACCCTGGTGGGCAAACCAGAATCCAGCAAGCAGGCTGAGGTGGTCGCACAAAAAAGTTCATTGGCCGCGCCAATCACGCCGTTGGACCTGGATCTAAACCCATCCGATCCGCTGATGGCTTATTTGCTCAACGTATCCGGGGTAGTGGAGATTGACCGCCTGAACCTGGATTCTCCCGCTTTGCAGAAATTGAAACAGTCCGGGGTAAAAATTGCCGTGCCGCTGATCACCCAGGGCGAATTAATTGGCCTGCTCAACCTGGGTCCCCGCATGAGCGAGCAGGATTATTCCTCGGACGACCGCCGGCTGCTCAGCACCCTGGCTACCCAGGCTGCCCCCGCTTTGCGGGTGGCCCAGCTGGTATTGCAGCAGCAGGTGGATGCACGCCAGCGGGAGCGGATTGACCAGGAGCTGCGCGTTGCGCGGGTCGTCCAGCAGACTTTGCTCCCCAAGGAAATCCCGGTGTATACCGGATGGCAGATTGCCGCCGAATGGCTGCCTGCCCGCGCCGTCAGCGGGGATTTTTATGATTTCTATCCATTATCCGACGGCCGGGTGGGATTTGTGATCGCCGATGTTACCGATAAGGGGGTTCCGGCTGCGCTGGTGATGGCCAACACGCACGGCATTTTACGGGCAGCAGCCGCGCAGTTAATTTCTCCCGGCAAGGTATTGGACCGGGTGAACAACCTGTTATGCCCGGATATTCCCCCGAAGATGTTTGTCACCTGTTTCTATGCCGTGCTGAACCCGGCTACTGGCCACCTGGAGTACGCGAATGCCGGTCATCCTACCCCTTACCAGCGCACTGCCCAGGGGCTGGTTGAACTTCGCGCCCGTGGCATGCCGCTGGGGTTGTTCCCCGACATGCCCTATGATGTAAAAGAGACCGTCCTTGCTCCGGGAGACAGCCTCATTTTTTACAGCGATGGATTGGTGGAAGCCCATAACCCCCAGGAAGAGATGTTTGGTACCGGGCGCTTGAAGGCGAACCTGGCTGCACCTGAGTGCGGTAAAAAATTGATTGAATGCTTGGTAAACGAACTGAACAAGTTTACTGGGCCAGGTTGGGAACAGGAGGATGATGTCACTTTTGTGTCGCTTGAAAGACTCCCTGCCCCTGATACGGCAGATCCTCTCGGCGAGAACGAGCGAACGCTCCTGAATATTTCCATCCCCAGTGAACCGGGAAATGAAACCCAGGCCATGGAGCAGGTTGCCGATGCAGTACAGGGGATTGGCCTCGCTGCAAAGCGTTTTGAAAAGCTGAAGACTGCCACCGCCGAGGCAGTCATGAACGCCATGGAACACGGCAACCATTACCAGGCGGATAAACCAGTTCAAATTAAGGTTATTGTTTCTGCGGCGACATTGAGGGTTCAAATTACCGATTTTGGCGGCAGAAAGGATATTCCCGACCCGGTTACGCCTGACCTGGAAGCCAAGCTGGATGGGTTGGATTCCCCCAGGGGCTGGGGGTTGTTCTTGATCAAGAATATGGTGGATGAGATGAACGTGCAACAGGACGACATCCACCATACCCTTGAATTAGCGCTTAATTTGAAAGAAGTCCAGTCATGACAAAAACCTTCAAAACTACGATTCGCCGCCAGGCAGATAAAGTCACCATCGATTTGTCCGGTGAGATCAATGCTCTGGCAGATCAGGAACTGCAGTCTGCCTATACAGAAGCAGATAGCAGCTCTCCCAACATCATTGTGTTGAATTTTAGTGATGTGAGTTACATCAACAGCACCGGCATTGCCTTGATTGTTGGCTTAATGGCGCAGGCCCGCAAGGTCCATCGCAATCTGGCAATTTACGGCCTGAGCGATCATTATCTCGAAATATTCCAGATCACCCGGCTGGCCGATTTTATCCAGATCTTTCCGGACGAAGCCAGTGTCATGGTGTGAGGTTGGTGTAAAACTTTTTACTGTTTGGATAATGAAGCAACCATAGAAAAAATTAAAGGGTAGAGGAAAACCATGTCAAAAATGAACCTGACTGCCAGCGTACGAAGAGCCAATTCGGCTGCCTGCATCATCGATATCAAAGGCGAAATTAACGGACAATCAGAACCCGTTTTAATGGAAGCTTACAACCAGGCCAGTCTCAACGGCGTTCGATCCATCATTCTAAACTTCAGCGAACTTGAATATATGAACAGCTCGGGGATCGGGTTGCTGGTGACCCTGCTCATCCGGGTCAGGCGCCAGAAACAGCGCCTGCTGGCTTTTGGACTGAGCGAACATTATCAAGAGATCTTTGAAATGACGGGCCTGAATGATGCAATTGGGCTGTATAACAGCGAGATGCAGGCCATCTCGGCGGTTTAAGCCGGTCGAGAGAGCGGGCCATTGCGAGCGACACCCGTGGTGCGCCCGAAGTGGCGAGCGAAGCAATGACGATTTATCAAATAAGAAGGAAGGTTGTGATGTCCAGTGTAAATGCTCAACCAGATTCTGGTAAACTCAGTGAAAATTCATGGGCTGGCCGGGTTACCCAATTAGACGTTGTGGATATGCCTGCCGGAGGTTTGAACCTGAATGTGCAGGGAAAAAAACTTTCGGGATTGGTGCGTGGTTTCGGCCAGATGTGGCAAAAAACATATAAAATCCGCCTGAATGGGGCAACGGTAACCCCCGTAGCAGTAATTCAGACCTGGAAGCAGGAGTTCGAGCGCTTCTGGCCGAAAGGCAATCACTTTTACAATGCCTCATCAAGGAGCAATTCCGGGATCACCCCCGGAGATGTTGCCGTATTGAACCTTTCAGGGCCGGGTGGGGTGAACGCACCGGGCGGACTGCCGCTCGTATCAACCGGGATCATGGTCATTTATGCGGATGATGAGTCTTTTTCGTTCATGACCCCGCAGGGCCATATGTTTTCCGGGATGATCACCTTCAGTTCCTTTGAGGAGCAAGGGATAATGGTCCAGATCCAGGCCCTCATCCGGGCCAGTGATCCATTTATTGAGGTGATGTTTCGCCTGGGTCTAACGAAAGGTGAAGATGATTTCTGGATGCAAACCCTGCGGAACCTGGCAGCTTATTTCGGTTCAAGCAGCCAGCCCGAATTGAAAGTGGTATGCATCGACCCGCGCATGCAGTGGAAAGAAGCCGGCAACATCTGGCAAAACGCGATCATCCGCACCGGGTTGTATATCATGGCGTCACCATTCCGCTGGATCGGAAGAAAGATCAAGGCCTGATGCATGCATGCTCAAAATCGGTATGATGCGGTGGTCGTCGGCGCCGGCCCAAACGGCCTGGCGGCGGCGATCACCCTGGCCCGGGCGGGCCGTTCCGTCGTGGTATTGGAGGCCAAGGATTCGGTCGGCGGTGGCACCCGCACGGCTGAATTAACCCTGCCGGGTTTTAAACACGATATTTGCTCGGCCATACATCCCCTCAGCCTGGGTTCGCCGTTCATGCGTTCGCTTCCCCTGGAAGAGTTTGGGGTGGAGTGGATTTTTCCACCCGCGGCCATCGCCCATCCACTGGATGACAGCCCGGCAGTGCTGGTCGAGCGCTCCGTAGAAGCCACCGCGGCCTTGCTGGGGGGAGATGCCGGAGCCTACCGGCGCCTGATGGTCCCTCTGGCAGCTCACCAGGAAGATATCATGGAGGATTTGCTAGGCCCTTTCCCGTTTCCGCCCCGTCACCCGTTTCAGCTGATCCGGTTCGGGTTAAGCGCCCTCTTTTCTGCCAGCGGCCTGGCCAGGAGCATATTCCGCGAGGAACGCGCCCGGGCGGTTTTTTCTGGGATGGCGGCCCATGCCATGCTGCCGTTAGGCCAACCCGGCACGGCGGCTTTTGGGCTGGTCCTGGCCATTCTGGCCCATTCAGTTGGCTGGCCAATGGCTCGCCGGGGTTCCCAGACGATTACCGAAGCGATGGCTGCCTACCTGCTCACGCTGGGAGGTGAGATCGTGACCGGCTGCTCAGTTTCCTCAATGGAGGAGCTGCCAGAAGCACGCGCCGTCTTATTTGATCTCACCCCGCGCCAACTGCTCAGTATCACCGGCAGCCGGCTGCCAACCGGGTATCGCCAGCAGTTGACCCGCTACCGTTATGGCCCGGGTGTGTTTAAGATCGATTACGCGCTTTCCGAGCCGATTCCCTGGAAAGACCCTGCATGTATCCGGGCCGGGACCGTTCACCTGGGGGGCACGCTGGAAGAAATCGCTGCATCTGAAAAGGCGGTCTGGCAGAAGGGACCCTCTGAGCGGCCGTTTGTTCTGCTGGCCCAACAAAGCCTGTTTGACCTCAGCCGGGCCCCGCAGGGAAAGCATACGGCCTGGGCTTACTGTCATGTGCCGCATGGTTCGCAGCTCGATATGACGGGGCCAATCGAAGCCCAGATCGAGCGTTTCGCCCCGGGATTTCGAGATCTGGTGCTTGCCCGCCATACGATGAACACCGTCGAGATGGAAGCCTACAATCCAAATTATATTGGGGGAGACATCAATGGCGGGGTACAGGACCTGCGCCAGTTATTTACCCGCCCGGTTGCCCGTTGGGTGCCTTACAGTACCCCGAATGAGCGTATTTTTATCTGCTCCTCCTCAACCCCACCGGGGGGAGGAGTTCACGGCATGTGCGGTTATTTTGCGGCTCGGGCAGTTCTGAAAAAGATGGCGTGAAATCATCAATATTTCTAGACCTTCAAGCCGGCTAGAATCTGGGCAAGATGCACCCCTTCCAGACTGGGCAGCACCAAATTTGCGGCCCCCACGCGCTCAACCGGGCCAAGTCCCAGGGTCAGCATTCCGGCATCCATGCCGGCTGTAATTCCCACCTCCGCGTCTTCTACCACCACGCATTCAGCAGGCTGCATCCCCAGGGCCTTAGCAGCCTCCAGGAACAGGTCTGGGGCAGGTTTGCTCCGGGCGGGGGTATTACCATCCACCACGGCGTCGATCGCCGCGCCGATCTTGAGCCGCTCAAGCACCAGCGGGGCATTTTTACTGGCGGATGCGATCGCGATCAAAAAACCTGCGGCGCGCAGCTCGGCTAATAAGTCGACTGCCCCCGGAAGCAAGTTGGCAGGCGTCATGCGGTCCACGAGCTCCAGGTAATAGCTGTTCTTGCGCTCCATCCAGGCCTGGGCGGTCTCCTCGGATATGGGCTTGCCCTTGAGCATCACTGCCAGCGACTCGCGCCGCGAGACTCCACGCAGGTCATCATTATCAAGCCGCGAGAACGGCAGGCCTTCTTCATCCGCCAGGCGCTGCCAGGCCTGGTAATGAAATTCAGAAGTGTCCGTCAGGACGCCGTCGAGGTCAAATAGAAAGGCTCTGATCATGGGTCACTTCTTCACTTCGAACGAAAGGATCTTGCCGTGGTCCACCAGCTTAAACGCGATGCGCGTCCAGGTCGATGGCAGGTTGGGATGCGTCTGCCAGCCGGAAGGGGTGCGGTGCAGCCCGGCAAAACCGAACACCACGGCCTGCCACAGGCCGCCGGCTGAAGCGCCGTGAATGCCGTCGCCGGCATTGCCGCGCACGTCGAACAGGTCGGCCCGGGCGGCGCGCATGAAATGCTCGTATGCCGCAGGGTCACCCACCCGGCAGGCCATGATGGCCTGGATGGAAGGACCGAGGGATGAGCCGAAAGTGTGGTCCGTGCGCGGCGTATAGTAATTGTAGTTCACGTGCAGCGTACTTTCGTCATACAGGTCGGGCAGCAGGTAAAGCAGCATGAGCACATCGGGCTGTTTGATCACCTGGGTCTGGTTGGCTTCCTCGATCCCGAACAAGCTCTGCACGGATTGGCTGCGCGGCTCGAGATCTGCCAGATTCACGTCCCTGCGCTGAAAATAACCCGAAAACTGCTCGATCAGGCCGGAAGAAGGATCGTAGGGAATGTAAATGTGGTCGCACACCTTCTGCCATTTTTCTAGCTCGGGCTGGGTCAGGCGCAGGCTGCGGCGGTATTTTTGCCAGGCAGCAGGAGCTTTTTCCTGCAGCCAGCGAGTCAGGCCCAGGGCTGTGCGTAAATGCCACAGGGCCAGGATATTCGTGTAGGCAGAATTATCGACATGGTCGTGATTTTCATCCGGGCCGATGATGTCGCAGATCTCGAAGCGCTCCCGCTCCGGAATCCATTCCACCCGGCTGGCCCAGAAGCGAGCCGTATCCAGAATGACCTCGGCTCCGCGCCGGATCATGAACTCGTCGTCGCCGGTCGCCTGCCAGTACTGCCAGATGGCGTAGGCGATGTCAGCTGAGATGTGAATTTCGATGTCACCGGTCCAGATGCGGATCAGTTTGGTGCGGTCGGCGTAATGCGGCACCCAGGTGGGGGTCACTTCTTCGCCGGTGCCGGCGCTTTCCCAGGGATACTGGGCGCCCTGGTAGCCGTTGGCTTGAGCCTTGCGGCGCGCCCCCAGCAGGTTGTGCCAGCGGTAGCTGAGCAGGTTGTGGGCGATCTCCGGGCGGGTGTAGGTGAAAAACGGCAGCATGAAGATCTCGGTATCCCAGAAGGAGTGGCCGCGGTAACCGTAGCCGCTGAGGGTTTTGGCGCCGATGTTCACCCGCTCATCCTGGCGAGGAGCGGCCGAAAGGAGCTGGAAGAGGTTGAAGCGCACCGCGAGCTGGGCTTCAGGGTCGCCGTCGATCTCGATATCGCTCTGCTGCCATTCGGCCTTCCAGGCAGCGCAATGAGATTGCCAGGCTGCATCCCAACTCAGCTCGTGCAAGGCGCCCAACCGGCGCTGGACCTGGCTGAGTGGTTTCTTTGCTTCGCGGCTGGTGTAAATGACTGCCCATTTTTGGACGGTCACTGTTTCGCCCTGGGCAGCCTGCCAGCGCGCCGCCAGGGTGGGGTGGCGTATTACGTCCCACTGGCGGTAAGCAGCCGCCTGCCCCCCGGACAAGTTCAAAGTTATACCGATCACCAGATCGATGGAGCTGGCGCGGGTGCGGCTGTGCAGCCAGGCCAGGCGCGGTCCGGTCTTTTGGGCCAGGGTATTCCAATGCTTATATCCCAGGTTGTCGGCCTGCCCGTCAATTCCGCTGCGCACCGCGACTTGCCCCTGGTAATCTTCGGAGGTGATTTGTAAACGCACCCCGGCCAGGTGGGGATCCGCCAGGCTGGCAAAACGCTCGAAGACCAGGCGAGTGGTGCGGCCCTGGGGGCTGCGCCAGCGCAGGTCGCGGCGCAGGGTGGCTGTCGCCAGGTCCAGGGAGCGCTCATATGCCAGAATCTGCCCGGCTGCCAGGTTGAAACGCTCGCCAGCCAGAATCACTTCTAGCTCCATCCAATCCGGAATGTTCGCCAGCTCGGTGAACACCAGCGGCACATCGTCAAAGACGCCGTGCACGAATGTGGAGCGCTCTTCATCGGGATAGCCTTCTTCAAACACGCCGCGCGTGCCGAGGTAACCGTTGCCTATAGTAAAAATGGTTTCGCTGTGATGCTGCTTTGTGGGTTCGAATTGTTTTTGGACAATCGACCAGCCGTTCATATTTGATGTCATGGATACCCCTCCGAAAAAAAATATTTTACCTTTTTTGATGAATTGGTCATTGCGAGGCCCGTTTTATTGGGCCGAAGCAATCTGCTCGTAATCATAGATTGCTTCGCTCACTTGCACTTGCGTGCGGTGCAAGTGTCGCTCGCAATGACGGGTTCATCATGTCGTGTGACCAGCGTCAGCCCTACCTTACCCCAGGGCGCCTGGGCCCAGGGGTTGCCCGCGAAGCGCGCCTAAGCTCAGGGGCGCAGCCCGCTTATTTTTCCAGCGGTACAATCACCGGCAGGGTTCTCGTCCAATCCAGCCTGGCAAGGTATAGCCCTTTGGTGCGGTCGGAGTAGAGGTGGCCCGTGTCGACGATCTCCCGACTGCAGCTGCTGAGATACCACTGCCCATTGAACTCGAATACTTCGGCGGCATGGGCTGGCGAGAACCACATATCTTCTTTGTCGGTGAAATGAAGCGGGTCGTCCGAGACGACCAGGCGCGTTTCGTCTTGATGTTTGTAAAACAGGTAGAACAGGCCGTCTTTTTGGATCACACAGGGCGATTCCATCGAAGTTGTGCTCAGGTCCAGGGCCCGCTGGCGCACGTGCACCGGGCCGGCATCCTGCCAGCTTACCAGGTTTTGCGAAACGGCGGCGCCAATTGAGACCAGGCACCCGCCAGTATTCTTTATCCAGGCTACATAATATAGAATAAAACCATATACCGGGTGGCGAATGACATGCGGGTCGCGGCAGCAGCACCACACGCCGGAACCCGGCTCATATTCAGCCCAGTATTTTGAAGGCCGGAACACGGGGTTATAGGCGAACTTCTGCCAGTGATACAGGTCGCTGGATGTCGCCAGGCACATCGATTCGAATTGAGTCGTGACGTTGTTCCCGGCGTAGAACAGGTAATATTGACCATTTTTCTCGGTCACGAAGGGGGCGATAATGTGGTCGGTTTCAAAAGAAGAGGAAGGATCCGGTTCCAGCAGATCGGGCGCGGGATTCCAGGTGCGTAAATCTGTCGAGGTGGCATGCCCGATCGTGACTTCATTTCCAACCGAATAGCAACCTAATCCGGCTGTTCCAGTGATGTGAAATAAATGCATGACACCGGCTGTGTCCTGGATAAAACAGTGATCGTTAACATAATGAGGAAAGTTGTCGTAAACCAGTACGAAACGGTCTGCCTGATATCGGATTTCCTGGGTTGATTTCTGGATAGGTTTTACAGGGGCCCCGCCAGCAACCTTTTCATTAGAAAGATCGAATTTTGTTGCAGCCATGCAGCCTCCATCCTTTAAGTGGATGATGTTGTTTTAAAACGCACCATGAAAGTAATGTGACACGACAACCTGCCAATTCTACGTCATATTGTATTATGAAATAGGCCTGACTGACGGCAAGTTGTATCTTCGAAACCTGCCCCAATGGTATCCGGGGTGGCGTGAGAATGCGTGCAGGCGGTCGTGATCCGCTCTTGCAGGATGGCGGTCACCTGTTTTCGGTAAAAGAGTTGCTGCCGTGAGTTACGATGATTTACCAGGAGATTTATTGCCAGGCAGCGGCGCGATATATTGGTATTCGGGGGAGACCTGCTGTATCTTCAGGATGGCGATGATCCCTTTCCAGGTCTCATATAATCCTTTCGGGCAAGGCGGCAGGTCACTCTTGATCTGCGCATGTAATTTACCGAGGTTGTAGCATGGCACCGCGGCGTACATGTGGTGTTCCGTATGGTAGTTCATATTCCAGTAGAAAAAACGAACAACCGGGTTTAAATAAATCGTCCGGCAGCATAGGCGGAAATCCGGTACCTTATCTTGAAGGCCGATGTGTTGGGTGCTGTTGCATAAGAACAGAAGCCACCCGCCGTAAAAGGGGGCCAGGGTTACCAGCACCGGTATCAGCCAGAGTCCGAAATAGAGGGATACGATCGTGAGTATGGCGTGCCCTGCCAGGTGCAGGCGAGCCCAATTGAACAGGCTGCGGCGCTGATCGACCTCGGCTGGGGGGAAGAGCGCATTTTCCCACGACCCTTCCAGACGACCGAAGCTCAGGCGGATGTAGCTTTTCAGGCGGCCAATAAAGTCCCAGGGATTGGCGATCGCGTTTTTCATGAAGTCGACCAGGGTCAGTTTCACCGGCAGCACCACTTCCAGGTCGTCAGGTGGATGAAGGGTAAACTTGTGATGTTCCTGGTGACTGGCCCAAAAATAGACCGGGTTGTTCCAGCTTAAAAAGCTGACCAGGTTCAGGAAAATGAGGTTCAGGGACTTGGTTTTGAAGACTGTTCGGTGGCACAGTTCGTGGAACGCATTGAGCAGGAAGGCATAGATGGTACCGTGAATGAACAGGATCAGCAGCAGAACGAAAAATGGCAGGTGTCCAGCCGCGTACCAGGCGGATGCGCCCGTGAAACCCAGCACCCCCAGGTGGCCCAGGGCCTGCACATACCCCCTCCAATCGCTGCGCTGGTTCAACCTGGTTAATATTTCGCGATTTACCGGCGACCGGTACCAGTTAATCTTTTGCCCTTTCTGTTCCTCAGCCATCGTTTTACCCTCCTCTCAGCCTACATATCTAATAAGTTTGGCAGGTGGCTGTAGCGCTGGATCACTTTTTCATTGTGCGCTTCTGAGCCATCCAGATTGGCGCTCATCAAGACGGGCGGCTCAAAGCCGTGAACCAGCAGGTATTGGATAGTCTCGACCATTACCGCGTTGAGGATTGCGGCGCCCAGGATCGTGGACAGCGCACCCGCTTTGGGTGCCATTTCGGGAAATGTGATACAGGCATCGCCGGCAGGCACCTGGCTGTCGAGGACGACATCGCCCAATTCATACAGCTTCTTGCCGGATGAATGGCGAGATCCGACGGACAGGGTATGTTCCATGGATGTCAGCACGATCACTTTGACACCCTTGCGGTGGGCATGCATGGCAACTTCGATGGGCGCAGGATTGCGTCCGGAATTCGAAATCACGAAAAGAAGGTCCTTCTCTTTGTACGGCGCATTTTCCATCAGAAGGGTTCCAAACCCTTCGAGTCTTTCTGCTTTCCCTTTCAACGGGTCGATGATCGCCTGGACCGGATAGAGGCCGCCGGCGCGGGCGTGAATTTCCATGGAGAGAAGCTGCGAATGACCGCTGCCGAAGGTATATACCATGTGGTCATTAATCAGTGTATCTCCGACCAGAGCGGCTGCCTGGCTGATCGCCCCGCTTTGAGAGTTTTTAATCCTCAGGATGCGTTCTGAGATGAAATCGAGATATTCATTGTACATAGTTTCTCTCCAACAGGGTCAAAATTTTTTTGTATAGGCCTGGGTTAATTATTGCAGACTGGAAGAATTGTGTTTTTTCAAACAGACCCTTCATCAGGTTGGGATATTCTGCTTAAGTGTGATGCTGGCTTCAAGTATAATAATTCAGGGCAGGAGTTTGCTATCCTGTTTTATTTATGCTATTATAATCTAGAATAATGAAATCGATTTCATGAGCGCCTGAGCTAGCGACCCTCCATTGATAAGGGTGGGTCAGTTTGACATTCATTGAAGGTATAAAATCTTGCAGATATTTCCCCCTGGCGCGTGGGCGCAGCAGCCAGCACCAGGAGAAACGGCTTGATGAATTTATGGACCAAATTGACCGCCTGTTGAAGAAATACCCCGACCTGGCTGATGCTGATGCGGCAATATATGCCGCTTATTCCTGCCTGGAGGCCTGTTATTCCGCCGGAAACAAGGTCCTGGTGTGCGGGAACGGCGGCAGCGCCGCTGACAGCGAGCATATCGTGGGCGAGCTGATGAAGGGCTATTTTCTCAAGCGCCCCCTATCGCCAGAGTTGAGCGCGCGCTTCAACCAGCTTTTACCGGGCCGCGGCCAATACCTGGTCGATCACCTGCAGGGCGCCCTGCCTGCTATTTCGCTGGTCAGCCAGGTCAGCCTGATCACAGCCTTCGCTAACGACGTCGCCGCCGATATGATCTTTGCTCAGCAGGTATACGGTTACGGGCGCGCGGGCGATTTGCTGATTGGGATCAGCACGTCCGGAAATTCAATTAACGTCATCAACGCGCTGCAGGTAGGGCGGGTGATGGAATTAAAAACGATAGGATTGACCGGCCCGCAGCAGTGTACGATGGACGACGTGTGTGATGTGGTTATCCATGTTCCCGGTTTTAATACCCCTGAAATCCAGGAGCGACATATCGCGGTTTATCACGCCCTGTGCGCCGAGCTTGAGGAAAGGTTTTTTAAACGATGAGCATTCTGGGTGGGGTTGATATCGGCGGCACGAAATGCGCAGTTTGCGTGGGCGAATCACACGGAGACCAGGTCACAATCCTTGGCAAACGGCGCATGAACACCATTCCGAGCCCGACAGAAGCCTTGAGAGAAATCCTGCTTGAGTTTGAGGATTTATTGGAGGAATGTGGCGTGCGCCAGGACTTGAAAGCAATTGGCGTCACATGCGGCGGGCCGCTTGATTCGCGCCGGGGATTGATCCTTTCGCCCCCTAACCTGCCAAAATGGGACCGGGTGGATGCGGTCACGCCGTTCAGCCAGCACTTTGGCGTACCGGCAGCGCTGCAGAATGACGCCAATGCCTGCGCTCTGGCTGAATGGAGATGGGGGGCCGGACGCGGCTGCCGGAATCTGATATTTCTGACGTTTGGCACCGGCATGGGAGCCGGCCTGATCCTGGATGGGCGGCTGTACACCGGCACCAATGACCTGGCGGGCGAGGTGGGGCACATCCGCATGCAGGGAATGGGGCCGATCGGTTACGCCAAGCCCGGTTCGCTGGAAGGTTTTTGCAGCGGCGGGGGAATCGCTAACCTGGCTCAAACCCTGTCTCTGGAGCAGCTCCAGCTCGGCAATCCGCCTTCTTTTTGCAGATCTTACCAGGATCTCCCGGCGATCAACGCTGAAAAAGTAAGTGAAGCCGCCCGTCAGGGAGACCTGCTGGCACTGCGCATTTTCAAGATCGTTGGTCAAGAATTGGGGCACGGCCTGGCGATGCTGGTGGATATCCTGAACCCGGAAAAAATCATCATCGGCAGTATTTACAGCCGCCAGCGCCAGCTTTTGGAGGAGACTGCATTAACCATCTTGCAGGAAGAGGCCCTGGCTCAAGCGCTGGCAGTTTGCCAGGTGGTGCCTGCCGGCCTGGGCGAAGCTGTGGGAGATTTGGCCAGCCTGTCGGTAGCATTAAACCTGGTCTCAGAATAAAATCGTTTCACCGAAAGATCTTTGTGCCAGTCAGGGAGAATAACCATTGTTACCACCATTAAAACCGGTACCCGTTTTCCAGACGCCGCGGGTGGTCTTCCAACCCCAAACTTTCGACGGGCTGGAGCGCGGGATTGAAATCCTGGTCAGCGCTATTCGCCCCACCCTGGGCCCATATCCACGGATGGTGGGCATCGAAGCGCCCACCCGTGGCGGCAAGCCCGAAATTCTCGATTCGGGTGGGACGATTGCCCGCCGGATCATTCAGATCGAGGGACGCGACGCGGACGTTGGCGCCATGTTCCTGCGCCACATGCTCTGGAAGCTGCAGGAGAAGGCTGGAGATGGTACTGCCACCGCGGCCGTTCTCTTTCAGGCTGTATTTGCCGGCGGGATGAAATATATCGTGGCGGGGGGCAGTTCTATGCGCCTGCGGGTCTATCTGGACGAAGGCCTGCGCCTGGTGCTTGAGGAGCTTGACCGCCTGACCATCCATCTCAATGCCGGTGGGGGCGCCGCCAACCGGCGCGAACGCCTGGCTGGTCTGGCTGAATCAATCAGCCGCGATGCGGAGCTTTCACGCTATCTGGGCGAGATCTTTGATATCATCGGTGCTTACGGGCGGCTGGAAGTGCGGCCCGGCTCTGGGCGCCAGTTCAAGCGCGAATATGTGGAAGGCATCTATTGGGATACCGGTCTGCTTTCCCGCGCCATGCTGGACGGCGACCAGGCCGGCCGGTCTACCCTGGAAAATGCAGTTGTGGTGATCAGCAACCTGGACCTTGAGGAGCCAGGCGATATGGTCCATATCCTGCAGGTGGGTCTGGAAGCTGGCGCCAGCCACCTGCTGTTGATTGCCAACAGCGTCTCAGATCGGGCTCTTTCGGTGGCCCTGATGAAGGCCAACCGCGAGAAAATAAAGCTGCTGGCTGTCAAGACCCCCGGAATGGCGGTCAGCACCCAGGAACAGGCCCTGACCGATATTGCCATCCTGACCGGCGGCCGTCTCCTGCAGAAAGTTACCCTGGATACTTTCCAGAGTCTATCCTCTGCCGATTTAGGCCGGGCCCGGCGTATATCGGCAGAGATGGAAAATTTCAGTATTGTTGGCGGCAAGGGCGATCCCCGCCGCTTTCGCGAGCATATTCGTGAGCTGCAGCGAGCTTACCGCCAGGCCGAGGATTTGGATGCGCGCCAGGTACTGCAAACTCGCGTCAGCCAGCTGATGGGCGGCTCTGCCACCCTGTTCACTGGAGGGATGACCCAGGCTGAGTGCGAGGACCGCAAGACCCTGGCCGAACATGTTGCCACAGTCATCCGCAGCGCCATCCTGGAAGGGGTGGTGTCCGGGGGAGGGATAGCCTTGTTGTCCGTCCGACCTCGCCTGGAAAAAAAGCGTAAACAGGCTAGGGATGATGATGAGCGTGCGGCCTATACGATCCTCAGCAAGGCGATGGAGGCCCCATACCGCGCTCTGCTGGCCAATGCCGGCTTTGATTCCGGACAGATTATGGCTTTTATGGCCCAGGCTGGCCCGGGAACCGGGATTAACCTTAAAACAGGCCGGCTGGCCAACATGGTCGAAGCCGGAATCGTCGACCCGGCTTCTGTTCTCAAAGCGGCTGTTTCCAGCGCCATCAGCAGTGCCGGGCTGCTTCTCACTACCGATGCGATCGTTCATAAAAAGAATCCACCGCAAGAGGCAAGCACTTAATTTTTGATCACAGGTATTTTATAATGACGGTTTCACCTGTTTATGACTTGATATATGCCCTGGCTGCTCCGCTCCGGTTTGGACAGGCAGGCGTCCCATGTTTTGCGGCCCGCGGCAACGGACTGTTCCGCTCGATCGACGGTGGACGCACCTGGCAGGATGCTTACCAGACCCTGGTAACCGGCCCGGCTATGGCTACCTCGGCCCTGGCTCTTTCCCCGGATTTTCCACGTGAACGGCTGGTATTTGCCGGCGTGAATGGCGGTGTGGTGCATTCAAAGGATGGCGGGCAGAACTGGCGTACCGCCGTTTTTCCACCGCCATCCCCCATGGTGGTGAGCCTCGTGATTTCTCCAAACTTCAGCGAGGATGATACCCTGTTTGCCGGTACGGCCGAAGACGGCGTATTTATTTCAACCGATGGCGGCGTCACCTGGGCGGCCTGGAATTTTGGACTGCTGGATCTTAACGTCCTGTGCCTGGTGATTTCTCCGAACTTTGCCCATGACGAAACGCTTTATGCCGGCACCAGCACGGGTGTGTTCGTCAGCACAAATGGGGGGCGGGCCTGGCGTGAGGTCCAGCTTCCGGCCGACCTGGTGGCGGTTCTCAGCATGGCAATTTCTCCGGACTTTGCTTCCGATCGTACGGTTTTTGTTGGCACCGAAGAACACGGCTTATTCCGCGGCTCGGCCGGCGCGGATCAGACCGGGATGGACTGGCAGGCGGTCGGCACAGGCCTGAGCGATCCGATCAATGCGATCTTGCTGGCACCAGGCTTCCCCGAACCGCCGGAAGTGCTGGCCCTGAACGGCAGCCAGTTATGCCTTTCGACTGACCGGGGCGACACATTCCAACCCTGGCGGCGTCCAAACCTGCCAGATGATTTTGAAGTGATGGCGGCGGCAGCCCCGCACGGTTTTGGACCGGATGCAGGGGTGCTGGTCGGCGGGGCAAATGGCGATGTGCGCGTGGTTTAACCGCCATAAAGCCGGTCGTACTCCGTGAGACAAGTTTTTTAAATTAGGACTGTCCGAAAAGAATGAGTTGTCTTCAACCCATCCCCCCAACCCCCTTCCCAGCTGCCCTTCGGCAGCGCGCAGCGCGAGGGGGCGGGTCGGGGTGGGGGTGGACTTTTGAGACAGCCCCAGATTATTATAAGAAATCGCCAAATTATTTCCCTAAAAAGCATTTAATAAATCCCGAATTTTTGGGCGCTCTCCAGCATGGAGCGCAGGTTGTCTTCAGGCACATTGGGCGAGATAGCGCATCCCGTGCTCAAAATAAACCCGCAGCCCGGTCGGGCTTTCTCAATCCGCCAGCGACATTCCTCATTTACATCCTGGGGCCGGCCCGAAACCATGATGGCGGAGGTATCCACATTGCCAAGCAGGCAAATCTGGCCGCGGGCAGTTTCCAGGGCTTGCGAGAAGTCCGTCGGGGCATCGAATTCCAGCAGGTGCGCCCCACTTGCCGCCAGGTGCGGCAGGGTGCGGTTGGTGTTTCCACACACATGGATTCCAAAGAGACCCCCCCGGCGGCGGATCGCTCGAGCCAGCACCTGCTGGTAGGGGTAGGCGTATTTCTCGTAGGCTGCCGGAGAAATCAGGCTGCCGCTCGCCAGGGCATCCCCGATGGTGACCACGTGTGCTCCGGCTTCCATCAGGCACTCCGCAAAGGTCAGCCAATAGCGGGCGCAGAAATCCAGCAGGCGGTGGATGGCAAGATCCTCGTCACCGGTGGCAATATCCAGCAAGAACTGCTCCATGCCGCGCAGCTGGCCCGCCAGGGTGAAAGGTCCCTGGTCGGCGCGAGCGATGATTAACACCCGGGAACCGATTTGTGCACTCAAAATCCGGGTGGCGGTGATCCATTCCTGCAGCCGGCTGTTTCGCAGGTCCGGGATCCGCAAGGAATCGACCTCCCCCAGGTTTTTGAGCATCCCCCGCGGGTTGGGCGCCGGGCCAAGATCGGTATACTCGACCTCCAGGCCCAGCACGTGCGCCAGGGCGACGCTGTCTGTGCCAACGAAGACGCCGTCCCAACCAAAATCCTGCCAACCGCGGAACTGCAGTTCAGCCAGGAGCGGGCCGTCCCACATCAAATCCGCCGGGCGGCTGCCGTAATGGGCCATGATCCAGCTGTGCGCTTGCGGTATCACCGGAATGCGGTCCGGTAGCAGGTGGTTGATAACCCGCAGAGATCGTTCCAGGGCAGTCATAGCTTCCATGGCAATCCTCGAAATATGAATAGTAGAAAAGTACTTGACAATTGTACTGGAATCTTATATATTAATGTAATCGATTTCATTGTTATTTTTCCATCCAGAAACGCTCTTTTCCAATAAGAAGGCCCGCAATGCCTGTCACAATTACAGATGTTGCCAGGGAAGCGAAGGTTTCTCGAGCCACAGTCTCACGAGTGATCAGCCGCAAACCCATCACCAGCAAGGAAGTGACGGAGCGGGTTATGTTAGCTATTGAAAAATTAGGCTATCAACCTAATCTGGTTGCACGCAGTCTGAGGGTCCAGAGGTCGAAAATTATTGGATTGATCATTTCTGATATTCAAAATCCCTTTTACACCGGCCTGGTTCGGGCAGTTGAAGACACCGCATATAAAAACGATTTTCTGGTGTTCCTGTGTAATTCGGACGAGGACATCGAGAAAGAAATTCTATATTTGAAACTGATGATTGCCGAAAAAGTGGCCGGAGTGGTGATCACCCCCACCCAGGAAAACAACAACCCATGCCGGATGTTGCTTGAGGCTGGGATCCCGGTAGCGGCGGTTGACCGCAGTATCCACGACCTGGACGTAGATTCGGTGGTGGTTGATAACTATAAGGTGGCTTACGAACTGGTGGAGCATCTCATTTCGGATGGCCATCAGAAAATAGCCATTGTCGCCGGACCTTCTACCATCACCACCAGCCGCGAGCGCCTGGAAGGTTACACCCAGGCCCTGTACGAGCACGGCTTCTCGCTTAATCCGCTCTACATTCGCCAGGGCCTTCCCAAAGAGGATTTTGGCTATCGCGCTGTGCGGGAGCTGCTTGAATTGAAAGAGCCTCCGGCTGCCCTCTTTTTAGTGAACAACCTCTTAACCCTGGGCGCGTTAAGAGCCATTCATGAGAAAGGTTTACGGATACCGGATGATATTGCCCTGGTTGCATTTGACGATATAAACTGGACGTCATTTGTCACCCCTCCCTTAACCGTTGCCGTCCAGCCGACCTATGAATTGGGCCGGATGGCAACAGAAATGCTGATAAATCGCATCAAGGATCCTACCATTCCAAGTGAGAGGCAGGTAATCCATGCCTCTGTTTTCATACAGAAATCTTGTGGGAACCACTTGCTTCTGTGAGAGCCTGCACATTGGCAATACCTGGATGCCCCAGTGTGTTATTGAAATAGTCCTTACAGGTGAAGACGCAAGGAATTACCGATTTTACAAAGGAGGTGAGCTGGAATACGTTTCTATCTTTCAGGATTAACAAATTCTAGGTTAATCGCAACGGATAAAAAATGCAAAGAGGAGAAAGATAATGGATAAGATAAGCAGAAGGCAATTGCTCAAATCTTTGGTAACAGGAGCGGCAGGGGTGACTCTGACGGCATGCGCCCCACAGGTCGTGACCCAGATCGTGAAAGAGACCGTGCAGGTGCCGGTCAATGTGACTTCGGTCGTCAAAGAGACCTCGGTTGTCAAAGAGACCTCAGTTGTCAAAGAGACCTCCGTAGTTGTCGCCACACCGGCCCCCCGCAAAAATGTCACCATCACCTGGTGGCAGGCTCCCATCTGGCGCTACGCCCCGGATAACACCACCGTGGTCGGCGCTGGCTCAGACCTGAAGGGCCTCGACGATGTAAAGCGCTTCCAGGCCAAGTATCCCTGGATCACCGTGAAGATGGAGCTCATCCCCTGGGATCAGTGGAATCAAAAGATCACCACCGGCTTTGCCAGCGGCCAGGTCGGCAACGTGATCTATGGCCAGCAGAATGCCGCCCGCGTTCAGGCCGGCCTGTTGGAACCGCTGGATGACTTCCTAACGAAAGACATCACCGATAACTGGCAGCCCGGCACGCAGAAGAGGCTCACCTATAACGGGCGCGTCTACGGCGTTCCCACGGCGATGAACCCGTGGTTCACCACCTTCTCGCAAACCTCTCTGGAGAAGTTTGGCGCCAGCAAGCTGATCACCGATATTGGCGCCGATCGCGGCGGTCTTACCTTCGATATGCTCATGGAATACGGCAAGGCTTACGGCGATAAGAAGACCCGCTATTTCTGGGGTGTACCCATGGATCACGGCTCTATCGCCTACTGGATGTTCGGATCCTGGTTGGAAGCCTGGGGCGTCAAGTCCTGGGACGACGCTGAAGAGCGCTGGCAGGTGGCTGACAATCCCAATTCGGTCAAAGCCTTCCAGTGGTTGGTGGACGCGGCTAACGCCGGCGTCATGCCGCCCGCCAAGAGCCTGCCCAAGTGGTCAGACTGCGACAACTTCTTCTGGGCCGGCAACATGGCTGGCCGTCTGCAGTGGGCCGGTATGCAGACCGAGCTGGAGACTGCCCAGGCCGGCGGACAGGCTGCCAAGGACTTCAAGCTGCTCTTTGCCGCTTTCCCGCACACAGCCGAAGTCAAGCCGTTCAATGCCGGGGGCACCGACGTGATTGCTTACACCGTCGGCCGCACCAACGATGCCACCCTGCGCGAAGCTTCCTTCACTTACGCTAACTGGCGAGGCGTCGACGATGCCGTCCAGACCAGCTGGCTGGTCGAAGGCGCTTTCCCGGCCAGCAAGTCGGGTGTAAAAGCCGTCGCCAATCATCCCAAGATGGCGGATCCCAACATCAAGTGGGTGCTGAACAATGCCGCAGGCTACGAGGCCGAGATCACCGGAGGCAACTACCAGCCGATTTTCAACCCTCGCTCCAGCAAGATCTTCGGTACCCTCCAGCCCGACCAGTACAACTACTTCGTCCTGCAGCTGCAGTCAGTCATGCTGGGCCAGAAGACCGTCGACGGCATGCTCAAGGAAGTTGCCAAGACGATCAACACTGCCCTGGGCGTAAAAGTGTAACTGCTTGTTCACTAAACTGCGGGCAGCCCTTTAGGGCTGCCCGTCCGTCAAGGTTTATATGCCAGATGCAACCTTTTTCCTGTTAAAAGGTTGCATCTGGCCTGGTTGGATTTGTTTAAGTTTGGTTCGCGGGTGGCGCTGACCCGCTTTGAAATCACGGAAAACATTCAAAACCGCCCGAACAGATTGGATAGGCAATGACTGCAAATATTCCTCTGAATGTCCCCTCACGGGAAGGTGGTGGCGGGTTAAAGCCTTTGCTGAAAGGCTTTAATCCCATCAAGCGTAATTTCTGGCAGCAGGTCGCGTACGATATAAAGCACAGCAACAAATGGGGATATATTTTCATCGCCCCCCTGCTGTTGGATTTCACGATTTTTGTGGCTTATCTGATCGTGCGCTCCGTTATGCTGGCTTTTCAGGAAGTCTCATTTGGAACGGTGGCCTGGGTAGGCCTGGATAACTTCACCAGAATTTTTAATCAGCCAGAATTTTTCAACGCCTTAAAAAATACGACCGTCTATACCATGGCGGTCGTGCCGGGTGGCATCCTGGTCGCTCTCCTTTTTTCGGAGATGATTTTCCGCCGCAGCCCAAGCGTCCAGGCCTTTTATAAGAGCGCTTATTACCTGCCGGGGGTGGTTTCCACAGTGGCCATGTCCCTGGTATGGATGTTTATCTACCAGCCCTTCTACGGCATTCTCAACTACATTACCAGCCTGTTTGGGGCCGAAGCCAATAACTGGATGGGCAACCCGGATACGGCGATGCCCTCGTTGATTTTTATGGGTATCGTAGGCACCATGGGCGCCTCGGTGGTGTTCATTACTGCGGCTATGGGCAGCATTTCGCCCGAGCTGTATGATGCCGCCAAGATTGATGGCGCCAGCGAATGGCAGCGCCTATGGTCGGTGACCGTACCCTTACTGCGTCCCACCCTGCTGTACCTGTTTGTGGTTGGTTTTATAGGCAACTTCCAGGTGTTCGAACAGGTCTACGTCATGACCGCCGGCGGGCCGGGTTATCCCGGGGCAACCACCACGGTCGGCTACCTGATTTACTCTTCTGCATTTGGTTCTTTCAATATCGGCTATGCCGCCGCCGAATCGGTGATCTTGTTCCTGGTGATCCTGGTCTTTTCGTTATTCCAATTTCGGTTTTTCTCGGGCGAGCTGGAATATTAACGCCCATCAGTCCTGGAGGTAAATCATGGCAGAAAGTTCCGCTCAAATCCGCAGGTCTTCTCGCCCGTTCCAGACTGGCCAGATTTTGACTTTTATCGCTTACTTTTTTCTGACTGTGTGGGCGATTTTATGCCTATTCCCGCTCTACTGGATGATCAAGAACAGCTTCGAGCCGAATAAATTGATCGGCCTGTGGCCACCGGCTGTGCTGCCCAACTGGGACCAGCTCTCCTTCAACAATTACGTCAGCCTGGTCAACCGTTTTCCACTCATCACCTGGTTCCTTAACAACCTGGTGGTGGCGGTGGTGCGCACTGCCGGGGCGGTTTTCTTTGGCTCGTTGGCCGGATACGCCTTTGCCAAGCTGCGCTTCTTTGGGCGGGAAGTAATTTTCTGGATCCTGATGCCCGTGCTGATGGTGCCCGGTTTTATCCTGATCATTCCCCAGTACCAGTTGATCTATTCCTTGGGTTGGATTGACACCTACTGGGCTCTGATGATTCCCGGTATCACCGGCGGGGTGTGGGCCATGTTCCTGATGCGCCAGTTCATGCATTCCATTCCGACCGAGCTGATCGAGAGCGCCCGCATGGATGGGGCCAGCGAATTTACCACCTTTATGAGTATCATCATCCCCCTGGCGCTGCCCGGCATGGCCGTGTTGGGCATCTTCCAGTTCATCGGCAACTGGAACAATTTCTTGTATCCCTTGATCGTCACCACCGATAAAATGATGCGCACCCTGCCGGTCGGCTTGAGCATGCTCACCAGTCCCAAGGATACCGGGCAGGTCGTGCCCATTGGTGAGGTGATGGCGGGGGCAGCGATTGCCGCCATCCCCATGATTATCGTTTTCCTATTCTTCCAACGCTATTTCTTGAAAGGAATCACGGTCGGCGCCCTTAAAGGTTGATGTCGACTGGATAAATTCATATGCTTCCACGCACAATTCAAAAAAACACGCCGCTGGTCAGGGATGGCCAGCTGGATGTTACGATTATTTATCCATCCCAACTGCCGGACTATGCCCGGCTTGCTCAAAAATTAGCCAATGTTCTCCAGCAGTACGGCGGGAATCAAGCCCCTGTTTTGCTGGCGGACCGGGCCGTCATGCCGGAGATGAACTGCCCTCTTCCGGATGAATACCGCGCCCATCCTATTATCCTGCTTGGTAACCTGAATACCAACCGGGCAGTGCTGACCCTCTATGCGCGCTATTACTGCTTCACAGATGGTATCTACCCGGGTGGTGATGGGTATGATCTGCGCACCCTGGTTAATCCCTATGGGAAAGGCGCAAATGTTATCCTGGCAGGAGGGAGCAGTTTTCTGGGGGTCGAGCGAGCGGTGGACCGATTAATTGAGCGGGTACAGTCTGTCGGCCAGCCGGGCCGGCTGGACCTGCCCTTTCTGCTGGAAGTAGAGCTCGAGCCGGCTTTAAAGGATAAATTATACGGCTGGCCGGATGCCCCCCTGGAAGTGGAGCTGCCCAATGATTCGATTGAGTGGCTGAAGGGGGTGGGGGCCTATGGGATGATGTATGCCGCCACCGGCGACCGGCGCTTTGGCGAGCTGGGCAGCCGCTACCTGCGCCAGGTAAATGCCTTGATGACCGACAGCTACGGGGACCGCCATTATTTTATCGAACGCATCATGCGCGCCATTCCCTGGCTGGGGGCGGGCGGCTTTCTGGAAGATGCGGATATCCTGCTTACCGACCAGCTTTTGCTCGGCACAGCGCTGAGTTCACAGGATGCCTGGTGGCGGATGAAATCCGCCACACCGCCCCTGGGCCACCGCCATCACGGCAAGGGAACATATGAGTTCTACCTGACCGCTCGCTTCCTGCGCGAGCAGGCTGCCCCTGAACCTGAAGTCGCCGCTCTGTGCGACCGTTGGATTGGGGAATGTCAGATCTTTCTGGATGCCCTGGGGCGAGCCCTGATCGATGACCAGGATGACGAGACTACCCTCAATAATATTTCGACCGTATTCTGGTATTCGCTCAGTGAAGAACGTTACGATTTCTTCGAGAATGGCTCAGCCCGGACCTGGGCTAACCGGGTGATCGCCCTGCATGACAATATGGGCACTGCCGCCGGCCCGGGTGGGTACGCCGAATCGCTCTTAAGCATGACCTATACCCAACAGGAAGCCGCCACACCGGTCGCCGCCTGCGCTTTTTATTACCAGGACGGCCAGTTCAAGTGGGTTTTACACAACATGCCCCGCCTCAACCCCCCTCTGCGGGGCGGCTTTTGGGCTTTTTGTCCTATTTTTATCCATAAATTTGACACCGGCCCCGAGCTGGCTGCGCAAGCGCCGGATGGCCTGACCGGGCTTAAACTCCTGCCCGCTACCCTTTACCAGGTGGAATTGAACAACAACCCACCTCAACGCATCGAATATTCAGGCCACATGGTCAATGCCCCCGAAACCTGGCTCAGCCCGGAAGGGGTAGGCGCCAACCACTTGACCCGTGAAAAGGGGTTCGATAAAATCGTGCTGCGCGGCGGTTACCAGCGCAGCGATCCCTACCTGGTGGTGCAGGGCTACCAGGGCGGTTTTCGCTGGCAGGGCCACATGAAAGCCGCCAACTGCATCCTGCGCTTCAGCCAGGCCGGGCATATCTTCCTGCTGCAAAATACCCGCGCCCACTCCCAGTATTTCAAAAATGGGGTTCTGGTGAGCGACGGTTTTAACAATACACCGATTCCGCCGATTGCAGAATGGTTGGCCCTGGATGATTTTGAACAGGTAGGGCTGAGCGTGTCAAGGCTCAATGAGTTCCATCATACTGCCTGGAGCCGGCATTTATTCTGGATTAAGGGGACGCGGGATTATTATGTCGTGGTCGACTGTATTATCCCGGAAATAGATGGAGAGTATTCCGCCGTCTGCACATGGCGTACCCTTGGTTATGCATCCCTGGATGGGCGCACCTGGCGGGCCGACCAGGGCGAGCACACCTTTACCCTGCGTTCAAGCCAGTCTCTGCCTATGATCAACGAAGAAGAACGCGACCAGGGCGCGGCGAATCCTTATGTGCTGCACCAGTTTTTGGGCGGCCAGGTTCGCCAGGGAGAGATTTCTTCGTTCCAGAATATATTTTACGTACGCCCCAGCGCTGTTTCCGAACAGCTTGACCTGCTCCGCCTGGGGCCGGACCGGGCCCTGGTCATGCAGGAAAGTCGGCCAATCGCCTGGCTTGCCGCTGATCCCCTCCGCCGGCCCATCTCGGGTCCAGCTCTGGAGGTTCAAGCTGCCAGCGCCTGGGTGACTCCTCAGACGGTGGTCCTGGCGGGGGCGCTCAAATTATCGCTGCCAGGTTGGGAGGTTGCCAGCGACATACCCCTGGGCGTCGAGCTGGATCTGGTTAATTCCTTTTTACGGGTGCGCTGCGACGGTCCTTCCGGCTCTCCCGCTTCCGTCCAGGTGGAGCGGTCCGGTTCCAGTCAGGTTTTGGAGATTAACGGTTCGCAAACGGTAGAAATAAAGGTGCCGGACGGCCTGTGCAAGCGGTGGGCTGACTCAATCCAGGCTGCCCTGCTAGATATGAAACCACCTCAACCCGAAGCCCAGCCAGGCCATGGACCGGAGGCTTATCCACAGCAGTGGCAGTCAGGTTGGACCAATCCTGGCGGGCAGACTGTGCTGGAGCGAGTACGCGAGATGACCGTGGCGGCTTCACCTTTGCCGCTGGACGGCATCCCCGAACAGCTTATCGACATCGTTCCAATGGAGATACGCGAGTCCTGGCAGCACTGGCCCAAAACGGCTCAATACGAGGTTACCCTCACCTTTCCCCAGGAGAGAGCCATCGACAGCTTGAACCTGATTGGGGACAGCATCGACGAGCCATTTTTTAAAGCCTTCAGGCCTCTTCCGGAAGGCATCTCTGCGGCTGCCAGCAGCGATGGCTATCGGGCAGATGTGCGCCCCTTCCAGGCAGAAACCAGGCCTGGCGCAACTGCATTTAAACGGTACCGGGGTAATCTAGACCGGATGCAATCCCGCCGGGTGGTGATCAAGGAAAAGGCTCGCCAGGTGCGGGTAAACATCCCGGCTCCTCCTGAAGGAGCCCCGTTGGTTTTCCAGGAAATTGAGGTGTATGGATCGAAGCCAGTTCGTCCGGCCATTCAGCACCTGCTAAGTGCCGATCTGCAAGGCACGGGGCACCTGTACAGCCTGGCGGTGACTACTGCCGGTGAGTTAATCGTCCTGGATGACCGGGGTCAAGAGTGCTGGCGCCACCAGTTTGACGCCATGGTCAATCACATTTCCTGCCACGACCTGTTTGGAGATGGACGCAGGTATGTTTGCGCCGCCTTGCTGGGAGGCGACCTGGTTATCCTCGATCCGGATGGGCAGCTGTGGAAGAGGCTGAACCTGGGAGCGCAGTTCTTTGCCCGCAGCGACGTCTTCTTCGGCTGGCTGTACTCCATTTACAGCATCTGTGTCTGGCAGCGAGATGAACTCGGGCGAGCAGCCCTGGCGGTAGGCGCCTATTCAGTGGTTGTCTTCCTGGATGTGGAAGGGCAGATCATTGGGCATAGTTGGGCGGATGCCCCCTGGCTGTTTAACATCCTGCCCGTACCCGCCGGGGAAGCTGGTGAAGGCGACTTATATGTGCGCTGCGGCTGGAATCACGGGATTGACTGTTATGAAGGCAGGCCGGGTTTCGAGCCGAGCGGTGCGTCGCTCGATTTCAGCGGGGTCAAACAACCCATGTTCCGCGCCCTGCGAAAAATTGTGCCTTTCGTCAATGGGCGCACAGCAACCTTTGAGTGGTTTGCCACCTCCCCGCAGCTGGGGCGGGTAATCGTCGCCGCTGCCGAGGATGGGGTAGGGGTATTTTCCACCCGAAACCGCAATTTCCTCTGGAAAGTAGAAGGCGGCACGACCATCACAGCCTGCCTGGCCTTGCCGGCTGGTGGGCAAACCGCGCAGGTCGACCAGGTGCTCATCGGCGGTGTGGACGGATTTGTGACCTCATATTCCCTGACGGACGGCAAACCGCTCCGACGCTGGCGGGCCGGCGCCCCGTTGGTGGGGCTGGTGGCGCTGGCAGAAGCGGGCCTATGGGTGGCAGTCACCCGTCAGGGGGCCTGGGCTCTGGATGCAGACTGGAACGTAAAAGCTTATCAGCCCCTGGCAGCTGTCTCTGTGATCCGGACCGGTCCCTGCCAGGTGACGATCGCCCTGGCGGATGGATCGTTAGCCACCCTCAAAATCGACTGAGAGGCGGGTTCCATGCCTCAAACTCCCGCCATGCTGCTGCGGTCGTTGGACCGAGAGATTGTACTGGTTCGGGCAGGGCAGTGCCATGCTGCGATCGTCTACCCAGGACGGCATGCAGACCCGGCTTATACCCTCCTGGCGGAACGCCTGTCGGCGCTGATCGAAAAGGTGACAGGTTCATCGCCCGAGATGATACCTGATAATCAGCTGATCCCAGACCGCCGCGTTTCTCTGCCGGAGCCTTACCGCAGCCGCCCACTCATCCTGCTCGGCGATCTGAATACCAACCGGCTGGTCTCACCCTGCTATGCGGGTTATTACTGCGCCACGGATGCTCTGTACCCCGGTGGAGATGGTTATGACCTGCGCACCCTGGTGAATCCGTTTGGCGGTGGGGCTAACTTGCTGCTGGTGGGCGGCAGCAATCTGGTCGGGGTGGAAAAGGCGCTCCAACGCCTGGTTGAATTGATTCAACGCCTGGGCCGTCCTGGAGAACTGACCCTGCCATACCTTTTGGACGTAGAGCTTGAGCCATCTCTGGCAAAAATGCTGGCAGATTGGCCTGATGCCCGCCTGGACGCCCCTCCTCCCGCCACGGCAGATTTGCCCATGTACCGGGCGATTGGCGCTTATGCCCTGGCTTACGCCTGGACCGGCGATGAGCGTTATGGGCGTTATGCCGCTGACTGCCTGCGCCGCCTGAACGGCCTGGTGGATGACAGCTACGGCGACCGCCATTACTACCTGGAGCGCCTGCTGCGCGGCGTCCAGTTCCTGGCTGCCGGTGGATTGCTGGGGCAGGCTGACCTGCTGCGAACAGATCAGCTGTTGTTGAACACGGTTTTGGGCGAGCAGGGTATGTGGTGGCGCAAGCGCGATGCCGCTCCACCGCTCGGCCACAGACATCACGGCAAGGGCACCTACGAATTTTACCTGATCGCCAGGTATTTATCAGAACATGGCAATCCTAACCCTCCCGCCCGGCAGCTGTGTGAGCGCTGGCTGCGGGAGAGCCGCGCCTTCCTGGATGGGCTGGCCCAGGCAGGCTTTGATGACCAGGATGACGACACCACCCTCAACAACCTCGCCACCCTGTTCTGGTATGCTTTGGGTGAAGAACGATACGATTTCTTCGAGAACGGCAATGCCCGCCGAGCAGCCGAACGGGCGGTGGCGCTGCATGACAACATGGGCGCCGGTGCCGGGCAAAGCGGATACACCGAGGCTTACCTCAATATGCTCTATATCCAGCTGGAGGCGACCATCCCGGTGGCGGCAGCGGCCTTCTACTACCAGGACCGCGGCCTGAAATGGATCCTGAAAAAAATGCCGAACCTGGAGATTCCAATCGCCGGGGGGCGTAATTTTTATTATTATCCAATTTTCATGCATAAATTTGACACCGGCCCGGAGCTGGCCCCTGAACCTCCGGCTGCCCTCAGCGGGCTGCGGGTGCTTTCGCTGGCGCCCTACCAGGTGTCTTTGAACAACGCCCCGCCCCTCCATGTCGAGCCATTCGGCCACTTCGTCAATGCTCCCGAGACCTGGCTGCTGCCCGAAGGTATTGCCTCCAATCACCTGGCGGGGGAAAAAGGGTTCGACAAACTGGTCGCCCGCTCCGGCTACGAGCCGGATGATCCCTACCTGCTCCTGCAGGGCTACCAGGGCGGATTCCGCTGGCAGGGCCGCAACCGCGGTGCAAACTGCATCGTGCGCTTCAGCCAGTTCGGGCATATTTTCCTGGTCCAGAACACCCGCCACCTGTCACCTTATTATCTCAACGGGGTATATGCCAGCGACGGCTACAACCAGGAACCCGTCCCGCCGATCGCCGAGTGGCTGGCAGCGGATGATTTCCCCACTACCGGTCTGAGCAGTACCCGTCTTTCCAATTATCACCACACTCAATGGACTCGCCATATCTTCTGGCGTAAGGCCGGTCACGGGTTCTACGTGGTGATCGACTGCCTGAACTCGCAGGACCCCAACAGCCGACCCTACAGCTTTACCTGCACCTGGCGCACCCCGGCTTATGCGGAGCTGGAAGGGCGCGCCTGGCAGACTGCCCAAGGGGACCACCGCTTCAGTCTGCACTCTTCCGAGCATTTGCTGGTCAGCACCGAGATCGAAGACGGGCAGAACGCGGCTGCCCCCTACCTGCTGCACCAGGTGAAAAGCGGACTGTATTCAGCAGGTCAGACCACCAGCTTTCAGAATCTGTTTTATACCCGTCCCCAATCTGAGCCGGACGATCTTGACCTGTGGAAGATCAATGAGACCCAGGCTTTGGTAGTACGCGCCGGTGAGGAGCCGGTCGGGCTGTGCGCGGCAGGTCCGCAAGACACGCCGACTCGCGCCGCCGGTATCCTCTTTCAGGCAGTTTCAGCCTGGATCAGTCCGCAGGATATTTCCCTGGGCGCCGCCGCTCATCTGAGCCTGGCGGGAGCGGTAGATTGGCAGATCCAGAGCCGGCTTCCGCTTGGAATCCAGCTGGACCTGGATGCGGGGGTGCTGCTGCTGCAATACGATACGCCGGAAGCTGACAGTACAATAGTGGATATCCGTCTGGACGCCCGGGGACAGACCCTGGAACTGCACCCGGGAGAGCGCCAATCTATTGCGCTGCCAGCGCAAAGCTGCCGGCGCCTGGCGGATTTCCTGAAGGGCGAACTGGACAGGCTGATGCAAACATCCCGCCCAGCACCGCCGCCTGCCTCCTCTGCTGAACCTGTCTTGCCCTCTGGCTGGAGTGAGGGCTGGCGCTTCGCAAACTGGAAAGGTATACCCGAACACTTGCGCGATGTTATGGTGGCTGCGGACCCGCCGCCCATCGATGGTTTTCCCGAACAATTATGCGACACCGTTTACCCTGAGCTGCGCGATGCGCGCCAGCAGTGGCCGTCAGCGGACCGCTATACCATCATCCTCACCTTGAAAGAAGAACACCTGCTCAGCCGGGTGCGCCTGGTCGGCGACAGCCCCCTGGAGCCGTTTTTCAAGCTGTTCAACCCGCTCCCGGCTGGTATCGGCCTGGAAGCGGCAGGTGGGAAGGCCGGCGATGACTGGCGCCCCCTGGCGGCGCAGCCTGTCCCCGCGGAAGCGATCCAGCTGCGCTTCCGGGGGATCGAAGACCGTCTGGAGGCGCTCGATTACGCCATAAACCAGCACGTCAAGCGCCTGCGCCTGACCATCCCGGCTCCCCCGCCGGGCAGGCTGCTCGTGCTGAACGAGGTCGAGCTGTATTCGAGCGCAATGGTTAGCCCGAATCTTGCCTTTCTGTCAACCCTGGACCTGGGGGATCCACAGGGTGTTTGTTTCGCGGCGGTCAGCCGCGGCCACGAACTGGTGGTGCTCAGGTATGATGGGGTGGAGCTCTGGCGCCGGCAGCTTGCAGGTCCCGTCACCCACCTGTCTTGCCACTGTTTGGATAGTATTGAGCCGCCCGCTTCAATCTGTGTGGGACTGCTGAACGGCGATATTTTGATTTACAACGCGGGGGGCGGCCTACGCCAGGCAATTCACCTAAGGGAGGAAATGGCTCGACGCTCGGATATTTTCTTCGGCTGGCTGGACAGCGCCAACGAAATCACGGTCTGGCAGCGAGATGCCGCCGGGCGGGCCGCCCTGGCGGTGGGCGGGTATGGGGTGGTGATTTTCCTTGACCCGGATGGCAACATCCTGGGGCACAGCTTTGCGGACGGTCCGTGGGTATACAGCCTGCTGGCCCTGCCAGGTCAGGATGGGGCGGATATTTGGGCGCGCACCGGTTGGAACCACGGCATCATGCTCTATGAAGGCCGGACGGGGTTTTCGCCTGGCGGGGGAACGGTCACTTTCGGCGGGGTGCAGCAGCCCATGTACCGCTCGTTCCTGCGGGCGATCCCTTTTGTGAATGGAAAAACAGTATTGTTCGAGACTGCTTTCACCGGTGGTCCGCAGCCGCAGGCCGTGATTATCGCTGCAGCCGAGGAGGGTTTCGGCGTGCTTTCGCCGGAGCTGAAAGATTGGTTGTGGAAGATTGAGGGCGGCACGCCCATATCGGCCTGCCGGGTTTATACACCGCCGACCGGGCAGCCCCAGGTGATCACCGGCGGCGCCGATGGTTTCATCGCTGCCTATTCACTGATGGCGGGAAAGCCGCTGCGCCGGTTCTACGCCGGAGCGCCGGTTACCGGGCTGGTTTCACTGCCCGAAATCGAGGTATTGGTGGTGGCCACCCGGCGTGGCGTCCTGGCTCTGGATCAGGACTGGAACCCCACGGTATTTTTCAGGCAAGAGGTCACCCGCCTGTGCCCTGCCGGTCCGCACTCCGTCCTCGCCGCCCGTCCTCAGGGTGAGATGATCTATCTGACCCTGCCAGACGGCTAAAATTAGAAAATGATATACTCTTAAAGGGAAAATCATATGACAAGAAAAATTACCATTGCTTCCGTCCAATTGCCCGCCTTCCCCAAGGGCGCCACCGATGCCGAAAAGAAAGAAAGCAACTATCAAGCGGCAGAGTACTGGCTGGATCAGGCGGGGCAGATGGGCACGGATATTGCCTGCCTGGGCGAAATGTTTAATATTCACGGCCTCGAAATGACGTATGCCAGCTACCCGAGCCAGGTGGATGGTGATTTTAAGGCTGTGCTGCGCCGCCTGGGACCGATCGCCCGCCGGCGCAACATGTATATTATTGCCCCTATCCTGGAAATTGTGGATGGGGTGCGTCGGAATGTCGCCATGCTGCTCGACCGTTCGGGAAGTTACCTGGGGGGATACTTCAAAGTGCACTGCATCGAAAACGAGCGCGACCTGGGGATTGTCCCGGGCGATGAATGGCCCACCTTCAACCTCGATTTTGGCTGCATCGGGATTCAAATTTGCCATGACAATTCCTTCCCGGAAAGTGCCCGCTGCCTGACCCTTAATGGGGCCGAGGTTGTCTTCTGGCCGCACGTGATGGGCGGGTGGGGCGGGGAATTTATGGATATTTTGCTGCGCGCCCCGGCCATCCACAATGGCATCGTATTTGTGCCCTCCTGCTACGGCTGCGACCCGGGCATGGCCTGGCGCAACGGTGAGATGCTGTTTGGGCGCAGCTCCATTATCGGCCCGGATGCGATCATTATTGCCGATGCCGGGCGCTACACCGGGATCGCCCTGGCCCAGGTTGACCTGGACCAGCCGCGCATCGCGCACGAGTTTACCCGCCACGGGGAATATGTTTGGAAAAATGACATGCTGCGCGACCGCCGCCCGGACACCTACGGGCCCCTGACCCGGCCTGCTGCCCCCCTGGATCCCATTCCCGGCTCCGACCTGGCAGAGTCGGCCAGCTCCAGCCAACCCACTCATTAACACCCGTCAAATCGGACTTTTATTCCCATCGTGAATAAAGATCCCTCGAAATTAATAGAGGAATTATGCCGTCTGAGACGATCCGGAACGAAGAAGAACTGATTGATGTCATGACGCTGCCGCGTCCAGTGCTGGTTGATTTTATGCGTACCCTTACCAGCCCGCTGGTCATCCTGGGGGCCGGCGGAAAAATGGGCCCCACCCTGGCGATCCTGGCTCGTCGCGCCGCCGATAAAGCCGGTAATCCGCTGGAAATTGTTGCAGTCAGCCGCTATTCCGACAGCCGCACCCGCCAGGACCTTGAATCGCGTGGGATCCGCACGATCAGCGCCGATCTGATGGACCAGAGCGTATTTGCCGGGCTGCCCGATACGGACAACCTGCTTTACCTGGTGGGATTGAAATTTGGCACCAGCGACAACCCGGCTCGCACCTGGGCGACCAATACACTCGTTCCGGCTTACGCCGCTGAGCGCTACCGTGAGGCGCGTATCGCCGCCCTTTCCACCGGGAATGTCTACCCCCTGGTTAATATCGGCGGCGGTGGATCGGTTGAAAGCGATCCCCTGACCCCCCTGGGTGAGTATTCTAATGCCTGCGTGGCACGCGAGCGCATCTTCGAATATTATTCGGCCAAAAACAGCACCCCCATTGTCTTGCTGAGACTCAGTTTTGCTCTTGACCTGCGCTATGGGGTGCTGGTGGATATCGCCAACAAAGTCTGGCGCGGTGAGCCGGTGGATGTCGCTATGTCTCACATGAACTGTATCTGGCAGGGGGATGCCAATGAGATGATCATCCGTTCGCTGGCCCTGGCCAGCGTTCCACCGACACCCCTCAACCTGGTGGGCGGCGAGCATTATTCCATCCGCCAGGTAGCCCAACGTTTCGGCGCGCTGATGGGGAAACCCGTGGCCTTCAGCGGGGTCGAGACCCGGACTGCCTTCTTGAGCAATAATGCTCGCCTGCGTTCTGCCCTGGGCGAGCCTCCCACCTCGATGGAGCAGGTTATGCAGTGGGTGGCAGGCTGGGTCATGGCAGGCGGCAGGCAGCTGAATAAACCTACCCATTTTGAAGTGCGCGATGGAGGTTATTAAATGGTTGAATATCCCATGCCGCCCCTCTCCATCCTCGCGGCCCTGCATGACGGGCTGGTAATCCCAGCCCATCCCCTGGCGCTTGACCGCCAGCGTAAGTTCGATGAGCGCCGCCAGCGGGCGCTGACCCGCTACTACCATGCCGCCGGGGCGGGCGGGGTGGCGGTAGGCGTGCACAGCACCCAGTTTGCCATTCGCGAACCGCGCTTTTCACTGTACCGGCCGGTCATGGAACTGGCTGCCCAAACCATCCGGGACTGCGACCGCTCTACCGGACGGCAGACGGTGCTGGTGGCCGGCGTGTGCGGGCTGACGGACCAGGCCCTGCATGAGGCGCGCTTCGCCAGGGAGACCGGTTACCACGTAGGCCTGCTTTCCCTGGCTGCCTTGAAAGGGGCAAGCGACACTGACTTGATTACCCATTGCACCGCCGTGGCCCATGAAATCCCGCTGATGGGTTTTTATCTCCAGCCTGCAGCGGGGGGACGCTTGCTCTCGGAAGGATTCTGGCGGAGCTTTGTGGAAATTCCCAACGTGGTCGCCATTAAAATGGCCCCTTTCAACCGCTACCAGACCCTGGATGTGATCCGGGCAGTCGCTTCTGCCGGGCGGGCCGGTGAGATTGCCCTCTATACCGGCAATGACGACAATATCCTGGTGGACCTGCTGACCGAATTCGTTATTCCCACTGTACGCGAGGAAGCGCGTATCCGCATTGTGGGCGGCCTGCTGGGCCACTGGGGCTGCTGGACGCAAAAGACGGTCGAAATCCTGGCCCGGGTTAAGCAGGCCCGCCTGGATCCTGTCGTTCCCAGCCAGCTGCTCACCCTGGCTGCCCAGGTCACCGATTGCAACGCCGCCTTTTTTGACGCCGCCAACCAGTATGCCGGGGCGCTGCCTGGGGTCCACGAAGTGCTGCGCCGCCAGGGTTTGTTAAAAAACAATTTCACTCTCGATCCGGACGAGACCCTCTCGCCGGGCCAATCCGCCGAGATCGACCGGGTTTATAAGGCTTATCCTGACCTGAACGACGACCAATTTGTGCTGGAAAACCTGCCTGCCTGGTTGAGCTGAGCCATGATCCCCCTGCGTTCCCTCCCTTTTCGCCGTCTCCAGCGCAGCGGTCTGTCCAACGCTGGTTGGGCTTACGATAACTACCCCGAATTGAAGCCCCTGGATGCCTTCACCACCATCGACCTGATCGATCAGTCTGGGCCGGGGGTGGTGACCTGCTTCCACATCCTTCAGCATCTGGCAGTAGCGGACGGCAACCTGGAATTCCTGGAAACAGGGGCAACGGCCGAAAAGATCTCCGAAAGCGAAGAACTGCTGCGGGCGGTCTCCCGCGGGCTGACCCTGGAGGTCTTTTACAACCGCAGCCCGGTCCCGGCTGTGCGCTGCCCGCTGGCGGATTTCTTTGCCGACGGCTGCCAGGGAAAGGCAGTCAACTACTCCACCCCGTTTGTGGAAAAGCTGCCCCGCTCTTATAACTGTTATATCCCCATGCCCTTCGAACGGCATATTCGCATCACACTGCGCAATCAAACGTCCTACAACCTGCTTTCTTACAGCTTTATTGAATTCGAGCGCCTGCCGGAATGGGAACCCGACCTGGAGTATTTTCACTGTGCCTGGCAGGAGCACCATTTCCAGCTTACCCCGGATACCATTCTGCCCCTGATCCAAATCCCTGGTCCGGGCCACCTGGTGGGAAGCCAGTTCAGCATCATCACCGCGGAGCCGGTCTTTAAAGATTTCTTCTTTATCATGGAAGGCAACGTCGAGCACCGCCTGGACGGCGAGGAAAAACCTTCCATCGATTACCTGGGGACCGAGGACTCGTTTGGCTTCTCCTGGGGCTTTCGGGAAGTCTTCTGCGGGCTGCGCAGCGGGATCAATTATGTGCAAATGGCAGAATTTCCCATCGAGCTGTCCATCTACCGCTTCCGCGACCAGAACGTAATCTCCTTTGAGCGGTCGCTGGATATTCGCATCAACTGGCAGAACGAATTCACTTACGGCAAGACCAGGCCTCATACCTTCCTGCGCCGCCGGGTGTGGGACGCCGTCCACAAGGGCGGTGCCTGGGTAAATTACGCCACTACCTACTACTGGTACCAGGTAGACACGTAAGCTTTAGCTATTCTGAGCTTATAAAGAGGACTTCTTTCAACTCCTCGAAGTGGGGTTCTGCTTGCTACCCTGTCCGGGTTGCCTGCGCCATCGCGTCCACATTGGCGGGCGGGGTATCCCTTCCCAGGGCGCACCCGCTGCTGAGGATGAACCCCGTCTGGCCTTCCATCGCCTCTACCAGCTCACGCGAAAGCTGGTAAATGGTTTCCGGGCCAGCCTGCACCAGGGTGGTGGTGTTCAAATTCCCCTTTAAGGCCACCCCTTTACCCAGCCTGGCGCGAGTCTGTACCACATTCACCGGCCAGTCAATTTCCAGGCAGTCCGTCTCGCTGGCGGCGATCGCATCGAGCGCAGCCGGGGCCAGCCGACCGCAAATGTGCAGCACGCTCGGAATCCCAAGGCTGCGGATTTTCTCGCAAACTATTTTTTCGAACGGCAGTACAAATTCGCGGTAAACCCTGGGGCTGATCAGGTTGGAAGAAGCAAACCCCTCGCCAATCCAGATGGCCGCTGGGTCGAAGCGGGCCATCTCGTCCACCCAGGACAGCGCCAGCGGCAGGCGCTTTTCAACAGCCCTGAGCAGGCCGACCGGATCGTCAGCTGTGGCAAGCATCACTCGTTCCAGGCCCATCAGGAAGGCGATGTGCGAGAATGGACCGGTGACGCCCGCCAACACGCAGTGAGAATTGCGCATAGATAAAGATAATCCCGCAAGCGTTTCTACCACCCCGGCCTGGAAAGGGTTATCGGAAATGAGGCGCGGGTCGTCAAAAGAAACGATCTCGCGCCCGGCGACGGAGCCGATGTCATGGTACGGTACGTACCAGGTCAGACCGCCGGTGGTCTTGATCAGCCAGCCGTCCGTTGTCCGCTCCCGGTCGAGGATGATTTCATCTGACAGGCACAGGTTGATGGAAAGGCCGTCGATCAAGGGGTGCTTCACCAGGCAGGCTGACAGGGATTCAGCGTGGCGGGCGGGGTTGATGAAGCATTCTGATACCGGCATGCCAAGCACGGCGGCGGAATAGGAATTATCGATCAGCGGAACACAGGGTACCCAGTCTGTGGCCTGGCCGGTCATGGCAGCCACGGAGCGTTGACGGGAGGTCATTGGGGAGGCTATTTACGCCAGCCTTCCGCGCAGGTCTGCCGCCCGGTCAAATATTTCTTCGCGGCTGATGCCTGCGGCAGCATACATGGCAAAGATGTTTTCATCCGGTGTTTCAGGTGGGATGGTGTGCGAGGCTGCCAGGATGTACCCGCCCCCGCCGCGGGTCATCCCCTCGATCAAGCGGCGGGTCTCGGCCTCCACCTGGGCGGCGGTGGCATTGGGCAGCAGCTCCTGGGTATCCAGCCCGCCCATAAAGGTAATAGCTTTACCAAATTCCCGTTTCAGCTCAAAGGGATCCATGCCCGGGCAGTTGCCCTGGACCGGGTTGAGCACGTCCATCCCGATTTCAATCAGATCGGGGATGATCGGGCGCAGCGCCCCGCAGCAGTGATAAGCCAGCCACAGGTGGTGCTCCCTGGCGATGGCAAAGACCCGCGCCAGCTCCGGTTTGACCAGCGCCCGCCAGGTTTTGGGGCTGATCATCATCGCGTTCTGCGAGGCGACGTCGTCGCCGGTCCACAGCCAGTCTAATGGGTAGCGTTCGATCACCTTCTCCGCCAGGGTGATCGAAAAATCAGCGCAGCTTTTCAGGAGATACCCGGCCAGGTCCGGATCAGAGACCAGGTCGATCATGGTATTTTCCATGCCGCGCAGCCGCCAGTACATCTCGAAGGCGCACGGCGAAACGTCGCAGCCAATGAAACGGCGGCCGGCATCCTGCCCTACCGGGATCATGGGCTGGAGCAGGTCGTCAATATGGTCTATCGGGAACCGATACTGCCTGGTCTCCTCCGGGCTGGCCTGCGCCAGCGGGTGAGAGGCGATCTGGTTGAAGTAGTACTGTTTGACCCACTTGATACCCCAGTAGTCGATGTGCCAGTCGCCATCCTGCTCATGGGTGATACCTTCCATGGCATAGTTATTGTTTACCCATGTCTGGCTGACATCGTTTGCCATTACCTCGTTTAAACCTGAGAGGGGAATTTCGAGCTGGCGGCTCAGCCTTTGGGCGGTTGCCGGATGAAACCACATAAAAATGGGCACCCTATCGCTGGGCCGGTGTTTGAGAGCCGCGGTCACCCGTTCTATCGAGTTCATTGCGTTTCCTCCCGTCACCATCATATTCCAATTTTGATGATTCAGGTGTTTTTTTAGCGAAGCCTCAAAAAAACACCTGTTGCATCATTTGCGTGGTCCAACGTGTGATCAGTTGAAGGGGAAAGGGTGGATTTTAAGCGGGGTCGAGACCCCGCATAAATTCTTATTTTAACGTTAGTTTGGAACTCACGTTATTTATTGAGAAGATATGTCTCCCTCATACAGGGTCGCCAGGGTTTGCTCCAGATCGGCGATCTTCTGGCTGATCGTGAAGGCGTTGAAATGTCCGCCGCGCACGTTGCCATCTCCTTCCCCGGAGAAGCCCAGGCGAGAATCACGCCGGCTGAGGTGCAGGGCTGCCTGGGCATTTTCCAGCTCGCATTCCAGCAGGAAAATCAGGCTGTCTCGCACGGCTTGTCCCGGCTGCCGGGTGTAGGCGTCGCGCAGATGGATAAACTCAATCAGGTTGACGATCGTCTTGACCTGCGAGAACTGCATGCGCGATACGTTCTGAGCATCTACAAGTGCCTGTCGGTCGGCATCGCGGCAGGTGCGGATCGCTTCATCCAGGTACAGGTTGCCCTGCTGGTAGTGTTTGAGCATGCTTTGGAAGCAGCGCGCAACCACGCGCTCATCCCAGGTTTTGTCCCTGTCGATCAGGAAGCGCTCGACGATCCCGGTCCACTTCAGGTCGTTGACGTAGCCGCGCGCCCAGCGCCGCGGGATAATGCGCTGTGGATCGAGGTAAAACGGCTGCCCGGGGGCTGACTGCAGCGGACCTGGATAGCGGCACACCCCCCAGGTGTAGGGGAAATCTTCGCGGATGGCAAGGCTGAATTCCTCCCAGGCTTTTACCACCAGCTCGCTGCTCTCGCGACCGGAGCTCAGGATTGCGGCTGTGCTTAACTTTTCAGCCTGGGTAGACTCAACCAGACTCCCGTTTTTCCATACCTCAAAAGCATTCAGGCGCATCAGGCCCTGGCAGGGGGTGGGCATGAACCCGATGTGCAGGTACTGAGACAGGAATCCATTCACACCTTCTTTGGCCAGGCATTCCCAGCGCCGCTGGTGCTGCTCCAGGCAAGGGGTATAGGGGGTGGAGACAAATTCCTGCCCAAAGGTATCTTCGGTCTTGGCGATGAAGCGCAGGCCTTTTTTGTTTGCCAGTTTTTTTACCTTCAGGAAGTAATCGGAGGGGTCGGCCGAGCACAACGAATAATCGTCAGTCAGGATCTTAACGCCGCCCCGCTCCAGCACCTTAAGCTGGCTGTAGCACGCGGCCAGGGTCACATCCGGGGGCATGTGCTCGATCACCCGGTAGTTCCAGGGTTCGTCGCAGATGTAGGTCAGCAGGATCAACTCGCGATCCGCATGCTTTACCCGGGCAGATTCTTTAAACGCCTGGAACAGCCGCCCCGCCAGTTCTTCGACGGGGTAATCTCGGCAGTAGGGGCATTTATCCTTGCTGTTGTGGGTGATGCAGGAATAAAAACCTTCCGTGTCGTACACCACAACCAGGCCTTTAAGGCCCTCGACCTGGGTGAAAACGCCGCCGATGGTCTCGCGCAGGAAATCAAGCGTTGTCTCCTGACCCGTGCAGGGGAAATTACCGAAACGCTCAAACGCTTTTAACTGCGGTAGGCGCTGGTAGACAGAGTCGGGGAATTTACGCTCGTAGCCGGTCTTCACATCCCAGTAGAAATCGACCCCATACCGGGCGCCCAGCTCCACCGAGCGGCGCAAGCGTTCGATGGCAGCGGGGGCCTCCGGGTCATTCATCTCCGGAAAAATGGCTGAGTCGACCACGAAATCTTCCAGGCTGGCCTGGAAATACACCGCGTTGTAGCCTGCCCGTGAAAGCCGCCACATATAGCCGGGCGTCCACACCTGGGCCTCGCGCAGCATGAAATAGCTGGGAGCCGGGTAAATGCCGGGCACCATGCGGGTATCGTAGCGGGGCAGCACCAGGAATTCACCCTGCGCCAGGAACGGCGCCCGCCGCTCCAGCATCCGGTCCTCCATCCAGTAAGCCGCCCGCAGCAGCCCGACCTCTTTGGTGGCCTGGATCAGGATCTGCCCGGGGGTAACCGTCACCAGGAATGACTCTGGCTTGGTAAGGCGTTCATCCTGGCTGGATTGAAATAAAATCCTGGGCTCATCCGTCCCAACCTGGATTTGCACGCCCATGACCTTATTCAAAAAGACCTGTATCTCGGTAAGAGCGTTTGCCACCAATTCCGAATCCGGCAGGCGGCTCTCCAGGCTCCACGTAGCATCGATCTCCACTTCGCCAGGGGCTGGAGTCTGGTCTTCAACCCGCAAATAGTGAAATTCAGTGAAAGGCTCCGCCAGCAGCTTAGCCGAAAATTCGAACTGCTGTTCGCTTTTATCACCGTCTGGCGGATCGATATCGGTCAGAATCGCAAACGAGATGCTCCAGGTAGGGCTTCCGTCCGCTCTTAGCCGGCTTCCGCTGGTGAAATCCGGGTAGTTGGCCCCGGCATATAAGGTTGGCAGGGGAGCGTTGACGTCATCCAGCCGTTCGGCGGCCTCGTACCACCAGAACGGCAGCCGGGCGTTGACTTCACTGACTCGCTCCGCCCGGGTGTTAGGCCCGTAGACGTGATAGGCATCCAGAGGCCGGCGGGCATCTTCAACCCACAGAGTCAGGTATAGAGTTTCACCGGCCCAGACCTGCACAGGTGGAAAATCTTCACCCACCATCAGCTCAAAGACCGGCATGATTTGTGCGGCAGGGATGCTGCCCCGGCGGAGCTCTTGTCCACCGGGACGCCGGCCAAGGCTGTAATGGACCGGCCCAGGATCGCCGTACTTGCTCAATTTAACCCGTATCCCGCGGATCGAGCTGACCCCAACCGGGATCCGGAAGGATTGGATCAGCTTGCCGCTGTCCTGGTCCAAAAATTCGGACCGGTATGGATGGTTAGCGAAATCGTAGGTGTAATCGTAAGTGATCATGGTTAGAATCCGGCTGACTTGTTTGGAAAAGCTGCTGTTTTCCAGAGGGAAGTTACGTCAATATCTGACAAAAGATTTGAAAATGATAGCTCGGAATTTATCTGGCTTGATTTCACATCAAAATATTGCCATTCATTTAAGTATATCATAGGTTTCTACCGGTTTCCAGCGGGAAAAAGCCGATATATCGGGCGGTTGACGGGCAGCCCTTCTTTATTGACAGGAAAAATATTTTGAGTAAAATCTACTTGTGTCAGTATATGAAGCAAGCTGGCATATTCGAGGCGCTATGACTTTTAAAATTTGCACGATTGGCTGCGGGCAGCTGGCAAATAGCCATCATGGCCCGGCATATGTCAAATACGCAGGCCAGACCCCCGACACGGAGCTGGCGGCCTGCAGCGACCTGGATGAAGCCAGGGCAGGAGCTTTTGCCAGGCGTTTTGGTTTCAAACGGTCTTATTCCGACCCGATCGCAATGCTCGAAAAAGAGCAACCGGATGCGGTGTGCCTGCTGGTTCCGCCGGCTGTCACCGCTTCGCTCACCTGCCAGATTTTAATGATGGGCTACCCGTTGCTTATTGAAAAACCGCCGGGCCTGACCGCCGCCGAGACTGACCGTATGATCGCAGCGGCACGAGCCAGTGGAACCCCTAACCAGGTGGCCTTTAACCGCCGTTATACACCCCTGGTCACTTTTATGAAGAATTTGCTGCGCGAGCACACTTCTCTGGCGGATCTCCAGCACCTGCAGTACGATTTTTACCGTATCGGACGTACCGACGCCGATTTTTCGACCACCGCCATCCACGGCATTGACACAGCTCGCTTTTTGGCGGGCAGTGATTATGCTCGCATTTCATTTCATTATCACGAGTTTCCTTCCCTGGGACCCAGTACCGCCAACATCTTCATGGACTGCACTTTCACCTCAGGGATGACGGCCCAGATCTGTTTTTGCCCGGTTTCGGGGGCGGTGATCGAGAGGGCTACCTTGCATGCTTTGGACCAGCTGTTTTTCTTGAACCTGCCGATTTGGAATGCCTTCGACGCTCCCGGCAGCCTGGTTCATGTCCGCAAAGGCGACGTTGTCCGCACCTATGCCGGGCCGGAAGTATCCGGCGGGACGGAAGATTTCGTGCTGAACGGCTTTTACCACGAAAACGCCCGCTTCTTCGATGATATTCGCAGCGGGAGAGTCCCGCCGGGGAATATCGAAAGCGGCAGGCAGGCGGTCGAAATTGCCCAACTGATCCGCGAAAGAGCGAACAGCTACGCACTGGCGGGCGTTTGAGCAAACCCAAAGATCCAGGGTTAAATTTATTTAGGTTTTCTACATGAATTCTTCATCCTTACCGGCGAAGATCACCATTCATAAGTCTTGGTCAGACCCTATCCTCGCCATTGATATCGGGGGAACGAAAATTGCCGGCGGCATTGTCACCCCGGATGGGACTGTCCATTTCGCCAAAACGGTGCCGACCCGGGCGCTGGAGGGGGGCGAAGCCGTGATGGGTCGGGTGATCGACCTCGCCCTGGACCTGATCCGCACGGCAGCGTCTGAACCCGACCTGAGCCCATCCGCGATTGGGGTTGGAACAGGCGGGAAGGTTGTGCTTGAGGAAGGTTCAATATCCTATGCCACTTCAGCTATCCCGGACTGGTCAGGGATGCCGGTCCGGGCCCGCCTGGCCCATGCCGTTGGGCTGCCCGTACAGGTCGAAACCGATGGTAATGCCATGGCGCTGGGTGAGGCGATTTTTGGGGCAGGAGCTGGCAGCTCTTTCGTGGTCGGGATTACGGTTGGCACGGGGATCGGGGGCGGAATCGTGCTTGATGGGCGCATCTTCCACGGGGCGCACGGGTTTAGCAACAATATCGGCCACATCATTTTGGACCACAACGGAAGGATGTGCCCGTGCGGAAAGCAGGGTTGCCTGGAGGCATACGCTTCGGCCACAGCCATGACCGCCAGTTTTGCGTCGCGCGTTGGAAAAACCCGCTTGAAAGAAGAATTTGGCCTGGACCCTAAAAATTTTGGGGTGAAAGAAATCTTCCAATTGGCCAGCGCAGGCGTGCCAGAGGCGGTGGCGATTATAAAGGAAGGCGCCGTTTACCTTGGGATTGGGATCGCATCCATCATTAATTTGCTGGACCCTGATATTGTGGTCGTTGGCGGTGGCGCGGCGCAAAGCGGTGAGATCTACTTCTCACAGCTGCAAAGCACGGCTGCCGAACGGGCATTGCCGGGTTCCGCCAGCATTCCCGTGGTGCCGGCCCGGCTCAGCACATGGGCCAACCTGGTAGGGGCGGCGTGCATCGTGTGGGGAAAGGGCTAATCCCCATAATGTCACAATTTATCAATGTGTGTGTTTGACCTTTTGACTGTTCCTGTTTTTGCCCCAGGAGTAAATTGTTCTTTTGTGATAAGAAAAATTGACTAATTTAATAGATTTAGTCTATAATGTGAGCTAATATCGACCTAAGTATTTCGGGAGATTTTATGAGTATCTACAAACTGTCCACAGAGCAAAAAGCGTTTTACAACGAAAATGGTTACCTGATCGATCTGCCGGCGATTTACACCCAGGGTGAAATGCGGCAGATCAACCAGGAACTGCCCGGCCTGCTGGCCCTTCTCCAACCCGGTGAAACGCCCAAGGATATCCGTGAATGGCATGAGACCAGCACTTATTTGTACGACATCGTCATGAATCCGAAGATCCACGACCTGGTTGACGGCATTCTGGGAGGGAACTTTTTTGTCTGGGCCAGCAGTTTTTTTATTAAGGAACCGTTCAGCAAATCGATCGTTGGATGGCATCAGGATGCATATTACTGGCCGATGAAACCGCATAATACCGTCACGGTTTGGCTGGCGTTCGACGATGTGGATGCGGAGAACGGCGCGATGAAGATCATCCCGCGTTCGCATAAAGCCGGTCTGCTCAAACACTCTCGTTCGCAGCAGACTGATTCCGTCCTGACCCTAGAGCTAGAAACAGGCACCTTCAGCGAGGCGGATGCAGTGCAGTTCCATTTAAAAGCGGGTCAGGTCTCCTTACATGACGACCGGGCCGTGCACGGATCTCCTGCCAATCCGTCGGCGCGCCGCCGGGCCGGGCTGACCATCCGCTATTCGGGCACCAATGTGAAAAACGACCTGTCCGTGAACCCTAATTTCAAGACCTATCTCTGCCGGGGGATCGATGAATTCCATCACAATCCTGTGGGGTTGCCACCTACCCAACGATTTGCCCGTCCCGCTTTCAGAGCCGTCAGCATCGAGGAAGCCGGTGTGGATGCCGAAAAGGTACACAATAAATAGACCGTAACCACCTTGCGCAGGGGAGGGGAGAAGTATTAAGCAGCAATTTGCGGCATGATGCGCCACAAATTGCTGCTTAATTGCGAAGCACGCCGCCTCTTTAGGCGCACCAGGGGTATTCGGCGGTGGTGGGGGTGAATCCTATCCTTCCTGAAAGGGATTCTTGTAGATGCGATACATTTTCGGAATCTGGTCTCCGACAAAAAAATATATTTAAATACAAAGCGCCCATTTCCGCGATCTCTGCGTCCCCGAACAGGGATTGTAAGATGGATGAGCGCTTCGGGATCCGTATTGAGGTGGAAAATCACCCTATAAGGAATTTAACTCAAGGCCTCCAGGTTATGAGTCAGAAGAGTTTTACTTTTCCACATGCCGGCTCATATTTTAATCAGATCCGAGACATGGGGAAACCATTATACCGTTGAGAGATCCCATTCTTCATAGATCTTGGGAACATCATTGATCAAGCGTTGGGTATACGCCTGTTTCGGGTGCAGGATCACCTCATCGGCAGATCCGTGTTCAACAATTTTTCCACGCTCCATAATGTATACGCTGTCAGAAACATAATAGGCCAGGCCAATATCATGGGTGATGAAAATAAGCGTCAGCCCGGTTTCATTGCGCAGTTTCATCAGATAATCCAGGATGGTCGCGCGTGAGCTGGCATCGATCATCGAGGTGGGCTCATCAGCCAGCAGGATCTTGGGCTTTAAAAGGAAGATGCGGGCAATCATCAAGCGCTGCATCTGTCCGCCGGAGAGTTCAAAAGGATACTTATTGGTCAATTCCTCGAATTTCAAGTTGACAAAGCTGCACGCCTCTGCCATCAACTTTACTTTCTCCGCATACGGAAGTTTTCGACCGCCGCGCATGGAAATGCAATCTAAAAGCACGGCATCGATTTTATTAAATATGTTGTATGAAGAAAACGGATCTTGAAAGATCGCCTGAATGCCTCTCCAGTATTCTTCTTTCTTTTGTTGAGAACTGATATCGCGCTTTTGCCCATGGTAATAAATTTCCCCCTCCGTGGAACTGATCAATCCCAAAAGCATTTTGGCCAGGGTGGTCTTTCCGCTGCCCGATTCACCCACGATCGAGATAATTTCACCGGCATTGAAAGTGAAATCCACATGGTCAACGGCTAAAGTTTTCTGGCGGCCCAACCCAAATATCTTGGTAAGCCCTTCTCCGCTAAGGATGGGAATTTTTTCATCAGGCATTTTTATAAGCCCTCCTCAATTCTTCTTCTGGCAGGATGCAGCGGTAAGCGCGTTTGTCATCTTCAAGATCTCGAAGCGCCACGGAATTTCCCCTGCATTCTGGCATCACGTATTTACAGCGTTCAGCAAACCGGCATCCGGCAGGTGGTTTCTTCAGGTTGGGCGGCACCCCGGGAATCGCTGACAGTTTATGGCCCCGCAGGCCTTTTTCAGGCACGATGATCGAGCCCATGAGACCCTTGGAATAGGGATGGAGTGGATCAAACACGGCTTGCTCTGCAGTAGCCTTCTCCACGATCTGGCCGGCATACATGACCATAATATCATCGGTCACGTTGTAAAGTAGCGGAAGCTCATGCGTGATGAAGATCATCGATTTGATGATGCCTTTTTCCATCAAATCCCGCAGCATCTTAATGACCATCTTTTGTGATGTGACATCCAGCGCGGAGGAAGGCTCATCCGCGATCAGCACTTTTGGAAAAAGAATCGTAGATACCGCGATCACCGTGCGCTGTTTCATGCCGCCCGAAAGCTCAACCGGGTATTTTTGCAGTACTTCCGCTGGAAGCCCCACGGTCTCAAAGCCGTATCGGGCAAGCTCAAAGATTTCTTTCTTGGTGGCTGTTGGGGTATGCGCATGAATCACATCCTCAATAAAAGAGATGACCTTTTGGGTAGGATTGAGCGCGTTCATGGCGGATTGGGGGATATAGGAAATTTCCGTCCCCAGGATCGATTTTCGAATATCATCCGGCTGCATTACGGAAATATTGCGCCCATCGATGATGATCTCGCCACTGGTATAGTGCAGTGGGGCGAAGTAATATCCCATCAGGCTGAGCGCCAGTGTTGACTTTCCGCAGCCGGATTCTCCGGCAATGCCCAGCGATTTCCCTTCTTCTACCTTCAGAGAAACGTGGTCCACCGCGTAAACATCCTCCCGAAAGCGAGTGATGTATTTTGTGGTCAGTTCCTTAACTTCTAACATGACTCTTGCCATTTCAATCACCTAATCTCTCAAGGCAGGGTTGAATACCTGGTCGAGGCCGGTATTCATTAAATTCATCGAGAATGTAACCAGAGCGATGGTTAAGAGTACGGGTAAATACGCCCACCATTTTCCCAGGATCTGTGCCTGGTAGATCAACGCCCAGTTCAACATCAATCCCAAAGTGGGCACATCCGATGTTTTTGGTCCCAACCCAATGATCGACAACCCTGCTTCCGCCAGGATGCCCGTGGAAATCTGCAGAATCAGCGCCATGACGACATAAGATGCGATGTAAGGTAGAATATCCGCGAGGATGATGTGAACGATAGAGTGCCCGGATAGTTTTGACAGATTGACATGATCGCGATTGCGCAGAGAGACCACCTGTGCCCGCACAGCCCTGGTAGTCCATACCCAGGAGGTAAACCCGATCACCACTGCGACCGTGAACGCACCGCGTTGTTCCTGCCCCAAACTGTATGAAATCAGGATCAACATGACAAAGCCGGGGATGACGGTAAAGAGATTCGTGACGAACATAATGATGTCATCCACCAGGCCGCCAATATACCCAGACAGCAATCCCAGGGTCAAACCGATCAAAGTGGCAATGAGACCAGCGACAAAACCAATCTCCAGCGATACGCCGGTGGCCTTAACCAGCTCCGTGAGCACATCCCGGCCGAAGTTATCGGTGCCAAGCGGCAGCATCCGCACGTTCGCAACCTGGTTGATATTCGCGTAATCAGATTGTTTGATCGTACCGCCCGCTTCCAGGGCTCCCGTTTGCGGGTTTATGGCGGCAATGGTCACACCTTCTGTTAAAAGAAGACCTTTAAGCGAAGTATCCAGTCTGGCATAGTAATTTCGGCTTGCATTGGTCATCCCGGGAATATTTACGTCGGGTTTATAATTACTCTCCCATAGATCCAGGAGGCTTTTGGTATTCGTTATATCAATTTCACTTTCAGGAATTTCTGCTGCCACCAGCCACTCTTTTATTGCAAGGCGATCTTCCTCAGACAACTTGCTGGCAATTCGCTTGGCAGCGGCATCCGGCAGGTTAAGGGTATAGGGTGTGGAATTCGTGCTGTCAAATACGTTAACATAGATCCCAGGTGGGAAGAAAGTACCCTGACCGATGATATCTAATGGCGGATCGGTGATGATCAGGGGATAAATGATCACGATTAGCAGCAATGTAATAAAAATGGAAAAACCAACCTTAAATTTACCAGAACGAAAAACCTGTCGAAGGGTATGTTTCATGTCAGCATCTCTCTTAATCAGCCTGGGCCGCTTTAATGCGCGGATCAATGATGCCGTAAACGATTTCGATGACAAAAGTCGCGACCAGCACCATTATCGTGACGAGCATTGCGGATGCTGAGATCAGCGGATAATCCTGACCCATGACGCCGTTCAGGAGGGTGGTACCAAGCCCCGGATAACTGAAAATGATCTCCGCCACCAACGCGCCGCCGATCATGGTACCGACCGATAATGCCAGACCAGTGATCTGCGGCAGCATGGCATTCCTGAAGACATAGCCGACGATCTTCCAGTCTTTGATTCCCAGGAAGCGAGCGTATTTGACATAATCCGCATTCAGCTCATAGATCGACATGGAGCGCATGCCAATCGCCTGGCCGCCGATGGCGATCAACACGATCGACCAGAACGGCAGTTGATAATGGACGATCACAGACCATATAAATTCCAGGCTAAAGCTAGGAATCAGGTCAAACCCATATCCACCTGAGGTTGGTAGCCATTTTAATCCGACTCCAAAAATAACCAGCAAAAAGATGGCCATGCCAAATTGAGGGAAATTGCTCATAAAAATACTGATTGGCAGGAGGACTGCATCAAAGCCCTTCTTGAGATAGGCGGCTAACGCGCCCAGGGTATTTCCGATCAACCAGCCGACGATGATCGCCGGGAACTGCAGACCGATTGTCCACCAGATGGCAGAACCGATCACATCTGCAACCGTTCTGGGATATTGGCTGAACGAGAAACCAAAATTACCCTGAAACACATTTCTCACATAAAGAAAAAATTGTTCGATCATGGGTCTGTTGGTGCCAAACAGGTCCGCATATTGTTGATAGATCGCCTGAACTCCAGTGGTATTGCTTATGCCCTGGGCAAGCCTTCCTACGATTCCTGCCACAGGATCTGCCGGCATCAAGCGGGGCAGGGTGAAGTTCAGCATGAAAGCGAAAACAAAAGTGACGAAGAACCAAACCAGCTTGTTAAAGAAATACTTTCGATACCCTTTCACACGGCACCTCCTTATGATCCTGTAAGTGATAATCCTCTATATGATAACCCATAATATTTTAGAAAGCCATGTCCCGGAAATCCGAGACATGGCTTTTTTGAGCAGATTACCGTTTACTTTTTAACCAGCGTCAGGTTATAGAGACCTGCGATACCCCAACCGTCCGTCAGGTCCATCGGCGGGACGGGTGGTTTGGTGCCGTCACCCTGGTGGGGGAAGTTCGTCCAAACACTCTCGTTCACCGTGTGGAACGATTGAGGACGATACATGAGCGTGAAGGAGGGAATATCAGTCAGGTAGATCTTGACTAATTCCGTGTAAGCTGTCTTCAGCTTGGCGGCGTCGGTTTCAGCGGGGATGGCCTGGATCAGTTTGTCGGCGTCAGGATTCTTATAGCCGCCAAAGTTGCCATTCCAGTTGACCGGCATACCAATGAATTCAGAACTCATTGCCGCGCGAGTACGTCCCCAGGGCTGGGTCGGGCCGGCGCCGGCGAGCCCCATCATGAAGATGTCATACTTCTCGGGGAGCGGCGCATCCGATTTGGTGACGACGGTCTGATAAACGGCCCATTCAGGGAAGTTGGTGGTGATGTCAATCCCGATTTTCTTCCCGGCGGCAGCCACCAATTCAATGGCAGCCTGCCAGTCGGACCAGCCATTGGGGCAGGTGGCGACATAGTGAAGGGTCTGGCCGTTGTATTGGCGCAAGCCATCCGGACCGGGCTTAATCCCGGCATCATCCAGGAGTTTCTTGGCGCCTTCGATGTCGTTGCCGACCCACTGCAGATCCTTGACAGCCGCGTGGTCGTACATGGCCTGTTCACCGTCGGTCGGGTTCATCAGTGAGCGTGGAACCTGGGCGAAGGTAGCCGACTGGTTGGTCATGGCGTTTGCAATGATGCTGGGATAATCCACTGCAATGGCAATGGCCTTGCGAACCGCAAGCTGGTCCAAACCGTAGGATTTCAGGTTGTACCAGGCGGTTGGCAGGCTGGCGCCAATACCGTATGGTGCTTCGGGCAGGTAGGTGGAGATGGGCAGTTTTTGTTTCAGCCACAGGTCCTGAACATTGGAGTTGAACTGCTGGCTGACATCCACCTCGCCGGCCTGCAAAGCGGTTGTACCGGCAGCATTATCCTTGAAGATCGTATGGGCGAGGTATTTTGGAACAGGCAGCTTGCTCCACATGGAAGCATCTTTGCCCCAGTAATTGTCGTCGCGAATATAGACAGCTTTCGTATCGTCAGTGAAGAATTTGTGATAGGGACCTGAGTAAACGACGTCTTCAGCGGTATCGGCTAAGAATTTCGTCGGATCGCTGCCAGCGCGTTTTTCCAGTGTCTGGGTCCAGGCTTTTTGAATGACATAGTTTTGACTCAGGTAAGCAGCGACGAGCAGAGGATTGACCGTTTTGCCGTTCGCATCCAGTTTGGCCTTGACCGAAACCGTCTGAGGATCTACCGCGGTGATGGTGTCAATGTAATCTTTATTGGCAGACCCGGTAGGGGTGTTGTACTTGACATGGGAGGCCCAGGTATAAGCGACATCATCCGCGGTCAGCGCAGTGCCATCGCTCCACTTGGCAGCTTTTTTGATCTTGAAGGTGACCTCGGTCCGAGCGTCATTCCACTTATAATCACCATCAGCCAGCAGAGGATACTGCTTGCCATCGAGCATGTTGTACAGGTACGGGGTCTCGAACATGGTGACGCGGGAGCTGTCATTCTGGGCGATCGCCATTGCATTATTGTTGCTGCCTGAGTAAGGATTCCAGCCGACGACCGAACCCCACTGCTGCCCATTGAAATACAGGGTTTCGTTGCGGGGCAGAGACTTTGCAACTGTAGCCGCGTCAACAACTGCCGTTGCGACAGGTGCCTTGGTGGGTTCAGGAGCCTTGGTGGCGGCTGGGGCTGAGGTAGCGACAGGGGCTGAGGTAGCGACAGGGGCCGTAGTAGCTGCTGGAGCGCAGGCGGCTAGCGCGGTCGCGCCGGTAGCCAGAGCGACCCCCCTCAAAAACTGGCGACGTGAAATCAGTTTTGATGTCATTTCTTGCTTTCTCCTTCTTTTTTCAAATAGTCGAATTGATTTGAACGTTCGGATCTCTTGAAATTATTGTACATTGGAATTTTTATCCGGCTTCCTCCTTTTCTAAGTCAAATCTCCGAATTGGACTTGACGAAGTCGAGTACCTCGTCCACCTGACAAAAAGCCAGGGCAACGACAGTGTCGGCTGCGCCGTAATAGATCGCAATTCGCCCGGTAGGGGCGTCGACCAGGGCCGCGCAGGGGAAACACACGTTCGATGTATCACCTACCCGCTCGTACATCTCCTGTGGGCCCAGCATGTAAGGCGCGGTGCGGTAAAGCACCTTCCAGGGTTCGTCCAGGTCGAGCAGGACGGCCCCAAAGCTGTATTCAAATCCATTGCATGAGGTGAGCACCCCGTGGTAGAAAAGGAGCCAGCCCTCGTTCGTCTCGATCGGCACCGGGCCGGGGCCTACCTTGGTGCTCTGCCAGCCGCCCTTGGGTTCCATTACGAAGCGGTGGCAGCCCCAGTGGATCAGGTCTGGACTTTCGCTGAAGAACATATCGCCGAAGGGGGTGTGGCCGCGATCGCTGGGGCGGCTGAGCATGGCGTATTTGCCATTGATGCGGCGGGGAAACAAAACGCCGTTCCGGTTGTAAGGCAGAAAGGCGTTTTCCAGCTGGGTAAAATACTCGAAATCATAAGTAAAGCCCATGCCAATCGTCGGGCCGTGGTAGCCGTTGCACCAGGTTACGTAATAGCGGTCTTCCAGCCATACGACGCGCGGGTCGTAGCGGTATTCCAGCCTGGCCACTTCGGGGTGCCCGCCGGTGAACACAAGCTGGCTGGGATCAAGCTGCCAGGTGATAGCATCCTGGCTGAACCCACGGTGCAGGCACATCTCGCGCCGCCTGTCATCCACGCGGAAGACTCCCGCAAAGCCGCCCTTGAACGGCACCACCGCGCTGTTAAAGATCGAATTGGAAGTCGGCAGCAGGTTCTTGGGGATAATCGGGTTGCGGCTGTAGCGCCAGACGACATCGACTTCCCCTGCGGGCCGGGGTTCCCAAGGGAGGTTGGGGAGTACGGTTCCAATGATTGTCGGCATAGGTCTCTTTTTTAATCCCGGGCAGATTGCCCTTCGACGGAAAGCGGGATGCTGAGAGGCACAGCCATTACCGAACTGCGCTCGATCAGGCGTGTGTGAAGAATAAGCGTCGAATGGGCTGAGTTGGGCTGCTCGCTGCGGTTTATCAGCATATTAACCGCCATTCGACCCATTGCGATCTTGTCTACTTGCATGGTTGTCAAGGGTGGGATGACACTCTCGGAGAGGAGAATATCGTCAAAACCGATGATTGCCAGGTCTCCACCCACGCGCCGGCCCTGTTCCACCGCCACATGCATGGCGGCGATGGCGATATAATCATTCACCCCCACCAGGGCCGTTATCTCGGGGTGATGGTTGAGCAGCTCGCGGGCAGCCTCGATTGCCTCGTCGCGGTCACTGTGGCAATCAGCAAAAAAAGGCTCATCTATCTGGTGATCGCGCAAAGCCCGGGTAAATCCTTTACGGCGCAGTTCAAAGCTGGGGTAGGTTTCGGCGGATCCACCAATAAAGCCGATCTTTCGGTGACCTTTTGCGATCAGGTATTGGGTGGCCTGGTATGCGCCTTGATCGTTATCGGAAAGGATCTGGTCGAAAGTATGTTCATCCTTTTCCTGGTAAGAATCTACCAGCACTACCGGCACAGCGCATTGGTCGAGCGTCCGGCGCAGCTTATCGTCTACTCGCACGCCCACCAGAAGCAATCCGTCGGCCCCCCCGTTTTTGACCAGACCGGGCAGTTCAACCGGCCTGAGTTCAAGATCAACGTTAATGGTGGCGTAGAGCAGGTTGAGGTTGTTTTGGCGGCAGGCAGATTCGATGCCGGCGACGACGTGGGAATAAAAATGATCGCTGCGCGGTATCTCGTCGGACTTGGTAGAGCGCATCACCAGGCCGACAGTGCGCAAAGGGCCAATCTGGCTAACGCTCGTGTAGCGCCGGGGGTTGTATCCCAGGCGGCGGGCGGCATCGAGCACTCGCAGGCGTGTCTCAGATGGCAGGCCAGGCTTGTCACTGAATACGATCGAGACCGTCGAGAGAGAGACCCCACTTTCTCGAGCGACATCTGCCATATTGACTCGCGCGCGCCGGTTTTCAGCCATAAATGGTATCTGTTTTTTTTGATAAATTATAAGCGGGAGGAGAACGGCATTTACTAAAAGCTAGTTACATGATACTAAAGTTTCTAATGAATGTCAATAGGGAGCGCTCCCAATTTTTTCATTAAAACGAAATTGCCACCAGGGTTTTGAGGGTTTGTGCGGCGGGCATTGTAATTCACCCAAACCAGCGCATGCTGGTTCTTGTTAACCAGGCTCGCAGTGATCCAAAGGAGGATGCCGTAGTTGATCGATGTATAATTATTTTTAGAATGTCTGAGCCCCTTCTCCTCACCAAATTTTATATTCCCCCACCTCGCCCTAAAATTGTCCTCCGCCCGCGCCTGATCGAGCGGTTGAACGAGAGCATGCACTGTAAACTGACCCTCATCTCGGCCCCCGCCGGCTTTGGTAAAACCACGCTGGTCAGCGAATGGATTGCTGGTTGTGGGCTACCGGTCGCCTGGCTATCACTGGACGAAGGGGATAACGACCCCCACATCCTTTCTGACATACCTTGTCGCGGCTTTACAGGCGATTGCGGCGAATATTGGAAAAGGGGTGTTGGCTGTGCTCCAGTCCCCTCAGCCACCGCCAATCGAAACGATTCTGACAATCCTGCTCAACGAGATCACCACCATCCCGGATAATTTCGTCCTTGTCCTGGACGACTACCATGTGATTGATTCCAAACCGGTTGACGAAGCCCTCACCTTTCTGCTCGAGCACTTGCCTCCACAGATTCACCTGGTCATTGTTAGCCGTGAAGATCCATCCCTGCCCCTGCCCCGCTACCGTGCCCGGGGTCAATTGACCGAACTGCGCGCTGCCGACCTACGCTTCACCCCCGCCGAGGCCGCCGACTTTCTCAACCAGGTGATGGGCCTGAACCTCTCCGCGGAAGACATCGCCGCACTCGAAGCCCGCACCGAAGGCTGGATTGCCGGCCTGCAATTAGCTGCGCTTTCCATGCAGGGACAGCTTCGCAAGACACCACCAGCTTCATCAAATCTTTCACCGGCAGCCACCATTTCGTGTTGGACTATCTGGTTGAAGAAGTCCTGCAGCAGCAATCCGAAAGCATCCAGACTTTTCTGCTGCGCACTTCAATCCTTGACCGCCTGTGCGGCCCGCTGTGTGATGCTGTTTTGGGTTCTCCTTCTGCTTCCTGGAAGGAAACCTCAGGTCAAGAGACCTTAGAATATCTCGAACACGCCAACCTGTTCATCGTCCCCCTGGACAATGAACGGCGCTGGTATCGCTATCACCGCCTTTTTGCCGATGTTCTTCATATGCATTTGATGGCGGAGCAACCTGATCAGGGTTCTGCCCTGCACCGGCGCGCCAGCGAGTGGTACGAGCACAATGGTTCGACGGCCGATGCGATCCGCCACGCGCTGGCCGCCGAGGATTTCGCGCGCGCCGCAGACCTGGTCGAGTTGGTCATGTCAGGCATAGACCGCAGTCGACAGTTTGCCACGTTGCTGGGCTGGCTAAAGGCAATACCCGATGAGCTGGTCCGCGTCAGGCCCGTGCTCAGCACCTGGTATGCCTCGATATCAATGTCTTGCGGCGAGCTCGGGGGCGTGGAGCCCCGGCTGCGGGACGCCGAACGGTGGCTGGATACGGCGGATCCGGTGGATCCGATGGCAGACAGGCACGCGCGACCGGAATCCCCGGCGGCGGGAATGGTCGTCGTGGACGAAGCGGAATTTCGCCGTCTTCCGGGTATGATCGCCATTATCCGTGCCGGGCTAGCCCTGGCCCGCGGCGATATGCCCGAGACCGTGAAAAACGCGCGACGGGTGCTCGATCTCGCACCTGAGGACGACCTTCTGATGCTCGGTGGGGCAGCCTCGCAGTTGGGGCTCGCCGCATGGACGAGCGGGGATCTCGAAACCGCCCGCCGGATGACTGCCGAGGGCATGGCGAATTTGCGGCTGGCCGGGTACATCTCTCCCGCCATCGGCGGCGCCAAAGTCCTGGCGGATATACAGATTGCGCAAGGCCGTCTCCACGAGGCAATGAGCACCTATGAGCGGGCATTGCAGTGGGCGACGGAGCCGGGCGCGCCAGTCCTGCCAGGAGCGGCAGATATGTACGTGGGCATGAGCGCCCTTCACCGTGAGCATAACGATCTGAAGACCGCCATGCAGCACCTGCTCACCAGCCAGGCTCTGGGTGAGCTTGCGGGGTTATCGCCAAACCCGTATCGCTGGTGCGCGGCGATGGCGCGCATACGGGAGGCCCAAGGCGATCTGGGTGGTGCGCTCGACCTGCTCGACCAGGCCGAGCGCCTATACGATGGTGCCTTTGCCCCGAATGTGCGTCCGGTCGCGACGCGGAAGATACGGGTGTGGGTGGCCCAGGGTCGGTTGGGTGAAGCCCTGGGCTGGGCGCGTGAGCAGGGACTGTCCGTTGAAAACGAACTTAGCTACCTGCACGAGTTCGATCACATCACTTTGGCCAGGGTGCTCCTGGCCCGGTATCAGAGCGGCTGTGCGGACAGCTCCATTCTTGAGGCCATGGGGCTACTGGAGCGCCTGCTGAAAGCAGCGGAGGAAGGTGGGAGGACAGGAAGCGTGATCGAAATTCTGTTATTGCAGGCGATTGCTTATCACGCGCAAGGTGATCTCCCTGCTGCTCTCTTGTCTTTGCAGCATGCTCTTGCGTTGGCCGAGCCGGAGGGCTACGTCCGTATGTTCCTTGACGAAGGCTCAAGCATGATGGAACTGCTTCGCGAAGCTTCCGCACGTGAAATCATGCCAGACTACACAGACAAGCTGCTGGCAGCATTTGAAGCGGAGCAAAAGAGAAGCGCGGACGAGTCACCTCTCCCCGATTGGCAGAGCCAACATCGCACCGGCGGTGCGACGCAGGTGTCGTCCCTCACATTGCAGCCCCTGATCGAACCGCTTAGCCAGCGTGAGCTGGAAGTTCTCCGATTGTTCAAAACCGAGCTTTCTGGGCCAGAGATAGCCCATGAACTCGTGATCTCCTTAAGCACTGTCCGCACACATACCAAGCGCATCTACAGTAAACTCAACGTCAATAATCGCCGGGCGGCCGTCAAACGGGCGACAGAGCTGGATTTGATATAGCCACACAATAGCGTTGCCCGAGCAGGCATCCACTTGGCCCTGCCAGTTTATCTGGCAGGGTTTTTCTTTGCCTTTCATCCTCTCCCAAATATCCCCACATAAATCCACACACATGGGGACGACACCTCCCCACATTAAATTGTATATTGTGGTCGAAGACAAGAACGAATGCAATGATATGAAGATTCATCCATCTGAAGAATGTAGGAGGCGCAGCATGAGTAAAACACATGCATCAACTGAGGATCGGTACGAGCCAGGATCTTATGAAATTCGCATCAAGGGACACCTCGATAAACGTTGGGTCGCCTGGTTTGAGGGTCTGACCATTACTCTGGAAGACAATGGCGATACGCTTTTAACGGGTCCGGTGATCGACCAGGCTGCGTTGCATGGCTTGCTCAAAAAAGTGCGTGATTTGGGCATGCCATTGGTCTCAGTCAGTCCTGTTGAATCCGGCCAGGCAGATACGCCAGATATCAAATAGTAAATGGATATAAGCTACATTGAAAGGAGGTTTGCCTTTGAACACATTTCTAGCCCATTTCAGCCCTTGGGAATAGGGTGGCGACCACAATTTTTTTCAAGTCCAATCCCATGCAGTAACTGGGACCATTCAATGAAACTCATCTATAACGTTCAAAAAAGGAGAAAGAAATGAACACAAACAAATCGACTACCGGAATAGATCCAAAAGGTAAACTTTCATTTCGAAAGATTGCGGTCATTACAGGCGTGATTTTCATCATTGCGACCTTAATGGGTCCCGTCCTGGCTGCGCCGCTCTTACCTGATCTGACAGGTACGGATTTCCTCACCCGGGTCTCCGCACATCCGGTCCAGGCGGCTGGAGGAGTGTTACTCTCGATCATCGGCTACCTTGCATGTGCTGGCATTTCTGTCGTCATGTATCCGGTCTTAAAAAACTGGAATGCGGGTCTGGCTCTTGGATCTGTCGTCTTCAGGACAATCGAGACGGTCTTTTACATGGTCGGACTCCTTAGCCTGATGTCCTTGCTGACACTCGGCCAGCAGTTCACAACTGTGGCAGCTGCCGATCGCACGTTGCTTCAGGCAATTGGCAATTTGTTAGTGAGCATACGCGACTACGCCGCGCTGTTGGCGGTATTTGCCTTCTGCCTGGGTGCATTTATGTACTACTACGTGTTCTTCCAATCACGGCTCATTCCCCGATGGCTGTCGGGCTTTGGTATCGTCGCGATCATCCTGATTACAGTGGCTTGCGTGTTGGCCTTGTTCAGCGGTAACCGTATTACCAGCTATATTCCCCTGGAAGCTCCTATCGCCGTGCAGGAAATGGTTCTGGCGGTTTGGCTGATCGTTAAAGGATTCAATCCATCTGCAGTCGCTACTCTGTCTGCAAAAACAGCGACGAACGAGCTTTTGAGCGCGGCATAGATTTGCTATATAGGGGAGTGGGAGGGCTGAAGGCCCTCCCTAAAACCCTCCCCGCTCAGCACCATGGTAATGCTCGTGGAATAGACCTTAAAAAGCGGACACAACACATCGAAAGGAGTAAGCCAAAATGCTAAAAGCAGGTTCGAGATTTCTCTCCTTATGGAGCGGCCTCAATTTTCTTATCTCCACCTTAATACTGGCCATTGTCGTCTTTCACATTGGAAACTCACCGCTTCTGGGAATGGTGTTTGAAAACTCTGAGATTGCCAGCCTGGATGCCATGGTCATTGCATCGCTCAATGCTTTGACGATCCTGTATAACTCTTACGCGGTTGCCTTCTCAGTACTGGCTTGGTTCGTTATACGGTTATGTCTAAGCAAGGGCCAAAAATGGGCCTTCTGGTTGTTGTTGATCACGATTGGCTTTGTCGAGATATTGGCCTTTATCGCCTCCTCACCCCTCGGAAACGCACGCTGGCAAGTGAATATACCTCTGAGCGCTTTATACATTGTGGGCATTGGCCTGTCGGGCTATTCCCTGTTCAAAGGAGATAAAAAATGAATTCAATCAATAAGACCGCAAGAATCGCAGGTATCCTCTATTTCATGTATATTGTAACTTCGATCATTGGAAATGAGTTTGGTCGCTTTGTATCCGTGGATGCCCCAGTAACGGTCAATCACATAATGGCTCATGAATCGTTATTTCGTATCGGATTTGTAATCAGTCTATTCTCAGTTGTGTTTTTTCTTTTGGCGGCCTGGTATTTGTACGTGTTATTAAAACCGGTAGACAAAAACATAGCTTTACTGTTCCTGTTATTAAACTTGGGTGGGTTTGCTATATGGTGTTTTGGTATGCTTAATCTATTTGCCAGCCTGTTGCTTTTGAGCGGAGCTGACTATTTGAAAGTATTCCAGCCAGATCAGCTACAAGCGCTGGCGATATTATTCGTCAATTTATACAAAAATGGATATATTGTCGCCCAGATACCCTATGGTTTCTGGCTCTTTCCTCTTGGTTATCTAGTTTTCAAGTCGGGCTTTCTTCCTAAGATCTTGGGCATACTGTTGATTGCCGATGGTTTTGGTCTTTTGATATATGTTTTTCAGCGTTTCCTTTTGCCGGGCTACGAAGTAATATCGTACCCGTGTATGGTGGTTAGTTTTATTGCGGAACTTTCTCTTACTTTGTGGCTCTTGATTAAGGGTGTAAAGGATCAGAAACCAACCCTAGCTGATGGTCAGAAATAAAAATGAATACTATCAAGTAAAAAGGAAAGGTACAAAAATGAAAGCAATTGTATGCACAAAATACGGACCGCCGGAGGTACTTCAGCTCAAAGAGGTGGAAAAACCTACTCCCAAGGACAATGAAGTACTGATAAAAATTCATGCAGCAGCAGTGACAGTTTCGGACTGTATAGTTCGAAGTGGTAAAGTAAATATCTTGCTATGGATCCCCATGCGCATATTTATTGGTTTCAGAAGACCAAGAAAACCTGTACTAGGGTTAGAGTTAGCCGGAGAAATTGATGCAATAGGCAAAGATGTAAAACGATTTAAAAAAGGTGACCAAATTTTTGCACTTACCGGCAAGCGTTTTGGTGCTTATGCCGAGTACGCTTGTCTGCCAGAAGACGGAGTGTGCATGCCACAAGACAGTATTATGGCATTAAAACCGTCCAATGTAACCTATGAGGAAGCCGCTGCTGTTCCTTCCCGAGGAACTTTAGCATTGTATTTTCTCAAGAAAGGAAATATCCTGAAAGGACAAAAAGTTCTCATCTATGGAGCTTCTGGAGGGGTAGGTACTTTTGCGGTACAGCTTGCCAGGTACTTTGGGGCGGAAGTTACCGGGGTATGCAGTACTACAAATTTAGAATTGGTAAAATCTCTGGGAGCCGATAAGGTAATTGATTACACAAAAGAGGATTTTACGAATAGAGGAGAATCTTATGATTTTATCTTTGATGCCGTTGGAAAAAGATATAACTCAAAACTACAGTACAAAAAAGCGCTAACTCCGAGCGGGAAATACATATCAGTCGATGAGGGGACACCAAAGTTATATATGGAAGATTTAATATTAATCAAGGAGTTGGTTGAAGCGGGGAAGTTAAAACCGGTCATTGACAAATGCTATCCGCTGGAGCAAATGGCCGAAGCGCACAGGTATGTCGAAAAAGGACACAAAAAGGGAAATGTCGTCATTACGGTGGGGCAATAACATTTTTTGAAAAAAAGCGAAAGGACAACCATGTTTTTGGATGTCCTTTATAATTAATTCATGGCCATACCCATTTTAGCCTCAAAATAATATGGTTAAACCAAAAACGCCTGAATTCAGGCGCTTAGGAAATAGAAGCGGGGAGTGGACGTGTACCCGCAAGAGTATTCGAACCACTGAACTGACGGTTATCAGCGAAAATCCCGAATCCGTGCCATCTTAGCTTCAGGCCTTACAAATCAGCCAAACCGGCGAACGCTGGTCCCGAAGCACCCTGCGTAGGGTTCTTGCTCCCTCCAATAGGGTGCCTCGCGATGCCTGGCACGCAGCGATCCCACAGGGGGATGCAGTAGTTGATCGATGTATAATTAATTTTAGAATGTCTGAGCCTCTTCTCCTCACCAAACTTTATGTTCCCCCACCGCGGCCTAAAATTGTCCTCCGCCCCCGCCTGATCGAGCGGTTGAACGAGGGCATGCACTGTAAACTGGCCCTCATCTCTGCTCCCGCCGGCTTTGGTAAAACCACGCTGGTCAGCGAATGGGCCGCCGTTTGCGATCGACCGGTGGCCTGGCTATCGCTGGACGAAGGGGATAACGACCCCACATCCTTTCTGACTTACCTCGTCGCGGCGTTGCAGACGCTTGCCCTGAGTAAAGTCGAAGGGATTTCGGCGAATATTGGAAAAGGGGTGTTGGCTATTCTCCAGTCCCCTCAGCCACCGCCAATCGAATCGATTCTGACAACCCTGCTCAATGAAATCACCACCATCCCGGATAATTTCGTCCTTGTCCTGGACGACTACCACGTTCTTGATGCCAAACCGGTTGACAAGGCCCTCACCTTTCTGCTCGAGCACCTGCCTCCACAGATTCACCTGATCATCGCCACCCGCGAAGACCCGCCCTTACCTCTGGCCCGCCTGCGTGCCCGCGGCCAACTGACCGAATTGCGCGCCGCCGACCTACGCTTCACCCCCACCGAAGCCGCCGATTTTCTCAACCAAATGATGGGCCTGAACCTCTCCGAGGAAGACATCGCCGCACTCGAAGCCCGCACCGAAGGCTGGATTGCCGGCCTGCAATTAGCCGCGATCTCAATGCATGGACACGCTTCGCGAGACACCACCAGCTTCATCAAATCCTTCACCGGCAGTCACCATTACGTATTGGACTATCTGGTTGAAGAAGTCCTGCAGCAGCAGTCCGAAAGCATCCAGACCTTCCTGCTGCGCACATCCATCCTCGACCGCCTGTGCGGCCCGCTGTGTGACGCTGTTTTAGATTCTCCTACTGCTTCCGGGCAGGAAACCGCCGGTCAAGAGACCTTAGAATATCTCGAACACGCCAACCTGTTCATCGTTCCACTGGACAACGAGCGGCGTTGGTATCGCTATCACCATCTCTTTGGCGAGCTACTGTGCAAGCGGCTGGGGCAAAGTCTCGTGCCAGGAGAAACTGCCGGGTTGCACATCCAGGCCAGCAAATGGTATGAGCAGAATGGTTTTCCGTCGGATGCGATCCATCACGCATTTGCCGTGAAAGATTTCGAGCGTGTGGCGAAAATAGCCGAGCTGGAATGGCCAGCAATGCATGCTGGTGCTCAGTCAATCAAGTGGCTTGGCTGGATGAAGATACTTCCAGAAGAAATAATCCGTGCAAGACCTGTCCTTTGTGTTAATTGTGCCTGGGCATTTTTGAATGCTGGCGAGCTGGAAGCTGCAGAAGCCAAAATGCAGGATGCGGAATACTGGCTGGAGCCGACGACTATCACGGGTGAGAAATCGGATGCCCCATCAATTGAAATGATCGTTGTGGATGAAGAGCAGTTTAAATCGCTGCCTGTAGTGTTAGTCGCAGCTCGCGCCTACCATGCCCAAGCCATCGGCGATATTTCCGGCACCATCAAGTACACTCAGCGCGTACTAGACCTCTCACCTGAGGGAGACTCACGTTGGCACAGAGGAGCATCGTCTCTCTTGGGACTTGCCCAGTATGCCAGCGGAAACTTGGATGCCGCCTACCAAGCCATCTCCGATGGACTGGCGAGGGCCGGTCCTTATGATGCAATCTCCGGAAATTTTCTCTTGGCCGGCATAAAATTGGCGCAAGGCCAGCTCAACACGGCATTAAGTATATATGAGAAAGCATTACGGCTTGTGCTGGAGCGCGGTGAGCCAATGCCTCTGGGAACAGAGGACCTGTATTCAGGAATAAGTGAGTTGCACCGTGAACGAGGCGACCTGGAAACTGCCACACAAGATTTGCTGACAGGCAGGAAGCTGGGTGAGCAAGTTGAATTACCAGATTGGCAGCATCGCTGGTATATTGCCCAGGCTCGACTACATGAGACAAAGGGAGACCTGGATGGCGCACTTGATCTGCTCGAAGAGGCGGAACGACGATTTGTTAGAACCCCTGTGCCCAACATAACCCCAATATCAGCGTTGAAGACCCGTATCCGGATCGTACAGGGCAAAATAGCTGAAGCCTTGGATTGGGTACGTACAAGGGATCTATCTGTTGATGACGATATCAGCTACATGCACGAGTTCGAACATATGACCCTGGCGAGAGTGCTCATCGCCCAAGAAAAGAGAGGTCTTGCAGAAGGTTCTATTCATGACGCACAGGGACTACTGGAGCGACTCCTGCAAGCGGCAGAAGAAGGTGGCAGGAAGGGAAGTGTGATCGAAATCCTTGTGCTGCAAGCACTCGCTCACGAGGTGCAGGGTAACTTTGCTCCTGCACTCGTGTCCCTGGAACGTGCCTTGACGCTGGCTGAGCCAGAGGGATACGTCCGCATCTTTGTGGACGAAGGGCTACCGATGGCCAGGCTATTGTCCGAAGCAACTGCTCATGGAGTTATGCCTGACTATATAGGTAAGTTGCTGGCTGTGTTTGAAGCTGAGAAGCAAAAGAGCGAAGACAAATCTTATCTACCCCTTGCCCAGTCCCTGATCGAGCCATTGAGCCAACGCGAGTTGGAAGTACTACAACTTATTGCCCAGGGACTCTCGAATCGTGAGATTAGCGAGCGGCTTTTCCTCGCCCTGGATACGATCAAAGGGCACAACCGAAGAATATATGATAAATTGCAAGTTCAAAGCCGCACTGAAGCTATAGCCCACGCCCGCGAATTAGGTTTACTGTAAGTGTAAGTGTCAATTTTCCTCAACATTTTCCCCCCGAAATAATTTAAACAACACCTTCAACCAACACCAAAGTGTCTATTCAATAACACTGTGGCGCAGGTATATTATCTGTACACCAAGCAAGTGGCACAGATTGTAATAACTGGCCACAAAGGGAGAAGAGAGATGTCAAACGAACTCAACCCAAAAACTGACCCGAGTCAACCCGTGGTCTATCAGATCAGGGTCAAAGGTCATCTAGGTCACGAGTGGACAGACTGGTTTGAAGGCCTGACCATCACACTGGAAGAGGATGGTAATACGCTTCTAACCGGCCCGGTGGTCGATCAGGCGGCATTGCATGGGCTGCTTAAAAAAGTGCGTGATCTGGGGCTGCCATTGGTCTCGGTCAGTCCTGTCGAACCCGACCAGGCAGATACGTGAAATGTCAAATCCTAAATAGGCGTAGGCGGCTTGTTTACGCCAAAATCAATCACAATAAAAGGAGATACAAAAATGAACACGATCAAAGCAAGTCCCCATGGAACAGACAGAAAGACCGCAGCAGTTGTGGGCGTGCTATTCATCCTGGGGACGGTTCCGGCCCTACTGAGCCTGCCACTAATGCTAAACACGGTCAGTGCTCCGGATCATCTGACTGCGATTTCCACCAATGAGGGCCAGATGATCATCTTCACGGCGATTAAATTCATCATGGGTCTTGCCTGTGCCGGTATTGGCCTTGCGCTGTATCCGATTCTGAAGAAATACAACGACGGCCTGGCGTTTGGTGCGGCTGGATTCAGAGTTATCGAGGGAGCGCTCCACATTGTTGGCGCTCTCCTCTATGTTGTCCTATTGGCACTAAGCCAGGAATTCGTGAAAGCCGGGGCTCCAGCGTCATCGTACTTTCAGACAGCAGATGCAGTGATCAACGCAGGAATCGGTTGGTTTAGAGATGGGGCCAATCTGTTGACTTTCGGCATCGGTGCCCTGATGTACTATGTTGTCTTCTATCAATTCAGACTCGTTCCTCGCTGGCTATCCGTTTGGGGTCTGGTTGGAATCACATTGAACATCATCAGTGCTCTGTTGGTGGTGTTCCATCTCCTTCCTTCTGCCGGGACAATCCAGGTTATTCTCCTTATGCCGATACTCCCGCAGGAATTGGTTTTGGCGGTCTGGCTGATCGCAAAAGGGTTCAATCCGTCGGCAGTCGCTTCCGGGGCTGCAAAAACAGCGACGAACGAGCTTTCGAGCGCGGCATAGATTTGCACGATCGGGGAGAGATGGGGCCGAAAGCCCCCTCTCCCCGCCCAGATCCATGGTAATGCTTGAGGAATGGGCCTGAAAACGTGCGCAACACATCACAAGGAGAAAATAAAATGTTAAAAAGAGGTTCGATCGTTCTTTCAATATGGTGCATCATCAACTTCATACTCGCCTTTATCATATTGTCCTATGTCATCGTTCTCAAAAAGGACTCGCCGATTTTGCAAGTGGCTTCTTTTTCAGAGGCTGAAATTGCCAGCCTGAGTGCCAAGACCATTGCAGCGCTCAATTCCTTTACCATCCTGTACAACTCTTGCTCGCTGGTTATCTCGGTGCTGACATGGCCGCTCATCCGCAAAAACCTGCTCGCCGGTCAAACATCGGCTTTCTGGATGTTAGTGTTCGTGATCGGCTTTGTGGAAGTGATGGCATTTTTCGCTTCCTCATACATTGGGAATGGACGCTGGCAGGTGAACGTTGTTCAGAGCATGCTCTACGTTGTGGGCATTGGTTTGTGCGCATATCCCATACTCAAGCCCAAAATCCGACTGCATGATTAAGCACAAAGTAAGGAAGGATTACACACATGAAAGCGATTATATGCACAAAATACGGTTCACCGGATGTTCTTCAACTCCAAGAGGTAGAAAAACCCGCTCCCCAGGATGATGAAGTCTTGATCCGAATCTATGCGGCATCCATCAATGCGCGGGACTGGCGTTTCATGAGAGCAAAACCGTTCTTTGTCCGCCTGATGCCGGGAGGCTTTCTGCAACCCAAAAACAAGATACTCGGGGCTGATGTAGCCGGGCAGGTTGAGGCGGTTGGCAGTAACGTCAGGCAGTTTAAGCCAGGCGATGAAGTTTTCGGGTTCTTACCCAGTGCAACCGGTCGTGGCACTTTCGCCGAGTATGTATGTACCAAGGAAAATTTCATAACGCTGAATCCAGCCAATCTAACGTTCGAGCAGGCTGCCGCTGTACCTTTAGCGGCGATGACCGCTTTGCAGGGGCTACGCGACCATGGAAACATTCAACCAGGGCAGCAGGTTTTGATTAATGGCGCTTCTGGTGGTGTGGGAACTTTTGCCGTGCAGGTCGCCAAAGCGTTTGGGGCTGAAGTCACCGCGGTGTGCAGCACGAGAAACCTGGAAATGGTGCGCTCGATTGGGGCTGACCACGTCATTGATTACAAAAAAGAAGATTTCACCAAAAACGTGCAGCAGTATGACCTTATCCTGGCTGTGAGCGGATATCATCCTATTTCAGATTATCTGAAAGCATTAAAACCTGAAGGAACCTATGTCGTTGCTGGTGGCTCGATGATTCAACTCTTCCAGGCGGCGAGTAATGGGAAAAGAATTTCCAAGATCGGGAGGCAGAAAATAGTTGTCCTTTCGCTGGTTCAAAGTCAAAAAGACCTGAACTTTATTAAAGAATTACTCGAATCCTGGAAAATCAGGCCGGTTATCGATGGATGTTACCCGTTGAGTAAAACTGCTGAAGCTTTCTGGTATTTTGAGAAAGAACATCCCAGGGGAAAAGTCGTCATAAGTGTGGTCTGATCATTTGTGTAATTCAATCGGTGATTGAGCATAAATTTGTGCTATTTGTGCGGCAGGTTCTGCAATCACCGGATCTCCTTACGTAACCCAAAGATGGCGCCTGGCAGCAAAAGCGATCCACTTATTGTGTAATGCCAGATGCACTGTGATCCCGAGCAGCCAAGCCATTCCGAATGCTATGTGCAGGCGACTTGGAATGGTCACACTGATTTCACGGGCTGGAATTAAATAGTCGAACGCGCCGAATGCGCTGGTTGCGAGGAAGGTTATCCATACAAATCGATCCAAAACTCGATTGGCGCGTAGTTTTGATGGCATGGAGGCAATCGGACGCTTGCGAAGAGCTTTTAGCCAATCTCGATGCCAGATGACGTGAACAACACTACCGGCCACGCTTACCAGTCCGGAACAAATATGGGCAGTGAGCCAGAAATAACGATTGCACCCCAGAATAATGGCAGCGGCTTGATGAGGAAAGACCAGCCATAAGAGTAACCCGGAGAAGACCGTCAATAGAAAAGTAACGAAGAGACTGATGTCCAGCCAGAAATTGCGTTCGGTATGTTTCATGGCTACCTGCCTAGAATGAAGTCGCAATGAGCTGTATCCCATAAGGGATCAAAGCGGTTGCCATCAGAATGGAGGCGCTGAGATTGATGATTTCCATGCCATCTGGTATGGCTACCAGCAGCACGCCGATCAGAAAAAGGGCGCTCTGCCACGCTGGCAGCGCACCGGCCTGGAGCAGGCCAACTGCCAGAATGGCAAATCCTGCTGGCAACAGAATTATTCCCCACAAGAGGATCATCCAGCCCTTTTTCGAAAACATTGCCAGCAAGCCGGGCATCATCGCGGAAAAACTTTCTTCCGGGATCGTGTCCAATGCACTCATGGTCAGACAAAGTGCACCCTTGTCTGCCGCCAACAGGATGGCGCCTAATACTGCCAGTACCGCGCCGATCATTCCAGCCCAGGCTGCATTTCCAGAACCCAAAATATTCATGAAATGAATGGCCAGCACGACCAAGAGTGCAGTGCTCAGCAGCACCAGGCTGTGCCCCAATTGCAGCAATTTATTCTGCCGCGCCCTCCGAATGATTTCTTCAGGCCGGAGCAGCCGTGGTTTCAGCAACCCGGGGTGAACTGAAAAAGCAAAAATGAAGATCAGGGGGAAGAGGATGAATGCTGCCCCGGTACCGATCTGCTGGATATGTGAGATTAGACTTTGGTTCATTTCGTATCTCCTTATAAAATTTCTCTGCGATGAATTCTAGATATAATCATATTATCTGGACTGCTATGGGTCCGGCAATCCACAATGGACGCAAAATGTCCCGAAATGGACAAAAGAAGCAGTATGTCCACGAAAATGATCGATCAAAAGATCCTACAGCAAATGGATCGTCGCACACAGCGGACGCAGCAGACCTTGCTGGACGCTCTGATTGAATTGCTGAAAGTCAAGCATTATGATGCTATTTCGGTCAAGGACATCATTGAAAAGGCCAATGTGGGTCGATCTACCTTCTATGCCCACTATCAAACAAAAGACGATTTATTGAAGGGTGGTTTTGATCGCGTTTTAGATATGCTGCTGGAACAGGTGGTTTTCGATGAAACCAATCGTAATTTGACGCTGAATGCCGCTCCTTTGTTTCGTCATGCAAAAGACCATGCTGAACTCTTTCGCACACTCGCCTGGGGGTCGGGTTTTGAAGTGATCACTACGCAAGGACAGTCTGCGCTTGGCGAAAAATTCCATCAACGTCTCTCCCAACTTGTGTCCGCGGAACAGCAGCCCGCTGTTCCGCTATCTGCCTTGTCCTCCACATTGTCCGGCAGTTTGTTGATCTTGCTCAAATGGTGGTTAGTGAACGACATGCCCGGTTCGCCAGAATACATGAATGGAATCTTTCAACAATTGTTCATGCCTGGGATCCGCAGTGCGTTGGGTGTGCAATAAATTTTAGAATGCCTGAACCACTTCTCCTCACCAAGCTTTTTATCCCCCCATCTCGGCCTAAGGTCGTCCTCCGTCCCCGCCTGATCGAGCGATTAAACGATGGCCTGCACAATAAACTGACCCTCATCTCTGCCCCGGCCGGCTTTGGAAAAACCACCCTGGTCAGCGAATGGGTCGCTGGGTGCAAGCAGCCTGTCGCCTGGTTGTCGCTGGACGATGGGGATAACGACCCCGCCCGTTTTCTGACCTACCTCGTCGCTGCGTTGCAGACGATTGCTCCAAATATTGGAGCCGGGATGTTGGCCGCGCTCCAGAATCCTCAGTTGCCGTCTATCGAACTCCTTCTGACCAACCCTGCTCAATGAAATTGCCGTCGTCTCGGACAATTTCGTCCTTGTCCTGGATGATTACCATGTAATTGATTCCCAACCGGTTGACGAAGCCCTTACTTTTCTGGTCGAGCACTCGCCGCCCCAGATGCACCTGGTCATCACTACCCGTGAGGATCCTCCGCTCCCGCTGGCTCGATTGCGTGCCCGGGGCCAGATGATCGAGCTGCGCGCCGCCGACTTGCGTTTTACGCCCGCTGAAGCCGCTGAATTTCTCAACCAGGTAATGGGTCTGAACCTCTCGGCGCAAGACATCGCCGCACTCGAAGCCCGCACCGAAGGCTGGATTGCCGGCCTGCAATTAGCCGCGCTTTCCATGCTGGGACATCAAGATAGCGCCAGCTTCATCAATTCTTTCACCGGCAGTCACCATTTCGTGCTTGGACTATCTGATTGAAGAAGTCTTGCAGCAGCAGTCCGAAAGCGTCCAGATCTTCCTTGCTGCGCACATCCATCCTCAATCGTCTGTGCGGACCGCTTTGCGATGCACGTCTTGCGCGATACAGCGGGCTCCAGACAGGAAACTGGTCAAAAGACACTGGAGTACCTCGACCGCGCCAACCTGTTTATTGTCCCCTTGGATAACGAGCGGCGTTGGTACCGCTACCACCATCTATTTGGGGATATCCTTCGCCAGCGATTAGGACAAAGGCTGTCACCCGCAGAAATCGCAGAATATCATATCCATGCCAGCCTGTGGTATGAAAAGAACGGGGATGAGGCCGAAGCTTTTCAGCATGCTTTGGCTGCCGGGGATTTTGTCCGGGCGGCGAGGTTGGCTGAAGCGGCCTGGCAGGGGATGGAGGGCACATTTCCAGACTGCCGCCTGGCTGGGCTGGGTCAAGAAACTTCCGGAAGACGAGGTCCGTGTCCGGCCAGTGCTCAGCACCCAGATGGCCCAGGCGTTCATGGATGCCGGCGAACCGGAGGCCAGCGAGGCCCGACTGCAGGATGCCGAACGATGTCTGAATGGTTCATCAGACGGGATGGTTGTGGCGGATGAAGCGCAGCTTGGACCCCTGCCAGCGATGATTGCCATGACCCGCGCCTATAACGCCCAGGTTCAGGGCAATCTTTCCGCCACGGTGAAATATGCCGAACTTGCGCTCCAACTCATCCCTGAAGGTGACCTGTTCAGGCGCGCCCAGGCTACGATCACGCTGGAGGTCACCCACTGGACAAGGGGAGACCTGGAGTCCGCCCGCTCTGCCCTGGGTGATTGGATGAATAGTATGCAGAAGGCGGGCAACTTCGTTTTTGTCGTTGCCAGCGCCTTTGCCATGGCTGATATCCTGGTTGCGCTGGGGCGTCTCCGCGAAGCAGTCAAAACCAACCAGCAGGCCATACAGCTTGCCTCAAAACATGGCAAGGATGCGCAGCACATCACCGCGCACCATTATTTGGGGTTGGCGATGCTGTTCCATGAGATGGGGGAGGATGCAGCCGCTGCGGAGCACCTGCAAAAAGCCCGGGAGATGGGTGAGCAGACCACGCTGGTCGACTGGTCTTACCGCTGGCATCTTGCTCAGGCCCGGCTCAAGGAGTCTGGGGGAGACCTGGAAGCTGCGCTGGTCCAGTTGGATGAAGCCAGGCGCGTGTATGTCAAGACTCCCATACCGGATACCCGTCCTATCGAGGCCTTGAAAGCGAAAGTGTATCTCAAGCAAGGCCGGTTGGCCCAGGCCCAGGATTGGGCGCGTGCGCGGGGGCTGTCGGCTGACGATGAAATCAGCTACCTGGGCGAGTTCGAGCATCTCACCCTGGTCCGGGTGCTGATGGCCGAATATCAGAGCCGCCAGGGCAGGCGCTCTTTGGCGCAGGCCATGCAGGCAATCGGATTGCTGGAGCGCCTGTTGAAAGCAGCTGAAGCGCAAAGAAGGACCGGCAGTGTCATTGAAATCCTGGTGGCGCAGGCGCTCGCCCACCAGGTGCAAGGGAACCTTCCCCTGGCTCTGGCGAGCCTTGAGCGCGCCCTGACACTGGCCGAGCCGGAAGGCTATGTCCGGCTCTTTGTGGATGAAGGCGAGCCAATGCGATTGCTGCTTGTTGGATTTTCAGGTCGCGGATTGAAAAGCAATCGAGCAGCCAGGGCCATCCACTGCTCGTTTATGTAGAAAAACTCCTATCCGCCTTCGAGCGGGCGGTAGAGAAGCAGTCAACGACCCATCCTAAAAAACCAGATATGATCGAGCATGAGGTTCAACCAGCCAAAGACATGCTGGTCGAACCTTTAAGCGAACGCGAGCTGGAAGTGCTGCGCCTGGTCGCCCAGGGACTCACCAATAACGAAATCAGCCAGCGGCTTGTCCTGGCCTTGAGTACGGTCAAAGGACACAATCTTGCGCATCTTTGGCAAACTGCAGGCACAGAATCGTTCTGAAGCCGTGGCGCGCGCCCGCGAGCTGGGCCTGTTGTAACTCCCCCCAAAAAACAATACTCCCGAACAATACTTTTGGTTCTATCCGGCAATACTGGACTGCCGGTATATTACCTGTACATTGAACAAGTGGCACAGGCATTTATGGTTGGTCACAACAGGTACAGGTCATGTCAAACAAACGTAACTCCAAAACCGACTCCAGCCAACCCCTGGTCTATCAAATCAGGATTAAGGGCCATTTGGGTCCACAATGGACAGACTGGTTTGATGGCCTGACCATCACGCTGGAAGAGGACGGCGATACGCTTCTAACCGGCCCGGTGGTCGATCAGGCCGCGCTGCATGGCTTGCTGAAAAAAGTGCGTGATTTAGGTTTGCCGTTGGTCTCGGTCAATCCTGTTGAACCCAGCCAGGCGGATCAGTCAGACGTCAAATCGTAAATGGATATAAGCACCTTGGAAAGGAGGTTTGCCTTTGACAACATTTCTGGCCCATTTCAACCCCCGGTAACCGGGTGGCGACCACAATTTTAATCAAGTCCAATTCAATGAAACTCATCCATATCGTTCAAAAAAAGGAGATAAAAAATGAATACAACCAAAGGAAGTCCCAGTGGGACAAAAATAAAGGATACGGAAATGAAAGATAGGAAGGTAGTCCTTTCAACACTATGGATATTCGCGATGCTCAACTATCTTTATGCGGATGTTTTTACATTATTTTTTAATCCGACGGCACAGACGGAAACTCTGGCAATGCCACAAGGGTCTGTGTTGGCATTCGCAATAATGATGGAGACCGCAATCGCAATGGTTCTCCTATCCAGGTTCTTGAAATATGGCGCAAATCGCTGGGCAAACATGATCGCCGGCATATTCCATACAGCACTTGTTGCCTGGTCGTTGACCGGGGCAACACAGCCACTTTTTTATGTGTTTTTTGCAAGCATAGAAATTGTTTGCACCTTGTTCATTACCTGGTATGCCTGGAAGTGGCGCAACCCTGAAGGCCAGCCCGTATCCCAATCCGCTCGAGCAAATTGAATTTGGAGGATCCCATGAAAGCGATTGTTTACACACAGTACGGCCCTGCCGATGTCCTGCATCTCCAGGAAGTTGAAAAGCCCACCCCAAAGGACAATGAAGTGCTGATCAAGGTGCATGCCACTTCCGTCACCGCTGGAGACTGCAACGCGCGCGGTTTTGTCTTTGTCCCGCCTGGCTTTGGTTTCATGGCGCGCTTGATGTTCGGCCTTCGGAAACCCAGGCAGCCGATCCTCGGCGCGGAGTTGTCGGGTGAAATTGTTGAAGTTGGCAAGGATGTCAGGCTGTTCAAGAAGGGTGATCAGGTCTTTGGCATCAGTGAAAAATATGGCGCGTATGCCGAATATACCTGCATGGCTGAAGACGCCAGTCTGGTCATGAAACCAGCGAATTTGACCTGCGCAGAAGCTGCTTCCATCCCATTTGGCGCCACCACCGCACTCTATTTTTTGAGAGATATGGCAAAACTTCAGCCCGGGCAGAAGGTTCTCATGATTGGCGCTTCGGGTTGTACCGGCGTTTATGCTGTCCAGCTCGCCAAATACTATGGGGCTGAAGTTACCGGCGTGTGCAGTACGAGGAACCTGGAGATGGTGCGGTCACTTGGGGCAGACCATGTCATCGATTACACGAAAGAAGATTTCACCCAGAACGGCCAGACGTATGATGTTATTTTTGATATGGTCCCAGGCAAGTCTTCGTTTGCACGCTATAAATCCTCCCTCAAGCCAAACGGGCTGTATCTGGCCGGGGCAGGTGGTTTGGAAGTATTTGCTCAAATGGCCTGGACTGCGCTGACCGGCGGCAAGAAAGTGATCGCCGGGATGGCGCCCGACCGTGTAGAAGATCTGGTTTTCCTCAAAGAGCTGCTTGAGGCCGGGAAACTCAAACCAGTTATTGACCGGCGCTATCCCCTGGAGCAGACTGCCGAGGCGCACCGCTACGCGGACACGGGGCACAAAAGGGGCAGTGTTGTCATCACAATCGCGGCACAGGAGTAATCAAACAATGGATACAAAAATTATGCTTTCCGCAACCTGGGTGGTCGTCACGCTAATTTATCTTTATGGCGATGTCTTGCGCATCTGCAGCGGCGACCTGGCAAAAAAACCGATGGCCGACATGAATTTAAACCAGTTCGTTTGGCTGGGGATCGCGGTTCTGATGTTGACGCCCATCCTGATGGTTTTCCTGACCCTGGTATTGCCCCAGTCTGTGAGTCGCTGGGCGAATATCATCGTGGCCGCCTTCTTTTTCCTGTTCAACCTGGTTGGCCTGCCCACCTATCCATCGTTATATGACAAATTCCTGCTGGCGGTCAGCATGGGGTTCAATGTGGTCACGATCTGGTATGCCTGGAACTGGAGCTAACACAGTGCAGATTGCTAAGATGTTGGATAGGCACTTATGGCGGAGGATGCGGCATTATAATTAATCTATGCCTGCGCCTATTTTGGCCACGAAGCTGTATATCCCCCCACCCCGGCCGGGAATTGTCCCGCGCCCGCGCCTGGTGGAGCGGTTGAATGAGAGCCTGGCGGCAGGCCGTAAACTGGCCCTCATCTCAGCCTCTGCCGGGTTTGGCAAAACCACCCTGGTCAGCGAATGGATCGCCGGCTGCGGATCGCCCGGTCAGCCTGGCTGTCACTGGACGAAGGGGATAATGACCCCACCCGCTTTCTGACTTACCTCGATCGCTGCCTTGCAGACGATTGCATCGATGGTTGGAGCAGGGAATATTGGTTGTCGCTCCAATCCCCTCAGCCACCGTCAACCGAATCGCTTCTGACAGCCCTGCTCAATGAAATCACCACCCTTCCGGACCATTTCATCCTCGTCCTGGACGACTACCACGTGATTGATTCCAAACCGGTTGACGATACCCTCGCCTTTCTGCTCGAGCATCTGCCGCCGCAGATGCATCTGGTCATCGCTACCCGTGAGGATCCACCATCTCCCCCTGTCCCGGTTACGCGCCCGGAGCCAACTGACCGAGCTGCGCGCGGCCGATTTGCGTTTTACCCCCTCCGAAGCCGCCGAGTTTCTCAACCGGATGATGAACCTCAACCTTTCGGTGGAAAACATCGCCGCCTTGGAGATCCGCACCGAAGGCTGGATTGCGGGCCTGCAATTAGCCGCGATCTCAATGCGGGGATATGAAGACGTCACCGGTTTCATCCGATCCTTCACCGGCAGCCACCATTTCGTGCTGGACTATCTGATAGAAGAAGTCCTGCAGCAGCAGTCCGAAAGCATCCAGATTTTTCTGCTGCGCACTTCAATCCTTGACCGCCTGTGCGGCCCACTGTGTGACGCTGTTTTGGGTTCTCCTTCTGCTTCCGGGCAGGAAACCCTGGAATATCTCGAACACGCCAACCTGTTCATTGTCCCTTTGGACAACGAGCGGCGTTGGTACCGCTATCACCATCTTTTTGCTGAATTGCTGCGACTGCGCCTTGGAAAACCTAAAGAATTCGCCGAATTCCACCTCCGTGCCAGCCAGTGGTATGAAGACAATGGTTTAGAGCTTGAAGCATTTCAGCATGCGGCTGCGGCCAATGATGTTGAGCGTGCTGAGCGGATAATTGAGGGAAAGGGCATCCCTCTGCACTTCCGTGGCGCGGTGGCTGCTGTACTGAACTGGCTGACATCGCTGCCGAAGACAGTGCTGGACTCCAGGCCCTCGTTGGGGGTGATGTATGCCAGATTGGCGCTGAACATTGGCCAAAGAACCGGCATAGAAGAGAAACTACAAGCTGCTGAAGCAGGCTTACAAGGCGCCGAGCCAGACCACAAGCACAGAGACCTTATCGGACAAATTGCTGCCACTAGAGCCATTTTGGCTCTCGCCCGGTACCAGGCAGAAGCCATCATTACTCAGGCGCGCCTTGCCCTGGAGTATCTGGACGCCGATAACCCCTACCGCATAAAAGTTATGTGGGCGCTGGGGTTTGCTTACCAGCTCCAGGGGGACCGTGCCTTAGCCCGAAAGGTCTATACTGAAGCCATTGTTATCAGCCGGGCGTCTGGAAATATCTATTACACAATATTGGCAACAAGCGGATTGGGTGATGTACAAGCATTGGAGAACCAGCTTTATCTAGCGGCTGAGACCTTTCGGCATGTCCTACAACTACACGGTGATGATCCGCAACCAATCGCCGGCGAGGATCATCTTGGCCTGGCCCGCATATGCTACGAGTGGAACGACCTGGATACCGCTGAGCTCCACGCGCAGCAGAGCTGCCAACTGGAGCGGCAGTATGAACCCGTGATTGATCGTCTTATCATCAGTGAAGTGTTCCTGGCCCGCCTGAAACTGGCGCGTGGCGATGTGGCTGGAGCGGCTGCAATATTAGCGGAGGCCGATCAATCTGTGCGCCAGAATAACTTCGTGCATCGGATACCTGACGTAGTTGCTGCCCAAGTTCTTGTACTGCTTCGACAGGGCGATTTGTCGAAAGCCGCTTACCTTGCGCAGACGCATCATCTTCCCTTCAGCCAGGCTCGGGTACATTTAGCTCAAGGCGATCCATCAGCGGCCCTGGCGTTGCTGGTGCCATTGCGCCAGCAGATGGAGGCGAAGGGATGGGTGGATGAACAGCTCAAAGTGATGGTTCTGCAGGCGGTCGCTCTCCATGCACAAGGCGAAAAGGACCAGGCTGTGCAACTGTTGGACGAGGTGCTTAAGCTTGCAGAGCCGGGTGGTTTCATCCGTATCTTTGTTGATGAAGGCAAGCCAATGGCTCAACTATTGCTTGAAGCAGCTTCTCAGAAGGTTAAATCGGACTATATCGGTAAGTTGCTGACAGCATTTGAAGCTGAGAAACGGAAAAGCGAAGACAAACCTGATCTACCCCCTGCCCAGCCCCTAATCGAGCCGCTGAGTGAACGTGAGTTGGAAGTGCTCAGGCTGCTCAGGACCGATCTGAGCGGCCCGGAAATTGCCCGTGAACTCATGGTGTCTCTGAACACCCTGCGGACCCACACCCAAAACATTTACGCCAAGCTGGGAGTAAACAACCGCCGGGCGGCCGTCCGCCGCGCCGAAGAACTCAATTTGTTGTAAAACTTACTCATTTAAAAATCCATGGTCCTGGCAGGGGTTTTGAGTCACCTGCCGGACCTTTTTTTATTTCACTCACAGCCCTCCAATCTAAAAATCATCACTTCCATCATCACATGTAAGGATGACGCCTCATCATATTTCCTTGTACCTTATGGTTGAAGAAATGAACAGACGCATAACTTAAGAATTTCAACCATATTGAGAGAATTGCACAAGGAGAAGCATGAGTGAAACACACATAATACCTGAATACCATGATGAGTCTGGACTTTACGAAATTCGCCTTAAGGGACACCTGGATGACCGGTGGGCTGACTGGTTAATGTACGTGACTATCACCCTGGAAGATAACGGTGACACCCTATTAATCTGCCCGGTGGCTGACCAGGCCGCGTTGCATGGCTTGCTAAAAAGAGTACGCGATCTAGGCATGTCCTTGCTCTCGGTCAACTTCGTCAGCCCCGACCAGGCAAGACCTCAGGAGGACTAACGATAAAACCTACCAATTTTGATTTTCATGTTTACCAATTAAATCAATTCCTAAAAGGAGATTAATAAATGAATACGTACAGAATGAATGCAGTAATGGTAGGCGCCCTCTACTTCTTGGGAACGGTCTTTGGGGTTTTAGGCGCAGTCATTGGCGGCGAAGTACTTACCTCAATCATTTCCGGCAAGCCGCTTGCCGGTGTGGATATACTGGGACTCGTTGCCGCTAATTCGTCCCGGCTTACCGGGGGTGCTTTTTTTACCCTCATGATGGGGATTTCACTGGTGGCGATGACGGTTTTTCTCTACCCGATCATTAGAAAAGCTAGCAAAGAACTGGCGATGGGGATGGTTCTTTTCCGCGGGGCACTGGAGGGAATCTTTTATTTTGTTTCGACCCTCACTATTTTGACACTTGTCGCGGTTGGTAACGAATACATTGCCGCCGGGGCTGATTCAGCCGTTTTACAGTCCATAGGCAATGTCTTGTATCAGTTCGAAAACCTCAAAGCCCCGGTCAGTTCCATCATTTTTCTCATTGGGGCTACGTGTATATACCTCACCTTTTACCGCACCCGGTTGATCCCCCGCTGGTTATCCGTTTGGGGCTTTATCGGCGTAGCTACTTCAATGGCTGCCGCCCTGATGAATTTCTTTCACATGGATACCGGCTATGGGTTTTATTTGGAAATGGTGATGTTTCCACAGGAAATAGCAATGGCTGTCTGGCTGATCTTGAAGGGATTCAATCGATCTGCGATTGCTTCCCTGTCTGCGAAAACAGATTAAATGTAGTGTAACTGCTCATTCCTGGGGGAGATACCCCCTGCTGAATGAACCCTGAATGAAGGGCTCTCAACTCCTGAGAGCGGAGAGCCCTTCACCTTTACGGTGGTATCAACTACCAATGAGAACCTGTGATACCAGGAGAAAAATAATGACTGACGAAGAACGAATTAATTCGCCCCAAAAGATTACAAGAATGGTGGAACTCACAAGGAGCGGTAAGGCTTTAGTCGTGACGCTGCTCTTCCGTTTACTCTTTGGAGGGTATCTGATAGGAATGGATCAATACCGCTTTAATGATGTAGAAAGCGCGTTGACAGTCCTGTTGATATATGGCTTGATTGGCCTTTTCGCAACCCGGTTCATATTAGGCATAAGAGATGGACTCTTGAGGTTAATCGGTCTGGATGCCATATTCATAGTATCACAGTTCGTTTTCACAATCCTTACATTAAGTCACATAGTAGATCCGGGATTGCATGACCCGCTGGTCAATTGGTGGGCCACGGTGTTGATGTGTCTATTCTCGCTGTTGACAATCATATTCTCCCTCAGAGCTAATAGAGAAACCAACCCCTCCAACGCGCACATGCCAAGATCTCCGATTAACTCTTGAAACTAAATGATATCAACATCAATACTCCCGAACAATACTTTGGTATCTATACCTCCATACCGGGATGCCGGTATATTACCTGTACATTGAGCAAAAGACACGGCCTGAAATGACCGGCTACAAAATGACACTAATCCATATCGTTCAAAAAAAGGAGAAAAAATGATTAACAACAATAAAACCACTGGATATGCTGCTCGCCTCGAGATCGACTATCCTGAAAAACTGGATCGGTTGACAACTTTCTTTCGAATACTCTGGATCATTCCCATCGCCATTATCCTGGGCTTCATCTCGGGGGCTGGGGAGACAGTCACCAACACGGTTTTCCTCAATCAAGCCGGGGAGGTTATCAGGAAAACTCAGGAGACGGTCGGTGGGCTGGTGACTGGTCTCGTTTCAGCCACGGCCTTAATGATCCTCTTTCGACGGCTCTATCCACGCTGGTGGTTCGATTTTTCTCGCGAGCTGACCCGCTTCGAGGCCAGAGTCGGCGCCTATGCAGTCCTGCTCACGGACCGATACCCGTCCACCGTCGACGAGCAGTCTGTCCACCTGGAAATTGATTACCCCAATGTTGAAACTGACCTCAATCGATGGATGCCCCTGTTCAAATGGCTGCTGGCGATCCCGCATTACATTGTCCTGGCATTCCTCGTAATTGGCGCTGTCTTTGCAGTGATTTTTGCCTGGTTCGCCATTCTGCTGACTGGTCAATATCCGAAGGGGTTATTCGACTACGTTATTGGAGTTGGCCGCTGGTGCCTGAGGGTTAACGCCTACGCATTTCTGTTGGTAACCGACCGTTATCCTCCATTTAGCCTGGCTTCCTCCTAAAATTGTTTTTATGTTTTCTGTAAAATGTGGAATCCTGCTGACGCATTTTACAGAAAACGAATTATTTAGCCACCAGATCAAAATAAATTTAAAGGGAACCTCATGAAAGCAATTGTCTACACAGAATACGGATCACCTGATGTTCTTCAGTTGAAAGAAGTAGAAAAACCAGCGCCCAAGGACAATGAAGTATTGGTCAAAATCCATGCGACCACAGTAACCATAGGGGACACGATCATGCGCAGTCTCATCCTGCCCGTCCATGGCTGGCAGAAGGTCATGGGGCGGATGATTTTAGGCTGGAACAAGCCCAGGCGTTTCACCCTGGGCATGGAAATGGCCGGGGAAATCGAAGCCATCGGCAGGAAAGTGACCCGCTTCAAGCCTGGCGACCCGGTTTTTGCCTCCACCTTCGCTGTCAATTTCGGCGGACATGCCGAATACAAATGCATGCCCGAAAGCGGAGTGCTGGCGCTCAAACCCGCCAATCTCACCTACGAGGAGGCTGCCGCCGTTCCCGGTGGAGGGATGACGGCTTTGCACTGTCTCAACAAAGGAAAAATCCAGCGCGGCCAAAAAGTCCTGGTCTACGGCGCTTCAGGCGCGGTGGGCACCTATGCGGTGCAGCTTGCCAGCCGCCACTTTGGCGCCCAAGTGACCGGGGTGTGCAGCGGCGCGAATATGGAACTGGTCAGATCCCTGGGGGCGAGTCAGGTTATCGATTACACCCAGGAGGACTTCTCCCAAAGCGGCGAGACCTACGATGTGGTTTTTGACGCGGTTGGCAAACTTGTCATCTTCACAAGCTAAAAAGGCTCTAAAGAAAACGGGTATCTATCTTCAACGTTCATACTGCTTCAGATGGCTGCTGATAAGATTGAAAATCTACTCTTACTCAAAGAACTGATCGAGGCGGGCAAACTCAAACCGGCTATTGACCGGGTTTATCCGCTGGAGCAAATTGTCGAGGCGCACCGCTATGTCGAGCAAGGGCATAAAAAAGGAAATGTGGTTGTCACGGTAGAAAATACCCACAAAAAACAAGAAGAGGAAAAATGAAACAAAATCAAATCGAAAGACATTCAACGACACAATCGGTCATTTTGCATTTACTCCCTGGAATCCTGGTCGGGTGTTTTTACTTCCTCGCACGTCAACCAGTTGCGCTAATGGGGTATCCTTCGATTTTCGCCCTTCTGCTTGCATTCGCCTTTGTTCTAATTCCTTTCGAGCTCGGATACCTTTTCGTTCAGGGTAAGAAAAAGACAGGCCGATTTACATTGCAGGGGATCATCTCCTATCGTAAATCAATCCCGTGGTGGCAATACCCTGTATGGGCAATAATTATTTGGGCTATTACTGGCGCCATATTTACTTTGTTAAAACCCGTTGATGCATTTCTACAGGAGAGATTGTTTTTCTGGATGCCGGACGTAAATTACGGATTAGATGGCAATTATTCCAGGACAATATTAATCGTCACATACTCGATGTTCCTAATATTTAATGTATTTTTAGCTCCGTTGATTGAAGAATTGTATTTTCGGGGATATTTGTTGCCCAGAATGAAAGGGAGGTTCGCCACTTTGTTCCACAGCTTCCTGTTTGCGGCTGTGCATGTCTTTACACCCTGGATGATGATCACGAGAACCCTGGGATTATTGCCATTGCTCTTTGGGGTAAAAAAGAAGAATATCTACATTGGAATAATCGTTCACATTCTGGGGAACTCGTTAGATTTTGTTACGGCGATTGGATTTATTACCAAAATGACGTAATCAGAGAAATCCCCAATAATCCGTGCATTGATTTTGGAATTTCCAGCCAAAAAGGTGATCGATTTGATCAGGACACGACAGGTCAACCATCCAGGAGAGGAAAGTGAAAAGTACGAAAACAGTGAAGGAAGCCTATACCTTTCTAGGATTAACTCTTGCATTTTCCTATTTCGTTTTCTGGGGTCCCCTGGCTCTTTTGAAGATCCCAACCATTAGTTTCGTGAGTGATGTTAAAGGTCCCACCTTGGCGATCGCATTATATCTCGTCGGAGGATTTGTTCCCTCCCTGTTGGCAATTTTTCTGACCTGGAAAAAGGAAGGGGTCTCTGGATTACGGTTATTAGGCCAGCGTATCATTCAATTCAAACTCGGCTGGCGTTGGTACGTGTTTACCTTCCTGATCGTGATCACTAGGAACAGCGGGGCAGCTATCCATTAACAAGCTCCTCGGTAATACTTTTGATGAAACCCTTTTTATTACACAATTGGGAAGTTTTTTACCGCTCCTGATTCTCGGTCCGCTGTCAGAAGAAATCGGTTGGCGCGGATATGCATTGGAAAGACTTCAGACGCGGTGGAATGCTTTGACTTCGTCCCTGATGGTTGGTTTGGTTTGGGCTTTGTGGCATCTACCCTTGTTTATGATGGTGGGCACTTCTCACCATGAATTGGGAGACCCGTTCATTGGCTTCATGATAAAGATGATAGCCAGTTCGATTTTATTTACATGGCTTTACAACAACACCAAACATAGTCTCTGGTCAGCGATCCTACTTCACTGGTTATATACATACGCTACCCAAGTGGTGTCTTCCGGGGTAACCCGATTTTCTCTCTATAACTGGGTAGAGTGTTTACCCTATGTGCTTATGGCTTCTGTCGTAGTTTTAATATGGAAACCTCAAACATTGAACAGACCGCAGAAAACTTCAGGTTATACCGATAATACATATCGTCAAACCTGACTCAAAAACGAGAACAAGTGGGGGAACCAAGATGTATAATAAATTTTTAAATGCCTGCGCCCCTTCTCCTCACCAAACTTTATATCCCCTCACCTCGGCCTAATATTGTCCTCCGCCCGCGCCTGGTGGAGCGGTTGAATGAGGGCCTGGCGGCAGGCCGTAAACTGGCCCTCATCTCTGCCTCTGCCGGGTTTGGAAAAACCACCCTGGTCAGCGAATGGATCGCCGGCTGCCAACGATCAGTCGCCTGGCTGTCGTTGGACGAAGGGGATAACGATCTATCCCGCTTTCTGACCTACCTCATCTCTGCGTTGCAGACGATCAAGGTGAATATTGGAGCAGGGGTGTTGGCTGTGCTCCAATCCCCACAGCCACCCTCCACCGAGTCGATTTTGACAACCCTGCTCAATGAGATCACCGCCATTTCGGACAGCTTCATCCTGGTGCTGGATGATTACCATGTGATAGATTCCATGCCAGTGGATCAGGCCCTGACTTTCCTCGTCGAACACCAGCCTCCACGAATGCACCTGGTCATCACAAGCCGTGAGGATCCCTCTTTACCCTTGTCCCGGTTACGCGCCCGTGGTCAACTGACCGAACTGCGCGCCGCTGACTTGCGCTTCACCCCCGCCGAGGCCGCCGACTTTCTTAACCAGGTGATGGGGCTGAACCTGAGAGATGCAGACATCGCTGCTCTCGAGGCCCGCACCGAAGGCTGGATCGCAGGGCTGCAATTAGCTGCGATTTCAATGCAGGGACATCAAGACACCACCGGTTTTATCCAGGCTTTCACCGGCAGCCATCGTTTTGTGCTGGACTATCTGGTCGAAGAGGTTCTTCAGCACCAGTCTGAACATATCCGCAGCTTCTTACTGCAAACCTCCATTCTCGACAGGCTTTATGCGCCTCTGTGCAATGCTGTTACTGAGCGAGAAGATGGCAAAGAAATGCTGGATGTCCTTGAACGCAGCAACCTTTTCCTCGTTCCGCTGGATGATCAGCGCCAGTGGTACCGCTATCACCACCTTTTCGCTGATGTGCTGCAAATGCACCTGATAGAGGCGCAGCCTGAGCTAGTATCCAGCCTGCACCAGCGGGCAAGCGCGTGGTATGAACACAATGGTCTGCGATCCGATGCAATCCGCCACTCTCTGGCCGCCGAGGACTTTGAGCGCGCCGCGGGATTGATCGAACTGGCCTGGTCAGCAATGGACCTCAGTTACCAATCCTCCACATGGCTTGGCTGGGTCAAAGCGCTGCCTGACGTGTTGATCCGCGCCCGGCCGGTGCTCAGTGTGGGTTATGCCTGGGCGCTGCTGGATGGCGGCGAGTTGGAGGCCAGTGAGGCCCGTTTGCATGACGCCGAGCGCTGGCTGGTCACACCGGCGGATAAGATGGTCGTCGTGGATAAAGAACAATTTCGCTCGTTGCCAGCTTCGATCGCCACCGCCCGGGCTTACCGCTCCCTGGCGCTTGGCAATGTCACCGACACCGTAAAGTATGCCCAGCAGGCGCTCGAACTCACCCCCGAAGATGACCAGGTCAGGTACGTCCAGGCTACCTCACTCCTGGGGCTTGCCCAGTATACAAACGGAGACCTGGAGGCAGCCGAGCGTTCCCTTGCCGATTTTCATACGAACCTGCGGAAAACCGGCGACATCCTGACCCTGATCGGCATCACATTTCTCCTGGCCGACATCCGGGTGGCGTTGGGCCGCCTCCATTCGGCGGAAAGCAGCTATCAGCAATCGTTACGCCTTGCGACCGGCCAGGGCGAGCTCATGCCCCTTGGAACGGCAGACTTGTATCGCGGCCTGAGTGAGCTTTTCGTTGAACGAGGTGACCTGGAAGCCGCCGCGCAACACTTGCTGACCAGCCAGAAGCTGGGCGAGCAGAGCGCGACGACGGATTGGCGGCATCGCCTGTGTATTTCCCAGGCGTGCCTGAATGAGGCGCAGGGAGACCTGGAAGGCGCACTCGCTCTGCTGGATGAAGCGGAACGTGTGTATATTCGCGGCCCTCTGCCCGATGTGCGTCCCGTCGCGGCTTTGAAGGCGCGGGTCTGGCTCAAGCAGGACAGGTTGGCCGAAGCCCAGGGGTGGGCGCGTGAGCAAGGGCTAACGGTGGATGATGACCTCAACTTCATGCGTGAGTTCGAGCACATCACGCTGGCCCGGGTTCTCATCGCCGCCGGTAAAAGCGATCGGGAAGCTGGTTCCCTTGACGAGGCTACCCGGCTGTTGGGGCGTCTCCTGCATGCGGCTGAAACTGGCGGGCGGAAGGGCAGCGCCATCCAGATCCTGCTGCTGCAGGCCCTCGCGTTCCAGGCGCAAGATAACCTCCCTCACGCCCTCGCAGCGCTGGAACGCGCCCTCACCCTGGCCGAGCCGGAAAGCTATATCCATATCTTTGTGGATGAAGGCGAAGCGATGCGAATGTTGATTGAAAAACAATCGCGCAATCGAAACCATGCGCTGAGCGGATATGCCGACAAACTCCTGGCTGCCTTTACACATCCGTTGGCTGCGCAAAAATTTCCAATCATCCATCAAAAACCAGGCATAATCGAACCTTTGAGCGAACGCGAGCTGGAAGTGCTCAAGCTGCTGCGAAGTGAATTAAGCGGCCCGGAAATTGCCCGTCAACTGAGCGTGTCGATTAACACCTTGCGCACCCACACCAAAAACATTTACATCAAACTGGGGGTCAACGACCGCCGGACTGCCATCCGGCGCGCCGAGGATCTCGATTTCTTCTAGCTGGCCCGAAATTACCCACCCCAGCCCCGACAGGTGTCCTAAAAACATCTGTCGGGGCTTTTTATTTTTCGCCAGAAATCACAACCTCAATCACATCATGTTGTGATGACACATCACAACATCGGGCAGTATCCTTTGGACAGATTAACAACGAAAGAAAAATGAGGCACAAAATGAATGATCCACCGAGCTCAAATGCTCCGTATTACGAAATCCGCCTCAAGGGACACCTGGAGGCCCGCTGGGAGCAGTGGTTCGACGGTCTGACCATCACGCTGGAGGAGAACGGCAACACGCTCCTGAGCGGCCCGCTGGCTGATCAGGCCGCCCTGCATGGCATACTCAAAAAAGTGCGCGATTTGGGCCTGACCTTGCTCTCGGTTAATTCCGTTGAGCCAGACAACAAGGAGGTTCGCAAGACATAAATCCTCAACCAATTTTGACCCTTATCAAGCAGTCTCATTCAATACAAGTCATTCGGATGGTTTCAAAAAAGGAGAAAAACATGAAAACCTTGCAGAAATTTGGCGGTTTCGCCGCGCTCTACCTGGCAGTCGCCTACCTGATCGGAATGGTTCTCTTTCTCGTCGTTCTGGACTACCCCAGCATCACCGACCCGGCCCAAAAGGTGGCCCTGCTCGTCGACAAACAGATGGTCATCTTTTCAACCAACCTGCTCATGTACGTGTTCTTTGGCGTTTTTCTGATTGTCCTGTCGCTGGCGTTGTACGACCGGTTGAAGTCCGGCGCACCGGCGATCATGCAGGTGGCAACCGCGATCGGGATCATCTGGGCTGGCTCGCTGATCGCCAGCGGCATGGTCGCGAATGCCGGGATCGCCCCTGTCGTCGCGCTCTATGCCAAAGACCCGACCCAGGCTGCGTTGACCTGGCAGGGAATTGAATCCGTGGCAAACGGGCTGGGCAACGGCAATGGCGAAATCCTGGGCGGCCTTTGGACGCTGCTGGTCAGCCTGGCTGCGCTGCGGGCTGGCGGGCTTCCCAAGGGTCTGAATATCCTCGGCTTGTTGGTTGGCGCGGTGGGCATCATCTCCATTATCCCAGGGTTGACCGACCTGGGCGGAGTTTTTGGCTTGAGCCAAATCATCTGGTTCGTCTGGCTGGGGATTGTGCTGCTGCGCAGCAATCCGGTCAAGACAGCATAAAAACCGAATGAGTTTGCCCAACAGGGCAAATCAAAAAAGGAGAAAAAAATGAAAATCTGCATTATTGGGGCATCTGGAAAGCTCGGTACGTACATGGTACAGCACGCACTGGATCGGGGTTATGAGGTGGTCGGGGTCTGTCGGGAGCGCAGCGTGAGCAAACTCGACGGCGTTCAAAGGGCGCATCACAGTCATTCCCGGCGCGACAAACGACCGGCAGGTGATTCAGACAGGCTGTCACAGGCTGCGACGGGGTCCTCACCGTGCTGGTCCCGTGGGGCAATCAGCACTACTCAACGGGAACAGCCCAGGCGGTGCTCGACTTTGCGCCGTCCGGGTGCGCGCCTCATCTTTTCTTGCGGCTGGCATATCACCGCGATGGCAAGGATGTGTACCCGTCCGTCCTTGCAAAGAGAGGAGAAGATTGCCCGCTGGCTTACGGACGGATCACTCCCTTCATTGACATTGACGACCAGGTGGAAGCGTGCCGGCGGGTGTTTGCCAGCAGCACGCGCTGGACAGTCGTGCGGGGAAGCGACCTCGAAGAGGGCGAGAGCCAGGGCCTACCGGTTTGGAGTAAGCATGTAGGCGATCCTATTCTCGCCAGCAACATCACGCGCCGCGTGGACTACGCATTGTTCATGGTCGAGGCTCTTGAGAACGATGCGCTTATCCATGAAGCCCCGGCCATTGTCGGCTGCCGCACCCCCTCGGCGTTCGCGCATACTGTCGCAGCTGGGTCGGATCATGCTCACTAACACACTGGAAACCATTCGTAGATGGTTGACAGACATGAACGACTTTTGTGATTTCTGGAACTATCAGTCAGGACATGACGTCTTTGGTCAAGAAATGAAAAACGCCACTGATTTACAGGAAGGAAAAAGACATTGAGTTGAAGATTAAAAATACTAAGACAACCGGGAGACCCTCATCCCATTTCGCAAGCGGGCGAATTACATAAAAACTTGTACAACAAAAAGAAGGAAAAAATGAAAAGACTGTTTATATTCATCATCATTTTGATGGCATCGACTCTGACAGCCTGCACAGCGTTCCAGGTCCAGACACTTGAAACTACTGGGACGGACATACCTCAGGTGAATATGCCAAATCCCGCCTCGGTCTATTGCACGCAGAATGGGAACAAACTCGAAATCCGCACGGCTGCCGATGGCAGCCAAAACGGAATATGTGTTTTTCCGGATGGCAGCACCTGTGACGAATGGGCCTATTTCCGGGGAGAGTGTGGCCCCGCCGCACAAAAAAGCCCAACACCTACCTTGACCGTTGAAGCAACCAAAAAAGCAAGTGGTGGTGACCCGGGTGGAAATGCCTCGGGCGGTTTCATGCCACCAGGTACTACGGAAGTGATGGCTGATTGGTGGGGGGTCATCAAGAGCACGAAACCCGGCGCACAATATGATGACTACTTCGAGCGCCAGGACTTGGGACAGATCATCTACTTTGGCATCGCCTCAATGGACCCGGCGTTACAAGCGCAGATCAAGTCCCTCCGTGACAGCGGCAAGATCGTGCATCTTTACGGCACATTATTGAGCAATGTGCCCGACTACAACGGCTCTCAGATACTGGTGGATCGCATGGAAGTCGATGGGTAACGATCAACACAAACCAAGTTTCCGAGTTCACCCGTCATGCGGGGGAACTCGGAAGTTGGGCTTACTCAAGAATTACCAGGATATATGACCATGAATCTGCTTGTTAAGATTCTAGTGATGATTGGCAGCAGTGCTTCAATTGGTTTTGGGATATGGCACTTTTTTGTACCCAGAGCATGGAATTGGTTTTCATATATTGATATCCATGCGACAGAGTTAATAGCAGCCGTTCGAGCGATTAATGTGTTCTTCTCATTATCTTTAGTTCTATTCGGCATCGTAAACATACTATTGATATATGGAGATAAATCGAATAGGTATTCAATCATTGTAATGCTTGCGGCGACAAGTATTTTTTGGCTGACGAGGTTGTTATTTCAGGCTATTTACCCGCAAGGTTCACTGTATCCAGGTCTTCAATATGGAATGATGTCGGCCTTCTTGATTGTTTCTCTGTGTTACGTAATTTCGCTTATTATTATCTTGTTCCAAAGACCTCAGGCAGGCGTTTATCTTTTTGCTTAAAGTATTGGCGTTTATCCCAATGTGAATGCGCTCGAATACATCCATGATTAAACCAAAAACACCCATTTTCGCGGTCTTTGCGTCCCCAAAAGGGGGCATTGACAGGGATGGGCGTCTGGAAAATAGTAGCGGGGGTTGGATTCGATATCACCCCTCGATGGGGAGCAGCGACCTAAAAATCAAAAACCTCCCTTTCGGACGGTCTTTTTAGGTAGCGGGGGTTGGATTCGATATCACCCCTCGATGGGGAGCAACGACCTTAAAATCAAAAACCGCCCTTTCGGACGGTCCTTTTAAGTAGCGGTGGTTGGATTCGATATCACCTCTCGATGGGGAGCAACGACCTAAAAATCAAAAACCGCCCTTTCGGGCGGTCTTTTTAGGTAGCGGGGTTTGGATTCGATTTCACCCCTCGATGGGGAGCAACGACCTAAAAATCAAAAACCGCCCTTTCGGACGGTCTTTTTAGGTAGCGGGGGTTGGATTCGAACCAACGACCTCCGGGTTATGAGGGAGAAACCTGAATTCGGGAACTTTGACCGCAAAACCCTGCAATTCAGCCAGTTATGCGTACTCCGGTTCCGTCAACCAAAACAATCTGCGATTGGTAATAAGTATTCGTATAGTATATCTCTTGGCGGGGAAAGTCAAGTATTATTTGGCCATTTTCCAGCATTTTCATTCGCATTTCAATACTTAAAATCGTATCTACCACTCTGTAGAGGGAGTACCTGAGTTGAACTGTTCATCGCAGAATTAACTGGTCTGACGGTACTGCGGTTACCTTCAGCATAAACACATCCTTTATTTTGATTAAAAGGCAAGGAGCAGAACAAGTCTCCATGCCCGTCTATTCACACGCCTGTTTGCCAGGAGACAAGGAAAAATCTTCATTAGGAGGTTCTGTGGATTATTGCAAAAAAATGACTGGATACTTTCTTCCAGGATGAAATCAAGACCGGGCGAGACATCACTGGATACGACTGGAGAGTGATTGTCGATCCGACCCGGTCAGAGGATGACCCTGGTCTGTTTTACGGCGGTTTATTCCGCATGGTGGATTTGCGGTTAGATCGGGATGAAAAATCGACCTGGCCAGATGGGATTGTGTTTGAACACAAGCTGACGGGTCAGCGCCTGACCTTTGAGAAAGGAAAGCTTTTTGATCTGACCAACAACAAAGCGCTTGTTCGAAAACCAAGAGAAAGAACCAGGAAAGGAAAACCTTTGACTAAAAAAGTTAATCAGAACTCAACGATCTGCCGGATGCGCAGGTTCATCCTGTTGCGCATCAAAGACGCCACCGGTGTTTCAGAAACTGGGGTGGTCGCAGAAGGCACCGTCTTTACGGATGGGTTGTCAGTCATCCATTGGCTGAGAGAACCCTATGCGATGGGCGTTTACCCGACCCTCAATGACGTGATTGCCGTTCATGGACATGAGGGTGGAATGCAGCTTCACTTTATTGATGAAAATGAAATGACGCAATTATCCCCAGGAGGTTCATAATGCCGACCAAGATCATCACCATCAGCAACCAGAAAGGCGGGGTTGGCAAGACGACCACCGCTGTCAACCTGGCGCATGGTCTTTCCTTGAAGAACAGGAAAGTGTTATTGATCGACCTTGATCCACAAGGGCAGTGCGCGACCCAATTGGGGATGGATGGCCAGATGGGCACGTATTATTTCTTGACCACCTCGCCGGATTCTCCAAATGAAGTGACCTTTATTCGTCAATGGATTCGAGATACCGGGCGCGATTCATTGCGGTTGATTCCAGGCAACTCAATGACTTCGGCAGCGCAAATGATGCTCGGCGTTCAAGATAAGCCGATTTCAACCATCAGAGACCTGCTAAAAACCTTCACAAAGGACCGTTTGGACTACATCATTTTTGACACCTCTCCATCTGTGGATGGCTTGCAGGAACGCGCGATCTGGGCGGCTGACCTGGTAATAGTCCCTACCGCAACTGAGTTTGCATCGTTGGATTCTTTAGCCAAGACGGTCACCACGATCCAGACCCTGAGGGATAAGAAGAATTGGAAAGGGGGATTGTTGGGTATTCTCCCCACCTTTTTCGACAGCACCTGCGAGTCACGCGACTCTCTGCAAGACTTACATTCAAACTTCAATGAGCAGGTGCTCTCCCCCATCCACCGGGCTACTGTCCTGCGCGAATGTTGGTCTGAAGCAAAGACGATCTTCGAATATGCGCCGGAATCGCGAGCGGCACAAGAGTACAAAGCATTGACTTTTCTCGTATTGAAATATTAGAGGGCATGATGTCCAGACGCGATGCATTCTCAGGTTTACGCAATCCCAAGACAATGATGGATGTTGATAAGAATCCGCAGCAAAGTTCCACGATGCTCCCAGAGCAGATGCCTCCTGATCAACCTTTGGATTTAATTCCGACAGCAGACTTCAGAAAGAAAAGGTCTCGAAAATGGGAGAACGCTCACCGGTCTGAAACTGTGACCTACCGCGGTGTTCCACGCCATGCTGTGGAATGGATTGTGGAAATTTCTCAAAGTCTTTCGGTGCCCAGGGACGAGGTTGTTCGCGCTTTCCTGGAATATGGTTTGACACTTTACCGCAGCGGCCAACTCACTCTTTTCGCTTACCCGAAAGCGCAGCGCATGACCTTGTTTCCAGAGGACAGCAAAACAAACCCGATTACATCAACGACCATTGCCGGCAACCACAGTTGGCTAAAGGATGCTTTTCCGGTCCCTGACAAAAAAGTGACAGGAGCGAAAAAGAAGAAGGTCAAGAAAAGCCAAGAAGATCTCTCCGATTGGGAAATGCGGGTTACTTATCGGATTCCCGTCATATTAAAGGAAGAGATACGCTTGATCGCCGAGGAGCACACCCTGCCCGTCGGAGAGGTTGTCCGGTTTTTCATCGAGCTGGGTTCAAAGGCTTATCAGGATGGCAGCCTACCCCTGCAGCCGTCTCCCAGGTTGATCGGCAAGACCTTATTTCAGGAATGAGGTTGATACTCATAAACGTTTCCGGAAAATAGTGCCTCTCTTTTTTTGACTGTCTGAAGCGTCTGCGTCCTTGCTGACATGCCGCAGACGCGCTGCTGACACGCCGCAGACGTTGACGCAGACGCTGCCGCAGACGTTGCTTGATCAGGAAGGCCGTAGAGAACCTTTTTTGAGCAGGTGTGTAGAAATTATCCCTGCAAGAAAATTTTACCGCCGTAAGGCCATTATTTCGTAGTTTTTGATATTCGATTAATTGTTGTTAAGGATGTCTTTATGGATGCAGCGACTGAAATTACCCCGGAAAAAGCCTGGCAAGCCGCGATCGCCAATCTGCAAATGGACATGTCGCGGGCTGCTTTTGAGACCTGGGTCAAACCAGTCCACCTGGAGGATTTCAAAGACAACACGTTTGTGATCGGCTGCATGAACACGTATGGCCGGGATTGGTTGGCAGATCGCCTGACCTCCACCTTGGAGCGGTTTCTAAGCGGGGTGATGAATCGGGGTATCAAAGTCTGTTTTATGGTCTGTGACCCGGTGTGCGATCTGGATAGCCCCGATGATCCGGATGATCTGGAGCCGCTAGAAACCGAACGCCGATCCCAGGTTGAACTGGATATCTTATATAGTTCCATTCGGGACTATGCTTCTTGAACCCGGACGTGTGGTTCGATTGCCAGTCTATTACCTGCGCTGGCTTCCGTATGTCCAGGCCCAAGTTATTTTTCTGGTGATGGCCTTATGGCAGGAATATTATCTGGCTTCTGGAGGAAAGTCTCAAAAGGGAAATCAAAAAGTCTCGGTTCGGGCTGAACAAGTTTGCCAGTGGGCAGGGATCAGCCGGGCGCAATTCTTTCGTTTGTTGCAGCCTGGCAGCAGCCTGGGTTGGTTTGCCAGAAAAAGCGAAACCGATCATGAAGTGGATAAACGCACCGGGCGCGCCAAAAAATCATCCAACAAATATATCCTTTTTGATACCCCCCTGACACCAGGGGATGCTGAAGACTTGAAATCTTTTTTGCTTGACCATGGGATTCACGAAACACCTGTTACAGCGCTTCAGGCTGTAGTAGCCGCAGATCCCAAACAGATATTGAGTTACCCTGTTCGTCTGCCTTCGGATAATTTCGAGAATATACTGCCTCGTTATTTGACCGTTCAGGAGGTTGTCCGCGACCTGGTAGGGTGCCGGCTTGATGGAGAGCTTGTTACGCTTGCCGATCAACTGGCGGACCGGATTTTAGCCCAGGGTGAATTTATCCTGGTCAGTTGGTATTTCCTCAAAAACTGGCTGCCTGCCCTGGGACCAGATGCAGCCATGTTTGTTCTGGTCCTGCGCAACCTGTGTTACTTCAACGATGAGACTGGCGAACTGCGGGATGAGGTCTGGATGGATGGTGGTTATGAAGCGATTGCCAATCGATTGGGGATCAGAAATCCGCGCACGGTGGCTACCTGGCTGCCGGCCAGGATCGAACATGGGAAACGCAAAGATGAACTGACCAACCGCACCGACCAGGAATTTTCTCGTCGCCAACGCCTCCAGGATCTTTTGGGGCTGATTCGTGGACCGTACCGATCACCGCATGAATTCAGCCGGGAATTATGCCTGGAAATTCAAGGTGCAGCGTGTCGATCCCCTTATCCCTCAACATGAAAAGATCCGACAGGCAGCCTCGTCAGTGCTGGTAGATTGCGAAGACCATGGCGTGTTGGATGAACTTTATTCTTGGCTGGAGGATATTAGCACTGACCTCAATGATTGTATTGAGACTGTCAAAAATGAATCAAAGGTTGTTTTTAGACTGTCAAAATCAACCAATGGTTGTTCTGAGACTCTCACCGTTATCCTTAATGATTGTCTTGAGACGCTCGACCTGGATGACAAAGATTGTTTTGAGACTCTTTTAAAGACTCTTAACCGCTTTAAAGATTCCCAAAAAGATAAAGATACCTCCTCAACCCAAGATTCGTCCACCTTACCCGCCAATGATCCATTTTTTCAAACGGTGGAGGCGGTGACTGATTCGAAGGGAAATTGGTCGTTAGAAAAACTTTTAGCTCGGGCAGACAGGAAAAATCGTCAGATTCTGTTGGATCAGGAAAAGAATGCCGTACCGTTTGTATCCTGGGTTATTCACGGCGCTTCCCAACCTAGCATCCAGAATCCGTACAGCCTGGCCATCGCTAAACTGAAAGAAAATCCTGGGATCAGCGCCGGCGGCGCCAGTGAACGCCTGGCTGATTTATCTCCCCGACAACTTGCCCGCCTGATTAAGCAATCGCTCACGTTTTATTCCCCTTCCGATCGGGACTGGCGAATGCTGTTTGCAGAGGCGAAAAGAGATCGAATTCGATTGCTGGCGGATGAGCTGGGATTGGTTTTTGAGATTGAGGAGGGACCAGGATGGATCAATGGTTGAGAAGCCGGAAAGGCAAACCTCAGAATGCTGAGCATTCAAATCAAACACCTACCAAAATCTAGATGAGGAGAAAACAAATCATGGCACAAGGCAATTTAACCTGGCAGCGCGGCGATATCACCGGGGACATCTATTTTGATTATTTACGCCCCCAGAATCAGGATCCCGTCCCTTATGTTCGCCTGTATCTGATGATCGATGGCAGTCCCGAATCGAAACCGGTAAAAGGGTTACGCGTCCTGATATATGGCACCCTGGCCGAGTTGGTGTATGGGCATGTCCAAAAAGGCAGCCGGATCGGAGTGGAAGGTCATATTCAGTTGCGCTACCGGCCCAACACGACCACCCCCGTTTTCGAAGTGGTTGCCGAACGAATCGAATTCATCCGTAATATCGATTATGAGCGCGGCAAGCAGGTCATTGCAGAGTTGAAGCAACGTGGAAAACGAAATGGCTCTGCGGTCTCAGACCTGGAAGCCGTCACGCAAATTCTTGAAACCGGAGAATTTGGCCATGACAGTGAATAATCCGGGCAATCCAGAAATTCATATTTCAGAAGAGAAGCTGCAGAAATTCGGCCTGGTTCTCCTGGGAATTGCCGTGTTCTTTACGATCATCGGCGCCATGGTATCTCCGCTGGATGATCAGGGGAAACCGGTCCTGTTATTACCGGAAGTCAAGGAGGTGGAGGATTACCGGCGATCTGCGCAAACATGGATTTCTGAGTTGACGGTTCTGGATGGGGAGATTGCGCATGTGATTGCCACCAAACAACAAGGTGATCTGTTTTCACAATCTAGATCTGCTCAGCAAACTCTCCAACATGCTGTAGAACTGGCGCAGCAAGTTGACCGCACCCGAGTTCCCCCAATCGGTATGGGGCTGCATACGCAGATGCTTGCGACGACCCTAAGTTACCTTGAAGCTGCCCGCAGCGCTTTGCAATGGGTCAGCGCTCCTGAAAAGAATAATCTGGATCAGGCGACTCCAAAAACTTGCGGATTCCCGCAAGATGAAGGCAAATTTGGAGGAAAACCAGTGGTTGATCTCTCGTTAGAAGAATTCCAGCGGAATCAGTCGATTCGAATCTCCAGAGACATCATCGGGCAAAGTGAGGAGCACGAGCAAAAAATGCAGACCAACGCGCAGAAATTATGGGAAAACGCCCATAAACAGCTGGTCGCCCTATTACGGTTTCTGGATCAGGACTACGATGAGTCGTGTGAAAAGGCGAACCGCCCGTTGGAATCTTTTAACGACGAAGATCTGGCTTACCTGATCTACGTCCGGTTGCGGGCAATGCAAGGCGATGCATCAAGAAAGGAAAAACCAGACGCCATGATTGAGGTCAAACGCAGTTTGAATGAACTGAGCCAAAAATATGCTGAGCTTGAGAAGGTAAACGCAGGTTTATTACAAACCAACACAAGATTGCAGGCCGAAAAAGCTGCCCTCGATGCCCACCTGGCTGCTCTGCGACAGGTCCAGAAAGATGTAGCTGATCAGGCTATCCAGGCGCCAAAGCCGTTAGATGATAATCTATACAACCCACATCCGCTGACATTCATCCCGGATTGGATGAAAACCTGGCAAGCGTCAAATGTCTTTGAAAAATCATCGACTGCCATTCTTGTCATGGGCGAAACAGGCATGGCTTTGCGGCCATCCATCAAGAAGATAATGGCCAAACGCCTTTCATTATCTGAAGCCAACAAAAACCTGGATGAAGCTCTGAACTGCCTGATGACTCCTGAAAAAGAAGCCGATCCAATTTTAATAGAAGCAGTCGATGGAATTCCCAAGGAAGGCTCTAGCTCTGGTGGTAACCCTCCGGATGTTTTGCATTTAACCGAGCACGGAAAAGTTGCATACCAGGCGTTAACAGGACAAGTCCCAAAGGAAAATGAGTATGACAGGATGATACTTCGCCATTCATCCCCTGAACATACCATTTTGAACATTCAAGCCGCGGAAAAAATTATGGAAGAAGGTTTTCAACTTCGAGGCCAGGCGCAGGAAATTCAATTAGCCAATGGTGAATCATTTATCCCAGATATTATTGCTGCTGATCCAAAATCTGGCGAGGTGATTTTCATCGAGGTCGAGCGAGATGTACATAAGGATCAAATGGCCAGGAAACAAAAGTGGATGAAACTGTTTGAGGCTTCCAATGGGAATCTTTATGTGTTTTGTGACAACCTGAACTGCCAGAGAGTTATCCAGGGAGAGATCAACATTGCACTGGGTGGGCTGGTATATAACTCATTCTTAACCAACCTGCATGGATTAAGGAAAGGAAAACGCTCTGAAAAAGATGGCAGTATTTGGCTCACCCAGCTGCGAGGAAAATAAATTGAGTGAACGGTGCGACACTTCGTTCTTGCTACACTGTTCCTCTAGAGTCTTAAGGGGGAACGACGTGCTGGGTGTAGAGTATTTTTCGGTTGTTCCTCGATGCCAGATATATAAACCAATAATACTCAATGAAAAGGGACTCTAGTAGTATAAATTTTCGACGGATGGTTAAGGTAGCCAACACAGGAAAGTTTAACCAACCGGCCAAGAAATTCATCGGAAAAATCATTGATGCAACGGCCGGCCTGGTTGATACAGTAGACAAAGCGTTGGGAGAACGGCTGTCATTGGCCAAAATGCTGTTGGGCATAAAACTCGATAATCCTGAAAATCGTTCCTCGCCCTCGCAGCGCTTCCAAGTTGGCGATGGGGAAAAGATGGACCTTACCGGAATCATATTACCCTACTGGAAAAAACGGAATGCTTACACTCGTTACCGTCCTAATCTTTCCTTTGAAGAAAAAAAACTGATGAATCGATTTGCCTATACTGCCGAGCATGCCTTTGGGGGAGGAATTTTTCTGTTTCATCCGAATATTGAAAAAGCAGTGCAAATAGGCTTGAATGAAATTATCCGGGAAGCGGAAGAATATCGGTCGAAAATATCCCCTCATCTTCCGAATGCCACAGAACAAATCGAATTTTACCGCGCGCTGGCCGATTCATGCCGTGCCGTGATCGTCTTTGCTAACAGGTATGCTGAACTTGCTGAATCAATGGCAAGAGAAACCAAATCTTCCGAAAGAAAAGCAGATTTATCGAAAATCGCCAAAATATGCCGCCGTATACCCGCGAGTCCTCCGCAAACTTTTCATGAAGGACTGCAATCTCTCTGGCTTATTTATATTTCAGTTTTAAATGATGACTGCGGCCATGAGGTTCCTTTTGGCCGTTGGGACCAGGTTTTGTATCCCTTGTACCAGAAAGACCTTGAGAATGGCCGAATTACGAGGGAACAAGCTCTGGAATTAATCGAATGTTACCTATTAAAAGCCAATGAAATCGAATTTCTTCTCCACAACGGAGCCAGCCTGTTTGAAGACGGAAACAGCGGCAGGATTACCCTGACCATCGGCGGAGTAAACAAAGAGGGAGAAGATGCAACCAACGAAGTCTCGTACCTGTTTCTCGAAGCGCTTTCCAACTGTAGGATGATTCAACCCAATCCGGCGGTCCGGATTCACCAGGGAACCCCGGAGAAATTTTTACACTATGTCGCCGAAATCATGGGCAGCGGGGCCAATACGGTCCAGATTTTCAACGATGAAACCGTAATCAAGGGGTTTGTGGCTGCCGGATTCCCACTGGAGGATTCAAGAGACTACATTCTTTCGGGTTGCGTTGAACCGATTCCCCTCTCCACTTATGGTTCGGCTTGTGCCGCCCATGTGGTCCTGCCCAGAACGCTCGAATTGTTTCTTAAAAAGAAACAGGATTACAAATCTTATAAAGATTTTTACGAATCATACAAAGACTATTTATCTTATATTATCAAAAATACCACAACTACGCTCGGCAAGGTGGACCAGGCTCATAAAGAGTTCTTACCGAATACCTTTATCTCCGCCATTGCAGACGGTACGATGGAGAGCGGCCGGGATGTTAAAGCGGCCGGGGTAAAACACAACTTGACCGGTATTTCGTTGCTCGGTTTAGGAACTTTGGCCGATTCCCTGGCGGCCATCAAAATAGCGGTATTCGAGGACCAAAAGTATACACTGGGAGAACTAAAAAATATTTTGCGACGAAACTTCGCCGGTTATGAAACCGATAGATTGTATTTGGTCAACAAGATTCCAAAGTACGGAAACGACGACGACCGGGTGGATTTTATTGCCAGGGACGTAGCCAGTTTTTGCGCTACAGAAGCAGAGAAATACACTACTTTTCGAGAGGGAAAATACTCCATCGGGGTGCATTCGGAAAACGGTCATGTGGTTTTCGGGAATGTCACCGGAGCCACTCCAGATGGAAGAAAACAGTTGGAGCCTCTTTCCATAGGCGCCGGAAGCGCCAGGGGAAGAGAAAAAAAAGGGTATACCGCTACCTTGAAGTCAGTCAGCAAATTAGATCTCTCGAAAGTGATTAGTGGAGTTTCCGTAAATTTAAGATTCAATCCTTCACTTTTCGATAGCGAGGATAAAATTCAAAGATTCAAGGATATGATCCTGGCATATTTTTTCGATTATGGTGGACAAAATCTGCAAACAACGGTAGTAGACACCAAAACCTTGCAACAAGCGCTACAACATCCAGGGGATTTTCAGGACCTGTTGGTTAGAATTTCTGGTTATAGCGCAAGGTTTGTTGAATTAACCCGGCAAACTCAGGATGAAATAATTTCCAGAACGGAATATAGCGCTTGATGAAAGGAACTATTTTCAACATTCAGAATTATTGCGTGACCGACGGTCCCGGTATTCGCACCCTTATTTTTTTCAAGGGTTGCCCCTTGAGATGTCTTTGGTGCGAAAACCCAGAGTCGATATCTCCTAAGCTGCAGATGTCGTTTCATCGGAATAAATGTATTGCCTGCGAAAAGTGCCGGGAGGCCTGTCCCCGGCAGGCAATTGATTTAGCCCGTGAGCAGCGGATTGACTGGTCTCTTTGCGACAACTGCGGGCTATGCGCCGACGCTTGCATGGCGGAGGCGCTTGAGATGATTGGCAGACCGATGACCGTAGACGAAATCATGAACGAAGTCAGAAAAGGAGAAGCCTTTTACCGGCGTTCCGGCGGTGGAGTGACGATTTCCGGTGGCGAGCCAACCCTGCAATACGAGTTTTTGGTGGATCTTTTGAAAGAACTGAAAAAAGAAGGTTACCATGTGGTTCTGGAAACCTGCGGATTCTTGAAATGGGATCAACTTGAACCGCTGGCCAAAATGGTGGATATTTTTTATCTAGATATAAAGGGTATCAATCCGGTGTTTCATAAAAAGCACACCGGGGTTGAAAATGAAATTATTTTATCAAACGCGTGCCGGCTATTAGCAAACGGAAATCGGGTTGTTTTTCGCATCCCTTTGATTCCAGGCATGAATGATGATTTCGAGCAAATATCATCATTGGATGAGTTCCTTTCCGAAGTTAGTGCGACCGAAATTCACTTGTTGCCATATCACAGATTCGGAGAGGACAAACTCAATCACATATATACAAAGCAACAACCGTTGGGGATTCCTTCAATGAAAACTGATAATGTGGAAGAAATAAAAAGATTGTTGGAGCGTAGTAATCGAAAGATTATTATTGGCGGTGTTTGAAAAATCTGAAATCGCCAGCTTGGATGCCAGGGTCATTGCATCGCTCAATGGTTTGACGATCCTGTACAACTCTTATTCGGTGGCCCTCTCGGTGCTGGTGTGGTTGCTCATCCGAAAAAGCCTGATCGCAGGCCAAAAATGGGCCTTCTGGGTATTGCTGTTCGTGATCGGCTTTGTGGAAGTGATGGCCTTCATCACCTCCGCACCCATCGGAAACTTACGCTGGCAAGTGAATGTTGTTCAGAGTGTTTTTTACGTTGTGGGCATTGGTTTGTTTGGCTATTCCATATTCAAGTCCAAGCAACAGGCTATATGATCAACAATCAGGAAGGACCACATGAATGAAATGAAATAGCAGAAGCACTTGCAGAGCTCAAGCTTGGCCTTATCCGCCCTCTAATTAGGTCCGATGTATAATCATCAAATACACACAAGTAAGAAGGAAGTGAGAGGAAAAAACAATGACTGATCGAAGCAAAACCGCATTGATTTTAGGCATGACCTCATTATTTATGTTCAGCCCATTGGCGATGAGTCTTTTTTGGCATCCAATCCCCATGTTTCAAAATCTCGGCTTTGAGAGAGAGATCAATAGCTCCTCCGTTAGCGTGGATACTCGCCACGATCATAGCAATCGCATATGTTTTCTACACAATGAAAGCCATCCCTTTGGTTGCAAGTATGCAGCACGAAATCTCACTGTTTAAACTCCTGGGGATTCTCTCGGCAGCTGGTCGGCGGCATCGTCGAAGAGGTCTTCTTTCGACGTTGGATCATGGATATGTTCATGTCGGGTGGTTTTGCATCCCATCCTTCAGGTCGTCATTTCCGGCGTCGCATTTGGTTTGGCACATACCAGTTGGACACTACTCGCAAAGCGCGACTTCAAGGTTACGCTTCCGGCAATCCTATCGACGTCAGTTCTAGGGATCTTTCTGGCTATCATCTATCTCGCGGGCGGACGTAATTTGGGGCCCTGTATATTTGCCCACGTACTGATTAATATTGTTATCGAACCGTGGCTAATGTTGTCTGCAGTTTCAGGTAAGTGGCGCGCCCAACAAGCGGGTACCGCCGACTTGCGCCCCGCACAGTGATCTCGATCAGTATAGTTTATTCGGTAGGACGCGGCGGCTGACGCGCTGATCGTTGGGCCTCAATACAGTACTTGCACAAAGGATGGTTAATGTAAAGCCTATAAAGGCGAATTACTGGAGTGATTGGCCGGTTTTCAAACACATTTTTTGTCATATTACTCTCCACAAATCATACCGCTCTAACCTCACCGGTGAAATGGCTTTTGATCTACCAGAAAGGCAATACGCGCTCATCCTGTGGGGTAACGGGCAAGGCAGTTAACTGTTCAAAAACAACCATGAACGACTTTTGTGATTTCCGGAACTATCTCGCAGGACTTGGCGTCTTTGGTCAAGAAACGAAAAAAGCAACTGGTTTAAGAAGGGAAAATGACATAGAGTTGAAGATAAAAACATAAGACAACCGGGAGACCCTCATCCCATTTCGCAAACGGACGAATTACACAAAATCTAGAACAACAAAAAAAGGAAAAAATGAAAAGGATCTTTACATTCACAATCATATTGTTGGCACTGACAGCCTGCACAGTGTTCCGTTGGGCACTTACTGGACAGCGTTCCAGGTCCAGACACTGAATCTACTGGGACGGACATACCTCAGGTGAGTATGCCAAATCCCGCCTCGGTCTATTGCAAGCAGCAAGGGAACAAACTCGAAATTCGCACGGCTGCCGATGGCAGCCAATCCGGAATATGTGTTTTTCCGGATGGCAGCACCTGTGACGAGTGGGCTTATTTCCGGGGAGAGTGTGGCCTGGCAGCGACAAAAAAGCCCAACACCTGCCATGACCGTTGAGGCAACCACAGAAGCAAGTGGTGGTGGCCCAGGAGGAAGTAATAACTCAGGAGAAAATGCCTCGGGCGGTTACATGCCACCAGGTACCACAGAAGAGTTAGCTGACTGGTGGGGGGTCATCAAGAGTACGCAGCCCGGCGCACAGTATGATGACTACTTTGAGCGGCAGGACTTGGGGCAGATCATCTACTTTGGCATCGATTCAATGGACCCGGCGGTACAAGCGCAGATCAAGACACTACGCGACAGCGGCAAGATCGTTCATCTTTATGGCACATTATTGAGCAATGTGCCTGACTACAACGGCTCGCAGGTCCAGGTGGACCGCATCGAGGTTGAAGGGTAACGATCAATACAAACCAAGTCCCGAGTTCACCCGCCACGCGGGTGAACTCGGAAGTTGGGCGTACTCAAGAATTACCAGGAAATATGACTATGAATCTGCTTGTGAAGATATTCGTGATGATTGGCAGCAGTGCTTCGATTGGTTTTGGAATATGGCACTTTTTTGTACCCAGAGCATGGAATTGGTATTCCTATATTGATAGCAATGCAACGGAGTTGGTAGCCGCCGTCCGGGCTATTAATGTGTTCTTTTCTTTGTCTTTGGTATTGTTTGGCATTGTAAACATACTGTTGATTTATGGAGACAAATCAAATCGATATTCAATCATCGTGATGCTTGCGGCAACAAGTATTTTGTGGCTGACGAGGGTGGCATTTCAGGTTATCTACCCCCAAGGTTCACTGGTTCCAGGTCTCCAATACGGAATGTTGTCAGCCTTTATGATTGTTTCTCTGTGTTACGTAATTTCGCTTATGATTATGTTGTTCCAAAGACCTCAGGCAGGTGTTTAGCGATTTACCTTACAGTATTGGCGTTTTTCCCTAATAGGTAATCAACTATGCCAACGGACCGAATAAACCAAACTGTAACCCTCAAAGACGGCAGGCGCCTGGGCTTCGCCGAATACGGCGCGCGCACCGGTCGCCCGGTGTTCCACTTCCATGGCTCGGCCAGTTCAAGGTTTGAGCACCCTTCAGCGGAAAGCATGCTCGACCAGATGGGCATTCGATTTATCTCCGTCGACCGGCCGGGACATGGTCTCTCCGATTTTCAACCTCAACGCCGTTTGGTTGATTGGCCCGGGGATGTCTGCCACCTTGCCGACCACCTGGGAATCGGCGAGTTCTACGTGGAAGGATATTCCGCCGGTGGGCCGCATGCTTTGGCGTGTGCTCACCAGCTCCCAGAAAGGGTTCTCGCAGGTGCGGTGTACGGCTGCGTTGCGCCCATGAACCGCCCTGGAGCCTACCAGGGAATGCCATTTTTCAACCAGGTCCTGGCAAAATCTGCCCGCTGGTTCCCCTGGTTTACAAAATTAATCCGCTGGCAGATGCGGGGCATGGTGATGGGAGACATCGAGAAAACCACTCGCCAATTGATGTCTTCCATTCCGGCCGCGGATAAGGCGGTTCTTTATGCACCGCAGGATTTCGAGATATTTGTCAGTTCGGTCCGGGAAGGTTTTCGCCCTGGTTCTCGGGGCGTTGCGTGCGATGATATCCTGATCAACCAGGCATGGGGGTTTGACCCGGCAGGCGTGCAGCCGCGGATCGATATCTGGCATGGCGAGGCGGACGTTAATGTTCCCCTCCATGCCGCCAGGTTTTTGTGCGCGGTTATTCCTCACACCCGCGTGACGTTCCTGCCTGGAAAAGGGCATTTCTTTTTATTCAATTGCTGGCAGGATGTGCTTTCGAGGCTGGTATCTGAGGCATAACCAAATGGCAACTATATTATTTTCGGATAGAACCGGCTCCGTAACGTACCACGCGGATTTTGTTTCCCGCTAGCGTGTACACCCGGCACGTGGATGTCTGGTATTAATCTTTATTTTTGACAATAATTGTTTTACATAAAAGGTCAGTTTTTTTGTTTATTTTATCAAATAGGATCCGGTATATTC
>CAWJKU010000002.1:0-728054 GCA_963843535.1 uncultured Chloroflexia bacterium
GTTGGGTTGAGGGGCACAATTTTGAGCTTTTGGAATGCAAACTGCTGCCCCGAAACCCAACACAACCGAGGATGTTGGGTTTCGCTACACTGGATTGGATAGCTCTTTTTCTAAGCGAGAAAACCATCAAGGTTTTTAATTTGTTAGGGAGGTTACCATGGCGATACCGGATTGGCGGCAGCTCCAAAAAGAAGCCACAATCGTCGACCTGCACATTCACCCCTCGATGCAGCAGCAGATCTTTCAGCGCAACTTGAATTTACGCTACGTGATGAACCGCACCATCCACGGCAATCCCATGTCGGTGCGGGCCAGCTTTCCCCGCCTGCGCGACGGCGGCTATGATGTCATCCTTTCGACCCTGCACGTCCCCGAGCGGGGGCTGCAGAAGGATTTTCCGATCATCAAGATCTTCCGCTTTCTGCGCCCCGATCTCTGGAAGAAGCTGATGTCTGCGCCCCCCTTTAAAGCCACCCTGGCCGTCATGGACGATTTCGAAAAAGCGGTCGACAATACCAGCGGCTATGAATGGACGGAAATTGCCGGCTCGGTTAAGTCGCTTGATGATTTCCTGAAGATGCCCAAGGGCCATCGCCCTATCATGGCCATTCATGCCGTGGAAGGAGCTCACAGCCTGGGCCTGGAGACGACCAGCACCGAAGGTGCCTTGAAGAATCTGGAAGCCCTCTTCAACCGCGGTGTGGCCAGCCTGACCCTGGCCCACTTCTACCCCAATCTGGTCGTCCATCCCACCTACCCCTTCCCCGACGATGTGGCCAAGCTCTCTGTCCATCCCGGTATGTGGCGCGACCTGACCCAAGGCCTGACAGAGACCGGCAAACAGGTGGTGGAGAAAATGATCGAGCTGGGCATGATGATCGATCTCTCTCACAGCTCGCCGGTCGCTCGCAAAGAAATCTACGACATCATCGATGCCAGCGGGCGGCGAGTGCCGCTCTTTGCCACCCATGTTGGCGCTTACGAACTCGACCCTACCCCGTACAACCTCACCGATTGGGAGATCAAGCGTATTGCCCGGGACGGCGGCGTGATCGGGGTGATCTTCATGCCCTACTGGCTGATGCCCAAGGAGAGCGCCCAGGGCCTCAACTTTGTCTCTCGCCATATGCAGTACCTGGTGAATGTGGGTGGGGAGGACTAGCGTGGGCATCGGCACCGATTTCGACGGCTTCGCTACCCCGCCCGAAGACCTGGATAACGCTTCGCGCATGCCGCGCCTCACCCAGCGCCTGGTGGCGGACGGTCACAGCGAGGCGCTCATCCGCAAGATCCTGGGTGAAAACGCCATCCGGGCGCTGCGCGATGGGTGGGGCCGGAAGGGCTGAACCGGCGGCTGAATAATTTATGTCGGGGCGAAAGGTATTGATTTCACCCTCGTTGTGAAGTACTCCCTGCGGGCGGGGTAGCGCCAACCATAAAAACGAAAACCGCCTTTCGACGGTTTTCAATGTAGTCGGGGCGAGAGGATTTGATATCACCCCTCGATGGGGACCGACGACCTATCATTTTTGTAGTCGGGCGAGAGGATTTGATATCACCCCCTCGCGAAGCACCCCTTGGGGCAGTGGGGGACCGACGACCAATAAAAAAAGGACCGCTTTTCAGCGGTTCCTATTTTTAGTCGGGGCGAGAGGATTTGATATCACCCCTCGATGGGGGACTGACGACCTATCATTTTTGTAGTCGGGGCGAGAGGATTTGAACCTCCGACCTCTTGCACCCCATGCAAGCGCGCTAGCCGGACTGCGCCACGCCCCGAACAACGACCGCTATTATAGTCTGCTTTTACCTTTTTTGCAACCCTCGCCGCTATCTTTTCGTTAATGCCCGGCGACCGGCGGTGAATCCGCTGCCCGCCGCCCGGCGAATTTCAGCGGCCAGCCCGGCAGCATCAGCCCCAAACCCAAGGCCACGATCGCCGCGTAAAATGTTACCGTGTAAGCGCGTTCAAACCCGATGATATTTTCTTTGCAGGCCTGGCCCAATATCTGCACCAGGCTGGCAGACGGCTGGGCGGAACCCGCATTAAAACCTCCATTGGTGGCAACCAATACCGAAGCAGGTTGAGGGGTGCATATCGCTACCGGGGCAGCCCCGATTTTGGGCGGCGCTTCCTGGAACTGCTGTTGGAAAGCCGCGATCTGCGGGGATAAAGCGCTGGTCAATACCGTTGCCAGGATGGCGACCCCGATCGATTGCACCACGTTGCGCGTGGCGTTGGTCAGCGAGGACCCGCGGGCGATATCCTTCAAAGGGACCACGGAAAGCCCGGTGATAAACGTGGTCTGGACCGTCGAACCCACGGCCAGGCCGCGCAGCGCCAGCAGGATCATGATCGTGCTGATCGGGGTGTCGGCCTTGATCTGCGATAGCTGCCAGGTGTTGATGATTAACATCAAGAAACCAAACCCCACCAGCGGGCGAGGCCCAAAGCGGTCATACAACCGCCCGGCAATAATCGTGGCGCTGCCGCTGGTGACGGCCATCGGCAGCAGGATCAAGCCGGTCTCCAGCGCGGTCTTCCCCCGAATGGCCTGCAAGAAGATCGGCATCATGAATTCGGCGCCGAACAGGGCGATCACGCTGACATACCCCAGCACGGTGGCATTGAGAAAGGTGCGCTTGGTAAACAGGCGTAGATCCAGCAACGGTCTTTTGGCGATAAACAGCTCCACCACCACGAATGCTGCCAGGCCGGTGATGCCAATTCCGAACCACAGGATTACCCCCGGCGCATCCCAGCCGTGGTTGGCGGCAATCGAGGTGGCATACAGGATCGAGCCAAAACCGATGATTTCCGTGATCAGTCCCGGCCAGTCAAAAGACTGGTTTGGTGTCGCTGGTAAATGCCGGTAAGAATCGCGAGCCGAGGAAGATTCCCAATATACCGATTGGGGGATTAATGAAAAAGATCGCCCGCCACAGTTGTTGGTCGACCAGCAGTCCGCCCAGGATGGGGCCTAAGGCCGGTGCCACGACCAGTGCAATCCCGAATATTCCCAAGGCTACGCCCTGTTCTTTAGGCTGGAAAGGTCCGGAAGAGAAAAGCCGGGCCCAATGGCAGGGCAATTCCGCCCCCAAATCCTTGCAAGGCGCGGGCCGCGATCAGGAAACCCAGGCTGGGAGCGATCCCGCACAAGAAGGAGCCCAAAACAAAAATGCTCAGCCCGGTTAAATAGACTCGTTTCAATCCAAACCGGTCGCCCAGGTATCCCGCCAGCGGGGTGCTGATGCCAAGGGAAAGGACATAAATGCTGATGATCCACTGCGAATCGTTCAACGATGCGCCAAACTCGGTGCGTAAAGTCTGAAAAGCCACATTGACCACTGTGGTATCCAGGATGACCATGAAAATCCCAAAAATGACCGAGATTAATACTTTCCATTTTGGCTGAAGCTGCCATTTCTGGGCAGATCCAGAATTTAATGCGACGTTTGCCATGCCAATACCTCATCGACAAAAAAAATAAAACGGCCAGGCAGCCCATTGGGTTGAACCTTTTCCACCTGGCCATTTCTATTGAAGAGCACAAATCATAATATTTTAGATATGATTTGTCAAGAAATTCTTACCAATGTGTACGGCTTTCTTAAAGTCGATTAAAGTATTCTGGAGCTATGAATTCTTGGGTTTTGCGGAGAAATCTTAAAAATTTGTTGCCTCTAAATTGATTTATGAAAAAGGATTTATGTTAACTCCATAAATCCCAAAAAACCAAAAAACTATTTTGGCTTGAATCTCGTTGGCGCCCAGATAAAAGCCGCTCACGCTGGCGCAGGCCACGCAAATGAGAAACCGTCATTGCGAGCGCAGCGAAGCAATCTTATTGCAAAAGATTGCTTCACTGCCCGAAGGGCAGTTCGCAATGACAGATTCAATATAAAAGCGAAGGCTCTTTTTTTTACGAATTCAGGAATTTCCGCTGCCACTCGTACAGCCGGTTCAGGGCTTCGATTGGCGAAAGGGCGTTGATATCCAGATCCTTCAATTCCGCCAGCAGCGGGTTGGTCTCGGGGAAGAGGATGAGCTGTTCTGGCAGGTTGGGGTTGATGCGCACCGCCTTGCCGGAGGAGGCTTCCAGCTGGTGGAGGATCTCGCTCGCCCGCACGATCACCGGGCGCGGCAGGCCGGCTAATTGCGCCACATGGATACCGTACGAGCGATCCGTGCCCCCCGGGACGATCTTGTGCAGGAACACCACCCCGTTTTCGGTTTCGCTGACCGCCACGTTGTAGTTGCGCACCCCCGGCAGCAGGTCGCTGAGCTGGGTCAGCTCGTGGTAGTGGGTGGCAAACAGGGTGCGCGCGCGCAGGCGCGGGTGGTTGTGGATGTATTCGACCACCGCCCAGGCGATCGACAGGCCGTCGTAGGTGCTCGTGCCGCGCCCGATTTCGTCCAGCACCAGCAGCGAGCGCGGGGTGGCGTGGTTGAGGATGTTCGCTGCCTCGATCATCTCCACCATAAAGGTCGACTGCCCGGCGTGGATCTCGTCCTGGGCGCCGATGCGCGTGAAAATGCGGTCCACCAGGCCGATGCGCGCCTGGGAAGCCGGCACAAAGCTGCCCATCTGCGCCATCAGCGCGATCAGGGCCACCTGGCGCAGGAAGGTGCTCTTGCCCGACATATTGGGGCCGGTGATCAGGCGCACGATCTCGCCTTCCTCAAATATGCTGTCGTTGGGCACGAAACGTTCGGCGCGCATGCTGCGTTCGACCACCGGGTGGCGCCCATCCCGGATTTCGAGAATGGTATCGGTGGTGATTTGCGGGCGGGTATAGCCGTGCAGGGCGGCTGTCTCCGCCAGCGAGGCCAGCACATCCAGCTGCGCCAGGGCGCGGGCCGTGTCGAGCAGCATGCGGCTGGCATCCGCGATCTGCGCACACACCTGGCGGAAAATGCGGGTTTCGATCTCGTGGATGCGCTCCTCGGCATTCAACACCAGGGTTTCATATTCTTTCATCTCCGGGGTGATAAAGCGTTCGGCGTTGACCAGGGTCTGTTTGCGGATATATTCGGCCGGCGCGCCGCCCGCTGCGCCGCGGCTGATCTCGATGTAAGTAGCCAAAGACCTTGTTGTAACCCACCTTGAGGGTCTTGATCCCGGTCCGTTCGCGTTCCACTGCTTCCAGGTTGGCCATCCACTCGCGGGCGTGGCGCGAGGCCTCGATCACTCCATCCAATTCGGCAGAATAGCCCGCCCGGATGACGCCTGTGTTTTGCAGGGTGGCAGGCGGATCGTCGCTGATCGCCGTTTCCAGCAGGGAAAGCTCGTTGGAACAAAGGTGAAAGGTTTCCAGCACAGGCTTGAGCGGCGCGGCTTGATCGCCAAACAGCCCGGATATTTTTGGCAGGCAGCGCAGCGTGGCGCGGATCGCGATCAGGTCGTTGGGTTGGGCATGCCCGGATATGGTGCGGCCCACCAGGCGTTCCAGGTCAGAGAGGACGCGCAGCGCGGCGCGCAGCTCGGCCCGCAGCACGCCTTCCTGGATGAAATAGGCCACGCCTTCCTGGCGGATGTCGATCACGGCCGGATCGAGCAGCGGCTTGCTGACCCACTGGCGCATCAGGCGTTTCCCCATGGGCGTAACGGTCTGGTCGAGCACGTGAAGCAGCGAGCCTTCCACCGTATTCTGGCGGATGGTCTCGGTCAGCTCCAGATTGCGCCGGGTAGAGGCATCCAGGGTCATAAATTCGTGCAAGCTGTAGGTTGATAAGCCGGAAAGCTGTTTTAGGGCAGCCGGCTGGGTTTCTTCCAGGTACTGCAGCAGAGCGCCGGCGGCGCGGATGGCGGCGGTCATCCCGCGCAGTCCAAAGCCGTCCAATGAGGCTACCCCAAAATGTACCTGCAGGCGGTCCTGGCAGCGGTTGAGCTCAAAGCGCCAGGGCGTCCAGCGGGTCAGGTGTCCGGGGATGCCTTCCGGCAGCTGCGCTGTCTCAGCCAGCAGGATCTCGGCCGGATTCAGGCGCAGCACCTCCCCGCGCAGCGCGGTCGGCCAATCGGCGTCCTCGATCTCGGTGGTGGTAAATTCACCGGTAGTGATATCCACCACAGCCAGGCCGGCCCGGTCATCCATCTGCACCAGGCTGACCAGGTAATTGTTGCGGTCTCCCTGCAGCAAACCCGGCTCGACGATCGTACCGGGTGTGACCACGCGCACCACTTCTCGGGCAAACAGCCCGTTGCGGGCAGGTTGTTCGCCGACCTGTTCGCAAATCGCCACGTGGTACCCTTTATCGATCAGCCGGGCCAGGTAGTTTTCTACGGCATGGTATGGAATTCCGGCCATCGGGATGCGCACCCCTTTGGCCACCGGCCTGGACGTGAGTACGATATCCAGCTCGCGGGAGGCGATTTCGGCGTCCTGGTCAAACGTCTCATAAAAGTCGCCCAGGCGAAAAAAGACGATCGATTCTGGGTGCTGGCGTTTGATCTCGAGATACTGCTGGCGAATGGGGGTGACATCATCTGGCATGCTCTCATTCTAAGATCAGGATATCTTTTCGGCAAGGGATTGCGGTATTTAATTTGGTGAAAGACGTATAATCAATACGAGCTGCCAATCACCGGAGAAAACATGAATGAGTCAGGTTCAGTGGAGCATGCGATCTTTCAAGGGATCGAGCTCGGGGTGGGGGCCTGGGCGTGGGGAGACCGTACTTTTTGGGGGTATCGGCAGGAATACGCGGAAGAAGACATTTTTGGCGCATTTCAAGCCAGCATCAAAGCCGGGATGATTTTTTTTGATACGGCTGAAGTTTACGGCCAGGGACAGTCCGAAAAGTTTCTGGGAAAATTTTTGAAGTCAACCGAAACAAGCACGGTTGTCGCCACAAAATTTTTGCCGTTTCCCTGGCGTTTAACTGGAAAAGCGTTGATCAAGGCACTGCAGGGCAGTTTGCAGCGCCTGGATTTGCCAAAGGTAGGTTTGTACCAGGTCCACCATCCGTTTCCACCGGTAAAAATCGAAACCTGGATGGGGGCGATGGCAGAAGCCTGCCAGGCTGGATTAACCGACGCGGTTGGCGTTTCCAATTATGACCGAACCCGGACTCAACGCGCTTATGAAGCGCTGCAGCATGAAGGTCTGCCGCTGGCATCTAACCAGGTCGAATATCACCTGCTCAACCGCAAAATTGAGCAGAATGGGCTGGTGCAGCAGTGCCAGGAGATGGGAATCAAGATCATCGCCTACAGCCCATTAGCCCAGGGTGTCTTAACCGGTAAATACTCTGCCGAACATCCGATGCGCGGTTTTCGCGGGCGGAAGTACAACCGCAGATACCTCGACCAGGTAAAACCGTTGGTCCAGCTGTTGAAGAAAATTGGCACCGATCATGAAGGCAAGACGATTGCCCAGGTGGCATTAAACTGGTGCATCTGTAAAGGCACGCTGCCCATACCGGGTGCAAAAAATGCGCAGCAGGCCCAACAAAACGCCGGCGCTGCCGGCTGGCGGCTTACCCCGGCTGAAATCTCAATGCTGGATGAGACCAGCACGCTGGTTTCTAAAGATTTATAAACGGTTTGGTATAATCGTGCCCATGAGCGATAAGAATGAAGTTCAGTTTGTCCTGTTTCACGGTATTGATCAGTTTATGCTGCCTGAATACCGCCATGAAGTGCTCCAAAAGGTGCTCAGCCGCCTCGATGACCTTTCACCCGAACGCAAAGGTAAAATCCAGAACCTAATTAAACGCTATGTCCGCCTGCCTGGATTTCGCAACAGCATGCAAGCGCCGCTGGCGTTGAAGGTCAATGGCAGCGCTGCGGCTTTTGAGAAGCATCCCGATTTTGTAGCCCAAGTATTGATGGCCTGGTCGGAGCTCGATCCAGTGCTGCGCCAGCAGGTTTACGACCTGTTGGTGGAGCGCAAGTGGGAGCTTCTTCCCCCGGATGCGGACCGTACTAGGCTGCCTGGTTTCATCGCGGCCTGGCCAAAAGATGAAAATTACGATGTGCTGGATGCGGCCTTTAAGGAAAAATACCCGGACAACCAGGCGCACGAATATGATGTGCGCCTGATGATCGTCTGGTTAGGCGGGCGGCTGCCGTTCGACGAGGATGAAGAAGAATAGCAGCAGCAATCCTTAATTATTCCGTGTATTCGATTTCGATCTCAGGCTGGTCGTCGAGATTTCCCGAAGTCTGAATCTGGATATCGTCAAATAAGCGTTCCTGGCTGGCGGAAATGATGTGCCGTTTTACCAGCTCAAGCATGGCGAGAAACGTCACCACCACCTCAAGCCTTGAGTGGTCCTGCAGCAAGCGGTGAAAGGTCGGTGATTCACCACTGCGCAGCGCCGCCAGGATGGTCCGGATCCGGTCGCTGATCGTGATGCGCGGCATGTTGACCACCTCGCTCAACGCGGGCAGTACACTTTTGGTGGCAAACACCAGCCAGGCGGCTTTTACCAGGTCCTGCATGGTTACCCCGGTGAGATCCAATTTCGCATCTACCTTTACTTCAGGCACAAATATCCGCAAGTAGGTGCGCAGGCCCGCATGTTGGCGTTCTTCCAGGAATCCAGCCAGCTGCTTGAACCGGCGGTATAAAATTAGCTGGCGAGCCAGAGCCTCAGCCGAATCTTCCTCATCGATGCCGGCTTCTACAGCGGGTGGGCGGGGAAGCAGGGCAGCCGATTTGATCTGCACCAGGCGCGCCGCGATGACCAGAAAAGCAGATACTTCTGCGGCCTCGCGGTTTACCAGGTTGCGCATGTAGGCCAGGTACTGGTCCGTCACCTGGGCCAATGCCAGTTTGGTGATATCAAGCTCAGCTCGTTCGATCAAATCGAGCAGCAGGTCCAGCGGGCCGGCATACAGGTCGGTCTGGATCGTGTACCCTTCGGTTTGATGGCTGGCAATTTGCGTATTCGGAGATCTTGTATATAAGCTCACGGGGGTTATTATATTATAATTCAGGCATGTCTCCCGACCGGTTATCTCATCTCGATGAAAGCGGCAGCGCCCATATGGTGGATGTCGGCGCCAAGCCGGTGAGCGACCGCTGGGCGGTGGCGCAGGGGGAAGTGCATCTAAAACCCGAAACCGTGGCCCTTATCCGCCAGGGTCTGATGAAGAAAGGGGATGTGCTGACCGTGGCGCAGATCGCCGGGATCATCGCGGCGAAAAAAACTGCCGAGTTGATCCCTTTATGCCATCCGCTGCCAATAAACCAGGTGGAAGTCCATCTTGACCTGGATGACGGCTTACCAGGAGTGCAGATTCGTGCCCTGGTGCGTACCAGTGGAAAGACCGGGGTCGAGATGGAAGCATTGACGGCGGTTTCGGTAGCCGCATTGACGGTCTATGATATGGTTAAAGCAGTCGAAAAGACAGGCCGCATCCAAAACATACGCCTGGTGGAAAAACATGGTGGCGTGAGCGGTGACGTGGTGAATGAATCGATCTCCCGGTGAGTGAATATTGATATGGTAATTACGCTCCTTTTTTTTGCGGGTCTCCGCGACCGCGCGAAGACACAACGAGCTGAGCTGGATGTGCCTGAAGGCATGACGGTAGCAGCCCTAAAAATGGCCATTATACAAAAATATCCGGCAGTGGCCCCTTTACTGCCGAATGCCTTGATATCGGTTAACCAGGCGTATGCCTTCGATACGGATGTTATCCCAGCGGGGGCGGAGGTGGCCCTGTTTCCGCCGGTCAGTGGCGGGACCGGTTTTCCCACGATTCTGAAAGTAACCCACGATCCGCTTGACCTGGATGATCTGGTGGAGCAAATTACACTTGAAACTACCGGGGCTGTATGCGTATTTAGCGGAATGGTGCGTGGAAAGACTACTCGCGGCGAAGCGCATGAGACGCTTGCCCTGGAATATGAAGCTTATATCCCAATGGCAGAGGCCAAGATGGCCCAGGTCGCTGATGAAATCCGCCAGCGCTGGACCGCAGTAGAAGGGATCGTGATCGTTCAGCGAATTGGCAGATTGGAGCCAAAGACCCCTACCGTTTTGATCGCCTGTGGGGCAGCTCACCGTGACACGGGTGTGTTCGAAGCAGCCCGTTACGGCATCGACCGGTTAAAAGAAATCGTCCCAATCTGGAAGAAAGAGATCGGCGCGCATGGCGAAATATGGGTGGAAGGTGATTACCACCCTCATTCGGGAGATTAATTTAAGATTTTTTTAAGAACAAAAGGAGCGCCAGCTACCCTGCCCGGCAGAAATGGGGAGGGTGGCTCGCCCTCCCTTGGTTCGCGGGAGGTTTGGATGGATCAACAAAATTCGCTGCCCGATCTAGAGTCTCCTCGTGATCTGGCAGAAAGGCTGGGTCTGGCTTTTAAAGATTTGCTGCTGCTCAGCCGGGCATTAACCCACCGATCTTACTTAAATGAGCACCCAGAAGCGCTTGAAGATAATGAAAGATTAGAGTTTCTGGGCGATGCAGTCCTCGATTTTGTAGTAGGGGCCTGGCTGTATAACCGGTATCCTGAAATGCCCGAGGGAGATCTAACGCGCATGCGCTCCGCCCTGGTTTACACTGATCAGCTGGCGAATTTTAGCCGGATGATCAATTTGGGAAATGCCATGCGCCTCGGCAGGGGAGAGAGTCACGGCGGCGGCCGGGATCGATCGCCTATTTTATGCGATACCTTCGAGGCATTCATTGGGGCCATCTACCTCGATCAGGGATTGGATGTGGTGATCAAATTCATCTCGCCCTTACTCGGAAAAGCGGCAGATGAAGTTCTGTATACTCACCGCATCGATGACCCCAAGAGCATGTTTCAAGAATGGATCCAGTCACAGGGATTTCCTGCGCCTCAATACGTCACCCGCAATATCTCTGGACCGGATCATTCCAAAAACTTTGAAGTGGAAGTGATCGTGAACGATGCAATATACGGCACGGGTTCCGGGCACAGCAAGCAGCAGGCCACAAAGGCGGCAGCCCGAGACGCATTAAACCGGTTGGGATTAATCGAATGAGGGAAAATAGCCAGGCATTCATCCCTCGTTTAAAATCACTGGAACTTCACGGGTATAAGACTTTTGCCAGTAAAACGCCGTTTGAGTTTCCCGGGATCATTACCGCTATTGTTGGTCCAAACGGCTCTGGCAAATCGAATATTGCCGATTCGCTGCGTTGGGTATTAGGTGAACAATCCTACTCGCTGCTGCGCGGTCGAAAAACAGAGGATATGATCTTTGGCGGTTCCGAGCAGCGTCCACGCGCGGGGATGGCCTCAGCCACCATCATGTTTGATAACACGGACGGCTGGCTGCCGATCGATTTCAGTGAAGTGGCTCTTACCCGCCGCGCTTACCGGGATGGCCAGAATGAGTATTTGCTCAACGGTCAGAGGGTGCGTCTGAAGGAAATTTCAGAGCTGTTGGCCCAATCCGGCCTGGCCGAGCGGACCTATACCATAATCGGCCAGGGCCTGGTCGATGCTGCCCTGTCGCTGAAGCCTGAAGAAAGGCGGCGGTTTTTCGAAGAAGCCGCCGGGATCGGCCTGTACCGCAATCGGCGTGAGGAGAGTTTGAACCGGTTGGAAAACACCCGGCGCAATCTCGAGCGGGTGCACGATATTCTGGCTGAGCTCGAACCCCGCCTGCATAGCCTCGAAAAGCAGGCCCGGCGGGTAATTGAGTATGATCGGATTAAAGCCGATTTGCGCGTGCTTTTACGAGATTGGTATGGTTATCACTGGCATAAAGTGCAGGTAGACCTGGCGCATTCGCGTGAAATAAATCATGTCCAGGAAGAGCGCCAGGCGCAGACACGCCGCCGCCTGGATGAAGTGGAACACAAGCTGGGAATTCAGCGCCAGGCAGTCTCGATGAACCGCGGCAGTTTGAACGTGCTTCATGCCAAATCAGCCGATCTTCATATTCAATGGGAAAAGGTGAATCGAGAATTGGCGGTGATGGAAGAACGCCAGCACTCAAACCAGGACCAAATTTTAAGTCTGCGCGGCGACCTGGGACGGTTGGAAGAGGAACGTAAGGGTCTGGATGAAAAAACTGTTGCGCTGCAAGCTGAACTGGCACGTCTTACCCAGGAATTGTCTGATGCCCAGGAGCAATCTACAGCAGCTCAGGCCAACTTCCAGACCAGAATGAAAGAACGTGAAAAAATCGATCAGGCATTGCGTGAAAATCGGCGCAGCCTGCTTCACAATGAAACGCGCCAGGTGCAGTTGAGAGCCCACCAGACTGAGCTGACCAGCCGTTCAGAAATGTTGGAGACCACCATTCAGAACCTGCGCGCCGGGTTGGAGCGTGAGACGCAAGCCTTGAGCGATGCCCGGACCCGCCTAGAGCAATCCGGCGCGCGCCGCACCCAACTTGAAAACGCTCAGCGAGAAGGCGAAGAAAAAATAACGGAGCATCGCAAAACAATTCAGGCAGGAGAGTCAAACCGCCGGCAAACGCAAGACACTCTCTCCGGGCTGGAAGCAGAGCGCACACGCCTCAAGGCCCAGCTCGACGTATTGGAACAGGCAGATAGGTCCTTCAGCGGGTTAAACCAGGGCGCTCGCTACCTGCTGCAGGCCGCAAACCAGGGAAAACTGGGTGGAAAAATTAAAGCGTTCAGTGGATTATTGCAGGTGCCGGCTCAGTTTGAGACGGCCATCGCAGCAGTGCTTGGCGAATACCTCGACGGCATAATTTTGGAAAATCCGCTGCAGATAGACGAAGTGCTTGAATTGTTGGAAGGTAGTGAAAAAGGCCGCGCGGTGATCTTCTCCAATCTTCATCCAGATTCCGAAATCGGCGCCAGTATATTGGAAGATGCTGAATTCGTGGGTGTGGCTGTCGGCTTGCTGGAAGTGCCAGCCGAGCTGCAACCCTTAGCGCAAAAATTATTGGGAAGGACGTTGGTGGTGCGCACGCGCGCTGCAGCACAGCGTCTGGTAAGTGAATTGCCAGAAAACACGCGCCTGGTCACATTAAAAGGTGAAGTTTTTTATCCGGGCGGCGTGGTGTTGGCTGGCCAGGACGGCCGAGCCGGCATCATCGGGCGTCCCCGTCAGAAAATGGAATTAAAAGATCGCCTGGCTGGATTGGCGCAGAAGATCAGCGAAACCGAAAAATCCATCGGTGAGATTGAGAGGGTACTGGAAAAGAACCGTGAAACCGGTCAGCTTCTGGAAAAACAGCTTCGTCAGACGACTCTGGAATTGAACGCAGCGGTCCAGCAGGTCCAGCAAGCGAATCTGGCGGTCGACCAGAGCCGGCAGAGACATGAATGGCAGATTAACCAGATTGACAATAACGAGAAGCAGCTGAAGAAAACGAAAGACGAAACCGCATCACTCCAGGTCGAAATAACCAATCTGGATGCACAGGTGAAGGCCCTAAACGAGGGTATCCGAAACCAAAACAGAATCCTTTCTGGTCTGCCGGTGGATGAATTGCAAAATCAGATGTCGTACTGGTCTACAACTGCTGCCGTGGCGGATCGGGCCGTTAAAGAAGCCCAGCGCCGTTTTGACGAACACCACCGGGTAATACTTTCCAACCAGCAGCGGCTTAGCTCGTTTAAAGAACGTCTTGAGGGGCTCCAAACCACATTTGTGGAATTGGATGCTCTCAAAGCCTCTCTGCAGGCCAGTGAAACCGAGATCCAACAAAAGATTGAGCTGCTGCAGCTAGAGATCAATCCCGTGGAGCATGAACTTCTCAGGTTAGAGGAGCAGTATACGTCATTACAGGCCGAACAGGCATCCGCTCAGCAAGCGGCGTTAACTGCTGACCGCTATGCCACGCAGTCTCAACTCGATTTTGGCCGGGTGCAAGATACCATGAATTCACTGCGCCGGCGGATCGAGGATGATTTTGGACTGGTGGCGTTCGAATACAACACAGACGTCATGGGACAGACCCCGCTGCCATTGGACGGGATGGTGGAGCAACTCCCGACGCTGACGGAAATTTCTGCGGATATTGATGAACAGATTAACCGTCAGCGAGCACAAATGCGTCGAATGGGAGCTATCAACCCCGAAGCTCATAAAGAATTTTTGGAAATCAAACAGCGTTTCGAGTTTATGACCCAACAGGTTGAGGATTTACACAAAGCCGACGCAGATCTACGCCAGGTGATCGCTGAATTGGACGAGCTGATGCGCAGAGAGTTCCGTAAAACATTTGAAGCGGTCGCCGCTGAATTCAAGATCATGTTTACCCGCCTGTTTGGCGGTGGCTCCGCCAAATTGGTGCTGGTCGATGAAGACCAGCCCAATGAAACAGGCATCGATATCGAAGCCCGTCTGCCTGGCAGGCGCGAGCAAGGTCTATCCTTGCTTTCAGGAGGTGAACGCAGCCTGACCGCAGTTGCATTAATTTTCTCTCTGCTAAAAATTTCACCGACTCCATTCTGTGTGATGGACGAAGTTGACGCGATGTTGGATGAATCTAATGTGGGCCGGTTCTGTGAATTATTAAAAGAATTAAGCATGAAGACCCAGTTTATCGTGATCACGCACAACCGCAACACCGTTCAGGCAGCGGATGTCATTTACGGGGTCACCATGGGGCGAGATTCTGCCAGCCAGGTGATCAGCTTGCGGCTAGACGAAGTCAGCGAAGAAATGGTCCGGTAAACCATAGTAAAAAAAACAGACACCCGCGATTTTTTGCGGGTGTCTGTTTTAATCTGATCTTTTTATGGCGCTGTGGTCGGCAACGTTGTATTTGCGGAAGGCAGTGCCAGCGGGGTGAAAGTCGGCTCCGTTACCAGATGGTTGGTCCATGCATCATAGATTTTCACATCACTGGCGGACGTGGTTGTGGTAAGCCAGGTCTGGAAGTCGGATTGGCCCTTCGATTGAATTTCTGACTCAAGCAAGGGTTTGTTTTCTTTTCCGAGAACCTGGATGATGTGATAACCGTTATCAGATTTGACGGGTTGGCTGATCTCGCCAATATTCAATCCGAAAGCAGCATCTTCAAAAGCTGCCACCATAACACCCTTTGCGAACCAGCCCAGATCTCCACCATTATCTTTTGACCCAGGGTCGGTAGAATATTCTTTCGCCAGACTACCGAAATCTGCACCTTGCTTTAAGAGATCTTCTACCTTGTTGGCTGTGTCTTGATCAGCAACCAGGATATGGCGAGCCCACACCTTTTCTTCGGATGTTGGGGCGGCTTTGACGAATTCTTCCAATAGTTTTTCGCGGTAAATCTGGTATTTGATCAGCTTGCGGAAATCGGCCTCGGTAAACCCGATTTTGGCCCAATTATCCACGCTGGTTTGTTTTTGCCCAACAAAGAGATCCTCAGTATAGGGGGTTGGCGTTGTGGTTATGGTCGGCGTCTCCGTGATGGTCGGCGTCACAGAGGGTTCACTGGGGGTTACCGTCGCAGTCGGCGTATCTGTTGGAACCAGGGTAGCGGTTGGCGGAATCGCGGTGGGCGTTCCAGCAGCCGGGGTTTGAGTTGCTGTGGCGGTCGGGGTATCAGTGGGGGTCGGGCTGGGTCCGGGGGTCGGCGTTGGGGTCAATGTGACCAGCGCAAGCTGAGTGGCCGAAAAGGTCGAAGTGACGATCTCCGTAGGGGTGAGGGTGGGGGTAGGCGTGCCATTGGGGAAATATCCAAATAATTTCTGGACATAGGCATCCAATTCGGCATCGGTCACGGTGATGCCGCGTTTCAACGCCTCTCTCTCAATCACCAAATCGGCGACCATCTGGTCAACGACATCCTTACCCAAAACGGTGGGTTGAGTGAGTTTGGTTTCAATATCCTGTAGGGTCGAGGTCAAATTGAACGGGTCGCCCTGGAACTGTGACATGAATTGATAATACTGGTTGTACTGCTGTATCAATTGGAAGCGTTGAAATTTTGCCTCAGTTTGATACTGTTTTACGGTGACGATTTCATTTCCCACTTGCGCCACGGGCTGGTTATAGACCAGCACCAGATTATCCAGCAAACCATACCCGATCAGACCCAAGACAAGCGCCAGGACGATTCCCACGCCAATCAACAGGTTGCGGCGCTGGATACGTTCGCGTTCCATGCGGGCGAGGTGTTTCTTGGTGGGGATGGATGTTTTCTGTTTTTGAGGCATACTTGCGCCTTTATTTTAAAAAAGGGCATAGTGGTTTTCACCCTATGCCCATGAATGGCTGAATCGCGTTAGCGGTACGATTCTTCTCTGGGCTCTGCCACGTAGGGCAATAAAGCCAGATGACGGGCGCGTTTAATCGCGTGGGCCAGCTCGCGTTGGTGGCGAGCGCAAGTGCCCGTTTGTCGGCGCGGGCGGATCTTGCCTTCTTCAGTTACATAGCGGCGCAGCAGGTCGATGGCCTTGTAATCGATCTGGATGTTCTTGTCTACACAGAACTGGCAGATCTTGGGCCGGGAAACATACCGGCGGCCAACGGGTACATCAGATTCCATACTCATATCATCGGTCATGCGTTACTCTCCGATTAAAAGGGAAATTCATCTTCTATTTGATCTGCATCCACGGTTTCACCCGTTTGTGCATGGTTATTGTCACGCCGGTCGCCGAGCATCATCATCTCATTGGCCACAATTTCTACTGAAGAGTGTTTGACGCCTTCGGTATCTTCCCAGCGACGGGTTTGCAGTCGGCCTTCAATATAAACTTGCTGGCCTTTGGACAGATACTGCTTGCAAATCTCGGCGAGGTTTCCCCAGGCAACAATGTTGAACCATTCAGTCTCAGTATGGCGTTCACCGTCAGCCGTATTCCAGGTTCGGCTTGTGGCAACCGTAAAAGTCGTCACAGGACGTCCAGATGGGGTGTACCGCATCTCTGGGTCGCGCCCCAAATGACCGATGATCATCACTTTATTCAATCCCCGGCTCATATTAATCTCCTTGCCTGACAATAACAAACCACTTCTCAAAAAAAATGCGGCTTACTCGTTTACAGTGAGCATATAGCGCATCACTGGTTCGAGGAAGCGCAGATTTCGTTCGAGTTCAGCGGTAGACGATGGGTTTAGTTCGGCGACGATCAGCACATAATTTGCTTCGCGCTGCTTGCGGATGATATAAGCCATCCGCCGTTTGCCCCACATGTCAACTTTGGTAACAGTTCCACCGGATTCTGTCATCCAGTTTTTGACTCGATCAACAACACCATTCAATGCGTCTTCATCGAGATCAGGATTTACGATTAAAACAACTTCATACGTGCGCATACAGGTAACCTCCTTTCCATGGGATTGCCCCCAGTCAGCGCGTACGCAGCCGGGAGCGGAAAGGCATCACTATAATTTGATGCCCACCACACAAGCGATTAGTTTATCACAATTCCCGCGAAATTCCTAGGTGTTAAAGCGTATACCCGGCAGGATCAAACGGCAAAGGACGGTTTTCACGAGCCGATCGGTAAAGCCCGGTTAGCGTGGCGATGAGCTCTCTACTTTCCGATAAAGGCAAGCGCGGTTGTTTTTGTGTTAGGATGGCATCCGCCAGGTCTTCGATTTCTCCCAGGTAGAGGTGGGGATAATTAAATTTAATTTCTTGCCGGTTGTCGCCGCGAATCACGTAAATGTGGGTTTCAGCTTGCTTGGGGTTGTACGGGTTTGGCACTTGCACCGCACCTTCGGTTCCGCGAATTTCGATGTACGTATAATACGGCAAGATTAAAGAATCAATAATCTCAGGTCAATCTTCTGGCAGTATGCCCGGAAGGCGGCGGTTTCTTGCAGCAGGTAGGCGATATCCTTATCCAGCTGGTCTGCCAGATCCGGCAGGCTCTTTCCACCGGTAGATAATTGCAGCAGATTTTCTTTCGTTTCAACGGTTATATACCCGCGAGCCTCCAGCCAGGCGATACCCGCCCTGATGTTTTTTTCGCGTTGAGCCATAGCGGCGGCCAGTTCCGGCATCGCTGCCTGGCCCTGGCGCGATTTTATGGCATATCTTACTAAACCTGTCAGACGGGTGAGAAATGGGGTGACCTGATCGGTCCCCGGATTCACCCCAAACCAGATGACCTGTTGCGGGGCGACAGTATCCAGGATTACTTGCAGCTCATCCCGACCGGGAGGAGCTGACCAGACCACCAGGTTTTTGGCTGGAAAAAGATGGTTGCGATCTACCGCAATATTACGGAATGGGTTTTCTCCCTCGGCAAAAACGAGGGTATCGGGTTCAATCAACCAGGGAGCAATCTCTTTACCAGGGTCGATCTCATGTCGATGGTCTAAAATATGCTGAACCATGCGCTGTTTGCGCAGCGGGATGCTCTCTGGAATGGCGCGAAAATCGGCCCATTCCACCTGAACGGAACGCTGACCACGGTAATTACTGGCGCGCACTGAATAGGCCATGTCAAACCGGCCTTCTGGCAATGGCAGGCCTGCGCCTTGCCACCAGGTCACTTTTTGGACCGTGCCGTTTGAATCCTCGACGATCAGCTGTAAGTGCTCGCCATTTTTTCCGAATTGAGCCTGGCTTTGCAGCGCCAGATTCCGCGTAGCCAATGTCAATGGCGGGTTGCCAGGTCCAAATGGAGCCAGGCGGTCCAGCGATTCAACCATTTCAATGGACAGTTTATTCAATGGTACAAAAGCATCAATCACAAGTTTGGCGGACGGGTACTGCTCCTGGGATTGCTGAAGCTCGACGGCATGGTTAATCAGATGGCGGAATTCAGCTATGTGCCCTGCTTCGAGTGACAATCCGGCTGCCATGGGATGCCCACCATAGCTGTTGAGCAGATGATGTGCCGTGGCAATGGCCTGGGTAATATTAACGCCTTCAATCGAACGGGCTGAACCGCGGGCAAGTTCCCCGGGAGGGGTGGTGAGCAAGATTACCGGTTTACGATAAAGCTCGGTTAAGCGGCTGGCCACGATCCCCAATACCCCTCCCGGCCAGGCCGCATGCCCAATCAGGATCACTGGCTGATCAAGGAGCGCGCGGTCTCGCTCAAGCTGTGCCAGGGTAGCCTGAAAAACCTGGTCGCAGAGCAGTTTTCTGCGCGCATTAAGCGCTTCGAGACGCGCAGCCATGGGGCGAACATCTGCCAACGAGCGGGCCAGGAGGAATGGCACAGCCGGATTGGCATCATCCAGACGACCAAGGGCGTTCAATCGCGGGGCGAGGATGAAAGATATTTGCTCTTCCGTAATTTGCCCTGGGAAAACCTCGCTCAGCTCAAGGATGGCCTCCACCGCAGGGCGAGGAGTATTCCGCAGCCGCTCCAACCCGCGCTGTACCAGGAAGCGGTTGTCGCCGGTCAATAATGCCAGGTCGGCCACCGTACCCAACGCGACCAGGTCCAATAATTCCTCGGCCCATTCGGCATGGTTGGCGCGTGAAAACAGTTCCTCGGCCAGTTTGTAGGCACAACCAACCCCGCATAAGGGTGATAATGGCTCGTCTGGTGGCAGGCGTTGCGAATTGATGACTGCCACGGCTTCGGGTAAAGTGTCAGGCAGGCTGTGATGGTCCGTGATGACGAAATCAATGCCTCGTCCTCGCGCCAGTCTTACTGCCTCATGGGCAGAAATACCCGTGTCGCAGGTCAATACGAGATCAACGCCAGATTCAAGGAAAGTTTTCAGCGCGGGAAGCGCCACGCCGTGCGAATCACGTTCGCGGACCGGGATGAAATATTTTACATATGCGCCCAGGGACTGCAGGGCCTGCACCAGCAAGGCGGTGGCAGTTTGACCATCGACGTCGAAATCGCCCCATACGCCGATCGTCTCATCGAATTTAATGGCTTTTTCGAGACGGTCGGCGGCTTTACCTAAATCGGGAAGCGCGGTGGGATTGGCTGGGGTGTACAGGCTCGGATCGAGAAATTCGCGCAGACGCTGCCCGTCCGAAAATCCCCGGCGGACCAATGCCTCTGCTAAAAAATGCGGCTCTCCAACCTGTTCGAAGATTGTCTCGGGGACAACGACTTCGGGCGGTTCTACCCAATGGTTAACGTCATCGTTCAAAATTCGATTTCTCCGATCTGATCGAAAGGCAGCTCCAGGTCCATCGGCGCATCATCATTCGCCCGGTCATCTTCCCATTGACCGGCTTGTTTTCCCCGATCACACAAAGAACGGTAAACACAGTAAGTGCATTTCTTTTCGTCCAGGGTAAGAGGAAACTGCCCGGCGGGACGTGAGGAAATATCTTTTACCAAAGCATTCAGATATTCACCATCAGAGCGAAGCATTTTTTCAGAGTATTGAATGTGAACCGGTTGGTCGGGTTGGCTGGTAAACCAGTAAATCAGTTCAACCTGTTCCGGTTTTAACGCCTGGCCTCCAGCGATGGATTGACCGGCGGTTACTAATAAAAATGGGTATACCCGGGTTTGCAGCCGTTCTGCCAGGTATTTCCTGGGTAGCGGCTTGCTGGAAGTTTTCCAGTCGACAATGACGGCTCGTTTTCCCGGATCGATTGCCAGGAGATCGTATTTTGCCGCCAGGCGGTACCCGGCGAATGGCGCGGTCAACAAATATTCGGATCTGCGATCAGCGGGCAGTTCATTGAGAATCGGCGATGCCTGGTATTCTGCCCACCATGACGCCAGTTCATCATCATCAACCTGGTTGGAAACCAGTTCTTCCGGCAAGCCCAGGTGAGATTGGTGGACCATTTCATGGAAACGGCGGCCCAATTCGGAGCGGCGTTCCATTTCTAAAACAGGCTCGCTCTGCAAGGCAGGCCATTTAAGGTTTTGTAAATAACGCAGTTCAAACCGGCGAGGACAATCCACATAATCCTGCAAATTATGCTGGCTGAATTGAAAATCCTGAGGAAAACCGTTCATTGTGTCTCTTCCCAATAGCGAGTCAACTCAAGCAATGGAATCGCGGCGATACAATCTCCGCGGCGCCCTGTGTTCCAGGTAATGGTCAATTCTCGGCGGGCGCGGGTAATGCCCACATATAAAACCCGCAGCCGCTCGGCGGCATAATCCACACGAGCTTCACGCGTGGCGACCCCTTCTTCCAATCCAACGATTGCCAGATCGCCTGCGATCAGCCCGCGCAGCTGGGATAATGTTTCTGCTTCAAGATTAAGCTGGTTGCGAATGAACCATTTCTCAGAAAAATAGGTATCGTAAGGTTCGAGCGACGGGAAATCGTAATTATTGACCGACATCAGGTATACCCGGTCCCATTCCAGTCCCTTTGCTTTATGGATCGTGGCGACGATTACTTTTCCGCGGTGCTGGTCTGGATCGAAGCCGGTATCTTCCTCGGAAAATCCAAGAAATTTACGCTCATTCCGGGCCACGGCAGCCAATTCCTCGCTAAATTCCGGCAAGCGCCAATCGGGATGATTTTGAGAAAATCCTTCCAGGACAAGGGCCAGTTTATGGGAGAGCGCCAGATCTGCGGGTTGGTTGAAGATATCCTCAGTAATCGTTAAAATGAGCTGGTCAATCGGCAGAATCGTTGCTTTTTGCCATTGTGTGATCAAACCAAAAAAGAATTCAAGCTCCTGGTGAACCGCCTGGGGAATTTCCTCTGCCAATAATTCTTTCAGCCAATCATTTTCCGGTGTTGGGGCTAGGTAATCCTCAAGGCGAGCACAACGCTGGATCAATTTCGCGGCAGCTTGAATGACCGGCGCAGCCTTGCTGTCTTGAAGCTGCTCACGACGCAGCGCGCGATATGCCGTCAGCAATTTTGGCGTCGAAGCAGGATCAGCCAGAAAGCGTAATATCGCAGAAAAGAGATCTGCCGTCTGCCTGGTGGATATAGATGACCTTAACAGCTCAAGGGGTTCAATTCCGGCATTTTTTAGGGCGTCGACCACATCTGCTCCGCGTTCGTTGCGCGGGGTTAAAACGGCGATGGTCTGGTCCGAGTGATCAGGCAGCCAGTTTTTTATCGACTTAACCACTGCAGCCACTTCATCATCTGGTGAGAACTTTATCCGTGAAAGGTAGATCCCCTTGGGGTTGTCAGGTGGATTTGGCTGAGGATCATTTCTCGGAGAAGGTTCAATAATCGAGTGAAACAAAGCGTCGCGCAGCTCATCCGCCGGGTGCTCCGTCCGAGCCCATTCAACAAGGTAATTTGCGAGGCTGATTATCGATTGAGTCGACCGGCCTGAATTTGGCAAAACCGTCTGTTTGACTTCAGGATTCTGCACGAAATTGATTAAATAATGGGGGTCGGCGGTCGTGAATGTCTCAAATATCGCCTGGTTAGGATCTCCAACCCGAACCCAGTTCCCCTGGCTGCCAGCCAGGAGGGCAAGGATTTCTTCCTGCAGGCGGCTCGAATCCTGGGCTTCATCTTCCATTATATAAGGCCAGCGATACCGCAACCGGTTAAGAAATTCTACATCAGTTTGCAAGGCGACCAGGGCCAGGCGGATCAGGTCGTCAAAATCGACCGCGCTGCGGTATGAGAGGGCGCGCTGATAATCGCTGAAAATGTCGCAGCCCATTTGGAGCAGCAAAGGGGGATTCTTCAAACTGGCCAATTTGAGATTCAATTCGGCAGGCGTAGTTTGCTGATCCTTGGCGATGCGGATAAAAGCGCCGGCAATGGTTGCCGCTAATTCAGGAAATCTCCCCCGAGCCTGGCTTAACTGCGAAGTAGAAATGTCTGGATTTAAATATTCATCAAAGAATTTTGGGTGAGACTTCAGCCAATTTGAGGATGCATCGTTCAGAATCTGGTTTACATCGCGTTCATCCAGGATTTGATAACGGTCAGAGAGGCCAGCTAAATCTGGTCGCTCCCGTAAAATGTCGTTGGCCAGACCGTGCAGCGTGCGCACCCGGTATCCGATGTTTGGGAGCAATCCCTCACCTTCGATGAACCAGTCGATACGCTGTGAAAAATTGTTGACGGCGGAATTTACCAGGGTCACCACCAGCACTTCCTGATCTGGGGCGAGGCGTTCTTCAACAAGAAGCTTTGCCGCCAGCGCAGAAAGGGTGTGAGTTTTCCCACTACCTGGGACTGCCGAGATGCCCATCCATCCCTGGGTGTATTTCAGGATTTCCACCTGGGCTGGGCGCGGATCAAGCCTGGCCAGCATAGCCACCTCCCTGGTTTGCGCTGCGCCGCAATATCGTTTGAATCACCTGAAGCAATGGACCACGTGGTTCTTCACCACGCTCGTTCATCCCCGAGGCGCACAAGAATATTTTCTCGCTGCATCGATTGAGCAATCCTGAAATCAAACGCTCTAAAGACTGCTGGTTCGCAGCGAATTCATCCGCATCCGTCCACTGCCGGCCGCCAGGCCAATGCCGGCTAAGCACCACAGGATGGGTGAGCGGCTGGTATAAACGTTCCCACCAGCCCATGCTGCCGACATCCAGCCAGAATTGGTAGCTTACCGGTTGGTTAGACATAAGGAAAGTATACGCAGGAGCAATAAAGACCGCATCCTCGGTTCTATCTTGCCAGGGTTGGAGATATTGAGCCGCGATCACTCCTTCGAGCACCATTTGTATATATTCCTGTCCGGTGGATTGGCTTTCGCCTTCCGTAATGCCGGATGTGGCCCAGCGAAATTTCTGCACGGATTCGATTAATTGGGCCGCCACTCCCGCGCTGTCGAAATTCAAATGGAATCCAAAACCTGGTTGGGACAGCACCTCACCGAATAAACGACTGAGAAAAATATCCAGCTCAACAGGTTCGCCCTGGCGGTAATTGTCTAACCAGGCATGCAGCTCTTCATATCTCTGACCGAGCAGATAGGTGATACGCTGCTGGGTTTCAGGACGGATCCTGGCAAATGGGACAAGCCCTTCTTGTTGATGGTTCGGACGGAAGACGATGCGCGCCAATATATCGGCCCGGGTCAGATCCAACCCTGCGATTGCCTGCATGAACGCCATGCGCACATCGAAATGGGTAACTGGTAATTTCCATTGCGGGTGTGCCAGACTGGCGAATGTTAGCAGGCAGTGGGTCGCGGGTTCTTCGCGTAAACTGCGTGAAGGACGATGCGAGCGAGTAGCAATACCGGCACGTGTAAGCCGTTCCATGAGTGAAAAACGCAGCGAATCCGATAGGAACGGTGAAAGGATCGCGATTTCGCCTGGAGGGACCTTTTTTTCATTGACCAGCAAAACGACCTGGTTTGTTATCCAATCCAACAGCTCGGGGTGCAGTTTGTGATGGGTTATGTGATATGCATTTTCGATGATGCGCGGGAGAATCGCATCTGGCTGGCGATGAATGGCTGCGCTGAACGTTTGGCGCAGCGCATTAATCTCTGGAGACACTACCCAGCTCTCAGGGAAATGGATCACCCGGTTGCAACCATCTTGCAATGCCCATCCACTTTCAGCATCCGCCCCTAAAAATGAGCGGTATCCCCCCTCGGTATCATAGATTAACAATGCCGAGTCGAAATCTGGCAGCCATTCACGGATTAAATCATGAACTGCTGGCACATCCTCATCGACATTTTCAAAAATCAGGTGGCGATAAGCGGAGGTGAGATACTTTCGACACAAATTTGAAGGCCATAAATATCGGAGGAATATTTCTAGCTGAAGTGAAAAATCCAGCAAGTTGTTTTCAAAGCAATAAGCCCTAAAGCGGTTCGCACAATCCTGTGCATCGGCATAGGCACGGGTTTGTTCTGGTTTACCGATCCAGGCCGAAGATAGCTTCTCACCGATGCTCGCAGCGTCAAAACCAACTGCGGCTGCTTTATTCAAATTATCAAGGATCTGGCTGAACAAGCGGTTGTTGTCGAGATGAATGGTCTCAAAGTAACCTTGCGCCAGGAGGGGTTTTACCAGGCGAGCCATAAAATACTGAGCAGTTTCCAGGGTGAGGTAAGAAGGCGGCTGAGTCGCTTTTTTAAAACCTGCCTGGCTCGCGACCAAAGGCCAGAAAAGGGCGATCATGCGTTGGGCCAGACCCCCCAGCGTGACCACGTCCACATTACCCCCTGCTGGAAATTCAGTAGATCGCAGCAAATCATAATAGGGGCGCGCCAGTGTTCGCTGGGGAACCAGCACCAGGATCCGTTCGGCAGGCACTCCCCGGTTCACAAGATTCAGAATACGCAAGACACCGGCGGTTGTCTTCCCACTGCCTGCCGGCCCAAAAAGAAACGTTTTCTCATCTGGCGCACTATTGACTACTAATTCTTGTTCGGGCGATAAAGATACCAGATTTATTCCTCCTGCTCATGAGAACTTCCAGTAATTAAATAATAGTTCACTTTTTCTATTTTATCTCAGGAGCAGATGGATTGGAAGTAAAATGATGGCGTACTCGGGGCAACCAGTCAGATCGTTTGCTGGTGATCAACCGGCGGAATGCGGGCCAGCGCACCAGCAATAAAAATAATAAGACGGCGCCATATGCCAGGGGCTGGCGAATGTCGGCTTTTACCGCCCAGATATAATGGAATACCACAAGTATTCCTGTTGCATAAACCAATTTATGAAGGCGCTTCCAACGCTTGCCAAGCCTGCGCATCGAGCTTTTCGTGGATGTCAGCGCCAGTGGGATCAAAGTCAAAAGCGCGGCAGCACCGACAAAGATATACAGCTTGTTGTTCACATCCATCCAGATAAAAGTTATGTTACCAGCATAATCCCAGAAAAAGAATGTCAGGAAATGCAAGCAGGCATACATAAAGGCATACAATCCGAGTGCCCGGCGTACTTTGATTGCCGGACGGAAGCCAAACAACGTATTCAATGGGGTACAGGATAATGAAATCATCAGCAGGTTGATGGCGATTAATCCGGTACGCTGTTCGATCGCCTGGATAGGGTTGGCTGTGAGATTGCCCTGTAAATAGTCGTAAATCAACACAGCCAACGGAATCCAGGATCCGATATGAACAAACCATTGAAAGTGAGACAATTTGAGCATGTTTAGAAGTTTTTTCTCAGGTCCATATCCTGATATAAACCAGCAACCTCTTCTCCGTAACCATTGAACTTCAAGGTTGCCACTCGCCCCCCTCCGATGCGCCTTTCTGTGGATTGCGACCATCTTGGGTGCGACACATCCGGGTTGACGTTTGCATAAAAACCGTACTCATTGGGCGACGCGGTCATCCACAATGAAGTCGGCATATCGGTTACGAGTTCGATTTTGGCGATTGACTTTATGCTTTTGAATCCGTACTTCCAGGGAACGACCAACCGCAGCGGAGCCCCATCCTGGTTGGGCAGCGGCTTGCCGTACAGGCCGGTCGCCAGAATGGCTAAATCATTCATCGCCTCATCGAGCCGTAACCCTTCCACATAAGGCCAGTCGAAATAATTATCTCTTTGCCCGGGAAACTGCTTTGGATCATAAAGGGTTTCAAAACGCACATATTTGGCTTCGGCTTTGGGTTCGACATCTTTGAGCAGTTTCGCGAGGGGAAAGCCCATCCAGGGGATGACCATTGACCAGGCCTCAACGCAGCGCAGTCGGTAAATGCGTTCTTCTTGATCATATTTTTTCAGCAGGTCCGCTGCATCCACAGTCATTGGTTTGTTTACCAGACCACCGATTTCCACCTGCCAGGGGGATGTAACCAATCCTTCGGCAAAAACTGCTGGCGACGATTTGTCCTGGCCGTACTCATAAAAGTTGTTGTAAGATGTTACATTTTCATACGAGGTTAACGGATTGCCCAGTTCGTCGGTCTCTGATGGTTCGGTTGGGGCTGTAGAATCCTGGGTGGGTCTGGCCGTGGCAGCGGGTGAAATGGCAGGTGCACAGGCTGCCAAGGCTGCCGCAGCGGCGGTAAAAACAGCGCCTTTCATGATCTGACGCCGGGTCAAATACAGATGTTCCGGGGTTATTTCTGATGACGGTATCTTTTTCATTCGCTAATCCTTTCAAACTTTACTTTCTTTACCTATATTATTCTAATTGCTTATCATTAAAAGATAAATAATAACTTATTACAAAAAGGTTATATTTTCTCTTTTTGGGGGCGTTACGTTAATAAACGTTAATAATGTAATTAATTGGGATGGGGGTGTTCTAATGATTATCCAAATAAGCCAACAATGGTTAGAAATCCACTATTTACCTTTATATGCGGTGAGTTGTCTCATAATATACATTTGAGACAACTCCTTAAATTGATCAGGTTTGACAAAGCGGTGTCAGTTATCAGGCGGTTTGAGCGGCGATATAATGCAGCAGCTCGCGGGTCAGCAAGGTGTCGGCAGTGGAGCGGTGAGTATTAGGCAACGCGATGTTTGCAGATTTCCCTGCCTGTTCCAGGCTGTAATATCGGTACTGCTGCCTGCCTGGATCCCAATCACCCCGGAATCTTGAATACAATTTCATTAAATCAAAGAATGCCAGGTAATCTTTCATGGGGAGCCGGTAACGGTCAAACGATTGTTTGATTAATCGCGAGTCAAAATCACTGTTATAAGCCACAATCCTTTTGCCAATCACCAGTGGGCGAACCTGCTGCCAGAGAATTGGCCAGGCAGGAGCTTTTTGCACCATATCATTGGTTATCCCATGAATACGGATCGCGCTGGCTGGGATGGATTGCGAAGGCTTAACCAGAGAATCCAGCAGGATATTACCGGCCTCATCGACAATGGATATTTCAACGATCTCGTCTGTTTTTTCAAGGCCAGTGGTTTCCGTATCCAGGTAAACAGGATTTTGTTCGATCACCTGGCGGGCATTCATGATCGCGGTTTGGCGTTGTGAGAGCAGGTTCGCCGCCATTAAGGGAGTTCCCAATAAGCGATTTCAGTCGATTGGAAGGTAAAACCGGCAGTTTTCTCGCCAGCGATAAAGTAGCCAAAGCTGCCGGCGTTACCCATGGCATCATTCGTTACCTCTTCTACCAGTTTTCCGTTGGCGTAAAATGAAATTTTGTTACCCTGAGCCATGATCCCAAAGCGATTTTCTTGATTAGAACCAGATTTGATCAACGTGCTGGATTTCGAGGGGATTACTGGATCTGAATTATTGATATCGCCTACATCCAAGCTGTAATGACCATCGCAGGTGATCGACAACCAGTATCCCTTGAAACTATCGGTCGCGCGGAAAATCAGGCCATACAAATCCGATCCCGAGCAAGTCAGGGTTTGAATGGTTGCTTGCAGGTAAAAATCTTTAATTTTTCGAGACATCATACGCCAGCCGCGCCAGCCGTCACTGTTATAGCTCTTGACCTCAAGTTTTCCAGAGGTGATGCTGATCCGTGTATGACCGTCATCGTATGGGGATTGCAACCCCCAGGTAGAGGCTTTCTGAAAATTATCTTTCCAATCAGGTTGTCCTAAGCTGGTGACTGGATCTCCAGGGATACCGGTAGGCGTTGGGGTTAGGGTGGAAGCGCGGGTTGGCGCCAGAGTCGGGGTGATTGTTGGAGTGGCTGAGGGCTCCAGCGTCAGAGTAGGCGTGCCGGTCACGGTAGCAGGCATATTTGTCGCTGCTGGGGTGGAGGATGCTGCCGCGGAAGTTGGCCTGGGACCAGCCGTCGTCGCGGCAGGCTGGATCACCGAGGCAGTGGCGGTGAGGCGTTGGGCAACCTGGGTTCCAAGTACATCCAATGTTGGAGCTGCGGAAGTAGACTGGAAAGGTAAATTACAGCCGCTGAAAGCGATTGAAAAGATGATGAAAAGGGGTAGAATTTTGCGCATAGCCATTTCCTTCGCGATTAATTTCCATGTTATCATATCAGAATCCATCTGTCAAAAAAATTTTTTTTACGGATGCACACATTTCTATTCTGATCATTGGATAGACTGTTTGTATACGTAAATTGTTCCCATAATATGAAAGTCGAAGCTTTCCATTTTAAAGAAAAGCTTCGGTCTGGCGATGTAAATCCAGTTTGGAAATTATCACTCTTTACGGAAACTGGCCAGGGTGTCGAGGTAATAATCAGGCAGGCCGATGTCGTAGCGGCGGCCATCCATGATCAACCCCAAGAAACCATCCGTTTGGCGCAGCTTATCAAGTGCACTCGTAAGCTGGAATTCACCCCGCTCACGCACATTGTTTTGGATATTAATTTCCAGAAAATCAAACACCTCAGGTTTAAGAACATATTGGCCGAATACGGTCAGGTACCTGTCTTCCGGCAGACCGGGGATGCGCAGGCTGGAATGGGCATATTCAAGAGTTGGCTTTTCGGAAAACTCGGTGATATTGAGCAAATGATTTTCTTCGACCCATACCCCTCCAGTGGTACCGAAATTGGCGATCATATTTTCTGGGGTGACACGCAGACCAACCACACTGGTTCCATGCTGCTGGAAAGCATCCACCAACTGCTGGGCGCAAGAAATTGAGGAGTTCGACCTGTACAGGTGATCTCCAAGCATGAGCAGGAATGGTTCCTCCCCGATTATCTCTCGAGCGCAAAAAACGGCATGACCGAAACCTTCCTGGGCAGTCTGCACCACGAATTTCACGCGACGGCCAATATCGAGGATACGCCGTGAATACTCTTGAAACTGCAGGGGAAGCTTATTGTAGTTTTCGATCGAGATTTGGGTGTTAAAAAATTCTTGAAAATCTTGCAGATCATCTTTTTGCACGATGATGATAATTTCCTCAATCCCTGCTTGTAGTGCTTCTTCTACGATTAACAAAATGGCAGGTTTCGCGATTCCATCCCGGTCCACCACAGGAAACAGCTCTTTTTTTGTCGCCTTCGAGGCAGGGAAAAGCCGCGTTCCAAAGCCGGCGGCAGGGATCAGTGCTTTGCGCACTTTTGGACCCGCTTGAATGGTTAATTCCAGGCAGGAAAGGTCCAGTTCATTTTCAATAATCTCGATCACCCGGTCCTGATCCTCGACTGATTTCACCAAAAATTGAGCAGTTCCATCTCCTTGTGAGCCCACACCTTTCCCCCCATAGATCAAGCCCTGTAATTTTGGGTAATTCAATACTTTATGCAGCATGGGGGCGGTCAATTCTTCCGGACAGGCAGGAGCTGCATATTGATCAAAATAAGACTGGGCTTCGACCATCAATTTACCCAACTCACTGGCATCAGACCGCTGTAATGCAGTCACTGCGTTGTGCACAATGCGTTTATTGATTGGGCCAAGCAAATTCTGGACATTTTTTTCCAGCTCATTTTCCGCGACAGGATAACATCGATTGAGGCGGTTCAGGATTTCCAGCGTATCTTTTTTGGAATTCAGGTCAACGATAACGAAATGCATTTCTTTTTGCACGTTCACCTCAACCGTATCCAGCCGGTCGCCATCGAAGGTCATCAAAACGGGCCGGCTGCCAAAAGCGCAGCCCTGATCCATTCTTCCGCAGCGCGAAGGGGTTGTTATCTCACCCTGATATGCCAGCTCCATTTCACCACGAACGGTCAGTTTTAAATCATAAATTCGATTAAAAGCACGCGCGGTGAGCACGCATATGGCGGCGGATGATGACAACCCCTTTTTCATGGGCAGATTCATTCTGTGATTGTGGATTTTCAGCCCGCGGACGTGGTAATTTGTCAGGACTTGATAGGCAACACCGGCTGCGTAGGACCAGAACCCGCCTTCATTAGCAACCTTTAATAAGGCCTGGGCTTCCATGGATATTTCAAATGGACCAACCGTTTTGCCTTCAGGGGTAATAGAGCTTAATACCAGGGAATGCGGATGCGGTTCGACTTCGGCATAAATGCCCTGGTTGGTGCCGCATATGATCGCGTAACCTTTTTCAATGTCTGCATTGATCCGGCGATAACCACCTGCCCAGTCAGAGTGTTCTCCCATTAAGCATATGCGTCCAGGTACGAAAAGTCTCATTTCCATCTCCCCAAGAAGTTTATAAAAACAAAGTTATTCTATAGGGTAAAGCTGGTTTTAGCAATATAATTCTAAACGAACCCATGAAGACACATGTTATTCAAATCGACCGCCATGACGACGCGACTTCCGTCATTGATAAAATCAAATGGAGTAAAGCCAACAGGATTTTGTTAGTGTGGCCAAAAAGGGGCCGTGTTTTAACCAGGATGTTGGATCTGCTGTTGATTCAGCGCGCCTGCCAGAATGCCGGCGCTCAATTAGCCTGTGTGGCAGAAGACGAGGATGTCCTGGATCATACTCAAGAATTGGGTATTCCCGTGTTTCGATCATCACGGGCTGCAGAGAAAATCCCCTGGCGCAAAACGCGCAAGAAAAAAGGTTTCGAAACGCGCTCATTTCACCCATTCCTTTTTTTTGAAGAAATGAAAGCTGGTTTTCGATCTGCTAATGCTGGCTGGTGGGAAAAAAGATTTATCCGATGGACAGTTTTTACTGTGGGTCTCATTGCGGTTCTGGCTTTACTTGTTTTCTTGTTACCGGGGGCAAAAGTCCATTTGACTATGGAGGTAGAGGAACAATCTGTTGACCTGCAGGTTCGGGCGAGCTCTGAGCTGCGCGAAATCAACCTTTCGGGCGGCATTCCTGCCAGCACGATCGATACCATCGTGGAAGGACAGGGTTCCATCCAAACAACGGGCTCGATGATCCTCCCCGACCGTTCTGCATCCGGACAGGTAAAATTTTCGAATTTGACCGATCAACGAGTTATGATTCCCGCTGGAACGATGGTTCAGACCACACACGAACCGTTCATCCAATACCGGACGCTGCGCGACGTAGAACTGGATGCCATACCTGGAACGCAAAAAGAAGTCAGCATACAGGCTGTCCAGGCTGGAAGCCAGGGTAATATCCGTTCTGGTCAAATCCAGGCAGTCATCGGTTCAATGGGAACGAAAGTCTCTGTGATCAATACCGGAGCAGTCATTGGCGGTAGTGACATCTCTGTTTCTACAGCTTCGAAATCAGATATTGATCACCTGCGAAACCAAATTATCAGCGAGCTAAAGGACAGCGCTTTACAGGAATTGGCAAAGTCGGAAAAATTTGAAGAAAAATTACTACCTCAAACCCTGCAGATGGTTAAAATCCAGGAAGAAACGGTAGAACCTGCTATAGGTTTGCCCGCGGATCATATCCAGATGATTATGCGGGTCGAATATAATGCATTGGCCTACCGTGAGGCAGACCTGGAGACGATCGCTCACGCCGCACTGGACGCAACCCTGGATCGCAGCAAAAATCCTCTCCAGGGGAGTTTAATGATCATAGAAATTGAGCCCCCCACATCTGAAGATACTCAGGTTCACTGGAAGGTGAAAGCATCTCAGCTTGTGCAGACGGCCTGGGACAGCAGCAAGTTAATCAAGGCATTAGCCGGTCAAACGGAGGCAAATGCGATAAAAAACCTGGGAGAAATCCCGGGATTGGTAGAGTCCCCTCAAATAATACTGTCGCCAACCTGGTGGCCGGTTCTTCCATTACTGCCAGCCAGGATTGAGGTGGAAGTTAGATGAATGGTAGAATACTAGCGGTGGACCCGGGTGATAAAAGGATAGGCCTTGCTATCTCTGATCCCACTCAGACGATTGCGAACCCGTTAATGGTAATCAATCACGTCGCCCGGGCGGTAGATGCCGCCCAAATTGCTCAAATTGCGGTGGACCATGAAGTAACCCGGATTATCGTCGGTTGTCCATATGATATGGACGGCCAATCTGGACCTCAGGCGCGAAAATCGGAGCGTCTGGCTGACGCTATCCGCACCCAGACCGATCTGCCAGTTGAGCTTTGGGATGAGTCGGGCAGCACCCAGGAAGCAAGGATTGCCAGAATTTCCATGGGTGTAAAACGATCCAAACGAGCCGGGCATTTAGATGACCTGGCGGCTACTTTAATTCTGCAAAATTACTTGAATTCTACCAATGTCTGAGATGCCGGTAAAAAAACGCGGCCCTTCCTGTTTGCGGATTGTTGTTTTCAGCTTGCTGCTGTTTACATGTGTTGGACTGGCAGGCGGATTCGCATTTGTTGAACTGCTTCCCAGGCTAGCGGCGAATGATTTTGGCCCGGTGAGCCGAGGATTGAACATTTTTGAGCAGGCGCTGTATTCTGCGCGAATATTGGTCCAAAGTGACGACTTGTTGACCCCCATGGAAGTACCTGCAAAGGATCCGATTCCTTTTCGGATTGAGAATGGAGAATCGGTTAATCTGATTGCGCTGCATTTGGAAGATGCAGGATTGATCAAGGATGCCAGCGCTTTCCGTTATTATTTAATTTATTCTGGTTCAGATACGAATTTACAATCTGGCGATTTTTCTATCGCCCCGTCCTTGAATGCGGTGGAAATAGCCAAAATCCTCCAGGATGCAAATGCCAAAGATGTAGTATTTCGCATTTTCGCGGGATGGCGTATGGAAGAAATCGCGGCAGGCCTGGCGGTGTCCGGACTATCCATCACTTCGGATGAGTTTTTAGCTGCAGCTGCTAATCCTGCTGCCGGGGTAGTTCCCACCAGCCTGGTAAATACACAGTTGACACACCTGGAGGGATTTTTTCTACCGGGTACATATCGGTTTAAAAGATCTACACGTGTGGACGATGTGATCGCAGCCGCACTCCAGGCCTTTGACACCCAGGTAACTGATGAACTCCGCCAGGCCTTCGGCCGTCAGGGTCTGGATTTATATCAGGCGGTGACGCTGGCCTCAATCGTCCAGCGAGAATCGATGGTTGAGGATGAACAACCAACCATCGCATCGGTCTTCTTCAACCGACTAAAAAAAGGGATGCGGCTTGAAAGCGATCCAACGGTTCAATACGCACTGGGATATAACCCTATCCAAAAATCCTGGTGGACGAACCCATTGAGCCTGGATGATTTAAAGCAAAAATCCCCCTATAATACATATATCTATGCAGAATTACCACCTGGCCCGATAGATTCACCGGGATTACCGGCTTTGAGAGCAGTGGCATTTCCTGCCCAGACACCTTATCTCTTCTTTCGGGCGAAATGTGATGGTACTGGAAGACATAATTTTACGACTACTTTTGATGAGCATGTAAACAACGCATGTCCCTGATTCTGAAACACATAGGAGGTCCTCGATGCCCATTCTAGGGATTGATTTTGGCGGTACAGGTATAAAGGGTGCGCTGGTCGATGAAAAAACCGGCGAGATGATCACGGAACGCTTTCGTATTCCGACTCCGGATAAAGCCAAACCGGACGATGTCGCAAATGTGGTCAATAAGATCGTGAAGCACTTCAATTATCACGGGCCGGTTGGCATCGGCCTCCCAGCGGCAATTTTGCATGGTGTAGCTTATACCGCCGCGAATATCGACCACAGCTGGATTGGAATTAATACTGAAGACCTGTTTAAAAAGGCTACTGGATGTGATTGTTATGTGGTTAATGACGCTGATGCCGCCGGGGTGGCAGAAATGTCGTTTGGCATTGGTAAAGAAATAAAGGAAGGCGTTGTTTTATTCCTGACTCTCGGTACAGGAATTGGATCTGCCTTATTCGTGGATGGTCGGTTGGTGCCTAACACCGAGTTAGGCCATATCGAGGTCCGCGGAAAGGATGGCGAAAAACGTGCCTCGGATGCGATCCGCAAGAAAAAAGCTTTGAGCTGGGATGAATGGGCAGCCCGGCTTCAGGAATATCTGGAGAAACTGGATTTCCTTTTTTGGCCTGATTTATTTGTTCTGGGTGGAGGGGTGAGTAAAGAATGGGAAAAATTCTTGCCTTTGGTGAAATTACGCGCCAGGGTTGTACCCGCCGAGTTATTTAACCAGGCAGGGATCGTTGGCGCTGCCATGTACGCCTGGCAGAAATCGCAAACATAAAAAAATATTTATGCAGTGTTTGGGCGACTTGAACTGACCCAAACACTACATAAAAGCACCTCTTTTTCTACCCACCGCCGGCAATACCAGCGATTCCCCCCTCCGTTAATTTCCGTAAATTTGACAGTGCCGCCTCTACCTGTGCTGGAGATATTATTTCCTGGGTGCTGAGGTGGTGCAGCTCGCCTTTCGAGGCTTTTTCTACTGCCAGCTTGCGGATGGAAGTATCTCGTGCCAGGGCTTCTTTGACGAGTTCGGCCCCAGCGGCATATCCGATTAAAGGGTTCAATGCCGTTGCCAGGATCGCATTTTTATCCAGCCATCCTTCAGCCTTATCGCGATTGACCGTGATCCCAATCACGCATTTTTGCGAGAAAGCATTGATCGAACCGATCATTACCTGCATGGCTTCAAAAAGGTTGTGGGCAATCACGGGCATCATCACGTTTAATTCAAGCTGGCCGGCCTGAGCCGCAAGAGTAACCGTGGTATCGCAGCCGATCACATGAAACATGGACATATCCAGCATTTCTGCCAAAACCGGATTGACTTTTCCCGGCATGATGCTTGATCCTGGCTGGACGGGCGGCAGGCGGATCTCATCCAAACCGGTCGATGGCCCAGAAGCCAGCAGGCGGATGTCATTCGCGATGCGGATCAATGTAAGCGCGAGAGTGCGCATCGCGCCTGAAAAATCGACCGGGTCGGCCATGGACTGCATGCTTTCAAATAAATTGTCAGATGTGGTATAATGCCAGGCCGGTGATTTCTGACATGCGGCGGATCATCTCGGCGTGGTAATCGGGATGCGCATTCAGGCCCGTACCGGTGGCAGTACCTCCAATTCCCAGGCGGCGCAGCCCTTCGGCAGCTCGTTGAATCCGTTCCATATCGCGTTCGATGGCACGGGCATATGCGCCAAATTCCTGTCCTAAACGGACTGGCACTGCATCTTGAAGATGCGTACGTCCGGATTTCACAACATCGTCAAATTCCTGCGCTTTAGATTTAAATGCGCTGGATAAGCCATCGATCGCTTGTAGAAGCTCCTCCAGCCGCCAAAGGCAGCCCAGACGGATTGCAGTGGGAATGGTGTCATTGGTCGATTGGGACATATTGACGTGGTCATTTGGGTTCACCTTGTATTCACCCAGGCGTCCACCCAGGAGAAAAGATGCACGGTTGGCGATGACCTCATTGGTATTCATGTTATGGCTGGTTCCTGCGCCAGCCTGAAATGGGTCAACCACAAACTCCTCATCCCACTTCCCTTCCATCACCTCTGTTGCCGCCTGGCATATTGCCAGGCCTTTCTCCTGTTCAAGTAAATTCAAATGCATATTGGTTTCTGCTGCGGCGCGTTTGACAACCGCCATCGACCAGATGAACGCGCGCCATGGTCGAAGACCGGATATGGGAAAGTTCTCGACCGCGCGTTGGGTTTGGGCGCCATATAATGCCTGGATAGGTACCTTTACATTACCTAAGGAATCCTTTTCTACCCGATTTTCCAATGATTGCGTTGACATACGCTACCTCCGTAATAAAAACGGCGTACGACTGCGGTTCTTCACCACAGCGATACGCCGTCAAGATTTGAACCTTTCAGTGAGTTACTTTGCAGCGTCGTAACCAGGTCCATCCTTGAAGAAGGCAACATTGTCATCGTATCCAGGTGTCAGATCAACCACTTCTCCAGCCTTAAGAATGCGAGTAGCCGTCAGATGAACTGCTTCGCCTTCATGATCGGTGCCATCGTAGACGGTGGTAAAGCCTGCTGTACCCACCGGCATGGATATGTATTCGCCGCCTTTAGCCTTATAAGCTGCCGGAACCTCATCCTGAGGGAAAATGGCAGCATACGGGCATTCCGGTACGCAAGCCCCGCAGTCGATGCAGGTATCCGGGTCAATGTAGAACCAGGGCCATTTATCTTGCGGCTTGCCGGGCACAATGCATTCGACTGGGCAGACGGTGACACAACCACCATCTCTCACACAAAGGCTGGTAATTATATGAGTCATAATGTCCTCCTAGACAGAACGTGGTATTAGAACGATTATAATACCTCTTACAGTTTAATGGATTATTTTTTTATTTCAAGTGTGTTTTCTACCCTTTTCACATAAAGAATATACGATTTTGTCGATGTCCAATCCAGGTGAGGAGCTCATTTGAACCAACCATCGCAGCCGCGAATATCTCCGATTCTGGGATTGTTCATTGCTGTTTTAGCGGCATCAACCTCCTCCATTTTTATCCGGTATGCCCAGACTGAAGCACCTTCGCTGGCGGTTGCAGCCTGGCGTTTGGGGATCGCCAGCTTGATCCTCGTGCCGGTCGCGATTGCCAGGAATCGGGGTGAAATCGCGCATCTTGGACGGAGCTCGCTCGGCCTGCTGGTTTTATCCGGTGTTTTTCTGTGCTTTCATTTCGCATCATGGATTACATCACTTGAATATACATCAGTACCCAGTTCAGTGGTTTTGGTGACGACCAGCCCGTTGTGGGTCGCGCTGCTTTCTCCACTAGTCCTTCAAGAGAAATTGCCAAAAGTCGTTTGGATTGGTCTGGGAGTGGCGCTGGTAGGTGGGACAATCGTTGGCGGAAGTCCGGCCTGCCAGATCAGGTCTGAGGGTCTCGATTGTTCTGGTTTCCAGGAATTCTTACACGGGAAGGCCCTGTTTGGTAATTTTTTAGCTTTGATCGGGGCATGGTGCGGCGCGGGGTATTTGCTGGTTGGGCGGTGGGTGCGCCCAAACCTTTCACTTCTTTCTTATACGGCGATCGTATACGGCATCGCTGCTGTAGGGCTGTTGATCCTGGTCGGTGTAAACAACATCCAGTTATTTGGCTATCAACCCGATACCTTCGCCTGGTTTATTTTGCTGGCATTAATCCCCCAGTTGATCGGACACTCCACTTATAATTGGGCGCTGCGCTACCTATCCGCCGCGTATGTCTCCATTGCCTTGTTAGGCGAGCCCATCGGTACCTCTATCCTGGCGCTCTTATTGTTACAAGAAGCGCCCACGATATTGGAAATCGTGGGCGGCATCCTGACCTTAATTGGAATCTACATTGCTTCGCGAGTTACTTCTTCGCCGTAGCTGGAGCAGGTTTCTTAGGTTTTTTCGATGCCGGCAGCCGGCCGTATAACTGATTCGCTTCAAAAATTCGCGCTTGCAGCTTTGCATCGAGTGCGGATGGCGAAATGCGCCAGAACCAGTTTCCGCTTGGCCTTCCGGGATAATTCATGCGTGCCTCCGAATCCAGACTGAGGAAATCCTGGATAGGCGCCAAAGCCATGCATGCTACGGATGACCATACCCCGCGAATTAAATCCCAGGAGATGTCCTCCCCGGACCGCGCCAGGTAACGGCGATATAAATCTCTCTCATTTTCAGGGACGTGATTGTACCAACCCAGGGAAGTATCATTATCGTGGGTGCCGGAGTAAGCGACACAATTTACTGAGTAATTATGAGGCAGGAATGGATCATCAGCATCGCTGGCGAACGCGAATTGTAGGATTTTCATCCCAGGCAGTGAGAATTGGTCGCGCAGCTCGAAGACATCTGGGGTGATTTCGCCGAGGTCTTCGGCGATGATCGGCAGATCACTTAATGCTTTTTCCAAAGCAACAAATAGGTCTGCACCAGGTCCTTTCACCCATTTGCCGATTTCAGCCGTAGGTTTACCAAAAGGTATCTCCCAGTAACCCGCAAAACCTCGAAAATGATCCAGGCGGATGATGTCAAACATCTTCAGAGCAGCCTGCATGCGTTGAATCCACCAGGCGTAACCAGTCTTTTTATGGATATCCCAACGGTAAAGGGGATTGCCCCATAACTGACCGGTTGGAGAAAAGTAATCGGGTGGAACACCGGCGACAACCGTTGGCAGGCCTTTTTTATCAATAAAGAAAAGTTCGGCATGCGACCAGGCATCTGCGCTATCGTACGCCACGAAGATTGGCACGTCGCCAATAATGGAAATCCCTTTTTCCTTCGCGTGCCGGTGAAGGTTTTCCCATTGACGGAAGAATAGAAACTGGCGGTATTTATGTCGTAAGATAGAATCTGCATTCGCCATCTTGAATTCCTCAAGCGCCTGCGCATCTCGCTGGCGTAGGGGTAAGGGCCAGTCTTTCCATGATCCCCCACCGTTTTGTTCCTTTATCGCCATAAAAAGGGCAAAATCGTCCAGCCAGAAGCCTTCGGCTTCGATGAAATCTCCGAATTCTTTTTTGATGCTCCTGTTGGTTGACTTCTTGAAGCGTGAATAGGAGCGGTCAAGTAAGATTAATTTCCACTGGATCACTTCCCCGAACAAAACGCGGTCGTTCGGGAAATCGAGCCGGTCAGAAAGATCCTCACGGGTTAATAATTTCTCGTCCAATAATAAGGTCGGGCTGACGAGATAGGGATTACCTGCAAACGCAGAGAAACATTGGTAGGGGGAGTCGCCGTATCCTGTTGGACCTAAAGGCAGAACTTGCCAGTGACTGCAGCCTGTGTCTGCCAGATAATTGACCCAAAGGTAAGCTTCTGGCCCCAGATCGCCGATACCATCTGGACCTGGCAGGCTGGTGGGATGCAAAATGATCCCGGACGATCGCTCAAACTTCATTTGGTAATCTCCTTGTTTGAATATATACGCCCGATTCGACGACTTTTCCGGAATAATCTTCTGGTGAAACATCTGTTCCCACAATTCCGCCGGGTTTGATCGAAACACCTTCGGGAACGATCGAATTCTTGCCAACCATAGCTACCTGTAAATCGACGCCGGTCTGGCCCCCAATAGACACATTCTTCCCAACACGGGCACGTTTATCCAGTACCGAGCGCACTACCGTACTTCCAGATTCCAGGTAGGCATCCGTCAGCAGGATTGATTCCTCAACTGTAACGTTTTCCTCAATAATCACGCCAGGTGATAACACGCTGTGGATTACTCTGGCGCCTTTCTTAATTATGCAGCCGTCGCAGATCATGCTATTTTCCACGATCGCCCCTTTTTCAATGCGGTTAGGCGGCCGTTCTTCCGTACGAGTGTGGATTACCCAATCACGGTCGTACAGGTTGAAAGGAATCGTATCTGCCAGGAGATCCATATGTGCCTGCCAGTAAGAATTGATCGTACCTACATCCACCCAATATCCGTCATACGGGTATGCAAAAACTCGATTGCCTGAATTAATCAATTTAGGCAGGATATCTTTGCCAAAATCATGGGATGAATCTGTGCGCAGGTGATCTTCCCATAATGCTTTATCCAGCAAATCTGTATTGAACAGGTAAACGCCCATATTCGCCAGGTTCGATGGGGGTTGATTTGGCTTTTCGACGAACGCATTAATTCGATTATCTGGATCTACCCCGACGATACCGTAGCGAGGAGCTTCATCCAATGGAACCCGGATCGTGGCAATGGTCGCTTCGGCGCCTTTTTCAATATGGTAGCGAATCATAGCCTCATAATCCATAGCATAAATATGGTCACCGGAAAGGATCAGGATGTTATCTGGACGTCCGCGTTTTACAAAGGCAAAATTTTGCTGAACCGCATCTGCCGTACCAACAAACCAGCTCATGGAGCGAGATTTATAAGGAGTAAAAATCCGGACTCCGCCGGTGAAATCGCGGTTTAAATCCCATGGGCCGCCAGCTCCGATATGCTCAATGAGCGATTGAGGTCGGTATTGGGCGACGATCATTACGTCAAAGATATGAGAATTGACGCAATTGGATAAAGGAAAATCAATGATGCGATACTTACCGCCAAATGGGACTGCAGGTTTGGTGCGTTTAGCGGTCAACACGCCTAATCGGGTACCTTCCCCACCAGCAAGGATTACAGCACGCGTATTCATTTGACCTGCTCCTTATCCTTAAGAGATTGATAAACTTGCGCATAGGCATATGCCGAGCGTTGCCAGCTGAAATCCATTTGCATTCCGCGCAGTTGTAATTTCTTCCACTCTGGAAGATCGGTAAATTTAGTTAAAGCCGCTACCAGGGCGCCAGTCAATGCTTCAACTGTCGCTTCTTTGAATAAGAACCCGGTTGCCCCTGAAGATGAAATGTCGTGAATCGTGTCTTTCAACCCACCGGTGGCTCTTGCCACCGGAACACATCCATACCGCATGCTGATCATCTGAGCCAGTCCGCACGGCTCGTAGCGCGATGGCATTAAGATCATATCCCCGCCGGCATACATGCGGCGCGCCAATTTTGCGTCGAATTTCAGGATCGCCCGAACGCGATCCGGGAATGTCTCCTGAAGATGCCTGCAGCTTGCCTCCAGCAGGGGGGCTCCTGTTCCTAATATCGCTGCTTGCCAGGGTCTGTTGTCCACCTGGTGAAGAGCCTCGATCGCCAGATCAATCCCTTTTTGCTGGTCCATACGTGAGATGATGATGAGTAAAGGGGATTCTGGATCATTTTTTAGATTGAGCTCACGCAGTAGAACTTCGCGATTTTTCCGGCGTTCTTCCAGGTTATGCGGACCAAACTGTGCCGAAATTTCAAGATCGGTAGAAGGATCCCAACTGGCTTGATCGAGCCCGTTTAAGATGCCTGAAACAGTTTTCTGCCTGGATTGAAGGTATGATTCCAGGCTGCAGCCGAATTCAGGCGTGAGGATTTCTTCAGCATAACTTGGGGAAACAGCGATAATGCGGTTCGCGGACACCAACCCTAGCGGTAATGGAAATAATCTGGCCCATTCGGGTAGATTGGGTTCCGTACTGGGTGGGATGAAATATTCTTGCAGTGCTTTTTCAGTGCCGGCTCCCATAAATGGCAAATTATGGATAGTAAGGATAGAAGGTGTAGCATTCAGCCGGGCAAATTGCGGCAGTATTTTTGCCGCGTAGGGAGCGACTGCGGTATGCCAATCATTGGCATGGATTACATCCGGCATCCAACCGATATGATGGAGGAGTTCAAGCGCAGCCAAAGAAAAGAAAGCATATTTATTACCATCCCGGTAATTGTCTGCGCTATAAACCGGTTCGCCTGGTCCAAAGGGAGGCCCTGCGACCAGGTAAATGGTTAATTGTTTGATTTTGGTTTCGAAAATGGCTGCAGAAATTGGCCCATTGGCATTCGGGATATCGAATAAGGCAATTTGATCGACCTTCTCAAGTTTTGGCCGGATGGCGGAATGGAATGGAATTGCCATGCGAACATCTAATTTCGCCCCCCCTATACTATCAGCAGTAAATTCTTGCAGCGCATACGGCAGAGATCCAGCCACATCTCCCAGCCCGCCCACTTTGATGAGCGGGTCCGCTTCTGAAGCGAGGAATAATACTCTCAAATCATCCGTCATATACTGCCGTCTTTTAGAAAATTTTTGTCAAACTATTATCAAGGACGGACTAAATCAAAATAATCTTTAGAAATTGCATTGGCCGGCGAGGCTTCCAGGTATTCTATCAAGGCGACGACCAGATTGGATTTTTCCGCCGCATCTCGCCGGCTCCAGGTCCGACTCTTTATTTCAAGGTAAAACCCGATATCCGGTTTATTCACAGAATCAATATTAATATAAAACTCGATTCCCTGGTATTTAACCATGTAACGCAACCGGTCTTTTTGAATTTCAAATTCGCTTTTCGGTCTAAAATATTCACGATAAAACCGCAGAGAATGGCTGGCGGGCGCCAGATAGCGGCTGCGAGATAATAAAACTTCCTTAGGGAAGCGATGTTCAAACGCCGGACCGATCAGAGTCAGGCGAGAACGCACGTTCGCCACTTCTCCCTTTTCATCAATAAACTCATCTTCACGATATCGCAGTAAACCCTGCTTTGGATCATCAAAGAGGAAATAAGTATCGTATTGATGATAATGCCTGCTGCGTATAATTTCAATCTCGGGTTTTTGAAGAGCCTTCAGAATTGGCGCTGGATCTTCTATCTGTACTTTAGCCTGAACCTCAAAACTCTCCTCCTGGCTGGCGCCGCCGATCGCGACGAGCTTGGAAAGAACAGATTCCTCTCGATGGATCAAGAATTGATCGATTTGGCGAGCATAATCCTGGCAGTTGGTGATTAATGCCTCTTCATCCAAAGTCAACAATTTCTTATCCCGCATTACCCATGCTCCATTGATCATTACATCACTTACATCAGAGGCTTTGCTGGCGTACACAATCTGGGCATACAGAGATTGTGTGTCGCGCGAAAAACGGGGTGAATTGTGCAGATTGGTGATGTTTACCAGAGCCAGATCGGCACGTTTTCCCGGTTCGATCGACCCGCAAATATCACCAATGTGCAGGGCTTGAGCGCCAAGGCGAGTCGCCATGAGCAAGGTTGTGCTGGCGGGTAAAGTCGTTGGGTCTCCTGAAACGCCTTTGGCCATGAAAGCGGCCAGGCGCATTTCTTCAAACATATCCAGATCGTTATTCGACGCCGGTCCGTCGGTGCCGATACCCACATTACATCCAATATCCAACATACGTTTGATCGGCGCCATGCCGGATGACAGCTTCAAATTAGAAGAAGGATTATGCGCAATGCCGGCGCCAGCATGCTGCAGTGTGCGAATCTCGCCTTGATCGATATGGACGCAGTGCGCGGCTAACACCTTCGCATCCAACAATCCCAGTTTCTTGATATAGGGGATGACCGGCATGCCCTGATCTTTGCGCATATTTTCGACTTCCAGAGCTGTTTCCGCAATATGAATGTGCAGTGGTACATCAAATTCGATGGCCAGTTCCGCGGTCGAGCGGAGAATTTCAGGGGTGCAGGTGTACGGAGCGTGAGGTGCAACGGACGGAACAATTAATGAATGGCCTTTCCAGCGTTGGATAAAATCACGCGCCATCGCCAGAGATTCCTCAAAAAACTGAGCGTCAGGTGTTGGGAATTTGAGGACGGTCTGCGAACATACCGCCCGCATGCCGGCGGCTGCGGTTGCTGCGGCGATGCTTTCTTCAAAATAATACATATCTGCAAAACAGGTGACGCCGCTGCGGATCATTTCCGCGCAAGCCAGTTGAGTCCCCAAGTTTACAAAATCCGGCGAAACGAATTCTCGTCTCCACCGGCATCATATATCCCATGAGCCATACGTCCAGGCGCAGGTCATCTGCTAAACCTCGCAGTAAAGTCATGGGTACATGCGTATGGGCATTTACCAGACCTGGCAGTAATACTTTTCCGCCGCAGTTTACAATCTCGCGTGCGTTTACCGTTTCTTTCAACTCTGATTCAGGGCCAACGGCCAGGATTTTATCCCCCTGGATGGCTACCGCCCCTGGCTCAAACTGGTGGAGATGTTCATCCATGGTCAGGACAATGGCATTGGTTAACAGGATATCGGCATCAAGCATGATTCATCCTTGTGGAAGTGAGATCGGTAGGTTGCGGCGCAGGAAATCGATGGCAGTATTTATCGAAAATTGAATACCGTTTTGCGGCGGACCGCCGTATGACCGGTTCATCTCGTATTTGCCTATCGGTGTGATGAGGCCAAGAAATATCTCTTGTTTTTCCGGACCCGGATGGTAGCAGGCGCCAAGCCCGACTTGTGCCCTGGATCCTTCCATCAATTTTTCGATATGGAAAAGCAAATCATCTGGAGTACAGGTCTCAGCACAAATCTCGGAAGGTTCCATAAATCCGGGCATTCGTTTCATATGCCTGTAAAGTTCACCATCCAGGCCATACTCCACCAGGCAAAAATTCCAGCCAACAGCGGTAAGCCTGTCTTGTGCCACGGAATCAATGGTATCCATATCTCGTCCATAGACATGATCTCCCAGACGTTCTTTGATCTGGGAGATAAGGGGCTCGATCATGCGGTCCGCTTCTTCCGGCGAGCTGGCTTTCGCGGTGACTCGAATGTCTATCTGACCTGGATGAGCCAACAAGCCAACCGTTGGATTGAGCAAAGTCTCTAGATCTCCAATCCATTCATCGACCTGCGACTCTCCAACGCCAGCAGCGTGAAGCACGCTGGCTTTGATCATTCCCAGGATATGAAAATGTTCCTTCAAATAAGGGATGACGCGATTCTCGATTAAGTATTCCATCTCACGCGGTACGCCGGGTACACTGATGATAACTTTTGAACCGCATTCTACGATAAATGCGGGAGCCGTGCCAACGGGGTTCTCGACCGGGATCGCACCTTGAGGGATATACGCCTGACGCTTATTATTTTCCGTGGCAATGCGGTTGAAGCGTTGAAAACGATTCTGGATCTGCCCCCATAATTCGGGGTGAAATTCTGTTTCTACTCCAATCGCCATCGCTACCGCCTGCCGGGTCGGATCGTCAACGGTAGGTCCGAGACCTCCGGTTGTGATCACGATATCTGAACGGTTTAATGCTTCGGCAATCACAATGGAAATACGCCCGGCATTATCGCCTACCATGGTAGCACGAAACAGATCAATATTTGCATCCCTCAAGCGCAACGCCAGGTAACGTGTATTGGTATCTTGTATTTCACCAAGTAAAAGCTCTGTTCCAATAGCTATAATTTCCGCAGACGGCATAGGTTAATTCCTCAATGGGTGTCTTCATACAATTTTATCAAGGATTGAATAACTTGTATTCATTTCCGGTCATCTGGTAAAGAACAAACGGTAAAATATCGCAGCTATTGGAAGCTGGTACACAAAACCGGTTCTCTGTGAAAAAACTTTGCTCCAACCTCAGCTTAAACTGACCCATCGGTAGAATCCACGAGCCATCCCAGGTAGTCAGTGCCGTTTCTTTTATTGAGCGATAGACCAGGGGCAAATTGTAATAAATTATCACTGAAGCCAATGAGGTAGGGTAACTTTTATATATATCGAAATAAGCGGTTAAAAATTTTTGGCTATTATTCCATAACTGCGGGCCAATCCAAAAAGTAGAATGGTTTTGCGCAGCCTCAATCTGGGGCCTGGAGAATGAAACCAGGAATTGAGGAACCACCGAACCACTAAAATCCGAACCGACCCGGGGTGAGTTGGCCTCGTCGAGGAAGACCTGAACGACAGCATCATCTTGTGACATTTGGGTATCACTAAAACCGGCAGCACTTTCTTTGCAAATACCATGTGTATTAAAAATTTCGCATAGATGAGCAGAAAAGGCGATCGACTGTTCGTCGACATCGTGGGAGACCGTAATTTTCGAGTAACCCAGGTGATCTAACCAGGCGGCAGCCTGGCTTGCCAATTGGACCATATCCGGGTAAAAGGTGATGCCGGTTTCACCCGGCGTTGATCGATAAGCAACCGGTGAAATCACTGGCTTGTTTGCGCTGTGCATGCGCTGCAAGAAAGCAGCTGTATTTTCAGCGCAGACCGGTCCTACTACCGCCACTATTTGATTATCCGCTGACAAATCAATTGCGGATTGGTCAAGTACATTCGGCAGGCATGAGGAATAATAAGGATGTAATGCGAATGGGTGACTGGATGTATTTGCGTTGATATTTTGTGAAGCTATTTCCATGCTTTGCAGAATTTCCAGGGATACTGAACTATCCAGGCCAGCAGTAATCACGCTTAGGCCAAGAGCTACCGGTTCATTAGAGGCAATCCAAACACACCCTGCAGGATCATTGCACGCAGTTGGCTGAGATAAAACGAAGTAAATTGCAGTAAAACCGAGAAGGATCAGTGAGAAGAAAAGTGAAAACCGGCTGATCATTTCAACAATTACGATCCACCCTTCGTTGAATCTGGCCGCCGAGGTTGGTACAACAGGACCTCGCGAATTTTTAAATCTGCATTTCTAATTTTTTGGGATAAATCGGACGCTAAATTGAACATCACGCGAAAACCCAATTCTGGGTATGAATTGCAGAAATTTAGCAATCGTTCTCGAGAAATTTGTAAAAGAATGGTATCCTGAGCTACGGCTTTGGCACCAGCCGAGCGAACTCCTTCATCTACCAGAGCAACTTCACCGAACGACTGCCCGCGGAGCAAGTGCGCGATGACCTCAGGCCGGGCATTCGCTCCCGGGCTGCGGGAAACCAGGCCCGGATTGATAAATATATCGACCTGGCCGCGAAAGATAAGGTACAATTCTTTTTCGTGGGAGTTTTCAGGAAAGATAATTTCACCTTCTCGAAATTGTTTTTCCTCGCAAATGCTGTCCACCATTTCTAATTGAGTGGCTGTAAGATTGTAAAACAGGTCGGTTTCTTTAAGAAAATTTGCGTATTTTGGCATCGGGGCCTCATTTAGGTTAGTTTAGCATGATTTCGATAGAAGTCAAATTGGCTTCGTTCTGGGTGAAGCATGGCTTATAAGCAGCGTGTTGGCCGGTGGGGTGAAGAATTGGCGCAGACCTTCCTGGAAAAGAAGGGTCTTACTGTGGTAGCGACCAATCTCCGAACCCGTTACGGTGAGATTGACTTAATCATGAAAGATGGGCATGCAATCGTTTTTATTGAAGTGAAAACTCGCACGAATAGTAAGTACGGTATGCCTGAAGCAAGCGTCAACCAGCACAAGCAGGTGCACATCAAACAGGCGGCGGAATATTTGATGCAGGAGCATCCGGATTGGGGAGAAAACTGGCGGATTGATGTTCTGGCAATATCGGGTCGTCCGGGAGACCTTGCGCCTGAAATTCTCTGGTTTGTAAACGCGGTCGTATGAAACAGCCACTGGTAGTAATTGTCGGGCCAACAGCAGTTGGAAAAACAGAAATATCGATTGAACTGGCAAAACAATTGAATGGCGAGATTGTGTCTGTTGACTCACGGTTGTTTTATCGAGGCATGGATATTGGTACGGCCAAGCCTTCGCTAGAAGATAGGTCTTCCATCCCCCACCATCTGATCGATGTGACGACGCCGGACCAACCGTGGAGCCTTGCATTATTTCAAAAAGTCGCCCGAGAAGTTATTGAGGATATTCACCGCCGAAAATTGCTGCCATTTCTGGTCGGTGGGACCGGACAATATGTGCAGGCAGTAATCGAGGCCTGGGAAATTCCCATTCGCGCCCCGGATGAAAATTTGAGAAACATCTTGACCAGAATCGGCGCCGAGGTAGGGGCAGTAGAGTTCCACCGCCAACTTGGCTTGCTCGATCCGGAAGCTGCGGCGGTGATCGAGCCGAATAATTTGAGGCGGACAGTTCGCGCGTTCGAAGTTATCTTTCTGACCGGGCGAAAATTTTCCATTCAGCGCCGGAAAGGAATATCCCATTACCTGGTCTGTCAGATTGGCTTGCTACGACCAAGGCCCGATCTTTACCAGCGCATCGATCAACGCATCGATCAAATGATAACGATGGGATTATTGAACGAGGTCAAAAGACTTTTGGCGCAAGGTTATCCTCTTGATTGCGCAGCTTTTTCTGCGATCGGTTATCGGGAAATGATCCGGGTGGTAAAAGGTGAAATCGACCTGGCGGAAGCGGCACTGCTGATGAAACGGTTTACTCGCCAATTTGTCAGGCGGCAGGCAAACTGGTTTAAACCAACCGACAGCAATATTCGTTGGTTTGATCTGAACCAGGCGAGTGCGTCTGAAATCGGAGACTATATCAAGAATTTCTATAAAGAAAACGGCCGCGAGTAAAATCGCGGCCGTTTTTTTAATTTAAGCTTGGTCTGGGCGTCCCACTCCGTTTTGTGAAAGGTGGGGGGAAGATACTCTCAAATTCTTCGCGTGAGATGGTTTCAACTTCCAACAGGCGTTGGGCAACAGCCTCTAGCTTTTCACGATATTCTTTGAGGATTTCCTTGGCATTTTGATGCGCTTCCTGAACCAAAGTCCGCACTTCCTGATCAATTTGCTCGGCGACGGCTTCAGAATAATCGCGCTGCTCAGAAATCTCGCGACCCAGGAAGATCATTTCTTCTTTTTGCCCATAAACCATGGGGCCTAGAGCTTCGCTCATCCCCAGGCGAGTCACCATAGCCCGGGCCATTTGTGTGACGCGTTCAATATCATTTGAAGCGCCTGATGTGATATCATCGAACACCAATTCTTCTGCCGCACGTCCTCCCAACAGGCTAACCATTTCCGCCACCATTTTCTTACGGGGCATCAGGGTTTGGTCGGACTCGGGTAAGGACAGGGTATAACCGGCAGCCATACCCCGGGCAATAATGGATACTTTCTGGACCGGGTTAGCCTCGGGCAGAACATTCATCACAACCGCATGGCCTGCCTCATGGTAAGCCACAATTCGTTTTTCTTCCGGGTTGATCAGGCGGCTCTTACGTTCCGGACCGGCGATAACTCTTTCGATCGCTTCCTCAAATTCGGGTTGGCCAATGACTTTCTTGTCGCGGCGGGCGGCTAGAATTGCTGCTTCATTCACCAGGTTCTCAAGATCGGCTCCAACAAATCCCGGACAGGATCTTGCCAGGGTGCTGAGGTTGATATCCGGCGCTAGTGGTTTTCCTTTTACGTGAACTTTTAGGATCGCTTCGCGTCCCTTAACATCCGGTCGGTCCAGTACGACCCGCCGGTCAAAGCGTCCTGGCCGCAGTAGTGCTGGATCCAGAATATCAGGCCGGTTGGTCGCCGCCATGATGATCACATTTGTGTCAGTATCGAAACCGTCCATCTCGACCAGCATCTGGTTGAGGGTTTGTTCGCGTTCATCATGGCTGCCGCCGAGTCCCGCCCCGCGCTGACGACCGACTGCATCAATTTCATCAACAAAAATGATGCACGGAGAATGACGCTTGGCTTGTTCAAATAAATCGCGCACCCGGCTGGCACCGACGCCCACAAACATCTCAACAAACTCAGACCCGGATATAGAGAAGAACGGCACCCCGGCTTCGCCTGAAACTGCCTTGGCCAACAACGTTTTTCCTGTACCGGGAGGGCCAACCAGCAGAACGCCTTTGGGGATGCGCGCGCCCAAAGCGATAAATTTTTGCGGCTCACGTAAAAATTCAACCACTTCGCGCAATTCTTCTTTTGACTCATCCACCCCTGCTACATCTTCAAAAGTCACCGTAGGTTGATCACCCGTGAACATGCGCGCGCGTGATTTTCCGAAGGACAAGGCGGCATTATTGCTGCCTTGTGCCTGGCGGAAGATAAAGAAGAACGCGCCACCCAGCAGTAAGAACGGTAAAATGTAGCCTAAAGCCGTAATGATCCCTATCCATGGGCTGGGTGGTTTTATTTCAATTTTCACTTGTTCTGGTTTCAATTGAGCCGGCGTGACACCCAATTGGAGCAGTTGTTCGACCAGTGATGTGGTAGGATCTTTGGTAGAAGATCGCTGACTGCCGTCTTTCATGACGATTCGCAGGTTGTTTTCATCCTCGACTATTTTCGCAATCGTGCCGCCTTGAATACCTGCGGAAACTTCATTAATTGTCATTACATCCTGGCTGGATCCCTGCGAGCTAAAATTATAAACAACCATGGCAATGATTGCTACAAAAAGAAGCAGGTAAATGATATAGGATTGATTTCTAGAACTCACTCAACCTCCAATATGCTTGCGATGAGCAAGACGAACATTCTACTTGTAAATAGATTATACCAATCTCATGATAGTGAAACCAGTTATTGAATAATCTCCGGAAATAATTAAGAAAACTCTTATATTGCAAAGGATTAATGACATCAAATTGATATTGCGGGAAAAAATTATAGCATTAAAACCATTCAAATTGATGCGGGCTTATACTTTATCTGTCATGTGGATATTCTGAAAAACCTGGCGAATGTGAGCAACATCATGAGTTGCCATAAACCCAGTTAACTCAAACAGCGATGTCGGTCCAAATATGGCATGACGGGCTGCTCCATTCCATCCGGTTTCGGAGAGCTGGTTTAATAACCCGCACATTTCAGTGCGCACTTCGATAAAGGATTGTAATGCTTCCGGGCCAGATTGAGTGATGTAATTGCGTTCGTCGGCCCAGGGATCGGTCTCTACACCAGGTAAAAACGGGACCTCATTTTGGATGATTTTCTTAATGCGGGGCAAGTTTACCTCGTGATCTACATCGCGTAAGTGGCATAAGATTTCAACTACAGCCCACTCTTTGCTGTCCGGCTTAGATGTCCATTGATCAACCGCCATATTTTTACATATCGTATCCAAGGCAGCCGGGGTAGCTTTGAGATTCGCCAACACTGACTGGATCGTAGAAACCTGGGTTGGTTTGCCAGGTTGCCTCACGATCTGTGTCAACCAGGATAATGCATCTTTTAACGTGCCTTGCTGGACTGGCGCATCCAGTTTCTCCGGTAAGGTGACAGATCGAGATGTTACCAAAAATCCCGGAATCCCTACTTTTGTGGCCGGTAAAATATCGTCCTCAAGGCTGTCGCCAATCATCACAGCGGGCTGGTCCTGACAGCCTAGTAATGCCAGAATCTCGGCATAATAGGCCGGGTTGGGTTTTGAAAAGTGAAAGTCTTCGAAGGATGAAATTAGTTTAAAAGGGGTTGACTCTGAAAATCCGGCCCATTTTAGACGATGTAAGATGGCAATTCTTGGAAATACAGGGTTAGTCGCGACAACAACATCCCAATTTGCAGAAAAAGCTTGCGACACCAGCTCAGCTGCCTCAGGACGGCGTTGGGTAAGGTATCCAAGGCCTCCGAAATCATCTGTGTAAAACCGGTATAGATCAGATACCATGGACGACTTTTCGATGCCCAACCCCGGGTAAAATACCCGATCAAACACCTGCTCCAGGGTATATAGCGGCAGATCTTTACGAACCATCGCCTGGGTGGCAGCCAGGAGCTGCCTGGTAAATTCTTCTCTTGACCATCTAGGGAAAATCCGGCTGAGTGAATTGAAGTAAACCGGCAAGAAATCAGCTGTCTCATTTCCGAGCAGCGTATTATCCAGATCAATCAGTAATGTGAGCTTCATTTATTATTCTCGAAGAAAAGGTCAATTTCAGGATGGCATTGCCCGCAGCCAATTTCCGGTTCTTTCACATTGAGCTGGCTTTTCACGCAGTATGCACTGACTTTTACCCGGCGTTTAATCCCGAGTAACTGTCGGCTGACCTCGCCATGCAAGACAAGATGCGGGCAGGCATTAGCCTGAAGTATGCCTGGCACCGGGCATGTTTTGCACAAATCTGGTTTCCAGTTTTGAGGAGATGGGACATCTCCAATCAACCGGCATTCTTCTTCATTTCTCCCGCGGAAATAATTCCCGTAGAAATATTTGCACTCAAAACCTGCAGGGGTTCTCATGAAGAAAGATTTATCCTTTTAAGAATCTATCCCCATATCGGGGACAGATGAAGGCCATTGTCTTACCCATTAATAATTAGTCGGTAACTCTGGTCACATAAGACCCGTCTCGGGTATCCACGCGAATAGTATTACCTTCAGTGACAAAATACGGCACAGCAACTTCGGCCCCGGTTTCAACCTTTACCCGCTTGGTGACGCCTGTGGCTGTATCACCTCTAACTGCAGCTTCAGCGTAGATAACTTTTAAATCAACGGTGGTCGGAAGCTCAATATCTATAGGTTCATTATTGAACAGGGTAAGCTTCACTTCCATACCTTCTTTTATAAAGCCAGCGACATCGCCAATAATATTTTGGCGAATAGCGGGTTGTTCAAAAGTCTCGGTATCCATGAAATAATACAGGTCGCCATCTCGATAAAGGTATTGAACGGTGTGATAATCTAAGCGAACATCCTGAACCCGATCACCCGATTGAAAAGTTTTCTCAAGGGTCGTGCCTGTTCGCAAATCACGCGCTTTAATCCGGATCGTAGCATTGCCGCGGCCGGGTTTATTGTGATGGTAATCTAATACTTTGAACAAACTTCCATCGTACTCAAAAGTGACGCCCTTGCGTAAATCATTTACATCGATCATATATTCCAACCTCGCCAGTTATTAATTTAACGGACTGATTATAGCGCAGGCATTGGCTCATGACAAGGTGTGCGTATTGTACGTAAATAAAACCGGCTAAAAGTACACTTTTAGCCGGTAAAGACTCATATACTGAAAAACCTATCCAATTAATGGTTCAATTATCCCGTAAGTACCATCTCGCCGGCGGTAGAGGACATTGATTTTGCTTGAATTCGCATTGTAAAACACAAAGAAGTGTTCCTGTCCTAACAGGTTCATTTCTTCAATCGCTTCCATTTCGTCCATCGGCGTCAGGGTGAACTGTTTTCTTCGCGCAATAACCGGGGCAGGTTCAATATCTTCGGCTGTAACCGGGGTGGGGGTGACGGCAGAAGCTGGCGTGCCATCCCCACGCCCTCGCTGGCGTTTTCCTTTAAAACGTTCAATTTGGCGTTGAATCTTTTCAAGTGAAGCATCGATGGCAGTGAAGAGATCGTCAGCGCCTTCTTCAGAGCGAAGAGTATACCCTTTGCCGCGTAAGGTGATTTGGGCTACATGCCGGTCAGCCGCATTTCTTGCAGATTTATTAAATGCGAGATCGACGCGGGTTTCTTCTAAATCTGGGAGGAATCGATCTAGTTTAGAGACTTTTTTCGTTACATAATCGTTGATGCGGTCTGTTGACTCTATACTTCTGGTGTAAATATCAACTTTTAGCGCCATAGTTCCTCCGATCTGGGATTGGGTTAGTTCAGGGATCCACCTGAGGGATGGATGCCCTGGGAAGCAATCTGAATATCGTCCTCTAACATCGATTTTGCCAACGTCAAACAATATATTTGTTTGGCGCCACCTGCAAGCAAAGCCTGGGCGCAAGAATTGAGCGTGGCGCCGGTCGTTGTGACATCATCAATAATCAAAACTGCTTTGCCACTCACCAGCGCAGGCCTGGCGGCAAACGCTCCTCTTACATTCTCATGGCGCAATGAGGCAGATAGTCCGACTTGGGAAACGGTCTCGCGAGCTCGATCAATCGCGCCTGGTCTGAAGGGTATATTTATGGCCCATGCGAATGGTAAGGCAAGCAGGTTTGATTGATTATATCCCCTTTGTTTGCGACGTTTCAAGCCCAAAGGGACAGCAGTAATTAAATCGATTTTCCAGCCGGAAACAGAATACAACTCCAGGAGATGATTTGAAAGTGATTCGGCTAATCCAATGTCGTTCCGGTATTTTAATCGGTGAATGGCTTCGCGCAACGGGCCGCTATATCGCCCCCAGCTGCGGCAGGCTGTAAACGGTCGTGAATTTACCTGACAATCCTTGCATAAAAAACCGTGCGGCTCAAATGAGCCGCACCGGGGGCAAATCCGATCTTGTAACTTAAAAACCTCATCCTGGCATGCCTGGCACCAGCGGATCCCATTCTTTCCACACCCACCACATACCGGCGGATATAACCAGTCCACGCCGATCCAAAAGGCATGATATAACCGGTAGCGCGTGGTCGTATTCACTGGCCTCGCACCTGTCATGCGTTTCGTTAACTTCTCTTAAATTCCAAACATTGCGCCGAGGCCTGAATTGATCAGGCGAAAAGCTGCGGGTGTCATCAGAACGATGATCAACGAAGGAAAAATTAGCAAGGTCATCGGGATTAACATCTTAAGAGGGGCTTTGTGAGCCTCTTCCTCGGCTAACTGCCTGCGTTTCATGCGCATCTGATCGGCTTGAATGTGGAGAACCTTCGCCATCGAGACACCAAGTTGTTCGCTTTGGATGATTGCCGCGACGAAACTGGTCATTTCAGGAATGCCGATGCGTTCGGCCATATCTCTCATTGCCTCCCGGCGCAGTTTTCCCAACTGCACTTCTTGAATTACCCGGGCAAATGCCATCGACAATTCAGTCTGCCATTTTTCACTGACTTTCGCCATAGCCGCATCGAAGCCAAGGCCTGCTTCCACGCATATGGTTAACAAATCCAACGCGTCTGGCATGGCTTTGCGAATACCTTTCTGGCGGCGGGCTATCTTACTCCCCAGCCAAAGGTTGGGAAAATAGAAACCCAGTAAACCAAATCCCAACGCATATAACAAAGCCTCAGAAAGGGGCGCTGGATTTTCTTTCATGCGGAAAACGGCAAGGATCAAACCGCCGAAACCAAAGGCGGCAAAAAACTGTAATGAGAGAAATAATGTCGGATCCAGTTGGGAAGGGCTGCCAGCCAGTTCGAGCTTACGAGAAATCGACACCAGGGCATTTTGTGGCGTGAAACGGATGGCTAATTCGCCTAATTTTCGCGCTAACGGATAAACTACCCGTTCGGAAAATGGTTGAGCGAGCTCCAGCTGTTCAAGATTTACCTGCTCGCCTTTTTGGCTGAGTTCTTCCAGGCGAGATTGTAAAATACTTTCATCGTCTCGCATCGGGTTTTTCACGCCGATGACAACCAGAATGATAGCGCCTATCACGATCACTAAACCAACTATAATTACTGGAACCATGATTTTCCTCCTATCGCCTGGTTAGACTTCGATCTCGCCCAGCTTATTCATCACGAAGTAGCCAGCCATGATCAATAAAGCACCAACCCCTAATGATATATATCCACAGGGTAGACCGCCTAACAGCTGATTATTCTCCGGTCTAAAAAACTCCATCATATATTCTTTGTTGAGGAGATATAACACGCCCAATACGATCACCGGCAACAAAGACAAGAAACGCCCCGAATACATCACCTGGGTGGTCAAAACCCGGATTTCACCTTTGATACGAACACGTTCGCGGATAGTAAAGGAAATGGTGTCCAATATTTCTGCGAGATTTCCACCAACTTCACGTTGAACATTAATGGCTGTAATGACAAGATCCAGATCGTCAGAAGGGATGCGGCGCAGAAGATTATCGAGAGCAGTTTGCATATTGACGCCCAATTGCATTTCTTGCACGACCCGCCGAAATTCATCACTGATCGGGGGAGGAAGTTCCTTGCTGACCGCTTCCATCGCTTGCATGGTAGAATAACCAGCGCGCAATCCGTTAACCATCAGGTTGGCCATATCACCCAGCTGGTCATCAAACTTGATTAAACGTTTGCTTTGTTGTGATTTTACATATAACCGGGGGATAAAAATGCCAATCACCATGCCTACGGCACCAACGATCGGGCTGTTTCCAATGTAATAAGCCAGAGCGCCCACTGCCACGGCTGAAATGACCAACATGGCAATATATTCGCTCGGTTTCAATTTTAAGTCAGCGCGGGCCAATTCTTTAGAGATGGTCTCCCCAAGGGAAGATTTCTCCATTTTGCGATTCATCCAGTCTGTCAGCGGAGACTGTCTGGGTCCCGTTTGTGCCTGGATCGGTTCAGGATCAACATACCGCCCGATGCGCTCTTCGACCAGAGATCTTTCACTGCGAATTGATACAAAAATTCCAATGATTAAAAAAATCGCTGAGATTATTGCGCCACCGATGATTATGGTGATTGGAGGCATACGTCACCTCTTTCTTGCAAATGGTTGGCAGGTCAATTAAAACCTGCGGCGATCTCCCACGCCAAAAATCGTGGAAGGAAGATGAATCCCTGAGGTTTCGATTTTTTCGATAAACTTCGGGCGAAGACCTGTGGGGCGCAGCCGACCGACAACTCTGCCGTTTTCGTACCCCACCTGCTCGAAGGTATAAATGTCGGTCATCGTTATGACATCGCCTTCCATGCCGGTTACTTCGGTGATGTTGACGATTTTGCGCGTGCCATCCCGCATGCGTTCCTGGTGGATTATCAAATCGATCGCGGAGGAAACCTGTTCGCGAATAGCGCGGACAGGCAGTTCCATCCCGGCCATCATCGTCATGGTCTCCAAACGAGATAAGGTGTCGCGCGGTCCATTGGAGTGGAGGGTGGTCATTGAGCCATCATGACCGGTGTTCATGGCCTGCAGCATATCGAGTGCTGCTTCATCGCGGATCTCGCCCACGATAATTCGGTCTGGACGCATCCGGAGGGCATTAATTACCAGTTGACGAATTGTAACTTCGCCTTTACCTTCAATATTTGACGGGCGCGATTCGAGCGTTACCACATGTTCCTGGCGAAGCTGGAGTTCCGCAGCGTTTTCAACGGTAAGGATGCGCTCGTCGCTGGGAATGAATTGAGAAAGAATGTTCAGCAGGGTAGTTTTTCCAGAACCTGTGCCACCTGAAATGACAATGTTAATCCGCGACTCAACACACGCCTTAAGAAAGTCGATGGCTTCCGGAGTGATGGTTCCGAACTGCACCAATTGCTCAATTGTGATTGGTGTGCGAGCGAATTTCCGGATCGTGATCACAGGCCCGACTAATGATATCGGGGGGATGACCACGTTGACGCGCGAACCATCCGGCAAGCGTGCATCCACGTACGGGGAGGATTCATCGACACGACGGCCTAAGGGTGAAACGATGCGGTCAACGATACGCATGACGTGTTCGTTGCTCTCGAACGCCACCGGAACCCGAATAATCTTGCCTTTACGCTCGATGTAGATGTTCTTTGCGCCGTTCACCATTACTTCAGTGACAGTTTCATCCTCAAGCAAGGGTTGCAGCGGTCCGAAACCCAAAATTTCGGCCGCAATTTGCTCGAACATGCGCGCGCGTTCAGGCCTGGAAAGAACGATGTTTTCTTCGTTAAGAATTTGCTCGAATAATTCCTGGATCGTCCGGCGGACTTCTCCCGTGCGTGTTGCATCGACACTCGGATCGAGACCACCAATCAGCTTATTTTGCACACGAGTTTTTAGATCCTGGTAAGTATCCTGGGCGGCTGTAGACACAGGGGCAGTGACACGCCGAGTTTGAATACTGGGCGGAACTACACCGCCGTTATTCGATGGCTGAGGAGTAGTAGAGTCTGCGCCTTGAATTCTTTTTAAAATTGACATGGTGACTCTCCTTATCTTCTGCTGATCTTACCATTAACTATTTCTTTGCAGCAGCTTCCGCCTGAGCTTCTTGTAATTTTACAAGTTTCTCTTTCACCAAGTCGGCAAGCGTTAAGATGCTTTTCCCAATCGGTTGTGTTTTATTATCTAAAATGAAAGGAACCCCGCGATTTATCGAGGTGGCAACGATTTTTTCTTCAAATGGAATCGAGGTCACAATTTCCTGGCGAAGGCTTTCACCAACACGTTCAGGCGAGATCGAGATGCGTTTATCAAATTGGTTCATAATAAATAATATCCGCTCGCGTTTTATCCCGGAACTATCGGCCAATAAAAGGAACAAATTGGCGTTCTTTATCGAAGGAATATCCTGAGTCGTGAGTAATACGATGACATCGCTGCTGTCTAACGCGGATTGGACGATCACCGATAAATAAGATGCTGTGTCGATCACGATATACGAATACACATGGCGAAGAAAATCCAACAGTTTGGAAAATTCTTCGCTGGCTACATCCTCCGACAGTTCGGGCTTCTGAGGTGCTGCTAGAATGCGCAAACCCGATGCATTATGTTTTACTGCAATTTCTTCCACGAATTCCCGGTCTAATTCATCGACGCGGGGGGTAAGATCTAAAATACTATTCTTTACCTGTTCATTCAAAAAGACTGCGACATCGCCAAATTGGACATTGGTATCGATTAATACTGTTTTAGTCTCTTCGCTGTGAAGAGCTAACGCCAGGTTCGTGGCAATTGTAGTTTTCCCGGTTCCTCCCTTGGGACTGTAAACGACGATTACCTTCCCTAATTGAGGAATACCGGAAATGCCCAATGCGTTTGGTGCACCGCCAGACGGCCCGACCGAAAATACCGGAGCTTTACTGCGTTCATCGGCTGCCATAGCGCCTGCGCGTCGAATGGCAGCCGTCAAATCGTCGATCATCGGGGGTTTGGTGAGGAAATCTCTCGCCCCAGCCAACATCGCGCGGCGCATGTAGCTCGCGTCGCTCTGAACGGATAGGATCACCACCTGGGCGTAAGGAACCTTACGACGGATTGCTTCCGTGGCGGTGATCCCATCCATATCAGGCATGTTAATGTCCATGATCACTACGTCTGGCTTTAACTGCTGGGACAAATCTATTGCTTCTCGCCCAGAGCGAGCTGCACCAATCACTTCTATCAATTGGTCAAACTGCAGCAGTCTTTTTAAATTCTCCCGGGTGTCAGCAATATCATCAACTATTAATACCTTGATCTTGTCCTGGGCTGGCATGCGCTCTCCGTAATGATCATATTATTATCTTACAATCACAACAGCCGTTATTGCGGTGCTGCTGTCGGCTGTGTGCTGGGCGCAGGGGCAAACCCGTGGCTGTAATCCAACGAATCCACTCTCGGTTCCAAACCATAAGGTAGCTTACTCGGGAAGGGAATATTGTATTGGTCCATCAAGAACTGCAGGGTTACCGCTTCTGCGCTCATAGTTTTTGTGTCGCCGGCGCTGCGCAGTGCGAGGTTCAGGCGAGCACCCTTGTTGAGCATAATGTAATTGAGCGTGACTGCATCTTGGGGAGTTACAACCAAAGTAACCTGGTCAGCTTCTGGCTCTGGAAGGGGTGTTGGTCCGGGAGTTGGAGTTACCGCAGCCACTGGCACTTGTGTCGGTTGGGCACTTGTATCACTGGGGCCGCCATCCTTCGGGAACCGTCCTACGCCTAACACCATGGCATCTGAAATCAGCAGTTGGGTAACGATCCGCGGGCGCTGCGCTTCAGATGGCTGTACATATACAGGTTGGTTCAATATTGGGTCTAACTCTGTGCGGCCCTGAACGGATCCTTCACCGTTTCCCTTAATCGTGATGGTCAAGTTTTTCGGCCCACCTTCGGCAGAAGTTGCACCGGTTTCACCAACGCTGGCCGTGGTATTCGGCAGCGAGGATTGAAAATTGGGATCCAGTTCTTCGAGCAGGAGCGCAACCAATACACTGACATGATCCCCAGGCTGCAGAGCATAAGAAACGGAAGTCAGCATGGTGATTGGAATGGGGATTGCGACATATCCTGGCGGAATCTGGCCTGACGCATAAGAGCCTACTGCATTGGCTGATACCATGCCAGTCGTCAGGATCGTCCCGGAGGTGAGTTGGTAGCGGGCTCGCTTACCAGCCACGTCTTCTTTGGCCTTGAAATATAACCCTTCTACAAACCGATCTTCTGGGACCGGTGCAAATCCCAATGCTGCTTCGGGTACAGTTTCACCAAAGGTAATGTTCTGGGTAAGAACAACGATATCCACTGTCTTAACCGCCGGGGCAGCTGGCGTGTTATTAGTCAATGGCGCTGCCGTTGGGGCAGCCGGGAAGAAGAAATCCCTGAAAAAATAGGCGACTGCTCCTAATACGATAACCAGGATAAGCGCCAACACGATGAAAATTATTCCTACACGACGTCCGCGTGAAGCCATGCCTGCCTCCTCAAGCTCCTACAATCTAATTAATGCTTTTCTTATTATACGGCAATTATACGAAAGAACTGTTGCCGGGCCCACTAATAAAACTGTAAGGCCAACCCTCACGTTGCAAAAAACGGGCCAATATTAGCTTGCATTTTCGCAATTTACAGGAAATACAACGTTTTTGATATGAAATTCGTATATTTGTAGGAAGCAAGGATCAGGATTCTAGACTGAAAAGATATTGTGGTGAAAAAAAACCACGCTATAATTAGATCAAGGTATTTTGGCATACGGGGATCCACATCAACAATCAATGGAGGAATAAATGAGCGATCTTTTTAACCGGGTAACTGATGAATTAAATCCACTTCAGAAGCTGCTCGCGAAAATTCCGGGCTTCAAAGGTTACTTTGAAAAGGCAAATCGGCGTGCTGCGGACAAGCTACTTCGCGAAACCATAGCCAATCAATTTGAAGAGCAATGGAAGCGAATTTCATCGGTCCAACGCGACCTGATCAGCGCCGGCGGCCTGGAACATATTACGCAATTGGAAAGCTCGGCGTTGAAGCTTCGCCAGTTCATCGATCGCATCCGGCGGGCTTCCTATGGATATGCGGGATTTTTTGACGCGGTTAAGATCAATGAAGATGAGCTTTCAAAAGTCTACGAGTATGACCTGGCATTATTCAATATGGCCGATGAAGTCAGCCGGGCGATTGATAATGTTGAAGCCTCCCTCGAAACGGATGGTCTGCCAGCAGCAATGCGTAATTTGAAGACCTTGTCTCAGCAGTGTTTAACTGTCTATAATAACAGGCAGCAAGCCATGATCGGTGGTACGGCTGGTTCTGAAGTCGCCACGCAATAATTTGTGTTTCTTTAATAAAGGGAGTTAACTATGGCCAGAATTTTTGATGTTGTCGAGTATCCTAACGAAATGGTGGATGAGATCGTCCATCATTTTCCTGAAGAGGGAGTTGCTGATCTTCGCATGGGATCGCAAGTTATTGTCCGTGAGACTCAGCGCGCGGTTTTTTTCCGAGATGGACAAGCGTTGGATACTTTTGGACCAGGACGTCATACCATCACCACTGCGAACGTCCCCATTTTGACCGGCTTGCTGGGTATGGCTTTTAATAACCGGACACCGTTTGTCGCTGAAGTATATTATGTCTCCATGCGTGATTTCGCTGACCGCAAATGGGGGACACCGCAGCCGATTATTGTAAGAAACCCCGGGATGGGTCTGGGAGTAGCCCTGTTGCAAGCTTTCGGTTCATATAGTTTTCAGGTGGAAGATGCCCAGCAATTTGTGACCCAAATTGTGGGTGCCTACAAGACTTATCGAACTGCTGATATCGAGAACCGGTTGCGCATGATGCTGCTCTCCAAGCTGCAAGACCTGTTGGGTGAAACTGCAGCGAAAAGCAGCGTTGTCGAATTAATTGGACTGACAGAAGAATTGAGCAGCGGCGTGCGCGCCAAGGCCCAGGATGATTTTTCAGCGATTGGCTTAACGTTGAAATCTTTCTACATCGGTAATTTGAAGCCCTCCGAAAAATCGGCCGAAGAACTGCGCGCCATGGGTATGCTGGATATGCAGACCTATACCCAGCTGCAGGCAGCGGATGCCATGCGCGACGCTGCGCAAAATCCAAGCGGTGGCGCAGGCCTGACTGCCGGAATAGGCGCAGGCCTGGGGGTCGGGAATGTTCTCTCGCAGTCACTGCAGGGTATGACCGGTGCTGGTGCACAGCAGCAGGGTGGAAACGCACCGCAAGGCGGTGCGCCTTCGGGGGGTGTACCGTCGGTGATGACGCCCAGTGAAGCAGCCCAGGTCCTGCGGGTTTCGGAAGAAGATGTGGTTGCCGCGATCCAGGCTGGTGATCTTAAGGCGAAGAAAATTGGAAATGCTTACAGGATCAGCAAGGAAGCACTGGAAGAATTTCTAAAAGGTTAATAATCTCATCAATATTATCATGAACAGCCCGGTAAACTTGCCGGGCTGTTCTTTGCCATGTATAATAGGCTGTGCTAATTCGTCTTAATAAATCGAAGTCTGATTGGTAAAAAAATCATTTGATTGGGGATGATTATGAAACTTCACGAGTACCAGGCAAAGATATTGTTTGGTCGGTATGGTGTTCCCATTCCGCGTGGCATGGTGACAAACACAGCATCTGAAGCAAAACAGATTGCCGAAGAATTGGGTGGAAAAGTTGTCATCAAATCTCAGGTTCTGGTTGGCGGCAGGGGAAAGGCTGGCGGCATCCGGTTGGCTCGCAATCCTAAAGAAGCTGAAGAATTGGCCACTTTAATTTTAGGAATGGAGATAAAGGGGTTGCCGGTCAGTAAAATACTGGTAGATGAGGCTGTGGGGATCAGCAAGGAGATTTACCTGGGAATCACAAATGACCGCGCTGCCCGGCGACCGGTGATGATGGCTTCTTCGGCGGGCGGTGTTGATATCGAAGAAATTGCTGCCTCCAACCCGGAAAAAATTATCAAAGTTCATATTGATCCTTTATTAGGTTTGAGAGATTTCCAGGCACGCGATGTGGCCATGGGAATTGACCTACCGCGGATTTATTGGCGCCCATTTATGGAAATCGCGAAAAATCTATGGCATGCCTTTCTTGATAGCGATGCAACCCTGGCGGAAATAAATCCTCTGGTGATTACCTCTGAAGGAAAATTAATGGCATTGGATGGGAAAATGCTGGTGGATGATAATGCCCTATTTCGCCATTCGGATTTGAGTGAAATTCGCGACCAGGATAACGAAGCTGTTTCTGAAATCGAAGCCCGAAAATACGGACTATCTTTTATCAAATTAGACGGAAATATTGGCTGTATGGTGAATGGCGCCGGTTTAGCCATGGCGAGCATGGATATTATCAAATTGTTTGGCGGAGATCCGGCCAATTTTCTGGATATCGGAGGCGGCGCCACATCAGATAAAGTGGCGGCAGCTTTACGAATCATCCTGTCGGATCCAAATGTCAAAGCAGTGTTGATCAATATCTTTGGTGGAATCACACGCTGTGATGAGGTTGCCAGGGGGATCCTTACGGCATTGGCTGATGTCAACACGAAAGTGCCCATGGTGACGAGGTTGGTCGGGACAAATGCGGAAGAAGGCGCTCGCCTGCTTGCGGATGCCAACATGATCACCGCGATGACCCTGGCAGATGCTGCCCAAAAAGTCGTGTCGGTCGCAAAGGGAGGGTGAAATGAGCATTTTAATTAATAAAAATACCCGTTTGCTGGTGCAAGGTGTGACTGGGCACGAGGGATTATTTCATACTCAGCAGATGGTCCAATATGGCACGAACGTGGTGGCAGGAATTACCCCCGGAAAAGGTGGAGAATGGGTGCTGGATGGCAAAATTCCGATATTTGATTCGGTGCGAGCTGCCTTGGAGACAACCGGCGCCAACGCCTCGGTAATTTTTGTGCCAGCCCGCTTCGCCCCAGATGCGATGTTCGAGGCGGCTGACGCAGGAATTCCGCTGGTCATTTGCATCACCGAAGGTATTCCCGTGCAAGATATGATGAAAGTACGGGCTTACCTGGATCAGAAAGGCACGCGCTTGATTGGTCCTAACTGCCCGGGAATATTAACCCCCGGTGAATCAAAAGCGGGAATTATCCCTGGGAATATCGCCTTGCCGGGAAATATAGGGGTTGTATCTCGCTCCGGTACGTTGACCTATGAAATTCTCTACGCCTTAAAACAGGTTGGCGCCGGTTCAAGCACCTGCGTCGGGATTGGCGGTGATCCAATTAATGGGACATCTTTTGTAGATGTGCTGGAAATGTTTGAGGCTGATCCCCATACGGATCAGATTGTTTTGATCGGTGAAATCGGCGGTAACGATGAAGAAAAAGCCGCTGAAATGATCGCGCGGCGGATGACCAAACCGGTCACAGCCTTTATCGCAGGGCAGTCTGCGCCTCCCGGAAAACGGATGGGGCATGCCGGGGCGATCATCGAAGGCAAATCAGGGACTGCAGAAGATAAAATCCTTGCGCTGCAACGCGCTGGTGTACGCTTGGCTCGTTATCCCGAGGAAATTCCCAGTTTATTGGTGAAATGAAAACGAAAAGCCGCCGGTCAAAAATGACCAGCGGCTTATTTTTTTCGTATTTGGCTATTGATGATCGTTTACATAAGAAACAACATCATTGACAGACTTGATGTTGCGTGCATCCTCATCCGAAATGGTCAATTTAAATTTCTCACTGAAGCCATCAATCAGGAAGAATTGGTCCATTGAATCGGCTTTTAAATCTTCAATAAATCTCGTGTCCGGTTTAATTCCCGCCACATCAATTTTCATCACATCAGCGATAACTGCTTTTACATCTTCGAATGTGTCGCTCATACCCGTCCTCCTGAAAGGTTTTCCATATTTATAGTATTGTAGCCTGACCGGGGAACTTGTCAAGATATCCTGCATCTTTTTGGGTGAATTCACCCACCTTGATAAGTGAGTGAAAGCACAACACCTTTGGTATACTGGTAATATAAGGCTATCTATGACTGGATCTCCTCCTTTATCATCGAGAAAAGCAGACCACATCCGGATCAATCTTGAGCAGGATGTCCAATCCTCTGTGACGAGTGGGTTGGAGTCTTACCGCTTTACCCACGAAGCTCTGCCGGATTTAAACCTTAATGAAATAGATCTATCCCAAAATATTTTCGGAAAACACGTATCAGCGCCAATATTAATTTCTTCTATGACCGGGGGTACCCCTGAAGCTGAGAAGATTAATCTGGTGCTTGCCGCTGCAGCGCAGGCAATGGGTATCGCGATGGGATTAGGTTCGCAAAGGGCAGCCATCGAACACCCAGAATTGGCCGCAACCTTTCAGGTAAGGCGGGTTGCACCGGATATCTTCCTGTTCGCGAACCTTGGCGCGGTCCAATTAAATTATTCGTATTCGGTTGACCAGTGCCGGCGAGCGGTGGATATGATCGAAGCAGATGCTTTAATTCTGCATCTCAATCCACTGCAAGAAGCTCTGCAACCTGAAGGCGACACCCGCTTTAAAGGTTTACTGAAGAAAATTGAAACGGTTTGCCGGAATGTCGGGGTGCCGGTCATTGCGAAAGAAGTAGGTTGGGGCATCTCAGAAAATACTGCCCGGCGTCTGGCTGAAGCAGGCGTAGCTGGCATAGATGTTGCTGGCGCAGGTGGAACTTCCTGGTCGCAGGTTGAAATGTACCGCATTCAGGACCAGAATAGAGCCAGGGTGGCAGGGGCGTTTCGTGGATGGGGAATTCCGACCGCAGAATCCATCCAAATGGTCCGGCGCAGCGCACCTCATGTCTTGACTATTGCATCAGGCGGTTTGACTGACGGGATTGATATCGCCAAGTGCATCGCCCTTGGGGCCAGGTTAGGAGGTATGGCTGGTTATTTCTTGAAAGCCGCGGCGGATTATGAGGAATTAATTGCCGCAATTGAGGAAATTCGTAAAGAAATTCAAATTTGTATGTTTGTGACAGGATCGGCAAATCTGGAAGAACTTCGGAAAGCATCGTTGAGAAAATATGGAACCGGTGGGGATGATGGAAGCAGAGATATTTGATTTTCAGCTTCATGAAGCTATCGAAGTTGAATTAAAGGCGCTGGTCTACAAACATATACCTGCGGAATTCAAGGGTATGATTCCAATTCTCGCATACCATATGGGTTGGGAGGGTGAAGGAGCAGGACTTAACGCGCAAGGAAAACGTATCCGGCCGATATTGGTATTGTTAAGCACAGCGGCAGCAGGGGGTGATTGGCGTTACGCGCTTCCCGGCGCAGCCGCGGTGGAATTAATTCATAATTTTTCTTTGATCCACGATGACATCCAGGATCAAAGCTCGAAAAGACGCGGCCGGGATACCGTTTGGGTTAAATGGGGTATCGCCCAGGCAATCAATGCCGGTGATTTAATGTTTACACTGGCGTTTTCCGCAATCGATAAATTGCGGGAAAGGCTGCCGTGCGAAGTCGTCCTGGAAGCCAGCACAGTTCTGCATAACACTTGCATTCAACTTACAGGCGGCCAACACCTTGATCTAGCGTATGAAAATCTGCGCAGTCTTCCCATTGACGCCTATTGGCCAATGATCCAGGGAAAATCCGCGTCTTTAATCTCGTGTTGTTGTGAGTTGGGAGCAATTACTGCCCAAGCGACAAACCGCCAACGACAGGATTTTAGCGAATTTGGGAACCGCATCGGGCTGGCCTTCCAGGTCCAGGATGATTATTTGGGTATCTGGGGAGATGCCGAAAAGACAGGGAAATCTACCACCAGCGACCTGCTGTCCGGTAAAAAAACTTTGCCTGTCTTATACGCGCTCAGCAAGAATAAGCAGTTCTCGATACGTTGGCTCAGCGGTCCGATTCAACCTGATGAAGTAAATTCGATAATCCGTTTATTGGAAGCTGAGGGAGCAAAAGACTTTACGCTGCAAAATTCCGACCGTTTAACTCGGGAGGCTTTATTTGCATTAGATCGCGCGGCTGTATCGCAGGTTGGAAAACAGGCTCTGATCGAGATGGCGCAAATGCTCATGAGCCGTGAAAAATAATTTAGCATTACCAAATAAATAGATAGGAGGGTCCATGAATCCACAAAAAATGATCCAGACGAGGAAAAGCATATTGGGCTCCAGCGTACTAACCCTGGTAGTTCTGGCCGTTTTTGTTGGAGCCGCCTACGGCCTGGATATGCTTGCCAAACCATCCTTCAGTTCCAGTAGCCTGATGGTAATTGGGATTTTGATGGCTGTTCTACCGGCATTGGCCTGGTTGTTTTTCTTTTATCAGCAAGACCAGAGAGAACCAGAACCCAAGGGGATGGTCGCGCAAGTCTTTATTTTGGGGGCTTTATTAGCGATGGCGATTGGCATTCCAGTGGTAGAAGATCTCTTTCATGTGGGTACCTGGCTTTATGATAATTTTTGGGTCAACCTGGTCGGCGCAATCCTGGTGATTGGCCTCAGTCAGGAATTTCTGAAGTTTGCTGCAGTGCGATTTTCAGTCTTTTCGAGCGCAGAATTTGACGAACGCACGGACGGCATAATTTACGCGACCGCCGCAGGCCTGGGCTTTGCCACAGTGCTCAATGTGTTTTACGTGGTGAATTCCGGCGGTGTTAATTTAGGCGTAGGCGCGATCCGGATTACATTGACAGCGCTCGCCCAGGCCAGTTTCGCTGGAGTTACTGGTTATTTTCTCAGCCGATTTAAATTCGACCGACCTCCGGTCTGGTGGATGCCTGCCGGAGTTCTGGCAGCCGCTATTTTGAACGGGATTTTTTATACTGTTTACGGCACACTGAGCAAAGCCACGATCAGTTCGAGTGGGGCGTACATGCGTCCGTGGGTCGGATTAATTCTGGCGGTCATACTATCGGTCAGCGTTACTGCCTTGTTGAGCTGGTTTATTCGGCGGGATCAAAACCGGGTCGCTGGAAAGGAAGGGTAAGCCAATGAACCAAAATTCATTCCTTTCTACTTTTCTCGTAATCGCGGTAGTCGTAGTTGGATTGATTTGCGGCGCTCTATTGATGAACAGTGTGACAAATAGAACGAAGGCGATCAGTCAATCTGGGGTTACAGCCCTGGTGCCGGCCGGCATGAATGTGAATGCTGGTTTGCAAGGAGAAGAATTAGTATTTTGGACTTCGGATCAATTGGACCCCAACCTGCGGTATGAGGTAACAATCCTGCCCGCTGTTCCCGGGGGGGCTCTGACCGATGTAGTGGTGACTCGCAACTTTGACCGCAGCCAATCCATCGCTGGTTATGTCGTGATGGACCAGGCACAAGCAAGAATCCAAAATGAGGAAGGTTACCGGGTAGGTTTCGCGTATACTCTGCCTGGCGGGCGGGGAGTAATGCCCAGGGTTATTAAAGGGACAGATTATTTCCTGCCGAAAGGGGATAAAGTCCTGGTGATCACATTTGAAGATGAAGCAAGCTCATTTGATCAATCATCAGGCACTTTTCTTCGCTTCCTGGAATCGGTTCGTTTTTCGGTTGGAGGTTGATATGAACCCCAAGAAGAAATTTGAAATTCTCTTTGTCGTCTTGGCCGTTTTACTGGTTGGCCTGGCGTGCGATTTAACTGCTCAGGAAACTCCAACTGCCGCCCCCACTTCCGTTCCAACTACTGCTCCAACTGCCGCTCCAACTGCCGCTCAGACCCCAATCATTAAAGTTGTAACCGTGACCGGGCAGGTTGTTCAGCCCACCCAGGCAGTGGTCGCCAGCCCTAGTCCTTCTTCGGACACTTTATCATCTGCTCAAAAGCAGCAGTTAGCGCATGCCACCGTGCGCATACTGCTGATGAAAAAAAAGAGTGGAAAATTGGTGCCGTTTGGTACGGGATCGGGGACGATCATTTCCAAGGATGGCCTCATTCTGACCAACTGCCACGTCGCGGACCCAATGGCGATGGGCGCTCCTGAGGAAGAATCGCCGGATGCGTTGGTGATCGAATTGGTCAATACCGAAGACCAGCCTCCGGTACCCATGTATACCGCCAAACTTCTAGCCTCCGATGGGACATTAGACCTGGCGGTGATCAGGATCGATAAAAAACTAGATGGTTCGGCGGTCAATCCATCGAGCTTAAATTTGCCTTTCGTCCCGATAGGTGATTCGGATTCTGTACAATTTGGCGATCCGGTCTTCGTTTTTGGTTTTCCGGGGATTGGCGGGGAAACAATAACATATACATCGGGCAGTGTTTCTGGTTTTGACACGATGTCTCCGATCGGAAACCGAGCCTGGATGAAAACAGATGCAACTATCGCTGGCGGTAATTCCGGCGGACTGGCCTCAAATACTCGCGCCCAGATCATTGGCATTCCAACCCGCTTGGGTACATCTTCCGCCTCAAATATGACCGACTGCCGCTTAATCGCCGATACAAACGGCGATGGCCGGATCAATGAGAATGACACCTGCGTCCCGACCGGTGGGTTCATCAATGCTATTCGCCCAGTAAATTGGGCAAAACCCTTGATCGATGCTGGCCAGAAGGGTGTGGCATATACCAGCCCTTATGAAGATCAATCGACTCCGACCCAAACTCCTTCCAAGAATGCAGCTGTGAAGTTTGACTTGAATAACTGGTCTACCGCGGTAGATGAGAATAACTGCCCCTCGGAACCTGTAAAATCGTTCCCGACAGGCACGGAGAAGATATACGGCATATTTAAATTTGCCAATATGACCAGCGGCGAGGATTGGAGCTATCGCTGGCTGCTGGATGATCGAGAAGTCTATTCAAACCAAGACAGTTGGAAAAGCAAGGAATCTGGTAATTGTTTTTCCTTCAGCCTGGAGAATCAAGGAAAAACGCTTCCGGATGGGGAGTATCGTCTGGAGATATTCAGCGGAAGCGATATGGCTCAGGTGGGAGGCGCCACGACCCAGGTGGGTGGGCTGCCTGAGAATCCCCAATCTGCGGGTGATGTACAGTTGAAAGGGATGATGGTTGATGCCAACAGTGGAAAAGGTATCGCTGATATCTATATGATTATATTGAATCCTGGTGTCGATCCCGACCAATGGTTATCTGACGGCTCAGACAGTGATATCCTGACCTATACCCAATCAGCCAGTGATGGATCTTATGTCCTCCCGGATCTGCTTCCCCGCGGAAATGAATATGGGGCCGTGGCTGGCAATAAGAAATTGGGGTACAAATCCGTAACAGGCTATATTGAAGTTACTGCAGATGATCCGGATGTCATCACCCTGACGATCGAGCTGTCAAAATAATGATCCACCAAAATGCAAGTCCGTGCGTTGGCGCACAGGGGTAGTCTGTTGGCAGGTGAGAGCTAATTGTGACATTTTGATGCCGGACTTGGGATCAACCAGGTCTGGCAGCAGCCCAGAAAGAGGACATGCGATATGAGCCTGGAGCCAGATGTCTGGTTCCAGGCTTTGATTGTCGTAAATTAGTATATCCATATCCATGGGCCTGGGTGCATTTTTATCTTCTGTCCTCGTACGGCCTAATTTGCTTTCAATTTTCCTCAGAACGTGAATTTTCAGCTCCTCAGGGGTGAAAAAAGTTGTGATATGGACCGCAAGATTTAGGAAATTCGGGCCGTTTGAACCGACCGCGGGTGTTTCCCAAACAGGGGAAATCGCCTTTATCTCGACATAATTTCGCAGCAAATATAATGCGGCGCGCATATGGAGTGCGGGCGAGATATTTGCACCCAGCAGCAAATAAACATCGTGCGATTTCATGCAGGATCTATCTGGCCGCGTTCTATCTCAACTCCAACCGATGCCGCGAAGCGGACGGCGCCAGGTTTTTCTACCCGGACATGAACTTTTTTGACCTGCGGGTTTTCCAGGCATACATTCGCGATATCCGTTGCCAGGGCCTCGACCGTGTAACGTTGAATTTTTTCAGTGTGAGCCAGCACCCGTTTTGCTACCGTGCGGTAATTTACACAATCATCGATCGAATCGCTGGCGCCAGCCCGGTTAATATCGGCGAACAATACGATGTTGATTACGATATCCTGCGGCTGTGAACGTTCATTGTCAGAAATTCCAATCACACCCCGGCATAATAAGTCCTTGATGAAAATTTGATCCATGGGAACTCCTTAGATAAGATGGCGGCCGCCGTCGAGATGCACGATTTCGCCTGTAATGAATGAAGGTCCATCCAGGAAGAACAACACTGTTTGGGTGACTTCATCCAGGTTAGCCCACCGTCCAGCCGGTATGAAATTCAATATTTTAGAGACATCCGCTTGATCGGCAGGCGGTAAGATTGCGCCCATTGCGACGCCATTCACGGTAATATCCGGCGTCAGTACGGCTGCCAATGAACTTGTCATGCCTGCCAGACCCACTTTTGAAATGGTGTAGGGGAAATGATCGCCCCCGGGGCGTAAGGCGCGCCAGTCCAAAAGGTTAACGATCCGTCCAGGCTCCCCTGGCGATAAAGAGGCAGCGAATGCCTGGCTCAACAAGAACGGAGCCGTCAGATTTACATTGAGATGATTTTGCCATACAGCCAGGCTGGTTTTGGTAAATGAAACCGGTTCAAAAATTGACGCATTATTAATAAGCGCGTATAGCTTTGTGTGCTTGCGCGCTTCGGGTATTATCTGGGTGACCTGCTCAGGGTTATTCAGATCGGCCTGGATCAACCAGCATTTCTTACCCAGAGAGGAAATTTCATCCGCGACATTCTGGGCCTCAGGCAGCGAATGGCCAAAATGGATCACGATGTCCGCGCCAAGTTTGGCCAACCCAACTGCCAGATGACGACCGATGCGGCGCGCGCCGCCTGTGATCAAAATGGTTTTTCCATCAAGCGGCATATTTATCATCCTTTGCCGGTTCGACCGGCAGAGGTTTCTGGGCAGGCCCCTGGCGTTTACCGAGCTGCCACAGACTAAAAGCCAGAATGGTCCAGGCAATCACCTGGGCAATGTGAACGCCTCCCAAAAGGGTGGTTGAATCTCCGCGGAAAAATTCGAAAAACAACCGGGCCAGGGCAGAAAGCGCCAGAAATGCCCAGAAAAGTGTTCCACCTTGAGTTGACCTTTGTTTTCGGGTGTTTAAAGCCACAGCAATCAGGAGCGCTGCCGCCATTTCGTATAGTTGAACCGGATAGCGCGGCTGTCCCCATAAATTTATGGATAAAAGCATTTGTACTGGCGCGCCAAACGCATCGCCCGATGCAAAGTTCGCCAGATGATTAAAAATCATAAAAATACTGAAACCTGATGCCAGCGTATCCAGGGTTTCCCAAACAGGCATTGATTTTCGCTGGACATAAATAATACCGGCGATCAGCCCAATGAGCAGGCCGGCTTCACCGTTCAACATGGTCAGAGTGAAGCTGAAAATATTTAATGGACTGGCGATAAAGATTGAACTGTATTGAATGACATAAGTCAGGCGGGCACCTAGGATCCCGGCTATCAGACTGATCAGAACCAGATTGTAAAGATGGTTAGAATCGATCGATAACCGGGAGGAAGTACGTTCAGATGCAGTTAATCCCAGCCATATCCCCAATAAAATTAAAAGGCCTGGGGTTTGGAGGGCTAAAGGGCCAATCTGCAGGACCGGAAGCATTATCGTCCACCTTCCTGGATGGCGGTGATTTGAGCCTGGATCATCGCTTCGGTTAATGGGCCGCCAATGGTCACATTTTGGATGATTCCTCTGCCGTCAATAAAGAAAGTGGTCGGCAAGGCGCGCACCTGGTAAGCATGGGTGACGTTGCCACTGGTGTCAAGCAATACCGGATATCGCAGGTTGTATTCCTTCACAAATTGAGCAACCTTGACCGGGTCATCCTGGATGGTGCTATTAACGGCCAAAATCGCAACTTCGCCCTCAGGCTGGTAGGAATCATATGCTTTTTGTAAGGCAGGCATTTCACTTTTACAAAATGCGCACCAGGTTGTCCAGAGATTCAGTACGACTACCTTCCCTTTAAAATCCTGGAGAGAGATCATTCGCCCCTGCATATCCTGCAGAGAAAATTCTGGCGCCAGAAAACCCTGGCGGGGCGCAGGTATAAGACCCTGGGTCGTGCTGGTCGACTGCAGAGACGTAATTCCTATCCAGGCCAGTCCGCAGACCAGAACGAGGATTGAAAAATATTTCCAATGATTTTGCTTGAAAAATAAGTCCATCGCCAGGAGCCAGCCCAATCTGTTCCAATCCTAAATGTGAAGCAGTTGGATGTCAAGATAATGATTAACATGATTTTTATGAAAAGGTGTTAAAATACCCTTTAAATCTAAATTCTTGAGTTTCAAATATGAAAGGAAGAATCAATGAACACGGTTACTTATACAATCCCTAATATTTCCTGCCATCATTGCGTACATACGATCTCTATGGAGCTTGGCGATTTGCCAGGAGTGAAAGCAGTCCAAGGCGATGTCGATACCAAACAGGTGGTAGTTACTTTTGAGTCCCCGGTCACAACCGAGGAACTGGTTAAAGTATTGACGGAGATCGATTATCCTCCGGCGAAATAATCATCAATAATCCCGAAAACATGAATCGCCTCGAAATTAATTATCGCGGTTTGTCTGTCGTTTAATTCAATCACCCTCCCACCCTCTGACCCCCGCCCAAATTTGGGCGGGGAAGTTATTACAAATGAGGGTTCAGACTGGCTTTGCCTAACTGAACCCCCGTTTTATGTCGACCACCAAATATCGAGATTCGGGGTGTGTCATTTTTGGATTAATAGCCATTACTTGAATTATTGATACACATCACTGATGGTAAAATTAGGTAAACTAGTTTCCGAAAGGGTACGTCTATGCCTGATCCAATAGAACTGCAAAATCGAGCCATTAATACAATTCGCTTTCTTTCTGCCGATGGTGTGCAACAGGCGAATTCCGGTCATCCCGGATTACCAATGGGAGCTGCGGCAATCGCTTATACGATTTGGACGCGCCACCTGAAATTTAATCCCATGAATCCGGATTGGTTTGACCGCGACCGTTTTATCCTTTCAGGCGGACATGGATCCATGCTGTTATACAGCCTGTTATACCTGACCGGATTTGATCTTCCTCTTGAGGAGCTGAAACGCTTCAGGCAGTGGGGCAGCAAGACTCCCGGGCACCCTGAATATGGGTTGACTCCCGGTGTGGAAACCACTACCGGCCCTTTGGGACAGGGATTCGCCAATGGTGTGGGAATGGCGATCGCCGAAGCGCACCTGGCGGCGGAATTTAATCGTCCGGGGCACGAAATAATTAACCATCATGTTTATGGGATCGTCACCGATGGCGATTTGATGGAAGGTGTTGCCTCAGAGGCCGCTTCACTGGCAGGTCATTTGCGCCTTGGTAAGCTAATCTACCTGTATGATGATAACCACATTTCCATTGAAGGCTCGACCGATCTGGCATTTACCGAAGATCGCGGGAAAAGGTTCGAAGCATACGGCTGGCACGTCCAGCACGTTTCAGATGGAAATGATGTGGAGGCTATTGATAAGGCGATATTGACCGCTAAAAAAGATCCGCGCCCATCCATTATCATGGTTCGGACACAAATTGGGTATGGCTTGCCGACTCGCGCGGGGACTTCAAAAGCGCACGGTGAAGCTCCAGGTGAAGAAGAGCTAAAAGGAGCGAAGGAAAAATTAGGATGGCCCCTGGAACCCCGCTTCTACGTCCCGGATGATGTGCTGATGTTTTATCGAAAATCGGTCGAATGCGGGCAGGAATGGGAATTGGAACATAAAAAACGCCTTGCCGCCTACGCAAAGGAATTTCCCGAACTGGCTAAGAACCTTGATGCGCGGTTAACAAACAAGCTTCCTGATGGCTGGCAAAAAGGGCTACCAATTTTTCCACCCGATGTGAAAGGGGTGCCGACCCGTTCCGCTTCACAAAAATTATTATTAGCGTTGGGCGATAACCTTCTGGCATTAATGGGAGGGGCCGCTGACCTTTCACCGTCGACCAATACCCTGCTACCTAACACAGTAGATTTCCAGGCCGGGACGCCCCAGGGTCGAAATATGCATTTTGGAGTGCGTGAGCACGGGATGGGCGCTATTGTTAACGGAATGGCCTACCATAAGGGTGTGATCCCTTACGGAGCTACGTTCTTAGTTTTTTCTGATTACATGCGGCCCGCGATCCGGATTTCGGCAATTTCCGACCTGGGATCGATCTGGATATTTACTCATGACAGCATTGGCCTGGGCGAAGATGGCCCTACCCACCAACCGGTTGAACACCTGGCATCGCTGCGGACGATCCCGAAGCTGGTGGTGATCCGTCCTGGCGATGCGAATGAGGTGCGGGAAGCGTGGATTGAAGCTGTCCAGCGGAGGCATGCTCCTACAGCGCTATTGCTCACGCGCCAGGTCGTCACAGTACAGGATCGAAGTGTTTTTGCACCGGCGGAAGGCCTGCACCGGGGAGCCTATGTCCTCGCTGACCTGGGCAGCGCAAAACCCGAGATTATTCTGATGGCATCCGGATCCGAAGTTCAGCTAATAGTAGAAGCCGGTTATAGACTGGTAGAAGAAGGAGTGAACGTCCGCCTGGTGTCGTTCCCAAGTTGGGAATTGTTTGAGAAACAAGATCAGATGTATCGCGACGAGGTGCTTTTACCAGATGTGAAATACCGGCTGGCAGTTGAGGCTGGAGTGATGCAGGGCTGGGAACGGTACATCGGTGACAAAGGGAAATTGATTGGAATGACGGGCTATGGGGCCTCGGCGCCGTATAAAATCTTGTTCGAGCAATATGGATTTACCAGCGTGAATGTGACCAATACGGCAAAATTAATGCTCGGAATCAATGACTGATCAAACCATCAACACTATGACACACCCTGGAATTAATCTTCGGGCATTGTCTCGACAATCTACCTATCCCCCAGTCCCCTTCCCTAGAGGGAAGGGGGCTAAAATCAAGAGGTTTGGGGATAATTTGCGGCGAGACGCCGCAAATTATCCCCGATTTCTCTTTCTCCCCGCCCCACCGCTTCGGCCACCCGAAGGGGTATGGGGGCGGGGTTGGGGGTGGGGGAGCTCTTGTTCGTCATGGACACACCCCGATTATTAGATTCGGGGTGTGTCATATTGAGAAATTTGTGAGGATTGGAGGTAAGCTATGAACCGGATTCAGAAATTACACGATCTTGGTCAATCCATCTGGTACGATAACATCCAACGCAGGCTTCTCGAAAATGGCGATTTAGAGAATCTGATCAATCGGGGTGATATCCGGGGTGTAACCTCTAATCCGAGCATTTTCAATAATGCAATCGCAAATTCAGATGATTACAATGCCGCGTTAAGACCGATGGCATATGCTGGTTGGTCTGCAGATGAAATCTTTTATCAATTAGCAGTGGAGGATATTCGGGCTGCAGCCGATCTCTTCCGGCCTTTGTATGAAAAAACTGGTGGGGGAGATGGTTTTGTCAGTCTCGAAGTAAGCCCGAAACTGGCTCACGACTCAGAAAAAACCGCTTTAGAGGCAAAACGTCTCTGGGATTGGGTTAACCGCCCAAACCTGATGGTCAAAATACCGGCAACCGTCGAAGGGTTATCCGCGATTCGTAAATCGATTGCTGCCGGAGTAAACATTAATGTGACCTTGATTTTTTCACTGGTACGCTACGCGGCAGTGCTGGATGCTTTTATGAGCGGTATCGAAGACCGTCTCGCTTTGGGAAAGCCGGTAAATAATATTGCTTCGGTGGCGTCATTCTTCGTTTCGCGCGTAGATACCAAAGTTGACAGTTTGTTGGAAACGATTATCCGAAGCGAAGGCATTGATGCTGGCAGGGCATCCCGGCTGTTAGGCAAAGCGGCGATTGCAAATGCCCGATTGGCCTATGAACTGTTTTTAGAGACAATTAACTCTGACCGTTTTAAGAAAATCGAGCGTGAGGGCGGACAAAAGCAACGGCCATTGTGGGCATCAACCAGCACAAAGAATCCTGCATACCGCGATGTGATTTATGTTGAAGATTTAATCGGTCCGCACACGGTTAACACGATGCCGCAGCAGACTCTCGACGCATTTCGCGAGCATGGCGAATCCGCTGTGACGATCTCCCGGAACTTAAACCAAGCGCACCAGGAGATAGCCGAAATCGAGGCGCTGGGAATCGCGATGAGTACCGTCACCAGGGAATTGGAGGATGAAGGCGTGAAATCCTTTGCCGATGCCTTCGAAGCCATGCTCAAGGCGATCGAAGCGCGCCGTAAATCCGCAGTGGCAGAACTCGGACCGCTGAATAAATCAATCCAAAAACGCATCCAGAACCTGGAGGATATCCATTTTTCAACGCGAATAGCCGCCAAAGATGCAGATCTATGGACGAAGGAAACTGCCGGACAGGTAGAAATCCGCAAACGGTTAGGGTGGCTGAATGCCGCTGAAGTCAGCCGCGGACTATTGCCCGAGCTTTTGCCATTTTTACAGGGCTGCCAGGTCGACGGATTGACTCATGCTCTGCTGTTAGGAATGGGCGGTTCTTCCCTTGCGCCAGAGGTGATGGCCTTAACGTTCGGTGTGCGCGAGCAAGACGGACAGGTGGGGCTGGATTTGGCAATTCTCGATTCGACGGATCCGGCCCAGGTTCGGGCTGCCGCAGCCCGGTCACCAATTGAAACCACGTTATATATCGTTGCCAGCAAGTCGGGCACGACCGGTGAAATCAATGCGTTTTTCGATTTCTTCTGGGCCAGAGCCAAAAGACGAGCAGGGCGGCAGGCAGGGCGCCATTTTATTGCGATTACTGATCCCGGCACGGCATTGGATAAATTGGCTCAAGAGCGTGGTTTCCGCCATATCTTTCGGGCTGATCCTAATGTTGGCGGAAGATATTCGGCTTTGACAGCGTTTGGAGTGGTTCCAGCGGGTCTCCTGGGATTAGATTTAGAGAGGTTTTTCACTCACAGCGAGATGGTCTCACGCCAATGCCTGCCAGAAATACCTTCCGGCCGCAATCCCGGGTTGGTGCTTGGCGCCATATTTGGCGAAGCTGCCCTAAATGGGCGAGACAAATTAACCCTGTTGGCGGATCCGGAATTGGCTTCAGTTGGTTCCTGGATTGAGCAATTAATTGCGGAAAGCAGTGGTAAGAACGGAAAAGGGATTATCCCCATCGACCTGGAGCCGCCGGTCAAGGTTGACCAGTATGGAGAAGATCGCCTATTTATTTACCTGAGGCAAAGCGGCTCCCTGGACAAATTATCCTCAAAGTTGAAAAAAGGAGGCCATCCGGTCATCCAGCTTGACTTCCGCGATGAATATGATTTGCCTGGCCTATTTTATTTGTGGGAATATGCCACCGCGGTGGCTTGCTCAATCCTTGGGGTGAATGCATTTGACCAACCTGATGTTCAGGATAGTAAAGACCGGACTCATGACAAGGTAAATGCTTTTCGTCAGCAGGGGCATCTGGATGAAGGCCAACCAGACTGGAAGGGACCTGATGGAACGGCTTTTGGTGAGGTAAGCGCCGCCATGGAAAAAGCCAAATCTGTTGACGAACTGATTGCGAAATTCTTAGAGCAAGTTAAAGCCGGAGATTACGTGGCGATCAATGCCTACGTTCCGCGTAATTTCCAAACATTCAGCCGGCTGCAGAAGTTACGCAAAGGCATCCAGCGCATAACCAGAACGGCGACAACCCTGGGGTTCGGACCGCGATTTCAGCACTCTACGGGCCAGCTGCATAAAGGCGGCCCAGACAGCGGCGTTATTATCCAAATCACCATGGATTCCACGAAGGATATCGATATCCCGGAGGAAAGCATCACTTTTGGCGTGTTTGAACGGGCGCAAGCGTTAGGTGATTTGGAAGCGCTGCTGGCGAGAGGTAAAAGAGCCCTGCGCATTCATATGAACCAGGGCAAATTCCCGGTGCTATAAAAATATTAATATAAGCAGGTTCCGACTGGCCTCGCCAGTCGGAACCTGCTATTTAAGGCGTTTGTTTTTATTTTGCCTGTTGGGCAAGAGCTAAAGCACCCATCATTCCGGAATGGGTGCCCAGTCCTGGGGGAACAATGTATTGGTCGATTTGGTCCAGGATTTTTGGCGTTTGAACATATCCATTTAAGAAGGAAAGGGTCTTCTGATGAATTAATGGAAATAAATGAGGCTGCTGCATGACACCGCCACCCAAAACAATTCTTTGCGGCGACAGCGTGCAGATAATGGATTGCATTGCCAATGCGATATACGTAGCTTCCAGATCCCAGGCTGGATGGTCCGCAGGTAGCAGTTCGGCAGGCTGCCCCCAGCGTTTTCGAATAGCCGGTCCTGTAGCGACCCCCTCAAAGCAATTTTCGTGGTAAGGGCAGCTCCCGGAGAATGGATCGCGTTGGTAATCGTGAGGTAAGGCGATATGTCCCATTTCGGGGTGAACCAGGCCGTGAAGCGGTTTGCCATTAACCACTGCGCCCCCACCCACACCAGTGCCGATGGTGAAGTAAACAAAACAGTCTAAACCCTGGCACGCTCCCCAAATCCCTTCTGCGATAGCTGCGGCATTCACATCAGTATCGATCCCCACCGGCAGGCCCAGCTCGCGCTGGATCCATCCTCTAACGTCAGTATCGATCCACTGGGTTTTGGGGGTTGAGGTGATAAAGCCAAATTTGGGGGATGTTGGTTCGAGATCCAGTGGACCAAAACAGGCAATCCCGATCGCTGCTAAAGGTTGGAACTGGCGAAAAAAGCTGACCACCTGGCTAAATGTTTCCGAGGGGATTGTGGTTGGAAACCGGGCCTCCGCGATGATGTTATCAGGATCTGAAGCGACGATACAATTAAATTTCGTGCCACCAGCTTCGATTCCGCCGTACAAATTTGCCATATGCCACCTCTTTATTGTTCATTATCTCACAAATAGATTTTTGAATATTTGTCATTTTTTATAAATTAGGAATGTTATCCAACCTCATCCGTCATTTACAGTATAATTCCTACATTGCTTCTTAGATATTTCTAATCTTGTCTGATTGTTTCATTGTATTATTCCCGGAGGAGTCGATGACCGATATTTTTGCAAAATGCTCTGAATGGACACTTGCCAAAGAGGCGATGGAATCAGGTATTTATCCCTATTTTATCCCATTGAGTGAGAATGAAGGCACGGAGGTGGTTTATAAAGGGCACCGCATGATCATGTGCGGCTCGAATAATTACCTGGGTCTGACCACCCATCCCAAGGTAAGAGAAGCGGCGATTGAAGCTGTCAAACGCTTCGGCACAAGCTGCACTGGATCGCGTTTCTTAAACGGGACGCTTGAAATGCACCACCAACTCGAGCATGAGCTGGCAGAGTGGGTGGGTAAAGAGGAAGCGCTGGTCTTTTCGACCGGCATGCAGGTTAATCTGGGCGTGATTAGCGCAATTGTGTGCCGCGGCGATTACGCGATTCTGGATAAAGACGATCACGCCAGCATTGTGGATGGAACCAGGCTGAGTTATGGGAAAATGGAACGCTTTCGCCATAATGATGTTGCCCATCTCGAAATGGTGCTGAAATCGTTACCTCAGGATAGCGGCAAGCTGGTTGTAGTGGATGGGCTGTTCAGCATGGGCGGTGACCTGGCGCCACTTCCCGAGTTAATGCCAATCGTTAAAAAATATGGCGCCCGCATCATGATCGATGATGCTCATGCCATGGGTGTGATCGGTGGTGGGCGGGGTACCGCGGTTCATTTTGGGTTAAATGACGAAGTTGATCTGGTCATGTCCACCTTCAGCAAGTCATTTGCTTCTTTGGGTGGTTTCATTGCCGGCGAGGCAGATGTTGTGAACTATATCAAACACTTCGCCCGTTCGCTAATTTTCAGCGCCAGCATTCCACCGGCAAATGCCGCCGCCGCTTTGGCTGCATTAAAGGTGATGCGCGAGGAACCAGAACGTATTGCCCGAGTTAATGAAATTGGCGATCGCATGCGCCACGGTTTGCGCAGCATGGGGTTGAATGCCGGTGCATCGGTGAGCCCGATCATACCAATTCATCTCGGCGATAATGATTTGACTTTTATGTTCTGGAAGTTATTGTGGGATAACGGGGTATTTGTGAACCCAATCATCTCCCCAGCTGTGCAACCCGGCGATCAAATGCTGCGGACGAGCTATATGGCCACACATACGGATCAGCAGCTGGATAAAGTGTTGGAAGTCTTCAATAAAGTTGGTAAGGAAGTGGGCGTTATTCATTAAGCGAATTAAAAAGCAGGTCGCAGATAAAAAAAGACCTCCTGGGAATTGTTGGCGTTTTTGGCGTCAACATCCCGGGAGGTCTTTGAATTGTTAGTGGTAAAGCTATGATCTAAATCAATCTAGAATTTTCGCTCCTGGCTTCCGTTGGCAGAGGCAGGGCGTGCGCTTAGGGCCAGAGGACGTAAAGATGGGATTGAGCTTGAAGCTGGCACAGGAGAATCGCCATCGGGGATATATTCTGGCTCAAGCGGCATTGGCAGGGTGGTCTTGGATTGGGTAACCGGCATGGGGGATGACATGGGCAGCGGCGCAGGACGGTGGGAGGGTATCGAATTCGAAGGCCTTTGGCTGGGTGTTGGGAAGGAACGGGCAGACTGGGGCATGGAAGTTTGAGATGGACGGTATTGAGAAGTGGAGCGCTGCGCAGGATATCGGTTAACCTGTGCCTGAGGACGCCGTCCAGCCATAGCGAAACTTCCGATTAGAAGCACGCGAGTTACCCATACCATAGCTGCGACAAAAACCGGTACCGCTTGCATCAGCAATTTACGGTCGATAATTTCGGTGCTTTGCAGCTGGTGTCCTGCCAGGGCCATGGATACTCCCCACCAGGTCAGCAGGGCATTCATGGTAGCTGCCAGCAGCCACGCGCCAAATAAAAACCAGGTTTCTCTCCCGCTTTCGTCCATCCCATCCGGGAGGAAAAGACGGCCAATCCCGGCGAAATCGATCCCACAAAAAGCGATGGCGAGAATTGTAGCCCATTGAATACCAAAGAATTTCAAATTGCCGAGCAAATCCTCCAGGGCATATTGGGTAGTGCTGAAATTAAACATTTCAAATCCGGCGAGAGCTACAGCCAGGATTACATAAGTGACCAGACTTCCATTCTGCAAGATAAAACCGGATAACCCAGTTGAAGAGTTCTTTCTTAATTGGTTGAACATAATGACCTCACTATCTCCTGGTAAGGTATGCTTTTGTATATTTATAGAACAATTATTCTATTTTGTCAAGCATGAATTTTGTGTCACCCGAAATCCGGGGGGGGGTGAGAAACGGGGATATTTCCCGAAACGGGGCAAAATATCCTCAAACCTCTTGTTTTTCTCCCCCTTCCCGAGCCGGGAAGGGGGGGGAAGTTCTTCCTGTGCCCCAAAACGTGAATGCACCCTTTTCGTACGTATCCCCCTATGGACCGTACTCTAAAACCATTTTCTACGCCTGAAGTATAAAAGCATGATTACCGCGATTAAAACACATACCACTACCACAAATATAAAACCGACAGACCATTTAATATCTGGATATAAGATCAGGAAGTTCATACCATACAGGCTGGTAAAAAAAGTCAGGGGCAGGAAAATCGTTGAAACGATCGTGAGGGCTTTCATCACCTCATTCAAGCGTAGAGAAGTAGAGTTGAGATAGATATCCAACGCGCCGGAGACAATATCTCGCACAGATTCGGATAAATCCTGGATGCGCACAAGATGGTCATAAATATCACGGAAGTAGATCCGGCTTTGACGGTCAATCTGGGGGAAATCATCACGGGAGAGGCGATTGATCATTTCGCGCTGCGGACCAACGATCCTGCGTACAGACATTACAGAATGCTTCAAACTCAGGATTTTCTGCAGGATTTCTGGGTTGGGTTTCGCCAGGACCTGGTCTTCCAGCCATTCGATTTCTTCATCCATCTGGTCAATGACCGGCATATAGTCGTCCACCAAAGCGTCGAGAATGGCGTGGCATAAAAAATCGGATCCATTGGTATAAATGCGTTCATCCCGTTCCAACCGGTGCCAGACCGCTTCCACAGGAGGCATAGTCGGGGTATGATAGCTGGTCACCAGGTAATTGGGTCCCAGGAATAAATCGATCTCCATGGTCTGCAGTTCGTCAAGATTTGGCGACGGATGAATAGCGTGAAATACCAGGAAAAGATAATTAATGAAGTCATCCACTTTGGCAGGTTGGTAGGTCTCTGAAAATGTATCTTCGATCGCCAGGGGATGGAAATGAAACACATCGCGCAAGATCAATTCACTTTCTGCGCTGTCAGGCTTCTCCAGAGAGACCCACAGCAAACCTTCCACTTGCTTTAGACTTTCACGAATTTCGGGCACGGTCAAGTCACGTTGGGGAACGCCTTGCGGCGGATAAAAAATGGATTTGATCATTAATATGCCTCAGCGTAATGTTGCCATTATTGTTAGGCAGAAAGGGAGACCTGTCAAGGGAAACAAAAGCTGGATATAATGGATAAGTTTTCACTAAATCGAGCGTTGAGGACGTATGGAACTAATGGAGGACCCAAATATTTCCCGGGATAAATATGCCTCTTATCGATCATTTCGGTTTTATGGCACCTTATTATGAGCGTTTCATCCATCCCCCACAAGGCGCGGATTGGCTCGCTCTCCTTGGTTTGTCGCACAGCCAGACTATCTTAGATGTTGGAGGCGGTACGGGCAGAGTATCTCAGCTTTTCTCGGGAAATGGACATAGAATTGTTGTCCTCAGATTCTTCTTTGAAGATGTTGGCTGAAGTCCAGAGTAAAGATGGCATCCACTCAGCATGTGGTTTATCAGAATGTATTCCATTTCACGAGCAGGCATTTGACCGGGTCTTGATGGTGGATGCGTTCCACCACCTTGGAAACCAGACGGAGTCTGGGCGTGAGTTGTGGAGAATATTAAAATCTGGAGGACGCCTGGTGATTGAGGAGCCAGATATTCGCCAATTTTCCGTTAAAATGATCGCTGTAGTGGAAAAACTGCTGCTTATGCGCAGCCATTTCTGGACTGCTGAGAAGATCGCCAATATTTTCAGGGGCTTGCCTTGCCAGGTTCAAATTACCCGTCGTAAAGGTTCGGTATTCATCATTGTTGACCGCAACCCAGAATCGGTAGAATAAGAACCTATCCGAAAAATATTGCAATCACTTTCTGGATAGAAACTAAATATATTTCACACATTAACCCAGTTTGGCGTACAATATAAGTGTATCGTCACAAATATTGTGCGATTCGTGGGAGCACGATAGGTCGAACAGGAGATTCGTATGGGTGAAGACAAATGCGTTTCCCCAGCAAAAGGCCCGGTCCTGCCTGTAGAGAGCGCGGCCGCGCCACCTGGATTCGAAGCTTCAAGAAAGGAGGCCCCGAAAATGGTAGCCCGCGTTGGAAAACCAGCCATCGATTTTGAGGCGAATGCTTTTGTGGATGGTGGTTTTAAGAATATAAAATTATCTGAATATAAAGGCAAGTGGATCATTCTGTGTTTCTATCCGGGTGATTTCACATTTGTCTGACCCACGGAATTGTCGGCAGTTGCCGTCAAATATCCTGAATTCAAGACGTTAGGTGCAGAAGTTTTGTCCGTCAGTGTAGACAGTCGTTTCATTCATAAAATTTGGGTTGAAGAAGAATTAGGGAAAATGGTGCCCACTGGCATTCCTTACCCGATGCTTTCGGACGGGGGTGGAAAGATAGGCTCTGCATACGGTGTATATGATGAAGATGCCGGTGTAGATATTCGAGGCCGGTTTATAATCGATCCAGATTTCGTCATCCGCGCGATGGAAGTTCTCACACCTGAGGTAGGGCGAAATGTGAGTGAGTTGATTCGCCAGCTCAAAGCGTTCCAGCATGTACGCGCCACCGGAGAAGTGACTCCCTCTGGATGGCAACCTGGCAGACCGGCTCTAAAACCTGGCCCGTCCCTGGTTGGTAAAGTCTGGAAAGAGTGGAGTCCAGACAAGGCATTCTAAATTTAGATCCTATAGTGCTCCCAAAAACAACAGTCCAAAAACATCGTTTTTGGACTGTTGAAAATTAAAACAAAGCACAGGTCAATATAAACCCCAATCGGCACCCAGGCCTTCTTCCATCATGGAGAAGTCCCACATTTCCATTCCGAGGTCGATATTTGTCGGGAGGTTAAGAACGGATTCAGCTTTCTGCTTGATGGCTTCGATCATGGCTGGTCCATAGGGGCAGAATGGCGTGGTCAAGATCATCTTGATTATCGCGTTATCTGGCTCGATTTTCAAATTTCGGATGAGACCCAATTGGATGACATTCAATCCAATTTCCGGGTCGATCACTTCTGCCAGGCCCACTTTCACCTTTTCTGCCAAATCCGGATTGTCTGTTTCGGCGTCCCATAACGGACGGTTCGTTCCGGGTTCGTTGCTCATACTTTGCTCTCCGTTTGATCCATGTTAGGGATGATATAGCTGCAGTGCGCATCACCGCTTAAAATGCATTTGATCTTTTCTGCTGGAATTGAAAGAACTCTAGATATGACGGTCTGATCCACCGAACAGACTTCCGGGTGACTTTGCCCAACATGGTAATAAGGACAGGTAATTTCGTTGATCTGGTAATGATCGCCGTCCTTCTCCCACTCCACCAGGAATCCTTCCTGACCAAGCAAATCCTTGACAAGGTCAAGTTTAGCCTCGGTTGTCATCGATTTCGCTTTGATGGCGGCATTATCTGCCATGTCATTTGCCATCTGAGTAAAAATTTGGTTGACGGTCGCCTGAGGCAGTGACTCTTTGATCTGGTCCAAAAGCATATTTGTCAGGCGAAAATAACGAGTCGGAAAACGTTCCAACCCTTTTTCGGTGAGAAAATATACCAATCTGGGTCGACCTACACCATGGCGCTCTTCTTCCGCGCTTACCAGACCCTCTGCCTCCAGGCTGGTGAGGTGGTGCCTGACGGATATTGCGTTTATTCCCACAGCATCAGCCAGCTCATTGATGGTGGAGCGCGGTTGGGAAACCAGGGATGTTAAAATTTTTTCTCTCGTGCTTCTCATTTTTCCTGATCCTAAGACAGGTATTTTCTAAGACAAATATATCACAGGCAGGATAAATTTGTCAATATATATTATTTTTATGGTAAATATTCAAATATCCTGGATATCCAAAAATCGACCCTGCATTTACCGAAATCACATACAATCAAGCAATCTCAACGATGAGGTGAGGAAATGAATGGACTTTTTGGGACGGAATGGACGGGTGATGCCTTTATTCTATTTGGCCCTGCCCATCTGGTAGCGTTGGGGATTATCATTTTGCTCAATATTTTGGTTGTGCTCTGGGGTAGGAAAGCCTCGATATCTGACCGGACGAAATTTCGGTGGGCTTTAGCCATCGTGTTGATTATAGATGAATTCTTGTGGCATCTATGGAAGATCGTTAACGGTCAGTGGACTCTGCAGACGATGCTGCCCTTGCATCTGTGCAGTGTTTTTGTGTTTTTATCGGCCTATATGCTGGTCACCAAAAGCTATACGATTTTTGAATACGCGTACTTTCTCGGTATTGCCGGAGCATCTCAAGCCTTATTAACACCTGACGCGGGGATATACGGTTTTCCGCATTTCCGAGCATTTCAGGTAATGGTATCGCACGGTTCGATAATCACAGCTGTCGTATTTATGGCCCTTGTGGAAGGATACCGGCCTACATGGCGATCCTTGAAACGAGTCTTAATCGGGGGAAATATCTATATGGCAGTCATATTCGTCTTTAACCTGCTGATCGGAAGTAATTACTTGTTCATCGCCCACAAGCCTGAGACCGCCAGTTTGTTAGATATGCTGCCACCCTGGCCGGTCTATATTGTTTTTATTGAAGTGATTGGGATTGTGGTCAGCCTGTTGCTTTATGCCCCTTTTTTCTTCTCCGACCAGCGCAAAAAACAAACGGGATAAGGTTATATATAATATTTATGAAAGTATTGACAAATATTATTCCCCGTGTTAAAATTTCAGGCTGAGAGCAAAATAACCAAGGAGTATCATTTCGATGGCTGAATTGAACATTCGTAATTTACATGTCAGCATTGATGGAAAAGAAATTATCAAAGGGTTGAACCTGACTTTACCGCAAGGTGAGGTGCATGCCATTATGGGTCCAAATGGAACAGGCAAGTCAACTTTAGCTTATACCATCATGGGTCACCCCAGTTATGAGGTGACGGATGGTGAAATCTTTTTCGACGGCATAAATGTCCTTGAATTGGAACCCGATGAGCGCTCGCGGGCTGGGTTGTTCCTGGCTTTCCAATATCCGGTGTCTATTCCGGGGGTGACGGTAGCAAATTTCCTAAGGACCGCGATGAATGCCCGGCGCCGCGCTGAAAACCCGGATTATAAAGGGATTGCAATTCCTGAATTTCGCCGGATGTTAAAAGAGAAAATGGAATTGCTAAAAATGGATCCCGCCTTTGCCGGACGCTATCTGAACGAAGGATTTTCGGGTGGTGAGAAAAAGCGGGCTGAAATTTTACAGATGGCGGTTTTAAAGCCCACGTTTGCCGTTTTGGATGAAACCGATTCTGGTCTGGATATTGATGCGCTGCGCGTCGTTTCCGAGGGCGTCAATACCCTGCGCGGACCTGAGTTAGGCGTGCTGGTGATTACCCACTATCAGCGAATCCTTAATTACATCAAACCCGATGTTGTGCATGTGATGATGGATGGGCGAATCGTGGAATCGGGTGGGCCTGAATTGGCCTTACATCTCGAGGAACATGGTTACGAGTGGGTGCGAGAAAAGATGGAAAACGAAGCCATCGCCTCCTGATCCAAAATTAAAGGTTGTTTTATCGGAGGATATCATGGAAACACTGAAAACAAAAACCGAAGAAGATTTTCTGGAAAAGCTTGGTGAATACCAGTATGGCTTTAGCGATCCAGATAGTTCAGTATTTAAATCACGCAAAGGTCTGGATGAACAGGTAGTCCGTCAAATTTCAAAGAAAAAAGACGAACCGGAATGGATGCTTGAATTCCGGTTAAAAGCCTATGCTCATTTTCAACAAAGGGTTACCCCAACCTGGGGACCGGATCTTTCCAAACTGGATTTCGAAGATATTTATTATTATGTCAAGCCTCCCGAAAGCGAAGGCAAATCTTGGGATGATGTTCCGGATGATATAAAAAAGACTTTCGATAAGTTAGGCGTTCCTGAAGCAGAAAGAAAGTTCCTGGCCGGATTGGGCGCTCAATACGAATCTGAAATGGTTTATCACAGCATACAGGAGCATCTTTCAAAAGCAGGTGTAATCTTCCTGAGCATCGAAGATGGGCTTCGCCAGTATCCCGAATTATTCAGGGAACATTTTGGCACTGTAATTCCGATCGAAGATAATAAATTTGCGGCGCTAAACAGTGCAGTGTGGTCGGGTGGTTCGTTTGTGTATGTGCCAAAAGGTGTAAAAGTCGATCTTCCGCTGCAGGCTTATTTCCGCCTGAATATCGCCAATATTGGGCAGTTCGAACGTACACTGATTATCGCGGATGAAGGCGCCCAGGTGCACTACGTGGAAGGATGTACCGCGCCGCAATACACGACCGATTCATTCCACAGCGGCGTGATCGAGATCATTGTCAAGAAGAATGCCCGTGTGCGCTACTCCACCATTCAGAACTGGTCAACCAATGTGTACAACCTGGTCACGCAGCGCGCTCTGGTCTATGAAAATGGTACGATGGAATGGGTCGATTCGAACCTGGGTTCCAAACTGACCATGAAATATCCTTCATGTTACCTGCTGGAGCCAGGCGCGCACGGTGAAATATTATCCATGGCTTTTGCCGGACCTGGACAGCATCAGGATGCTGGTGGAAAAGTGATCCATTTTGCCCCCAATACATCCAGCAAAATTACCTCGAAATCCATCAGCAAGGGCGGCGGGCGCACATCTTACCGTGGGCTGCTCAAAGTTTACAAAGGCGCGAAAAATTCTCGCTCCAATGTGGTTTGCGATGCACTGCTTCTCGATCCGAAATCGCGGTCAGACACCTATCCTTCGATTGAAATTGACGAAGAGGATGTCACCATTGGACACGAGGCCTCTGTCTCCAAAGTTGGAGAGGAACAGCTTTTCTATCTGATGAGCCGCGGCCTTACCGAAGAAGAAGCGACCACCATGGTCGTATCCGGATTTATCGAGCCGCTGGTTAAAGAGCTGCCGATGGAATATGCAGTTGAAATGAACCGCCTGATCCAAATACAGATGGCTGGTTCGGTAGGTTAAAAAAGGCCTGATCGACGATGACTGAAATACCGCAAATTGTTACCCGAACCCGCCGGCGTGGAGCGGGTGAAACGATCGATTTTAACTTTACCCAGGATCAAGTGCGCACCTCCGGGGTGAGTGATGCGATACGAAAATACCGGACGGCTGCCTGGGAAAGCTTTAAGGTGGCCAATATGCCAACCGTGAAAGATGAACCATGGCGGCGCACAGATTTACGCATGCTGCAGGTAAATTCATTTCAACTGCCAGAAAAAGATGCCTTTAAACATCTGGCGCCGCCCCCGCAAGATCTGCTGCGTTCGCTGACCGCAGAAACCCACGGCGGACAGGTTGTACTCCTGCCTGGCGGCAGTGAAATCACTCTTGATCCTTTGTTGGCAGAAAAAGGGGTCGTGTTCACCGATCTGATCACCGCCGAACGCGAATATCCCCAACTTATCGAAAAGGTGCTTGGGAAGGTTGTTCAGCCGAATGAGGGGAAATTTGCCGGTTTGGCTGGGGCGCTGGCACAAAACGGGGCATTTTTGTATGTCCCCAAAAATGTCGTCATAGAGCAGCCGCTTCACAGCCTGCTGTGGGGCCCGGGAACCGGATTGGCGCTGGTTACCCATGTCATGGTTTACCTGGAAGAGGGTTCATCCGTGACTTACGTTCACGAAGCGGCCTCTCCCACTGCAAGCGATGGACAAACCCTGCACGCTGGAATTGTCGAGCTGTGGGTTGGGGCGAACGCTACCTTAAAATTTGTAGAGCTCCAATCCTGGGGTGAGCACGTCTGGAATTTCAGCCATGAACGAGTTCATGTCGAACGCGATGGTCACCTGGATTGGATTTTTGGCGCGATTGGCAGCCACCTTACCAAAAACTTTTCCGAATTAGACCTGGCAGGCCAGGGATCAGTGGGTCGAATGTCGGGCTTTTTCTTTACGGATCACGACCAGCACCTGGACCACGATACCCAACAGAATCATCTGGCGCCGAATACCACCAGCGATATGCTGTTCAAAGGCGCCCTCCTGGGTGAAAGCCGTTCGGTATGGCAGGGGATGATATACGTCGCCCCGGGTGCGATGAAAACAGATGGTTACCAGGCCAACCGCAACCTTGTTTTGAGCGCTAAAGCCCGGGCAGATTCGATTCCGGGGCTCGAAATTCTGGCGGATGACGTGCGCTGCACGCATGGCGCAACGGTGGGAAAAATCGATCCCGAATTAGTTTTTTACCTGCGATCGAGGGGTATTCCGAAAGCGGATGCGGAGCGGTTGGTCGTTGAAGGTTTCTTCGATCCGATCATGCAGCGCATCCCCTTTGAAGGGGTCCGCGAGAGGTTCCAGGAAGCAATCAAAACCAAAATGAAATCTTTCAAAGGTTAAAAAGCCTGACCCCGCTCTCCATAGGGAGCGGGGTTGATTTGATTTTGGGACTGAATATAATAAAGTATATCTGCAATAAAATGGAGCGTGCCAATGGCATCAACACCCTATATGAGGGCACCCGAGCCGGAGTTCACCTATGAAGTCGGGGACATGGTGGAAGTATTTTGTGATCATGAGAAAAGTGGGCAACGGATCCGCGGGTGGTTAAGAGGTATTGTGGTCCAGGTTGATTCCAAAATGGTCGCCGTACAATTTCGATCCAATGTGTTCTTAACTGACGGTTGGATGGTCCCTGACCATATTCTCTGGTTCCCAGTCAATTCCCAGCACCTCCGGCCCCCTCAGAAAAAATCTGAAAAAGCCTGATCCATAGACGCGCAATGTCAGAACAAAAAATTACGAAAATATTCGATGTCGAAAATATCCGTCGCGACTTCCCGATCCTGGATCGGGAAGTGCGTTCTGGGGTTAAATTGGTTTATCTTGACTCGACTGCCACCTCACAAAAACCAGAAGCTGTGATCGAGGCGATGAACCAGTATTACAGGACAAGCAACGCCAATATTCACCGCGGCGTTCACACCCTGGCAGAAGAAGCCACCGCAAAATACGAATCGGCGCGCAGACGCATTGCGGCATTTATTCATGCCCGCAGCCCGCGCGAGGTCATTTATACGCGGAATGCCACTGAAGCGATCAACCTGGTTGCCCTAAGCTGGGGGAGAGCAAATCTCAAAGCTGGAGATACGCTCATTTTAACCGAGCTGGAACATCACTCGAACCTGGTTCCCTGGCAAATTTTGGCTGCCGAGAGAGGATTAAGGTTGGAATTCATCCCCGTCGCCCCGGATGGGATGCTGGATCAGGGCGAGTATGACAAACTCTTAAGGTTTGATCCAAAGCTTGTCGCCTTTTCGCACATGTCGAATGTTTTAGGGACGATCTCACCGGCTCAGGACATGATCCAGAAGGCTCACGCAGCCGGGGCATTGGTTTTAATTGATGGGGCGCAATCTGTCCCGCATTTTCCGGTAGATGTGCAAGCTCAGGATGTCGATTTCCTTGCATTTTCAGGCCATAAGATGTGCGGACCGACCGGGATAGGTATCCTTTACGGGAAACAAGCCTTATTAGAAGCGATGCCGCCATTTATGGGCGGTGGAGATATGATCCGAAAAGTATACCTGCGGTCATTTACACCTAACGATCTTCCCCACAAGTTCGAAGCCGGAACACCGGCGATTGCCGAAGCGATTGGTCTGGGGGCGGCCGTGGATTACCTGGCAACACTCGGAATGGACGCGATAGCGGCGCATGAGCACGATCTCATCCGGTACGCCTTGGACCGCCTGTCTGAAGTCAGCGGGCTGGAAATATTAGGCCCAACAGCAGATCAGCGCGGTGGAGTAGCCTCTTTCACGCTCAAAGGAATCCATCCGCACGATATCGCCCAAATCCTGGATGGTTATGGTATCGCGGTGAGAGCAGGGCATCACTGCGCAATGCCTTTACATGATAAATATCAGATACCGGCAACTACCCGCGCCAGTTTCTATCTTTATACGTTGAAGAGTGAAATCGACTGCCTGGTTGAAGGGATCGAGAAAGTAAAGAAGGTCTTTGAATAAGAAATGGACGATCTCTATCGCGAAATAATCATAGAACGGTATAAGAACCCACAGTTTCGGGGTGAGCTGGATCCGCATGACCTGTCCTTTGAAGATGAGAATCCGTTATGTGGTGATCATATTCGCGTCGATCTTCGCCTGGATGAGGCTGGCAGAGTGAAAGAAGCGGCATTCAGCGGTCAAGGATGCGCCATCTCGCAAGCATCCGCAGATTTATTATTGGAGTCAGTTATTGGGAAATCATTGGAAGATGTGAAGCGGCTCAACAGGCAGGATGTGCTGGATAATCTGGGGATTGAATTAAGTCCGATTCGCTTGAAATGCGCGTTGCTTTCATTAAAGGTATTGAAAGCCAGCGTTTACGGTCTGGGGACACCTGTTGAGGACCTGGAGGATGAATAGAATGAAGAACGAGATCGATCTTGATGAATACACATTCTACCGGGTCGCATCCACCAGTGAAGTGCCTAATGGCGAGCGCATATTTTTTGACATTGGAAATGAGCCCATCGTATTGCTAAATCTAGGAAACCAGTTTTTTGCGATCGGCGACATCTGCACGCATGACGATGGACCGCTGGGGGATGGTGACGTCGATGGGTTTGAGATCATTTGTCCGCGCCACGGGGCGCATTTCGACCTGCGCAACGGTCACGCGGTCTGCGGCCCGGCTGTGGTTGCCACTCCCTGGTACCCGGTCAGGGTAGTAGATGATTTTCTAGAAGTGGGTATCCACAAACAGGATTAAAAAAGCGAGTTTCTCAGCATAGTGGAAAAACTCGTTTTTATATTTGGCATTTATTCGGGGATGCAGCCGAAGGCGCCAACAATACGCAAGATATCGAAACCCTCGGCAAACGGTCTCTCAGCTAGTGCTCCGTGCCGGACCAGCGTGGCCCGGGTAATGGCGGGGTCGAAATAATATTTCGAGGCGTAAGTCTTATATTCGGCTAGGGCATCCAGTTTTTTATCTAAATCTGCTTCACTGACCTCAACCAAAAAATTAGGAAAGAAACCATAACTGCTGCGAATCACATCAAACCCCAGAACAGTTGTACCGCGAAATGCGCGCAGAGTTTCTTCGGTCACCGTGCCGTGGTCCTGGTGGATATCGGACTTGGTATGGGTGAAAACAATTTCAGGGTGGAAGGTGCGGTTAAGCTGGATCAGATATTCCAGGATTTCCTGGCGGGCATGTGGAAAGCGGCGCGTTTCGAATTGACCGATAATCACATTGTGATCCGGAACTCCCAGGGCGTGCATGCTGCGTCGGTGTTCATCCGCAACATGGGGTAAATCCGGGTTCATCTGGTTATCGGATAAAGTCACGCACATGATTTCGGTCTTTGTCACGATGTGGGCGATTAACGCTCCTGCGCCTAGCTCGATATCGTCCGGATGCGCCCCCAAAAAAAGCACGCGGCGGCCGAAAAAAGTCATGTCATGATTGGTCATTTTTGCCTTTGCGATATATCCCGGCTTATTTGGTGGCGATGAATCCACCGACAACTTTGGTCATGACCAATGCGCCATCGCGCGCCAGGCGGCGTTCTGCGGCCTGGGTAATCAACTGGATGGTATGCTCGTATTCATCTTTCCCGTTGAACAGTCCGGTCCACAGCTTGCGGTCTTCAGCCAGAGAAGCGCGGGTATATGCGATAAAGGGCTCAACTCCGGGAAAGGTCAGCGGATTTTCAAACACCTCGACAGCCACGCTAGAAAATGTCTCACGGATGGCTGACAGGATGGCGCTGCCGTAACGGGAGCTGCCAGGCATCGGAGGAATGGGCTTATGGGTCGCATCGCGGATGATGTCATAGAAAAGCTGCTTATTCTCGGGCAGCGGCCCGGTGGTAAACAACCGTCCGCCCGGTTTCAGTGCCCGGTGCATTTCCTTGATGGTGAAGGGGATATTTTCAGCATAATAAATCGCGAAGCAGCATGAAACCAGATCATAGGTGTCATTCTCTACCGGGAATTTCTGGTTAAAGTTCAAATCGATAAATTGGATAGGTACAGCACGCTTGCTGGCTTCCTGACGGGCCTGAACGAGCATATCCTGGTTGACGTCTCCGCCGGTGATATCAGCCTGGCCTTCCAGGTAGGTGTGATACGAGAAGCATTGTTTACCCGCGCCGCAGCCGACATCCAGGATTTTCGAGCCTTTTGGCAGGCGAAGTGTATCGAGCATCCATTGGTCGATATCCCGCCCGCCAAATTTGTTGTGGATATCAATACGGGTTTGCAGGTCACTTGTCGTTTCCTGGTAGTTGATCTTCATAAAATCCCTCTTAAGTAAATATTGGGCTAGTATACTATAACTAGCATATGCGGGGGAGCATCTCGCCGGAGAGCATATCCAGGATGCGAGTACCGCCAACCAGGGTATGCAGCAGGACGCGACCAGCGGGCGCCGGTTCGACCCGGCCGATTTGCACGGTCTGTTTCCCCAGCGGATTATTGCGCATAGCCATTAGTGCTTGTTCGGCTTCTTCCTGGGGAACTATGACGATCAGCTTACCTTCATTGGCAATATACAATGGGTCAAACCCAAGCATTTCACAGGCGGCGCGAACGGCAGGCAAGACAGGAACCGCTCGTTCTTCGATCAAGATTCCAACCTGGCTTTGATTGGCAATCTCATTCAGGGTCGTTGCCAGACCGCCTCGGGTTGGGTCACGCAGCACATGGGTATGGGGGGCTTTCTCCAGCAGCTCCTCGATTAAATGATTCAGGGGGGCCACATCCGATTGGATCTCCGTTTCGAAACCCAATTCGCCGCGAGCCGCGAGTACAGCGATGCCGTGCGCGCCCACTGGACCTGAGAGAAGAACCGCATCTCCTGGTCGGGCAAATTGACCGCCAATCTCGCGCCCGGCGGGAATCCAGCCGATGCCAGCCGTATTGATAAACAACCCGTCCGCTTTGCCTTTTTCGACGACTTTCGTGTCGCCGGCTACCACTTGTACACCTGCTTCAAGTGCGGCAGATTGCATGGACGCAACTACTTGCTGTAGCAAACTGACTGTGAAACCTTCCTCAAGAATAAAACCGGCGGTCAAATACAGCGGCACCGCGCCCGACATGCATACATCATTGACCGTGCCGCAAACGGCCAGCCGGCCAATATCTCCACCGGGGAAGAATAATGGTGACACGATGTGTGAATCGGTAGATATGGAAATTTTTCCCTGCAGTCCAGCGAGCGCGGGTAAACCGACCGCCGCCGAATCATTATTGCCAGGAATATTTGGATGTATAAAAGCCGGCGCGAAAACCTGTTGGATCAAATCGTGGGTCATCCGCCCACCGCTGCCGTGCCCCATCACGATCTGATCCACGTGGCGCAGCGGCACCGGACAGACTGGACCCTCAAAGACAGGTATTGAATTATCTGGCATGCATCAGCTCCGAGCGAAGCGGTAATATGCCGAACAAGCGCCTTCTGAAGATACCATCGGCGCTCCTAACGGGTTGTTAGGCGTGCAGAGCGTCCCAAAAACCGGGCATTCGGCTGGTTTCTTAATCCCTTGTAATATTTGCCCGGCAATGCAGACTTCTGATTCCCTGGTTTGGATCTGACCCACATTGAAACGCCGCTCGGCATCAAAATCTGAGTATGCTTCATTAAGCTTCCAACCACTTTGAGGAATCATGCCGATACCCCGCCAATTGCGATCGCACGACTCAAACACCCTGTTAATCATCGCCTGGGCAGCCTGGTTGCCTTCCAGGGTTACCACGCGCTTATAACCATTTTCAACATCATACTTTCCAGCCTCAAGCTGGCGAACGGTGAGCAAAATTCCTTGCAGCAAATCCACCGGTTCAAATCCGGTAACGGTCATTGGCACTTTGTATTTACCCGCAATGGGCGGATATTCCCAGTATCCCATGATCGCACAAACATGACCAGCCGCCAGGAAGCCTTGAACCCGATTTTGGGGGGAACTTAGAATTGCATGAATGGCAGGTGGTACGCGAACATGCGAAACGAGGATCGAATAGTTCTTTAATCCAAGGGCCTGGGCTTGCAGCACACTGGCTACGTTAGGCGGGGCAGTAGTCTCAAATCCAATTGCAAAAAATACGACCTGCTTATCCGGATTTTGTTGGGCAATGCGAACGGCATCCAGGGGAGAATACACCACCTTAACCTGCCCGCCATGAGCGCGGACCGAAAACAGATCGCCCTGGCTGCCCGGTACGCGGAGCATATCGCCGAACGAAGTGAAGATCACGTTGGGTTGAGCAGCGATCGCCAGTGCTTTATCGATGAGCTCTAATGAAGTGACACAAACGGGGCAGCCAGGTCCATGGACAAGCTCAATTTCCGGTGGGAGAAGCTGGTCGAGTCCATACTGCATAATGGCGTGAGTTTGCCCGCCGCAGATTTCCATCAACACCCAGGGGCGGGTCACTGTACGGCGGATCTCTGCAAGCAGTCCTTGTGCCAGGCGTTTATCTCGAAATTCGTCGGTGAATTGCATACTTAACTCAGGCTGCAGCTGGCGCAGATAAGTCATCCGCGATTGGATTTTCGAACTGCGCAAGCTCATCCAGGAGGTCCAATGTTTCTCGGGCCTCTTCTTCCGAGAGCAGGTTCAAGGCAAATCCGGCATGCACGATGGTGTAATCCCCCACTTTGGCTTCGGGCAGGGTTTCGATACATACCTCCCTGATGACCCCACCAAAATCGACTTTCGCCATGCGCAGGGCGCCACCAGTAAAAATTTCCTTTATTTGACCAGGGACTCCGAGACACATCCTTACCTCCAAAAATTACCGCTGCCGTTACTAACCAGGATCGGGATTTATTGTAATGCATTGCAGGCGATTATTGCCTGTCCCAGTGCGATTCCGCCATCATTAGCTGGCACTTTATGATGCCATAGTACATCGAATCCAGATTTTTCCAGTATTGCTATGGTACGATCCAACAAGAAATGGTTTTGCCAGACCCCTCCGCTAAGAGCAACTGTCGAAATACCAGTGTTCTCGCGGATAGATTGGCAGAGCTTCAGGTTCAAATTAACCACCGAGTTATGAAAACGAGAGGCGAGCACCGGCACCAGGATGCCTTTCCTCCAATCATCCATCAGATTGGCCAATAAAGGTGAAGGATCAATAATCCCGGGGCGCAAGTCAAATTCATACCAACCAGCTTCTAGCCGATCACATATGCCTTCCAATTCGATGGCAGCCTGGCCTTCATAGTTCGCCACCTGGCGAACCCCTAGCAGCGCAGAAACAGCGTCAAACAGGCGTCCCATCGAGGATGTAAGCGGGGTATTGATCTTTTTTTCCAACTGCGCGCGCAGCGTCGTGCGGTCTTCCGCGCAAAAGAATGCCACCGCGGGAATTTCGGGCTCCCAGTCGAGCCCAGACTGCCAGAGATGCGCCAAGGCCATCCGGGCGGGCTTGTGAGCCGCGGCGTCACCTCCAGGTTGGGGAGTGTACGCCAGGTGGGAAAATCGCTGGTAACCGGAGTAACCACCAACCAGAACCTCCCCGCCCCAGATCGCATGGTCAGTTCCCAGCCCGGTCCCGTCATAACACAGGCCAATCACCGGGTCTGAGCCTTCCCGTTCATTATCTGCCAGGCATGCCGCCAGGTGAGCGTGGTGGTGTTGGACCTCGATCAAGGGGAGCGATTGGCGGGCTGCCCTTTCACGGGCATAACGCGATGCCAGGTAATCGGGATGCAAGTCGCAGGCGATGGCCTGGGGCGTGATCCGGAAAAGGCGCTGGTAATGCTCGATCCCTTCCTCAAATGAGATCAGGGTTTCATAATTTTCAAGATCTCCAATATGATGGCTTAGGAATGCATAATGATCACGTGCCAGGCAGAAGGTATTTTTCAATTCCGCCCCTGTCGCTAGAATTGGACGGGATTTTTGGATGATGAAGACCGTATCGGGAGCATACCCTCGAGACCGGCGTAGAGGATAAGGCCGGTTTTGTATGACCCGGTAGACAGAGTCATCCATGCGCATGTGCACCGGACGGTCGTGCAGGAGGAAACCGTCGGCGATTTCAGCCAGGCGCGTGAAAGCGTCCTCGTCGCGGTAAGCGATCGGCTCTTCGCTCATATTTCCGCTGGTCATTACCAGCACCTCCGGCATACCCACGGCAGGTTCGAGCAGCAGGGAATGAAGCGGTGTGTAAGGGAGCATCATCCCCAGCGTTTTCTGGTGGGGAGCGGCCTCCATGGAGATATCAGATAAGGATCTGCAAATCAACAGCACAATGGGGCTGGCACGCGACTGCAGCAGTCCGGCTTCTTCTTGTGAGACCTCGCAATGTTTCTCAACCGTATACAGATCATAGGCCATCAACGCGAACGCTTTTTCACTGCGCTGTTTCCGCCGGCGCAGCTCCTCAACGGCTGCTGTATTCGACGCATCACATGCCAACAAATAGCCGCCCAGGCCTTTCACGGCGATAATTTTACCGTCCGCCAGCCATTGGCGAGCCAAAAGGAGCGCATCGTCCTTGAACGCCAACTGTTTGCCGCCAGACACAAAGCTTAATTGCGGACCGCACACCGGGCAGGCTGTAGGTTGGGCGTGAAACCGCCGATCCAGTGGATTTTCATATTCTAATTGGCACTCCGGGCACATTTTAAACGACGCCATGGTGGTCTTGGGCCGGTCGTAAGGGATATCCCGGATGATGGTGAAACGCGGACCGCAGTTTGTGCAGTTGATGAACGGGTAGCGGAAGCGCCGGTTGAGCGGATCGAACAGTTCATTCAGGCAATCCGGGCATGTGCCAATATCCGGAGAAATCGGGATAAACTGATCCGGCTCGGCCTGGCTGGCAAGGATTTCAAAAGTGGGGTAATGGTCCGGAGGGATAGCTATCGATTCTACCTGGTCGATTCTTGCCAGGGGTGGGGGAGTATCGCGCATGGCCTGGACAAAACCTGCGACCTCGGCTTCTGGCCCATTGATTTCAATTTCTACGCCGCTGGAGGTGTTGCGCACCCAGCCTGTCAGACCGTAGCGGCTTGCCAGGGAAAAAATAAAGGGACGAAAGCCAACGCCTTGAACGATTCCGCGAACCCAAACCTTTAATCCTGTTTTAGATTCAACCATTCTTCTTATTTCTTATCCGGTTTTCAATCCAATCCGTCCAGGCCGAGATCCCTTCTCCGGTAGCGCAGGACACAGGGAAGGTCACAACACCCGGGTTGAGCATTTCGACCCCCTGGCGGAAATAATCCATCTTAAAGGGCACGTAGGGCAGCAAATCGATTTTATTGATAATTAAGACGTCCAGACCGCGGTATATATTTGGATACTTATACGGCTTATCGTCCCCTTCTGGGATGCTGGCAATTAATATATTGGCATGGGTACCCAGCGAAAAAGTTGCCGGGCAAATTAAATTGCCTACATTTTCGATCATCAGCAGGTCGAGTCTGGCTAAAGGCAGCTGGTGTAAACCATTTTGAACCATGATGGCATCCAGATGGCATTCACCGCCTGTATTGATCTGCACCGCTGGCATCCCAGCCGCGATGACCTTATCGGCATCAATCGTGACCGGGGCGGTATCGCCTTCGATCACCCCGATCTCGAGCTTGCCGGTCAGCGCTTTAATAGTCTGGAGGATAAAGCTGGTTTTTCCGGACCCTGGTGAAGCCATCAGGTTGATTGAAAAAACGCCAGATTCGTCTAACATTTTTCGGTTAAGCGATGCAATTTGATCGTTAGCGCTTAATATTTTTTCGACCACGGTGACACGTTGAGTATTCACGACGCATTCTCCTGTGCAGCTTCAACCTCGATGCTTTCCATGCGAAATTCCTCTCCGGATATGACCCTGGATTGGTAACTACCGCACTGGGGGCAGGGGATCAAGTCTTGTTCAAAAGAATAGTCAACGCCGCAGTCCTGGCAGTTCATTCGGGCGGGGGTACGGTCAAAATGCAGGACTGCTCCAGCACAGATCGTATTTTCGCTAATAATGTCCCAATAGAACTGGACTGAATCATCCACCACGCTTGATAAACGGCCGATGATAATATTAATTCCGGTCACTTTTTGCGCTCCAGCAGCTTCGGCATGGCGAGTGGCAATTTCTAATATACTTTCGGTAATGGAAAGTTCATGCATGGTTAGAATTATAATACTGAAAATGTCTTATTTGGATTTGCCTGGTGAGACTTGCCGCCAGAAGGGACAGCATCCAGGGGTACTGAAAATTTAGAACATGTTAGATTGCGCCAGGGAATGCGAAGAATTGCGAATTATTTCATAAAGATGAAGCCGGGTGGCGAGAAATTGGCTGGCAACGATATTGGCAACCCGCCGCATGATAATATATCCCAGATCGGGGTCTTCCTTACACAAACTCAACAGGTCCTCACCTTTAATCGAAATAATGCGTGAAAGCTTAACAGATTTCACGGTTGCTGTACGCTGTCGGGCTACCGGTGTAAGGCATGACCAACCGACTACATCCAATGCTTCAGCGTGGGCCACCGTATGATTGCCCAAGGTTGGAATGTAATTCTCGAGGACGACTTCTCCAGAGAGAATAATATACAGGCATTCAACCCGGTCTCCTTCACGAAATAGGACCTCATCCGGTTGAAATTGCTGTATCCTGGAAATTTTTGCTAACCGCTCGATCTGAATGGGAGTTAGCTCATTAAACCAGGGGATATTATGGATGTCATCGATCGAGCTCATGCCATTTTCCATAAATTCCTCAAACTTTTAATAGTATTCCATTTGTAGCACAATGGAAATATGGGGATAAGTGTTATCTTTCCGTAAGGTAGAGTGAAAAGTCACTCCCTAAAAAAGTACATTATTAACAGGGTATTATGACTCTTCGATCCAGGTAAGGATCTTACTTACAGCGAAATCGGCGAGAGCGTCAGTCTGCTGACTGAGTCGCTGGGTAAATTGAAATGAATATCCCCGGACGGAAATTAATAATGAAACCGGCTCTTGATGGTAAATAGCCGTTGTTAGATTAAGGAGCGTTGCCGGCGTGAGGTGGTGAGTGAAAGGTGAGGTTTGTTGGGCAGGCCTCAAGACTTCCAGATGAATTTCTTCCGGCACAGCGCCTGTGTGGGCGTCGATGAAGCAAAGCCGAGAATACTTCGCAGTTAATTCGGCCATTTCTGGAAAAAGCTGAAGGGAGAAATACAAATCGACTTGCCCCCCGGGCCGAAATTCAAACTCTTCAACCGTTGCAGGAAAGGGAATATTCAGGCGTCCCGCCAGTCTGGAGAGTATATGCCAGGCGACGCCATCGTCTTCTCGATCCAGGTTGCCGTAGCCCAAACACAGTACAGGAAATTTAAGAGGATTGTCCATAGAAATATTGGGGGTGTCTGAAAAGTCTCTTTTTGAGTTTGAGGCTGTCTCAAAAGTTCACCCCCACCCCGACCCGCCCCTCACACCCCTTCGGGTGGCCGATACGCATACCGAAGGGTACGCAGAGCGAGGTACGCCCGAAGGGCGAGCGGCGGGGGCAGAAGAAAGAGGAAATGGGGAGTTTTGGCCGCATTTTGCGGCCAAAACTCCCCAAACCTCTGAATTTCACCCCCCACCCCTTCGGGTGCGCTGAAGAGCGTCCCGCCCTCGCGCTGCGCGCTGCCGAAGGGCAGCTGGGAAGGGGGTTAGGGGGATGGGTTTTAGACAAATCGTTCTTTTAGGACAGCCCCAGTTTTTTTAACCATAAATATGATTTACCGGCTCAGAGTCTTTATGCAATGACCCTGGGGATCGAGAAATTCGATTTCCAAAGGCATCTGCCCGACAGCGTGTGTTGAGCACGATAGACACGGGTCATACGCGCGGATAGCAGCTTCTACCCGGTTCAGCATACCTTCTTTTACGTCCGGCCCCATGACGTAAGTTTTGGCAACCGAATCAACAGCGGTTGACATGGCCCAGTTATTATGCCCGGTCGATACGATCAGGTTTACCCGTTCGAGCTGGCCGTTATCTTTGGTCCAGTAGTGATGGATAAGGGTCCCGCGCGGAGCTTCGATCACGCCTACTCCTTCGCCCTTCATCTCGAAATGAGTATTCATAATATCTGTGCTTAAAATGTCCGGATCATCGAGCAGAACAAGCACCTTTTCGGCGGCAAACAGGGTCTCAATCAGACGCGCGTAATGGTAATAGAGGGTATTTTCGACCGGCTTGCCGCCGTTTAATGCCTTGAATTTTAAGAATTCTTCCTGGGCAAGCGGGGTATCGAGTTTGTCTACCGCGTTCAAACGCCCCAATGGGCCGACCCGGTAAACGCCGCCGGGCCAACCGAGTTTTTTATAGTACGGGAATTTCAGATATGACCAGTTTTCGACATGCTCGGCGATGTAATTCAGATAGGTCCGGCCGGCGAATTTCTCCAGCTGCTGCCCTTGATTACTGACCAGCCGGATGTCGCCGTCATAAAGCTCTAGACCATTTTCGGGGGTCACCAGACCAAAATAGCCGGAAGGGAATACGGCAAACTTTAACACGTCTTCCATATTGGCTTCGTTCCAGCCCTTGATTAGCTGGATGCCGACCTGAATGGTGGCGATGGTTTCTTCTAGCCCGGACAGGATTTTATCGCGGTCTGCCTGGTGAAGGGCTTTATTCACCCCGCCTGGAACCGCAAACGATGGATGAATGCGGCGCCCACCCAGGGTGTGGATGATTTCCTGTCCGAATTTTCGCAGATTGACGGCCTTGAGGGTCAGAGCCGGGTCTGCCTGAATGAGGCCGATCACGTTGCGAATCGCCGGATCAGCGTCAAAACCCAGGATCAAGTCAGGGCCGGCCAGCTCGAAAAAGTGCATACCGTGGCTTTGAATCACCTGACCCATATGCATCAATTCACGCAAGAGGGATGCAGGCCGGGGAGGAGGGCAGCCCATGACTTCATCAGCGGCTTTGGCGGACGCGAGATGATGGCTGACCGGGCAAATTCCACAGATGCGAGGCGTAATGGAAGGCATTTCAAAAACCATGCGGCCTTCACAGAATTTTTCAAAGCCCCGAAATTCATTCACATGGAAATAAGCATGATCCACTTTGCCATCCCCATTCATGCGGATGGTCACTTTCGCGTGGCCTTCAATCCGGGTGACCGGTTCAATTGTAATTTTTTGAGCAACCATTTCTACCTCCTAATGCCAGTGGAGCTTAGTTCCCGTCAGATCAGGTTTACGACCCTGGCCAAGTTCGCTGAGCACATAAAAAATGGTATCCGCATCCGGCGGACAGCCAGGTACGAAAACATCCACTGGAACGATGTCCTGGACAGCGCGTACCCGAGTTGGGCGGCAGAGTTCCGGGTCATCCGGTATTTTCCCTTCACTATCAGTGCTTTCCGTTTCGATATATGCGCGGCGCAATGTCTCTTCAATTGTAAAAAAGTTTCGCATCGCTGGAACACCGCCAAACACGGCGCAGTCACCTAACGCTACCAGAATTTTGCAGTTCTTACGCATGCGATGCGCGACTTCTTCATTCGATGTATTATTGATGCCGCCTTCCAGCACTCCCACGTCGACCCCGCCAGCATCCGCGTCAGGACGCTTTAAATCGGTGATGGGGCTGGAACGCAGGTCTACCAGGTCGAGCACCTGGACGAGGCGTTCATCCATGTCCAGCAGAGACATGTGACAGCCTGCGCAGCCGCACATCCAATCAGATGCAACTTTCGGTTTTGCCATAATGACCTCCTAACTTATAAACTCCTGCGCTAATTGGAGATGTCGACGGGAGAAATGTGCTGCAGCAGATGATCTTCCCAATCCGCATCGGTTGAAACACCCAGGCGTCCAGCCAATGCACTGAGGACGGCATGGCTTGTCCATACGTCGCTGGGTGCATCTTGTGATTTAACCGCATGTTGCATCCGGCCTTCCATATTTACATAATGTCCGTTCTGTTCGGTCCATTTCGTGACCGGTAGAACGACATCAGCTTGAGCGGTGAGCTGAGAAGTATACGCTGCTTCAACCACCAGGAAAGGCGCCTTATCCAACTTTTGGATCAAACGTTTGCTGGGTTTGTCATCCCCCAACGCCAGGTATACTGCCTGGTGACCGTTTAATTGGAATGGTCTGTCCAGGTCGTAAAGGGCTGCCGCCAGGCTGTTGGCTTCGCCTTTGAGGCCGATGATGCGAGAACCATCAGCGGAGAGAGCGCCAATCATCTCGGCGAATTTCAGCAGAGCTTTTAATGCCTGGTCTGAAACTGTGGTGATCCCCTTGCCGTATAAAATAGTCGGGGCGGCAGCGGATGCTGCCAATCTGGCGCATTCGAGCACATCTTCGGTCGTTACGCCGGCTTTTGCGGCAAGGGTTGCGACCGATCCTGCAACCGGGAGGTCTTTTTTGGCTAACCCTAACTGGTTTACCCCCGCACACAAGGCTTCTAATAAGTGGGCATACGCAGTCCCGGATGGCTTGATGGCCTTCTCGGCATAAATATCTAATGGGTTTTCGTTAGAGTCTACAACGATCAGTTTTGTGCCCGTCGGGATGGCACGTTTGACGAAGAAGCCTGCGACTTGATGGTCTTCTACCAGGTCTGTCCCAACGGCAATCACCACATCCGCCTTCGTGAAGGCGCCCAGCGTTCCTTCAAACGGTTTGCCTAATTCGGCCGCGACAGTGGTGGGAATAGAGGTGGTCAGACCTTCTTCCAGACTGGTTACGAGATCGCTTTTCAAGCCGTCAGCGAAGATTTGCTTGAATAATGCAAGCGACTCAGCGGGAAGCCGGGTCGAAGCCAACGCGGCGATGCCCTTGCCTTTGCTGTCTGCTAACGGCTGTAATTTCGAAACAATGGCGGTAAGGGCTTCATCCCAGGTAGCTGCTTTGAGGGCGCCATTTTTGCGAACGAGGGGAGTTGCCACACGATGCTCGCGATCATCCATAGGGAGAAAACGACCGACCTTACAAATAACACCGTTCGATACGGGAGCGTCCCAATTCCCTTCGATGCGTACCAGATTGTTGTCGCGGGTCAGCACATCGATGCCGCAGCCTAATGAACATCCCACACAGATCGTCTGGTGATGGTCGACCTGGATTTCTTTGCCCCGGTAGGCGCTCACCCGATCAATCAAGGCCCCGGTAGGGCATACCTGGACGCAAGTTCCGCAGGAAATGCAGGTAGATTGGGCCAGTGGAACGCCAAAATCTGCAACCAGGAAGGAACGAGCGCCGCGTTCTTCGAATCCGAGGGTAAAGTTGCCCACCAGCTCACCGCATGCTCGCACGCAACGCCGGCAAAGGATACAACGGTTGTTATCCAGCACAAAATAAGGATGGGAAGCATCCATGGCGAAAGGTTGGTAATTGGGCTGAAGCGGCCAGTGGGTCATGTCTTCATTCAAGGCTGCGTTCTGCAGCTCACAATCACCGCCCGAAACCTGGCAGTAAGGACAGAAATGGTTGCGTTCGCTGAAGATCAAGGTCAGGACGAACTTACGAGCGTCATGCACCTTTTCAGTATCTGTGCGGACCACCATATTATTGTTGACCGGAAGCGTGCATGACGGCTGGAGCGTCCGCGCGCCTTCCACTTCGACCAGGCATAGGCGGCATCCTCCGTACGGCGTCAGTTCCGGATGAGCGCACAGGGTGGGAATGGTTATGCCGGCTTGTAGGGCCGCATTCAAAACGGTCGTACCTTCGGCAACTTCTATGTTTTTTCCATCGATTGTTAGCTTGACCATTATCAACTCTCTCCGTTTTTGCTACACAAGCAGATTGGATTGCTTGGGTTTGTTCAAGAACTCAATTCGAAGATATACCGATGCGCTTACCACTCATTGGGCAAATCCCAGTGGGGCATACCTTGAGCCGGATATGCGCTTCAACCTCAGCGCGGAAATACTTTAGCACGTCTTTCTGCGGGGAACCGGCTGTTTGCCCCAGGCCGCAGTTGGACATCTGATATAGATTCTCCGCAAGATAAGAAAGATCATCCAGATCCTGAAGCGTTCCGGTGCCTTCTGCGATATTTGTCATGATTTCATACGAGCGCTGAGTACCGATCCGGCAGGGGTTGCATTTTCCGCAGCTCTCGTTGCGGAAGAAATTAAGTAGAACGCGCGCCAGATCCACGACACAGGTATCTTCACTACAAATCAACAAGGCGCCTGAGCCCAGGGACACCCCGGCTTTATTGAAGGCATCGAAATCCATTGGGGTATCCTGTAGAGCTGCCGGAATGATGGACCCGCTTGAACCACCGGTTTGGGCCAGTTTGAAGGTCGATCCGTTCTTCATACCGCGGGCATAGATGGCAATGACTTCGCGCAGGGTGATCCCCATAGGAACTTCGATCAGACCGGTGACATTGATATTGCCCAAAACGGTATAGACCTTGGTTCCTGGACTGGAGGGAGTGCCGAAACCGCGGTACCAGGCAGCGCCATTGCGGATAATTGGAGCCACATTGGCCAATGTCTCGACATTGTTAACCAGAGTCGGTTTACCCCATAAGCCGTGGGTGGGCGGGTAAGGCGGACGAGCGCGAGGTTCTCCACGTTTTCCTTCAATCGATTCGATCAGCGCTGTTTCTTCACCGCAGATATACGCCCCGGCTCCGGCATGAATATGAATGTCAAAGCTAAAACCGCTGTCAAAAATATTCTTTCCCAGAAAACCCATCTCACGGGCCTGTATGATGGCGTTCTTCAGGCGTTCTTGAGCCAACCCATATTCTCCGCGAATGTAAATGTAACCTTCACTTGCGCCAACTGCGTAGGCCGCCAGGGTCATGGCTTCGAGGATGCTGAACGGATCACCTTCGAGTATCAGCCGGTCTTTGAACGTACCCGGCTCGGATTCATCCGCGTTGCAGATCACATATTTGGGGCTGCCTATTGCTTTTTGAACAAAACGCCACTTTAACCCGGTAGGGAACCCGGCGCCTCCGCGCCCGCGCAGGCCGGCTTTTTCGACCTCATCGATTACAATGGCGGGGGTCATCGCGGTCAGGGCCTTACCTAAAGCTTCATACCCCTCGTGGACAATAAAATCTTCCATGCTCTCAGGATCAATCATGCCGGCTCGCTGCAAAACAACCCGCTGTTCTGCCGGTAAGGTTCCTTTACGCGCATTCAACCAGGCAATTCTCCCGCTGAGCTCGCGAGCTGGCGCTTGCAGCTCTGTCGCCACCCGGCCTTTATACAAATGCTCTTCGACCAGGAGATGTACGTCTTGTGGTTTTACCGGGCCGTAGAGGACGGCCTCCGGGTAAACGATCACTAAAGGAGACACATCGTGGCGGCCAACATCTCCAACCATCGAAAGGGAAATTTCTGAGTCCAGGCCAAATTTTTTTATTTCTTGCTGCAGAAGAAGATAAACTTCCTCCGCACCTTGCGAGATGCTTTGGGGATCGCTGGAGACTAATACCATAGAACGGACAGGCTTCATGATTTTCTCCTTTACTCGTAGCGTGCCAGGATTTCAGTGATTTGCTTGGGATCGACATTACCATAAATATCATCGTCGATGACGATCACCGGGCCCACTGCACAAACGCCCAGGCATGATACGGTTTCCAGGGTCCATTTGCCATCCTGGCTGGTCTCGCCGGCCTTGAGCTGGAGAGCCTCCTGGAGCGATTCCCAGACCTGCCGTCCACCGACGACATGGCAAGGAGCGCTTTCGCAGAATTGAATCACATGGGTGCCCCGCGGTTTGGTAGATAACATCTGATAGAAACTGGCAACCGAGAATAGCTGGCTTTTGGGTACCCTTAAACGCGCGCTGATCTTTTCCAGAGCGGCAGCCGGTAAAAAGCCCAAAGCTCGGTTCACGTCATTCAGAATAGGGATCAACTCTTCGCGTCGGTTCCCAAAACGTTCGACGGCATCACTTACCGCTTGCTCTATGGTGTGTTCACTCATTGTTTCTACGGTCATGCTTAACCTCCTGAAGTCAGCTATGGCCAAGCATAATGCTCAGCGGATCACAATGGCATTAAAGTTACAAACCTGCATGCAAATCCCGCAGCGCACACAGGTATCGGGGTCGATCACATGTGTCTGCCGCCGTTCTCCGGTGATCGCGTTGGCTGGGCAGTTGCGCGCGCATACGGTGCATCCTGTGCAATAATCTTTTTGAATCTCGTACCGGATCAGTGCGCGGCATACTTTCGCCGGGCAGCGTTTTTCGTTGATATGAGCTTCATACTCTTCGCGGAAATACATGAGAGAGGTAATTACCGGGTTGGGAGCGCCCTGTCCTAAACCGCACAGGCTGGTGGATTTTATTTCTGAACTAAGCATCTCCAGCGTCTCGATATCGGCCGGTTGGCCCTCACCTTTACAGATACGCTGTAAGATTTCCAGGATGCGCAGGGTGCCAACCCGGCAAGGCGTGCATTTACCGCAAGATTCATCCTGGGTGAATTCCATAAAGAAGCGCGCCATATCGACCATGCAGGTCTCATCATCCATAACGACCAGGCCACCCGAGCCCATCATCGCCCCGGCTGAGCGCAGTGAATCGTAATCAATCGGATAGTCTAAATGCTGGGTGGAAAGCAGTCCGCCCGCCGGTCCGCCAATTTGGACGGCCTTAAATTCTTTATCATCTTTGATCCCCATACCCACATCGAAGATCACTTCTCGCAGCGTGATGCCCAACGGCACTTCGATTAATCCGGTGTGTTTTCCATCGCCGGCCAGTGCGAAAGTCTTGGTGCCGCGTGCCTTTTCAGTTCCCATGGATGAGAACCAATCAGCCCCTCTTAAGAGGATTTGCGGCACATTGGCGAAAGTTTCGACGTTATTAACGTTGCTGGGTTTGTTCCATAAACCCTTGACGGCAGGAAATGGGGGGCGCGGACGCGGTTCACCACGTTTACCTTCAATCGAAGCCATCAGGGCAGTCTCTTCACCGCAAACAAAGGCTCCGGCGCCCATGCGCACTTCCAGATCAAACGAGAAATCGGTACCCAGGATATTATTGCCCAGGAAACCCAGGTCGCGGGCCTGCTGGATGGCAATTTTGAGGGTACGCACGGCGATTGGATATTCAGCCCGGCAGTAAATAAACCCCTGGTTTGATCCTATGGCGTACGCGCCGATGATCATGCCTTCAATGACGGCATGCGGGTCGCCTTCCAGAACCCGGCGGTTCATGAAAGCACCCGGATCTCCTTCATCTGCATTGCAGATGATATATTTCGGCCAATCCTGGGTCGCGCGGCAAAACTTCCATTTCTGAGCGGTCAAAAAACCGGCGCCGCCTCTGCCGCGTAACCCTGAACTCATCACATGGTCGATGACCTGCTCTGGAGTCATTTCGGTGAGGACTTTCGCCAATGCCATATATCCGTCTTCGGCGATGTAGTCCTCAATATTCTCCGGGTCGATCTTTCCGCAATTACGCAGCACCACCCGCACTTCTTTCGCGGTCGGCGCGGTTAATTCCGCATCCGTGAAAACGCGGGTCGGGGCGGTAAATTTGGTGGCGATACGCCCCTTGAGAAAATGTTCTTCTACAATAAATGGAATGTCATCCGGTGTCAGGCCGATATAATGGGTGGCTTCAGGGTAAACCATCATATCGGGGGCCTCTGTGCTGTCTCCGATACGCGACGTTTCTAATACCTGGATTTCCTCGTTGAGGCCTTGGGCGACAAGCTCATCCTGGAGCGCATCTAGAATTTCCAGAGCACCCCGCTTGACGCATTCCGGATCGACGGAAACCAGAACATGAGAACGAAAATACTTCATGGTAACATCCTGTCATTCAATAAGAACACAGCGGGCGGCTGCCTCGTTCATTACCTTCCAGTCAATCAAGAAAGCTCTGGAAGGATGCTTCACAATTTACATGGGAATCAGATGGTCAGTAACGACATTGCCGTTTACAACGTGTTCTTTCATGATCCGCCGGGCAGCATCCGGGCCTACCTTGCCGTATGTCACTTTTGCCTGTTCGCCAATCACCACCTGAACAATTGGTTCTTTTTCGCACATGCCGATGCACCCGGTTTGGGTGACTATCACACTGCTTAAGTTATCTTTCTCAATGGTTTCCAGGATGGCCTTCATGGTATCGCGCGCACCTGCCGCAATCCCACAGGTTCCCATGCCAACGATCACCTGGGCCTGTCCAGACGCGGTTTTGACACGGCGTTTTTCCAGAGCTTCTTCACGTAATTTCTTTAGATCATCAAGGCTTTTTACGGTGGGCATTTAATCTCTCCTGAAGAGTGAAATTCTTATCAGTCACGACAATACGGGCTGCAAACCGGCAACCCCTTGAGTAATCATCTCTCGTAAATAAGCTAATATCAGCGGATCACTTAAAGGGATCCCTGCTAATTCCTGTTTGATAGGTGCGTCGTCCACCACAAATCGATCCTGGTCTACCTGATACTCGAATACCCAGTGAATTTCAGGAGAAGAAACCAGGAGAGTGAAAAATGTGCATGCCAGATCACCCAGCGGCATACGGTCGATATGGTCGCGCTGGAAGGCGATTTCCACCCGGGTACCCTTGCCGACGGCGGATTCGATGTGCAAATAACCATTGCACAGCTCAGCTGCTTCTTTGAGCAACGGCAGACCCAAACCGACCTTTCGCGTGGTGCGCGAAGTAACAAATGGGTCAACGATTATGGCCGCGGTTTCAGCGTCCATCCCTTTGCCATCATCCTGGACAGATAAAATCATGCGATCGCTAACCAGGTCCTCGAGTACGGAAATCGTAACATTCCGTGCGCCAGCAGCGACACTGTTTTCAGCAATATCCAGGAGGTGGAGGGATAATTCGCGCATCGCGGGTTAACTTTGTTGAATCGGGCGAACCAATTGCGGCAGCTTATTTGGGCGTACGCGCCCGGAAATATCTTCGTCAATCACAATAACGGGGGCCTGGCTGCAAGCACCCACACAGCGGCAAATTTCCATGGTGATGGCGCCATCCTTGGTTGTTTGACCAGGGTCGATTCCCAGGATTTGTCTGGCTTTGTCAATTAATTGGGGGGTTCCCCCAACATAACAGGCCGTGCCCATACAGAACTTGATCGTGTGGCGTCCGCGAGGCGCAGTGGTGAAAAATGAATAGAATGATACAACGCCGTGGATCGTGCTGACTGGAATGTGCATTTCCTGGGCAACGTAACTTTGCATCGCCTCAGAAACGTACCCAATCTGGCTTTGAAGTTCGTTGAGCACGACCATTACTGCGCCGGGCATGCCTTTATTTTCATGCAAGATGCGGTCTATGATCGCTTTTTGATCCGCACTCAACAAGGATTGATCAATCGCAGGTTGTGTTTGTAGTGTTGCCATAAAAGTATCCTGATTTGGATAGAATTAGTAATAATTCGGGTAGCTAATCATGTTGAGTTTACGATGACAGGTGAATCTGGTCAAATACCAAATGTCACCTAAAGACACTGCAAGACATCCGCTTGTGAAAAAATAGACAATCAGGCCAGGATATCCATATTTCTGCCTTCCTGTCCGTGGATTGCCAGGCGAAGTTCCTTGATAGATGGGTCAGCGATGTGAAAATGGTTCACCCCAAGAAATTCATCCAGACGATGGACGTCACCATTCTGGATAAGTGGATATCCTTGTACCTGGGGAAATTTGCGCCTGGCTTCAGCAGGCTTAAGATGCCTGGAAATTTCCAATACTTCTACATCGACATCTGTGGGTACGAAGCCAAGCACCTCGATCAATCCATAGACCTTACGGTTGATATGCGCCGGGATAAACATTCCCTCAAGTTTTTTTACCAGATTGAAGGCTTCAGAGAAGGAGATATCGACGGATGAAAGGAGCAAGCGGTCTTCGGTGGCAACCAGCTCTCCCTCGGCATCGACCATTAATTGGACGCCGAAATGTTCAGGATCGTTGAGAAAAGGCGGCAGCAGGCTGTCAACCACTTTTTGCAGTTCATTGACCTGGTCCAAAGTGTCGAATAAGCAGATGACATGCACTTCCTCACGGGTTTGTAATTCCATTCCGGGTATCACCACCAGATCTGAGCCCTCGGCTGCCTGTTGGACGGCACGAATATTGGCCGTGGCATTATGATCCGTGACTGCGATGATTTGAATGCCTTTTTCTAATGCGGCCTGCACAACCAAAGGAGGCAGCATTTCGATTTCAGCGCATGGCGATAATACGGTGTGAACGTGAAGATCGGCCCGGAAATCCTTCCTCACATTCCGGTTCCTCCACCCGGGTTGCCAGCTCGCAGCCCAAGCTCCCATAACCGGCCGACGACCGTGTAGGTTGGCAGGGCTGTCGCCAGCAAGGTAATTCCTTCGGTATTGGCTCTCATTATTGTTGCCTCATCCGGCCTGGCATTTTCGGTGATAATGACCGCGGCCAGGTCAAGTAAAGCCGACACGGCAACCACATTTCCATGGGCCTGCAGGGTGACCCAGATCCCTTCGTGGCTTGCTCCTGCCATGACGCAGCTTAAAAGATCAGAAGCGTACCCTCCCTGGGGGATTACAGCGGCGAAATCCTGCGGAGTGGTTAGTACTTCAAGTTCTAATTCATCAATAATTTCCTGAAGATTCATGGATTTTTACTCTCCTTATTCGCAGAATATCCTTCGCCGACGGCATCCAGGTCTTGCAAGAAGATTTTCAACCTTAGCCGGGTCCCTTTTCCCCAGACGGATTCCAACCTCATCATATCGACGCAACGAGAGATATTCACTAACCCCATCCCGGCGCCAAACCCAAGTTCGCGGATTTGATCACTGGCAGTGGAGTATCCTGGCTTCAGGGCCTGGTCGACATCCTTTATGCCAGGGCCGTCATCGTAGGCATCGATAGAAATCTGGTGAGGCTCAATTTCAACCCGGATCGTGCCTCCAGCTGTGGTATGAATGATGAGATTCATTTCTGCTTCATAAACAGCGATGCCAACCCGCCGGGCGATTTGTGGGTTGGCACCCAGGCGAAGCAGGGCACGTTTTATATTGCTGGATGCAGCGCCGCCGGCGGTGAAATCCCCGGCTTTTATGCTGTAACGCAGAATCAGACTGGTGCGGTCCGATTCAATATCTTCAAACAGGTGGCGAGCACGGTAGCGGCGGATCTCCTCAACCTGGTAATCTTTTTTTAATGCTCCCAGCAACCCACGGTTGATGTCACCCTTGGTAATGATCCCAATCATTTTGCCTTGATCATCTACAACCGGCAGGCGACCCACCTGGGTGTTTACGAATTTTTTAAGCGCTTCAACCACCGGGTCACTGCCTTTGACAGTGATCAAGTGTGAGCTCATATAAGCACTGGCCTGGGCATCCAAATCGTTGTGACGCAAGGCGTTGATCAAATCCTCCATGGAAATGATCCCTACCAGATTCCCCTCAACATCAATGACCGGAGCCCCAGAAATCCGCTTCCGGCGAAACGATTCCACGACTTCGCCCATTTTCATCATCGGGCTGAGCGTAGTTACCTGCTTCGTCATCACTTCTTCGATGCGAAGCTCATACGCCAGTTCTTCTGCTCTGGTGATGGATCCTATTGATTGATCGCTGATGGTCTTTTCAGAGTAAGAAGAAGGTTCTGCCATCATTCCTCGTGAAAAATTTATTCACACGCATAGTCTTCAGGCGAGACAGGCCTTTCAAGTGAAATCATCCCCGCATCAAATAACCGGCCGCATAACTCAAACATGCCAAACGGCGTTGAAATTAACGGCACATTTTCGGCATTGGCAAGTTTTATGGTTTCAAACGGGGGGGTCTTGCCGCGGACGATGACAATCGCCGCAACGTCCGCCATCATCGCCGTGCGGACCACCTGCGGGTTGCAAAGCCCGGTGAGCAACACCGCTTCCGGTTGGATGGATGCCAGCACGTCGCTCATCAGATCTGCGCCGCATCCGCCTTTGATGTCTCGGGTTAAATCCACATTGGGTGTTAGAAGTTTCCCATCGGAAATATCAATTAGCTGCTTTATGTTCATATCGGCCTGAAGAATTCCTGTAAAGAATAAAATCGATCATATTTCACGTATTATGAAAATTACGCACACCTGATCATACAATAGGATCCAGTTGTTAAACAGTGGAATCCTTCCAGGATTACTATGATTTTGTTACTTTATTTGATCCAAGATAAAGGCGGGCGTGACCTGCTTTTAATTCTATTTCGAGACTTTCAACACCAGATATGAGATCGATCCAATTTTCGTTTTGAAAACTGGCTGGCAAAAGTAAGGTCTGAGCGGAGATGGAAAAATTCGCGACCAGCAAATAATTGGCATGATCTGCGCCAAATATAGAAGCCATCCTGATCCCGGGAATTGCTGTCTGATAGGTTTTCGCCGACGCGCTGGCCTTTTTGGTGCGAAGGTAATCCACAGCTGATAAAACTGCCCAGGCGCAATCCAAAATGATTTCACCTGGGCCGGCCCAAAATGGACCGGCTTTCAAGCAGCAGCAAATTTCGTCCACAAAAAGAGAGCGGTAGGGTCCGGCACTGCGCTGCTTGGAGCGGGATATATGCAGCGTATCGTTGTCCGAAATGGCCAGCAGGCCCAATTTATTTTCTACACACACAAATTTCCCAGGTAAATGAATAACTTCATCCAGTGGAATCGGGGAGGTAAATTTCACAGTACCTTGTACAGTCCGAATATCACGCGAAAAACCGTTATACAGGTCATTCGCGAGATTAAAATGCATCCCTTTAATGCTGCTCACCAATCCTCGTTTGTCATTCATCTTGCAGTATTCCAGCGCCAGAACGGTTTGGCCATCCGGTAGGGCGGCGAAAGCCAGGTATTGGGCTGCCATATCCTGCCCTCGCCAGCCTTCAGCAAGCTCAATTTCTGCACCCGCTTCAAGCACCCCGGAGGTGATAAACCCGCCATCAAATGTATGGATCATGTATTCTTTAAGCGCTCGCTGCCGGGGCGCAGACGGATGAAGCGGGTGAGAATCGTGGACGAATTCGACCTGGCCTATTAAATTACCTTCCCAATCCGATAGGTGGCCGTCGAAAGGCGGTTGGCATAAACCCTGCCCAATGCCATTCGCCCGCCAGGCAAACGATGCCAGGCGGGTGGGTGAGCGGTGCAGCACTGCGCCGTGATCTTGATCGGTCCAGGATCCTGCAACAGACTGCTCGAATTTTTTTAGATCGGGCTCTTCGGCAGATTGGCCGTTCAGGAAGCCTGGGTTCCAGGGGCGATCGGGTATAAGAGGCAAGTAAGCGCAAAGTTGAGCCAGGGCGCAGGCCCGGTCCGTTTCCAGGCGGGTGTAGTAATACTCACTGGTTCGGTTTAATTCAGCCAGTCGCCGACCGTAAAAGCTGCCATCCTGGTTCCAGGCAGCTTCATGTTGGATGAGATCCAATTGTTGTTCCGCCAGCAATAAAGCGTAAGGTTCTTCCAGCTGGTCCGCGGCATATAAAAGCGCCGGAAGCAGGTAATCCTGGCAGTATGCGTAACGAATGCGCGTATCTCCGCCAATTCGCGCCAGGCGGCCATTTTGAAAGATGAGGCGCCTGATTAACTGCCATAAATCCGCCTGGTGATGGTCGAGCGTTTCCGGCCTGGGCAGGCCTTTCATTTTCAGGTCAAAATGCAGCATGGCGGCATTCGAAGCGCAAATCACCATATAACCCACATTGAAGTATCCGTGATGGTCAAGGGCGAAATTTTTGAAAAAATTTGCCCCAACATGGCGTTCGCGAATTGTCTTCCCTGCCAGGAGGGTATTATCCCAGGCGTCGACCTGCGTGCTGACGCCATTAACCAAGAATTGGTGCGCTTTTTCTTGCCAATCCGCCGCATGAGGATGCTCGGGGAGCGTCACTGCGGCACGCCAGAGGATTGCGCCGTTCCAGATATTCGATTCAGGTTGATTACGTCCGGTTTTATCCCATAAATCTGCTGCCAGGCCGGAAATCTGTCCTTTGCGATAATCGAGAAGCAGCCAATCGGCTTCACTGGCCAACATGCCCCGGAGGGCTGCCCGGTCACTTTCCGTTAAAAAGGGTTCGATGCGGTATACCGCATGCATCATGCGCTCGATCCCTAAACCAGAAATCCAGGTATGGCCCCATTGGGAACCGTCGGTACAGGCGCCGCTTCCGCTGCGGTGGCTGGATAGGCTAAAACGTAAGGATGATAATGCCCGTTCAAGGGCCCACTGCGGCGAGACGAGTTCAGGCAGCTCTTCGCGTACTGCCAGGGCGGCCAAAGCGGAAAAATACTTCTGGTTAGTCTGAACTCCCCAGGCATTAAAGCCGCTGCCATAACAGCCCAACCCTGGCGATCCAGGGATGTCATACCAGAACTTTTCGGATTGTTCCGCCCAGGCTGATAACATAGAATACACGTTAGAAATGTTGATCATATAAAAATTGTATGCTCTTTTAGTGTGGATACAACATTGACAGGCTAAAAATAATTTGATATATTTGGACTATGTTCGTCATTAATTCTTCTCATCATCATGCCAGTTCCTTCCAAGGTTGACCGAGGAAGTCAGGCGAGCGCGTCTGCGGATTGAATTCCAACACCCCCGGTCGACGGGGGTATTTTTTTGCCAGCCGTGATACAAAACAGGTTTTTTTGGAGGAAAAAATGAAGCAAATAATCCAATCATTAAAAGGCACTCGCGATTTTTATCCTGAGGAAAAAGCGGTGCATTCATGGTTGAATGCCAAAATTGGCGAGGTTTCGCGTGAGTTTGGCTACCAGGAATGGGACGGTCCTTTCCTCGAAAAAGTTGACCTTTATGCGGCAAAATCCGGAGATGAACTGGTGAATGAACAGGCCTTCGTGTTCCCAGACCGCGGTGGAGATCTGATCACGCTGCGTCCCGAATTGACGCCCACATTGGCACGGATGGTGGCTCAAAAACAGGGCGAGCTGATATTTCCGCTGCGCTGGTGGTCTTTTGGCCCATTCTGGCGGTATGAGCGCCCGCAAAAAGGGCGAACGCGCGAATTTTTTCAGTGGAATATCGATTTGATCGGAACGAGCAATCCGGAATCTGATGCTGAGCTGATCGTAGTCGCCGCGGCTTTTCTGAAAAAGGTGGGGTTACGATCGGACCTGGTGAAAATTCTGGTGAACAACCGTCGTTTAATTAACAGCGCCCTTTCAGATTTGGATATTGACGTAGACAAGCGTGCCGCCGTAACCCGGTTAATCGACCGCAAGGATAAATTGTCTCTTGAGGAATGGGACCGATTTGCCCTCGAGATTGGCTTATCTGCGATTCAGATCGATCGGTTGAAAAAACTGCTCGATGATCCAGATTTGTGGCGAAAATCGGATGAGCTCAAACGGGTATTTGCGGTTTTGGATGCGGTCGGCATGCGAGATTATGTGAAATTCGATGCGCGCGTCATCCGCGGCCTGGATTACTACACAGGCACAGTTTTTGAAGCCTGGGATTTGGACGGCGGCAGGGCGATTTTCGGCGGTGGTCGTTACGATAACCTGGTGAACGCTGTCGGCGGCGACCCGCTGCCCGGGGTGGGTTTCGCGATGGGGGATGTGATGATCACGATCATCCTGGAAAAATATGGATTGATCCCGAATTTAGGAATGACTCCATCCAGGGTGCTGGTCACCATATTTGACGAGAATTCGACCGTCGCCGCCTACCGCCTGGCTGCTGATCTACGTCAGGAGGGAATCCGGGCAGCGGTGTACCCAGAACCGGTAAAATTGATGAAGCAGCTAAAATACGCTGATCGAATGGGTATAAAGCTGGCGGTGATCGTTGGCCCAGACGAGGAAGCCACCGGCCAGGTGACGGTCAAGGATCTGGCAGCACGCAGCCAGGTGACTATGAATCGTGCCGATCTGGTAGATTTCTTGAACCAATGGGACGCCGCATGATCCCACACCCGCTGTGAGTCGAAAGCTTGCGCTCAAAGGCACGACGTGGTAAAATCTTGGCGCTTATGGTGGCTGTAGCTCAACGGCAGAGCATCGCACTGTGGATGCGAGGGTTGTGGGTTCGAAACCCATCAGCCACCCCAGGTATACACATCGCGCAAACGAGACCGCTGCAGCGGCCTCGTTTGCGTTAAGGAGTGGAATGAAGGTCCTACTCCGCGAGAAGAGTCGCTTTCAACAGATCGCGGTCGCGTGACGAGGGACCCACGAGGATCTCGAATTCGCCCGGCTCGACCACGCTGCGGCATTCTGCATCCACGATCTGGAACGACTCCCACGGTAGACTGATCTTAACTGACTTCTTCTCACCCGGCGCCAGGTGCACACGGGCGAAACCCTTGAGCGCTTTATTCACCCAGGTGGCCGAGGTCACGACATCGGTTACGTAGACCTGCACGATCTCGTCGCCTGCACGTTGGCCGGTGTTTTCCACGTCCACCGAGATGACCACCGACTGCCCGCGGGCGAGTGTAAATGCGCTGAGACTTAGATTCGAATAGCGGTACTGCGTGTAGCTTAAACCATGGCCGAAGGGAAAAAGAGGCTCTTGCGTGAGATCTGCGTAGCGATAGCCGTGCTGACCGCGCACCTGGCTGTAGTACACCGGCTGCTGACCGACGTGGACCGGGATCGAGATCGTTAACTTGCCAGACGGATTCAACTGACCGAACAGCGCCTCGGCCAGCGCGCGACCGCCTTCCATACCGGAATTGAAACCTTCAAGGATCGCCGCGGCACGCCTGGCCGAGGGCGGAAGCACGAGCGGTTTGCTGTTTACGAGCACGATAATCATCGGCTTGCCGGTCTTTTCCAGCGCGTCGAGCAGGGCGACCTGCCCGCCTTGCAGCTCGAGCGTAGCAGTGCTTTTCGCCTCACCGATAAATTCCAGATGATCGCCCACAATGGCCACGACCATATCGGCTGCCTGCGCCGCGGCGACCGCAGCAGGGACACCTGAGAGATCGTCGTCGATGATCGAGCAACCGGGTTCGTAACGGATTGAGCAGCCGGCCGGTGCCAGGGAGCGGATACCGTCGAGCACGGTCGTCGTTTTCTCGCGCGGCTGCTTGCCAGCCTCCAGTGGGTGCTGTGAAGCGCCGAGCGTCCAATCGCCGAGCTGCTGCAGATCGTCGTTGGCATTGGGGCCGATCACGGCGATGGACTTCACCCTGGCCGGATCGAGCGGGAGCAGGCCGTTGTTCTGGAGGAGCACCAGGCTCTGGCGCGCGGCGGCAAGATTGATGGCGCGATGGTCGGGCCGGGTAATCTCGACGGCAGCCTGGTCGAGATTGGGACGGCGGGGATTTTCGAAGAGGCCCATGCGGAATTTCAGCGAGAGCAGCCGGGCGCAGGGTGCGTCGATTTCGGATTCGGCGAGGCGGCCGCTGTGCACGGCGTCAATGGCTCCCTCGTAGAATTGCGGGGTGGTCATCATGATGTCGTTGCCAGCGCGCAAGGCCGTGATTGCGGCATCGGTGTAGGTATTGCAAACCTTCTGCTCCCGGACAAGGCGTCCAACGTTGTCCCAGTCGGTCACGACCACGCCGCGGAAGCCCCACTCGTTCTTGAGGAGGTCTACGAGCAGCCAGCGGTTGGCGGTCGAAGGCACACCCTCGATCGATTGGTAGCCGGTCATGAAGGTCATCGCGCCCGCGAGGGCAGCGCGCTCAAACGGCGGCAGGAAGTAGCTCCGCAGCTTACGGCGAGAGAGGTCTGCCTCTGAGGCGTCGCGGCCGCCCTGTGTCTCAGAGTAGCCGGCATAATGCTTGGCAGTCGCGAGAACGGCCGTGGGATCGTTAAGTCCCTGGCCCTGGTAGCCGTGGATCAACGCCGCGCCGAACTCACCGATCAGATATGGGTCCTCGCCGAAGGTTTCGCCAGTGCGGCCCCAGCGCAGGTCGCGCGTTAGGCAAAGCACGGGCGAGAACGTCCAGTGGATGCCGGTCGGCGCCATCTCCTCGGCGGTCACGCGTCCGACCTGTTCTAGCAGCTCAATATTCCAGCTCGAGGCGAGCGCCAACTGGGTGGGGAAGATCGTTGCACCCTTCCAGAAGGAGTGGCCATGAATGCCGTCCTCACCGATGAGCAGCGGAATACCAAGACGGTTCTGCGCGGCGAGGTCCATCGCCAGGATGATCTTCGCCCCAAGAATGTGCAGCAGGGAACCGGGCTGGAGGGTACGGATGAATGAGAGGTCCTCACCCCGCGCGTCACACATCATTAGCTGACCGACTTTCTCCTCGAGGGTCATGCAGCCGAGCAGGTCGGCGACGCGTTCTTCGATGGTCAGGGCGGGGTCGCGGTAGGCGGGAGTGGGGGAGATGTGCGGCATAGGGGGCTCCTGGTTTGATGCGCTGATGATTTGCGCCACTTTACTTATTGGCGGATTATAGCGCGGTTTTCATAACGAGCAGCGTTGACATTAACACGTGTTACTACTAGGATTATAGTTGTTATTGACGTCGGTCCGATAAAGGGATGGTTGGCTCGCTTGGGCGAGTCCACCCTCGGGATAATTGCCCGGCGTCACAAGGAGGAAATGTTATGGTTGACACGACAAACACAGGGATATTACCTGTCCCATCGGAGTCCGAAGTCGCGACCCGCGTCGAGGCCCTTTTGGGTCGGATGAGCCTGGAGGATAAGATAGGCCAGCTCAACCAGGTTGGGGGCGCATCGTTCTTCCCAGGACCAAAGCCCGAAGATGTCATCCGCAAAGGTGGGGCGGGCTCGGTGCTGTGGCTCAATGACACGAAGCAGTTCAATGTGCTCCAAAAGATTGCCGTCGAAGAGAGCCCCTCCAAGATTCCGCTCCTATTCGCCCTCGATGTGATCCACGGTTACCGTACGATTTTTCCTGTGCCGCTGGCCATGGCCTCATCGTGGGATCCTTCAGTTGCCGAACGGGCGCAGGCTGTGGCGGCCAAGGAGGCTCGCGCCGCAGGTTTACACTGGACCTTCGGCCCGATGCTCGACATTGCCCGTGACGCCCGTTGGGGCCGCATTGTGGAAGGCGCCGGCGAAGATCCCTTCCTGGGGGCAGCTATGGCAGCCGCCCAGGTCCGCGGCTTCCAGGGACCATATCTAGGCGCGCCTGATCGGGTTGTGGCCTGCGCCAAGCACTTCGCGGGTTACGGGGCGGCGGATGGCGGGCGGGATTACGACCCGGTCTACCTATCTGAATCCCAACTGCGCAATATCTACTTCCCGCCCTTCCAGGCCGCGGTGAAGGCTGGCGTGGGGACATTTATGAGCGCCTATATGGACCTGAACAATGTTCCTGCCAGTGGGAACCGCTTCCTGCTGCGCGACATCCTGCGCGGCGAGTGGGGCTTCCAGGGGTTCGTGGTCAGTGACGCGATGGCTGTCGGGAACCTGGTCATTCAGGGTTTCGCGCGCGATGGGCGCGATGCAGCCTTACGCGCACTGAGAGCGGGCCTCAACATGGACATGGCCAGCAATACCTACCCGGAACACCTTGCCGGGCTCGTCGAGGATGGTACCCTGAAATTGGCCGATATCGATGCAGCCGTGCGCCCGATTCTCGCGATCAAGATTCGGATGGGTTTATTCGAGCAGCCGTACATTGACGAGGCGAAGCTGGCCCAGATAGTCACCCTGCCTGAGCACCGCAAGGAAGCGCGGCTCGCTGGGCAGCGGTCGATGGTCCTGCTGCGCAACGAAGGCCGGCTCCTGCCGCTCTCCAGGAACATAAAAAATGTAGCCGTGATCGGTCCTCTGGCGGACTCGATGGAAGCCACAGAGGGCTCCTGGATGGTCTTCGGCCACACGCCGGCGGCCGTCACAGTCCTCGAAGGCCTTCGTGCCAGGCTGCCGGGTGCGAAAGTTGGGTACGCTCCCGGGCCTGAAATCAGGCGTGAATTCCCATCCCCATTCGAAGCATTTATGCCTGGGGGCATAAAACCTGCCCAGACACCTGAAGAGGCGGAAACTGCCTTTCAGGCGGCCGTGGCTACCGCACACAGCGCGGATGTGGTGGTGATGGTCCTGGGTGAGGATGCCAACATGGCCGGCGAGGCTGCTTCGCGCGCCTCGTTCGATTTGCCAGGGCGCCAGGAAGATCTGCTCAAGGCTGTTGTGGGCCTCGGAAAGCCTGTGGTTCTTGTTCTCTTGAACGGCCGTCCGCTGAGCATCAATTGGGCAGCGGAAAACGTACCGGCGATCCTCGAAGCATGGGAGCCCGGCAGTGAGGGCGGCCATGCTGTGGCTGATATCCTTTTCGGCGACGTTAACCCAGGCGGCAAGCTGCCAGTTACATTTCCGCGAAAGGCCAGCCACGCACCGCTCTACTACGCGCGCAACCTCACCCATTCGCCCGAGGGTAGCCCGATGTACAGCGCGCGCTACTGGGACGGCCTGCCGATCCCGCTCTATCCCTTCGGTTTTGGCCTCAGCTACACTACCTTCTCAATCACGAACCTGAAGGTCGCGGCACCCCAGGTGAAGGTGGGGAGCTCGCTAGCCGTGACAGCTGACGTGGCGAACACGGGTAAAGTTGTTGGCGATGAGGTAATCCAGCTCTACGTCCATCAAAAGGCTGGCAGCGACTCACGTCCGGTACGCGAGCTGAAGGGTTTCGAGCGACTCACGCTTAAGCCCGGTGAAATGAAGACTGTTACTTTCCACCTTGGCCCAGCCGAGCTTGGTTATTGGAGCACGAGTGCCAACAGGTGGGTCCAGGATGCAGAGGCATTTGACATCTGGGTCGGCGCCGATTCGCTGGCAACGCTCCACGCGGATCTTGTGGTGGTTCGTTAAGAACGGTTGAAATTTTTACTGCACTGCAACCAAAACGCATAAATATGTGTTTCATGTTTGTGCGTTTGCCATTTATATCTGGTCTTCAGCCATTTCCCTTATTGTCTGGCATTTGTCACCGTGACAAACCCTGCCCCTGTCTTCCGAGACGCCGTGGAAATTAAATAAACACCCAGCAACCCGGCATACACCACCAATAAGCAAATAGGGATCACCTCCAAAGAAATTTGGCGCGCCAGGATGCCCATCAAGCTGGGGATTACCACCGTTCCGAAACCGGACGCGGCCATTTGCATGCCAATGGTATTGGCTGCAAATTTCTCACCCACCCTCAGGCTGGTACCCGACATCAAGGCCGGAAAGATGGGGGCGATAGATAAGCCAATGATGGCTACAGCCAGTAAATTAACCCATTCCGCTGGATTCCAAACCAGTAAGACTGCGCCTAGTAACGCCCCCATCACACCACTGAGCACCATACGGTTGACCCCTACCCGTCTGGCAAACAAGCCTGCCACCACCCGACCGACGGTAAACGTAGCCCAATAACTGCCGGCAAATAACCCCGCTAAAGTCGGGTCGACGCCGCGCGACTCGGTCAGCAGGCTGTAGGTCCAGGTCCCAAGCGAAGATTCGGCGCCGACGTAGAAAAAAAACAGCAGGACGCTTAACCATACCAGCGGCTGGCGCAGGGTTTGACGCATCGGGGTTTTATAATCGGTCAGGCGCTTAGGCTCATCGCTCCCGACCGGGGCTTTCTTTTGCTCCCACAAGGCCAGGGTCAACAAAAAGCCAGCCGCCAGCACAAGTTGAAAACCACCCACCACGCGGTAACCCGCGTGCCATGTATTCAGGGTAGATAACCCAATAGTCATTATGATTGGACCAAGTGTCACGCCGATGCCCCAGCTGGCATGCAGCCACTGCATCAATCCCTCGCCAAAATGTGCAGCCACATAGGTGTTGAGGCCGGCATCAATTGCCCCTGCTCCCAACCCGGCGATCACGCCTAAAAGAACCATCATCCACCACGCCGGGACGAGGGAATAGCCAATCAGCGCAATACCGGTGAAGGCGCAGCTGGCGGCCAAAACTCGGCCCACGCCAAACCGCGCAATTAGAGGTCCGCTGATGAAGCTGGAGGTCATGTATCCTGCCACAGACGTTGTAAGCAGCATCCCGATCGCATCTAATGGGATGGAGAAACCGGTCCTGATCGATGGCCAACCTACTCCTAACAGGCCATCAGGTAACCCCAGGGCGATGAAAGCCACAAAAGCCAATAGAACCACGCCAAGTTGCGGGTACTGTCTAACCATTGTCCAGATTTTCAAAGTCCATCCCTCAAAATAAATAAAAGCTCCCATGATGTTTTTGTTTATATCCCGTATATCATGCCGGGGCAAACAAAAAATGAATATTATCACATGTTAGTACGAAATAATAAATGACAAAGTTATACTGAATCAGGTTCTGAGCCAGCGTTTTTTTACCAGGGAATGTTCTGACTGATCGTGGTCTGGAGTGAGCTGCCTAACATCGCGAACGAAAATGAGATAAAATAAATCAACTATTATTTTTATCTGAGGTGTTTTCATGGTAGAAAAGAGTCTTAAAGAATTAAATCTTAGACAGCTGACGAAGCGGTTCTATACCCCCTCTCCAGCCGCCTGGGAAGACCAGGTGCTGTACTTTTTGATGCTGGATCGCTTTTCGAATGGACAGGAAAATAATTTCCTGGATAACGACCAACAGTTGATAAATACTGGAGAAATTCCCCTATTTCGACCCGAGGATGCCGAAAATGCAGTGCAGACTGAGGAATCCGCGGCTCGCTGGCGAGAAGCCGGTGGAAAATGGGTGGGCGGGACACTGAAAGGGCTGCTCAGTAAAATCGGATATTTACAGCGTCTGGGGATCACAGCGATCTGGATTAGCCCAATTTTCAGACAGGTGCCGTACCAGGAAACGTATCACGGGTATGGAATTCAAAATTTTTTGGATGTAGATCCACATTTTGGAACCAGAGAGAACTTGAAAGAAGTGGTGCAGGTCGCCCATGAGCACGGCATTTATGTCATTCTGGACATCATCCTGAACCATTCTGGGAATGTGTTCAGCTACCAGCCAGACCGGTATTGGACGCACGATCTCCAAAACGACCAATGGTATCTTGATCCCCGTTGGGACGGCATAAGCTATCCAACGGCAGGGTATCACAATCAAACCGGCCAGCCCAACCTGCCTTTGGGTCCGGTAGACCTGCAGCAGGATCCAGGAGCCTGGCCTGGAGGCGCAATCTGGCCGGTTGAATTTCAAGATCCCGCGGTATTTACGAAAAAAGGTCGGATCAATAGCTGGGATTACGAACCTGAATACCTCGATGGTGATTTTTTTGACCTGAAAGATATCCACCTCGGAAAAGGTCCTACCGATGATTACGAGCCATCCCCAACCCTGTGGGCGTTGTGCAATGTCTATAAATACTGGATCGCATATGCCGACATTGACGGCTTTCGGGTGGATACCGTCAAGCACATGGATCCCGGCGCCACCCGATTCTTCACCTCCGTCATTCACGAGTTCACTGAGCGAATTGGCAAAGAGAATTTTTACTTGATCGGCGAGATCACCGGTGGGCGCTCACTGGCCTTTTCACGACTTGAAACGACCGGTCTGGATGCGGCCCTGGGGATCGATGATATCCCGGATCATATGGAATATCTTGTTAAAGGCTTTCGCAGCCCGGAAAGTTATTTTTCCTTGTTTCGCAATTCGATGTTGGTTCAAAAAGACTCACATATTTGGTTTCGCAATAAAGTTGTGACTTTATTTGACGATCATGACCAGGTGCGGAAGGGCCAGCAAAAAGGGCGGTTTTGCGCGGGTGATCCTTCTAATAAGAAATTATTGCTCAACGTGTTGGCGCTAAATGCGACGACTCTTGGCATCCCGTGTATTTATTATGGATCAGAACAGGGGTTTGATGGCGGGGGCGATAACGATCGCTATATTCGTGAAGCGATGTTTGGCGGTGAATTCGGGGCTTTCAGATCTCGTGGGCGACATTTTTTCGATGAAACCGGTTTCGTTTACACCGAACTGGGGAAAATAAATGCCTTACGGAAAGAGAAGATCGCGATGCGTCGTGGGCGGCAGTACCTTCGCCCGATTTCTGGGAACGGCGTTAATTTTGGAATTCCTGAGTTCTTAGGCGAGAGAATGATGTCAATCGTTCCCTGGTCGCGCAGTTTTGATGATCAGGAGCTGATTCTTGCGATCAATACCGATCCGGATCGCCCCACGACTGCTTGGGTTGATCTCGACGCTGATGCGCACCAAGCCGGCAAAAGGATGACCTGCCTGTACTCGACTGATGCAGCCCAAATTGGCCAACAACTCACAGTTCAAAATATGGGGGATCGGCGAGTGATCCAGCTTACGGTGCCGGCTGCCGGGTTTGTCGTTTACGAATGATCTGTAATGAAACACCAATCAAAAAGCTATACTGGCGGAAAATTCCCGACCGTATATTTTCAACACGATTGGTATCATCTATAATGAAATTATGGAACCAGAATCTTCAGATCAAAAAATAGTACCTGCCGATCTCGGTATGAAGGTTGAAATCGACCTGGTGATGATTGATGGCAGCGAGAGGCTCGAGGTTGAGATCGTCCCGGATAATTTCGCGGATTTCTCGCTCGGCTATCTGGGGATCAGCACTCCCCTTGCCCAATCGATCCTCGGTAAAAGAGCCGGCGCCACCATCCCTTACCTGGTTGAGGGAGGGATCGAAGTACGGATTCTACGAGTGACCCCATCTCAGAAGAGTCCCCCGAAGGATATCGCCGAACGGCGGCAAGCCACAATTCGCAAAGCACTCGATCAATCGGATCGTACAAACGCCGTCCTTTTCGCCAGCTCTTTCAGCGGGAAATGGGGGGATTATGATCCGGATGCGGTTTCTGATGAACCAGATGATGAAGAAAAATAAATATGCAGATATCTGAATCGATCCATCTTCTCGGTGACTTGTTAGGCCAGGTATTGATCGAACAAGAATCCCGGGCTGTGTTCGAAATTGAAGAACGAATTCGTAATGCTGCAATTCAGCGCCGATCATCAGGGCGAGCTACCCAGTTAAAAGGTGAGACATCACTGGCAGCGGAAATTGCTGCTGTAGATATTGAGACTGCACGGGTGATTGCCAGCGCTTTTGCCCTTTATTTTGACCTGGTCAACACGGCAGAGGACCATTCAAGGCTTGAATCGCTGCGCAAAGAAGCATTGGAGAAAGGCACTGTGCCGGTTCACGATTCGATCGAAGAAGCGGTCGCTCAAATGAAGGAAAGCGGTGTCTCCCAGGCACAAATGGTGACCTTGCTGGCGCGTTTGCAGATCGAGCTGGTGCTGACTGCCCATCCGACAGAAGCAAAGCGAAGAACCGTATTATCGAAAATCCAACGGATTAACGATCTCCTTCTGGACCTAAGCAGCCCAGGCCATTCAATACGTGAGCGAGACATCCTTAACCAGGGGCTGCTGGAAGAGATCACTACCCTGTGGCTGACGGATCGTGTGCGTTCAGCCCAACCAACCCCGGCAGATGAAGTAAAAACGACCCTGTTTTTCGTGGGTCAAATTTTTTGGAATGCACTGCCCGAGATCTATAATCGGATGGAAATCGCCATAGAAAAGTATTACCCCGGAATCACCATCGACCATACCTGGTTTCGCCTGGCCTCATGGATTGGTGGTGACCGAGATGGCAATCCCAACGTGACCACCGAAGTCACTGCGGAGACGCTGCACCTTCACCGCGGCCTGGCAGTGGAAAATCACCGGCGGACGCTGCAAGATCTCTCCCGCCGGTTGAGCTTAAGCGGCCGGAGAGTGCCTTTACCCGATGACCTGAAAAACTGGCTGGATCGAAGAAAACCTTTTCCACCCCATGCTGCCCAAATATTTGAGCGCTATCCCGCGGAACCTTACCGCTTGATCATGGCCCTATTATCAGCGGATCTTGCCCAGGCTTCTCAAGATGATATGAAATCGAGGCTGCTGGCGCGTGATCCACATTCCGCACTTATAAATAAACAAGATGTTCTGTCTCCTTTACAGGTTGTGTCGGGGGCTGTTCCTGGAGCTGTGAACTCAGGATTGTTGAAGACTGCGATTCGACAGGTAGAAATTTTCGAACTGTTCGGAGCTCGGCTGGATATCCGTGAAGATTCTTCGCGGATAAATAAAGCTTTAGGAGAAATCTTACGCGCCCTGAACATCACGCCGGATTTTGTAACGTTAGATGCACTTTCGCGTAAGGAATTATTGATCGAGCTGTTAAATAGTCCTATCCCCGATCTGGCGCCATATCCAGGAGTCTTACCAGATTCATCAGAAACCTGGGCTGTATTTCGATTAATAAATCGCGTGCGTGCGGTTTATGGACCCGACCTCCTCGGTCCGATAATTATCTCAATGGCGCACAGTCCAGCGGATGTTCTGGCGGTAAACTTGATGGCGAAATGGGGCGAGTGCGATGAAGGCCTGCAGATTGTCCCATTATTTGAAACGATCCGTGACCTGAAAGCCGCTCCGCAGATCATGGCAGATTTGTTTTCTACCAAGGTCTACCTGGATCATGTGGCGCAATGCCCAGATGGGCAGATGGTCATGATCGGCTATTCAGATTCAAACAAAGATGGTGGATTTGTGATGTCGAATTGGGCGCTATATCAAGCCCAGGAAGAGGTCAGCAAGGTTGGCAGAGAATTTGGCATCAATATCACCTTGTTCCATGGGAGAGGGGGAACTGCGGCACGTGGTGGAGGCCCCGTCAACCGATCGATCCTGGCTCAACCCGGAGGCACGGTAGACGGGCGCTTTCGATTGACCGAACAAGGTGAGATACTTTCATCGCGATATTCCAATTATGATCTCGCCCTCCGGAATCTAGAGCAAATCATCAATGCTGTGCTCCTGGCTTCAGCACCAGGCGTGGCTGAAATTCCTGCCCTGGCTTCAGTCGAAGGGCATCCGCCGCTCCATTTTAAAAAGCCTTCACCAGTCAATCTGCCAGAGAAATGGCGTCACGCTATGGGTAAAATTTCTGCTGAAGGTCAGAAAGCATACCGGCGTTTGGTATATGAAACACCGGGGTTCATAGATTATTGGAACAGCGCGACCCCGATTGACCAGATAAAAAACCTGCACTTCGGCTCCCGTCCTGCCTCGCGCAAACCTGGCTCAGAACAAATAACTGAGATTCGAGCTATCCCCTGGGTATTTTCGTGGATGCAGGCGCGTTTTAATCTCCCTGGTTGGTATGGGCTTGGTACCGGACTGCAATCAATCGTGGATAGCGATTCTTACGGCCTGGAATTTTTAAGGGAGCTACATATATCCTGGTCGTTTCTACGGGTTTTATTGGAGACTGCTGAACTTTCTTTAATGAAAGCAGACATGCAGATTGCCAGTTTATATTCCAGTCTCGTGCCGGATCAAACCCTTGCCAGGTATTTCTACGATAATATCCAAAATGAGTATCAGTTAACCGTCCAAAATGTGCTGGTGATCAAAGACCAGCGTAATTTGATGGATTCGGATCCTGTGATTCAACGTTCAGTGTTGATGCGCAACCCGTACGTAGACCCATTGAACTATCTCCAGGTTGAATTACTGCGCCGTTTGAGACGGGAGCCGGATCAGGACAGCCAGCAGGCAGATGCGCTGCGTGAAGGGGTCATGCTCACCATTAACGGCATTGCCGCTGGGCTGCGAAATACCGGTTGAGCGGCATATTTTTATCAGCATCATTCGTTGTCTACCTCGGAAACTACCTGGGAAAGGGATTTCGTCTGCCCCACCACCCAATAACTCGCATAGGCTTCGTTTCCAAGCCGGCGTTTTAGTTCATCCAATGACTGTTGGATAATCTGATTATTCACCGGTGGAACAGGCTCGCCTTTTGAATGCCGCCAAAAATCTGCGGCGCTAAGCATGATTACTGCTTGTTCTACTTGATCCAGGCGGAGACTGATCAATCCTAAACGCTCCAGAGTTTGTATCAAATCGGCCTGCTCATTCAGGCTGAAGAACATTTGAGCGCTCTGAGTTAATAAGCTGCGAGCGATGAATGGCTCGCCTTGCAAATATGAGGTAAACCCCAGGTTCGATAGGGCGCTCGCAATTAACCAATTCGAGCCAATCGCGCGGCCTATCTCGTGGCTTTGATTGAAATAATTAATCCCTTGCTCATAATCCCGGTTCATAATCGCGATCACGCCCAACCGGTCATAAGCGAGTGCCTCAAAGAAGCGATCCCCAATCTTGGTTGAGCGCTGATTTACCTCTTTCATTACAGGCAGCGCCTGGGTATGATTTCCGTGGCGCAGCTGGATATCGCCCAAGTTCCACATAGCGACAATTTCCCAGTGTTGGTCTTTGAGTTTCCGGCTTAGCGTGAGGCTTTCATTAAGTATTTTTTCTGCTTCAAGATAATTCCCTTGTGAAATTCTGATCCGGCCCAGATTAATCAAGCAGAAAATCAGGTTTTTATAATCTCCATTTTTTCGCCAAAATGCCAGGCTGGTCTCAAGCGATTTCCAGGCGGCAGGCAGGTCATCTTGATTGTAGGCTATCTGTCCATGGACCATTAAGGCGCGAGCGATACCCAGCTGAAAATCCAAATCCTTACATAAGGCCAGGCTTTCATTTGCCAGATCAAGTGCATTATTTTGGTCGCCGGTGGACATCATCACGATAGAAAGATTATTCAAAGCATACGCCAGGCCAAAGCGGTCGTTAAGCTGGCGGCAGATCACAATACTTTCATCGAGCAATAACTTAGCCCGAGAATAATTCCCCTGTCTTTGAGCTAACAATCCGGCTGTCGCCAGACCTCTAGAACGCAAGGGAGATGGATGCGGATTCTTCGCGCAAGCTCTTTCCAAGTTATTTTGCCCTTCTTGCAGGTATGATCGGATATGCCAAAAGGGAAAAAGTGCCACGCTCAGTTGGAGAGCCTCATTGGGGGAATTTTCCATTGTCCAAATCATCGCGGCTCTAAAATTATCAAGATCGAGTTCGATTTTTTCAAGCCATTCCAGTTGATTATGTGCACTAAGCTCAGGTTCAGCCAACTTGGCGTATGTTAGAAAATAATCGGCATGGCGTTGGTGAAGGTAAGCCGTATCACCAGTCACATTGATTCGTTCTAATGCGAATTCGCGGATCGGCGCCAACATGGAAAAGCGGTATTCACCAGTTTGGGATTCAATCCGTTGCATCAGGCTGTTTTCCAGGAGAGTGACCATGCTATCCACGCTCCCACTGGATATATCGCCGAAATTGCATACTGCGTCGGCTGCTTCGAGAGACCAGCCCCCATTAAAAATCCCCAGCCGGGAAAAAAGGGTTTGGGCGCCGGGATCTAAGAGATTGAAACTCCATTGGAAAGCCTGCCATAATGTTTGATGGCGCACATCCGTATCGCCGTCTTTATTTTTCATATCCTTTAAAGATGATATCGTAGCCTGGCTTATTTTGGCGTGTAACTGCCGGAGAGAAAGTATTTTGACGCTGGCTGCGGCTAATTCGAGCGCTAGAGGTAAACCATCCAGGAGCTCGCATATTTCAGCAGCGACCTGTGTGTTTTGAGAGTTGAATTCGAATCCCGGTATATCTCGTTGAACGGCGTCAATAAAAAGCCTTACAGCGGGGCTTGATAAAATAATCTCAGTATTTTGTGCTTGGTGTTCATCTGGAAGTTGGAGAGGTTTCAGGTAAAACCGTTGTTCGCCATGGATTTTTAGAGGCGCCTGGGATGTCGCCAATATTTTTAGGTGAGCACAGGATTGCAGAATTTTCAAGAATGTCTTAGCAGTAGAAGGAATATGTTCCAGGTTATCGAGTACCAGCAGGATTTTTTGGCCATTGATTGTTCTTTTAAGAAAATCCAATGGTGATAGGTTCGTTTCCGCAACCAGGCCTAATGCGCGGGCGATCGTATCGATCGCGATTTCTGGGTCTGAAATGGAGATCATTGAAAGAAAGTGAACATTCCCGTTGAATTCTTCTTTTAAAACGCTGGCCAAATGGAGCGCCAACCTGGTTTTGCCAATTCCCGGCGGGCCTAATAATGTCACCAGGCGAATGCCTTCACTCGAAAGAAAATCAGTCAGCGTTTTTGTTTCGCTTTCACGATCAATCATTGCCGATAATGGGAGGGGAATAAAAGGGTGGGCTGTCTGTAACGGCAATTTCTCATCATGTACAGGATTTGCGGTTTCTGATCTGATTTGAGCGGCCAGGTCATTCGTCTCTCTCGAGGGGCTGATGGCTAGATCATCCCAGAGTATTCGTTTACAGCGCTCATATTCGACCATGGCAGCTGTTCGTTGACCCATTCGAGAAAGAGAGCGCATCAACGCACGATAAGCATCTTCGTTCCAGGGGTCAAGGATAAGCCGCCTCCTTGAGAATTGGATTGCGTTTTCATGATCACGCTTGAATTCGCTGGCAGAGACTAAAATCCCTAGAATATCGATGGCCTGCAAACGAAATCTTTCCCTGGTAAACATAAGCCATTCTTCAAACGGGAGAGAGTTGGGGATAGAAAAACCCGAAAGAAAATCACCTTTGTATAGATCAGCTGCCTGGTGTAATCGTTCGTAACAAGGTTGGCAGGTTTCTATAGAATTATGGGAGTGCTCAGCAGACTGGATCATGAGGGTGGAAATCGCCAGAATATCCGAAAAAATATCTGCGCGCAGGTTGAACTGGATGGTCTCTCGATTAACCCCAAAAAAGGGATGAGATGCATCGTTATCATGCAAAGCCAGCCGCATGGTCATTAAAGCCTGGCGTAAATTCTTTCGTCCGCTAATCTCTGTGGTATCCGGCCAAAGCAATCCAGCGAGTTCCTCCCTCGAATGAGGCTGCTCGTTTTCGACGAGGAGGTAGGCAAATAGCGCCCGGACCTTGTTATAGCCGAGATTGACCATTTGATTATTCAGCAGTATTTCATACTGCCCAGAAAACCGTACACGTAGTAAGGTCACAATTAATTCTTATCCTAATGGCGAAAGAACCCAATTATATTCCGCAAATCGGTGTAATTTCATCTTTTATTGACGATTTATTGACGGACAATTATTATCATGATTGTGCTGAATTTAATATTTCCAGCTGGAGGGTGTGATCAGGAGGCCATATCGATGCAATTGGATCCAAACACCGGATTGTATTTTTCATATCTTTTACGGTTATGGCGTATCAACAGCCAGCCTGCAAGATGGCAAATCTCGGTACGCGATGCTCGTACAGGTGAATCGTTTAAATTCGAGGATTTACAGCAGCTAATGCTCTTCTTAGATCAAAGAATAACCGGAGACAGCTCTGTTGACGAATCGGATGTCTAATTCTAATAGGAAATAGGGAAAATAAGGAGTGAACCATGAAGAACGTCGTAAATAAGGTATTAATCCTGGCTGTGATATTTGTGATGGGATTATCCGCTTGCGCACCGAGCGCTCCGGCTGCGACTGAGACGCCAAAACCAGCCGCAACAGAAACAGCCAAACCAGCTGCGACTGAAACTTCAAAACCGGAACCGACCAAACAAGCTTTGCCAACTATTGAAAAGGCAACTGACCTGCCGAAAAATATGGTAAATTCGTTGGATGATGTTAAATCGGCCACCGTCCAAATTCAAGCAGAAGGGACATTCATCGATCCGGAAGTTGGCCTGGTCGTAAATGGCGCTGGTCGCGGCTCGGGCTTCATCATCGATCCCTCGGGTATCGCCGTTACCAACAACCATGTGGTCACAGGTGCTGCCTTGTTGAAAGTGTGGGTGGGTGGGAACACCAATAAAGTCTACAATGCCAGAGTGTTAGGTGTGTCTGAATGCTCTGACCTGGCAGTCATAAAAATTGACGGGGCAGATTTCCCATACTTGCAATGGCATGATGGCGAGCCAAAGGTGGGCATGGATGTGTATGCCGCCGGATATCCATTAGGAGACCCTGAATATACCTTAACCAAAGGGATTGTTTCGAAAGCGAAGGCGGATGGTAGAACGAACTGGGCTTCCGTGGGCAGCGTGCTCGAACACGATGCCCAAATCAACCCGGGTAATTCTGGCGGTCCTTTGGTAGATAAAGACGGCAGAATCATCGGTGTTAATTACGCATCGAATAGCAAAAATCAATACTTTGCCATTGCCAGGACAGAAGCCGATCAGGTATTAACCGATCTAAAAGCCGGAAATGATGTGAATTCGATCGGCGTCAATGGGCAGGTAGTTGTCGCCCAGGATCTTAGCCTTTCGGGTATTTGGGTGGCATCGGTTAAAAGTGGTTCGCCTGCCGATAAGAGCGGTGTCAAGGCCGGAGACATTATCGTGCAACTGGAAGGCCTGGTATTGGGAACTGACGGCACCAAAGCCGATTACTGCCAGATTCTGCGCTCTCATAAAGCGACTGATACCTTGAGCATGAATATTTTACGCTGGTCGACCCAGGAAATTCTGGAAGGACAGCTCAACGGACGCCAATTGAAAGTCACCGGCACCTTCAGTGGTGGTAACCAAAATTCAGGCAATAACGGCCAAAACAACGGGCCTGTGACCGTGACAGACGACTCGAAGGTCATTACCATGGATGTTCCCGCTGGCTGGCAGTATGATGGCAGCGCCTGGCAGGACAACTGGACGATTGGAAACAAGAGCTATCCGTTTATCGCTGAGACACTGACGGCTTCACCCGACGTGAAAGCTTATGCGGAAGGTTGGAGCACGATGGGCATATTCGTGGCCACATCCAGAGATTGGGGGAGTATTGGAGGGTATGCTAACTTGCTGGAAGGTGTGATCGGTTTTTACACGGAATGCCAGCCCAATGGTTCCCAGGGATATAAAGACGACACTTATGAAGGGCAAATGCTGTTATATAAAAACTGCGGTACCAACAAAATGAATGCATTGGTCCTGTCAGCCAGGCCGAGAAAAAATCCCCAGGCATATTTGATGCTGCTCGAAATGAAATATGCAACCCAGGCCGACCTGGATGAATTGGACACGATCTTGACTTCCACCACGATCAACCCCTGATCTTTTCTGAACACTATCTTGATGGATCAAATGCTGGTCCCAAATAAATGCTAAATGCCAAAAACCACCTTGCACCATAAAGCGAGGTGGTTTTTGGTCAACCATGCTAATTTTTGAATTTATGTTTGTCAAGTGGAAGCAATCTACCTATAATTGTGATTATTGATCCTAATAGGAGATAAGAAGCCATGCTCCCCAATGACTATGCTGGAAAGCCTGCTCCGCGAGAGCTATTACCCAACATCCCCCGCCTGGTTTCAGCTTATTACACCCAAAAACCGGACGCAGGTATAGCAAACGAACGGGTTGCTTTTGGAACCTCTGGACATCGAGGCACCTCGCCCGCCAATTCATTTAATGAGGGCCATGTGCTGGCAATCTGCCAGGCGATATGCGAGTATCGCCTGGGAAAAGGAATCACCGGTCCGTTGTACCTGGGTATGGATACGCATGCTCTTTCGGAACCTGCATTTTCGACAGCGGTTGAGGTCTTCGCGGCTAACCATGTGGATATATTTATCCAGGCAGGATTTGGATACACACCGACCCCCGCCATATCACGGGCGATATTGGTTTATAACCGGGGGAAAAGCTCCGGTCTGGCGGATGGGGTTGTTATCACCCCATCGCACAATCCACCCGGCGACGGCGGTTTTAAATATAATCCGCCTTCCGCAGGTCCCGCAGATACCGCCACGACGAAAACAATCCAGGATCGAGCCAATGCCATTCTGGCAGATGGTCTTAAAGCAGTCAAGCGTAAGACTTATCAAAAGGCATTGCAGGCAGATACCACACACCACATCGATTATGTCCAGCCGTATGTTGCTGATCTCCGGAACATCATCGATATGGATGTGATCGCATCATCCCACCTGAAGATCGGGTCTGATCCTTTGGGTGGATCGAGTATTGCCTATTGGGAGCCGATCAACCAGCAGTATGGATTGCAAATAGATGTAGTAAATCCATACGTGGATGCGACTTTTGGATTTATGACCGTCGATCATGACGGTAAAATTCGCATGGATTGTTCATCGCCTTATGCGATGGCGAGTTTGATCCAATTGAAGGACAAATTTGACATCGCGTTTGGCAACGATCCGGATTGCGACCGGCACGGGATCGTCACCCCCAGCGCCGGATTGATGAACCCCAATCATTTTCTGTCTGTGGCCATCTGGTATCTTTTTCAACATCGTCCTGGCTGGAGTCGAGAAGCGGCAGTTGGCAAAACACTGGTCTCCAGCTCGATGATTGACCGTGTATCGCAGAATATTGGGCGCAGGTTGGCAGAAGTGCCTGTAGGTTTTAAATGGTTTGTCCCCGGCCTGCTGGACGGCTCTTTTGGATTTGGGGGGGAAGAAAGCGCGGGTGCATCCTTCCTTCGAAAAGACGGCAGCGTTTGGACGACTGATAAAGATGGGATCATCATGGACCTGCTGGCTGCAGAGATCACCGCAGTTACAGGGCGTGATCCTGGAGAACACTATCGCGACCTGGAGGCGAAATTTGGCGGACCGGTGTATGAGAGGATCGATGTCCCAGCCTCCCCTGAACAGAAAAATGTTTTAGAGAATATGTCCCCCGATCTGGTAGAAGCCAGGGAACTGGCGGGCGAGCCAATCACTGCCAAACTCACAAAAGCGCCAAGCAACCAGGCTCCGATCGGAGGCTTAAAAGTGGTGACGGAAAACGGCTGGTTCGCGGCGCGTCCTTCGGGGACGGAAAATATATATAAAATTTATGCCGAAAGTTTTAAGGGTGAGGCCCATTTACACGATATCCAGGCAGAAGCGCAAAAAATTGTCCTGGCCGCCCTTAAAAAAGCCGGTTTGTGAACTGGATCGAAAACAAACAATCCGGCCAGTAATTTGACCGGATTGTTTGTTTTAATAATTTACTTCTAACTGAAATTCTTGTCAGCCATATCCGCGATCGATTGGCCGATGCTGATGGATGCGGTTGCCGCAGGGGAGGGCGCATTCAAAACATGAACCATATGTTCGCTTTCCTTAATCCGGAAGTCATCCACAAGGCGGCCATCTGGCTCTAAAGCCTGGGCCCGCACACCGGCTCCACTGCGGTGGACATCTTCCATGCGCAGCTCCGGTAACAGGCGCTGTAAAGCTTTCACAAATGCGGCTTTAGAAAGCGAGCGGTAAATCTCACCGACTTCCATCTGCCAGTGTTTGGCAGCCATCCGCCAGAAACCGCTGTAAGTGCCAAACTCAAACATGTCCTTCAAAGAAAAAACCCAGGAGTACCCTTCGCGTTTAAAGGCAATGACGGCATTCGGACCAGCTTCAACGCCGCCTTTGACCATACGGGTAAAGTGCACTCCGAGGAAGGGGAAATTTGGATCCGGAACCGGGTATATCAGGTTTTTCACCAGGAATTGGCGCTCAGGAATGATCTCATAATATTCACCCCGGAAGGGAAGGATCTGCAACCCTGGGTCCACGCCACACATTCTGGCAACCCGATCTGATTGAAGGCCGGCGCAATTTATCAGATTGTGGCAGTGGATTTCCCCTTTAGGGGTCTCCAGCACGAATTCTCCGCTGCCTTTATGGAAAGCGGTAACACGCGCCCCAGTTAAAATCGTTCCACCGGCAGACTTCACCAACTTGGCATAGGTTTCGGTAACCCCAATATAATCTGCGATCCCGGTCTGGGGAACATGCAAGGCTGCAATGCCGGATGTGTGAGGTTCGTAGTCCTTGATTTCCTCAGCCTTAAGACGCCGCATACCTTCCAGGCCGTTCTCCACACCGCGCTGCTCAAGACGGTTCAAGGCAGGAATTTCACTTTCTTGCGTGGCTACGATCAGTTTTCCGCAATTTTCGTGGGCGATATCATGCTCTTCACAAAACCGGTACATGGCCTGCCGGCCTGTGACACAATTTCGAGCTTTCAAAGATCCGGGCTTGTAGTAGATTCCGGAGTGAATTACACCGCTATTGTGTCCGGTCTGGTGCGCAGCCAGGTGATCTTCCGCTTCCAGAATAATCAGCGAGGTTTTTCCGCGCCTGGTCAATTCCATGGCTGTTGCCAGACCAACGATACCACCGCCAATAATGGCAATATCATAAGTTGTGCTCATCTTTTTTTCCTAATCCTTTACAACCGGGAGTGCTTCCAATTAATCTGATTATACTCATGATTAAGGGAAGGAATAAGAGTTATTAGGTTATTTTGAGTAATTTGGGATAAGTTAGTTTACCACCTGGCAGTAGTAAAACAGATGATTTTAATTGCTCAACCATATTAATCTGCGAACTGGCGGTAATATAAAGTGCTGTATAAACCATTCATCTTCAAAAGCTCTTCATGCTTCCCTATTTCCATAATTTTGCCACCTTCAATCACGCAGATTATGTCGGCGTTGCGAATTGTGCTCAGGCGATGGGCGATCACCACCGCAGTTCTGCTCTGCAGCAAATTCTTCAACGCTTCCTGGATTAAAGATTCGGTCAGGCTGTCGACGTTAGAAGTGGCTTCATCCAGCATCAATATCCTTGGGCTGGTCAATATCGCCCTGGCAATACATATCAACTGGCGCTGCCCGACCGAAAGATTGGCAGCCCCTTCCAGCACGCGTGTCTGGTAGTCATCCGGTTTACTGCTGATGAAGTCATGCGCATTGGCCAACCGCGCAGCCTGCTCGACCTGACCTTTTGTGGCACCTGGTAAGCCGAATTGGATATTTTCAGCAATGGTGCCAGAAAATAAAAAGGAATCTTGTGGCACCAGGCCGATCTGGCGGTGCAGTGAAGCCTGGGTCACGCTGCGTACGTCAATCCCGTCGATTTTGACCGACCCCGCAGTCACATCGTAAAACCGGCCGATCAGGTTGCTGATCGATGTTTTCCCGGCACCTGTCGGGCCCACCAGGGCAACGGTTTGTCCAGGTTCAATGGTCAGGGAGACATCATGCAAGACTTCTGGCAGACCAGGGCGGTATTGAAAGGATACGTGATCTAATTCGATCTTTCCAGTGATGGTGGGTATTTCCACTGCGCCCGGCAGATCCTGCACGTCCGGAACGGTATCTAAAAGGTTCAACACCTGTTCTCCGCCAGCCATCGCGGCCTGCATGGTTGTGTACATGCGGCTTAATTCTTGTATGGGTTGGAAGAACCGGGTGACATAAGACAAAAAAGCGACCAAAACACCAACGGTGACTTCACCCCCGCCGACCGCCTGACCGCCAAACCATAAAACAATGGCGGTCGATAAAACGCCGAGGAATTCGATCACCGGGAGAAAGACAAAGGATAGCGACATGGCGTTGATATTGGCATCGCGGTTAGCCTCGTTGACCACCACAAAACGCTCCTGGGTAGTGTTTTCCTGCCCGAATGCCTGGATCACTCGCACACCAGCGATGTCTTCTGCCAGATCTCCGACGACCCGCGCCACCCGAGTCCGCGTTTCCCGGAATGCCACCCTGGCTCTGGTGGAGAACCAGATGGTGGCGAGGACCATCAATGGCAACACGATAAAAGTAAGCAGTGCTAACTTGTAGTTCATAGACAGCATAATCACAATGATCCCTACCAAGATCAATGTATCGCCCAGCAGGGTGATGATGCCCTGGGAAAGGAGCTCGTTAATGGTCGCGACATCATTCATCACCCGTGAAACGGTGACGCCCACGATATGGGTGTCATGGTAGCTCAGGGAAAGCCGCTGCAGGTGTTTGAAAAGATCGCTGCGCATATTCGCGAGAACCCGCTGGCCCACCCAGGAAAGCATGTACTGCTGCCCGGCAGTGGCCACATACAGCCCGGCAAACGCCGCTAATGTCATTAATGAAATGCGCATCAAGCCTGCCGTGTCGCCTTGTGTGATGAATTGGTCCACAGCAATTTTTAACAGGTAGGGTGTCGCCAATGTCAGGCCTGAAACAAAGAGTGTCGCCAAGAATGCCAGCCCCATTTGCCTGGAATAAGGACGCAAATATCGGAATAATCGGCTGATAACTTTAGGGTTAAATACTTGTCCCCGTTCATCTTCGCCGCCGGAAAAACGGTCGAGCGCTCCTCTCGGTCCCATACCAGGATTAGAAACCCCAATTCCAAAACCCATAACTTACCTGCCTGCCTTTGGCTTCAATTGCTGATGGTAGATATTGTTATATAAAGGAGAGCTTTCTAAAAGCTCTGCATGTCTTCCCCTGGCAACGATGCGACCTTTATCAAGAAGCAAGATCTGGTTGGCCATCTGCACCGTACTCAAACGATGTGCAATTACGAACGTGGTGCGGCCCTGCATGACTCGTTCGAGAGCCAATTGAATAAGGTGCTCTGTTTCCGTATCCACGCTGGAGGTGGCATCGTCCAGGATCAAGATGCGCGGGTTTGTCAGTAATGCACGCGAAATCGCCAGGCGCTGCTTCTGCCCCCCAGACAGGGTAATCCCACGCTCTCCAACGTGGGTATCATAGCCGTGCTGCATCTGCATGATAAATTCATGGGCCTGGGCATCTTTCGCTGCCTGTTCGATTTCTTCGATGGTCGCATCCGGTTTACCGAAACCGATGTTTTCCTTGATCGATGCAGCGAAGAGGGTGGTTTCCTGCAAAACCATACCGATCTGGCTGCGCAGGGAATTGATGGTGACTGTGCGGATATCGGTATCATCGATAGATATACAACCCGAGCTTGGATCATAAAACCGAGGGATCAGATTAATGATCGTAGATTTGCCAGAACCAGTGGGGCCTAACAGGGCAACGACCTGGTTTGGGGAAGCATCGAAGGAAATATCTTTCAGGATACCGGAGTGCTTTCCATAAGCAAAAGACACATTCTCAAAACGAACTTTTCCCTGGCAAATTTTTAATGGGGGAGCATCCGGCAGTTCCCGAACTTCTGGCATCGCATCGAGAATTTCGAAGATCCTTTCAGCCGAAGCCGTTGCCATTGAAATTGCGGGCAGGATCATACCTAGCTGGCGGACCGGAGCAACCAATTGCGCTACATAAGTGGTGAAAGCTACTAATTCACCTAAGGTAAGGCTGTGATTAATGACTAGTGTCCCGCCGTACCAGAGGATAGCGACACTGCTTACATTCGCGATGAGGTTTAACAACGGCATATTTACAGATTGAAGTCTCGCAGATGTAGCTGAAAGATCGAACCAGGTTTTATTATCAATCTCGAAACGCTCAATTTCTGCATTTTCCTGGGCAAAAGTCTTGATGACCCTTGCACCGCGCAGATTTTGCTCTACGCGGGTGGTGAGTACCGCCAGCTGGCGTTGGATTTTACTCGATAAAGGTCGAAATACTCGGCCAAAGCGTATCGATTGCACCACTAATAATGGCATGGAAAGCATGGCCAGCAATCCCAGTTGAGGATTCATCCAGATCATTACACCGGCGGTAATGAGCATCAATACGCTACCTTCGACAACCCGAAAAGTTGCCCGCCCGGTCAAGAACCGGATACGCTCCACATCCTGTATGGCACGCGAGAGCAGGTCGCCAGCCTCAGCATGATCGTGAAACGAAAAGGAAAGAAATGTAATTTTTCTTTGCAATTCATTGCGGATGTCATAAGCAACATTTTGAGATGCGATTTCGGTCCAAACGCCCTGGAAATAGGTGAACACACCTTTAATTAGCACCAGAAATAAAAGAATACCCACTGCCACCGTCAGCATTTGCGTATTCTTTCCACCTATGCTGTTATCGATTGTCCAGCGAATTAGCTGAGGATTGATCATATTAAAAATATCGATGACCAGCATCGTCAGATACGCCCCTGCAGTTAGCTTCCAATGGGGGCGAAGATAGCGAAAACAACGGATTAAAATTTTCAGTTGTGAAGTTTTTTCTGGTGACTTTAAAATAGGCTCCATGATGATTGCGATTAAACCGCCGCAAAATGCCTTATGTTAAAAATATTCGAATTTTAACGCGTGTATTAATTCTACTCCAGCTTAAGAAAAATGAGCGAAATTTTCCCTTGAAGTTTTAGGCTTATATAAATTTTCATTACTAGCAGGAATCTCATTGCGTGTAGCGAATAATTTGCTTGAAAATATCGTTTGGATGTATAACTATAGAAAAGGGATATTGGCACAATTCGTGAACCTCATAATAAATTAAAAGCGTTTATTATATGTTAGGTGGAATTTCTTCCTTGACGGTTAAAGAGGCTGGATGATAAACTCAACCTACACAAGCGTGGGGAGTGATATCTTTTTTATTGTGATTCCAGTTCAGTGGTTCACCCTTCCCCAAAAACATCGGTACGATCTGCGATTTTTCATATCGAAAATGACCAAGATAAGGGTTTTCTGTGATCGGAAAAAATAAGACGGGTCATTCTCTAAAATATGGGATAACCGGCTTCATTATTGGCCTGGCTTTTTCAATTATCAGCCTGGGTATTTGGTACCTATCATTACAATATATTGGTTTGGTTTTACAACCTTCATTTAATCTCACCGCGATCATCCTCACTTTGGGCGGACCGTTACCAATTATATTGTTTGCCACCGGTTGGTTAATCGGCAAGCGCCAGGACCAACTTGAGATGTTGAATGCACAGTTGGTCGCAACGAATGACCAGTTGGAACAGCGCGAAAAGGAAATGCAGGCTGAAAATACCGAAAGACTGCGCCTGGAGAAAGTATTGGAAAGGGGAAAGAGGGAGTGGGAAGGAATTTTTGACGCTGTTCATGATGCAATTATTGTTACCGATAGCGATGGTTATGTGATCCGCTGTAATCGGTCGGCTACCGTTGAATTAGGTATCTCTTTTGATCAGCTGGTGAATGCTCGAATTGATCAGATCAAGTTGGGCCGGGCGGGGAATGTCTTTGCTAAACCCTCCGGGTATCCCCAGGAATTTTACATCCCCGAAAGGGATCGCTGGTATGACTTATCCCAATACACCCTCTTTCTGGCTGATGACCAGGCCGGGAAGATATTTATCTTGCGGGATACCACCCAGAATAAGGAATTTGACCGGATTATTCGCCAGCAAAAAGACTATCTCGAGGCGTTGATTAAGAACTCGCCCGTAGCAATTATTACGCTCAAACAGAATCGCACGATTGAGTCGTGTAATCCGGCTTTTGAAAGCATGTTCGGTTATTCGCCAGGAGAGGTAATCGGCCGCAATCTAGATACTTTGCTATCGGATGACCGGATTCACGCTGAAGCAATCTCCCTGACGGAAAAAGTGATCCGTGGAGAACCGGTAAAGAGCATTGTTCAACGGAAACGCAAGGACAATTCACTCGTCGATGTCGAAATTCTGGGCGTGCCGCTTAACCTGGAGGATAACTCCACCGATTCCCTTTGGCTATACCACGACATCACCGAACTTATGCAAGCCAGGCGGGCAGCAGAGCAAGCAGACCATGCCAAGTCGGAATTTTTGGCAAATATGAGCCATGAAATCCGTACTCCAATGAATGGCATTATCGGCATGATTGAATTGACCCTGGGAACTGAGCTTACTGAAGAGCAATATGAATTCTTATCGGGAGCGAAGGATAGTGCCGAAGCGTTGATGAGTTTGTTAAACAGCGTACTGGATGTCTCGAAAATCGAGTCTGGCCAGCTTCAACTTGAAAATGTGGAATTCGAAATTCCGGAGATCATTGAAGGGGTCGCGCAAACCATGGCAAGCCGGGCAGAGACAAAAGGCCTGGAGATGGTCGTTTATGAAGATCCTGCAATTCCCAACCTCGTCAGGGGCGATCCTGGGCGGCTGCGGCAGATACTGGTGAATTTATCAGAAAATGCCATTAAATTTACCGAACATGGAGAGATTTTAATCCGCACAGAATTGAAGGAGACATCAGACGAACAGCTCGTGGTCCGTTTTTATGTAGAAGATACTGGAATCGGCATTCCGAAAGACCGCCAGAGGGCTGTATTCGAACGATTTGTTCAGGCAGATGGCTCGACGACCCGCAAATTCGGAGGCACGGGCCTGGGATTAACCATTTCTAAGCAGCTGGCAGAGCTGATGGGAGGAAGAATTGGCGTGGTGAGTGAACCAGGAAAAGGCAGCTCATTCTGGTTCGATATTCTTTACGAGCAAGTTCCTATAAGTGTAAAAGAAGCGGGGATTGTTAGCAAATTGGAAGGTACTCGGGTTCTGATTGTAGATGATAATACAACTAACAGGTCAATCTTTTCTAAAATGCTTGAAGGCCTGGGCGTAAGAACGGAATCGGTATCGTCTGGGCTGGATGTGCTCCCGGAATTATTCAGGGGTCTTTTGGCAAATGATCCTTATCATCTGGTCTTCTTAGATATGCAAATGCCAGGCCTGGATGGCGAGCACACCTTACAAATGATCCGCCAAGAAAAGCTGACCAGGGATGTAAAGGTGATTGTGCTAACATCGATGGGCCGGCGAAGTGAGCTCACTTATCTTGAGGAGTTGGGTTGTTCGGGATACTTGCTCAAACCGGTCAGACAGTCAAATCTTCAAAATATTCTAGAATTTGCCCTCGGGTTACGCAAGAAGAGCGAAAAACGCGGAAGAGCCAGTCAAGTCGAAGATATGGTCCTGTTTGATCAACCGTTGCCGCCTTTAAAGCTCATGGTAGTTGAGGATAACTTACTCAATCAAAAAATGATCCGAACATTTTTAAACCGCCAGGGCCATATGGTTGATATCTGCAATAATGGAGCAGAGGCGGTTCAGACGTCAAAGACGGTTCAATATGACCTGATTTTTATGGATGTTCAGATGCCGATTATGGATGGGCTGGAAGCAACGCGGATGATTCGGGAAGACGAAGGAATAAATCAACATACGCCTATCATAGCGATGACCGCATATGCGCTTCAGGGAGATAGCCAGCGCTGCCTGGAAGCAGGGATGGATGATTATGTATCAAAACCGCTGGACACGCGGCGATTAATTCAGGTAATGAGAAAATGGGCAGCGAATCACGACGATTTAATCCCGGCCAGCGAGAATGTTGAAACCATCCATATCAGTGGCACGGATGAGATCCTGGACGTTCGATCTGCGTTACCCAGATTCAGCGACGATCTGGGATTTTTTAAGAGTTTATTGGATGAATTTCTCGAGACGTTGCCAGATCGGGCAGAGGAATTACGAAAATTGTATCAAGACAGGAATTGGAAATTACTGGCTTCGCAATCGCATAATTTAAAGGGCGTCGCCGCGAACTTCGGGGCGATGAAAATTTCCGGCCTGGCGAGACGCATTGATGCCTATTCCCAGGAAGAACACGCACAACCTATTCCGGAGTTGATTAACCATATTGAGCTCTCGATTGAAGAGTTACGCATAGCCAGAGACAGCATTAAAAACGAAATTAAAAACTGATCTGCATATTGAGGAATTAAATGACTAAAGTTTTATTCATTGATGATGAACCGATTTACTACCGGATGATCTCGCCTACCTTCAAAGAACAAGGCATCGATCTCCGTTTTGTTAAAACCGGTGCCGAAGGATTAGCAGAAGTCCCCCTTTACCAACCGGATGTGATCGTTACAGATGTCCGCATGCCTGATATTTCTGGTTATGAAATCGTAGAAAGATTGAGGCGCGATCCGCGGTTTAACCGCATACCGATTATTTTTGTAACCGGTCAGTCGGATTTAAAGGATAAGCTCAAAGCATTTGAATTGGGCGCCGATGATTACCTGGTTAAGCCTTTTCAACCGGAAGAGTTGGTCGCGCGGTTAGGGATTCTTGTCCGGCGAAATGAAGCTTTAAAAGCAGTAACAAAAATAGAGACGGATTATAAACAAACATCGACTGTGGTTGCCGTGCATTCCTTACGTGGCGGAGTGGGTTGCACCACGGTGTCTGTCAATCTCGCCCTGGCGTTCCAGCAATTGTGGCTGAAACCGACATTGGTGATTGACGGCGTCTTGGTGTCCGGGCAGGTAGCCCTGATGCTAAATTCGTCGCCGAGAATCACATGGGCGGATTTTGCCGGATTAAAAGTAGAGAATATTGATGAAGAAGAGGTTATTACGAAACTGGTGCAAAACCACCACAGTGGGCTGCAATTCATCGCATCTCCCGGAACTCCAATTGCCCCAGATGCATTTCATGATGATTTTTGGCCGGCGATTATTGACCGGTTAAATGAATTTAATGACTTTGTTGTCGTCGACACAGCACATGATTTCAGCAATATGACCATTCATTTATTAGAGTCGGCTTCGTATGTGGTTTTGGTCATTTCGCCTGAAATGGCTTCTCTTCGATCGGCGGTTTGCGCTTTAGACATCTATGAGCGCCTGGGTTTTCGATCTGATCGTATCTTCATCCTGGTAAATCAAATTTTTGATCAGAACCCAATAAAACAGGCGCATATTGAAAAAGTCATCCGCAGACCGGTCGATATGATGATCCCGTATGTTGCCAACGATTTTCTGCGGAGTCTGAATTTCGGCGAGCCATTTATATTAAAGAATCCAGATTCGCCGGTAACAGGCTTATTTGAGGATGCTGCATTTTGGCTGAGCAATGACATCCATAAAAACATCCCTCCTGTGGCGCCAACACCAGCCTGGAGAAGGGTGAACAACCGGCTTCATCTTGGAAAAATCTAGCCTGATTGATTGATCATGCTCAGATCGCGAAGTTTTCTCTTCATTGTTCTCTTGACTGCCTCGTTAGGCGCGGTGGTTTTCTTTTCCATGAAAGAAAACCCGGTCTCAGCCCAGGAGATCAAAAATGGACGATATAAGTCCGTTGAAGTGAAGACGACGCAATATGTTTGGGAACTGGTCAGCTTGACCAGCGGTAGAGTTATTTGCGAGGTGATAATAGATCGCGAGGGCAAACCCTCTGTTCAAGACGCATTGAATATCTGCCGCGACACAATATATCCTGCCACCCCAACACCATCCCTGGCAACGCCAATCTCCTTAACCCCGCAGCCTACCTCTCCACCCTTTAACGTAACTTTATTTTTTCAAAATACCTTATGGCGGTTCGTAACGCAGCGGGAATTCATTAAAATTGAGAAAGTTCCGTTACCCGAGATTGTTTTAAATGTGTTGGTTCCACCTGGGCCTTTGGAAAAACCATATATTTCTCTGCTTGCATATGAACCGGCAACAGAATATAAAATCGTGTCGATCCAAGGGAAGATCGATCTTCTAGATTTTACTTGTGATGGCGCGCGTTGTGATGTGCCCCTTTCTCAGGGAGTCCATATTACATTTAAGGCCTTCTCAAGTTTTGGCGACAGCAGCACGGAAGTGCAGATTGCGATACAGTTGGTGAAAAGAGATGATGGGTTTTATCCTACTTTGACGTCTATCACACCCTTTACAATTTTCCGGGACGCGTGTGCCGTGATTTGGGAAAAGACCCAATCTATCTCGCCCAAATGGGCTGAATTTCCACAGCTGCCCGATGGATTGAACACAAAGAAGACCTATTATTATCTGGCAGGCAGATTAATCAGCACTGGAATTGTGGATGCAAAAGATTGTCCCGGGCAAGGATTTGTCTTCGCAGGTTCACCGAACGGATGCGGGATGGATCGCGCAAGGGAAACCATGGTTGCCTGGCAAAACCAGTATGATCCAGTGATCTGGTCCACCTCGCGGGATAATGGAATACCGCCGAAAATCGTCAAAACTTTAATTGAAAAAGAATCACAGTTCTGGCCAGGGAATTCGCGGAATTTTTTGGACGAATTTGGCCTTGCCCAAATAAATGAAATTGGCGCGGATGTCGCATTGAGATGGGACCCTGATTTGTTTCACCAGGTCTGCACCAATGTTTTGGGAGAATGCGGCACCTCCTTTGCCCACTTACCGAGCTGGCAGCAGGCGATGCTGCGCGGCAGCCTGACCAATCTGATTAATTCGGAATGCCCTGGTTGTGTGAATGGACTGGATCTAACTGCATCCAATCAGAGTATAAATATAATCGGGCATGTATTGAAAGCAAACTGCAGTCAGGCGAACTATATCGTCAAAGATAATGCATCCACAGCCTCTTACGAAGATATGTGGAAATTTACTTTAGTTTCATATCACGCTGGTTACCAATGCCTGTATGATGCGGCAGATGCGGCTTTTCGCACAGGGATACCTTTTAATTGGGAAAATGTATCTTCGTTATTAAAATGCCCGGGCGCCAAGGAATATGTGGACGATTTCTGGCAAAATCTAACCACTTTTGATGCGAATGTAAAACCTCAGACAGCATCTCCAGCAGTATTGAGGCAGCCGACATTTATTCCCACGAAAACCCCGGTACCTACTCCAATGCCTAAACTTTCGAAGAATACGATCCGCGTATTTGTTTATCTCGGTCTTGAGGGAAAGGAATTTCCAAATGATATTCAATGGGTCGACGGTGTCACTATTCAGGTAAAAGTGGAAAATGGATCCGTCAGCACCCAAACGGCAATCAATGGACAGGCGACATTTGACATGTCGGCATTTCCTGTTGGCAGCGAAGTAATTGTCAGCTTGCCGAGCCTTTATCGAAGTTTTACAACTCGATTGACCGAACAAGGCGAAATACTGGTACCATTTCGATTGAAACAACCTGTCTTACCCACAGCACTTCCTTAACAAAAAAAGAGAGTTCCCATGACCACTTATTCGAATGATGACGATGAAACAGAAAAATTAATTAAGAAGACGGATCCTTTACGCGGCAAAAAGCCAGATCCCCAGGAAAATAAAACGCCTTTAGAGCCTGAAAGTTCGACTGTTGATCCATTGCAGGAGCTCCGCCAAAACCTTTTTTCAGAAGAGAATCCCCAGGATGGCTCGAAAAATGATGTTTTTAAGCGGATGACTGAATCCCTGTCAAATCGCAAGCCACAGCAGCGATCTAAAGATATAGATGGATCAGAGCCTGTTTTCGGAGTTCGAACTGCTGGGAATGCACCATTTGAGCCGGAGGGTAATCAAGATTCGGTCACAGACTGGAACAAAGATACCGTAATATTGCAGAACGCGCCAAAATCAGATGCATTCACCCAGGATTGGCCCAGGACCAGGCCTCAAAACACCAGCGAAGATCAGGAAGGTCCCTTTACTGATGAGGACCAGGAGCATCCGACCTCCGAGGCGGAATCAAAAGTCCGTCCCCTGGATCCCAATGAACAGGATACGATTTGGGAGGGTTATTCCTCAGAAGTGGCAGGTGGTCAAAGATCTCAGTCTTCAAGACTCGAAGAAAAAATTTCGCAGACTCAAGGCGGAAAGAAGCGGTTACCTTCTGGTTTTGACCGGCAGCAGCAGGTGAGCCGTTTTATTTCTTACAATCCCAAGCGCAGCACCAGAGAACAGTTCCAGGAACTTTCGAAAGTCGAAAAAGCATTGATCATTGCCTTGGGAATTGCCCTGGTTGGCCTGGTCGGTTTGATCGCTTACCTGTTTATAGAGAGCCGCCAACCGGGTTTTGGCCTGGACAGCCGCGTGGTAGCCAAATTAACGCCCAGCGCAACTGTGAGCCCTCCTGTTCCATCTGGATTGGTCTTACCTGGTGGCTGGAGCTTTAAATTAAGGTCTGGGGTAATGGTGGATGGCGAATGGAACCCAAAAACCAGCGAATGGTTGATGGGGACAGAGGTGCGCCGGGTGGTTGCGCTTCAATGGAACAAGCAGCTTGAAGCTGTAGTGAGATCATTTGAAGCCGGGGATGTGATTGAGCTGGAGATGAGCAATGGTGATTCATTTCCATATAAAGTGCTTACGGTGAGTGAAATTTCCGTTGAGGATACCAGTATGTTGTATGATGTTCGCCCAACACTGGCCGTTATCCTGATCAAGCCTGAAGCCGAAAAGCGCTGGATTGTGGTCGCCGAGCCGCAATAAATGCGAGATAAAGGTATAATCGTTTAGACCCAAAATCCAAAATAAAGGTACGATCTTGAAACCAATACCCCTTGTCTTTCGATTCGCGCGCCGGTATAAGCTGGCATTAACGCTGACCATCATCAGTATGTTGTTATTGGTCGGCGTGCAACTTGTCATCCCCTGGATCATAAAAATTCTAATCAGCACAGTTACTGAAACAAAGAACGCTGGAGAAGCCCAGGATATCATTCTTCAGCTGGCGCTCCTCGTCTTGGGTATATATCTGGTGAAGGGTGGATTGCAGTTTGTTCGCAGCTATATGGCGCATGTAGCCGGTTGGGGAGTGGTTGCCGACATGCGTAAGTATTTGTACGATCATTTGCAGCGCCTCTCACTTCGATTCTATGAAGACAAACAGACCGGGCAGTTGATGTCGCGGGTTATTAACGATACCGATTTGTTTGAACAAATGATTGCGCACGCTGTTCCGGATGTTTTTGTAAATGTGATCACGTTGTTAGGGGTTAGCTCGGTTTTGTTTACACTCAATTGGCGGCTGGCATTGATCAGTTTGGTGCCTATACCGTTGGTTGTGATAGCCTTACGCATTTTTACTCGTTATGTGCGACCGGCTTTTCGGGCTCGACAGATTGAATTGGGCGAGCTCAATGCGATCTTGAATGATAATCTTCACGGTATCCGTGAAATTAAAGCCTTCAACCAGGAGAGCGATCAATTGGAGCGGGTTGGGATGGGTGTGGATCGCTACTTAAACACCAATCTTCACGCTTTGCGCCTCATGGCAACCGTCCAACCATTTATTGATTTCGCCAGTTCATTGGGCACGTTAATTGTCATTTATTTTGGCGGTCAACTGGCATTCCAACAGGTGCTCCCTATATCGGATTTAGTCGCTTTTTTCTTATATTTGGAAATGTTCTACCAACCTGTTCGCAACTTAAGCAACGCCTGGGAATCCATTCAGAATGCGTTGGCTGGCGCGGACCGGGTGGCGGAGCTTCTCCAAGAGCAAAAGGAGCCTCTTGAGAGGAAAGGCGCTTTAGAATTAACCAAACGCGCGGAAGGTGCTTTGACACTAACCAACGTAGATTTTCAATACGAGCAAGGTGGAAAAGTGCTCGAGGATATTACGCTTGAAATTCCGGCACGCACCATCGTTGCCCTGGTCGGCCCAACCGGGGTTGGAAAGTCAACCCTGGCGAGTCTGATCCCCCGTTTCCATGATGTGGGCCAAGGGAAAATTACCCTGGATGAGGTCGATATTCGGGAGCTGACATTGGAGAGCCTGCGCAGCCAGATCAGCATGGTGCTGCAGGATGTATTTTTATTCCACGGGACAGTAAAAGAGAATATTCTCTTCGGCAGGCCAGATGCCAGCCATGAGGAGGTAATCGCGGCGGCTAAGATTGCTAACGCGCATGAATTTATCATGCAAATGCCGAACACTTACGATACACTTATCGGTGAGCGCGGCATCAAGCTGTCAGGCGGGCAGAAACAGCGTCTTTCGATTGCGCGCGCTGTTCTCAAGAATGCCCCTATCCTGATTCTGGATGAAGCGACATCTGCCGTCGATACCGAAACCGAATTATTGATCCAGCAGGCGCTAGAGAGGTTGATCGTCGGAAAAACGACATTAATTATCGCCCATCGTTTATCGACTGTGCGGAATGCTGATATGATCGTCGTGTTGGAAGGCAAACACGTGAAAGAACAGGGTACACACGCTGAGCTTTTGGCAAAGGATGGTTTATACCGGCGATTATATACCGTTCAACAGCGGCTGGATATTCCTGTTGAGTACTCAGTAAATTAACATAGAAACTATCCGAAAAAAATCTCTCAAATTAATTTCTTGTTTGATTGCAAGTATCACAGCTTGTCCATTTTACGGATCACTGCGATGACTTTTCCTTGAATACGAACCTGTTCGGGATGGGCGATTTTTATCGGCTGGTACGCCGGGTTGGCAGGACGCAGGGTGATTCCAGATGAATCGCGGTGGAAATATTTCAAGGTCGTCGTATTTTCATCTTCCAGCCAGACCGCGACCATTTCACCGTTCGTGGCTTCATGAGAGGGCTTAAAAATAACCGTATCGCCGTCGCTGATGTTGGCGTCAACCATCGAGTCGCCTTTGACAGTAAGGGAGTATAAATTCTCCGGGTCGTTAGGACCGAGCATACTCATTAACGCGGTGACAAACTGGTCTGGATATGCCGCGAAATCGGCCTGGTTGGGAACAGAGATGGGCTGTCCGCCAGCGATGTACCCCAGCCACTTTACACGTACTGCCTGGTCGGAGTAGGTGTTGGCTAATCGAAAACTTCGCGAGGCGTGTTCCGTCCAAAAAAGCCTTTCCTGGCTCCGAAGCGCCAGTAGATAATGCTTGATGTGTGAGGTCGAGTCAATGCCAATAAAATCACCGATTTCGCGAATGGTAGGCGAAAACCCCTTTTGTTTCTTATAACTTCCAATAAACCGTTCGATTTTATTTAACCGCTCTGGCATAATATTGGATGTCCGAGGCATGATAATCTTCCTTTCATAAATGCCATGTATAGAACAAATGTTTTATACAATATATCATGCAGCATCCACAAAGTCAAGAACGAATTTTCTAATTATTATCAGATTTTTGATTATCTTTATTCCGAGCATGAAAACCGGCTAGAATCACTTGCGGTGGATATATTTTCTTGATCGGGCTGTAGTGTGAATTGAAAGTTCCCAGGCGCGTTGATAGCCAGTCTGGGAGCTAAAAAATACCCTGCTGTTATTCGTTCAGTCCGCGACGCGCGCGGATCGCTTTGATTAATTCTTTTGCCGCAAGCTCCGGTCCTTTTCGCTCCATGCCAGGAATCCCTAGCTGCGTGCGAAGCTGGCCAACAAATAATCCATCCTCAAAGTATTTGTTAAAGAATTTACAGGCAATTTCATCTTGCAGCTCTGGATAAGATGGGGGACCAAAAATATTAGCGTAAAATGATTGGACTAAGCCGGTACTGGTTGTGGTTCCTTTACTCATCACCTTTCCTGCTCGAAAAACTTCCAATGCCTTGTCGACTGAATTAAAAGCCTCCAAAACTGGATGCTCTTGATCGACGGGTTCGTAATTATTCGCGTACAGGATGAATTCGACGGGAAAACCTTTAATCACATTGTCGTATTTTGTCACCGGTAGAATGACCCTGGCATTAACCTCATCCGGGTTCATAATAATGGCGCGGTCAATCTGGCCAAAGGCATAACCCGATTGCAGGTCGTCCAGGCGAACAAACGCGCCCATCTCTGTCCCGTAACCAATGACCGAGCCGTTCGTGCCTAAATCTAACGAACCCATATCATCTGCAATGATCACCAGGTTTTCGACATCTTCCATAAACATCGAGCGCATGGCTTCCAGGGTTTCAGATTTTCCTGCACCGGTATCGCCGATAATTAGAAAAGTGGTATCGCAACAGTTACGCAGAGCCAGATGGAACATCGCTCCGTGATATGGCATTCGGCCCCGTTTCAACATAATAATATTGTGCAGGGTGAGAGCCATTTTCTTTAAGTAACCAAAATAGCCGTAGGCGTCCCTGACAGGTATGGTAGCCACCAATAAGTCATTGTCTAGATCATCATAAAATATGGTTTCATTCGTGTTGGCTGGCGTTTGCTCATCAGGCGGCGTTCCATAAAGAAAAATGGCGTCAGGTTTCCGGGTAAGCTCACTTTCATCGGCCAGCTCAAACAAGTTGCAAAGGGAAAATCCCAATTCGAAGTAAGACATTGAGAAATAAATCATGACAATCAAGCTGCCCACTTTTGCCGGGTAGCACAGCCACTGGTTGGGATTTATTTCAAGCTTTTCGATTGGGTCGTAAGTCACCTTTTGGAACATCCCGCTGCGTTTGTTGATGGGTGTGTTAAAAATCATGGGCGGGTAAATCAAAGCCTGGCTGATGATCGAGATGTTATTCAGCTTCTTGTATTGGGGTGGATAGGGAATTTTCATGGTGCGGGCGATGGCGCCGATTTCAGCCCCAGCAGTGACCTGACGGTAAATCCGTGGGTGGTCGCCGGTGATATTTTCCTGTATATCGCGGTAGGTACCGCGCACGACGTGCATCAATACCTCAACCGTATCATTGAAAGTCCGGTAGGGACGTCTGTCGTACCGATCTCCCATCGAATCACAGACCACCAGGCGATGTAATGTGCGCCAGAAATTATATAAATTTTCTACAAAATCGCTGAGTAGTACCGTATCGCGGGTGAAAACTTCAGATCCCGGCAACACGTTTGGCACCAGCTTCGCTGGCAGGTTGATTAAATAGCTGAAGGTCTCGACCAGCAAGCGCAGGTCACCCGTTTTGATCGCGTTTTCATCGGGGAATATTTTAAGTAAGCGTGAATGCTGTCGTGAAAGCGAGGCAACGTAATTCTTAAGAACATCATAAAAAATAGGGCTGGAAAGCAATTCTGCCGGGGTATCACAAATCGTATTGCGCAGACGGATGACGATTTTTCCATCAAATAACTGGTAAGACGATATCATATTGCCTCACACATCTCGGTAAGAAGAATATGGTCGAGAATTATATTCCAAAATAACCAATTTTTATCTTGATTTTTCGGGCAATTTTTACCTCCAGCCTTGGCGTCGGGTATAATTTTATGAGATAAAAAAAAACAGAAACAGGAGATAAAGGATGGAATACACACATCTTGGCAGGACTGGATTAAAAGTGAGCCGGTTATGCCTGGGGACGATGAATTTTGGCCCGCATTCGAGTGAGGCCGAAAGTCATTTGATGATGGATAAAGCACTCGAAGATGGAATAAATTTCTTTGATTCAGCAAATGTTTATGGCGGTAAAACCGGAGAAGGAATTACTGAGCAAATAGTGGGGCGCTGGTTTGCTCAAGGTGGTGGTAGACGAGAAAAAGTGGTCATCGCGACCAAAGTGTTTGGCCGGATGGGCGATTGGCCAAATGAAAGCCGGGTTTCTGCTTACCATATTCGCCGGGCCTGTGATGAAAGCCTGCGGCGACTGTTAACAGACCATATCGACCTATACCAGATGCATCATATCGATCGAGAGACGCCCTGGGAAGAAATCTGGCAGGCGATGGAGGTTTTAGTACAGCAGGGTAAAGTCCTATATGTGGGCAGCAGTAATTTCGCGGGTTGGAACATTGCTCAGGCTGCTGAAACAGCCAAAGCCCGAAATTTCATGGGCCTGGTTTCCGAACAAAGTCTGTATAACTTGAACGCGCGCATGGCTGAGTTGGAAGTGATCCCGGCCTGCAAGAACTACGGCCTGGGGTTAATCCCCTGGAGCCCTTTAGCAGGAGGATTGTTGGGCGGCGCACTTCAAAAATCAGAGGTTGGACGGCGGGCGGGGGAGCGAATGCAAACCAACGTTGAGAGCAACCGGAGCAAACTGGAAAAATATGAGACTTTATGCAAGGATCTGGGTGAAAATCCGGCAGATGTCGCCCTGGCCTGGCTGTTGAAAAATCCGGTGGTAACAGCTCCCATTATTGGTCCGCGCACGCTGAATCAACTGCAGGGCAGCCTGCGCAGCCTGGAAATCCAGTTAAGTGATGATGTTTTAAAACAGTTAGATGAGATCTTCCCTGGTCCTGGCGGACAGGCGCCAGAGGCATACGCCTGGTAAAGTGGTTATCAAAAATACACAGGGCGACTTACACTCGCCCTGTGATTTTTAATTTTTACGCAAAGCGAACAACCCGAACCCGCTTAACCGAATTAAACCGGCGATGATTAAAGCGGCTGGAATCCCCAACCAGCTTGCTAGAATGCTGCCGATAATTGGGGAGGCTACACTGGAGAAGTACTGAATGCTCTGGGCGAATGCGACAAAGGTCGCCGAATATTCTGGAGGGACCGTGCGCATCAGTTCATCAAAAAAGACCAGATCCAGACCGGCCTGAAAAATACCTGCCATGCCCATCACGACAGCCACCTGCCACGACTGCGTCATCAAAGCAACCAGTAAAGGCTGGAGAGATAAACCCAGGGTGGTGATTAAGAGAACACGCCGTGACCCATGCCGCCGGGACTGGCGAGTCCATAAAAAATAACCAATAATTAGCACAGCCGTCTGTGATGTATTTATGATTGAAATCCAGCTGTCAGATGCGTGGATCACGCGCACAAAAAACAATGGAAACAAAGGGGCTGCCAGTGCCGCGCCAGTCAGGTAAACAAAGCGTTTGGTGATGAAGGATATGAATTGCTTTTCCTTCATTACGTGGCTGGTGTAACTGCGCAAGATGTCGCGGATGCTGTGCACCGGACTTTCCATGGGGGGTTCAACCGGAGCAAGTTTGATATGGCTGGAGAAATAATAACTGATTAATCCTCCAACCGATAACACCATAAAAACAATCTGGTAGTTGGAAGGGAAAACAATCCGGTCCAGGACTTGCCCAACCATGAGAACTGTGAAAGATGTCGTGGCGCCTAATATCGTCCAGCGGTGGGACATCAGCTCAAACCGGCCTTCCGGACCCGCGACGGCGTTCATCACGACCGAGAAGGCGATCGCGACGATGGTCTGAGGGATGGTGGCAAATGCCCATATGGATAGAATAGCCGGCACGACATACTGTTGGGGGACTACCAATGAAATCAAGCCGGTCAGGGCATAACACGTGATCACTACAAGACGGGCAGCGGAAAACCAGGGCACCACGCTGCGCTGGCGTTGAAGGAAGCGCCCTAAAAGAAGCGCTAAAACCATCCCGGTGACGGCAGGCATGGTTGTCAGCAAGCTGATTTGAAACGGGGTAGCATCTAAACGGGCCAGATAAATGGGTAAGAACTGCGCCGCAGCACCGCCCATCGCAACGCCAATACCGTCAATCTGGACGTTTATAAAATTCTGTTTATTAATGTTAGGCGAGCTTTTAGGATTGGATACCCAATCCACCAGACGTGAGATCAAAATGATCCTCGCGGGAATTTATATATGGAATTTTACTATGATTTACAATTCGATATCAAAATCCCCCACAGAGATGACCTGGCGTGTTTCTTCTATCTCAACATCAAATCGCTGGCGCCAGCGTATCAGCTCGGCAATTAACAACAGCCAGTTTCGTTCGACCGGCTTTTGAGCTGCCTGCCGCAGACGCTGCTCAACCTGGGTGAGCGTTTGAGAACGATTGCTACCGATGGGGGTTTGCGACCAGGTGAAAAGCTGCATATCCCAGATCGAAACCGTGCTGTCAACACAGGCGGAGAATAACTGCAGCCCATCTGGAGACACAGCCAGGCCAGTCACAATCGCAAGATGTGCATTTATACTGGCTATTTTTTTGCCGGTTGATATATTCCAGGCGATTACATTGCCTTGCGCGGTTCCTCCAATAAGAAACTGCTCATTGGGATGAAAGGCAAGGGCTGTAACTAATTCATCGGTCGAGAGCTGAGCAATGGGCCGCCCCGCGACATAATTCCAAAGAATTATCATTCCATCCCGCCCAGTAGTGGCTGCCAGCTGTCCGCGCGGAACGCAGACCAGGTTTGTGATGGTGTTTTTATGCCCGGAAATTTCCCAAAGCTTATCGCCATCCGGCCAGCGAAAGACCTGCAGGTGTTGGTCTGAACCGCCGGTTAACAAAATTTGCCCGTCAGGACTGGAGGCCACCCCAAATAACTCTGTTTTTCCCACATCGATCCGTTTTAGTTCGGGGCCCTGGGGAAAGCGCCAGGCACGAAGGGTTCCATCGAAGCCGGCGGAAAATAATGTGCGGCCATCCGGAGAAAACGCGAGGGAACGGACAAGGGCAGAGTGCCCTTCTAAAGATTTGATCATTTTCCCATCCGACAGGCGGTATGCGCGGATGGCATGGTCCCCACTGGTGGCGGCAATGTATTCACCATCCGGGCAAAATGCTAGCGCCCTGGTTTGGGGCACGGGACCGATAATCGGCGGAAGCGGCGATGCCGCTTTATAAATTCCCCATTGATGAATCGTGGAATTTGAGCCGGCCACTGCCAGACGAGAACCATCCTGGTTGAGTGCAAGGCAGGTAATTTCAGGAGCAGGCGAAGGCCAGGTCTGGATGGATGCAATCGGAGGGGTATCAGTTTCGATTGCCGTTGCCAACTTAATCAGGTATTGGTAGCCTTCGTTTTCCTCACCAGGATCAGGTTGCCAATCTGAACCTGCCAATGCCGCCAGAATCTTGCGGCTCCAGGCGGGGGGCGCCAGTTGGGCTAATTTCCACAGGTCGGCATAATGTTCTGATGATCGTAGATTGTTGACAGCCAGCTCCCAATCGGCATCACTCAGATCCCATAACCAGCGCTGTCTGGACGTGGTGGACAGGCCATCCATCCACTCGATCCGGCCAGAGTATCGGCTTAAGAACAAGATTCGTTTGCGTATGTTAGGCGCGGCAGACTCGTAGGCGGATGTCAGCAGGGATTGATTGAAATCCAGGTATTCATAAAGCTGCCATTGTTCCGCCAAAAAATAAAATAGCGCTGATTGCACGGCAGAAGAAGGTGAAAAACCATTAGAAAGCGCAATGGTTCTGGCTGGTGCATATTCGTAATCAATAAATAGCTGGCAAATTGTATCTCGGGCTGAAACATTGTTTTTTTTGGCTAATTTCTCAAGTGTTTCAAGTGCTAATTGGCGTTCGACATCATGAAATGATGGAAATTGGTCGTGAATAAGGTGTAAAGACTCCGCAGTGGTGGTGTTCGCAGCCGATACAATCGTGCTCCAGGCATTAAATCCACCAGCGTTGGCAGATTCGATCATTCGTTTTTGCAGATCTGGATGAGCATCTGATAAAAAAAAGGCTGTGATTAACTGATATTTGGGATCAATCCGATGCAGCTCTGCGATATGTCCAGAGATCAATTGGTAAACGGCTCGCAGGTCTGCTCTACTTCCCTGCAACGGATGCTGGCGAATCAATTGGTGCGCGTTCTGGTGATCGTGGATCACTGCTAATGTATAAATTGCATCGCTGGCAGGCTGGCTGCCGGATAATGCTAACCGTCCCAGGGTAGACAAGGCTAATTCAGGTATAGGAGCGGGCAGCGCAGAAAATGCCCCTTCCATTAAAATTTCAACTGCCGGCGGTGAGCCGTCCTGTTCTAATGTGAAAAGGGCCCCGCGGAGGAGGAGTGATGTGATTTGAGCATCGCTTAAGCTGGAAGGCAGCGGATTTTGAAAGATCGCGGCCAGATTTTCCAGCGAAAACTCGGCGTTATGCCCAATGGATGGGGTTGATTCCGCTGAAGATGATTTCGCCATTTTGATTTAGAATAACCTCGGCTTCGGGAATTTCCGTCAGGTCAGCATGGGAATAACGGTTGGTCAAAAAATGCACGGTCTTGTTGCTGGAGCCAATTAACCCACGCGCAAGGCGCTGGTTGGGGATATACCTGCCTGCGATGATCACATCGATCAGTGGAAGGAGTAATTCCATTTTGGGCATTTGACTGATTTCTGCCCAGTTGTATCCGCTAAAAAGCAGCACCGATAAATTGGTGGTCCGGCGAATTTCAGTTAAGAACGCAAGCAACCCTGGAAGCTGTTGAAGCGGCTCCCCGCCGCTGATCGTAAGTCCTTCAACCCTTGATTGATACGACAGCACTTTTTGCGAAACCAATGAGACAGGCATGAGACTGCCGTTCATCTTTGAGTGAGTTTCAGGATTGAAACACCCGGGGCAGTTCAGGGTACAGCCTTGCGTCCAAAGCACCGTCCGCCAGCCAGGCCCATTTGACCGGCTGGCAGGTTCAATATGATGGATTCTCAGAGCGGCCGTTTCACTCATTCAAGATTTCACGTCTACAGACTGGTCGATTTTATTACCCGCGGCACCTTCTATTGCTTCAGGCGTGAGCTTGCGCTCTATTACTTCGTTCCCCAATGCTTTTTCTAATTCCTCAGTCAAAACCAGGCATTTTTTTCCTTTCATCCCGCGGACGTGCAGCTTAACCTGGCCATTTTTACCGATGGTTATTTCAATTTCTTCGATTTCCACATGTCCTCCTCAAGCCATCCGGCGGAGTGTAAGGTGTATTTGACCGTCTTTGGCAGTTTCTTCAATGAGCGAAAATCCCTGCGTTTCAAGCTTGGCCCGGGTAGTATGGTAAGCATAACGCTGCATGAGGCGCGCGGTGAAATCCTTCTGGGAGATACCCCGCACGCCCCACCAGTCGGCGATAATTTCATAACCCTGGGATGTCTGGCGGAAACCGATATCGTTACTAAGGCGAAGGCTTATTTTAATATCGACATTTGTTTTATTCGCGCCAAATCCACTGATTGATAATTCTCCTTCCTCGTAGTGGTAACCCAAATCTTCTATTGCTCGCAGGAGATATTGTTTTTCGACAATTTTTGTTTTAATTCGTGTGATATGAGACAAGAAAATACCCTCCTTTCAGAAAATGATAGGGTGGCAATTATAAATATTACTTCATTGCTCAACTATTAGGTTAACTTTACCACAGGATAATCTTTATGGGTGAGCATGCCTGTCTTAATGTCGCGAGATGTCATGGTCAGACGTTTATTCGCATCCACACAAAATTCGACCTCAAAACGCGGTTCTCCGCGTGCGGCAGGTGGGTTAGCCGGTAAGAAAGTAGGTTGGGATTCGTTCATCCAGAAGAGACTGCGTTGCTCCACCTCATTGGGGGTAATCTGCATTACCCTGGCAACACCGGACGGGTCAAAAACAATTTCGACACTATTGCTGCTGATCGAGCTGGATTCGGCTATCTCAAAAATCGCCAGGCCTAATTGAGATTGGCTATCATACGAGGCTTTGACCGACAGCCGCGCGACGGGTGCAGGAGTTGGGTAAGGCGTACCCTTGTGGACGATGATGCGGTAATCATATTGATGGGTAGCGGGATTCACATAACGAATGGCGTAGTCATGCTGAATATGATCGTAAAAATCTACCCCGGCCACAAAAGCAGCAGCTCCACGCGCCACAGCGTCCAGAGGATGGTCATAACTCACCCGTTCTTTGCCAAAAATTTGGCGTAACGTGCGCTGAACCGATGGAATGGCACTGGTACCCCCAACCATCAGGACAGAATTAATATTTTCTTCGTTGTACCCGCGTTCGCGAGCGGCATTGATCGCTGAACGAACGATGCGATTTATTTCGGTAAAAAGCTCGTGCCGGTCGAGGATTTCTTCAAATTGCCCGCGGGTAAAAGAACCAGACAATACGACAGAGGATGCCGGATCCACCACCTGAATTTCGGCCTGGTTCGAAGAAGAAAGCTGCTCTTTGGCCCTTTCGCATGCCACCAACAATTCGTTGCTGAGCAGTCTGACAGGTTCGTCAAAGTCCTGGACGTTATTCTGACGAAGGATCTCTTGAAAAATCCACTGGTCAATCGTCGATCCGCCGATGTACTTTCCTGCTTTTCCCAATACCCGGCAGCGCCGGCCTGTGGTGGATGAGGGCTCTGCCTCCATCAAAACTACTGAGGCATGCATCGTGCCGCCGCCGAAATCGAAAATGAGGTATGTGTGTCCGGGTAAGATGTGCGTTCCGTATCCTAAAGCAGCCGCAGAAGGTTCATCAATTAAGCGGTAACGAGGGATCCCGGCTGACTCGGTCACGCTGGAAAGCCAGTCTTCATAATGCTCGAAGGCTTCAACCGGCACAGATAAGCCAATCTCCTCTCCGCGCAGATCCAGCTGCTGAGCAGCAAAGAGTAGCAATGTCGAAAGAAAATCATGGCCTGCGATGAAGGGTGTTATCTCACGCCCTTCGATTTTCACCTTAATCGGGCTGCGCTGGCTGATATACCTTTTCATCCAGCGAAAAGTGTGGCGTGAATGGTATAGATTTCGCCGCAACACCTGGTCGCCAATCCAACGCCTGTTGTCGGTTTCATAATGGATCAACGAAGGGATAACGAAAATTTCCTGGTCGCCCTGGTGGTAGGTGTGACTGTATTCAGGTATAAATAGAGGGACGCCAGCCTGTAGCTGCTCATCCCAAACTGCCAAAACCGTATTGGAAGTGCCAAAATCGACTGCTAAACGCCCGGCCATTCCACCGATTTTACTCTTTATTCGAGGATAATGTCAAATTCGCCTGGTTTGATCTGATAGAGTTCTTCCACCAAGATATCATACCTGAATCGGCGCTGCAGTAATGCTTCGGCTAATTCTAATGTCCTGCGTAAACTGGTGGGAGCATCTGCACTGTGGAGTAGTAAAGCGGTCACTGCGGCCAGGTGGGCAGGTCGGGCATTAGCCAGAGGGCGATCGATCAAATCTGGCAGGTCGCGGACACGTAAATCCCAGAACTGCATGGTTGACTCATCTGTTCCGGTGGCCATGAATGCCCCATCTGCGGAGAGATGCAGAGAGGTTAGCCTGCCTGTATCTGTCGATACGGTACCGATGTGGGTCAGATCAGGCCAATGACGAAACTCAATCGTCCCATTCTTCGCGGCGATTACAAGGGACGGCTGCGCAGGCACGAATTCTAGATCCACCACGCTCGAGTCTTTCCGAAGAATTGCCTCGCGCGTGATCCTGCGATTTTGTGGTTTAGAAAGGTAACGCACCACCTGACCGTTGCGCTGGCCGACCAGGAACTCACCGGTATCTGGCGGGAAAACTCCACATAAGGCCATAGATTGTCTGGTTCCCGAAAAGGCAGCCGTCCGCACGGATTGCGGCTCAATGTTAAGCAGATTGGGCAGCTGCAGGATAGACAGCGACGAATGCATCAAGACGATCTGTTGTTGGTTTTTAGATGTAAACGCAGCTCGCGGCCAATCCGGCAAAGCCTGGCGACCAATTTCCTCCCTGGTGCCCAGGTTCCAATAAATCACCGCGCCATCTCGACCTGTGCTGACCAAATTCGCGTCACCGATGGGTAGAAGAGCAGTGATCGCACCTTGATGCCCTGGAAGGACAAATGCTTCATTGTCTTGCCAACCATAAATCCAACACGCTGAATCGACATTGGAACGCACCCCACAAACCAGGTAATTACTTCCGACGAAAGCAACTTTGGAAATTGAATGATTGAATCCCCCGCGGATGCGCCTGATTTCAGCTTTTTGAAAATCCCATGTCACCAGTTTACGGCTGCCGGTGCCAATCGCGATCAAAGGCTTTTGAGGAGAAAAACAAACATCGTTTACCCTGCCGCTGACGCGCACTCGGGCAGTGGAGATGGCTGGGGGCAGTGTACTTTCCCAGTCAGGCCTGGCAGGCGGTGGCAGGTTTTGCGCCAGGTGGGTCAGGCGGATATATTCCTCAACCTCTGCCGGGTTATCTGGTTTCCAGCCTTCAACAGGGAATGCCTGCAGGATGCGAATGCCCCAGCGCAGCGGCACCAGATGAACCAATGACCATAACCGCGTCCACTCATGGTTTTCCAGTAATAATTCCACCAGCAGCCGGATCTCATCTGTGGACAGCTGTGAGGTATTGGAGCGAAAATCAATACCTGCCAGGATGGATAAATAGGCACTTTTCCCCAACCGCTGCACCTGGCCAGCAATGCGCTGGCGCAGGGCGGGCTGGGCGGTTTCATACGCTGCTTGCATCAGGCGGTTATCAAAATCGAGTGAATCATATTCAGGCCACAAACCAGCTTGAAATAAAAACAAAGCCAGCTGCTCCGGTTTGGCAGGGCGATATCCGGCAGACAGCGCCAATTCTAAAGCACGCGGCAGATTCTGGTTGACCGCAAGCATGCAGAACGCTGCCTGAGCAGCCGGGTCTTCAAGAGAAATCAGCGCATCCCGGGCAGCCTGGGCGAGTTGGGGATCATTATCATTAGCCAGGTCCCATAAGATCGGGATGCCTTCTGGTGGTATCTTGCGGGCAATTTCACTGCGCCCTATTATTAATGCCGTCATCAACCGAAGCTCAATCGGTCGAGCGGCGACCATCTTCCCCTCACGTATGATCTCAGCCAGGACTGGCGAGCGGGTTTGCCTCCAACCCTGGCAGACAAGATTGATCGCGGCTTCATTTTGCAGCAGTGGAAGACAGCGGCGGGCTTCGACCGCGATGGCCGGGTCTCCATCCTGCAATGAAGCGATTAATGGCGCAACCATTTCCGGACTGCTGTGGACCAGATCATCAGTTTGGGCAGATTTTAACAGGAACAGTACGCGAACCTCCACTGGATTTTGGGGGATGTATCCTGAAGTAAACCCCAGCTGCCAGATGGCTTCATCTCGGCTGGCAGACCACAACCGGAACATCTCATCGCGGCTTTCCTGCCGTGAAAGGCCGGTTAATGCAGCGCTGGCGCTGGCAGCCACAGTCGGATCAAGATCTGCGCGCAAAAGAAGCACATCTGATAGGCGTTCAGGTTGGACGGACTGCAAAGTCTCAATTTTTCTTAATTTTGCCAGGGAGATTGCCCAGGCGCGAGAGCGATAACCAGCATGTTTTCTCTTTTCGAGCAGAATCTGTTCGACCACCGGCAGGCGCCGGGCTGCCCATTCCTGCCACAGGCAATCGAAGCTGGAAGCCGGAAGGGGGGATGAGAGGATATCGATAATTTCAGAGTGGAATGCAAGTGCTTTTGAGGTGGAAAGCCCTGCCATAAGTGCGTGAATCGCAGCTGCATCTCCCCGCATGGCTGATTTTGACAGCTTATTTATGGCGAGGTGCTGTCCCCATTTTCCGATAAGGGGTATTGGGTCTGTTAACAGCGTTTCCCAGATCGAAGATGGGGGTTTCACCGGAGATGATACAGCCATACCTGGATTTTTTTCTGGGAGTTAAGTCGACCGCACACTTACAAAGCTTGAGGCGGCATCCTCCGCTTCGGCGAAGGACGCAGACCGGGCGCGGCCTTCCGTCAGCCAGCTGCGTAAAGCGGCAATGTTTTCACGCTGAGATACGCTCAACGGTACCTGGCGCTGGAGAGATTTTAAAATATCGGCGGTGGTAAATTCTCTTTGTCCGTCATCGAAGCCTAGATACATGGCATCGATGATGGCTTGCTCGATTTCTGAGCCCACATAACCTTCTGAGGCGGCTGCCAATGTATCCAAATCATAATCTTCCGGTATCCTGCGCCGTTTCAACAGGTGGACCGAGAATATTTCACGGCGTTCGTCCGCGGTGGGCAAATCCAAGAAGAATATCTCATCAAAGCGGCCTTTTCTGAGGAGTTCAGGCGGCAAGCTGTATATATCATTGGCGGTCGCGACCACAAACACCGGCACTTTCTTTTCCTGCATCCAGGTTAAGACAGAGCCGAACACGCGGGTAGATGTGCCTGAATCAGCCCCGCCGTGAGAAAGCGATTTCTCCAATTCGTCAATCCACAAGATGCAGGGAGCGACCGTCTCAGCCAGGCGCAAAGCGCGGCGTGTGCGTTCTTCTGATTCGCCCACCAGGCTGCCGTAAAGCGCGCCCACATCCAGGCGAAGCAAAGGCAGCCGCCACAAGCCGCCGATCATTTTGGCGGTGAGAGACTTGCCCGTGCCAGGAATACCGATCAATGCGATGCCCTTGGGCGCCGGCAAACCATATTCACGCGCTTCTTTGCTGAACGCGCGTTCACGCAGGCGCAGCCATTCTTTTAAGACACCCAACCCGCCGACATCATCCGGGGTTTCGGTGACCGCGTAGAATTCTAAGGCTTCGCTTTCGCGGATGATCTGCTTTTTCTCATCGGTCACCAGATCGATGTCCCGGTCATCGATGCGTCCGTTGCTGACAATGGCCTTGGCAAAAACCCGCTGCGCTTGGGCTACCGTCAGTCCCAGGGCAGCTTGAACCATTTTTTCCTGGCCCAGGGGCGTCAAGTTTACTTTTATCCCGGGTTTATTAATCTGGCTGAGCAGCACATCTTCCATTTCCGCTGCTTTAGGCAATTCCAATTCTAATAACACAATCTCATCGCGCAGCTCATCCGGAATTTTTGCATTGGGAGATGTGACGATAATCGATTTATTCCCCAGGCGTACGCGCTGGGAAACAGAACGCAGCTTGCGTTTAACCTGGGGGTTATCCCAGGCTTCATGGAAATCTTTGAGGATAAAGATTGTGTTCGGCGAAGCGATCGCTTCTACCTGTTCGAGCGCTGTCAAGGGATCCCGGGCATCGGGCGGTGAGGATTTGCCGGGAGTTAAGAGCTTAAATCCATCGGAGAAATCCCAGGAGAGCAGCGTTCGTTGGGTTCTTTCGCTCAGAATCCGAACAATTTGCAGGCAGCGTTCTTCTTCCTGGGTGACTACCAGAATCAACGGAAACCGCGCGCGTAAAAAGGTGTCGAGTTGTTCGTCGAAGTTCATGGATTTTTATTTTTCTACCGGACCGGCTTCCTGGTTTTTACTGCCGATTTCCACGATTTGCACCTGAATCTGGTAGCGTTTGCCTTCAATCTCAATTTTCTGGTTGGCATAAAAACCACGCGAACCCGTCTTGAACTGCTTAGGCAGCACATGCATGACGGCTACTCGCTGATCGCTGTCAGTTTTTAGATCGGCTATCAGGAACATCTTTTTCTCCTTTGAAAATCCTCATATGGGCAGATTATACCGGAATTTCTGCTATAATAGTTTCAGCCAATCAGCAAAGGAGGTTTTCAGCACGATAAGTATCTGGGAAAGACAAGCGCATGGTTCTTACATTGGCAAAATGTGAGATTGACGAGGATGAGGGTTCTCCTCCGCGAGGAGGAGTTAACCACCGAGAACAGGATGCTGGTCCTGGACGGTGGGAAAATCGACAGATCAGCGGAAGCCCTCCTGAACCGAACGGTTCTGCCCCTTTCCCTTTATTGTAAATCCTAACAGGTATACCGCTTGCTGTCCGTCATCCAGGATAGCGGCAAGCCTTCGAATGCAGATAGCTGTCAAAGGAGGATTAGCTATGTGTGGGATTGTGGGTTACATTGGTGAAAAAAATGCGACGCCGATTATCTTGAACGGTTTGAAGCGTCTTGAATACCGCGGGTACGATTCCGCCGGGATTGCCGTATTGGAAAATTCACACATCGAGTTGCGCCGTGAGCTGGGGAAATTGGATGCGCTGGTCAGCCTGGTGGGCCAACAACCATTACAGGGCAAGGTGGGTGTAGGGCACACCCGTTGGGCGACGCACGGCGAGCCAAGTGCGCGCAATGCCCATCCCCATTTCGGCATGACAAAAGAAGTGGTTGTGGTTCATAACGGGATTGTGGAAAATTTTCTGGAACTGCGCGATGAATTGAGCGCGGAAGGCGCGGTTTTTAACTCTGAGACGGATACTGAAACCATTCCGCATCTGATTGAGCGATACCTGGGAGCAGGTTTTCCGCTGGTGGAGGCTGTTCGCCAATCCCTGCTGCTGCTGAAGGGCGCGCATGGTATTGTGGTGATGTCTTCACGAGAGCCGGATAAAATTATCGCGGCTCGCATTGGCAACGCAGGTGGGGTCGTGGTAGGCCTGGGAGAGAACGAGATGTATGTGGCTTCGGATATCCCGGCGATCCTTGAGCATACCCGGCAGGTGGTTTTTCTCGAATCACGGCAGATGGCGGTCATCGAGCAGCGCCGATTGCGCGTGCAGACTCTTGAAGGGGAAGCAGTCGATTATCAGGTGCATAACGTCGCCTGGGATGCGGTCGCCGCGGAAAAAGGCGAGTACCGCCATTTTATGCAAAAAGAAATCCACGAGCAAGTGCGCTCCCTGACCGATACCCTGGCGGGAAGGGTCGATTTCGATGAAGGACGCATCCGCCTGCCCCAACTGAATCTTGATAAAACGCTCGCTAAACGGATCAACAAAATCGTGATCACCGCCTGCGGCACAGCCGCACATGCCGGTATGGTGGGAAAGATTCTGATCGAAAAGATCGCCCGCATCCCGGTAGAAGTGGATATTGCCTCCGAATTTCGCTATCGCGATCCGATCGTGGATGAAAACACGGTGGTGCTGGCGATCAGCCAGAGTGGAGAAACTGCAGATACCCTGGCTGCTATGGAAGAAGGACGGAAGCGCGGTACGCTGCTGTGGTCGATTGTCAACGCGATTGGGTCTCAGGCGATGCGCATAGCCGATGGGTATATTTCGATGCAAACCGGTCCGGAGATTGGGGTGGCTTCAACCAAGGCATTTACCGCTCCTCTGATCGACCTGTATATGCTCGCAATTCTGTTGGGCGACCTGCGCGGTCAATTGGGAGATGTACAGCGCAAAGCGCTGGTCTCAGACCTGCGTCTGGTGCCCGACCTGGTGGGCCGCTGCCTGGATCAGGAGCCGCAGGTAATCGAAATCGCCAGGGCGTTGAAGCATGTGCGTGATGCTTTGTATTTGGGAAGGGGAATTAATATGCCCATCGCCTATGAAGGGGCGTTAAAACTTAAGGAGATTTCGTATATCCATGCAGAAGCGTACCCGGCAGGAGAGATGAAACACGGTCCCATCGCGCTCATCGATCGGGAGATGCCGATCATCGCCATCGCTCCTAAAGATCCCTGGCATGAAAAAATGGTCAGCCAGATCGAACAGGCGAAAGCCCGCGGCGGGCGGGTGGCTGTGGTTGCTACCCAGGGCGATGAACTGGTGCGAGGCCTGGCGGACCATGTGTTTTGGATACCTGATGCGCCCTGGATGCTCAGCCCGGTGCTGACGGTGATCCCGCTGCAGCTGCTGGCGTACCACATCGCCTCTGAAAGGGGATTGGACGTAGATCAGCCGCGCAACCTGGCAAAGAGTGTGACAGTGGAGTAATCATTAACGACGGGGGAACCCGGCAAAAAATTGTGGACAGCAATATGGATTGCTGCCCTTAAATTTATTTAATATAATTATCATCATTAATATCGTAAAATAGTTGTATGTCCAAACAAGCGATTCTTATCCTACTTCTGCTGGTACTTCTCGCTGGCTGCGTACCTGCCACCGAGATGCCTCTACCGGCAGCGCCATCTGCGACCGCGCCACCTCCTACGCGGACTTATACGGTCACGCCATCACCCACGCAGACATCTACGCAGACATTTACCCCTTCGCCGACCTTCACCCTTACCCCTGCTCCCACGGCCACCCCCATCCCACATCCGATGGAGATCTTAGCAATGCGGCAGGGAAATTACCCGGGTAGTGAAATTGGGATCGAAAAGGAGCTGCAGAACGGCGAAAACTTTCGCCGCTTTATTGCCTGGTACTATTCTGAAGGATTGAAAATTTACGGGCTGCTGACGATTCCCACGACGCAGATGCCGCAAGGCGGTTACCCTGCCCTGGTATTCATCCATGGATATATTGCCCCGGCTGAATACCGCACGACCGAGCGCTACCTGGCGTATACCGATTGGCTGGCGCGAAGTGGGTATGTGGTGTTCAAAATTGATTTGCGCGGGCATGACCGCTCCGAAGGCACTGCCAATGGGGCGTATTCTGAACCCGGTTATACGGTAGATGTGCTCAACGCGGTCGCCTCGCTGCAGCAGCATCCCCAGGTGAACGCGGACAAGATTGGCATGTGGGGCCATTCGATGGGCGGGTTTTTAACTTTACGTGCGATGGTGATTTCAAAACAGATCAAAGCAGGGGTGATCTGGGCGGGCCTGGTCTGTTCTTACCCCGATATGTTCTACCGCTGGCGACCTGTCACAGCTTCATCCACTCCTTCGGCCTTCCGCGGATGGCGTGGGGATTGGATCCAGCGTTACGGCACACCTGAAGAAGCGCCTGAGTTCTGGTCTTCAATCTCAGCCAACAGCTACCTGGCAGACCTATCCGGTCCCTTGCAGCTTCACCACGGAACTAAAGATACCACCGTTCCATTGGTGTTTTCAGAAGAACTGGCAGCAGACGTTGTAGAAGTGGGCGGAATCGTGGAGCTTAACACTTACCCGGGTGATAACCATAATATTTCAACCTATTTCGTGACTGCAATGACCCGAACGGTAAGATTCTTTGATCAATATTTGAAATAGTGCGATAGCGCAGCAAGGTATTATAGAAATAACATGACAACGCAGTATTTCACGGCCACTATCGTTGAATTACAAACCAGGACTGTTATCTTGATTCCATTTAATCCGAACGAAGTTTGGGGGGATAAGCAGCGCCACCTCATTTCAGGATTTGTGAATGGCTATAAAATTCGCGGTCCAATCAATAACGATGGGACTCAATTTTTTCTAACTCTGGGGGACGCATGGTGCCGCGGTACGGGTTTGAAGGTTGGGGACAAAGCAGATGTAACTCTTTCTCCTGAAGGTCCCCAATCTGATCACCTTTCGCCAGATATCGTCAGCGCCCTGGATATTGAACCTCAGGCTAAAGTCTTCTTTGATGCCCTGGCAACATTCTACCGAAAGAACTACATTCGGTGGATTGAAAGCGCCAAACGGCCCGAAACCCGCGCTGCGCGAATCAAAGAAATGGTTTCGCTGCTTAAGGCCTGCAAAAAGCAAAAATAGATATTTAATACTTGACATTGTTGAGTAATTTAGATATATTAATTATAGAACATGTGTACCAAAAGGAGATATAAATGAGCGGAGTTCGTGTATTGGTTGGCACGCGCAAGGGCGCTTTTATTCTTACATCGGATAATAAGCGAGAACGATGGGATATCCACGGCCCTCATTTTGCGGGGTGGGAAATTTACCACGTAAAGGGATCATCTATCAACCCGAATCGGATCTATGCCTCGCAGACCAGCGGATGGTTTGGCCAGGTGATCCAACGCTCGGATGATGGAGGTAAGACATGGGAGCCGGTGGGCAACAAATTCAGTTATGAGGGTGTTCCAGGCACACACCAATTCTATGACGGCACCCAGCATCCCTGGGAATTCAAGCGCGTATGGTATCTGGAACCGTCGTTGCATGACGCGGAGACCGTATACGCCGGGGTAGAAGATGCCGCTTTGTTCCGTTCGACAGACGGTGGGCTGACCTGGCAAGAGCTGCCCGGCCTGCGCGACGCAAAAGGACATCTCTGGCAGCCAGGCGCGGGTGGGATGTGCCTGCATACCATTATCCAGGATGCGAATAATCCTAATCGTATGTATACCGCTATTTCAGCTGCGGGAGCATTTCGCACGGACGATGCCGGTGTGACCTGGCGTCCGATAACTAAAGGCCTGATTTCCGCATTCGAGCTTCCAGATCCGGCAGCCGAGGTCGGTCATTGCGTGCACAGCATCGCGATGCACCCGTCGCATCCGGAGGTGCTGTATATGCAGAAGCATTGGGACGTCATGCGCAGTAATGACGCCGGCGACTCATGGCATGAGGTCAGCGGCAACCTGCCCAGCGACTTTGGATTTCCCATCGGTGTCCATCCGCACGAACCAGAAACCATTTACGTGGTCCCGATCAAAAGCGATTCAGAGCACTTCGTCCCTGAAGGGAAACTGCGCGTTTACCGCAGCCGGACCGGTGGGGACGAATGGGAAGCGCTCACCAACGGCTTGCCCCAATCTGACTGCTACGTCAATATATTGCGCAGTGCGATGGCGTTCGATACGCTGGATTCCAGCGGCGTGTATTTTGGCACGACAGGCGGGCAGGTGTATGCCTCCCCAGACTCTGGCGACCACTGGAAAGCCATTGTCCACGATTTGCCCGGCGTTCTATCGGTAGAAGTCCAGACCTTGCCATGATCCGAATTGTCCTTCCAGTCCATTTGCGGACAATGGTTAAAGTCAACCGCGAAATAGAGCTTCAATTACAAGGACAAGCGACCCTGAGTTCTGTGCTGGATGCATTGGAAACCCAATATCCAGTTCTACAAGGGACAATCCGCGACCATGTCACAAAAAAGTGCCGGCCTTTCATTCGATTTTTCGCATGTGGTGAGGATTGGACACACGAACCCATGGATAAAGTGCTACCCGCTGCGATCATAGCGGGTACGGAACCTTTGCGGATTGTAGGTGCTATGGCTGGTGGTTGAAGTTGTAAATAAAGTGTTTGGGCCAGTTTTACTGGCCCAAACACATAGAACTTACGATTTAATTCTGTACGAAAGTCCCATTTCGTAAGTCAGATAGAGTCTGCTGGATTTCGGCCTGAGTGTTCATTACGAAAGGGCCATAGGGAAAAATAGTTTCTTTAATAGGCAGCCCAGTCATCAGCATGAAGCGAGCAGATGAGCCGTGCCCTGTGCGCACCCGGATTTGATCGCCCTCATCGAAAACGAGCATGCGAACCGATTGGATGAATTCACCATCCGAATCATCGTTTACTCCAAACAAGCCTTCCCCCTCGAAAAGGTAAGCCAGAGCGAAATGATCATCGGGGACCGGTAGGTTGAATTCTACATCTGGATCCAGGGCAACCTCCATGTAAAGAGGTTGGATGGTGATATCCTTTACCGGACCGGAAATGCCGTCATAATTACCCGCGACAACCCGTACTTTTACCCCATCCCGCTGTATTTCCGCCACTTCACTGGCATTCACTTCCTGGTAACGAGGCGGATCCATTTTGTTGGCTGCAGGCAGATTCACCCATAATTGAAAACCAACCACCCGCCCTTCAGGACTGCGGCTGGGCATTTCTTCGTGGAGTATTCCCCGCCCTGAGGTCATCCATTGGATGTCACCGGGACCGATAACCCCCAGGTTACCCATGCTGTCGCGGTGACGGACATTGCCCTCTAGCATGTAGGTAACGGTCTCGATACCGCGGTGAGGATGCGTGGGGAATCCGCGAATCGGGCCTTCATTGGGATCATTGAATGCAAAATGATCGAATAACAGAAACGGGTCAAACAGGTTGGTGCGGTTAGGGCCAAACGAACGTCGCAGTAAAACCCCGGCGCCTTCGATCACAAATTGCGGGTCGATAATTTGTTTAACTTTTCGGAAATGGTAAGCCATGTGATATCCTGTGAAATTAGCCGATAATTTGGTTCTTTTCAAGCTTTCTATTACCCATACGACGATATTTTGTATACACCTAGGTTTCGAGATTAAACTCAGACAGAATTTTCCGCACTTAATATTACCATCAAACGTCGCATCAGCTTTTTTTGTTGAGCATTTTTAGCCGGTGTAAGGAAAAATCAAAATCCTGAAAACAGGCTAATCCTTCATCCACCAACAACGGTCCGATAACTTCAATGTGCCGACCCCCTGTGTTGACCAATTCATCGCAAGTCGGTTTACTACGGCCTCCGCTGATCGCTTGTAGCTGCGCTTGTGAGACGCTGAAGACAACACGAGAAATGCCCGCCCATTTTATTGCGCCGGAACACATTACACAAGGCTCGGCGCATGTGTAAATCGTGGCACCTGTCAGATCAAAATGCCCGGCAGATTGGCAATATGAACTGATTAGCCGTAATTCTGCATGAGCGGTTGGGTCATTGAGACCACGGCATTGGTCTTGTGCCTGGGTCACAACTTTACCATTGAAAACAAGCACTGCACCAAACGGACGCTCTCCGGCCTGACGGGCTTGTTTTGCCAGCGATATTGCCTGGCGAAGGAAGTTTTCTTCCTGGTTGTTCATATTAAGCAGTTGCTTTGCAGTGAGATAATCCGTAAAGGCTATGTATCTAAAGACTCGATGACGCTTTCCAATCTCGCCAATTCATCTTTAATGGATTGAAATTGGGCGCTGGCATCTTGTAATTTTCCGCTCTCCGAGCGTACAAACCGGGTGTATGGAGTAATGGATTCGCGTACCTTCTGCTGGGAACGGCTAATTTCAAGGTCAAAGGCCCTGGACAATGATTCGGTCAGATGGGAGCGAAGCCCGGAGATTTTTTCACGCAAACTTTTTTTGGCTGCCTTGCGCCGCGCTGGAATGATAAACAGGCCCAGAGCCGCGATCACGCCGGCTGAGACAATGCCGGTTACATCAGCCGCGGCAGTGGTGGCCAAAACCGCCACCAGCGCGCCCAGGCCGATCGCGCCGGCTTCTACTGCCAGAGAAGTAGTTATGGTAGCCTTGGCATCCTCGGCGATCATTTTTCCTTCATACGATTTATCAAACGTGTCAATCACTTTACGAGCATCCCGGCCTAAGGCATCCATCATCCGCACCCGGTCATATTCGAAGCTTCCGCCCATATCACCTATAATTCGGTCCTGATGTTCCTGCCGGCGTTCCGTAATATGCCTGGAGATTGCTTCCCATTGGTGAAGCTGAGATTCGATCATCCAATCGATAACATGATTGACCTGCTGATCGATGTGCAGGGGAACGTCACGGATAACCTCTTGTTCAAATTCCTGGCGAATGCGTTCTTTGTTCAGCAAATCAAATACCCTCGCCAGGCGCATGGTATTATCAAAGAAGTTGTCACCGCGCAATTCCAATTCGTAAAGCGGGTTTTCTACATCCGCTAAACGAAATTTAAAATCCCGTTTCAAATCCTGGTCATAAGTGCTCATCTGCGCATCCACATCAGCCAGCATTTTAAAGTCATTTTCGAGCAGCAGCAGCCGGTTGGCGATTACTATCTTGAGCCTGGTTGATCACTTTTTGACCGGTGCCCAATGGGCTGAGCAGCTTCAATTTCAAACGGCCAATTTCATCGAGTCTTTCCTTAATAAACTTCTCAAGTTTCTCGAACCCACTTTCCGCCCACACCTGGGGTTGTCCCATCCTGGCCAGGAGAGCCAGCCTGGCGCTGATCAGAAATACATCCGGCTGAATTCCCAAGAGCTGGCGGGCATTATCCGAGACATACGCGCTTACTTCTCGCCGATCGGACTCGTTTTGGATGATATCGGCTTTATTGATCACCAGGACGATTTTCTTTCCCCAGTCTCGAATCTGGATCAAGAACTGGCGTTCACTTTCAGTGAATGGGCGGTCGGCTGAAGTTACAAAAATAACCAGGTCTGCACGCGGGACGAAATGGGATGTAATTTGCTCGTGTTCGCGGATGATGGCATTGGTGCCTGGCGTATCGACAATGCTCATTACTTTAAGCAGGTCAGAAGGATATGAGACCAGGTGCTGGTATTGACTGATGACCTTTCGCTGGCAATCGACCCCGAATTGAAGAACGTCAATCTGGGCGGTGGTTGGCGTTGCCCCTTCAGGTAGGATCTTCTCGCCTAAAAGAGCGTTAATAAAAGCACTTTTCCCGGAATTGAATTCACCTACAACCACCAGGAGGAACAGCTCATCCAACTGGTCGACTGCCTTCGCCAGCAATTCGCTTTCTTCGGTTTTACCGCCAAATTGAACCAGGGCTAATCTCAGATCATTCAGAACTCTCCGCTCATTGCGGAGAATATTTTCCTGCTGTTCGTTTAGGATTTGCATGTTATTCAAAATTTTCAAGTAGTTCCAGTACCAGGTTTAAATTTTTCGTCGCATCCATGTAGGTGTACATACCGCCGGTATAATGGCCTTGCTGGACCAATTCGATGCCACTTGCCTGGAGGTTCTGCACAACCTGGGCCGTATCTTTAACCTGGAACGCGATATGATGAAAACCTTCTCCGTTTTTATCCAAAGCCTCTTTCCAGGTACTGGGTTCACCCACAGGTTCAATTAATTCTAACGAGACCTGACCCAGATCGAAAAAGGCTAATTTTGCCCGGGCCGGTGTTGGATGCCCGCGATAAATGGTGCGGGCTTGTTCGTATTCGTCGGTGATGATCACATTTGGGCGCGGAAGACCCAAGACCGCGCAAAAGGCATCGATCGATTTTTCGATATCCCGCACAACCAGGCCAATCTGGGTAACGGTTGTGGTGCCTAAATTATTCGTTCTGCTCATCCTCAACTCCTTTCTAACAACCTGCTTCAATCAGGGTCCATGCGGCTTAGCCACCGGTTTAGATTTTCAGGGATTTCAAAAGCGCAGAGACGCTTAAGTAGCGACGTGGCTGAGGAATCATGAATAAAGAGCATTTTATGCTCGGCGTATATAAACCCTTCATCATGCGCTTTCTGGATCATTGCCAGCAGAGGATCGAAATAATTGCGGATATTGAGCAGACCGACAGGTTTTTGGTGCAAGCCAATTTGTACCCAGGTTAATGTTTCAAACAATTCATCCAGCGTACCGTACCCTCCTGGCAAGGCAATGAAAGCATCTGCCAGGGCAGACATGCGCGCTTTGCGCAGCTGAATATCTGGAACGACCTCCAATTGAGTCAGATGGGCATGGATTAATTGGGGGGTATTGAGATTTTCCGAAACAACCCCCACAACCTCCCCTCCTGCCTTTAAAGCCCCGTCTGCGACGGCGCCCATCAGCCCGGTTTTACCAGCGCCGTAGATCATCCGTATCCCTGCTCGCGCCAGAGTAGCGCCAAATTCTTCCGCGGCTGACAAATAATCGGGATGAAGGTGGTCCGCTGATCCGCAATACACACAAATCGAATGGATTTTAATGGTCATGAGGCTCGATATAATTCCTTGTTCCGAAATGGTAATAGGGCAAAAACCACTGCCATCTCATACAACTGCGTGCGGTCGATGATATCTCCGGTGAGCAAACCAATCGCGCCGTTTCCCTGTTTCGAATTGGAGCGGTTGAAGATGATATCGTCAGCTTCTCCCAATTCTTTGCCGGAGCGTACCAGATCAGATATTTGAGACGGTAAATAAAAAGTGCCGGTGCGGCCTTTCCCTGTTTGATCTCTGGATTGGACGACTACCCATGCAAATACTGCCAGCTCTTGCCCGTGCTCCTCCACGCCGCCTTCGATTCCCACCCAAAAATCCGCGTCCGGAAAAATATTTCGCGCATTAGATGACCGATTAAGAGCGCCTGTCAGGGTTTCCTCCGATGAAAAGGGCTGGGCAGAGACGTCCGATTGAGCCTGAACTGATACTGCTTTGAACTTTTCAGCAGGAAATATCTTTATAAAACCGCTCAATGCTGCATTGACTTTGACGGGATTTTGTGAAGCAACCACAATGGTTTTCATTTTCAGAATTATATCTTGATCTTTTGAATCAAAGCCTCTAAATATCGGGATTTCATCTGACGAGAAGCCATAACCTGGTGAACAGGCGGCAGACGGAGGATTGCGCCCAGAATGGCTGCCATTGCCCGATGGTTCCACATCGCGTGTTGATCAAATATTAAATTCTGCAAGCTGCCGCGTTCAACCGCCATAATAACCACGCGATGCACCGAATTTAATGGTGTTAACACCCTCTCGGGCCGTGATTCTAACTGGATGCCGTTTTTTGCGCAGCTTCTTACGCATACACCACAACCAAGGCAGGCATCCTCATCCAATTTGGCTTTTTTATGAGTGGGGTGGTGTGGGTCGTTGGCTGAAACCAGGGTCATTGCTTCCACGGGGCATATTGATACGCATTTTCCACAACCGGTGCAAGCGGACGGGTCAATCTTGGGGAGGAAGTTGGAGGTATGGATAGGGTGTAAAAGGCTGAACCGGCGCTGCGCGATCAAAGCTTCACAACAGCAGCCGCAGCAGTTGCAGATAAAATTTACACCCTCACGCACATTTTCACCAAATTGCACGAGGTTGTTTTCATAGGCAAGCTGCAGCAGGTCCAGGCCTTCTTTGACATCCACTTCCCTGGCATAGTGATGGCGGATCAGCGAACCTGCGGTGGTATTGAAAGTCATACAGATATCCATCGGCGCATCACATGCCCGGTCCATATGCTGCATTTTATGGCGGCAGTAACACACGCCGATCCCACGATGGGACGCACGGCGAATGACCTCGCTGGCGCGTTCGTAGTCCAGCACTTGCAGTGAGGGGTGAGCGAGGAGCGCCGGTTCGTTTACGTACGTTCTTCCGAGCTGGGTTTCGCCATTTGTAAAAAGACTCTTGATAAAGTCTTCTTCTACATTCATATATTGATAAAACAATTCCCCCAGGACTTTCTGATCCACATCACCCCGCAGGCGCATCATTGAAAATTCGAAAAAACCAGCCATGGGAGGCGGCAAAGTATATGAAACTTCACCTTCCTGCTCCGAATCGACCAAAATAGCCCGATCTGCCAATCCATCCAGTATTTTTCGCGCCTCACCAAGATCCACATTCCAACGATCTGCAGCCTGCTGGGTTGTGAAAGGCTTGATCGGCAGCAATGCAACCAGACGGGCCTCTTTTTCGCTGAATAAAATATTGAGGATTTTGTACAGTGTTTCTGACGGTGGTGCGCCTTGAGGAAAACGATTTATGCGATCAACCAGAGCAGTGAAACTGGATTTTACGACTTCATGCGCCATAAATTCGCTCCCGAAAAGTTCAAATCCACAATTTCTGAGGATCGATGACAACCTTCCACCAATTACTGAGGGTTCCATACTGCTGACCGGCAATATGAGGAAAATACTTGAACCACCACAGATGATGGCCACGCGTCATATTTGCATCTCGCCATGCATCACAATTGGTGAGTTCGGGAGAACCGGATAAATCCGGATAATTAGCCCAGGTACGGTGGCGGCTGGGAACCAGGCGGGTCTCCGTCCACTGGTGATCGTCTTTATCCGGTGTCAGACTGGCATTTGGCCCATGATGGACGGTACCAACTTCGGCCTGCCCGGGATGGTCCCAATCGATGCGGGTAAAGCGTTCATAGAGATTGGCATCACCGGTTTTTCCTGCAAACAGGCGTTCGAGTATGAATTCCGCGCGATGGGCCATGCTCTCTAACATTTCACCAATGCCGCGCTCATAGCTGAACCCCATTACAATAAAGCGCCGGTCAGCGGCTTCGGTATTAGGGAGCGGATCACCGTTGCAAAAGAACGCACCCGGTCCACCCATGCGAGATTCATTGAAACCCGCAAAGGGGTATCCCATCAGCCAGATTTCATCGACTTGCCCTGTTTTCACCTTATCCAGAACATTAAAACGAGTCAAAATATCTGCGTAATCAGCCCTGTCTTCAATTTTTGGCTGCTGATCGGACAATGCAGATAAATACAAATTGGGGGTATATCGCTGCTCGCCGACCATGGGGGTAAATTCAGGCAGGGCGATGTTTTCGACGACCGTATAATTCGCATAGCCATGACTGGCATCACGCATATCGCCAATCAGCTGTTGGATCAGGGTCCCCGGGTCCTGCCAGCCATTCATAGCCTGATGCAATGGAAGATTACCTTGGGATGGAATCTGCGGATCGAAGGTCACCACCAGCACCTTTCGGTTGACCGGCGCAATATCTTGTGACAGCAACGTTTCCAGCCAATCTTGTACATGCTCGAACCAACGCTGCACAGTCATAAAAGCCTCCAAAATATTTCCATCTATTGTAGATGATTTTTGGGAAAATTCAAACAACATCACCCAGGGAATAATCGACGGCTGCCAGGGCGTGAATATGGGTTGTATCAAAAACCGGCACATTTACATCTGCCTGGCGGATCAGTAAGCCGATTTCAGTGCATCCTAAAATGATGCCCTGAGCGCCTTTGGAAATAAGATTATGAATTACCTGGATATAAACCTGGCGAGATTTTTCAAGAACAATGCCCTGCACCAGTTCTTCATAAATGATCTTATGGATTTGCTCCCTTTCAGATGGATCAGGAATTAGCACAGATAAGCCGAATTCATCAACCAGGCGATCTTTGATGAATGATTCTTCCATGGTAAATCGCGTACCCAAAAGGCCAACTTGCGTAATTTGCCTTGCTTTCACCGCAAGAGCAGTTGTATCGGCGATGTGCATAAAAGGCAAGTCGGTAGCCTGTTGAATGTCCAGGGCGCATTTATGCATCGTATTGGTGCACAGCAGAATTACTTCTGCCCCGCCGCGTTCCAACTGCCTCGCTGCAGCTGCCATGGCTTGCCCGGCTTCTTTCCATCGATTTTCGCGCTGCAGCGTTTCGATTTCATCGAAATCCACGGAGACGAGGATGCATTTTGCTGAATGGAATCCACCCAGACGATCACGGACCGCCTCATTCAACAAGCGGTAATACTCGACTGTAGATTCCCAACTCATCCCGCCAATTAAACCTATGGTTTTCATCGTTGCTTTCCTTGAAAATCCTGCCTAAAATCAAGGTTGATTTTACCTGATAAACTGTATAAGCTGATCGGCCTGGCAGCGACCACACACGCGAAGCGCGCCTTCGGCGAATGATGCCAGGGTGTTTTTTCGCGCGACTTCGTCGGGCGAAAAAACACCCGAAACAACAAAAAAGCCGGTCGCGCTGTCGCTGACCACGCAAAATGAGAAACCGTCATTGCGAGCGCAGCGAAGCAATCTCGTGACAAAAAAGATTGCTTCGGCCCAAATAACGGGCCTCGCAATGACCGATTCATCATATAAGGAAGATGAATCATGAAAATTATGGTGACCGGTTTTGAGCCGTTTGATGGGAGCGATGTGAATCCTTCAGAACAGGTAGTGAAAAGACTAGTAGAACACAATCCAATCACGAAAGTCCAACTGGCCGCCCTGATCCTACCCGTAGATCGTACCCGTGCGCCTGAGATTTTGCTGCAAGCGATTGATGAGCAGAAACCTCGGGGAATTATCTGCCTGGGTGAGGCGCATACACGAGCGGCTGTATGTGTTGAACGAGTTGCGGTCAACCTGATGGATTTCCGGATTGCGGACAACCGAGGAAATATTGTGGTAGACGAAGAAATCATACCGGGTGGTCCCGCGGCCTTCTTTGCCACCCTTCCGGTGCGAGATATTTTTAACGAGATCAAAGCCCATGGCGTGCCGGTCGAATTGTCGTTGAGCGCCGGTGCATTTCTATGTAACCAGGTGATGTACCGGCTGCTGCATCACTTAAAAGAACACCAGCTGCAAATTCCAGCTGGTTTCATTCATTTACCCAGGCTGCCAGAACAAGCAGCCAAAAATGGCATTATGCTCCCATCCATGGCGGTCGAAACCAGCATTTTCGGCATCACCATTGCGATCCAGGTTTTGGCGAAGAAAATTAGGGAGAAAGAAAATTAACGAGAATCCAGGACCGATTTTAACAATTGGGGAAAGTCAGTAAACATCCCTGTCGCACCCATTTCGATCAGGCGTCTCATTGAAACCTCGTCGTTGACCGTCCAGACAAAAATATCCTTACCCGCTTTACGCAGAGCGGTAAAATGCTCGAGATTGCAGGATTTCAAGCCCGGATTGTATGCTCTGGCGTTCAGCCTGTTAAGCAGCGCGACCGGATTAGCATCTGGTTGTTCAACCAGGGCGGCAGTCGCCATCACAGGATTGGCCCTTTTTACCCGTTCGAGATAGGAATGATTAAATGAGGAAATCAACACGCTGGCTTCCATGTTTACTTTAACAATCAGGGCGGTTGCCTTTTCTACAATTTCTGGATCCCCAGGTTTCCCGGTCAGATCTTTTACTTCGACATTGATTTTCCAATGGTGTTCCCTGGTGAATTCCAGTGCCTCTCGTAAGGTAGGAATGGGCGCATTCTGAAACGACCGTAGATCTGAGCTTGAGACATTGCCCGCCGCAATCTGTCCAAAGGGATCGTTTTGGACAAACCAGGAACCAAAATCCAGCCGCCGCAGTTCTGCCAGGCTGAAAGTGTGCACTCCCCATGGGGCACGGTCTGGAAATACAGCCGCGGCATTGGAAGTCCTTTTCAGGGTATCATCGTGGATCACAACCATTTCGCCGTCCGCTGTCATGGCGACATCCAATTCCCACCAATCTGCCCCGATCTCCCATCCCTTTTGAGCGGCTAACAGAGTGTTTTCTGGCGCCAGTGAACGGGCACCGCGGTGGGCAATATTGAGGATCTGCGAGTTGCTCATTTAATGGGATTCCTTTTCTGTGATTTAAAGTTTTACTTCACCTGTCATAATAGAGATGATATCTTGTTTGCTTTGATCCTAAAACAGCAGGCGGGAGTAGATGGGATCTGAATCCGCGCGATTTGTTCTACTTCTGGCACGTCCAAATTCTGTATTAATAATAACGCATCCATGCGGCACATTTCAGGGAATTTATCGGGTAAAGGATGGTAAGGGCAGTTGCGAAACAGGACTTGCGGTCCATCCGCGTGTGCCTCCCAGCGCGCCTGGTAGCCTATTTTGCTCAATTCTTTGACCGTGCGGGTCAAACGATGGGTCAAGGACGATACCCCTTCTTCGGGTCTAAGAATTTGTTGAGAAACCTTTTCCAAAAGCTGGTTTTTGTGTTCACCCTCAGCCTCGAGGACGATTATTTTGAGTAGCGCCTCAAGGAGCGGAACGAAATTATTGGCCCGGGTCAACGGCGCCAGTGAAAAATACACCCGCGGACGGCCGCGACCAGGCACGGCTGGAGATATTGACACCCGCGCGAGAGATTTATTTCGCTCCAGGATCTTTAAATGGTGTTGAATGTTGGCACGGGTTTTTCCCAGAACTGCGCTTAACTCATCGGCGCATGAATATGGATGGGTTTGCAAGTATTTTTTGATCTCATCCTGGGTAACCATTGCACTATTATACTGCGATTGAGTAATTTAGCAAAAAATTATTTGCATTAATCACGCTTGACACCAGGGGGATGGATGATAGAATATATTTACCCCACTTTTACCAACGAAAGGCGGTGTATTGTGATGCAAGATGATCTAAACCTTCCTGGATCAGATGTGCCCTCTGAGTTACGCCAACAGGTAACCTTAACAACCCTGGATAAAATTTATAATTGGAGTCGGCGGAATTCCGTCTGGCCGATGATGTCCGGTCTGGCTTGCTGTGCGATTGAAATGATTTGCGCGGCAGCCAGCCGATATGATCTCGCCCGGTTTGGAATGGAAGTGATGCGTCCCAGCCCGCGCCAGGCAGATGTCATGATCACATCGGGTACGGTTACCAAAAAAATGATCCCTCAGCTGGTACGGCTGTATAACCAGATGGCCGAACCAAAATACGTGATAGCGATGGGGGCATGTGCCTCAGGCGGAGGTCCGTTCAAAGAAGGATACAACGTGGTTTCCGGGATTGATAAATATTTGCCGGTGGATGTTTACATTCCCGGCTGCCCGCCTACTCCCCAATCTCTGCTTAACGGATTGATCGCCCTACAGAAAAAGATCGATAAAGAATCATTAAAGGAGGTGCGCTGGTATCAAAAAGAATCGGAGGGGGATATTCCGGTGCCGGTTTTAGGCCCAGATCTTATGGATCCTGCAAAATATGCATTGATCAAGCAGGCTGCGAAATCCGTTATTACGGTTGTACCCACTGTGATTGAAAAGCAGGGTGAGGAAGGTGCTTCATGACTGAGACTGCCAACCCGACGATCGTTTCAGACCTCGTTGCTCATTTCCCAGAGTGGGTTACTGCCGAAGCGCGTCCAAATTTTGAAGGTTTCGTAGTCAAGTCGGATCATTTCCTGGAAACGGCGCAATTCGTGCGTGATGAACTGGGTTTTGATTACCTGTCTTCGGTCACGGCTGTGGATTATTTCCCGGAAGATTTGATGGAGGTGGTCTACCATTTTTATAAGACAACTGGTGGACCTTCTCTGGTATTAAAGATTCAGACCGGACGGAATGATCCGATGGTGCCCTCATTGGTTTCCCTTTACCCAGGGGTAGAATTTCAAGAACGAGAAGCCTGGGATTTAATGGGCATCCGCTTTGAAAACCATCCCGATTTACGGCGGATTTTGATGTGGGAAGGATTCGCCGGGCATCCGCTTCGCAAGGATTGGAAAGAACCTTATTTTGAGGAAGAAGCTAAGCCTTTTAAAACGCGCTGGCCGGATGGGCATGTCGTTCGGGCGGAAGATCAGAATCCTTTTGATGATAATGTCAGTTATCCCAGCGATTTTGATCCTGAAAATTGGGTGTCTGAGCCCGAGAAATCGCTCTACGATATGTTGAAAAAGATCCAGGAGTCCGGAGATGGGATGAAGACGGACCGGATCATTGTCAACCTTGGTCCGCAGCACCCTTCGACCCACGGAGTCTTCCGCATGGTGGCTGTGGTTGAAGGAGAAACGGTCGTTGAGCTAAAACCGGTGATGGGATATCTGCACCGCAACCACGAGAAAATTGGTGAGCGCAACACCTTTTTGCAGAATATTCCGTTTACCGACCGCCTGGATTACATTTCATCGATGAGCAATAACTTCGGTTATGTTCTTGCGGTGGAAAAATTGATGAATATCAAGCCGCCTGAGCGGGCCGATTATATCCGCGTGATGATGGCAGAACTGACACGGATCAGCAGCCATATTATGTCTACCGGTTTCCTGTTGAACGACTTAGGAGCATATTTCACCCCGGCTCTGTATGCCCTCGAAGAACGTGAATTGATCCTGGACATATTTGAAGCTACTTCTGGATCTCGGATGATGTGTAATTACTTCCGGTTTGGGGGCATAGCGCGTGACCTGCCGGACGGCATTCTCGAGAAGACCGAAGAGCTGGTGTTTGACCGGCTTCCTAGAAAGATTGAAGAATTAGATCAATACCTGACAGAAAATGAAATTGTCCGTACACGCTGTGAGGATGTTGGTATTTTGACCGCGGAACAGGCGATTGCTTTTTCATGCAGTGGGCCGGTGCTGCGCGCATCAGGTGTACCTTATGACGTGCGCCGGGCAGATCCATACAGCATTTATGACCGCCTGGATTTTGACGTCGTCACTGGAACAAAAGGTGATGTGTACGACCGCTATCTGGTACGCATCGAAGAAATGCGCCAGAGCATCAAGATTCTCCAACAGGTTGTCCGCGATATCCCCGAAGGCCCTATCCAGACTGGCAAACCTGCATACCAGGTGCGTGTCCCGGCTGGTGAATCGTATGGGCGAGTTGAAGGTCCCAAGGGTGAGCTGGGATTTTATATAATTTCCAATGGAAAGCCCAATCCCGTCCGTTATCACGTCCGCGCCCCAACTTTCATCAACCTGACCAGCCTGGCTGAATGCTGCCGTGGGGGTAAGGTAGCAGATTCGGTCGTGGTGCTCGGAGCGGTCGATATTGTATTAGGCGAAGTGGACCGGTAACAAGGAGAACAGGCATGAATGGCTTTGGGATCATCAAAGGTCTGGGCGTTACGCTGAAACACTTCTTCTTAACTTATTGGGAAGATATACTGTGGCGAGGGAAGCTGTATAAAACGGAAGAAGGTCTCGATTTCCGCACCAGTGGCGACGTGAAAGGCGTCTTTACGATCCAATATCCGGAAGAAAAACTTGCCACGCCTGAGGAATTCAGGTTCATCCCATTTCTGGTCTACGAAGAAGGACCGAATGGGGAAAAGAATCAGCGCTGCACCTCGTGTGGAATCTGCGCAAAAGTTTGCCCTCCACAGTGTATTTGGATTTTCCGTTCCACTGATCCAAACACAGGCAGGCCAGTGCCTTCACCGGCGGAATTCTATATCGATACCGATATCTGCATGAATTGTGGTATGTGCGCCGAATACTGCCCATTTGACGCGATCAAAATGGATCATGATTACGAGATCGCCACCTATGATCGCAAATCTGACAGCATTTATAATATCGATAAATTAAGCAAGCCGTTATCCTATTATGCTCAAATCCGGCCGGTAAATTTTGAACGAGAGGAAAAGGTCCGGGCAGATAAAGAAGCCGCAAAGGCTGCCGCCAAGAAGCCTGCAGCCGGTGCAGCCCCTCAGGCCGGATAAAGATGTATAATTCGGACACAGAATTACTATTTCCGCTGCGAGTTGCATCATCATTGAGCTCGATGCGAGGTGCAGAATGGCAGGCTTTAATCGAGCAGGTGGCTTCTCCTCAGGCGGAGTTGTCAGACCAGATGGGATTTGTCTTAATGATGGTGCGTATGGATGGCTGTGTAGGATGTAATGCGGATTCGTTCCGCGCGATGAAAGGCTGTACTTTATGCGCCCGTCAAAATATCCGCCGCTTTCGTGGAAATGACAAGGAATTGGTGGAGCTATTTCAGCAATCCAAACGGGAAGTTGAATTATTTTTGGATAAGAAAAATCAGGCTTCTTAACGTTAGCCCTTGAAAGGATTTTTAATGGCTCAGAACTCTCCAGGCCAGGATAATATCCTGGCAGCATTAAGCAAGGTCCAGGAACCAGAGCTGCATAAAGACCTTGTGACCCTTAACATGATCCAGAATCTAGAAATCAAAGATGGATCTGTCAGCTTCACCATCGTTTTAACGACGCCGGCCTGCCCGCTGCGGGGTAGAATCGAAAAGGAAGCCCGCGAGGCTGTTCTCGCGGTTCCAGGCGTTGAAAATGTATCCATAAAAATGGACGCGAATGTCCGCTCAGACGGACGGTCTCGCGGGCTGTTGTCTCTTCCTGTGCACAATGTGGTGGCGATCGCCTCAGGCAAGGGCGGGGTTGGTAAAAGTACAGTAGCGGTAAATGTGGCAGTGGCCCTTGCTCAAAGCGGTGCCAGGGTTGGGTTGTTGGACGCGGATATTTACGGCCCCAATGTTCCCACGATGATGGGAGTCGATCGTTTACCCCAGCCAAAAGACAACAAGCTGATACCCGCGGATGCACACGGCGTGAAGTTAATGTCGATCGGTTTCCTGGTCAAACCAGGGCAGCCGCTTATCTGGCGCGGTCCCATGCTGCACAGCGCCATTCGCCAATTCTTGGAAGATGTCGTGTGGGGAGAATTGGATTACCTGATTATCGATCTTCCACCCGGTACAGGAGATGCTCAATTAAGCCTCGCCCAGTCTGTCCCATTAAGCGGTGGGGTGATTGTCACCCTTCCCCAACAAGTCTCCCTTGAAGATGCCACCCGGGGCCTGGAAATGTTCAGGCAGTTAAATGTCAACGTACTGGGAATTGTTGAAAATATGAGTTACCTGGAATTACCGGATGGTACCCGCATGGATGTTTTTGGAACGGGCGGTGGGGAACAAATGGCCAGAAAAACCGGAGTTCCTTTTATCGGTACGATCCCAATGGATCCTTCAGTGCGGGTTGGTGGTGACGATGGGACACCCATTGTGGTCAGCGCGCCAGAATCGGCCGCGGCAAAGGCATTAATCAAGATCGCTCAAGATATCGCCGCGAAATTAAGCGTGGCATCATTTCAGAGCGGTGCAGGTATTCCAATCAATATTATAGGATAGCTATATGACTGAGACGCAACCCAACATTGTGGGGGTTCGGTTCTCGAAAATCGGTAAAGTTTATCACTTTGAAGCCAACATCCTCGACCTTCGAGTTGGAGATTCCGTTATTGTAGAAACGAGCCGCGGCTGGCAGTTAGGCCAGGTTGCTCAAAAGGTGACGGATCCAGTATTGCCGCCTGAAGGGAGCTGGAAACCAATCGACCGGCGTGCGACACCTCGCGATCTGCTGTTGCGCCAGATCTGGCAGCAGCGCGAAGCCGAGGTGGTTGCCATCTGCAAACAAAGGGCGAAAGAGATCGGTCTGTACGGCGTGAAAATTATAATAGCTGAGTACAGCTTTGATGGTTCTCGTCTGGCGATCATGTACAGCAGTGAAAATGAGGAAAAGGTTGACCTCAAGTCTCTGCGGTCTGACATGCAGAAACAATTCGGCCCTTCTCAGGTGGAGTTAAGACAGATTGGCCCACGCGATGTGGCCAAAATTATTGGCGGAATGGGAGCCTGCGGCCTGGAAGTGCGTTGTTGTTCAAAATTCCTGACCGATTTTAATTCGATATCGATAAAAATGGCTAAGGAGCAAGGCATCTCGCTCACCCCAACCGAAATCACCGGAATGTGCGGGAGGTTGCGCTGCTGCTTGATTTATGAATATGAGCAGTACGTCCAGGCACGTAAAGAATTACCGAAGAAAAACAAGCGGGTAAAAACGCCACAAGGTGAAGGTAAAGTCGTTGACGTCTTTCCGCTGCGAGAAGGGGTTCTGGTAGAACTGCCAGAAATTGGTTACCGTGAGTTCGCCAAGGCAGATATCCAACCGCTTGAGGAGCTGGAAAATTTCATTAAGAAGGCCCAAACCCCATGCGAGCATGATGGGTGTACTGGGGACTGTAATCATAACAATCCTAAGGGAGAAAAATAGGCATGTCAGAATTCTCTGAAAACTGGGAAGAAAACAAAAAGATCCTGGTCATCCTGGCCCATCCGGATGACCCGGAATTTTTTTGTGGGGCAACCATTCGGCGGTGGACACTCATGGGCCACCAGGTTCGTTACTGCCTGCTCACTCGTGGAGATAAAGGTTCAAATGAGCGCAACGTACGTTCTTTTGACCTGGCGGTGAAGCGCGAAGTAGAACAGGCAGATGCCGCAAAAGAATTAGGCGTGCATGGGATCCGCTTCCTGGATTATGAAGATGGCTGCCTGGTGCCGAGTCTTGAAACTCGCAAGCGTGTCACGCGTATCATCCGAGAAGAACGGCCAGATATTGTCGTCTCCTGCGATCCCACGAATATTTTTCCCAACGAGGCATCGATTAACCATCCGGATCATCGAGCAGCGGGTCAGATTGTGGTGGATGCGATCTTTCCAGCCACGGGCAACCCGCTTTATTTTCCCGAATTGCTTCTGGAAGGACTGGAGCCGCATTCGATCAAAGAAGTGTGGTTGTCTGTTACCTCTCAACCCAATGTGGTGATCGATGTTACTTCGACATGGGATGATAAAATCCGGGCTTTAAAAAATCACGCCAGCCAGATCGGAGACCCTGCCAAATTCGAAGAACGGATGCGCAGCCGGCATACCCCAGACAGCACAGATGAAGTTCCCAGGTACGAGGAAAAATATCGCCGGTTCGTTTTTGGAAAATAAAATGCCCGACTTTTTTGCTTTAGCGCAAGAATTATTTTCATACAGCCAGGACCTGCGCCGCGATTTACACATGAACCCTGAATTAGGGTTCCAGGAAGTGCGCACGGCAGGAATCATTGCCAGGGATTTATCCTCGCTAGGTATAGAGGTATCCACCGGTATCGCGGGTACGGGGGTAGTGGGGCTGATAGAGGGAGAGGCCGCTGGACCCACCGTTTTATGCCGGTTCGATATGGATGCGCTGCCGGTTCAAGAAGAAACTGGTAAGGAATATGCTTCAAAGAAAGCGGGAGTAATGCATGCCTGCGGCCATGATGGGCATGTGGTTGTGGGTTTGACGGTAGCCCAGATGCTCAACCGCCAGCGGGAAAATTTGCACGGACAGGCGAAGTTGGTGTTCCAGCCTGCTGAAGAAGGATTGGGAGGAGCTGAAAGGATGATAGCAGCAGGTATTCTCGAAAGTCCGGCGCCTGACCATACCCTTGCACTGCATATATGGAACGAAGAACCCGTCGGCACGATAGCGATTGTGCCGGGCCCGTTAATGGCGGGATCCGAGATATTTCAGGTGAATCTCACCGGACGCGGCGGGCATGGAGCGCTGCCGCATCAAACGATCGATCCGGTGGCAGCTGCAGCTCAGATTGTGACTGCTTTGCAGTCCATAGTTTCCAGAAATATCAGCCCATTACAGTCAGCGGTGGTCAGCGTGACCAGGTTCCAGGCAGGGGATGCCTTTAATGTGATCCCTCAAACGGCTGAATTGCGCGGGACAATTCGCAGCTTTGAGCCACAGGTCCGTGAAATCGTTTTGACTCGTTTTCGTGAATTGGTAAACGGAATCGCTCAGGCGATGGGATGCACCGCGGAGATTCAAATTACTCGCCTGACTCCTCCAGTGGTAAACGATCCTGAATTGGCCGAACGCTTAACACGGATAGTGCGTGAAGTTCTGCCAGCTGCCAGGTTAAAAACCTCGTACCAATCCATGGTATCTGAAGATATGGCTTACATGATGGAACGTGTGCCCGGTGTTTACATGCTGGTCGGTGGCGCAAATCCGGCAGAAAAGCTGGATTATCCACATCACCATCCGAAATTTGACTTTGATGAAAATGCCATGGTATGGGCCTCTGCCTTGATGGCTGCGGCGGTCAGTGCTTTATTGAAAGCCTCATAGACCGGCAGGTTTGGGTTATCCCAAACCTGTTTTTTCTCCAGGAGATCAAGTTGCTATTCGACGATCCGCCGAAGAGAATTGTTTCATTAGTCCCGTCCATGACCGAAAGTTTATTTGAGCTTGGTTTTGGTAAACACGTAGTTGGCATCACTGATTACTGCATTTACCCCAAAGCTGATATTGAAAATTTACCGCGAGTAGGCGGAACGAAAAATCCACGAATTGCGGATATTAAAATACTTCATCCAGATTTTATCATCGCCAATCAGGAAGAAAATTCTCAACTGTCAATTCAACAGCTAAATGATTTGAGAATTCCAATCTGGCTCACTTTCCCCAAAACTGTCGATGAAGCAATCACTGATTTGTGGAGTATGGCAAGATTATTTCGCAGCGAAAGCGCGCTTTCCAGGCTGCGCATTCTCGAAAAGACTGTGGAGTACGCCCGAATGGCAGCGGTGGATCAACTATCCGTCCGGTTTTTTTGCCCAATCTGGTTTAGCGCCGACCGCGATCAGAATCCATGGTGGATGACTTTCAACAAGGACACATTTTCGAATGACCTATTGACCATGATGGGAGGGAAGAATGTGTTCGCTGACCGTAAAAGGCGTTATCCGATCGAGGCCGATCTGGGTCTGGCGGCAGTGGAGCCAACCGGAGAGCGGGATGACCGTTATCCGCGGGTCAGATGGCAGGATATTGTCTCATCTCAACCAGATGTGATCCTTTTGCCAGAGGAACCTTTCGCATTTGATGAAAATTACGCCCGGCAGATTGCCGCAGATTACCGGGCATCGACGAACAAGGATATTCCTATCTTCCTGGTCGAGGGCAGTTTGATCACCTGGCCGGGGACACGTATCGCCAAAGCAGTCGTTGAATTAGCGCCGGAATTCACAAAATTGACAAATGGGTTGGGTGGTGCTACACTCTAATTATCTGAATAATCAGATTAATCAATTCAATTCTTTCTAGTCAGCATGAATATCAAACACTTACCTGATCAGCTTTCTACATTCTTGAGGTATCTGGCCGCGGAACCTCAAAAAGATGAGCGAATTCCTTCGCTGACAGCCTTATCGAAGGAATTAAAGGTGAGCGTTGCCAGTTTACGTGAACAGCTCGAAGTTGCGCGTGCCCTGGGGTGGGTGGAAGTCAGGCCAAAAACGGGCATTCGCCGCCTGCCTTTTTCTTTCCGACCGGCGGTTGAACAAGGCCTGGCTTATGCAATTGCCGTGAACCCAAGTTATTTTAAGATGTTTTCCGATTTCAGAAAACATGTCGAGACCGCTTATTGGTATGAAGCGGTGGCGCTTCTCAATGAAGGCGACTTTCAAAACATGCGCTCATTGATTTCTCGCGCGTATGATAAATTATCTCGCTCCCCGGTACAAATTCCTCATCTCGAACATCGTGAACTCCATCTATCCATTTATTGTCGGTTGAATAATCCCTTCGTCATGGGAATTCTGGAGGCCTATTGGAATCTTTATGAGGCCGTTGGATTGGATGTATATACTGAATTACATTATCTTCATCAAGTATGGACATTCCATCAAAAAATGGTCGAGGCAATTTGCGGTGGAAATTTCGAGGTTGGCTTCCAGGCTCTTAGCGACCATATGGACCTGATCAACCAGCGCGAGCGAATTACCCCCACCCAATTATTCGAATAATCCCGGGATTTACCCCGATCCACTTCTATTAAGGAGCTCAAATGTACCCTTCTGAAACAACCAAATCCATGCCTGAAGGCGACCATCATGCAGCCATTGTCAACGACTTTGTGATCACGTTCAGCACAGTAAATGGATCTGGCAGTGCAACCGCGAATAATACTCTTTTAAGGGCATTGTTCCGCATGGGAATCCCAGTCTCAGGAAAAAATATATTCCCGTCTAATATTCAGGGTTTGCCGACCTGGTATTCTATTCGATTGAATAAGGATGGTTACCTGGCTAGAAAAGAAAAAGATGACGTCGTCGTAGCCATGAATCCCGCCACATTTCTTAAAGAACAGGAATATTTGGTGCCGGGAGGCGTTTTATTTTATGCGGACGACATCAAAACCAGCATTACTCGGGAGGATATCATCACCTATCCTATGCCGGTAAAAAAATTGGTCAAAGAAGCGGACCCCCCGCAGGCGCTGCGCGATTATATGGCTAATATGGTGTATGTAGGCGTGGTGGCGCAAATGCTTGGGATCGACCTGGATCAGATCTACCAGGCCTTGGATCACCATTTTAAAGGTAAGAAGAAAGCCATCGATTCCAATTTTGGGATCATTAAGGCTGCGGCGGATTGGGCAAGCGAAAACCTGGAAAAAAAGGACAGCTACCAGGTCAAGCCTATGTCTGCAACCGCGGGATATATCATGGTTGACGGCAACACGGCTGGTGCTTTGGGAGCGATCTATGGGGGCGTGCAGTTCGTCGCCTGGTACCCGATCACCCCGGCATCCAGTCTGGCGGAATCTCTGCATGAATCAATTGAGGAATTGCGAAAAGATCCCGAGACAGGTAAGACTACCTGTGTCGTTGTCCAGGCAGAAGATGAATTGGCCGCAGTCGGCATGGCAACCGGCGCAGGATGGAGTGGATTGCGAGCGATGACCTCCACTTCCGGTCCGGGAATCAGCCTGATGTCTGAGTATCTGGGTCTGGCATATTTTGCCGAAGTGCCAGTGGTAGTTTGGGATGTTCAGCGGGTTGGCCCCAGTACAGGTTTGCCTACCCGAATTGCCCAGGGCGATCTGACGCAGGTTTATTTTCACGGCCAGGGTGATAAAAACTTTATTATTCTCATCCCAGGCACCGTGACTGAATGTTTTGATTTTGGTTGGAAAGCATTTGATCTGGCGGAACGGTACCAAACCCCGGTGATGGTGCTTAGCGACCTTGATCTGGGTATGAACCAATGGATGAGCGAGAAATTTGAATATCCCGTAACGCCGATGGATCGCGGAAAGATACTTTGGGAAGAGGATTTGGAAAAACTGCTCCAGGAGCGAAATGGTGATTGGGGTCGCTACCTGGACATCGATGGCGATGGCATCCCTTACCGGACCGTGCCGGGCAACCAACACCCGCGCAGCGCATATTTCACCCGTGGTACAGGTCATGATGAATACGCAAAATATTCAGAAGAGCCGGAAAACTGGGAGCGCCTGATGAACAGGCTGGGCCAGAAAGTAAGCCTGGCACGGAATGCCGTGCCTAAACCAGAAATTCACCGTATGGATGGGGCAGAGATCGGGATTATTTCGATGGGATCCGCAGATCCGGCGGTAAAAGAAGCCAGAGACCAGCTGAAAGAAATGGGTATTCTTACAGATTACCTGCGAGTGAAAGCGATCCCTTTTCCTGATGAAGTGGTGGAATTCATCAAGAGCCACGCGCGGAGCTACGTCGTAGAAATTAACCGAGATGGACAATTGAAGCAGCTATTGACATTGGAGAGTCCAGAAAACGCAACACGATTGCGCAAAGCATCACACGTAGACGGCCTGGCATTATCCGCAAAATGGGTCCGAGAAGCCATTCTCGCCCAGGAGGTAAATGAAAAATGACAACTCGCTCTATGGTACTCCCAGAACGCCCGTCAGGGACTAACCTGGCAGGATTAACCAGAGCCGATTATCGCGGCGCAGCCAGTACATTGTGCGCGGGATGTGGTCATAATTCAATCGCAAGCCAGATTGTGGCCGCCAGTTATGAGATAAATCTCGTTCCAGAGAAAGTGATTAAATTTAGTGGAATCGGCTGCAGCAGTAAAAGCCCAACTTATTTCTTGAGCCGTTCATTTGGTTTCAATGGTTTGCATGGGCGCATGCCTTCTCTGGCATTAGGAGCTATGTTTGGCGATCATACCATGCGCGGAATTGGGATCAGCGGAGATGGGGATTCGGCCAGCATCGGATTAGGCCAATTCAAACATCTCGTGCGCCGCAACCTGCCGATGGTCTATATTGTTGAAAATAATGGGGTCTACGGTTTGACCAAAGGTCAATTTTCTGCGACCGCAGAACAAGGCCTGGAGTTGAAGAAGCAAGGCGTCAACCCCTATTTGCCTGTAGATATCTGTATGGAAGCCTTAGCGGCTAACGCCACATTTGTGGCGAGATCTTTCGCGGGTGATCCCAAGCAGGTGAAAGAATTGATCAAAGCAGCATTCAGCCACCATGGGATAGCAGTCCTGGATATTATCAGCCCGTGTGTGACCTTCCACAACCACGAAGAATCGATACATTCCTATTCGTTTGGCAAGGACCGTGAGGCTCCGCTGCACGATATCACCTTTGTACCTGCCAGGGATGAAATCATGATCGAGGATTACGATGAAGGTACATCACGTGAAGTTGAGCTGCATGATGGATCGACGGTTATATTAAAAAAGTTGGATAAAGATTATGATCCAACTTCACGCTGGCAGGCTTTCCGAGTATTGGAAGAAGCCAACCGTGAAAATTGGTTGGTAACCGGATTGATCTATGTCGACCCCTCGGTTCCATCGCTCTTTGAGACGTACGATTTGCCTGGTCAGCCATTAAATCGGATGACCGAGAAGCAGCTCAGACCGTCCAAAGAAAGCCTTGACATGTTAAACTCTTCGTTCGAGTAAATTCAGGCTCCCTTCGAAAAACGACCGCTCCATGCGGTCGTTTTTCGATGTGTCCTATTTTTGCCCTAATGCGATGGGCCTGGATGGATCTCGGATCCATTCACTCCATGAACCGGCGTAAAGCCGGGCACCTGACAGCCCAGCTAGTTCCAGAGCGATCAAGTGATGGCAAGATGTCACGCCTGAACCGCAATAAACTACAACCTGGCTGGCAGGATGATTTGCCAGCAGGGCGAGCAATTCCTCGCGTAAGACTCCTCCTGCTTTAAAAACACCCTCAGGCGTAAGATTATTGCCGTGAAAGCGGTTCAACGCCTCGGGGATATGCCCCGCGATGGGATCAATCGGTTCTTGGGTGCCCTGATACCGCTCTGCAGCGCGCGCATCGATAAACACGGTTGACAGATCGTTTAATGCTGCTTCGATCTCTGGGGTGGTTGCCACCATGCGTTGGTTGAAAAATGTGGAATAACCTGTAGATATATTTACTGGTGAGCTGCTTTCCAGGCCTATACTGACAGGGTATCCATCTGCCTGCCATTTTGGAAAACCCCCGTCCAACACCTGGACCTGGCGGTGACCAATTGCCCTCAACATAAACCATAAACGGCTGGCAAAAGCTCCGCCGACCGTATCGTAAACGACGACCAGAGTCTCGGGCGAGATCCCCCAAACGGCGAGTTTTTGAATAAATGCTGCCGTGTCTGGCAATGGATGGCGGCCTGTCTTAAGACCGGCCGTGCCGGATAGATCGCGGTTGAGATTGGCATAAATCGCGCCGGGGATGTGTCCTAAAAGATAGTTTTCAAATCCCCAATCCGGATCACTCAGATTGAAACGGCAGTCGATGATGCGAGGGTTTTTCTTTTGGACCAGATCATGCAGGGCATGGGTGCTGATGATAGGCAAATCATCCATGTGTACTCCGAATAGCTTATGCCAAATATTCTACTTTATTCTTCGCCAATTGTATGGAGTAAAGCAAAATTTGGCGGGCGCAAAGCACCCACTGGAAAACCGGTTACCATAACGACCTGTTGGCCCTTTATGCATAAACCAGAATCCAGTATGGCTTTATCCACGATGAGGATCATTTCTTCAACTGTTTTTGCGATAGGGACGAGATAAGGCGTGACACCCCATAATAATCCCATTTGCTGGTAAGTTTTTTCTTCAGGTGTAAAGGCAAGGATAGGCACCTGCGGCCTGGCTTTTGACATCAACTGAGCTGTTCTTCCGCTTTGGGTAAAAACCACTACCGCGGCAACGCTGCGGTCATGGGCCAATTCACGCGCTGCACGCGTGGTAGAAATGGCGTCATCTTGAGTTGGTTCTTCTTGAAATGCATTCTTGCTGCCCCAGGCCGAGTAGAATGATTCAGCCTCGCGCACGATTCCATCCATCATCATCACACTTTCCAACGGATATTCACCGGAGGCAGTCTCGCCGGACAACATAACGGCATCCGTGCCATCAAAAACCGCATTGGCTACATCTGAAGCCTCGGCACGGGTGGGACGCGGGTTATGGATCATCGAATCAAGCATTTGGGTAGCGGTGATGACGGTCCTTTCATGCCGGTTCGCGAGCTGGATGATCTCTTTTTGCAGGATAGGCACCCGGGCCGGGCTTGTTTCCACACCAAGGTCGCCCCTGGCTACCATTACGCCGTCCGCTTCGTGAATAATTTCATGCAAGTTTTCGATTGCTTCTGGCAATTCCAGCTTGGCAATGATGGGAAGTGTTACCCTGGCTGGGTTTATCGCGCGGATCTTTTCACGTATGTTTTTAATATCCTGAGCAGTGCGAACAAAAGATATGGCAATTGCATCTACATCCTGTTCGAGGCCAAATATCAAATCTTCATGATCTTTTTCGGTAAAACCGGGGATATCCAGATGCACCCCAGGGAAGTTGACCCCTTTATGAGATGTGAGTTTCCCTCCCAGGATCACTTTTGCTTGAATATTACCTTCTTCAACCGACTGGATCTCCAATTCGAGATGCCCATCGTCTAACAAGATGCGTTTTCCGGCAGACAAATTGTGGGTTAAATCCGGAATGTCAATGGGAAGCGCGATTATTCCATTATTAGCGGTTATTTTTTCCACAACATCTGATTTTCCATCTGGTTTATTCGTCAGTTCGACCATCTGGCCCGCAATCAGGTTGACGCCACCATCTGGCAGCCAGCCAACCCGTAATTTGGGGCCTTGCAGATCCTGTAATATTGTGATTGGGCAGTTTAAAGCCTTAGAGAGCTTGCGAATAGAAGCGATCCTTTGCGCGTGGTCTTCATGTGTGCCATGGGAGAAGTTAAGCCGGGCAACATTTACCCCGGCTTCGACCAGTTTCTGAAGATCCGCTTCACTGCCACAGCTGGGACCAATTGTGGCAACAATTTTTGCTTTCCTGTCCATAAATCCCTCCAAGCGCTATTTTCTGGTCAGAACTGCGCGGATTGCTGGCAGCGCCCAATCGATTGTCTCCTGATCGATAATCAAGGGTGGTGCAAACCGGATAATATTGCCGTGAGTTTCTTTTGCCAAAATACCGTTGGTTTTAAGTTCTTCACAAAACCGGCGAGCCCCGCCTGCTTCTGGTTTTAATTCGACACCAATCAACAGACCTTTGCCTCTTACCTCTTTGACGTAACGGCTGGGGATTTCTGACAGCTGATCTATAAAATACTCACCCATTTTCGCGGCGTTCTCGATCAGGTTTTCCTCAACGATTACCTTGAGAGAAGCCCTGGCAACGGCAGCTGCCAGCGGATTCCCACCGAAAGTAGATCCGTGATCCCCGGGGATAAAGCAATCCATAATCGGCGCATCGGCCAGAACAGCAGAAACCGGATAAAATCCGCCTGAAAGAGCTTTGCCAATGATGATGATATCCGGACGCACTCCTTCATGTTCGCAGGCAAATAGCTTACCTGTCCGACCAAGACCGGTCTGGATTTCATCTGCGATCATCAAAATGTTATTTTTTTCGCAGATTTCTTTGACCTTACGCAAATATCCGGCTGGGGGAATAATTACTCCGCTTTCACCTTGAATCGGTTCGACCAGTATCCCTGCCGTGTTTGGATTGACCGCCATTTCCACCGCGCGAGCATCACCGTACGGCACAGTCACAAATCCAGGCGTAAACGGCCCGAATTCATCTCTGTATTTCTTTTCGGTGGATATGGAGATCATCGATATCGTGCGGCCGTGGAAATTACCTTCGACGGTGATGACTTCAGCCTTGTAATGGGGAATTCCTTTGACCACATAGCCCCATTTACGCGCCAGTTTAACTGCCGTCTCGACGGCTTCAGCCCCACTATTCATGGGTAATGATTTCTGGTAACCGGTAAGCTCAGAGAGTTCTTGATAAAAAAGCGGGAGCTGTTTATTCCGAAAAGCTCGAGAGGTTAATGTAACTTGAGAAGCTTGCTCGATCAAAGCGCTTAATATTTTTGGGTGTACGTGTCCCTGGTTCAAGGCTGAATACGCGCTCAGACAGTCAAGATAGCGATTTCCATCTACATCAATTACCCATACACCTTCAGCATGGTCAATCACAACATCCAATGGATGATAATTATTCGCTCCGTACTGTTCTTCAAGTTCGATGTATTCTCGGCTGTTCATAGATCCTCGATTTAGTCTCCAAGCAACTTAACTAGAATGGCTTTTTGAGCATGCAGCCGGTTATGGGCTTGTGGGAAAATCACAGAATGAGGCCCATCCGCGACTTCGTCCGTCAGCTCATGATTGCGGTGAGCCGGCAAACAGTGCATGACAATTACGTGTGAACGGGCTTCTGAGACGAGCCGGCTGTTCACCTGGTATGGTGGAAATACCGCTTCGCGTTTTTTGGTTTCAGCTTCCTGTCCCATGCTGGTCCAGGTATCCGTGTAGATGACATCTGCCTCGCGAACCGCTTCATGAGGATCGCGCAGCTCGGTGATCTTGCTCCCGCTGTCTGCTGCAATATTGCTGGGCGATTTTTACTGCAGCCGGATTAAGATCATATCCTTCCGGGCTGGCAATGGTGAAATTTGCGCCTAATTTACAACAGATGTGCATTAATGAAACTGCCACATTATTGGCATCGCCGACGTAGGTGACGTTCAAGCCCTTCATTTGTCCAAATTTTTCAATGATCGTCATCGCATCTGCCATTCCCTGGCAGGGATGGTTGTAATCACTCAGCCCATTGATCACGGGGATACTGGACCATTTTGCCAGCTCAACCACATGGGCATGGTCAAAAACACGAGCCATGATCCCTTCAACATATCCCGATAGAACCCTGGCGACGTCGGCGATTGATTCACGCTGCCCTAATCCAATTTCGCTTGGGGATAAATACAGTGCATCGCCACCCACATGGCGCATGGCCATATCGAAACTGATCCGAGTTCGCAGGCTTGGTTTTTGGAAGATCATTCCCAATACTTTACCTTTCAGAAGAGGAGGATTGTCTCCCTTAAAGTGCCTGGTTTTTAACTCGATGGCCAGATTTAACAGTTGTTGCAGTTCATCGGCAGAATAATCAGAAATGGCGATGAAATCTTTTTTCATGGTTTTTTCCCTCTTAAATGAATTTGGCATGGCAAGTATAACATACGGCATTTTTCCGCTGTACTGGATTCCGGATGAATATCTTCGTAAAATGTCATACAACTGCTTATTTTGTTTACTTTAAAACGGAATGGATTTGCTGGTCGGCAAAATGCCAGCAAATCCATTCCGTGGGAAAACATAAGCCTATTTTATTGGTCGGTGAAGCGTGAATTGTCGATCATTTCTTTAAGGCGATCTTGCTCTGTTTTTGCTGGAATTTGCTGACCAGCCTGTGCCTGAACCACCTCAGCGGATATTGCGGCATCTAATTCTGATTTCCCTATCGGTCGTACGATGCTCCATTTACCGCAAAACTCACAGCGGTCAACTCGATTGCGAAATCCGATATTGACTGCCCACCAGTGTATCCCATAAGGTCGGCGGCAATGCGGGCAGATCGTGCCGCCGCGTATGCCAAAAACTCGCGGAGCCCCAGGTGCCAGATTTGAGAGGGGTCTTTTTCGAAACGCTATCGTTTGAAAGAGCACCACGACTGCCATCACCAGGGCAATCCCGCCCAGAAGCGGCACGATTATACCAAACATACCGCTGGATTCCTCTTCAGCGGTTGCAAAATTAAACCGCCTGGCTGGTGCGGTGAATTTTTGACCATCGTTTGTTTCGATGATGGCGCTCAAATCATGCCAGCCGGAGGCGTACTGGGTGGTTTGGAAAGAATATGTGAATGGATCGGCGGTCACTTCTGCGATAAGCTGATCATCAATCGTATATTTTACCGACCGCATGTTGCCAGGACCGTCAACTCGTAAGGTAAACGTCCCGCGGATCTGGCTGCCGTTTCCATAACCAAAAGTGCGGCTGATATTCAAACGATAATCATCTTGTTGGGCATGAACGAAGCTAATGCTTGCAGTCAAAATGACGAGTGAAATCAAAATAGAATCTAAGAAATTTGAGAATTTACGAATCTTCAACATACATTGATCCTTACTTCCATTTGGTGAGAATATTCTCTCTTTGAAAAAGAGATGATCCTAAGAATAAGGCTGCGATATCTACAATGATAAATACGACGATAGAGATCAGAATCAACTGCAAATTGATGAGGATAAAACCGGCAATCTGACCAAACATGACAACCATGATCGGTAGGATCAGGACCGCGGATATTTGTTCCGCTACCCGCGGATCATTTACTCGGGAGGAGACAATTACGGCCAGAATCACAGCCATAACAGCCATCAAGGGACCAATCACCGCGACAGCCAGCAGCCAAGTGGGGCCTAAAATGTAATTCTGCACCGCTGCGCCTGCACCAACCACTGGCAAGAGCAACAAGAAAACGGCAAAACAAATCCAGGTTGCCAGGATAGCAGGCACGACAGCCGCCAGGATTTTACCAGTCAGTAATTCGATGGTGGTGATGGGTGTGGCGAGCAGTGGTTCGAGGCTCCGAGTAGTCTTTTCCCCGACGATGCTGTAGGCGGCAATGGTAATTGGGATCATCAGCGGCATGATCATATACAGTAGAAGAAACTGGTTAACCAGATAGACCTGCATGCAATCCTGAGAGGCCATAGCCCCGCATGCCTGAGAGAATTGTGCTGGCATATCGCTCAGATCGCCACTTGAAGATCCTGAGGACCGGGTAGCGTATAGCGTAACCAACGGCAAAATGGTAAAAATAACTGGCAGAAGGGTGATGGTTAACAGCACCATGCGATGTTTAAAAACTTCTGACCATTCTTTATCTATGATTGTACGGATTCTATCGATCATTGTGGTTACCAGTTTCGTTATGAACGGATCATTTCAAGATAGATATCTTCCAGCGAATGGCGCAGCTCACCGACAAACTGGATGTCCGCCTGCAAATCTACCAATTTTCGGATGATCACTGGATTTTGCTCTTCTGGGTTATCCAGGCTGATGATCAGCCGATTTTCCACCTGTTGAGCATCGCGCACACCTGCCAGAGAAGTGATCGCCTTTATCCACTCAGGCTGCAAATTTCTTAAATGGACGACTACCTTCTTACCGAACAGGTTGGTCCGCAGGTTTTGCGGCGTGTCAACAGTGATCATGTGCGATTTAAATATCGCGATCCGCTGGCAAAGGCGGTCTGCTTCGTCGAGGTTATGGGTACAGAGAAAGATCGTGGTGCCCTCTGTCTTTAACTCTTCTATAAAATCACGCACAAGGCGTGAAGCTTCTGGATCGAGACCGCTGGTAGGTTCATCCAGAAATAGGATCTTTGGTTCGTGGATCAGCGCCCTGGCGATCGCCAGTTTCTGGCGCATTCCCTTGGAAAAGCTGCCGACTTCATCAAACCGGCGGTCCCATAAACCTAATAAACGCAGAAATTTTTCTACCTGCCCGGTTATATTTTTTACTCCGTAAAGGCGGGCAAAGATATTAAGGTTTTTTTCTGCGCTCAGCCGCTCGTACATTCCAGGCGTTTCTGTCAATATACCAACTGTCCTGCGAATTTCGGTGTCATTTTTGCCGATTTCCATGCCGTTGATGAATGCTTTTCCGGATGTGGGAGCGATCAAACTGCATAACATGCGCACGGTTGTAGTCTTCCCAGCACCATTTGGCCCCAAAAAGCCAAAAACCTCTCCTTCTTTCACGTCCAGATCTAAATTATCGACGGCGACAACTGGCGGTTTATTTTTCCCCGTACTAAAGCTTTTGGTCAACTTTTCTGTTTGGATCATAAGGGTGGCACTTTACAAATTATAGATTTTTTGATTAGAATTTTCAGCACGCTAAATTATTTTACATTGAATTTAAAATTTCCTGCGTCAATAATTATCATAAAACTGTCAAGATTCCGTCAAAATATGCCAATAATTATTTTGATTTTTTTTATTCACCCCTAAACACCTTTATTGTTGCATCTATGGGTAGGGCCAGGCCTGCCTCAACTTCCACTGCTTTGATGATACCCACAGGAATAGAGCAGGCAGTATGGGAACAGTATTATCGTTGTTTTAAATCCGCAAATACCTGCGAAAACATCAACTCTTGACATTTTTACTCCTTAATCATGGGACGAAGAATCTTTAAAGCGAACGCTCTATTCCAGTACAATTTGAGAAGGGTACCTGCTCTCCAGAAGGCGAAACCAGCCAGGCCGTGTGCCAGCACTGCAAAGAGTGGAGGAGTCTGGAGTGTATAGTATGTCCAGCAAAGGCGGGTTGTGCCCCACAACTCCAAAAAATATCCCAGGGCAGTCCCGGCCAGGAAGGTTGCTAAGGCAATTCGCATATTTCCGGGGCTAATAATTAATAAGATGCAAGCTGCCAAGGCCAATAAGGTCAGAGATTTATTCATTGTGGGCCAAACAAATATAAGCATGAGAATCATAAAAAAACAAAAGACCGGATAATAAATGTACGCGATTGTCTTCTCTGATAAGGCACGTGACCAACTCAGGATCACTTTAACCATACGGTCGATGGTCAGGCTGGCGATTGGCCAGGCGGGGATAATCCACAGCGGGGGACGCTCATTGGTGAAATACGTCCAGAGCTGCGTCTGGGTTCCCCAACTTTCGATCGTTAACCCGCCGCATAATCCGACAAAAACAATGAACGCATCTCTTTGTAAATCGGCGCCAGCCATTATGGCCAATGACATAAAGGCAAAAATACCTATGAGAAGCCAATCGAGTTGGAGCCAGATGGGGTGGGCGGGATTAATTTGGGAAAAATAATCTACGACCAGGGGCCACCATACGACGACAATTAACAGCAACAAAATGACGAAAACGCTGAACAAGGTATAACTAAATCTTGTCCAACCCAGGTAACGGGAAATGCGGATTAACCATCCTCCCATCTTTGTGTATTGGTTAGATTTTTTTGATGGTTGATCCATGACTATCAGACTCTTTTGAGTAATTTTACCTTTATTAATGCCTGGACAAATCGATAAGGAGGTAGGGAACTCAAGATTTTAAGGTCGGAAAACCAGCTGCCATCTTCATTTAGAAAACGGAAGATGTCTTGAATAGAATTATGTTCAAATAATATTGTGAAAATATCTGCGCATTCGTCCGGGTGGCGCCTCATTATCTGCAAAAGAATAGTGTCAAACCAACGATAACGGACAGGTGACTCTGGTATGTGAAATGGATGGTTATACGCTAAAAGAGAACGGACGACAGCGCTAGAATCCTGCTGAATACGCCAAAATGCATACCCGGAGGATGGTTTTACCCGCCCGCCTTTGGTGCCAATATTCAACACGTGAGCGCTTGGTCGGCGAGGAAAAACATGATCCGTCATGGGGATAATACCTTGTTCGGGTTCACTTATTGTGTAGGATTTTATCCCCAAATCCTTTTCGATAAAATCTTGCAGACTTTGCTGATATTCAGACTGTGAAAGGAGTGCCTCAGAAAATAAAGTGTATTCGATCAAAGCAGAATTAGGGCTGAAGGGCAGTATGTACATGAAGCGCATCGCACCATTTTGTGGAATGCGAAAGTCAAAAAGGGTGGGGGTCTTCGGATCGAAGAATGGATCAGCGGTCTCAATAATCCAACCCAAAAAGTGCTGCTTAAGATAATGGTATTTTTGGGGTTGGAGTTGTATATCCGCGGGTTTGAGGATGCTGTCGAATGCGAAGTCGGCTGTGAAGACTTTGTTATCGACGTCCACCTGAACGCCATTTGGCAGATCTGTGATGGAATTAACAGCGCCTTGAATCCAGTGAACATTGGGGGAGCCACTTAACAGCTCGCGGGCAAAATTATAATAATCTATACCACGCACCATATGATAACGGTAATCACCCAGGGAAAGTACCTGATTGTATGATCGGGCGGCAAAGCGGATTTGTGACCAGGATCGATATAGGATCGACTCTAAGCCAGTGGGTTGATTTGCCCAAAAACACCAAGTGCGGTCATTCTGTTTTTTTGCTTCTCGATCCACAATTAAAACAGAGCGACCGGCAAGGTTGCTCTGTTTTATTGCCAGAGCCAAATTTAATCCCGCGGCGCCGCCTCCGGCGATGATGTAATCGTAATGCATTTTACTGGTATAAACAACTCACCGGCATTATCTGCCGAGGATAACTTCCGATTTCAATGATTTTAATCGCTTCATGACATCGTTCGTCCCGCGGCCGAAATAATCATGCAGCTTTAAATATTCGTCAAAAAGGCGGTCATATATCTTTTGGGCAGCCGGATTGGGTCGGTACACTTCATCACGTAGTCGCGCCATGGCGCGGGTCGCGTCGTAAATATTATCATACCCACCGGCGGCACTGCCGGCAGCAACCGCACCGAACATAGCAGATCCGACGGCAGGGGTTTGTTTTGCGGCTGCTACCTTGACCTCCATCCCGGTAACATCCGCATAGATTTGCATCAATAAATGGTTCTTATCAGGCAAACCGCCGGTACCGATGATTTCTTTGACTGGGACGCCGTGCTTATTAAAGGCGTCGACAATGACTCGTGTACCGTAGGCTGTTGCTTCAATCAAGGCCCGGTACATTTCTTCGGGTTTGGTGAGCAAGGTCATCCCCAACATCATTCCGGTCAAATCCACATCGACCAGCACGCTGCGGTTTCCATTCCACCAGTCTAAAGCAACCAGGCCGCTTTCCCCTGGTTTTAACTGCGCAGCTTTGCGCTCGAGCAAGACATGAATATCTAAGCCCTGTTTTTTAGCTTCTTCTTGATAGCTCGCCGGAACACAATTTTCCACAAACCAGGCAAAGTGATCTCCCACACAGGATTGCCCCGCTTCATATCCGAAAAAGCCCGGGATGATTCCATCCTCAACATACCCGCACATGCCAGGAACGATCCGTTCTTCACCACCAAGGACCATGTGGCAATTGGAAGTGCCCATGATGATCACCATGCGCCCGGTCTCGACCACGGTAGATGCGGGCACAGATACATGGGCGTCCACATTAGCGATGGCAACCGCGGTCCCTGGAAGAAGGCCTGTCCACTGCGCCGCTTCGGGCGTCAATTCACCCGCTTTATTGCCTAGGGGAATGATCTGACGGGTCATTTTTTCATCGACAAAATGCTCCATGCGTGGATCCAGCGCCTTGAAAAAAGCGTTCGGAGGAAAATCTTCACGTTTCGACCAGATCGCTTTATACCCGGCTGTGCAGCTGTTTCTTGTTTCGACCCCGGTGAGCTGCCAGACGACCCAGTCCGCAGCCTCAATAAACCGGTCGGCGGCGGCGTAAACTTCGGGCGCTTCATCCAGCGTTTGCCAGGCCTTTGGAACGAACCATTCGGAGCTAATTTTCCCACCGTATCGATCTAGGAAGTCGAATCCTCTTTCGCGGGCTATCACGTTCAGTTTATTCGCTTCGGGCTGCGCGGCATGATGTTTCCACAATTTGATCCAGGCATGCGGATTATTTCGCCATTCTGGCAGGAAGCAAAGAGGTGTACCGTCAGCTTTTGTGGGCAGCATCGTGCAGGCTGTGAAATCGATGCCTATCCCGATTACTTCGTCTGCTTTCACCCCGCTGTCTTTTAGAACCGCTGGAATGGTCCTTTTGAATACCTCGAGGTAATCATTCGGGTCTTGCAGCGCCCAATCGGGTCCGAGCTTAATGTTAGTACCGGGCAGTTTTTCGTCGATAACGCCATTGGCGTAAGGGTGGACCGAAGTGGCAATTTCCTCACCGGTGCGCACGTCCACCAATACGGCTCGCCCAGACTCAGAGCCAAAATCTACTCCAATCGCATATTTTGTTTTACTCATTTTTCCTCCAATGTCCATTTCAAGTTTTAATTGGGCGCTAAATTTGCGCAACCTTGGAAGTGATTAATAAAATGCAACTTGCCCTGTTCTTAGTTCGCGGTTTCACTCCTTCTTGTACTTTCGCGGATTACCAGACCAGGCTGCAGGGTGATGGTCTTTGGCTCATATTTTTCAAAATTTTCCCTTCTCGCACGAATTATTTGTACAACTTCCCGAACCGCGGCGGCACCCAATTCGTGCAGAGGTTGGCGGATGGTGGATAGTGAAGGGATGGTAAACTCTGACTCGGAAGTATCATCAAAGCCGATAACCCCCATTTTTTCTGGAATGTTGATACCAAGGCTGTGGGCGGCTTTCAAGGCGCCTACTGCCATCTGATCATTTGATACAAAAACTGCATCGAGGTCTGGATTTTGTTTAACCAATTTATAAAAGGCTTTTTCCCCACTGGAAGCTGTCCAATCTCCTTCAATGACCTGGGAGGAGCTGAAAGGCAACCCCTCCTTAGTGATTGTTTCTATCCAGCCGCGATACCGTTCAGATGCCTCCCACCATGCAGCTGGTCCAGTGATGATTCCAATATTATGGTAAATCTTGGAGATCAGGTGCTGCGTGGCAAGCACTGCGCCGTGATAATTGTCAATAGCTACCACACTTAACCCTGGTTGCGGCTGGTTTAGAAAGATTACAGGCGGTGTTTTTGATAAAATGGGGGCCAGATAAATCTCACGGTTATCGTTTACGGGTGGAACCGCCCATATGATTCCGTCAACCTGACGACCGTCAAATTTATTGAGGATTTGGCCGAAATTTTCTTTTTGAAGCTCAGTGGTTAATATCAGGCTCAACGAATACCCCAATTGGTCCGCTTCCTGCTGCAGTCCCACCAGGACTGTTGAAGGGCCGTATAATTCGAAACCTGTAGTAACGACGCCTAAAGTATATGATTGCCGAGTAATCAATGAACGGGCGATGGTGTTGGGTTGGTAGCCCATCTCATCAATAATGTTCTGGATACGCAGGCGGGTATGCTCGGCGACATCCGGATGTTTATTTACCACCCGAGATACCGTTTGGGCGGATACACTGGCAGCTAGAGCCACTTCTTTTAAGGTAGCTTTTTTTGACATTGGTTTTTGGTGATTTCCGTGAACGATAACAATATAGCATATCGAGTATTTGGAGTCAATCCAACTGTCCATTCCTTCTGACAGCCTGGGTTTACGAGGGATTGGCAGATTTTAACAGCTCTTCACGCCGCTTTGCCATGAGGCTGCGCACCTTTCTGGCATCGGCTGGATAAGTGAAATAGAAAAGGCTGAATACCAGGCCGCAAATGATCCAGGGGACAGGTATTGTCCAGATCAATGCATTAGTCAATCCGATCGAATCGGCTAAAGAGCCCGCGATTATACCTGCAAATGAAGACAATCCTCCTTCAACCAGGTTCACTACGGAATAAGCGCTGGAACGCATTTCGGGTGGGACGACAGCCTGCATCATGGGTTCCTTAGCGCCGCGTCCTGGCCATCCGATCATCAAGGCAGTGAAGGAGGCCAAACCAAACAATTGCCAGAAGGTCATCTCTTTTCCATACGCGAGCAGGATATACATTAATGGAACGCCAGAGAACACTGAAAATTGCCCGATGATCGTCCTGCCGTATTTTGGATTCAATTTTTCCGCGAAATCCCCAATCACACCGCCCAATAAATTGCTGATCGCCGCACCGATGACGATGATGGCAAAAACAAGCGGGGCAGAACCTTTTTCGCTGCTGAAGGTGATTTCATTTGAATAACCCAGCTCACGTACCATCCAGTTGATAAAATAGATCCCCATCACGACCCAGGGCATCGTCCCGGTAACACCTTGCAGGATCGCCGCCCATATGGTTGGGATGCGCAAGGTATTGACCATGTCTTTTATGCTGATCTGGAATTGCTTTTCATTTTCGTGGGTCATCAAGCCTGCCAATTCTGGTTCGGCTGAGCCTCTTGGTAGTTCTTCGACCAAAAGCCAGATCAATATACCCGTCAGCATACTGGCAATGCCCAGTCCAATAAATCCCCAGCGCCATAAATCTTGTGTGGCTATAAAACCTAACAAAAAAACACCGATTACAGTTCCCAAAAGGCCCACCAACCCGATGACGCCTAAAGCTCTACCGCGCTTGGATTGGGGAAAATGATCGCCGAGCAGGGAAAATGTAGCCGGCATCAAGCAACCTAAGCCCAGGCCCGAGATTGCGCGGATGATCAACATGCTGGAAAAATCCGGCATCAGCCCCACCAACAAAGTCCAGATCCCCCAAATACCTGTGCCAAAAATCATCACCTTTTTTCTTGAGAACCGGTCCGCCATATAGCCCCAAAATGGAGCGCTGATGGTTTGGGTGACGTTACGTAATGTTTCCATTAATCCAATCTGGCTGAAACTGATCCCCCAAATCGTCTGAATGATGGGCGAGAGAACCCCCATCGATTGTCCTTCCCCCTGATCGATCAGATAACCCAGACCCAGGGCAAAAAGTGTTCTTCCGGATTTCTTCTGCGATGGCTTTTGCATGAATCCTCCATTGAAAATATTTTTTTCGAACTGGTCAAGTTTTGCTGTAATCAAGTGTGGGGATTGAACCGTTCCATCCAACGTTCCGGATTTTGGAGCGGTTTGAACTCCCCATATTTTTGGTAAAGTTGGCTTGCGTCTTTGGTCGCCAATAAAAATCGGCGCAGATGTGCCAAATCGGGATAGTCAACAATGGTCCTTACCAACCATTTCGCCAATCCTGATCCGCGATATTCCGGTATGATAAAGACATCACATAACCAGGCAAAAGTGCAGTAATCGGTCACGACCCTGGCAAAACCAGCTTGCATGTTCTGATGGTAAACCCCAAAGCATAAAGAATTGTGGATTGATTGCTGGACAATTTCATATTGGCGGCCGACTGCCCAATAAGATTCCTCCGAAAGAAAGCGGTGAATACGGTAAATATCCAGCTTTGACGGGTCAGTGCTGATCAGGTAATCGCCTTGACGGTATTCACGAACCATAGTTTGCTCTCAGATGCTGGGTTAGTTATGAATTGGTACAATGATTATAGCGCAAAGGATTTTTTCGCCTGTCTTGCAGAGGAACGATTTGCGATTAGTATATATTAATTATTTCTAAAAATACTCTCGACATGCGGTATCATTGGACCCATTGACTTTAGCTGTGGAGGAATAACGATGGCAGGGCGCCTCGATGAATTTCAAAACTACCGGTCGCGGATGAACGAAAGAATAGCTGAGATCGATCATCTTGGCATCAAGCGTTTTTTTAACCTGGATACGAATGCTTACAAAACTGAGGCGCTGGAAAGTAAAACGAAGGAATTATTAGGCCTGGTCGCGTCCATGGTACTGCGCTGTAATGATTGCATTGATTACCATATCATCCAGTGTGTGGACGCGGGGTGGCTGGATGAGGAGCTGTATGATGCATTTAATGTAGCCCTGGTCGTCGGTGGTAGCATTGTCGTTCCTCATTTGAGGCATGCGGTCGAAAGCCTTGATTTGTATCATCTGGAGAAAAATAATGCCTGAGCAAACCTCACCTGCTTTTTGGGTGGGTTCGATCCCTGTCATGGGCCAGATTAATATTGGCCCCGATGGATGGGGTGACAGATTTACCATTTCGGGTCATGGCCCGGCGCCTGGGATCTGCGATGAGCTATACAGAATTTATTAATGCGATTGATGTCCTGAACGGACATCCCAGGATACCCAGGCAAGTAAAATTTTTGGAAGAAGAACGACCGGTCGTTTTTCAAATTTATGATGATAATGCCGATCGGATGGTGGAAGCATGCCAGGTGCTTGAGCTGCTGCGCCCTGATGTTATTGATATCAATATGGGCTGCCCGGCGAAAACTGTGTCTCACCGTGGGGCAGGGGCAGGGTTGCTGAGGGAACCAGAAAAAGTTGCGGAAATTGTGCGAAAATTGGTCGCGAATCTACAGGTTCCAGTGACAGCGAAAATCCGCCTTGGTTGGGATGATAAGAATCGTAATTACCTCGATATTGCCAGAATTATTGAGGATTGCGGCGCATCACTGCTTGCGGTGCATGGGCGAACGCGAATGCAAAATTATACCGGAACGGCAGATTGGGACGCGATTGCAGAAATAAAAAGCATTTTGCAAATTCCGGTATTAGGAAATGGTGATGTGATCAGCACCGCGGATATTCAAAAAATGTTGGCTCATACAGCCTGTGATGGGGTAATGATTGGGCGAGGAGCGATTGAAAACCCCTGGATATTTAGCGGTCTGGATCGGGAAATGGTAAATCCAGGCATGGTTTACCGGTCGATGCTTGACCAATTGGATGCCATGCTGAGATTTTCTGGACCAACAGGCATCATTTCCTTTCGGAAATTCGCGAAACGCTACCTGAGACCATACACGGTGGAGCACGACCTGCTGCGCAGCCTGTTGACTTGCAGTGATCCAGATCAATTCAGAGAAATATTAGATCATATATTCTCCAGAACAAGCCTGCCGGTATAATTTTACCTGCCTGTTCGTCTCGCATTCTATTCGAAACCTTCAACCAATGTTTGCGTAAACTAATTACAGGATGTTAGTTTTGCTATACCGACTTTAAAATTTTGTATTCTTGCGATGATTTGTTCTTGGAGGAAGTAAATGGGTCAGAGACCGGGGTGTTTGGGTGGCTTGTTCCGGCTTTTCTTGCTCGACACGTTGTTTAACTGGCTGCAGCGCAATGTTGGATTTGGGCGTGGTGGATGTGGAGGATGCGGCTGCGGATTTATTTTATTGATTATTTTCATAATTGTAGCTCTGTCTATTCTTTTTAACACTGATTGGTTTCGATTATTCAGTACGATTCCCATGGGTTAGCAGAAGAATTGCGTTGTGATCTTCGTAGTATCGAAAAACATCCATCTAGCGCATATTGAAAATATACCAAAATATTTTTTTTGCTTCCTTTTTACCCTGGAGGAGAGTAAACTTAACTGGACTACCTTTTAGCTGGTGGAGGGATTTATGACACTGGTGCGTGAGTTATTGTCCCAAAAAGGCAGCGATATCTGGACAATTTCCTGCCAGTCTTCAGTCAGAGACGCATTAAGCCTAATGGCGGAAAAAAAGATTGGAGCGCTGGTAGTGACCGATGTCGGTTACGTTGTGGGCGTCTTCTCTGAAAGAGATTATGCCAGAAAAGCCGTGTCAGTCCCTGATTTTTCTGTGGAGATGCCTGTGGACCAGTTTATGACCCGGCGCGTTTTATATTGCATACCAGAGGAGTCTGTTGACGAGTGCATGGCATTGATGACGCAAAGAAATATTCGCCACCTGCCTGTTTTAGAAGAGGGCATTCTGGTTGGAATGATTTCAATTGGGGATGTGGTCAAGACAACGCTTTCAGAAATGGATAACCGCATCAAAGATTTAGAAGATTATTTGTGGATCCATATGATTTGAGAGAGGTTGAATTATGGCGAATGTGCAGGATATTCTTAAATCAAAAGGCCAAAACGTCTACGCTGTCTCTCTCGACTCTTCCATTGAGAGCGCTCTGAAGCTGATGGCGGAAAAGGGAATTGGGGCAGTCGTTGTGATGAATGGCAACGCTATCTCGGGGATTTTCTCGGAAAGAGATTTTGCTCGTAAGACACTGACCATCGCCGGGTTTAACCTTAGTTTGCCAGTGAGCGAGGTGATGAGCACGCCGGTATATTTTGTACATCCTGACCAATCGATGGAAGAATGCATGGCATTAATGACAGAAAAACGGATTCGCCATATTCCAGTAATGGAAGGTGGGAAACTGACGGGGGTTATTTCTATTCGCGATGTGGTGAAATGGTTGATCGCGGATCGGAGTTTCGAAATTCAGGAGCTGGAACGATTTGTATCTACCAAACCTGAAGATGGGTTTAAATAAAAAAAGCGGGGATTGATAACCCCGCCTTTTTTTTATTATAAATACTATAATCCTAACTCACGATTTTACGAACAGCAGGCAACTGGCCAGCACTGCCCAGATAATTATTCTTTTCAGCGATGAATTTTGCGTATTCGCCCATGAAGATCTTGCCTATCGGGCGGAGATCAAAACCATCGGGATGTTCGACAAAGTATTCACGGTGCACCCGCGTCCACACCAGGCGGCCATCGGTATCAATATTTACCTTGGTCACACCCAGGAGCGCAGCGTGTTTAAATTGGGTGGGGTCGACTCCCATCGCACCTTTCATCTGCCCACCAGCGGCATTAATCCGGGCTACTTCATCCTGCGGTACCGAGCTGGAACCGTGCATGACCAGAGGGAATCCCGGCAGGCGTTTCTGGATTTCGGCGAGAACATCCAGGCGTAACGCCTGGCTGCCCGAGAATTTATATGCGCCGTGGCTGGTGCCGATGGCGACCGCCAGCGAATCACATCCGCTGCGGTCGACGAATTCTTTAGCCTGGGCAGGATCCGTGAGTTTCGCATTGGCATCACTTACCGATACGTGCTCTTCAACACCCCCGAGCATGCCTAATTCTGCTTCCACAACGATCCCACGGGCATGGGCGGCTTCCACGACACGGTGGGTCGTCTCGATGTTCTGGTCAAAAGGCAATCCGCTGGCATCGATCATCACCGAGCTGTAAAAGCCCGACTTGATACAGTCGTAGCAGGTTTCCTCGTCGCCGTGATCCAGGTGTACGGCAAAAATTGCCTCCGGAAAGACCTCTTCAGCGCTGCGGATCAATCCTTCGAGCATGATCTTATGCGTGTATGAACGTGCGCCTTTGCTTATCTGTATTATAAACGGTGCCTGGCTGTCAATGCACCCGCGGAAAAGGCCCATGGTTTGTTCGAGATTGTTAATGTTATATGCGCCGATGGCGTACTTGCCATAAGCGGCTTCGAATAACTTCTTGGTGGTTACAATCATCATTAGCTCCTTGAAATGGATGGTTCAAATTGTTGTTATTATATTCCAAATCGACGTTCATTTACTTTCTTAAACGGTACAATGTCTCCCCGGCATGCGGAACAAGAAGTACGCCTTCGTGCTCTCGTCCGGCCCACGATTCGGGGTGGATTGTTGCCGGGTCGCGATAACCAAGGTTCACCTTTGCGCAGCGCTCAGGTGGTATACCGGTTGCCAGGGTTACCTGGATGCGCGGTTTTTCGATGCCATTCTCATAACTCCCCATGCCCCGCAGGTGAGTGGAATGAGCAATCACGCCCCATGGGTAACCTTTATATTTTTCCCATTGTTTCACAAAATAATCTCTAACGTGATAGCCGATTTCATCCAGCACTTTGCCGTGGGTGTAGGAAATTTCTGTGATGTGAGGTGCGTAAATAATTACTTCCCCGCCGTCGGCAATAACCGGCTCCATTTTATACATGCCCTTGGCGCCGGTCCAGATATCGTCGTAAAGGTGGGGCATCACTGACAACACCTGTTTATAAGGATGATCAACGTATTTTACATGCACTTGAGATGAAAGATCCGCCGCAGCTGACCAGGAAGCATCCGGTTCTCCGGCAAATACGCCGCAGATCCCCTCGCTCTTGACCACAGGACAAACAAATAGCTTAGGCGTTTTAATGTATGAGGCAGCTCTATTGACCACAGAACGCACAGGTGTGGATTTGGTCCCGATGATATTGTAGTTGGTGATCAACGCGCCTAACCAATGTGTGAAATTAATAACTTCCGGCCCGCTGATCCCGGGAAAGAAATATTTATTTCCACCGGAAAACCCAACCACTTCATGGGGAAAAATTGGGCCGCAAACCAGGGCCAGATCATAATCCAGGACCATTTTATTAACCCGCACCGGCAGCTGCATGGAAAGCATACCATTGCTAAGTGATCGCGTTTCTTCCTCGCTGATTGTGCCTACGGTGATAAAAGTTTCGGGCAAATCCCAGCGATGGTTGTAAATCCCGATCCCGGCATACCTTGTGCGGCGTTCCTCTGCAGTAATTCCCAGGTGTTGGTTCAGAGCTTCTTCGCTCATTGGGGCGTGGGTACCCAAAGCGATTAAATAATCCAGCTGAGCGACCCGACCATGTAATGCTTCGAAGAAAAGCGAAAAGAAAAGGGGTAAAGGCATTGTCCGGGTGCCATCCGGGACAATAACAAGAACACGCTGACCAGTAAGATCATAGGCCTGGAAGAATGAATCGGTGATCGTACGAACTTCATCTTCCGAAATGTACCGGTCAGTAAATCCCGTGCCAAAATATTTGTGGGTAATGCCTGCTACCATCGCCATATGAATTTCTCCTTTATACACCGCTAAAAGCTGAGAATCCGCCGTCAATGGGTACCACGATCCCAGTAACAAAACTGGATGCGGGTGATAACAGCCAGATGACCGTGCCGGCCAGGTCCATAGGATCGCCAAAACGGTTCATGGGGGTATGGCCAATCACTGCCTTCCCTCGTGGGGTGAGTTCGCCAGTTTTTTCTTCCGTCATCAAGAAACGATTCTGTTCTGTCAAGAAGAAACCTGGGGCTATGGCGTTCACCCTGATATTTGGCGAATATTCCTGATTGATGTGAACCGCCAACCACTGCGTAAAATTGCTGATCGCAGCTTTAGCCGCAGAATACGCAGGAACGCGGGTCAATGGTCGGAAGGAATTCATCGAAGAAATATTAATGATATTGCCATCTTTTTGGGCAGCCATTAATTTGCCGAACACCTGGCTGGGAAGCAGGGTGCCGATGAAATTCAGGTTGAAAACCCACTGCACTGCATCCGCGGGCAAGTCAAAAAATGAACTCTCGGCACTGGTAGTAGCCTGTTTTTTGTTGCCGCCGGCGCCGTTGATTAAAATGTCTACCCGGTTATAGGCATTGAGAACCACATCGGCAGCATTTTCAATGCTTTTCTTATCCAATACATCACATTGAACTGCAATCGCTTCACCGCCATCTGCCTTTATATCATTAACGACCCTTTGCGCAGCTTCAATAAATAGATCCAGCACAGCTACTTTTGCGCCGCATTTCGCCAGGGATTTGCTGATGGCGCTGCATAAGACCCCTCCGCCGCCTGTTACCACGGCTACTTTCCCTGCAATATTGAACAGGTTGATTAAATAGCTGCCGTCCATGATTTCTCCTTGTGTGTAGTATTCCTGCTAATTGTACGGCAAGTCTGCCTGAAAATAAAACCTTTTAAGGAAAGCTCACAAAAATGATCTTGAAAGAAGAATGGTGATGGTGGTTAGATACCAATGAATTAAAAACGGGTATAAGAACGAGCGCGTCCTCCAGCCTATATACCCAAAAATCGTCCCACCAAAAATACAACTGATGGTCTCTAATTCTGGTTTGCCGAAATGAGCGATGGTGAATGGCACAGCCTGGAGAATAATGGCGTATGGGCCGCAAATGGGCAGCAAAGTAAAAAGAAGCAGACCACGAAAAACAAACTCCCATCCAAATAAGTCCATCGCATTGGTGAAGATCAGTCCGGCAGGATTTGACTGGTTTAATCCATAATACGCCTGAAAATCCGGTGTTCTGGCTATAAACACCATGACAGCCGTCATGAAGATCGACCCGGCTATGGTAAACAAAATACCAGATTTCCAATCGCCGATGCGAAAACCGTACTCAGCCAGGGGCTGACGGTAAATTAACAAAACCAGGACCACGGGAATTATCAGAAAGAGAAAGGCGTGATCCATCCATTTTTCCAGAAAGATCGCGTGATAGTGGTCGATCACGATCAGCAAAGTCGTAACGATAATTGTGGATGCGACTTTCCAGTCCATCCGGAGGTCAGACAACGCTAAAGTTTTCATAATCGATTATGAACACCTAAGCCAATAGGGTGATGACCTTGTTTATTCCTTCGATCGTTTCTTCAATATCCTGATTGGTGCCGAGGGGATTAATATTGAGATGAATTGCCCGTCCTAACAGGTCAAGTGATTTTCGGCAGGTTTCGGAGGTGTATTGCGGAATATTATGCGCCCACTGCCAGGGGCCGGATTCACCGCTCCATTGCCTGTGATTGACAATTGGAATCCAATGCGTGTAAATATGATAATCAACAACATCAGGACGATACAACACTGATGCGCCGATGTTTTCAGCTGAAAGCGCTTGCGTTATCCTGAGCGCTTGAGATGGTTCATTGGCAAACATGATAAGCGCGATGGCATTATCACCTGATGGATCAGGCAGACGTTGAAACGATAAGCCTGAAGCGCGAAGCGCAGGTGCGAGACCTTCGACCAACATCTGTTTTCTGGCGCGAAGCAAATCGAGCAAGCCATTCAACTTTTTCAACTGAGCCAGCGCAACGGCAGCAGTCAGTTCCGGCATGCGAAAATTAACTCCCCACATGGTTTCATCATCAGGAAACTCGTACCGGCGGCCTGCAACTGGGTCATGAAACATGACGGCGCGTTTCCATACAGGCGTGCTGTTGGTGATGACTAACCCTCCTTCACCGCAGGTGATCACTTTGTTGAATTGCAGGCTGAAGCATCCAACTTCACCCAGCGTACCTAATTTTGCATTGTGGTAAGAAGCGCCATTCGCCTGGGCTACATCTTCCAATACGGGGATCGAGTGCTTGCGGGCTATATCCAGTATCTCATCCATTTGAGCCGGTACTCCGCGCATGTGAACCACGACAATGGCTTTGGTCTGGGGTGTAATGTGGTTCTCGATGTCATTGGGATCCAGGGTAAGAGTGTCATCCACTTCCGCAACAACTGGAACAGCACCAACCGCTAAAACTGCTTCAGCAGTAGCGATCCAGGTATAGGCTGGAACGATTACCTCGTCTCCGGGGCCAACTTTCAATCCGTGCAAACCGCAAATTAACGCAGCCGTGCAGGAAGTAACCGCCAGAGTGTGGCTGGCGCCGGTGTATTCGCCAAACTCGCGCTCCAATTGCTCAACCTTGGAAGGGCCAGGATTCGGGCCGTAATAGCGAAATAACCGCTTGGAGCGGATCACTTCAATGACCGCTTGCTCTTCTTCATTTCCGATAAGCATCCCTCCGGGATAAATTGCCGGATCAGGATGTTTTCGCGCAGGGGGAGCGCCGTGGATCGCGAGATCTGAGAGTTGATAGGATTCTTTAGGCATAAATACCTTGGGGGTGAGAAAATGAATGTAAAGATATTGTATCCAAATTCCAATCAAAAGCCAGAGAGGCAAAATATTTCGCATAGCCATTTATCAAAATTCATCTTTCAAATAAATGCTATAATTTTGCCTATCATTCCAAGATAACCCAATGAACACTCCACAGAATCAAAATTTGACTAAATGGTATACCATGGCAGCTGTCGCCATGGGCGTATTCCTGGCAACAATCGATGGCAGTATTGTTAATATTGCATTACCAATCCTGGCTAGAGATTTGGAGGTTGATTTTGCGGTCGTCGAGTGGGTGGTGCTGGCTTATTTGCTGACCATTACAACCCTCATGCTTGGCATTGGACGCCTGGCAGATATGATTGGCAAGAAGAAAATTTATGTTTCGGGATTTGTCATTTTTACCCTAGGATCCGCCTTGTGTGGTTCGGTAAACCAGATTGGCTGGTTGATTGGATTTAGAGTAATTCAGGCTGTTGGCGCTTCGATGCTGATGGCATTGGGAACAGCGATTGTCACTGAAGCTTTCCCATCCCAAGAACGCGGGAAGGCACTGGGTATTATGGGCAGCATAGTGTCAATTGGAATCATCATTGGACCGACAATCGGTGGAGTTATCCTGGATGCTGCATCCTGGCAATGGTTGTTTTTTGTAAATGTTCCAATTGGTGTAATTGGCGTGTTGATGGTATTAAAATTTGTGCCTGCAATTAAACCGGTTGAGAGTGACCGGTTCGATTATTGGGGGGCCGGATTACTTTTCATATGTTTATTTTCACTGCTGCTGGGTTTGTCGATCAGCCAGGAATTGGGTTTTTCAGATCTAAAAGTAATTACCTTGCTTTTCGCCGCCGCAATTTCTCTTTTGAGTTTTATCCTCGTTGAGCTTCGCCAATCTCAGCCAATGATCGAATTACGCCTGTTTAAAAATGTGCTTTTATCCATCAACCTTATCACCGGATTTTTGGGATTTATCGGTACTGCAGGTACAATGCTGCTTATGCCGTTCTATTTGCAGAACATTTTAAATTTTTCACCCCGCGAATCCGGCCTTTTGTTAGGCGTGGTGCCCCTGGTTGTAGGTTTCGTTGCACCCATCGCGGGTAACATCTCCGATCGAATTGGTCCGCGACCGTTAACCGCCATCGGTTTATTTGTATTGATGCTTGGTTTTGTGAGCGTCAGCACTTTGGATGGATCAACCACAGCCCTGGGTTATGCCCTACATTTCTTGCCTGTTGGATTGGGTTTGGGGTTATTTCAATCTCCGAATAACAGCGCAATCATGGGTACAGCTCCAAAGAATCGCCTGGGTATCGTTTCTGGGATGCTGGCAATTACCAGAACCCTAGGGCAGACGACCGGGATTGCCATATTGGGAGCGGTATGGTCATCACGGGTAGGTTTTTATTTGGGCGTGAGTAATAACACCGCAGATACAACCCAGGCTCCAGCGCCAGCGCAAATCGCTGGGCTGCATGACACAATCTACCTGGTGGTCGGACTGATAGCCATTGCATTCCTTCTCAGTCTTTGGGCTTTATACCAGGCAGCAGGTAAAAAAGCCGCTGCCCAACCAAAGTTTCAAAGGTCAGTAGAATAGGCAATTACGATTCTCCGCGCTGATAATTGGGAGCTTCGCGCGTAATCGTAATGCTGTGGGGATGGCTTTCTAATAAACCAGCATGGGTGATGCGCGTTAATTTCGTGCGTGTTTTCAGATCTCTCAAATCTTTCGCGCCGGCATACCCCATTCCCGATCGAAGACCTCCGACCAGCTGGTAGATAAAATCGCCCAACAAACCCTTATAGGGCACCATGCCCTCAACACCTTCGGGTACTAATTTCCCGGATTTGCCCTGTCCAGAGCCATAGCGATCTTTTCCATATCCCTGTAACGCCCCCAGACTGCCCATCCCCCTGTATTCTTTGAAACGCCGGCCTTCGAATAAAACTACTTCGCCTGGGGCTTCGTCCAGTGCCGCCAGCAGGCTGCCCAACATAACCACATCGGCCCCGGCAGCGATCGCCTTTACCATATCTCCAGAATACTTGATACCTCCATCTGCGATCACTGGCACATCATACGGTTGGGCGGCCCTGGCGCAGTTATAGATTGCCGTCATTTGCGGCATACCGGCGCCTGAAATGATGCGGGTGGTGCATATTGAACCGGCGCCTACTCCAACTTTGACCCCATTAACGCCAGCTTTGATTAATGCGAGCGTACCTTCAGGCGTCACCACATTTCCGGCAATTAATGGGATCTGAGGCCACTGACTTTTTATGCGATGGATGGTTTTTATAACACCGGCCGAATGGCCATGGGCGGTGTCGATTACCAATGCGTCAACACCTTTATTGATTAATAAATCTACTCGCGTTTCCAGATCGGCTCCTACTCCGACTGCGGCGCCGCACATTAAACGCCCGTGCGAATCTACGGTGGCATTCGGATAATCGTGTTTTTTCTGAATATCTTTGACGGTTATCAGGCCTTTCAGGATACCATTTTCATCCACTAAAGGAAGTTTTTCTATGCGGTGCTTTTGTAAAATCGATTTTGCCTGCTCAAGCGTAGTTCCAACCGATGCAGTGATCAGGCCTTCACTGGTCATAAAATCACTAACCGGGCGGGATAAATCGGTAGATTCGATAAAACGGATATCTCGATTGGTCAATATTCCTACCAGCTTGCCTTGAGGGCCCGCCACAATTGGGACCCCGCTGATGCGGAAATGTGACATGAGATTTTCTGCATCCTGCAGCGTGGCATCCGGCAGAAGGGTGATCGGATTGCTGATCATCCCGGATTCGGATCTTTTGACTTTATCTACTTCCAGAGATTGTTCTTCCGGTGACATGTTGCGATGGATGATACCCATCCCACCTTCGCGAGCCAACGCGATCGCCATTCTCGAATCCGTGACTGTATCCATTGCGGCTGACATAATTGGGATTTTTAATCGGATGTTCTGCGTCAGCTGGGCCGACACGTCGACATCGGATGGTAAGACTTCACTATATCCAGGCACTATCAGGATATCGTCAAATGTGAGTGAATCTTGGGTTTGGAACAATTCTTCGTTCATAAATCCTCTGAATTATTGCGCATTTATCTGAACAATTAAATGTGATCCGGATAATACCATAAAAAAGTCAGGCTGAACCCTATTGCGGTTGAGCCTGACTCTCTTGTCCATAGGCGAAAATTACATTCCTAAATAAGCCACTTTCACTTGTGGATTATTGGCGACCTCGCTGCTAGGTCCTGAAAGAACGATCCTGCCGGTTTCAAGGACATAAGCGCGGTGCGCAATGGAGAGCGCCATGGAGGCATTTTGTTCCACAAGCAAAATACTGGTGCCTTGCTGGTTAATTTCCTGGATGATCCGAAAGATTTCTTCGACCAAAAGCGGGCTTAGACCCATGGAAGGTTCATCCAGAAGGAGTAAGATCGGACGCGACATAAGGCCTCGACCGGTCGCCAGCATTTGCTGTTCACCACCCGATAAGGTGCCGCCCAATTGGCTGATTCTTTCTTTCAGACGGGGAAAGCTGGCGAATACCTTTTCCATGGATGCTTTAATTTCTGCAGCATCGCTGCGGGTATATGCGCCCATTTCCAGGTTCTCTCGTACTGAAAGCGGGGCAAAAATCTTGCGTCCTTCAGGTACGTGGCTGATCCCCAGCTTGACGATTTGTTCAGGAGGTGTTAATGAAATATTCTGGTCCTTAAATTTGATTGCGCCTGTCCTGGAGCGCAGCAAGCCTGAAATTGTGCGCAGGGTCGTTGATTTTCCAGCGCCATTTGCGCCAATCAAGGTAACAATTTCGCCTTGTTCTATATTGAAAGATACCCCCTGGAGAGCGTGGATCGCACCGTAGTAAACATTTAGCTCATCAACTTCTAGCAGCATTGGCTACCGCTCCCTTGCCTAAATAGGCTTCGATCACTTTCTCGTTTTGCTGGATTTCTTCTGGGTCACCTCGCGCAATTATTTCACCAAAATCCATCACAGTAATGTGTTCGCACACACCCATCACAACGCGCATTTGATGTTCGATTAAAAATATGGTGAGATCGAAACGATCATGGACAAAATGGATTAATTCCATTAATTGCACGATTTCGCGGGGATTCATACCCGCTGCGGGTTCATCCAATAAAAGAAGATGAGGGCGACAGGCCAGGGCGCGCGCAATTTCAACCCGTCTCTGTTCTCCGTAGGGAAGGTTCTTAACCAGCTCATTTTGGATACTACCTAAATGAAATATATCCAGGAAATCCACTGCCTTATCGGTTAATTCTTTTTCTTCCTTGTCAAATCGTTTATTCCGGATCAGGGCATCAATCATAGAATACCCAGATTTGGGATCAAAACCGATACGCACATTGTCGATTACCGAAAGACCAGGGAACAGGCGAATATTTTGAAATGTCCGCGAGATTCCCTTTAAGGTGATGTCAAATGGTTCATATCCAGCGATGCTGTTGTTTTCAAAAACGATATCACCAGCACTGGGTGTATATAAGCCGGTGATTAAATTAAAGACGGTGGTTTTGCCAGCGCCGTTGGGGCCAATCAGACCGGCCAGATCACCCTGGCGAATTGTGAGATTGAAATCATAGACGGCGCGCAGGCCGCCAAAAAATTTTGTCAAACCGGTGACTTCTAAAACGGGAGGATGCGCAGAAGTTTGAGGCATATATTTCACCGAATCTCCTATTTACCCTCAACGGGTACCACCGGAGCATCTGAGGCGGCTGGCTTCTTCGATTTCAAGATAGTCGCCTTTAGAAAACCCCATTCGGTTGAACCCAGTAAACCTTGCGGACGCAGGAGCATTAGCAGCAACAGCGCGATGGGATATAACACCAACCGCCAGGTGGGAGCTTCTGTCCCCATCAGGCTCAACAGGTTGCGCAACAGACCTTCAAGGAAGAAAGTCCAGCCGAACGATGCGGTGATCGTACCGGTCATGCTGCCTAATCCGCCGAAAACAACAATGATCAGGGGATTGAAGCCAGCCAGGAAATTAAAGGTCGCCGGACTTAAAAAGCCGATGTAATGGGCATAAACTGCTCCGCCAATCCCGGCGAAAAAGCTGCCGATCACGAACGCCAGCAATTTATTATTGGCGACGTTGATCCCCATTGCGCGGGCAGCAGTCTCATCTTCTCGTACTGCCTTGATCATCCGGCCAACGCCAGAATTTATCAAATTCCGCATTAAGATGATAACCATTACCATGAAGAAAAACGCCCAAAACCAGGTGGTCAGTTTTTCAATGCCGATCATCCCGCGCCCGCCTTTCATTTCAGGGAATGGCAGAATGGTGTCGGAATTATTCATCAGTGTATATACAACAATAGAAAAGCCTAATGTGGCAATGCCAAAATAATCGCTGCCCAGGGTGAATACCGGCAGACCAAATAGAAAGCTGACTTCGGCTGAAAATATCCCGGCAAAGATAACAGCCAGGAAAAAAATTACCTGTTTTGCTAACGGGGAATTAAAAACGCCCGGGTCGGAAATTGTGCCCAATAGTGGGGAAAGAATTGGATCAATCCAATTGCTCACCACTAAAGCGAATGCAGTGGAGGCGATCACTGCAAAAAAATACATTGTGAAAGCAGATAAAACTGGTATACCCCGGTTCTTCTCTAGCCAACGAAAAATTAACAAGATCGCAAGGCCAGCAAAAATCACACCCAGGCCAACTACAAATACTCCGCGCGAGTCACCGCGAAACCAACGGAAAGTAATATCCGCAGCACAGTAAGCACCCAGTCCATAAAAGCCCCATTGACCCAGGCTGAACTGGCCATTAAATCCATAAATTAAGTTTAAACCCAGCGCTACCATGGTCATGGTGCAGGCTTGAAAAAGTAAGCCGCTGTCAAACGCATTCAGTAATCGAAAATCACCGAATTGAACCGAAAGGGCCAGCTGCACGATGCCAAAGGCGACCACGATCCCCACGACCTTCAACCATTTTTGGGGTTTATTCAGGACCCAAAGCAGCCCATAAATATAGGCTATGATCAGACCAATTTTGAAAATCGAAAAAATAGTATCCATGGTCCTCTCTATGCCTTTTCTTTCTCGGGCTCGCCGAATAAGCCGGTCGGACGCACCAGTAATACGATAATCAAAATGGTAAAGGCCACCGCATCACGCATTGGGGTAGAAATATAACCCATGGTTAAGGCTTCAGCCTGGCCCATAATAATTGCTCCCACCAGGGCGCCAGGCAAGCTGCCAATTCCTCCTAACACGGCTGCCACAAAGGCTTTTAACCCAGGGAGTATGCCCATCTGTGTCCAAATTTGACTGTACGCAACAGCGTAGAGAACACCCCCTAATCCGGCAAAGGCAGCGCCGATGGCGAACGTGAAGGAAATGACCTTGTCGACATCGATCCCCATCAATCGTGCCGCATTTTTATCAAAGGAAGTGGCGCGCATCGCGATACCAATCTTTGTCCGGCGCACCAGGAATTGTAAAAATAACTGGACCAAAATCGAAACAACAACGATGATGACAAAAATATTGGAAAATGTGATACTGCCTGTCGGCGGTTGTGTGCCCTGGACAACCTGGTGAATGCCGTCATTCGCAATGTAATAGGCCACGACATTAAATGGTTGGGTGTAAGGGATGAAACGAGGAGAAAATACAAAATAAAGCGCCCCAAAGAATTCGAGAAAAAACGATACGCCAATGGCGGTAATTAAAGCTGCAATCCGAGGAGCGTCTCGCAAGGGTTTATATGCGACCCGTTCGATGGTAACCGCCAGGGCGACACAGACTAACATGGATATCGCAATAACGGTCAATGTGCCGATGATCAACCACCAGTGTCTCAGAGATTCCAGGAAATACACTGCTTCGGCCAACGATGCAAATTGAATTTAGTAATGGAATAAAAACTGATAAAAGACCCCACCATGAACACATCACCGTGGGCAAAATTGATCAGCTTGACAATGCCGTAAACCATGGTGTAACCCAGGGCGATTAAAGCATAGACAAAGCCCAATTGAAGTCCGTCCACCACGTATTGGATAAAGAGAGGCGGGTTCTTGATCAGGTTCTGGCCCAGAATGAATAAAACTCCAACCGCCAGCAGGATCAAGAATCCCTTCCCAACCCAATCAAGCCGAGTTTTTGATTTATATGCTACCGGTGACGAATTCAGATACAGCCGAAGGTTGCATCGCAGAATACCTCACAAATGATGCCAGATTAGTCAATGGAGGGCATTAACGCCCTCCATTGACCTGCGATCGTAAAACGGGTAAAGCTTAAGGCATAACCTGCGAATTGAACACCGGTTTTCCACCCTTAACCTCAATGATGGTTACGGGTTTGATCGGGGTGTGGAAGGCATCAAAGGTAATGCTGCCCGATACCGCTTCGAATTTCGATTTTGCCATGGTGTCTTTCACCTTGGCAGGATCATCGGCGCCGGTATCCGCGATCGACTTCAGCAGGATATTGGTCGCGTCGTACGCCAGAGCGGCTAACGCATCCGGCATCTTGGGATTGCCTTTATCATCCTTGTACTTCGCACCGTAATTCTTCACGAAGGTTTGAACTGCCTCACGTGCTTCGGTGGGGGAGTAGTGGTTGGTGAAGTAACCACCTTCAGAAGACGTCCCATCCAGATCGGGTGAGTCCCAACCATCGCCGCCCAAGAAGGGGACATTGATACCCTTAGCTTTGGCCTGTTTGGTGACCAGGTTGACTACATTGTAATAATCTGGCAGGTGGACTAGGTCGGCTTTGGATTCGGCGATCTGTGTGAGGATGGCCGAGAAATCAACATCCGTGCCGGTGTAATTTGCCTTTCCAGCGATCTTGCCGCCGCCGGCTGTGAAATTCTTTTCAAAATATTCCGACAGGCCTTTCACGTAGTCGTTGGTTTGGTCAACCATGAGAAAGGCATTCTTGGCTTTCAAGGTTTCAAGGGCGAACTTGGCTTCAACTTTACCCTGGGTTTCATCATTGAAACAGGCGACGAAGGTATAGGGCTTGACCTTGCCGGCGGCGTCACGAACTACATCAGGGCTGGTTGAAGTCCCGCTAATCTGAACCACGTTGTTCTGGTTCACATATTCGGAGACAGGGATCGAAGCCTTGGAACAGACTTCACCGACGATATAATGCACTTTATCCTGTTCAACTACTTTTTTGGCCGCGTTTAATGCTGGATCAGGTGTGCATTGACTGTCTTCGACGATGGCGACGATTTTCTTGCCAAGGACTCCGCCTTTCGCATTCCATTCTTCAATGGCCTGCAGGGCTCCTTCGCGGGTCGAAACGCCGAAGGTCGGTACTGGCCCAGAGAGCGGGGCCAGAATAGCCACTTTTATCTCGCCGCTGGCTGTCTGGCAGGCCGACAAGACCATGGCAGCAATGATCAACAAGCTCAAAAACCGAAAAGTACGCATTGTTTTCTTCTCCTCACTTTGGTATTGTTACATTTGGGAAGGCCACAAGTATATGCTCCGTACGATCGGGTGGCCAGCCGACCGTAGTGATCATTCAAATAATGCTCGACATCACCTCCATTTTCTAAGAAATGTTGGCATTCAGTAAACCAATTGACACGAAACAGATTTAAATCAAAAAATTAATGGTGTAGCTGTTTAGCTTGGGGTAATTGTAAAAATATACCCGTGATTGTATAAAATGTCAAGAAAAAAACTCTAATATTTCACAGTGTTTGTATCGGAATTATGCGATTGCAGCTTGACAGAATCCTTAATTAACCATTAGAATGATTTCTTAATTCCTCATTATCGATATGATTTCTCACAGGGAGTAAAGATGGCTGTCAGGCAATTTATAACCACCCGTTCCGTGATTTCGGTAATGCTCATTTTGCAATTTATTCCGATGATTTTATTCCCACCGGAATCATTTAGCCCGAATACTCAGGAATGGTGGCTTCCGGTGGTGCTTGCAGTCCTGACGATAATCGCGATCATCCAAATATTCAGGCGCTCTGTGGCTGTGTGGCCCTGGCATCTGATCTCATTTTCTCAAGGGTTCAACATTATCAGCCGGTTGATGATGTTATTTCCACATGCCACACTCAACCAGGATGGGAATCAGGTTTTCAACACCGCTTATGTGGTCTTATCGCTCATTTCCATGGCTTTGTCTGCGTTTTTGCTGTGGTACATGGAATTGCCTGATGTACGAATGGGGTTCTACCGGGAATAATCACTCCCTCGGTAATATGTCTGGTGTGAGATCTGGCAGCGGATAACCCGCTGCCTTTTTAATCTCTTATTGGATGTGCTGGACGAAGTATAATTATTTGGGTTCAGGGAGAACAATGGGATTCAATTATTCGAAAATAAGGGATGCAGTCCAAACGGTTTCACTTAATGATTTGCTAGATCGGCTTGAGGTTGACATCAGTCATATTGGCCAGAGAAATCCGGAAAATGCAAAAAAATTACTGGTCAAGATGGATGAAGTGCAGCAAAGACTCAATGATATGTCTGCAAAACAAAATCCTGTAAAAGCCGAGGCTGCACAGTTTGAATATTTAGTGGCGGATGTTGAGAAAAACGCGAAAAAATTGCTCGATGATTTAGGTGGACAAGTCCAACTAGAAGGGCTTCGCAATCAGCGACCATCAGGACAGCTTTACTTGTGGTGGCGTCTTGATGAGATTTATGCTAATCAGAAAAAAAAGTTTCTGAGTAAGATTTTGATCTTTACAGGCATTGCCGGTCTACTTTTAGTAGTTTTTATGATCCTTTACGATACATTTCTGAAACCAGACCCTGCGGTTTCTGGTAAATATATCCACCAGATGAACGCAGAACAGTATCTTTCGCAGCAAAATTATCTAAAAGCTATGGATGAAATTAATTTAGCGTTGGGATTTGCGCCGTCTGATGCGGACCTGCTGGTAATGCGTGGTGTAATTCAAACCAAAATGGGCAAAAACGAGCAAGCCAATGAAGATTTTGATATCGCACAATCGCTTTTAGGAAACCGAATTGATTTTTTACTTTCACGATCACAATCCTGGTTAGCTGCGGGAGAGTACCAATTTGCTTTAGAGGACTCGCAGGTTATTATTAGGGAGGAGCCTACGTCGGCAGAAGGCTACTTGTATTTTGCTAAAGCAAACGAATTACTCCAAAACTACCAGACTGCGGTCGCCGCATATGAGACTGCCTCGAATCTGGCAGCCTCCCAAGGTAAAACCGAGTTAAATGCCTCGATTCGCATCTCACTGGCAATGCTGATGCAGTCCCTTCCAGGACTGCAAACATCCACCCAGATCACGCCAACACCGTAATTAGTGTATATCCGAAAAATATTGCTTGAGAGTTTTATTCGCGAGGCTTCGCCTCGCGAATAAAACTCTCAGAACAAGTTTTGGACAGATACTTTTTTTAGATTTTATTAAATTGCATGCTAATCGATAAATAAATCGACCACCTGGTCCGCCGAGGATGATTCCAATGCATGTGGATCTAAGAATAGATCCAGGATGGGAGAGACTTGGGATTTTGGGAAGTGACTCTCAAGATTATTTTCAAATTTTTTTATCAGCAACGGTATAGCTTCCTCGCGGCGGCGGCGATGACCCATGGGGTATTGGACCTCTATTTTCTCAGTATGTGTGCCGTTCTTAAAGAATACCTGGACCGCATTCGCAATCGAACGCTTATCTGGATCGAGATAATCTTGTGAATACTGGGGGTCTTCGACACAGTCCATTTTTTGTCGGAGAATATCGATGCGCGGGTCCTGCGCACGATAATCTTCATAATCTTCCGCTGTCAGATTGCCGAAAATTAATCCAACTGCCGTCATGTATTGGATGCAATGATCCCGGTCCGCTGGATTATAAAGCCGTCCTTGTTTATCAATTATCCGGATAGTCGATTCCTGGGTGGTAATGATTACTTTATCGATATCGTCCAGGCGATCTTTAATCAACGGGTGCAGCAAGATCGCAGCTTCAACCGCTGTCTGGGCGTGAAATTCCGCAGGAAAAGCTACCTTGAAAAGGATATTGCGGATTACATAATCGCCATAAGGCATTGACCGCTTAATTTCACTCCCTCTAAAAAGCACGTCATTAAACCCCCACGTTTTGGCGCTAAGCGCGGTTGGATATCCCATTTCACCTTGCATCGACATCCAGGCTAAACGCACTCCTCGGCTGGTAGCATCTCCGGCTGCCCAGGATTTACGAGAGCCTGTATTCGGAGCGTGACGGTAGGTGCGCAATGCCTGGCCATCAATCCACGCATTTGAAACCGCATTCAGGATTTGATCTCGCGATCCGCCCATCATGCGAGTTGCCACGGCAGCCGTCGCAATTTTTACCAGGAGCACGTGATCCAGGCCAACCCGGTTGAAGCTATTTTCCAGGGCCAAAATACCTTGAATTTCGTAAGCTTGAACAAGGCCTTTTAATACATCACTGATTAAAACCGGTTTTTGGTTCCTGGCTTTCGCAGATCTGGATAACCAATCTGTTACCATCAAAATTCCGCCCAGATTATCTGAGGGATGCCCCCACTCCGCTGCCAGCCATGTATCGTTATAATCCAGCCAGCGAACCATACTGCCAAAATTAAAACTGGCATTAACCGGGTCAAGCTGATACGGTGTGCCCGGTACTCGCGCACCATGCGGCACAACCGTTCCAGGAATGATCGGGCCCAGAAGTTTAGTGCAAGCTGGAAATGCGAGGGCGGCAACTGCGCAGCCCAGCGCATCCATAAGACATAACCTTGCAGTCGAAGCAGCTTCCTCGCTGATCGTAAAATCGCCAGTTACATAATTTACAATATCTACCAAGACCTGGTCAGGGGCTGGTTTACCATTCTGATTTTTACTGTTCATATGACGTCTTACGGACGCTTACCTAGTGGAATATAGGGACGCGGGGCTGGTCCGATATAATGTGCGCTGGGCCTGATAATCTTATTGTCGGAACGCTGTTCCAAAATATGGGCGCACCAACCGGCAGTACGCGCCATAACGAAAAGAGTGGTGAACATGCGGGTGGGTATCCCCAATGCTCGATACACCACCGCGCTGTACCAATCCAGGTTAGGGAATAAATGTTTCTCGGTCCACATGACCTGTTCAATGCGCTCTGCAATATCAAAAAGAATAGAAATACCAATTTCCTGGCATAGTTCGCGGGCGATTCCTTTGATAATGCCAGAACGAGGATCGGAAACAGTGTAGACTGGGTGCCCAAATCCCAGGATGATTTCTTTATTGGCCAGTTTCTGCCTGATTCCTGCTTCTGCTTCGTTCGGGTTGCGGAAGAGATCGATGAGTTCTATGGCGCCTTCATTTGCCCCGCCATGTTTATAGCCACGCAATGCGCCGATTGCACCGGTGACCGCGGAATATATATCTGATCCTGTTCCAGAAACGACCCGACTGGTAAACGTCGAGGCATTAAATTCATGCTCTGCGTATAAAATTAATGAGACATCTAATGCTCTGGTGAAGGTTGCAAGGGGCGTCGTGCCTTCTAGAAGATGCAAGAAATGTGAGGCGATTGAGTCTTCATCAGTATCAACTTCGATTCTGCGGCCGTTGCGTGAATAATGATACCAATAGGTCAGCATCGCAGGAAAAGCAGAAAGCAATCGATCGGCAATATTGCGCGCCTCACTAATTTTCTGATCTTCCCTTTCCGGTAAGACAGTTCCCATGATCGAACAGCCCGTTCGTAAAACATCCATCGGCTGCGCGGAAGGAGGTATCTGTTCAAGTACAGACTTCACCGGTTGGGGCAGTCCTCGCATTGACTGCAATTTTTGCTTGTACCGTGAGAGAAAATAATGGTTAGGAAGATCCTCGTGGATCAGTAAAAAAGCGACTTCCTCAAAGGTTGCATGCTGCGCCAGATCTTGTATCTCATATCCACGATATTGGAGCTCTTTCCCATTAGCACCCACCGTACAGATCGCGGTCTGGCCTGCTTCAATGCCTGAAAGGGCAACGGATTTTTTCTTGGGGGCCATTTGCTTGATAGCTTCGTCTGTTATTTCCATTATTCTTCCTCTTGGCTGAACAATTCGTCTAATTTCTGCTCGTAAGATAGGTAATTTAGCATTTCATATAATTCTGAACGTGTTTGCATCTGCGACAGCATGGCCGCCTGGGTACCCTGATCACGGATCGCTTTAAAAACTAGCAGAGCTGCCTGGCTCATTGCCCTGAAAGCAGAAAGGGGGTAAAGGACCATATCCACGCCGGCATCTCGCAATTCTTCGATGGATAGTAATGGGGTTTTTCCGAATTCCGTCATATTCGCCAGGATGGGCACGCCGGCAGACTGAGAAAATGAACGATACATTTCCGGTTCCGTAACAGCTTCAGCGAAAATATAATCGGCCCCTTCCTGGGCGTAGGCATGGACCCGCTCTAAAGCAGCACCGAGGCCTTCCACAGCAAGCGCATCGGTGCGCGCCATAATTTTAAAAGTTGGATCGGTTCTGGCATCCAATGCAGCCTTTAATCGATCAACCATTTCGTCCTTTGGAACCAATGCTTTTCCAGGCCGGTGACCACAGCGTTTGGCTTGAACCTGGTCTTCAATATGCATGGCCGCGGCGTTGGATTTGATCAAAGAGCGCACTGTGCGGGCGATATTGAAAGCGCTGCCAAACCCGGTGTCTACATCAACCAGTAATGGTAAATCAGTCGCATCCGTGATGCGGCGAACGTCGATCAAGATATCTTCCAGAGTGATGATGCCCAGGTCAGGAACGCTTAGTGAGGCCGCTGAGACTCCGCCACCGGACAAATAAATTGCCCTAAATCCAACTTTCTTTGCCAGGGTTGCAGAATAAGCGTTGATTGTCCCCACAATTTGAAGCGGTTTTTCCAAAGAGAGAGCTTCATCAAATCGAGCACCCGGAGATGAATTTATTGCCATTACCGTTCCTTAATGGGATATATCTTATCAATCAGATATTGTATACCTAAATTTCTCTAATAAAAAGGGACACAAGATTATAGTTTTCTGTGAAAAGATTAAATATCTATCACAAGGGTAACAGGGCAGTGGTCGGAGCCCATAATTTCTGTGTGGTTGATGACATCAGAAATATCATCCATGAGTGACCCCGTTACAAGAAAATAATCTAAACGCCATCCCGTATTATTCTTTCGAGCATTCGCAATATACGTCCACCAGGTATATTCGACGCGGTCAGGGTAAAGCTTGCGAAAGGCATCGATAAAACCATGGTGAAGGTAATGGTCGATCCAAACACGCTCCTCCGGCAAGAAACCCGTTGCAGTGGAGTTTTGTTTTGGATGGCGCAGGTCAATTTCCTTGTGCGCGGTATTGAAATCGCCGGTCAGGATAACCTTTTGACCGAGCGCATGCAATTCATCGCACATTTCGAGCAGCCTTTTGTAAAAATCCAATTTATACGGAACACGTCCCAGGTCACGCTGGCCGTTCGGAAAGTAAATATTAAACAACCAGAATTTTGGAAACCTGCTGGCAATCACCCTGCCTTCACCATCAAATTCTTGCGAATCCAGTCCCATTTTTTCTTCTAAAGGTTCACTGTGTGTCCAGGTAGTCGTTCCGCTGTATCCGGGACGCTGCGCCGGGTTCCAGGTGACATACTTATAACGATTTTGGATTGTATTTATTTTTTCTTTGTCGAGCTGTTCTGGACGGGCTTTAATTTCTTGCAAACAAAGCACATCAGGATGAATGATATCGACGCTTTCAAAGAAGGCCTTATTCATTATCGCGCGCAGCCCATTGACATTCCAGGTTGTGATCCGCATTCCAACAGCACCTCACGCAAAAAGATATGCGAATCTTACCACTTCCCATATAATCGTTAATAATATATGAACACCTTTGTGCAGGTAAATCTAACCGCAATTTAAAAAACATATCTGGTTTTACAACTTTTTTACCGCATAGGTATCTCTACAGCTCGAATGTAAGAATGGATCCTTCATGAGGGGAAGAGATAAATGAATTCAATCATTGGGGCGATTGGTTTTGCTTTATCGGGGGTGATTTTCTTCATTGCCGGTGTGCTGACATTCAAACCTATCCGATTCACCCTTCATTCACGGCCGTGGATTTTATTGGCCGCTGCTTGTTTTCTGCTGTCATTTTTAGGGGGATATGCCGCTTATCAGAATTACATTAACGTTATTGTGCCCGGATTGATCGATATTGTGACGGTGGTTTTAATGCTGATCGGGAGCGGGTTGGTTCTAGCCAGTATTTTTCTTCTCGGGAAATCCGCTGTAGCAGATACAGCCAAGAACCAGGCTGTGTGTTCCGAATTAGAGCGCTACCGAACCGGTTTCGATAAAGTGCCTTTCATGGTCGTTATCAAGGATCACCAGGGCAGCTATCTGTATACCAACCCTGTTTATCAGTATTTCCTCGGTAAGAAAGGACATAATCTGGTTGGGGAGTCGGATTTCAAGTTTTTCCCTCGCGCACAGGCTCTTGCTTTTCGACAGGAAGAGGACAAAATTCTCGAATCTGGGATTCCGAGTATGCGAGATGAAGAAATCCGGGGGGCTGATGGGATACGCTGGATCCGCTTTTCTAGAATTCCCCTTAAAGAAAATGATCAAGGTAAACGCATTTTCTTAGTAGCCGGTCAGGATATTACCCTCCAAAAGCAATTTGAAAACGAACATCATCTATTGAAACAGGGGCTTGGCCAGCTTAAAGAGGCACTTCCGGATCTGGCAATCGTCACAGATCGTTCTGTTTTACTGGAGAACATCGTCAAATGGTCTGGCAGATTGGCTGCTACCAGCCAGGTGGGTATCTGGCAAATCGTTCCAGATCGTTCGGCCGCCATATTAAAATATGGCACCGGAAAGCTGGCGCAGGTAATTGGCGCACAGATAAAAATGGGGAGAGATCTTCCTTGGAAGGTCTGGCAAACCGCACAGCCGTTGGTAGTCGAGAAATATCAAAATTGGGCTGACCGCACAGCATGGAGTCAGGATGTAGAATTTACATCTGCCGTCGGTATTCCTTTGAAGGCCAACAACCAACCTTTGTATGTTCTCACCTTTTTTTATGAAAATAACATCAGGGTTATTGAGAGTGAACAGGTTGAACTCTTAAGTATTCTGGCAAATTCAGCTGCCTATCAGCTTCAAAACCTCGACCATATTGATATACATGAAGCTGAAAATCAAGAATGGCATCAGAAATTAGAAAAAGCGCAGCTCAAGTCCAGGATTGAGCATATACTGGCAAAAATAGCCACATATTTTATTAATGTCAATCTGGACAAAATAGACGATAGCATAACCCATGCACTGGAAACGATGGTAAAGCTGATCGGCGTCGATCGCGGCTACCTGGTTTTATTTCCTGACGGCGGGGAAGAAAAAGCAGCTTCCTACTGCAGCCCCAATAACGCTCAACATGAAGAACTGCAAGATTTTTCGCGAGTCGAATTCCAGGAAATCCTGAATAAGTTGAACCAATTAGAAACCATCCATTTTCCGCACGTAAATGCCATGAGCCCTGACCGGGTAGAGGCTGTTTATTTACAAGCGAAAGGGATTAAATCTTTCACCGCGATACCTCTGGTTTCAAATCGATCTTTGGAAGGTTACCTGGGCTTTGAATCGATTAAAAATGAAGTGGATTGGCCGCAGGATATTCTCGCACTTTTGAAAATAAACGGAGAGATGTTCGTAAACCTGATAGATCGCAAGCGTGTGGAAAGAAAGACGGTGAATGAGAAAGATATGTCGAACGCGCAGGTGCACGAATTGGAAATTCGCACGCAAGAAAATTCCTTAATCACAGAAATGGGTGATTTACTGCAAGCCTGCCGAACGGCTGATGAGGCATATCCAATCATTATTCGTTATATGCAAAAATTAATCACGATTTGTTCTGGAGCCTTGTATATCATCCGCGATATTAAAGATCCCGCGGAAAATGTCGCGGCGTGGGGTAGCGATCCGCCCGGACCAGCAGAGCATGAGCTGGCAATAAATGAATGTTGGGCGCTCAGACGGGGAAGGGTATATTCGATCGCAGATCCCGATTCAGAGCCGGTATGCAGCCATATTAAAGAACCCTTGCAATCCGGGTATATGTGTGTTCCGCTGATTGCCCAGGGTGAATTAGTCGGTGTCCTTCATCTTAGAATGCCGCAAAATATGATCAAGCAGGAATTCAGCCAGGAACAACAACAACTGGCTGTCAGGATCGGTGAGTATATCGCCATTCCCTTAACAAATCTAAAATTACGGGACGAACTGCGTAGCCAGGCAATCCGCGATCCTTTGACAAAATTGTACAACCGGCGTTATATGGAAGAGACCCTGGAACGTGAAATTCGCCGGGGGAACCGTCATTCAACCTCGGTTGGGATCATCATGTTTGACATTGATGGCATGAAGCCGATTAACGATCGGTTTGGCCATGATGCTGGGGACCTGGTCTTAAAATCACTAGGGTTCGAATTAATAAGACTCTTCCGGGGAGAAGATGTGGCCTGCCGTTACGGCGGAGATGAATTCACCATCGTTCTGCCTGAGGCCGCATTGGCAGATGTCTGGCGGAGAGCAGAGCAGTTGAGAGAAGCGATTAAACGCCTGGATCTGAAATACGACGGCAAGCAAATTGGTCCGGTCACGATCTCGATTGGGGTGGCTGCTTACCCAGATCATGGGGCAACAGCCGAGCGTGTGCTTTTGGCTTGTGACGCTGCATCGTACGCTTCTAAGTCCGAGGGCGGTGATCGGATTATGATGGGGCACAAGGCTGAAGCATAATTAAGCGGCGCACAATAAGCACATACATTTAATTTTCGTATCCGGCGAATAAAGTGCGACCTAAAATCCGTTATAAATAACCGATTTGAGGATCAGGTGAAGATCGCCAAATTCGTGCCATAGATATCCTCGTTTTAATGCTTCGTTGTATGTCAAACGCAGGTGCTCGGAACGGGCTATCGCGCCAAGCATGGCGAGATGCGTCGATTGCGGTTCGTGGAAACCTGTTAGCAGGCCGTCGACCGCATACAAACCCCGTTCGGGGGTAATAACCAGCTTCGTCCAACCTCCACCCGGAAAGGTCTCCCGGTTTTGTTTGGTGACAGTTTCAAGAGCACGAACGACAGTTGTGCCAACAGCGATCACGCGCTTTCCATTTTGGTGGGCCGAATTAATTAACCTGACTGTCTCCATTGGAACCCGAAAATACTCTTCGTAAGGTGGCTCGTGATCTTCCAGGCTTGCGACACCCGTATGAAGAAGCAAGGGGGCGAACTGCACACCTCTTGCAACCAGGCGTGTGATCAATTCATAAGTGAAGGCCCGTCCAGCGGATGGCATTTCCGCACTTCCCTTTTCGGTCGCGTAAACCGTCTGGTAATACTCGTTAGGCCAGGCGTCCCTCACATATTTATATCGAATTGGGAACCCATATTGGTCCAGATAAATATCTACCGGCACTGGAAAGTGAATATTCGCGATCCACAACCGCCGGTGGTGTTCCAAATGACTGGATTTACCCTGTCCATATGGGGCAAGTAAAGTCGCGGAAGCACCTCCCGGTAAGGTCAATTTTTCGCCAGGATCGGCGGTATAAAATGGCAATGCTCCTTTTATGAAAGGTAAGCGGAGCTCAACAGTCCAATCGTCAGACGGAAGATGGGTGGATAAATGCAGTTCGAGACGGGTGCCGTCTGCCCGGGTAACATCCAGGGCAGCATTGCGAGTACCGCTGGTGTTGATCACCAGCAAGTCGCCGGGCTCAAGGAAATCGGGGAGCGCTTGAAAATGAGTGTGCACGATCCGGTCGGTGGCAGGGTCAGAGACCATTAACCTCACCTGGTCTCGGGTAAGACCGCGTGCTTCTGGGGGTTCGTTGGCTTCAAGGCCGGGAGATAATTGAAAATCTAATCCGGTCGATTTCGACAGCAGAACCTCGTTCGAATCTACGGCTGAGAATGTACTTAATTTGCTTTTCAAACTTGTTTCTTCCAATTGTAACGGACGCATATCCATCCCTTTCTATGAAACCAGCTTATGAAATTCAGCTAACTGACGGGCCTGGTATCGACCGCTTGGAAGCTGTCCGCTAAACAACGATAGAATCCCAGGAACACTGGTTTCGGGTAGGGGACGGTCGCTGATATCTTCGCCAGGATATGCTTCCTGATGCATTTGGGTACGCATATCACCTGGATCTACCCAATACACATGCCACTGCGGATTTTCGACCGCGAGCGCAGCGGAAAGCTGCTCAAGCGCGGCTTTGCTAGAGCCGTATCCGCCCCAACCTTCATACGCTTCGACCGCGGCGTCACTGCTGAGATTGACGATCACCGGGGATGGTATAAAAGTGTGTTGGATCTCTTGGATCAGGCCAAGAGGAGCAAATACATTGACCTGATAAACTTTTTCGAAAATACGAAGCGGATAATCCAGCAGCCGGGGTTGAGGACTAGGTCCTAATATACTGGCATTGTTCACCATTGCATCCAGCTTACCGGACCTTTCGACCGCTGCGACCAGTGCTGCCCGGTGCAGGCTGTTTGAAATATCTCCGGGGATCGCCGTAACCTGAGACCATTGTGAGAGTTTCCTTCGGGCGGCTTCCAAAGCTTCGGGCTCTCGGGCATCGATAATCAGCTGCCATCCTTGCCGCGCCAGAGCCTGCGCCAATGCCAATCCAAGTCCGCGGCTGGCTCCGGTAATGACCGCTGTATGGGTACCATTCTCGACCATCTGCGCCACTCCTATTTCAAGCATAAAATTCTTACCTGTCAGCATAACAAAAGCCAGAGCCCATCGCATCGAACGATGGGCTGGAATGGTACCTGTACGAATTTACAGACTTATCCTATGTACAAAAGTACAGGTGCTTGGGAAGGGTCACAATCATGTTTGTGCTGAAGGAATTTATTCGAGCTGTATCAATCCACGGAGCGCTGCCATCCTGACCGCTTCCGTTCGGTTCCCTACGCCAAGTTTCGCAAATATGGATGACACGTGAAATTTCACGGTGCGCTCGCTGATCGTCAGACGTTCTGCAATCTCCTGGTTACGCAGCCCCTTGCCCAGCAAATTTAGCACTTCATTCTCACGCCCGGTTAGCTCGGAGGTTGCCGGAGAATTCATACCTGACTCGCCGCTTACATGCCGCAACAGCTTGGAGGTTACGACTGGCTGTAAAAGTGATCCCCCGTTATTGACCACTCGGATTGCATTAAATAAATCATCGCGAGGTACCCCTTTTAGCAGATAGCCCTGGGCACCGGCTTTTATCGCGCCAAGAATTCTGTCGTCGGTATCGAAGGCCGTAAATACCAGGGCTCGCACCTGAGGATTGCGCTCGTGCATCTGTCGTAAAGCTTCAACTCCGTCGATATCCGGCATTTCTAAATCAAGCAGAATGATGTCTGGTAAATAAGAAGCTGTTTTTTGAACAGCTTCGCGGCCAGTACTCGCCTGCGCTATCACCTCAAAATCAGGCTGGGTGGATAATATTGCCACGAGACCGTCACGGACGACCGGGTGGTCGTCAACCACTAGAATTCGAACAGGTTTTCCCATTGAGACGCCTTTATCATATTGGAACCACGACTTCTATCCGGGTGCCTTCCCCAAGGCCGGTTTCCAGGTTCAGGCTGCCGTTCAGCAGCCTGGCTCGTTCTGCCAGGCCGATAATCCCAAAATGACCGGGGGCGGTCTGAGCCGGATCAAAACCCAGTCCATTATCTTCAATTGCGAGATTAACTTCGTTGGGTGCAAAAGTCAGCCGCACCCAGGCTTGTTGGGCTTTCGAATGCTGCTCTACATTGGAAAGCGCTTCCTGCGCGATGCGGAACAGACCGGTTTCGATCCTCCCAGGCAAGGAGCGGATCGAATTATTTTGTTTAAAATACACTTTTAGCTGGCCGTGTGCCGTGATACTTTTTACCAGGTCTTGTAATGCTTCAGACAATCCTCGGCCCTCCAGGGGGGCGGCGCGCAGATCGAGAACGGAGCGCCGTGCTTCTTCGAGATTCGACCGGGCTAGATCTAAGGCCTGGTGTATCGTCTGCCGGATATCCTGCGGATCTGCTTTATTGTTGATTAACACCTCTGCCGTCTCAAGGCGCAAAGTAATTCCTGTTAATCCTTGCGCAAGGGTATCGTGAATCTCTCGGGCCAGACGGTTGCGCTCTTCTGTGGCGCCAAACTCTGCACTCTGGCTGAAGAGCCGGGCGCGTTCGACCGCGATCCCAAGCAGATTACCTACCGTGTAGAGAATGCGTAAATCTTCCAACGATAACTCCCGCCAATCTGGGCTGGCAACGTTGAGCACGCCTAGTTGTTTTCCATGAGCATATAGCGGGATGCTGGCATGGTAACGTAAGCCAGATGAATCGCCGACCAGTCTTTTTAACCGGCTGCAAGTAATAACGTTCACGTTTGCCGCGCCAGCCAAATCACCTGCCAGATAGGTATCCAGACAGTAGCAGGTCCCTTCCATGAGATCCGGATTATGAACTAAACCTGGAGGTAGATTCTGAGCCGCAGCCAGATTAGGCCCTCCTGTTTCCTCTGCCAGCAGCCAGACCCAACCGGTCTGCAGATCAAATAACTCGCCTACCTGGGCCAAAACGGCGTCCAGCGCCTGCTGCAGGTCAACCGAGCTGTTGAGAGCCTGGGCTATGCTGTTCAGGATCGTTAGCTCTCGATTGCGCCGCTGGAGCTGCTCCGCTTCGGTCTCAGGTGGAATTTTATGATCCATAAATCATTTTTACCATAATTGCCACCTGAATTACCAGTACCAAAACCGTGTTTGAATTCCATTAGAATCTGTCAGGCTTTAAAAGTGAGTACTCGGTAGCCGGCATCGTTTTCCACATACGTAAGGGGACCTTGCGGAACTTCATTTCCAATGGCTAATCGACCGTCCCGGATGGCTTCACATATGATCTCAAACGGCGCTTTTCCTTCTACCCACTTCTCAACGATCAACACCCCATGCCCGGGTAGCATGGTAAAGACGATCTTACGCGGATCCTCAGGATTTTTTAAAGCCTGCGAACGGGCAAAAGCAGATCTTATTGCAAGCGCCTGGGCTTCGGTGGAGCAAGAAACCGGATAGGTGTAGTTGGGCGGATCCAAATATACATGTTCGGCGAATGTCGGATCGAAGGATTGCACGCTGCGGTGACCGTGTAATTTGGACCGTGCCGCGGGCACTTTTTTTCCACGATAATCAATATGCGGCAAGGCTTCATCCATACCAGCTAATTCTACTGCTTCGGAAGAAGGCGGATCATTGAGTTTCTTTTCCACGTGGCGGATACGAGCCCCCTGTCCGTCAGCGCGAAGACCTGTGACGACAGCCAATTCATCCCCCGTAAGATTGTTTTTATCAAATGGGCGCGCACTGCCAGTGATCGTGCATATCAAAGCATCCAGAGCCGGTTCCCAGGTCGCGTAGCAACCTTCGCTATACTGGCTGGCAATTGCATGGTCCAGCAGCGGCACATCTACCAAATTCGCCACTTTAACCATTTCGGTGAAGAAACCGAGACGACCCAGGGTGCGCCCTGCATCCATCATGGCCCGGGGTGTATCCAATTCTTCCCAAACTCGAATTGGGATCGGAGGTTCTTCCACGATATGTTGGGTGATCTCATGGGTGCAGGCTGCGGTCAAAATCCGGTATATAAGATCGGTATAAAAGAAATCGCCATTTTCATGGTTGTCTCCACCAAAATCAGTGCGCGGATACGCGCCTACCAGGTCGAATGTGTAGGCAAAGAAAAGCCGGTCATTATCACCGACCATCAGAATGTTGCGAATGCTCATGGCTTGCGATTGAATTATCCGCGCCGCTGCCATCAGCGGCCCACCTCTTTTTCCCTGTTCGAACAGGGTGTGATACGCCAGGTCTGCCATTCCAGGGAATTTAAATTCCTTTGGCTCGGGATTTTCCCGCACCAGCGCTGCTTCCAGGTGAGAAAGCAAATTCTGCCATTCTCTACTGTGCGCGTGCAGCAGCGTGAACACCACCGGCGCTTTCTTCAGGCCGAACTTGCGTCTGGCGGTTAATGTCATTGAATCGTGAAAGTGGATTGGTCTTCCGAACAACGCAGACGTGATGAGCACATCCGGTCCGGGAGAATCCCCGGGATGGGAAAGCACTGTGTGCCCATTGCGGCGGAAGCTTTCGATCAAATTCTCTACTGCTGTTTCCAATAGGGGAGTAGCAGGGCCCGGAACCCAGGCAACTGTTATTTTTTTCAACCAATCATGGATGGCAGGATTGTGATAAACGGTCATGATGGCTCACCAATAATGGATAATAAAAAGGGATCATATCTCTCGTCCTTCCAGTCTCAATACGCGCACAAACCAATCAGCCAGAATTGGTGAAATGACATTTACAAGATGCAGTAAAACGGCGTGGGGGGGAAGGATCACTTCCGCAGGTCGGGTGCGAATTGCCTTGAGGATGGCTTTGGCGGTTGTTTCTGGCGATATTTTTGCTGATATCCAGGGCATTCTCAAATGAGAGATCATAGGTGTATCTACTCTGCCTGGAAAAACTGTCGTGACTGCGATTTTGTGTGGGCGGAGTTCCTGACGAATAACATCACCGAAACCGCTTAAAGCACATTTCGCGGAAATATACGGTGCATCAGGCGGTATGCCTTTTTTCGCATCCATGGTAGAAACCAGAATAATGTGCCCGCTGCTCTGGCGAAGCATGCCTGGCAAGACTGCCTGGACGGCGTGAATATGCCCGTAAAAATTAACCGCCATCGAACGCTCAAGGTCTGCTACCGTTAGCTCTACTACTGGTGCACGAATATACTGGCCGGCATTGGAGATCAATACATCAATTTTTCCCCAGGATGATTTCGTTTTATGGATTAATTGCTCTACTTGAATAGGGTCTGTTACATCTGCCGGTATGCACAAAACCTCGCCGCCTCGCTCTCTCACCGCATCAGCGGTCAGGACGAGAAGATCAGCGCTGCGAGCGCTGATTGCGATCCGGGCTCCGTGATCGGCCAACGCCAGGGCAACTTCCCGACCAATTCCTGATGATGCGCCTGTAATGATGAAAACCTTGTTTGCTAGAGATAATTTCGGCATGATGTGTTTAAGGCTTACGAGGATAAAACGACCTGCAAAGGTCCGATCATTAATTGGACAATAGTACTCTTATTATAATAATAAATTAATTTGATGGGATGAGGAAATAATTAAGTGGAGCTAAAAAATTGCGCTATTCCTCAAACACTTCCCAATATCCCTGGTCGAGCTCGTTGTCAGACAGGTGAGCATACCTTTGAGTGACAGCGATGTTCCGGTGGCGAGCCAGCTCCTGGGCCAGTTTTAAATTGCCCGAATTTTGTAAAACGCGGGTCACGAAGTAGTGCCTGAATGAGTGGGGGGTGATGCGCCCCCTGGATTCTACCCCGAGAAATTCTCGCACCCGTTCAGCCACAATATTCCGCCCGGTGGCGGTGGTGATAGGTTTAACCTTGCTGCCGGCGCCTTTGTCGTGGCGAGCGAAGAGGGGTAGGGCGGTTAATGCACGCCCCGATGCGCCGTCAAATTGGGCGCGGGCTGCCAGATAATCTTTGATCGCCGTTTGAGAACGGCGTGAGAATCGCACGACTGCCTGGCGGTCGCCTTTGCCGATGATAATGGCGCGACCCTCATTCCAATCCAGATCACCGCGTCGCAGATTGCATGCTTCGTGAACCCGAAGCCCGGTGTCAGCCAACGTTACCAGAAAGGCCCGGTCGCGTAAGTTTCGCAGGTGCTCATGGTATTGTTCTGAATCAGCCTTTCTCGTGGATAATTCCTCGATCTTTTCCAGTAATTGGTCGATCGCATCCTTTGGGAATTGAGGCAGGCGCTGCCCTGGGCGGCGGGCTCGTTGACGAATCAGCAGCCTGACCCTTGCTAAATTAATCACGGCTAAATTTTCGGCGCTTAAATATTCATAAAAACCGGTGGCAGCGGTCAGGTAAAGTCTTTCGGTAGTCGGCGCATTATCTTTCAATCCAACCGCCAGCCATACGATCGCATCCTCGGGTAGGGCGGTGACAGGCTGCTGGTCAGGATCAAGTTTATGATCTCGCAAGACTGATAGGAAAACTGCCATTCCGTTGCGGTACGTGCGGGCAGTGTTCGCGGAGCGAGCCAGGGTGATGCTATCTATGTACTTTGCGCTCGCACTCGCAATGTTGATTGAGGATGAGGAGGGTTGGTCTGGCATTACAGTCTCCATTGAGCATTCCAGGCGGTTATCTAAACGTTTAGAATTTATGTGGAGGGATAAGAAATTTTTTCAATTATATGCAATAGATCTGTGATAATATCCCTAAATCTGCAAGGTATAGTTGTGAAATTCTGCAGTTTGATTATGGTTAGGGACATAAAAGGCTAAGATATCCATAAACCAATTTATAATGCAAATTATGGTTTGGAGGAGAACATAGAATTTCTCGAAAATAAATACCTCAAAATTTGAGTTTCCAATTTGTAATGTTTCGTTTTATGGACTGAATCTTGTGTAAACACATTATATCATAATTGTTAATGATAATAATACTTATCAAAAGCGTAGAATGTGCCAGGCGCAAAATCCGTGATTTTTCCTTCGAATCGCCCCCCCCACCCCGATTGGTAAAATATTATTTCACACATGCATACACTCAATGATACGTAGATGGTCAATATGAGTAAGGATATTTTTCTAGTATTTTTCAAAACAATTATCCTCTACCGGTTTGCAACCCTCTCCCCCACCCAAAAATCAGACCTGTCTCTAATCAGATAAAAATGATAGAATCAGAAAAAATGAGAGGGAAATGTTCTTATGCAGCGTCCTGACTTACAGGGTGTCGATCCACGAATTGTCGCTTATATCGAGTACTTGGAAGCCCAAATAAAACCTGCTTCATCCCAACGAAAAGTCGAAAAATCACGGTTGCAGGATGATGCCGAACTCGAAGCTGCGTCGCGGGTAGATGAACCTGCTATACCCGCGGAAGGTCCGACTTCGATCAATATCCTGACGGCCAGCCGTCTGGGTTTTGCCAAACGCACCCACCGCCACCTTTATAATCGGCAGCACCGCGGGGGAATGGGCATATTTGACCTGGAACTGAGCAGTGATGACCAACCTATCAGCCTGACCAGCGTCGATGACAATCAGAACTTGCTACTTTTCTCCAGCCGGGCGCGGGTGTACCGCTTGAACTTGAACCGCGTGGTAGAAACTGCGGTGCGCAGCAAAGGCGAATCGCTTTTTGATCGGCTGCCATTAGAGCCTGATGAAACTCTGATATCGATCCTGCCTGAAAAGTCTTCCGGTTATGTTGCCCTGGTCAGCGCCAGCGGACGCATGCGAAATCTGCGGCACCACCTGTTTGGCGAACATATGAAACCGGGTACTGCAATGTATCCATACGGTGAATTTGGCGTTTTAGCCGCCGCCTGCTGGACCAATGGCGATGGTGAGCTATTAACTGTCACCAAAAATGGTACCGGAATACGTTTTAGTGAAAAGCTTATTCCGCCCCAGGGAGATTGGGCTATCCGCCTGGGTGGCGACGACCAGGTCGTTGGTTTATCCGCTGTATATGACGATAGTGATGTGTTTGTGGTTGGAGCCGATGGAAAAGGCACGATGCGGGCGATGTCTGGATTTTCACCCAATAAATCGATGGGCGGCAGCGGAAAACAGCTTTTTAAGAATAATCACGTGATAGGCGTTCAAGCAGTCGATTTAAATGATGATTTGTTTATCATCTCCCAGCTGGGAAAAATTATCCGTTTTCGCTGCGACGAAGTGCCCTCAAGTGATGGCGTTGTTCAGGGGGTCATTTGCATGAGCCTGCGTGGGGATGAAGTCGTCGCGTTTACGTCCAGTGGGGGTTGATTATTCGCCTTTTTATTTTATCAGCAAGCCATGTTCGGGGTGCGCTGGTTCTTTAATACCTTGTTGAAACGCATCATCCATTCCGCGGTACATCTCCTGCCAATATTCTTTCGCCGCGGCGCGCTTATCAGCCCGAAATTTCCCGATCCACTCTGCTAACGCGGGGTTATTCAATCCAATTCTGCCCCATTTTTCAAGGTACAGTTGAATGATGTCCATGACCCGTTCGCTTTCCCAGAGCACGGAAGCGGCCGATTGGTGCAAATGGATTTCTTTTGCCAGTTGAAAGTTCGTGTCCCAATAATCAAATTCAAGGTCAAAATGGGAAAGAATGATCTCATCAATAATATCTTCGACCCATTTCCGGTGGAAACGGCAGGAGCCGCTGTTTTCAGAATACAGCTCGTAGACAAAGCGCTCCACATTCTTTTTACCTAAATCATACGGCGGATAGAATTCGAAACCGTAGAACGAGAAGTATTTGCCCATTAACGGCATCGGTGAGAACATCCCCGGCACCCAATACTGGTTAGGGACCATACATCCTTCTTCTCCATGGGCGTTGTAAACCGCCCGGTCGATGGAATGGATCTTATATTTTTGATCCAGCCATTTGGCGGCATAACGCATCCCCCTTCTGAAGGGCTCCCCTTCCGGTTTATATACGATCATATCCAGGATTTCTTTCGCATAATTCGCGTTATGAGCCGAGTCTTTAATGATGTCGAATTCGACGGCACGGCTGGCAAAGTCAAACCGCGGACCTTCAACCGGCAGACTAAAATCCTGAGCTGGAATTAATTTAGCCGACACTAAATCCATGATCCAGGCAGCTGTTCCGCCGGCCTGGATCGCATCCAATCCTAGAGTATCCACATGCTTATTGACCATTTCCGCAGCGCGCTGGTCAAATATCCCAGAATTGGGGCCTAAGGCCTGATAAGGCTCGTAATCTTTCTTGAACTCACCCACAAATTTTTTACAGGCGATGGCGCACGGCTCTCCACAATGGTCAAAATTACGCGGCTGAATAATTTCGGAATTGAACTGCTCAAGATAATGCTCCATGATGAAATTCTGGTGCTGTTCCAGGCGTTTATCATCGTTTTCGTGGATCGATTTGTAGTTGAAGCTAAACAGGCGATCTTCGGCTTCGTGCATATTGACGCCAAAGGTTCCGCCGGTATCAAATTTGGGCACATAACGGTATTTTTGAGATAAAGCCAGGTCAGATAAGATGGCTCGCTGGCCAAAATGCTCCAGAAAATATTCATCCAGCTCTCGGGCTTCTTTCATTGCCGGATCTTGCCAATCTCCACCAAACACGATCCCGGCTACCCGATGATGTTGGAGAAGCCGCGAGCCCAAACCGCCGCGGCCTGCCCAATCGTCGATCCCACTCAAATCGCCTTTTTTTACCTGGTTGGAGCCGATTGCCCCTTCGCGGGTATTCCGCGCTCCAGGTCCAACCGTTAAAATTCGGAAAGCATCATTTTTATACTCCCCACGATATTTCTCGAATATAGCCCGCTGCAGCGCGTAAAAACCTTGCCAGGTGCGTCCATTTTGGTCGGTGTATCCTGACCAGATCGTTTCTGGTTCGATCGGTTCAAATCGCAGAGAATACTGCTCATTTTCCAACTTAATCACCAGCACCACGTCCCTGTCAGAACGTCCGCGCAGCCAGACATAATTGACTCCGATGCGGTGGAAAATATACATCGCGCCGCCCAGTGCGGAAACGTAAAATCCTTCCCAGGCGGGTGAATACCCGCAGAAAATCATCCTGCGTGTACCCGGTAGCGGGGAGCCAGCCAGAAGCCCTCCCCCAAATGTCATCGATTCCGAATCTTTCTTGTACCGGTCCCAGCCGTATTGAACAGGACCAGTTAAGGTCTGATCGAGCGGGCAGCTGATTCCCCACTGCTTCTGCGCTAAATCTATGATTAATTCATACAGGACTGAACGGTTTGCCATGAGATCTTTTCCTCCGTGCCAAAACCTGGAGGGTATTATACTTGGATTATCGTAGTGGTTTACGTTTTCTTTTTTGCGTCGTAAAATTAAAATACAAACGAACTTCCATAAATAACAGGTTAACCATGCCAACCTATTCTATTCCCTACGGTCAGACACACACCGAATTTCACCTGGATGACCAGTTATTGGCTGATGTCATTTTACCGCCGGTGACAACATTCCTGACTCAGGTGGAGATCGACCAGAAAATCGAACAGGCTCTTTCACATCCTTTAGGTGAGATACCCCTGGATGCTTTTCGGGATGCCAGATCCGTTGCGATTGCGGTTAATGATAAAACCAGGCCGGTTCCGTATCGTATAATGCTTCCTCCGTTGTTAGCGCGTTTGGATCGAATTGGGGTTGATCCGGGCGCAATAAAATTCTATATAGCCACCGGAACCCATACCCCGATGCCGCCTGAGGAATTCTCGCGTATCTTACCTCAAGAGGTGGTCGATAAGTACACGGTGGTTTCCCATAATTGTGATGACAGTGCAAATCTAACCCGGCTGGGGATGACTTCTCGCCGGACCGAATTATGGGTTAACCGGGCATTTTTTCAATCGGACTTGAAAATTGTTACCGGAAACATTGAACCACATCATTTCGCCGGCTTTTCAGGAGGCTCAAAAACCGCAGCGATTGGCCTGGGAGCTCGCAGCACCATCAATACCAATCATGCCATGCTTGTCGATCCTAACTCGATGATCGGGATTTATGAGAATAATCCACTCAGGCTGGATATCGAAGAAATGGGCGATATGATTGGCACCCACTTCGCGCTTAATTTCATTTTGAGTGGAGAGCATGAAGTTGCCGATGTGCTTTTCGGCCAGCCGCGCCTGGTGATGCAACAAGGAATTCCGATAGCACGCCAGATCTGTCAGACAATGGTTCAAGGGACGTACGATCTGGTGATTGCTTCAGCCGGTGGGCACCCAAAAGATATAAATCTATATCAGGCCCAAAAAGCGATGACCCATGCTTCATTGATGACCAGGAAAGGCGGGATGATCATATTAGCCGCCGCCTGTCCTGAAGGATCTGGAAGCGAATCCTATGAAGCCTATGTGCAGGGTATCCCTTCTCAACAGGACATCCTGGACAGGTTCCAAAAAGATGGATTTAAAGTGGGTCCGCACAAGAGTTACCAGATTGCGCGCATCCTGCTCGATTACCAATTTATTCTGGTTTCAAATATGGATCAGGGACGGGTCCGCCGACTTTTGATTGATCCCGACGACAGTTTACAACGAGCCGTGGATCGATCATTTAAGACCCTTCCGTCTCGGCCCAAGATTGCAGTACTGCCGCATGCCACCAGCACGATCCCGATAACGGAGCATGGGAAATAAGTTATAATTGGTCGAGATCAGTATATGGAGTGTCCATGAGCGATCCATCTTATTTCACTGGCAAAACCACTATTGCACCAGACGTGTTGGTTACCATTGTAAAATTAACCGTATCCAGCATTCCTGGGATAAGCCGGCTTGCTCCAGTTCCGGGCCGGATCAATCGGGTGTTTAAACGAGAAGCCGTCGACGGCGTAGAAATATTCGTGGAAAACAATACGGTTTATGCGGATGTTTATGTGATTTTCCAACGCGATGTAAATGTCAGGGATGTCAGCCGGACGATCCAAAACCAGGTGTCCAGAGCTGTTAAAGAAATGGTTGGAATGGAAGTGGGTAAAGTAAACATCCACGTGGAAGATATCGATTATAGATCTGAAGTTGAATAAAAATAACTCATGAAATCTCGAACCAAGGCACGTTCTGTCGCCTTGCAAGTTCTTTATGAAGTAGATATATCGGGTCACCCGCCTGCCACTGTCCTCGAACAACGGATAGATGAAAATCCTATGGAGAACAGCCTGACAGAATTTACATCCCAGATAATTTATGGGGTATATCCACTTTTCGAAAAACTAGATCAATTTATTTCGCAACATGCGCCGGAATGGCCAATGGATCAGGTCGCGGTCATTGACAGAAACATCATCCGGATAGCATTATGGGAATTTGCCGTTTCAGATATGACGCCTGTAAAAGTTGCGATCAATGAGGCGATTGAATTAGCAAAAATGTTCGGAGCTGACAGCACACCCAGGTTTGTCAACGGCGTGTTGGGCAGCCTGGCAAACCGGCAAGACGAAATCCATCGATATTTTGACCCTTTGATAAAAAAGCAATAAATTGGTGGATTGCATGATTTAATCACAGGAGTTATTCACGGTTGACGGTTCATCCTACCATTGAGGGGTTAACATCCATGACCAACAGCAATTTTATGCAACGCTTTGCCGGCAACCTTTCCCGGCTGTTAATCGTTTTGATCACACTCACAGGTTGTTTACCCGCCCAAACTACTTTATCTCCAAATATGACGCCCGCCTCAACCTCGGAGCCTGCAGCCCAATTGCTGGCCCAGGTGACATTTGAGGTGGATGCTCCGGCCAAAACCACCACAACCCAACCATTGTTTATTGAATTGCTGGATGAGGTCACGGGTCTGGCTTTGAATCCTTCCCGGTACCGGATGGAAAATAAGGGCGACAATCATTACAACTTTACCATTCCGATTCTCATTGGATCATTAGTGAAATATCGTTATGGGCAGGAAGGCGCATCTCCGAAGATTGAATATTCATCTGGCGGCAAACAGCTGCGCTACCGCCTGCTCCAGGTCCCTGGGCCAATTATTGTAAACGACATCATCAGCGGTTGGCAGGATCTGCCGTTTGCTGGCGTCTACGGCCGTCTGATCGGACAGGTCGTAGATTCGAAAACAAATACCCCCATCCCTAACGTAATGGTCACCGCAGGTGGTGTGCAGACATTGACCGCTGCGGACGGAAGCTATTTGATTGAAGGCTTGCCGGCAGGCGTTCATAATATCGTTGCCTACAGTCTGGATGGGATTTATGAACCATTCCAGCAAGGCGCGCAGGTTTCTGCAGGGATGGCAACTCCCGCCCCGATCCGGATGGAACCCGCGAAATTGGTAAAAGTAACTTTTGTGGCTGTTGCTCCTTCCGACACTGCCCGGGGAATACCCCTGCGGATCATTGGCAATATCCTCTCTCTGGGCAATACCTTCGCGGACATGGGTGGCGGCGTATCAACCATTGCTTCACGCGCACCATTAATGACATTAATGCCGGATGGGCGATATAACCTGACCTTATCTTTACCCGCAGGCCTTGATTTACGTTATAAATACACGGCGGGAGATGGGTTCTGGAATGGAGAAAGAGGCCAGTCTGGTGAGGTTATCGTTCGGCAGTTAATCGTTCCGGAAAAAGATACGGTTATCGATGACACAATCACCGGTTTCCAAACCAAGGATTTTGCGCCGGTCACTTTTACCGTAACCGTGCCGGAAAATACGCCGGTAAATGATACGGTTTCTATCCAATTCAATCCTTATGGATGGACTCAATCCATTCCGATGTGGCCTCTTGGCAACAGGCAGTGGTTATTTATCCTGTATAATCCTTTACAGTTGGTCCCTAACATCGGATACCGTTTTTGCCGCAACGATCAATGCGGAGTGGCAGATGATGCTTCTTCAATGGGATCCGATGCCCCTGGAAAAACATTGACCCCCGGAAAGACCATTCAAAATATTCAAGCCGAAATCAAAGATTGGGCATGGATTCAATCTTCTGTGACGGCTACCACGGTCGATACTGGTGAAATTAAACCCAGGGGATCATCTTTCCTGGCGGGTATTGAACTTCAGCCGGCGTACCGGCCTTCCTGGCAGCCATACATTTCCTGGGGTTTCGATAATATCAAGCATGTTGGCAGTAATTGGGTGGTAATCGATCCGACCTGGACAGCTACCCGAATAAACCCACCGGTGTTCGAAACGGTCACCGGTCAGGATGCATATTGGCAGGATCTGGTCCAGATGATGGTTTGGGCTCAGGATAAAGAATTAAATATAGGCATCTTCCCCAAAATAAATTTCGAACAACCCCTTGATCAATGGTGGAATGCTTCTCAGAATGACACTTCGTGGTGGCAGACCTGGTTTGACCGTTACCGGTCATTTATATTACATCACGCCGATTTAGCCAATCAAGTGAGTGCCGGAGTCCTGGTATTGGGCGATCCCCAAATCAGTCCTGCTCTGCCAGGCGGTATTTTGCCAAATGGAAAGCCGTCAAATCTCCCTGTGGATGTGGAAAAGAAATGGCAAAACTTGATAAACGAAGTGCGAGCACGTTATAAAGGAAAGATCGCGTGGGCGCTTCCATATTCTCCAGGGATGAAGGACGTTCCGGATTTTATCGGAGAGCTGGATGAAATTTATTTAATCTGGTCTGCCAGGTTGAGTGACTCCCCCAGCGCTTCAGCCAGACAATTGGCCGATCAAATGGGCCAGCTGCTGGATCAGGACGTAGCAAAATTCAAAGAAAGCGTGGACAAACCGCTAATAATTGCGGTAAATTACGCGTCGGTTAAAAGTGCAGCGCAAGGGTGCGCGGTGCTAAAGGCGAGCTGCGTGTCTTTCGATACATTGAATGTCGAAAAAGATCAAACCAGCTTTACACCGGATCTGGCCGAGCAGGCTAAGCTTTACAATGCTGTACTCATCGCCATCAATGAACGAGAGTGGATCGATGGCCTGGTATCTCAGGGATTTTACCCGCCTGCAACAGTTCAGGATTTCTCACCATCAATCAACGGCAAACCTGCCGCCGATATGTTATGGTACTGGTTCCCACGCATGATAACGCCAAAACAATAATTTATTCATCTACCATGGAGGATTAATAATTATGACCAATTACGGCATCCCTGGTAAGTACGACCTGAAAAATCACGGCTTACGCAATTTTGGGGATGTGTATTGGAACCTGCCGCCTGCCCGGTTAGTCGAGCAGGTGATACTTCGCGGTGAAGGTATGCTGGCACCTGGGGGCACGGTAGTCGTGAATACTGGTAAATTTACCGGAAGATCGCCAAAAGATAAGTTCATCGTAAAATATGGGCCTGAATTTAAGCAAAATATCTCGTGGGGGAAAATTAACCAGGATATGGATCCGGATCAGTTCTCTCAGCTCTTAAAAAAAGTTGATTCATATTTTCAGAAGAAAGATATTTTCGTCATGGATCTTCAAGCTGGAAAACACCCAGATTATATGATGCCTATCCGGGTGGTAACAGAGAAAGCCTGGTCCGCGTTATTCGCGCACGATTTATTTATCCGTGTTCCCCCAGAAAATATTCCCGACCAGATCCCGCAATTTACAATTATCCATGCGCCTGAATTCCACGCGAATTCTGAAGAAGATGGCACCAACAGTGAAACCTTTATTGTCATTGATTTCACGCGCCAGATGATTTTGATCGGTGGAACGAGTTATGCTGGGGAAATCAAAAAATCGATCTTTACCGTGATGAATTATTTATTGCCCCTAAAAGGCGTAATGCCCATGCATTGTTCGGCGAATGTGGGATCTAGAGGAGATGTGGCGTTATTTTTTGGCCTATCCGGAACCGGTAAAACCACCCTGTCATCCGATCCCGAACGGAAATTAATCGGCGATGATGAACATGGATGGAGTTCAGCCGGCGTTTTCAATTTCGAAGGCGGATGTTATGCTAAAACCATTCGCTTAAGCCCGGACCTGGAGCCTTTAATTTGGGATGCAACTCACCAATTTGGCACTGTGCTGGAGAATGTGGTGTGCGACAACCTGTCTCGCCAGATTGATTTTGACAGCGATGCGCTGACTGAGAATACCCGGGCGGCATATCCCATCGAATACATCCCCAACCGTGTCCCTGAAGGTTACAGCGGGCATCCGGAAAATATATTTCTATTGACCGCCGATGCTTTTGGCATCATTCCACCCATCTCACGGCTAACCTCCGCGCAGGCGATGTATTATTTTCTTTCTGGGTATACCTCAAAACTGGCAGGCACCGAAAAAGGCCTGGGAATTGAACCCCAGGCAACATTTTCTACCTGTTTTGCCGCCCCATTTTTACCGCTTCAACCAGGTGTATATGCCTCACTGCTCGGAAAAAAGATCGAAGAACACCGGGCAAATGTCTGGTTGATCAATACTGGTTGGACGGGAGGAGCTTATGGTACAGGGAAAAGGATTTCTCTGCCCTATACGCGCGCGATGGTCAGGGCGGCTTTAATGTATCACCTGGAAGAAATATCGATGCGCAGAGATCGTTTCTTTGGACTCTGGGTGCCTACGGCTTGCCCGGATGTTCCTCAAGAAATATTGGATCCCGAACAAACCTGGGCAGACCGGGCAGCGTATGAACGACAGGCGCAGGAGCAGGCGTTGCGTTTTATTCAAAATTTTGAACAATTTTCCGAAAATGTTTCCCCGCAAATTTTAGCTGCCGGACCGGCTGTTCCTGTGTTTTAAACGGAACTGCAGGATGTGCGATGTTGGCCCAGGCTGTATGCGGTTATTGTTTCGGTATATACAGGAAAATGATCGCACCGAGCACTAAAAATGGTGCGTAAGGGATTGCGGTCAAGGCTTTATACCTACGGCTTATGAACATCATAAAAATGATCAATCCGCTGATCACCCCTCCTGCTAGAATCGCGAATAGCAATCCGCCGATTATTTCAGGCCACCCCAGCATCAATCCAATGATCCCGGAAAGGTTCACATCTCCAAAACCCAGCGCGTCTTCCACTTCCTGGTGACGCGCTTTTGCCATCGCGCGATTAAACAAAACCCCCAGAAAATATAGGGCAAGCATAATTCCATACCCCGCTGCCCCTCCCAGAATTGTGATGAGAAGTCCCTTTTGCCAGATGCCTATCAACAACCCCAGGCCTGCCCCGACCCAACTGACGGGATGAAGGATTAAGCGGTATTCGAGATCAATAACCACAATCAGCGTGAAAAATGCCAGCAATCCCACCCCCGCCCAGAAGCCCAGCCTCGCGGGTGGTGAAACCCACATCCAGGCGGATGCCAGCGCCATCCCGATTTGGACACACCAGGTTCGCAATGCGCGTTTACGGCCGCAATTCGAGCAGGGTTGCAATAGAATATAACGTTGCAAAGAAATGGCAGCATTGCACTGCAAACATCCTGGCCTGGAAAATTTGCGAGTGATCGGTAGCACATCAGCTAAATAATTAATGAAATAGGCAATTACCCACCCAAATATGCCCGCCAAAAGAATAACCATAGCAGCCTCAAAATATATGATTAAGAAAAGTATAGCCCGAAACGAATAAAGCGCCAATCTCCCCGGGAAATAATCCGGGCTTGCCAGGATGATCCCCTTCAGGTATATTCCTGGATATGGAGGATCATGAGCGAATCTCATTTCCTGGATAAATTATTGAAAGCCTGGCAGCGCCAGCCGGAGATACAGGATAACATTATTACCTGGCACATTGAACCAGAACGCCCGGCGCGTTGGGCAAGGTTTTCGCCCAATTTATCCAGCGATTTGCTTCAGTCCCTGAGGGCTTCGGGGATTGAGCAATTATACATTCACCAGGCAGAAGCTTTTAATTTAGCGCAAGCCGGTAAGCATTTCGTGGTCACCACCGGAACGGCCAGTGGGAAGACATTATGTTATAACCTGCCGGTGATCGACCATTTGATAAAAGATCCAGATACCAGGGCTTTGTATATTTTTCCGACCAAAGCCTTGACGCAAGATCAGCTAGATGGGTTGAACCACTTGCTCAATGGCCTGGATACCAGACCCGGGGCATTCGTGTATGACGGTGATACCCCTGCGGCACTCAGGTCTCGAGTGCGCAGCACTGCCCGTGTGATCTTGACCAATCCGGATATGGCCCACATATCCATCTTGCCTCATCACACCCTTTGGGCTGATTTTTTTCGCAACCTGCGGTACATCGTAATTGATGAGATTCATATCTACCGGGGCGTCTTCGGATCGCATCTGGGGAATCTCATCCGGCGCATCAAAAGAGTGGCCGCATTCTATGGCGCACATCCTCAATTTTTCATGACCTCGGCTACTATTGGCAATCCACAGCAGCTTGCAGAGCGTATCATAGAAAACAGCGTGGCGGTCATCGATCAAGATGGATCCCCGCGCGGTGAACGGAATATTTTGTTATACAATCCTCCCGTGGTCGTCCCTGATCTTGGCATCCGGCGCGGGGCATCCACGGAAGCCATTCGATTAGCCGGGGATTTAATGGCCTATCATGTGCAGACAATTCTGTTCACCAGGACCAGGCGAGGTGTAGAAATTATGCTCCGTAATCTGCGTGTACAGCAGCCAGAATTGAGGACATCCATTCATGGATACCGGTCTGGCTACCTGGCCAGCGAAAGGCGGACCATCGAGAAAGATTTACGGACAGGACAGGCAGTGGCAGTTGTGGCAACCAATGCATTGGAATTAGGCATCGATATCGGCGGGTTGGATGCCGCTATCCTGGTCGGGTATCCTGGTACGATTGCCGCGACCCGCCAGCAATCCGGGCGGGCAGGCAGGCGGACCGGTTCGGCCCTGGCGGTATTGGTTGCTTCTGCATCTCCCCTTGACCAATTTTTGATGAAGCACCCGGAATACATTTTTGAGCAGAATCCGGAGCAGGCCTTGATCGATCCGGATAATCTTTTAATCTTACTGGCCCATCTACGCTGCGCGGCGTTCGAGCTGCCTTTCCGCAAGGGGGAGAACTTTGGCGGTTCTCCACTACCATTAGTCGAAGGATTGTTGGATGTTTTGGAGCAGTCTGAGGCGGTTCATTTTTCCAACGGAAAATATTTTTGGTCAGCCGACCAGTACCCGGCCAATAACATCTCATTACGGACCACATCAGAATCACCAATTTTACTTCAGGCCGAATTGGAGACCGGGAAAAATGTGACGATCGGCGAGGTGGATGATTCGAGCTCGCGCTGGATGGTCCATCCAAATGCGATCTATATCCACCAGGGGCGCGAATTTGAAGTGGTAAAGTTGGATTTGGAAAAGCATCTGGCAGTGATGAAGCCGGTAGACGTGGATTATTACACCGAAGCTGTGCAAAGAATTACCATCGAGATGATCAGCCAGCTGAAGCAAAGCCCGATTTTAGGAGCCACACGCAACTACGGCGATATTTTGGTTACCGGCCAGGTCGTCGGATACCGGAGAATCCGGTGGGGTACTATGGAAGTATTAGGTGAAGGCCAGCTTGAGCTACCACCCACTACTCTGCGTACGACCGCTTTTTGGCTGGCTTTGAATGACGAAATCATCAAGACCCTTCGCGAGAATGGAAAGTGGACGAATGATCCCAATGCGTATGGCCCCAATTGGAACCGGCAGCGAAATCTTGCCCGCGAACGGGATCGATTTACCTGCCAGGTGTGCGGCCGGGTTGAGCAAGAAGGCCAGGCGCACCACGTGCACCATAAGAAACCTTTTCGTTCATTTACAGGATTCTTTGAGGCCAATCAATTAGATAATCTCATCACCTTATGTCCTGCCTGTCATCAGCAAGCCGAACAGGCTATTCGCATGCGCAGCGGCCTCGCAGGTCTGGGATATGTCTTTCATCATCTGGCGCCTTTGTTCTTGATGTGTGATATTGGCGACCTGGGTTTAGATTTTGATGTAAAATCTCCGTTAGCAGGCGACCAGCCGGCGATCGCGATCTATGATTTGGTTCCGGCAGGCATTGGATTGAGCGAAAGATTGTACGACATTCAAGATCAGCTCATAGCGAATGCTTACAGCCTGGTCAGGGATTGCGCCTGCCGGGATGGGTGCCCGAGCTGCGTTGGCCCAGCAGGTGAAAATGGCATTGGTGGTAAATCAGAAAGCATGGCGCTGCTCCGATTTTTAAATGGTGAGAATAATGGATGATTCTGGAGCCTTATCTGACAAATTGAAATCCCTGGGGGTCATGACCGGTCTTCATCCTAAAAAACCCCAGGATTCTTCCCGGGCAGAACACGATATTGCGGAAGTTGTCCTCGGAGAGGAATTCGAAACGGCCTTTGGAACCACTTTCGTGGTTGAAAATGATTATCCATACGCTATGATCCAGGGAAATGGATCGAGTATTGACGGCGTCAGCCTGGAGATGATCGGCAAATGGAGCGGGTATCCCGAAATTGGTAGCGAGCCGTTCGAAAAATTCTTATTTCTGGACACAGAAACCAGCGGCTTGTCTGGTGGAACTGGAACATTTGTCTTCCTGGTCGGATTAGGTTATTGGACAAAATCTGGTTTTCATCTAACCCAGATATTTTTACGCGATCCGGACCTCGAACCTGGGTTTCTTGCCGGCCTCTCTCATTTTCTTTCATCCTTCACAACGATTGTTACGTTTAATGGTAAATCCTTTGACGTGCCTATGCTCAATGCACGGCACGTGATCAATGGCTTTACCACCCCTTTTACTCATCTCCAGCATATTGACTTGCTGCCGTTAGCCAGGCGTTTATGGCGCAACCGCCTGGCAAGCCGCGCCTTAAAAGATCTTGAGGCGGAAATTTTGAAACTCAATCGTACCGAAGAAGAAGTGCCAGGCTGGATGATCCCTGAAATATACTATGAGTATCTGCGTACAAAGGATGCGCGGCCTCTAGCCAACGTGTTGTATCATAATGCCCAGGATATTCTTTCGTTGGGATTGTTATTGAATGTCATGGCGGGGCTGCTGGAAAATCCTCTCCAGGTTTCACCAAAACAGGGATTAGATTTAATCGCGGTCGCGCGAATGTATGAAGAAATAAACCAGTGGGACATTGCGGTGAAATTGTATGAACACAGCCTGGCTGAAGGCAACCTCCCCTTGCCCTTTTATCTAGACACAATCAAACGCTATGCCAATTTATACCGGAAGCAAGAAAAATATGTGGAAGCGCTACAGTTGTGGATCAAGGCTGCTGAATATCACCAGACAGACGCCTGCATAGAAATCGCCAAGCATTTTGAACATCGCCAAAAAGATTATAAAAGCGCCTTGCTGTGGGTTGATACCGCCATAGCATACGCCATGGATATACCATTTATACCCGAACGCAAAATTTTTCTGGAAGAATTAGCCCACCGCGCCAATCGCCTGCAAGGCAAAATCCAGGAAAACAAGGAATAAGAAACTTCTAAGCCGGATTTTGAATTGCTACATCTCATTTACGTTATTTTCCACCCATAGGTTGAACAACTGAATCAGTTTCCGACTCAATTTTCCGGGTTTTCCATTATAGATGATCGCGTTGTCAACCTGCACAACCGGCAGCACTCCCCGGCTGGCGCTGGTAATAAAACATTCCTCCAGAGTATCCAGCTGCGATAATGGAATCCCCATAGTAATAACCGGAATTCCCTCGGAAACCGCGATTTCCACAACCGCTTTTCTAGTGATCCCTGGAAGCACTCCTTCCTCGACAGTAAAGATGGCGCCTCCTTTCACCCCAAAGAAGTTGCTGCTTAACCCTTCTAAAATGATCCCGTCTGGATCGACCATCAACATTTCATTTACACCTGGCGGAAGCTGCGCCCGCAGCCTGGAAGTGGTTGTCAGAAATTGTGTTAATTTCGCCTTAGGGTTTTCACGCTGCATCGTACGGGAAACGGTTTTTACTCCTTTCTGGTAAGCAGCAACGGATGGTAGGTGTAATTCTTCCAGCGTCACATAAAAACTGCCGGGCATTTTTTCGAGATCGAGTGTTATCCTTACGCGACTTTCCGTAAATGGGCTCTCGTTCAAAATATCCCTCAATACAGGTCGAATCGACGCTGAATGCGGGTGAAAACTGGCGTTCGCCCGTTCTGCAGATTCGTCCAGACGTTGAAAATGGTCCTCGATGCGCATTGCTTTTTTGTGGGAATAGGTGCGGAAGGTGGTATAAGCCCCTTCTGGTAAAAATTTTGATGTTTCATCCAGGGAGGTCAACCCATGGCCAAGAACAATCTTTTCTACAATCAGTTCCGTTTTTTTGGTTGTTATTTTCCAAACATTGGTCACAGAATCAGTGCTCATCCAATTTCCCCGTACATGCAGGTTTTTGCTGTTCGTATTCTGCCGGTGTGTCCAGGTCCATCAGAACCGATGAACTATCCACGTTGAGATAGGAAATTAATTCGGCGTGAGTGTTCAAGAAATGGCGTAAAGTAGCGTCTTCTGGCAGCGCGAGTAAATCAGGTAAAAGCTGTGTGCTCACCAGCCAGGGATGTCCTCGTCGAAATCGATAACTGGGAATGATAATTTTCTGACGGTTGGCGGTAAACTCGGCGATGAGCTGCCGAATCACCGCAGATTCGATTTGCGGCTGGTCTCCCAATACGATCATGAAGGCTGATGCGCTTTCTGGTAAACTTCGCAGCCCGATTTGCAGCGATTGCAGCATTTCTGTAGTTTCAAATGCCGGGTTATGCGCCCAAATGACAGAGCCGACCGGTAGAATTTTTCTTATTTCATCGGCTGACCGGCCTGCGACAATTACCGGCTGAGAAATTCCTCCCTCCAGTAAGGTAAAAACGACTTTCTCGATCACAACCGTTTTCCCCCATGGGAGCAGCATTTTTGGCAGTCCCATCCTGCGGGAGGCACCGGCTGCCAGTATGATCGCGCTGATAATAGGTAATTCTGGCGGGTCACTCTTCATATCTGGCTCCATAAGCGGTCAAAAGCCGCGCATAATCTTCCTGAGTATCTACATCCAAAAGCATCAACCGGTCGAACCAGGGCATGTACTCTACCTGGAATTTTGAAAAAATAGTCCTTCCGCCAGTATCTCCACGCAGCTCCAGCAGATGTGGAAAAGTTGCTCGGTCGAATAAAACCGGGTTGGCGCGCCTGTCTTCTACCAGCGGGGCAATGATCGGGGCATTGGATTGCCAGTGCTTTTCGACCAGTGCCGAGAGCATAATAGAGGTCACCTGGGGCTGGTCCGCTAACAGGAAAATGGCAGCACGAACTTTGTCTGGCAAATGTCTGACGCCGGAGAGGATCGAAGTGCTTTGGCCGGATTCCCAATCGATGTTTTCTACTATATTCACCGGCAATCCTGCTAATACCTGCCTGACGGCAGCCGATTGGGAACCGGTGATCACTATTACAGGATCTAGATGGGCATCTATCGCGGTCATGGCAATGTGCCGCACAAAAGGTTGGCCGAGCCAATCTAATAATACTTTTTGTCCGCCATCTAGCCGCATAGACTTACCAGCCGCCAAAATAATTGCCGCGGTTGGAGCAAATACCGCTTTAACCGGCTCAATTGTATTCTCCAAACTGGTGATGAGGATCGTATCATAAAAGCCCAACAGCTCACGCGCGATCCGTCCTCCGGCTGCCTGACGCAGTTCATCATCCGCCTGATTCAGCAGGGCAATATTCCTGGCATTCGATGGAATATTTTGCAATCCGCCGAATGGATCCAATAATAATCTTGAGATCGTACTCGAAGTTATGGTGCTGGCCAATTCTTGATCGGTCAGTCTCGCCAGGATTTCCGGCCGGTGAACGTGATCTCTGTCGATTGGCATCCCGAGCGCGTTCAACCCAACAGAAACAACGACCTCTTTTACCCAGGACGGGATAGCGGGCTCGTGAGAATCAGGCGCTTTGATGGGCAGCCGGCGCGAGCCATCTGCTTCAACCAGCACCGCAAGGCCAGCTTCACCCGCCAGGTTTGCGATAATCGCCAACCATTCCAGCGGAAGTCCGGCCAGGCGTCCTTCGCCAACTTCCTCGCCGGTGATCAGGGTGAAATCGTGGATACCCTTATGGAAAATATCCTCGATTTCGTTTTTAGAATGGAGGATCAGATGTGTATCTGCCTTCGCAGCCTGCTCAACCGCTAAATGCGTGCTGGTAGTGAGAATTACATTTGGCGCATATTCCCGAGCCAATTGCAGCAAGAATGTTGTCTTGCCCCCTGCTCCCACCGCAGCTAACCGGGGATGGGGACCTAGTCCCAGCGCATCTCTTAGGATTAATCCTGAGCCCATAGCTTCCCGCGGAAAGATGGATTCGAGAGAATTGCTTCCAATACACCACCCCCCACAGCTAATGCTTTGTCCGACACCATCGTACAGAGTTTGGGATCACTTCTTGGGTCGAGATCGCCGATTTTCATCCCTTGATTGACGTATAACCCACCCATGAGCATTCCACGAACAATTCCTGAAAATTGCGCGTATATTACATCATTTCCAATCCTGGCCAAAGGAGCACCTTGTTGCACGATATCTCCGATATCGACCAGAGTTTGTAATATCCCATCGCCGGGCGCGCGTAATACCCGCGCACTTTCTCGGTCTTCCACGGGTTCCGGTTTTCCTGTGTCAGGCTCAGGCGTTCCATGCCAATATACCCTTCCCAGAAAGTGACCGCGTTTTGTTTCAACTGCGGCGTCGCAATTGCCGCCGGCAATGAAGCCTGGGCCTAAGCCGATGGTGAACCATTCTGCCGGATAAGCTAATTCGGGCGGGCGTTTGAGCATGCGAGCATCCACCACCACCTGAGGATGCATCCTTCCCAGACACGCCGCCTGAGGGTCAACCAGCACGGGGATGACCTCCTCGTCAAACAATGCGGGAAGATCATCCAGACCTTGTGAGAGTTTGGCGGTAATGCCCTCAATTTCGATCTTTTTTGCGTAGACGGTTTGGGCGAAGGAGACACTCCGGCGAACTGCCAAGGGCTGAGGGAGTTCTGTAACCAACAGTCGTATTCCAGCCCGCGCAACCCTTAAAATTGCTCCACTCGCCAGATCTCCACCGCCGCGAATTATCACAAGAAATGGCATATTAAGCTTTAGCTTGAAACACTTCTATTGATGCGTCCTAAAGCATGCAGAACACGTTCAGGCGTTAATGGAAATTCATTGATCCAAACCCCAGTCGCCTCGTGTACAGCAGAGATGATTGCTGGGGTGAGAACCAGAAAAGGCATTTCACCCATTCCTCGGGCGCCAAATGGGCCGATCGGGTCAGCATATTCCAGGATGACGGATTGAACTTCATCTGGAATATCCAGAACTGTTGGAATCAGGTAGGTGGACAAACCGCGAGTGAGCACGTCTCCGTCTCGCTGCACGAAATTTTCCAATACCGCATACCCCGCTGCTTGAACGACAGCACCTTCAATTTGCCCGCTTACTTGCTGTGGATTGATTGCTTTACCTACGTCATCACAGCAAATCACCTTCTTGATCTTTACTTCGCCGGTTCCAGTATCTACTTCGATTTCGACAGCTTCCGCCACATATCCATAGGCAAAATTGGGTTCAGATTTACCCGTCTGGGGATCCAGGGGGGTTGTCTGGGGCGGGCGGTATGTGTAGGTCGCTTTTACTGGGCGCTCCTCATTTTTCCATTTTTCGAGCGCAAGGTCTGCCGCACCCCGAATAGAATTCCCTGCCATGAAGGTCATACGCGATGCGGAAGCGCTGCCAGAGTTACCGGTACTGGCTGTATCAGAAACGACAAGCGCGACTTTTTCAATGGGTATTTGAAGCGCCTCGGCTGCCATTTGCGCGAAGACGGTATGCGCCCCCTGTCCCACATCTGCCCCGGCGTGATATAAAACTGCATGATCGATTTCTGCGCCGCCAAATAATTCTAGCGTGGCAGTGGATTTTTCTGGCGCTCCAAAAGAAAAGCCTACATTCTTATAACCGCACGCCAACCCAAATCCTCTGACAATATCCACATCTTTTTTTGATTGGTCATCTGCTGTTTTATGCTGCCAACCCAGGGGGCCAACTTCCCAACCGGCTGACACGGCACACTTTTCTAAGACCTGCTGGATACTGACTCCTTTTGGCAGAGGAGTCCCGACGGATAGGAGTGAGCCTTCATGTAGAATGTTGCGCATTCTCAACTCGACCGGGTCTATGCCAAGGGCGCTGGCTATTTTATCCATCTGAAGTTCGGCGGAAAAGGCGCCTTGCGGCCCGCCGAATCCTCGGAAGGCGCCGGTAGGAATATTATTCGTATAAACTGCGTAAGAATCAACCTTCACGTTGGGAATCTCGTACGGACCGGTGCACATTAATGTCGCGTTTCCCAGGACTTTCGTCGAGGTAAACATATACCCACCGCCGTCGGCTACCAACTCGACTTCGGCTGCGACGATTTTCCCATCTTTTCGTGCACCCCACCTGGTATGAATGTGAAATGGATGGCGTTTATGGTGTCCGATGAAAGATTCTTCTCGACTCCACACAATTTTCACCGGCCGGTCGATCCCCCTGGAGTGTAATTTCAAAACCGCCAGCGCCAGGATGATCTGAACCGACATATCTTCTCTGCCGCCAAACGCTCCACCGATAGCGGGATAAATAACGCGTATCCGGTCGAGGGGTATATTTAATGCGTGAGCGATTTGCTCCTGGTCTTCGTGCACCCACTGACCAGCCACAATTATAGTGATGCGTTCTTCTTCGTCCAGGTAGCCAATTCCAGCCTCAGGCTGCAGGTAGGCATGCTCCTGGATAGGGGTTTTATAAACATCTTCAACAATTACATCGGCCTGTTTAAACCCTTCATGGGTGTCCCCTTTTCGGATCCGATAGTGGCAAAAAATATTGCTGTCGCGATCAGGATGAAGTAATTTTGCTTCAGGCTGCATAGCCTGTAGGGAATCAGTGATGATCGGCAGGTCTTCATAATCCACAACAATCGCCCGGCATGCTTCGGCAGCGATTTCTTCAGAATCTGCCACGGCAATCGCGACCTTATCGCCGATAAAGCGAACGCGTTCTGTAAATGGTTTAGGAGAGGGTCCGCAAAGCACTGGTTGATCTGGTGCGATCAACCCAAATTCGTTAACCGGCACGTCTTTCGATGTAAATACAGCCAAAACCCCTGGAATATTCTCTGCCTGGGTGGTGTCAATATTCCGGATGACGGCGTGAGGGCGTTGGGCAAACAACACCTTCATGTACGCCTGGTTGGGGAAATTGTAATCCCCAGGAAATAGTGTCTCTCCTTTGACTTTGCCCACTGCATCCAGACGTTTAACAGATGTACCCACAAAAGACATAAATATTTCCTCTTCCGACGATCGACTTTTACCGCTTGTAAGGTTTTCCCTTGTAGGTTACAGGTCGCACATCATACGGACCATACCTTGGTGGGGCAAACGCTCGCATGATCAAGAAATAGATAAATTGTAAAATGATCATGAACACAATCGTGATAAAGAGGGTTGAGATCGCTTTGACCAGGATCAGCGGATCCTGCGGCCAATTCACGATCAGATTTTGAGGAATTTGGATCCAGTTTGCCTTCGCATTCTCAGCCAGGAATATTAACGTTGTGGCATATGCCATGATTGGGGCCAGAATCATCAGCGCAAAGCCAATTCCACGCCATATTGGGTGGATCTTTGGGTATAACCTTGATTCTTTTGGGAGCGGGGCCTGGTGTTGGTTGTATTTTGACATCACGAGCCTCCTTGATTTGCCGCCATTTCAACGGCTTGAATAATTTTGTAATATCCTGTGCACCGGCATAAGTTACCGGTGATCGCGTGACGGATTTCTGCTTGGGATGGATGCGGTTTTTCTTCTAATAATTTTGCCCCAGACATAATAAGACCCGGTGTGCAGTAACCACATTGAACGGCGCCAGCATCGATAAATTCCTTTTGTAAAGGGTGCAGCCGGTCGCCTTGAGCCAACCCTTCGATGGTTGTAATTTGAGCTCGATGTGCCCGTGGCGCTGGCACCAGACAGCTCATCACTGCTTTTCCGTCGAGGTGCACGGTGCACGCACCACATTCTCCTTCTGCGCACCCTTCCTTGGTGCCAATCAGCTGACCCTCTTCTCGCAATAAGCGCAGCAAGCTTTTTCCTTGTCCAGACTGAAATATAAATGGTTTTCCATTGATTGTAGTTTCTATTGGATAAGAGTGGTCGATGAAACTCCTTTCAATTGGTTTCCAATTTGGTAGATGGCCCCAAAGTAAAACAGGATCTTCCGGCACCTTATAAGCATCTCGACTACCAGCTATTTGCTCCAAAACACGTTGGCTCGCAACCCGAATCATTTCTGCGCGGTAATCCGCTGACCCGCGCACATCATCGATGGGTCGTGCTTCTGCGGCAGCAATTTCAGCAGCTTCTCGAATTATGTTATGTTCTAACCGTTTGCCGAAGAGAAATTCTTCCGTTTTTACTGCATGAATGATAGTCGGGGCGACAGACCCCATCGTCACCACGCCATTTTTGATTAAACTGCCGTCAAGATCAAGAATGCAGGCTACATTGACGATCGAGATTGCCTGAGCCTGGCGTAAAGCCAATTTTAAGAAACTGCCTTTTTGATTTTCTTTTAATGCCGGAAAGCGGATATCGACCAAAATTTCATCCGCCAGCATTTCTGTTTTTCTAACCCCTCGATAGAATTTCTTTAATTCCACCACCCGCTCACCTCTTAATGACCTTAACACCACTTCAGCCTGCAGCGCCATTAATGGGGTTATCGTATCATTGGCGGGTGATGCCGTGATCAAATTCCCGGCGATCGTGCCCCGGTTGCGAATTTGTGGAGAGCCAACTTGCCAAGCAGCTTGAACCAGTGGAATTGCGTATTGGTGTAGAAGGTCTGACGCGACCACGTGATTGTGCGTAACCATTGGACCCAAATGGATCCAGCCATTTGCGTCCATCGTAATCTGATCCAGGTCAGGGATCCGGGTGATATCGACCAGCGTTTCAATACCTTTTCTGATCCCACGCTCCATCTCCAACATAAGGTCAGTTGCGCCGGCGATGATCCTGGCTTTATCTCCCCTGAAACTTAGAATTTTTACCGCCTCATCAATAATTGCGGCATTGATATATTCTTGCCACATGATAATCTCCGATATCAGGCTTTCATGCTCTTACCAGTGCCGCTATTTTTCAACATGAGCACCTCCGCCATGATGCTGACCGCGATTTCTTCGGGTGTCTCTGCCTTAAGTTCTAACCCTATTGGCGAGTGGACTCTTGCCAGCTTATCGACGGTAACCCCCTTTTCAATCAGTGCTTTTTGGGTCACAGCCCAACGCCTTTTCGATCCAATCACGCCCAGATATGCAAAGGGCTGGTCGAGCAGATTAGGCAATCCGTCAATATCAACAGCGGCGCCGCGTGTCGTGAGAATGATGTAAGTCTGATTGTTAAATTTTAAATTCTTGGGTAAATCTTCCATTAAAACCGGATAGAATTCATCGGCATCCGGATTCGCTTCTATGCTGCAAAAATCAGTCCGGTCATCCGAAACGGCAACTCGAAATCCCATCCATTTTGCCAGATGTACAACGGCTTTGCCCACATGACCCCCACCGATCAAAAGGACCAACGGGTCGGGTAAAATCGGTTCCACGTATACCTCTAGTGTCCCACCGCAAACTCCTGGATCTCCTTGTTGAGGATCCACCATATTATATTTTAATACACGGGGTTTACCATCTGTTAGCGCCGCCAGAGCCTCCTGGATAACGCGAATCTCAACTTCTCCACCACCAACGGTGCCGATGAAATGTCCATCTTCATACACCAGCATCTTACTGCTCTGATGGCGAGGGGTAGATCCGCTGCTGTCGATAATGGTGCACAAGGCGCCAGATTTGTGATCAGTTTGAAGCTGCGCGGCAGCCTGGTATATCGTCTCCATTGATTATGACTCCAATAGACCCAGTACCACTGGTAATAACTGCTTCTTTCGAGAGACAACGTCATCTGCAAGCCAGGTTTTATCCTGTTGAGGTTGATAAGGCAAATTTGCCAATACCGGCGGTGGATTGCTTAGCAGCAGCTTGCTCGATCCGCGCACGATATCGGTGACCATTAGCATCGCGAAGTCCAGCCCTTTACTTTCTCTTAATTCATCCAGTGCCTTGATTAACACGTCCAGATTTTCAGTCACTTCGTATAAATCGCTAACTTCTGCCTGAGCGATAGCGAAATGGTACCGCCCGCTGGTATACAGCTTCATATCCGTAGACACGACTTCCCGTGGGGCCCTTGACCCTAATCCTGAACCGGCAGCCAGGATTTTCGCGCCAAATGATTGAATCGTCTCGTTTTGGAGTGGGCTACCGCCTGCAAAAGCCCAACGGGCCAGGCGTTCTGCAGCACGTTTATCCCGTTCTGTGGTGGTTGGTGAAGTTAAAACAAGCGTGTCAGATAATAAACCCGCTAACATTACCCCGGCCAATTCAGGTGGAGCGCTTAGCCCAGTGTCTTCCGTTCGTTCAGAAATTAATGTGCTTGTACTTCCAACAATATCCACAGTAAACCGGATGGGGGTATGCGTCGAGGGATTGCCCAGCCGATGGTGATCTAATATTTCAACCAATTCTGCCTCTTCAAGGGAGGCGACAGCTTGCTGCGGCTCGTTATGATCGACCAGCACCACCTTAAGCCTGGGCGGATTTAGCAAATCGCGCTGCCGGCAGATGCCTTGATACAACCCTTGATCGTCAAGAACCCAAAACTCATCCCCTTCTTCCCGAAGAAGATGGTTGAGCATATCTTTTATCCTTGCCGAAGCCTGAACTTTTGCAACACGCACATTAGCGGCTTCACGGCAGGGTTGGTCCAAAATCTCTGCCAGCCGCATCTCCTGCTGGCGTGCATTGGGTCCCACCAACCTGTTGACATACTCAAATAGGCTGCGACCGGTCATCAAACCGTAAGGAGTTCCGTCATTGTTAATAATGGGACTGACCCCACCGGTTCGGCTGGAGATTATCCATGCCTCACGTAATGGTTTTTCGGGTGTTGTCGTATCTAATCGGCGCATCACCGATTCGAACCGCGGGGATAGATCGGTTAACAGCGTCGGAGGTTCGAGCTGTAAATATTTTAAAACCCAGGCTGTCTGGGCATTGATTGCTCCTGCCCTGGCGGCAACAGCATCTACGCCATCTCGCTCTCTGAGCAGCCAGGCATAGCCAAGAGCTGCCGCGATCGAATCGGTATCCGGATTTACGTGGCCAATCACATAGGTAGGTAAACGCATTACAAATCCTGTTATCGTATTTATTTGGCGGTTTTTGCCCGTAAAGCCTGCCATACACGTTCCGGCGTGATCGGATTCTGATCCACCTGAGCGCCGCAGGCATCGAAAACCGCATTTCCTACCGCCGGGGCTACCCCATCCATTGGAATTTCTGCGACGGCTTTTACTCCATAGGGGTGGGAAGGTTCGAACGTCTCAACAAAAATAGTCTCAAGTCCGGGCATTTCATTCGCTCGAAAAATGTGGTAATCGACCAGGTCAGTTTCTCGAGCCACACCCTTATCATCATACTTCATTTCTTCGCTAACTGCGTATCCTAAAGCCTGAGTCATTCCGCCTTCAATTTGACCGGAGGCTGTGATTGGGTTAACAATTATGCCCGAATCGACTGCCATCACCAGTTTATCTACGGTCACCTGCCCCGTATCCGTATCTACCGTCACTTCCGCAAATTGAGCAGCAAACGGTGGTGGTGAGACTGGCGACATGAAAGATGCCACCCCCATGATTTGTTCCTGATTGGTATGGTGCAGTGAATTCAAGGCGACTTCGGCCAGGGTCACAAATTCGCCGGAAGGTGCAGTTGCTTTACGATCCGCCAGGAAAATATCTTTGGGATCAACCCTGGTACCACTTTTTTCCTCGATCATCACCGCAGCACGTAAGCGAATCCGTTCGGCGACCTGTTGAGCTGCTTTGACCACTGCTGTCCCAGATATGTAGGTTGTGCTGGATGCATAAGCCCCTTTGTCGAAAGGTGTAAAATCGGTATCCGATGAATACACCAGTATATCTTCCAGGGGAACGCCCAGTGTTTCAGCCGCCATTTGGCCCAACACGGTATCCGACCCTGTTCCCAGATCGGTTGCGCCAACTAAAAGGTTGAATGACCCATCGTCGTTCATTTTTATACTGGCGCCGCCCATATCCAGGTAGGGAATTGCAGTCCCCTGCATGACCATCGCGATCCCAATACCCTTGCGCAGATAGGGTTTCCCGGTTGCATTGTGCCAGGTCGGGTTGTTAAATTTGCTATCCCAACCAATTGCTGCCTTGCCTTGCTGCACGCATTCTTCAAGGCCAACGGTTTGGACGATTTCTGGCTTTGGCTCGCGTCCCTCGCTCCAGGCAGTACTGAACGGGTGCAGTTCTCCGGCTCTTAACGCATTCTTCAGCCTGAATTCGATCGGGTCCAGACCTAAACTGCGGGCGATTTTTTCCATGTGGCGTTCTACCGCCCAATAACCTTGCGGGACGCCGTACCCACGGTATGCACCAGAGGGAGGCGTATTAGTGTATACGATGTCCGCATAGAATCGAATATTGGGTGAATTCCTGTATTTTCCATCACCCACATATAAGGCCATGGCTTTATGACCCGTATTGCCGGTTACTGTCAACGCGTGGCAGCCGTAAGCACCCGTATTCGTCAGCACGGTCATTTCGTTCGCTGTGATCGTGCCGTCCTTCTTGACTCCGGTTTTCATGTGCAACCGCATAGGATGTCGAGCACGCGAAGCGGTGAATTCTTCTTCTCGGGTATACTCAAAACGGACTGGACGGCGGGTAGCAATCGTGAGATGGGCAGCGACATCTTCGATTAATACTTCCTGCTTTCCACCAAAGCCACCGCCAATCCGGGGTTTGATCACTCGAATCCGTTTTACTGGCAGCTGTAGTATGGGTGCAAGGATGCGGCGGGCATGAAACGGGACCTGGGTTGATGTCCTGACCACCAGACGGTCATCTTCGTCCCAATAAGTGACGACGACATGTGGCTCAATATGCGCCTGCTGCACTTTGGGGACTTCATAATCGCCTTCGAAAATTTGATCAGCTTCTGTGAAACCTTTATCAACTTCCCCAATATCTATCCTGATCTGCGCAGCGATATTTTTCATGGGGTCAGAATTACCAAAAGAACCATATTCCGGTTCATCGTGGATCCTCGGCGCAGATGACTTCATGGCTTCCGCCGAATCGAATATTGCTGGAAAGGATTCATATTCAACGTCAATCAGCTTTACAGCCTGTTCAGCGATCGCTTCCGTTTCAGCAGCGACAAAAGCCACCCGATCACCCACAAAGCGCACCTTATTGTCCAGCGAAAAAGAATCCAACGGACCTGGAATTGGATCTGACTGTCCCGCGGTGGAATAAATAACCCTGGGAAGATCTTTCCATGTTAATACTGCAGCTACCCCCTCTAATGCTTTTGCTTTACTTGTGTCTATATGTTTTATCCTGGCATGTGCCACAGTGCTGTGTAATACTTTGGCGACCAACATTCCGCGCATATCTATATCAGCAGTAAATGCTGGTTTTCCCTGTACCAATTTCACGGCGTCCACTTTCTTCTCGGGTTTACCGACCTGGCGCCATTCGCTGGTTTGAGGGACAACGGTTATTTTAGGCATCACCCTGGTTTGAAGCTGTACATAGCTCTGATCATGGGATGAATCTTCGGGAAATAATGGCTTAATACCAAGATCTGATGGAATCAGCCCGCTTGAATCCTGAATATCGAGAGGTTTTTCACCACGCATCACTGCAGCAGCTCGTAAAATAGCCTGTACGGGTTTTAAATAACCGGTGCATCGGCATAATATCGGTGCAAGCGCCTCTCGCACTTCATTTTCAGTTGGCCGAGGATTTCGTTCCAATAAAGCCTTTGCTGCAAGCACCATCGCCGGTGTGCAGTAACCGCATTGAATTGCACCGCTGTCCACCAGCGCCTGCTGGATTGGGTGTAATCCAATCGAAGCCTTCCAACCTCTTTCAGGATGTTCCCCCACAAACTCAACGGTATGCAGCTTGTGACCATCCGCCTGGGCGGCCAGCATGGTGCAGGAGTTTACCGATTTACCGTCGAACAGGACCGTACATGCTCCACATTCACCCCGTTGGCATCCACCTGACTTAACGCTAAATAATCCATTTCTGCGCAGCAGTGATAATAACGTTTCACCTGCTGTGGTTTCCCATTCGTTATCGATTTCGTTTAGGATTAGCCGTATTTTCATAAGGCTCCTTTCACATTAACCTTCAATAAGCCGGCGGATCAGTTTTGAAGTTATTTCTTTAATGTAATCTTCTGAAATCCATTGGTTTGATAATTGGCTACACGCATTAATTCCTGCTTCGACTATCCCGTCCTCCGTCAGGCCATCCATTGCCAGAAACGGGCTTTTCACCTTGCCGCCAAGTGCCAACCGGGTTCGTCCTGAAGACCATTTTGAGACCGCCACGATCAAAAATGGAGGATCGAGTGGAGACCGCCCCACTGAAGCCATGCTTACCTGCGCCTGCAATGGTAACTGCACGGAATTGATCAGCTTACCAGGTCTAATTTTATTTTTTAGCGTGACAAATTCTCCTATTGTCTGCAGGCTGTCACCTGGAAGCCAGTTTAGTCGGGCATCCAGTGCCAACAGCACGGTCAGCAATGCGGACTCCCCGGTTCCAGCGACAACCGCCCCGGCAATGGTGGCAGTATTGCGAGTATTTAAAGTCGCGTCTAAATGAATGGCTTCTTTTATGGCTTTAGGGGTTGTTGGGTACGAAAAAAGGTCTTCCAGGGTTGTGGTTGCCCCGGCACGCAGAGCCGTTCCGATCACCTGAACATTATTCAGGCCCAGGTTTTGCAAGTCGACAACGGCAAAACTATCGCCTGTTCTTTTCGTGACCGCATTTCCCCCACCCAAGGGAACTGTTTTTGGAAAGTCTCTGCTGAGTAGAAGGAGCGCCTCATTTAGATTGTTGGGACGGTGATACTCAACGATCATACTGAATCCTCCTCGTCAGGAAATACCTTCCAATCTTCTGACCCAAACGCAGCTATTCCGGCTAAATTATCGGGAATATTGACCATTACTGCTTCAGATTCGGCCAGAATATTCCGCCCGGCGTCTAATATTCTACCGGTCACTACTGCGATCTTGCCGTTATCTTCCTTTGCTTGACCTTCGAGATAAATTCGGATTTCTGTAGGAACTGGTTTTCGGTAGCGGATATCCAGTTTGGCGGTTACCATCCAGCGCGGCGGATCGCCCCTCAACATAGTGCGACCGCTGACTTCATCCAACATCGCCGCGACAATTCCTCCGTGAACCACGCCGGGATAACCTTGAAAATGTGCCGGAATCACAATTTCTGTCGTTACTCTACCCGGTTCCTCTTCGTAAAATTTCAGGTGCAGGCCAAAAGGATTATCAACACCGCACACGAAACAGTGGCGTGAATTGGCTTGTTTATTCATACCTGGGCAAAAGTGTCAATCAATAATTTATAATCTCCGCCAACTGGATACAAGATTGGGCAAGTGCATCCATTGCGGCTGTATTCCGATACTTTCGCCCGGGCTTCATCCGGTGTTCCAGAAGCGGTTATACGCAGGATTAGATCTTCAGGGACGAGGTGTTTTGCTTTTTTAATTTGCTCGTGTGTCGCGGGCCATCCCAGAATGGATTGGATCTGCGTAACAATTTCTGGTGAGACCCCGGATGCTTTGGCGATGTGAGGCTGTTGTGCCAGGTATTGAGTCAGCAGTTCACGCGTGGTATCGATGGCTTTATCATGGTCGCGATCAACCGAGCATACGATCAATTGAGGACGGTCAATGGTGTCAATTCGTCTACCGGCTTTTTTTGCGCCTTTATCCAGCAATTCCAACGCCTTAATGTTGTATTCGGGCGGAACGCAGTAATTGAGCACCACGCCGTCAGCAATTTCGCCGGCCATCTCCATCATCAGGTCGCCAGTCGCCCCGATATAAATGGGTACATTTCTTGGCTCGCGCCGGCCGTGTACCACATCCAACTCGATTCCTTGCACATGAACGAATTCGCCGGAGAAGGTTACATTTTCCATATTCAACAATCTGCGTAAAACTGTGACCGTCTCGCGCATGGCCGTAAGTGGCTTTTTTCGGTCGATCCCTACATTTCTTGCCAGGGGATCCCACCACGCTCCAATACCGCAAATTATCCGGTTGGGCGCCAGGTCATCCAGTGTAAGATAAGTGGCAGCCAATAAGCCAATATTCCGCGTCCAATTATTGGTGACCCCAGAACCAACTTTTATTTTTTCGGTCACCGCGGCATACGCCGCCATCGGGACAATCGCGTCTCTGACCAGCCGGCTCTCTGCTTGCCAGACCGCCTCAAAACCTTTTGCTTCTGCATAACGTACAAAATCCAGGCCTTCTCGCAGATCGTGCGCATCTTGCAGGTACAACGCCATTCGTTCAGCCATTTGACCTCCGGGCGATTTTTTTATCTTACCTCGATTAATTATACTGCGCAGGGTTAACGAAATAAATCCGTTTCCTTTGGACGGATTAATTCCTGGAGAGAGCCTTCTCTCAAGGGATACGGAAATCCTCGAACGTGGATCACGGGAGTTGATTCCGCCGCCTGGCCCATCATCAAGGATGCCGCTCCGGCCAGCTCATCGGCTGCTGCGACCTGGGTAACGCGCAGCTGATAGCCAAAAAGGTCGGCGGTCCCACGCAAGTCAACCAGGCCGGGAATTCCTGCCAGGCCGATGCAGGCTCCCACTGTTCCCATCCGCCAAGCTCTGCCATGCGTATCGATGATCATTACCCCGATTTTTACGTTATATCGCCCGGATAATTCGTCACGGATTTTTCGTGCGGAAAGATCGGCGTCTTCAGGCAAGAGCAATACCCAATCAGCGGCATCTCCCCAGGGCGCCTGCACGTTAGAATGGTCAATGCCTGCATTGGCGCATACAAAGCCATTCGTGTGCTGAACGATGATCGTTCCAGGCCTTAAGCGAAGCACTTCTCGACTCTCACGCAAGATTAATTCGATCAAACGGGGATCTTTTTCGATATTATTTGATATCTCGATCGCCTGTTTGGATGGGGTTATGGTTGTTAAATTAACCAGTCGGTTTTCTGCTTTACTCACGATCTTCTGTGCGAGCACTAGAATATCGCTTTCTTCTAATACCAGGTTGTTGTTGGCTAGAGCATTATGCAAAATCTCTGAAAGGGAGTCGCCAGGCTTTATTAAAGGTATACCCCTCAAAGGAGTTAATGTGAGAGGCATATTATTTACGCCTCACTCCCGTTATCCGAATTCCCGCGGATTGGATGCCAAACTGTTTATTGATGCCAATCAAGATTGATGTCATTCCCTCGACAACCATCGAATTGTCAAGCGGTCCGGCGTCCCACCCAATCAGGCCAGCCGCCTTAACCAGGCCAAGAACGAGTCCCCTGGCAGTTTTATCACCGCCGCATACCAGCACGTCACAATCGACCTCTTCATCATGCAGGAGGTGTTCATATGATATATTCTGGAAAGCTGCGATTACCTGAACGCCATCTCCAACAATCTTCTGGGCTTCCAAGGCTGCGCTGCCAGCCGGCGGCATTTGTACCCGGGTTACCCTGGGGGGTACTAACGGCACGGTAACATCGATTAAAATTTTCCCCTGCAAATCGCTTTTGATCGATTCCAGCATCACCTGATGCGCGGAAAAAGGTACCGTCAAAACCGCAATATCTGCGTTTTTAACCGCAGTTGCATTTTCGACACCGATCACAGCCTGGTTATTTTCCAGTAAATCATCAATTTCTTTTGCTGCCAGTTGGGCCTTTTCGATATTCCTCGAACCGATCAATATTGAATATCCTGCTTTTGCCCATCGATAAGCGAGCCCCTTGCCTTCCTTGCCAGTCCCGCCAATGATGCCGATGGTCTTTATGGGTGCTTCGCTCACATCTCCTCCGGTCATGAAAATTCACTCTCGTATCTGCGCCAGACCTGCCCCGATAATTTGAGCGCCTCAGCGCTGATTTTTTCTTCATCCAATGTCAGCAGCTCGCGGTCTTTCATTAATACTTTCCCGCCGACCATCGTCGTTGTAACCATGCTTTCACGAAACCCAAATATTATATGCCATGGCAGATTATCAGCCGTCATCGGCGTATAGGGGTGGTAATCGACAAAAATCAAGTCGGCCTCAGCGCCAGGTTTCAATATGCCAATCGGTTCGCAATTTAGCTGCGCCTGGGCAAGCTCAGCATTATGGTAAATCGCCATATCCACAACTGAATAACCTGAAAGGCGGCGCGGGTCGCGATGAACCAGCTTGTGAGATAAATAAGCTGCTTTCCATTCTTCCCACATCGCGTTGGAAAAACCGTCGTTCCCAAGGCATACTTTAATCCCTGAGCGGAGCATTCCTTCAACATCAGGCAGCCCAACCGCGTTATTCATATTTGACCGCGGTTGGTGGGTTACCCAGGCATGTTCTCTTGCCAGTATTTCGATTTCTCTTGGGTCAACGTGGACAGCATGAACCACAATCGCTCGAGGCCCCAGCAGATGGTGGCGTTCAAGCCGGTCGATTACCCGCTGCCCATACTTCTGAAGGCTGTCATATTCGTCGATGGGATGTTCGGCGACATGAATGTGGATTCCGATGTCCTGAGGGCATGCCGCCCGGATTTCCGCCAGGGTATCCTCGCTTAATGTCAGGCTGGCATGCAGCCCGAATGTGCCCGAGAGAAAACCTTTGTGGTTGGCTTTTATCGAATTGACGAAACGGAGATTTTCAGAAATGCCTTTCCTGGCGCCATCTGGTCCATTACGATCCGTGATTTCGTAACACAATGATGCGCGCAACCCAGCCATCTGGACTGCCCGCGCTATCTCGTCGAGTGATCCTTCAATCGCATTGGGTGAGGCGTGATGGTCGATGAGCGTGGTGGTGCCGTGCCGTATGGCATCTACCAGGCACACCAAGGCCGAATAATGGACGTCAGGAGCTGTCAAAGCGCGATCTAAAGGCCACCACAATTTTTGCAATATTTGCGGAAAGCCATCCGGTGCGTTGCCAGGTATTGCCATCCCCCTGGCAAATGCTCCATAAAAATGCGTGTGCGCGCAGATGCTTCCTGGCATCACATATTGTCCGCCGGCATCCAACCGTTCTTCTTGAGGATACCGGCTGATCAGCTCTTGTGAATCGAGGATTTCGGTTATTTTTCCGGCTTGGATTCGAAGACCAAAACCATGCAGTATTTTATTGGGTTTGTCCCAGGTGATTAAGTTGCCACCGACAACCAGCATAGACAGGCCTCCATGGTAAATGTCCGACAATATTTTAGCACACAATGTTAACCGTCGGCGTCCAAAATTGGTTATTATGAAATATAATGAGAGCATTACATCCAGACGGAGAAATGAATGATTGACGCGCGTAGTGCAGCCCTGCAATATTCACTGGAAAACCGCGGCCTATTTTTGAACAAGTTGTCTGAATTATTGGCGGTTCCCTCGGTCTCAACCGACCCATCCCATATCCCTGATATGACACTTGCAGCCAACTGGTTAGCGGATGAGCTAAAGGGAATGGGTTTCACGAAGGTATCGATCACTGCTACAGAAAAGCATCCGGTCGTTTACGGAGAATTTTTACACGCGGGGTCAGATGCACTAACCGTTTTGGTTTATGGTCACTATGATGTCCAACCAGCAGATCCACTCGAATTGTGGCAGACCGATCCCTTCAAAGCGACGATAAAAGGCGACAATTTGCACGCGCGCGGTGCATCCGATATGAAGGGCCAGGTCCTGGCTTCATTGGCCGCCGTCCGAGCAATTTTGTCTACGAATGACGTTCCTGTAAATATAAAATACCTGATCGAAGGTGAAGAAGAAATTGGTTCGCCCAGTCTGGGGAAATTCTTAAGAGAGCATCGCGAACAGCTTAAAAGTGATTTTGCCTTGAATCCCGATGCCGGAATGATCTCCGCGGAAACCCCCACGATCGTCTATGGACTGCGCGGATTAGCATATTTCGAATTGAAAGTAACTGGTCCCAGCCACGATTTACATTCAGGTTTATTTGGCGGCGTGGTCCACAATCCCGCAATCGTTTTAGCCGATTTAATCAGCGGGATGCATGATGAAACGGGGCGGATTACTTTGCCTGGTTTTTATGATTCGGTTCTTCCCTTGACCGCAGAAGAGCATGCTGCAATGGTCAAGCTCCCAATGACTGACGAATATTACCTGACCGCCACAGGGGCGCCTCTATTATGGGGGGAGGCTGGTTATTATCCGGCTGAACGAGTTGGGGCAAGACCCACGCTGGATGTCAATGGGATGTTATCCGGATTTACAGGTTCGGGGTCAAAAACTGTTATTCCTTCCTGGGCAATGGCAAAAATATCGATGCGCCTGGTGCCAAACCAGGACCCCGCCGAAGTCTATCATCAATTTAGAACCTATTTGGAACAACATGCGCCCAAGACTGTTAGCTGGGTGCTAACCAATATGGCGGGCGGGCCAGCCTGCCTCACGAACCTCGATCAACCTGGCGTTCTCGCCTTAGCAAATGCGCTAGAATCGGTATGGGGGATCCCCCCAGTATACAAGCGTGAAGGCGGTAGTATCCCGGTTGTTCAGGATATGCAAAAAATTCTTGGGGTCGATTCTGTTTTATCTGGATTTGGGCTGCCGGATGACAATTTGCATGCCCCGAACGAAAAATTACATTTACCAACATGGTATCGTGGGATTGAAACATTCATCAATTTTTTCTATAATTTAAAGACGAATAAAAAATAATAGAGGTTAATCATGTCGAAGGTAAGATTTCCCGCATATGGTGGTCAGGCATTGATCGAAGGTGTATTAATGCGCGGTTCAACCACTGTAGCCGCCGCCATGCGTGCTCCTGATGGAAAAATTAACATCCAAACTGAAAAGCTGTCTGGGATATATCGGAGCGGCTTACGCAAAGTGCCTTTTTTACGCGGATTGATCATTTTATGGGATGCGCTTATTCTGGGAACCCATTTCTTGACTATTTCCGCAAATATGCAATCCGGCGAGGATGAAAAGATTGAAGGTCCAGCCCTGTATGGTACCCTGGCCTTATCTTTACTAATTGGATTAGGTATTTTCGTGGTTGCCCCTTCAGCCCTTGGGAGTGGTATCGAGAGTATTACCAGATTGAGCCTGGGATGGGTAAATCTCATCGAGGGCGTTATCCGCCTGGCAATTGCCGTCGGGTATATTTGGCTAATCGGTCGTATGCCAGAGATTAATCGCGTTTTTGCGTACCATGGTGCCGAGCATAAAACAATTAACGCCTTTGAAGCCGGCGCCGAATTAAAACCTGAAGTGGTGAAAAAATATTCGCTTGAACATCCTCGCTGCGGAACAGGATTCTTGCTTACCGTTGTGGTATTCTCTATCCTGATTTTCTCGCCATTTCGTTCGTTGGCATTTTGGATCAGAGTCCCGCTCCAATTGGGTTTGATCCCATTAATTGCCTGCCTGGCTTATGAATATATGCGGTGGACAGCAGACCATTTACATTACAGTTGGGTCAGGCTGCTGATATGGCCAAATCTGGCATTGCAGCATTTGACGACGCGTGAGCCCTCATTGGAGATGCTTGAGGTCTCTATTGCCTCCTTTAATGCGATGATAGCCTCGGAGGAGACCTCGATTGAACCAGTTAAGGAACGCGTTTTAGAACCGCAAAATATATGAAAACCTGGCAGGGAATCCTTTTCGGCACATTCCTCGGACTGGCATTCTCCGCTGTGATCGTAATGATCGCCCAAACGCCGCGAGGTGATCCGATCACGATCCCGCCCACCAGCTCTCCTACTCCGATCATTGTGTATGTGTCTGGTGCGGTGAAGTCTCCAGGGCTCGTTTCTTTGATCCATGAAGACCGGGTGAGTGCAGCTATTGATAAAGCGGGAGGTTTCACTGCGGATGCCGACCAAACAGCGGTAAATCTGGCAGCGAAATTGTTTGATGGAGACAAAATTTTCGTGCCCTCTCGTAGTGAACAGGCGACGGAGGTTGCTCTGAATTCCACCCAGGCTGTCCTGAAATCAAGAAGTGCAAGCATAATAACGCCTACACCTGCATTCCCTATTAATATTAATACCGCAACCCAACAAGAATTAGAAAATTTACCCAATATTGGCCCTTCGAAGGCGTCTGACATCATCGAATACCGCAAGGTGCACGGCCCTTTTCTGAAAATCGACGATATTCAAAACGTGCCCAATATTGGACCGACCATATTTGAAAAAATTAGAGAATTGATCAGCATTTCTGGATAATGGAGAAACCATGGAACTTAAGTTAAAACTAGAATCCGATTTAAAAGATGCAATGAGAGCCTCGGATGATTTGCGCAAGCGAACCCTGCGCATGGTTATCGCGAGTATAAAGAATAATGAAATTGACCGCGGAGCCAAACTTGACGATTCGGCAGTGAGCGCGATCATGCAAAAGGAAATTAAAACCCGGCGTGAGGCAATCGCAGAAGCCGAAAAAGCACAACGACCCGATCTGGCCCTGGCCGCGCAAGAAGAGATCTCCGTTTTAGAATCTTACCTCCCCAAAGCGATGAGTGAAGACGAAATTAAGGGTCTGGCCGTGGATGTCATTCACGAAATAAATGCGGCAGGGCCGGCAGACATGGGCAAAGTGATGAAAGCTCTCCTTGGTAAATTACAAGGGCGTGCGCCGGGTGATGTCGCCAGTAAAGTTGTTCGAGAGCTTTTACAGAAATAAACGATGTTATTCGCTTCCAGGTCGGAGAGAAAACGTTCCGATAACAGAGACCGCATATTTCGTCTGGTCATTCTCCTGGCGGTAACTCTACTGTCTTATGGCGCATTAATTTTCCCCTATTCACTTCGCCAATCTTCTTTTCCATTAAAGGTAGGAGATGTAGTTCCACAAGATATCCAGGCTCCCTATGCGTCCAGTTATGAAAGCTCTGTATTAACCAACCTGGCAAGGACCAACTCAGTAAATAGTGTAGCGCAGGTATATTTGCCCGTTGATCCAGCGATTACCCGCAAGCAAATCGAAAAGCTGCGCGTCGCATTGGGGTTTATTTCAAACACTCGAACAGATACCTTTGCATCCCAGGTACAAAAGCTCTCAGATCTGGCGCTCATGGCTGAAATTCAAATTACCGCGGAAATAGGGGAAAAAATTCTGGCTCTAAGCGATAGCCGTTGGCTAATTGTCCAACAAGAAGCCTTAAATGTCCTGGAACAAGTGATGCGGAATACAATCCGAGAAGGGCAGGTATGGAGCGCGCAAAGAAATGTTCCGACATTAATTTCTTTCTCGATCCCGCAAGATTTAGCAGTAATTATTTCTGAGCTTACGGTTCCATTTATCATCCCCAACTCACTTTATAGCGCAGATCAAACTGAAACAGCACGCCAGGAAGCCTTGAATTCAGTGGAGCCTGTAATTCGATCTTATGCTTCAGGTGAGATCATCGTCAGGCGAGGCCAGATCATCACGGATGCGCAGTTAGAAGCGATGAAATATTTTGGTTTAATTCAAGATCAAGGAATTAGCCAGAATCTGATGGCTGCGGCTGCGTTAGTTACTTTGATTAGTGCATTAACTGGGTTGTATTTCTATCGGAGAAAACTGTCTGCGTTTAACCAAATTTCTAAATTAGTCATTATCGCCTTATATTTCTTGCTTTTCTTGTTTAGCGCACGTTTCTTTCTGCCAAACCGAACAATTCTCCCCTATCTTTTTCCGATATCTGCCTTCGGATTAACAGTTGCCAGCCTTTTTTCACTAGAAATCGGCCTTGTTTTCTCGATTTTTCTTGGAATCCTGGCTGGTTATGGAATGCCCAATGGATTAGATCTAACCTTATTTTATATATTAGCCAGTTTGTTCGGTATTTTCGTGTTGGGAAAAGGCCGGCGGATAATAAACTTCTTTTGGGCAGGTATCGCGATTGGCATCGCCGGTTCCGCAGTGATTCTTGGTTATCGCCTGATCGATTCATATACCGATGCGATCGGAATAACCACTTTGATAGGCGCGGTATTTATCAATGGCATCGCGTCGGCTAGCTTGACTTTACTCAGCCAGATTTTCTTCGCGCAGATATTGGGAATGACCACCGCCTTACAGCTCCTGGATTTATCCCGTCCCGACCATCCTCTCCTTCAGTTCTTATTGCGGAACGCGCCCGGTTCTTACCAGCACAGCCTACAAGTCGCAAATCTGGCTGAACAAGCCGCAGAAGCAATTAACGCCGATTCGTTATTAGTGCGGGTTGGTTGCCTTTACCACGACATTGGAAAAGCTGTAAATCCATTCTTTTTTATTGAAAATCAAGTTCCTGGCAAGCTCGATTCGCACGATGATGTCGATCCTACGGTAAGCTCAGCCACAATCATCCATCATGTGACAGACGGGTTGGATTTAGCTCGAAAATACCGGATACCCACGAGAATCCAAGATTTCATCCGTGAACACCACGGAACGATGATTACCCGGTATCAATATGCCAAAGCCCTAGAAATAGCCGGCAATGATATCAATGCGGTCGATATTGAATCTTTTCGTTATCCAGGCCCTCGCCCGCGATCGCGCGAAACTGTGTTACTGATGCTCGCAGATGGATGTGAGGCAAAAGCGAGAGCCGATTTTCCTAAAACTGATGATGAACTGCGCAGATTAATCCAAAAAGTAGTTGATTATCTCCGCTCCGAAGGGCAATTGGATGAAACCGCATTAACTCTACGTGATTTGCACCTGGTGACGGAGTCGTTCGTGAATACTCTAAGGAACACATATCATCCGCGGATTGCTTACCCGGAAATTAAGCCGGGGACGTTGAATGCGCCTACAGAGCCTGTACCTCAACTAGCGCCCCCGATCATCGCTGAGACATTAGCCAGCCCTCAGGACACCCCCAAATGATCAATATTGTTGTCAGCGAAAAATTCGAGGGATCAGTGGATCCGGGCATTTTAGAAAAAACAGCATTGAAGGTATTAGAGCGAAACTCCAGGGACACAGAAAATGATATATCTATTGCGATAGAAGATAATGAGTATCTTCAGGCGTTAAACTTTCAGTTTCTGGGTATTGATTCCCCAACGGATGTGCTTTCCTTTCCCGGGGAAGAAATAGACCCCGACACCGGTCACTTTTATCTTGGTGATATCATTATTTCAATGCCCATGGCTTCCGCTCAGGCTGCAACTGCCGGTCACCCCGTACAAGACGAGTTGCAGTTGCTCGTGGTTCACGGGATTCTTCATCTACTGGGTTTCGATCACGCCACACCCGAAATGAAAACAGAAATGTGGATGGTTCAGACACAATTGCTACAAGATTTATCTGTAAAGATAAATAAATTACCCGAGGATTAAAAATGGAGAAATTCCTACAATCCAGGTTATTGTCGTTCAAGTATGCCTTCTCTGGTATTCGATATGTCGTAAAATCTCAACAAAATGCCTGGATCCATGCTTTGATCAGTGTGGTAGTGATTTTTCTAGCTATATGGCTGGCAGTCCCGCCGCAAAGCTGGGCCTTGATCGGCCTTACTCTAGGACTTGTCTGGATGGCAGAGTGTGTGAACACTGCCATTGAAAAAGTATTTGACCTGATAAATCCCGACTCCCATCCGCTAGTAAAAATTGGCAAAGATGTATCGGCTGCAGGTGTATTAATTTCAGCCTTTTGTGCAGTATTCGTGGGGCTGGTAATCTTTGGACCGCCAATATTCGAAAAGCTATTTGTCCGCTAATCAGGGTAAAAAATGAACCAGGAATTTATATTTGGTACAGTTGGCTCACCGATATCCACCCCCAAAAAGCCCGGTGGAAGTGCGGGTGCAATAGAGCAGATCGCAGCCCTGGGATTACAGGCACTAGAGTTGGGCTGGGTGCGTTCGGTCCGAGTTTCTGAGGATTCTTGCGCACAAATTAAAAATACTGCGCAGGAAAAGGGCGTCTCAATCAGCGTTCATGCCCCATACTTCATTAATCTTAATGCGGATGATATAGAATGGCCAAATTCACGCAAGCGATTGATGGACGCAGCTTTTTTTGGCAATTTAGCTGGAGCGACCGATATCATTTTCCATCCAGGTTCGTATTTTACCCTTCCACCCGAAGTGGTTTTACCAATCGCCATTGACAGGTTGGCAGGCTGCCTGAAAGAATTGAGATCAATGGGAAATCAGGTGGTTTTACGCCCAGAGACGATGGGCAAATCCGCCATGTTAGGTTCATTCGACGACACATTGGCAATGGCTAACTCCATTCCAGGAGTTGAACCGTGTGTGGACTTCGCACATTTACATGCCAGGCAGGGAAATGGCTCAATGAATAGTTATGACGAATGGAGCGCATTGCTAAATGCCTATGCGAAATCGCTGGGCGGTAATGCCCTTAAACACATGCACATCCACCTGTCGGGTATCGAATATTCTGAAAAGGGCGAGCGAAATCACTTGCCCCTAAAAGAATCGGATTTTGACTTGTTAGGGCTTTTTAGGGCGTTGAAATTCTCTGGCTGTGGCGGGCGGATTTTATGCGAAAGCCCTGCGATGGAAGATGACGCACTCTACATGCAAAATACCTGGGAGTCCCTTTAAGAAGATCATCCGGTGAGTCATCTCCGGACTTCTGTCATAAATATTCTTTCAAGTTATGTTCAACCGCGTAAGCTGCCGCTTCAGCGCGGTTACTCACGCCAAGTTTGGATAATATACTGCTTACGTAATTCCTGACTGTCCCTTCGCCCAGGAACAGCGCTTTGGCTATCTCACGGTTTGTTTTTCCTTCAGAAACCAGGGCTAAAACATGTTTTTCTTGCTGGCTTAAATTGGCAAAGGCCGAAGCCTCTTCATCCTTCACTGCACGCCTGACTTCCTGAAAAACACGCTGCGTCACCGCAGGGTCTAACAAAGCCTCGCCGCGGCTGACAGCCTCTAAAGCCCGAATTAAGTCATCGCTGCCAATTTGCTTTAAGACATAACCTGATGCGCCGGCGCGAATGGCTGAAAAAAGCATTTCATCTTCGGCGTAGGAAGTGAGCATGATGATCCGCGTTTCGGGATAAGTGCGGGTAATCTCTTCGCAAGCTTCGATCCCTGAGGCGCCCGGCAAACGAATATCCATTAAAACGATATCTGGTCGAAGTCTCGAGACCTGATCCACCGCCTCTTTCGCGGTGCCGGCTTCGCCGACAACTTCAAATTGAGGGTGATGCTCGAGAAGAGCTTTTAATCCCAGGCGGACCACTTCATGATCATCAACCAGGAGAAGGCGGTACTTATTACTCATTAATAGACCTCATTTCGAATATATATGATGCGAGTATAGCCGAGAGTATATCCGCTTGCAAGGGTTTTCGAAAACCGTAGATTTTTGGTTGCGAAAAACAGGCCCTGTGGTAAACTTAAGTGATCAGGTGAGGTCCTATGGAGCAGAAACAAAAAAAAACCGTTCTTTATATTGAAGATGATTCAGAAATGATCGACCTCGTGACATTAATCATCGGGCGGCATGGCTATGACTTGGTGGGAGCACATGGCGGGCGCGAAGGACTTGATCTTGCGCAGCAAAATCCTCCGGACCTGATCTTATTAGATTTGATGATGCCCGACCTTGATGGTTGGGATGTTTATAAGCAGTTAAAAGCATATGATACAACCAGGAATGTGCCAGTTATTATCATAACTGCGAAATCCCAGGCAATCGACCGGGTATTGGGCTTGCATATTGCAAAAGTCGACGATTATATTAGCAAGCCATTTCGCCCCCAAGAGTTGATCGACAGCATTGACAAAATTTTATTGCGCACCACTCCCCAACAATTGTAAGCCAACCTCCATGCAGATCATCCAAATTCAAAATCAAACGCGTCCATTATCTCAACCTATAACAGCATCCTATTGTGATACATTCTGGGCGCGATTTCGTGGATTAATGTTTGAACCATCTCTCGACCCCAATCACGGCTTATTATTGGTGGACAAGAAAGACAGTCGATTCGATTCAGCCATCCACATGCTGTTTATGAATTTCGATATCACTGCGGTATGGATCAATTTAAACAAAATGGTTGTGGATGTTAAATATGCTCGCAAGGGACAACTCATGTTGATCCCTCAACGTCCAGCCAGCTTTGTGTTAGAGGCACACCCCGACCAGTTCGACAATTTTCAAGTTGGAGATTCGATTATATTTTAGTATGCGCAAATTATCCTTACTTCTTCTGCTCGTCACCCTGATCATCTCCGTTTTTCCGGTACACGCTCAAAGCCAGTCAGATTTACCGATCTATATCGTACAACCGGGCGATACCCTGGGAACGATCGCTCAAAGATTCGGAGTCCCGCTTAACACTTTAATTGAGGTAAATTTAATTTCCAATCCCAATGCCATTTCTGCGGGCATGCAATTAAAAATACCGGGATTAGTTGGCATAACGGGAACCTTAATTACTCAATCGGTTCCATTGGGAGAGACATTTTCCAGCGTGGCAGTACGGTATCAGGTACCGGGCAATTTGTTGGCCAGGCTCAATCGCATTACCAGCCCACAAGAGCTTTATGCCGGTGCTTCTCTTGTGCTGCCTGAGGATAAAGAGAAGGGGACCATCCAGGCCCATGCGATGATCGAACCTGGTCAATCGGTCCTCGAGATCGCAGCGGGCATGAATGAAAATCCATGGACACCAATCCTCCTTAAGAAAGAAGAATCAGCAGTAAAACAAATGCCCGGTGAGGTTTTATATTCAAATAACCTGGATGAGAGCCATCAATTTTCATCGATTTCATCAGCCATTACCTCGGTAGAAATTACCCCTCTTCCCCTGGTTCAGGGTAAAACAACAGTGATCCGCGTCCACTCCACACAACCTTTAAAAGTATCGGGAAAATTAGCTGGCAAAGAGCTTCATTTTTTTGAAGAAACAAAAAATGTGTACACAGCCTTGCAAGGGGTATACGCCCTGGCGAATCCCGGGTTAACGAACTTTGCCTTGAGCGGAACAACACAGACCGGCACCTCCTTTGGTTTTGAAGAAATGGTTATCCTGAAAGCAGGGTACTTCCCCAATGACCCCCCGTTGAATGTCGACCCGGCGACAATTGATCCGGCAGTGACGAAACCAGAAGAGGACATCGTGGCAAAGATTGTAGCCCCTGCAACACCGACCAAATATTGGAGTAAGACGTTTCACATCCCGGTCGAAGAACCCGTGTGTTACAAATCGACCTTCGGTAATCGGCGATCGTATAACGGCGGTCCTTACCAATCTTTTCACGGCGGGACAGATTTCGGGGTTTGTGCAAATTTGAATATTAATGCCCCTGCAGATGGCGTTGTGGTTTTTGCCGGGCCGTTAGAAGTTAGAGGAAATGCAACAATCATTGACCATGGCTGGGGAGTGTATAGCGGGTACTGGCATCAAAAAGAGATCAAAGTAAAAGTCGGAGACCAGGTGAAAACCGGCCAATTGATTGGGTTGATTGGCGCGACCGGGCGTGTAACCGGCCCCCATCTTCATTGGGAGATGATCGTGAATGGCATCCAGGTTGAGCCGGTCGATTGGCTTGAACAGATCTATCCTTAGCCACTTCAAACCTAAGGTATAATTATTTGGGAAAATTCTCATTTAAAATCAGGTGAAAGATAATTATGGCAGTATCTCCCTTGTCTATACGCAGTGATTACTGGGATTCCTTTGATCTTCAAGAAAATGATCTTGAGTACCTCTACAACCTTTTATTGGATTTAGAGACACCTCAAACAACACAAGAGCTGGCCTCTGCCTTGATCGATGAACGCATCAGGATTGAAAAAGTAAATCTCAGCAGCCAGAATAATTCTGATGGTGAACTGTATCTGCCAAAACAGCGCTACCAACCGGGTCAATCTTTATTATTTCCTGCGCTAGATTGGAAAAAGGGGAAAGTCGTATCTGTGCGGCCTGGAAACAATCCAGAATATGATGCGTTTGAGGTCATTGAAGTAGAGTTCACGAAAAACGAGAGTAAAGAATACGCATCTGGTTTTGAAAATCATGTTCTCAATAATCCCCTGGCAATCAAGCAAGACGATCCTCTTTTAGACACACACTTCGTTGCAAAAAAATATGGTCCAAAATTATTTAAACAGGTGGAGGAAATGCTTAAGGCTAATGATGGTCTTGTTCGCATTGCCGGAAGCTGGTTCCCCCGAGCCTTATTGGTTGATGTGAATATTGGGCATCTTAACCTGGCTGAAGCAGTATTAGATATGTCAGGCGGAGGCCCCCTTCCAACGCAGGCGCTCCTTGAACAGATTGAACTGCCAACAGATGTGAACCTAAAACTTACCGAATTTTCATTGAATTTAGCTCTACAAGAAGACGGCAGGTTTGATGAGGTTGGCCCTGCGGGTAAAATTTTATGGTATTTGCGCCGTTTAGAGCCAAAAGAGGTACAGGCTATCCCTCTATACCTGAAATTTAATGCGACTCCATATGATCAAGCGCAGGTTTCCGATCTACTGACACAATTGGATCGAGATGTGATTGATGAGCTTGAGCCATATGAAAATAATTTGCAGGATGAGGAAGAACTCACAATTAGCTTAATTTTTCCTCACTGGCGCGCCGGGACACTTCCATTAACGAAAAGCGTGGCGCGATTCTTCCCCTCAGCTTATGAGTCACCCAGAGTCCAATTTACATTTATGGATGGAGACACAGGGCAAAGATATTCAGGATGGGTGGTGCGATCTGCCTCCTACGTATACGGCCTACAAGAGTGGTATGCCGCTCAAAATCTGATCCCAGGCAGCCTCATTCATATAAAACATGGGAAAAATCCTGGTGAGGTGATTGTAAAAACTGATAGACGCCGATCATCGCGAGAATGGATTCGCACCGCTTTGATCGGTGCAGATGGTGGGATCGTCTTTGCCATGCTTAAACAGGTTGTGAATAGCTCATTTGATGAGCGCATGGCAATTGCGATCAGCGATCCGGCGGCGCTCGATTTAATGTGGCAGCAAGGCAATCGCCCCAAACAAAACGTTGAACAAACCATCCAGACCACAATGCGCGAATTAGCCAAGCTGAATCCCCAGGGCAATGTACATTTCCAGGAACTATATTCTGCCGTGAATCTGGTCAAGCGCTGTCCGCCGGGATTAGCATTAAGTGTATTATGTTCCCGACCCTGGGCGAAACACCTGGGAAACCTCTATTTCAAGTTGGAGGATGGCAAGGAGAACACCAATTAATATGAATGAACCCAGAAGATTCAGCCTGATCAAACCCTCCCTGGATACACCATTTCACATCGACATAGACTGGTGGAAGCAATATGATAACAATTGGCGGGTATTCTTACATGATTGCCTGTGCTCCGAACACCAGACATTGTTTGAAAACCTGGAGGATGCTATTTGGGTCGATTGGATAGATCCTGATACGGCTGAGATCAAACGGGTTGACGGTTTACAACATATGTTAATGAGCCATTGTGCTAAGCAGGCAAATTTCATTACTGCCAACACAACTCTTGTCGATGCGGTGTTTCGGGTATTTCTATCGAACGGTAATGAACCGTTATCAATCAGGGAAATCGCCGAACAAATCAAGCGCCCTGCGGAAACGATTTTACGGACAATATCTGGACCTCAGATATATAAAGGGTTGCGCCCTTATAAAAAATAAAGCCCCTCCCCTGTCTACACAAGCCATTCGCTTATTTGACGAAGAAATCGTGATAAAATTTAATGATGGTTCACCAGAATTGTCAACGGTGATATCATGAAATTGATATTGCCCCTGTAGCTCAATAGGACAGAGCACCGGACTTCTAATCCGATGGTTGCGGGTTCAATTCCCACCAGGGGCGCTGATATTTATTGTTGTTCATAATACTAAATGAAAAGGATGATCCAACAAACCCTCATGGAAGTCACAACTCTCCTTTAACTGGAATCGGTATTCATTCTATCGAGGTCGATATGATCGTAGTTAATCTTAAACCTGCTGGATATAAGTCAAACCAGCTTTCACAGGACCGAGCATCTTATTTTGTCTCTGGAATAGTGAATTGGCACATTACAGGTAAGCCAAATGTCTGGCATCCCGCCACTGATGTCTTTGAAACAGACGAAAAAATTGTGATCAGGGTGGAAATAGCTGGAATGCGTGAAGGTGAAGTCGCTGTTAATTTTGACCATCATATTCTATCGATCACTGGTGTGCGTTCCGAAGTGACAGAAAAACGCGCATTTCACCAGATGGAAATTTTCTTCGGCGAATTTAGCACTGAGATCGAAATTCCTGTTGCGATTGACACCGATCAAATTCAAGCTGAATACCAGGATGGTTTCTTGCACGTATACTTACCCAAAGCGGTACCGAAAAAAATACACATTAAGGAAGACTGACCATTTTTATGCCTAATAACCGCTGGCAATCGAATTTAAAAGAAATATTGACTTGGATCGAGGATGGAGAAGGTGATTTAAGCGAGTTAATTCTCGTCCCAAATGATGAAGAGGGTGGGAGTTCAGGGGAAATTGAGATCGTTGAAAAGCAAATAACTCAAGTTACAGACACGAATATCCCTGAAACCCTGCCTATTCTTCCTTTGCGAGGATTGGTCGTATATCCACAGACTGCAATTCCATTAACCATCGGCCAGCCGCGATCAATCCGCCTGGTAGATGATGTCATGAGTACAGACCAGCGCATGATTGGGCTGGTTACTGCAAAAGATCCGAATTTAGAAAATCCCAATCCAGAAGATTTATACACAGTAGGAACCACGGCGCTTGTCCATCGTCTTTTCCGCGCTCCAGATGGCTCGATCCGGTTGCTGGTACAAGGAACAACGCGCTTTCAATTAGGCGACTTTGTCCAGACGGAACCATACCTGGTTGCAAAAGTGCAGCCTCTGCCCGAAAAGGCTGAAACAGGCATTGAAATTGATGCACTGGCGAGGAATGCCCGTGACCAGTTTGAACATATTGCGGAGATGATTCCTTCTATTCCGAGAGAATTGGTCGCTTCAATTTCATCGATTGAAGACCCCCTGCAAACCGTGTATACCGTCGCAAATTTACAACGCATGGAACTTCAGGACGCCCAAGCTATTCTGGAGTTGGATTCGATCGGGGAAAAGCTGCATAAATTAGTTTCAATTCTGACTCGCGAAAGTGAAGTGTTGGAATTGGGACAAAAAATCCAAAATGAAGCCAGATCAGAAATTGAAAAGGTACAGCGAGAATATTTTCTTCGGGAGCAGTTAAAGGCAATCCAGAAGGAATTGGGCGAAGGCGACGAGCAAACTGCCGATGTGGAGGATTTCCGGAAGAAAATAGAATCCTCAAATATGCCTGATGAGGCTTTGAAACAATCGCGACGTGAATTAGATCGTTTATCTCGCTTGCCCACAGCTGCAGCAGAATATGGCGTGATCCGCACGTATCTTGATTGGCTGGTATCTATACCCTGGTCGGCGACCACACAAGATAATATGGATATTGCCAATGCGCGTGCGGTCCTGGACCAGGATCATTATGGGCTCGAAGATGTCAAAGAACGCATCCTTGAATACTTGGCAGTCCGCAAATTACGTTTAGAGCGAAAAGAGGAACTCGCCCCCTCTACTTCCTCAGACTTGATCCGTAAAGAGCGTGAAGGCGTGATTTTATGTTTCATTGGACCTCCAGGTGTGGGAAAAACATCTCTGGGGCAGTCTATTGCCAGGGCACTGGGCAGGAAGTTTATCCGGATCTCACTAGGAGGTGTCCGTGACGAGGCAGAAATCCGCGGTCATCGCCGAACATATATCGGCGCAATGCCCGGTCGCATTTTACAAGCCTTACGCCGTGCAGAATCGCGCAATCCGGTATTTATGATGGATGAAATTGATAAGCTCAGCTCTGACTTCCACGGAGATCCATCCTCTGCCCTCCTGGAAGTGCTTGATCCTGAACAAAACATCGAATTCCGGGATAATTACCTTGAGGTGGCTTTTGATCTATCTCAAGTCATGTTCATAACCACAGCCAACCAGCTTGAAACCATTCCTTTACCCTTATTAGACCGCATGGAAGTGATACGTCTGGCAGGTTACACGGAAGGCGAAAAAATCCAGATTGCTCGCCAATATCTGGTACCCCGCCAGATCAGAGAAAATGGTCTCCGTCAGGAGGAAATTCAATTTTCTCAAGACGCTTTCGAGGTTCTCATTCGCAATTACACCCGCGAATCCGGTGTCCGCAACCTTGAGCGGCAAATAGGTTCGGTTTGCCGAAAGCTGGCCACGAGGATAACAGAACACAAACAAGAACAATCGGAAATAGATGGAAATAAGGTGCTTGAGATTTTAGGGCGCGCAATTTTTAGACCGGATGATGAGCTTTCGCGTCGCACAAAGGTTCCCGGAGTGGCGACAGGCCTGGCATGGACGCCAGCCGGTGGCGAAGTTCTTTTTATCGAAGCTACTCGCATGCCGGGCAGCAAAGGTTTCATCATAACAGGCTCGGTCGGCAATGTGATGCAAGAGTCAGCCCAGGCTGCCTTGTCGTATATCCGGTCTCACGCAGAGGATTATGGATTATCACCGGATTTCTTCGAAAAAAGTGATATCCATTTACACATACCAGCCGGTGCACAGCCCAAAGATGGCCCTTCAGCCGGCGTCACCATGGCGACCTCACTGGTTTCATTATTGACCGGGCGAGCCGTCAGACCAGATATTGGCATGACAGGAGAAATTACACTGCGCGGGCAGGTGATGCCCGTGGGTGGCATCAAAGAAAAAGTACTGGCAGCTCATCGTTTTGGGCTAAAAACTTTAATCTTGCCTCGCTTAAACCAGCCCGATTCTGATGAAGTTCCGGATGAAGTAAAAAAATCAATAAAATTTATTTTTGTAGATACGGTCGATCAGGTCATCAAGAATGCGTTAAAACGCCAAATTAAAAAGAATAATGTGGAAGCTTTATCATGAGTAAAATTGTATTAGTCGAAGATGATGCAACCATGCGGATGTTGCTCAAAACCTTACTGGAATTGGACAAACACCAGGTAACCTTGATTGGAAATCCCGCGCATGGCATTTTAGAAACATTGCTGGAGGTCAAACCCGACGTCCTGATCATGGATGTAAATTTGCGCCAAAGTAATGGGATTGAAATTTTAAAAATGGTTCGTTCAACAGATATTCCCTGGAGGCTTTATATTCTCATGACTTCAGGCATGGATTATAAGAATGAATGTCTGGATGCTGGTGCTGACGGATTTTTATTGAAACCATATATGCCGGATGACTTAACCAAGCAGTTAAAAAAAGCACAAACAATGTAAGGAGATACTTTGGCAAAAAAGCACATCCCCGCCAGTTTACAATGGCGTACCATGGATATTCATCTACATACGCCGGCATCAAGCGATTATCAACAACCTGAGGTCAGCTACCTGGACATTTTACAACGTTCCGAAGCCCGAGGGTTGGATATCATCGCTTTTACCGATCACAACACCGTCGCCGGTTATCGGCGTATGCAAGAAGAAATTCAACAACTGGAATTATTAGAAAAATTAAACCGGCTTTTACCGGACGAGAAGCAGCGGCTGCAAGAATATCGCCGGTTAAGAAACCGTGTTTTGGTGCTCCCCGGATTTGAATTTACCGCGACCTTTGGTTTCCATATCATCGGGCTGTTCTCACCAGAAAAGCCTGTCCGCGAAATCGAACATTTACTACTGACATTAAACATATCCCCCGCAATCCTTGATAACGGCTCGGCGAATGTTGGCGCAACCGATGATGTGTTGACTGCATACCAATTGATTAACCAGGCTGGTGGGTTAGTTATCGCCGCCCACGCGAATTCAACCAACGGCGTCGCAATGCGTGGTTTTAATTTCGGGGGGCAGACACGAATTGCCTATACGCAAGACCCTAACCTGCACGCCTTGGAAGTAACCGATCTCGAACTGAAAGGCCCACGTTCTACGGCGGCATTTTTTAATGGAACAAAACCCGAATATCCTCGACGCATGCACTGCATCCAGGGCTCCGATGCGCACCGCTTGACCACAGACACCTCCCGCAAGAAGAATCCCGGGGTTGGCGACCGGCCAACCGATGTTTTGCTGCCCGATGTATCTTTTGAAGCCCTGCGCGAGCTCTTTTTAGGGAACGATTTCTCGAGAACTCGCCCAAATCGCCACAAAGAAGAACCGGCTTTTGACTTTATTCAAGCTGCTCTGGATGAGGGATCCAATATTATTCAGGATTTCCACGATAGCATGACCGTTCGCGGCGGAAAGCTTTATAACATCCTTGCCGACATTTGCGCGTTTTGCAACACAAATGGCGGAACTTTGTATATTGGTATAAGCGCAGATCAAAAGAAGGGTTCCCAAGGTGTGCCAGATGTAGATCAGTCAGTTACTGCTCTTGAAAAAGAAATTTCAACCAGGATCACTCCCCCACTTACTTGTACCATCGATTCGCACGATTTTAAGGGAAAGAAAATTATCAGGGTGCTGGTCCCTCGCGGTGACGACCCTCCCTATGCGCTGGATGATAACAAAATTTATATTCGTGATGAAGCAGAGACAGGATTAGCCGTTCGTGATGAAATTGTTGGTCTGGTTCTGCGCGGAAAACAGGATCTGTTATACAAAACACCAGCAACCCCAGCTCGGATGGCAATGACCATATTGGAAAAAACACCGACTGCTCATCCACCATCTGCAGAAATGCCCGTGGAAAAAGAAAAACCGATGGATTTCATGCCGCGTACGGGGGTTGAAGTTATCCCAGATCTAAATCGTGAAGGCGGCAGGTATTTCACCATGCGTGATTTGCGCAATGGCAATGTGGTGAAAAATGTTACCCGATCATCGGCAAGGCGGTTATGGCATTACGCCATTTCTAAATATGATGAAGTGGCGCCAAAAATTCATCAACAAGATATTCAATGGCAGGGAGATTTTGGCCTCCTCAATAGACGGCAGCAAAACAAAACCCTGTTGTTTGACCTGATACAAAAAATCCCGAATGGGTTCCGTTTTTACTTTGGGGTAACCATGGACGGGATACACGGCCCGTGGAAAGAATTGGTCGGTGAAGAGGAAATTTGATGCCGGTTCGCTGCGCTGTTTTGACAATTTCTGATCGGTCTTTTTCAGGTCAGCGGGAAGATTCCTCCGGGCCAATACTGGTCCAGAAGGCGCGTGAAGCAGGGTGGGAAGTGGTAGCTACGAATATTGTTCCGGATGATTTTAACGCCATCCGGAATTATCTTATTGAATGGTGTGATCAAGATAAGGCGGACTTAATTCTCACCACCGGTGGCACAGGTTTTTCTGGCAGGGACATTACCCCTGAAGCCACGCAATCAGTCATCCAGCGCTTCACCCCCGGCCTGGCGGAAGCCATGCGCCAGAAGAGCCTGGAAAAAACGCCTCATGCAATGTTATCAAGAGGGGTCGCGGGCATCCGCTCACGCAGTCTCATAATTAATTTCCCGGGCAGCCCAAAGGCCGCGGCAGAAAACTTAGATGTAGTCATACCGGTAATCACCCATGCTGTAGCGCTGCTGCGTGAGGATCCCAGTGCTGAACAGGGCCACCGCATCCAAGAGGAGAAATAATCCCTGAGATATCGCCTAATTCGATTTTGGAGATTTCCCTCCCCCATCGACAAAACCACGTTCAAGCGCCTGGCGTAAGTCCATCCCCTTCTTCACCACACAGACAGGGATCTCACGGTGATTTAATGTGAGAGATAAATAATCAACCCCATTTCCGCTGCCAAATGAGGCTCCATCCACAAGCACTACAACCGGTTTCATCCGCCGCATATGTAAAGCATCCGCAGCCAGGGCGACCGTTTCGTGGTTAGAAGCAGTGACGATCACAACGATGCTCCCTCTGGGAATGTGAGAAACCTGAGCCTCAACCATGCCAAGTAAAGGCAGTTCACCTTCGTCTTCCAAGAAAGCCAGATTTTCCAGTATCTTGGTAAGCTGGCGCTCACCTCGTTCGGCTGGCAGCGCAATCGAAATCTGCCCGGAGCTCATCATCCCCACTGCCAGGCCCTGGCGCAAGAAATAACTGGCTACTGAGGCTGATACGCTGACCGAATACTCAAATGTGTCGGTTGGCAAACTGAATTCATATCGGTTCTTCCACAACCAAAATCGATCAGCGGGTGGAATCACGATATCATCTGGATGGCTGTAATGCACGCTCTTCTGTGCATCTAGCAGGATCCAAACATCTGCCTGAGGATCCTGGTCGAATTCTTTCACCATAAACCGGTCCCTGCGTACAGTTGTCGGCCAATGAATACGTTTTAATGGGTCGCCTGGGGCATATTCACGGACACCAGCCGCATGCGGGGTTACCTCAGGCGTCTTCCGCTGCTGCAGCCTGCCTCCAGAAAGTAAACCGGGGGGAAAAGCGAAATTGGCTAACCTCACAAAATATGGTAAAACCAGGACTTTGTTGTCGGTCGCTATCGTTTGGTAAAACGCAAAGAGGCCAAACGGATCACCTGAATATAATTCGGTAGGCCCCAGATCAAATTCTCCGCGTTGGGTCAATAACGTATAAGATGAATATGTGCGAACTTCTCGAGCCCCGATCCAGGAAAAGACCCGTGATCCGCTCGATCCGGGTAAATCTGATTTGTCTCGCACCTCCAGCCATAACCGGATGATCGGCAAATTGTTTGAGATCTCAAAGTGCTCCTCGAAAACATCTCCCAACTGCTGGCGAAATCCTCGTCCGATACGTTTTAATTTCAAGCCTTTAATAGAGATAAAAGCCCAAATCCAGCTCACAACAATTAACAGGACAGAGATATACATCAAACGGTATGGAATCGCGATGCTCTCTGGCGGGAAGTTCGGTGCCAGTACAGGCAGCAAGTAAACTCCCAAAAAACCAGCCACGAATATGATCAGCGCTCCCCAAAAGACACGCCTGACAATCATTGGCTGACCGCCCGCTGGTTCATCTCTCCTCCTGGAACTGCCACCGCTTTCAAGGTTTCCTGGACAATTTGCGTGGAAGTAATATCCCTTAACCGAGCAGAGGGGTTAATCATGATCCTGTGCGCAAGAACATGCTCCGCAATTGCTTTTATATCATCGGGCAGAACATAATCCCGTCCTATGATCGCCGCCGCCCAGGCCTGACCCGCCTTAAACAAGCCGAGACTTCCCCGAGGGCTTGATCCCAGGTAGACATCGGTGCTTTCCCGTGTTGTCCTGACAAGCTCAACGATATATCGTTTTACTGCGGGCGATACATAGACATGTTTTATGGCTTCCTGCATCATTGTCAGCTCTTCAACGCTCATCACCGTCTCAAGGGTCTCGATCGGGTGGCGCAGCTGTTGAAGCTCAAGGACAAGTATTTCATCTGCCAGACCAGGATATCCGAGCCGGATGCGCATCAGAAAGCGGTCTAACTGCGCCTCGGGTAGAGGAAATGTGCCTTCGTATTCAATAGGGTTTTGGGTTGCCAGCACCAGGAAGGGGCGCGGTAAGAGATGCGTAATCCCATCCACAGTCATCTGATGTTCTTCCATCGCCTCAAGCAATGCCGATTGGGTCTTCGGTGTCGCCCTGTTAATTTCATCTGCGAGCAGCACCTGTGTCATTAATGGCCCGGCGCGAAACTCAAAATCACGGGTGACCTGGTTAAATATCGATACGCCTGTCACATCGCTGGGCAGCATATCGGGGGTAAATTGAATGCGGCTGAAGGTGCAGCCCAGCGACCGCGCAAGGCTGCGCGCCAACATGGTTTTTCCAACGCCAGGCACATCTTCAATTAACAAATGTCCCTGACATAATAATCCAATAATTACCAGTTCCAGAGTTTGTCGCTTGCCTACAATTACTTTCTCAAGATTGCTGATAATTCTTTGCGAATATTCTTGAATCGATGAGACAGGCATATCCATGTGAAGTTCTCCTAAAATGAGCCTTGTTTTTCCAACAGTGATTATTTTACTCGATGCTTGGAAAATAAGAAAATTAATACCATAAATATCAAGCTAATAAAAGTAACCAAACCCCCAAAATAAAATGATTTTGGGCGATACTCGAACTTAATTGTATGAAAGCCATTTTCGATAGGAACGGCACGAAATAAAACGTCAGCTTTGTAAATTGGTGTTTCAACCTCATCTATCCAGGCAGTCCATCCTGGATACCAGGAATCTGCCAGAAACACGTAGCCGTCGCCACTCGCCTGGATTTTCATACTCAAAGATCCAGGAGCATCCTCAATAATATTCCATGTCGCGGAAGTCACTGTTGAGCACCCCGCCTTCTGCATTGAACTACTTGCCTCCAAGAATACTTTGCGGAATAAAACAGTTTGATCTGAGCTAAAATCAGTTTCTTTAAGCGATTTCCACGCTGTGTTTTCATCTATGAGCAGATCAGCGCAAGAATACCAGCGAATACGCTGATGACCGCTGATTGGTTTGGCGATCACCCCCAGGGGATCAGAAATATCTCTTTCAATCTCTACGCTGACGTCCATTAATTGGTAGAGCTGATCTCGGGCGGGCGACGGTAACCCTGCCAGCCATTCCATCCAACTGGCATAACTCTCCTGAATGAGCGGATCGAAATTATTTACATATTGGAATTGGCTTTGCCGGATCAAGTTCATATTTGGTAACGCGATCAAACGCAGATTGTTCCAATCTTCAATCGGTGCGTAATCAGAGAATCGGAAAAAACGGCGAAATTTTATGTCGTATTCTAATTGTGCATCCATCACCACCCTTCCAGCGGTTTGAGGAACGACTGCATTTATAAATTTTTCTGAAAATAAACTGGTCGGCACGGTGGGCTGAAGAGGCCAATTCGCCCATAGTAAATCCAGCATTAACCAACCAATCACAGCCCATTCCCAAATAATTCTTGTCTTTGATAAATCAGGTTCAGATGGTTTTTTCAAGGTAAGCAGGCAGATCCCTGTTGCCCAAACACCCATTAATGCGGTAGCTTCGATGAAGGTAATTTTAATTTCCCGCAGGATCACCCAGGTGATCAGCGCCCCAAGAGTGACTGCCAGGGAAGCCACGGTCAAACGTCTGAATTGCCTGAGTACTTTGCCAACCGGCCGGCTCCAGCCTATCGACCCTATCCCTGCCAGTATTGACAGCATAAAGACCAGCCATACGAGCCAACGAGCTGGCGCATTAAACAGGCCAAAAGTCGGGATGTATTTGTATAAAAATGGAAATACCGGGGTATTATTCCCCAATGCCAGTAGGAGACTCACCACCGCCGTTCCCCATGCCAGCCGGATGAATGGCTGAAATGGATTTTGCTTTTGACTGCGCCGAAATACGAATACTGTGGTGATTGCTAAAAATAAAGGAAGCAACCCGATATAAATCGCGTCTTCCCAAAAACTGGCATAACCCCAATAATTGCCTGTGCCCGGATTGCCAAAAAGGTTTGGCGCCAGCAGTGTCAACAGCCGCCAGGGCCAAAATGAATACGTCGATCCGAGCTCATAATCTACTGCCGTAGAACGTTGGGATGAGATTAAATATTCAACTGTCGGGATTAATTGGATGGCAGCCAGGCCAGCTGAAATTATTCCGTGGTAAAGCAGTATCCACACCCCCTTCACAGCACTCTTCCACCCACCATTTACCCATCCACCACTGAAAACCCACAAAGTGGTCAATAAAACAGTATACCAGGTTAACTGGGCATGACCGGCGAGAAGCTGCATGGTTAAGCAAATAATCAAAGCGAATGAGAACCGCTTGTGCAGGTTGGCGCTGTCCCTGACCGGCATGGCTATCGCGCTGGCGCTCCAAACGACCCAAGGCAGCCACGCACCTGCCCAAATCATTGTATAAAAACCCGTCCGAGCCATAAAGTAACCACTCATGGCGAAGCTCAAGCCGCTGATGGTCTGTGCCATTGGATTTCCCCCCAACCGGCGCATCAAAAAAACCATCCCAATTCCTGCCCAGGCCAGATGCAGTGGGATCAGCAGCGTTTGGGCCCATGCCAGGGCTGGCGTACCTCCGATTGAGGCAAAAATATACCCCAACCAGGTGGGTGGATAAAATAATGCCAGCTGGTAATTTGCCATAAATGGCGCCCCCATGCCATTCATTGGATTCCACAAAGGAATGATCCCCTGGCTGATTTGCTGCCAGGCATAAGATTGCCAGGGGATAAATTGGAGCGCAGGCAAACCCCAAAACAATGTACGACCGGTGATTAACGGCCCGGCAAATAAAATAAACGGCGCCAGAACAACAGGCAGAAATGAGGAACGAAAAATTTTCAATATAAAGGGATCTCTCACAGGCACTTATTGTTTCACTTCGAAAATCTGGTAGGTAGAGTTTTGGTATAACCTTTCCAATTCAGACCAGCTCACCGGATCCCATGAACCTAACTCGCGTTCTGCCGGACCCCAGATTAAATAGCGGATCGAATACTGGTCGAAAATTATATTTCGCCGGTCATCAGTGGTTTTCGAGTCGAAACACTCCTTGACTTCTCTTTTCGTTTCTTCCAAATTAACGCTTTCTGGCCCGTGCCCAATGACCGTCCTCACTGCTGCCCATGCCGGGATTGTGTTTGATGTATCGTAAGCCGCCATAACAACCGGGAAATTTTTCACTCTTTCGCTGAGGAACACAAATGAGCTGATTTCATCAGCCGGTCGATATACCGGACGGTTTGTTTGCAATACGGTAAAAATACTACCCGTGTAGATCAGAATCGCGGACAGGAATGTGGTCGCAAGGAATGCTGCTCCCAGCCGCCTTCGATTGGCTTGCATTGACCGTAAACCAGTAATTGCTAAAACAACCATTGCCGCCCAGGTACCTTCTGGCAACCTTCTCTGTAGATTATATGGAAAATAAGCCAGAACAGGTAAAAGAAAGACCCACGCCATTATTACAAGCCCTTCCAACCGCTTTTCCTGTATTATTTGCCGGATACCAAGGTATACGAAAGGGATCAAAACCACATAACCCAGCAAATAATCGACAGGAGGGGGACTTTGAATAATATTTTGAGCAGACCATATTTTTAGAAAAGGATCGAGAGCAAAGGAAATAACGGTATAAACCACAATTGGCGCTGAACATAAAACCATTACCGCCCCATTTACCAGCCCTTTTTGCCTGATAAAAGATGATAATGGTTTATTCCTTGAACGTACCTGGCGTATTAAAATATCCACGCCAATCACAAACCAGCCCACGACCACAGTAAGAGGCTGCATCAGACCCATAACAATCCACAACAATCCATTTAGCAACCTATCATTAACATGATAATCTCGCTCATATCCACGCCAATACGCCAGGATACCCAATAGTAAAAGGCCGCGAGCCATAGACAAATGGGGTAAGGTGAACAACGATAAAAAACCAAATGTTTCCGGAGAATAAAATTCTAAAGGCAGGCGGCCTCCCCATAAACCCTGAAAACCGAATAAATTCAACCATCCCAATCCGCCACCTAAGACCGCAATTGCCGTCCCCAGTTTTCGCAGGCCGGGTTCATGGAGAAAATAACCGACAAACTTGTATGTGGCAGCAATCATGACAAAACCGCCGGCCCAACGAAATAACTGGAATAATGCTACTAACTGAGCGTGCTGTCCCGGTGGAGCGGTTAATTTTCCAAGCAGCAGGTAAGGTAGAAACGCAAGAAATCCACTTTGGGGATAAGCCGTGTAAGGTGTTCTAAATAACCATTCTCCCTGGCCCCCCAACAACATTTTGGCTATGTATGAATTCCCATCCTCTACGCCTAAAAAGAAACCGGTGAACTGCCAGCCACTCCCCTCCTGCCAGAAACCCAATACAAAAGGTAGAGTGGTTATACCCAGGACAATGACCGAAAATATTAGAATCCACTTTTTTTCTGAGGGTGCCAATATCCACTCCGTGAAATCCAGGTTTGATATATTACCCACAACCACCCTATTACGGCAGCAGCGAGAGAAAGATATAACAAAATTGGCCGATAAGTGAAAATTATTTGATGTTTTCCAGATGGAAGATATACGCCCCGAAAAAGCCCCCGGACCTTAAGCATTTCCATCATCTCGCCATCCACTGAGACCTGCCACCCAGGATATGCGACCTCAGATAACACAAGGTAACCTGGGCCCATTCCTTCGAGCTCTATCCGATTGGGTGAATAATATCCAATGGATACGGTATCGGAATATTGGTCGAAATCATCAAACCCTTGCTGCGTCCATGCCCGTGGTCGATTTTCCCTGTTGAGATAGATGTTTTGTCCAGCCGCTTTATTCTGTATGATCAGATCAGGATTAAGTATTGGGAATGATGAGACGATATATTTAACATTCAACCAACCCATCAGGTTGGTGTTAATCGGGTAATTCTGGTTGACATGGGATATGTCGCCATTCTCAAAAGGAGGGACCGTTACACTGTAGCTTTGATATAGTATGCCGCTGGCCTGGCTGAAAAAACTGATAAATTCACTCAGCTGCAAGGGATCGATTCCATTGATGGTTTCCAATTTGTGCTCGGCTGCGGTCTGCTGTGGGATGCTGTATGATGGGCTGTAAACCCTGGATGAGGCGGTTTTAGAGACAAGCGCCGCCGCCACATCTGTTTTTTCTGCTAATACCTCTTGTTGGTCGACGTATAAAAAATTGCTCTTCGCCGCACTCCCCAAATCAATCAACAGCAGAATTACAAATCCAGCCTGGAAATAATAGTTCGGCGTAGTTCCGCGTTTTTGCAGGAATAAGACCAGGGTACCAGTAGTCAAAATGACAGCTCCCCACAAATAGGGCCAGGGCGCAGAGCCTGACACCAACCATAACCCAGACACAATCACCCACGAAAACATGACCAGGCCTACCGACAGTAAATTTCCCCAGAACTGCGTCTTCGGCAGGCCTTCTCGGTGATTAGCTTGCAGAAAAGCGGCGGTCAACACAGCACCGGCAAAACCAAATAAAATCATAAACCGAGAAGGAACCCGCAGCAAATCCATGCCCGGGATTTCCGCGATCCAGCGGTTAGGCGGGAAGTAATTTCCTAAAGAAAGCAGCAGCGTACACGCCAATACTGCCAGCCAAAAAACAGATTTATTTCTTAAATCTCTGTGGGTAAGAGTCCATATCGCGATCAACAAAAACAAGCCACCAAAGTACACAGACCATTCCGCATAACCTCCGAAATCTGGAGCAATCAAACCGAATAATTGGATAGGTGAAAGAGAAAAGCTCAAGTTATCTTCAATGCTCATCAGGCTGCGCGTGGAATAACCCGAAAACTCTGCGAGCGGAAAGAGCAATGGCGCGGATATCACCACTGCTAAAAATAAAACGATTGTCAAATATTTAAACCAATTGAACAGCTCGCCAATCCGCTTGGTGTTTTTTGCACGATTAAACCATCTCCAGGCACTATATGCGAGCCATAGTATCCCGGCGGGAACCGCCCATCGGACATCCGCCAAAAAAATCATCGCCAAAACTACGCCGCACCAATATGGAAATTTTGCATTCCCTCGCCTCAACTCGAAAAGCAACAGCCATGGGGTCCAGGCGACAGCATAAATCAGGGTCAAATGACCAGCCCCATAATGAGCAAATATCTTGGGCATTAATTCCCAGGCCAACGCCCCACCTATCGCTGGAAGCCAATCAAAATTACTTTCTCGTAAGAACAACCACATTCCCATACCAGAGATAAATAAATGGATCAGCAGATTGAGGTTAAACCCCAATGGCAGCGAAAATAATAAAGAAAACCATCCTGGTATGTACCATAATCCGGATAATGGATTAGCAGCGAAAGGGTAACCGGCAAACAGCATGGGGGACCACAATGGCAATTGCCCCATCTGGAGTGCATCCTTAAGAAATGCTGCGTTCGGAAAATGAGAAATTACCATATCCGAGAAATTGGATCGAGGTGAATACGCAAATCCATCCCATCCTGGAATTAATAAGACCAAGGGAATAAAAAGCAATACTCCAGTGTATACCAGCCTGGCATACCGGTTACCAGGTAAAAATTTCAACCGATTCATTTTTGTAGACGGGTTTTAAATTTATCAAGAATTCAGCCTGGCCCAGTCTCCTTTCTCTAGGGCCCCAAAATATATATCGAACCTGCTTGTTCTTTAACACGCTCGAAATTTCGCTGGTAGAAATTCTCCCTGCATAAATATCAGTCACAACCGCTTTATTTTCAACGGCATGAATAGTCTCAAATTCATGCCCATAAATCACTCGCAAGCCCGTCCAACCGGGGATAAAATTCCCGGTCTCAGGAGAGCACAAAATCACCGCATCCGGTGGACTGGTAGATATAAGATACTTGTATGCAGTCAACTCGTCTTTTGATAGGTAAAACAAAGGTGATTTCTGCGCGATCCCAAAAAGTGCCAGCAGAATCACAAAACAATTTGTGATCACGGATAAAGCCAGGGTTGTTGGGAACAATATATTAGATAATTTAGCCATAAAGAATTTACCCGAAAGCATGCTTAAGCCCATGATTGCCAGACAGCTCACCGGGATAAAAAAACCGAACATGAATCTGCGCTGTAAACTGAATGGAAAATAGATCATCCCTACTCCTACCACAAACCAGATGACCAGTAATCGGGTTGCTGGATTCCAGGCAGAGGATTTGACTATTTGAAAAATTCCAAAACCTGTAAAAAATAAAGCCGGGATTAATGAGATCGATAGGTCCCAAATCGGCGGTGATTGGGTCAAATTCTGGTTATTCCAAATAACTAAATAGGGATCCTGTAGAATCGAAAAAAATTGGTAAAGCAAGAATGGACCACCCAACAACATGGCAGCGACAATAGGACGAAGATCGAGATGTCGCGTGGTCAGCCATTCACTGATCGTCCAGATAAAGCCTATACTGCCGACCACAACGATCCCAAATGGCATGAGGATCGCCATCAACAAACCCGATATTGTTAACCGAACCAGCTGTATAAGTAACGCCGGAGATATAATATCTAATAACATCCAGAGTAAGATACCAATGCCAATGCTGAAATGTGGGCTGGCATAGCTGGACAAGAATGGAAATGTCTCCACCACCCAAAAATCGGACGTGACCAGTCCCAACAGCAGGAAAAGCCAGCCCATGCCAGAGCCAAACAGACACAAAAGAAATGCTTGTCTTCCACCTTTTGGATGATCAGAAAATAATCGGGCGGTAAAATTGTACAGGCTGAAGAAAAGAAAAAGCGCTCCTATCATCCGGGTGATATGAAAAACGACAACAAGGGAGAATCCGGTTAAGCGAGCGATATGACCGAGAAAGATATAAAAAAGGAACAGATAAGCTCCCTCGCTCTTCTCGGCTGTGAAGGGTAACGAAAATTTCCATTCTCCCAGCCTGCCTTCTTCCATTTTCGCCAGATAGGAATTCCCATCTTGCGGGTTCATCAGAAATCCGCCGAAAATATGGTCATCTCCCCCAGTTATCACTGCAACCAGATATGGAAGGGTGATCAATATCGCGAAGATTATCAGGGTCGGCAATGAAGGCGCGCGTTTCATACAAATGACTCCAGGAAAAGTATACAGTAGATCATCCGTTCAGACTAACGGTTTTCTCATTTACGGCAAAACCTTGCCAATCCAGCCAAGCGCTTCTATAATCCTTTTATGAGCCTTGCATTTCACCTCGCGCAGCTTCAAAAAATTGATACGCAGTTGGACCAGATTCAGGTCAGAATTTTAGAAATCGACCTGATTCTTTCGACCGATGACCTTCTGGAGCAGGCCAAAGAAGCTGACCGTTTGGCAAGGGAAAACGTAATCTCTGTTCGGAAAAATCAAAGGCAAATTGAAGAGACCGTTCAAAAACACCGGATAAAGATGGAGACTTCCGAAGCTGCGCTTTATGGGGGGAAAATCAAGAATCCCAAAGAGCTCCAAGATCTTCAAAACGAGATTATGTCTCTGAGGAAATTAATTGCATCCCAGGAAGACGTATTACTGGACAGCATGTTGGCGCTTGAACAAGCTGAAGAACAACAACAAGCCGCTGCTCAAAACCTCATCCATGCTGAGGGCGAGTCAGCCAATCGCCTGGCTGGTTTTATGGGAGAAAGAAACCAACTGCTCAGAACAATAGAAAGGTTAGCTACAGAAAAAGAGGCTGCCCTCCCTCAAATTTCAGTAAATGACCTGGCTGTATATAACCGTTTGCGTGAGCAAAAAAGGGGATTGGCAGTCAGCCAGGTTGAAGATGGGGCCTGCAAAGGTTGTGGTACTGCTTTAAGGCCAGCTGAGATTCAATCAGCCAGGTCTCCGACCCAATTGGTGCGCTGTTCGACCTGTGGGCGGATCCTTTACGCGGGATAAATTATGTTGGATTGGTTAAATATCCGGGTAGATGGTTTATCCTTCTTTTTGGGGGTGGCGGCAGGAACGCTGTTTTGGTTCCTTTTTGGCCAATTTAAGAAAAGTCTATTTCCGTACCTGCTTTCTTTTTCAAAGAGGAAATTTCAAGAATTCAGAGATCGGAATTTCATTGGCGCGAATATCGCTATCCGACAGGATGCATTAAAACGAGCGCAAAAAGTTCATCTCGCCTCACAGTTATTCGCTCTTGACGAAATTTTAATTCCTTCCCGATTAATTCCACCGCCCGCATTAATTGATCCCGTCCAGGAAAGTGATTCTGAGAATTTATCGACTCCACCATTTCCGTATCTGCCTGACTGGCCTGAAATCTCATCGCAGTATCAGAACGATTTATTCTCTTTAGCCCAACTGGTTGAAAAGGATGCTGACCTGGTCATTGTGGGCCAACCAGGTACCGGTAAAACGGTCTGCCTCGCGCAATTTGCTTGCGAACTGGCCCGGAAAGATTCAACCCACAACGATAATCAAGCCAAAGTCCCAATTTTCCTGCATGTAGAAGATCTACTTTCGAATCCATTGCCCGCTGCCCAGGAGCTGGTTGGATTATTATCCAAAATTCTATCTACCGGGCTGCCAATATTCGTTCAAAGCCGGGTTCCTGCTTTTCTTAAAATAGTCTTCTCTGAATCCAGAGCAATCTTTCTATTGGATGGATTGGATGAGCTCCCGCTTTCACGTCTGAAAGAAGCAGTGAGTTATATCCAGCTGCTCAAAGGTGAATTTCCTCACCTGCAAATTGTAACTACCGGATCACCCGGAAATCTCGATGGCTTATTGCCATTAGGATTTTTCCCGGCGACCATTGCCGATTGGAACGATAACGACCGAACTCATTTTATTCAAAATTGGGGGCAATCCTGGCAAAAATTGATCGCACCTGAAATTGCCCGTAAATCTACAACTGAGACATTGGATCCAATTTTCATTAACAATTGGATCGATCCTCATCAAATCAACCTTACACCATTGGAGTGGACATTAAATATTTGGGCGGTTTACGCCGGCGAGGGCGGCAAACCTGCACCATTCGACGCCCCGGAAACTTACATTAACCGGAATCTGCCCGAAGAGCAACTGCGGCAGCCACTTCAAAAATTGGCATTAGAAATGGTCAAAAACTGTAAATCCAGTTTCTCCCAGGCCGATATTGACAACTCCTTCTCTCAATTGTCTCTTCCGCAAGCACATTTGGTCGATCCTGGCGCGGTACCAGCCGAGGAGAAACAAAAAACTATTGAGAAGGCCGCCCAAAAAGAGCAAATTTCGATATCCTCAAAATGGATCAATTCGCTTGTTCAAAACGGAATAATTTCCGAACAATTCGGACATAGTTACCGTTTCAGCCATATTTGCCTTATGGGATTTTTGGCCGGCTGCCATGAAGCACCCTCAGAGATCCCAGCCTGGATTTCTGATCCAGAACACTGGGAAACAAGGCAGCTGGCAGCCGGATATTTCTTTGGCAGATTTCCAGACCAATTTTCTTTGAGTAGCGATGAATTACAAGGAAAACCGCCGTTTTATACCCAACCTTTGACCGCCAGTAGATGGCTGAGGTTGATCCCATCTGATAGCATTATGCGCGGACGATTGTTGAAACGCCTTGCTGACGGCGTGAAAGATGAAAGTCTATTCACCGCGACACGATTACGATTCGCAGCTGCATTAATTAAATCCGATGACCCATCGATGGGGGTATTATTCCGCCAGCTCTTGTCATCCACAAAAGAAAAAACGCGCGCAATCGCGTGCCTGGCATTGGGTATTCTAAGTAACAAAAAATCCTTTGACCAATTGGCCGAATTATTGGCTGATTCAGATCCTGATGTTCGCAAGAATGCCTGTTATACGTTCGGCGCTTTCCGCGACCAGACTTCTCTCGACCTGCTGACCGAATGCCTTTCCGCTGAAGATGAAATCCTCAGGTTGGCGTCCGCTGAAACGCTTGCGCGCGACCCGGAAAATGGGCACAAAATATTGGAGACTGAAGTAAATTCAGACAACTTGCTTGTGCGCAGGTCTGTGGTGTTTGGTCTTTCTCACATCCGGGAGAATTGGGCGGAAAAGCTGCTCGAGCAAATGGCAATCCAGGATGGCCAATGGGTGGTCCGAAATGCCGCCAGTCAGGCCCTGGATATTAGAAAGGAACCGGATCCTGCCATCCCCCATACCTTATCCGCTCCCTCAGAAACGCCCTGGTTGTTTGCATACGCAAGCAAACTGGGTGAGGGTATACCCAAGGGCGATCCCGCGATCGATATTTTACTGCACGCCCTTCAATCCGGAAATTTACAGGAACAGCTAGCGGCATTGGACCATTTGAGATTAATGCCAGAAGAAAAAATAATAACGGCTATTTCGGATACAGCTTCCAGTGCTGCATTTCCACTGAACGAAGCAGCTCAATATGCGTTATGGTACATTGAAAATATTAATCACACGCCGAACAGCTGAACCGGTCCAAGATCAGACACGAATGAAAGGAATTTCAATTCACTTTGTAAGATTTGTAATCTTTCTCTGAAGGGTATCAGCGTCAATATTCAGAATTGTGATCAACTTATCCAATCCATGCTGTCCCCCAATTATTTCAATTTCCCCTGATTTAATCCCAAGCAGCTGAGACAGAAAATCAATCAGTCCATTATTAATTTCTTGATCTTCTTTGGAGGATGTTAGAAATAAATGGATGGTACCATCCTCCAGGATTTCTTTTATTTGGTTCTGTTTCGCCCGCGGAGTCACATGGATTGTTATCGCAGCCCCGCCTTTGCCATCATGTAATTTAAATTTTCGATCCCTTGCCATTTTCTCCTCGATTAAAGCGCGACCAAAATATTAATTAGAAATGTTTCTACAAGTTGAAGTAATAACAACAAAACAAGAGGGCTAAAATCGATCCCACCAAATGTGGGTAGAATTCTTTGAATTGGGCGCATCATCGGTTGAACAATACGGTCAAGAAAGGATCGTACAGGATGATATGGATTCATAAAATACGATACGATCACATCAGCCAGGATCGCGAGGGTAATTAACCAGGCAACACCCTGGATTATTTGGATTAAAATACCTGTCATTGCAAATTCCTTTATCTTACTTTGCCGGACGAGGCCCTAAGATTGCCTGACCGATTCTGATAAAAGTAGCGCCTTCTTCGATCGCTACTTCAAAATCTCCACTCGTACCCATGGATAATTCACTCCATCTTAATATCGGAATATTAACTGAAAGATAATCACGTAATTTCCATAATGTGCAAAAAAAGGGTCTCGCCTTTTCAGGATCGTCAAAATAGGGCGGCATGGTCATTAAACCCAGTATTCTTAAGTTGGGTAATCCTGCAATCAATGAAAATTCGTCGAGGAGTTTTGGCCAAACATCAGGGACGGTTGCAAACCAACCGCTTTTGCTTGGCTCTCCGCTGACATTAACTTCCAAAAACGCAGAAATTATTTTTCCCTGGTCTTCAAGAACACGGTTCAGTTTTTCTGCCAGGGACATTCGATCTAAAGAATGAATATATTGAAAATGTTCTGCAATAACCGATACCTTGCGGCTCTGCAAATGACCAATCATATGCCATTCAATATCGGGTAATTGGCGAAAAGCGGCAATCTTATTTTCTGCTTCTTGCGGGTAATTTTCACCGAATTTGCGCACACCGCAGTTATATGCCGCCTGGATAAGATCTGGCGGCTGAGCCTTGCTAACGACCACCAGTTTAATATCCTGGGCATTCCTCCCAGACCTTAAGGCGGCATTTTCAATTCTCTCCCGAACACCGTCCAGATTGCGGGAAATTTGGTGAGTTAAATTAATCATCATCCTTATTTTAGCGCAAGAAGCGCCCCGAAACGCCCCGTTTTTCCATTTTCTGCCCGATGAGAATACCAATCATCCACATTGCTCGCTGTGCAGACACCACTAATTTGAATATGATCCGCTCGTAAACCCGCCTGGATGAGTAATAGATAATTTGCCCGCCACAGATCAAAATGGGTTTTTCCATTCTTTTCTATCAAAACTTCGCCAACCAAATCCTGGTAGGCCTTCTCCACAGCGGTCTGGGCATTACCACCAAACTCATAATGATCCACGCAAATGGACGGCCCAATTCCTGCCATAATATCTGCGGGTTGGCTCCTATATTGCTGCTGCATCGCCTTCACAACAGCCAGTACTATTTTATGGACCGTACCCTGCCAGCCAGAATGCGCGATCCCGATTACCCGTTTGATCGGATCATAAAAATAAATCGGCACGCAGTCCGCAAAACGCATAAATAAAGTGATATCTTCGCGATCTGTCAGGATTGCATCGGCTTTTTGATGAAGACCATCAAGCGGTCGCGCCGCTTTCGCGGCAATAACATCTGTGCCGTGAACCTGCCAGACATCAAAAATAGTCTTTACCTGCCGCCTAAAGGTAGAAAAAATCCTTTGCCGGTTTTCGACAACATTCTCACGCGCATCGCCATTTAACCCACCCGTATTCAACGAATTCCAAGGCGCGGGACTTACACCGCCTTTACGAGTGAAAATGCCTTGATAAATCGAAGCATCATCCAATAAATCGAAAGAATAATATCGCAATGAGTTGTGTTCGTGAAAAGGCATGCCCTAATCCACCCTGGTCTGTGAAATTAATTCTTTTTTAGAAAGGATTAATGCCCGGGTATCTTTCATTGTTTCTTCAATCAGGGGATATAAATACCATGCCGAAAGAGCGCCAAACAAACCCCCGGTCAGCGTCCGCCAGAAAGGAGTACTTTCACGCATCGGCAGCCACCCGGGCAAACCTGATATCAAGCCAGGAAGCTGTGAAGCCCCATCTAATCCGATTGGAATGAGTCCGAAAAGTAACCAGATGTACCAGGGTATCTGCTTTATCTTACGTCTAGAGACTGCAAAAGCAATTCCAAAGAATAGGATACCAGCATACAGGGCAATATCCCGCTCACACAATGCTACTTTGTATCCCAGTTGTTCATTTCCAATAAACGATCGTGCCGCGGTTATAAAATCCACAGATGATTCGGCCACGGTCGAGTTTTGGATAACAGCCGTTTCATAACTGGCTACGCCGTTTATACCCGCCAACTCACGCGGGTAATACGGTTGCTCGCCGAACAAGAACCAGGAACGAAATGCAAACTGATGACATAAAGGGCTGTAAATCGTATAAATGACACTGGCAGGAAGGTTAAGCCCAGTTTTCATAAAGACCGGGGCTGTGAATGGTAAAACGGTATAAAAAAAGAGAATCGTATTGAACAGAAATAAATAATGCGCACTCAGCCACTCGGTAGCGGAATCCATAAAGCTAAAATTCCTGGCTCGTTTATAGCGTTCTTTATACCTCTCGTCTCCTATCCGTTCAATATGGTCCTGACGATCTCTGGCAGCGCCCAGGGTCATTTGCAATCGTTCGCGTGTAATGTCACCCTGGACTGAATAGGGTCCAGTTTTGATCAATGGGACCACCTTGCCAAAAATGCTTATTAAAGTGGGATCTGAATCCACATCCACTTTTACTAACTGAAATGGGATTTGAACCTTGAGCTCTTCCAACAACTGCTCGGCGTGCTCGCAATTCGGGTCATTTTTTCTGGTGTAGATCGTTACGGTAATCACTATTGGACCCCAAGTTCTAATAAGTATCCGCGCAGAATATCTTCTCTCAATTCCCCGATATGTAGATTCCGTAAAATACCGGCCGAATCGAGGAAAAATGTCGTTGGATATCCATTGATTAAAAATTTTCGGGCTAGCTCACCACTTGAGTCGAATACAATGGGGAATGTTATTTGGTTCTGGTCGATAAAGCTCCGTATCTCGCTTTCGCTTTCTTGTGCATTCACGCCAATCACAACCAATTTTTCCCCGAAGGTCTGGTATATCCCTTCCAACAGCGGCATTTCTTCTTTACAGGGTATGCACCATGTCGCCCAAAAATTCAGAACGATTATTTTGCCTCGAAATTGGCTGAGGGATATCGATTCCGCATCAATTCCAGGCAGGTTGAAATCATCAACTTTGGATCCGACCACCGCTCCTTTATTGGGCGTTTTGCTGGATAATAAGATCGCACCTCCCAGCAAGGCGCCAAACAACAAGCCAGTAAAAACGAAAAGCACACTCTTTTTTATCAAATGCTCGCTACTTATAAGCCGAAATCGACAAACCATCCAAATTGGGCCAGCTGTTCAAAAACACCCAGAAACAGCAATATTCCCACGATGATCAGTACAACCCCCATAAAGATTTCTATATAATGTAAAACTTTTTGGTAGCGGCGCAAAATATTCGTTACCCATCCAACACCCAATGCCGCAACCAAAAAAGGAATCGCAAGCCCGGCCGAATATGAAGTCAGGAGTTGAATCCCTTGAGCGACATTTCCTCCTCGGGCGGCCAATGTAAGAATAGCGCCTAAAACCGGCCCAACGCAAGGCGACCACCCCGCAGAAAAAAAGACCCCTAAAATCGCGGAGGATACATAACTGCGCTGTTGGTCTTGAGTATTTTGAGGACGAAGATCGTATTCGAGAAATTTTATCCGCAGGATTCCGGTCATATGCAAACCGAATAAAATGACTACTATCCCGCCGATTTTCGCAAGCCAGTTGCGCAAATCGTAAAGCAAAGCGCCTACCGCAGAGGCTGCCACCCCTAACAGAATAAATACGATGCTGAACCCGAGCACAAAAGCGAGACCATGGGTAAGGGTCTCCATTCGATTATTCTTGATTTTCTCTGGATTTACCGCAACCGCGCGTCCGCTCAGATAACCAACGTATGCCGGCACAAGAGAAAAAACGCATGGAGATAAGAATGAGGCGAGACCGGCCAAAAATGCCAGGGGTAGAGTAATTTCCATTGGATTTCCTTATTTACGCTTCAAGAACCTGGACTTTTGTCCCGTCATAGCCAGAAATTTCCAATTTTCCAGGATCATACGGTACCTGCGGCGCAGACCAGAGGAAAACAAACCTGGCATCGTCTGGAAGAGCGTTGACACAACCGTGGGACATTGGTTCACCGAAATTGTTGTGCCAGTATGTGGAGTGGATTGAAAATCCGCCAGTAGCAAAAAACGAAGTCCAACCGACACCAAATACTTCATATCCGCTGGCTCGGGTCCCCCCTGCCATATGCAAGGATACAAATTTCCGGCTGACTGAATGATAAAGACCGATAGGTGTCGACCATTTATCCACAGCGTTCCCATATGCATCAAATTTAGCACCAGTGGAAACCCGGCAATAATATACTTCGCGTTTGCCTTCCAAGCAGGCAAGCGTCTGGTTGCTAACGTTTATTACGACTTTTTTCTCGCTTATCTCTGGCGAAATTGGTTTTATTTCATCTAGGTTCAATGGGCGTAGAGCACGCCCATCTGCCCAAAACATATCTCCAGGGCTGCCGTGTTTCTCGGTGACATGATACTCCACAATGCCACCCCGTTCCCGTATACTGTCAATCCAATAGATCTGGCTGTAATACAGGCGCGGGATGCCTTCCAGCTGACGTAATATTTCGGCCCTGGCCGGAGGATTTGCCAACGGCGCCTCGACGTAAGGTACAGATACTTCCGCCCACATTCCCGTTCCGTTATCGGATTGAGGTAATGACTTTACCGGCTCATTGATCGCATTCTTTACTGGCTGTAAGTCTGGGCCGTAAATATACCCATCCGGCGTTTCTACCCATCGCCGGTTTTTTCCCCGATTTAGGTTTGGCTCACCGATAACTTCTTTCAGCCAGACCACCACAGCGTCATCGAACAGCACCTTGACCGGGCCGCTGTCAAATGATGGCTTTGTCCGGATCTCGATTTTTCCGCCGACAACTCTTCCCAGTTTTTCTGCCTTAGGAAAATCAGTGATAGTAAATGGAGAAAATGAAGAAAGAAAATCGGGCTTTAAAGCCACCGCTCCGAGGCCCAACAAACAATTCTTAAGAAATGCTCTTCGTGTGAATTTGTTCATCATAAAAGTCATTTTAAAAAGATACCGTTGAAAGTAAAAATTGTCAATTCCGCCAAATTAGAGAAAGATAAGATCTTTAACTTTTTGTATTTCCGGTCCCCACCACGCATCTCCTGCCTGATATGGCACAACGGCGCGGATTTTGTGGTACATCTGTTGCGTTCCCTCGCCCATTCGGCGGTCTGGGCTTTCACGTTTTCGCAAATCTAGCGCCCGCGCGGCGCTGTATAATTCCACTGTTACCACATGCCTGGTATTTTCAAGGATCTGGCGGGCGTGGCGAGCCGCAGTCATTGAATTCGCATTGTGATCTTCTTGTTCAGCAGATGTTGGTAAAGAATGAACCGAATCTGGCGACGCTAGTGTTTGGTTTTCCAGAACCAGAGAGGCTGCCGTATACTGTGGCATCATCAATCCAGAATTCAGACCAGCCTCTTCTGGGCTGTCCACCAACATAGGCGGCAGACCAGAATTGAGTTTTCCATCCGTCAGGCGAAAAATTCTACGTTCTGAAATCGCCGCGATCTCCGCCAATGCGATCCCCAGAAAATCCATCACCATCCCGATTGGCTCGCCGTGAAAATTGCCCCCGGAAATTGCGGTTTGAGGCTCAAAAATCAGGGGGTTATCTGTGGCAGCATTTATTTCTATTTCGATCACCTTACGCACAAATGACAAAGTATCGCGCGCTGCCCCCTGAACCTGAGGAGCACAGCGCAAGGAATATGCATCCTGTACTCTGCAGCCAGAATCGACCAAAGTAGATCCATGAATGATATTCAATACATTCTTGGCCACTTCAATTTGACCCTGATGTCCGCGAATTTCGTGAAGGCGAGGATCAAAGGCAGAACTGCACCCAAGCATAGCCTCCAGGCTCATAGAAAGCGAAATCTCCGCCATCGCCAGGATATGTTCTGCATCCATTACATTTAATGCAGCGATAGCCGCTGAGAAAGTAGCCCCATTATTTAGTGCCAGACCTTCTTTCGCCCCCAGACGGATCCGTTGGATCTCGGCCGCCTCCATCGCCTTTTTTCCTGACAAAAGTTGGCCGTTAAAAAAAGCCTGTCCCGAATCTTCGTCGCGGTCGTTATCATCAGTCGTAAATACCAAAGCCAGATGCGAAAGGGGGCACAAATCTCCAGATGAACCTAAGGACCCTTGTTCCGGGACAACCGGCGTTACTTTGCGGTTCAACATATCGAGTATAGTCTGAACAACCGCAATCCTAACCCCGGAATACCCTTTGGTTAACGTATTCGCCCTGACCAGCATCGCCGCACGCACAGCAGCTTCAGAAAGGGCAGGACCTGTACCCACTGCATGGCTGAGGATTAGATTTCGGCTCAGCCTGGCAATATCTCCTTTCGGAATCTTACGGTCAGCGAATATGCCAAAACCGGTATTGATGCCGTAAACGGGCTCCCCAGTTTCGATAATTTGTTTCAGCCGCTGGTGTGAGGATTGAATTTGCTGCTTGCCTTGATCGGATAAACCAACCTCTTCACCATGACACGCGACCGCATAGACCTGATCTATGGTTAACCGGTGCCCATCCAATTCGATCATTCCCTTTTGCTCCTGGTGCTGCGTTCTCGTTCCATTTCACGTTGTGCATCTCGATCGGCAATCGATGCCCGTTTATCATAGAGCTTTTTACCTTTCGCAATCGCCAGGTCCAGCTTTGCCCGTCCATCTTTCAAATATATCTTGACTGGAATGATGGTCATCCCTTTTTGCCGTACCGCGTCATAGAGCTCTCGGATTTCTCTTTTATGCATTAGAAGCCTTCGAGCCCTCTTGGGATCGTGATTATAGCGATTAGCCGCCTCATAAGGCGCGATATGGGCGTTCATCAGCCAGGGCTGCAAATCATCTTCTACGCTGACAAATGCTTCGGCAAGACTTACCTGTCCCGCCCGAAGTGATTTGATTTCACTGCCCTGCAAAGATAATCCGGCTTCAAAATGCTCCAGTAAAAAATACTCAAAGTTCGCTTTTCGATTAGTAGCAATATTTCGATCAACCATGGCTTAATTCTACCTTAACTAGCCCCAGATTAGAATGGCAGCGCCCGCCGCCAAGCGCAGACAGCCGAATAAAATTAAGCCATAAGACAAATCCATTACACTGGCGATGATCGGCCCGCTTAAAGATCCTATTAAGACTGCCCCAAAGAAGAAAAGCATGTACCATGAAAGATACTCTGCTCGCCCATCACCCGGAATTTTTTCATAAATATAGTTAAACAGCACACCACTCACCATCGACCAGGCTAAACCGCCAAGGACCACTGTAAGGATAAATACGGGAATATCGCGCATTACCCCCGTCAAGATCGGGTACAGGCTCATCGCGAGGATGCCAATACCTAATATTTTCCGATTCCCCAACAACCGTGTTATACGGTCTAGCTGGGTTGATCCGGCAAAAACAGCGATCGAAAGAATAGCTTGTCCCAGGCCAATGATCTCGTCCCCAAACTTCACTTCATTTACCCAATATAAAGGAAACAATGGGATTGCAAGGTATTGGCTCAAATGAAAAAAGAATAAAAGCACCAGGATTTTTCCGAATGGACTCTTTATAATATCCATTCTCAAGTGCGTGATCGCAATGGCTCGCTGCATTGTTTGATCGCTGTGTGGTAATCGAGAAAATAGCCATCGCCATAATTTATTATTTTCTTCTTTTGATTCAGAATGTGCCGCAATTAAATATAGGTACCGGCTGCTGATCATTCCTCCAAGAAAGCCGAAACCAAAAATAATCTGATAACCCAGGGGGAAGGGGAGGGCTACCAGGATCCAACCGCTTAATAGAGTGGTTAATGTGGATGCAATGGAAACCACTGAATTGCGAATTCCGGCCACATAACCCCGCCAGACCGGTGGAACAAGGTCGGCAAACATCGAATTAAAACCAACCGAAACGACGGTACCGGGTATGGCAGTTATCAATGTCAAAACAATAATCGCCCAGATTTGACCCCGATTTGGAAGTAGAACGGGCAAAAAAATAAGCGCGGAATAGAATAAACGCTGCGCAACGGATGCGAGAAACACCGTTCGCCCCAATGCGCGCTGCTGAAGCCATTTACCGATGGGCAATGTGAAAATAATGCCGACTACTGCCGGTGCGGCATTGAGCAGTCCAATTTGTGCACCATCCGCGCCTACTCGCGCCAGAAATATCGAGATGAAAGATAAAATTGTTCCGCTTAGGATACCGTACCACCCAATTTCAATATATAAGTAACGAAAAATGGGACGGTTAATATCTGAAACCGGTACACTCGACCGAAACAGTCCTGCGGGCAATCTCATCAATCTCTGAAATAAAGGCAATTTAATTCCTCACTTTGATATAATTCGCCAGAATTCTTTCCAGGAGACACAGATTGAAGGAACAATTTTTACTAGATCCGCAAGTCATATTCTTGAACCACGGTTCGTTTGGCGCTACCCCAATTCCTGTTTTTGAACGATACCAATACTGGCAGCGCGAATTAGAACGCCAGCCAGTCGATTTTATCGGCCGGCGTGCTCCAGATCTGCTGCGCCAATCCCGCGAAGTGCTTGCAAATTATTTTAATACCGGTGCCGAAGATCTTGTTTATATGACCAACGTCACCTTTGCGATCAATGCCGTGGCGCGCAGCCTGACATTATCTGCTGGCGATGAAGTGCTCGCCACCAACCAGGAATATGGAGCGATGAACAACACCTGGAAATTTTTATCCTGGAAACACGGTTTCAAGTATATCAATTTCCCCATCTCTCTGCCAGTGACCACTCCGGAAAGATTTATTGAGGATTTATGGCAAGGGGTTAACGAAAAAACCAAAGTAATATTTCTCAGCCATATCAGCTCACCCACCTCGGTTATTGCGCCTGTTCAAGAAATATGTAAACGCGCGCGAGCACAAGGAATATTGACCGTAATCGACGGCGCTCATGTTGCTGGTCAGATTCCTCTTGACCTATCCGATATTGGAGCAGATTTTTACGGCGGCAATTTACATAAATGGCTATGCGCACCTAAAGGCTCGGGTTTTTTATATGCCGCACCTCAGGTCAAACATCTCCTCGAACCTCTAGTGGTCAGCTTTGGGTGGGAAAATAACATTCACAATTCGTCCAAAATGGTCGATTACTATGAATATATGGGGACGCGTGATATTTCCGCATTTTTAGCCGTCCCAGATGCCATTGAATTCCAACAGCGCTATCATTGGGATCAGGTCCGGTCTCGCTGCCATATGATGGCGCGAGATTGCCTGGTTCAAACTACTTCATTGACAGGTGAGGAGCCGCTTTATTCATCTCACTCAGATTGGTTCGCGCAAATGGTCACTATCCCTTTGCCAGAATCTATTGATCTTTCTCGGGTTAGAAATGAGCTGCTTGAAAAATATCACATCGAAGTCCCTTTCATGTTATGGAATGGGCATCCATATGTAAGGGTGTCTTTTCAGGCGTATAATTCTCGTGATGATCTTAAGGCGTTTACCAATGCATTACAGCAGTTACTAAGGCCTGTGAATTAATCATGAATGAGATCGCGTTGGCGCTGGGTGGAGGCGGTATTAAAGGCATAGCCCATATTGGGGTTATCCGGGTGCTTGAGCAAGAAGGATTTAGCATCCGAGCCATTGCCGGAACCAGCGCCGGAGGGTTGATAGGAGCATTAATCGCATCAGGCCTTTCGCCCGACCGGATTGAGAATTTACTCCAATCCATGAGTAATCCCCATTTTTTTTCTCGTTCGCCTAATGATGGACCTTCCTTGTTAGGTGTGACAGGCTTGAACGAGATCCTGATTAATGAAATTAATGGCCAGGTGTTTGAGAATCTGCTCATCCCATTCGCATGTACATCTGTGGATTTGATTACTCACCAAGAAGTCATCCTTAGCCAGGGGTCTGTGGTAGATGCTCTCATGGCAACGATTGCGGTGCCAGGCATTTTTCCCCCGCGCCAGATTGGCGATTACAGCCTGGTGGATGGCAGCGTACTGGATCCGATCCCGGTATCCCTTGCCCGTTGGCTCGCTCCTTCCTTGCCCGTTATCGCGGTCTGTTTGCAGGATCCACCTGAAAAATGGACGCATCTACCGCATCTGTTGAATGCACCGGTGCTTTCCCCCATCCCACGCCCTCTTATGGACCAATTCTCCAAAATGAGGATCGGACAGGCATTCAATATCTTCATAGATTCTTACGATATTGCTTCCCGTATGCTGGCTGAATTACGCCTTCAGCAGGACCAACCGGAGGTCGTCATACGACCTCAAGTGGATAAGTACAGCATTTTTGACCGGGTAAATCCTGATGAGTTAATAAAACTAGGAGAAGATGCAGCTCGCGAACATCTTGCCACCATTCATAAGGCTCTATCCTGGTCCAACCAATTAGGGCGCATTTTTCGCAGGGCAAATCCGCCCGGAAAAATACTCCCCACTGCAACAAATTAGCCAGGCGAACCTGTGAGCCGAGATCTTCGAAAATACCGCCGGCAAACCATCATTCGCCTGATTGTCGGCGGTATTCTTTTATTGTTTTTATTAGGCACGGGATTGATTTACTTGATCTACGGGCAAACCGCTGCCATGTCCGGCTTCCTCTGCCTGGCGGTTGGCATGATCCCCTTGGTGGCAATCTTGTTGTTCTTTTGGGTCATTGATTGGATCTTAAAACGGTCGCGTGATGAGTAATTTCTACGAAATCGTTGTGGAAGATTGGCTTTTTCGAATCCAGCCACCGGCAGATCTAAATTCTCGCCGGGTAATATTGGCAATTCATGGGTGGACAGGCAACCAATACTCAATGGATATTTTTACCCTGAAGCTTCGAGCACAGCAGTGGATAATTTTTCCATGTGCTCCGTATCCTGCGGAAGGTGGAGGATTCAGTTGGATACCCAACTCAACAGCCGATCAAAAGGACCTCCAATTTTTAATTACCGCTGCCCAGAATCTGCATTCTAGAATTAATCTCATCCTGCACGGCAATTTATCCATCGAACCAGAGCAACTAAATTTGATGGGTTTCAGCCAGGGAGCAGCCCTGGCGTTGATTTACAGCCTGAGCTATCTTAAAGAACCGGCTAAGATCGCACTCATGTCAGGTTTCATGCCGATGGATCTGTCTGAAAAACCTGCTGGTCTTGCCAGCCATTCCTTCTTAATTACCCATGGGAAACAAGATCCAATCATTCCAGTGGATCAAGCCTATCGTCTGGTCACTTTTGTGAAGAACTGCGGTGGTCAAGCAAGTTTATGCGAAGCGGATACAGGTCACAAATTGGACCAGGCATGTTTAAACAAGATTCAAGAATTCTTACGATAACCAGTTTCAAAACGCCGCCTGTTCTGGCGGCGTTTTGAACGTAATTTAAATATCTTCTGAGTTATCTTCCCTGGGTTAGAGAAAAAAGACCCAGGAATAAACCGATTGCGCCCAATGCGATAATCACCAGACCCATCGGCACACCAATTTTAGACTGCGTCACATTTTCATCTACAAAAGTGGGGATGACCAAAGGCGCGGGCGGGGTAAATGATGGCAAACTCGTCGGCGCAAAAGTAATGACAAACTGTGATGCAAGAGTAGGGTCAATGGTTACAGTATATTGAGGTGTCGGCGTGGCTGGTGGAGAGACTACCGGTAGAGATCCGGGGGTGATATTCACATAGGGCGCATATACCCAGGCAGTCCCGCCTGGTGCACCGGCATATTCAATTAATATCCAATCCCCACCGGGCGACTTTCCCTTTGCCACCGCTTTTTGGCCTAAAAGCAGGATCCCCACCTGATCGTACGTCGTCTTGGGTCCTGCTCGTAAATTGACCGAAGGATATTCCAGATCGAGACGAACAGTCACAATCGGTCCGGTCGGGGTTCCTGTGACGGTCGCGATACTCCCTGTTGGGATCTGGTATAAATAATCGGCCTGTGCAGGTTGGGCCTGATTAATCATCAGGACAAACAGAATTAACAAAATCGAACCCGCTGCAGCCCATCTTTTTTGCATAAATGAACTCCTTGGTCGGTCCAACGTTATCGGTAAATGATTATAATCGATCCCAGGTTAAGCGCTCCCTAATTTCCTGCTTTCATCATGTACCGCTGAGGTTTTCCAGGATCGCAGGCAGCTTCATCTTACCGCTGATCCCATTCATGTTAGAATATTTATATTGGCGGAAAAACCTGAATATATTTTTCTTATCACATGACAATTTTATGGAACAAAGAATTTTTCACGGAAAAATAACACCCTCAGATCTGGCCCAGAGTCTACTGGCACATTTTAACCGCGGAAATTTTCGCGTCCAGCAAATTGGCAGCGGTGAAAAAATCGCTGTTCAGGTAGCAACTTCTCAAGCAGCGATAACGGGAGGAAAAACCGCGCTCGTTATCAGTCTGCAAAAAGTGAATGATGGCGTCGCGGTGCAACTGGGTTCTCAAGCATGGGCAGGGGTGGCTGCCAGCCTGGGGTTAAGTGCCCTGGCTGCTTTGCGCAATCCGTGGTCAATAATTGATCGTTTAGACGATATTGCGCAGGATGTCGAATCTATCCAGCTGTCAGAAGAGGTTTGGAAAGTCATTGAGGGAACTGCTCGAGCTTTAGGAACGGGCTTTGAGCTTTCAGACCGGCTGCGAAGGACTGTCTGTGCCTTTTGCGGGGTGGCAAATCCAGTCGGCGAACCAAGCTGCGTAGCCTGTGGCGCGCCCTTAGGAGAAGTTCAACCCTCCACCTGTAAATATTGTGGTTTTGTCTCTCGCCTGAGTGAAAAGGTGTGCCCAAACTGCGGTAAACCTCTTTAAATTTATTTATCCCGAGTTGCGCCAGGCTCTTCCATTTCTGCTGATAAAATCATCCGCACCAGGCGGACCCCAGGTACCTGCCTCATAAACAGGTAGATTTTTTACTGGAAAATCTTTCCAGGCATCCAGGATCTGGGTGGTATAGGACCATTGAGCGATCACCTCGTCGCTACGGGTGAACAAAGTTGCGTCGCCGCTCATGCAGTCCAATAACAACCGTTCATAGGCTTCTGGCGGTTCGCCATAGGTTGCTTCGTAATTAAAATCCATCGTGACCGGTGAAATCTGGTTGATGGGTCCCGGTGATTTCACCCCGAATGTTAAAGTCATACCCTCATTGGGTTGAATGTTGATCACCAATACGTTCGGCGCATCCCCAGCCAGATTATGCCAGTTGAATAATGATAACGGAACCTGCTTAAATTGCAGGGCAATTTCCGTAACACGTGCTGGCAGTCGCTTGGCGGAACGCAGAAAAAAAGGTACGCCCGCCCAGCGCCAATTATCTACAAACAATCGCGCTGCGAGGTAGGTTTCGGTGGTGGAATTTATCGCAACGCCATTTTCATCCTTATAACCAGGCACCCGTTTCTCACCTTCAAAACCCGACACATATTGCGCGCGATATGTGTTCGTGATGGCATCTTGCCCGCGCATTGGGCGCAACGCATGCAATATTTTTACTTTCTCGTCCCGAACCGCATCCGCATTAAACGCGAAAGGCGCTTCCATCGCGGTTAAAGAAAGCAGTTGTAAAAGATGGTTTTGGAACATATCCCTGATTACGCCGGTGTTCTCGTAATATCCGGCGCGAGTGCCTACCCCCACCGTTTCCGAGACAGTGATTTGCACATGATCGACGTACTGCCTGTTCCAAAGGGGATCAAAAATCCCGTTCGCAAATCTGAAAACTAATATATTCTGAACGGTCTCTTTTCCAAGATAATGGTCGATACGGTATATTTGATCTTCGCTAAATACCTGGTGGACTTCTCTCTCTAACAACTCCGCGGATTCCAGGTCAGTGCCATGCGGTTTTTCGATCACGATACGTGTCCAGCCATCACAATTTTTAATGATGTCACTTTCACCAATATGCCTGATGATATTTATGTATTCATCCGGTGGAGTAGCCAGGTAATAAACGATATTACAAATTCCTAGCTTTGAAAACATGGCAAGCAGGTTCTTATAACCATTCACATCATCAAATGTGGACCGGTTGTAATAAGCCTTATTAATCAATTGTTCTAGCACTTCTTGATTCACCGGTTTGCTCCGCGCAAACTCCTGTACGCCTTCTCGTAATGTCTCCCGTAAGAAATCGTCAGTCCAATCTCTGCGGGCAAAGCCGATAATATGAAAATCCTCAGGCAGCCTCCCGGATAACTGCAGTTCATACAGAGCCGGGATCAGTTTTCTTCTGGTTAAATCCCCGGTTACTCCAAATACGACAAATGCAGCCTTTCCTTCAAGAGGTTTTGACTCCTTATCCATTCGATCTCCTGGAAAAAAACAAGTTTGTAAGCTGAATCAACGTCATAACATGCGATGGTTAACGAGCGTCCCATAACCGCATATTTTCATCACTGGTAATTGATATAATTGTAATGTAAATTTCAATCCAGATAAGTTACCTTAAAGGATTAAAAATGTCTGACCACCCCCTGAGGATATTTACGGGGTCGGCCCATCCTGCTCTTGCCAGCGAAATCGCCGATCTGCTCCAGGTTCCACTTGGAAAATCGACAACCCGCAGACTGCCGGATAGCGAAATTCACGTTATGATCGACGAGGTCGTCCGCGGCCAGGACATATTCCTGATCCAACCCTGCAGCCTGCCAGTAAATGACAATCTTATTGAGCTGCTGCTCTACATAGACGCATTCAGGCGCGCCAGTGTTCATTCGGTGACCGCGGTCATCCCATATTTTCCATACGCCCGCCAGGATCGGATGGCAAAAGGCAGAGAGGCCATCAGTGCACGCGTCGTTTCCAACCTGTTAGAAACACTGGGTTTGAACCGGGTAATATTCGTAGATATTCATAACCTGGCAATCCAGGGCTTCTTTAATATTCCTGTTGATCCTTTGAGTGCCATTTCGGTTCTTTGCAGCTATTTTCGCAAACCCGAATATGAAAATGCAGCCATTGTCAGCCCGGATGTGGGGCGAGCGGGATTAGCCGGAAAATATGCAGAAGTTCTGAATTTACCGCTGGTTGTCATGCATAAAAGACGAACCAGTTTTCAGGAAACGAAAACCACACATGTCGTGGGCGACATCATTGGCAGGCGGCCAATCATCGTCGATGATATCATTGCCAGCGGAAGTGTCCTTCGCCAGATTGACGCGCTTTATGCCCAGGGGGCTCAAGGCAAAGCAATTTTTTCCATCACCCACCCTGTTTTATTGCCATCTGCAATTGAATATCTTGATAAAGAAGATTTAATCGAGAAGCTGGTGGTGACGAATACCATTCCGATCACACCTGACCAGATGCACCCTAAGATAGAAGTGGTATCGATCGCCCCTCTGCTGGCAAATATCATCCACCGCATCCACCAGGGCTCCAGTATTTCCGATTTGTTGGTAATCAGGTGAATTTCTAGAAGTGTCAGATTACGCTTCTCATCCCCCACGATAATCACCCGGTAATTTAACTAAGATCGAGCGCGGATCATGTATAATGAACAAATCATTCATTAATCATATTCTCATTTTATGAATATCCATAAAGGATTCTGGAATGGTCAAAATCATCGCTGATACCTTATCCTGTATTTCAGTAGACGAAGCCAGGCAGTTAGGACTGGCGTACATCCCGCAAATCATTGAATTTGACGGGCAGTCATACCGGGATGACACTGAAATGGACAGTTCCACGTTTTTAAAAAGACTGCGCACATCTACCGTTCTTCCGAAGACCGCAGCTCCTCCTCCGGCCTTGTATACGCCCTATTACCGGGAATATTCACACCAAGGACATTCAATTCTGGTTATCGCCCCAACCGGAAAAATGAGCGGTACAGTTCGCGGCGCAGAAGTTGCTGCCCAAGATTTTCCAGACGCCGATATTCGCGTTATCGATACTAACTCGATTGGTGCTGGACTGGGGGTGATGGTAAGAGCGGCCGTTGAATGGGCTAATCAAGGATTGGATGCAGATACCATCCAGGCCAAAGTGATGGAAATGGCCAAACGCGAAAAGATTTTCTTTATGGTCGATACCCTTGAATTTCTTCAAAGAGGTGGGCGCATCGGAAAAGCCCAGGCATTGGTCGGAAGTCTGCTTCAGTTAAAACCGATTCTTACATTGAATGATGGCGTGACAGAAGCAGCTGAAAATCAACGGACTAAGCGCAGGGCTATGGCCAGAATTGTAGAATTGGTCGTGGAGAGCTGTCCCAAGGGAAGTGAAGGCCACTTGAGTTTGATGCACGGAGATGCTCTGGACGATATTAATAATCTCGGCGAAGAATTAAAGCAGGCATTAGGAATTTCTGATATTCCTGTCTTTTTTGTCCCTCCCGCCATTCTTGTTCACGGTGGGCCGGGAATCCTAGGGGTGAGCTTCTTCCAGAAGTAAGCGCTTATTCGAAAAACCTATTTATGCCAGCTTGTGTCCTTTGGGAATAAGTTGGCATATTTTAATCCTATCCGCGTTTCAGCCATCCAATTGGTAACCGTGTCACGCCACACCTGGTAATGCTTCGTCTCACGGTGTTTCGCGTGATCTTCCGCAGCCTTGTACACCTCATAAAGAGTAAACCGGTTAGGGTCTTCGGCTTGATTTAATACATCAAAACGAACAACCCCTGGTTCCAGGATGCTGTTCTTTGCATTCTCAAGGGTTGCAGCGATAAATGCCTCTCGAAACTCAGGCTTAACGTGGATGTGAACGAGTAAAATATGCATATGTTTCTCCAACAGGTAGTTTTCTTTATTGTATACCTTCTAGGATTTCTTGCCTCACCATAAAGCCTATGATTGACCAATTCCATCTGGAAATAATTCATGCCGATGAGGCCTTAATTGCGGTAAACAAACCTGCTGGACTATTATCTATTCAGGATGGGTACAATCGCTCTATGCCCCATCTGGCATTTTGCCTGGCAAAGGGATTTGGAAAAGTATGGATCGTCCATCGTCTGGATCGTGAAACCAGCGGGGTCATCGTCGTCGCCCGTACCTTGTTCGCCCATCGTGAACTCAACCTGCAATTCGAACATCGCCGCGTTCAGAAAACATACCACGCTTTAATCGTAGGGATCCCGGAATGGGATTTTATTGAGGTCGACACCCCTCTGCGGGTAAATGGAGACAGAAATCACCGCACTGTCATATCTCCATCAGCTGGCAAACCGGCGAAGACATCTTTTCGAGTGATCTGCCGTTTAACAAACGGATGTTTGGTCGAGGCCCACCCTCAAACTGGCTACACCCATCAGATTCGTGCCCATCTCTCAAGTCTTGGGTTCCCAATCCTCGGCGATAACCTTTACCATAATCGGAAGTATGAAAATAGTCAGGCGAAGTTGATCTCACCAGGCTTACGAACGTACCTGCATGCACGCTCGATCTCATTCATCCATCCAATTTCAAATAAATCGATCACATTTGTAGCAACATATCCTGAGGATTTTCAGACAGCGCTCCAATCATTGCAATAAAATAACAACCGGGCGAGATGATCTCACCCGGTTGTTTTTACCAACTATCTAAACTTGCTACTTCTTTTCAGTAGCAGATTTCAAATTGTCTTCGGCCGATGCCAATTCTGGAACAGGCTTGGAACTGGTGTAGATTGCCCAGACCATGGCTGCCATCAATACGACGGCAACCACCCACACCACCGGATCGGAAGGCTTGGTTGTCACTATGATCGGTGCAGCCAGCAAGCTGACCAGGTTCACAACCTTGATCATCGGGTTCAATGCCGGACCTGCCGTATCTTTCAACGGGTCGCCCACTGTGTCACCCACAACACCGGCCTTATGCCGTTCAGATCCCTTGCCGGTATTAGCCGCCAGATTCCGTGGTTCATCCTCAATCATCTTCTTGGCATTATCCCAGGCGCCGCCCGCGTTCGCCATGAACACAGCCAGCAGCTGTCCGCTGAGGATAACACCTGCCAAGAAACCACCGAGGGCTTCTACTTGCAAAACCAGGCCAACAAACAGCGGCATTACCACAGCAATAACCGCCAGGGGGATCAATTCTTTTTGAGCGCTGGCAGTCGAGATCGCTACCACGCGGGCATAATCCGGTTTTACTTTACCTTCCATGATCCCTGGAACGCGGAACTGTGCCCGCACTTCTTCAACAATCTGGCCAGCAGCGCGGGAGACCGCCCGAATGGATAACGAGCTGACCAACCAGGGCAAGGCGCCGCCCAACAAGAAACCAACAAACACCTTCGTATCAGAAATACGGATGGCATTGATGATATCTTTCGCGGCAAACCCTAGAGATTCTTGTACCTTAGCGACATCCGTCAAATAAGAAGAGAACAAGCTGACTGCTGCGATCACCGCTGATGCAATTGCCACACCTTTGGTAATGGCTTTAGTTGTGTTACCTACAGCATCCAGGTCAGCCATAATCTGGCGGGCTTTCAAGGTCTCCGAGTCAGTCTGGTCGTGCCACGCCATTTCGGCGATACCATTGGCATTATCAGAAATTGGACCATATGAATCCATCGCGACATTATTGCCAGTATGGCTGAGCATGCCAATACCGATCATCGCCACTGCGTACAAAACGTACACGGGATTCGCTTCGCCACCGTACAAGATCAACGCACCGATGAATGAAATAACAATCACCACCAGCGCCCAAACACTCGATTCCATACCCACCGATAGGCCGGTCAAAATCGTTGTGGCTGGACCAGTCTTGGTCGCGCGCACAATATCTTTGACAGGAGCATTCTTGGTGGAAGTAAAGTAAGAAGTTAGCGGATTGAATGCAACTGCCAGGCCAACACCGACGGTGGTCAGCATACCTAAACGCCAATCGCCTGCGTACACAATCGCCACCACAAAAGCCCAGAAGATGGTGTTAACACTCGAGACTTCATAAGAGCGGAACATCGATTCTTCCGCATCATGTGCCCGCAGAAACTTCAGCGGGAATTTTTCCCAAATCGGAACCGTAAAAGTTCCCAGGATCGAGCTTATAACACCAATACCGCGAATGATCAACGGATAAACGATCCATTTCAGGCTGCCATCTACCTCGAGTAAGGCCAGCCCTAAAATTAATGCTGAGACTATCGTAACTTCATAACTCTCAAAAATATCTGCTGCCATACCGGCACAGTCGCCAACATTATCACCCACCAGGTCAGCAATTACAGCCGCATTGCGAGGATCGTCTTCAGGAATATCTTTTTCGACCTTTCCCACCAGGTCAGCACCCACATCAGCCGCTTTCGTAAAAATACCGCCGCCCACGCGCATGAATAAAGCTAAAAGGGTGCCCCCAAAGCCAAATCCGAGCAGTGCATCAGGCGCTGCTTTACCAAAAATGATAAAGATCGTCGTTCCACCCAACAAGCCCAAGCCGTCGGTCAGCATCCCGGTTACAGTACCAGAATAGTATGCGATGGAAAGAGACTTCGTTGAATGCACGGCGCGAAGCAGAGGCAGCCCGTACATTGGCTTGAATCGCCATCCGCATACCCAATTGGCCGACAAGCAGCGAGAAGGTTGCCCCCATGATAAAGGCTACCATACGGCCAAAGGCCATAATGATCTGTGCCGATTGGCCAAATTCGTCAAAAGATTCCTTCGACGGCTTGACAACATAAATGCTCAAAAATAGAGCAATTGCCAAAAGAATAATGGCTGGAAGAATGGTTCGCAATTGCTGTGATAGATAACTGTCCGCCCCAATCCGGATTGCATCCCATACTTCTTGCATTTTCTTGGTGCCCTTATCCTTCTTCAGGACTGAGCCTCGTAGCAACCAGGCGTATATAAGACTGATAAATGCTACCACCAAGACCAGTAGAATTGCAATTTGTTCAAAGCTGACTAATCCATGCCTTGAACTCAAGCCAAAGATGTCCATTTCCCTTCCTCCAAAATATGTGAAAATTTGGGCACAATAGACCTCATTGTACATCAAGGCAAAATAAAATGTCAATTGTATAAACATACATTAGTAATAAATTAGAATACGAATAAGTTATTGACATTTGTCACTTGATTCTGTATAGTGTTATTCGGCATTTTTCTATCAACAACAGACAGAAATTTTAATGTCGGGGCGGAATAACTATTCCGCCCTTTATATGCTCAAATAATGGTGATTTTTTTCACAGAAATATGGGGTACACAAGGTATTGATTTTTACCACAAAAATGTGTATCCTGAATTAATGTTTGCTGTTAGAGTGAATTATTTATAACCTTTGTATAAGGATGTTAACACGAACGAATGATGGATGATGCTTTGATTAATGTCGTAGATGAAGATGAGGAATATCCAGCGATTGCTCGCCTGATTGAATTAGGCCGGCAAAAGACTTATGTCACCATTGACGACATCCTTCATTTCTTTCCAGAAGCTGAACAGGATGTCGAACAATTAGAGGAGGCATTTGCCGCGTTAATGAGCGCAGGCATTCCTTATGTAGAAGACTCGTCCCAAGAAGAGCCGTCTGAAGAAGATTTATCACTGGGCAGTGAGGATGATGAAGAAGCGGATGAACGAGATCAGGGTATCTCGATCGATGATCTGGCAAATATAGATACCGACGACACGATTGGTCTTTACCTGAAAGAAGTCAGCCGGGTTCCATTGCTCACAGCCGAAGAAGAAGTAGAGCTTGCGCAACGGATAGAACGCGGCCGTATGGCGCGCGAAGAATTAGCTCGCAGCAATGTCAGCAGCCGCCGCAGACAAGACTTACGCCGGTTGATTGAGGATGGTTGGGGCGCGCGCGAACATCTAATCACCGCCAATTCTCGGCTGGTCATCAGCGTGGCGAAAAAATATATGGGACGCGGTGTTCCTTTTCTGGATCTGATTCAGGAGGGAAATATCGGTTTGATCCGCGCAACCAAGAAATTTGATTATCGCCGCGGGCATAAATTCAGCACTTACGCCACGTGGTGGATTCGACAGGCAGTCACCCGGGCTATCGCCGATCAAGGACGGACAATCCGCGTCCCTGTTCATATGGGCGATCAAATTAACAAACTGCTGCGTGTTCAGCACCAGCTCACTCAGCGTCTCGGGCGCGAACCCACCGTGGAGGAATTGGCCGTTGCATTGGACGTTCCACCCAAAAAAGTGGAGAATATGATCCAGGTTGCCCGGCGCCCACTTTCATTGGAAACCCCTACCGATGACGAAGAGGATTCGGTTTTGGGAGATTTCATTGAAGATGAAGAGGCTCCCCCGCCGGATGATACTGCCACCTATAATCTGCTGCGTGAACATCTTGAGGATGTTTTAAATTCTTTGCCGCCTCGAGAGGTACGCATCCTCCAGCTGCGTTACGGTTTATTGGATGGACAGGCCTATACCCTTGAGGAAGTTGGCCGCAAAATGGGGGTTACGCGTGAACGCGTCCGCCAGATCGAAGCTCAAGCCTTAAGCAGACTGCGTCATCCGTCAATCCGCCGCAAGCTGCGCGATTACTTAGGCGACTGATTAAAACCTTACACCGTGCGAATGAACACCTCGCACGGTGGTTTTTTAAATAACCACAGCGGCATCACTTGCGCAATATAAAAGATTGTTGCATACTAAAGGTGGGAGACAGTAAAAATGAGTAAAATTTCCTTGCGTGCTTACAACCGTGAGATAGAGACTTTAATCGAGCGCGGTCATACTGAGGAAGCCATTGCTCACTGCAAGTACATCCTGAAAACCTACCCCAAACATCTGGATACTTACCGATTGTTGGGTAAAGCGTTTCTTGAGAGCCAGCGTTATGGTGAAGCAGCAGACATTTTAACCCGCATCCTTTCGGTTCTTCCGGATGATTTCGTCGCCCAAATCGGGATGAGTATCATTCGTGAGGATGAAGGCAACCTGGATGCTGCCATCTTCCACATGGAACGATCCTTTGAAATACAGCCGTCTAATGCAGCCATCCAGGATGAACTGCGCCGTCTTTACGGCAGGCGAGATGGCATTGAGCCCCCGAAGCTTCGACTTACTCGCGGCGCACTGGTTCGTATGTATGCCAGGGGTGACCTTTATCGCCAGGCTATCGCGGAAGCCAGAGCCGCTGTAAAAGAGGATCCACAGCGTCTCGATCTGGAAATTGTGCTTGCCCGCATGTATTATCAGACCGGTCAAAAAGCGGAAGCTGCCGAATTATGCAGCCGTCTGGTCACCAAGCTGCCTTATTGCATGGAGGCGAACAGGATTCTGGCCGATGTTCTGCCGGAAACGTCTCGGTCAGAAGATGCCAAAATTTATCAGCAAAGGCTGGTAGCGCTCGAGCCGTATCTGGCTTACCTTTCTGGTCCTACTCAGAATATTCAGCAAATTCCGGAAAATGCGGTGTCACTGGATCGGCTTGAGTGGATCCCCAGTCTCGAATCATCCCAGCAGCCTGCCTGGGCCAATAATCTGGGTGTTGAGATCGAGGAAAAAGAAGTAGAGCAAATGCCCGATTGGTTGAGCGCCCTTTCCGAAGAGAAAGAAGCAACCCTGACGGAAGAAGGCACCGTACAGCCATTGGTCCCGGATCAAGAAGCCTACCAGGCAGCTTTCACTTCATCTGGTCCTGACAAACCAGAAACCGCCCCTCTTACACCCGAAGAGCAGTTGCCGGGCTTTGATGAGGCAAGCCAGGAGGAACAGCTAGAGCCCAAAGAAGAGATACCAGAATGGATGCAAGAGCTGGGAGAGACAACGGCTGCTCCGACTGAAGAAAAATTGCCTGATTGGATGCAAGACTTGGAAGAAATACAAGCTGCGCCAGCAGAAGAAAAACTGCCGGAATGGATGAAAGAGTCTGGCTGGGAAATCTCAGAGCATCCGAGCGAGGAAATCTCAGCCGGCGTTGTGTCAGATGAGGCTGAAGAGACCGCTGTTGCCCCCGCAGAAATCCCTGAATGGCTGAAGGATTTAGCGCCAACTTCCCAGGAAGACGTTTTACCAGAAATTCCTGTTTTACCGGTTGAAGAATTAACAGGCGAGGATGCTGGAATACCAGCGCAAGAATTAACTATGGATGAAGGATTGCCCGATTGGCTTAAGTCTCCCGAGCCAGGTGTTGAAGAAATTACCACTTCCCAAAGCCAGGAACCAATCCCAGATTGGTTATCTGAAACCAAAGAAAATCTGGACGAATTGCCTGTAACATCCATTTACCAGGAAGATATCACAGGTGCTGTAGAACAATCTATCGTGGAAACACAGCCCTCAGCAGCTGAACTTGATACGAATGCCGTTGATGCCGCCCAGGAAGAGATCATATCAGCTGTCTCGGAAGAGAATATCTCGCAACCAGCCTCAGGGTTAGAGAACATGGATGATGCCATGGCCTGGCTGGAAAGCCTTGCGGCGAAACAGGGCGCTGATGAAGAGACTCTCCTGACAAAACCTGAGGAGCGACTGGAGGCGCCTCCTGATTGGGTCGCCCAGGCGACCACCTCCATTCCCACACCGATCATCGGATTGGGCGAAGAACCTATATCCTCTGAGGTGGTTGAGCAAAAGGCCGAGCTTGAGGAGACCGCGCCCACCATTGAGACTGTAGAAGAACTCGTTTCACCAGAAGTGGTTGAGCCAAAAGCAGAGCTCGAAGAAACCTTACCCACCATCGCGATGGTTGATGAACTCGTATCGCCTGAGGTTTTTGAGCAAAAAGCAGAGCTCGAAGAGGGCACCCAGGCAACAGCGCCTGAGGCCCAGGTAGAAACCCCACAAATTCCGGAGGGCATTCAAGGCCCACTTGGTGAGGAATTGCCAGTATCCGCTGCTGAGAATGTACCTGTTGAGACAGTCAGTGATGTAGCGTCTGTTTCCGCAGAAACTTCCGACCAAACCGATATGGACTCGGCATTTGCCTGGCTTGAATCGTTGGCTGCAAAGCAGGGTGCCGAACCCGAATCCCTATTGGTTTCTGCTGAAGAACGGCTTGAGAACCCACCTGATTGGATCCAACAAGAGACACCAAAAATTGTATCTGAGATTGAGCAAGAAGCCGTGCAACAGGCGCCCACCGAAATTGGGGAAGGAATTTCGGAAGAATTGCCAGAATGGATAAGGCCCACCGAAGAAGTCGAGACTCCAGCAGCAGAATTTCCCGCCTTGGAAGAAGCACTTCCGGATTGGCTCCATGGAGAAACTGTAACGCAAACACCCTCCGAGGAGATCACTCCCCCCGCCATTGAGGAAATTAATGCGGCTGTTCTTTCGCAGGAACCCGCAATAAGCGCAGAACCTGAGACGGATTGGATTAAAGAACCGGACCTGATCGAATCGCGAGGCGAAGAAACCTCTGCACAGCCCATGATCGAGCCAGTGGAGGAGATTGAAGAGCTGGCTCCTGAAGGCGGAACACCCGTAGCATCAGGTGAGTCTGAACCACTCCCCGATTGGCTGACAAGCGAGCTATCTGAGGTTTCTACCGGTCTGGAGCAAACAGCCGAACCGGAAAGCGAACCGCAAGCGCTTCCGGATTGGCTGCGCGCGGAAACTCCGCTGCCAGATGTGACACCTGTCGATTCTTCACAGGTAACTGAGGAGGGAGCTCCCCCATTACCCGATTGGTTAAAAGATTTGGAAGCTGAACAAGTAGAAGAGCCATTACCGTTGGAGAGCGAGTTTAAGGTGGCGCCAGTTGATACTCAGCAAACGGTGGAGATCAGCCAACAGCCGGATGAAATGATTAACCAGGCGCAAACCGCATTAGGCAAGGGTCAGGTTGATTTCGCGCTTTCCATTTACCAGCGATTGATCGATCAAGACCAGAAGATGGATGAGACAATCCATGACTTACGCGATGCGCTTTATCGTTTTCCGGTGGATAGCATCATCTGGCAAACGCTTGGCGATGCCTATATGCGTACCAACCGGGTACAAGAAGCGCTGGATGCTTTTACCAAGGCAGAGGAATTGTTAAAATAACGGTAAGCCAATACAGTGAAAAGCCTTGACGGTTCCCCCCCCACATGATAAACTATTTGCCGTTCGGGGGCGTGGTGTAGTGGTCAAACATGCGGCCCTGTCAAGGCCGAGACCGCGGGTTCAAATCCCGTCGCTCCCGCTCGAACAAAGAGAGACTGCGTAAGCGGTCTCTCTTCCTTTTCTTTGAAAGTGCATCCTCAAATTGCCTGGTGATTATGTAATTATCGGTAGGCTTGTGGTTGGTATAGTGGCAATTTTTGCTCGGCAAAAATCATTTCCAGGCGCGCAAACCGTTGGCGACCATTCACCATGGGAATGGAAGGCCAATGTTCTCCGATCAAAGGTTGTGCGTAATGGATGAAATCATCGGTTACATCGATGCGGTTATGCGCCAACCAGGGTTTGGGAAAATTCCGTTCAGAATTTGCGACCAGCTTTAAAGGCACTTTATCGTACCGCACGTTGTAAATTGCGCCTGGTTCACGCAAAATGGTGCTCATATATCCGGAGCCTTCGTTCGCTGCGATGGATGCTGCCTTTTGACCCAGTTTGTAAGCTTCTTCCAGGTCAACCGTCGACGCATAGATCATATTATGCCGCTGATCTGTTCCTGACACATTTCCTCGCGCCGCCCCGCGGGCTGCCAGCCCAACGTCGTTCAGGTAGTTGACCACAATCTGCTCAACAGAGGACCGGCTGGATGAAAATTGGGTGTGGCCAAAACTATCTTTGGTCTCGCCAATATCGCCCACGTCGAACCCTTCACTGACCACCACCATGCAGCGCCCGCTGTGTTTGAGCTGATCATTGACCAGGTCAGCCATCTCTTTCATGCTGACCCCCGCTTCTGGCATATAAATCTGGAGGGGCATTTCCCGATTTGGATCAGCCAGACGAGCCGCGGCAGGAATAAAACCAATCTTGCGGCCCATCACCTGTATCACCAGCACCGGGTCTGCCGGACTGGATCCGGCATTCTCCTCATTTGCATTTTGAATATTTAAGGCCCAGTAGCGGGCCACACTGCCGTATCCCGGTGTATGGTCGATCAGCTTGAATTCGGAATCACCCACATCGTTGTCAATTGTCTTGGGAGCGCCAGTTGCGACCAAATCCAAACCGCGTTCGTGGGCTAATTGCGCCACCGCATTCGCGGTATCCATGGAGTCATTTCCACCCACATAGAAGAAATACCCGATATGGTGGGCCTTGAAGACTTCGATGATCCTCTCAAAATCCTCGGTCTGTTTGGACTTCAGCTTATACCGGCAGGTTCCAATTGATCCAGCGGCTGGAGTAAACCCTAACAAGGTTATTTCTTCATCCTTCTGAGCGGATAAATCGAGCAGTTCTTCTTTAAGAACCCCTTCGATGCCGTGGTATCCGGCATAAACTGCGCCAAATTTTTCCGGCATCGATTTACAGGCTTCGATGATCCCGCGAACGGAATTGTTGATAACCGGCGTCGGACCGCCAGATTGCGCAACGATCACATTCTTGTTCACTTCGTCCACTCCGTATGGAAAACACCTTCTTTATCAATGCGCCGGTAGGTGTGCGCACCAAAATAATCACGTTGTCCTTGCGTCAAATTGGCCGGCAGTCGTTCGGTTCGATAGGCATCAAAATAGGCCAGAGAGGCATTGGTCGCCAGAACTGGGATTCCCAATCCCACCGCAGACTGCACGAAGAAACGCCAGGCTTGCTGCCTGCTCTCAACAGCATCTCGAAAGAAATCGTCCAGCAGCAGATTTCCCAGGGATGGATTCCGTTGGTAGGCCTTGGTAATATCTCCCAACAGGCTGGCCCGAATAATGCAGCCGGCGCGCCAGATTTTCGCGATCTCACCCATCTGCAAATCGTATTTATACTCATCAGAAGCGATGCGCATCATTCCCAGGCCCTGAGCATACGATGTTATTTTACTGGCGTATAACGCTTGTTTGGCTGCATCGACCAATTGTTGGTTGTTGCCGCGATATAGCGGTTCAGGCCCATGAATAACCTTGCTGGCTGCCACTCGCTGCGGTTTTAAGGAAGATATTATCCGGCTTTCAACCGCCGCGTTAATCGTAGGGATAGGCGCGCCGATATCCAGTGCGTTCTGGCTGGTCCATTTTCCGGTGCCTTTTTGTTGAGCTTCATCCAGGATCATTTCAACCAGCGGCTTTCCGGTGTCAGGATCGACCCTGGCTAAGATTTCAGATGTAATTTGGATGAGGTAGGATTTTAATTCACCTTGATTCCATTCCGCGAAGATGCCCGATAATTCTTTTGCCTGCAGCCCAAGTCCGCGGGTCAAAACATCGTAGACTTCGGCGATTAACTGCATATCGCCGTATTCGATACCGTTATGCACCATTTTGACGAAATGACCGGCTCCCCGCGGGCCGATATATTCCACGCAAGGCTGCCCATCTTCATCAGCTTTGGCTGCCATGGCCCTCAAGATAGGCGCCAATGCATCCCAGGCCTGCTTTTGACCGCCGGGCATCATGCTGGGTCCCCACAGAGCACCTTCTTCGCCACCAGACACACCCATACCCACAAAATTAAACCCTTCCTTTTCCAGGGCTTTGTTGCGCTGCTCTGTGTCCAGGAAGAAAGAATTCCCGCCATCAATAAGGATATCCCCGGCTTCCAGGTGGGGCTTTAGATGGTTGATCGCGCTGTCCACTGCCGGACCGGCTGGAACCATCATCAAGATCCGCCTTGGTTTCTCTAGAACCTCCATGAGCGCGGCGGGAGTATCCACGCCAACGATATTCTTATTTTTTCCCTGATTTTCAATGAATGCCTTTGTTTTTGCCAGGTCAAGATCATACCCGGCAACGGCAAACCCATTCCTCTCCATATTCAAGGCCAGATTATGCCCCATCACGCCCAGGCCAATCACGCCGATCGATGCTTTTATCATATTTTTCTCCTTGCTTGCCGAAGAATTTTATTTCTTCCAGGGGGGTAGATCTGGAAGAAGTTTTTCAAAATCTTCGATCAATTTTCTTTCGTATGAGCCAGCGAAGGTTCCATCTAGAAATTTTTCCAAACCTTCATTATAAAATTGCTCCCATGATTCATCCTCATGACCGGGGTTGATAGGGAAGAATAAAGCGTTAATCGAGCGGGCAGCCTTCATATCGCCGGGCGCATCACCTATCATCAAAATGTGCCCCTCTGCATATTTCCCCTTCGCCGCCAGGGCTAAATGCTTTTCCTTGGTTCCTAATTCCTGACCAGCAATGATCCGGGAAAATTTCGCGATGTCGTGTTCTTGCCATTCACGAATCAACGCTTCGGTTGGGGTGGCAGAAACCACGACCATGTCAGCCTTACCGTGCATTTTTTCAAGGCTTTCGCGTACAAATGGAAACGGAGGCACCCCATGCACCAGGTCAGCCACAGTCGCATTTACTGCTCTGGTCCACGCCCAGGCCTGATCCAATTCGGGATCCTTGTGATCCTCCAAATAAGCCTTCAAGCCGCTGTCGCTTAATGGCTTGCCAGATGAGATAAACTCACGCACCTTATTAGCTTCAGTTATCTTGACATGGCGAGCCAGAACCTCATGACGTTCACGCAGCAGATCAAAAACCATCACCAACGCAGGCCAACGGTTGATCCCCCGCCACTTCGAATATAAATTGACAAATTCGGCAGCTTCACGCGCATATTTTGAAACAGGCTGTAGATCCCAATACTTGATAATATTGGGAATAAAACACTCTTTATGTTTAACTTCCATCGTGTCAAACGCACAGCCGTCCGAATCGATCCCAATGAAGAATTTTTCGATAGGCTGCAAGTCAGCAAGGGGCTGGGCAGCTGCGGGTATATTGCTCATAATTCGTCTCTCCTGAAGGTTAATCTAAGCGGTAGGCTCGTTTCGGCAGCCGGTACGCCATATCGATACACATGTCTTCAGCATCATCTTGTGAGATGAGGTCGCGCACCACCAAACCTGCCAGCCAATCAGCACTGGCCCTGCGCCAGGTATCGTGCCGGGCAGGTATCGATGGAAATGCCCGGGTATCATCGTTAAAGCCAGCGGTGTTATATATACCGGCGGTTTCCATCACCTGGTCAAAATACCGCGCCATGCCGTTAAGACTGTCGTGGAACCACCACGGCGGACCAATTCTTAAGGCTGGATAGTGACCAGCCAATGTCGCCAACTCGCGAGCATAAACCGATTCATCCAGCAAGAATAGAATAAGCCGCAGCTTCGGGTTGTTCGCGTATTTATTCAATAGAGGATGCAGGTTATGGGTCAGCTCAACAGCCACTGGGATATCCGCCCCTTTATCCCAACCGTATTGGCTGAAGATGGTCTCGTTATGATTGCGGAAAGACCCAATATGCAGCTGCATCACCAGCCCGTCCTCGATGCTCATGCGCGCCATTTCCATCAGCATATGTCCGGCGAATCGATCCGCATCTTTTTGCGACACCTGGCTTTTCAATGCCCGCTTGAAGATATCATTCACCTCGTTTGTAGAAAGCTCTGCCGTATAAGCGGTCAACGCCGCATGATCGGTTGCATGTGCACCCATACTCTTAAAAAAGGTGCGCCGGTTCTCTATGGCCTGAATAAAAGAGGCATAATCTTTGATTTGGATCCCAGACACAGTGCTGAGCGTGTCAATGTTACTCTTCCAATTGGCGATCGTCAGGTTGATTACATTATCCGGGCGAAATGTGGGAATAATTTTCCCTTTCCAACCAGACGCACGGATTGCCTGGTGATATTCTAATTTATCGGCCGCCGCATCTGTGGTAGACAAAACTTCGATATTAAACTTTTCAAACAATGCCCGCGGCCGAAATTCAGGCAACGCCAATTTTTCAGTGATCTGGTCGTAGATCACCTGTGCGTTACGCTGGTTCAACGGAATTTTTACATCAAAGACGGTGGCAAGCTCATGATTCAGCCACACCCCAGAAGGCGTTCCTCGGAATAAATAAAAGTGGTCCGCAAATAACTGCCAGATTTGGCGATGATCGGTTTCTACCGGGTGACCATCAAGTCGAGGTACTCCCAAACGGTCCGGGGTAATGCCGTGAGAATATAGCATCCGGAACACGTAATGGTCCGGAATTATTAAAAGATCCGCCGGGGAACCGAAGGAGGCGTTCTCATCTGCAAATAAGCGGGGATCGACATGCCCGTGTGGGCTTATGATTGGCAAATTCGCGACGCTATCATATAGCACGCGTGCCAATTTGCGCTGGGACGGTTCGGCTGAAAAGAACCGGTCCGGAGATAGTTCGAGCTTCGTTGTGCTCATATCCCTCTCGCAATTTTTTTTAGATTTGACACATGTCTAATGGTTTAGAATTACCTGTAGCTTGATTGTACCTTGATTTACCTGCATATAGCATTATTTTTGAGGTTTATTTGGCGATAGAGGATCGAGATGTTTGCGGAAATGCTTTTCGAGAACCCGATAATAATCATCCTCATTGGATCTCAGCACATCGTATATTTCGCTGCGGAATTGATCCAATACAGAACCAAAGGTTACATGCAAAACCTGGCGCGCGTCGAATTGATCCAACAGGTTTGGCAGTTCATAATTAGTGGGCGAGGCTGGCGTCTTCGATAATTCTGCCGAGACATGGTAGCTTGCTCGATCGGTTTCATACCGTCCTCGAGCGAACTGATAGATCTTCAAAAATAACTCGCTGTCGACATTCGCAATGACCCGCAGGGCTTCCAAATAGCTCGTTCCCGCCGTCTTCAAATGCACCAATCCTCGAGCATGTTTTGCTGCGATCGGGTAAACGCTGAATTTATCGGAGCCGGAATGTAGGCTGAGTTTATAGCTTCCGAATGAACGCATGACTGCCGAATGCTGACCAATCGTCAGGTCCAGCTCATTAAGATCACCGATGTAATCTACCCCTTTTTCAAACCGCCCCACAAATCTGGGCGCCAGGCTCACCCAACGCACGCCTAACCGCTTGAGTTCATGGGCAATATAAAAATGCTCCGTGATCGACGTTGGTGTGGCAGTCTCGTCCACGGAGACCTCAAAATCGAAGGGGCGATTCCCGTGGATTTCAACCAGACGCTGGTACATGCCAAGAGCATGGGCGACGGCACGTCCATATTTTACCGCCGCTCTCAAGACACTTTCTTCATTAAATAAAATTGATGTGCCCTCTAAGGAGAATCCACGCCCAGTCAAGGACAGTACGAGCTCCTTCCTAGATGTTTTTAGCCGATCCCAGGGTAAGCCATCTGCGCTCTCACGCAGCGCTGCCAGGCTGGCAGAGTCGGCAGACTGATCGACATGGTCGCCAGGATCCACCGTAAAAAATGAGTACCCCGCGTTCGCAAATTCTGTCAAATATTCGGGCAGCTTTAGGTGGTCCGCGTCGGCGCCCCAAGGATCCTGCCAGCCAGATTGGAAAACGCCCCACAAAGCGTCGTCCATCACTTCCTGGGGCTTACGACCGGTGCGCACATTCTCACGCACCGATTGTTGGGCAAAAATCGGGGCAATTCCGGTTCCTTTTACCGCAGCGACGTGTCCAGGTGTGGCTAGGCCTAATCTGTCGCCCATGCCGGCGGATGTCTTTAAGCCGAAGGGCACTGCATTTAACCAGGGCAGTCTCAGGCGGAGCTGTCCGGCATTTTCCGCGGTTAATTCGCAAGTGATTTGGGTTTTATCCGGAGATATGTGACCGGTAAAACCGGAAAAATCTCCTTTAACCACCAGCTGTTTTTTGAGCGATTTATTGCTTTTCTCGAGCCAGTAAGAATTTTTTTCGTGAAGAATGACTGAGCTTTGATAAACAGAAAAAGCTGAAGAAATCGTCATAAGTAACCTTTACCTCCTCAAGATTTCTATAAAATTATAAACGATATATGGGATGGATAGCATCATCCAATATTAATGAATAGTTACCAGGTAGATCATCGCCCGTTGTCATGATTGACAATTCTGGCTTTTTTGTTATATTTCAACCCATCCGTTATTCAGGAATGATTCATGGAAGCCCTACAACATTTCATAGCATGCCTTACCCCTTCCCAGAAAACGATCTTTACTTCACTTAAAAATCCATCCGCAATTCAAGAATATCTGGACAGCATCCCTTACCGGGTAGAAGATGACAACTGCTGCGCATTAAGTGTATTTCGCGATGGCAAGGCGCATTGTTTTGATGGCTCATTGTTTGCAGCTGCCGCCTTACGCCAGATCGGTTTCCAGCCAGTCGTGGTTCAAATGCTGCCTGAAAATGATGACGACCATATGTTATCAATCTACAAACGTAATGGCCGATTCGGCGCGGTGGCAAAATCAAATTATGTAGGACTGCGGTCTCGGGAGCCGGTTTATGGTTCGATCCGAGAATTGGTTATGTCTTATTTTAATGATTTTTATAACCTCGACAGCCTGTTCTCCCTGCGCGCATATACCCTTCCAATTAATCTGAAAAATTATGATCGGTATGACTGGATGGTAAGTGATGCTGGCGCGCAGGTAATTGTCAAACGTCTGCACGATATCCGCAAAATCAGGTTGCTGCCTTCCCAGGTGATCGCTGACCTTGCTCCTATCAATCCCATATCGTATAAAGTAGGAATGGCAATCACAAATATAGATGGCGTATTCAAACCTGGTACGTCACCTGAAAAAGATTTCGGTCTTTAATATCTAAAAAATCATCATGCGGAATCCTTTCAAAATAGACCTCGCCGATAAACCGACCCGCAACGCATTCTATCTGGTCGCCGAAATCTTTTGGGCTTCCATCCTGGCAGCAGCCGCATCATTTAATGGGGCTTATGCGATCCGCCTGGGCGCGTCAAACGTCGATGTAGGACTTTTATCTTCCCTGCCGGCGCTGCTGGCACTGCTGGTTTCAATTCCTGCTGGACAATTTCTACAAGCACGCGCGCGGCGTAAGCCATGGATCGTTTCGGCTTTAATGATCAACCGGATTGGTTATCTGGTCGTAGCTCTGGTACCTTTCTTCAGGATGGTGGGCATCCCACAAGGGACCATGATTGTATGGATTTTATCCCTGGCCAGCGCCGGAGCCCATTTCTTCAACGTTGGTTTTATCCCGATGCAGGCTGAAGTTGTACCTGAGGACCGGCGTGCCACAGTTATTTCGGCGCGCAATATGGTTTACAACGCTTTTTACAGCATCTGCACATTGTTATTTGGCCTGCTCTTGAGTCATCTAGAATTTCCGGCCAACTACCAGATCATGTATTTCATTGGTTTTGCTTCATCTTGCTTGAGCACCTTTTATCTGATCAAAATCGAGGCGCCTGATGCAACATCGATGACCAAAACTCAAGGGGTCCTCCAGGCAATTGATGTCCAGGTTAAGACACTACGCGAAGCTTTCACCGACTATCCAGAATTCATTCGCATCACGCGTAACACTTTTTTCCACGGTGTCGGATTATGGCTGGCTTCGCCAATCTATATCCTTTATTTTGTAAAAACCCTGAATGCGGATGAGGCCTGGATTGGTATTCAAGGTATGGTTTTAAGTGTCGCCACGTTAATTGGATATGCAATCTGGCGTTCTTTAATAAAACGCTGGGGAGAACCGGCGATTTTAAAAAGAGTCATTTTAACCGCTGGTTTTTACCCCCTCTTGATAGGGTTTCTTCCTTCATTGAACCTGATTTTAATAGTTGTGGGGTTGTACGGATTAATGGCTCCTGGGATTAATCTCAGCCATTTTAATACACTGCTGAAAATTATCCCAGAAGGAAACCGCCCAGGATATACCGCTTTATATATCACAGCGACGAATTTCGGCGCATTTATCTCTCCACTAATCGGGGTGGCCATCGCCAATGTGATCGGTTACGGGCCTTCACTCATTATCTTTGGGATTCTATCAATTGTGGGATCCAGTTCGTTCTGGTTCTCACCCGTTCAGAAAGAAAAGCCGGTAGTTCAGGCGCAGACCAGTTAGTATTTTTCGGCTTTTTATATGCCTTCATCTCCGCCAGCGGTATTGCCAACCTATCAATCTCGTCAAATGCCGAAAATTTTTCGGTCGCTGAGGCACCGTAATTACCGCTTATGGTTCATGGGTCAGGGCATCTCACTGGTTGGGACATGGATGCAAACGATGGCCCAACAGGTTCTGGTTTATCGTCTGACGGGATCGGCTGCCTCCTTGGGGATCATTTCATTTATTGGCCTGATACCGGTCATCCCCCTTTCTTTATGGAGCGGATCCATCTCAGATCGGTTTTCAAAACGCACCATCATCCTGGCAGCGCAGTCAACGATGCTCGTTCAGGCCCTTATTCTTGCTTATTTAACCTGGACAGGAACGATTCAAATCTGGCATGTCTATGTAATGACATTCTTCCTGGGTATCGCCAATGCGATTGACCTGCCAGCGCGCCAGGCATTCACCGTGGAGATGGTTGAAGGTAGAGACGATCTGGCAAATGCGATCGGTCTAAACTCGGCCATGTTCAATGGCGCGAGAGCTCTAGGGCCTGCACTGGCAGGGATCATCGTCGCTACGGTCGGTGAAGGGATGGCATTCTTTATTAACGCCCTCACCTTCATCACAGTCATCATCAGCCTGTTGATGATGAGGAATTTACCACAACCCAAACCGCTTACCAATGTCAATTTAGTACGTCATATGACGGAAGGCGTACGCTTCATGGTCACTCAACGGTCGATCCTGGTTTTGATCAGCTTGATTGCGGTTTCCGCGTTTTTATCCATGCCTTACAGCACTTTAATGCCAGTGTTCGCCGGAGACATTCTAAAAGATAGCGCCAGCTCGGTTATTCATACTGTGTGCGGAGGCTCGATATCTTTCATCCGCTGCCAATCACCAGAAGCACTGCCTCTGGGAATATTACTGACCATGGTGGGTATCGGTGCAGTGATTGGCGCTTTCATCGTTGCCGCTCTTCCAGACCGTTCAACGCGAGGTCGATTATTGACGGTTGGGAATCTGGTCTTCCCTTTAGCCCTGATTGGATTTTCTTTTTCCAAATCGTTCATATTTTCAGCCTTTTTACTATTGGTCGTCGGCGTTAGCTTTGTACTTCAAAACGCTTTGGCAAATGTCATTCTTCAGATCATTACCCCAGACGAGGTCCGCGGGAGAGTGATGAGTTTTTATACATTGACTTTCCAAACGATGATGCGCCTGGGCGGTTTGCAGGCTGGATTGATGGCTGATGGCATTGGCGCTTCATTGAGTGTAGGTATTGGCGCAGTATTATCTTTATTTTACGGTTTGTTCGTAGCAATACGATATCCTGTATTACGCAAGCAATAATTATGATAGATCAAGTCCACGCGTTATCAGAAGTAAACACTGCTAAATCCAATCGTTATTGGCAGACTGCGGGATATTATGCGGCATTTATTATGCTGGGATTAACCACGGCATCCTTTGGACCCGCGCTGCCATATATCGCAGAGCAGACCCACACTCAACTGGCCCAGGTCAGTACGCTGCTGGCCTTGCGATCGTTTGGATATTTGCTGGGCAGCTTCCGGGGCGGCAGGCTTTACGATCAACGCAGCGGTCATCCAGTGGTCATGATTGTTTTACTCATCCTGGCGGGTGCGTTAGCGCTGGTACCTGCCATCCCCCTGCTGGTACCTCTTGCGTTCATTCTGTTCATCGTCGGCCTGGCGGAAGGCTCGCTGGATGTTGGCGGCAACACGCTGATCATGTGGGCGCACGGCTCCCGAGTTGGTCCATTTATGAACGGCTTACATTTCTTTTTTGGGGTTGGCGCATTCCTCGCTCCGCTTCTGGTTGCCCAGGCAATCATTATGACAGGCGCGTATGGCGCTGCATATTGGGCGATCGCGGTATTAATCTTGCCAGTCGCTTTCGCATTTAAGCGCATATCAAGTCCGGCCAGGCCAAATACCTCAACAACAGCTGAGGGCAAAACCTACAGCCAAAAATTGGTCTTTCTTCTGGTAACTTTTTTCTTTCTTTATGTCGGTGCGGAAGCAAGTTTCGGAAGTTGGGCTTTCACCTATGCTACTCGTCAAAATATAGCGGGGGAGACCACGGCGGCATTTATCACATCTGCTTTTTGGGGAGCATTTACCATTGGCAGATTGCTTGGTGTGCCCATAACCGCCAGATTAAGCTCAATAACTGTCGTGTGGATTGACTTAATTGGCTGTTTGATCAGTATGGCAGCCATAGTTTTGCTGCCTGGGTCAAATCACATATTCTGGGTTGGTACTATTTTACTGGGCTTATCCATGGCCTCTATTTTCCCAACAGCATTATCTCTCGCAGAGAAACGTTTGCAAATCAGCGGAAGGATCACCGGCTGGTTTTTCGTAGGTGCAAGCCTCGGGGGAATGGTCATTGCCTGGGTTATCGGTCAGTTAATCGAGCCGGTTGGCCCACCGGTCGCCATGTGGATCATTCTGGGAGATATTCTCGCTTCCATGATCGTGTTCTGGCTGATAAAGAAGGCTTGCTAAAACGATCAAGCCCGCTTTTACAAGCGGTCTTGATCGTTTTCCATCTATTCCATTTCTTCTAGAGCTTCGCGAGCTTTTTTGGTCTGTTTGCCGCGCTCCTCAGTCTCCAAAATCCGCTTTCGGATCCTGAAACTGAGCGGCGTCACCTCGAGCAGCTCGTCTTCAGCCAGGAACTCAACCGCTTCATCCAGGCTCAAATCTCTGGGTGGTGTAAGGCGCACCTGAATATCCGCGTTGGATGAACGCATATTAGTCAGGTGTTTCTTTTTACAAACATTAACCACCAGATCCTGCGGTCGCGGTGTTTCGCCGACGACCATTCCTTCATACACTTCGATACCGGGCTTAATGAATAGTGTCGCCCGTTCTTCAGCAGTTTTCAACCCGTAATTGGTCGTAATTCCCGCTTCCCAGGAGATAACCGAGCTGGTTCCGCGCCCCGGAATCGTCCCTACCAGCGGTCCATAACCGTGAAACATCATGTTCATGGTCCCCATGCCGCGCGTAGCGGTTAAGAACTGGTAGCGAAAGCCAAGCAAACCGCGCGTGGGGACAATGTAAGTCAGGTGAACGGTATTGTCGGGATTGTTGATCATGTTCATCATTTTGCCGCGCCGGCTGCCAAGCATTTCAACCACCGTTCCCATCACTTCGCTGTGCACATCGATGTCTACTTCTTCGAAAGGCTCTTCAATTTCTCCATCAGGCGTCTGGCGAAAAATCGCTTCGGGTCGTGAAACTTGAAATTCATAACCTTCCCGGCGCATAGTTTCGATTAAGATTGCCAGATGCAGTTCACCACGACCCGAGACGGAGAAAGTATCCATCGTGTCGGTTTCTTCCACCCGCAGGGCTACGTTATTCTTTAATTCATAAAAAAGGCGCTCTCGCAATTTTCTGGATGTTGACCATTTCCCTTCTCGACCAGAAAAGGGCGAGGTATTAACCCCAAAAGTCATCCGGACGGTCGGCGCCTCAACATGGATCGGCGGCAAGCTTACCGGGTGAGCAGGGTCTGTCAGAGTTTCTCCAATGGCAATGCCTTCCAGCCCGGCGATGGCGACAATCTCACCTGCTTCGGCATGCTCAACTTCTACTCTCTCTAAACCTTGATGGACGTAAAGATACCTGGCTCTTTCCGGCAAAACCTTGCCATCTACACAGATCCTGGACAGTGCCTGTCCGGCAGTGATTTTCCCGGCATGAATTCTTCCCAGGGCTGTTGTGCCCCGGTAATCATCGTAAAAAAGGTTGGTCACCAGTATTTGTAAAGGAGCCTCGATATCAACAAGAGGGGGAGCCACTCTGCGTAAAATGGCTTGAAATAACGGCTGTAAATCAGGACTTAATTCTGGGGTATCGCCTGCCTGGGCCGTGATCCCATTTGCATAGATGATAGGAAAATCAGCCTGGAGATCATTTGCCCCAAGTTCGATGAACAGGTCAAAGGTGTCGTTAACACTGCGCTCTGGGTCCGCATCCTTACGATCCATCTTGTTGATCACGACAATGGCAGTATGACCCATTTCTAACGCTTTCTTCAACACAAAGCGCGTCTGGGGCATGGGACCTTCGGCTGCATCTACCAGTAATAAAACCCCATCGACCATATTCATTACCCGTTCGACTTCTCCCCCGAAATCTGCGTGTCCGGGGGTATCGACAATATTTATTTTTACCAGCTTCCCTGTTTCCGGATCCGGCAGGGTGATCGCAGTATTTTTTGCCAGGATCGTTATCCCTCGTTCCCTTTCCAGGTCGTTGGAATCCATAACTCGTTCCATAACCTGTTGATTCTCCCGAAACACGCGCGCCTGCTTTAACATGCCATCCACCAGCGTCGTTTTTCCATGGTCAACATGGGCCACAATGGCAATATTTCGTAAATCTGTTCGTTCAACCAGCATTTCTTCCTCAATTCAACCAATCGAACTCTTACCCGGCCACACCGGACAGAGCAAAACGGGATTTATCATATCATTTTTGAACGATTTTGAACAGGAGGATCATTTGAGTATATAAAACCTCAATTTAACTCAGGACTTCTTACACATGGTATAGTTATTAATATTTTGGAGATATGCCGTGCGGTTTCTTCGTTTATTTTGCTTTTGCGGTATCCTGCTCACAAGTTTGATATTCGAAGCATGTGTTCCAGATGCTCGACCAATGCCATCTCCAACACCTCAACCAGAAATTGCCACTCTGCCCACCTCCGTTATTAATCAAGAGATCACCCCCCAATCTACCGATCCAGCAGTCCTGAATGCTTGCCCGGTCGATGAACAAGCTCGAGCAATGCGCGCCAGCCAGATTCCAGACTGGCAGCGCATCGGTATTTCTACCTGTTATCTGCTGACTTTGGATCTATCAGACTCTTCATCGGTCTATTCAGGAACCGAAACCGTCGTCTTTCATAATCAAACGGGTAATTTGCTGAACGAAATTGTGATGCGAGTGTTTCCCAATGCTTCAAATATCTACAATGGAAAATTGACCATCCATTCTGTAAAGATAGATCAGAAAGACGCAGTGTATGAATATTTTCTATCAGACCAATCTGCCCTGCGCATAAAATTAAACCAACCCTTGCTGCCTGGCAAAATTGTGCGGATCGAGCTGACATACGGCATAGAAATGCCCCTGGATTTTGGATCAAGCCTTTCCTATGGCATATTCAGCCAATCCAGTAACGGCCCAGCATTAAATTTAGCGAATTGGTATCCTATTCTGGCAGTCTATGAAAGTGAAAATTGGCAGGCGGACCCGGTACTCATGGGGGGAGATGCCGTGACAAGCCAGACTGCGCTCTATAAAGTGACGATCACCGCCCCAGACTCATGGCGAATTGCTTCCACAGGCACCCAAATTAATTTAAGTGAAGAGCAGGGATTAAGTAAGCATACGTTTGCGAGCGGCCCGGTCAGGGATTTTATGATTGCCGCCAGTCCTGCCTTTGAAATGAGCCAGACGCAGGTCGATGACATTACGATCGTGCAGTGGGGGAATTTAGAAACCGAACCAGGATGGGCCAGTGCTCTGGACGATGCCCGGTCCATTTTGACATTTTACGAAAATACGTTTGGTCCTTACCCATTTAACGAGCTTGATATCGTTGCGGCACAATTACAAAACGCCAGCGGAGTAGAATACCCCGGGCTGATTTTAATCATCGATGATAGTTACCAATCAACCCGGCAACTCGATTTTTTGCATCTCGTGATTGCCCATGAAATTGCTCACCAATGGTGGTATTCAATCATCGGCAACGATGTTCTGCGTGATCCCTGGCAGGACGAAGCCCTGGCAACGTTCAGCAGCCTGATGTATCTTCAGTCGCTTTCCCCATCCTTTGACTTATTTGAGCGGTACAAAGCCCAGGTAGAAGATTATGACCGCTCTAATCCCGGGCAATCCATTGACCAACCACTGGATGCCTTTCAAGGACGCGTTTCAGAATATGGGATGGTTGTTTACATGAAGGGGGCTATGTTTTTAAATGACGTGCGTAAACAGATGGGCGATATCGCATTTACTCAGGCCCTTAAGGCTTACTATCGGGAAAATCAATATCAGCTGGTTTCTCCAGTGAAGTTGTTAGAATCCTTCGCACAATCTTGCCAATGCGATCTGGACGCAATCAAGGCTGAATATGGAGTGCATACAGCTAATCCTTGAAGCTGCGCCGCAGCAGCAGTAAATAAATTCCAAAAATTATTAATCCTACCGATCCGGTATTGCCAATAAATGACAGGGCATTCCCCGGATTGCCGCCTATATATAATCCCCACCCAACAACTGCCAGCAGACCGCCAGGAATTAATGGCCACCAGGTAAATTTATGAGTTAAGATACGCGACGATATAGTAATCAAACCCCATCCCAGGGCAAACCAGACCAACATAATCCCGGTCTCGGTCAACCCATTGATATCCCCGCTCCGTGACCACGCGAAATAAACACCTGGGGCAATTCCCAGAAGCAAACAGCCCGGAATAATCAATCCTAATAATTTCTGAAGCATCCCCCATAACAGCAAAGACGACCCCAGGCCAATTCCAACGCTTAGTACAAATGGCAAAAGCTTGACCTGTGAAAAGATCAACGGAAGCCCGGTGGAAATTAATATAAATCCAGGCACTAACGCCCAATAGGCGGGCTCTTTTTGAGAATAGATGGTAGCGCCCAGAATCCCGATAAAACCCGCCCCCAACCAGACGAAGAATAATCCTCCGCGAGATAAATCTGAAATCGTTATTGCACGGTTGAGCAAGAAAAAGATGCCCCATCCCAGCCCACTGATGAGAGCTCCCGGTATAGCCAGGGTTAACCGTTTGATCTGGATCCCGCGGTACAACGCCAGAGCACTGAGGAACGGCAGCACCAATAAAGTCAGCCAGCCAGTACGCAGCCATTGATCAAGAATATATACCAGCCCCGAACCAATCAAGATAATCCCGGCTGTGCGGTAAGGATGGTTATCTGAGATGCGAGCATTATTGGAGTCGACAGGTTTGGCCTTCAAATCCTCCCTCCTATAATATCCCAAGCTCTTTTGCTTTAAGTGTTGCCTGCATTCGATCGCGCGCATCCAGTTTCGCCAGGATATTTGTCAGGTGGTTCTTCACAGTGCCTTCAGAAATTACGAGACGACTGGCAATTTCGCGATTGCTTAATCCCTCTGAAACGAGCCCTAATATCTCGATCTCACGCCCGCTCAACGGATTTGAACCTTCCTGGACTTGCAAAGTTGCTTTGGCCAGTCGTGAGAACTCAGCCACAACCTTGGCTGTAATTGACGGGAGCAAAAAATAATCTCCCCGGGCTGTAGCCCGGATAGCCTCATTCAATTTCTCAGAAGAAACGTCCTTTAACAAGAATCCCACGGCGCCAGCTTTTAAACCATCGAATACCGACTCGTCGTCATCGAATGTAGTGAGAACAATCACGCGTGAATCAGGTAAAACCGATTTCAATCGTTTTGTCGCAGCCACGCCATCCATCACTGGCATCCTGACGTCCATTAAGACCACTGTCGGTTGGTATTGCACCGCCAAACGGACGGCTTCTTCTCCGTTTGAGGCTTCTCCAACTACCTCAAAATCGGGCTGGACAGACAACAAGGTCCTTAATCCTTCGCGAAAAAGGGCTTGATCATCGGCAATAAGAATTCGGATTGGTCTTATCATCCCGGTAATACGATCTCCAAACGAAAGCCTTGATCTCGCGCGGTATGAATCCTCATTTCTCCATTTAACAAGTTTACGCGTTCGCGCAGCCCCAATAAACCATACCCCCCATCTAATTCATCTGCGCCGATGCCATTGTCCTGCACAGAAAAGTGGATATTCTGTGGATCCTGGTAATCAAGGCCTATCCAGGCTTGAGAGGCTTGCGAATGTTTACAAATATTATTGATGCTTTCTTGGGCTGCTCGATAAAGTGTCAATTGCACCTGGGGGGTTATTGAACGCGGGCTTCCTACAACTTTTATTTCCGCATTCAGATTCATCACGCTGCAGGATTGTACAAGCTTTTCCAGCATCTCAGGCAGTGGCAAGCTGGCATCCTGAGATGCGCGCAAGGAACTTACTGACCCGCGAACATCCGTCAGAGCGTTCTCGGATAGTGCCTGAGCTTTTTCTAGCATCGATAAGGCTTTGGCGGAGTCATGCAGCATCACGGCTCTCGCGGCTTGAATTTCCATATGGATGATGGTCAGAAAATGACCCAGCCCATCATGAATCTCGCGAGCCAGGCGATTACGCTCCCTGGTCACTGCCAATTCCTCAACCTGAACGGCATATTCTCTCAAGCGCTGGTTGGCATCCTGTAATTCCTCAACCAGACGCTCAACTTCCCTGCGGGCCTTGCCTTCGCTGACCAGGATCTGGGTAAATACCATGATAAATATTTGGCCAGCCAGGAATATTGGCATGCTCGACCAGACTTCTGTCCAACCAGGTGAATAAGATCTCACCGAAATAACATAAATTGCCAGGATCGCAGCGTTGATTAAGTATACCCAAATTTCATCTAATAAAATCACAGCCTGTCCAGCTAGTGGAAGCAAAATTAATATGTTGAAACCTACGCCTTTACCTAAAGAAACGATCAAGCCGCCTAACGGGATTTGAATTAAAAAGTAACCGATCCGGATCACCTTCATATTGGCATTCTTGCAGTATGCATACCCATATATACCTATTACGATATAGGCTGAACCCAGCGTGATCATCAGTAAGATATCTACAAGCATAGCCTGGCGAAATGAGGCGAATGTGGCGAAATAAGACGCCAGCACCATCACCACAAAAGCGAGGTCTGCATTCGAACCGGGTTTTATATTCGTTGGCTGGTTCATGTTCGTCGCGGCTATTATAGCATTTTCAACATCGTAGAAACCTTCGAACGAGTCATGTCTTTGCGATAGGGTCACAGTCAAAACCAGGACTGGTACTATGACCTGCTTCACTTTTAAATTACCCTTACTTTCTGTAAACTAAAAATACTTTACCCTCATGAATTGGAGAAGTGCATGAATGTCTTAATGATCTATCCCGAATTTCCCGATACATTTTGGAGCTTTAGACATGCTTTAAGTTTCATAAACAAGACCGCCGGCAACCCGCCGCTGGGATTATTGACCGTCGCGGCCTTGCTCCCGGATTCCTGGAATAAGCGTTTGATCGATTTAAACGTGTCGCCTCTGGGCAAAGCAGATATGGATTGGGCCGATTTAGCCATGGTGAGTGCCATGGATATCCAGCGTGAATCGGTGCGCAAAGTCATTAATCGCTGCAAGCAGAACGGTCTCAAGGTGGCGGCTGGCGGTCCGCTGTTCACCGAGGATTACCAGGATTTTCCCCAGGTCGATTATTTTATTTTGAATGAAGCGGAAATTACGATCCATCAATTTATTAATGATATTGAAAGTGGAAGCCCACAGCATATTTATTCCACAACCGAATACGCGGATATTTCCCAAACACCGATCCCAAATTGGAACCTGTTGCAATTAAAGAGCTATGACAGTATGGCCATCCAATTTTCTCGCGGTTGTCCATATAACTGCGATTTTTGCAACGTGACGGCTTTACTCGGGCACCGGCCGCGCACAAAAACTGCCGCGCAATTAATCGCCGAGCTAGACAGCCTATACCAGCTGGGATGGCGGCGGAATATCTTTATCGTCGATGACAATTTCATCGGGAATAAACGCATCCTGAAGGAAGAAGTGCTGCCTGCAATAATCGAATGGAGAAAAGGAAAAACGGGCTGCCTTTTCATCACTGAAGCATCCATTAATTTGGCGGATGATGAGAAATTGATGGAGTTAATGAAGCAGGCGGGATTTACCCAGATATTCATCGGAGTAGAAACTCCAGACGAAGAAAGTCTGACAGAATGCCATAAGACACAGAACCGCAATCGAGACCTCGTAAAAAATATCCACTCACTCCAAAACCACGGATTTCAAATTATGGGTGGCTTTATTGTCGGTTTCGATAGCGATACCCCATCCATCTTTGACCGGCAGGTAAAATTTATTCAAGAATCTGGCATTGTCACAGCGATGGTCGGCTTGCTCCAGGCGCCGTTAAATACACAGCTGTTTAAACGGTTACAATCCGAGAACAGGATCGTGAAAGAATTTTCAGGTAATAATACTGACGGCACCTCGAATATCATCCCAAAAATGGATCCGGATGTTCTCCGTAACGGTTACCAGCGCTTGTTACACCAGATCTATTCACCGCGCCTCTTTTATCAGCGCGTGAGGACCCTTCTTAAAAATCTCAATCCGGCACGAGCCACCGTTCATCTGGAGTGGGCCGAAATTCAGGCATTCTTCCGCTCCGTCTGGCGCTTAGGAATCCTGGGGGAAGAACGGTGGGAATACTGGAAGTTGGTGTTCTGGTCTGTTTTTTCCTGCCCTGATAAATTCCCATTGGCGATAACAATGACAATTTATGGATACCATTTTCGCAAAGTCAGCCAGCTTCATGTTCTGGAGCAGGCGCGCCAGACGGTGAATGCCTTGACTGCCATCACAGCGGCTCCTACCCGTTCGGCGCAGACGGCCGTCGATTAGGCGCAGGCGTGGTCAAAATAAAGAACAGCGTGGTTGGCCAACCACGCCGTTCTTTATTTTTTTGAAAAATTTTACGGCACAAAGGGGTTAAAATTCGTTTTACGGTCGTAGTAATCTTCGTTCTCGCTTTTTTTCAAGAAGCCGACCACGGCGTATGTGACCGGAGTCATTAGCGCCTCTATTCCAACTTTAAAAATGTAATTGGTCACAACCAGCGTCCAAAACAATTCCCACGGAAAGACTCTAAACAGGCTCGCGATGAAAATAAAGATTATAGAATCAATGCCTTCGCCAACTAACGTGCTTCCGATCGTGCGGGTCCACAACCAGCGCCCTTGAGTTAAAACCTTCATTTTCGCCAGAACAACTGAATTGCTGAATTCACCGCTAAAATAAGCCGCCAGGCTGGCGATCACGATCCCGCCGCTGCTCACCCCGCCCAGCACCTTATCAAACGCATCCTGTCCTACGCCAGCCGCCCAGGTCGCTTCACCGGGCATGATCCTCACCAGCCACAGGATAATTGCACTAAAACCCAGGCAGAAGAATCCCATCCAAATGACTCGCCTGGAGCGGCGGTAACCATAAACTTCAGTTAAAACATCGCCAAAGATATAGCTCAATGGAAATAATATTGTACCCGCATCAAAAGCCAGGGGCAGGTTAAAAAGAGATACCCCCCAATCCACAATTTTCGCGGAAGATGCGATATTACTCACAATTAACACGGTCACAAAAAGAGCCATAACAATATCAAAATATCGAAAAGACCGTTCCTGGGTTGTCTTCTTAAAACCTGTGTCCATCATCCACCTGGCAAATTATATTCTTGAGCATTTACATATACATATAGCACCTGATTATACTTTACTCAATGAGTATCATCCAGAAATAGTCAAACAGTATTATTTGGATAGGTCAAAAAATATGATTAAAAAATAAAAAAGCCCCTTCCCATTTCTGGAAAGGGGCCAGGGTGAATACGTGTTACTTCGGAGCGTTTTCCTTTAGAATTTTGTTTGCTTCTACTACCACACCTTTTACCAAAGCCGCAACATCTACCTTAGGATCCGCGATGACCTTGCTCATCAGATCTTTATCGATGAGCGTACGCACTGGATCATAACCAGCGACCGGGGATTCGATCTTCGCGTACTGCGCCCAATCGAACATCTTGGCGTAAGAATCTGCTACCGGACCCCAAAGCGGATCAGCTTTGAAGGCTTTGATCACAGGATCTTTAGCCGATGCACGCACAGGCAGGTAACCAGTCTGAATAGCCCAGCGTGAGGTTTGGGCGGTCTCACCCAAGAACTTGATCACCAACCAGGCAGCCAGTTCTTGCTCAGGGGTAGTCTTGTACACAGAAACTGATGCGCCGTATAGGTTCACCGCCGGTTTACCTGAATTGGGCAGCATGGCGATATCCCACTTGAATTTAGCGCCCTTGGTTACAGTATCCCCATAGAAGGGCAACCCGGAAGACGAAGCAAATACGAATAGCACCTGGCCATTGCCAAAACGGTTCTGTTCGCCATAACGCTCGCTGGTCGGAATTTCAATGGCGCATTTTTTCTCAAACAGGCGCTGGATCATCGACAGGGTGTCAATGCCCGCCTGGCTGTCAAACACATACGATGATCCGTCTGATGCCAGGATCTGCCCACCGCGCGAGAAAACTTGCGAGGCGAAGTTTGATGCGTCATGCCGGAACGCCCATCCGTATTTATCCTTTTCTTGAGCAGCTTTGCAAGCCATCTCTTCAAATTGCGTCCAGTCCTTGGGGGGTTCGGTATAGCCCAGTTTGTTCAACCAATCCATATTGACGAACATCACTTCCATGGAGCGTTGAGTGGGGAACCCAAGGATCTCGCCCTTGAATTGGGGGTTCTTGTCGCTGTCGAGGAAGGCCTGGAAGTAATCTTTCTTGTCAGCATCGGACAGGCCGTATTTCGAGCTGTTAACAAAGGGTGTCAGATCAATCACCGCGTTCTGTCCACGGTAGAACGCAGCCTGGTTCTGATACGCAACCGACATAGAAGGTGGCTGATTGGCCTGGATAGCCGCAGTTACCTTGCTGTAAACATCATTGTAGGAAGCGCCGGCGATTTCAGCTTCTGCTATGATGCCGTATGGGTTCGACTTGTTAAACTCGTCGAGCATACCTTGCAAGAAATCCTGGTCCTTTTGCGGGCGATTGTGCCAATAAATGACCAGGGTCTTTTTCCCTGCGAGATTAATCGCATCAACCATCGCTGGGGTTGTGGGCGGATTGGCTATTTTAATTTCGGTAGGTTTAGCCGTAGCCGTCGGAGGAACTGCTGTCGGCTTTGGGGCATCCGTTGGTTTTGGGGCATCTGTCGGTTTCGGGGCAGTCGTGGCTTGAGCAGGGGCTGTCGTTGGGGCAGGCGTCGCAACCGGCGCGCAAGCAGCCAAAACCATCGACAGAGCCATAACAGCCATCAAAATTTTAACTAAATTGGAACGCATTCTACTCTCTCCTGTTGAAAATTGAAAAAATATGGTTGGTGACAACCGAAACACACAAATCTTTTGGATCTGTAAAACGCATCACCTCCTTAAAAAAATTGGTTAACCTTTAATGCCAGTACGCGCAATCCCCTCAGTAAAATACTTTTGGGTGAAAAAGTAAAAAATCAGGACCGGAAGTACGACCATCGTTGAAAAAGCCATCATCAGCTGGATTTTCGTCCCGCCCTCTCCCACCAAAAACTGCTGTAATCCTACTGCCAACACGCGCATATTACTATTTCGCGTGACCAGCAGCGGCCATTTGAAACTGTCCCAAGACCAGATGAAGTTTAGCAAGGCAATCGTGATCACCGCCGGTTTGCTCAAAGGGATAACGATTGCGAACAGGTAACGCAGGTGACCAGCGCCATCGATCAAGGCTGCGTCAAATAAATCCTTGGGTATTTGCATGTAAAACTGGCGCAATAAAAATATACCAAATACACTGACCATGAAAGGAATGGTTAAAGCAAGGTAGGTGTTGTACCATGTAAAGTTGTACATCATCACCAATTTTGGCACCAGGGTCAGATCATTGGGAATCATTAAAGTTGCCAAAATGAACAGAAATAAAAGGTTTCTGCCTGGAACATTTATGTAAGCGAAAGTATATGCAGCCAGAATCGAAGTAAACAACGTGCCTGCGACAATTACAACCGTAACCAGGGCGCTGTTCGCAAAATATCGAAAAAACAGAGGTACGCCCCACTGCCGATCAAATCCAATCTGCTCGATTGCATCCGGAAAATTATTCCACTGCGGCGCTTCATTGCCCAAAGGCCACCAGGGCCAAAAATTGTTGTTAATAATGCTGCCATAACTTTTCACAGCGGATAACAGCATGTAAATAAACGGAATAACCGCAATAACAGCACCGATCGTTAAAACCACATAGATCCCGGCCCGACCCCAATTAATATGCATGCTTTGATTCATGCGGTTGGCAAATGCTTTTTCTTGAGCCATTTATTCTCCTCTTGACCGTCTAGTCATAATTGACGCGTTTTCCGGCGAGTTGATTTTGGAAAACAGTCAAGAGCATAATGACGAGAAATATTATAAATGAAAGTGCTGCGCTGTACCCATACCGGTTGAATTGGTAAAGCTGGTTAAAAATAAAAATGCTTGAAGTCGTTGTTGCATCTCCCGGACCGCCTAAAGTCATAATGTAGATATGATTGAAAGCTTTAAAGGTGCCGATTACCGTCAAAATCAACAAGAAAAAAGTCGTTGGAGACAGGAGTGGGAAGGTGATGTAACGAAACAATCCCCAGCCTTCCGCGCCATCAACCTTAGCGGCATCATACAACTCGCCCGGGATATTCCCCAAACCTGCCAGGAAGATGACAATATCATATCCGACGAAAACCCAGGTTGTGTAAATAATGAGAGAAATTAATGCCAGGCTGGGACCCTGTGCCCAGGTCGGCAAATCGATCCCAGCTGGAGTCAAGATTAGGTTAAATATGCCGTTGCCCTCACCAAGCCATTTTAAAGGCTGCCCCCCAAATGCCTCAATTAGCTTATTGATCGGTCCGTTATCCGGACTGTATAAGAAGGCCCACACGGCAGCCGAAGCGACAGTGGTCGTGATATAAGGCAAAAAATAGAACATGCGGTAAACAGCGAGGCCGCGAATTTTCTGAAACAAGAGGTATGCCAGAACAAGGCCCAGTCCTAATTGCAGAGGGACTGAGATGATTGAATACGTCGCGGTGATCAACAGCGAATGCCACATGTCTGGATCGCTGAATGCCCGGGTATAGTTATCAAAGAAAATCAGGTTAACACATGAAAGCTTCCATTCACACATGCTGATATAGAAGCCGTATAGGACAGGATAAAGCTCAAATATTAACAGCAAAATAAATGCAGGGGCTAAGAGTCCGTAACCCAAACCGATTTCTCTTATCCTGCGCCAGGTGCGTGTTGATGATGGTTTTGACTTAGAAGTCACTGAGATTGTCTCGGTCTGTGCCGTCATTAAATGTGCTGCTCCTCATGACTTTGGCAATGGTTTACACGTTATGTCCAGTTCTTCTACCACCCTGGGATAATTGTACCAAAAAATAACCACAGCACAAATGACTTTCGTTCTGAAAATCACAATAAAAGAATAACAAAACAGCTTTAACGGCCCATCAAGATCAGGTTAACATTTTGTATATGCTCACTTTGCTTGAAGTATAAACCGCGCCAGGATAGGGTCGTGATCTGACAGGCTTTTTATGGCCGCAAATTCTGCGTTAACATGAACAACCGCATAATAGCTTATTTTGTCTGCCAATGTCTGGCTCGCCAGCATTTGGTCCAGCACCTGGGAATTGCCATCAAAAACATAACTGTACCGTTGATTTTCTGGCAGGGTTAATACCAGGTTCTTCATATTATGCCCAGCCAGTTTGGATAAGGCTGCAGAAAATTGAAAATCGTTAAAATCACCCAATACCAGCACATTTGCATTCGCATCAGCTGCCAGTAATTTTACGATGAAGCCCTGGATGATTTCTGCTTGCCGCAATCGCTGTTTCTCAGAAGACAGAACCGGCGGTTGGTACCGACCAAAAAGAGGCGAATCTTCGCCTTTGGAATTTAAATGAACGCCGATGAGAAACATTTTTTGCCCCCGGTAAAGAAATTCTCCGACTAAAGGTTTACGGCTGTTATCGAATGCAGAGTTTTGGGGATCTATTCTACCTGGACTCAATGATAGTTCAAGGCTGTTTTGCCCAACTACTATGCCAACCGCATCAGATGCAGTTCCTCGACCGCGGTCGATGAATTGCAGTCCGCGGTCGGTCCGAAAAAGAAAACCAACTCGAATGTTCCCACCAGGTTCACCACCATCTTGACCCCGCTCTGGAGCCACTTCGCGGAATTCATAAAGAGGACCGCCAGCATTTTTTATGGCTTCAATTAATACGCGAAATGTCTGACTCGCATCAGTGATCTGATCGTCGATCGGTCCATTATTATCCTGGATTTCGTCTAAAGATATGATATCGGGTGATTTCAGATTCACGACGATCAGCTGGGCAAAATCCGCAAAGCGAGATTTCCCATCACCAGGATCCAGATTTTGGACATTCAGCGCGGCGATTGAGAGCTCAGCGAGCGTAGGATCTGGAGCAATTTCTTTTTCGAGATGGGCTGTTTGATATGAAGGTCGCTGCGTGAGCTGCAGTTTAAAATTCCCAAAGGAATAATCCAAAACGCCAACCAATGGCTGGGTAAAGGTATCCCCCACGTTTACCTCAGGCAGCGCCGTTAACAAATCATCGATGATTATTCGTTCAGGATTAAAATCGTCCTTCCTGATAACAATCCCACCCCGCGGAGTACGCAGGGCCGCATCCAGACCAGAATCGGCGAGAACAGCAATTTCTTTGTAACCGTTCGTCGGCCCTACCACCACCGCCTGGTTGACTTGCACAAGCATACTTTCCATGCTTTCATAAAAATCTACTCCATTAGCAACCGGATCAAATGAGTCGTTATCGCTTTTTATCATCTGCACGGGAGGGATTCGTCCATTTCGGCCGATCACGGTAGGTGTTACATTTAACATGCCCTTTGAAATTATATCGATACGCGGCTTTATTATTTCGGTGATCGAAAGATTGCCCGTTGCGATCCCTCCTGGATAATATTCAGCTACCGTTCCACTCACCAGAACCTCATCTCCGGTCTTAATAATCGGAGATGATTCTGTTATCACGAGAATCCCTTCACTGGTTTTATCGTTTTGATCTGGATCAGTATCTTGCAAATAAAAACCATCCGCCCTGACCGCGGTAACGACTCCGTGAACATCATTTACGGTTTGGTTGTTCAGCGGTGAAGTATGAGTTTCGCCTTGAATCGTGTGGATTGGTTGTCCATAGTTGCTCGTCTGGGTACTTTGGGAATACCCGGTAAATGAACACCCGGAGGAAAATAATATTGATATAACAACAAGGGTGAAAAATTTTAGAAATTTTTTAGCCTTCATGGATAAACCGTAAAATTGGGATGGAATGAGTATATCATGGGATATTTTCGCTAATTCTCGGAAATAAACCTATTGACCAAAACCTAAAACACATTACAATAAAGCATTATTGCTCCTATATTTCCTTTACGGAGGCTTTCATGCCGATTTATGAGTATCTTTGCAAAGATTGTGGACAGCAATTTGATAAAATGCGCCCCATGAGCCAGGCAGATGCGGTAATCGAATGCATCAATTGCCACAGCGCGTCGACCCGGCGCCTATTATCGCGCTTTTTTGCCTCCAGTGAAGGCAGAGCAATTGCCAGCCAATCCAGCTCTTGTTCTGGGTGTAGCGGTGGTTCTTGCGGCTCCTGTGGATGCAGCTCTAATTAACTCCTTATAAATGAAAAACTTTACTGGTAAATTGGTACTGGTAACAGGCGGTTCCAGCGGAATTGGCCTGGCGGTTTCAAAAATCCTGGTAAAACTGGGGGCCAATGTCTGGATTTTGGCGCGGCGCGAACCACAATTAAAATCTGCGCTTGAGGAGCTCCAGAAAACCGCCGTCGAGCCCACCCAAACCTTTGGTTACCTTGTGGCAGATATTTCTTCCTGGGACCAGGTTCAAAAAGTGGTGGGCGAATTTATCACCACGGTCGGCACCCCCGATTTATTAATTAACAACGCCGGGATTTCTCGCCCGGGTTTGTTTGTTGAGTTGGACCAGGAAATTTTCCATCAATTGATGGACGTTAATTTCATGGGTCCAGTGCATGTTTTAAAATGCGTTGTCCCCGGAATGGTCAATCGTAAATCTGGTTACATCGTAAATATTTCATCCCTGGCAGGCTTGGGCGGTGTATATGGCTATAGCGCTTACGGCGCCACGAAATTTGCCGTACATGGTATGACTGACGTGATGATGTATGAGCTAAAGCCATATAACATAAAGTTCTCGATCATATTCCCACCTGATACACGCACACCGGGGCTGGAAGGCGATGAACCTTATCTTCCGGCAGTGACCCGCCAGATGAACGCTGATTTTGGGACCGTCATGGATGCGGATGAGGTTGCCAGGGAAATTGTAAACGGAATAAAGAATGAAAATTACTTCATCATCCCCGGTTTCAGCAACAAAGTTTTGAATGTAATTAATAATTTGTTTGGGTATCGGGTAGTTGGCCTGATCGTCGATTACTCCCGCAACAAATTAGCGCGAAAAGAAGCTAAGGTTAAGTGAAAAAACCAGCACTACCCCTGTCCATATCAAATCAGTGACCATTAAATGCACCAACTGCATCCATGTTGGGGCTAATAAAATGACATTAAATCCTCCCAACAACAACTGAAGTCCAAATAATATCATCACTCCGCTTACCAGTTTCCTGGTCAGCGGATTTTTTTCTTTCTCCCGCAGCCATCGAAAAACCAATCCCCCGAATACCGCCAGGCCAAAAGCAAGTATTGGATGGTAAACCCTCAGGCGGATTAAAAAATGCGCGGTAGGTGAAACGTCTTGCTGCAGGCCTTGAGCTAATGAGCTTGCCGGAAAAAGGGTATCGCCAAGGGCTGTGATCGCTCCTGAAGCGCCAATTAACACCATTGCCATGACTACTATCAACAACATCGCGGAAGAACGACCCTTCCAGGCCCAGCCTGTCGGCTCACCATAAGTTGCCCACCAGGCAGTCAAACCCAGGCAAGCTAGGAGAAAGAATGTATTCAGAAGGTGAATGACAATTACCACCGCGCGCATGACAGAATCATCCGTCCCGGTAAGGCCAAAAAGCACGAGGCCAGCGCCGACCAACCCTTCGGTCAAGGTAAACAGCATTACCCCTGCCGTGGATAGGCGTACCAATGATCTTTTTGATGAGTTCCGCCACGCCCATACCAACAAAAACACTGCTGGAACAATGACCAGACCGCTGGATACCCGGTGAATAAATTCGATGATCGTTTCAATCTGAGGACTCTGCGGGATAACCTCACCATTACAAAAGGGCCAATGAGCGCCGCACCCTGCGCCTGAGCCGGTTGCGCGCACGAATGCCCCCCACAATATCACCAGCATATTATAAAATAGTGCCCCCCATGCGACCCTGGTAAACAACTCTTTTCTTTTCATTCCACATCCCTTTGATGATTTGCAGCTAATAATTTGAGGCTGCGATGTCCTAGCCAGGTCATCTGGCCCAGATTAGCCAGCACAAATCCAATCATCCCCATATAAATGCCAATAATTTTGCCATATGCAATTCCGGCAACCGCGGTCAAGACAAAAATCCCCACAAATATTACCGTTGCCTCTGGGATAGCTTTTGTTTTCTTTCCGTTCACAATTGTTCCCTGGAACCAGCTTTGCAGCACAGTCATCCCGGCGATAGGTATGGCTATGAAAAATGCATTCCTGGCGTAAACGGCTAAATCAGGCGGAAGAGCGGAGATGTTCGCGAACCAAAAGAAAGCAAATTGAGAACCTGACGCGGCGATTTCTATGACCAATACCGATACGGCAAGGATAAACACGAAATCCTTGATACTTTTGAATGATCCCTGCCAGTCCGTTAAGGCGACAACAACTTCGTTCAAAGCAAAACCAGGGCTTCGGAAAATGGATATAAACCCTGATGCCACCGGCCAAACTGCCAATGAAATTAATGGGTCAGGCATCCGGCTAAGAGCCGCGCTCCCCATGGGCTGCCACAGCAATCCCAGGAAAGAAGTCAAAGCTAATGGTATGTAAAAATTCGCAAATTCTCGCCAACTTATTGCCGGAACCGCTGGAAGCGGCTGAATCTCATATTTTAAAACTGGTCTTACCCTGATCCCGGCATATATCGCTTCACTCATCACCCCCACCGATTGGGCCATGGCGCCAACCGCGACCCCAGGGATTGAGCCAATCAGGTAACCAACCAGTAAAACGATTCCTCCCCCGCTCAAACGAATCACCGTTCCGATTCCTACCGCATCTGAATGACCGCAACGGATTAAAACCCCTTGTTGAAATCTACGAAAAGCAATCGACCAGGTCCAGGGTGTGATCAGCATCAACCCCAAACGGCCCGGTTCTATGACATTTTCGGGAAGGTTTATTACCTGGCGGGCGACAAAATAATATGCCGGCGTAAAAGCAATGATCATGTGGATTAAGGTCATGATCCCACCAGCAGCCATCATGAAGCGAAATATTTTTTGATAAGACGCCCAATCTCTCGATAAAGCAATCGAGGCCGCCAGAAGCATGATAATCGGGGATTCAACAATGAGTGCCACGGGAAATACAATCCCGCCGTATGCCGCCAGGTTGATTTCAGGGTCAGGCAATCTGGCTATAACTGCACTCAATACCGGTAATTCTAGCGACATTAACAACCAGCTGGCCGCTAAAGGCCACCAGGTTTGAAAAACCCGACTGATTGGTAAGTGAGTAGACCGGGATGAAGGAACAGCCATTGAAGAAATCCTGATGCAGGATGTAAAAAGTATAACATTACCTGTTGATCGGGAATGGGTATTCACCAGGCCAGTTATCGCTCTGCACGAACATTGTACAATCTATGGACAAAAAAATTATGGGCTTATACAATATTGAAGAGGTGAAAAAAATGAATAAAATGCAATGGATCAATATTGTAACGCTCGTAATCACATTGATCATGAATGGCCTGGCCAATGCCCTACCGCTCAACGGACGCACAACCGGATCGATATCTGATTCTTTTCCGGTTCTATTCACCCCGGCTGGATATGTCTTTTCAATCTGGGGAATTATTTATCTCGGTTTAATCGCGTTCGGAATTTATCAGGCGCTGCCTGCCCAACGTGATAATCAGCGCCTGCTGCGGATTGGCCCCTGGTTTGCGATTGGCAACCTGTTTAATGCAGCCTGGATAGTTTTGTGGCATTATGGATTTTATACTTTGACGGTTGTCGCCATGTTGGGTCTGCTGGCTGCCTTACTGATTATTTTTCAACGACTGGCCATATCCAAGAAACCTGGAAATAATCGTGAACTGTGGTTGGTCAATATCCCCTTCAGCATTTACCTGGGTTGGATATCCGTCGCGACCATCGCCAATTTCTCTGCTGCGCTCTACAATCTCGGCTTCACTGGCGGTCCTTTGTCACAAGAGGTCTGGACAGTCGCCCTCATCCTGGTCGCCACGATCCTCGGACTGATCATGACCTGGCAGCAGCGTCAGATCGCTTATCCCCTGGTTCTCGTGTGGGCCTTTATTGGCATCCTGGTAAAACAATCTGCCAATCTGCCGGTGTCCATTTCTGCAGGTGTTGCTGCAGCGCTGCTTACCGTTGCCATCATTGTGACTGCAATCCTCCCTCTCTTCAGATCGGATATTAACCAAAAAGCAAGCCGCGTTGTATAATCAATCTGTAGATTGGAGGTAAATAATGGCAGAAAACAAAGAATCGAGCGCAAAAAAAGATCAAAACCCAAATTTCAGCGAAGCACGTGAGCATTTTCGGGCCGCCCATAAAGAAATGCGCGAATCGTTCGAAGCCCTCCTTCCAGCGGGTTTTCGCGAAAGACGCCGCGCGGCTCGCAAAGAGTTCCTGCTGGGTCTGCGAAAACTGGTCGATATCGCGATCGAACGCACAGAAAAATAGATGAGCTAAAAAACTGATATATGGCGCTTCTATGAAGCGCCATATATCTATGCGAAACCATTATTGCGGTTAGCTACCGTGGAATTACGGCAAACCCCAGCGCTATGACGGCAAAAACACCCAGGACAACTGCGGCTGCGATTTCTCGAGCCAGGTACATTTGTGTGCCTGCCATCAACAATCCAGTAAAAATGACCGCCGCGGTCAAACTCCGCACCCCCCGCTCTACTCGAGCGATCCTGCGGTTGGTATCCGGTGTTTGCACCTCAAGCTTGCCTTGCTCAAGTCGGTTCAACAGGTTGTCAGTTTTTCGGGGTAAGCCGCCTATCAAGGTGATTATGCTGACGAATTCCCCCAACCAGAAACGCAGCCCACCGCTTCCTTCTGCGGCAACCAGTTTTTGAGCGTACGGGCCAATATTCGCCCATATATTGAATTGGTTGTCCAGACCCGAGCACAATCCGGAGAGGATTCCCAGGCAGCGTCCCAATAACAGCAGGTTTTGCGGGATTTGAAAAGGCATTTCATATAACAAATCGCCGAATTCGCGGGCGAACTTAACCGCTTCTTCCTGGTGCATCGACATCAGTTCAGGAGCAGTTTTCCCCCAAAAACGCTCAAACACCCGGTTTGTCGCCCGTTCCAATAGATCCAGGTCGGCGCCAGGCAGCAATACGCCAAGAGACTGGTATGCTTTGATAATCCGTTTTGCATCTTGCGTTCCAACCGCAATAAGTATTTCCCGCAAATTGCCCATCAGGCTTTGCGACAGTGTGCCGGCCATGCCAAAATCGATAAACACCAGCCGCCAATTCTGCCCCAGGCGTACGGATTCTTCGCCTTTCACTGGCAGAACAAAAAGATTGCCCGGATGAGGGTCGGCGTGAAAAAAAAGGTCCTCAAAAATCTGTTTTAAATATGTACTGAAGAGCTTGGTAGCAACTTCGCTTCGGTCAATGCCAGCCGCAACGATCGCCGGGTAGTCGATAATTTTGATCGCTTCGATATATTCCAGGGTAAGGACTCGCCGAGTAGTGTGACTCCAAACTACTTTTGGAACCAGGATTTCCGGATCATTCTTGAAATTCTCACCAAATCGCTCTGCGTTCTTGCCCTCATTCAAATAATCCAGCTCTTCCATAAAAGAACGGCTGAATTCTCCCATCAATGCCGGTACGTCTGCCCTTTTCCTAATCGGTGGGTAGCGCATCAACCAGCCAGACACCACTTTTAAAGCTGCCAGATCGACATCAATAATCTGATCAATATTAGGGCGTTGGATTTTTATGATCACATCACACGGATCATCGTCACCAGTGGTCCCGCACTGCCCCCTGATTCTGGCCCTGTGCACCTGTCCAATCGAAGCTGCAGCCAAAGGTATGGATTCTATTGACTCAAATTTTTCATCCAGAGAAACCCCAAACTCAGTCACTGCGACCTTTAATAAATCCTCAAGTTCCTCAGGTTTAACTTCATCCTGCAAACCTGCCAGCTCATTGGTTATCTCCGCGGGTAATACATCTAATCTGGCCGATAGAAATTGGCCAACTTTGATCATTACCCCCCCCATACGGACGGCTTCAACGCGAAACGCCGCAGCCATTCGCCGGTATCGTTCTCGCCGGGTAGATCTGACCAATTTGCGAAAGCCAACGTGGAAGAGGAAGACATCCCACCAGATGAAGGAAAGTATAATTTTCCCAAAGAACCAGAGGATATGCCTGTATCGATTGCGGTACATATTTTTGGATTATACCATTCAGCGAAATCACCTCATTATCAAATGATATAATCTAGCTCAATGATTTGCCGATCATAAAAACCACCCAATAAAGGACACTTAAAAAATGGCTCCAAACCAATGGAAAACCGCTCCAGAAATGGAAGTCGATCAGAAAAAAAAGTATGTCGTGACCATGAACACGGATCGCGGCGTCATCGAAATTGAATTATTCTCCCAACATGCGCCGGTGACTGTAAATAATTTTGTGTTTCTAACCCGCTCAGGATTTTATGATGGATTAACGTTTCACCGCGTGATCAGCAATTTCATGATCCAGGGCGGCGATCCCACCGGCTCCGGTATGGGCGGCCCTGGCTACAAGTTCCAGGACGAAGTAAAAAACAATCCGCTCAAGCATGAGACCGGGGTACTGTCCATGGCTAACGCAGGCCCCAACACGAACGGGAGCCAATTCTTTATCACTCATTCACCCCAGCCCCATCTCAATGGCCGCCATACAGTATTTGGTAAAGTTATTAAAGGAATGGAAGTAGTGAATGCTATTCGCCAGGGCGATAAGATGATTAAGGTTACGGTTTCAGAAGCCTGACCGGTTTCATGGATACGATTCAAAATGCCGTTGTATTCATAGCAATCTCACTGTCTGTTTTTCTGGCAGTCGGGTTCGTCGGTTTTCGAATTCCGGCGCCCGTAAAGGTGCCACCTGGCGAACCCGCTGCCCCACCAACTACCCTAACAATTTCATCAGAGCTGCCGACCCTGGCCTTAAAATGGATATACCAGGGAAAATCAAGCGCGATATCCCCAATATCCCTGGTAGCCTGGGGAAAGGGATGGATCGCATCTCGCGTGCCAATTGTCGGTAAAATCTGGCTGCCGCTATCCTGGATACTGTACCTTCTTCCAGGAGAAAGTTTTGTCATCCAAAACCGGATCACCTGGTTTGGCCGGCGGTTCATACAGGGCGGTGAAGAATACCGCGGCGGAAAAGGATCTTTTATTTTCGGTTCACAATCGACAGACGCCCCATATCTTGACGATACAGAGAAGGCATTGGTCTGGTTGTACTCCATCTGGTTAGCGCCTGCCAGCCTGGTTAAAATGGATTCGGTTTCGCTGATCGAAACAAGCCAGCACAATCTCGAGCTTGTAGCTCACCAGGGTCAAAATTCATCGCTTCATTTTTCCCTTGATTTCGACTCAGACACCAGTGCACTTCATCAGATCACTGGGAAAAGAAAAGGGAGTCGGACCGGTGGTGAGTATCCTTATATTGCCACACTCACTCATCTCAAAAATTTCGAGGTTGCAGGTCAAATCCCATCGAGATACACTGCGAATTGGGAAGGTGACACTTACATAAAGCTCGAATTGGCAGGGATAAGAGTGAACCAGGATGTATCTGTGGCAATGCAGACTGGCGTCAAAGAGATGCCGCCATTGTAAAGTTGTCTGACCAATAGAAAGAAGGGACAATGACCGACGCACAGGACTTTTGTAAAATTGTCATTGAGAATGTCGAAAAGGTTATTGTTGGCAAACGTTCTGTCATTGAGCTGTTAATGGTGGCTTTATTATGCGAAGGTCATGTCCTCCTGGAAGATGTGCCTGGCGTTGGCAAGACCATGCTGGCCCGCTCGTTAGCTACCAGCCTGAAAGGTCTGTTTAAACGGATCCAGTGCACGCCCGATCTCCTTCCAAATGACATTACCGGGGTTTCTGTGTTCAATCAGCGCAGTGGAGAATTCGAATTCCACCCAGGGCCTATATTTGTCAATATTCTGCTGGTGGATGAAATTAATCGCGCCACGCCCCGCACCCAGTCTTCGCTGCTGGAAGCTATGCAGGAACAGCAAGTCACGGTCGATGGTGTTACATACCCTCTTCCGCGCCCATTTTTGGTGATGGCAACCCAGAACCCCATTGAATATGAGGGCACTTTTCCCCTCCCCGAGGCTCAACTAGACCGTTTCTTGATGAAAATTGAGATGGGCTATCCAGACCCATTAGACGAACAAAAATTACTGACCCATTTGAGCCGAGAGCATCCGGTGAACCAACTGCAGCCGGTCGTGGTCGGGAATCATCTGCTGGCGCTTCAGAAACAAGTATGGGAGGTCTATGTCGATGAAAGCTTGCAGGAATATATTATTCAACTGGTAACTGCCACACGCGCCCATCACGAGTTGACCCTCGGTGCCAGTCCACGGGCCAGCCTGGCGCTGTTCAAAGCCGCACAAGCCCTGGCGTTGATCAACGGACGCGATCATGTCATCCCGGACGATATCCAGCGACTGGTCCCGGTCATTCTTGCCCACCGGTTGATCTGCGCCCCTGAGGCAGAGCTTCGCGGCAGATCGGCAGTTGTTATTTTGAACGAGATCATCATCAGCGTCCCATTGCGTCTCGGTGAGCCCGCAAAAAAGACGAGTTAATCACCATGGGCGGCGCATTTATCGCCTTTTTGGTGGTCATCTTCTTCGTCGCAGTTCTTACTCGTGATAGTTATGCTTTTATATTGCTGTACCTGTTTTCAAGCGCTTTTTTGATTGGCCGCTGGTGGGTAAACCGTATCTCCGCAAATCTGTCTTTTGAACGACGCTTTGTAAATAGAGTCTTTCCGGGGGAAAAAATATCAGTTGAATTAAGAATAAAAAATAAAAGCCGCCTGCCAGTCATCTGGCTGCATGCGCAAGAATCACTGCCGATTGAAATCTCGCCGATTAAAGTTTTGCGTCATGTCTTTTCGATCCGGCCAAAAGGCCAGGATTTATTAAGCTATCAGCTTGCGCCGTACAAGCGAGGATACTATCCTGTCGGCCCGTTACTGCTATCGACAGGCGACTTGTTAGGTCTGGTCCAGGAAAAATCTATTAGCGGAGAGAGTGATTACCTGACAGTTTATCCGAGAGTGATTCCCCTACTGAGAGTTCAACTGCCATCGCACTCTCCATTAGGCGATATTCGCCATAAGCAGCCCATCTTCGAGGATCCATCGCGCCCTATTGGAAAACGCGATTACATGACAGGCGACTCGTTGCGCCGTATCGATTGGAAGTCTACAGCTTCAGTCGGCCGGATGCAAACGAAAATATTCGAGCCCTCCATTGCGCTAGAGACCGTGCTGTTCCTGAATCTAAATTCCGAAGAATACCATTACAAATTTCGCTACGATGCCACAGAACTTGCCATCGTCGTTTCTGCGTCATTAGCCAATTGGATAATCAGCCGCAAACAGGCATCCGGCCTGGTAGTCAATGGGGACGACCCTTTTTCAAAAGGCGCTCTACCCCAATCTTTCTCTCCGCGCAAAGGTCGCAGTCATTTAATGCATATGCTGGAAATATTGGCACGGGTTCAGATGGCGTCGATGCAGCCGATTGCTGAGGTTTTACGCCAAAAACGAGCAGATTATGGTTGGGGTACGACGATTATTGTGTTAACTGGACAGGCGGACAGGATTCTCTTTGAAGAATTTTTTCAGATGCGGCGTTCAGGTCTAAATATTGTCTTGATCTTGTGTGGAGATGTGGTCGGTCTGCAAGAAACCAAAGCCCGCGCTGAACAATTCAAAATCCCTTTTTTTCACATCAAAGACGAAAAAGATCTGGATATCTGGCGGAAATAAATGGATAATCGCGAGCTTCTATCATTTTTTGAAAAGATCCAGCAGCGTTCTAACCTGGCGAGCCACTTAATGATTGCTGCAATGACAGTATCTATTTCGATTACCTTCACCCAGGTGGCGGTCTGGTTAACTGGTGATCTCCCGGATTTCGAATGGAGTTATCTCCCATACCTCACGGCATTCGTTTCTCTCATTTCGATATTTACCCGAAAGGTAGCCTCAGAATTAGATGGGAGAGAAAAAATCCTATACCAGCTGGCAGAGTGGGTAACCCTGGTATTCCTGGTAAAACTGGCCTATTACATGGCGCATGGTTTTGGCAAAATTTTGGATGATCTGCCGTTGTGGCAAGAAAATTTTTTGTATTTCTTTCAAGGGGAATATTTTTTCGCCTTACTCTTCCTGGCAGGGGTATGGTTGTTGTGCCGCGCCACCGCCAAGGAGATAGAAGGACTCAACGTCGATCCTTCAGATATCCACTGGGAAATTGGAAAGCTAATGAACGACCGGACAGCGATCCGCCAGGGATTAGTTGGCCGGCTGTTATGGATCGGCGTGATCATGGTGTTCCTGGTGGCAATTATCCGTTCCAGCATTCTCGCCGCGCCGGGCAGCATGAGCTCAAGTGCGCCAGTGATAAACATCATGGCTTATTTTTGCCTGATACTGGTCTTATTCAGCCAGACACAATTCGCAATCCTCACAGGCCGATGGTACTGGCATAAAACGCCGATATCCAGGATCATGACTGGGGCATGGATTCGCTACAGCATTTTGTTCTTTGCTCTCCTGACAATCATATCCCTCCTCCTACCTACAAATTACTCGATGGGGCTGCTTGAAACCATGAACGTTCTCATTAGCATGCTGGTTAATTTCGTGGTCGCTATCGTGCAGCTGCTGTTACTGCCCATCATCTGGCTCTTAACGCTGGCCGGTTGCACAAGACAGGCTCAAACTGGCGATTCACCCTCTCCAATCCCCAATTCGCCTCCATCTTCACAGCCCAACCCTCCGTTGCCCTGGCTGGAGCTGCTGCAATCCATCTTATTCTGGGGATTGTTGACCGGCATCGTGGGTTATTCACTCATTCAATTTATCCGCCAGAACCCGCAAATGCTGGCTTTCTTTCAACGAATTCCTCTGTTTCATTGGTTTGCCTCAATATGGCGTTGGTTTATAAAGTGGTCAATGAAAGCTGGTCGTGAGTTCAACAGAGTATACGAGCAGGTTCGGAGTAGATTGATCCCCAAACAAAGCGCGCATTTGCTCAAGAAGATGCAAAATTGGGCAAATTTTCGCCAGCTCGATCCACGGCAGCAAATCACGTTTTACTATTTACGCTTGCTGGATCGGGGTGGAGAGCACGGCATTCCCCGAAAAGCGCATGAGACTCCCCTCCAATATGCCGGCAGTCTGGAGTCACATTTGCCAGAAGTCAGAAAAGAGATATCAGGATTGACAGAGACTTTCGTAGAGGCGCGTTACAGCATTCATCCTATACCCTCAGAAAGGGTTGCCCTCGTTCAGCGTTTTTGGCGCAATATCACTCGCTCGCTTGGCCGCCTGCGTAAACTCACGGATAAAAGTTAACAAATTACCTCATGCAACCTTTTTTCCTCAAGTGCGTAAATTAATACAAACTTCCATTTGAGGGTAGATTTATGGACACGAACCCATTAGAACGATTGTACGGCGTCTTTGCGAAACCGCAGACTTATTTAAATCTTCTTTATTTGCTTTTAGCTTTCCCGTTGGGATTGGCTTATTTCGTTTTTCTGGTCACCGGTTTATCGGTGGGGATCGGCCTGATAATCCTGTGGGTTGGATTGCTCATCCTGGCTGGGGTCCTGGCTTTATGCTGGCCTCTTACCTTGTTTGAGCGACAGATGGCGATCAGCCTGTTAAAGGTAGAAATACCTCCTTTGACTCATGCTCAAGAAAACCCCGGGGGCGTTTTGCAGCAGATCAAGAACCACCTTTCGAATCCAGCCACCTGGAAAGGGATCGCCTTCCTGTTCATTAAATTTCCCGTTGGATTAGCCAGTTTTATTGTTACGGTGACTTTAGGTTCTCTTTCCCTGGGTCTGATTCTGGCTCCCCTGGCATATCCCTGGGCGCACATGAATTTTGGCATGTGGGAAATCAATTCCATGCCGGCTGCGGCGATTGCTTGCGTCGCCGGATTAATTGTCGCCCCATTGTCCCTGCACCTGTTCAACCTACTGGCAGAATGGTCTGGGAAACTGGCTCTCATCATGCTTGGCGATTCTCATCCTGCCGTAAAGCAGGCAGAGGTGAATCCACCAGCAACGCCTGCGCCAATGTTCTAAGATTGCCAAACACTTCTCATCCTTCGATACAGGTCATAGGGAACCATTTTTACTGATATTAACTGATCGCCAGGTATCTAATGAAACAATCTACTTCATGTTTTGCATGGCCCTTTGTGGCTTTATGGACTTTACTCAGCACGATCCTGAATATAACAGGGCGGTTGATCGCGGGTGTGTTGGGGTTGGCGTTGATGATCGTAGGAATCATTTTGACGGTGCTGGTCATAACCGCCCCAATTGGTATTCCGTTAATCGTCTTTGGGCTGCTTTTGATCGTTCGCAGTATTTTCTAAACTGATGGTTGGCAGAAAGATCGCTTACTTTATCTCCCATCATGGCTTTGGCCATTCTGCCCGGGCAAGCGCCATCATGCAGTCTGTGCATACCCTACGGCCTGACATCAAATTCGATATTTTTACTCGGGCTCCACGTTGGTTTTTTGATGCGTCCCTTACATTTTCTTACGGGTACCACGAAATTACCACGGACGTCGGGCTGGTCCAGCTTTCTCCCATTGAGGAAGATTTACCAGCCACGATCCGCTTGCTGGAAAATTTTCTACCAATCCCAACCGGCAATGACCAACCCGTGGTCCGGCTGCTTTCTGAGTTAAAGACCGCTTTATGCATTTGCGATATTTCGCCTTTGGGTATCGCAGCATCTCGCGCGGCAGGCATTCCAGCGGTTTTGGTAGAAAATTTTACCTGGGACTGGATCTATACCGGCTTCCTGGACAGGTGTCCGGAATTTGAAAGATTCATCCCCCAATTCAAGGGTATTTTCCAAAGCGCGGATTTTCACATCCAATCGGAACCCGTTTGTGAATATGATCAAGACTCGGACCTGACTACCTATCCAATTGCACGAAAACCAAGAATTTCTACTTCAGATCTTCGGGAGCAGCTGGATATTCCCGCGAATGCCCCGGTAGTTCTGATTACCATGGGTGGATTCGAGCTGGACTACTCATTCATCAATCAACTGAGCGCAATCCGGGATGTATGGTTTATCATTCCTGGTGGATCGCCGGGTGAGGTCGAACACCGCGCCAACCTGAGATTGCTTCCCTTCCATTCTGTGTTTTACCACCCAGACCTGGTAAATGCCGCAAACGCTGTTATCGGCAAAGCCGGTTACAGTACGGTGGCGGAAGCATATCAGGCAGGCATTCCTTTTGGGTATGTCAGCCGCGATCAATTCCGTGAATCTCCGATATTATCCGCTTTTATCCAGCGCGAAATGGGCGGAATGGAGATCGATGGTGAGACATTCCAAAGTGGAAGCTGGATCAACACGTTGTCGAAACTGTTGAACCTTGAACGGCGAGAGACGAGGGCTGAAAACGGAGCTGATCAGGCAGCCAGATATTTAATAGATCACCTTTTATAATTCATAATCACATTCCGGCAAGCATTTAAAAGCAACATAAGAAAAGCGGGATGCCTTATGAGCATCCCGCTTTTCTTGTTTGACGTTCGCCTTAGATGGCGGTTACGACGTTGGAGAAGATCTTGCCAATGGCTGGTCCCAGCAGGGCCAGAATGACAATCACGACGACGGCGACGAGCACGAGGATTAACGCGTACTCAACCAAACCCTGGCCTTTTTCTTTCGGTGCGAATAACATAAAAAATCCTCCTAAAAAAATTTGATATGAGCAGAACCGCTCATATGAATAGATGCACAAATTATACCAATGTTGGCATGGGTATATCACACCTGAAAGAAGTCTGTTAAGTGATTGTAGACTCGGGCTGGCTCTTCATGCTGGATCCAATGACCTGCTCGCTCGAATACTTCCAGATGCCCATTTTCACACATCTGGTTGGAGGCTTCCGCTAATTCGATCCCCAAAGCGAAATCCTTCGCGCCCCAAAGTATCAATGCGGGTTGTGAAATTCGCATATTTTTCGTTAAAACGGATGGAGTCCACACCAATGCCCGATACCAATTTAACATTGCTGTCATAGCCCCAACTCTCTGCCACGCACCTCGATAGCATTGGATATCTTCGTCAGAAAAAGTGCCCTGAGGGCTGGTTCGCTGCAGGCTGTCAACCAATGGTTTCCACTGTTGGCGTCGCAAAACCCATTCCGCTAGAATCGGAATTTGGAAAAAGAATATATACGAGCTTTTCAGTATCTGCCTGGGATGAGAGAAGAAATTTTGCGTCATCACCGGTGGGTACGGCGCATCCATCACGCATATCCGCTGGATGCGGTCAGGATTGAGGGCTGCCGCTGCCCAGGCAACAACCCCTCCCCAATCATGCCCACACACACTGGCTTTCTCAATCTTAAGAGCATCCATCAAATTGATCACATCTTGGGCCAGTACGTCCAGGCGATATGGCGACAAACCTTTGGGTTTGTCACTCAAGTTATAACCCCGCTGGTCGGGGACGATGACCCGGAACCCGGCGTCAGCCAAAGGACTGATCTGTTTTCTCCACCCGTACCAAAATTCCGGAAAACCATGCAGTAAGATCAACGGCGTTCCATCTTTAGGACCGGCTTGTACGAGATGAAGCCGGATATTCCCAACTTGAGCAAATGATTGTTCAAAAATTTCTTCCATATTTGTGGCCTTTCCTTAAGAAGTAGATATTTCGGTTCACGTCGCTCATGGAACCTCGTAACCATACCCTCTGGTACAATTATCACCTTACTATATATCACCAATGTTTTTTTTATTCATTCCTGAAGATATACCATGAAGCGTGGAATTGATTACATCGGTGTAGGCGTGGGGGCGGTTATCGTGAATGACCGGGGCCAGTTATTCTTATCTCGGCGCGGACCACTTTCGCGAAATGAGCGCGGGTTATGGGAATTTCCCGGAGGCTCAGTTGAATTCGGCGAGAAAATTGCCGATGCCTTGAAGCGTGAAATATTTGAGGAATTTGGCGTGCTGGTTGAAGTCGGCACGCTGCTGGATGTTAGCGACCACATCCTCCCGGACGAAGGTCAGCATTGGGTCTCCCCCACGTTCATCTGCCGGATTATCTCCGGCACGCCGGTGATCAAAGAAACAGGGAAGTGCAGCGAAATCGGCTGGTTCGATTTGAAACGAATTCCAAAAGATCTCACCGTTATATCAAAAGAAAACCTGGATCATTATTTAAATTACTTGATGCACACTTAGCTATCTCTACCCTTTATGCCTGGTCAGCACCTACCGCGGCAAATTTCACGGTTTGTTCAATGTACTCCAGGCTTTGGTGACGGAAATAAGTGTTATACAACTCCGCGTAATGCCCACCTGCTGCAAGCAAAGCGGCATGCGAGCCTTCTTCAATGATTTTCCCGGTCTGCATCACGATAATCCGGTCAGCACTCTTCACCGTCGATAACCGGTGGGCGATCATAATGCTGGTTGCATCCTCAAGGATCATTTCCAGGGCTTGCTGAATTTGCCACTCGGTAAATGGATCGATACTGGCAGTCGCTTCATCTAACACAAAAATTGCCGGATGCTCTACTAACACACGCATTAAAGAAACCAATTGGCGCTGGCCCATCGACAGCCTGGCTCCACGTTCGCCGACTTCGGTTTCCAAGCCTTGCGGTAGAGTCTCCAACCATTCGCCGTCCCCGATTCGCCTGGCCATCCTCTCGATCTCCGCATCAGTCGCAGCAGGCGCGCCGTAACGAATATTTTCAGCCACAGTCCCAGAAAAAAGAAATGGAACCTGAGAAACAATACCTAACTGGCGCCGGTAATCGCGCAGATCCAATGTGCGAATATCCTTACCATCAATCAGTACCTCGCCACCCTGGAATTCGTAGAAACGCGCGATTAATTTAGCGATAGAAGATTTTCCTGCACCGGTGTGCCCAACTAAAGCTACCGTCTCGCCCGCCCGGATATGTAAATTGAAATTATCCAATAACGGTTCCGATTCTTTATAAAAGAAGCGCACATTGCTAAAATCTATCCGCCCCTGCAGTCTCCCCACTGTATTTTGCTGGGTCTGGATCACGGCTGGTTCTGCATCGATCAGGGCAAATACCCGCTCAGCAGCAGATAAGCCGTTCTGGATCTGAGTCCAAAATGACGAGAGGTTCATCACCGGAAACATGAACCGATCCAGGCTTTGTAAAAACAGGTACCAGGCACCGGCAGTCACGATACCCTGGGCAGCGCTTATCCCGCCGACATATACAAGGATAGACGTCGCAATCCCCGCGATCGCGTTCAAGGTCGGAAAAACGGACGCCAATACCAGCCCACGCCTGACATTTACCTTATACGACGTCCGGTTAGCTTCGTCAAATTGGTGATAAATGCTGGCTTCCTGCCTGAAATTCTTGGCAATCGCGATCCCGCTGATCGTTTCTTTAATGGTGGAATTTACCGTGGCCATGGCCCGCATCCCCTGCTGGGTTGCTTTTCTAGCAAGCGACCGGAAGCTGATCGCCATCAGAAAGACCAGCGGAATTAACGCGTAAAGGATCAAGGATAACTGCCAGTCAATTTGCAGCAGGATTATTGCCAGGACCCCTGCTTCAAGAATTTGGCCAGACACGTCTGTTACCAGGTTGACCAACTGGCCAAAATCCTGGGTATCTGAGGTAATTCGAGAGACAACCTTGCCGGAGGAAATCTGGTCATAAAAAGAAAGATCGTGTGAAGATGCCGCCTTGAAAAGCATCGCTGGCCAGGGTGATCAGCACATCAGCGATCGTTCGGGTTAGCAATCGACGCAAACCCCAATTGGCACTCCAACCCAGAAAACCAATCAGGATCACCGCTCCCGGAATCAGCAGTTTGACTGCCAAATTTTGGTCCGCCTGGATCAAATCTACACCGCGTGAAACCGTCAATGGCAGTAAGGCGTATAACAGAGAAATGGCGATGATTAGAAAAATGACCAGACTTAAGCGCTTGACGTAAGGCCGGAAGTAATGGCTGATGCGTCTGAAGAGATAGCGGTCAGAATATTTGCGGTCATATTTTTCTGCATCGAGGCCTGCGAAGATACCCACATAACCTCGCTTTACTTTTCCGTAAAGATGCGCCGGTACGCTTCTGAATTCTGTAACAGCTCATCATGGCTGCCAATGGCGTTAATTTCTCCCTTGCGCAGCACAATGATCAAATCGGCCCATCGTATTTGAGAAAGGCGGTGGGTGATGATAAATGTGGTTCTTCCCCGGGAAGCCTGAAAAATCGCTCGCTGGATTTTATCTTCTGTCGCCGAGTCGATGGCGCTGGTCGAATCATCCAGGATCAAAATGCGGGGATCGGTCAGGAAAGCGCGGCCAAGAGCCAGGCGTTGGCGCTGACCGCCGGAAAGTGTCACCCCTCGCTCACCGACTACTGTTTGATAACCATCCGAGAAAGTTTGGATAAACTCGTGCGCCTGGGCTGCCTGGGCGGCAGCTTCAATTTCCGCTTGATTTGCATCGGGCTTACCAAACCCGATATTTTCTGCAATAGTGCGGGAGAATAAGAAAACGTCCTGCTCGATAATGGAAACATTGCGGCGCAGCGCCTCAAGCTGCCAATCTCTCACATCGACCCCATCGATCAGCACACTCCCCCCGGAGACATCAAAGGTCCGGTTGATCAGGCGTATTAACGAAGTTTTACCAGACCCGGTCTGTCCGACAATCGCGACGCGCTGTCCAGGTTTCACCTTGAAGGAGATATGTTTTAGATCGTTATCTCCATCTCCGTATGCGAACATCACATCCTGGAATTCTACTTCGCCTACCATCGGGGCCGAATAACCAGCCGAATTTTGATCCAGGTTGTTCTCCCGATTCATTATTTCCAAAATTCTTCTGGATCCTGCCAGGCCTAAGGCAACGCGGGAGTATGCCCACAATGAGGTGAACGTGGGGAAATCGAGCATCAGCAGCAGGCTAAAATAGGCCACAACGGATCCCAGATCCAGGAGCCCCTGTCCGTTCAGAATCATGGCATGTAATAATCCAAAGCCGAGTGCCAGGGCAAGCAATAACAAGGGGACGAAGCGCGCCTCGACGTCTCCTTGGCGCACGGAAGCATCCCGGTAGCGTTTTGCATTCCTCTGAAATAAGGAGACCTCAGCAGCTTCCTGCGCGGCCCCTTTAACCGTTTCAATCCCGTCTACGGCTTCAGAGAGTCGGGTGTTCAATTCGCCGAAGGATAATCTAACCTCGTCCGCAATTGGTTCCAGAGTTGCCAGGTAGCGCCGCAAAGCGATGAAATATAAGATGATGAAAATAATGGGCGTCAGAACCAGGCTGGGATGCAAGCGCGGCGCGATAATTACCGGCATGATCAAAAAGATCAATGAGCCAATCACCATGTTGATGCCGGGACTGAACATGTAATTTACTTCCCGTACATCATTCGTCGCCCGAGCCATCGTATCGCCGACCGCCTGTAACGAGTGAAACGTCATGCTTTTCCCCAGCAGGCTGGTGTACAGCTCATTGCGCACGTCTCTTTCCAGTCGTTGAGCAATGATCTCGAAACTGAAATTTCGCGCCAGCTGCAGCAGGCCGCGCGAGCCCTGGGTTAGAAAAACCAGCAGGGCCAGATTACTTAATTTTTCCACCTGGGGCGGGGTCGCCAGGATGGCATTAAAAGCCTGGCCGATTAATAACGGCCCAATGGATGCCATGACAGCATTTATAATCGCCCCGGCAAATGCTATCAACCAGAACCGCCATTGACGAAAGGTGTGCGTGGCAACCCAACGAACCGGGTTGGAGCGCACAGACTTGTGCTGATCCTGTAGAGTAAATTCCGCAATAGGTGAGACAGCTGCCATCAGTTTAATGCCCTTTATTCCGCCATGCGAAGGCCGATCCGGCCGCGATCGATCTCAATTTTAATAATCTCGACATCGATGATCTGGCCTACTTCCAGTGATGTGCCTGGGGGCAGCTGACTGCGATGGAGCAAACCATCTTGTTTTACGCCGATATCTACAAACGCGCCAAAATCGACGACATTACGTACGGTTCCCTTCATTCGCATCCCGGTGCTAAGGTCTTCCATTGAACGTACATCGCTTCGTAAAATGGGTGCGGGTAGACCTTCTCTTGGGTCGCGCCCAGGACGAGCCAGCTGTTCCAGAATATCCTCCAGGGTTGGCACGCCGCATTTGAACCTGGCTGCCAATATTTCTAAAGGTTCACTTTTCTTAAATTCATCCAGAATCCGGCTGCGAACCGCGGCGGGTTGGTCGATCTTAAGCCGGCAGTGAGCAAGGATTTGGTTAGCAATCTCGTAGCTTTCCGGATGGATTGCGCTGGCATCTAATTGTTGGTCACCGCCGCGAATTCGCAAAAAGCCTGCGGCCTGTTCGAACGCCTTGGGACCCAGTCCTGCCACTTTTCGCATTTCGCTGCGATTGTGAAAGGACCCTTGTTCGTCCCGGTGTGCCACAACCTTCTCCGCCAGTTTCGGCCCAATCCCTGAAACATAAGTCAAGAGGGCCGGTGAAGCCGTGTTAACGTCCACCCCAACTTGGTTAACCACACTCTCCACAACACCTGACAAGGCTCGCCCAAGTTCAACCTGGTTCACATCGTGTTGGTATAAACCAATCCCAATGGATTTAGGGTCAATTTTTACCAATTCAGCCAACGGATCTTGAATCCTGCGAGCAATCGATACTGCACCCCGCAGACTGACATCTAAACCGGGTAATTCCGCCTTTGCCAGAGGACTGGCGCTGTAAACGCTGGCTCCGGCTTCATTGGCAATCACATAATGCAGTTTGCCGCCAATCTTGCGGATTAGTTCAGCCGCTAAAAGTTCGGTCTCACGCGAAGCCGTACCATTGCCGATAGAAACCAGGCCAATCTTATATTGCTCAACCCATTTTTGTAAAATATCCAGGGCTTCGGCCCACTTTTTTTGCGGCTCATGCGGATAAATGGTTCCAGTTGCCAGCACCTTTCCGGTCGGATCAACGATAGCCGCTTTACACCCAGTCCGAAAACCAGGGTCCAGTCCTAGCACCGTATATCCCGCTAATAGGGGTTGGGTCAGCAGTGCGCGCAGGTTGGCAGCAAAGACTTTTACGGCATGCGCTTCAGCTGTCTCTGTCAGGAGCCTGCGCACATCCCGTTCGATCGCCGGTAGGAGCAATCGCTCTGCTCCATCGTCAATCGCCAGCTGCAGGTTCTCTGCGAATGGTGAACGCCGGTCGGGGCGAAAATGATCTGCGATAGCCCCACGCCAATCGCGCTCAACCTGCAGAACCTTCACCCGGATAATTTTTTCAGTTTCCCCACGGTTGATTGCCATTATCTGGTGAGGACGCAGGCGGTCGACGCGTCCTTCAAATTCATAATAGACCTGGAAAACTTGTTTCTCATCTTCCGCGCCGCTGATTTTTTCTGTTTTTAGCACAGCCCACTGCAATGCCTTTGCTCTTGTCGTTTGTCGAATCTGAGCGTGATCGCTGATCGTTTCGGCAACGATATCCCGCGCGCCTTGCAAAGCTTCTTCAACGGTTGGAATATTTTCGGTCAAATAAGAACGCGCGATCGATTCTGCGGTTGTGCGGGAAATTTCCTGCCGGAGGATCATCTCCGACAGCCCTTGCAAACCGTTTTCCCGGGCAACACTGGCCCGTGTTTTACGTTTCTGTTTGTAAGGCTGGTAGATATCTTCCAGAGCGGTCAGGTTATCGGCCTGCTGGATAGCATTCCGCAGCTCATTTGTCAGCTTCCCCTGTTCATCAATCGATGACAGAATTGTTTTTCGCCGGTCATCCACCGCCCTTAATTTCTCGATCCCGTCATTAATTGAACGTAATTGGTCTTCATCCAGAACACCGGTTCTTTCTTTCCGGTAGCGGGCAATGAAGGGTATGGTATTTCCTTCGTCCAGGAGATCAACCGCCGAACGGACCTGATCTTCACGCAAATTAAGTCGAGATGCCAGTGTCCGAGTGTAATCGATCATTCAAATCCCTTTTTTCTTAAAATTACCAGAATAATAATTCTACCATACATCATTTCAGGTTATCCTTTGAGACTTTGCACCTCAGGTTATAATACGATGCTGCAATAAAGGAACCCCTGTATGCTTTCATTAAAAGATAACAAAGATTTGCGTCACAATTACACCGTCAATCTATTAGATGGCGCATTCTTTGGCTTCGGCCTGGGATTTGCATCATTCTCGACCATCCTGCCTTTATTTATTTCCACCTTGACGGATTCAGCCTTATTGATCGGCTTGATCCCGGCGATCCATAATACCGGTAGTATGCTCCCACAGATATTTTCTGCCAGATCCTTGAGTAATGTAAAACAATTCTTGCCCCCGGTTATGAAAACCACGATCCATGAGCGGCTTCCCTTTCTTGGTCTGGCGCTCACTTCGCTCCTGTTGCCTATCATCGGAAGGCCTGCTGCATTGGTACTGGCGTTTGCCTGCCTTATCTGGCAGGGTTTAGGCGCCGGATTTACCATGAATGCCTGGCAAAATATGCTGGGAAGGGTAATACCATCAGATTTTCTGGCTACTTTTTTTGGGCTCCAGGCGGCTGCGTCAAATTTATTGGCATCCGGTGCTGCCGTCGCTGCCGGCGTCATTCTCGAGCGACTCACTTCACCCGCGGATTTTTCGATAAATTTTACGATGTGCTTTATTCTCATGATGGCATCCTTCTTCTTTATCGGGTTAACCCGTGAGCCCGAGCGAGAGATAAATTTACCTCCCGGTGCTCAGATGTCTCTCAGCAGCTGTATAAAGGGTGTTCTTCGCAAGGATCCTCCTTTCCGCTGGTTCTTGATCACGAGAAATCTGTTCCAATTTTCGACGATGGCCTTTGCTTTTTATATTGTTTACGCGGTTCGCCACCTCGGATTGGGTGAAGCCGCTGCGGGTGTCATGACTGGCGTACTGGGGATTTCACAAACCGTGTTGAATCCTTTACTCGGCTGGGTAGCAGATCATTGGGGGAGGCGGAAAGTATTCATCATGGGCGCTGCCGCCGCCAGTCTCTCCGCTTTCTTGGCCATGACTCTCCCAACCCTCAACTTCTTTTTCATCGTGTTTATTCTGGCGGCGATAGCCAACGTCACCTTTTGGACCATCGGCATGGCTTATACCTTAGACTTCGGCACAGAAGAAGAACGCCCAACTTACGTCGGGATGTCGAATACCCTGATTGCTCCAAGCGCCATACTTGCCCCGATGATTGGCGGATGGATCGCGGACGCGTTCGGTTATCAGGCAACTTTTACCCTGGCTGCGGTGTGCGGCCTGCTTACAATCCTGGTGCTCAGGTTTTTTGTAATAGAGAAACGGGAGCTCAAATCGGCAGTCAAGGCTATCTGATTTGAAAAAAATAGCCTATAGACACAAATCGCGGTGCTGAATTGCACCGCGATTTGTGTGTAAAATGAGAAACCTCACCGATCGTAGCGGCAGTATTTCTCAACAGCCATCATATACCATCTCATCCGACCTACGCCAGTTCCGGCTGCCAGTGACCCCGCGGTGGTCACATTCAACCCTCCGTTTGCACCGGCTTTCTGAAAATCACTGATCACCCGTTCGGCGATATCCTCGGGGCTTCCGTTTCGTACGAGCATCGGCGGTGTCTGGCCGTTGATCAATGCGCCGGGCATTTTTTCGCGGATGGTCCCCGCATCCACATTCGGTCCATAATTTACCGCGTTGATCCCTAAGTCTCGTTGGAAATCCAGCAGGTGACCCATCGAACTGTCTGAATGCTGGTAACGATACGTCGTCTCACCAGGCGCCAAAGCGCCTAATACCCTCTCTAAGACAGGGACGCAATATTCCTTGTATAATTTTCGGTTGAACAACGCACAGTTGTCGTCGGTGATCCACCAGGTTGGTGTATTCATCCTGCTGAATTCCCGCAATACTGTATTCAACTCAACCATTTTTTCAGCCAATAAATCTCTAAATCGGGCCATCAGTTCTGGATAATCGTAAAACCAAAAAAAGACCGTATCGGTATGCAGCACCGAAGTAATGATCGTTGCCGGACCCCGGCTGCCCGTCCCTAATGCTGGCAGTGATTTCCCTTCTGCCTTTCGTTGTTCCCATTCTTGCAAAAAGGCTTCCGGCAGCGCCCAATTTTGGATATTGGTCTTTTCTGCCTCATCAAGAATTTTGGAAAATTCCTCGGGGTCGTTGGTAAAAGGCGTCAACCAGGGTGTTCCACCTTCTTTCAAGGTGAACTCGCACCGAAACAGGTTTTCAATCCGTTTGGGGCTGTTGATCCAGGTGTCTTCATCAAAAAAGGCTTTCCCGACATACTGCCGGGTGACGCGGTTTGCTTCGCGATGCAAGCCGTCGCGGTAGTTTTTGTCTTGGTAATAACGCACCGTGGAAGGTACCTGCATGAACTCAAACAACCAGTGGTCATCCGGGGAAAATGACAGCGAGCAGCGAGGTTTTCGGGTATGGAAGCCGGCGCATAAGGAATTTTCATCCCAGAACCGCTCAACATCAAATGATTTCGTCAATTCCATGAATTCCGGTTCGATGATGGCCATACTTATCCTGCCTAATTTTATTGGATGATTGACATTAATTATAACTTGATGTGATAAACTTCAGGCTGTGATCCGGGTAGCAGCATTTTATGAGAATCCTAAAAGTCCACCAAGAGGTATTTTATGGCATATAAAGTAATTTCTGATGTGAATGATTTTTTAGGCCGTAAAGCTGCAGATTTGGCAAATGTCCAAATTTCATGTCCCTATTGCGGCAGAAATCACAAGATACCTTACCAGGAGATCATCGTTGGCCCGGGAATTATCCGTCAGGTGCCAGAATTGTGCGTGAAAGCATTGGGCAAGGCGCCGACAAAAGTGGGGGTTATTTTCGATCGTGTTATACAGGAACAATTCGAACGCGATGTTTTAGGCCCATTATTGGATGAAGGAATGCCGATTTACCCAATTCCTTTGGGTGAGTCTGGTTTGTGGTTGGATTCAAACCGGGAATTGGGAGATGAGACCGCCAGATCAATTCCGGAGGATATTGACATCCTGGTGGCTGCTGGTTCTGGGGTTATTTGTGACCTCACCAAATGGATTGCCACACTTTCCCGCAAGCCTTTTATCTTATGCGGTACAGCGCCATCCATGAACGGTTACACCTCGATTACCGCTGTGATCTCGGAACATGGTATCAAGCTGACAAAATATGTTGATATTCCCTACGCCGTGGTTTTGGACACAAATATCCTTTCTCAAGCCCCGGCGGCAATGGTGCAGGCGGGCGTGGGCGATCTGGCTGCCCGCACGATATGCAATGCGGATTGGAAACTAAGCAATTATTTACAAAACACCTATTTTTGCCCGCTTCCTTACCAGATGACCGCTTCATCCGAAGTTTCTTACCTGGCTTCGTCCGAGGGCATCCACCGGGCTGAGCCATCCGCGATTGCCAATTTATCTGAAGCGATTGCCATATCAGGCCTGTCTATGTCTATACTGGACGGTGAAACCTCTCCGTCCAGCGGTGGGGAACATATCATCTCCCATTTCTGGGACCTGATGAACCACATTGAAGACGCACCGCGAAATCTGCACGGTGCCCAAGTGGGCGTTGGCACAATGATCATGCTGGCAGCTTATGCATATCTCCGGGAATTAGATCCCTCAAGTTTGGATCCGGAGAGACTTATCCGGGAGCGTCTCAGCCTGGAACAAATCCAGGCAGCGAACACGGCCCGTTTTGGCGCTGCGGCGGCGCCATTAAACGAGACTTCCCGGAATAAATACCTTCCGGCGGATCGTTTCAGTGCCTATATCCACAAAGCGGTTGAAAACTGGGACCAATTATGGCAGGAAATCACCCCGTATACCGCCGCGCTGCCGGTGATTCGCGAAAGAATGCAAGCCGCAGGCGTCCCGCTTTCCCTGGCTTCCGTCCAGCGCACACCTCAACAGGCAGTTGATGCACTTCTATTTGGCAGCCGCTACCGACCGCGGTTCACCCTGCTTGATCTGGCCTGGGACCTGGGATTATTCCCACATGCGGCTGAAGAAATATTAACGATCTCCGGGGTGTTGAATGCCTGATGCGATTACCTTCCCAATCGCTGTGGATGGCTTCATTTTCGACCTGGACGGCACCGTTTACCTCGGCGAAGCAGCATTGCCGCGAGCTGTGGAGGCGATAGCCGAATTACGCAGACGTGGGAAACAGGCTTTATTTGTCAGCAACAAGCCTCTCCAACCCCGCCAGGTTTACGCGGCGAAACTCACCCGCCTGGGGATTCCTGCAGGTCCGGATGACGTTATCACTTCGGCTTATGTTTTGGGATATAAGCTATCAAATGATTACCCAGACTTGACCTATTACGTCATCGGCGAAGAACCGCTAAAAGCCGAGCTGCGCGCCTTCGGGCTGAAGATCCAGGCAGAATATCTTGATCAGGATCCTCAAGAGGTGATTCACCCGCAGGGGATCGAGGCAGTGATCGTTGCTTTCGACCGCACCCTGGATTACCGAAAGATGAATACCGCCTACCAGGCGCTCATCCACGGAGCACGCTTCTTTGCGACCAATGCTGACCACACCTGCCCTATGCCGGGCGGGGCAATCCCCGATGCTGGAGCCACAATCGCCGCATTGGAAAAGATTACCAAACGCGAACTGGAACTCCTGGCAGGGAAACCCTCGACGCTCATTTTAGAAACCGCGGCAGCCCGTCTGGGGTTGCCTCCAGAACGCTGCCTGATTACCGGCGACAGGTTAGAAACGGATATTGTCATGGGCAAAAAGGCCGGCATGGTCACTGCCGTAACCCTGACCGGGGTCACCCGGCGAGAAGATATCAAGCCAGGGCCTTTTGCGCCTGATCTGGTCATTAACAATTTGGGGGATCTGTTAGAAACGACCAGGTGATCAGGTGTCGATGAATGGTAACAAAAAAACGCCGCATTATGGGCGTTTTTTTGATTTAGCTAGGGAAAAAGAACCTGAAGGTACCTTTGCGGGTTTCGAACTTCTACTTCTTAAAATAAATTTTTACTCTAAAAAATGGTCAGACTTGTGCTTCGAGCAGCCTGATCGCCTCACGGACTCGAGCTAAAACTACGTCCCGCCCGATTACTTCCATGCTTTCAAATAAGGGCGGGCTCACCTTTTTACCGGTAACAGCCACCCGTAAAATGCCAAAGACCTGACCGGCAGAATACCCAAGTTTCTCTACCAGATCGCGCATGGGAGCTTCGGCGGATGCGTGGGTGAGCTCACTTAATTGTTCGAGCACTTTCAAGCATGCCTGAGCCACCTCAGCTGACTGGTGAGCGGTCAGACCTTTAGCAATCAATTCTTCTGTAAGCGGGCTGACCTGATCTTCGAAAAAGAATCCGGCAAGCTCTGGGGCGTCATCCAGTGTTACCAGACGCTCTTGAATAATAGGCGCAATCTTCAACAGCCTGGCGTCATCCGCCAGAAGATTCTGCCGAAGAAAAAAGGGTTTGATACGCCGGGCAAGTTCCTCTACGGGTAGGGTGCGAATGTGCAGGCCGTTAAAATGATCTAATTTCGAGAAATTAATAGCCGCCGGCGATGGATTAAACCGGTCAAGGCTGAATTTTTCCACCAGGTCGGGCATCGTGAAAAATTCTGTGTGGTCGTCATAGCTCCACCCCATAAGCGTAATCCAATTGATGACCGCCTCGGGTAAGTAGCCGAGCCCCTGCAGCTCTTTTACAAAGATCGAGTGCCCGTCCTGGATAGAATCCGCCTTCTCGCGTTTACTCATTTTTCCTTTACCGCTGGGTTTTAGAAAAACCGAGAGATGCACCCATTCCGGCTCATCCCAACCAAAGGCGTGAATGATCATATAGTGCAGCGGAAAAGTCGATAGCCATTCTGATCCGCGAATCACGTGGGTAATTTTCATGTCGTGGTCGTCAGCCATCGCCGCAAGGTGGTACAGCGCCAGCCCGTCGGAACGGACCAGGATGTGATCGTCAATCGTCCAGTTTTCCACGGTAATATCGCCGCGTACTAAATCGTGAACGGTTGTCGTGCCTTCCTTGGGCGTCTTGAACCGCACCACATACCGTTCGCCGGCTGAGATGCGGCGGTCGGCTTCTGCTACAGTCAGATTGCGGCAGGTTCCGTCGTAGTGAGCCGGAATTTTTTGCAGCTTCTGAAGCTCGCGCACCCGTTCCAGCTTCTCCGGCGTGCAAAAACAATAAAATGCCTTATCCATTTCAACCAGCTGCCGGGCATAATCCTGATAGACCTGTTTACGCTCTGATTGGCGGTAAGGCCCATAAGGACCGCCAATATCAGGCCCCTCATCCCAATCAATCCCCAACCAGTGCAGACCATCGATCAATTCCTGTTCGGCGCTAGGCACATAACGTTTCCGGTCCGAATCTTCGATCCGCAGAATGAATTGTCCGCCTGTCTTTCGAGCAATCAAATAATCATAAAGGGCAGTCCGGGCGCTGCCTAAATGCATGTGCCCGGTCGGAGATGGCGCGAAGCGCACTCGTACAGGTTTCAAATCCTCATTCATAGTGCTCCAATTTGTGACGCCAATTTTAGCGGATTTTTTCGCTAAAAATCTAGTTCACGATGTCGAGAAACGACGCTCTCCACCAGGCCTATTCCCAATCCCAGTGAGAGCAGTGAACTCCCACCGTAGCTGATAAATGGCAAGGTTAATCCTGTGACCGGGATAACTGATAAATTTACCCCAATATTAACTGCTGTCTGGAAGAAAATTAACACCCCAAATCCATAGGCAATATATGCCCCATAAACATCGCTGGCTAATCGCGCTGCCCGAAAGCAGCGCAATATGACGAATACCAGCAATCCAATGATCATGACTGTGCCGATGAACCCAAATTCAGCCGAGATGGCAGAAAAAATATAATCGGTTTGCCGGACCTGCAAGAATCGTAATTGGACCTGAGAGCTGTGCCCATATCCCTGTCCGAACAATCCCCCGGAACCAATCGCCACCAATGCCTGGTCAACATTATAGCCATTCCCATGACGCGCATTCGGATCGGGAAAAACAAAGCTCATGATGCGCTGCTGTTGGTACGTTTCCAGGAATGGGAAAACGGCAACCACCAGGATAATAGCTGCCGCCCCGAAAATCACCAGGTATTTCGTGGGCAGCCCTCCCAACCATAACATAGCAAACCAAACCACAAAAATCACGATTGAATTGCTTAAACTAGGCTGGAGATAAATCCATATCACCACACTCGCTGTCAGCAAAAAACTGCGAAAAACCCAGCGCAGATTCTTGGGTTCATCCCGGTGGCGGGCAAAGAAATCCGCTAACACCAATACCATAATGATTTTTGCCAGTTCGGCGGGTTGGATAAAGAACAGACCCGTGTCCAGCCAGCGCCTGGCGCCAAATGAAACTTCTCCGATCACAAAAATTACCGCCAATAAAGCGGCTGTGGCAATATACATAGGACGGGATAGCGCTGCGTAATAGTGATAGTCCACCAGCCCTACCACCAAAATTACCCCGATGGTAATGACAGCCCAGATAGTCTGCCGCGAAGTAAGGTCCGCCAGGTTTTCATTCCCAGCAATGGCAGAACGAATCATGACCACGCCAAAAATGGTCAGGATCACCACCGTCCCAAACAGCCAGAAATCAAAATGCTTCCAAATTTCGCGTCTCATTTTTTAGCTTCTACGGTGAGACACAGCCTTCAAAGGGATATCTGCGACCAGGCGCTGCTCTCTTCCTTCCTGCATCATCGAAATATTAACCGCATCAGGTTCAATCTCAATATATTTAGAAATTACCAGCAACAGCTCATTCTTCAGATTTTCCATCTGCCCGGGAGCCAGGTCAGTTCGATCATGGATCAACACCAGCTTCAAACGTTCTTTTGCCAGGTTCGCGCTGGGCGGCTTTTGGCCAAACAAACGTTCCCACCAATTGGCCATATCAATTTCCTCCTGCGCGGAGCATCCTGGAGATCCGGTCAAATATCCCGTTTTTCTCTTCTAAATCCATGAACGGCACCGTTTCACCCTGTAATCTGCGGGCTATATGATGAAATGCCTGACCCGCCCTGGATTTACCGTTTAAAACGATTGGCAATCCACGATTGGTGCTCATCACCACATTTTCATCTTCTGGGATCACGCCGATTAATTCTATCGCCAGCAGCTCCAAAACATCTTCCGGCGAAAGCATTTCGCCGCGTTTGGCAAGGGATGTGTTGAGCCGGTTCAAAATTAGCTTCGCGGGGCCTTTTTCCTCAGCTTCGACCAGGCCAATAATCCGGTCGGCATCTCGCACAGCAGACACTTCTGGGTTGGTCACGACCAAAACCACATCCGCGGGCGCCAGGGCATTGCGAAATCCGCGTTCGATTCCAGCAGGACTGTCAATAATGACCCAATCAAAATCAGGCCGCAGGTCGTCACAAAGGCGCACCATGTCGCTAGGAGAGACAGCTGATTTATCGCGGGTTTGTGCCGCGGGAATGAGATAAAGCTCAGGGACACGTTTATCACGGATCATTGCCTGCCGTAACCGGCAGCGTCCTTCGACGATATCCACCAGGTCATAAACGATCCGATTTTCGAGACCCATCACAACATCCAGATTGCGCAAACCAATATCGCCATCGATACACACCACTTTCTGCCCGCTGGAAGCCAAAGCAACAGCTAAATTCGCGGTGGTGGTCGTTTTACCAACTCCGCCTTTCCCAGAACTGATCGTTACAACGCTGGCTGTCATCTTCCTCCCTACTTGATTTCCCAGGTATCGGCTACAACGCGGCCATATTCTATCCGCGCCATTTCAGGCAGTACTTTCCCGCGCCGATCCGGCGTAACCGAAACCACGCTGGCTATGCGAAGCTGCATGGGGTGTAGGTCCAGGGCAGCCACAATCGCTTTTTCATCTCCTTCGGCCCCGGCATGCACAGTACCGCGCAGCCGCCCCCAAACAATCACACTCCCGCTGGCGATAATTTCTGCCCCGGGGTTTACGTCACCTACCACAACCACGCTGCCCTGGTAGGTAACCTTCGTACCCGATCTCAAGGTTTTTCGCACGATTATCCCCGGATCCCCTTCAGAATGGGCGCTATTTGTCGGGCGAATCGTGCGGTCCGGCCGCGGCGTAAATATGCGTGTGGCTAATCCCAGCACCTGGGCGGTTTGCTCCGTCGTTGGCGAGTTGCTTAAAATCGCCCACAGGCTGATCCCCATCCCTGACAAACCGTCGCGCAAATTGCCCATTTCGGCAGCGTGCAAGATATGGTTGCCCACATCCAGAGCGACTCTGGCTCCTTGAAAGAAAGCGCCTCGTTCTTGAATGTGACTTAACAGCGCTGACTGCAGCTCAGACCACTCCCCCTCGCCCAGAGTCACCAGCAGCCCATCTCGGATTCCTTTAATTTGCACATTCACCCGCTTATCCATTACCATGCATGCTCACCACCTTAAGAATTGCATTATTATAGCATGGAAACTCTGTTCTACTTCTGGTTGGCCTGGTTAGCGAGATCACCGGCTTTAAGGTCAAAATATGCCTCCATCACCTGGCGTACAATCGGTCCGGCTGTCGTCGCGCCTTCGTTACCGTTGTAAACAAAAGCCACCACGGCAATTTCCGGATCATCGTACGGCGCCACCCCCACATACCAGGCATGGGCGGGCCATTGTCCGAATTTACACAGGCCTCTTGCATCCGCGATATCATCGCAGTATTCCGCCGTACCGGTCTTCCCCGATGTAGGGATAGAAAAACCGGCAAAAATCCCGGTGGCGGTCCCATCTACCACCACATTTCTCAAGCCTTCCTTGAGGAGCTGGACTGCCGCGGGTTCGACTGTCTTATAGGCACCGGTGGGCAGTTGATTTTCATCAACCTCGGCAATCACGGGTGTTTTGGTAATGTCGACCTTTAATTTTGGCGTGAAAGGGATAACTACATTCCCTTCGGAATCGAGCACATTTCGCACCAGGGTAGGCTGCATTTGTTTGCCGTCATTGGCAATTGTTGCCATTGACATTAGCACCTGCAGTGGAGATGCAGTCACGTAACCCTGCCCGATCGCAGCGATATAGGTATCTCCGGTGGACCAGTTTTCGCCTTTGTTGATCCGTTTCCATTTCCTGTCCGGTGAAACACCCGCGGTCTCGCCCGGTAATTCTATACCGCTGGTCGCCCCATAGCCCAATGCCAGCGCATACTGCTTCATGCGCTCAATTTCCAGCCCTTCCGGCACTTCGTCTTTATAACCGCCGGCGACTTTATAAAAATACACATCGCAAGATTGCGAGATGCCTTTCAAAAAGTCAACCTTCCCGTGACCGGCGCCTGTGGTCTTATAGGTATAGCACACAAAATTCGCGTTGAAAACCTGGATCATTCGGTGAAAATTTTTCTGTTAAAGTTATTTTTCCCGGATCCTCCACAATTTGGGTCGGGCTGATCGTATGTTCGTTTAAGATTCCCAGCGACGTCACCAATTTATATACAGAACCCGGCGGATATTCACCAGAAATTGCATGGTTTAACAGCGGTTTGGTCGGGTCATTTTCCAACTGCTGGTAGTAATAAAAAGGGATCTGGCGCGCCATGCGGTTGTTTTCATAATTGGGCACCGACACCATCGCCAGGATTTCACCCGTCTTGGGGTTCATCGCCACCACTGCCCCGGTATTCAATCCCAACTCAGGTAAACGCCTGTTCAATGCATCCATCTGGCCGGTTAATGCCGACTGGGCGGCGGCCTGCAGCCGCGAATCGATGGTTAATTCCACGTTATTTCCAGGGACCGGTTCGACAGGCGGTTCCAGGTCGCGTAAAATTTTACCGGCCACGTCCTGCTCCACCACCCGGGTACCATTTTTGCCCATCAGAATATCATTTAATGAATATTCAACCCCCGCGAATCCCACTTTGTCGCGGTTAGCAACAAAGCCCAGGGCAGTATATGTTTTTTCCAATTCAGCGGTGATTGGGCCTAGAAATCCGATCACTTCCGAGGTTAAATTTCCGGTAGGATATTCACGGACCGGCACAATTTCAACATCAACCCCTGGCAGATCCGCGGCTCGTTCGCGGATCGTCATTGCTAATGCTTGATCGACATTGCATTTTATTTCTACCGGATTGTAAGGCGCATTGGTATCAGCGATATATACAATCTGGGTGATGCCCAAATCGTTATCGCACGGCTTGAATGCCTTAATGACTGCCTCATCCTCAATATTTCCCTTGCTGACCGGAACATCGATCATTGCCGAGAGCTGCCGGTAGATCTCCTGGATCGATCCAGGATCCGTGGGAAGGTTCGCCGGGGTAATCGTTATATTATAAGAAGCAATGTTGCGCGCCAGGACAAATCCATTGCGGTCGTAGATGATGCCGCGTTGGGTAGAAATATTAATGGTTTGCTTCCGGTTGTCTTCAGCCCTGGTCAGGTAATCTGCCCCATTGACCACTTGCAGGCTAAATAAACGCAGCATGAAGAAAAGAAACACCAGCAAGATAATGGCATAAACAACATTCATGCGCCATTTTTCAAAACCAGTTCGGGATGGAAACGAGCGGTTCATATTTGCACCTCTATTGGATATATCCGCCGGGCTAAATCTGCAACCAGCGCATATACCGGTAATGCAAAAAATAAGTTTAGTAGAATACTTGGCAGGGTCACTAACACCACACTCTGGCTGAACGGTAATTGCGTTCCGGCGACGAACAGAATGGCGATTTCAATGATATGTTGAAGGAAGGTCGCCCCGATCGTCGCGATTAGCATCCCTAAAACTGGAAATTCACGAATGCGCCGGCTGCCAAAACGGATGATTGTAGTTATCGCCAGGTAGATTAACAACGGGACACCGTATGGAATCGCTGAAATAATGCTAACCAGACCACCGCCGATCACAGCCCAGAACCAGGCATTTTGGCTCTTTTCTTGTATAGACCAGGCGATTAGTACAAGCAGCACGAGGTCCGTGGTTCCGCTTAACAAGGGAAGCTGGCTGAAGATCGATAGTTGCGCCATCAGCACGATGACCAGCACTGGAATACTTATCAGGTAGGCCATAATTTCTAAATCTAGGGCGCAGTCAGCGGTTTGATATCCACAGGACGAAAATTGGTGATTACCAGCACCGCTCGTAAATTTGCCAGGTCCGCAGATGGTTGAACAGTCGCGGTCTGAAATAAATCCGTCTCCCGCTTACGAACGCTGATTACCTGGCCCACCACAATATCCGCTGGATATGAACCGCCTAGACCGGAAGTCAAGACGAGGTCGCCAGGCTTGACGATAATATCCTGAGGGATCATATCCAGGCTTAACTCTCCGGTCACTGACCCAACCAGCATTACGTCGGTCTGGGTCGCAGGCAGCCGCACATTGACCGCTGAATTTGCGTCGGTGATTAACTGCACCCTGGCAGCTCCGGCAGTTACCGCATCCACCCTGCCAACCAGGCCTTGCTGAGTGACAACAGGCATTCCGCGCAGCAGTTCTTCATCTGATCCAATATCGATCTGCACGTAGCGCAAAAAAGGAATCGGGTCGCGTCCGATAACCGAGGCGGCGATGTATGAATTTTCCGGTCGTTCCCTGGCGAAATTTACCAATGCGGATAACACTTGCGCTTCATTCAATTGCTGCTGCAGTTGAATAATTTGCGTTTCCAAACTGGAAACCTTGTTCTCCAATTCTGCATTTCTTTGCCTGAGAATCGCTACATCCCTGGGGACTGTGACAAACTCCACAATTGCCAGGTATCTACTGGAAAGCCACTGCTGTACAGAAACAAATGGATTTAGCGCAACCCTCAGGATTGGACTGAGGTAGCCCCCCAGCGCTAAAAAAAGCACGCCACCGATCAGAAGCAGCAGAACAGCTGACTGCCAAAAATTGGGGGATATTTTTCTCATTTCAGGGTTCGAATACTAAAAATGATCCTTTAATACAGTTTACTACACCATTATTAATTTTTAGCGTATTCCACTGCGATCTAGCGGAACCAACAGATGCCGATAAAGATCCACATTTTCCAGCACCATCGTTGCCCCGCGGACGACGCAAGTCATTGGGTCTTCTGCCACCCATACTCTCAAATTTAGATCATCTGACAGGCGCTCCACCAGGCCCTGAAGCTGCGACCCTCCGCCCGCCAGGCAGATGCCCGTTTCGATCAAATCGGCGACAATTTCCGGAGGCGCTTCATCCAGCGCATCTTTGATGGTATCAATAATCACCTGTACCGAGCCAGATACAGCCTCACGGATCTCTACAGAAGATATTTCCACAGATTCCGGCAGCCCAGTCACCAGGTTTCTGCCGCGAACGGTGGTCGTTTTCTCAGTGGCTAAGGGATAAGCAGAACCAATGGTAATCTTCACGGTTTCTGCCATACGCTCGCCGATAAAAAGATTATATTTATTGCGGATGTAGGTGATGATATCTTGATCGAGCTCGTCGCCTGCGACCCGGAGCGAACGCGAGACGACAATGCCGCTCATCGATAAAATGGCAACTTCGGTTGTTCCTCCGCCAATATCCACCACCATGGAACCGCGCACATCCAGAATTGGAAGTCCAGCGCCTAAGGCAGCTGCGCACGGCTCCTCGACAAGATGGGCTTCCCGTGCCCCTGCGGACATAGCTGCATCATAAACAGCGCGTTTTTCTACTTCAGTCGCACCCGAAGGGATTCCAATCATGACTCTTGGACGCGGCATGGGCACAATCGTTTGCTGGTGAGCTTTACCGATAAAGTATTCCAACATTCCTCGGGTAATTTCAAATTCAGAGATCACGCCATCTCGTATAGGACGAACCGCAAGAATATTCGCCGGGGTACGCCCAGCCCACTCCTTAGCTTGTGCACCAATGGCTCTTGGCTGCCGCGAGCGTTTGTCGATAGCCACCCAAGACGGTTCATTTATCACGATTCCCTTTCCGCGAACGCTTACCAGCGTATTGGCAGTTCCGAGATCGATACCGATGTCAAGAGAAAATAAACCCCACAGCCAATTGAGTGGATTGAAGGCCAAGCGATGCTCCTTAATTGCCCGCTAAAAAGTGAAATCAAAATAATTATATCATGAAGACTTTATTGGATATTTTTACATAAACTACTGATCGATCATTGCCAATTCCAAAAGATTGCGGTATATTTGGATTCACAATTTCAGCGGGCGTAGGTCAGTGGTAGACCGCTTGCTTCCCAAGCAAGATGTCGCCGGTCCGAATCCGGTCGCCCGCTCATCAAAAAGCTGCATCTCAAGCAGCTTTTTTGTTTTGTATTTGGAATTAACACTCAACAACGACCTTACCCCCTTAACAAATATGTAAGCGTGGCTCCCTGGTAGCTCATTTCAGATTAATAGTCTGTATAATTAATTTTGCACTAATTTTAACATTTCTAAGAATTTATAAGTGCAATTTGGAGGTTCTGCCTTATGGCAGCCCGAAAGAAGATTTTACACGTCGAAGATAACCTTGAGAACCGCATTTTGATCCGTCGTTTGTTGATGTCTGAAAATTACGAAGTATTAGAAGCCGAAAATGCGCGCCAGGCCATCAAAATCCTGGCTTCAACAACGCCCAATATGATCCTCATGGATATCAATATGCCAGATATCGACGGTTATTCATTAACTGCTGATTTAAAATCACGCCCCAATTTAAACAGTGTCCCAATTGTCGCCATTACCGCAAACGTTATGCGAGGCGACCGAGAACGGGTATTCAATTCAGGATGTAACGGATACATTGAAAAGCCAATCGATGTCGACCAATTTTTGATTCAAATCGCTAATTTCCTGGACCAAACCTTTTAAGGAACGGCCTTCTATGAGCACACAACCGCTGCCCAATTTATTACACCCTCAGTCGAAGGCGATTTCAAATGAGACAACCGTGTTGGTTGTCGAGGATAACGTTTCCAATTTCGTCTTGATCGCCAGAATGTTAGGCTTTCTTGGGATCCACTGCGAATGGAAGACTTCCGGATACGAAGTGCTGGAATTCGCAGACACCCTGCCCCGCTTAGACCTGATCTTGATGGATATTCGCCTGCCGTACGAAGACGGTTATAGCGCGTTGTTGAAAATTCGCAAGTCTCCGCGATTAAAAGATGTGCCCGTGGTTGCCGTGACCGCTGAAGCCAGCCTGGAACAGATGACCAAAGCCAAAGCCTCTGGGTTTAACGGCTTTTTAGGAAAGCCCCTTAATCCCGATTATTTTCCCAACCAGATGCAGCGCATTTTGGCAGGAGAACCTGTCTGGGAAATGGGATATGCTTGATGCAAACCTCGGAGAATTGGGATGCCTGATTTTAACGGTGGCTTTTTTAAGCGAATTTTTCCCTGGTTGAATGCTCCCAATTCATCTCAGCAGACTGGACAATCCAGGCCGAACATAAAGCGCCGTTCTAGATTGTCAACCATCGTGGTGAGTGTCATGGTTTTCCTTGCGCTCATCCCGGTGCTGCTCATCATCACTGGTTCCTATTTTCGCACCCGTAATTTTATTCAAGAACAAACATATCAACAACTTGAGAGCCTGGTACAGAGCCAATCTCCACAGCTGACGGCTATCGCCAGTGAAAACCAGGCTTTCTTGACGGAATTTCTCGATCAGGTTGAAATCACCGCTTACCTGGACAACCTGGCAGAAACAGGCTCAAAGGATATAAATCTGGCTGAAGGGCGGAAATTATTTCAGGATTACATCCAGCAAACCCAACTTTCTACCGATGCGAATGTTGATGCCCTTTTCTGGATTGGCACTGATCTCCACGTTCTGGTGGCATCAAAAGCAGAATGGTTTGGGTTGGATCTCTCAGGTGAAAATGCAATCCAACAAATTAATGGCATCGACAAAACGATCACTGTTTTCAGCCCATCATCTTTATATCTAAACCAATGGGTCACATTATCCAGCCAACCATTTTTAAACAAAAACGGCGTGCAAAAAGGCACCCTGGTTATTGCCACTTTTCCTCGTTCACCCAAGACAATTCTGGAAACCACCAGCTCCCTGTTTGACCAGGGGAATGCATTCTTCATTACCTCAGATGATGCTGTGATCGGCATCAGTCCCAAAACAAAACAAATCATTCAACTGCCTACCAGCAGCACCCATTCCGAACGGTTGAAAGAGATCTTCTCAGGTTCTGCCCGACAAGGCAGCGGGCAATTCGATAATCCTGACTTGATACCTGTGTTTGCCTACGCTAAATGGCTCCCGGAAATGAGTATGGGATTTGTGGTTGAAGTCCCAGAGAGCGTAGTTTTTCGCCAGGTGAATGCACTGATCCCTTTCACGCTCATCATTTTGGGAATATCCCTGTTGTTTATTGGGATTGTAGTCTTTGTGGGATCACGCGCCCTCGTGAATCCGATCGTGCGCCTGACCAACAGTGCTCGCAATTTTGCCAATGGTGATTGGTCAGAAAGATCTAGCATCCGCAGAAATGATGAAATCGGTGTTCTAGCCACCACATTTAACCAAATGGTCGATCAGATCAGCGATCTTTACCGGTCACTCGAGCAAAAAGTGGAAGAGAGAGCCCGGCAATTACGAACGGCGTCTGAAGTCGGCCAATTAGCGACCTCGTCCAACAATCGTGAGGAAATCATTGATCGCGCAGTTAAGTTGGTCACGGATCGATTCGGCTATTCGTATGCCAGTATTTTTTTACTGGATCAATCTGGAACGTCGGCGGTTTTATCTGCGTCTTACAGCCAGGGCGGAGAAGTAAGAAACCAAAAAGGGTATCGGGTTCAAGTTAATTCAGATTCATTAATTGGCTGGGTCGCGAAGAATAATCAGCCCAGGGTCATCTCTGAATTTAACACGAGTGAATTCCCATCAAGCTCCATCACTTTATCGGGAACACGATCAGAGGTGGCAATCCCAGTCGCACTCGGCAACCGCGTTATGGGCGTCTTCGAGGTACAGAGTGTTAATTCGAAGGGCTTCGAGCCGGAGAGCATTGCCGTGCTGCAGACCATCAGCAACCAAATCGCGAATGGTCTTCAGAACTTGAAAATGTTGGAGGCGACCCAGGTCAATCTTGAAGAAATTAACCTGTTGTTCCGCGCCAGCCGCCAGCTTTCGTTGGCAAAAAATGAGTTGGAAATGTACGCGGTTGTGCAAGATGCACTCGGCCAAACCCCCTATATCTCCGGAATCTTTTCGGTCGCAGAGAATTGCCTGGAAGTGACCGCAATTACCGATCCGCAAAATCCGTCCACCACCACAAACACTAAAGGTATTACTTTACCGTTATTGAAGAATGCGTCAGTCTTAGAAGGCAGCCAGATGATCTTGGTCGATGACCTATCGCGTCCTAACGAATATGATGTCATTACGTCGTTTTTCGCCAGGCGAGGATGCAATTCGGCTGCAATTTTTACCATCACTTACGAGAATCACCTGGAGAACATCATCGTTCTCGGTTCACGCGAAATTACTCCCATCACTGCCGCAGCAATTCGCCCATTTTCAAGCCTGGTGGATGTAATCAGCACCACCCTCCAACGTTTCCGCATTCTTTCAACATTGCAGGATAGAGTCACGCTGCTTCAAACGCTTAACCGGGTTAGTGAATCAATCTCCGCTGTAACCGATTTAGAGATTCTGTATAAAACCTTACATGAACAGGTGAGAATCACATCCGGCGAAGATATTAGCTTCCTGATTGCGTTGTACGACCAAAACAAGAATATGATCGAAATTCCATATGTGTATGAGGGCAATGAATTATTGAGTATCCCGCCTTACCCACTTGGCGAAGGATTGACCTCATATATTATCCAAAAACGCGAGCCTTTAATGATCGTCAAGGATACCGAGCAGCGCATTCAGGAATTAAAGGCGAAAGTGCTGGGAAAACCTGCCAGGTCCTGGTTAGGTATCCCGCTGCTGTTAGGGAACCAACCGATTGGCGCATTAATCTTGCAAGATACCGAAAATGAAGAACGATTTTCGGAACAGGACCTGAATTTATACACATCACTTGCCCCCCAAATCGCCGTGACGGTAAGTAACGTCCAGCTATTATCTGAAATGCAAACAACGTTGAACGCATACGAGCAGGAGAGAATCCTGTTAAATGCGCTTATGGAGAATACACCTGACCAGGTCTATTTTAAAGATGCCGACGGCCGATACTTACGCGCCAGCCAATCATTTACCCGCCAGCATCAACTGAGTGCACCTGAAGCCATCATAGGCAAAAAAGACGAGGAGCTATTCAGCTCGGATATGGCGTCTCATCAAAATGACGCCGAAACAGAAGTGCTTAATTCTGGGCAGCCCGTCTTGGGGAATATTGAAAAGGCAACCTTTAATAACAAAGAGGCATGGTCCCTTTCCTCAATTATTCCGTTGAAAGAAGCCACAGGAAGCTACAAAGGTCTGCTTGGCATCAAACGTGATATTACCGATCTGAAAATGACTGAAGAATTGGCGCAGCTTAGGGCAAGTCAGTTGCAAATTGCAGCTGAAATTGCCCGGGATACATCCGGAACATTGGACACCGGGGAGCTACTCACAAAAGCGGTCAATCTTATCCGAGAACGTTTTGGCTTCTATCATGCATCCATATTTTTGATGGATCCACTCGGAGAATATGCCGTTTTACGCGAATCAACTGGTACGGTAGGACTGCAGATGAAACAACGCGGTCACCGGCTGGCTGTGGGCTCTCAATCGATTGTTGGCCAGGTCACGTCTCGTAAAGCAACGTGGATTGTGAATGACGTCAGCCAGGAGCCGCTATATTATGCGAATCCTTTACTGCCCGATACGAAAGCGGAGCTTGCCATTCCACTCATGGTTGGAGAGAGATTATTGGGTTCGATAGACGTACAAAGCACAAAGATCGATATCTTTACCACTGAAGATGTGCAAATCCTGGAAATCCTTGCCGACCAATTGGCAATTGCGGTATGGAACTCAATACTTTTTGGTCAATCCCAAGACAATTTAGCCCAACATCGTCTTTTGCACCAAATTACGATTGCCGCATCCACAGCAAATTCAATCGACGAAGCATTGGGGACGACCGTTCAGGCGCTTTATACTGCCACTGGAGGCGAGCGGGTACTGGTTATGCTGCTCGATCGCGATATCCTGCAGGTCCGCGCAGCTGCCGGGTATGAAGGGGTCGATCTCTCTTATTATAAGCTGCGGATCGGGGAGGGTATCCCAGGCCTGGCGGTAGAATTAAGGCAGCCGATCAGGATAAATAACCTGCAGAATCATCCGGAATATACCCCATTGGATCAAAACACAAATTCAGAATTGGCAGTCCCAATCTTCTTCAGGGATCGAACGGTCGGCGTCCTGGATCTCTCGAGCGCCGAACCGGGCGCCTATGATGAAACCGATCAGGAGATAATCGCATCCCTTGGAAACACGCTTGGCGCAATTATTGCAAACACCCAATTGATCCAGGAAATTCGCCAGCAGGTTGACCGCCAGCAACGCATATATGATATTACCAGCCGCATTCGCCGCACCACGAATATTGAGACCATTTTGCGGACATCGGCCAGGGAAATTGCACTAACCTTAGGTGCGAAACGAGCACAAATAGAGATTAATATCGAAGAACCAATTGCGGCCGATCCGAATAAAAACGGCAACGGACACAAAGGCGACCGTGAGGATGGAAAATGAATCTAATTGAAGCAATCTCACCCTCAAATCCGCCTCCTCATATACAAGCGCAGGGTGAGTTGGCTGTTAATCGCGAACGGATTCTGCAAACTTTACTGGTCGTTATTCTGGGTGCGTCCATTATCGGTTATATCGGTATCGCAATCTATTCGATACCGCAGCAGCGATACGACTTATTAATTCTGTGTACCGGGTTATGCCTGTTAATTATTGCTTACACAGCTTATCGAAAAATGGCCTTCACTATCAGGTCACTGCTGATTACATTATCCATCCTGGCCACGGCTTTTTATACATTTGGCATCACAGGATTGGAGGGAAACGGCAAGCTTTACCTGGTCGCATTTATCGCGCTGGTAACCATTTTGCTCGGATGGAAAGCTGGAGTAATCGCCCTGATCTCTACCCATCTGGCTTTCGCGGCTATCGGCTTTTTAATCGTTCAAAAAATAATCGTGCTGCCCACAGGATTAGATGCGCTGGCAAATGAAGGGTTAGAAGAATGGGTGCGGGCCGGTATTTTCGTGACCATTGTCTCCAGCACCATCACATTTGCTTTGGGGATGTTAATTCGCGGCCTTGAGCACTCTTATTATCGCTCAGAAAAATTAACCCAAGATTTACGAACAGCCCAGATCAGTCTGCAAGCCAGGGTCGAACAACGTACAGTCGAGATCAAACAACGCATGCAGCAAATTTTAACTGCATCTGAAGTATCTCAAATTATTGTCTCGCAGCGTGATCCTGACCAGCTTTTGCCTAAAATTGTTGATCTCCTGCGCGACCGTTTCGATTTGTATTATGCCGGGGTGTTCATCGTTGATGATGCCAATAATGCGGTACTTCGTGCCGGTTCAGGAGAAGCAGGAAAGAACATGATCGCCGCCGGACATTATTTACCCGTCGACAGTACTTCAATGATAGGATGGTCCATTTCTAATAATCAGACCAGAATTGCACCGGACGTTGGGGCGGAATCCGTGCGGTTCAACAATCCCTACCTGCCAGAAACGCGATCAGAATTAGCCGTTCCTATTATCCGCCACAACGAAAGCGTGGGAGCAATATCCATTCAATCGAGCAGCGTGGACGCATTTGATGAAGATGAAATTTCAATTTTCGAGAGTATTGCCAATGCCCTGGCAATTGCGCTTGAAAATACCCGGTTATTAACCCAGGCGCAAGATGCCCTCGATGAGGTCAAGTCGATTAATCGCGGCTATTTAATGCATGCGTGGTCAGAATTAGCCTCTGAAACGGGAGGCCTAAGTTATTCTTATGAGAATTACCAGGCGAATTCAAAATCATCTGGGAACCTCATCAAAGTTCCATTAACTTTACGCGACCAGACCATTGGACATATCTCCCTGGAGGTCGAAGGAGAAAATATCACCCCAGACCAGCAGGATTTCATCGACGTGATTACAACCCAGACTGCTCTGGCGCTTGAAAATGCCCGCCTGATTAATGAGACACAACGCCGGGCAACTCAAGAACAAATTCTCAATGATCTCACATCCAATTTTTCAATGGCAACAAGCATTGAGGATATCCTCAAATCAGCCCTCCGTCAAATGAGCGAGATTCCAGCCGTAAGCGAAGCATCCATTCAACTTGTGCCGCCTGGCAGTGATGTTCCCCGGCGCACGAACGGCAATGGACAGAAAAGCCAGGATACAACGGAGAAGTTGATATGAAAAGCTTCTTTCACTCGATCTGGCCAAAAACGATACCCTCACAGGTAGACTCTGGAGATGAAATCACCGTCCTGAGGGAAAGGATTATCCAATCTTTTTCAATTATTTCCCTTTGGGTGGGAATCGCAGTCCTGGTTTTAATTCTACCGACATACATCCAGGCGCAGCGCTGGGGATTAATCGGTGTTTACTTTGCCTGCCTGGTTTCAATGTGCGCAGTAACATTCATTCGCAGAATTCCTTACCGGATCAGAGGCTCTATCATACTGGTAGTCGTGTATGCCATCGCCCTGGGCAGCCTTTTGGTGTATGGCTTGAGCGGCAACGGTCCAGTGATGTTAATTGGGTTTGTTGGTTTAAGTGTCATGTTCCTGGGAACACGACCGGGAATTGGCGCGGCCATGGTGGCGTTTGGTACCATGGCAGGTGTAGGTATGATGATGGTTGATCAGATTCTGCCTTTGCCATCGATAGAAATCCAGGCAAATGCCAGAAATTTGTCAGATTGGGTAAACCGCACACTGGTCGTCTCCTTACTGGCGGTGTTTTTCACGATATCTTTGACCATTATTATTAAAGGGCTGCGCAATGCGTTGATGGAACAGAAGAAGATTGGCCTTGAGCTCAACCAGGAAAGAAAATTATTAGAAGAACGAGTTTTAGAACGAACAAGTGAGTTGGAACGGCGGGCATCTGAACTTGAAACAGCGAGTAAAATTGCCCGGGATATTTCACAGATCAATGAGCTTGACGAGCTACTCCTGCGAGCAGTCGATTTAATCCAGTTTGAATATCATTTGTACCATACCGGAATTTATCTGACCGACTCGCATCATGAATATGCGACTTTGCGCAGCAGTGCGGGCGAAGCGGGCCGAACGATGATGGCGATGAATTTGCGAATATCGCTATCTGACGCTCACCCGGTTGCCATGGCGATCGCTAAAAATGAAATTCGTCTGTCGCAAGATACCGCGAATGAACCACTGTTTGTACAAAATCCCTTGCTCCCTGAGACTCGCGCCCAATTAGCCATCCCTCTGGTGGCTGGTGGAAAAGTAATCGGAGCCCTGGATGCCCAAAGCAGTGCCCGGCGCTTCTTTAATCCAAATGACATTCGATCATTACAAATCACCACAGATCAGCTGGCTGTGGCGATAGAAAAAGCGATGGTAGTGCAACTGCTCACCACAGCTCTAGCCGAAATGCGCGAGAGTTACCGCCATTCGACTCAGGAAGCCTGGCAGGGATTCCACCGTGCTTCACGAAGGAATTTCTCATATCGCATCCACCAGGGGAAAGTGGACACCACCCCGCTTGCATTGCTCAAACCCAATGATGCGGTAGAAGCTGGAAAAACGTTGATCCAGAAATTAACCGATCCTCAGACCGGAAATCCCTACACAATTATCACGCTCCCCATTGTTTCACGCGGCCTGGCCTTGGGAACTATGGAGCTGCGATTTAATTCCGGGCAGTTGTCTTCCAATATTGTGGAACTGCTGGAATCAGTCGCAAACAGGTTAGCACTGGCAATAGAAAACGCAAGATTAATCGAGGAAAACCAGATTAAAGCCGCGCGCGATCATTTGGTAAGCGATATCAGTTCGAAAGTTCGGGCTGAAGCGGATATTGATCAGGTAATGCGCATCGTGGCAAATGAACTGGGGCGATCATTAGGCGTTTCAGATGTCATCGTCCAATTACGCGAGAATGAGAGATAAGCCGGAGAAAAAGATGGGATCCTCGGTTACACCTCCGTCCAATCCATTCATAATTTCCGCGCAAACGGGTTCGAGAAAAGATTCCCGCGCGCGATTAACCTGGCTTATCGGCATAATCACCGCTCTATTGTTGGGTCTGATGTCAATCTTTCTGATCTACAATTCCAGGTCAAACCCCTCCCGGCAGATTATATTACTTGTAGTGATCCAGGTATCAGCCTGGCTAATCGCCAGTATTGCGCTCTTACATCCCATAAAACATACATCGATCCGTGTCTACCTGTTAATCTCATCGATATTGGTCATGATGCTCGGTTATTCCATACTTATTTCCGGGCAAGCCATCACATCCGCGTTAGCAGCTTTAGCCTACACAATTGTGATCACATCGGTTTCGGTATCCGGTATATCCGCGGAAAGGGGATTAACGCTCGGAGGAGCCGGCGCCTGGGCGATCAGCCTTGTGGGGCTGCTGAGTCCTTATGAAAAAGTCCCTTTACCAGGCATCGATATTCTAATTCCAGCGCTCCTTGGGATTTTGGTAGTGGTTTACACAACCTTGCTGGTGATGAAATACGTAACCGCCACCCTGCGCTTGAGAATGATCATTGGTAGCATGCTGCTTGTGATCATTCCGCTATTAGCGGTGTCGCTGATCCAGGCAACCATTGTTCAAAATTCGGTTTTAGAGCGTATCAAGGATACCCTTTTATCTGCTTCAGATCAGACCGCCTTTCGCATTGATGAATTCTTGGATTCAAACCGCAATTCGATCACCCTGGACGCGTCTCTACCGGCGCTGTCCAATTATTTATCTCTTGCACCTGAAAAACGTCCGGGAAGCACTGAAGAAAATAATTTAAAGGTCACTTTTGACGCGCTCAAGCAACGACCCCAGCAATACTTAATTTCTTATGGATTGCTTGATTATCTCGGTTTGGTCGTCTTTGATACGAACCCGGAAGAAATTGGCCAGTACGAGGCCAATACGGAGTCTTATTCAGATGCATTGCGCGGCAGGCAATTCATCTCTGATATTGAATTCTCAGAAAATGATGGAAAACCATATCTTAATTTTTCTTGTCCGGTTTATGATGAAGATCATGTCGTCAGAGGAATCATTCGGATTAGATATGACGCTAATATCCTGCAATCGATCCTGAGTGAAAACACCAACATCATTGGTGAAAACACTTATCCTGTCCTATTAGACGATAACTTGATGCGTCTTGGCGACACCCAAAATCCACAGCATCAATATAAGTTGTTATCTCCACTCCCAGAAACGGATAAATTAGTACTGCAGACCCTCCATCGCATACCTCTGAAAGCTGATCTTGAGGTGGCAACCCATCTGGAAGTTTTGTCCAACGCGCTGACCCGCGAACCAGTCCAGTCATTCCTTACCACCAGCTTAAACCCCGAAACTGAGGCTGATAACGATCAGGAATTCATCGGCGTCTCCCACATAAAAAATAAACCCTGGTTGGTGCTGTATACTCAGCCCGCTTCCACTCTGTTTGACCTGACATCTGCTCAACAGAGAACAACCACCCTTGTTACCGCCATCCTGGCAGGTCTGGTGGCATTGTTCACCACTGTGTTTGCCGGAGCGCTAACCCATCCCATTTCAAAATTAACGGAGACGGCTCAAAAAATTACGCGGGGTGACCTGACGGTAAACGCGGATGTTACCAACGACGAAATCGGAACGCTGGCAAATGCGTTCAATATCATGACCGGTCGTCTCAGGCAATTTATTAATGAACTTGAAGAACGAGTACGGTTGCGGACGAGCGAGCTGGCTGAAAGAAATGAAGCGTTAACCATCCGCAGCCGCCAGATCCAAACGATTGCCGAAGTTGCCCGCACAATTGCTGCCACCCAGGATGTAGAATCACTGCTAAAGCAGGTGACAGAGTTGGTTAGCGACCGCTTTAATTTTTACCATGCGGGTATCTTCTTGATCGATGAAAACAAGGAATTTGCAGTTTTACGTGCGTCTAACAGCGAAGGTGGAAAACGGATGCTGGCGCGCCAGCACAAATTGCGCATTGGCCAGGTCGGGATCGTAGGTCATGTTTGTGCCAGCGGGAAAGCAAGAATCGCTACAGATGTGGGTTCAGACGCAGTATTCTTTAATAATCCTGACCTGCCCCTGACCCGCTCCGAAATGGCTCTGCCCCTGCTTGGCGGCGGTGAAATTATTGGCGCATTGGATGTGCAAAGCACCCAGCCGAATGCATTTACGCAAGAAGATATCGAGTTGTTTTCTACCCTGGCAGACCAGGCAGCAATCGCTATTCTAAACAACCGGGCGTTTATCGAAACACAGCACGCATTGGCCGAAGCTCAGCTCATTCATCGCCAATATCTTGAAAGGGAATGGAACCGAGAATTGTCTGAAAAGGCTCATTTCGCCTATGAATACACCCCCCAGGGCCTGATTGTGCGAGAAAACATCGTAAGCGATGAAATCGAAAAAGTTTTCTCGACAGGCGAAATGGTCTTGCGGAATTCAACCGAGCAGCTTTCGAGCCAGAAGCCCGCTGTCCTCGGCATGCCGATAAAACTTCGCGGTGAAACTATTGGCATCATCCACCTGCAGGATGAAAGTAGTGGCTCGCGTGAATGGGCTAACGAAGAAATTCAAATTGTCCAAACGATCGCTGACCAGGTTGCCCAGGCGTTGGAAAATGCGCGCCTCTTCCAGCAAACGGTAAGAAGAGCCGATCGCGAACGCAAGGTAATGGAAATTTCCAGTAAAATACGATCAACGACTGATCCTGAGCAAATGATGAAAATTGCCGTCGAAGAGCTGCAGCATGCGCTGCATGCAAGTAAGACTCAGGTCATCTTGAATCAAAACCTTGATAAGCCAGAACCGGATCAGACATCACTCGATGAGGCACACTACCCCGGTGGTCTGAATGGGAATGGGAAATCCGGTTTGGGTTGAGGGAGGAAAAATGACGTATAGAATTGGCGTTGCTAACGAAAAGGGTGGCGTGGCAAAAACAACTACCGCAGTTTCACTGGGTGCTGTTCTCGTCGACCTTGGATACAAGGTGCTGCTGGTGGATTTGGATCCGCAGTCGAACCTTTCACTTGCGTTAGGCATGGAGCCGAATAAGGTGCAATATAGCAGCTCCAACATACTGATCGAACAAATGCCCATCGTCAATGTGCTCCGAGAAACGAGCATTCCAGGTTTATTTATCATTCCTGCGAATAATGAGCTGGGAATGGCAGAAAGATTCTTGCCCGCCCGGCAGAACTACGAAACCTTATTACAACGTGCTCTTGACCAGCTGCAACCTGATTTTGACTTTGTAATCATGGACTGCCCGCCGTTTTTAGGTTCGGTCACGTTGAATTCGCTTGTAGCTCTTAACCTTTTGTTGATCCCAACACAGGCAGAATTTTTCTCCATTTATGCCCTGCGTAATTTAATGGCGCTTGTTCGCCGCGTGCGGTCCCAATATAACCCCGACTTGAAATACCGCCTGTTACTCACCATGGTCGACCGCCGAAACAAAATTCACCGCGTAATGAGTGAACAGCTTCGATCTACTTTTAACCAAGGCGTCATGGAAACGGTGATCGAAACTGATACGAAATTAAGAGAGAGCCCTATTGCTGGCGTACCAATCATCCATCATTCCCCCAAAAGCCGCGGTTCCTTACAATACCGTGCGCTGGCGCAGGAGATTTTAGAGTATGTCAAAGAAAATACCGTCCAGCCGGCTTGAGGACCTCTTCGCCGATCTTGAGCAGCGCGATTCGACCCCAGAAATTCATGGGGGCCAACAAAACGCGCAGCCAGGCTGGACCTGGGAAGCAAATTCACAAGGGACTTACCTATCCTGCGGGCCAGATGTGGAAAATGGACTGGGAATTTCGCCAATTGAATGGATAGGAAGATCTTTATATACCTACCGGCTATCTGACATTTCGCAAAAGCAGCTATTATCTGTGCTCCATATGGGTCAATTTCCAACAGAGATTGATGGTGAATTTCTTGATATTGCGGAGAGGTTGGTCCGAGTACGGATGACTATATTTTCCAGATGTGAAGATGGCGGTGAATTGAATGGGTGGCGCGGCTTTAACCAGGTAATCTCAACACCCATGCTCGTTCCGCTTCCGATCCAAGAAAAAGCGCCTCCGACCAATGGAAAGAAGCCTGCATCGAAGAAATCTACCGGCCCATTGAAAATGCCCGAATTAACAAAAGGCATTGCCATACAAGATGGAAAGACGTATAAAGCGGAAAAACCCTGGACAAATGCCGCGAAAACCAGCCTGCACCTGAATGAACCTGTGACCGAAGCAAGCCCTGAAGTGAACGCTGCTGCATTAGCCGTTCCATTTAAAATAGGCGAAGACACCAGCGGTGTCATCGAAATCCTGGACGAAAACCGCAAAAGAAAATGGAGCGAAGATGATCTGATGCTGGCCCAGGATGTGGCGCGCCAGCTTGCTCAAGCCATTGAAAATGCGCGCCTGTATGCAGCCGTGCAACAGGAATTAACAGAAAGAATTCGCGCAGAAAAAGAAACCTCCAAAAGAAATCAAGATTTAAGCCTCCTGAACCAGGTAGGCCAGCAGTTGAGCAAATTGACCTCCCGGCAAGAGCTGCTGAATCTGGTGCAGAAAAGCATTGGTGAAATTCTGGATCATCGTAATTTGACTATTGCGATTCTCGACCCGCTAAATAAATTATTGAGTTTTCCAGTACACACAATAGACAATGTGCGAAAAAGTATTTCTGCCCGACCCGTTGGAAATCAAATTGTCGATCACATTTTACAGAAAAAAACCCCACTGCTTCTAGTCAGCCAGGTAAGTCAAGTTTTAAAGCAGCGCAATATCGATTTTTCCGAGCCTGTGCCAAAATCACTCCTCGGAATTCCGATGCTTGCCGGAGATCGCCCGGTGGGAGTAATCCTGGTCGAAGATTTGGAGAAAGAAAACGCATACACCGCGGTCGAAGTTGAACTGCTATCCACAATTGCTGCTCAAGCAACAACTGCGCTTGAAAATTCGAATCTGTTTCAAGAAATCACCAATGCCTTGCAATCTTTGGAAATCCGCGAACGTTATCAGGGAAATGTCGCCAAGGCAGTGGCAACCTTGACTCAATTTGGCACACTGGCTCTGCCCGAAGTATTAAGTACCTTGTCCTCAGCGGCAAAAAATGACCGGACTTATTTTGCTGCCTACGATCAATCCGATAATACCCAAAAGTGGCGGATCATTTCTGAATGGCCTAAGGTCGCGACAGCTAATTTATCGCAAGCCGCCGGAATACTGCCGTTAATCATCCAGCAATTCCCACATTGGGCAGCCGACCTGCGTGATAAAGGTTGGTTCGCGGGAGTTGCATCTGAGATTCCAGCCCCAGAGAGAGAATACACACAATCGCGGGGCGTCAGTTCCATCCTGCTTCTCGCAGTCCCCGGCAAGAGTCCTGTTCCTAATTTTCTGGCTTTTGAACATTTCGGCGACCAACGAAAGTGGTTAAGCGAAGAAATAAATATCTTAAGATTAGCAGCGGATGCTTTTTCTAATACGCTGATCCGTGAAGATTTATTAGGCCAGCTGCAAATTTCTCTCGACGAAACTGAGTCGCTGTATAACGCCAGCCATCGCCTGGCACTGGCCAGCGATATTAATGAAATGATTATGGCGCTCACTGCTGATATGCATACCACGGCCATTAACCGCGCCGAGCTGCTTCTGTTTCGCCAAAATCCGCAGTCAAAAACCACTGAAATTATTGTGGCCGCAAAATGGCATTCAGGGAGCGGCCCTCAGCCGGCACCGATTGGCACTGAATACCCGCATACACCTTACGAACGTTTATTTTTTAATCAGGCGCCAATTTTTATCGACAATGTGAATGAGGCTCAGATCGATCCTGCATTACGCGAGATTTTCCAGCAGCGTAAAGTTCGCTCGCTCGCCATTCTACCTTTATGGGCTGGCAAACGTCAATTAGGCGTGCTTTTGCTGGAATCTGAAGGAAAACACAGCTTCTCAAGTAGAGAGATACGCTCATATCCCCCTCTGGTGGATCAGATGGCAACAGCCATCGAGAACCAAAACCTTTATGCGCGGACACAAGCCGCGTTGTCAGAGACTGAGCGACTCTACCAGGTTAATAAAGGCATCGCTCAGGCCAATGATCCCGAGGCTTTGATCCAGCTTGTCGCGACCCAGATGATGCCAGAAAAAGCAGATCGAACCGCCTTATTCAGTATGTTAAAGACATCCGATGGCAATATTTCAGGGTATGAAGTCGTTGGATATCTCGATAAGCTGCAAGAGCCATCTTGCCTGGGAATGGTAATTCCAGCGGCTAACCTGGCTTATTTCCAGAATCTGTCCGATCCGGAGATGATTCCAGACATAAACGAATCCAATATGGATCCGGCTTCCTGGCAGACCTTCCAGAGTCATGGAGTACGAGCTTTATTTATTGTTCCCCTCCGTTCGGGTGAGAAGAATATTGGTTTTCTTACCATATCGTCGCGCGACCCCGCTGTATTTCGGAAATCTGAAACACATATTCTGCAGCTGGCTTCGGGCAGCCTGGCGGTCGCCCTGGAAAGATATCGCCTCCTGATCGAATCGCAACGGCGTGCTCTTGAGCTGCAAACCGCTGCTGAGATCGCTCGGGATACCACCAGCACCCTCGACATTAACCGCCTGTTGGACCGGATCGTCAATTTATTAACGGAGCGTTTCAACTTCTACCACGTCTCTGTGTTTTTACTCGATGAACCGGGAAACTTTGCCATGATTCGCGAATCAAGCGGGGATGCCGGCAAGTTGATGAAAGAACGCAAGCATAAACTCGCGGTTGGTTCCCGCTCGGTGATCGGCGCGGCGACAGCCACCGGAAAAACCCAGGTGGTAGCTGACGTATCTCAATCTACTACTTATTATCCTAACCCACTGCTGCCTGATACTCACGCTGAAATTGGCATCCCATTGAAATCTGGCGATAAGGTTTTCGGTGCGCTGGACATCCAATATAACCAGGTGAACGCATTTACTCCAGGCGATGTATCGGTCCTACAAATTCTGGCGGACCAGATCGCTGTTGCCATCCAAAATGCGCACGCTTATGAGCTATCCCAAACCGCATACCAGGAAATAAAAGAAGTCGACCGGGTAAAAAGCCAGTTCCTGGCAAATATGAGCCATGAACTGCGCACCCCGCTGAATTCCATCATTGGCTTTTCACGCGTAATTATTAAAGGCATTGATGGCCCGGTAAATGAAACCCAAAAACAAGATTTATCCGCCATTTATAGTTCAGGTCAACATTTGCTCACCTTGATCAACAATATCCTGGATCTTTCGAAAATCGAGGCCGGGAAAATGGAGCTCCAGATTGCCGAACTGAATGTGAGCGACCTGGTTAATGGCGTAATGTCGACCGCAGTTGGCCTCGTGAAAGACAAACCAATCCGCTTGAACCAGGATATTCCCAAAAATTTACCGACCGTTCAGGCAGATCAAACTCGTGTTCGTCAGATACTTCTAAATTTCGTTTCGAATGCCGCAAAATTCACCGAAAAGGGGACGATCACAGTGACGGCCTCCGAGGTTGTTTCCCCTGCCGGAAGACCCGAAGTGATGATCACGATCGCCGATACAGGTGCCGGGATTGCAGCGGAAGATCAAGGAAAGCTTTTCCAACCATTCTCACAGGTCGATGATTCGCCTACTCGTAAAACTGGCGGAACCGGACTGGGCCTTTCGATATGCCGATCAATGGTCGAGATGCATGGCGGCCGCATTGGTCTGCTGCACAGCGAACCAGGAAAAGGCAGTACATTTTACTTTACTTTACCGACAACCCTATTGGATCACGAAGTGCGGCCCGCGGTTCAAGGGAATAACCTGATCTTATCGATTGATGATGATCCCCAGGTAATCAGCCTTTACCAACGTTATTTAACCCCTCAAGGATATCAGGTGATGCCGCTCACTGATCCCAAACAGGCTGTGGTCCGTGCTAAAAACCTAAAACCGTATGCCATTACACTTGATATCATGATGCCCGAAATCGACGGTTGGCAGGTGCTTCAGGCCCTGAAGAACGATCCCGAAACGTGTGACATACCGATAATAATTTGCTCAATTTTGGACGACGAAGATAAAGGATTTAATCTTGGCGCTGCCGATTACCTGGTAAAACCCTTCTTGCCAGAAGAGCTAATTAACACCATCAGCCGGGTGAACAAAGATGGAAAAATTCATAAAATCCTGGTGATTGACGATGATCCATCGGATATCAGATTGGTGCAAAAAGTATTACATGAAAGCGGGCGCTTCCAGGTTCTTTCGACTGGCGGGGGAAGAAACGGCTGGGAAATGATTAAGAACGAGCGGCCGGACGCGGTAATTCTTGATTTGTTCATGCCAGACATGGATGGTTTTGCCGTATTGGCAAATGTACGCGCTGATCATGCTTTAGTAGATCTCCCGGTCATTGTATTAACAGGCGCTGACCTCTCTCCCGAACAACAGACTCAAATGACACAGTATGGCCAGCATATGTTGACAAAGGGTCTGCTGCGCGAACAAGAGCTGCTGACGACGATCGAAATGTCTTTGCGGAAAATTAGACGGATATAATCACCCCCACCCTGATAAATTGCCCCATGACCGGAGTTTTTTCTTTATGCCTGACCAATTTATTGCGGAATGTCTGGATTGTGGAAACAAGAGTTCATATTCTCTCTTGTCTCCAGCCTGCCCCAATTGCGGCAGTACCTGGAGGGAAGCCCGATACCAGTATTCTAACCTGGCGAACCAGCTTCTAACCGAGCTTCCTTCTCGGCCATTTAATCTTTGGCGTTATCGCGAGCTTCTGCCGATTAACAAACCCCAGCCTACGTTATCCTTCGGAGAGGGTGGTACACCTTTGCTTCGAGCGGTAAATCTGGGAATGATGCTGGGGTGCCCTAATATATATATTAAAGATGAACGCCAGGGACCGACTCACTCATTCAAGGATCGCCAGGCAGCAGTGTCCATGGCAGCCTATAAAGAAGCAGGCATTAATGAGGTCGTGGTAGCATCAACCGGAAATGTCGCTATCGCTTATTCTGCTTATGCTGCGCGGGCCGGAATCAAGCTTTGGGCATTTCTCACCAGTCTTGTGCCCGCGGAAAAAATGCGCGAAGTGGCTTTATATGGGACGCAAGTAATAAAGATTACCGGGTCGTATGACCAGACAAAGCAAATTGCCGCGGATTTTGCCCGGCAGAAAGGTATTCATCTAGACCTTGGGTCGCGCAGTATTCCATGCATCGAAGCGATGAAGACGATCGCCTTTGAAGCTGCCGAACAAATGACCACTTTGGTCGGTCCACCAGATGTTGATGCAACCCTAAATCCAGCGCCCTGGCGTGCTCCCGACTGGTATTTTCAATCGGTGAGCGGCGGACTGGGCCCGCTTGGCGTAATTAAAGGTTTCAATGAATTGTTTGAGATCGGCCTGGTCAATAAAATTCCAAAAATGGGCATCATCCAGGTTGAAGGATGTGCCCCAATGGTTCATGCCTGGAAACAAGATCGCGACGTGGCGGTTCCCATCCGATCATCCACTACCCTGATCGCCACCCTATCCACAGGCGACCCGGGACGTTCATATACTCTGCTGCGTAAGAAGATTTTATCGGCTTCGGGGGGAATTTTTGAAAGTGTCTCGGATCAAGAAGCTTTCCGCGCCATGCATTTCCTGGCCAAAATGGAAGGATTTTCGGTGGAGCCAGCCGCGGCAGTTGCATTTGCCGGTTTGATCAAGTTGGTCCGTGCTGGGGCGATTAAACCATCAGACACCATCGTTATGAATTGCACCGGTCATACCACCCCGATCGAACGAAATATTCTTGGAACTGACTGGTCGCGGAGTTTGGAATTGCCCACCAGGACGATGGAGGAAAATCCAGAAGAGGGATTGCTGGCTGCTTTAAGCAAGGTGGGGATCGATCGTTTTCCACGGATTGCCGTCGTGGACGATAATCCAGATGCGCGCCGGCTAATCTACCGGATTCTTCAATCTCAAGGCAATTTTTCAATTTTTGAAGCGACGAATGGTCAGGAAGCAGTCGACCTTATTCACAAGGAACATCCAAATCTGATTATTCTTGATTTAATGATGCCCGAAATGGACGGATTTGCTGTGTTGGATCGGCTGCAATCCGATCCGGATACCGCGGACATCCCAATTATCGTCGTGACGGCAAAAGAGTTAACTTCCGCGGAAAAAATGCGTCTGCAAGGGCACATACAAAGCCTGATGAGAAAAGGTGATTTCTTGAATGATGATTTATTGGATGAGGTTCGAGCTTTGCTGGGTTAACGATTGAAATCTGCATAAAACGTATACCAGACACGCCAACCAAGCCAAGAGGTGAAGCACCATGAACTCGCAAGGCAGAGCCAAAGGGATACAGGCCGCAGTGGCGTCAGCCATTTTTTTAGGGATGGCGCCAATTTTTGGTAAACAAGCTTTACTGATTGGCTTTTCTCCTCTGGCAGTCGTCGCTTTACGTACCGGAATTGCGGTTTTATTGCTGATCGGACTCATGGCTCTCTTTCAAAGGCCATTCTTCTACATATTCCCTGTAGGCCTGGTGGGATGCTTTTTAGCAGGGTTCATTAATGGTTTAGGGTCGATCTTGTTTTACACCGGCTTGAGCCGCATAGATGCCAGTATTGGCCAGTTGATTTATTCCTTTTACCCCATTTTTCTGGCCTTCTGGCTGCTGCTGGACCGGCAGCCAATTCACCTGGTCACGTTGCTGAGGCTGGCATTGGCTCTACCGGGTGTATTTCTGCTGTTGTGCAGCGGGGAGAAACCGATCGATATATCAGGTGCCCTGATGATGGCTGGCTCAGCGATATTGTATGCTTTACACCTGTTAATCAATCAGCGTATATTATTCGAGGTTCCCGCGCCAACTGTCACCTTGTATACTTTGCTGTCTATGGCAATCACTGTAACCGTCGCATTCTTCCTGGTCGATCCGATTCTTCCAGGACTTGAAATTAATTATCTTCCTGTATTGGGGCTGGCGGGGATCACATTTTTCTCCAGGATCACACTATTTCTGGGTGTGAAGCACCTGGGAGGCATGCAAACAGCTCTGATGGGTTTGGGTGAACTATTGATCACGGTTTTCTCAGCTGCATTGCTTTTAGGTGAAACATTAACCCCTGTTCAATGGGTTGGTGCGGCTCTATTGGCCGTAAGCCTGGTCTTGGTCGGATTTGACCGTTATACCCCCGAAAAGAGAAATACTACCGGTTGGCTCTCCTGGTTGAACCCACCTCAAATCCAACCGCACGATATTCCCTGGCAATCCTGAAATTATCATGCTTTATCAGGTAAAATATGGCTAATAATTAAAGGAGCCAAAAAATTATTATGCCTGGTAAACGTAACACACGCCCAACGGCAAATTCAATGCCTTTGATCCTCATCGGTGGCGGGTTGATTCTGATCATAAGCATTCTATTATGGCAGGGCCTGTCTGGCACCCCTCAAAATACATCCACGACACCGACAGCGAATATCAACATTCCTTATTCAAACGTACCCAGGGTGTCGCTCGCTGACGCAAAGGCTGCTCTTGATAATAAATCCGCCGTTTTTGTGGATGTTCGCGACCTCGATGTTTATAATGCCGATCATATTACTGGTGCGCTGAGCATCCCTCTGGGTGAATTTGACGCAAGGTTCAGCCAGTTGGACCCCAATCAATGGATTATCACTTACTGTACCTGACCTTCAGAAGAATCCAGTGCCCGTGCGGCATCTACTCTTCTTTCAAAAGGATATACAAAGGTAAGTGCGTTGAAAGGCGGCTTTAACGCCTGGATTCAGGCAAAATATCCGGTTGAGAAAAAATAGGTTTTCATGAAAATCAGGGGAGTTTAATAATATTGACTTTTCATCCATTCATCCTTAGAATGGATGAGAGTTACCGCTGACCGGGGAAGAGACCCTAAACGGCACCGAAGGGGCAAGCCAGAAACTGACGATTTCTGGTGAATCTCTCAGGTAAAAAGGACCCTGATCATGCAACCTCTGAAAAGCCCAAAGGCACCGAAGGGGCAAACCCACCCGGGTGAATCTCTCAGGTTAATGACAGAGGCACACGTCTGATTTGACGTGTGCCTTAATTTTTTTTGAAAACAGGAGAACTCAAATGAATGTACCGACCAATCTTAAATATGCCAAAACGGATGAGTGGGTGATGGTCAAAGGCGATGTCGCGACCATCGGCATCTCAGATTACGCTCAGAGCCAGCTCTCTGACATCGTTTATGTGGAAATTTCCGCCGCGGTTGGCGACCATGTATCCAAGAATGATACTATTGTTACTGTAGAATCTGTCAAAGCCGCCGCTGATGTGATTGCTCCAGTGTCTGGTGAAGTGATTGAAATCAACGAGAATCTTTCCCAAACACCTGAAGCAATCAACAACGATCCCTACGGGGAAGCCTGGATGTTGAAATTAAAAATGGATAATCTCGCCGACCTGGAAAGCCTGTTAGAAGCGAAAGGTTACCAGGCATATTGTGAAGAGCGGAGCCATTAAATGTTCATCCCGCACACAGATTCTGAGCGGAAAGCGATGTTGGACGCGATCGGAATCGATCGGATAGAGGATCTGTTTCAGGATGTTCCCCAAAAATATCGATTTCCACAGTTGAATATCCCACCTGCCTTGAGCGAAATGGAAGCAATCGCGGAAGCCCAAGGATTGGCAAATGCCAACGACTCTGCACGTGAGCTGGCATGCTTTTTAGGCGCTGGAGCGTACAACCATTACATCCCAGCCGCCGTCGATGCAATCATCCGCAGAGGTGAGTTCCTCACTGCCTATACACCTTACCAACCCGAAGTGTCACAAGGCACATTGCAGGCGATATTCGAATATCAAAGCTTAATTTGCGCCCTTACGGGGATGGATGTCAGTAATGCATCTCATTACGATGGCGCGACTGCAACCGCTGAAGCCGCGGTATTGGCGTACCACCACTTTCGGGGTAAACGGAGAAAATTTGTAGTATCGAAAACAATCCATCCCGATTTCAGGGGCGTATTGAAAACTTACCTGAGCGGATACGAAGGTGTCATCGTTACAGGGGACGAACCTGAGATCGATCCCCTGGATGGTCCTGAATACCTCTCTGGATTGGTGGATGCTGAGACAGCCCTGGTGGTCGTTCAATATCCTGATTTTCTTGGTCGGATTTACGATTACAGCACACTGGCCGAAACAGTTCATGTCCAAGGCGCTTTGTTTTGCGTGGCAGTTAATCCAACCGCGCTCGCCTTACTCAAACCGCCTTCAGAGTTCGGAGCGGATATCGTCGTGGGGGAGGGACAACCCCTGGGAATTCCAATGTCATTTGGTGGGCCCTATCTGGGTATCTTTGCCACCAAAAAAGATTTTGTGCGTAAAATAGCCGGACGTTTGGTGGGAGAATCTATCGATGCGGCTGGCAGGCGGGGATACGTCCTGACTCTTACTGCGCGAGAACAGCACATTCGTCGTGAAAAGGCCACTTCTAATATCTGTACGAACCAGGGGTTGATTGCACTTGCCGCCACAGTCTATCTCAGTCTATTAGGGAAAAACGGTTTAAAACAGGTGGCCAACCTGTGCTACCAGAAAGCTCATTATGCGGCGGAAAAAATCGGTGAAATTCCAGGCTTCAAAGTCTGCCTTCCCGAAGCTTTTTTCCACGAGTTCGTGGTCTGCTGCGACCAACCGGTCGAAGAAATCAACCTGCACCTGCTGGATCATGATATCCTGGGTGGACTTGACCTTGGACAGGTATTTCCTACATTGAAAAACCATATGTTGATTGCGGTTACAGAAATGAATACCAGGGAAGAAATTGACCTGCTGTGCGATGCGCTCATGGAGGTGTCCTATGCCTGAATCCACCATATTTGAGCTGTCTTCGCGTGGAAGAATTGGGGTGCGGTTTCCGGAATCGGATGTGCCTGACTTCAGTCTACCTGACCAATTTGTGCGTAGTGACCTCCCCTTGCCTGAGTTATCCGAACTGGATGTCATCCGCCATTTCACCCATCTATCTGAAATGAACTACTCGATCGATGGCGGATTTTATCCTTTAGGGTCATGCACGATGAAGTACAACCCTAAAATCAACGAGGAGGCCGCGCGTTTACCGGGTTTCGCTTTTACCCATCCCTTGCAGCCGATTGAGACGGTGCAAGGCAATCTGGCATTGATGTTTCAAATGCAGGAATGGCTTAAAGATATCAGCGGCTTTGAGGGTGTAAGCCTGCAACCGGCAGCCGGCGCGCAGGGAGAGCTGGTCGGCGTAATGATCATCCGCTCCTATCACCGGAATCGCGGAGATTTCAAACGCACAAAGATACTCATCCCCGATTCTGCTCACGGAACAAATCCCGCCAGTTCTGCCATGAATGGGTATGAGGTCGTGCCCGTTGCCACCGATTCCCATGGAAATGTTGATGTCGAGGCCCTTAAGGAATTATGCAGCGAGCAAATCGCGGGTTTGATGCTCACCAACCCAAACACCCTGGGACTGTTTGACCAAAATGTGCTGCAGGTAGTTGAGCTTGTCCATCAATGCGGTGGGCTGGTTTATGGTGATGGGGCAAATCTGAATGCACTGTTGGGTATATGCCGCCCTGGTGACCTGGGAATTGACGTAATGCACTTCAATCTGCATAAGACCTTTTCCACCCCTCATGGTGGAGGCGGTCCTGGCTCAGGACCTGTTGGCGTGGCCTCTCATCTGTTCGATTATTTACCAGGACCGATTATTTCAATCATAGAAGAAGGCGGCGAAGATTTGCCTCCCCTGTATGGACCCGTGATGCCGGAGAAATCTATCGGTCGAGTTAAATCATTCTACGGCCAATTTGGTATGATGGTGCGGGCGTTCACCTATATCAGCATGCATGGAAGCGAAGGGCTGCGTCAGATTGCTGAATACGCTGTTCTGAATGCAAATTATCTACTCGCCCGGTTACGCGGCGACTTCCACGTACCTTTTGACCGGATTTGTATGCATGAATTCGTATTAGAAGGTGTCTGGAAGGATGCTCCAGAAATCCATGCCCTCGACATCAGTAAGCGTTTGATGGATTACAATTTCCATCCGCCTACGAATTATTTCCCGCTAATCGTGCATGAAGCGTTAATGATCGAGCCCACAGAAACAGAGAGCAAGCAAACAATGGATGCCTTCGCGGATGCATTAATTAATATTGCGAAGGAAGCACATGCCGCGCCGGATTTGCTGCATGAGGCGCCTCATTCTACCCCGGTGGGTAGATTGGACGAGGTAAAGGCTGCCCGCGAATTAGTATTGTGCTGCTGGTTCCCGGAAGAGAACTAAACCTTTATTACATAGAAGCCCGGAGAGAATACCCCGGGCTTCTTTCAAACCTTTCAATTCCGTTAACGCGTGCGTATATAAGATGTCAGATAATATATGATAAGGGATACTTATTACTGGTCGAAAGGAGGTGGTGATTATGGAACCGGCCCGAAGTGCTGGGCAAGGGCTTATCGAGTATGCTCTTATTATGATGTTGGTTGCTCTCGCTGTAATTATTATTCTTGCTCTTCTCGGCCCACAGGTTGGTAAGATGTTCAGCAACGTCATTGTGTTGCTGTAACATTATGTAAACCTCAAAAACCGGTGGATAAACCACCGGTTTTTGATTACAATTCAGATAGAAATTGAACTCATTGTCTTATAGGAGATAGAATGGAATCATCTGGAAATGCTGACCCTTCTTCGGATTTAAACCGCATCATAGATTCCGCGAAAAATTTAGGCGTGGAAATGGATGAAGAGGAAGCCCTGCAGTGGTTAACAGCAATCGCATCCTGGAAAGCAGACTCTGACATCGCCGTTGACCAATCCAACGGCGTCTATGGCCATAAAGTTACCATGCTGGATTTTAGCCCAGCCGACCTGTCATATTTTCGCGCGATAGGCTCGATCGTTGAATTTCAAGATGAACCCGGAGTCGTGGAAACCGCCTTGGCGTTATCTGGATCCGCCGCCCAATCAAAAATTCAATCTTATCCGGGAGATTGCGATTATTTTGAACGGGTAAATATTATTGCCCCAGACCGTGAAGAAGCCTGCAGCATTCTTGCGCGCATCATGCGTGAAAAAGCACTCTCCTCGATAAAAGGCGATACCTACCGGTTGGTAGAAGTCAAATTTGGATCTTACCCTTCGGCTGTTATTCGTAATAATATCGGTAAGAAGGCCGGGGCGCCGATCTCGTGGTCAGCCGATGAAATAATCAAAGGATTTATCGAGGCGAAAACACCTGAAGGCGTCCCCATCACCCTTACCTGGGACCAGGTAAAAACAGACCCGGGGTGGTGCAAGTTGGATTGGGTCGTCGCATATCCTGTGCTCGGTCGAGTAGCCAATGCCAGCAATATGCTTGATGTTACCTGGGAAGCGCCGGATGGAACGATAAGCCCGTTAGATGGTTATCTGGATCCTTATTTTCAGGAAGTGTACTTACAGGCCGAGTCAATCCCCGTGTTTTCAAAACTGGTCAAACATGTCGCTTCTTCGGCATTGGACGATTATGTCAAGCAGCTCGAACATGAAGTGCAAAAATATGCCGGGAAGGACCCGCGAAATTACGGCAAAGTTGCCAAGCGAATGTACAATATTTTCCGTTTGACCGGCAGATATACCGAAGCTGCTTTTCTGCGCGAATTGTTTGATGAACCGGCTACAGTCCTTTATCAGGTCTGGTCTCTGATCGAATCATTAAATGAGGCCGGCGAGGCCGGGTCCACCATCACTATGGATGCCATTCTCAAACAGTTTGATCAACTTATCATCAATGTAGTTCGAGCGTTGGAAGGCCAGGAAGAAATAAAGATCGTCGAATCATTGCTGCGTTTGCGTGATAGTGTTTCGCACCACGATCCGAGTGAAATGCGTGATGATGAGGTACAATTTGCCCAGACAGAAGTGATTAAAGTTGTGAATGATTTCTATTACCAGCGGTTGAGCGGCATTCCATCGATCCTGTCATATATAAAAGATATCATAAACGAAACAGCAAATTAACAATTCTAACCATTTCTGCTATAGTAAACGATAAGAGAAAAGGAGTAGAGATGCGATTAGAAGGTTTCAAAGTGTTGATTTTGGTGGGTCCGGAATTTGAGGACCTCGAATTCTGGGTGCCGTTCATGCGCCTGAGAGAAGAAGGGGCAGAAGTTATCGTCGCGGGTGCATCTGCGAATGAAACTTATTCTGGCAAATACGGCGTTCCCGCCCGATCCGATATTTCCTTCGACAACGCGGACCCCAATCAATTTGACGCAGTGATTATCCCAGGAGGCTGGGCACCCGATAAATTGAGGCGTTATGATGCCGTCAAGAATATTGTCAGAGTGATGTATGATGCCGGAAAGACCGTCGGGATGATCTGCCACGCGGGGTTAGTGGGCATCAGCGCCGGTATCGTCGCCGGGCACCAGGCCACAGGCAGTGTAGGCATCAAGGATGACCTGATCAATGCTGGCGCGATATGGCGTGATGATTCAGCTTTTCGCAGCGGCAATATCGTTTGGGGAAGAGTTGTCGCAGATATTCCGAATTACTGCCGGTTATTGATGGAAGCATTTGAAGAGCAAAAAGCAAAACGGTAACACTTTTAATGATTACTGAAAAAGATTTCTCTCACCTCAGCCGGGTTCCTGGTGAAACCGGCAATCTTTTTGATGTTGTTCTACATAAGTTACAGGCGATCGAAAGGATACCCGCATTAATTTTTTGCGGGCTTCTTTTCATACTGTCTGCCATTGCCTCCCATTTTGAATGGCCAACATTCTTGAATTTATGGGGCTTTTTCTTGATCGATTGGCTTGTGATCGGATTGCTGCCGGTGTTTAAAAGATCCTTTGGTCCGGCCCAACCGGTAGTGCTGATCCTGGCTGTTCTGCGCGGGGTAATAGCCTATGTTCTACCCCTGCCCGCGAGCTACATTCTCCAGGGTATCGGCATCCTGCTGGTTGTCTATTCAACCTGGATCGAGCCACACAGATTGGGAATCACGCACCAGAAACTATCCACGGCTAAACTTCCGGCAAAAACTCGCCTGCGCGTGCTTCACCTGGGTGATCTGCATATTGAGCGAATCACCCAACGTGAACGTGCCTTGCAAGAAAAGATTGACCTCCTGCAGCCTGACCTGATTATTTTTTCGGGGGATATCCTCAACCTTTCATACCGGACTGATCCTACTGCCATCGAACATGCGCGCCAGGTGATAAGCCAGTGGAAAGCACCATTGGGCGTATTTTTGGTCAGCGGCAGCCCTGCTGTTGATTTGAAAGAAACGATGCCGGTAATTATGGAAAATCTGCCAGTCGAATGGCTGAAAGATGAAAAACAAACCATTGACTTACCCCAAGGCAAAATAGATATCGCCGGTCTGACCTGTACGCACCGCCCACACATCGACGGAGATAAACTCAAGTCTATCGTTTCGCAAAATCCTCAGAATTTCACTTTATTGCTTTACCATAGTCCCGATTTGGCCCCTATCGCCGCGAACCGCGGAGTCGATCTCCAACTGTCAGGTCATACCCACGGCGGACAGGTGCGTATTCCCGGTTTCGGCGCGCTGGTGACCGGATCTTTATACGGCAAGCAGTTCGAAATGGGACGGATCGCGGTCGGAAACATGGCGCTTTATGTCACCCGTGGCATTGGTATGGAAGGCGCAGCTGCTCCACGGCTTCGTCTTTTTTGCCCACCTGAAATTATTTTTTGGGAAATTCAAGGTATCGGAAATAAAACTTCCCCAGGAGAAAATCGTTGAACCGCACATTTTCAGAACGACCAGGCTTTATTCAAATCGCGATTGCTTCATCTGACCAATCTCTCAGTAAACTGAGAATAGAGTTCCTTGAAGCCCCTCAAAATCCATCATTGGGCGCTGTTCCAATTCAAATCGGGGATGTAGTGCTTACCCATGATGCATCTGGCATATCCACGCTGCGGGTTTCGCTCGGTAAGGATGCAGTGATGACACCCGAAATATATCGCCAGGCAGGAGGTGGGCTGGCTCGTTGGATGGTGAAATCTGGGGTCGAAACTGCCGATCTCGACCTGAAGCCAGTTTATGCCCGCAGCCAATCTCATGTTTCCGCTCTACTCGAAGGGATTATTCTCGGAGCATACCAGTTCAACCAATATAAAAATTCCCAGGAAACCCAGCCATCATCCACAATCTTTCTGTGGTCTACCCAACCGGACCTGGACACATTGCTGACCAGGGTGCTGAAAACATGCGCTGCTGTAAACCTGGCGCGGGATTGGGCGCATGAACCGGCCAATGTCATCAACCCTCTATCCCTGGCGGAACGAGTGCGAGCATTGGCGGAATATGATGGGATCAGCGTCAAGGTAATCGATGAGATTGAATTAGCCGAGATAGGCGCAGGGGGAATTCTCAGCGTGGGTAAAGGCAGCAACACCCCACCCCGTTTAATCGTCTTAGAATATCCGGGGAACAACCCATCCCCCGATGCTCGCCCAGTGATTTTAATTGGAAAAGCAATTACCTTTGATACCGGGGGTTATTCATTGAAAACCACAGATGGCATCAAAGGGATGAAATATGATAAATGCGGTGGAACGACTGTTGCCGCCATGCTCCACCTGGTAAGCCAGCTAAAAGTGAAGAATCCAGTGATTGGCATGATCAGCGCTGCCGAGAATATGGTTTCAGGCGAATCCTACCGCCCGGATGATATCATCCACATGCTATCCGGAAAAACAGTCGAAATTATCAGCACCGATGCGGAAGGCCGCCTTGTTCTGGCGGATGCCCTTACCTATGCGCAGAAGAATTACTCGCCGCGGGCAATGATCGATTTAGCCACCTTAACCGGAGGCGTAGTGGTTTCCTTAGGGCACGTCCGCGCAGGATTAATGTCCAACGACGATGACCTGGCCTTGAAATTATTTACTGCAGGTGAGGTAGTACACGAACGCCTCTGGCGCCTGCCCCTAGACGCGGATTTTGAAAAATTAATCAAAGGTGATGACGCCGATCTAAAAAATTCAGGCGGTCGTGAAGGGCACGCAATATTGGGCGGCACATTTTTGAAACAGTTTGTAAATGACAACGTACCCTGGGCGCATCTGGACATAGCGGGTGTGGCAGATACGGAAAAAGAGCTGCCGTACTGCCCTAAAGGTGCTACCGGTTTTGGGATTCGCTTGCTGCTCAAATATCTCGAAAATTTATGAGTTTGAGACAAAAAAAGCACCTGTGAGGGTGCTTTTTTTGTCTCAAGCTTTAAGTTTCGCGGCAACCAACGGACGTACCTGATCGATTGCCTCCTGAAGCTTGCTGGCATCCTTGCCGCCCGCCTGGGCCAGGGTCGGCCTTCCCCCGCCGCTGCCGCCGATAATCAGGGCAATAGAGCGCACGATTTCTCCGGCGTTCAACCCCTTTTTCACCAGGTCTTCCGTGACACAGCCAATCAAGACCGGGCGGCCTTCATATGCGCTGCCCAACACCACCACCCCGCTGGGATATTGCTGGCGAAAGCGATCGGTCATCTGCCGCAGCGTGTCGATATCCGCGTTTGCCAGAACTGCTGCCAACACCGGCGTTTCTGCGATCAGTGGTACCTGCGTCAGGGTTTTTGAAAATTCAGCAGCGACCAGATCCTGACGCAGTTTCAGAATATGTTTACGGTTCTGCTCGCCTTCATCGATCAGCGCCTGCGTTTTGCCTGCCACATCATCCATTGCACTTCCCATCAAAGCAGCAGTCTGTTTGAGAATCCGGAAACGTTTCTGGACCAGCTCATAAGCGCTGCGACCGGTCACCGCCTCAATCCTGCGGACACCGGCTGCTGCGCTGCCTTCACTGGTGATCAAGAACAAGCCAATATCTCCTGTTTCATCAACGTGGGTTCCACCACAGAGTTCGTACGAAATCTGTTCGTTATCTCCGATCGTGATTGTACGTACCGTTTCTCCATATTTTTCACCAAACAATGCCATAGCACCTTCTGAAATGGCCTGGGCCAACGGCTTTGATTTGATATTGAGGTGGTAATTATTAAGAATATTCCCGTTCACGCCCGCTTCAATTTTCTCAAGCTGGGCTGTAGTGATGGCATCTGGATGGGTAAAATCGAATCTTAACCGGTCGGGGGCAACCAATGACCCTGCCTGGCGGGCATGACCCCCCAGCACCTTGTGTAATTCGGCGTGAAGCAGGTGAGTCGCTGTATGGTTGCGCATGATATCCTGCCGGCGCAGCGCGTCGACCTTCGCGATCACTTCATCATCTACTTGAGGATTACCCGAGATCACTTTTCCAACGTGCACGATCACTCCTGCAGCAGGTTTGCGAGTATCGATTACCTCGATATCCCATTCGGGGGCTTTATTGGCATGGATGACCCCGGTATCAGAAACCTGCCCACCCGATTCTACATAGAAACATGTGTGTGAAAGGATGACTTCGACCGCATCGCCCTCCTCTACGTCCGTGACTGAGACTCCATCCTTGATGATTGCCAATACCCTGTCATGCACTTCAATGTTTCCGTACGGATCGTAATCTACCCCTTCCGGTTTTATTCGCCCGCTTTTTACCAGATTATTTAACACACCTCGATAAATTTCAACCTGTTCGCCGCCCAGTGCGCCAAACGCCTTACCTGCCCCAGAAGCCAGGCGGTGCTCATCCATGGCTTCACGAAAGCCTGCCTCATCAACATCCAGACCTTGCTCACGGGCCACATCCCTGGCAATCTCAAAGGGCAGGCCCAGGGTGGCATAAAGATCAAATGCTTCGCGCCCGTCTAGAACAGATTGATTCTTCGCCCGCAATGCAACCAGCAGCTCGTCTAATTTTCCCAAACCGGCGTCGACGGTTCGTTGAAAGCGATGTTCCTCGCGAGTGAGATTATCGAGGATGGTCGCCCGGTTCTTGAGCAGCTCAGGGTAAGCCGAGCCGTATTGGTCGATAACCGTTTGCGCTACTTTTGCCATAAAAGGTTCGCCCAGGCCGATTTTTCTACCAAACCGGGCGGCACGGCGAATGATCATGCGGCAGATGTAATTCCGGCCGATATTTCCCGGGACCACGCCATCTGCGATTAAAAATGCGGATGCCCTGGCATGATCAGCGATCACCCGATACGGTGTGAAATTCTGCGTGACGCCTTCATCCGTTTGACCGGTTAACGCCTGTACAGTCTGGATCAAGGGATACAGTAAATCCGTCCTGTAATTTGAGCTTACATCTTGTAAGACTGAGACAATTCGCTCAAAACCCATGCCTGTATCCACATGTGTCGCCGGTAAAGGCTGCAATTCAGCAGCGCTTATCCGGTTGTATTGAATAAAAACCAGGTTCCATAATTCCAGGAAGCGGGTGCAATCACCGTTTACCTGGCATACATGGCCCGGCATATCTCGTTTATTGCAATATTCCAATCCCCTGTCGTAATGAATCTCGCTGCAAGGGCCACAGGGTCCCACATCCGCCATTTCCCAAAAATTATCTTTACGTCCAAAAAAAATAATATGTTTAAGATCAATCCCCGGCTGCTGACTCCAGCTCTGAGCAGCTTCATCATCCGTAGGAATATCGCCTTTATCATCTTTAAAACAAGTCGCCCACAATCTATTGCGATCCAACCCCCAAACTTCCGTCAACAGCTGCCAGGTCCAGGTAATGGCTTCTTTTTTGTAATAATCCCCAAAAGACCAATTCCCCAGCATCTCAAAAAAAGTATGGTGGGTATCGTCTCGCCCGACGTCATCCAGATCGTTGTGTTTTCCGGCTACACGCATGCATTTCTGAGAATTCGTTGCCCGGGTATATGGCCTTTTGTCGGTACCCAGGAACACATCTTTAAATTGCACCATACCTGCATTGGTGAACAGCAAAGTTTGATCTCCCCCAGGTACCAGTGACGATGAAGCCACAAAGGTATGTCCGTGTTCCTCGAAGAAGTCGATAAAGCTTTGACGAATTTCCGCCCCAGACCATTTTTTATTCATGGAGTCTCCTATGGGTAAACTGCAAACAATCGCAAATTATAAGCGATCAAATACAGGTTCGCAACTTTAAATAGATAAAGGCGGGCAACCCCGCCTTTATCTTCGTCTATTAGATTGGCCTACCTTGAGACAGCCAGTTTAACCATTTTCCCTTTTTCATTCAAAGTGACCCTGGCATATTGGTGAAATGTCTGTTTGGCGAATTTTACCGATTTACTGACCGTGACCACTACCCCACCCGTTTTTCCGGTTTTTCCGCTTTTTACCCCCAGCGCAGCTGTGGGGCACTCGTGCCCGAGACCATCGCATTCTTCGTGCATCTCACTCACCGCGAAATCGGCGTCATCCAGACCGGGCAGGTATGCTTCAACGATCGTTTTTACTTCCTTTAAGGTCGCCTGCGAGATGAATACATTTTCACTACCTTCCGCCTGACGGTCACAAATGGTTTTTACTGTAGGGTGAGTTTTGAAACGTAATATGGACTTCGACCGAGTGTTGAATGCCTCGTAACCGGTTAACGGGTCGCCAAACAGGACAAAGGAAATTAATGTCTTCTGGTCTTCCCCATCTAAAAATCCCTGACGTTGGTTCATTTCTTTTGCTAATGCCAGTTTTCCTTGTAAAAGCGCCTCACCAACGGTTGAACCTTCACGCAAGTATTTCCAAAAATGAAAACCCAATAAGTCTGCGCCGATCAATGGAGCAGATACAGAACCGTAAGCGATCGTTGTCGAACCGACAAAAGCGCGGCTGCCAACAGATAAAAATTTTAGCGCTAATGACTGATCCTCGCTCTTTTCAAAAATATGCGCTCCATAACATGCTTCAGTAAATACAATTTGAGGCGAATTGCCATTCTTGGTCAAATTCTTAGGACTTAGCGCTACCGGATAGTCCGGTTCATTTGAAGCATCCGTTCCATCCTTTTGCCCGTACCATTCCGCCGAATCTGAAAGACCGTGCAAATTGAAATATTCCAGGGGAGACTTCATCAGCTGGTTTGTATCGATCGTATTCGTCAGGTTGGGCGGGCTGACAAGCAGCTCCGCCTTTTCGTTCATCGATTTTAATACCAGTGCGGAGGCTTCTTTCCAAACTGCTGCGGTAAATCCAAAACCCTTCATCTGCCTTACTGAAGCGCGTTGATTCAGGAATGCGATCAGCCAGCGGATCAAGTTGCCTAATTGGGGAGATAGTTTCGCTTTCTTCGCATGATACTTATTTAAGAAACGTAATTGTGCCAACAAGAAACCCGCATCTTTACCGGCTTCACCCGGCAGCCTGCCCACAGGCCATTCCGGTACGAAGTAATTTGAATCAAGAGTGGCATATGGGTTGTCCGACGGCACGTCCTGATCAATATCACTGGTTGGGTTCGGTAAGCGATGAAATGGTACAATTTCCGCTCCACCGACAATCAGCAAAGCGCCAATCATCTGCCCTTTTTTTGCTAGAGCCTGGTCAAGATCCACCAAAGCCAGCTTTAACTTCCAGGGATCCAACACATCGACAGGTTTCAAACCAAATTTTTCAACACATTCTGGTTGATCGGGAAGAAAGATGAGAGTGTTCCATCCCGGTCTTTGGCCAACGTAGTCTGCCAGGGATTGCATTTCTTTAATCAAGATATCGCGTGTTTGTGGTCCATAATGGGCATCCAATCCTGTGATCGTGGAAAAAATAACGTAGACCGGGTAACGACCGTCCGAACGCCCCAAGGACGGGCGCTTCATTTGCTTCGCCAGGCGCGTGAAAGTTTCTTCGACGGCTTTTATGGTCTCGTCGTTTCCCAATCTCCGTTCACTTCCTGAAAGGCTGGTTTCCGGTGCCGCAGCGGAGGCATTGGATGAGGTTGGCGTTTCACTTGCAGCCACACCAGCCAGATTACTACCAACGCCGTTACCTGCAGTGTTCCCTCCAGGCGTGGGAGATATGCTTTCACCAGATGGGAGCCTGTTCCAACCCAGTTGAAAAGCAACCTCAGCGGGAACGGGCAGATCCAGATATATTTCCAGTCCACCGGGCCATAAAGGTAGATAACGATGATCTAATCCCCACAGGCGTTGGGCGGCATGTCCGGTAGCATCATTTGCCACACACTGGTGCAAAAGACCTACTGCAGAGGTCTCATTGCCAAAGTCTATTTCAACCTCTGCCAGACGCAAAGCAAACTGCAAACAATCTGGCCAGTGTTTGTGGTAAATTTCAGCCAGTTTGTAGAGGGTTGACCGGTCACGTTGTTTCCATCCATAGTTCAGGTGGTCAATCGCAGCCAGGGCAAAATCAGGCGCAACGCTCATTACCTGGTGTAGAAAATGATCTGCTTCTTGAAGGTTGCCATTTTCTGCAGCTTTTCGCGCGGCCCGCTGCCATCCGACCCATTCTGGATACTTTTCGCTTATTTGTTCGTTTGAGAGAATCAGCGCCGCTGCTTGAGAGTCAACAAACTTGGCAGGATCCATTCTACGGTAGATCGCTGACAGTGTTTCCTGTGCTTCAAAATATTCCGGATCAAACCGGCAGACTCTTTCTACCACCGGTAAAGCCTGCGCAATTTTTCCCTCGGCCAGATGGGCTTTCCCCAGATACAATTGGATCGTCAGATCACCTGGGAAGACCGCCAGCCAATTCAATGATGCCTGTCTGGCAAAACGGTAGGAGCCGCTTTCGAAAGAAGCTTCCAGTAGTTGTAGAAAATTTTTGCGGGAAAAAACCCGCGGGTTAATGGATTGATGCATGCTGGGATTCATTGCTCGAACTTGCCTCCTGAGAACTATGAATCAGGTTTAATGTGATGACCGCACCTAACTGCCGGCGGATATTCAGGTCATCTGGAGCCAGTTCGGCTGCCCGGCGCAGCATTGCTTCGGCGCCATGGTAGTCTTTGCCCTCTCGCAAAATTAGGCCCGATTGATAAAATGGACGATGATCCTGTGGGATGGATTTCATTGCTTTTTGATACACCTGGAGCGCCTGACTTGTTTCACGGCGGTCCAAATAAGCCTGCCCAAGTTCAAGGTAAGCATCCGCATCGGCAGGATCTTGACGGATCGATTCGGTGAGGAAATGTATCGCTTTATCAAGCTGGCCTGCCAACCTTTGCAGCTTTCCCATTAATAAATTTATGGTCGGTTGGATCGGATCAAGACTGAGAGCCTGGGCAGCGATTTTTTCAGCCCCTGCCAAATCACCCGATTCCATTTCAGCCTGCGCCAGGAGCTTCAAAATGGCTGGCTGGTCTGGATACGCGGCATTCAGGCTGGTTAATTCTGGCAGCGCTGCTTGTACCCCACTCAACTGGTAAATCAACGACGCTCGTTTCAACAGCATCTCTTTGGATGTCACATTCTGCTGGATCGATTTTTCAATAATATTTAAGGCTTCTGGCAGGTTATTCCTTTGGGTGAAGACATTTGCCACAAACAATGCGGCATCTGGATGCTTGCTATCAAGCATGACTGCTTTTTGGCCCCATTGCAAAGCTTCATCTGCATGTCCCATTTTTAGGGCAACTTCGCCGCACAACAAAGCCGGCTCAACTGAATTTGGCTCAAGTTTGGATGCCTTTTCAGCGCTTGCCAGAGCCATCTTGTATTGCCCGACCTGGGTATATGCCTTCCCCAATAAATACCAGGCAGAGATTAGCCCCGGATCCTCATTGGTGGCTTCTTCCAATACCAGTATTGCTTTATGTTCTTGATGGTGGTTCAAATACGCTTTGCCAGCAGCCACAGCAGGCCCTTGTCGCATTGGGACTAATTTCAAAACATGGTCCCAATGATCAACCACCTGGTCTTCCATACCCAATTCTTCGGCTAACTGGCTGGCCCAGATGTGCCATTCTGGTTCATTCGGCCACATTTCCAGTGCTTTTTCCAATACGTTCAAGGCATCTTCAAGTAGATCTGCTGATTGGCTGGCTTTTGCCAGAAGGGCCAGGAACAAGGGGTGATTGGCTTTCAGGTCGGCTGCTTTTTGGATGGCCTCCAGACCATGCGGATTATCTTGCTCCATGTAGCACAAGGCCAGTTGGAATAAGACCTCAGGGCTGTCATTATATTGCTCAGCTACCTGGATTGCTCCTGGATAATTCGTGATCTCCCGTAAAACGGATACCAATGCCGCAGCCTCGAATTCGCCAGGCAGTATAGATGCCAGAGAACGAATCGTTTGTAATCCGGGCTGGAAAATGGCTCTGCCGATGATTTGCCAATGCTCAGCACATGTTTGCCCGTTTTTCACCGCAGCAGTCGAGGCCCGTTCAAATTGGCCTTGCGCCTTTTCACTCATCACATGCTCACCTGGCAAATGGGCGTTTATTTTCAGCATTTTTCCAGTTTTGCGTGTGAATGCTGCTGTTGCGAGACCACGAGCCAGCCAATACTGAGCATTGATGTCCGAAGGCTGTTGGTTTGATAAAACTTCTAATATGCTAAGCCCTTTGTCCCACTCAAACAGCTCAAGCGCCGCTTTACCATACCAGACACCTGGAGTTTTTGCGGAGGCATCCAGGAATTGTGCGGCGCTAACCCAATCACCCTCGATAGCACTCAACCTGGCTTGAACCGCCTGGAGTTTTGAATGGGTCACATTCAATTGTCTGGCCTTCTGTTCAAATTCCTTGGCCTGGTCAAGGTTGCCGCTATCAAGCGCCATTTCGGCTTGCATCGCCAGCATCTGGACGATACTATTCGCGGTTTCTTCCCCAAGAGGATTCCCTGATGTCAGATCGGGCATCTTCATTTCATTCAAGATTTTTAATTTACGTTCAGACTGCATCAATGCCTCGCTGAGTTCAGCCGCCTGAAGTCGCAGTTCAAAACTATCGGGGGTATTCTCCAATGCCCGCTCCGCATGATGAGCTGCTGAAACCAAATCTCCCATCTGGTGAAATAGCTTGGCAAGGTGATCGTGAATAGCCTCGGTCGTTTGGATGGACTTTAACCATTCTGCCGGCACCAATCCCCGCTCTGCAGTTTCTTCCAAATGGCTTTTAGCCTCATCGGATGATTCTCTTGCCGGGTTCTCATTCAGATGCAATGCATGTTCCAGACATGCCAGGGCAGCATCCAACCGATTGAGTTTGGTTAATAATTCAGCTTCAACCAGGTACACACCGGTCTCATTCGGGTACGCCTGGGCTGCATCCTGGACAACTTTTAACCCAACTTCAAACTTGTTGGTCTGTGAGGCAAAATAAGCAATCTCCAGTTGAACCCCAATGTCTGGATTCTCAATCCTTACCAGACAATCCAGGACCTCATTCAGGTCACCCATGAATTGGAAAATTCTGCCACCCTGATGCAAGATCTCTCGATCAAGACGTTTGAGCGCTACCAATTTTTGTAGATTTTCCCGCGCTGTGACAGGGTCTCCTAACTGCAGGTTCAATTCTGCCAATTTCAGCCACAAGTTGGGGCTATCAGGCACCAGCTGGGTAGCCGTACGCAGCGCCTGAATAGCCTCCATTAACTCGCCTAATCTGGACATGATATCCGCAAACCAGGTCAAGTTCTCCAGATCATCAGGCATTAATCTCAGAGCGAACCGGGCAGTGGTCAAGGCCTGCTTATCTAACTTGCTCAAGAAATATGATTCTGCCAGAAGATGCTGAAGATAAACATTTTCTGGTTGATCCTGAACAGCCTCTTGTAAAGACGCCAGAGCGCTGTCATACTGCTTGAGATTCAACGATACCTGGCCCAATCCTGCCTGAACGCGCCACCGGTATTCTGCAGTCTGAAATTCCGGGTAATCCATTAATTTCTCAAACATCTCGAATGCTTGCTGATAATTTCCTTTGCGCTGCACAACTTCGGCCAGTAACAACTGGGTTTCATATTGTCCAGGCTGGAGCAGGAGGGCTTGATCCAGGGACTGTTCCGCCTTTAATAACCAGGCATAATCACTCTTACTGACCACCGGCCGGTATAAATCCTTTCCGAGGATCGTTCGAGCGAACAAGAGGTACCAATCGTGCTCAGGGTGATCTGCTTCTAAGGCAACTTCAAGCGCTTTTAGAGCTGTTTCCCGATTGCCGATGGATAAGGCGGCCTGAGCGTGGGTAAATGCTAATTTCGGATGTTGAGGCCATTGGACGCGCGCTTGTTCAATAAGCTGTAATGCTTCATCCATATGCCCCAAAATAGTCAATGTTTCACCCAAATCTACGGCGATATCGATTGAATTTTGATTCAACGAAGCTGCTTTTCGCAAGAAAGGCAGCGCCTCAGAGGTTTGTCCATAATCCAAATAAGAGCGGCCAAGTGCAAAATTGATGTCCGCCGATCCTGGTACTGCCAGAACCGCAGCCCGCAATGTTTCTAATGCGCGTTGATCATTGTTCGTGCGATGATATAAACGCGCCAATTGCAGCCAGGCATCTTCTTCTTCTGGCGCCAACATCGTTCCCCGGCTGAGTAATTTTCCGGCTTCTTCCAATTTTCCTGTCTCGAGAAACGCCTGCCCTTTCATCGCCAGCGCGGATCCCTGGTCACTATTCAAAGCTAAAGCCTGGTCGCAAGCTTCCTCAACCCTGACCCAGTTCTTCAACATCACCGCACAGCGCGCAAGAATTACCCAATCTTCCGCAGATGGCTGCTTTTTAAGGAAAATGGCCTGGTGTTGTTCCAGAAAAGAGGATTCCCAGGAACCTAATTTACTCCATAAGAAGGACAACCATGCATGGATGTCAGCATCTTCGGGGGAAATCGATGCTGCGAACTGCCCGTAAATCAAAGCCTGGCGCGTGTTCCCAATTTCATCATAAATATGGGATATCAATATATTCATGGCGGGATCTGCCGGTTGGATTTCCTGTAATTTTGTGGCGACGGAGATCGCTTGTTGAGGCAATTTTAAATCGACCAAGGCCTTCACCAGGCTGATCGGATGCCAATCAATCGCAAATTGCGACGAAAATACGATCGGCTGGCGGTTTACCTGCTGCAGCCATAATTCAACCGCCCGGTTCGCCATCTCGTGACCGAACTCTGGGTCTCCATTTTTCGCAATCCGACTGGCTAAGAAAATCTGTGAAATAGGATTGGTCGTTTGGTCAGATAGCTGAACCACAAGCGATTCGGCCTGCTCGGGATCGGGTACGGATAATAAAATTTCTGACTGCATCCCATTTGATCCGCCGCCAAGAGTCAATGCATTTTGCAGCGCCGCCAGGGCGGCTGCTGGCTGCCCTTCCTGGGTTGAGAGATCGGCATCTTGAACACCTAATCCTGCCAGCCAATGCTGGACTATAGATTGAGCTTTTTGCAGCATCACTCTGGCATTTGCCGGTTGGTTGGCAAACCGGTACAGGCCTGCCAGCCTCTGCATTTCAAGACAGCGCACGATCGCAGTCTCAATATCGATCATATCTAAATTAGTCTTACTGAGTAATTGAGCGCTGCTGATCGATGTCTTGGTCAGGAGCTGCCGGGCGATTTCCGCCACAAGGCTCTTATCCTCAACCATATGGATTTGCCGCATCCAGCTTAGCTGTTGAGCTGGTGGAAGGCCGGTGAACAGGGCAGTGTAAATTCCTAATTTCCGCTCATATTCATAGGGATTGCTTAATACTGCGTTGCACACCCACTGCTGCACGAGAGGGGAAATACGCTTGGGCAATAATGCGCGCAGAATATCCAGCGGCTCATCAACTAAGCCTATCAAGATCGCCAACGGCGTTTGCCAGATATACAACGCCGGCCGCTCAGCCTCTCCGGGTAAAGGCATTATTTCTTGCAAAAGCGTCCGGGTCATGTTGTTTTTAACAAATCGTTCATACATGGCCAACGCAAGATAGCCAGCCTCGGAAATATTTTTCGGCTGCCGAACGATCTGCCGGGTTTCATCGAATAAACGCAGCGCTTCACCCGAACTTTTTAACGCCAATTCAACCAGTTCGCCCAGGGAATGACCCTGCTCTGGATTTTTCACAAGCGCAACCAGCGTCATGTATGCAGGGCTCCACTTTTCAGGATCATCTCCTGAAAAAGCAGTCAACTTGTGAAAATACTCATCATCCTGCAGTGCGTTCCACAGCAAAACATCCCTGCGTAATATAGGGATAATTCGCTGAGCTTTCGTAGTTGAAAAATTCTTTCTAAGCTCGGTTAACACATCATTGGGTTGCATACTTGGCCCTCCTCTTGGATCCAGATGACAGCCATCCGAATACAGCTGCCAGCACTAATTTAGGGCTGCAGACCTAGATAGTAAGCAACCACCAACAGGATAAAGCCAATCAGCGTTAAGAAGACCCCAACACCCGTGGTCGTTTTTACCAGCTGGTTTAATGCTTCAAGCAGTGCCGAAGCGTTGCCTACCAGGCCAGTTATCTCTTCGGCGATGCCTTTTTGAGCCAGTCTAGTTGTCTGGCTGGCGATCACTTTCAATTCGTCACCCATGACTTTACGAAAGAGAACGAAGATACCGGCGGCTAAAGCGATCACCCCCAGAACTGCCATTGCAGAAATAATAACCGAAAGAGTATCTTGAAGATTGAGTTGAAACATCACTGCCTCCTGAGCATATTCTCAAGAGGCAGTGATGCAAGTAGTATGCCAAAGAATGTTTATGGGCAGTTTCGGGTAAGGTCGCCAGGCAGGTGTGAAATATCGATGGCAGGATCATCGCAGAACAACATGGCGCGCTCAATAGCGTTGCTCAATTCACGGATATTTCCCGGCCAGGGATAATCAAGAATCGCTTTCATCGCCCGCGGTGTGATATCCGTAATATTTAATCCCAGCCGCTGATTATTTAACCGGATAAAAAAACCAACCAGCTCAGGAATATCTTCTTTCCGGTCGCGCAGCGCGGGTAAATGCAAGTCGACAACCTTCAGCCGGTAATATAAATCCTCCCGAAATTGGCCATCCCGGATTAATGCTTTCAGATCACGGTTGGATGCCGCCACAATCTCGACATCGGTCTTAATCATCTGGGTTCCACCCACGCGACGGAAGGCTTTTTCTTCAATCACCCGTAATAGCTTTGCCTGAATATCCAGCGGCATAGATGCCAATTCATCGAGAAAAAGGATCCCGCCATCTGCGATTTCCATCAAACCATGCTTACGGCGCTCGGCTCCAGTAAACGCACCTGGTTCGTATCCAAATAATTCAGATTCTAATACCGTGGTTTGGATCGCTGCGCAATTAATCGCCACAAAAGGATTCGCGGCTCGCGGACCGCTGTTGTGTATATATTTTGCCAGGATCTCTTTACCGGTTCCGGTTTCTCCTGTGATCAACACAGAAACGGAAGCGGCAGCTGCCCGGTGGGCCTGGGTCAGGGTATTCACCATATCCGGACTTTTTCCTGCTACAAAATTGGCTTTCTGCTGTTGAAGCTGGCGTAAGTGGTTTAATTCCTGGCGCATACGGATAATCTCTACCGCCCGATTAATCGACTGCTCCAATTGTTTAAATTGAACGGGTTTTGTCAAAAAATCGTGGGCTCCGTTCCTCATGGCTTCAACAGCCATGTCAATATCACCATATGCCGTGATTAAAATGATCGGTGGGCGAATTGGCTGCTGGGCGGTCTCGATCAATAAATCCGGGCCATACCCATCCGGCAGCATTACGTCCAGCAAAACAACATCCCCGGTTCCGCGTTTTAAATTCTCACGCGCCTCAGCCATGGTGGCGGCCCCAACCACTTCATATCCCTGCCGGGTCAATAAAGATGAAAGACTATCTCGGGCATTATCCTCGTCATCCACAACTAAAACGGTAATCGCCATAAAGAATTATTCTCCCTCCACATACGCGGGTAAAATCACCTGAAAAACTGTCCCCCCTGGAAACGAATTTACTTTAATCGATCCTCGGTGGGCAGTCACGATTTGCTTGGTAATTGCCAGACCCAGACCTGTGCCGCGCGGATTATTTGAGACAAACGGCTCAAAAAGGTGATCCCGAATTTCATCTGGAATCCCGGGACCGTTATCCGTGATTGTGACCTCGACTTGCGGTAAATTGGGTATGAGATTTACCGGTGCCAGTTTAATCGCCAAAGTACCGCCGCCTTGCTTGGCCATCGCGTCGACCGCGTTATTAAATAGATTGGTAAATACCTGTTCCAAAGAACGCGGGTCGCCTTTAATTGGAGGCGTTTGCATATTTAGCTGGGTAAAAGGCTTGACGCTTACTTTCGCGAACCTGGGCCGCCAGCGTTCTGTGATTTTTCGTAATAACACTTGCAGTTCAAGCCGCTCAAAACGTGGCTCCAGCGGTTTTGAAGATGCCAAAATAGATTCCATCAGATGGCTCAAACGAGAACAATCACCTTGCATCCGGGTGATAAATTCCTGGTTAGGATCCTCCGGGGTTAATTCACTGCCCATCGCTTCCAGTGTCAGCGAAATATTATTTATCGGATTGCGCACCTCATGGGCGAAGACTTGAATCACCTCCCCGATCACAGCCCTTTGTTCGAGTTGCTGGGTACGGATTTTATTTTGTTCATCAGAGCTAATGTCCGTGATAAGCACTAAAATCGAGGGTACTTTCCCGTCTTTTTCAATAGGTATGGTCTCGATCTTTGCCGGGAATGCCTGCCCGTCACGATGATGAAGCATAACCTGTCCCAGGCTGTGCGTTGGCACACCTCGCAGCGCATCGTTCAATGCCGGCATGAGCCGCTCTGGTCCGATCAAGATATTTTCCACTGGAACCTGCACGGCTTCCTTATTTGAATATCCCAGCATCATTTCAGCGATCGGGTTGATCTCCTCAACCATTAAATCTTTACCAACCAGGATAACGCCCTCATGGACGTGCTCAGCCAGGACGCTTTGTAAAGCCAGCGCTCTGGTCTGCTTTTCAATTACCAATCTCTGGTTAGTCACCAGAATATATTGCTCAACAGCCATGCTGATGATCGCGCCAATCACCGATATTAACTGCAGCAAGTTGTCAACCGGCCGCGTTTTCTGGTCTCCGACAACCAACAGCCCCAGCCAGGCTCCTTCCTGCCCGAGCGGGGTCGACGCCAGATAACTTACCCCTTTCATCCGGCCGTTGCGATAAAGCTCAGTGGAAACACGCCTTCCAGGATACCAGACTTGTGCTGTGGACAGGCGGATCAGATCTGTGACCGGAAGGGTCTCAGGCAAAACAAGATTTGGATCGTATGTTGCCAGCAGCCGCAAACGGGGATATTCGCTATCGGCGTGATATATCCCGACTAGTTCCAGCCCTAAAACATCGTGTAAGATCTGCACAGCTTGTTCGAGGGAGCTTTGCAGCTCACCCTTCCCGGCTAACTGGGAAAGCTCACGCAGTCCGTTCAATAACACTCCGTGCCAGTTTTCCTTTAATTGACGTTGTGTAGATTGAAACGTAACCAATCCCCACAGGCCGTTATCATCAATTGCGCTGATTTTATACGTTATATCGATCGGAGTACGATTTTTTCGGATCAATTGGCCTTTGCCATCCTCATTAATCAGGATAGCATTGTCGATCGGCCCGAAAAACAGTTCGCGAAAAAGCAGGTCTTTGAAATCACTGGCAGAATGGGCAGTCAGTTCGAGAAAAGCGGAATTGACAAATAATATCGAACTGCGCGACCGGTCTATGATCAGCGCAGGATCTGAAATATGGTTTAATAATGTCCCTAAATCTGATAAAGAGGGCGTTTTTCGCCACAAAGAACGTTTAGGTGGGGATGTGGTTCCTAATGACATTATGTTGCAATCCCTGCGTGCCGTAAGTGAGCCGGGAGAATTCCTTCCATTGCCCGGTATTTCGCAACCGTGCGCCGGGCAACAGTATACCCGTCTTTAATTAATAAATTAGCCAATTCAGTATCGCTTAATGGGTGCGGTTCACTGGCTATTATATCCTTTAAGACGGTGCGCACATTCAAACTCCGGTCAAAAAATTCCGACATTGGGATTATTTTTCGATTTGGTAATTGGACAGTCTTATTTGCTACGGCGCGCGAAATAGTGGATTCATGCACGCCTAATTCCAGGGAGAAAGATGCTCTGGTGATCGGTTTTAAATATTTTTCTCCGTAGATGATGAATTCTTTTTGAATTGAGACTACCCGTTGAAGCAAGCGCTGCATGGTGTGGTTGCGCTGCTGGATACATTTTACGAATAATGAAGCTCTTTCCAGGTCGCTTTTCCAGGCTTCTCGCTTGTCTTCCGAGGCCTCGCGAATTGCTTCTTTGAATAACGGATTTACTCGTAAAGTTCCGGCCAGCGGCATAATAATTTCCACTACCAGGGGACCGTTTTCGTCTTCATTTTGGTGATTGATGATGATGTCAGGCCGGTGGTACACCTGCACGTTGGTGGATGTCGGTTGGCGAACATCCCCCCAATGGGAGCGCGCCGGGAAAGGGTTTAGATTGTCACTGATAAATTTAACCACTGGTTGGATCTGGCGTAGAGAAACATGGAAATGCCTGGCCAATTCTGAATACTGGCGCCGGCTGAGTAAATCCATCGCTTCCCTGATAACAGCTCTGCACAATTCAGGCACATGATGTGTTTCCGCAAGAATATCCAATTGGGCGAGTAAAGCTTCTTGAGTGGAGCAAGAACCAACGCCCATCGGTTCAGCCCGCTGGATAATGTGCTGCAGATGTTCAACCTGGCTGAGCGGAATATGAAAATAACGGGCTACCTCTGGAAGTGTAATGGTTAATAAGCCGTCTTCATCCAGGTGGGTAAGGATATAGGCTGCCAGCCGCCGATCTTCTTTGCTTAAGTCAGGGGCAATCTGCCGCAGCACAAATTCCGGCAGCTCTTCATGGGTTGAGGAAAACGAATCTTCAGGTAATTCTTCGACCCCTGAATTACCGCTGGTCGGGTAAAAATCTTCGCGTGGGGAAATAAATACTACTGGTTCGTCATTGTGATCTAACTTTGGTTGGCTGCATACCGGACATGGTCCTTTTCCCGGCAGCAATCGCCGGCAAACAGGACAGCGCCGTTCATCAACCATTTCTAATGCCGGGTTTGATGCCAGCTCTGCATCAATTTGCTGGTGCAGTTCATCTGCGGTCAGGCTGAGCAGAGTCATTGTCTGCGCCAAGTGGGCAGTCGTTTGCGGCCGAAGTGATTGATAATGAATTTGATACATTCCCACACCTGTTTGAACTAGTATAGCTTGTGTCTCAAAAGGATGCAAGTTTCATGCCAGCCCAATTTTTCCTCAGGTGGTAAAATTTAGTTGCGAGTTTCGTACCAGGAGATGCATGTGGTTGATCTAATAGTAATCGGAGGTGGAATTGCTGGTAGTGAAGCAGCCTGGCAGGCTGCAGAAAGTGGGTTAAAAGTAGCGTTATATGAGATGCGTCCTGGAAAAATGACCGGCGCCCACATTACAGACCGCCTGGGTGAGCTGGTATGTTCAAATTCCCTCGGTTCAAACCTGGTTGATCGCGCATCTGGCATGCTTAAAGAAGAACTGCGCCTGTTAGGTTCTATGCTCCTGCGTTGCGCCGAAGCATGTGCATTGCCGGCAGGAGGTGCCCTGGCAGTTGACCGGGATACATTCGCTCATGCCGTTTCGCAGCAGATTGAAAATCATCCCAATATCACTGTAATCCGGGAAGAAATGCGCCAGATACCCTCATCTCCTGTGATCATTGCTTCAGGTCCGCTCACTTCACCCGCGCTTGCCGCGGCAATTCAGGAGTTTTCAGGTCAGGATCGACTTTTCTTTTATGACGCCGTCGCACCGATCATCCTGGCTGGATCAATCAATATGGAAATAGCATTTCGCGCATCACGTTTTGGTTTAGGTGAACAGGATGAGGGTGATTATATCAACTGCCCCATGGACATTAATCAATATCTGGATTTTGTCGATGCCGTAAAAAATGCCGATCGAATTCGAGCTGCGCGAGTTCGAGCAAGACGTTCGCCAGGGAGTGAAAGCCGGGATGCATCGTTTTTTCGAAGGCTGCTTACCAGTGGAGGTGATCGCCGAACGTGGAGAAAAGGCTTTGGAATTCGGGCCGCTGCGTCCGATCGGGCTGCGCAATCCGCGCACCGGGCACAGGGCACACGCGGTTGTCCAACTCAGGCAGGATAATTTCGCGGCAAGCCTGTATAACATGGTAGGATTTCAAACCAATCTGACTTATCCGGAACAGAAACGCGTCTTTCGCATGATTCCCAGCCTCGAGAACGCAGAATTTGCACGCTATGGTCAGATGCACCGTAATACCTTTATTGCGTCGCCTTTATTACTTTGGCCCACGCTGCAATCCCGCATACGGAGCGACTTATTTTTTGCCGGGCAAATCACCGGCGTGGAAGGTTATATGGGAAATATCGCGACGGGTCTGCTGTCAGGATTGAATATGGTGCGTTATTTACGAAATCAAACCTTGCTCACCTTACCCCAAACGACGATGCTGGGGGCTTTGTGCAGCTACATCACCACCGCTAGCTTGATGGATTTTCAACCCATGAAATCCAACTACGGCATTCTGCCACCCTTATCCCAACGCCCGGAAAGTAGAACAGAGCGCAATCGTCTTTATTTGAACCGTGGGCTGGATGAATTGATAACCTACTGTCATGAGCTAAATATTCCCTTCTACAGAAAATCATAAAAATGAAAATAAAGCCTTTTTGGATTTTTGTCATCATCATCACCGTTGGTGGAGCGATTATTTTTTTCGCCTCTCGCATGAATTCTGGCGGGCAAGAAGTATTTGATGGACAGCGCGCCTGGAAAGATGTCGCCTATCAAATAAGTCTTGGGCCAAGGACACCGGGATCGGCTGCACACCAGCAAACCGCGGATTGGATCACGGCCGAGTTGAAAATAAACGGTTGGACAGTTGAAACACAGACCGGCGAGATCATGGGACATTCATATCGAAACATTGTCGGCAAACGAGGATCCACGAACTCTGCCATCATTTTGGGCGCTCATTATGACACGCGTATGGTTGCGGATAAGGACCCTGACGCCGCAAAACGCAACCTTCCCGTTCCTGGGGCAAATGATGGAGCATCCGGTGTGGCAGTGCTGATCGAATTAGCGCGAACACTGCCTGCCAATCTGGATATTGATATTTGGCTTGTATTCTTCGACCTTGAAGACCAGGGTGACATACCTGGCTGGGATTGGATTTTGGGTTCAAAGGCTTTTGCCCAATCACTGACTACTCCGCCGCAGGCAGTGGTCGTTTTGGATATGATCGGTGATGCTCAGTTAAATATCTACAAAGAACAGACCTCAAACACCGAAATCGCCAGCCAAATCTGGCAAGCCGCGGCTGAAGCAGGATTCTCCAACCAATTTATTGACAAATTAAAATTTTCGATGATTGACGACCATACTCCCTTCTTAAGGTTGGGTTATCCAGCAGCCGACCTGATTGATTTCGATTATCCATATTGGCACACCACTGCGGACACTGCCGATAAAGTATCCGCGGATAGTCTAAAAGTCGTTGGCGACACGATGACAAAATGGATAATATCAAAATAACATTTGGCAAAATCCTTCAAAACGCTTAAACTATATGGATATGGAAGTAGTTAATGATTTAGCCTCACTGCGCACAATCTGGATTTCGCTGGCTGTCCAGTCGCTGGCGAAGAACCCGGGGGTGCGGGAAAGTGCAGCGAATTTATCTGCTCAATATTTTGATTTGTTGCTCCAGGCGGTCAATGCTGGCGAACCGCAAATTCTGGATTCCATGTTCGTCGAGTGGTCAAAATCATTAACCCAGACAGACCTGGAAGGATCGTCCAGCAGTTTGATAAGCCTGATCGAAGAACTCTCCGCTGTTACTTATCATTCGCTTCGCGAGAATCTGCCTGAATCAACAGCGCTTGAGTTAACCGGCGTTCTTCTACCTTATATAAATTATTCGTTTAGCCGTGCCGCTCAATTGGAAATGGAAGTTAAAGTAGTATATCTTACCCAGCAGCTGGACCAGGTCAAACAAACATTAGAAAAACTGGACCGCAGTAAATCAGATTTTATTGCAGTCGCCGCGCATGAATTGAAAACTCCACTGACCTTAATTGACGGTTATGCGACCATGCTCAGGGAAAACCTTGAGCAGGCTGGTTTGCTCCCATATCAAAAAATGCTGGTCGACGGCGTACAAATTGGCGCACACCGCCTGCGATCGATCATCGATGATATGATCGATGTGTCACTCATCGATAATAATTTGCTTGCACTGAACTTCCAGCCTCTGTGGATTAACCGGCTGATCGCGACCCTGGTTGAAGAATTCTCCCTGACTGTCGAAGAGCGCAAGCAAAAACTGGAAGTCCGGTCTTTCCCAGGGTTGAATGAAATGACCTTCGGCGACCCGGAGCGCATTTTACAGGTATTACGCAACGTCATTTCCAATGCGATAAAGTACACGCCGGATGGCGGTGAAATCACCATAGAAGGCCGTAAATTACCGGGCTTTATGGAAGTCATTGTGCAGGATAGCGGTATCGGGATCGACATGGAGGATGTCCAGGCTATTTTTACCAGGTTTGTTCACCTGGGTAATTCCGCTCTTCATTCCAGCGGAAAAACAAAATTTAAAGGCGGAGGGCCTGGTTTGGGATTACGCATCGCAAAGGGTATCATTGAATCGCATGGAGGAACGATCTGGGTAGAATCACCCGGATACGATGAAATAACCTGCCCAGGATCAACATTCCATATTCTCATCCCGATGCGCGCCGAACCGCCCGATGCTCAGATGGCAAAGCTATTTGCGCCATTAGCACACCAATCAAAAAAAGATGAGGTCAAGCCCTGAAATGGAAAATCAAAAGGTATCTTACCATCCATCTGACAGAATTGCATCCTTTAAACCCTATTTTTTTGCGGGATTACTGCAAAAGCTGGCTGATTTACGATCAAATAATGTAGATGTTATCCGCTTGGATATGGGGTCTCCCGACTTACCTCCAGCAAATTTTATTATTGATGCCCTCGAACAATCGGCTCGGCGGTCAGATACCCACGGCTATACTGCCAACGGCGGCACTCCCGCATACCGCAAAGCCGCGGCAGCTTACTATTCCCGTCGCTTCGGGGTCGAGTTAGATCCCGCCAGTGAGGTATTGGGATTAATCGGCTCAAAGGAAGGGTTGTTTAACCTTGCGCAAGTTTTGATCAATCCCGGGGATTATTCTCTCATTCCCGACCCCGGTTACCCTGTGTACCGCGGCGGCAGCCTGATCGCCGGCGCGAACATTTACACATTGCCTCTTTTGCATGAGAATAAGTTTCTCCCTGATTTGGACTCGATCCCAGAACAGATCGCTCGTCAGGCAAAAATTCTCTGGTTGAATTATCCCAACAATCCGACCGGGGCAGTTGCGCCGCTCTCGTTCCTCAAAAAAGCGGTTGAGTTTGGCCATAAATATGGGGTTCTGATTGCGCACGATGCGCCGTATGTCGATGTGTGTTTTGACGGGTATGCTGCTCCCAGCATCATGCAGGTTCCAGGCGCAAAAGATGTGGCAATCGAATTTAACTCACTTTCCAAATCGTATAATATGGGCGGATGGCGTTTAGGCATGGCAGTGGGTAATAAACAGGTTTTGGGTTACCTGCATACTTATAAGAGCCAGGTAGATTCGTCGCATTTTGGCCCGGTCCTCGAGGCAGGGATCACAGCCATGACCGGAGATCAAAGCTGGTTGGAGGAGCGCAACCAGATTTACCAGGATCGCCGCGATATCGTAATACAGGGTCTGCGAGCCGGTGGATTCTTAGTCGAGACACCTCCCGCGGCGATATATGTTTGGGCTCATCTTCCGCCTGGTTTTAAAGATTCAACCCAATTTTGCAACCGCCTGCTCGAAGAAACCGGCGTCAGCACCACGCCTGGTATCGTATACGGCGATTACGGCGAAGGATACCTGCGCATATCTTTGGGTATGGCGACGGACAGGATCAAAGAGGCGATGGGTCGCCTCACATCCTGGGTGTCGCGGCAACCGGGAAACGAATATTAATGCCAAAAAAATTCACAGAACCAACGACGTTACCCCGACAGCGTGCTTTTTTAGTAGGCGCGGAAATCCACGGTGTACCGGAAATGTTGTCAATAGATGATTCGCTGGCCGAGCTTGAGCTGCTGGCCAATACTGCTGGTCTGGTAGTAGTTGGCCAGGCGACCCAGGTTTTAGACCATCCTAATGCGGTAACCTATATTGGTTCCGGTAAAGTAGAAGAAGTTAAGGCATTGGCAGAGGAGAACCTGGCCGATGTCATTATCTTTGATTTCGAGCTTTCGCCCCGCCATCTCCGTGAATTGGAAGAAAAAATCGGCCCGGAAGTGCAGATCATCGACCGCACGGCATTGATTCTGGACATCTTTGCCCAACACGCCAGCACCCGTGAAGGTTATTTGCAGGTCGAGCTGGCCCAGTACGAGTACCGTCTTCCGAGATTGACCCGCGCCTGGACCCATCTGGCTCGTCAATCCGGCGGCGCTTCTGGTCGCACCGGCAGTGTGGGCGGCGTCGGCCTGCGCGGTCCCGGAGAAACACAGTTGGAAGTCGACCGGCGCGAGATCCGGAAACGGATCTCTAATTTGAAGGCTGAATTGGAAAAGGTGCGCGCCCACCGCATGCGCTACCGCGCTCAACGGAAACGCTCGCGCATCCCGGTTATCGCTCTTGTCGGCTATACGAATGCCGGAAAGTCAACCCTGCTCAACCGCTTATCTAAAGCCAATGTGTATGTGGCCGACCAGCTTTTTGCTACCCTGGATCCCACCACTCGCCGGGTTAAGCTGCCAGGCGGTCACGACGTTCTTTTCTCCGATACGGTAGGGTTCATCCAGAAACTCCCCACCCAGTTGGTGGCGGCGTTTCGCGCCACTTTGGAGGAAATCGCGGAAGCAGATCTGTTAATCCATGTCGTTGACATTACTCATCCCAATGCCAGGGCTCAAAGCCTGGCTGTCGACCAGACCCTCAAAGAAATCGATGCTAATGATATCCCGGTCATTCGGGCATTGAATAAAATTGACAACTTGAAAGACCCAGAAGCAGCCCGCCACTCGCTGGAAAATTTCGATGATTCCGTGGCGACTTCAGCCCTTACCGGCCTGGGCATAAACGACCTGGTGCATGCCATAGAAACCCAGCTGTTTGAAACCTATATCCCGATACAAATTCGCCTTCCGTATCAAGAAGGCCAATTAATTTCGCTTTTCCACGAACAGGGCCAGATATCCTTTATTGAACACGGTCGGGGTGGTGTGCGTATGGATGGATTAATCCCAGGCAGGTTGATGACCCGTTTCACACCCTTCCTGGTGCGTGAAAAGAAGATCTGACGCAGGTGCATATGTTGCAAAAATTCTCACTTCTACTGGACCGTATCTCGGAATTTATCGCCGCACGCAAAGGTCTTTTGCCGTTGCTTGGGATTGGCCTGGTGCTCATTAACTTACTTTTTCAGGTTATCCCTGCTGGTTGGCTGACGACATCCAACCTTTTTCTTCACCTGGGGATTATTGTTGCCCTGCTTGGAATCCTGCTGGCCTGGGCGCTTTAACATCAAATATCTTGAGTTATTAAAATAATTCAGGTTATGGAAACAGGTCAATTTGCGGGTGTTCGCGACCGGATCCACCCTAAAAAATAAAATCCCCTGCTCATTTGGGCGGGGGATAAAAGGGATGTTCTGTAGATTAACCGATAAACCCCATCAAATTCTGGGGGCTCAGTTACCTATTTATTTTGATTTCTTTTCTGTTTCGACGCTAATGACCTCGCGTCCTTGATACTGCCCACATTTTGGGCAAACGGTATGCGGCAAGCGCATCTCACCACAATTGCTGCACTGAACGAGATTAATCGCCTGCAGGGCATCTTGTGCGCGGCGTCGATCTCGGCGGCCTTTTGATAACTTACGTTTGGGTTGCGGAACCATCATTACTCCTGTTTTTCTTGCCAATTTCCTTATATAAAGCCGTTGAATTATAAAGGTGAAGAACTGTGCCGTCAAGATAGAAAAAGGTTGTATATTGTCATAATTGCCCCTTTTCCTGCGGTTAATTTGCAGTAAAATTTGTATTATGGAAATTCAGATCGCAGTAGCCAAAACCAACAAATATGCGTCATCTGAAAGCGGCGATACTCTGGAAGTCGTTGAAAGGCCCAACGGGGGTATGTCGGTTGTGCTCTCAGATGGACAGACTTCAGGCCGGGGAGCAAAAACAGTTTCCACATTGGTTGTCCGCAAAGTAATCAGTCTGCTGGCAGAAGGCGTGCGCGACGGCGCCGCGGCGCGAGCTGCGTCTGATTACCTGTACACTGAACGCAATGGCAAAGTAAGCGCCTGTTTGAATATTATCTCTGCTGATTTTCAGACGGGTACCCTGGTGGTAACTCGCAACAATCCTGCGCCGATTTTTATCGCCCAAACCGGTGATATTCAATGCCTGAGCGGCGAGAGCTTGCCGATTGGCACTTCTCGCAACATCCGGCCGGCAATTACAGAATTTCATCTGATCCTTGGCACCACGATTGTCGTCTATACTGATGGACTCGTACATGCGGGAGATCGATATGGTCAGTTCTTAGATATTTGCACTCAACTCGAAAGCTTGCTCGAGGATCAAAATCCTTCATCGCAAATGATTGCGGATTCACTGCTGTCTGAAGCGATCCGCATCGATCAAGGCAGGCCGAACGACGACATGAGCGTGGTGGTGTTACGCGTGGTCAGCGGTACAGACGACCAAATCCGTCGCCTTTATGTTCGATTACCGGTACCTCCAACAGCATCCTTTTCCTGAACATGGTTATTTTACAGCATTGAACGGCTCATCCATCATTAAGGGATTCGTAAGACTGGCCCGGTCGAGATGGCGGAAAATCATGGCAGGGTGGAGAGATACTTCGCTGCTGCTGCGCCAGTTTCGCCGGCCTTTGCTGTTTTTTCTACTGATCATGGCTGGATGCGGCTGGCTTTTTTATTTTTTGTCACAAACAACCGGTCATCCGGTAAACGGCTGGCTCGAAGGAATCTATGATATTTTAACGATGACATTCCTGAACCCGGTCGTTGCGTTCCCGGTAGAAATTCACTTACAAGTTTTTTATTTTGTCATGCCGATTCTTGGAATTGGAATACTGGCTCAGGGTCTGGCTGAATTTGGCGTCATGTTTTTCAACCGCCGTTCGCGCGGTAAGGAATGGGAAATGGCTGTCGCCTCCACATTTACCAATCATATTGTCATGATCGGCTTAGGTCATCTCGGATACCGGGTAGTAAAAACCTTGCGCGAAATGGGAGAAGATGTAGTGGTCATCTCCCTGAATCCAGATCCTAACCTTGTGGTTAGTGCGCGCTCGATGGATGTCCCGGTTATCGAAGGAGACGGCACGCGTGAGGTGGTGCTCACTGACGCTGGTATTCGGCGCGCTCGCTCGATCATTTTATGTACGCAGAATGACAGTTTAAATTTACAAATGGCGCTAAAGGCACGCAGCCTGAAGCCTGATCTGGACGTTGTGATCAGGATTTTCGACGATGACTTTGCCCTTGCACTGCAGAAACAGTTCGGTTTCAGGGCTCTTAGCGCGACCGGCATGGCGGCGCCAATCTTTGCCTCATCCGCAGCGAGTATCGATATTACACCACCTATCACAATCGAAGGCCAGCCAAACTGCCTGGCCCGCATGCACATTTCCGATCACTCCGGGTTGGTTGGCCAGACCCTGGGTTCTATTGAGGACCAGTTCAACCTGAGTATTGTGTATCTCAGCCATAACGGAGTCTCTGACACCCACCCTTCTGCTCATCTATCCGTGTCGGTCGGCGACATGATAGCTATTATAGGAGATCCACACGCGATAAATCACTTGGTCCATGAAAACAAATGATAACCTTCCTCTGGTTGGGATTGTCGGTCCCTGTGGCTCAGGGAAAACGACATTAATCGAGAATTTGAAAACCTTCGGTATCCCAACCAGGCATATTGCTCAGGAACATTCTTATGTGCCTGATATGTGGAAACGGTTAACCAACCCGGACTTTTTGGTATTTTTGGATTGTTCATTCCCCGAGACCGTGCGCAGGCGGAAATTGAACTGGACCATGCATGAATATCAGGAGCAGCTGAACAGGCTCACTGACGCCCGGCGGCACGCCAATTTATATATCCACACCGATTCTCTGACCCCAGAAGAGGTTGCGAAACAGGTGATAATTTTCCTGCGTGCCAATGGATATAACATTTAAAGTAACCCATATCTCTATTCACCTCGACTTCTACAGTGGTATAATCATCCCTGCGCCAGCCCAAGGCTGGTATTTGTGTGAATCGGAGGCAGTAGTAGTTCGATGAATCGACGTTATGTCAACCTTGCTGTAATCCTAATTCTTTTGATTGTCTCCATTTATGTCGACAGTGGATCGACCATCCCATTCTTAAATAAATCGCTGCCAACTGTTTTAGGCCTCGATTTACGGGGTGGCACGCAAGCTTTGTTGGAAGTCGACCTGGCCGCGGACAAAGCAGTTACCGCTCAACAAATGACAGATGCCCGTGCGATCCTGGAAGGTCGTATCAACGGCCTGGGTGTCAGCGAAGCGATTGTTCAGGTTGCCGGTGACCGCCGTATGGTTGTGGAAATTCCAGGGTTGACTAATCCGGATGAAGTCATCGGTATTATTAAGGAAACTGGCCTTTTAGAATTTGTTGATTTAGGGGATACAACCTTACCAGTTGGCACCACAATCCTCACCGATTTTAGCTCTGGTGGTTCAGCCAGTCCAACACCCACTGCCAGTTCTGCCGCAACTGCCACCGCTGCGCCTACGCCAGGAGCAGGCACGCCGACTGCCAGCCCTACTGCCTCTGCCACGCCAGAGAAAATCTGGCACACCGTGCTCACCGGTGATCAGTTATCTGCGGTTAATGTAGGTACCAGCAGTCTAGGGGCTTACGAGATTAATTTTGAGCTCAAGTCGGGACCCGACGGTGCAGAGAAATTTGCCACTTTCACTCGCGATAACATCGGAAAAATTCTTGCTATCGTTCTCGACAAGAAAATTATCTCCGCGCCCTCGATCAACGGTGAAATTCCCAACGGGACCGGGCAAATCACCGGCTCTTTCACCTACGAAGAAGCCAATAATCTGGCAGTCCAGATGCGTTATGGTTCCCTACCGGTACCGTTGAAAGTCGTCGAAAGCCGCGTGATCGGCCCTACGCTTGGTAAAGATTCGTTGGATAAGAGCACCCTGGCGGGCGCCATCGGTTTTCTCATTGTTACCCTGTTCATGATCATCTACTACCGTCTTCCAGGCATATTAGCCATGCTTTCGATCATGACTTACGCGTTGATCACTCTGGCCTTGTACAAAATAATTCCCGTCACCCTGACCCTACCCGGAATTGCTGGTTTCCTATTAAGCACTGGCGGCGCGCTGGATGCCAACATCCTTATTTTCGAACGTATGAAAGAAGAGCTGCGCAGTGGACGGACTCTGGCGAACGCCATTGAGTTGGGCTGGCGCCGGGCCTGGCCCTCTATTCGCGATTCTAACATCGCCACCCTGATCACCAGCTTGATCCTTTACTGGTTCGGATCCTCATTTGGCGCCACCATTGTAAAAGGCTTTGCCGTGACACTTTTCCTGGGTGTGTTGATCAGCTTATTCTGCGCTATCATCGTTACGCGTACATTCCTCGGTTTGACGCTGAATTTCTTGAAAAATCCGAGTGAACGACTGAGCTGGTTTGGTCTGTAGGAGACAATTATGATTAACATTCTAGGCAAAAGATACTATTATTTTCTCTTCTCACTTTTTCTGATCGTTCCAGGTATTGTTTTGATGGTCGTCAAAGGCGGGCTTCCCCTGTCAATCGATTTCACCGGGGGAACGTTATTGGAAGTGAGTTTCCCGGGCGGGAATCTCCCTTCGCCAGCAGACGTTATCACACTCTTCAATGAGCTGGATATCAATGACGTACAGGCGACAACCACGGGGAACAATTCCATTTTGATCCGATCAAGTGCATTGGATGATACCGGACGAAGCGCAGTCCTGGCAGCGATGACCACCCGTTTTGGCCAGGCGCCCGAAGTGCTTAAATTTGATACCGTTGGCCCAACGGTTGGTCAGGAAGTCACCACGCGTGCTGCATTGGCGGTATTGGTGGCAGCTTTAGGTGTGATTTTATTCATTACTTACTCCTTCCGCGGTATCGAGCATTCATTCCGCTACGGCGTGTGCGCCATCATCGCCATGCTTCACGATGCCTTGATTGTTATCAGTATCTCTTCCATCGGAACCAATTTTTGGGGCTGGCAGATCGATTCACTGTTCTTGACCGCTTTCTTGACCGTGATTGGTTTTTCCGTTCAGGATAAGATTGTTGTTTTTGACCGCATCCGGGAAAACAGTTCGATCTACCGTAAACTCCCGTTTGAAACCCTGGCCAACCACTCCATCATCCAGACTCTACAGCGTTCGATCAATACCCAGCTCATGACCTCTGAATTCATGCTGCTGGCAATGGCCCTATTTGGCGGGGTTACGCTGCGCGAATTTTCGGTGATTTTGCTAGCAGGTCTGCTCAGCGGTACCTATTCCTCCATCTTTATCGCCGCGCCAATACTGGTCGTTTGGGAAACGAAGGAATGGCGAACCTGGTTCCGCCGTCAACCAGCGCATGCCTGAAGTTTATTGAAATTTCTTTGGGTTGATCATGAAAATGACCCCAATTTTTTTGATATGATCGCGATTGGTCCTGATGTTTTTAAGAGACATCAGGACCTTTTTTTGCCGTTCAATTGGATGCCACTGCAATAATTTCTTGCAAAGGAGGAGAAGCAAATGCGTAAGGAAGTTGTGCTCATCACAGGTGCCAGTGGGGAAATCGGTCACGGATTAATCACTCACCTGGGCAGCCAGGGAGATGTGAGCGTGGTGGCAATGGATGTGCAGCCATTACCAGACAGCCTCAAACCTTATTGCGAAAGATTTATCCTGGGGGACATTCTGGACGGCATGCTCCTGGGCCGCCTGGTGGTGGAATTTGAAATCAGGACGATATACCATCTGGCATCCATCCTATCCACCAAGGCGGAATATAACCCAGAAACCGCGCACCGCATCAACGTAGAAGGAACGCTGAATCTCTTGCGATTAGCGGTGGAGCAGTCTCAGTGGCAGGGCCAGCCGGTGAAATTCTTATACCCAAGCTCAATCGCCGCCTACGGGATGCCAAGTTTCGCGGATAAGACTCGCATAGGTAAGGTAAAGGAAAATGAATGGCTCCAACCCACGACCATGTACGGCTGTAATAAGCTGTACTGCGAGCATCTCGGACGGTATTACACCCATCATTACCGCCAGTTAGCAGCTGACCATAATGCCAACTCGGTCGATTTCCGCAGTATCCGCTTTCCAGGTCTGATCAGCGCTGTAACCATACCTACCGGGGGTACCAGTGATTATGGTCCGGAGATGCTGCATCACGCCGCACAATGCCTGCCTTACCGGTGTTTCGTGCGTCCCGACGCCTGCCTGCCGTTCATGGTCATGCCGGATGCGATCAAATCTTTGCTGTCACTGGAAGCCGCCCCGCGCGAAAAGCTGTCTCAGCTTATTTACAATGTGACCAGTTTCAGTATGACCGCTAAAGAAATCGCCGATGTGGTATTAATCCATTTCCCGAACGCGGAAATATCCTTCGAACCGGATGCGAAACGCCAGGGTATCGTCGACACCTGGCCAGGTGATATTGACGATAGCGCAGCCCGGTCTGATTGGGGCTGGCTGCCAGATTATGGTCAGGAACGAGCTTTCGATGAATATCTCATTCCGGCGATTAAACAGCGCTACCATTGTCAATAATCAGACGCAAAGATTAAGGAGTTTGGTATGCAACTACCTACCCATTTCATCACCGGCGTGATGATTGACAAATGCCTCATAAAAAGCCATTTGCCTGAGCCCATCCGTCTGGGAGTGCTGGCTGGCGTATGTTACCTTTCTCATGGCATTCTGGATAAAATCGCTCGCGCCACATATCACCCACCAGATCCTTTGGACGACAGCTTCTGGACTATTTATCATCATAAAGTATTGCCGGCAATCACCTGGACTGTTGCGTTAACTTATGGGCCGAAGCATTGGTTTGCGATGTTTTGCTCTGCGATACCCGACCTGGATTGGGTGGTGCGCGATTTAAAAAAGAAATATGGCTCAAGCTTTCCTGGTTGGAATGGCCCACTGCTAAACGAAGGCCTGCATTCGTTCTTGAACAAAATACCGGTGGTGAACCTGCTCAACCGCCTGCCCGATATGCGCTTTCAACGCAAAGGGGTAATCGTCGAGTTAGGCCTGGTGGCATTGATTTTCGGTATCATCCAGGTATTAAATCACAAATACAATCGGTAACGATCCGTGCATTTCTGCAGGATGCTTTTATAGAATTCTTATTTTTTTGAGTTATAGTGAGACTATCTACTCTTAACCTGAGGTAAAGCTCTATGAATTCCCCCGAATCTGTTCCAATGAACCAGCCGATCGCATTTAAAGCGGAGACCCGCCAGCTGCTCAATATTTTGATCCACTCTCTGTACACTGAGCGGGAAGTCTTCCTTAGAGAACTAATATCAAATGCATCTGATGCACTTACCCGGCTCAATTTTGAGATGCTTACCAATCATGAGATTCTTGATCCGGCGGCCGAATTGGGAATATGGATCAAAGCCGATCCTGACAAGAAGCAGATCACGATCCGCGATACTGGCATTGGTATGACACCTGAGGATTTAAGCGAAAACCTGGGGACCATCGCCCATTCGGGAGCGAAAGCCTTTTTAGATGCAGTCCAGTCTGCCAGCAGTGATGTGAAATTATCCGATATCATCGGCCAGTTTGGCGTAGGTTTTTATTCCGCTTTTATGGTCGCGGAGTCGATCACGGTGGTCTCTCGCAGTTTTCAGAAAGAGAGCACTGCCGCAAAGTGGATCTCAGATGGTGGAGAAACATACCATATTGAACCCGCTGAGAAGGAAGATCGGGGAACTGAGATCATTATTCAACTGAAAGAAGATGCAGCCGAATTCACCCAGGATTACCGCCTGAGGGAAATAGTCAAAAAGCATTCAAACTATATTCCTTTCCCGATTTATCTGGGTGAAAAAATTGAGCAGGTAAACCAGCTGACCGCCTTGTGGCGCCAGCAGCCTCGCCAGGTTGAAGAAAAGGATTACAACGCTTTTTATCAGCAGTTGACCCTGGACGGGGTAGATCCTCTGGCGAAAGTCCACCTCGCGGTCGATGCCCCGGTTCAAATGTATGCGGTCCTGTTTGTCCCCGCTTCGCCCGAACGGACCATGTTTTCCCTGCGCAAACAAGACGGGTTGCAGTTATACGCCCGTAAAGTGTTGATCCAGGAGTACTGCAACGATTTGCTGCCTGAATATTTCCGCTATATCCAGGGTGTTGTTGATTCTGAAGATTTGCCGCTGAACGTCTCGCGCGAATCTGTCCAATCCAACCGGGTAATGACACAGTTGAAGAAGGTACTCACTGGAAAAATTATTGATACCCTGAAAACGATGGGTAAAGAAAACGTCGAGGGCTATGAAAAATTTTGGAAAGTTTACGCCAGATCCATTAAAGAAGGGCTTGCCTCGGATGTGGAAAATCACGAACCTCTAACCGCGTTAGTCCGATTCCATACCGTCAACCAGCCCCAAAAATGGTCATCGCTGGAGGATTATGTGCTGGCGATGAAGCCTGGCCAAAAGAAAATATATTACATCCTGGGAGACGATGAACGCTCTGTTTTACACAGCCCGCACTTGGAGGCATTCCGCCAGCATGAACAAGACGTGATCATTATGACGGATCCTTTGGATCCATTTATGCTGCTGCGCCTCAATAAATTTCAGGATTTCGAATTGGCGAACGTCGCCAGTGAGGTACCGGAAACACCGGAAAAATCCCTGGAAGGTGAAGAGAAAAAAGGGGCAGACAATCTCACAGCAGATGCTCTCCAATCTATTATAGACCGTTTCAAAACGCAGTTAGGTGACCGGCTTTCTGAAGTGAAGACCACAGACCGCCTGGTTTCATCCCCTGCCCGCCTGGTAGATCCGCAAGGAACGATGAATCCTGAACTGCAGCGCGTATACCGCATGTTAAATAAAGAGTATGAGGTGCCGCAAAAAGTCTTGGAAATCAACCCCAATCACCCGATCATTCAAAAATTTTCAAGCTTACCGGCAGATTCACCATTAAATGCGCTGATCGTAGAACAGGTATATGAAGACGCACTGCTCATCGAAGGTTTGCATCCAGATCCTGCCAGTATGATCGAGAGGATTCAGAAATTAATGGAAAAGGCTCTTGGATCATAGAACCAGATTGTTTTTTATGTGCCTACACCCCGGTATAAGATGCCGGGGTGTATTATCGTTACATCCTTCACAAAAGCATGATAAAAAATACCCTAAAGTCAGTACATTTGTTTGAAGAAAAGTGAATAAAATAAGACATGTAGTTGGTGACTTATGTCCAACAACTGCGTATTTTTAATCTCGAAATTGGGTACAGACTGAGCAAAAACGGCTAGATTGTAAAATTATATGAATCCTTGAAGGAGGACCCATACTGTGAATGATGCGAATATAGATGCTTTAATGCGGCCTCAATCCATCGCGGTTGTTGGTGCGTCATCAACACCGGGCAAAATTGGCTACACAGTAGTAAAAAATTTGTTGGATAGCAAATATGGCGGAAAAATCTACCCCATCAATCCGAAAGACCCGGAAATTCTTGGAATTCCTTGCTTTAAAAGTGTTTTAGATGTTCCGGGAACGATCGATGCTGCGGTAATAACTATCCCAGCTAAATTCGTGGCTGAAGTGGCAGAAGAATGTGGCAAAAAAGGTGTAAAAGGCTTGATCGCCATTGCATCCGGGTACAGCGAAGTTGGGCGAAAGGATCTAGAGGATCAACTTTTGGAAATATGCAGACGATACGGCGTCCGGGTGTTAGGCCCCAATATTGTCGGTACCCTATCCAACTCCGATAATATGAACGCCTCATTCGCTCCGTTCTTGCCCCTTAAAGGCAAGGCAGCGCTGGTCTCGCAAAGCGGCGCCCTGCTGATCGCAATCGATGCATCCTCCTTCAGCCGCGGAGTTGGGTTCGATAAATTGATCTCGATTGGCAATATGTCTGACGTGGATTTTGCCGATATCATCGATTGGTTGAATGATGATCCCAATACCACCTGCATTACGCTTTACATTGAGGGGTTTAAAGATGGACGGCGTTTCTTGGATGCGGCGCGACGCACCAAAAAACCGATTATCGCTTTGAAAGCGGGTGTATCCGCGCATGGCGCAGCGGCAGCAGCTTCGCACACCGGTTCATTAGCCGGCGCGGCGAAAGTGTATGGTGCAGCATTCCAACAAGCGGGCGCGATCCAAGCAACTGACCTGGACAATCTTTTTGATCGCACCCTGGCCCTATCCCTTCAACCGAGCATGAAAGGTGACAATCTCCTGATTATCACCAATGGCGGCGGTGTAGGGGTTCTGGCAACGGATGCAGCAGAAAAATTTGGCTTGCCTCTCAAATTCGCGCCGCCGGACGTTCAGGCCGAATTAAAAACCCATATGCCCGATTTTGGCTCAGCCAAGAATCCGGTTGACCTGACAGGGATGGCGGGCAATGAATGGTACGGCGATTCTGTCCGTTACTCTTACGCCCATTCCTGGGTGGATGGCCTGGTCGTTTTGTATTGTGAGACCGCGATCACCAATCCATTGGAAATTGCCCAGGCTATTGAACAGGCTGTACGCGATTCTGGCGTCACAGGAAAACCTATCACGGTTTCTATGGTTGGTGGGGAACGCTGTGTGACTGCGATGCACTGGCTGGTGGATCATGGCATTCCCGCCTATGGCGCACCCGATCTGGCAGTCAACGCCATGGCTGCGCTGCGTGAATATGACCACATGCGCGAATTATTATCTGAACCTATTGAGGTTTGCGGACCTGAGAATCGCGATCTTGCCATAAAGGTTATCGCCAAAGCCCGCAAAGATGGCCGTAACTCATTGACTGAGATAGAAGCCAAAAAAGTTTTTGCGGCTTACGGCATGAACGTTACGAAAACTGAGCTGGCTAAATCTGAGGATGAGGCGGTAAAACTTGCCAAGCAGATCGGATTCCCGGTTGTTATGAAAATCGTATCACCCGATATCCTTCACAAATCTGATGCCGGCGGTGTTAAAGTAAATATCAAAGACGAAGCCGGAGTACGTGAGGCTTACCAGACCATTCTGGCGAACGCCCATGATTATAAATCAGACGCAAACATACATGGCATCGCCATGCAAGAAATGGCGCCCTGGGGCACAGAAGTCATCCTCGGCTCGGTAAATGATCCGACCTTTGGCCCGACCATGATGTTTGGCCTGGGTGGAATCTTTGTTGAAGTTCTCAAGGACGTAACCTTCAGAGTAGCGCCTGTTGCTTCAAATCAAGCACTGCATATGCTGGGCGAGATTCGGGGAGCGCCCATCCTGGCAGGCGTGCGCGGTGAAAAACCCCGCGATAAGGAAATGATGGCTGAGACGATTTGCCGCTATTCCACAATGATCCTTGATTTGGATGATGAAATCTCGGAATCTGACGCAAACCCTGTCCTCGTGTACGAAGAAGGGAAAGGTGTCAAAGTTGTGGATGCCCGCATTATCCTAAAGAAAAAGTGATCACCTTAGTACATGAAACATGACACACCCCATAAACATTAATTCTGGGGTGTGTCATGTTTTTATTAAGGTTCACAGCCCATTTACCCATCCCCCTGCCCCTTCCCGCAGGCAGCGATCCTTGAAAACGGCTATTTACTGCGGGAAGGGGAGAAAATTCCAGGAGGTGGTGGGGCCTCGGCCCCACCACCTCCTGGAGAACCTCTCCCCGCCCCCGGCCGGAGGAAATCAGATCGATGGATCAGGCTGGGGGCGGGGATCAAAGGGGTGGGGGCTTTCGTAAAGCCGTAATTAAATGACATGAAGAACTCCGAGATTAATTTCGGGGTTCTTCATGTTTATGTGCTAATTTTCTGCCACGCCCCTTCCCAGGGCGTGCCAAGGTGATGCCGCACAGGTACTTCGACCTTCATTAATCGTTGCGCCACCTGGGCAGACGTAATCGCGACCGTCGCCCAATCGTCCGCCAGAATTGCCTGGCGCAAGCGCTCTCCCAAGGTTTTTGACCATTCCCACTCAAGGCGAAAACGGTCTGCTTTCACCCAATAGCCCTTCTTTTCCCAGGCAGCTACGGATGACTCCACAGTTTCATCAATTTTTTCGAGTGAAATGGCGGTAAAAGCCGCCAGGTCCCGGCTGTGGGCATCTGGCTCAGTTTGCTTCATTAATTCGCGCAGTGCCAAAACCACTGCCTTGCATAACTGGGTACGTTGCTTCCCCGCCCCCTCTGGATTGATGTATCTTCCCAAAGCCGTCCTCCATTAAGCCAAGATCATGCTAAAGTCATGACAGCCCGATTATATCTGATTTTGAATATTAGAGTTTTATATGAGTTGTCCATTTATCCACTACACGCCATTTTCGATTCAATCAGAACCTCGTATAATTTCTGGTATAATCGATATCCGGTCGGTTCGGCCCTGGGGAATTGCTGGAATTGGCAGACAGGCATGACTTAGGATCATGTGCCGAAAGGCGTGAGGGTTCAACTCCCTCATTCCCCACCAAGACCAAATATCTTTCGATAAGGATCACTGCGTTGAAGATCGAAACCACACCTCGCGATGACCATCAGGTCAGAATCGTTGCCGAATTCGAACCCGAATTCATGGAGCAGTACAAACGGCAAGCAGCTCGCAAGATTTCCCGTGAAGCTCGCATTCCCGGTTTTCGGCCTGGAAAGGCACCGTTTGATATCATTCGCCGTTTATATGGTGATGAAACCATTCAAAAAGAAGCAATTGAATTGATGTTGGACAAAGTTTACCCTGATATCCTCAAAGAGGCTGCCGTCGAACCTGGGGGGCCGGGAAACCTTGAAGAAATTATCAGTCAGGACCCGCCAAAATTAGCTTTTGTGGTTCCTTTGATGCCCAAAGTCGAGCTGGGTGATTATAAATCCATTCGGAAAGAATTTAATCTCCCTTCAGTTTCTGAAGATGAGGTGGATCAGGTCATCAAGAATCTGCGCGCCAATTACTCGACTGCGGAACCAATCGATCGACCAATTGAGGAAAGCGACCTGGTTTCAGTCAAAGTCAGCGGCGAATTAACCCATCCGGCAGAAGGTGAAGAAGCTGGCGCGATCCCAGAAAAAACCGTGCAAATGATCATTGGTGAAAATGAATATGAAACTGACGATTGGCCTTACGAAGGATTCACCCGGGAACTGATCGGTTTGAAAGAGAAAGATGAAAAAGAGATCGTTTATCAATATCCCGAAGACTACATAGATGAAGAATTGCGCGGCAAGGAAGTATTAATTAAAGCAGAAGTGCTTTCAGCGAAATCGCTGCACCTGCCTGAAGTAAACGACGAATTCGCCAAATCACTCGGGGAATACGACTCTATGGAAGCCCTGCGTGCCGCAATCCGCAAGAACCTGGAAGGCAATTCCAAGCGAGACTACGAGAATAATTTTTATAATTCCTTAGTCGATCAAATCGTTGCGTTATCCACCATCAAGTACTCTCCGCATATCTTACAAGAAGAGATCGAGCGAGTAAAACACTCACTTGAACATGATCTTGAGGATCGGAAGCTCGATATGCCGACCTATTTGAAAACCCTCAATAAAGATGAAGCAACCTTCATCGAGGAGGATATCAAACCGGTTGCCAGGCGCCGTTTGGAACGGTCTCTAGCCTTGGATGAGGTCGCGCAGGCTGAAACCATTCGGCTTAACCCAGAAGAATTGCAGCGCGAAGTCGCCAGCACAGTTGAAATGCTGCAGCAATCCGATCCACAGTTTGGCAAATTACGCGGTGTTCAGGCACAGAATTTTGCCGAAGGCCTGACCATGGAAACCGCAACGCGAATGCTCAACCTCGCTGTGATGAATCGCTTAAAGGCAATTGTCGCTGGCGAAGCCGAAAAGCTGCCAGAAACGGAAAGTTCGGACGCAGAGGTTTTGGTAGAATCTGCACAGGCAGACCAACCTGCGGATGCTCCAGCTGCGAAAGCCCGAACAACGAAAACCCGAACTGCGAAGGCCTCAACCGCAAAGGCTCGAACTGCGAAGGCCTCAAGTTCGAAAACCCCAGCTGTGGAAGCTCCTGCTCCGCAGGAACCTGCCAGTGATGATGCTGGTCCAACAGCTGCTCAGGCTTCGGTTGAAGAACAACCTGAAGAAAAATCAACCGAAGAATAGTCGATCCAACCTGACAGGAAAAATCCTGTCAGGTTTTGAAATAACAGGAGTTAATCCATGTCTGGCATTTCACAATTCAAAAATATCGTTCCCATGGTCATCGAATCCTCGGGCCGCGGTGAACGAGCTTATGACATATATTCTCTGCTCCTCAAAGAGCGCATTATCTTCCTGGGCACCCCGATTGACGACCAGGTATCCAATGTAATCGTTGCCCAATTGCTTTTCCTCAGCCGGGAAGATCCGGAAAAAGAAATCCAAATATATATTAATTCGCCGGGCGGCCAAATATATTCCGGTTTAGCAATTTACGATACCATGCAGATGCTGCCAAACCGCATCAGTACGGTTGCCGTTGGGGTTACCGCCTCTTTTGGCACCGTGCTTTTGACTGCCGGCTCCAAAGGTCACCGCTACGCCTTGCCGCATGCCACTATCCACATGCACCAACCTCTCGGTGGCGCGCAGGGTCAGGCTTCCGATATCGAGATCCAGGCTCGCGAAATTTTGCGGCTCAAATCGCGCCTGCTTGAAATTATGTCTAAACATACGGGAAAATCCCTGCAGGATATCGAGCATGACCAGGAACGCGATTTCTATTTGGACGCGAAACAAGCCGTAGAGTACGGCATTGTCGACCAGGTCCTTCAGCCCCAAAAACCATAACAACCGACAGGTTCTGGACCGCCTTGGGCGGTCCAGAACCTGTCTTATAGGCTAGAAATGATCCGTGATTTAACTCCTTCCATTAAAAGCCTAATCCTCGACATGGATGGCGTTTTATGGAGAGACGATACGCTGTTAGTTGATATGCCGGCCGTTTTCAGGCAAATTCAAAATCTAGGGCTGAATGTTGTCCTGGCGACAAATAATGCTACCCGTTCAGTACAAATGTATCTCCAGCGGTTTGAAGGCTTTGGCGTACATCTCGAATCCTGGCAGGTCGTCAATTCCGCAATCGCGGTCGGTTACATGCTTCGCCAACGATTTCCACAGGGCGGACCCGTGTATGTGGTCGGCGAAAAAGGCGTTCGAGACACGATTTCCGAGTTTGGCTTCTTTCATACCGATGATAAACCGCTGGCAGTAGTCGTCGGAATGGATCGTCAGATAAATTATGAGAAACTGACCAAAGCAAGCTTGCTAATCCGGAGCGGGATTCCATTCTATGCCACAAACCCGGATAAAACTTTCCCTACCCCGCAAGGGTTGGCTCCTGGGGCCGGAGCAATTATTGCCTCAGTTCAGGCTGCCACAGATGTCGAGCCGCTCATCGGCGGAAAACCCCAGCCAACCATGCTGCAAGTGGCTCTAGAAAGACTTGGATCTCCCGCAATCCAAACGCTAGCGGTTGGCGATCGACTCGAAACCGACATTTTAGGCGGTATCAATGCTGGATGCCGGACAGCCCTGGTTTTATCCGGCGTGGCGACTCTGGATGATCTCAATCGTTCCGACTGCAAACCAGACCTGGTTGCCAGGGATCTATCCCAGATATTAGGAATGTAGGTCGTAACAGGTCATGGAATCAAACAAAGCTCTAATTTACGATTTTGATCTACCCCAATTAAAAGAACAGCTGGGGGCCTTAGGCGAACCTGCTTACCGGGCAATCCAATTATGGCAGGGCCTTTACCAGCATTTATGGGAAAACCCGGACCAATTTACGAATTTTCCCATCGGGCTCCGCCAAAAACTGTCCGACCAATTCTCGTTTAGCTCACTAACCCCGGTACAGGTTCATACATCAAAAGACGGTGAGACCACAAAAACCCTTTTTGCACTTCCGGATGGGAAGGCCATCGAAGCAGTCTTAATGTTATATGATGACCGCCGTACATTATGCATATCTACCCAGGCCGGTTGCGCCATGGGCTGTGTGTTTTGCGCAACCGGGCAAATGGGTTTCATGAAGCACCTGACAAGCGGTGAAATCGTTGAGCAGGTTCTGTATTATGCTCGCCAGCTTAAGCTACGGGGCGAGCGAGTGACCAACATCGTCATTATGGGCATGGGCGAGCCTTTTCACAATTATGCCAATACGATGGCTGCCGTGGATCGTTTGAATGACCAGGAAGGTTTTAGATTAGGAGAGCGGCGCTTTACTATTTCTACGGTGGGTTTAATTCCCGCGATTCGCCAGTTCACGAAAGAAAAGCGCCAGGTCAATCTGGCTATCAGCCTGCATGCAACGACTGACGAGCAGCGTTCAGCATTGCTGCCAGTCAATAAGAAATATCCAATTCGCGAGCTGATCCAGGCCTGCCGTGAATATACTGAAACGACCGGGCGGCGTTTAACATTTGAATGGGCATTGATCCAGGATGTGAATGACAGCGAGGAAAGTGCTCGTGAGCTGGGCTATTTGCTGAAAGGATTGTTGTGCCACGTCAATGTGATCCCACTCAATCCTACTCGCAAATATAAGGGAAAAGCCACCACAAGGCAACGGGCAGAAGCTTTCAAAGCAGAACTAGAAACGTTGGGCATCCCATGCACAATCCGTATCCGGCGGGGGATTGATATCCAGGCCGGCTGCGGTCAATTAGCGACGGAAGCGCAGGTCAGGAATAGCTGACCTGAACATGTTATAATTCTGGATCTATGGACTTCATAAATAAGTGGATGGAGGGTCTCACAAAGACTCGTAAGCAAACCTTTGGTCGGATTGCTACCATGTTTGGTGCAGCCGACATAACCGAAGACACCTGGGAAGAATTAGAAAGCCTGCTGGTGCAGGCGGATATCGGGGTTGAAACCACCGAATCAGTCGTAGAAGCCCTGCGCTTTCGGGTAAAAGAAGAAGGAATTTTTCGAACTTCGGACTTGCAGAATATTTTGCGTGAAGAATTGCTGGTGCGCCTCGACCCCGCGCCTTTGATCCGCCTGGAACAAAACCAGCCGGCTGTGGTGCTCCTGGTGGGAGTGAATGGCTCCGGAAAAACGACGACCGCCGCGAAATTGGGCAAGCAGTACTCCGATCGAGGCAAAAAAGTGTTGTTAGCGGCTGCCGATACGTATCGAGCGGCGGCGGTTGACCAACTTCAAGTATGGGGCGATCGATTGAATCTACCGGTAATTGCTGGTCAACCCAATGCCGATCCCGGCGCGGTGGCTTATGATGCTGTCCAGGCAGCGATCTCTCGCCAGATGGATATCGTTTTTGTGGATACAGCCGGGCGCCTTCACACGCGTTATAACTTGATGGAAGAATTAAAGAAAGTTTACCGCGTGGTCGGAAAAGCCCTTCCAGGCTCACCACACGCCACCTGGCTGGTTTTAGACGCGACCACGGGGCAGAATGCATTAAACCAGGCCAAAGCCTTTAAAGAGGCCGTTAAAGTCACCGGGGTGATCCTGGCAAAATTAGATTCTTCAGCCCGGGGCGGTATGGCATTTGCCATCCAACGCGAAATTGGCCTGCCTATTCTGTATGCCGGACTGGGAGAAAAACCCGATGACCTGCAGCGCTTCGATCGCGAAGCGTTTGTTGATGGTTTACTCACCAAGAATAAATCATTAAATTGACTGGTTTCATTAATCCGGTATATCCAAACCAGGACATACCGGATCTATTTTTTGTATGGAGGTTTTCATGCAAGATCTTATCGAACGTCTTGAACATTGCGCGCAGGTAACCCGCGATTTACAGGTGCATCTTTGACTTGCCAAAACGAGAAGCGAGGCTGGCAGAGCTGCAATTAAAAAGTGAGGATCCCAACCTTTGGGATGACGCCGATAATGCGCGGAAGCTGATGAAACAGTTGTCCGACGTGGGCGACGAGGTCGAAGGTTGGCACAATTTAGCCAAACACATCCAGGAATTAGCCGAGTTGGCTGAATTAGGGGATGAAAGTCTGCGAGGAGAGCTTGTAGGAGAGATCGAACTGCTGGAAAAAGAAATGAAACGGCGGGAGCTCGATACCCTCCTTGCGGGGCCTTATGATAAGGGTAATGCATTGCTCACCATTAACTCGGGGATGGGCGGTGCTGATTCCAATGATTGGGCCGCTATGCTCGAACGCATGTATTTACGCTGGATTGAGCGACGAGGATTTTCGGGTGAAATTTTAGATGTATCTGAAGGCGAGGAAGCAGGTATCAAAAGCGTGACCGTTGCGGTTACTGGAAAGTATGCCTACGGTTACCTGCGTCCGGAGAAAGGAGTACACCGCCTGGTGCGCCTCTCCCCGTTTGATTCCGCGCACCGCCGGCATACCTCTTTTGCCCAGGTGGAAGTTCTCCCGGAACTCAACGAGGATGAATCAATCCATATCCAACCCGATGAAATCCGCATCGACATTTTTCGATCGTCGGGGGCGGGCGGTCAAAATGTGCAAAAGAATGCTACCGCGGTTCGCCTGACCCATCTCCCTACCGGGATTGTAGTAACCTGCCAGAACGAACGGTCGCAAATGCAGAACCGCGAGAATGCTCTGCGCGTGTTGCGCGCCCGTTTATTCGAGATCCAACGCCAGGAGCAAGACAAGCAGCTCTCAGACCTGCGCGGTGAGTACGTAAAAACTGAATTCGGCAGCCAGATCCGGTCTTATGTATTACACCCTTACCAGATGGTTAAGGATCATCGCACAGAATATGAGGTCGGTAATACCCAAGCAGTCCTTGATGGAGAAATTGACGGGTTCATCGAAGCATATTTGAAGTCAGAGAACAATATAAGCACATCTTAAAATAATAAGAATTGAAATCCGATTAGTTTTCGAATCTCAATTCTCCTGGTATGGCTTTGGGATGGTTGGCGATCAGTCCAACTTTCGCAGTAAATCGAATAATTCCAGATCGATCTGTTTTTTTGTATTGACGACCTCTTCTAACGGGGTCGTTTTTACCTGGCTTTTCAGCAATCCTACCAGAACACCATTCTCACCCTGCGTGATGGCTTCCGTGGCACCCGCGCCAAAACGGCTGGCAAGAATGCGGTCAAATGCACTGGGGGCACCTCCACGCTGGACATGTCCGAGGATCGTTACCCGCAGGTCAAAGCCGAGCCGCTCCTGATGTACTTTAAAGTACTCATCTAATTTCTGCGCATTATATTTTGCACCTTCAGCGACTACGATAATGCAGTGGGCTTTCCCTTTACTATAGGCTTTACGCAGAATCTCCGCGACTTCTTCGGGCTCCGTGTCCACTTCAGGGATAACGCAGGCTTCGGCTCCACCAGCAATCGCAGACATCAAAGCCAGATAGCCGCAGCCTCGCCCCATAACCTCAATAAGAAATGCCCTTTGATGCGATGATGCCGTAATTTTTAACCGGTCGATCGATTCTAAAGCGATATTTAATGCTGTATCTACCCCAATAGTCATATCCGAACCCGCCAGGTCGTTGTCGATGGTAGATGCTACCCCCACAACCGGAAATCCCCATTTCGATAAGGCATGTGCCCCGGTTTGAGAACCATTCCCTCCAATCACGACCAGCGTATCGATTGCGTTTTCATTCAATGAACGAATTGCTTTTCGCTGTCCATCTTCGGTTTTGAATTCTTCCGAGCGCGCACTGCCCAGCACGGTTCCCCCGAGGTTAAGAATCCCACTGACATCTCTGGTGCCTAAGGAAATGAACCTGCCATTAATTAAGCCTTCATAGCCAAGCTTAATCCCGAACATTTCCCATCCTCGAGAGGTGCCTGTCCTCACAACTGCGCGGATGGCAGCGTTCATGCCCGGAGCATCACCGCCGCTGGTTAATACTGCAACCCTTTTCATAAGCCCTCCCAAGGTGAAACTTTTACTTTTACCTAACTTCTCCAGCCCTAAGGCATTTTTCTACGACAGCTGGCGAACCAAAGGTCTCAGATCGAGCCACCACTCCTCCTTCTGGCGTTGGTGGGCCGCATCGATCACGCGCGGCATATCTTCCAGGCTGTGAATTTTTACTGATCCGTTTTGAAAACCGATAAATGCTCCGCCCGATGAATTTTTTTCAGCTTCGCCAGTCAAGTACTCTACACAGCGTGTTGCCAGACGGGTGGCCTGTATGCGGTCGAACGGCGATGGGTTACCTCCCTGCTGCATGTGCCCCAGGATCGCATTCCGCACGTCAAATAAATCTTTGCTTTCCTCTTCGAATAACGATGTCATGAAGCTGGTAGTATACAGCTGGTTGGCATTCTCATTCCGGATCACCAAACTGATCCGTTTACCATGGCGGAATTCCTCGATCATATGGTTCAAATCGGTCTCCAGATCAGCCAGCGTAACCCCTTCTTCATTCAGGTAAACTCGTTCTGCCCCACTGGCCAGGCCGCTAATCAAGGCGAGGTAACCGCAATAACCCCCCATCACCTCAATGACGAAGCAGCGGCGCGTGGCAACCGCCGACTGTTTGATCTTGTCTATCACTTCAACGATACTGTTGAGGGCAGTATCTGCGCCAATACTCAGTTCAGAGCCCGGTAAGTTATTGTCTATTGATGCCGGCAAACAGATGATCGGTAAGTTGAAAGCCGGGAAGGTATCTCGCTGGGTAAATAATTTATAAGCCGCTTCGTAGGCCGACCATCCCCCGATCACCAGCAACCCTTCGATACCTTGCGCCTCCAGGGTGCGGGCAATGGCATACCATTCTCTCCCAGACGGCACCTTACGGCTCACTCCTAACTGCGAACCACCCATCGAACCCCAACCATGCACATCCATCCAACCGAAATCCTCAAGCTCACCTTTAATTAACCCTTCAAATCCATTCCGGACCGCCATGACTGAATGGCCCTGATCGATTGCCATCCGCACAGCAGCGCGCACCGCTGTATTCATGCCCGGAGCAGGTGCGCCATCCGTCAAGATCGCCAGCCGCAGCCGCCGGAGCTCCTGGTTGAGGGGGGTGAGGCAGCGCTCGGAGAAGGGTACGCAAGATTTGAAACTGGTCCTTAAAGCTTCCTCCGCGCAGTTCCATTGCGCGGTCAAAGTCGCGAGCTGCGATCGCCTCGGCGACAGCGCGCGTTTTCTCTACGCCTTCGACCAACGGTAGACGGGTGATCCGGTTATATCGCATACCGATCACCTGCGGCTCTGTCTCGGGTCCGGCACTGAGCAGGTAGCCGACCGCGGCATGGCCAACCAATGTACTCATATATCGATCAAAGGCGCTCGGTGAGCCTCCGCGCTGGATGTGTCCCAGGATCGTCACCCGGGCATCCTCTCCCAGCCGCTCTTCAAGCACCTTGCTCACCCTGGTGCTGGTAATTGGATTCCCTTCACGGTCGCGGGCCCCCTCGGCGATCACCACCATACTGTGCCGCCGACCAGCCGCCCTGCCGGCAGCCAGCACCTCGCACATCAATGTTTCCCAGTCGTCTGTCTCAGGCGGGCTTTCTGGCAAAAACACCCAATGCGCCGTTCCAGCCAGACTGCTCATCAAAGCCAGGTATCCACAGTTGCGCCCCATCACCTCAACGACAAACGTGCGCTGGTGACTGGAAGCGGTGCTGCCAATTTGGTCGAGCGCTTCGGTTATTCGGTGAAGCGCGGTATCCGCGCCGATTGTCATATCCGTGCCGGAAAAGTCGTTATCAATTGAGCCGACTAATCCCGCAATCGACAGGTAAGGATGCTGGTCGGCGATTTCCTGAGAAATTTCACCCTGTTTTACCAGATCAGCCAACAAGCTGGTCCATTCCTGGCGAAATAGATTGGCCCCCGTCAGGCTGCCATCACCGCCAATCACTACCAGGCGGTCAATACCGCACATGACCAAATTTTTTGCAGCTGTTAGTCTTCCTTCGCGCGTGCGAAATGCAGCGCAGCGTGCAGTGCCGATCATGGTTCCCCCGCGCTGCATGATCCCACCGACATCATTCCAATCCAGCTCGCGAATCTGGCTGCCGCCGTCTACCATGCCCTGGTACCCTTCGTAGATTGCGAATACTCTGGCACCTTGGCTTATGGCAGCACGAACAACAGCACGCAGCGCAGAATTCATGCCAGGTGCATCCCCACCACTGGTCAAGACGCCAATTACCTTTTTACCAGGTTGTGTCTCCATCTATATCTCCTTGAACCACATTGCATCAAGTATTTGCCAACCCTGAGCATGCAATCTATCGTTTTGAAAACCAGGTCTGTTATGTAGGTACGTGTTTTCCCGAACAGGTTGTTGATACTGTCTGAAAATGAATACCAGTGATAATTATAAAAGAACATTTGAAATCATTTATATGGTTTCGATCCATTATTGTTGGCCGAAGATGGTCTCTCAATGCGAGTATATGACACTTTCTATTTTTTGTTCTGCTAAATGACAGTAGATAGACACTTGTGATTTCTGCTACAATGCAATTCAGGCCAAACTGCGCCTCCAATACCATGGCAAACAAAACAGATTTGAGAATAAGATCACACCCAATCCTTCCTGTTCCCCAACGGGCTGAGATCGAGCTTTACTGGAACGATGAAAAGATCACAGCGTACGAAGGCGAAACCATTGCTTCCGCCTTGATTGCCAACGGAATCCACATATTCAACCAACATCCCAAGGATCATGCCCCACAGGGAATATTTTGCGCGAATGGACAATGTGCCCAGTGCATGGTCCTGGTGGATGGCAAACCAGAAAAATCCTGCATGACGCTGGTCCAACCTGGCCAAAGAATTCATTTTTTATCGGGACTGCCCGAGCTGCCTGTGGTCAGCTCCCAGGAAATTGGCGATCCGATCAAGGAAGCAGTGGTTCCCGTACTCATTTTAGGCGGAGGTCCGGCAGGGCTTTCCGCGGGTATCGAATTGGGCAAACGCGGTGTAAATTGTCTGATTGTGGACGACAAACACCGCCTCGGTGGAAAACTTGTACTGCAGACCCATCGTTTCTTCGGCTCGACGAACCTGGTTTATGCAGGCACGCGCGGAATTGATATTGCTACCCGTCTGGAAAAAGAAATACATCAGCTGCCTTCGATAGATATCTGGACAGAGTCCACTGCATTAGCCGTATTTAGCGATCATAGAGTTGGCATTTTGAAAAAGAACCGCGAATATGTGTTGCTGAAATCCCCAGGTTCTCCTGGTAGCCACCGGGGCCAGGGAGAATTTCCTGGCTTTCAAGGGCAACACCCTGCCAGGGGTATATGGCGCTGGCGCCTTCCAGACCCTGGTAAATCGCGACCTGGTTCGACCCTGTGAAAAATTATTTATTGTAGGTGGTGGGAATGTCGGCTTGATCGCAGGGTACCATGCACTGCAGGCAGGGATCAGTGTGGCAGGTCTGGTCGAAGCTTTACCGGAATGCGGGGGATATAAAGTCCATAAGGATAAACTCTCCAGAATGGGAGTGCCGATTTACACTTCTCATACCATCCTCAGTGCGAATGGGGAGGATAAAGTTGAATCGGTTACGATTGCCCGCGTTGATGAGCGTTTCAAGGCGATCCCGGGAACCCAGAAATCTTTTCAATGCGACGCAGTATTGATCGCGGTTGGTTTGAACCCGGTTAACGAGTTCTATCATAAAGCACTCGATTTCGGGTTTGTTGCTTTTTCTGCCGGAGATGCGCAGGAGATCGCCGAAGCATCTGCGGCAATGTTCTCAGGGCGGATAAAAGGCCTGGAAATATGTACTGCGCTGGGGGTAGATGTGGGAGAAATTCCCTCATCCTGGTATAGGATGGGCGAAATTTTGAAATCGAAACCTGGTGAAAATAATGCCGAAATATTACCAGATTCAAGATATGGAGTCAGGCCGATCATTCATTGCACACAGGAAATACCCTGTGATCCTTGTGCCACCCTATGTGAGCACGGCCTTATATTTATCGATAAAACGGATATTCGCCATGTGCCGTCTTATATCGGTACGTTGGACGCGTGTAAAGCCTGCCGGCGATGCGTTGCCGGATGCCCAGGACTGGCAATCACCCTGGTGGACTACCGAAAAAATACCAGCGTCCCACTGGTTTCGATACCTTACGAATTCAGCCGCGAGACGATTCACCCAAAAGATCAAGTTGTCGCCGTGGATACCGAAGGAAATGAGCTGGGTGTATTTGAAGTAAAAAGCGCAGCATCTGTCGCGGCATTTGACCGGACGATATTGGTCAATATTGATGTTCCCGGTGAATTCGCGCATCGCATTGCCGGCATCCGCGTCCAGGAAAAACACCTTACCCAACCCATGGACCAGTACGTCGAGCATATCTCAGATGATACAATCGTCTGCCGATGTGAAAGGGTAACTGCCGGTGAAATTCGCGAACTTGTCCGACAGGGTTATCGCGATATGAACGAGCTAAAAATTGTCACCCGGGCTGGCATGGGTTCCTGCGGGGCGAAGACATGCAATCTGCTCATTCATCGCATATTTCGGGAAGAAGGAGTGCCCGGTAAAGAAATCGCAGATCATACCCGCCGGCCTTTATTCATTGAGGCTCCTGTCGGTGTATTTGCCGGGTCGAGCCAAAATGAGGAAGACAATCCCCAATGAGCGTCATTCCCCATTACGACGTTGTGATTGTGGGCGCTGGATCGATCGGCGCGCCCGCAGCCTTTTACCTGGCAGAAGCGGGCTTCAAAGTATTGGTAATTGACCAGGTGCCCAGTGTGGGCCAGGGGTCAAACAAAAAAGCCATCGGCGGGATACGCGCCACCCATTCTGACCCGGCGAAAGCTCGCCTTTGCCTGCGCAGCATTGAAATATTTAAAAAATGGAAAGAAACCTACGGGGATGATATTGAGTGGTTTCAAGGTGGGTATTGTTTTGTCGCTTATTCTTCGCAGGAAGAATATGCGCTGAGAGAAGTGGCAAAAAAACAACGCGGATTAGGCCTGGATATCAGCTGGCTGGAAAGCCGCGAACTGTTAAACATCGTTCCTGATTTAAATCCAGTAAACTTGATCGGGGGAACCTACTCTCCCCAGGACGGGAATGCTTCGCCGTTATTGGCTACCCATGCTTTTTATACCCACGCCGTTCAGCTTGGGGCGCAATTCCATTTCAACGAGAAGGTTACCGCAATCGATATCGAAACGGGATCGGTTGCCGGTTTACGCACCAATCAGGGCCAATACAGCACAGATATAATCATCAATGCAGCCGGCGCATATGCTGCTGAGATCAGTGCATTGGCTGGAACCAGCGTGTCAGTAAAACCCGATTCTCACGAGTCGGCGATTACTGAAGCGGTCGCCCATTTCTTAGATCCGATGATCGTCGATATCCGCCCGGCTCCGGGTTCATCAAATTTCTATTTCTACCAGCATTATACTGGTCAAATCATTTTCTGCATCACCCCAGACCCACCGATATGGGGATATGGGCAGGATGAAACCAGCTCGTTTCTACCCATGGTCGCCCGGCGCATGGTAGAAGTTATGCCACGTCTACGGAATATCCGCGTTCGCCGCACATGGCGCGGATTGTATCCGATGACGCCGGATGGCAATCCGATTATCGGCTGGGCGCCTGAGATTAAAGGTATTTTGCAGGCCGTTGGGATGTGCGGGCAGGGCTTTATGTTAGGACCCGGTGTGGGCGAATTGATCGTTCGGATGGTCCAGGACAAATTGTCACCGGAAGATAGAAATATTTTGCGTTTTCTCTCTCCGGAAAGAGTATTTGGAACAGTTGAAGTATTGAAATAAATTTAGGCTGAAGGAGTGATCATGTCTAAAAACGCAGTCCGTATTCCTGTATCCACCTTGCAAAGTTTCATTTTTGATACATTAGCAAAACTCGGCGTCCCGGAAGACGAAGCGCGGGTATGTTCTGAAGTGGTAATTACCTCAGATTTACGTGGAATTGAATCGCACGGGATCGGTCGTCTGAAATATTATTATGACCGCATCAAGAGCGGACAGCACAAAGCCATTACCGAATTTGAGATTATCCATGAGTCACCAACCACGGCAGTGGTCGATGGACACCACGGCATGGGCATGGTCACCGCAACGCGTTCGATGCAAATGGCGATTGATAAGGCCGAAAAATTTGGAATGGGCGCAGTGGCAGTGCGCAATTCCACACATTTTGGCATCGCCGGATACTATCCGACCATGGCAGCCAATGCCGGTATGGTTGGGATGAGCTTCACCAATGCGCGTCCTTCTATCGCACCGACTTTCGGCGTGCAGCCCATGTTGGGCACAAACCCTATCGCGTTTGGCTGTCCAACCGACGAGCCATTCCCATTTATCTTTGATGCTGCTACCTCCATCACCCAGCGGGGTAAATTTGAAGTGTACGCCCGTGCAGAAAAAATTGCACCGGAAGGCTGGGCGGTTGACCAGCAAGGTGGCATGGTCACGGATCCCAACCTGGTATTATCCGGATTATCCCGGGACACGGTTGCCCTCTTACCTTTAGGAGGTTTCGGTGAAATTCTGGGGGGCCATAAAGGCTACGGGTTAGCAGTGATCGTTGAAATCTTATGCGCATCTCTGCAAAACGGAGCATTTCTACAGGATCTGCTTGGGTTGGATCGCGAAGGCAATAAACGTCATTTTATGGTCGGTCATTTCTTCATGGCCATCAAAATTGCTAATTTTGTACCCCTGGCAGAATTCAAGCACACGACTGGTCAAATATTGCGTGATTTAAGGGCAGCGCGTAAAGCTCCTGGTTGTAAACGAATTTATACCGCGGGCGAAAAAGAGTATGAGATCGAGCAGTTTGTGCGTAAGAATGGGGTTGAGGTCGTTCCAAATTTGCAGAAGGAGATTAAAGTAATTCAAAAGGAATTGAATTTAGATCAATATGAGTTCCCCTTCTGAGGAAAAAATAATAAAACAGAAAATACCGGTGGTCCAGCCACCGGTATTTTATAAATGGGGTTGCAACATATTGACAATATTCGCAAAATGCCGTATCATTTTCAGTAGAATTCAACAAAATTTGACAAATTTCAGCAAAATAGAAGTAAAAATTGACTGCATTTGAAAGAAGATTCCGTCTTTTAGCTATCTTACGCGAGCAGCCCGGGATTCGTGTACCTGATATGGCCAGATTGCTGGAGGTGTCAGAGGGAACGATTCGGAATGACCTGCGAGCACTGGCTGCATCAGGGCAACTTACACGAGTCTGGGGCGGCGGTATTCCAATGGAAGAACGCGGGGTTAGCCTGGCCTATACTGCCCGCGCCCAAATGAACCGCCACGCCAAACAGTCCATTGCGCAGAATGTGGCAGGCCTGGTTGCGGATGGCGATGCAGTTCTGTTCGATGCCAGCACTACCGTCTTTCATATGGCTTATTATTTACAAGAACGCCATAATCTGACAGTCATCACCAACGGTATTGATATTGGACGAGAACTGGCCCGTGACCCTTCCAACACGGTGATCCTGCTGGGTGGAATCTTGCGCCCTGACGGTTCCGCAATTACCCGCCCCACTGACGAACACATATTGAGCGACCTGCACATCAAGACAGCCTTCATTTCTTCGAGCGGTTTTTCGATTGAAGCAGGCTTGACTGAAGTCGATCTAAATGAAGCTCAATTCAAAGGCACCATGATCGCTTCTGCGGGACGCCTGGTGGCGCTGATCGAACTCGAGCAAATTCGGCAAAGTAGACCTGACTCGCTGCGCACGAATTGAACAAGTCAGCCACATATTTACTGATAGTAATCTATCAATAGAGTGGCAGGAAAAGCTGAAACTGGCTGGGGTATCGTTTACGCTTTGCGGCGATGCCATCTCAATCGAAAAATATAGACAGATAGAATTGGAGCGCGAGTCATGACCGATATCCACCTATATGTCGGCAACAATGCCGTGGAACATCTGGTCCAGTATTGTGGAGAGCAGCATATCAATCAGTTCCTGATGGTCGCGGACAAAAATACCTATGCCGTGCTTGGACAGTCGGTCGAACGTGCCCTGAAAGCTCGCAGCTGGGATGTAAAAACAGTGGTTTTTCAAGACGCAGAGGTATTCCCAGATAGTAATTTCATTTTCCAGGTACTTATCCAGGCTGATCCGCTAGAACGCACCTACCTGGCAGTAGGATCCGGAACGGTGACGGATATCACCCGTTTTGCCAGTCACCGCAACCGGCGGCCTTTCATTTCACTGCCAACTGCTCCGTCCGTAGATGGATACACTTCACCCAGCGCATCTCTATTGGTGCGCCAAACGAAACAAACTGTAATCGCCCAACCACCTGTGGCTGTGTTTGCCGATCTGCCAACCCTGGCTGCCGCCCCTCAGGCGATGATCGCTGCCGGATTTGGAGATATCCTGGGTAAGGCAATTGCTCTCGCCGATTGGAAGCTCGGTCACCTCCTGTGGGACGAACCATACAGCGCGGAAATTGCCCAGCGGGTGCGAGCTACACTGGATGCATGTATTGGAGCAGCAAAGGAGATCGGTGAGGCATCTCCAGATGGGATTGAAAAACTGGTGTTCGCCCTGATCGACTCGGGTTTATGCATGTTGGATTTTGGCAATTCGCGCCCTGCCTCCGGTGCCGAACATTACATGTCGCATTTCCTGGAATTAAAACTGCTGCGAGAAGGCCGTCCGCCTGTTTTCCATGGAGCGAAGGTTGCCCTGAGCTCCGTCTTGTTTGCGCGCATATACAAAGACCTGCGCCAGATTAACCGAGCTGAGGCCGCCCGGCGGCTGAAGGCGAGCACACTCCCCGACCGCGCGGAGGAAATCGCCTGTATTCGTCAGGTTTATGGGCCGCTCGCCGATAATCTGGTCAACGAACAGGCCCCCTTCCTGAATCTATCTACCCAAAGCTACAGCCAATTGAAAGAACGTATTCTAACCCATTGGGATGAGATTCAAGAATTGGCAGGCCAGGTACCCGAACCAAAACAAATGGAAAGATGGATCGCTCAGGTCGGTGGATCCACCCTGCCGACCAGCTTGAAACTGACCGATGAAGAAGTCCACCTGGCGCTGATGCACTCGCATTATTTTCGCAACCGGTTTACCATTCGAAAACTGGCGCGCGTATTGGGAATGGAGCCGTGACCTGCAAATGTCTGGTCAACGGCATACAAAATCAAAAAATTATAGGAAAAGGTTTCCATCATGCTTCTACGAGACAAATATAAATCATGTGTCGATAGCTTTATCCGGGTATGCCACCGGCTGTCACAAAACCTGTATGTGACCAGTCACGGCGGCAACCTGGCCTGGAGACTGGAAGATGATCTCCTGATGATAACTCCTACCAAGGTAAATAAAGGCGCGATCCAGCCGGATGATGTGGTTTTCATCAATCTCAAGGGACAGGTCATTGAAGGCAGCCGCCGTCCGACCGGGGAGACGCCGATGTACCTGAAATTTTATAACGAGCGACCAGATATTGTCTCCGTAATACACTGCCACCCGGCTGGAGCCTGCGCATTGGCGATTTATAAAGGGAAAAACTGGTTAATGCGCCCGTTATTCCCTGAAACTACCATCGAGATCGGACCAGTACCGGTCGTGCCTTACGCCGAACCGCTGACCGAAGAACTGGCACAGAATTTTGTACCATTCCTCCCTCGCTACAACAGTTTCATCATGGAAAACCACGGTCTGGTAACGATGACCCGCGGTGATATTGAATGGACCATGCTGATTGTGGAAGAGCTAAAATCCACCGCCCATTCGGTGATTATGGCCCTTCAGGCAGGTGGAGTTAAAGAATTAGACCGGGAGGCGGTACGAAACCTCAGCAATGTTATGCGCACGCGCGCCTTGCCGCTCACCGGCGCTCCCGGTGTGGTCAAGTCACTGGAGGAGCTATATTTCGATTTACCGGATGCCTGACCGGCAGTGAAATGACTGCCGTTGATAAATGCCCTTATTTAGACCAGGAAATTACCAATGACCTCTTCCTTACAGGCTAATGAGTTAGAAGCCAGGTTGAACAGCTTTTCCTTGACTGAGCGGTCAAACGCATTGGTAGAGTTGGCCTCACTCGCACGCAGTGGGACCATTCAATTGGAAGAGGAAAAAGAAGTGGCAAATATGCACTGCCATACTTTTTACTCGTTCAATGCCTATGGGTATTCGCCCAGCGGGCTGGCCTGGATGGCAAAAAAACGCGGTTTTGCGCTGTTGGGAACGGTCGATTTTGATGTTTTGGATGCCGTGGATGAGTACCTGGATGCATGTCTGACTATTGGCATACGAGGCAGCACTGCTTTAGAAACTCGCGTTTTCCTTCCGGAATTCGCCTCGCGAGAGATCAATTCACCCGGCGAACCTGGCATTTATTATTTTATGGGCATCGGGTTTACCTCCAGCCGCGTACCTGCCGAGGCAGCACCCATTCTTGCGGAAATGCGTGAGCGGGCTGAACAACGCAATCGGGCCATGGTTAATTGTATCAATGCTTACCTGGAGCCTGTCACGATCGATTACGATCGAGACGTACTCCCTCTGACACCGGCTGGGAATGCCACTGAACGCCATCTTCTTGCCGCATACACGAAAGATGTCGCGGACCACTTTGGCGACCAGGTCGCTTTTTGGGCACAAAAGCTTAAACTGTCTCCCGAGCAAATTGCCGAACAGATTGACAATGCTCCCATATTCCAAAATACCGTACGCTCAAAACTGATGAAGCGCGGTGGCGTGGGATATGCTCAACCTGGGCCTGACACTTTCCCTTCCATTGATAAAGTCACCCAGATGATCACCGCCTGTCAGGCGTTGCCCTGTGCTGCCTGGTTGGATGGAACATCGGCAGGCGAGCACGATATCGGTGAATTGCTCAACCTGCTCATCGCAAAAGGGGTGGTTGCGCTCAACATAATTCCAGATCGAAGCTGGAACATTTCCGACCCAGAAATCCGTCGCAGTAAAGTACAAAAATTTTATGAAGTTGTGGAGCTGGCGCAGAAACTAGAATTACCGCTGAATATCGGCACCGAAATGAATGCCTACGGGCAGAAACTGGTGGATGATTTTGACCAGCCCGACCTGGCTCCCGTGCGCAGGGCATTTATCGATGGTGCATATTTTGTTTACGGCCATACGATCATGCAGCGCGCGTTGGATCTGGGATTCCAGAGCGAATGGGCAAAAGCCCATTTCCCTGCGAGGCGCGACCGGAACGCTTTTTATACCCGCGTTGGTCAGCAGATGCCTCCCGACCGGGCAACCTTTGAATGGCTCAAACAAATGCCAGCATCCGCCTTGCCAACTGAATTTCTGAAAAAATAATTGAACGGTATAGAAATGGTTAACAAGTTTTTCTCGACACCGCATGATTTCACATGTTCAGGAGGTAGTTGTGACTGATAAACTGGAAGAATATCGCCGAAACAATGAGCCGCTGCCGAAACAATATAGCCTTTGGCCGTTGTACGGAGCAGGCCTGGAAAATATGGGCAAAGATGGCCAGATGATCGAAGTGCCTTTCCCAACCTATGGTCCAGATGAACTGCTCATTCGCCATGATGCCTGCGGCCTGTGCTTCTCGGATATTAAGGTTATTTCTCAGGGGCAAAGCCACCCACGGATTTACAAGGATATGAAAACCGACCCGGTGGTGCTGGGGCATGAAGTCTCAATGACCGTGGTCGGTGTGGGTGAAAACCTGCGCGACCGGTTTAAGGTGGGTGACCGTCTGTCGATGGAGCCAGAAATTTTCTATAAAGGCCGATCGCTGGCTTACGGTTACTGGTTCCAGGGCGGCCTTTCCCAATATTCGGTTATCGGACGCGAGTTTTACGATAATGATCACGGCAACAACCTCATTTTCGTAAAACCGGAACGGGGTTATGCCGAAATAGGGTTGGCCGAACCCTGGGCTTGCGTGGTAGCTGCATATGCGCTTCAATACCGCACGGCGATTAAATCCGGCGGCACGCTTTGGATCATCGGCGCCGGGGATAAGCGCCCTTTTACCATAAGTTCAGGGTTTGATGCGTCTTCCCATCCGGATCATGTACTGCTGTCCAATGTACCTGAGCTGCTGACCGGCCAGATCAAAAAATGGGCCGCCTCGCTCGATGTTGAAGTAGTCGATGTGCCGGAAATCACGAATCCTCCAATGGAATTAGTGGATGATATCGTCTTGTTGGGCGCTGATCCCGAAATCATAGAAGAGGTGAGCCCGCATCTTGCCCAGTTTGGTATCATGGCAATCATGGCGCAGGAAGCGATGCCTCGCAAGACGAATATTGATGTGGGCCGGATCCACTATCACCGTTGGCTGTACACCGGCAGCACCGGGCTGGATATTTCCAAGGCATACAGCGAACATCCCATTACTGCGAACCTGAAGGCAGGTGGTAAATCGCTGTTTGTGGGCGCAGGCGGCCCAATGGGGCGCATGCACGTCCAACGCGCAGTCGATTTTAACAATCCCCCGCGGACCATCGTCTGCTCAGATGTCAGCGATATGCGCCTGGGTGAATTAAAGGCAACTTTCGCCCAGCAAGCAAAAGAAAAGGAGATTGAATTTATCTGCCTGAACCCGACCCATAAAGCCGAATACGAGACCGGTATCGCGCCTTTCAAGCAATCGGGCTTTGATAATATCGTTGTGATGGCGCCTGTACCGGCAGTTATTGCGGATGCTGCCACGCTCTTAGCAGTGAATGGATTAATGAACATTTTCGCCGGGGTGGCCCGCGGGACAATGGCCAGCCTTGATTTGAGCGATACCTATCTGAAGGATACCCGCGTGATTGGGCACTCAGCATCCGGGATGGAAGATATGCTGCTTGTATTGGATAAAACCTACTCCAACGAGCTTTCACCCAACCGGTCAGTAGCCGCTATTGGTTCCCTCTCAGCAGCCAAAGACGGGTTGAAAGCGGTCAAAGATGCCACCTTATCAGGAAAAGTTGTGATATATCCCAATATCAAGGATTTTCCGCTCACTACGCTGGCTCAACTGAAGGAAAAGCTGCCCTCCGTTTATGCTCTTCTAAATGAGCGCGAAGAGTGGACCAACCAGGCTGAAGCTGAGTTCTTGCGCCTGATGCTGCCATGAACCGGAACTATAATCTCTTCATGCGGACCGCTGTACTGTCCGTGTACATCCAGAAAATTTTACGATAAAGAAGTGAACCATATGGACAAAGTCTTACAGGATCGAGTCGCCCTCGTAACGGGTGGTGCACAAGGGCTGGGCCAGGCGATTTGTTGGCGGTTGGCCCAGGAAGGCTGCCATGTAGCTGTGGCAGATTTGAATGAAGAGAAAGCTTGCCAGACTGCGGCAGCCATCACCGACCGGCGTGCGATTGGGATTAAGGTGGATGTCACGAACGAGGAGCAGGTCAGCGCGATGGTGAACCGTACCGTCCAGGAATTTGGCCGTCTGGATATTCTGGTCGCCAATGCGGGTATCTTGATTGCCGAAGATATCACCGATTTTCCAGCTGAAAAATGGCTGGCTGTGATCAATGTCAACCTGTATGGTTATTTCTTGTGCGCTAAGCACGCCGCGCGGGTGATGAAAGGCCAAAATAGGGGTGTAATTGTTGAGATTAATTCAAAATCGGGCAAAAAGGGCAGTTTTAAGAACTCGGCCTATGCTGCATCCAAATTCGGAGGGATTGGGCTGACCCAAAGTATCGCCCTTGACCTGGCGGATTATAATGTGCGGGTTAACGCGATTTGCCCGGGAAACCTGCTCGACTCCCCCTTATGGAACGAGGGCCCGAATTCACTATTCAAGCAGTATGCCCGTAAATGGAATATTTCAGAAGAAGAAGTGCGTAAAAAGTATATCGACCAGGTACCCATGAAACGCGGCTGTACATACCAGGACGTTTGTAATGTCGTCGTTTTCCTCGCCTCGGACCAGGCCAGCTACATGACCGGCCAGGCGATTAACGTAACAGGCGGACAGGAAATGCGCTGAGGGTAATCTTGTAATTATTCTAAGGAGATTTTTTATGATAAACGAAGCAAAATCGAACCAACCCAGGCTTTCCAATTGGGAGACTGTATCGGCGATTATAGAAGAACAGGGACTGACCAAGGAGCAATTGCTCGGTTATCTGCGCCAGATTATGGAAATCCGCGCTCTGGAAAACAATATCGCTAACCTGTTGAGCAAAGCCGTTTTGAAAGGCGCCTCGCACCTGTACGCCGGGCAAGAAGCGGTTGCCGTTGGCGCAATCGCGGCGTTGGAGGACAACGATTTCATCACCAGTACACACCGCGGACACGGTCATGCCCATGCCCATGGCGATCGTTACGCCAAAACCCCCGAAGCCAAGCAGGAGCATTACAACAAGATGATGGCTGAGGTGCTAGGCAAATCCGGTGGCTACTGTAAGGGCAAGGGCGGTTCGATGCACATTGCCGACGTTGAACACGGCAACCTGGGCGCTACCGGCATCGTCGGCGGCAACATCCCGGTAGCGGTGGGCGCCGGGCTTTCACAGAAGCTGCAGGGCACCGACCGAGTGGTGGTGTGTTTCTTTGGCGACGGCGCTGCGAATGAAGGCACCTTCCACGAGTCGTTAAATATGGCCTCGACCTGGGACCTGCCGGTGATATTTGTCTGCGAAAATAATATGTACGGCATGTCAGTCCCCTGGAACAAGGTCACGAAAATGCCGGATGTTGCCAGCCGCGCCTGCGCGTACGGTATACCCGGCGAGGTAGTGGATGGAATGGATGCCCTGGCAGTGCGCGGGGCGGTATTAAAGGCGGTCGAGAGGGCTCGTAAGGGCGAAGGACCGACCTTAATTGAAGCGAAAACCTACCGCTGGTACGGGCATTCCCATTCTGATCCGCGTGCCTACCGGACACGCGAAGAAGAAGCGGAATGGAAAAAGCGTGATCCGATCAATGTGATGAAAGAAAACCTCGAATCGGTCAAAATGCTTACCGAGGTTGAATTTGAACAGATGGAAAGCATTGTCGATGAAAAACTCGAATCTGCCATGCAGTACAGCGAAGCATCGGCCATGCCTACAGCATCTGAAGTGGATACCGACGTGTATGCCCCTGCGAAGTTCACCCAGGCGGATTACGAGACCGACCGCAAGCTGCGCGAGCGTATACAAAAGGAAGGCGCGAGCATGCGCCAGATTTCTTATGCCCAGGCCTTGCAAGAAGCGATGCGCGAGGAAATGAAGAAGGATCCGAGTGTTTTCATCATGGGCGAAGATGTAGGTCTATACGGTGGTGCGTACGGCGCGACCCGCGATCTTTTCAACGAATTTGGCCAGTGGCGCGTGATTGATACCCCAATTTCCGAAGCGACCATCGGCGGCGCCGCCGTTGGCGCCGCGATGACCGGGATGCGCCCCATTGCCGAGATCATGTATGTCGATTTCACCCCATTGGCTATGGACCAGATTGCTAACCAGGGGGCTAAGAACCGCTACATGTTCGGCGGAAAGACCAGCGTCCCGATGGTCATCCGCACCGAGGGCGGCGCCGGACGCGCGATCGCTGCCCACCACTCGCAAAGCCTGGAATCATTATGGACCCACTTCCCCGGCATTTACGTAGTGATGCCTTCCACGCCTTATGATGCCAAAGGACTGCTCAAGGCTGCCATCCAGGACGATAACCCGGTGATGTTTATCGAACACAAGATGCTCTACAAAGAAAAGGGACCGGTCCCTGAAGAAGATTACATCATTCCTCTGGGTGTAGCGGATATCAAGCGCCCTGGCAAAGACATCACCCTGGTCACCTACTCGCGCATGGTAAACACCTCTTTGGCCGCGGCTGAAATTTTGAGCAAAGAAGGCATCGACGTGGAAGTGGTTGATCTGCGCACACTCAAGCCGCTCGATATTGAGACCATCGTGACTTCTGTGAAGAAAACCGGCCGGCTGGTATGCGTCAGTGAAGCATACGAAAATACCGGCTTTATCAATGAAATCATGGTTCAGGTGAACGAACTCGCCTTTGACTTTCTGGATGCCCCAATGCTGCGCGTTGCCTCGGCGAACGTACCCGTTCCGCGGGCTGAGATCCTGGAGGACCAGGCCATTCCAAATGAAGGGCGGATCATGGCAGCCTGCCGAAAGGTAGTTAGCTGATGGCCATAGAATTTTTTATTCCCAAACTTGGGCAAACGGTTGAAGAAGTCACCCTGGTAAACTGGCTGGTAGAAGACGGCGCCAAAGTAAGCCAGGGGCAGGAAGTGATGGAAGTTGAGACTGACAAGGCAGTCTTCCCGGTTGAAGCCAACGGCAAAGGCTATATCCATTTTGGCCCTTATACCGCAGGCCAGGTGCTGCCCGTGCTGACAGTCGTGGCCATCATAGGAAAAGAGGATGAGAAATTTGAGGCAGCAGCCGCCGCGACCTCGGACAAAGTAGTAGAACCGGCTAGCCAGGCAACAGAAACGACAACTGCCCCGGATACCATCCGGACCGTCGCGCAGCAGGGTCCTATTTTCGCTTCCCCGCGCGCTCGCAAGCTGGCAGCCGCCAAGAAAATCGAGCTGGGCCAGGTTACTCCCACTGGTTGGGGCGGGCAGCGCGTGGCAGAACGTGATGTACTGGCTTATCTAAGCCGGGCTCCCAAAGTAACCCCTGTAGCCCAACGCATGGCAGCCGAAACCGGTGTGGATGTGCATAAGCTGACCGGCACCGGGCCAGGCGGTCGGATTGTAAAAGGCGATATTGAGCGAGCCATTCAACCTGCTGGGCAAGGTATACTGGGAGAAGTCCCCTCCCAGCCAGCCACAATTCAACCAGAACTGCTGTCTGCAGAAGATGTAAGCGAGCGGATCCCGCTTAAAGGTGTGCGAGCGATTATCGCTGACCGCCTGGGTACCAGTGTGCATACCACCGCGCGAGTGACCTTGATGATGGAAGTGGACGCGACGGAATTTGTGGCTGCGCGTGAGCGGATCAAAGGTAAAGTCAGTGAGGAATGGGGTTTCGCACCTGGCTATAACGATCTGCTGGCTAAAATCGTGGCATCAGCCCTGCGCAAATATCCATACATGAACGTCCGCCTCACACCCGACGCAATCGAAATTCTGAGCCATATTAACCTCGGCATGGCAGTGGATACCGAGCGCGGGCTGCTGGTACCGGTCGTGCGTGATGCCGATATGAAGAGTCTGCGCCAGTTTGGAGATGAGTTCCGCCAAATGGTCGACCGCGCCAGGCGAGGGCGGGCTTTACCAGATGATCTAGCCGGCGGGACCTTCACGATTACGAACCTGGGCATGTATGAAGTAGACGCTTTTACTCCGGTCATCAACTTGCCCGAAGCAGCTATCCTGGGCGTTGGCCGGATCGCTCCAAAGGTGGTGCCTTACAATGGCAGCCCTCAAATCCGCCAGATGCTGACGCTCTCGCTGGTGTTTGACCACCGCCTGGTAGACGGCGCCCCTGCTGCTCGTTTCTTGCAGCATATCAAGCATGTGATCGAGGAGCCATACTTGCTGATTGCCGGATAACAAGGCGGAGGAATGAAAATAAATATGACAACACCCCAGAATTAACTTTGGTGTGTGTCTTATTGGTAAAAAAGCCCCCACCCCCTTGATCCCCCGCCCCGCAGGGCGGGGGAAAGGATTAAGAAGGGGCTTTTCAGCACGTTCCGTGCCGAAAAGCCCCTTCAAATCTCTGCTCCCCTTCCCCCGTTTTAGCAATTATGCGGCTATGCGTAATTTTAAATACCGCTCACCGACCTATTGATTAACCAATTTATAACTTGACAGTATAATATAACAGTGTTATTATTAGTGTAACGAAAGGAACGGCTATGAATGAGGAATTAACCATTCAAGATTTATGCGATCAAACCGGTTTGCCTCGCCGTACAATCCATTTTTATATTCAACAAGGCATTCTGCCTCCCCCACAGGGTTCGGGACTGGGCGCAAGGTACCTTCCAGATCATCTGCTCAAATTAAAGCTGATCCCTATACTGCGAAAACAAGGGTTACGCCTGGACGATATCCGGCAAAAGTTTCAATCTGCCAGCAGTTCAGAGCTGTCAGATTCGCTTTCGCACTTTCAATCCAGGGTTTCCGAACCGCGCCCCATTCTACCAGCTCTAATTCTCCCTCAGCAAAATACCCAGATTTATACCGCATACACCTTGCCGCGTGGAATGATTTTAATGGTGCCTGAAAATGGCAGTAATGATGTGAAAATCCAGCTGCAAAAAATACTGGAAACTGTCCACAAAAATACAAAACAAGGAACCTAAGACCATGCAACCAACCTTGCAAGAACCGGTCAAGTTCGGGATGATGGTGTTTCCTGGAAAAATTGCCAGCGCACTGCCTCTGGAACGAACACGGGTTAACGCTCATTTAACCAGCCTCATCTCCATCGTAAACGTAACCCAAACCTTTAATAACCCATTTGACAGCCCAATTGAACTGGAATACCTCTTTCCATTGCCTGAAAATGCCGCCCTGGTCGATTTTACGATCCAAATAGGACCGAGAGTTGTCCATGCTGATTTGCGTGAAAGTGAGCAAGCACAAGAAGCATTTGATCAGGCCAGACAAGAAGGCAAACAGGCGGCTAAGCTTGACCAGCGCCGACCGAATTTGTTCACCATACAAATTGCCAACGTATTGCCTTCTCGCCCCATCCTGGTCACAATTTCTTATGAAAATCGCTTGTCGATCAATACCGATGAGCTGGAATTTATTTTCCCCATGGGCCTGACACCGAAATATCATAGCCAGATCCAATCTGATGAAGCCAAAGGCGTCGATGCCCCAGTATCATCTCCCGGTGAGCAAATCGGAGATGTGGAAATCACTATTACCGCATTGTTAGGGCAAAAAACAGGCATCCCCATCAGCCCCAGCCATAACCTCGCTGTCGAAAATCTCAGCGACGGGCAATTCACAATCAGCCTGGAAGGTCAATATTTCCCCGATCATGATTTTATCCTGCGTTTTCCTTTAATCAATAAAACTATCGAGCCGATTGTCTGGTGCACTCAAGATGCCAACTCCGAAATCGCCCTGGTTAGCTGCCTGCCGGTGGTGAATGATGTGGTTGAAGCAAATATTAAGCCGCGTGAGTTTGTGTTCGTGCTAGACCGCTCAGGGTCAATGTCTGGCGAGCCGATCCGCCAGGCACGAAATGCGCTGCGTGCTTGCTTACGAATACTTGATCCCCAGGATACTTTTCGAATACTCCTGTTTGACGATCGGCTCGAATGGTATAAAACCGAACCTGAGCGGATTGCGCAGGCTGAGATAGACCATGCTGACCAGTTCTTGAATACAATCGAAGGTCGAGGCGGCACAGAGATTGTCCAGGCATTAAAAGCCGCCTTAAATTTACCGGCTGACAGCGAACGGATACGCTATGTCCTTTTCCTCACGGATGGAGCGGTGTCTGCTGAAGATCGCGCGCTGCAATCGATCCGCAATGATCTTAAACAAGCCAGGATATTCCCTTTTGGGATCGGACCTTCTGTGAATCGCGCGCTTCTCTCCAAAATGGCTCAGCTTGGACGCGGTTCAGCCGAATTTCTACAGCTGAATGAGGATATTGAAGGAGCAATTATCCGATTTCAGGATAAAGTGGCTTTCCCGGTGTTAACCGATATACAGATTGAATGGACCGGCTGCAGCGTTTGGGATGTAATCCCATCGATTCTGCCAGACCTGTATGCTGGTCAAAGCCTGCAAGTGGTTACCAGGCTCAAACGAGATAAGGACGGGCAATCCGCCATTTTACATTTCGCCGGCATGCAAGGCGATGAAAAAATCGTGATGGACATTCCGATCCCTGGCAGTGATTCAGAGCTACCTGAAATTAAACGCGCCTGGGCCAGGGGTAGAATTGATGAGTTGTTAGAGAAGGCCGCATCAGGGGAATCCCCGGCTCATCAGGTCAGGCAAGAAGTGATCGCTCTAGCGATTGAACATCGACTAGTGACCCCATATACCTCGTTTGTTGCCCTTGATCCAGAAATTGTAAATCCCAAAGGTGAATTGCTTACCATTGCGGTTGCTCAACCGCTGCCTCAAGGATTGAATTTCGCCGGATTCTTCCCTCCGCTTCCGGTGCGTATGGCCGCTGCCAGTTTCGCATTGCCTGCTATGCCTAAATTCGCGCAAATGAAACGCTCCTCGAAAGAACCATCCGCTCGAGAAAAAGCCGTCGATCATGAGTTATACCAGCAAGATATGCCCGCAGCATTTAATTTTAGTCGGGGTATTGGGGAGTTCAATGCTGCACCTCCCGACATCGATCGGCCGATGATCATTTCATCTACAGGAATTGAAAGCATCGATCCGACGGAAATATTACGCTGGCTGGCAAGGACTCAAAACCTGAATGGGTCGTGGTCAGAAAATATTGAATTCACCGCCGCTGCCTTGTTAGCCTTTGTTCGTCAAGGGCATACCACCCGCCGTGGTTATTACCGTAAGCAGGTCAATCGCTCCGCGGAATGGCTGTTACAAGCCGAGTGCGACGGAACCCAGGCTCATTTACGCGCTTTCGCCCTATCCGAATTGGTAGCTGCTGATCCTGATCTAAATCTCGCAGGACGAATCGACGCCGTTCTTCATCAGCTCCCCCTTGCCCGCACGGCATTGGAGCAAACTATCCAAAACCGGATAAACCATCCGCAATCATTTGATCCAGGCCCACAGGCGATTACTGACCTGGAAAGCCTGCGGTTCGCCTGCATCCTGAATTCAGATCTCGAAGTCCCGGCGAAATTGTTCGATAATGATCCCCAAAGCGTGGTTCGGGTTTGGATGGCTTCACTAATTCATACTAAGTAGCGGTCTTGTAAAAAGCCGCTCGCGCTGTCGCGGACTACGCACGCGACACTTGCACCTGACGCAAGTGCAGGTGAGCCGCCTTCGGCGAATGATAAACTGTCATTGCGAGCGAAGCGAAGCAATCTATCACAAAGAATAGATTGCTTCGGCGGAAAAAATCCGCCTCGCAATGACCGATTCATCATATAAGGTTCTTATAAATTTCTTACCTATTTCTCTTGATTTTAGATTGGAGCGGGTTATACTATCAGGCATGAATATTGAAAGCTTGATGGAAGCGCTGCCTGAAATCTATTCACCGTATGACCGCGAACAAATCCAGCATGCCTACCGTTTTGCTGAAAAGGCGCATGAAGGCCAAAAACGCGCGTCAGGCGAACCCTACATTACCCACTGTGTGGCGGTAGCTTCTATCCTGGCTGAAATGCGCGTCCCCCCCGCAGTGGTGGTTGCCGGTGTGCTGCACGACACGGTTGAAGATACCCCGGTCACGCTGGAGAAAATCCGCGAGGATTTCGGCGATGAAGTTGCCACGATGGTAGACGGCGTCACGAAATTGACCCATCTCCCCAGGGTCACCCGCGGCGACCAGCATTTTGAAGATGTCCTGGATATCGATGCGGAAACGATGGATCCCGAAGAGGAGCCGGCACTGGCAATCGCTGAACCGCGTGGCGACCGCCGGAGAGAGCTGCGCAACGAAACCCTGCGCAAGACATTCCTCGCGATGGGGGAAGATATTCGCGTGGTTTTGGTCAAGCTGGCTGACCGCCTGCATAATATGCGTACGCTGGGTTACATGCCCGAAGCCAAGCGGAAACGCATCGCCCAGGAGACACTCGACATTTTTGCTCCGCTCGCTAACCGTTTGGGGATCTGGCGGATCAAATGGGAGCTCGAGGATCTATCATTCAGGTACGTAAATTCCGAAAAATATAGGGAGATCGCCGAAAATCTCTCTGAGCGCCGTTCTGACCGTGAAAAACAGGTAGATGAGATTGTTGAACACCTGTATCAGGTGCTGGAAACGGTTGGGGTGAATGCAGAAATCACCGGGCGCCCCAAGCACATCTATTCGATCTATCGAAAGATGGTGGAAAAAGGCAAGACTTTCGATATGGTCCGCGATTTACGCGGCGTCCGCCTGATTGTGCCAGATATTCCAGGATGTTATTCTGCGCTTGGTGTGATTCACACTCGCTGGCGGCCAATTCCCCACGAATTCGACGATTATATAGCCGCACCAAAAGACAATTTCTACCAATCGCTGCACACCGCTGTGATTTATGACGACGGCAAACCCCTCGAAGTACAGATTCGCACCCCTGAAATGAATCAGAATGCGGAATACGGGATTGCCGCGCACTGGCGGTATAAAGAGAAGGGGATGAAAGGGGGAGAATATGAACAGCGCATAAATTGGCTGCGCAAGGTGATGGAGTGGCGCCAGGAAGTACAGGATGCGCAGGAATTCGTCGATGGGATGAAGACTGACGTCTTTCAAGACCGGGTGTATGTATTCACGCCCCGGGGCGATATTATTGATCTTCCCACCGGCTCAACCGCGATTGATTTTGCTTACCACGTCCATACTGAAATCGGTCACCGCTGCCGGGGTGTAAAAATCAATGGCAAACTGGTGACATTGGATTATCAGCTTAGGACCGGAGACCAGGTCGAAATCCTTACAGCCAAGCAAGGCGGACCCAGCCGTGATTGGTTAAATCCAAATCTTGGATTAGTAGCAACGCAGCGGGCTCGTTCCAAAATTCGCCAGTGGTTTAAGTGGCAGGATCGCGAACAGAATCTTACGCAAGGCAAAGCCCTTCTGGATCGTGAGTTCCGCCGGCTGGGCATCAGCGGGATCGACCTTGAAAAGCTTGCGCGCCAGTTTGAAAGCAAGAATGTTGAGGAGCTTTATGTTGGGGTCGGTTGCGGCGATATCTCCCTGGGAAAAATTATCAATACACTGGTAGAATTGGAACCCGCAAAGGATCCTTTCTTTGAGTTACATCCCGCCACAGAAACCACAGATGATGGTAATGCTGTCACTGTTTTAGGCCTGAAAGGTTTACTGACGGTATTTGCTCGCTGCTGCAATCCCACACCAGGCGATCCGATCATCGGATACATCACCCGGGGACGCGGAGCAACCATCCATCGTCAGGATTGTCCCAACATACTGCGCAATAATGAACAAGAACGAATTGTAAAAGTCTCCTGGGGCGAAGCTCAAAAGACTTATCCAATAGCAGTATTAATCAAAGCGTACGATCGTCAGGGTTTAATGGGGGATATCTACAACGTCTTAAATAACGAGGGTGTAAATTTGATTAATTTTAATTTAAAGGTTACACACAACCTGGCAGCGATAAATATCGTAGTAGAAGTTAACGACATTGCTCAACTAAGTCGGATTCTGACAAAAATCGAAAACTTACCCAATGTGATGGAAGCAAACCGATTAAAAGCAGGGTGAAGAAGATTGTTTTTACCCGTCATACTAAAGGATTCTCAAATGCCTGATCTTCTTCCTGTAAAAGAGGCTGTCAAACGAATGCTTGACCGGTTTCTACCTGTTCCCGAGGAGATCATCCCATTGGAGCGCGCTGCTGGGGCTGTACTCGCCCAGAATATCACCTCTGAAATCGAACTGCCTCCCTTTACCAACTCCGGTATGGATGGATTTGCGGTGATTTCACAGGATACCGCGAAGGCTACTACCAAGCAGCCCGTAGAACTTACGGTTATTCTGGATATACCTGCGGGTTCCGTTCCAGATACGGAAGTTAAACCCGGTCAATCCGCCAGAATCATGACAGGCGCCATGCTGCCTGAGGGTGCGAATGCAGTCGTTCCCATTGAAGATACGAATTTCAATGGAGCGAGCGTAGATGTGCCTTTACCGGCAACCGTGCTGATCTTCTATCCCGCCAAAAAAGGGGCGTATTTGCGGACCCAGGGGCAGGATCTTCAAAAAGGTGAAACTGTTCTGAAAAAAGGTAGCCGTCTGACACCGCAAGCCGTGGGAATGCTGGCTACCTTAGGCTTGGCAACCGTCAAGGTATATCGTAAACCCCGGATCGCCCTGCTATCGAGCGGTGATGAGCTGATATCTCCATCCGAAGCACTTAGGCCGGGGAAGATACGCGACTCAAATTCCTATACCCTTGCAGCTTTGTGCGAGCAGTATGGAGCTGAGGTTATTCGCCTGGGGACAGTACCCGACAATCCAGACTTAATCCGCGAACGGTTGGAAATCGCCATTGATCGATCTGTCGATCTTATCCTTACTTCCGCGGGCGTCAGTGTCGGCGCTTTCGATTATGTGCGTTCGGTGATCGAGCAAAATGGGAATCTGGCTTTCTGGCGAGTGAATATGCGTCCTGGAAAACCGGTGGCCTTTGGATCATACCGCGGCATCCCCTTGATCGGGCTGCCGGGAAACCCGGTTTCAGCTTTTGTCGGTTTCCAGGTTCTGATGGTTCCAGTTCTCAGCCGGCTGAGCGGGGAAACCCTCCTGCAGCGTCGAATAGCCAGCGTAATACTGGATGAAGCCATTGAATCGGATGGACGTGAAAGCTATTTACGGGCTATCTTGTCAGAAAAATGTGGTAAAATCACAGCCACTCTGGCAGGACATCAAGGATCGGGGAATCTGTTTTCACTCGTCAAAGCACATGCTCTCATCATCATTCCAGCTGGTATTACTTCACTTCAGGCAGGAACTGAAGTTGAGGCCTGGATTCTGGACGATAGCTGGTTAAATCATGAAAAAGCCTGAAACTTTCATTGATTGGCTTTTTATTATTTTTGCATCGATCGGTCTGGTAGACTCGTTATATCTGATCTGGATTAAGATTTCCAATGATAAGGTTTACTGCCTGCCGGGACTTGGTGATTGTTGGACAGTGAACACCAGCCAGTACTCGCAAGTTTTAGGAATCCCCATTTCGGTATTTGGCGCTATCGGTTTTTTAGTAATCCTTTTGCTTGCATTATTCAAGGATCGAAATAAGTTTGTCCATGCCAACCAGGTTACATTATTGTTTGGTATAACTCTTGCAGGTTTCTTATATTCGATCTACCTTACATACCTGGAACTCTTTGTAATTAATGCAATTTGCCCGTTTTGTGTTTTTTCGGCAATTTCGATGACCATCTTATTTGTTATTTCTGTTGTTCGCCTGGTAAAAAGCCAGGTATAGCCTAGCCAGATTCAGGAGGAGAAAATGCCAAGAATTCGTTGTCATTACCTGGACTGCGCATTCCTGGATGATGGATTTTGCAGCGCTGCCGCGGTTGAAATAGACCCGGACAACGGTTGTAAAACATATTCCCCATCCGCAGAAGCCAGCCAGGAAGATGAATGGGATGACGAGGAAGAGCTCGAAGAATGGGAAGAGCTGGAAGACGAAGAAGAAGAAGATGATGATCTTTGGGCAGACGCAGAAGAAGAAGAGTACTAAACTCGGAAATTTGGCGTTCTAAATTTTTCGTTTCTCCTTCAGATCCGAGCTTCTTCATAAGGGTTTAGTCATTTTAATAAAAGACCTGCTCCTGGTATATCCGGGCAGGTCTTTTTTCATAAATCCTCACATTAATGACATTCTTCCACATAATTTATGATTTATTATCATAGAAAGCAGGGGGAGCGTCGGTTAGGATAGGTAGACAGCCTTATCTGACAATTACCCGTCAACTCTCAATGCTTTTATTTTTCTCATAATGCATGCTCTTTTTCAGGAGTTAACTAAATGAAGCGGATATCACGCCGAAAATTGATCCAACAGTCGCTTACCGGTGTTGGCGTTTTGACAATGAGCCAAATACTTTCTGGATGCCAGACGCAGGATACCCCGACCGCATTCCCCACCAAAACAACCGTTCCCCCGGCAATACCAACCTCTCCCGAGGTTATCCCAAGCCAATCGAGTCCCACCGCTCAACCTGCTACCGCGAAACCATCTGTGACTGTGCCTCCCAGCCCAATCGCGACCTCCACGATTACCAGTTCTCCAACAAAAGTGACCCCGCCCGAGATGGTTGTGGCGCGAGGAGCTGATCCCACAGAATTGGTCCGCCAGGCAATGGCAGCCATGGGCGGGATGAACCAGTTTATAAAAAATGGCGCGAAAGTTGTCATTAAGCCAAATATTTGTGTGGCTTATGGGGAATACGAAAACGCATATACCACCAATCCCTGGGTGGTTGGAGCACTGGTTAAACTGTGTTTTGAAGCAGGCGCAGCCAGCGTGCATGTCATGGATTTTCCATTCAACGGAACCGCTGCTTCAGCCTACAAAAAAAGCAGCATCGAAGGCCAGGTCTTGGAGAACGGCGGTGAAATGGTGCTGATGACCGGATATAAATATGTCCAGACCACGATCCCGGCTGGAAAAGAAATAAAAAAAGTGGGAATTTATGATGAAATCCTTAAAGCCGATGCCCTGATCAATGTCCCGATTGCCAAACATCACAGCCTGGCAGGGTTGACTCTGGCGATGAAAAATTTATTAGGTGTTGTCGACAACCGCATGAATTTCCACCCGAATTTTTCACAGCGCTTGCCGGACCTTGCAACGATCGTTATTCCGGTATTAAACGTAGTTGATGCTGTCCGAATCCTGACAAATTCCGGCCCGGCTTCTGGCACAAAAGATGACGTCAAGAAGCTGGATACGATCATAATCACTCAAGATATCGTTGCCGCTGATGCTTACGCGACAACCCTTTTTGGCAAGAAACCTGAAGACCTGAAACATATTTCAGCTGCTGCCGAACGGAAAATAGGACGGATGGACATCAGCAATCTCAGGATAGCGGAGATAAAGGTTGGCGGCTAGCAAATCGCTCCAAAAAAACAAGCGCCGCTCTTTTCATTGGACATGGGTACATTCTCGAAAACTGGTCCAGGTTCTCGCTTTATTGCTGTTTATGGCATTCTTTCTGCAATCGCGCCCGGATGGCTGGCCTGGGGATTGGATCAATATTCCCATGCGTCTGGATCCATTAGCGGTCCTGGCGCATCTATTCTCCAGTAAAACCTTCCTGGCTGGATCGAGCCTGGCGATTATCACCATCCTTCTCACGCTCACAGCAGGCCGCGCCTGGTGTGGCTGGCTTTGCCCGTTAGGGACCATTCTGGATATGATTACCCCCACAAGGAGAAAGGATGCGGTTGAGCCGGCAGAAAAGTGGCGCGTGGTCAAGTATGGAATCTTGATTACTACCCTGACTGCAGCTTTGTTTGGCAACCTGACATTGTTAATTCTTGACCCGCTCACCATCCTATTCCGCAGCTTGACGATTGCCATTTGGCCTGGGCTCGACTACATCTTCACCTCCTCGCAGGCAGCGCTTTACCAGATCCCCTTCCTTTCCGATCCAATTTCATCTCTGGATACCTGGCTGCGGCCCTATATCTTGCCGCCGACGCCTATATATAGCCGCGATGCATGGGTATACCTGCTGGTGTTTGCCGGTGTGGTGGCATTGAATTGGGTGGCGCCCCGTTTTTGGTGCCGCTATTTGTGCCCCCTGGGCGCCTTGCTGGGGCTGCTCAGTAAATTTGCTTTATTTCGGCGGATCGTTAGTGAAGATTGCCGAAATTGCGGAATTTGTTCCTCAAAATGCCCCACCGGCACCATTGATCCTGACCGAGGATACAACAGCGATCCCAGCGAGTGCACAATGTGCATGGAATGCCTGGGTGCCTGCCCGCGCAGCTCGATAAAATTTACCCCAGGGTTCAAACCTGCTGCCTGGCAAAAATACGATCCCAGCCGGAGAGTTGCGCTCAGTTCAATTGGACTCGCCGTGGCCGGCGTTGCCGTATTGGGCAGTGATCACCGCAGCCAGCATGATTCCCTTTACCTCATCCGTCCGCCTGGTGGACGTGAGAATAACCTGACCTCAATCTGCATCCGCTGCGGCGAATGCATGCGAGCCTGCCCCACTGGTGGGCTTCAACCAGCTTTATTGGAGGGGGGATTAGAAAACCTCTGGACGCCCATTCTCATCCCGAGAATTGGCTACTGTGATTATTCTTGTAATGCCTGTGGTCAGGTGTGCCCTGTTCAGGCCATACCTGCGTTGAGCCTGGAGATTAAACGGGAAACCCCCATTGGCCGCGCATATATTGACCAGAACCGGTGCATCGCCTGGGCGGATCACACCGATTGTATCGTATGCGAGGAAATGTGCCCTGTTGCTGACAAGGCAATAAAATTGACCCCTACTGAATTTGTAAAGGAAGATGGGACCACAGTTATAGTTCAGCTGCCTGTCGTTCACCGCGAACGCTGCATTGGGTGCGGAGTTTGCGAATACAAATGCCCCGTTAATGGTCATGCGGCGATCCGGGTCACCGTAATGGAAACAGTCCAGCTATATTTTTGATGTTTTCATGAATTCAGGCATATATAACAACTGAACCGCCAGGAATGGCGGTTCAGTGTTTTATGGTTTGGTGTTAGGTTATATTCTTCGCTGGCTAATCGCAGTTCGAAAAGAAAATTTTTGGCGCAGCGAGCCAGCATCTACCCCAACCTTACTCACCGCCGATAATATTGATTGGTGGACTGCAAGGGTAAGCAAGGTCAGCTCTTCGTTGGCAATCTCTCCCACATTTTCCAGGAAGAAATACCAGAACGAACCTTTCCAGACATACCCGGCAATCAATGCCAGGACAGCTACAGGCATCAACCAGCTTAAGGTTCCAAAAACCCAATTGACGAAGAAAATCCCAAAATTGAACGTGCCTAGAGAATTCAAGAAAGAGGCTAGAAAGGCAATGGCTACTAATATCGCAATCATGCGCCAATTAGGCACGTGCTTGGTATACAGCGCCCAGTTCAGTGAGAGGTCATTCCCTCTATGGTTAATTTGAACCGTCACAGCCCCGCCCGGATTCCGGACAACCAGATATTCGTTTTTATTGAATTTACTTGAAAATTCTACTTTCTCCACCATCACCATCGGAATATCACGCGATTTTAAGCTTTCCACAAATTCTCTTTCCACTTCCGCGGCTTTTGACGCTTCTCCTGGCACGAGATCAGCCCAGCCATCCTTCCAGGCGCCTAACTGCTCCAGAGTTGGAGAGGTCCGTACAGGAGGTGGAGGCGGTGGATAAACTGCCTGTTTTTGGGGAGGCATATCTTGGGGTCGATACCCTTGTTGAGGAGCCCCCTGCTGCGGTGCGCCCTGCCAGCCTTGTTCCTGGGATGGTGCTACAGGCTGCGCGGGTATTGGGGCAACAGGGGTGGAAGCAGAGGGTTGGACAGGGGCACCATGTCCAACAACCGGCAAAACCGGCTCCGGTGAAACATTTGCATTGGAAGGCATCACAGGAGGTAGAACAACTTGTACCAATGGTTTTCCACAAGATTGGCAGTATAGATTTGTTGCTGGATTTGGGGTTTGACAATTTTGACAGATAATGGTCTGAGCTTCCATATAAATTTTTCTCCTTGGAATCGGCCCATATCGAAGGATGATTTTGTCTTGATGGTCTTAATAACTTTACAACAAAGGATGTTAAAATGCAAATACCCTTCATCAAGGCATCACTTAAGCTCCACGTCCTGGAAAACTGCTCATGTGCCCAACACCCGATTACATTATTCGAGAATGCACTCGATCTTCCTGTCGATTTCGCTTCCCCGTAGAAAGATACAATAAACGCGCTCTCCTGTGCCCTAAATGCGGCGCTCCGGCCGATCTCGTCGCAGAGATACCACAATCCCCCAAATTTCCTGAAATCAAAATCCCTCATTCGATCATTCTGGATGCAATTCTGGACAATTTACGCAGTACTTTTAATGTCGGGGCTATTTTCCGTACGGCAGACAGTGTGGGTTTCCGCAATATATACCTATGCGGCATTACCCCCACCCCAGACCACCCGAAAATAAAAAAGACTGCCTTAGGAGCGGAATATACCATATCATGGGAATATCACCGCAACAGCCTGGATGCAGCGCAGATGCGCAAAGAACAAGGGGCAGTTCTGTGGGCGCTGGAATACACCCCTCAATCCATTTCTTTATACCAGGCCATCGGCGATATTCCCCGTTCTCCAGTAACGTTGGTCGTAGGCAATGAACGTGCAGGGATAGACCCAGGTCTTCTGGCTATGTGCGACCGTGTGGTATGGATTCCAATGCACGGTCAAAAAGAATCATTGAATGTCGCGGTCGCTTTCAGTATTGCAGCTTATACTTTACGGTATGCCCGTGAAATCACCCGATGAATTTCCTTGCATAACTGATTACTCAAAAATCCAAGAAATACTCAAAATCTATTGCATTTTGGTAATTATCTGTTAGAATCATTATTGTCAGATGTCGAGGTGCCCCCCTCACCCCGGCGTCTGACGCTTTTAACCGCCCTAAAGACCGGCTATTACCTACCTGAATGGGGGGCGTAAATCACTACGCTTCCTGGTAAAGTGATCATTATCAAATAGAAATGATCAAATCAGGAGGACAATAGATGATGAACGAAACCCTGGCAACATTATCAAACGCATTTGCAGATTCTGTCGAGACGGCCGGTAAGTCTACCGTAATGGTGAATGGCCGGCGGCGCATGCCCTCCACCGGGATTGTTTATGCCGCGGACCTGGTAATTACTGCCAACCATACCATTGAAAGGGAAGATGATGTTAAAATCACTTTACCTGATGGAAACAGCGTATCCTCCAGTCTGGCTGGACGCGATCCGGCGCGAGATATTGCGTTGCTGCGCTTGAAAAATGGTAATTTGGTCCCGCCTGTTAACGCCAAAAATCCTGCCCGCATCGGTGAATTGGTGCTGGCATTGGGTCGTCCGGATGACAACGGACTGCAGGCCAGCCTGGGTGTGGTGAGCGCGATCGGAGGACCGGTGAGGACGCCTATGGGGGGTATGCTAGATAAATACTTACGCAGCGATACGGTTCCATTTCCAGGATTTTCTGGAGGACCTTTAATTTCTGCGGATGGAAGTTTGATTGGCATGAACACCTCAGGCCTTGCGATGGAAACGTTAATCACAATTCCGGTAGAAATATTATGGCCAGCCGCCCAGGCACTAGCCGCTCACGGCCACATTCGCCGGCCTTATCTGGGGGTCCGCAGTCAAACGGTGCATCTGGCAACCCCGCAACAAGAATCGTTAGATCGCAAACAAGATTCTGGCTTGCTCCTGGTCAGTCTGGATGAAAACTCACCCGCAGCTTCGGCCGGTTTAATAGTCGGAGATATTGTGGTTGGTGTGAACGGACAATCGATGATCGATCACGAAGAATTGCAGGTTGCCCTCAATAGTGCTGGCGCAGGCTCACAGGTCCCGATTGAGGTGCTCAGAGGCGGTAAGCCAACCATATTCCAGGTGACGCTTGGAGAAAGATAAAGAGATCTCCCCAATCTCCATCCTTCTCACTGCGCCGTTTCCCGCGCTGCGTGAGGGGTTAAAGGCATTGGTCGAGTCCGATGGATCTGTAGTTGTCTCAGCGGTAAGTGCGAGCCCATATGAGTGGGGCTCGCACTTTCATGATATTGAGGCAGTCTTATTAGCTCCGCTTGGACCGCTGACTGTGGATTGGATCCAAAAATTTTTAGCTAAATCCCCTGAAAAGCCTATTTTGTTATTAGTATCTCAGACGCTTGAGGAGCTGCCCGATTTTGGAAAATCAATCTGGGGGGTTCTGCCTTTTTCTGCGACCAGCCAGGATATTATTCTAGCAATTCATGCCCTGGTCCAGGGTTTATGGATCGCGTCACCCGCGGTCATCCCCAGCCCGAAAAAATCCACATCACCCATTATGCCAGATTATGATACCGGTCCCACCGAACCGCTCACAGATCGTGAAATCGAGGTCCTTCAGTGCCTGGCCCTGGGATATACCAACAAAGAAGCTGCCATGCGCCTGGGCATCAGTGTCCAGACCATAAAATTCCATGTATCATCGATATTCTCAAAACTGGGGGTAACTAATCGAACTGAGGCAGTCAGCGCAGGTGTGCGTTTGGGTTGGGTCACGTTATAGGGTCGCATTATCATTGTTTATTTGAGCCTGGATGGATTGCAGGAAAAGTTCCATGGCTGAGGTAAAGAATTTTTGCCTGTGGTAGATCAACGTAAACTTACGTTTTAAGGATATCCCCTCAACTTCCAACGGAAGGATTAAACCTTTCCTCACTTCCTCTGCGATCGAAATTTTTGAAACGATTGCCATTCCCAGGTTTGCGCCGACGGCTTGCTTAATCGCTTCGTTGTTATTGTAAACACCGGTTATTTTCCAGGTTACACCCGCTTCCCGCATCGCTTGCTCAAAAATATTCTGCGTTCCACTCCCCTCTTCCCGAACAAGAAATGCCTGACCTTCCAAATCTTGTATCTGCAATTTTTTCTTTTTACCCAATGGATGCTGCGGAGAAACAATAAAGACGAGGTAGTCGTCGCAGAAAAATTTTTCCACCAGCTGGGGTGAATCGACTGGCCCTTCTACCAGACCCAAATCGATATGGTCATTCAATGTCAATTTTTCGATCACGCTGGTGTTGTCCACCCTTAGAAAGATGTCAACATCTGGATTTCGAATTCGGAAAGTGGACACCAAACTGGGGAGCAAATAAGCCCCGATTGTCAGGCTGGTCCCAATCCGCAGAGAACCGCCGCGACTCAAATCAACTAGTTCCTGTCGAGCCTGCTCAGATAGATTGAGAATATGCCGGGCATAAGAGCTCAGCCTCTCACCTGCGGTTGTAAGGTACAACCTGTGATTGAGGCGTTCAAACAAACGCACCCCATAAAACTGCTCCATTTCTTTAATAGCCTGGCTTACAGAAGGCTGTGCCATATAGAGAATCCGGGCAGCACGGGTCATGTTGCCCACTTCATAGACGGTCAGAAATATTTTCAGGTGGCGAAAATTCATAGGTAATCACCTATTATTATAATATTATAATACTATTTTACAAATAAACAAGTAATTGATATAGTAGGGGCATTAATAAATGGAATGGTTCTAAAAGTCTTAATCATTCAGGATATGCAAAGCAACTATGATGATCAGGTATGTGAGGATTATGAGAAAGATAACCAGGGTTGTAATGTTATTCTTTTCTGCGGGTGCATCGGTCTCGCAGCAAAGAATTCAACTCAACAGTATGCTAACCAGTCAAATGGGTGGGTACAATGTCTTTTGAACTTATTTTTCTTATCTCGATTGCAGCCGGGTTTGTGGGAGCGATGAGTGGCATGGGTGGAGGAATTATATTAATCCCCGCTCTCACCTTCCTCGGAATGGATATCAAACATTCCATCGCAGTCAGTATCATTTCCGTAATTGCCACCTCCAGCGGTTCAGCCTCTGCCTATGTGCGAGACAAGATTACCAATCTAAAAATAGGCATGTTTCTGGAGATGTTCACCATCCTCGGAGCCATCGTGGGCGCGGCTATCACCCTGGCAACTGGCCAGCGTTATCTTTATTTTTTATTTGGGATCGTACTGCTGGCGTCCTGGGTGGCTTTACTCATCCAACGGCGGATAAAAGAAAAACCAGAGGCGCAGCAAGACCGTTTTTCGCAGTGGCTGGAGCTTTCCGGCAGCTATTACGATCAGGCCACGCACGAAACCATTTCTTATAAAGCCGTTCGCTCTTATTTTGGCGCGCTGCTTATGTTTGGAGCCGGCCTGGTCGCCGGCTTATTGGGAATTGGCGCAGGCGCATTGAAAGTATTGATCCATGATCTGGTAATGGGCTTGCCGCCAAAAGTGTCAACCACCACCAGCAACCTGATAATCGGCGTCACGGCCCTGGCAGGGGCCAGCGTTTACCTGGCTGCAGGACTGGTCGACACGGGACTGATCGCACCGGTTATTCTTGGTGTCGTGGCAGGCGCTTTTATAGGGACACGGGTATTAGTGAAAGTGACCAACCAGGTAGTCCGTAATATTTTTCTGGTAGTCTTGATTGTATTAGGGCTTGAAATGCTCTTGCGCGGATTTGGAGTGCAATTGTGATGGAATATATCAGGAAAAGGAAACTCATCGCAGGAAAAAGTGCTGCCGAACCGGCGAGTATGGATTCTATGGAATTGATGGTGGGCTACATTCTTTTAATTGGTGTGCTGCTCAGTGTCGGGTTAATTATAACTGGTACGATTTGGAATATGATCTTAAATCATAGTCTGTCCACATCTTTCACAATTTCGAGCGAAAATTACTTCGACTTTTTCCGGTCCAGCCTTGATCCAGCTTTTTCACGGCGCGATCCAGCCACGTCTTTTAATCAGCCTGGGCATCGCGACTCTCATGTTGACACCATATCTGCGTGTGATGGCTTCCTTTATTTACTTTGCTTTTTTCGCCCGAAATATGAAGTACACCCTATTTACCCTATTTGTATTTACTGTTCTGACTTACAGTCTTTTCCTTCGGTAATAATAAAACTGGTAAACGGAAAAGTCTGACCTATAATTAATCCCAGGTCTAAATGTAATATTCTATGCAGCTTTTCAAGGTATGGATCTTATGAACCGTGCCGTATTTCTCGATCGCGATGGCGTGATCAATAAGAACCGTGAAGATTATGTAAAATCCTGGGATGAGGTCGAATTCCTGCCCGGGGTATTTGAGGCACTTAAGGAACTGGCTGGCTCAGATTTCTTGATTTTTGTGTTGACCAACCAGTCCGCCGTGGGTAGAGGTCTGCTGACCATCACCGAATTGAATACAATGCACAGAAAAATGAAACATGTTGTTGAATCTCAAGGGGGAAGGATTGACGGCTTCTATTACTGCCCACACCAGCCTGAAGAAAATTGCAGCTGCCGAAAACCTGCGCCCGGGATGGTGCTGGCAGCCGCAACTGAGCACAGCCTGCGCCTCGACCATTCCTACTTCGTGGGTGATGCACGCAGTGATATGGAAGCGGCTGTCAATGCTGGCTGCCAGCCGATTTTTGTGTTGAGCGGCAGAGGGAAAGACCAGTTAAAGTTGCTGAAAGGTGCTCTCAGGAAGGCATGCGAGATCACCCCTAACCTTCCAACAGCCGTGAATTGGATCCTGCAAAATGGAAATTCTTAAATTCCAAAACCTGTATAATCAATAAATAGGTCTCCAAATCGGCCTGACAATTCCATCATAATCAAATAGGAAGTTCATCCCTATTTCCGCGCTGAAAATAATTTAGCACAACCGTTTGGTATCTACCAGTTTTTGGAGGATTGAATGGCCAAATATATCGCGGCAATTGACCAAGGCACTACCAGCACCCGCTGTATGGTTTTTGATAAAACAGGCAACGTAATTGCCATCGCTCAAAAAGAACACCGCCAGTTCTTTCCCCAACCCGGATTGGTTGAGCACGATCCTTTGGAAATCTGGCAGCGTGTTCAGTCCGTCATACACCAGGCGTTGGATAAGTCAAATTTAACCGCTGCCGATATTTCCGCCGTAGGCGTCACCAACCAACGTGAAACGACCCTGATCTGGAACAGACTGACTGGTAGACCTTATTACCCGGCTATCGTCTGGCAGGACACCCGAACGGACGCGATCTGCAATGAACTCGAAAAACAGGGCGGCCAGGACCGCTTTCGCGCGAAAACCGGTCTCCCGCTGGCTACATATTTTTCCGGCCCGAAAATCCGCTGGCTGCTGGAAAACGTGCCCGGCTTGCGAGAAGATGCCCAGAAGGGAGTGGCCTACTTTGGGAATATCGATACCTGGGTTATTTGGAATCTCACCGGTGGGCCAAAAGGCGGAACCCACATTACGGACGTCACCAACGCCTCGCGCACGATGCTTATGAACCTGGCTACTCTTGATTGGGATAGCGAGATCCTGGGCGAATTACGAATTCCGCGGGCGATGCTCCCTCAAATTCGCCCATCTTCCCAGGTCTACGGGTATGCCAAAGGTGAATTGGAGGGTGTACCGGTCGCAGGAGACTTGGGAGATCAACAGGCGGCCCTCTTTGGTCAGGCCTGCTTCACGCCCGGAGAAGCAAAAAATACTTACGGCACCGGCTGCTTTATGTTGATGAATACTGGAACCTTGCCCGTCACCAGCAAGGCGGGATTATTGACCACGCTCGGCTATCAAATTGGCAGCCAACCCGCGGTTTACTGCCTGGAGGGATCGATAGCCGTTACAGGGGCTTTGGTGCAGTGGATGCGAGATAATTTGAATATGATCGATCAGTCTGGCGACATCGAACCCCTTGCGCGCACCGTCCGGGATAACGGCGGCGTTTATTTTGTACCGGCTTTCTCAGGTCTTTTCGCTCCCTATTGGCGCAATGATGCCCGGGGTGTGATTGTGGGTCTGACACGCTACGTTAACCGCGGTCATATCGCACGAGCGGTGTTGGAGGCAACCGCTTTCCAAACCTTGGAAGTGCTTGAAGCGATGGAAAAAGATTCGGGGGTAAAACTGACCAGCCTGAAAGTCGATGGGGGTATGGTAATCAATGAGCTTTTGATGCAATTTCAAGCAGATATTCTTGAAGTTCCGGTCGTCAGGCCAAGGGTAGCAGAAACAACCTCCCTTGGGGCTGCTTACGCGGCCGGCCTGGCCACAGGATACTGGGAAAATTTTGATGAATTACGCGCTAACTGGGGCGCGGATCGCGAATGGAAGCCCAATATGGCAGGCAACCTTCGCAGCAGTCTTTACGCCAACTGGAAGAAAGCCGTCAGCCGCACATTTAACTGGATCGAATAAAAATGGACGATAAACCACATGCGTTAATCATCGGGGCGGGATTTACGGGCTGCGCCACCGCCCACGATCTGGCTTTGCGAGGTTTTAAAGTCACTGTTGTTGAACGCGGCGAGATTGCCTCGGGCACTTCCGGACGGACCCACGGCTTGCTTCATTCTGGTGGGCGTTATTGCGTCACCGACCAGGAAGCCGGCATTGAATGCATTGAAGAAAACATCCTTCTGCGTAAAATCGCCAAACAATGCATAGAATTCAATGGTGGACTATTTGTTGCCCTGGATGAAGCCGATCTGGCTTTTGCACCTCTTTTTACTGCAGGCGCGCAGGCCTGCCACATCCCCATCGAAGAAATCAAACCGCAAGAAATAAGGAATATTGAACCGAATCTAAACCCCAGGGTGCTCCTGGCATATTCCGTACCGGATGGGTCATTCGATCCGCTCCGCCTGGCCCTGGTGTTCGCGGCGACGGCCAGAAAAAATGGCGCTGCCTTTCTCGTTTATCACCAGGTTAATAATTTGATTATCGATGGGCAGCGAAATGTAACTGGCGTGAGAGTTCTGGACCGCACCACCGGGAAGGATCTCGAAATTAGGGGGGATATCGTGATCAATGCTACGGGCGCCTGGGCCGGAGAAATTGCCGATATGGCCCACGCAACTGTACCGGTCAAGCCAACCCCGGGGATAATGGTGGCGTATGACCAGAGAGTTACCGAAAGAGTTATCAACCGTTTGACCGCACCTAGCGACGGCGATATTATCATTCCTCAACGCCGGATGGCAGTCATCGGCACAACTTCATTCGAAGTAAAGGATGTCGATTACATCCCGGTGCTTAAAGAGCAAATCCAGCAGATGAATGAAGCCGCGTATGAATTGGTACCAAGGTTAAAACAAGCTCATATGCGCGGCGCGTACATGTCTGCCAGGCCGTTGATTGGATCCAGCATACAAGGCCGAAGTTTATCTCGGACCTTCAAGTGTTATGATCACCAGGAAAGTGACGGGTTGGGTGGGTTTGTGACCATCACAGGAGGGAAAGCAACTACCTGCCGCGGAATGGCGGAAAAAACCGCCGACCTTGTTTGCCAGAAATTAAGAATATCCGCCGCTTGCCAGACGCGAGACGTGGTATTGAGTCCATATCGAGATTATTACCGCTGCCAGGGGGGTGTTAAATGAGCCAACAGGAATGGAAAGTGACATTTCTCGTGTCGCGTCAAAAGGATCAGGAACCCAGGCATTTCCAATCTTTTGAGCTTGAAGTGGACCCGGACGAATATGTTTTGGATGCCGTAGAAAGAATCTGGGCGTTTCATGACCGAGCCCTCACCTTTCGCCATGCCTGCCATCATTCCACCTGCGGCGCTTGCGGGATGCTGGTCAATGGGGTAGAGAAACTCACCTGCATCACCCCAATTCGGTCGGTAACCCAGGACGGTGGAAAAGTGGTCGTGGAACCCTTGCGCAACTTCCCGGTGGTCAGCGACCTGGTGGTGGATATGAGTCTTTTCTACACCCACCTGGAGGAGGTCAGCTTCACTCAGGTCTCGCCGCTTGAGCAAGCCTGCCTGCCTTATGAAAAGCAAGATCTCCGCCAGGACGATGAAAGATTTGAGCGCCTGGTAGACTGCATTGAATGCGGCCTGTGTATCAGCGCCTGTCCTTCCGCGCTGACATTAACCACCTACCTTGGGCCGGCAGTGATCGCTGCAGCCCATCAAGGCTATGCGCAAAACCTCGATCAAAATCTGCTTGACAAAGTCGACTCTCATGATGGCGCCTGGGGCTGCCATTCGGCCTATGAATGCAGCGCGGTATGCCCATCAAACGTTGACCCAGCATGGCGCATTATGGATATGCGCAAGAGGCTGATTTCTCGCAGGCTGGATCGTTTATTTGGATGGAAATAAGGAACCGGTTCATCTATGGATAATCGATCTTCATCTGCCCATTTTTTACGCTGGTTCGATCCGCGCAACCGCCAGGTCGGGACCTGGGCGTTTATTCTCAACCGCATCACGGCATTAGGTCTTACCCTTTACCTGGCTATGCACCTGGTGGTCTTAAGCCAGCTGGCGCAAGGGTCCGCAGCTTATGATGCTTTCATCGCATTCGCCAAGAACCCCTTCTTCAAATTTGGTGAAATGCTGGTCATTGCCGCGGGGATCATTCATGGCTTGAATGGTGTCAGGATTGCCTTGAACAGTTTTGGAATTGGCGTTCGCATCCAAAAGCAGTTGTTCCTGGCATTGATGCTGCTGGCGGTCATTGCCATTGCCTATTTTGGCTATATCATGTTCTTCGTTGACTAGGAGTGGGGCATGATCGGAAATATCTTTCGTCCCAAAAGTAATGAACGGGTTGGGCTGTGGTTGATAAAAATCGCTGCCGGTCTGCTGGTGCTGATCGTCCTGGGCATTCATTTCGTGATTAATCATGTGGTCGCTCCAGGTGGTTTATTGACCTATGAGGATGTCATTAATTACTACAACGTACCCATTGTCCCCGTGATGGAAATTGTTTTTCTGATCGTTGTAGTTACCCACTCCCTGCTCGGCCTCCGCAGCATAATCCTGGATCTTGGCCCGGTGCAAAAAATCAGCCGCATTGTCGATTATCTGTTTCTGGCGGTCGGTACAATCGCCATAATTTACGGCGCCTGGTTGGTGATCGTATTGGCAAATCGTTGACAAAATAAGAAATATGTTCTATGGTTAAGCTCTTCTTCGGAAAATTCGGAGAGGAGCTTTTATAGTATAATTTTTGGTTCGCGCGCCTGCGTGTTTGTCTGTATTCTGTGCGGGTTTGGAGGATACATCTTTGGCAACCGCTGTGAATGATTTCGATCTAAAACAAGCATATACCACAAACCGGCTGGTTGGGTTGTGGAGAATGATGTCAGGGTTCAAGCTGAGATACCTTGGCGCCACGATTGCGTTAGGATTTGGAGCACTCGCGAAAACTTCCACTTATCTCCTTCTACGGTATTTCATAGATAGTTATTTTATGGAATCCTCCCCGAGTGTCAGCCTGCCGTTAATCGCTTCAGGCTTTGTGGCCCTGGCATTCGTCGAGGGCAGCATGACTTTCATGAGTGGGCGATGGGCTGCTCAAACCGCTGAAGGAATCGCTCGGCGGTTAAGAAATTACCTGTTCGATCACATCCAGCACCTGAGTTTCACTTATCACTCCAAAATGGAAACCGGCGAGCTGATCGAACGCTCGACCTCCGATGTCGATGCCCTGAGGCGGTTTTATTCCGACCAGGCGATCGGGATCGGCCGTATTTTCCTGCTTTTCACGATCAATTTTATTGCCCTGGCCAGCCTGAACCTGAAGCTCGCCCTGGTTTCGGTCGTGGTGATTCCGTTCATCCTGGTAACATCGATGTGGTTCTTCAAACGCGTCACCAAAGCCTACGAAGCATATCAGGAGCAGGAGGCCACTTTATCGACCACACTACAGGAGAATCTCAGTGGCGTGCGCGTGGTAAAAGCCTTTGCGCGTCAGGAATATGAATCGGTGAAATTTGAAAAGGATAACTGGGAAAAATTCCAGCGCGGCAGGCGTCTTTTAAAGCTCCATTCCTTGTTCTGGCCAATATCAGACACCGTTTGTGGAGCCCAGATGCTGACAGGTTACCTGGTCGGCGCCCTGATGGCGATCAACGGCGAAATATCGGTCGGCACCTATTTGGCTTATGCCGGATTGATCATCTGGCTGATCTTTCCAATCCGCAATTTAGGCCGCCTGATTGTGCAGTTCTCCACCGGTCAGGTATCTTACGGCCGGGTAATGGAAGTTATTAAGCAAGATCGAGAGCCGCTTGAGCTGGGCGACTACCTGCCTGAAAAAGGCATCAAGGGCAGGCTGGAGTTTTCGGATGTCGGTTTCGAATATGAGACCGGTTCGCCTGTACTCGAAAAGATTAGCTTTACTGTGAAACCGGGACAGGTAGTGGCGTTGTTAGGTTCAACCGGGTCCGGAAAAACTTCCCTGGTTAACTTGCTTCCCAGGTTCTATGATTACACCCATGGATCAGTGTTGCTGGACGGTGTGGAGCTCAACCGTTACCCGCGCAGTTTTCTCCGCCAGCAAATCGGGATCGTGGAACAGGAACCATTCTTGTTTTCGCGGTCGATTCGCGAGAATATCGCCTATGGTGTAGGCCGTGATATTCCCTATGAGGAAGTCGTAAACGCCGCACGAATCGCCGCAATTCATAATGTCATCACCACCTTTCCAGATGGATATGACACCCTGGTCGGCGAAAAAGGGGTCACTTTATCGGGCGGGCAAAAACAGCGCGTGGCAATCGCCCGCACTTTGCTGAAGAATCCGCGCATTCTGATCTTTGACGATTCGACTTCCTCGGTTGATACCGAAACCGAAGCCGAGATCCGTGAAGCGTTAACCCAATTGATGAAGGACCGGACGACTTTTATCATTGCCCATCGCATCCAATCAATCATGATCGCGGATCTGATCCTGGTCATGGACAAAGGCCGCATCGTCCAGGCTGGCAAGCACGGAGACCTGGTTAACCAACAAGGCATTTACCGAAAAATCTACGAGATTCAGACCCGCATCGAGGATGAGTTAGAAAAGGAGATTTCCGGTGCCGAATGATTATTATGAGGACGAGAATCTAAACACAAAGTTCAGCGGGAAGGTCTTCGCCCGCATTTTGAAGCTTACATTGCCATATAAGAAGATGGTGATCGGTTTCCTGATTGCTATCCTGTTGTGTTCATTTCTGGACGCTTATTTTACTTTCTTGAGCAAAAGGATCATCGACGAGGGTATTACAGCCCGCAACTCAGAGGTGCTGGTAAGCATCTTGATCCAATACGGCCTGCTCATCGTGATCCAAGCCTGCCTGGTATTCTCATTCATCTACATGTCAGCCATGTTAGGCGAACGAATACGGTACGATCTGCGTAAAAAGATGTTCAACCATCTCCAGCAGCTCTCTCTGGCGTATTTCAGCCGTACGCCGGTGGGTTGGGTCATGGCGCGAGTTACCTCAGATTCGGAAAGGGTAGCTGATCTGGTTACCTGGGGTATCATTGATTCCACCTGGGCCGTGATGAATATAACCACCTCGATGGTTTTCATGACGATCATCAACTGGAGACTGGCACTGATCGTTCTCTTCGCGGTGCCGATCCTGATTACGGTTGCTATCCAATTCCGCAAACGTATTCTGGGTGAATTTCGCAACGTTCGAAAATACAATTCCCAAATTACCGGATCATACAATGAAAACATCACCGGTGTACGGGTAGTCAAAGCGCTCGGACGCGAAAAGGAAAATATGCGCGAGTTCAGCGTGCTGACCGATCATATGTACCGTTCTGGCTACCGGGCAGCCTGGTTGAGCGCTTTATTCCTGCCGACCGTACAGCTGATTGCTTCCCTCGCGTTGGGCTCGATCGTCTTGTTCGGCGGTCTCCAGGCGCAAACAGGCGCAATGACCGTCGGCGGTATCAGCGCATTTGTGACCTATGTGACTTTTATGATGTGGCCTGTTCAGGACCTGGCGCGTATTTTCGCGGAAATCCAGCATGCCATTGCATCCGCGGAACGGATTTTTTCCCTGGTAGATTCAGTTCCCGGCGTTGTGGACCGTCCAGACGCCATTGACACCGGGACAATCCAGGGCGATATTGAATTCGATCATGTGCATTTTGCTTATGATGACGGAAAACCAGTCCTGACGGATTTCACCTTTACCGCCAGGCAAGGCGAAACCATCGCGCTGGTAGGCCCCACCGGTGGTGGTAAAACCACAATCGTTAATCTGCTATGCAGGTTCTATGAACCCACTCAAGGCGTGATCAGATTCAACGGCCGTGACTACACGCAGCTTTTCCTGCACACCATACAATCCCGGGTCGGGATCGTACTGCAGACCCCCCACCTTTTTTCAGGTACGATCCGCGAAAACCTGCGTTACGGGCGGTTAATTGCCAGCAATCAAGAAATCGAAGAGGCTGCTAAATTAGCAGGAGCGCACGAGTTCATATCAAAGCTGCCGAAGGGCTATGATGAACCGGTGGGCGAAGGGGGAAACCTCCTTTCGGTAGGGCAAAAGCAGTTGATCAGTCTTGCCAGGGCAATTCTGGCGAAACCCGAGATATTCATCATGGACGAGGCCACCAGCTCGGTTGATACGCTGACGGAAGCCCTGATTCAAAAAGGCATGGAAACCCTGATGGAAAGCCGCACCAGCTTCATTATTGCCCACCGTCTTTCAACAATCAAACGCGCCGACCGCATTTTGGTTATTGAAAACGGTCAAATTGCAGAAAGTGGAACTCATCATGAGCTTCTGCGGCAACAAGGCAAATATTACCAGCTTTATACCCGCCAGTTCCGCAATCAGATGGAAGAAGTTTACAATCCATTTGCGGAGAATGTGACGGTCACGTCAAGCTGAACAACCCCTCCCCTTAGTCCCCAATCACCTTTGGAATAAAGGGGAGTTATTTTAAAAAGGCGAGAACATGGTATCAATAGCCGAAGTACATGAAATCAGGCCAAAACTGCAGTCAGAGTTTAGCGATATTAAATTCGAACCGCGAACGGAGAATATTGCAGAGGCATACCGCTGGGGGCAGCAGCTGCATGCGGGTCAAACCAGGCTGAGCGGCGAGCCATTTTTTGAAACTCACTGCGCCTGGGTTGGCGCTTTTTTAGATAAGCTGGTAGGCAAAGAGGCCTGGACAATTGCCGGATTGCTGCACGATACCGTGGAAGATTCCGGAGAATCATTAGAGCGTATTACGCAGAAATTTCCCGGTACATTAGGCGAAGAAGTGGCTCATATCGTGGATGGCGTCACCAAACTCAGCAATCCTAGAGACGGCAGGTCGCGCGAGTTGGAAACTTTGCGCAAGATTGCAATGTTCCGCGACCCCGGAATTTTTTTGGTCAAATTGGCTGATAAAAGCCACAACGTGATGACCCTTGAGCACATGCCGCCAGAGAAGCGCCAGAAAAAAGCTGAAGAAGCCATCCGGGCGTATGGTAAACTGGCCGGGATTTTGAACTGCTATACCTGGCGGCGCTGGCTGGAAGATACGGCATTTCCATTTTACGATCCTGAAAGTTTCGAGACTGTGCGCTCAAAGATCGATCAAGATCCGCGTTTACACCCGGACTTTATCAATTCCATTTTACAGCAGCTGGCCGCGATCATGGAAAAGGAGAATATTTCCGGTCGGGTTGAGATTATCGTGAACGGGTACTGGCAATCCTGGCAGAATCTGCGCCATCTCGCGCGCTTACGCGAAGCATCCCTGAATTCTTTTTCAGCCGTCAATGACCTGGTAAGCTTCCGAATGGTGCTCGACGGGGATGATGAGAACCAATGTTATCTACTGCTGGGGGCAATCAACCGCTATTTTGGCCCATATTTAGACCAGAGCAAGTTCCAGGATTACATCGCCAATCCCAAAAATGGTTACCGGGCTCTTCAAGCCACTGCCTGGAACGATGAACTGGGTGCCTTCGAACTGGCCATAGCCACCGAGGACATGGAAGGCGAAAACCGTTGGGGAATCGTGTATGCCATCAACCACAATAAAGATATCTCCAGTTACCGTCCGGTGGAAATATTGACCCCTACCGGGGGGGCGCGTTTCTTGCCGGATGGATCGTCTGTGCTGGATGCAGTGGCATCGATCCAACGTGAATTTTTACTTGACAAGATAAGCGCCGTGAATGTCAATGGAAAATTGGTCAGGCTCTCCGACCAGGTTCATCCGGGTGACGTGGTGGAAGTCATCACCCAGGGCCCGCGAATTTCGCCTACCGAAGATTGGCTAAAATTCTGCAATATTTCAACTGCGAATATGCTGCGCTCAGTATTGGCTATAGAAGGGCTGCGCCGGTCCGCAGAAGTGGGGCGAAAACTGGTTAAGGACCTGCTGGCTCATCGCGGATTAATGACCATGGAAGATGTACAGGCGTTGGAAAGTGATAAAGTGGTGAATTTGCTGGAGCGGGTATCTTGCGCCAGCCTCGAAGATTTTTACTCAGCAGTGGGCGGAGGTGCGGTACGTCTCGGTGAGGTAACCACCGCCCTGGATAAGCTGGGGATCTCAAAGGAATTATTGGGATGGACCACGATCAACATTGTCGCGGGCAAAGAATTGCACCGTCCAGGAGTGCTTGCCTATATTGCCAGGATCGTTTTTGAGCACGGCGGGAATATTCTGCGTTCGGTCAACGATACTCTCCCGGATGGAGGTTTTTCGCTGCGCATTGTTGCGAAATCCATTCCCCCTGATCAAATCACTGAATTAGCAAAGGCCTTTATGAAAGGCGAGCAACATTTCAATATTGTAGAAATTGCCTGACGTGTCCTATCCACCGACGATATAGTATAAAATCACAAGGTGCTCGCCATCCTGGGGACAATTATCCATGTCGTCCGGCATGATCGGTTCTTCTCCGTTGCGGCTGAAAAAGTTGGCGCTAAGTAAAGATCGGCTGTCTTCAGAGATCACCGATCCGAGCAGCTGAGGATATTCGTGCGCCAGGAATGCAACGATATCTCGATAACTGGCCTTTTCGCCAATTTCAATGATCCCGGTTTTTCGCCCGGCGATCGCCCGCGCGGCGCCGGTAAATTCGATCTCGATTTTCTTCATTCGAAGCTAAAAATGAACAGCAAGCCGCCAATTCCCGCAGGAATCCACCAGAATGGCTGGAAATCCAACAAGATTGCGCGGGTATACATGGCTAATCCAAGCAGCATCAAAAGGACTGCCGGAGCCAAGATCCACCAACTGGTGACTTTATAACTCGTATCGCGCGCAGGCAGCGGGGAGGCTTTCTTACCCTGCTTCATTTGATTTAATACGGTTTGAGATTCACGTCTCTTCCGACCACGCCGCAGCAAATACAGGCGCGCGTAAAATAACACCACAATCACGATGATAACAATCATTCCTGGTTCCATTGTGTCTCCGATTATTTCTTACGGTCTAAAAGATCGGTAATCGTATCAAGGAATGCTTTCTGGGTTGGCTTTGGCCCTTTGCCAATCTCAACATACCTTGCCGAACGCGTCAATTCCGCCAGTTTCGTCTGGCGGTCTTCGCTTTCCACATCACCCCTGGTGATCACAAACACGCGCGCCAGATTTCTCCAGGATAGGATGCTGCGTTTCAGGGGTCGGGTGACCATCCCCAAAAAATATACCTCACCTACTTTCCTGGGCGAGGGCATCTTAACCAGGACAATTTCTCGTCCATCTGAATACGGCTTGATCTCAAAGTGAATCCCCTCAGGCGAGCTCCGCTGCGTTTCATCTACCTCAAGGCCAGCCCGATTCCACCAGAACTCCAGAAATTTGATGCCATCGCGCTGGATCATGGACATAAATCTCTCTGTCTCATGGTGAAATATTAACGGAAGAACTTCCAAAGAATATTTTTGATGCTGGCTTTGTTTGTCAGCCATTATTAACCTCGTGTTTTTGCGTAGTTTGTTGCCACAGCCGTTCGATAAATTCGGATAATCCCACCGGGGGGCGGTTGATAATCGAAATTAAAGCGTGCGGGTTGCCACCCATGCCATACTTTTCATAATAATCAAACATTCTCATCAGTGTATCTACGGCATAATCACTCATGCCATTCCTGCGAGCATTTTCCTCCCAGGATAACCTGGACCCTTTGACAGCCCGGACTGGTTTTTTAATGATCGCTCCAATCTTGTGCGCGATTTCGTCTTGTGAATAAGGTGACGTTGCCACCAATTCGAATATACCACCAAAAAAACCGGATTGGTTGGTAACAATCGCGGCGGCTTCTGCCACATCTTCAAGATCGACCATGCTCAGGCGAGTATCCGCTGAATAAGGAACCTCATAAATACCCTCATCGACAATCCGATGCCAATACGGGAGCAAGTTTTGCAAGTAAGCTGTGGGTTGAAGGATGGTGAAATTGATCCCGCTAGAAAAAATTTGCTCTTCGACCAGCAGCTTTTTCCAATGGTGCGGCATCTCCTGAGCTTGCGGATGAAAAACAGAATGGTAAACAAAATGCTGCACTCCCGTACTTTTCGCCGCTTGCAGCATATTCTTGCCAATTTCGACCTCATCCGGGCTCATATTCGGACAGATGTGGTAGATCGCCTCTATACCCCGGCAGCCTTGAACCATGCGTCCAGGGTCGTTCAAATCACCCGAAAGGACCTCAACTGCTCCCAACCTCCTCGCTTCAGGTTCCTGGTATACATGATGAACCCAGGCTCTTACGCTGACTCCACTCAAAGACAGTTGGCGGATAACCGCTTTTCCGGTTTTACCGCTTGCACCCGTAACAAGAATCATTATTTGTCCAGAATTTTTCGTGAGGCTTTACTGGTGAGATTGTATATTTTTAGAAAGCGGGTCCTAAGATAGGAGAGGATAAAAACCCTCTTTATCTTAGGACCCCGGATCAAATCAAACAAGAGATAACTATTTCTTTTCCACTTGCGCGCGTTCTGTGGGCGGTTTGAAGAAAACAAACACCAGGTTGATCAGAATGCCCAGAACAGCTCCTGTGGCAATGGCGGGGAGACCCTGGGGGAACAGGCCACTTAAGAAGCCGCTTACCGGCAAGAATCCACCGGAGTATCCGATGTTCCCACCAATACCGACAATCAAGATCACCGCGCCGATCGCCAGCTGCTTGGGGTCATACAGGTTTACTTTTTCAGACATCATCAACGCAATACCTTGCATACCAATGACGCCAAAGAGGTAAATCGATAACCCACCAGCCACAGCCGTCGGCAGTGAATTGACGATATCTGCCAGCCATCCCAAGAAACCCAGCAAGACCGCGATCACACCAGCGGTCAGCAGGACAGGACCGGAGTAGTTGCGGGTGATCACCATCAGGGAGTTGTTCTCGCCGTAGTTGGTGCCGGCGGTGGAACCGAAGATGCCGTTGATGATGTCGTCCAAACCATCCAGCATCAGGTTCAAGCCGATGTACTCCGACAGCTTATACGGTTCGCGCCCCTGTTCCTCAGCCAGGTGATCCACGTACAGGCTGATCTGATACAGGTGGGCCGTCAATTCCGGGATGGTCGCTATAGCCATGACGCCTACGCCAAAGATCACGGTCAGGGTCAATGGATCATTGAACACCGGGAATGTGAACGAGGGAAGGCGGAAAAAGGTTCCCAGATTGATGCTCACCAGGCCGAAGGGGATCGCGACGAGGTAACCGACCAATGCGCCTAGCAGGATTGGCAGCATACCCAAAAAGCCCTTGTTCTGCAGGTAAACTGAGAACATGATAGCGGCGATTAAGGTAACCATAGCTACGATCCACCAGGAACCAATACCGGCGGGATTATTCAAGAACCCGGAGGCATTATTCAAGGCGGCAGCGCCCAGGCCGATACCAATGGTGCAGGCCACGGGGCCGGTGATGCTGGCGGGGAGAATTACATCGATCGCTTTCTTGCCACCGGCAACCCGGATGAGCAGGCCAATCAGAACATTGATGATACCGGTTGCCAGGAACCCGGCCTGGACGACCGACAGGATGTGAGGATCCGCCGGAACACCAAAAGTGGGTTTGGTGATGGCAGTCACTGCCGCGATATAGCTGAAGCTGGAGCCATAATATAAGGGAATAAACTTACCCATTGCCAGCTTTGAGCCAATCAGGGCGATGATCGTGCCAAAACCTGTGACGGTCAGGACGGTCGGGACCGGGAATCCCATCAGCAGGGCGCACAACACTGTGGCAGGGAACATAGTCAGGACGTGTTGTAGGCCGAGTAAGATCATCTGCCCCCATGGGGGTTGGTCATTGGGCAGATACCCGAAAACTTTCGCTTTTGCATTTGCAGCCATTTTGCATTCTCTCCTTTTAGCAATGTCATTCGTCAATGAACTTGTTGACGGGTGAAACCGATGAAAAAATTATGCTTGGTAATTACCTCCTTTCGATTCAAATATATCGATTCAAAATATCCCCATCTATGAATCCATTTATGGAGCCATACACTTAGAAAGCAGCAGGCCGACTAACGCCAGCACAAGAGCGACTGGAATAACGTACAGCAGCATGCGCACTTCGGCAACTTGTGTCCAACTTTTCGCCACATCTTTGGCAACCGCCGCGGCAAATTCAGTCTCGGTAGGGGGTTTGAAATCGACCTGTTCACCTTTCTTCGCAGCTAAGCGCGCTTCAAGCGCCTTGTCAAAGACTTCAAAACCCTGGCGGATCATACTCTTCGCCACGCTGTCAATCATGCGCTGTCCGACGCTGGCGATGGTTCCGCCGATTTGAAACTCGCCGTCATATTTCAACATCGTCGTTGCGTCGCCTTGATCGGTAAAATGAACATTTCCCACACCCTTCACGAACCCCGGTCCACCCCGGCCATCCGCGGTCAGTGTGCAGCTCTCCGGCGGAACTTCATTGGAAATCACCAATTTTCCCGTGAAAATTCCGGAAACTGGACCAACCCGCACATTCATGGTGATATCAAATTCGGTATCACTGATCTTCGTAATGTTCTGTGTTCCCGGCAGTGCAGATGCAAGCACATCCGGATCGCGGAATAACAGCCAAACTTCTTCCCTGGGGCCGTTGAATAAATGCTCGCCATCAAGTTTCATCAAAAACCTCTCCTATGATTATATAGAATATATTAAAAACAACCCTTTTTTTAGGTCATTTTTTCTTAGATTCTTTGATAATGCGAAATAATTTGCTCGGGCTGAGCGGTACCTGGATGATTTCCAGATCGTATTCTGGAAATGCTGACTCAAGAGCCTGGATAAATGTGGGCGGTGTGGGAATTGCCCCAGCTTCGCCGACGCCTTTTATTCCTAATGGGTTCAAGGGCGAGGGGCTCTCTACGTGGCCCAGCTCCATTCTGGGCGGCATATCTGTGGCCATGGGAATCAGGTAATCCATGAGAGAAGCATTCAACAGCTGGCCATTCTCGTCGTAAACCAGCTGCTCGTAGTAAGAATTACCAATTCCCATGGAAACACCGCCATGGACCTGTCCTTCCACGATCATGGGATTGATGACGGTCCCGCAGTCGTGTACCAGCACAAATTTTATGATCTTCACTTCATACGTTTCGGGGTCAACTTCCACAACCATCGCCTCACAGCCCTGACCCGTAGCCCCATAGGGCGGACCATAATATGCCGTTGCTTCCAATCCAGGTTCCACGCCAGGTGGGATCGTGCCGCGCGTCGGATTAGACCGCATCGCGAGCTCGCCTAATGGAATGGATTGGTTTGGGTTACCTTTTACCTGGGCCTTGCCGTCCACCAGCTCCACCTGATCTGTTTCCACTTCAAAAAGCTGTGCCGCGAGCTGGATAGTTTTTTCACGCACCACTACGGCTGCCTTATAGATCGCAGTTCCAGCGACAGTGGCTCCGCGGCTGGCAAACGTACCGGCGCCCCAATGGAAAATGCCTGTATCGCCGGTGATTACCCGCACATTTTCCATCTTGACGCCCAACTGCTCGGCAGCGATTTGTGCGAAGGACGTGAAGTGACCCTGGCCCTGGCTGCTGATCCCGGTGGCTACCAGCACCTTCCCGCCGGCGTCGATTGATACCCGCCCGCCTTCATACGGCCCCACCCCGGTACCTTCGACAAAACAGGCTATACCGACCCCAACATGCTTCCCCTGAGAGCGCAGCCGGGGTAATTCTTCATTGACCAGGCGCTCATACCCAATCATTTCCTTGGCTTTGCGCATGGTCTCCGGATAATTTCCGCTGTCTAATACATTTTCAACAAAATCCTGCCCGATCACGCCGGTCTTGTAGGGAAATTTGTCTGGCTGGACGAAGTTCTTCTCCCGTATTTCGGTGTAATCCATCCCAAGTTTCCGGGCAGCCAGGTCCATCAATCGTTCCATCACAAATACGCCGTAAGTACGACCTGCTCCGCGAACGGGTGTAACCACCATTTTATTTGTGAAGACCATGCGGACTTCCGAGTAGAAATTGGGGATGTCGTAGGATCCCAGGGTATGGGTCTGGGTATTTAAGGGCACCGTCATCCCATAAGGATCGTATGCGCCTGTGTTATGATAAAACACATCTTTTACCCCCAGGATACGGCCATCTTTCATGAAGGCAATCTCTGAATAATGCAGCTGGTCGCGTTCTGAGGTGGTTGCCAGAAAATTCTCGCGCCGGTCTTCGATCCATTTGATCGGGCGTTTAAGCCACCTGGCGATAATCGGCAGCAAGACATCGTCCGCCTGGGCTGTCATAATCTTCGGGCCAAATCCTCCCCCGATAAAGGGAGTGATCACTCGCACCTGGCTGTCAGACATTCCCAATCTCGCGGCGATGGAATTTCGCAGCGGAATAGGAGCTTGAGTCGAGGCCCAAATCGTCATATATTGCGCCTTTTCATCCCAATTGACGACAAAGCCCCGGTTTTCCATCGCTCCGCCAGCACCGCGGTCGATATGGATCCTCTTTGAAATGACAAAATCAGCTTTTGCCTTCGCTTCTTCGTAATTTCCCTTTTGTTGATAAACTCTTGCCGCCAGGTTGCTCGGAAGATCTTCATGGATTAAAGGCGATCCTGGCTCGAGGCATTTTTCAAGATCTGTCACCACTTCCAGCGGCTCCAAATCGACAAAGATATCCGCAAACGCATCTTCAGCGATGTAGCGGCTTTCCGCGATGATGACCGCGATCGGCTCGCCAGAAAAGCGAACTTTATCCTTCGCGATTGGCACCAGGGTGCGCGCATTGAATACCGACCCGGGAATTGCCGCCGGCGGCGGCACCTGAAGAGGACCTGGCTTCCAAAATTCGCCAAAATCCTTGGCCGTATACACTGCTACGACCCCGGGGCGTTTTAAGGCAGCCGAAACATCGATGCTTTTAATGCGAGCATGGGCATAATCGCTTCGGAAGAATGCTGCATGCAGCATCCCCGGAATTTCGATGTCATCGATAAATTGGGCTTGCCCGGTCAGAAGACGTGGATCTTCAAGCCGTCTTATTCTTTCTCCAAAAATTTTCTTTGCCACGGTTTCACCTCTGCTGACTTGCTAGCGGACGGCCATTTTTTCAGCCGCCACCTTAACCGCTTCGATAATATTTTGGTAACCAGTGCAGCGGCACAAATTACCGGAAATCGCTTCCCGGATTTCTTCCTCCGATGGGTCAGGATTCTTTTCGAGGAAGGGCACCAGCACCATTAAGAAGCCAGGCGTACAGTAGCCGCATTGTAAGGCATGTTTTTCCTGGAATGCTTCCTGGAGCGGATGCATTTTCTCCACGGTACCGAGAGACTCAACCGTCGAGACCTGATGCCCGTTGGCCTGAACTGCAAATATCAAGCAAGATCGCATCGGTTGCCCATCAAACAGAACCGTGCAGGCACCGCACACCCCATGCTCGCAGCCAACATGGGTCCCGGTCAGACCCAGATCATGTCGTAAGAAGTCGCTAAGCAGCAGCCTGGGTTCGATATCCCGTTCATATTGGATACCATTAACCGTAACAACGATGTGGTTTACTTGGCTCATCATACCCTCCTACCGCCTTGCTCTCTTAAGCGCTTCAGATAACGCACGCATCACAAGCACCTGGGTAACATGCTCTCGGTATTCTTGCGTGGCGTGGATATCTGTACCAGGATCAATTTCCTTCCCGGCGACGATTTCTGAGGCGGAATGGAAAGCTGCATCATTTAAGGAATGCCCCACCAGGCTGGCAGAGGCTGCCTTTGCCAGCAACGCCCGCTCACCAACCCCCAAGACTGCGATATTGGCAACTTTACACGTGCCGTTATCGGCTAATGCCAGCATGACTGCCGCGCCTACCTGTACTTGCGACCCTTGCTGGCGGGAAACCTGGCGATAGCACGACCCACTGTGCGGAAGGGGCGCAGGGATCGCCACTTCTACCAGCAGTTCGTCCGGTTCGATAACCGTCGAGAATGGTCCCATGTAGAATTCGTCAGCATCGACCCAGCGTTCTGATCCTTTCTTGCGGATCAGAAAACGCATACCCAGGGCCAGCGAGACAGCACGGAAGCTGCCCTGCCGGATCTGCGTGAGCCATCGCTCCGCCGAATGTCCCCCGGTTGCGGATCGCGGGATGGGCGATATGCGGCATCGCCTCGCAGATGATAGGGGCCCGTTCTTTCACCAATGGGTGGTTTTCCACATCACTATCCCGGGTGATCGCACCAATTCGCAAGCTGCCATCCGCATCCAGGTGGATGTAATCCAGTTCCTTGAGATTGTTGATATCTACCAGGGCCTGCGGTTGGGCCATGCGAAAATTCATCGCCGGGATCAAGCTTTGACCGCCAGCCAGTACTTTTCCCGAATATCCCAATTCAGCCAGCCTGTCCAGGGCTTCTTCCACACTGGCAGGCGCATAATAATCAAATGATGCAGGCTTCATGTACGGCTTTCCTCCGGTATAACTAGCAAAAGCCTTTTAGTAAAAAAATTACCTGGGTGTGAAAACTTGCTCATGCACCCAGGCAATCTCAGATTTACTTACCCTCTTTGAAAGCTACGAAACGACCAAACATGGTTTCGGCTTCCATCGCTTTTTGCAGATAACAGCCGATATAATACCGACCGCTCTGCGCGTTCGCGATATCGCCGCCCAGGTTCTCGGCGTGGACGATCCGCTTGGGGAAGAGGTTGAAATGCATATCCTGGTAATAGCTGTCCAACGGATACATCTGGTCCCAATCCTTGCCAAAATCGCGGATCAACTTGGCATTTGCTTCGGCAAAGGTTTTGGGATGCCAGAGGCGCATGATCGTGTTCATGGGGTGATCGGCGCTGACCGCATCCACCCCAATCCACTTGATCTTCATATCGGTAGCCCACTTTGAAAAGTCAGGCGATGGACCCGGATGTTTTACCATATAGCGGAATTCATCCGAATCTTCGCTGCGCCAGCCGAACTTATTCCAACCCGTCTTGATGATCAGGATGTCGCCTTTGTGGATATCGACCACATCGTGGATCATTTTCGGGGTATAAACGCTGGAATCACTCACCAGTTCAGAGATGTCGGCGATGACACCCGGTCCGACCCAATCTTCCAAGGGAACCTCTCCGATCGCACGACCATTGGGATAGAAATGTTTTTCGCCATCCATGTGGGTCGCCAGATGAATGCTGGCGTTGCAGATTGAGCCGTTGCGCCCCATGCCGAAATACTGCCCGCCGACCCGTTTGGTATAGGTCACGCTCAAAGGGATATAGTTCAGCCACTGCGGCGTCATCACGCTGAATGGAACGGTCATATCGACCATCGTCGATTGCTGCATCTCAGCGATGAAACTTTCTTCACTCATTCCAGCGGGGGCTGTCATCGCCCAAACGCGCGACCATGCAGTCTCTACCTCTACAAACGGGATCGGCATGATGGAAATCCAGGCGCGTTTATTCTTTAATTTATCGATATCTCCCACGATCGCTTCTGCCAGCACCAGGTGTGCTTTAGGCATGGTGATGTGAGTCAGCTCATAATACTCGCCCTGTGGGAAAACTTCGTCCCAGGTTTTCCCGGTTTCTGCCTTCAACTTGGCTTCAGCGCGCGCGAAATGATTTTCGTGCATGCGGCGGATGGGTGTGTTCATGGGATGCTCTGCGCAGCCGCAGTCGACACCGACCACTTTCAGCTTCATTTCCAGCGCCCATTTATAGAAATCCATCGAAGGGCCGGGATGCCTTACCAGGAAACCGAATTCTTTCGATTCGACTCCACCCTGGGCATTGGGATTGACCACATCCGGCTGGTCCCAGGAATAGCGGTGGTAGCCTGTGTTGATAATCAATATATCGCCCGGTTTTACCTTGACTTTGCTGGTGATCATCTCTGGGGTGTAAATCGAATAATCGGAGACCAGGTCAGAAATATCAGCAATAACACCAGGGCCGTTTAAATCTGTCAGGGGAATGTCTGAAATAGCTCGGGCGCCGGAATGGAAAGCTCGCTCTCCCACCAGATGCGTGCCAACCGTGTTGCTCCAGTTTAATATTTGCCCATTTGCACCCTGACCGCCGCCGTAAGCGCCGGTGACGCGTTTGAAGAAATGAATTTCAAGGGCTTTCTCACCTGGCCATGGCGGAGTGAAGATACTGCACCCCTGTGTCAGATCATACAGTTTTGCATCTGACATCATCTTAATGAACTGCTCGCGATCCATAGAACCCTCCACTCTCAATCTCAAATATTATATTTCTCAGCGAAAGCGATCAAAGCATCTTCGAAAATATTGGCTGGAGGTGAAACCACACCCGCTCCGACCTGCCCCACACCTGGATCTTTATGGGCAACGCCCGTATTTACCCGTGGTAAAACTCCCTTCTCGACCACTTTGCGGATATCGATCCCGGTCGGGGTACCCCGGAAATCCAGGAAGGGGATGGTGAAATGCTTATGCTCCGCAAAGCATATCTCGTACATATCCAGCGTGGTATTGATGGCATCTTTAGGTGTGCCATTAATAAATGTTACGATCGCCGGGGCAGTAGCCATCGCAAAACCGCCTATTCCAGCCGTTTCGGTGATGGTGCTGTCGCCGATATCCGGGTTGGCGTCCGCCGCAGTAAATCCGGGGAAATACAACGCGTTAACCATACCTGCCGGACCGATAAACCATTGATCGCCCAACCCGCTTACGCGAATACCAAAATCGGTACCATTACGCGCCATCGTTGTAACAATTGTGCTGCCTTCTACATGATCAGCAGCCATCGTCGCAACCTTGCAGCCGGCCATGACCGGGTTTAAGATGCTCAGCGCATTATCACCAAGGAATTTGATGATTTCTGCCGCGAGCATTTTATCTTCAGTAACCCGGGTAATTGAAGGCGCCAATTGTACTGTAAAGATCATGGAAGCGGCATCCAGGCGATTGTGTCCATCGTCGCCCATATGCAGGGCTTTACCCAACAAAGCTCTCAAATCAACGCCGCCGCAATCGACCAGGGCTTTTCCCACTACCGGGCCGAAAACGTCATTGATCCAGCGTAGTTTGTTCAGAACTTCATCGCTGTATGCGCCCATGCGCAGGACTTTCCCCCGGCCTTCATTCAACCCAGAATATGCTTTCAATCCCAGGGTCTTATCTTCAACGACATACACCAGGAACGATGGGGCGATTAACCCGGCCATCGGGCCGACCGATGAATGATGGTGGCAGGGCTCCCATTCAACTTTCCCGGATTCGATCAATTTCAAGGCTTCTTCCGGTGTTTTGGCCATTCCTTCAAACATCACGGACCCAATTAATGACCCGCGCATCGGCCCGGCCATTCGTTCCCATGACACAGGCGGACCAGCATGCAAGAACAAGTTCTTACGCATACCCGGAATGACGTCTATCGCTCGAGCCACGCCCACCACGATGGGACGAGCTTCCATCATCCTTTCAACTGCTGTCGTATTTGCTTTTTCAATATCAATCATGGCTGCTCCTTTATAAAACCTATTGGCGATAGGTCGAAAACACCTATCGCCAATAATGGTTTATTTATTCTTCATGCGTTCGAGTATCGCTATCAATTTCTCATTCCCGCCCGCTGGTGGTCGCCAATCTACGTGGATTGCCGGGACCTCCTGGGCAACAAGATTTTCTGCGAATGACTCCAGCCCGACATTGATCCCTGCGACAGGATTGTTCATCTTCTGCATATCGAGCGGGGTCCATCCTTCCGGCAGCTGCCCTGATGGGACTGAATTTAATTGCTGCAGCAGCTGTCCGGCGTATCGAACCACATCTTCATTGCTGGTTCCCACCCAGACACCAGCATCTTTCAACTGCTCGATTTGATGGTTCAGATTCTGCGGGTCAGCATCAGTACCGGTGACCACAGCAACTACTTCCAGGAATCGACCAGTTTTGGGCCGCCTGGTTCTTTGCTTTTACGACCGCGGGCGCCAGCTCACTGGCAGGATCAGGATGTGAGCCGTACCCAATCACCACGTCCAGCATGATCACTGCCACGGCCGGATCGCCGGCTTCCTCCATCAACCTGCGAATACGCATTTCATTGTCCATCATCGGGTGCAACCGCCCAACGGTGAACTCGTCTTCTCCCAGGTCGATGATTGTATGCTCCTGGCTGATCAACGAATTTGGAATTTTATTCTCTTTGTGAAGAGGTGCATTCGCCCAAACTTTCGGCAAATAGTCTTCTAAAATATACTGCGCCTCGTACGCCAGGGTACCCCCGGAAAAAAGGCCGCGGAAATAGCACTGGCCCGCCGCGAACCGCTCCAACTGGTAATCCGGCATTTTAAAGGTTTCGGGGTGCGCGGCCAATTGAACCGCAATTTCAGCAGCATGGTCAAGGCTGTGCGCGAAATGCAGGTTTCCAACAGGCTGGGCTGGTCCTGGTCGTCCAACAAACTCAACTACCACAGGTTTACCTGCTTTGCGAGCAGCTTTGATTACTTCTTCCGCAACGATCGGTGATGGTGGTTTGGATACCAGGACAATCACTTTCGTCTCCGGATCACGGCTTAAAAATTCCAGGGCCATTCTGAAGGTAACGGCGCCTACTTTTTCGGAAAGATCGCGGCCGCCTGTTCCAATGCCATACGTCATCCCACCGCCTAATTGATGGATGCGCGAGGAGACTTGCTGCAACCCGGTCCCGGCTGCCGCGACAACGCCAATTGGGCCTAACCGGATTTTATTCGCGAACCCTAAACCAATCCCGTGCACGATCGCCGTACCGCAATCTGGACCCATGACCAGCAGCCCTTTCTCGGTTGCCTTCTTTTTTAATGCGATTTCATCTTCGACGGAGACATTGTCACTGAAAAGAAAAACATGCTTGCCCAGGCGCAGAGCTTCGCGGGCCACTCCTGCGGCGTACCTGCCCGCGACAGAAATTAACACCCATTCCGCCTCAGGGAGCATCTCAACCGCTTTCTCCAGACTTTGCGGGCGATATTCTTGCTCATTGCGCGATTTTTTCCGGGTCAGCAGTGTGTCCACCTGACCAACTGCTTCTTCCGCCGCTGTTATTGACTCTGCCCTGACGACAATTACCAGATCGTCGGGTTTGGCTGCCTGCGCTTCGGGCGAAAGCAAATCGATATGCGCCAAGATTTCTTTATTACTCTCCGTTCCCATCACCACGCCTGCATCTTGCACACCGGGAAGCCCGGCAAGCGAGCGCTGCAGCTGCATCAGGAATGCGGAGTCGAAATAAGTACCTGAGCGAATTTCGGCTTTTATTACTGCCATCACAATCTCCTGTTTTCAGCTATTATTTTCCTGTCACTGACTGGAAGAAATTGCCAGCAATTATCCTTGTCGAATTATTTTTCTATAATTCAACAAAAGCTACACGAAAGGCGGCAATATTGTTCAGTCAAGATTTGAACAAAATAAAGGTTGGTAAACACACGTTCTGAACTCTCAGATATGATTTTTTACCAATCCACTAAAGATTTTTTCTAAATTAAGAAAGGCCAGGGGAACGACAATAATTTTAAGAAAATGCCTTTAAGAGTATACAACAAAAAAAGTTGATGTCAATTAGTCCAGGGGCAAAAAATGACATTTGTCAGACATAAGCATCACGCTTGGCGCAAGGAGCAGCCCCGCATTTTTTCATGCGGGGCTGCTCTTGCTAACAAGAACGCCCTAAACGACCACCTCCGCGGGCACATGAAAATCTTTATTGCGCTCACGAATTTCGTCTGAAACGTTGAAATCCAGGTCGCTGCCCAGCATTTGACGGGCATAATTTTTCAAACTGCCATGCCATGAAGCCTGGTCGACCAAATAGATTCGGGCGCCGCCCAGCTCGTGCTGGTATTCGGGCCAGGGTAGAGTCGGCTGCGCCATTTCCAATCCAGCCAGCCGCCAGCCGTTGTAGCTTTCAAAGGTCGACCACCACTGCTGCACTTTCAGCATTTCCATCGCATAATACGTTTTGACGTAATACATCGCCCATCCGATTCTGCCGCGCCGGGCGAACGCCATCGTGTGCAGGCTTATCGCGATTTTCTCATCCCTGACCCGGCCGTTCGCCAGGCCGACCCATTCACCGTCAATTAAACCCACAATATGGAATGGATCCTTGATCCGCTTGCGGATCCAGCCCAGTATTTCGCCATACACCCGCACGCCCACGATATCATAAAAGTCATGGTCGACCTTCATGATCTTTTCCATATATTCCAGCATCTGCGGCGCATCCTCTTCGCGTGCGGCGCGCAAATACAGGATGCGACCGTCTTTAAGCGGTAGTGTAGCTTCGGGCCACGGAGGAAGGTTCATCGGCGGGGCTTGCAGCAGGCCTTCAATTTCTTGAACGTCAATCGTGATCTGCGGAGCAGATACTTTCTCAGGAGGTTCTATTCTCATCGCGTTTTCCTTTAGTAAGTGTAAGATTTGAACTTTCAGGCATTAGCCCGAAATTAATAAAATAGCCGAAATAAGTGTAGCAAATGGCAGAATTGATGTCAATGTATTTCAATAAGCGGTGACATTCATTGGTCGACAATAGTGAATTTGTCATACAATTGGTCTTTTTGACATAAAAAATCTGGCGTCAAGGAAAAATGCTCAGAAAATCAGTGACAAAAATTCTCTTGTAATCTTTTTTTTCTATGCTATTATTTTAGTTGTCATACAATACCCCATTTCCAAGGCTTGCATCAAGGTTGCTGCTTGCCTAAAAAAAAATCTCATCCAAAACGCCTATTCTGAAGAGAGGAATGCGCAAGTATGATTAATCCTCACCCTGGTCTTCCTGAATTTGATTATGTCAGGTTCACATCACTGGAAGATGCCAGCCGATTTCTGGCTGAACATGCTGGCGAAGCCCGTCCTTTTTCGGGCGGAACAGATACGTTCGTTCGCATGCGTGATGGTTTTTGGAAAGATAAATATCTGGTCGATGTAAAGGCTCTCAAAGAAACCCAGGAATTTACTTTTCACCCTGATAATGGCTTGCTTATCGGTGCAGCAGTATCCATGAACCGGGTTATCTCCCATCCGGATATCCAAAAGTTTTACCCAACCCTGGTTGAAGCAGCGCATACTGTCGCCAGTTACCAGCTGCGCAGCCGAGCTACGGTGATCGGCAATATATGCAATGCATCTCCCGCAGGAGATACAATTGGCGCCTGTCTGGTTTACCAGGGCGTGATTCACATCCATGGCGTTAATGGACAGCGGGATGAGCCTCTAGCGACATTCTTTAAAGGCCCCGGCAAATCGACATTAAAAGCTGGGGATATCGTCACTTCCATCAGCCTGCCGGTGCCCCCTAAGAACCACGCCGGGCGTTATCTGAAAGTAAACCGCAACCTGGTTGGAGACCTGGCGATTGTCGGCGTGACCGCGATGGGATTTCCCGATCCTTCGGCAAAATCCGGCTACCGTTTTCGGGTCGTGCTGGCTTCTGTGGCTCCCATCCCACAAATTCCAACTCCGACAGAAAATATCCTGGCTGAACAGCCCATCACAGATGAAACCATCGCCATGGCAGCCCAGGCCGCCATGGATGCATGCAGCCCGATTGATGATGTTCGCGGCACTGCCCGCTACCGTAAATACATGGTACGCAATATGACCCGGCAGGCAGTAACCGATGTCTGGAACCGGATTCGCAGGTAAACAGGGTCGGAGGAAAAAATGGCGTTTCACAAAATCACACTAAAAGTGAATGGGACAGTTGAGCAGGTGAATGTTCCTTCTCAGATGACTTTATTACAAATGCTGCGCGAACAGCTGGCATTAACCGGCACAAAAAACGGTTGTACAGCCGGCGAATGCGGTGCCTGCACGGTGTTAATGAATGGCGAGCCCGTCAACAGCTGCCTGGTTCTGGCTGCTGAATGCGAGGGAGCAGAAATTACCACGGTGGAGGGGCTCGCGAAAGATGGGCAGCTCGATATCGTTCAAAAGACAATTATTGAAACAGGCGGCGTTCAGTGTGGCTTTTGTACTCCAGGCATGTTGATCATGACCCGGAACCTGCTCGACCGCAACCCGCACCCAACTGAGCTTGAAATCAGGGACACGCTGTCGGGTAACCTCTGCCGCTGTACAGGCTATGCCCGCATTATAGAAGCAGTCGAAAAGGCTGCCGATGCTCAGGCGCTTGCCGCCGCCCAGGCTTAAAGGAGGGTTCAGCGATGGTTATGACAAAAGCCAAAAATAAAAAGGCCGGACCAGTCGGGACCAGCGTTCAGCGGGTCGATGTTCTTGAAAAAGTAACCGGCGCTGCGATTTATACGGACGATCTCCAATTTGGAAATGGCCTGTTATATGCCCGGGCAAAACGCAGCCCTTACCCTCATGCCTTAATAAAGAAGATAGATGTCAGCAAAGCAAAGGCGCTGCCGGGGGTAAAAGTTGTCGTCACCGGAGCAGACTTTCCGGAAAGAATGGGTTTGTATCTGAAGGATAAAACCATTTTCGCCACTGACCGGGTGCGTTTTGTGGGCGAAGCCGTGGCCGCGTTAGCTGCTGTTTCTGAAGAGATTGCTGAAAAAGCTCTGGAATTGATCGAAATCGAGTACGAACCGCTGCCTGCCGTATTTGATCCGGTCTTCGGCGCTTCTCCCGAAGCCCCCTTACTCCACCCCGACATGGCCCAATATGAACGGCCAAACTTCATCTTCCCGGTGGACGGCACGAATATATCCAACCACTTTAAGGTTCGCAAGGGAAACACAGAAGAGGCCTTCAAACAGTGCGCCGCAATCGTGGAGCACACCTTCCACATTCCCCAGGTCCAGCATGTGCCGATCGAGACGCACATTGCTGTCGCCCAACAGGACGACAAGGGCAATATCACTTTATGGGCCTCATCTCAGAGTCCGTTCGCCCAACGCAATTTACTGGCAAAAGCACTGCATAAATCCGAAAGCCAGATCCGCGTGATTGCGCCATTTGTCGGCGGTGGTTTCGGCAGCAAAGCCGGTGTGACAATGGAAAACATTCCCGTTGCCCTCGCCACGAAAGCCAAAGGCCGACCGGTAAAGTTCCGCCTGACCCGCGAAGAAGAATTTTATACCAATTTCGTGCGCCAGGGATTGGTGATCAAGCTTAAAGCCGGCTGTGATGCCGAAGGCCGTTTGCTGGCTTTGGATAACTCGATGCATTGGGATGGCGGCGCCAGCACCGAATACGGCGTGAATGTCACCCGCGCCGGCGGATATTCTGGAACAGGACCTTTCGATATTCCCAATGTGACCATTAATTCAATGTGCGTTTATACCAACCATCCCATCGGCGGCGCCTATCGCGGTTTTGGCATGTCAGAGCTGCATACCGGTATCGGCCAGGTGATGGATATGCTGGCCGAAAAAATCGGTATGGATAAGGTCGACTTCCTCAAGCTGAACTGCGTGCAAAAGGGCGACCTCCTGGCTACCGGGATGACTATCCACGATGTGGGTATCAAAGACTGCATTGAAAAAGTGGCCGCTTCCATTAACTGGGGGGCCAAGGAAGAACCGACAGCCCCGCACCGCGTCAGAGGAAAAGGGCTGGCTATCGCCTGGAAAGCTCCCGCGATGCCGCCAAACGCCGGCTCGAGCGCCATTGTGAAACTCAACGAAGACGGCACGGTCAAAGTCTCTATCGGTGGTCAGGAAATCGGTCAGGGCACATTCACTGCCATGGCTCAAATCGCCGCCGAAGAATTAGGTGTTCCGGTGGATTGGGTGCACGTGGAAGGGCCGATCGATACTGCCTTCAGCCCGTATGAATGGCAAACGGTCGCCAGCCGCCTGACCTGGTCGATGGGTAACGCTGTAAAAAATGCCTCGGCTGATGCGCGGACGAAGATCTTGAAGATGGTGGCCGAAGCATGGAACCAGGATATCGAGAATCTGGATATCAAAGACGGCTATGTGGTTTCGTATGAGACAGAAGATCAAATTTCGCTGAAGAATATCGTCATTTACGGCATTGCCAAACCGAACGATCAGGGATGGGTCGGCGGCCCGATCGTGGGGTCGGGTAATTTCATGCCGTCTTATGTCACCGGGTTGGACAAAGACACAGGCCAGGGAGACCGCGCTGTGGTGCACTATACCACCGGCGCCCAAGCGCTGGACATCGAAGTTGACCTCGACACAGGCCGGATTTATATTTTGAAAGCTGCCTCGGCCTTTGACGTGGGTAAAGCCATCAATCCTGACCTGGTGAAAGCTCAGATCGAGGGCGGCTTTATTCAGGGTTTGAGTTCCGCGATTTTTGAGGAAATGCGCCTGCGCAACGGCGTGATGACCAATCCCAGCTTTGTGGATTACCGCATTGCGACCTCCGCGGACATCCCCGAAAAGATTGATCCGATGATCGTCGAACACGCACAAGACGACGGCCCGTTCGGTGCGCGCGGGATTGGCGAACACCCCATGGTGCCAACCATCGCTGCCCTGGCTAATGCCATCCATGATGCCATCGGCATTCGCGTCACCGACCCACCTTTCTCCGCTGAGAAATTGTACCTGGCGATGCTGGATGCCGGTATCGTTCATTAAATAAACACATTTCAAAATTAGCTGGAGGTTAAAGATGAAACTGATTGATCTGACGATCCCTTTGGGAATTGCTACCCCGCCGTGGCCTACATATGAACCGCTGCAAATCAAGTACTTCAAACGCCTGGCGCCAAACGGCGCAAACGGGCAGCTTCTGACCCATTCAAACCATCTGGGCACGCATCTGGATGGAGAGATCCATTTCTATACCGCCGGAAAAGATATCGCCTCGCTGGATATGGATTACCTGGTGCATGAGGCTGCCGTAGTCGACCTGAGCGACGTATGTGGCGATTACGACGTCTACACCAGTAAGATGATCGAAGAACGGGTAGAAGTTAAAGAAGGCGATATCCTGGTTATCCACACCGGTTACCATCATTTTGGCTGGGATATGCCAACCGCCGATGAAATCCGCTACATGGTCAAGCACCCCGGTCCGGATCGCGAGTTTGCCCTATGGGCTCAGAAGAAAAAACTGCGCTGGATCGCCGTAGACTGCGGTTCTGCCGATCACCCGATGAACACGATTATCCGCACCTGGATGCCGCGCCAGGCCAAAGAAGCTGAAAAGGTGTTCCAGAAGAAATTTGGCCAGAGTCTGGAACAGTTCTTCGATGACAGCAAATATCAATTGATGCACATCGAAATGTTCCCGGAAGGTATTATCCACGCTGAATGCTTCGGTGGAGAATTAGATTTGCTCTTGAACCGGCGGGTTAAAGTGGGCTTCTTCCCCTGGCGCTTCGTGGACGGTGAATCATGCATCGGACGCGCCGTGGCTTTCGTCGAAGACGATGAATACGAACAGTTGATGGCGAAGAAAGCTGGCATGTCTAAAACTAAATTCGGCGATGCTTTCAACCCCAAGCACGTGGAGAGCCTGAATAAATTGAGCAAGGCAAACCTGGCTTGAGTCTGGTGAAGGCAAGGACCGGTCTTCTACTAGAAGATCACCGGACCGTGTTTTTGAAAACAAATACTTGATCCCCAAAAAGGAGTAAGAATGAAGTTCGATTTACCTACCAAAGCATCACAAGAAGTATTGCAGATCGATGCTCGTGAAGTCGAAGCAGTGCTGCAAGGACCGTCGCTTAAACTAAAACCCTGGCCAGGCGCCACGGTTGAGCTGAAGGACGGTCGGAAATTATTCATCCGCGAGGCCCGTCTGGACGAGGTGCCCGCGATGTTAGGTTATGTCAAACGGTTCCTGGATGTCGACCATGATTTCTATGATATTGTCGGCGCACGGGTCTACTCGGAAATTTTGGGCTGGTACCGTAAGCGGTTGAAAGACCCTTATACCCTGGTCGGTTTGATCGACGGTCTATGGGCGGGATTTGCCAACGGTCGCCTGATGAGTGAGGAAATCAACATCTCACTGCATACCATGGCCCTCGTTCGCGGCGGGCGCATTGGTGCTGCCATGTATTATGCCAAAGCCTACTACGGGTTCGAATTCCTGGGCAGCAAGGAATGGTGGGCAACCTATGAGTCTTACAACGGCTGGATGCGCTGGGGACTCGGCATGGCTCAACCTTCTTACCCCTGGCCAGATGTTCAGCATGAGTTGGGCGGCGCAAAAGTGTACTACGTTACTAAGAAATATTGGGATCAGCAAGTCAAAAATTACGTAAGGGAAATGGTCGGCGCGGACTTGAATTTTGAAGTACCCGATGAAATCCGCAAAGCCAATGAGGTGATGCGCGTTCCCGACGATATTCTCGTATAACCTACCTTCATTCTTACCTGGGGCTGCTTTCTGGCAGCCCTTTTTTTAACCTTGAAAAAATGCCATCGCGATTCCCAGCAGCGTATCGCCCCCCGAACTGCTCCCATAATCCAACAGGTATCTGGCACAATCTGCTTCAGGCAGCCTGCCCCAGAGAATGCCATCCAGGGCAGAGACCAGGCGCTCGTCTGCCTGTCCTTCCAGCGCGCAAATGATCAAATTCGCCGCCAGGGTGGTCGTTTTTTGCCGCGCCGCCTGGAATAGGCTTGCCGATTGCTCCTCGACTACACGAAATAGCGCCGATATTTTCGAGAGCGCCCGCAGCCCTAACACCAATCCAATCACAAAATCGTCTCCCGAAGGCGTTAGACCGGTTCCTCGTCCCAATAACGGGGCCGTTCGCAAGATGAATTCTGCTCCATTCTCAGCATGCAGACCATCTGCCAGGTGCTGCAGGTCTTTTTCTACTTCCTTTAATTCTTCTCCATTAGCCGCCTGGGTTTCCAAACCCGCCCATCGCGGGAGCAATTCGTTCCAACCTTTGCCCCTTCCCCCTTCCAGCACAATGCGTGCGGTATTTACCAGACGTTTACGCACATCTGCCAGCGCATTTTCATTTACCGGGCGCACAGCGGCTTCCCAGGCTGGGACGCCGCCCGTACGGATGCTTATGTTTTCGGCCTCAAAAAGTATGCGGTCGGGATAGAGCTTCGCCGTGCTGCGGTGATGCAGACGGTCGAAGGGTTGAGGGTGGCGGCGCTGTTCTTTCCAAATATTACGATCCTGGCGGCTATCATGTAAGGCAAGTTGAAGATTGGCTGTCAACGGTCCGCGCCAGGTTTCATAGGACAGGAAAAAAACTTGCGCATCAGGGGTATTGCAGAACACCCCGCGCGATGTCAGCCCCATCACCGAGGCTGGCCCTCTCCCGTGAATGATGCGTAAAGCGGTCTTGCCAGCCGCGGTAAGGGTGTAATCGCTCATTCAGGAATTTGGTCGGATCGGATAATGCCTGCTTGCAGCGCCTTGTTGAAATGCGCGATCGTCATCCGGATGCCAGCTTCCAGGGAGGTATTCGGCAGGTCTGGAATGCTGGATTTCAGCCTGCTATCATCCATGCCGTCTGGCAGGGGTAAATGGTTTGCTGAATAGCTGATCTGCCCGCGAGACTCGGGCGCCACGCGGTGAATCGTCTCCACGATTTCTGATATTTCGGCGATCTGCCCGCTGACGTTGTAGACTTCGGCGCCGTCAAGCGCCATCTGGCTCGCGCGAATAAAAGTTTTGGCTACGTCATCCACATAATTGAGCCCGCAGCGACCAGAGAATGAGATGCGGTAGGCCTTACCAGCAGCCGCAGCCAGCATAGCCCAGGTCGGACCAGAGGTCATTCCCTGGTCGCGTCCTGGACCGTAGACGACATAAGGCCGTAAACCGATTGAAGAGATCCCATAATCCCACCAAAAAACCCTGGCTGTGCCTTCATTGGCCTGTTTAAACACCCCGTAGAGTGTTCTGGGGCGAGGCGCTGACTCATCTGTTACCAGCCCTTCTGGGTACTCTTCACTTAAGCCAAAAACGCCTATACTGCTAGCGTAAGCCAGGTGGCTGATTCCGGCCCGCCGCGCGCTTTCAAAAATATTTACCGTTCCCGTGACGTTCACATTCGCGCCCAGTGTTGGATTAGCCTTACAAAAAGGGACCTGCAGCGCCGCAAGGTGAATTATCCGGGTGATACCCTGCTCTTTTACCGTTTTCTCAACCAGGCTCAAGTCAGTGATGTCGCCTTGCACTCGCACCAACCGGTTCAACTCCGCATCATCCAGGATCAATCTTAAGCGGTGGTCATCCTGCGAAGCGTCAAACGCAACCGCATCAGCTCCATCCTGTAGTAGATTGCGCACAACCCAGGCGCCAATACAGCCCATCGCTCCTGTTACCAGATATCGTTGTGGATCCATGAGGTTATAGAACTCCTGATGCTACAGGCGTACAGTATTCCTGAGCTGCCCAATATGCTCTACTTCCGTGACAATTACGTCGCCATCTTTCAGGAAGATCGGAGGTTTGCGAAATACGCCCACTCCACCCGGAGTGCCCGTGGCGATCATATCCCCTGGTTCCAGGGTGAATGCCTGTGAGCAATAAGATACCAGCTCACGCACGCCAAAGACCATTTGTTCGGTATTGGAGATCTGCATTACTTTGCCATTGACCAGGCAGCGCACAGCCAGATTCTGCGGCTCAGGAATCTCATCAGTGGTGACGATGACCGGTCCTACCGGGCAAAACGTATCCAGGCTTTTACCGCGCACCCATTGTTTGTCGCCGAACTGCAAATCCCGCGCCGATATGTCGTTGATCACAGTATAGCCAAACACATAATCCAGCGCAGTTTCCATATTTACCCGGCGCGCCCTTTTTCCAATCACGACCCCCAATTCCACTTCGTAATCCACCTGGCTGGTAAGCGCCGGATCCCAGGTGATTTCATCAAAAGGGCCGATGACGGATGAAGGGAACTTGGCAAAAATCAACGGTGCCGCTGGCAAGGCGGCTCCCTGCTCTTTTGCGTGATCTTTATAGTTCAATCCAATCGCCACCACCTTGCTCGGATTCGGTACGGGAGACAGCAAGCGCATATCAGTTATGCTGACCATTGGGACCTTGCCCAATTTGAACGCTGCTTCAGCCTTTTGCCAGGTCTCAGGCCCTGCTTCCAAAAAAGAGCGCATTGAATTTGTAAAACCAACCTCAGTCAGGTTGGCGACCTGTTCTCCGATCACAATTCCAATCGCTGATTTCTCAGCCTTTACGAATGATGCCAGTCTCATAGCTAATGACTCCTGTGATAAATCTGGTTGGAAAACTCACCCCTCACCTTAGACATTCAATCAAGACGAATAGGTACACTGCCGGGCTTCATCCGCAAAAGCCGCAATCAATGCCGGGTCGGCATCAAAGAAATGGTCAGACGGCGACAGGATAAATCCACCACCGGCGCCGGCTTCTTCAAAACAGCGCCTTACCTCTGCCCTGGTCTTGTCTGCGGTGGTATTAACGAAGAAATGAAACTGGTCAAACCCTCCGATCATGCACACTTTCTCCCCGATGCGCTGCTTCGCCTGGCGCAGATTGACATCTCCGCCCATGCCGGCCGGGGTAAAGGTCTCCATCGCATCCGGCCCAATGGCAGCGATCCGTTCGAGCAGCGGCATCATCCCGCCGCAGGTGTGGTACACGATGCGTTGTCCGGCATCATGCGCGGCCTGGATTAACATTGTATCGTACGGCGCCACAAACAGGTCGAAGATTCGCGGAGATATGACCGTGGAGGAGGCGTCACCGCCGCCCAGTTCCAGCAGATCGTAAGCTGCCCCACTTAAGGTGTGAATAAATGCCAGTTTGCGCCGTTGGAGTATGCTGAGCAGCTCGTGCACCCATGCTGGGTCGTCATACGTCTCAAGGATCAATTTCTCAATCCCCACCAGGCAGGCGGCATCTTGCCAGCAGCCCGGCTGGCCGTAGATATCGAAACAAGGGATATGCCCGCGCACCAGGCCCCTTTCACCAAATTCCTGCGCCCTGGCATTGACAGCCTCGCGGTCGCACACAGGTACTGGTAGGAATCCCGCCAGCAGATCAATATCCGATTTTTTCTTGATCGGCCGTTCCGTCACCCATTCGGTATAGTCATTTTTCTGAATTTCCGTGGAAAGCCGGCCTTTGGGGGTATGCACGGTATACCGCGTGGCGGGAAAAACAGTTGATTCCACAACCTCCTGTTCGATCCGCCATTGATCGCTCTGCATCTTGCCAGATCCATCCACCCAGCTTTTTCCGGGTTCTCCGCAGATTGGCACCAACCAGGTGTATGCATCCATCCCAAAGCGATCAAAAAACTCCAGGTCACTCGCCCCATCCAGGTATCGGTCGAGAAAATAGCGCATAATGTGGTGGCTGGTAACCGGCAACCGGTCAGGCACGCGGCGAGTCAGCGCCGCCAGCATCCTTTGTTTCGAACTTAATGGGGACATAGAGTGATTTTACTTACAAGGTTGAGAACTGACAAGCTGATCGCCTGATTACCCTGAAGACCCTGCTCGATATGGCAGATATTTTTCAGCGTCGACTCGCTGCATCTCTGCTTGCATAAATGTAATTTACCAACATGTGAAATACACTATAATGAACTCAACCAAATTTTCATCTTTGCCACCGTGCCCCTTTAATAATCAAAAAGCCAGCCTTCGTTGAATAACTCAAAGACAATTTGTCTCTTAAGTCACTGACCAGCTGACGGCTACATCGCTTACGAGCTATATAAGAGGAGCAAATGAAAAGATTTATAGCCTGGATCGGCATCCTGGCAGTACTGGCCTTTTTCGGCTTTCAAATCCTCAAGGCGATCAACTCTCTCCCTATCCCTTCCGTTGAAGTCACTCTGATCACCACCCCCACCACCACCATGATCTCCGGACCGGTGGTTTTAGATGCCATTCGCAACCAGGCCAAGTTAGAGACGGTTTCGATGGTATTTGCCAATGATCTGGATATCACCAAGACCTGGGGCATAGAAGGGACCTGCCGCGAGAAATTAACCTATCTCGGTTATTATACGGTCACCGCCGGGGTCGATTTGCAGGTCCTGTCTGAAGAAAATGTAAAAGTAGTGAGCAGCGGTGGTCCACCACAGACGGAAATAACCATTACCTTGCCCCCTGCCACCATCCTGCATGTCGAGCTGGACACCCAGCGCAGCCGGGTGGTGCACAACGAAGGCTCGATCATCTCGCAAATATGCGGCACCCGATTGGGTGAGATGGTGATGGAAGCGCAGGCGAAAATACAAAATATCGCCGAGACTTCGGCCAACCAGAAGGATATCCTCAAGCTGGCGCAAGAGCGCGCCAGCTTCGAGCTCCAAAAGCTGCTTCTGACCTTGGGCTATACGAAAGTAACCGTCTTATATGACGATTCTTACACGCAGCAATAACTGACCTTCGCTTGAAATTATGGTCAGGTTCTTACGCAGAATATTTTCGTAGAATTTTATTCTCGGGGCATTTCGGTACCGATGAATTCTTCTGCCTCGCTATATCGCATATGGTTCATCTGATATAGCAGCATTGTATGATTCTGAAGCGATTCCATATCAGGGAATTTTTCTACTCCCCAACCAAGCCAGGGACGTCCTCCGGGAATGATGCAGAAAAGCACACTTTCACCGCCTACTTTTTTAAGCGCTTCATTTACCCGATTGCTATGAGCTTGCTGCTCTTCGACGGTGAGTTGATACCAAGCATCCGTATATTTCGCCATGAAGACCTTATAGATAGGTTGTGCCATCGGAACCTCCCTTTTGCATTGTTGTTAAAAAATGACCAGATCAGTTCGAATTGGATCCATTCACTTAATTTGTGATATTTACAACTTGTATCAATAATACTGGTTTAGGTATAAAAATACAATACCCGTATGATCTTATCTTCTCCTGGCGATCTTTTAAGGCGGCGGCGAACCTAAAACGGCGTTCAGAAAACGCTTGATCTGGATATCCCAGAAGAACCAGTCGTGTTTCCCATCCTCTTCGTGATAATCCAGGGTCACATTCAGTTTCTGGCAGGCGGCTCGAAACCAAAGGTTGAGCGGGTACAGGTCATCTTGCCGTCCGCATGCCACGAACAGGCGCGGCAAGCTCGATGGGTTTTCAGCCGCATTCTGCAGCCAGACTGCCGGGTCATTCTGGCTGCCTCTTATTTTTTCCAGGTCGCCAAAAAGGGTTGCAAATTCTGCCTTGCGCGTGTCATTGGGATCCAGGTTGAGCACGTCCAGCGACAGCACGCCGGAAAAGCTGGCGGCGGCAGAAAATCGCTCTGGATGTAGTAAAGCCGCCTTGAATGCCCCGTACCCGCCCATTGAGGTACCCACGATGAGTGTGTCTTCCCGCTTCGGTGCCAGGTCGAAGACATCGGAAATGTAGCGCGGAAGCTCTTCCATCAGGTATGTAAAATACAGCTGCCCGTTGGGCTGGTCGATATAAAAGCTGCGCCCGGCCGAGGGCATCACTACCACCAGGCCATATGCATACGCCACGGCTTCGATCGATGAATATCGCTGCCAGGCGCTGGCATCCTCACTCAAGCCATGCAGCAAATAGAGGACTTTGCGCTTCCGCACAGGAATATCCCCCATTCTGCCCGGCTCAGGAACGATGATATTCAAAGGCAGGTTGATTTTTACCGTTTCGGGCGTATGATCGATGCGAATGAGCGCCATCGCTTACTCTCCAGTTTAGGGATACTCCGGGCTGGCGGGAGCCGGCTCGGTTTTAGCAAAGTCAATAAAGAACGAGAATGCGAAGCTGATGATCATACATGCCAGGGGGAAGACCGTCAGCAAGAAGCGGGCCGCGTTGTCTGGCTGTTCGCCCGGGTTTGCTCCGCTTTCGAAACCAAACAACTTGAAAACCAGGAAAAAAGCAAAGCTGGTGAACAGGCCGTTCAACCGGTTCATGAATCCAAGCGCATTGGAGATGATACCCTCTCGCCGCACATTGTGCTTTTGAGTATCCTCATCCATGATCTTGGCGCCGATCAAATCCATGGTGGTGATGACGCCCGCAAAGCCAAATCCCACCAGCACGCTGCCGATGATCGAAGTGGGCAGGGAATTGGCAAAAAAGAGGGGCACGAAGGCCACAGCCAGCGAAATTAGGGCGATCCGCCAGATCGGTATCAGGGAAAACTTCTTCACCAGGCGCGCCCAGATGGTGACACCTCCGATAGCGATCAGCAAAACCGAGGCGAACAGGATGGTTGATTGGCCGCTTGGAATTTTGAGCGTGTATTTGACAAAAAACGGCAAAGACGCCAGCACCAGCGACATTGCGGCGCTGTAAAAGGCGTTGGCAAGCCCGGCGATCCAGAATTTCCGGTTGGTCAACAGGGTCTTGATGCTGTCCCACAACCTGGGTTTTTCTTCATCGTCCTCGACCCTGGTCTCACGGCTGGTAAAGGACATGTAAAGGATCACTGCCCCTCCCAGGATGCCGTAAAGAATGGCGGTCAGAGAGTACCCCAGGGCAGCGGTCACCACGGGGGTCAGGGCGATGCTGATGATCATGGCGACCAGCTGAAATGCCTGGCGCAAGGCGTTGGTGCTCGCCCGGCTGGCATCCGTGCGGAAAAGCTCCGGGAACAGCGCCCCGTAATTGGCGTTGATCACCGAATCCAGGGTGCCGGTCAGGATGTAAAAGAGCATGCAGTAGATCAGCAGGGAATTGCCAGCCAGAGAGGCCGGGGTGCTGTAGAAAAGAATAAAGCACAGCACCAAAAGTGGGGTGCCGATCACCAGCCACGGGCGCCGCCGCCCCCAGCGGGTGCGCGTGCGGTCGGATAAAAAGCCATAAATGGGATTATCGAGGGCATCGATAAACGCATAGATAAAGAGCATGAGCGAGAATTGGACAGTGGTCAGACCCAGGCTGTCGACGTAAAAGATGGCAGCATAGGTTTTTAACATATTGATGGGGATGGACGTTCCAAACATCCCGATGGCGTAATTGAATGATTTCAAGCGCGATTCAGGCATGGGCAAAGTCTCCATCACTGAGGTGATTGGTTATGGATTTGGGGGGGGTAATTAATACCTATTATAGGATTTTTTGGATTTTGTTATCTTGAATTTTCCTGGTGATTAATTGCTTTATATAATTTACAAGACAGATTGCTGCTCACTGCTCCCCCAATACACCCTGAACTTCCACCGAATCGCTGTCTTCTTTTCTCTCTTCAAATACTCGATCGCCTTATTACCAAATATAAACCCATACGTACTCACAATATGCTCCACTGTCCCGTACTCCTGGTCCGAGAAGATATCCTGGTACGCAAAATGGAATTCCTCGATAAAAATACGATCCACTTTGTCGTCCACCTTCTCTACATCCTCGATCACGTCGTACAGATCACCACCGTACCAACCGGGCGGGATGCCAAGGTAAACCACCGGACCTTTCGCCACACGCGAGCCTTCGCGGATAAAATCACGGTATTGATCCGGCGGGTACAGCGCCAGGGTAATACCGGTGACCAGGTCCACCGTGTTATCCGCCAGCGGCAGGGCCAGCGCATCCCCGCTCAGAAAGGCCACCCGCTCCGCTCCCGCGCCGCGCGCCTTTTCCCGCGCCAGCCGCAGCATGGCCGCCTCGCGCTCGATGCCAATCACCTGCCGGGCGTACCGCGCCAGCGCCAGGCTCGAGCTGCCCGTGCCCGCCCCCACGTCCGCGACGCACTTGCCGCCCAGGTCGACGATCCCGGGCAGCTGCTCGTAAACCGTCGGTTGATAGGGTGTGTTCGAAAACGCCTCGTACACCTCCGGGTAATCGCGGTAAAGAATATCCCAACGGTTCTCAATCGACTCGGGTCGTGACATAGCGCCCCTATTGAAAATCCTGAACTTAATTATTCTAAATAGATTCCGGTTTGTGAATTTGTTTTTTTAATTTAGAAGAAATATGATGGAAATGCTTCAAACTCTCAAACCAAAACGTCAACATATATTCATACAGCTGCTCTCACCTCTAACCCACTGCAACCACCCTCCCCGCTCGGCGGGGAGGGCAGAATTAACACTGGCAGTTTAATGAATTAATCTTCAGGTTGTTCTTTTCTGTTCAGGGCTTTGGGCTTTTCACATAAAAATATCCAAAACCTACAGCAAAGAACAGGTATATTACCACGATTGCCCAACCCAAAGCGTTCAGTACGCCTGAAAGCAGAGCAATTAATGTTACCAATACGCCGATCGCGTCGTAAACGCACAAGCCGAGTATAACAGCTCGCCTTGCTTCCGATTCCTGCGCATTTCTGGCAAACCAGGCGACCATCAGATTACCGATCAGCGATGCACCATATTCGCGGGCAGCGAAAACACCTCCCGGAGTCAAGGATGTGCCGAATAAGGAATAAACGAAGTCCGGCACAACCAGGATCAACGCCCCTAGAACCAGGCACACAGCTGCTTTAATGATCATCAATGTCGTGAATTTCATTTTGGACCCCTTTTTTTCTTAATTTAAAGGAACGCAAAAAATACAACCCGCCAATCCCGCGAACGCTCTTAGTGCGCTTTAGCCAGGGGTTGTCAGATGAACCCGGTTCCTCCCGAAAGAAAGACTTTCATGGCTTCTTCCTGGGAAAACAATTCAAAGATGGGATATTTATTTGCGATGTTGGCTGGATGGGAATGTTAAATCCAGTATAGCACGGGGCATAAGAAAAACAAAATTTTTATTATCTTGTATAGCAAGTTACTCCAACTGGTGTATATAATATTCGTGGGAGAACAATAGCTGATAACCGCTTAACGACCACCGAGAGCCTGTTCAGTCAGCATTTGAGCCATCTCCACAGGAGGGATTCTATGAAAGCGAAACTCTTAACCAAATTATCTATTTTGGTCATCATAATCCTGGCGGTGAACGGGATTGCGACAGCCCAACCACTACAGACGACACCGGTCGAGAAAGGGGATGAACTTACGCATTTCGCGACACCAAATGGCATTTTGCAGCAGATAACGGGCTCACAGGCACGCAACGTAGCCCTTATAAGTCAGATAGGTGGATCCACATATGCGGTAGATGTGCAGGGTGACTACGCTTATATTGGCATTGGACCGCGCCTGGCCATCCTGGATGTCTCTGACCCTGCTCAACCGACCTTGATTGGTCAGACTGCTGTTTTACCTGGCGTTGTAAGGGACGTGGACGTCGTCGGGAAATATGCCTACGTCGCTACCGGAGAAGCCGGCTTTCGCATCATCGATGTAAGCGTACCAATCACCCCTGTCGAAGTTGGCTTTTTTACTAAACCACCCAGATTGGGATATGATGTTTATATATTTGATGTAATAACTGTGAGCGGGAATTACGCATATTTAATTCACTCTTTTGGAGGAGCCTATGGTGATTTGTACATTATCGACGTGAGCCTGCCATACTCCCCCTACGAGGTAGGTGCCTTTACAATGATTCTTGGTGACCCGGGTGGTGTAGCTGTGGCTGGAAACTTCGTCTACGTCACCAGCTATTATTCTCATACCAATTTAATTATGTTGAACATCATCGATGTGAGCGTGCCCAGTTCCGTTGACCTGGTCGGTATGGTTTTTTTTGACGTGTTGGCAATAGATGTTGCTGTGGCTGGAAACTACGCCTATGTCGCTACTGGAGGAGCTGGCCTGCGCATCATCGACGTGAGCGTACCGAGTTACCCCCACACGGTCGGCTTTATCGAAACACCGGCATGGGCATATTCTGTAGAAGTGGCTGGGAACTTAGCCTACGTCGCTGCTGGAGGATCTGGCCTGCACATCATCGATGTGAGTGTGCCAAACGCCCCTGTTGAGGCCGGATTTTACGACTCGGCGGGCACTAATTTTACAGTGGCAGGTGACTACGCCTACTTCGCAGACGGTGGTTTGAAAATCGTCGACGTGAGTATTCCAAGTACCTCCGTTGAAGTCGGCTCCTACACCCCAGTGAGCCTGGCCACAGATGTGGCTGTGTCAGGAGACTACGCTTATGTCGTTTACGGAGAAACTGGGGTGCGCATCTTCGACATTAGTATACCGAATGCCGCCGCCGAGATTGGCTTTATTACTACGCCAGACTGGGCTAGCGGTGTTGCCGTAGCTGGGAACTACGCCTACCTCGCCGACGAAGAAGCAGGTCTGCGCATCATCGATATAAGCGTGCCGGGTGCCCCCGTCGAGGTCGGTTTTTTCGATACACCGGATCGAGCTATCGGTATCGCTGTGGCTGGAAACTACGCGTACGTCGCCGACTACGGGTCTGGCCTGCGCATCATCGACATAAGCGTGCCAGGCGCCCCGGTTGAAGTCGGTTTTATCGATACGCCGGGTTTGGCTAAAGAAGTAGATGTAGCTGAGAACTACGCCTTCGTCGCCGATCAAGAAGCTGGTCTGCGCATCATCGACGTGAGCCTGCCGAGTACCCCCATCGAGGTAGGTTTTTTTGATACGCCGGATCGAGTTGTAGATATCGCGGTGGTTGGTAATTACGCCTATGTCGCCGAACTCGAGTCTGGACTGCGCATCATCGATATAAGCTTGCCGGGTGTCCCCGTCGAGGTCGGTTTTTTCGATACGCCTGGTTTAGCAAATGATGTCGATGTAGCTGGGAACTACGCCTACATCGCTGATTATGGAGTTGGCTTACGCGTTATCGACGTGAGTAAACCGAGTGCTCCGACCGAGATTGGTTTTTACGATACGGCAGGAACAGCCGAGGATATAGACGTGGACGGCGATTACACGTATCTCGCCGATTGGAATGGCGGCCTGTATATCCTGGCTTTCAAACCCCCTTTATTATTTTACCTTCCGCGGGTAGACCGCGTTCCCTGAGAGGGGGTTATGATCAGAAATAAACTGTGGGGTTTCGGTTTACATTTTCCCCTTCCTGTACACTTAAATAGATAGTGGCGAGGGTGGGATTTGAACCCACAACCAATGGCTTATGAGTCCACTGCTCCACCGTTGAGCTACCTCGCCAGCGCGGAAAATATTACTACATTGCGTTTATTTTGTCAACGAATCCGGCTTCAACCAAAGCCCAGCCCGCGTTCCTTTAAAGAAACAAACTTCCCTCGCCCGATCACCAGGTGGTCGAGCACCTCAATGTCCAGCAGCTTGCCGGCCTGAACCAGCGAGCGGGTCAGGTTGATATCTTCCGGGCTGGGCGCCGGATCACCGCTGGGATGGTTGTGCACAATGATCACCGCCTGCCCCGTTTTTCTGAATCGCGCTGCGGAATACCTCGCCCACCCGCACAGTGGATGAATTCAAGCGATCCCTGGTACAGCCGCTCGATATGGATCAGGCGGTTGCGGGTGTCGAGGATGATCACCCACAGATGCTCCTGCGGGAAAGCGGACATTTCGTATTCCACCAGGGCGGCGGCGTCCGCCGGGCTGTGGATGGCGGCTTTCTCATCCACGGTTTCCAGGCGGATGCGCCTGCCCAGCTCGATCGCCGCCAGGATCTGCGCGGCTTTGGCCGGGCCGATCCCCTTTTTGCGGCACACATCGTCAAATGTCGCCTGGTGCAGCCCGCGCAGCCCGCCAAAATCTGCCAGCAGGCGCTGGCTGAGCTGGATCACATTCTCGCCGTCCATCCCCACCCGCAGCAGTATCGCCAGCAGCTCGGCATTGCTCAAGGCCTGCGGCCCATATTTCGACAGCCGCTCGCGCGGGCGCTCGTTTTCATCCAGGTCCTGGATCCGGTAGCTCACCCGTTCATCTTTAATCATGATTTTCCACCTGCCTTTCGTCATTGGCTGTGCCCATTTCTGTGCGACTATACATGATCCAGAATGATTACGCAAGCCATTCGCGCAGCCCTCCTGATTCTCATCCATGCTATAATTCTCCTACTGGAGCCAGCATGACTCTCGATCCTGTTCTGGTCAGCAATCTAATCCTCTTCGCCGCCGCCCTGGGGGCTGCATTTCTGGCTGCCCTGTGGCTCAGCCTGATCTTTTGGACATTCCGCGATATCCGCGCGCGTTCGCGAGACCGCCTGGCTCGCCTGCTGGCTGTGCTGGTGGTCGCCGTGCTTTTTGTGCCCGGGGTATTGATCTATTTTGTCCTTCGTCCTGCGACAACGCAAGAAGAAGAATACCAGCGCACCCTGGAGGAAGAATCGCTCTTACAGACGATCGAAGAAAACCCGCTCTGCCCGGGCTGCAGCCGCAGGATCAAAGAAGACTGGGTAGCCTGCCCCAACTGCCATACCCGTCTGCGCAAGCCTTGCCACCAGTGCGGTAAATTAATGGACCTTTCCTGGAATCTATGCCCGTACTGCGCTACGCCGGTTCCCGGTATGCGCAAAGAAAGTAGCTCGATCGAAGACGCCTTGAGTTTCCTCCCGCCCCAATCGGAAGAGGGTGAACCGGCGTCGGCCGTCACAGAAGATACCAACCCATCTTAGAGGTTATAATATTTCAATGTTTTCCTACCCCTTAAAGCCTTTAGAACCTGTCGATTATCTGGTTATTGGCCACATCACTCAAGATTTGACCCGCCAAGGGCCGATCCTGGGTGGCACAGCTTCTTATTCCGCCCTGACCGCTAAAGCATTTGGTCTGAAAGTTGGCATCGTCACAGCCATCACCCCTGATTTGCCCCTGGATGAACTGGAAGGCATCCAGGTCGCGGCCAGTTACACCGATCAGAACACGACATTCGAAAATATCATCACCCCGGAGGGGCGCATTCAATATTTGCACCACCGCGCTCCTATGCTGACCATTGCTAACGTACCCGAAATCTGGCGCAATACGCCGATCATTCACCTGGGTCCGGTTGCCCAGGAAGTTGACGCCAACCTGGCGCGCGCATTTACCGATTCGTTGGTGTGCCTCACGCCGCAGGGTTGGCTGCGGGCCTGGGATGAAAAAGGCCGCGTGCACCCGTGTGAATGGCCCGAAGCCTCCTACGTGCTCAGCAATGCCTCCACGGCAGTATTAAGCGTTGAAGACGTCCAGGGTTCAGAAAACTGGATCGATGATATGGTATCAGCGATTAAAATCCTGGTGGTCACGGAGGGTTATAACGGCTCGCGCCTGTATTGGAACGGAGATCTGCGCCGTTACCAGGCGCTGAAGGTGCCTGAGGTAGATCCTACCGGAGCTGGCGACATATTTGCAACGTCGTTCTTTTACCGGCTGTCGACGACGCGCGATCCGTGGGAATCCGCGCGGTTTGCCACACAGATTGCCGCTAATTCAGTGACCCGGCCTGGGCTGAAAGGCGTACCCACGGACGCGGAAATCCAGGCTGCCATGGTTGAGATCATGCCCAAAGGGTAGGGGATCGGGGAAATGGCTCGAATTTACACGCTGGTCAACCAGAAAGGTGGCGTCGGTAAAACGACCTCGGCCATCAATATTTCCGCATACCTGGGATATTATGGTCAGCGTGTGCTTCTGGTCGATCTCGATCCGCAGGCCAATGCCACTTCTTCGGTTGGCCTGGATAAGCGCGCGATCAAACAAGGCACCTATGAAGTGCTGATTGGCAGCGCGCCCATTATCCCCCAAATCTGGCACAGCCCCCGCTTCAAATTATCGGTGCTGCCTTCATCTCCGGCATTAGCGGGCGCTGAAATAGAATTGATCGAAATTGAAAAGCGCGAATTTCGCCTTAAGGAGGTTTTGGCTGCGGTCCAGAACCGTTTTGACTATATCCTGATCGACTGTCCGCCATCCCTGGGTCTGCTGACGATCAACGGACTGGCAGCGGCCCAAAACGGATTGCTTATCCCCGTGCAGTGCGAGTACCTTGCGCTTGAAGGCCTGGGGCAGCTGACCCAGACGATTAACAAAATCCGCTCCTCATTTTTCCCTGGCCTGGAAGTACGCGGGGTGATGATGACCATGTTCGACAGCCGGATATTATTGGCCCGGGATGTGGTCAACGAGGTGCGCAATTTTTTTCCCGACCAGGTGTTTAATTCGATTATTCCGCGCAGCACCCGTCTGGCAGAAGCCCCATCGCGCGGACAGCCGATTTCTGTTTACGCCCCAGAATCGAATGCCGCCAAAATGTACGAATCACTGGTAAGGGAAATCCTCGAGCAAGATGGTATCCACATTCCAATTCTAGTAACATAAAGAGGCAGTATGGCGCGTAAAGGCGGGTTAGGCAAGGGACTGGATGCTCTGATCCCCTCTCGGGAAACCACCCCAAATGAGGTGGGATCAATATATTTGCCAGTCGATCAGATCATTGCCAACCCTCGCCAACCCAGGACGAAAATTGATGACGAGAGTCTGGAAGAGCTGGCAATCTCGATCCGCGAGCATGGCATTTTGCAGCCGCTCATTGTCACATCCGATCCTTCTACCGGCCTGTACACGCTGATCGCCGGCGAGCGCCGCCTGCGCGCTGCGCGCCTGGCAGGTCTTCAGCAGGTGCCGGTGCTGCTCCGCCAGGTGACAGAACAAGAGCGCCTCGAGCTGGCTCTGATCGAAAATGTGCAGCGCGCCGACCTTTCCCCACTAGAAACAGCCGAGGCATTTTACCAGCTAAGCGAGGAGTTTGGCCTGTCGCATGATGACATCGCAGCGCGTGTCGGCAAAAGCCGGGTGTCGGTGACGAATACCCTGCGGCTGCTGAAATTGGCCGAACCGGTGCGCATTGCCCTGGCCGAGGGAAAAATCAGCGAAGGCCATGCCCGCGCCCTGCTTGGGCTGACCAATGTCTCTGCTCAGGCTGCCGCGGTAGAGGTTGTCATCGCTCGCGATTTAACCGTGCGCCAGACGGAGGAATATGTTCGCAAGCTATCCGGCTTCCGCCCACCTGCGCTGGTTCCCAAGCCGATCGCGCCGGAAATTACCGCGTTGGAAGAGAGCTGCGTAATTCCCTGGGCACTCGCGTCACGCTGCGTAAAGGAAAAAAAGGCGGCACCTTGACGATCCATTTCTTCTCCGACGAGGAGATGGACAGCCTGATCAGCCAGATTTTAAAGGAATAAGGCATGCGGATTCTGTATAACGGCCGGATTCAAACATTAAACCCCGCACAGCCCACCGCATCCGCCCTGGCGGTTGAAGGCGACCGGATTATCGCCGTTGGCTCGGATGACGAGGTTCTCGCCCTGGCAAACTGGCGCTCAATCCAACAAGACCTGAATGGCAAAACGGTCTGGCCGGGATTGACCGATGCCCATATTCACCTCGATCATTATTCTCAAGGTTTATCCTACGTAGATTGTGAAACTCTATCCATGCAGGAATGCCTGCAGCGTGTGGCAGATCGAGCCAGGCAAATTCCTCCAGGAAATTGGATTCGCGGGCACGGCTGGAACCAGAATAATTGGCCTGAAGGTTTCGGCAATTACGCCGATCTCGACGCCGTCGCCCCGTATCACCCGGTCTACCTCACGGCCAAATCGCTGCACGCTTCCTGGGTAAACACCGCTGCTTTACAGCAGGCCGGGATAAACTCATCCACTCCAGATCCAGCCGGGGGGAAAATCCTGCGCGATCCATCTGGCAGGCCGACAGGCATTTTGCTCGAGTCAGCCATGAGTCTGGTCGAGTCCGTTATCTCGCCTGTCACCGTTGCGACGGTACGGGATAATCTCCTCACCGCACAATCCGCGCTTTGGAAGTTAGGCATCACTGGAGTCCACGATTACGACCAGGTGCGCTGCTTCTCCGCGCTGCAGCTGCTCGACTCAGAACAACTGCTACGCTTGCGGGTGGTTAAAGGCATCCCCTTTGAAATGCTGCCGCATGCGGCGGCTTTGGGTTTACGCTCGGGTTTTGGCAGCTATTTTTTGCGCATCGGGTCTGTTAAAATGTTTTCCGACGGCGCTTTAGGGCCGCGCACAGCTGCCATGCTGCAGCCATACGAAGGAGAACCCGAGAATACCGGGATTTTACTGCTCGATTCCGAGCAAATCCTCGAAGCCGGACAGCAAGCAGCTCAATCGGGTTTGAGCCTGGCCATTCACGCGATCGGCGACCGGGCCAACCACGAAGTGCTCAATGCCTATGCGCAGCTCCGGCAGCATGAAACCGAAGCTCATCTGCCCCATCTGCGCCACCGCATCGAACACGTGCAAATCCTGCACCCCCAGGACTACCGCCGCCTGGCAGATTTAGGCATTATTGCTTCGGTTCAACCCATCCATGCCACCTCAGATATGCTGATGTCGGACCGTTTTTGGGGAAAACGGTCAGCCGGCGCCTACGCGTACGGCACGCTTAAAAGAGCCGGTTCATCCCTGGCATTCGGATCGGACGCCCCGGTCGAACAACCCAATCCGTTTTGGGGCTTACACGCCGCAGTCACCCGCCGCCGTCAGGATGGCAGCCCTCACCCGGAAGGCTGGTATCCTGACCAGCGCCTGTCGCTAATGGATGCCCTCTCCGGGTTTACCACCGGGGCAGCATTTGCTTCGTACCAGGAAAATTTTCTTGGCCAGCTTTCGCCAGGGTATCTAGCAGACATGATCCTGCTTGCGGAGGATCCATTCGAGAGTCCGCTGGATGAGATTTTCCGTCTCCAGCCGATTGCCACCATGGTCGCAGGTAATTGGGTTTGGGAGAGGGAATAGGTTGGTTATATATATGACTGAACTATTCCCCCTAACGCCTGAAATCCTCGTCCCGCGCATCGGAGACGTACTGCGTGAAAAAGGCCTGGTTACCAAACGCCAGTTAAAAAAAGGCATTGAACGCCAGGAAGAATTAAAGAACCAGGGCGTTATTATCCCTTTTGGCGAGCTCCTGGTTGAAATGGGTTTTATTGACCGGTCTTCGCTAGACAAGGCGGTCACCGAGCAAATCCTGGCTTTGCGGGCTGCTTTGCAGGATGCTAACCACAATCTCGAATGCCGGGTAGAACAACGTACCGCGGAGCTCCAGGAAGCGTTGAAAAAACTGGCTGAATTGAACCAGCTAAAATCGAACTTTGTCTCCAATATTTCTCACGAATTGCGCACACCATTGACCCATATCCGCGGTTATTTGGATTTGCTCTCCTCTAGTGATCTCGGCCCAATTACACCGGACCAGGAACGGGCACTTCAGGTTATGCTCAGGTCTTCAGAACGCTTGGAGCGCCTGATTGAGGACCTGATCATGTTCTCAAAGGCCAACAGGGGCGAAGTGACGATCCACTGGTCGCATTTTAACCTGGCAAGCGTGTGCCAGGCGGTTTATCAAAGGGCGATACCCAAAGCGGAAGAAAAAAGGGTCCGTCTGGATGTGGTGATAAGCCAGAGGAATATTGACATCGAGGCTGATGAAGAAAAAATATCCTGGACTTTGATGCAGCTGCTGGATAATGCGATTAAATTTACACCTGCTGGGAAATCGGTGGAATTGCGGCTGTCGGCGGAAGAAGAGTATGTTCAGGTTTCGGTAACTGACGAGGGCATCGGCATTCCTGAGGATCGCCGGGAAGAGATTTTTGAGCCTTTTCACCAGCTTGACGGTTCTTCAACCCGCCGTTACGGGGGAACCGGGTTGGGCCTGGCGCTCGTTCGCCAGATTATCGAGGCGCATGGCTCGTCAATCCAGGTCACATCCGGGGTCGAGATGGGCAGCACGTTTGAATTTTCATTGCCGCGTGCCCAGGTCAAAGGGTAGAGATAGGAGGAAGTTGATGGGGACTACTTATACAGGGGCTACCAAAGTAAATATCCAACATTTATATACCATCAGTCAGAAAGTAACCCAGACCCTTGACTGGAAGCCTGCTTTGGATGAGATTGTTACGCTGTGCCGCACCGTTTTTATATTTGACAACCTGGTTGTGTATCTCAACACACCACCAAAATATGTAAGTGAGGTTGTCTATGCCCGGGCTGCCGGCCGCGGGCGTTCTGCCGAAGCCGATATGTCGTGGGGAGAGACGGTTGCATCTGCGGTGATACAGAACAATTCAACAGTGCTCCAGGAACCTCCGGTTGATGAATCAAAGAATAGAATGGAACGCCCCTATTTGTTGGGAATACCTCTGAATATCGGGGGAAAGACAATAGGCGCTTTTATCCTCATTCGTTTTGGGGGTCCTGCATATCTTGCGGCTGATATCGAATTAGCCGATTTTATTGCCCAGCAAATTTCTTTGCTCATCGAACGCCAAAGCCTCCAGGAAGAATACCGCCTGCTGGAGGAACAACAACAGCAGTACCGTCTCCAGGATGATTTTGTATCCACGATCACCCATGAATTGCGTAATCCTTTGGGATTTATCAAAGGGTATACTACCACTTTACTGCGTTCAGACACCCAATGGGATCAGGCCATTACCCAGGAGTTTTTGAACATCATCGACCAGGAAACGGATCGTTTACAGGAGTTGATCGATAACCTGCTCGATTCTGCCCGGCTGCAGTCCGGCGAGATGCGCATGCAGTTCCAACCTGTGCGCCTCGATACAGTTCTTAACGATGTCATGCTTCGGGCCAGAATGCACCATCCAGACTTAGATATTCGTATGAATATCGAGAAATCAGTCCTCACTGTCCGCGGAGATCCCCGTCGTCTGGCGCAGGTTTTCGAGAATATCATAGGAAATTCGATTAAATATGCACCGGGTTCATCAATCTTAATTACAATTAAACCAGAGACATCTGGCGTCAACCTGGAATTTCAGGATTATGGCCCAGGTATCCCCGAAAAGTATTTGCCGTTTGTGTTTAATCGTTTTTTTCGCAGTCCAGACGCTCCGAACATTCACGGATCCGGACTGGGATTGTATATTTGCAAGCAAATAATCCTGGCTCACAGCGGCCAAATTCAGGCTTCATCGGGTGATGGAAAAGGCACGATCATTACCATCTTCCTGCCTTTTTCCGCTTGACCAGCTGAAAATTGACCTATAGGAGGTAAAGGATGACAAAAATTCTCGCCGTGGATGATGAACCACTATACCAGCATCTTTTGAAAGTTAACCTGGAGAAAGAAGGGTATGAAGTGATAACTGCCAGTAATGGCGAAGAGGCACTCGAAATGGTTTCCAGCCGCCATCCTGACCTGGTCATCATGGATATCATGATGCCCAAGTTGGACGGCCTGACCACCAGCGAACGAATCCGCCAGTTCTCAAACATTCCCATTGTTATTTTAACAGCCCGCGGAGAAGAACAGGACCGCGTCCGCGGACTTGAATATTGGGGCAGACGATTACGTGGTGAAACCATTTTCTGCCACAGAATTAGTGGCGCGTGTGCGCGCCGTATTGCGCCGCACGAGTAATGCCGAGCAAGCGACCCAAAACCGTTATTTCACCCACGGCAATCTAAAGATAGACTTTGCGCGGGCGGAAGTATGGAAAGATTCCAAACCGGTATTCCTTTCAGCAACCGAATACCGCCTGCTCATCCAATTTGCCCATCATGTCGGCCAGGTTCTGACTGCAGAAGAATTACTTATGGCAATTTGGGGGCCGCAGTACCGTGAGGATAAAGAAATTTTATGGGTCAGCATCGCCCGTTTACGGCAAAAACTGGAAGATAATCCCCATTCTCCCCAGCATATCGTCACCCGGGCTGGATTGGGGTATCTCATGCCGCCAGTAGAAAGGGATTAGCATGGTCTCTCATACCGACGAAAAAGGAAAATTATTTACACCGGTCGTTACCAAAACACCGATCCCGGTTATTGTCCAAATGCCAGTGCACCGCGTCGAAGGCAATATTCACATCCGCCCCGATGAACGGATCATTGATGAAATCGACCGCTCAGAACCATTTCTTCCTGTGACTGAGGCTGTCATTTACAATCCTGACGGCACCATTTTTGCTTCCACCCATTTTGTCGCCCTCAACCGGTCACAAATTAGCTGGATACTGCCTGTTGACGAAATGATCACCCAATCCTGATATGCCAAACATTGATCGATCCGCTATATCTTCCAACGACCTTATTAAACTAAAGAATTATTTGATCAGCGCAGTTTCGCGTGAAGTGGACAGCCGCGGATTAACCGCTGTAAAAAGGCGCGAATTGGTAGACGAAATCCTCAAGCAAGCCTACCAGCAGTCACATGTAAACCTGGCTACGCCTATCCGCGAACAATTGTTTCACGACATCGTTAATGAACTCCTCGGATTTGGTCCGCTCCAGCCATTGCTGGATGATCCCAGCATTTCTGAAGTAATGGTCAACGGTTCGAAAAATGTGTATGTTGAAAGAGATGGCAAGCTAATCCGCACCAATATTGTGTTTGACGATGACGACCAGGTATTGCGCGTGATCGATCGGATCATCCTGCCGCTGGGAAGAAGAATTGACTCAGACAGCCCGACCGTAGATGCTCGCTTGCCAGACGGCTCGCGTGTAAACGCGGTGATCCCTCCCTGTGCCATTGATGGCCCGTCGATAACCATCCGAAAATTTCAAAAAGGGAAACTCTCCATTGACCAGTTGATCGAATTCGGTTCGATCACCCGCGGTATGGCTGATTTTATCCGTGCATGCGTAATTTCACGGTTTAATGTCATTATCTCAGGCGGAACGGGCTCCGGGAAAACCACCCTGTTGAATGTGCTATCAGGTTTCATCCCTGAGGAAGAACGAATAGTAACCATCGAAGATGCCGCCGAACTACGTTTGCAGCAGGAACATGTGGTCCGCCTGGAAACCAAATCCCCTGATTTGGAAGGCAAGAATTCAGTTAATGTACGGGACCTGGTGCGCAACTCGTTGCGCATGCGCCCGGACCGGATTATCGTCGGTGAGGTCCGCGGCGGCGAAGCCCTGGATATGCTGCAAGCCATGAATACCGGGCACGATGGATCAATGACCACGTTGCATGCCAATTCCCCGCGTGATTCCATTTCTCGGTTGGAAACGATGTGCTTGATGGCAGGTATGGAACTACCGTTGAGGGTGATCCGTGAACAGATCGCCTCTGCCATCGATCTGGTCATTCAACAATCGCGCCTGAAAGGCGGAATGCGGAAGGTAACCTCCATTTCCGAAATATCGGGCATGGAAGGGGAAATTGTGGTTATGACCGAAATCTTCCGTTTCGAGCAAACCGGTACAAGCGCTGAAGGAAATGTGATTGGCAACCTCAAACCAACCGGAATCCGGCCTTTATTCACCCCACGCCTGGAACAGGCTGGTTTCAGACTTGGTCCCGAGGTGTTTGGGGCGAATGTTGCCGAGATGTTATCAAACCGGCGCCGGTAATATATACTTCCAGAACAATTAAGATATGGGAGAGGTAGATGATGAATAAACAACAGCAGCTTTTTCAGATTCGAACCCGTAAGTTGGGTCTGTTAATGTCTGATGCGCGCAGCGTCAATCGCAGGACAGTTGAAGAAACCGCTGCTGCGATCGGTGTATCCACAGAGGAGTTACAGACATTTGAAAAGGGACTCAAGGCGCCGTCTCTACCCGTATTGGAAAATCTTGCATTTTTCTTGAATGTGCCCATCGATCACTTCTGGTCAAACGAGATATTGAGTGGAAGTCATGTGGAAGAGCCGATCAAGCAAAAAGAACGCCTGCGCCGGCTGCGCGACCGAATCATTGGCGCCTCCATTCGCATTCACCGCACCCAGTTAAACTTCTCATTACATGAGGTTTCAGCCGCGACATCAATCGCAGAAGAACAAATGGCGAGATATGAGCTGGGTGAGGAAGCTATCCCACTGCCAGAATTGGAATTAATCGCGAAGACGTTCGACGTGGGTATTGAAGAATTTTTCGATAAAAAGGGACCCATTGGTGAGTGGCGGACCAGGCAAATTGCACAGAACGAATTTCTCGATCTTCCAGTAGATTTGCGTGAATTTGTGTGCAGACCCGTCAATAAGCCTTACTTGAATCTGGCTATGCGCCTCAGTCAGCTATCTGTGGATAAACTGCGCGGTGTGGCTGAAGGATTATTGGAGATCACCTACTGAAACTATGGATGCCTTTTCACTTCCTCAGATGGTTGAAAAAGCGAAATCTGCCTATGATACGGAGGATTTTGAAGAGGCTGCTCGTTGGTATGACAGAGCTGGCAATCAATATACTATCGATCTGGATCCAATCAATGCTGCTGAAATGGCAAATAACCGCAGCGTTTGTTTGCTTCGCAGCGGGAATCCCCAGGCAGCCCTGGCTGCCTCTAGAGGAACCGAGAAAATCTTTGCCAAAGCAGGAGACATTCGCCGGCAGGCGATGGCTTTGGGAAATCAGGCAGCCGCGGTAGATGCTATGCAAAGAGTCGACGAAGCGATCTCTTTATATCAGCAATCGAACGAACTGCTGAAGCAAATTAACGACCATGATTTAAGAATGTACGTTTTACAAAGCCTGTCTGGCCTCCAACTCAAACGCCGGCAGTACTTGCAGGCTTTGGCGACCATGCAGGCTGCTTTAGATATTAAACAGAAGCTCACTCTCCGTGAACGGATTTTGAAGAAACTGCTGAAAATTGTCTTTAGTTTATTAGGCCGTTAAAATGTCAACCCTTCCTATGGTGCGGCAGATCACCGCTGCCGATATCACCAGCCTTTCCTCCCTTATCAACACCGCCGAATATGTTCACCGCCACCTTGATTGGCGCAGCCCGATCGATTGGGCCGGGTCATATCCTTTTTTGGGGATTGAGCGCGAGAGCCATTTGTTATCCGCTCTGGCATGCCCATATGTCCATAACTCTGCAGGTTGGATTCGATTATTTGCTTTCTTAAATTGGAATTCAACCCAATTGCGCGATTCCTGGAATCTCTTGTTCCGACAATTGTTGGATACCAACATCTTCCCACCAGGATATATTTTAGCTGGATTAGGTCTCAATTCCTGGTTTGCAGACTTGCTGATCGGCTCAGGTTTTTTACTACGCCAACATATCGTTGTGCTCCAGTGGCTTGATACAATACCCCAACCTGTTCCGATTCCGGCTGAGGTAATAATTCGCCCCATGCAGCAGAGAGATCTGGATCTGGTTTTATCAGTGGATAATCTTGCATTTGAACATATCTGGCAGCATACGCGAGAAGAATTAGGCTTTGCTTTTCTACAAGCCTCATACGCGACCGTAGCCGAAATGGATGAAGAAATCGTTGGATACCAGATTTCGACCGGCACACAATTTCACGCGCACCTCGCTCGCCTGGCGGTGGATCCGGGTATGCAAAGGCTTTCAATTGGATATGGCCTGGTTCATGATATGTTGTGTCATTTTAAGGATGCTGAGATTTCAAATATTACAGTCAACACGCAAAGTGATAATTACAGTTCTTTGGCTCTGTACAAAAAAATCGGCTTTCACCGTACAGGTGATGAGTTTCCGGTATACACCTTCTCCATTGATTAAAAGAAATTTAGAGTTTTTACATTAATTTCAAAAGGCGGATAAAATGAGCCCTTACCGCTTTATTAATCGTGGAGAATACACATGCCGAAAAGCGAATCGCCCAAAAAACGCCCTGGTGAAATGAGCAAACGAGATGAGATCAAATCACGGCGAAAACGTGAAGAGAGAAAACGACAGCTTGTACCAATCGTGCTGATCAGCCTGGCGGCAGTTGTTCTGGTTGTTCTGCTCATCCTGCCCAATTTGCTGCCCAAACCTGTCAACAGCAGACCGTTGGAAAGCGGCACAAACATGGGGAATCCAAATGCTGCGGTTGTTGTGGAAGAATTTGCCGATTTCCAATGCCCTTCGTGTGCCTATTTCTTTAACGATTATGAGCCCAACATTGTACAGAAGTATGTCAGCACCGGTCTAATCTATTTTAAGTTCGTTCCGTTCAGTTTTTTGGGTCCCGAATCGATTGCCGCAGCCCAGGCTGCGTATTGCGCAAACGATCAAGGTAAATTCTGGCAGTACCACGACACCCTGTATGTCAACCAAAAAGGCGAAAACCAGGGATGGTTCAGCACTGCCAGGTTGGTGGATTTCGCGAAAACCTTGAGCCTGGATACTACTCAGTTCAAAACCTGCCTTGACACCGAAAAATATAAACAGAAGGTACAGGACGACCTGGAATACGGCAAACAGAAAGGCATCGACCGCACACCTTCTTTCCTGGTCAACGGACGCCTGGTCTATGCCGATACGGTTACCGCAGTGATCGAATCGGAGATAAAGGCCAAAGCCACTACTGGTGCCAGCCCAACCGTCACAAAATAATAACCATAAAAAAAGACCGGCAGCGTCGGTCTTTTTTTTATTTTTTTGTGAATTCGAACTGACGTTATTTGAATAAGGTAAGCATTGCCACAATCCCTGGGGCTACAACAAGCGCAGGCAAAAAATTCCCGGTTCGGATCGGCTTTATCTCCAGTAAGCCGCTGATTGCTATCGCCATCAAGATTAAACCGCCTACCGCGCTCATTTCATTCATCATGGTAGGGGTGACTACTGACTGGACTTGACTGGCCAGTAAAGTGATCCCACCCTGGTATACCACCATCGGCAAAATAGAAAAAAGCACCCCAATCCCCAGGCTGGATGCAAAAGCCAGAGATGCAAAACCGTCCAGGGTGGCTTTTACAGCCAGGATTTTATATGTGCCGGTTAATCCATCTTCTATCGATCCAAGGATTGTCATCGGACCGACGCAAAAAACTAAAGATGCCGTCAAGAACCCTTTGATAAATCTGGCTTGATCTTCGTTTCCGCCGTGCATAAACTTACGTTCCAGCCATTTTCCCAAGGTCTGCAACCCATCCTCTATTTTCCACCATTCACCCAACAAGGCGCCGATCAATAAACTACCTAATGCCACCAGCACATCCTCAGTTTTTAAGAACATCTGGATACCCAGGCCAAAAGTAAACAATCCTAATCCAGCTACCACAGTCTGGCGAAATCGTCCTGGAAAACGCGCTCCTAAAAATGTCCCCAGAATGCTTCCTACTACAACTGTGATGATATTGATAATCGTTCCAGTCAAATTAAACTTCTTTCGCCAACGTGGGCTTTTCTATACCGGCTGCCTGGTTTTCGCGCAGTTCCAGGACGAATAATAAGGAGGATAACCGGTTCAGGTAGCGCAATAAATCCGGATTTGAAATATCCCCACGATGGGCTAATTCGGCGATTCTACGTTCTGCCCGGCGCACAATCGTCCTCGCCAGGTCGAGGGCTGCGCCTGCCAGTGAATCGCCAGGAACGATAAATTCCTTGGGTATTTCGACAGTCTTCTCAACTTTCATAATTCGCTGCTCAATCCAATCAATACTTTTCTGATCGATGGTGTGAAAGCGATCAATATTTTCTGGCGTCGCTGCTGTTTCAGCCATCAACCCGTACAATTGGCGCTGGATTAATATTAGGTAAGTCTTGCTTTCCGGAACCCGGCACTGCGCCCGGCTGATTCCAATGGCAGCTGTGGCTTCATCCAATGTGCCTAAAGTTTCCATCAGAAGATCATATTTGGGTATTCGCCCTTCACCCAATTGGCCTGTATAACCATCGTCTCCAGTGCGCGAGAAGAATGAAGGCATATCCTATCCTTTCAAAACGGCTGTCCGATTATCACATATAGAAACCAGAAATCGGACCGGGGAAATGCACCTTCTAACCATTGCTCCCAAACAAATGGTCCAGGTTGAGATATCGAGCGAAGTTGGTCGTCGAGGATTTTTAGCCTCTGTCCGGCTTTAGGAACCGGATCCAACAATTCTGCTTCTAACAATGTAAGCATAACCCGCCAGCGAACACTCCAGCTATATTGTTTACCTGCCTGGTTCCTGGATTGAATAAGTTCATCCATGTAATTCGACCATAAGCGCAAACGCTGTGGAATTTCCTGCCCGATCCTTTTTTTCCATGCAGAATTCCAGCGCTGGCGGACCTCGGTTATCTCATTCAGCGCTGATCGAAGCTTCTCATCTGCTCTTTCTTCAAGAATACCTGCGGAATACCGTTTTAAGAAGAACAGTAGATACCCGGGGGTCAAAAGCGGCAATGATCCAGGCCCGTTTAATTGCCAGGTAGCTGCATCTGAAAGCAGATAATCGCGTAATTCAGCCGCAGCAGCGATCAGAAAGGCTCGCTCATCAGAATTCGCCGGCATGATTATGCCTTCTCCATATGGAGGCGAAAAAAATAACGATCAGGGAGTAGGCGTGACCGTTGCTGAAGCAGCGGGCTTTTTCGCCACCAGGAACCATTGGGTAACCGTCGAAAATCGGTCATTGGGATTAAATAGCGGTCCCATGCTTACACCCTGAACCTGCTGGTCCACCGCATAGGTATAAACAGGGTAAAACAACGGTAAAGCAGGCAGCTCTTGAGAAAACAATACCTGAAAATTCCGGTACAATCGAACCCGTTCTTGCAGATCCACGGTCAACCGCGCCTGCTCCAGGATTTCACTCGCCATCCGGTTATCCCATTGGGTATAATTTTGCCCCCCGGTCATTTGAGCTTGATCCCAAAACGGGTATGGATCGGGATCATAAGCGTTTGTTAGATTTAACGTGACCAGAGCCGCCTGATAACTTCGCTGATCGAGACGATCGAGAAGCTGATCATAAGGTAACGGGTTAGCAGTCACTTCTACCCCAATATTGCCCCAATCTTTTACTACCTGTTGGGCAAGCGCTTTAAATGTATCATCGTCAGGGTATAACAATTCGAAAGACATAACCGTATCGTCTTTTTTTCGGATTGTACCGCTATCACCTGAAGGTATATAACCGGCATCTTTTAATTGCTTCTGCGCATCAACCGGAGAATACGAAAAAACCTCGCTATCTGGATAGAAGGCCCAACTTTCAGCCATGATAGGGCCGTTGGCGATCACAGCCTGCCCATTCAATATTCGATTAATCATCACAGGCCGGTTTAAGCCTGCCATCAATGCCCTGCGCACCACTGATTCTTTTAAGAATGTCGCCTGAGGATCTTTTTGATTAAATAAGATCATATACATTTCAGGCATTCTGCCAGAATATACCGAAAGCTCCGGAAGAGATAATGCTTGTTCCAAAATATCCTTGCCGACGTGACTGATCCCCATCACTTTGCCTGACTGGTATGCATCAAACGCAGATTGATCATCAGGATAATATTGGAAAACAAACTGCTCGATAAAGGGTTTGGCCTTGTAATAACTTTCTGAAATTAAAAGGGTCACCCCATTTATTTGACCATTTTCCGTATTGATTTGGCTTACCCGATATGGACCGCTGCCAACAGGTTTAAGATTTACCTGTGAATTAGCGATCTCATCGATATTCTGGCCTTCATATAAATGCTTTGGTAAGATGCCGAAGGTCAGATAATCCTGGAAGGGAGCGAATGCCTCAGGCAGGCGGAACTGGACCCAGGTTTCATTCATCACCTCAACATCAACATCTTTCCACAGCGCTTGCAGGTCCTTTGGCACATAATTCCCGCCATTTTTTAGCAGATCTACCGTGAATACCACGTCATCCGCAGTGACCGGAGCGCCATCATGCCATTTGGCATTCGAGTACAGTATAAAATTGTAAACGGTCCCGTCTTTTGAGACTCCCCAGGATTCAGCAATATCGGGCTGAGGCAGTCCGCGAGAGTCAAACCGCAGCAGGCTACTGAAAATTAAGCGGTCGATATCCCGATCCGGTTGGTTGTAAAAATCCAGAACCGGGTTCAATCGCTGCATAGAACCAATTAACGCTTCGGTGTATATACCGCCAGTTTCCGGAACAGGCGTAGCCGCGATCTGGGTGGGTGTAGGCTGTTCACTGAGCAGTAAAGCGCCGACCACCAGTCCGGTTAAAAAGATAATAATTAATTGCCAACGCAATTTTTTCATAGTTTTTTGATATTAAAAAGGGCAACTCCCCTGCTGGTGAGCCGCCCCATCTTTATTGTATATTGAGCGAAACACGCCCCAAGGTTTATTTGCTAATGATAACCGCAACAATGGTGAGAATGAAGAATAGCACTGCCAGACCAATGGTGATGTAAAATAGGGTCTTCTCAATTCCGCGCCGGGCTGTAAATACCCCCCCGGAATCGCCCCCGGTTAAGCCTCCCAAACCAACACCTTTGTTTTGCAAAATTACGCATACAATCAAGGCAATCGAATTTATAATAAGCGCTATATCTATATAGCCACGAAGTTCCACGTTTTCCTCCTGTTAAAAAGCAAATTCGATTATACCTTTGTTTCAGCGGAATCGTCAACGATAATGAATGAACTCATTGCCAACCTTCACATTCATACCACGTATTCAGACGGGCACGGCACGCATAATGCGATCGCCCAGGCTGCACTAAAAGCCGGGTTGGATGTCATCATAACGACCGATCATAATATCTATATCAACGGTCTTGACCAATATTATCAAGATGGCGACCGCAAACTTCTATTAATGGTGGGGGAAGAAATCCATGATGTCATGCGAGATCCTCAAAAAAACCATCTTCTGGTTTATGGCGCAGCCAAAGAGCTGTGCACTTTTAGCGGGGAACCGCAGAACCTGATCAACCAGGTGACCAGGGCCGGAGGGTTGGCTTTTATCGCGCATCCCGTAGATCCCGCGCTGCCTGCATTTGGTGAAGATGATCTCAGTTGGGTCAGTTGGGATGTAATGGGTTTCACAGGTATTGAATTATGGAACGGCCTGAGCGAGTTGAAAAGTGTCGTGCATAATTACCTGGACGGTATTTTCTACGCTTTCTTTCCGCAATTTATGCCCCGAGGCCCACTGATGCCGACTTTGCAGCGGTGGGATGAATTGCTCGGCCGCGGCAGCAAGGTGGTGGCAATCGGCGGCGCAGACGCACATGCCCTTCCGATGCACTTAGGGCCACTTCGCCGCACTCTTTTTCCGTATGAGTATCATTTTCAAGCGGTGAACACCCATATTTTCACCCCAGAACCTCTTGGTAGCGATGTCTTTACTGACCGGCGCATGATTTTAGAATCCCTCCGCAAGGGTCTGGCTTTCGTTGGCTATGATCTACCGGCATCCACAAAAGGATTTATCTTCACTGGCCGCGGACGCAACCTGACCGTCTGGATGGGTGAGGAAATTGCGCTTGAAGACGGCGTCACCTTCCAGATTCGCTTACCCCTGGCAGTAGAATGTCGTTTACTGCGAGATGGGCAGCTGCTCAAAACCTGGCAAGACAGAGAATTTATTACCCATATTGTTAATCAGCCGGGTGTGTACCGGGTGGAATGTTATATTCAATATTTGGGCAGACGCCGGGGTTGGATTTTCAGCAACCCGATCTATGTCCGCCGCTAGGATGAGATGTGAGATGGCTGCAAATAATGTGACCCGTCTGCTTGAAAGCAAGAAAATTATTTTTACGGTTTTCGAATTACCCGTGGAAAAATTAGGGGCTGTTGAGACTTCACAGAGGCTCAATGTTCCGCTCAGTCAAGTTTTTAAAACGATCGTCGTTGTTCGAGAGAAACCTGGAAAGCCGATCCTCGCCGTGATACCCGGTGACTGCCAGGTTAATTTGAAAGCGATTGCAGCGGTGGTAAACGAGAAAAAAGTTCGCCTGCCCACCCAGCGCGAAGCCGAAAAGCTGACCGGCTTGCAGGCCGGAGGAATTTCTCCATTAGCTTTACTCAACAAAGGTTTCCAGGTGTTAATAAACGCCAGCGCCGAGCAATTCAAAGAGATTCATATTTCCGGTGGTCAACGCGGGTTAAATATCCGGTTGCCTACCCAATCGCTGATAGAGCTGACGCATGCCCGCCTGGCTGAAATTGCGATCCCCCTTCCCGAAGGAATGCCGGGCGACGATGAATAATATCCAAACCAAAAATCGCCTCGATTACCCTTTGATCACCAGGACAGGCTCCAGTCTGGCAACTTTTTGGGCGATTCCGGCGCCAACAACCGTCTCAACCACTATGTCCACATCTTTATAAGCTTCTGGGGCTTCTTCCGCCAATCCGGACAGGCTTCCAGCCCGCACCAAAATCCCCCTTTTCTCCAGGCGTGTTCGCAGTTCGTTGCCTTGCACAAGTTTTTTTGCCTTGCTGCGGCTGAGTACGCGCCCTGCCCCATGGCAGGATGATCCAAATGCCTTCAACATACTTTGATTGGTGCCCACCAGCACCCAGGATGCAGTGCCCATGCTTCCCGGGACCAGGACTGGCTGCCCTATCGTCCCGTATTCCTGGGGCAAACCCGGTGCCCCAGGGCCAAAAGCCCGGGTCGCCCCTTTGCGGTGAATGCAAACTTTTATAATTTTACCATCAACGGAATGATTCTCTATTTTGCCAATATTATGCGCCAGATCATACACCTGGAATAAACCAGGATTTCGCACTTTACCAGAAAAAATCTCAACGAACACGTTCCTCGCCGCATTCGCCAGGATTTGCCGGTTGGCAAATGCGTAATTCGCGGCAGACCGCATCGCTCCTAAATACGCTTCACCTTCCTTTGAATTCAACGGCGCGCAAACCAATTCGCGGTCGGGCAAGTGGATATCAAATTGGCGAACTGCGCTCTGGAAGCTTTTCACATAATCACTGCAGATTTGGTGTCCAAAACCACGCGAACCACAGTGGATTTGTAGAACGATGCAGCCTGCAAACAATCCCATCACCTGAGCAGCGGCAGAATCGAAAACCTCGCTCACCACATCCACTTCTAAAAAATGATTTCCCGATCCAAGGGTTCCTAACTGGGGCCTACCGCGTTCTTTCGCCCTGCTGCTGACCATTGCCGGGTCAGCCCCATCCAGGCAGCCGCCGTCCTCAGTACGGCGCAAATCCTGTTCCGAGGCCATGCCCTTTTTTAACGCCCATTTCGATCCCGTCCGGCAGATCTGTTCCAATTCAGATCCGGAAAGTTTGATGCTGCTTGTGGTCCCTACCCCGCTGGGGCAAACCTGGTCCAATCGAACGGACAGATCACTTAAATGTGGCGCCGCCTCCTCCAATTCAATGGAGGAAGCCATCAATCTGACCCCGCAGTTGATGTCATAACCAATTGCGCCCGGTGAGATCACCCCATCTGGAAAGTGAGTTGCCGCCACGCCCCCAATAGGGAAACCATATCCCTGGTGCATATCCGGCATGACGACCACGCAGCCAACGACGCCAGGCAAGGTTGAAGCATTCACAGCTTGTTCGATGGAAAGATCGTCTAGAGACGACTTTAAAAGTTTACGCGTCGCAAAAAACCGGACGGGAACGCGCATATCTTTTCGAAATGAAGCCGGTATTTCCCACTCGTAATCACTCAATTTCGTAAAGATTTTAAGTGTCTTCATGGGAGCCTCCTTCGCTACACATCAAACACGATCACAGTTTCCAATCCTTCTGCACATTCTCGAATTACCAGGTTATGATAAGTGACGGCTTTAATTTCTTTACGTTGAGATAAAATCTTGCGGGGATCTACTATTGCGCTCAGATGGTAACCTTGTAAAGATATATGAGCATTTACAAAACCAATACCTTCACTTTCACCAATAAATAACAACTCGGAAAGAAAAGAGACCAGTAATTCCTCAGCATCCTCAGCCCCCAGCTCAATCTGCCGATCTGCAAGCTTCGGACCTTCAAACGTAAACTCCATCAGAGCAACCATCCCCCGCGCAGCTTCGACCAGCAAACCCGCCAGGTCTGGCGCCCAAACTTTGATTGCCCAATCGGCAGTATGGGCAATCTCCACGTAACCTTGAATATTTCTAGGCTTCATATCCGTTATAATTATACGGTATGAGATCAATGCTCGATCAAATCGAAGCACGCTTGCAGTCGTTTATAGAAAGCAGCCTTTACTTTTTACCAGGCGGCCGGAAACAAGACGCGTTAGCGCATCAATTAGTAGTGGCGATTGAACGGGCTGTCATTCAAGAAGCCAATGGAGTCTTTGTTTCTCCAAACCAATTCAAAGTTCGGCTCCATCCCTCTAATTTATCTATATGGGCGGTTCGCCCCGGATTAACTGACGCTCTTCTGCGGGTCCTGATCGATTCCGCTCGAGAAGCGGGCCTGGAGTTCGTCTCGACCCCGGTCCTGCAGCTGCAGGCAGATGCTAACCTGCCGCCAGAAGCATTTGAGATTGAAACGTCTTCGCGAGAAAACCACGTGGAGCAAACGGCGGTATTCCTGGTTCAGGAAGAAAAATCGTCGAATGATACTCACCCGGATCAGGCATATTTGATCGTTAATGGAAATACAATTCCATTGAATTATCCGGTGGTTAATATTGGCCGACGCCAGGATAACCAGATCGTGGTTGACGACCCTCGTGTCTCCAGGAACCATGCTCAGTTAAGAGCCGTAAAAGGTCATTACATTTTTTTTGACTTAAATTCCACTGGCGGATCCTACGTGAACGGTGTTCGCGTGGCGCATCAATTGCTGAATCCAGGCGACGTTATTTCTCTCGCAGGATATCCCCTGATTTACGGGGAAGAAAATGCCTCCGCCCATCGCAGCCATAACGATTTCACCACAGGACGCCTGGAAACACACCAGGATCCCCCAAACCACTAAACCGATGACCGGAATCGTCGTTTTCATCCTCAGAATCCTTCTGGCAATCAGTCTATATACTTTTCTAATATGGGCTTTATATACGTTATGGAATGAACTGCGCACCAGCCAGCACATGTTAAATTCTAAGAAGGTGCCGCCGCTTTCTGTCCGAATTTTGGAAATTGAACCAGAAGCAGTTCACCAGTACAATTCGACCCAATTGATGATCGGCAGAGATCCAAATTGTGACGTTTGTTTACCAAACGAACTGGTTTCTGCGCAGCATGCCCGGTTGAGCTTTCACCATAACCAGTGGTGGGTCGAAGATTTACAGTCCACCAATGGCACATTCCTGAACGATGAACGGGTATATACCCCGACTGTCTTAATCTCAGGGGATGAGCTGCGCTGCGCACAAATCAACATGAAGATCGATTTCGGCGAACAGGTTGATCGAAAATAGATACGCGGAGGAAACAATGTCTGACACACCTGTATTGGGAGTGATCGGTGGATCTGGTCTGTATCAATTTTCAGGCTTAGAAAATGTCTCATCCATTAATTTGGATACCCCCTTTGGGAAACCCAGCGCGCCAATTACCATCGGCTCTCTGTCTGGAAAAAAAGTTGCATTTTTAGCACGGCACGGCATCGGTCATCATATCACGCCAACCGAAGTAAATTACCGGGCCAACATTTATGCCCTTAAAGCACTCGGAATAAAACGCGTCATTAGCATCAGTGCCTGCGGATCATTGCGCGACGATTACGCCCCAGGGCACATCGTAGTTCCAGACCAGGTATTTGACTACACAAAAGACCGTGAACGCTCGTTTTTTGGCCAGGGGTTGGTGGTCCATATTGGCACGGCAGATCCATTTTGTCCGGACCTCTCAAAGCAGCTTTTCAACGCAGTCAGCGCCGCTGGAGGCACGGTTCACCAGGGCGGCTCATTGATCACCATTGAAGGTCCAAGATTTTCAACGAAAGCCGAGTCTAATGTTTTTCGGTCATGGGGCATGTCGATTATTGGCATGACTGCCTGTCCAGAAATTTTTCTCGCCCGAGAAGCCGAATTATGTTATGCGACAATGGCTCACGTCACTGATTTTGACGTCTGGCACGTTACGAAAGAACCCGTCAGTGTAGAGATGGTCGTTCGCACATTGTTACGCAATACCCAGATGGCGCAAAATGCGATCAGAATTTTAGTCGAAACCCTGGCTGAAGAATTCAACTGCGGCTGCCAACAAGCATTACAGGATGCGTTGATCACACATCCCAGCCGAATCCCCCCGGAAACAGCTCAAAGGCTTGATCTGCTCGTCGGAAAATATTTGAAATCGTGAACTTCCTTTTTCCAGTCGGTACCTCTTCAAAAGACCAGAACCAAAGTCGCCTGCTGCTGTTGGCCTTTGCTTTTCTGGTCTTATATTCCCTTACATTATCGCTTTCGCCAGCCGTTCGATATCATTCCTGGCAGGTTGAATATCGATGGCAGCATTGGATTGGTCTCGCCATCTGGTTGGGAGGTTTTTCCTTAATCCATAGGCTGACCCTGAAGCACCTCCCTGACCGGGATGCATATATTCTTCCATTAGTTGGGTTGCTGGCCGGCCTGGGTTTGTTGACCATCTGGCGACTGGATAATGGTTTTGGCCTCAGACAGACGCTGTGGATCGCTTTGAGTCTGCTTATTTTTGGGGGCATTATTTCTCGCCCTACTGTCCTTCCCCTCCTGCGCCGCTATAAATATTTATGGCTGACCGGCGGATTGCTCATTACCGGATTAACCTTCATATTTGGCACTTATCCCGGTGGAAATGGCCCCCATTTATGGCTGGGCTGCTGTGGGATCTATCTGCAGCCCTCTGAACCATTGAAACTGCTGCTGATCATTTATCTGGCGGCTTACCTGGCCGACCGGTCGATTATTAAAATCAGGTTGATGTCGCTGCTTCTTCCCACTTTAATTTTAGCCGGGACAGCCCTGGCGATTTTAGTGGCTCAACGCGATTTAGGGACTGGCTCCCTTTTTATCGTTTTATATTCGATGGTTATCTACCTGGCCTCCGGGAAAAAAAAGCTGCTGGCAATCAGTGCAGCCCTCATCGCCCTTGCCGGGCTGGCCGGCTACCGGCTTTTTGATGTGATTCAGATCCGCGTAGATGCCTGGATAAATCCATGGATCGATCCCAATGGGCATGCATATCAAATCATTCAATCCTTGATCGCCGTTGCATCTGGGGGTACCCTTGGGTATGGGCCTGGGTTAGGGAATCCATCGGTTGTGCCTGTATCCCATTCAGATTTCATATTTACGGCAATTAGCGAGGAATTAGGCCTTACCGGCACCATTGCCATAATCGTTATCATGGGTATGATCGCCATCCGGGGTCTGGTCATTGCCCTGCAAGCGTCCAACAGCTACCAGAGATTTCTGGCAGCAGGAATTTCATTCAATATTATCGCGCAAAGCATATTGATCATCGGCGGCAATCTGCGCCTTTTCCCTTTAACTGGTGTAACTTTACCATTTGTCTCGTATGGTGGTTCATCCCTGGTCACTTCTTTCACTGCGATTGCTTTATTAGCCTTGATCAGCAATCATTCTGAAGACGAAATTGCCCCAGTTGTCGATTCAAAACCCTTCCTTGTGACAGGTGCTCTGCTTTTGGGTGGATTGTTGGCGATCGGAACGATCAATATTTATTGGGCAGTGATCCGCGGAGATGATTTGCAGAACCGGCAGGATAATCCCCGCTGGACGGTGACAGAACGCTATGTGGCGCGCGGACGCATCCTGGATCGTAACAACCAGCCGATTGCTGTGACCATCGGCGGCCCGGGCGAATATGAACGCCAATTACTGCACCCACCATTAGGCCCCATAATTGGTTATTCAAATCCTCTTTACGGGCAGGCTGGTTTAGAAGCATTCCTTGACCCTTATCTCCGCGGCTTGCAGGGCAATCCTACATCTACCAATGTTTATTACCGCCTGATTTACGGGCAAACCCCGCCCGGATTGGATGTTCGTCTATCACTGGATCTGCGCATTCAACAAAAGGTAGACGAGCTTCTGGCAGGGCATGCCGGCGCTGTAGTGCTCCTCAATTCCCAGACCGGCGAAATTTATGCCATGTCTTCGCAACCGGGTTACGATCCGAACCATTTAGCAGAAAATTGGGGGAATTGGGTTAATGATAGGCAAGGGGTCTTTCTAAACCGTGCTACGCAGGGGCAGTACTCTCCAGGAACAGCTCTCGGACCTTTTTTGTATGAAGCTGTGCTGGATCAGCAAACACAGATTGCCCTTCCGGATTCGCCTTCACTAGTCTTTGACGGCGAAATATGGGATTGCGCCCTACCTGTGTCTGACAAGCCGACCTGGGGCGAGCTGCTTTCACACGGGTGCCCAGGTAGTGTAAATGCAATTGCCCAACAATTGCGCGCCGATCAAATGATCGATTTATTTCACCTGTTGAGCCTCGATCGGTCTCCTCAAATTACATTACCAGTTGCCCCGGTAATTAACTACCAATCTCAAGACTCTTCAGAACGTCTGGCGCTTGGCGAGGGGAAAATGAAGGTCTCGCCTCTGCAAATGGCTCTGGCAGCATCGGCGCTATCCCCTGCGGGGATTATTCCTGCTCCAAGGATTGCGATGGCAGTCAACACGCCAACTGAAAGCTGGGTGATTCTTCCCGGCGACCAGACGACGGAAAACCCGCGTTTGGAGAGCCGCGCTAACGCCATAAAAATGCTGCAAATGGAGAATTTACCCGCCTGGCAAGTCACCGCGACCGCTCAGGGGGATAATGGAAAAATTTCATGGTTCCTGGCAGGCACCAACGCAGATTGGCAAGGGATTCCGCTCAGCCTGGCAATCGTTCTCGAGCAGGATGATCCAGAGACCGCAAAATTGATTGGCGACGAAATTCTCCAATCAATGCTCCTGCCTTAAAATACACAGCCTCTGAGCCAGCTATCTGGGATTTTCTCTTCGTGGACGGGTAGATTTCGGAGTGGATTTTTGGTCAGGCTGTTGAACTGTATCTTTTAAGCGGCGAACTTCATCATTGGTGAGATGCCGCCATTCCCCAGGTTTTAGCTCGCCGATCAATAAGGTCCCAATACGCACCCGCAGGATCCGGACCACTGGCAAGCCAATCCGAGAACCCACCTCGCGTATCTGGCGTTTACGCCCTTCATTCATCACAATTCGCAGCCATGCGCCTTTACCAGCTATGCCTTCCAAAAAGACCTTGGCCGGACGAGTCCGATATCCATCTGCTAAAACCACCCCCCGCCGCCAGGCCGCGATCTGGTCTTCGTCAGGTTTGGCGGCTAATAAAACCTTATATTCCTTCTCATGCCCGTAACGCGGATGTGTGAGTCGATTTGCCAACTCGCCATCGTTGGTCAATAAGATCAACCCTTCACTGTCATAATCCAGCCGCCCCACAGCAAAAAGATGCCCATTATGCTTGACAAGATCAAAGACGGTCGTTCTGGGGTCCAGTGCATCGGTGTCAGATAAGACTTCGCGCGGCTTATGCAAGGCAATATAGACAGGCGCAGCAAGCTTTGGAATTGTCTGCCCATCGACAGAAATCGAATCTTTCTGAGCGTCAGCCTTGCTTCCCAATTCAGCGATTATGCCATTTACCCTGACGCGCTTTCCGACGATCAATGTTTCACAAGAACGCCGAGAACCAAACCCGGCCTGGGCTAATATTTTCTGTAATCTTTCTTCCATCTTCCTCAGTCCTTCAATAATCGCGATTTCTCTTCATCGCTTCTAACACCTTCAATTTCAAAAGGCGGCAGTTCATCAATCGTAGATATTCCAAAATGCTGCAAGAATTCAACGGTCGTCTCGAACAAAATGGGCCTTCCCGGGCCATCTGCCCGACCGGCTTCCTGGATTAAACCCTTCGACAAAAGACTTTTCAATACGCCGTCACTGCTTACCCCCCGGATGCCGTCAATCACGGGACGAGTTACCGGCTGCCTGTACGCAACAATTGTCAGCGTTTCCAATGCAGCTCGACTCAGGCGCGCTGTGGCTTCCAGACCGAGAAATTTCTCAACATACCCGGCAAGGTGTGGCGCAGTGGTTAATTGAATTTTACCGTTATGCCACTGGATATTTAATCCGCGCTTGCCAGTGTAATCCTGGGCAAGCAATTTCAGACTTTGTTCAACTTCTTCGGATCTTCGATCCAATGCGGCGGCTAATTGCTGAATCGACACAGGTCCGCCAGCTACAAATAATAAGGCTTCCAGGCAGGCTTTGACATCGAGAAGAACGGATTCTGGGGGTTGATCACTCATGCTATAATAGGTCAGTTCTTTCGCGGAACATCCTTGGAGAAAAAAATAATGTCAAAATCGTTACGCTCTATCCTCATTTTACCGGTATTGTTCCTATTGGTAGGCCTGGCGTGCAACCTGTCAGGAGGCCCTACTCCTCCGCGCCCGGTACCCACAGTTCCCACTCAAGAACAACGTCTCGAACAGCAGGTTCAAACCGTGCAACCCAATCCAGAGACAGGCAAATTAACACTCACGGTCACAGAAGCTCAAATCACAACTTACATCATCGAAAACTTGCAAAATGAATATGCATCCATTTTAACCAATCCGGTAGTCGTTTTTCAACCTGACAGGGTTGAACTTTACGGGACGATCAAAAACGATCCCATTTCTGCCAATGCAAAAATCATAATGTCGATCACCATTGATTCTACCGGGAAACCCATTGTAGAAATAGTAGAGGCTAATTTTGGCCCCTTCCCGGTTCCATCGAGTCTGTTGTCTAACTTATCAACGGTTGTCGACAATGCGATCGCCGATTCCATGAAAGAATATCAATCTGAATACCGGTTGGAGAGTATCACATTCACGACTGGGTCAGCTACAATTGTTATCACCAAGAAATAAACCCCGGTTTTTCGCAAAGCCGATTATAACCTGAATTGAATTCGATGGGGAAACAGAAACGCCTGGATTTACGATCAAATCTCATTACTTGCCTGGTTGGGCTGGTATTGAGTTACATTTTGGCGTCCTGTTCTTCATCCACGCCAACAGAAGGGATTTTCACGATCACCATCCAGGCGGACGGTAAACAAACATCCGCTGAAACACCTGCTGGCTCAACCGTGCAGTTGGTGCTCGACAAAGCGGGGATCACCCTGGGAGCTTTAGATCGCGTGGATCCACCTTCCTATACTCTGTTGACTGGCTCAACCACAATTCAAGTAACTCGGGTAAGGGAAGTCTTCGAGGTGGAGGAATCGGTCTTGCCGTTTTCCCGCCAGGTCGTCAAAAATGAATCCTTGCCAACCAATCAAAAACTAATCGTCCAGGCGGGTACACCGGGCCTGCTGCAAATTACGTACCGGCGAGTTTTTGAAAATGACGTTGAAATCTCTCGCACTCAAATCAAATCGCAAACCGTAACTGAGCCCCTGCCAGAAATTGAAATGATCGGCGTTCAATCACCGTTTGCGCCTGTGGCCATTCCCGCTAAATTATCATATCTTTCGCTTGGAAATGCCTGGGTCATGGAGCGCACGACTGCAGATCGAAAACCGCTGGTCACTACCGGAGACCTGGATGGTAGAATTTTCTCATTATCGCCCGATGGAAAATGGCTGTTATATTCTCGAAAATCCAGTCTTCCAGCCGCTGAAGAAATTAATACACTGTGGGTGATCAGCACGGAAGATGAAAATCCGCGCCCAATTGATTTGAAAACCAGCAATGTGGTGCACTTTGCCGATTGGGTGCCGGGAAAAACCAATACCATCTTTTATTCGACCGTCGAACCACGCGCTTCGGCGCCCGGTTGGCAAGCAAATAACGATTTATTTTCGTTGGTTTTCGTTCCCAACAGCACCTATCTCAAACGAGAAGAGGTGATTCCGGCAAATTCAGGGGGGGTTTACGGCTGGTGGGGAACATCTTTTGCCTGGTCTCCGGATGGCAGCCAATTGGCGTATGCCCGTTCAGACAGCATCGGACTGGTCGATCTCAAAACCCAATCAACGATCCCTTTAATCGATCTATTACCTTATCAAACCCGCAGCGAATGGGCCTGGGTACCTGGGGTAACATGGTCGTCGGATAACCGCGTAATCTATACCATAAACCATCTACCGCAATCAGGCGTTGCCTCAACGGAAAATTCACAGCTTTTTGACGTGATCGCCTTTACCCCAGAAAGCAACCATACCATCCCGCTTGTTTCACAGGCGGGTATGTTTTCATATCCCGCGGCTTCTCCGGCTCTGGCTGGGAATCGATCCTGGATCGCATTCTTAAAGCCTTATTTTCCTGATCAAAGTGAAACCAGCCGCTACCGTTTATATATTATGGATCGGGATGGCTCAAACCAACGCCCACTTTATCCTGAAGATGGAGCGGCTGGGCTGGATCCTCAACAAATTGTTTGGTCACCGCTCACCATTTCAGATCCTTCACTCTGGTTGGCGGTAATTTACCGTGGAAATTTATATCTGGTTAATCCTTTAAACGGCCAGGCGAACCAAATAACAGGTGATGGATTGATTAAGAGGGTGGATTGGAAGTAAAATCAATCAAAAAGAGGGTAATAATATGCGTATTTTAATTACAGGTGCCGCTGGATTCTTAGGATCTCACCTTTGTGAGCGGCTTCTTAATGAAGGCCATCAGGTCATTGGGATGGATAACTTTGTTACTGGTAATCCTGAAAATCTAAGTCACCTGGCGGGCAACCAGAATTTTCTCTTCATTCGCCATGATGTGTCAAATTTTATTTTCGTCCCCGGGAAGGTGGATGGCGTGATGCATTTTGCTTCACCGGCCAGTCCCAATCCCCTGTCGCCGTATGGGTATACAAACCTTCCCATTCAAACCATGAAAGCCGGTGCCTTAGGTACACACAACACCCTGGGTGTTGCCCACGCCCACCATGCCCGGTATTTACTGGCTTCAACCAGTGAAATTTACGGTGATCCCCAGGTCCATCCCCAAAAAGAAGATTATTGGGGGCACGTTGATCCTATCGGTGTGCGTTCAGTCTATGATGAAGCCAAGCGGTTTGCCGAAGCTCTGACCATGGCTTATCACCGTTATCATGGGGTCAACACCCGCATCATTCGCATTTTTAACACCTACGGTCCCCGCATGCGCCTGGACGATGGGCGAGTCGTCCCAAACTTTATCCAACAAGCGCTTTGTGGTGAACCGCTTACCGTGTACGGCGAAGGCGACCAGACGCGCAGCTTTTGCTTTGTCAGCGACCTGGTCGAAGGTATCTATCGTCTGCTCCTATCAGATGAACACGACCCTGTAAATGTGGGGAATCCGAATGAAATATCGATTATGCAATTTGCAGAGACGATTAACCGCATCGTTGGCAATAACGCGGGGATTATCCAAAAACCTGCGCTGAGGCTGGGCGATGACCCGCAGCGGCGGCGCCCAGATATTACTCGCGCCAAAGAAATATTGAAGTGGGAACCTAAAGTCTCCCTGGACGAAGGGCTGCGTCAGACAATTCCCTATTTTAAAGAAAAAATGGAAACAGCATGATTCTTAGCAAAAAAAAGGAACAAGAACGATTCATACGCTTCGCTATTGTTGGATCAATTGGCGCAATAATCGATATTAGCATTTTTAACCTGTTATCTTCAATCGTTAAGATTCCTGCGCTGACGGCTCAAGCCATATCATTTTCTGTAGCCGTCATCAGTAATTTCTTGTGGAATCGATATTGGACTTATCCAGATTCACGCAACAAGGCTGTGATGCGCCAGTTGGTTCAATTTATCGTTGTGAGTGTGATCGGATTGGCTGCGAGAACCTTGATTTTTGACCGGCTTGAAGAAGCCTTGATCTGGAGCGCCACCCAGATTTTGCCCCAAAAATTTTTCGTAACCCCTACAATTGTTGGTCACAATATCTCACTGGGAATCGTCATTATCATCATCATGTTCTGGAATTTTTTCATCAACCGTTTTTGGACATATAACGATGTCGAGTGAACCGGGCGCGTCAGATCTGCAACCGAAAGTGCGTTCATTACGCGAGCTATTAGACCTGGTGACAGGTCGCAACAGCACAGCGGAGTCTGGTCAAGAAGATTTTGGATTGGCAGAATCGCTTCCTTTTCCATTTCTCGCGCTTGTCGGCCAATACGAAATGAAATTGGCGCTCATGCTGGCCACCATCAACCCGGCATGTGGTGGTGTGCTGCTCATAGGTCCTCGCGGAACTGGGAAAACGACGGCAGTTCGCAGCTTGAGCGATTTACTGCCTTTAGTCGAACGCAGCACATGTTTTTATGGATGTACCGCTGAAGATATCGAGGCGGGTGGGATCGACGCGGTCTGTCCAGACTGCGCTCAAAAATACGGACAGGGAACACCCTTGACCCGCAAGCAATCGGGAAGGCTGGTTGAACTCCCCCTAAATGCACGCCTGGAAGATGTGATTGGAGGATTGGATGAACGCGCCCTGGTCCACGAACGCATGCGCCTCAAGAGAGGGATCCTTGCCCAGGCGGATCAAAACATTTTATACTCCGATGAAGTCAACTTGCTACCGAATGAGATCATTGATGCCATCTTGGATGCCGCGGCTCAATGGAGCTACACCGTACGGCGCGGCCCGCATTCAGCCACATACCGCTCTCGTTTCACCCTGATTGGATCGATGAATCCGGAAGAAGGCAGTCTGCGTCCGCAAATCCTGGACAGATTTGGCCTGCGAGTGATCGTTAAAGGTTTGGAAGATCCCCAGGAGCGCCTTTTGGCTTACCAGCGCGTTAAGGCTTACTACGCGAATCCTCGCCGGTTAATAACTGGTTTTTCCCAGGAAACTGAAATTGCGCGAAATGAGATCCAATCAGCGCGTGATATCTTGCCTGCGGTTGAAGTACCTCCACAGATTGCCAGTACTGCCATCGAATGGATCCGCAAACTGAAGATCGATTCCCTACGCGCGGAAATCACACTGCTGGAAGCATCTCGGGCTTTTGCCGCCTCAGATGGAAGGAATATAGTAGAATTAAGCGATCTTCGCGCGGTAGCTCCGATGGCGCTTCGATTAAGGCGCTCCACCTTCATGATCCAATACTTTACCGAGCGTGAACGCGAAGAGCAAGATTTATTATCCACAATCAAAGGGCAATAATCGAATTCCTGGAAGGAGCCTCCGATGGCCAAACCTAAAATAGTAGAAAGCATCAACCTTGATCCGACGGCCGTGAAGGTGGAGTCAATTATGGATTATGCCAGCCGCGGTTGGCTGTATTATTCTTCCAGGCAATATGAAAAAGCTGTCGATGATTTTCGCCACGTCCTTGAGGTCAATAAAGATGAAATGGACGCCTGGTACGGGCTTGGGTTATCCCTCAAGGCAGCAGGAGACACGATTGGAGCCGTGGATGCATTTACCAGTGTGTTGGGGCTGGTTGGCTCTTTGAAGGATAAACAGCGCGCCAGCGTCCTTACGCGGCTGGTTAAAGGGCAAATCAATCAAATAAAAACCGGTGATTGGAACCTGGAAAAAGAGGTTTGGAAAAGGTCCTGAGTGAGCAATCCAAGGATTATTTCTGGAAAAGCGCGCGGAATGCGTTTGAAAGATGTTCCAGGTGAAATAACCCGCCCGATCACCGACCGGGTAAAAGAAGCGCTGTTCAACATCCTGGCAAAGGATATCCCCGGCAGTACATTCCTGGATCTTTTCGGCGGCACAGGCAGCGTGGGCATCGAAGCCCTCAGCCGGGGTGCCGCTTTTGTTCGATTTATAGATCTGAACCGTCCCGCGGTAAATACGATCCGGGCCAATCTTGAGCATACTCGCTTGCAAAACAACGCGCAGGTAATCCAGAACGATGCTTTCCAATACTTGAAACAGAAACCTGATCGCCAGTTTGACTACGTTTTTATCGCCCCGCCCCAATATAAAGGCCTGTGGATGAAAGCGGTTCAAACGCTGGACGAACACCCGGATTGGCTCGACCCAAATGGATGGGTAATCGTTCAGATAGATCCGGTCGAATTACAGACGATTGGATTTGCCCACCTGACCGAGTTCGATCAGCGCCGCTATGGATCTACCCTGCTGTTATTTTTTGAAAAAAAACAGACATCACCCGAATCGGACGAATAATCGATCCTGCTCGTCATATCCCGAGCGCGCCGCAAAAGGCGTTTCTTCACGCCGCACATTTAAAATCCTGGGGAGGAGCACGGGGAGATCTTCAACCAGCGGTAGAGATGAAATTCGTTCTCGATTGACCCATTCCAAAGAACCTTCTTCCGATATTTCCAGTTTCCCCCCTTCATATTCTCCCCGCAGGATAAATATGGCGATCCCAATATCGTCGCTGGCATCTACGAGAACCGTTCCGCACAGCCAGAGGTCGGCAATGCCTAAACCGGTCTCTTCTGCAAGCTCTCGGCGGGCGGCAGAAAGTACATCCTCTCCGCGCTCGATATGACCCCCAATTCCGTTATACTGGTTCGCCCACAACCGCTTTCGCGGTGACCCTTTGATCAGGAGAATATCCTCACCGCGAGTGATAAATATCAATGTGCGTGGTATCACCCGGTAGCGGTCAGTAAAAACGCCCTGGTCAGTTTTTGGCATGCGGCATCTCCTTAAAGCACAGTGCGGCGCGCGGCGCCGCACTGAATCGTTTGCAAGCAACTCAACTCAAGAACATGGGGACGCCCATGAAATCACGCACGCGCGGTTTATACTGCTCGATATCATAATAGCTGGGGACATCCACCCGTTTCTTGCCTGCCATAATCATATCAATCGGCACGGTAGCGTATTTCCCACCATGCAGCGCGACCATTTTGCCAACTTCTCCGCGGCGAATCAACTGGATCGCCAGATGCCCGAATGACATCGCAACCATACGATCCAGCGAATCGGGAGCGCCTGAGCGCATCAGGTAAGCCAGCTGCTGGTACATAATGTCCTGGTTGGTGCGCTTCTTCACCTCTGCCGCAACAATTTCACCCACGCCGCCTAACTTGCGGTGCCCATAAGCGTCCGCTTCACCCGTCTCGATCACATCCAATCCTTCGATGATCGCGCCTTCAGATATGGTCATCATGGCATAGTTAGAGGGATTGTTGCGCTTGTCTTCCAGCAGGAAATTGCACAGCTTGTCGATATTGAAGGGAACTTCCGTGATGATTGCTCGATCAACATAAGCCAGATAAGCAGTAATCAGGCTGGTCTCGCCGGAATTTCGCCCAAAAAGCTCCACAATCCCAATGCGTTCATGCGAACCTACTGAGGTACGCATATTGGTTATGAAGTCCACTGAGCGGGTGACTGCCGTTGAAAAACCGATGCAGTAATCCGTACCGAACACATCGTTATCCATGGTCTTTGGTACTGCAACAACCGGAAAATTTTCTTTGTGCAGCCGCGCGCCATAGCTTAAGGTATCATCACCGCCAATCGGCACTAAGGTATCGATCCCCAAATGATCCAGGACCTTCAAGGATATAATCGGTATAATCCATGGTCCCTTTATCGTCCACCTTCTTGCCATACTTGGAATTCTTTAAAAAGTCCGGCACATTTTTCGGCGCGACGTTGGATGGATTGGTGCGCGAGGTGTGCAGGAAGGTGCCCCCTGTACGATCGATCGTGCGCACATCGTTGGCGTGCAGCGGACGAATATAATAATCGTGGGTTGACGGTTCGTCCAAATTATAGTTAAGCAGCCCCCCCCACCCCTTACGAATGCCGATGACCTTATAACCGAGTTCCAGTGCGCTTAACACCACAGCTTTCATGCAGGGGTTTAAGCCTGGCACATCTCCGCCGCCGGTCAAAATGCCAATTGTCCTCATCATAGAAACACCTCAAGAAAATTTAGTTTGCTCAAGAATGGCTAATAAATCGCCTTCTCAATATCCAGACTTGGTACCTGAAAAGTCACTTTACATCCCTGGCCCACGGCAGTATCAATTTCCATATACCCACCCAATATTTCGGCTCGTTCTCGAATGACTTTCAAGCCTAACCCCGAGCTTTCTTCTAATGTCGCAGGATCAAACCCCCTGCCGTTATCACTTACACTGACTTTAACCACAGTGTCATCCGGTGAAACTGTGACGGTAATTTGCAGCTTCCCGGCGAAATCTTCGTTGTGATGGGCCGCATTTCCTAACAGTTCCTGCAGCGCTCTAAAGATCATCACTTCCAGATACGGTTCAAAACGCCGCTCCGTGCCTTGTAAATTGAGGGTTACCTCGTGACCGGTCTGTTCTTTGTACGTGTCTACATAGCGGCGAATGGTCGGGTATAGTCCCAGATCGTCCAACATCATCGGCCTGAGCTCAAAAATGAATCCACGCACTTTCTGGAACGTCGTCATGGCCGAAATTTTCAGGTTATTTAATTCTTCTTTAGCCCTTACCGTATCGAGCTCAAAAAGACGAGTGGCAATTTCAGTTTGGACAATAAAATTTGAAAGGGCCTGAGCCGGACCGTCATGCATTAACCGCGATAAACGCTGTCGTTCCGCTTCCTGGGCTTTGATCACCATCTCTAATGTGTGCGATCCGGAGCTCTTTCCTTTATTCGCGGTGGTAAATTTTCCTTCGCTGACCAATCCCTGGGTAGTCTCCAGAATTTTAATATATTTTTTCAGATGGCTTTCATCGCTTTGTAATTTTTCTAATTGACCACGCATGACCAGCAAACGCTGTTGAGCATCAAGGGCAGCGTTATACGCGGTGCGGATATCCGCGCGCGGCATGGAGTCGAATTGCGCCTGGACTTGCTGCAAATGTCCGGTGATTGCCGCACTGCGCTGGGTCAGCTTTGCCATTTCAGTCTGACTTTGCTCCAGCATCATGCTGATTTCCTTGAGCGCCTTACGCGTTTGCTCTAATTCTGATTGAATCTGACCCTGGTAATCTTCAGCGGTCTCATTCGTGGTGGTTTGCATGGACATGTCTGGGCTCCTATCGGATCATATCTGGCAGCCAGTCTATGGTTTAAAGCCTACAATCCTTAAGTATAGCATAGACTGATCATCATCGACATTAAAAATATTACCTTTTTACGTTTGTCGCCGAACCGCGCCACCGGTAAATGGTCATATTTTCACCGCCGGCGTTCACGGAAAATCTTTCCTGGGTTTGGTAGACTGGTACTGCGAGACCGGTCAATTTGGGATACCAATCGGGAAAGGTGACCAGGTAATCTGCTCCCTGCCGGTCCAGATAATCTGCCAGGCGATCTTCATCGCGAATAAAGGGAATCACTTCAGGTGAGACCAATCCTGCCAGATCCAGGATCGGGCGGTTGCCGTAAAAGCCGATCGCGCCGATATCGTGCGCAGCGATTAACGCACCCGCCGGGGTATTCCCCTCGATCCATTTTCCCACCGTTACCATCTCACTTTCAATGATCGCAACATCCTGCCCATACGCCAGCGCTCCCTGCACCCAAAATGCCAGTAAAACCAGGAATAATGTACTTAACCAGGCAAAACGCAGCAAACGCAGCCGTACACTGGCTGCCAAAAGATTGATCAGTTTTAGTGTCCCGGCGCCTGCCAGCGTAAAAAACACCGGCATCGCCGGGATTAAGTACCTGGCATGCTGGTAGGTTACCGGTAGAAAAAAGGCATAGATCAATGAAAAACCCAACCACCAGATCCCCGCGGCAATGGGCAACCAACGGCGTTTTCGCCAGCTATCCCACATCAGATAACATAGACCCGGTGCAAATATAATGCCCGCCCCAATCAACGGCTGGATAAGCATTTTTCCCATTCTTAAGAGCAATGTCTCCTGTAGATAGACAGCATATTCAGCCTGTTTCGCATAAAATGTGTTTGGCCACCATTGTCCGCCCGTAGCGAAATTAAATAATAAATAGGGCGCCACGCACGCCAATACCCCCAAACCGAATAACCCGGTATCGCGCAGGATTCGCTGCCATTCTCGCTTTGACAGAACGAAGACCATCAGCACCGGTCCGATCAATGTTAGTCCATCCGGTCTGACCCACACGATGAGACCGCAAACCATACCGATCACAAAAGGGGGGATATTTTCTTGCGACAGCTGCCAAAAAACAATCATTATGAGCAACGAATACAAAGCAGTTTCCATGCCCGAACCCGATGCCCACACCAGGTGCCATTCGACTGCAAGGAACAGCCCAACCCAGGGTAAACGGTAAGAATTGCCTTCTGATAAACTGCGGCTCCATCGGTCACCAATCCAGGCCAATCCCGCCAGCGAAGCCCAGCCCGCCAGGTATGTCCATGCGAGGTTGTTTACACGTAGGAAATACCCGACTGCGATGATCAGCGACCATAATGGCGAGGTCGAGCCGGCAGAAACGCTCCCAGGAATGAATGACCATTCGCCCAGGTTAACCAGGTTGCGAGCATAGGTCTGATGGATCCAGGCATCATCCAGCGGGAAGCCCAGACGTAAAGTAAGCTGGCTGACCAACAAGTAAATCGACAGCGAAAATCCTGCCGCACCGGCTAATATGAGCCAACGAGGGAGTCTTTTTGGCGCGGTCATGGAACCTGGATTTGGAAAATATGAGACTGGCCGACGGTCTCAATGAATTTTAACCCAGGGAGATCAACCGGCTGTGCATATAACGGAAGTAAACCCTTTACACTGTTTTTCTCAAGGACGAGATAGCTGGCATTGTACTTTTCAGCAGCCGCCAGAACCGTATCCACACCGCCGTTGGGAATTACAACTGCCGGGCGACCTGTCGCCACGAAAAATCCTGGGGGATTATTCACCATAATTACGTCTTCTCCTGAGACAGACAGGTGATCCAACGCACTGCCGATTTCCACATAAGCATCATATCCTGAGGCCCATCCGCTACCTGCTTCATCATTCGGTGCGATTCGCGAATAAGTCAATCCCATCGTGAGCAAACTGGCGACCAACACACCTAAGATTCCGAAACCAATCGTCGCTCGCTGGAATTTCCAGTTGCGCCACCGCACTCCCAGCTCGACAAAGCCAGCCACCCCTTCTGCCCCTGCCGCCCAGAATAACGGCTGAAAAGCCGCTCCCGAATGCAAGAAACCACCCCGAGATCCGGCTAATGGAAACACGATCGTCATTACCAGGAACGTCCCCAACCAGGCCAGGATTCCAACCTTCATCAAAGTATTCTGTCGCAACCGCCAGATTCCTGCCAGGATCAAAGGTAGGAGAAACACCCCTCCTTGAACCGCGAGCAGGGTTTGCAGGTTTTCCAGCAGAGCGTCCCACCGCATTTTCAGCAAAGCAGGCAGTCCTGCAGCCAGCCAATTTTGAAACGATAAGGTAGAAGCCGGGAAATTATATAGCTGGTCATAATTCACCAGCCACAAAGCGCGGTTGGCGCCTGGTGGAAACAACCCACCAAAGATTTGTAAATTACGGGCAAACCAGAAGCCCATAACCAGCGAATATCCGGCCAGGACAATTCCCAGTCTCATCGCCAACTTCATGAGATCTTCAGGAAATTGGCGCACACGTCCATCTACTGCCATATAAATTCCGCCAATAACCAGCCACAGTAAGCCGTCCGCGCGCGCCAGATGAAGCAGACCAGCCAAGAATCCCAGAATTATTGCATTAAAAAAGCGATTTCTGCCACTGACCAGGACGACCAAAAACAGGGTTCCCAGGACCATATAGAGCGCAAATGTTTCCGTCAGGCTGAGATAAACTGTATAAAACCCCGAGAATATCGCCAGCCCGCCAGCAGTCCAGGCTGTTACTCTCCTGTTGGTCAGCTTGAATGCCAGCCAGGCAGTGATAACTGGCACCAGACTCGCGAGCAGAATAAAAACGATCCGGGCGGAAAAATAATCGAAATCTCCGGTCAGGGTGATTCCCAGCGCAGATGCCAGGGACGCCAGCGGCATCCAATAAGTGGCCGCAGGGTGGGGTAGACCTGCCGGATCATCCAGATAGTTCCATAAGAAAGGCTCGTTTAGCCCTTTCCCCGCAGCGATCTCGATCCCACCAGCATAATAATATTCCGCATCCATGTAGCCCGGAATTTTTACCACGCTGGCGATTAACAGCGCCATCCCCAGCCCGAGACCAAACAGGATGAAGTATTCCCACTTTTTCATCTGGACCTAGCGAATAAATTCATAGACCAACAAATCGTTATAATGGGTAATGCCGGTCAAATGGAAATGCTCTTTCAGCCAGGTCAGCTGGGGATGATCGCTTTTGCCGCTTTGCAGATATTCCTGTAAAGTGACGTCGAAAAGGATAAAAAATACGTGATCGGTTCCTCCAACGGCCTGTTCGAGATTGTTTTGAGGGAATATACCCATTGCCCGCTGTGACGCGAGCGCCAGCGTATCATTACCACTGCCGGGTTCATCCATTAAGAAACTCTGGGGAAGATCCGCGGCATAATATAAACTCGGGAAAAAACTCAGTTTATTGTCGTGAATAATCCGGTCGCCGGGTACGATTTTTATGCGCAAATCATCCATCGCGGTTTGATACGGCGAACGGGGAAATTCTTCAAATGTGTAATGATATGGCAAGCCCACAGCCGCGCCGGTGATAAACCCACCTAATACCAGCCAGGCGGGTATTTGCGGACATTTTTTGGCAATGATGACCCCAGCCAACCCCAGGAAACCGGTAACAGCTGCCAGGAAGCCTCGAGTGACAAAAACCGGGCGCATGATATAAGAAGCGGCGAACAAAAGTATGGGCGGAATTGCGGCTAAAGCCATCAGGAATCCAGGCAGCAGGCCTTTGCGCCACAGGCGGATTGTCTCCCAGGCGATAATGACGAGCACGATCATACTGGCAGCCAACCCCACAGATAACCATATCCCAGGAAGGGGCAGCTGCGTGGTGGTCAGGATTACGGCCTGAATCACTTCAATCCATCCGGGTTGAGGCGTCCAGAAAGCTCGCTGGATTTTCTCAATCTGGCCTGGGACCATCGCCAGCCAGGGCAAAGCAATCACCCCGATGGCGATCTGGGCAAAAAGCAAACGAAATAAACCGCGCCAATCACGTTTTATAAATAAATATATATCTGGGATCACCAAGACAAAAATCGCCAGGTTGTGTGAGTACATAGACCCGGCGCCAGCCAGCACCAAACCGACCCAATCCAGCCATCGTAATTTATATCCTTTACCGGAATAAATACGGATAAAAAATAAGCAGTAAGCAAGCTGGCAAAATGCCAGTAAGGCATACATCCGTAAATCCTGGGCATGGTAGATTTGCAAGGGTGAGATTGCGCCTAAAAAGGCCGCCCACATTCCTGCAGATTCACCGGCAAGGTTTTTGACCAGGAAGAACAAGATGACGATTGTACCCAGGTTCAAACTCACGCTCAACAAACGCAGCCACCATAATTGGCTGCCGCTCAGGGTAATCCAACCGTGAAGCAAGAAGTAATATAGGGGCGGCATCGTATCTGCCGCAGTACCCTCGATTATTTTCAGATAATTTTGCTGGGCCAGAAAATAGCTAAATGCATCGTCATAGGCAATGCTGCGCCCTTGCAGCTCAATGCAGCGCAAAACCAGGCCTAACGCCAGTATTCCAACCAATCCCCAGCGAACTTTTCCGGTCATAACCTGGGATTATCACGTTCATAAAGCATGTTGAGCCATGTGTTCGGGGCGTGAAATGCCACCCACCGCACCCAAAAGAGCATGATCACCAGTAAAGCCGGGAGGGGAAAAAACATGATCGGGCTTTGCTGCGGCTGATTATTCACCGTGGCTACGGTCGATATAAAGAGCCACCACAAGCCTGCCCCTAATACCAACATCAGCACCAGGGAAACTAACCAGCCCGACCGCCGCCAGCGATCATCCAGCAAAGCAAAAATCATGGTTACTGCCGGGAACATAATGATGAAATTTCCCGGATCGGTCTGAATTCCACTCCAGACACTGAGCGCCAGCGTGAGGCACGCCGTCCAAAGAAAACCTCGGAAATCTGCATGCCGGGCGGCGATCCACTGTACTAAAAGCACAATGGCCACACCAGCGGTGAAAATATAACCCAGGCGCTCCCCAAAGGCAGGCATCCAGACAGCCAAAGCAGACCCCGGCGTTCCAGGTGGGTTGTACCCAGGGTAGCGCAGAATTTCCTGGATATTCTGCAGTATCCAATCGGGTAATAAAAACGCTGCTGCTGCGCTTAGAATGATAATTGTTCCCACTAACCAGGCAATGATCCTCCAACGCCGGTTAAAAGCAGCGTAAAAAACGATATAAGCTAAAAACAGTACAACTACCTGAGGTTTGATGGTCGCGAACCCCATTAAAACGCCTGCCAGCTCATCCGCGCGCTCTCGCATAGCCCACAGCGCCCCAACCAATAACAAAGCAACGACGATCACCGCATTGCCGTTGATTAAAGGGCGTACCGCCTGATACCAGAAAAACGAGAACAAAAAATATATGGCGAGCAAAATCAGGTTAGGCCGCCATTGGGTGATGCGCAGGGACAAAACAGCCAGAGAAAATATGCAAATCTCAAGCAGCGTCATCCACAGGGCCCTGGCAAAATTATAGTCACCAAACAGGGAAAAAGGGAAAAATAGAATAATAGAATAAAGAGGATAGGCAACCCGCAGCTCATGCTCACCCGCTTGAGCGGGCCTGCCGTAAGCCAGAGTCTGGATACGCAGGGCAGCTTCATCGCTGTAAGGGCTTATCTCATCTTTCAGAAAGCTTCTTGTTCCCACCCAATGCACCAGAAAATCATTTCCACCTGGATTTTGGGTGGTATAGCGGTAATTTCCCCAGGTCAAGAATACCAGAATCCCCAGGAAAGCGACAATTCCAATCCCTATCAACCAACCGGAGCCGCGTCGATTTCTCAATAAGAAATATCCTTTGGGTTAATTATAAGGCATCCAATCCATACCTTAAGGTGGGGACAACCGGCGAAATAAAACTGAGTGATCGTCACGATACACCTTTTCCCAGGTTGTGCTGGATAGCACGCTCGCCAGAGGACGGTTATTCTCGACCAACACCCAATCAACCTTCCATTGATCGAGCCTGGCTGCCCAATCCTGTTGCGCCTGCGTGATTTGCATCCATTCACCAATGACAGCATCGCCGAATAAATCAGTCCGCCCATCCACAAATACTTTCAATTTTGGGTCGGACCAGATAATATACCCGCCCCAATTATATTCGTTGAATATTCTACCTTCAGCATCATTTAGAACCAGATGGTCAACCGCTCCAACCGGGTTCGCGAGGGAAGAGTTGGCGTTTACCAGGGCAGGATAGGTGACCACCCATAATTTAAAGATGGCGATCAAGCCAAAAAAGCCAACCAGGCACAAATTCAGGATTCGCATCCAGCGCGGCCTGATGCGGTATACCGGCGGCTTTTCGGGGATGGGTCCCCAACCCCCAGGCTCAACTGACGATGGTTCCTTCCAGGTGCGAATGGCTGCCCACAGGTAGCGCGAAAGAACTGGCGTGGCAGCCAATGCAAACGGTCCAAAATTACGCCGGGCAATCAATCCGAGCGCGCCGAACCAGAGTACAACCAGCAAATCCGTCCCATCGACCTTGCGACCGCTTAATCCGAACCCTATTAGCAGAGCCAATACAAGCCAAAGATAAGGCTGCTGGAATAATTCATGAAAGTCCGGCGAGGACCACTCCTGGATCAGTTGCTGTAATACCTGGACTTCCACGGTCTGGAATGGAATTCTCAGAATTTGAATGCCATTGGGATTAATCGCCAGGACCGGAACAGACACTGCCGTCCAGGCCGCCAACCGGCGGATTTCTCGCCAACCCACCACCGCGATCGATGGATTTCCCAAACCATGATTGATAACTTCTCCCGCCAGCATCAATCCGATGAGCATGAAACCCAATGCCCAACCGCCATGCAAGTTTGACCAAAATAGAAAAATGACCGGTAACAGCCATAGCTGATCTTTCTTTTCCCATTTAAAACGATAAAGTAACCAGCCTAAAAGAGAAAACAAAACCAGGGAAACAAGCTGCGGACGGGGCGACCAGACTACTGCGGCGACCGTGGATGCCAGGATAATCAGAAAGGCCCTGAAGATTGCTGGGCCGCGCATTTGGGCATAAACAAATCCCATGCTGATTGCTGCCAGAGCCGCGACCCACGCACCTACTGCCAGCGATCCACCCATCTGGTACAAACCGTACAAAATTAGCTGCGATAGCCAGGAATGATTGATCCAGGCAGCTCCATAACGGGTGAAAGAGAACACATCATGGATCAGTGGCGCCCCGCTCTGCCAGGTCTCCTTCCCCGCAGCCAGATGCCACCAGAGGTCCGTGTCGAGCGGCGTACGGGCAGCCAGTAAAAATACCAATACCAGAATGAGAACCGGTATAAACTGATCCGCCTTATTTGGCGATCGGGTTGAGATCATGGGGTTTCACCGAGGCCTAATTCGGCCGGTCTGACCGCCCGCGAAAGGCGGTAATACACCACGTAATCGCCAATCTGCTTTTTTAGCCAGCTTACACCTATCCGTTGAAATTCCAGCACCAATTTTTCATCCAGCGCCGGGTTATGGGTTGTGATATAGGCCGTCTTTTCGCTTTCCTCCAGAATGGCGTCATAGGGCGGGTAGCGGTTATCACGCGCCGTGTAGCGCAAATCTGCGTGGTACGGCAGCTGCGGCGAAAAGATTAACTCTTCTTTGGATAAAAATGCGGTTGGATAAGCGACCCAATAATTGGTATACCCTCGGATTTCACCTTCATCTTTCAAGAATTGGATTAATTCGTCCTGGTAGCGAGTGTCAATTTGGGTTACAGAATTGAATTGTGTGGTTAACCCCGGCGGATTCTTTAATGCGCTCTCCAGCGTCCCCCATCCCTGGTAAAAAATCAGGGTCGAGAAAAGTATGACCTTCCATACGACCGCGATGTCCACGCGGCATATGGTATATGCCGCCGCGATGGACAGCGGGATGCTGAGCGGGAGAAAATAACGCCCCGAAGGGTCAACCCCAAAAGAGGTCAAGATGAAACCTGCTGCCAGCACTACTGCCACCCCTATCAATAAAATCCCACCGGTTCGTGCCCTTCCGGTTGATTTCCGTAAACCATTCGCACTGACCAGAAAAATTCCTGCCCAACCGATTAAAGCAAAAGGCAGTAAGGGAACAGCCAGCCAGCGCACGTCCCAAGGAGGCCGAAGGCCTATGGATACCGTTCCACCCAGCAGAAAAAAACTGATGAAATGATTGAACGATCTGACCACCCATGGTTCCCTTTCTACCGCTACGGCTCCGCCAAAAAGCTCAGCAAACAGGCTCTGCCAGCCTTGCGAAAATGCGTAAATCCACCAGGGCGCCGCCCCTACCAGGAAGCCAATGACTGCCAGTCCGATGAACCCCGCCGTTTTCCGCGCCTCGGATTGGTGAAATCCGCGAATTGCCCGGACGAGTAATAAAACAGCCGATGGGGCAGTGTAGATCAAGGTTAATCCATTTGCCCAAAGGCCCATCCCAGCCAACAGGCCCCATATCGCCCACAAGAGACCAGCGGACAATCCTGCAGAGCCCGAATCATGATTGGCTATGCGCAGCGCAAGCAGCAGGATGATATTACCGATCAACAGCGCTTCCCCATATCCTCCCAGACTGGCTGTGGTATATAAAGTCATATTCACGGTCGGCACTACCAATAATGCCCCCGCGATCAGCCCAATCTTCCAATCTTTAAAAATTTCACCGCACAGTGCAATCGTAGATATAATCAATCCCAGATACAACACCATCTGTACCAGGCGAATGACCCACACTTGCTGTCCAAAAAGGATGAAACCGCCCGCTACCAGAAATGCATCCAGGCTGCCCATGTATGCCTGACCGTAAAAAAAGATTGGTCGTTCTCCCTGGAGAATATGGCGGGCCATTAAACCCACCACCGCTTCATCGGCATTAAATGGAAAAGCATTCATCGTCAGCAGCAAGATTTTCCATCCCGCTGCCGCAGCCAGGATGATCAGAAGTGGAACAAGTGGAGATGGTTGATATCTATGATGAATCCGCATTGGTAGCCTGAGCATTTTTATTTTAGCCGCATGACAGATGGTTGGCAACCGCATGGCGCTCCTTACCATCGATTTGAAATGTGATTGTAAATAAGATACCAATATCATGCCAACTTTGCGATTTTTTAAACATAATTATCAGCTTGTCGACCTGCTCCTGATCGGGATGGTCGGCTTATTAACTTTTGCATATTGGCAAGGCGTCGCCGAAGTACCGTTTCATCCAGATGAGAGCACTTACCTTTTTATGTCCGCGGACTGGGAAGATTTTTTGACTCATCCTGCTGCATTGGCTTATCGACCTGAAAATCCGGGCATCCGTCAGATTTATCGTTTGCTTGATCCCCCCCTGGTGCGCTATCTGGTTGGCGCCGCGCGCGCCACTGCTGGTTTCCCTGCCCTGGTTTCAGATTGGAATTGGACGATATCCTGGGTCGAGAACGAACAGACCGGAGCATTGCCTGTCCACGATTTGCTGACTGCCGGCCGTTTTGGGCCAGCCGCGCTCTTTCCATTTTCTCTTTTGCTGATCTATTTCAGCGGCTGGCGATTAAGTGGCCGTTTTCTTGGTTGGAGCAGTATGCTGCTCCTGGCTACGAACTCATTGGTCTTGCTGCACACTCGCCGGGCGATGGCAGAAGGTGGCCTGGTATTCACCATTTGCTTATTTATTGCCTTCCTTATATTCTGCCGTAAACGGCCCTGGTTAATTTCCATTCCCCTGGCATTGATGGTCTGCGCCAAACATTCAACGCTGCCCCTGGCCATCATTGGGTTGATGGCGCTTTTTCTTTATGCCAGAAAGCCCATCCGTTGGAAGTCTCTCATCGCCCATTTTGCCAGGTTTGCCGCAATATTTTTGGTGATCTTTATTATCCTGAATCCAGTTTTCTGGGCTGAGCCCTCGCCCGCCGTTCAGGCTGCCCTGCAGGCCCGCCAGGATCTGTTAACTCGCCAGACGGTCGAATTTGGCCTCGCCCAACCCGAAGCTCTGTCGAATACCCCCTGGAAAGCGGCTTTATCCATTATCGCCAATTTATTTATCACGCCTCCGTCTATCGCCGATGTCGGCAATTACCTGGTCGAAACCAATGATACTGCCGGGATTTATCTGGCCAATCCGTTTCATGTTCTGTTCCGGGATATGATCTTTGGCGGCCTCCTGCTGGCATTATGCCTGATTGGGTTCTTTTATGCCATCAAGCATGCGCTTTCGGCAGGTTCACCTCAACGCGAGCCACTGCTCCTGTTAATTTCAGCCACATTGATCCAATTCCTCACGTTGGTGTTCATGGTGACTCTTCCGTTCCAGCGTTACGTGGTGCCCCTGATCCCTTTCAACTGCCTGTGGATTGGCTATTGTTTATTCTTGCTAAAGGAGAAATTAAAGAGCACTTTAAAACAAAGAGCGGCCTTATCTGATTAAGGCCACTCTTTGCGCCAGGATAGGTTCTAAATGGCTTTGCGATAAACGCGGTGGTTCTTATACGCTCTGCCGCCTAAATTTTCAAGATCACGCCTCATCTGGACCGCTGTTTCTGCCACCTGCGTGAGTTCGGCATGTTCGAATTGCTTGAATTCGCGGACGGTGTCTACCATTTCAGCCATCATGAGATAGTTACCCCCACGTCCTTGATATTCGGGAAGTACGCCCACTCCATTCAATGAGATCCAATTCGTTTTGCGCATCTCGAGCAGCAGATCGGCGATCGCCCAGGGATATAAATGCCCCCCATGGCGCTGCATGGCGGCTGAAAGGTCGTGAAAACCAAGCATAAAACCGACCACTTCCTCTTTACGGGTGATAATTTTTATTAATTTGGGATGGGCTACGGTCAGTAGAGTATCCAGAATAAATTTAATTTCTTTTTCGGAAAACGGATAATATTCCCAGTTATTCACAAATGTGTTGTTATAAGCCTGGCCAATTTTATTGGCCCATTTTTTCAAGTCGTTCTTCGATGTGAACCTTTGGACCTCAAAAGAATTGCGTTCCTTGACACGCTCGACCAGGGTATAAATTTTGCCCGGAAGCTGAAATACAGATTGAGAAATATAACAGGATACAAAATCCACTTCTTTTTCAAACCCATAATTTTCTACCAGAGCCCGGTAGTAGGGATAGTTGTAATTCATCATATTCATCATCTGGCGCAGCTCATTGCCCTCAATCTGGATTCCATATCCATCGAAGGCGCTGAAACCTTTCGGCCCTACAATTTTATTTAAATTGCGTTGACGCGCCCATTCCGCCGCCCGATCAAATAAGGCATTGGCGACTTCCTGGTCATCGATCGAGTCAAATAGATAAAATACCGCCTGGGCAGATCCATGCACCTTGTTGTACGGTTTGTTTTCCATGGCGGCGATGCGGCCCACGATTTGACCATCGCGTTTGGCCACAAAAAAATCAGCATCCGAATGCTCATGAAAGGGATGCTTCTCTTTATTCAACATCATCTTAACATCACTGATAAAAGGCGGGACCCACTGCGGACAATTTTTATACAGGTCGTAATGAAATTTCACAAATTGATCTACTTGCTTTTTATCATGGGTATCAACCATCTCAATTTGCAACATAGCCCGCCTCCTGGTTAAAATATAAAAAGATTTTTTGAGTATACACCCTATTTTCATTTTCGCAATTGCCCAGGATGAGTTATACTTTTTTTATCAAAATTAAAGTGAGAAGGGTATGCCGCAATCTATTTTGGACCACGAAATTCACCAACAACCGGAAGTGATTTCAGAGCTTCTGGAAAATGAAACTGCCGCCGTGATGCAAATCGCGAAATCAATCAGGCGTAAATTCAAGTACGTGATCATCGCAGCCCGCGGCACCTCGGACAATGCAGCCAGATATGCTCAATACCTTTTTGGCGTCCATAATCAGCTCCAGGTAGCGCTGGCAACACCTTCGTTGTTCACGATGTATGATACTCCCCCTCTTTTGACCGGAGCACTGGTCATCGGGATCTCCCAGTCGGGCCAATCGCCCGATATCGTTTCGGTGCTAGCCGAGGGAAAACGCCAGGGATGCCCGACACTGGCGATTACCAATGTACCGGATTCACCCCTGGCTCAATCGGCAGACTTCCTCATACCCTTACATGCCGGGGAAGAAAAAGCAGTAGCTGCCACGAAAACCTACACTTCTTCTCTGGCGGCGTTGGCAATGTTGTCATGCGGCCTTCAACCTGGCAGCGACCGGATGGAATACCTCAATCACATTCCAAAAGTCATGCGCACCGCATTAACCGATCTCAGCGGCGTGATGAAACGCTCAGAACGCTACCGCTATATGGGACATTGCGCCGTGATTGGGCGGGGTTTCAATTATGCCACTGCCTTCGAAATTGCCCTCAAAGTTAAAGAACTCACAAGGATCGTAGCGGAACCCTATTCATCCGCGGATTTCCGCCATGGCCCCATTGCCACCGTCACGCCTGGGTTTCCGGTAATTTTGGTAGCCCCAACGGGGGCGGTATCTCACGATATGCAGGAATTGATATCCGGGTTAATAAGAATGAACGCGGAAATGATTGTGATTTCTGATGATAGGCAGAAATATGAGGGGGCAAATTTCTTCCTGCCCATCCCTACCGGTTTGCCTGAGTGGCTGTCCCCGCTAGTTTCCGTGCTTCCCGGGCAGCTTTTTGCCTTATACCTGGCGGAGGCCAGGGGGCTGAATCCTGACCACCCGGTGGGCCTTCATAAAGTAACCGAGACATTATAAAATGGCAGGTCTCGAAAAAGACGATACCCTCAATCAGCTGCCGTCAGAGTGGCCGCACGACTTGATGCCGGCAATCCAAAAAAACTTGGTCAACAAGAATACCAAAATCGTTGTCTTGGATGACGATCCCACCGGCACCCAGACGGTACATCATGTTGCTGTATTAACCCGCTGGAACGTGGATGAATTGACGGAAGAGCTCAGTAAACCCTGTCCCGTTTTTTACCTGCTCACAAACTCCCGAGGCATGCAGCCTGAAGCCAGCCGCGCCTTGACCCTGGAAATTGGGCAAAACCTGCGCCAGGCATCGCGGGTGGCTCACACCAAAATCGTCGCAATCAGCCGCAGCAATTCTACCCTGCGCGGTCATTTCCCCCTGGAAATAGAAGCGTTGGCCGAAGGGATGGGTGAAGAATTCGATGCCTGCCTGGTTATCCCATTCTTTCTGGAAGGCGGTCGTTTCACCATCCATAATATGCACTACGTGGCACACGGTAATCTCCTGGTGCCCGCAGGCGAAACGGAATTTGCCCGAGACGCGACCTTTGGTTATCGCTCTTCAAATTTGTGTGATTGGGTACAGGAAAAAACCAAAAACAAAGTCCTTGCAAACCAGGTGGCAGGTTTATCGATTGATGATCTCCGCCTTGGCGGGCCTGACCAGATTCTGAAACAGCTTTCCAGGTTGAGCCATGGACAAATGTGCATTGTCAATGCCGCAAGCTATCGAGATTTAGAGGTGCTGGTGCTCGCCTTGCTGCAGGCGGAAGAGATGGGAAAACGGTTCATATTTCGCACCGCTGCATCGTTTGTGCGGGTTCGCGCAGGAATTTCCCCCCAAAAACTGCTCGATCGCGCTGAGCTGAGCCAGCCCGGCGTCTTTGGAGGGATAACCATCGTTGGCTCGCATGTCCCCCGAACATCCGAGCAATTGAGTGCCTTGCAATCGAGCTTTGCACTGGTTGAAGTAGAAATCCCGGTGCAAAGATTATTAGATCCCGATAGTCGCGTGGGAATAATCCAAAATTCGATCGAACAGATCACCGACGCCGTTCAGTCAGGCAAGGAGGTGCTGGTATACACCAGCCGGAAGTTAATCCAGGGAGTCGATGGGCGCCAGAGCCTGGAAATCAGCCGTCTGGTATCTTCCACCCTGATCGAAATTGTCAGGCAGCTTGAAATTCGACCGCGTTTCTTGATCGCCAAAGGCGGCATCACCAGCAGCGATATCGCCACCCAGGGTCTGCATGTCACCCGGGCGGAAGTAATGGGCCAGATTTTGCCCGGAATTCCTGTCTGGCGACTCGGTCCAGAGTCTAAATATCCCGGCTTGCCTTACGTCGTTTTTCCGGGAAATGTCGGAAACGAACAGGCGCTGGTTGAAATATTTAAGAAACTTGCCCCGAATTTATGAATTGCTTTAAAATATCGCAGCTACCAAAAAACTGAGCGATTCGGATAGCGGAGAAAAAAAATGAAAATTGCATATTTAGGTGGGGGAAGCCGCCAATGGGCGCGCAATTTGATGATGGATCTGGCGCTCTGCCCGGATTTATCCGGCGAAGTCTACCTGTATGACATTGATTACGAAGCCGCCCAATTGAATGAAACCCTGGGAAATTTTCTACAAACCCGCCCAGGCGTCGTTTCCAAGTGGAAGTATCGGGTTGTGAAAACAATGGAAGAAGCGCTTTCCGGCGCCGATTTTGTCGTCGTTTCCATTCAACCTGCGCCATTAGAAGTTATGCGCGCCGAAATTGAGATTGCGGAAAAATATGGGTTGTATTTCCCCGTGGGTGATACGGCAGGTGCGCCGGGGTTGGTTCGGGGCATTCGCTCAGCACTGATTTATCGGAATTTCGCCCACCAGATTGCCGATATCTGCCCGAAAGCCTGGGTGATCAATTACACCAACCCGATGACAATTTGCACCCGCACTTTAACAAAAGTAGAACCACTTTTGAAAGTATTTGGCTGCTGTCATGAGGTCTTTGGAACACAGCATATTTTAGCCCGCGTCGTTTCTGAGAAATTCGGGATTCCGCTGCCTCAACGCTCAGAAATCCATGTAAATGTCATAGGCATCAATCATTTTACATTTGTGGATCGCGCCGAATACGAAGGTGTAGATATCCTTGCGCTGCTCAAAGAATATATCAGTGAGCCCGGCAAAATCAGACCATATTCTCGCGAGGAGGTTGAGGCCAAGAATAACTGGTTTCAGGACAACTGCCAGGTGAAATTCACCCTCTTTGACCGTCTTGGCGTTTTGCCTGCTGCCGGCGACCGCCATCTGGTTGAGTTCTTGCCGGGTTTTATCCGTTCTCCTGAAGAGCTTTTCCGGTGGGGAATTATCCGCACCCCAGTTTCCTGGCGGATAGACCGCTACAAACAGGCCCTACAAATGACCAAAGACTTGATCGGAGGCAGACAGGAAGTAAATATTCACCGCAGTGGAGAAGAAAGCATTCAACAAATGCTGGCTATCCTTGGTCAGGGAGACCTGGTGACCAACGTTAACCTTGAAAATAAGGGCCAAATCCCCAATTTACCGCTCAATGCTGTGGTAGAAACCAACGCTGTCTTCTCTCGCGACCAGATCCGACCAGTCACAGCCGGCAGGCTGCCAGATAGCATTCTCGGACTGGTGGAACGCCATGTTCGCAACCAGGAGATGATCATCGATGCCGCGTTAACCAGGGACAGGGACCTGGCTTTCCAGGCAGTATACGCCGATCCGGCGAGCACCTTGCCGGTTGACCAATCCTGGAAAATGTTCAGCGAAATGATTGCTGCCAGCGGTAATTATTTACCCGGCTGGTAAAAAGAACTCACCCCCTGTGCCGCCCGGTTTTCCAGGCGGCTTCTCATTTTAAAATCAATCGCCTCAATGGCGCTGACCAAAAGAAAAGGACCAAAGCGAACGATGATCCAAGAACATCGATTCCGACATCGATCAGGCTTGGATTCCGCCCGGAAACAAAAGCCTGGTGAAATTCATCGCTGGCAGCATACAATCCGCAGAAAAGCAGCACCCAAAAAAGATCCCATTTCTTTGCATACTGACTTCCTCGGATTAGTGCCAATGCCAGCATCGCATAACCCGAAAAATGGGCGCACTTTTTTACCAGCCAGTCCCATGGGCCGATATTCGGGATCTGGTTTGAGGGTGTGGATGAGGCCCAAAATATTACGATCATAATAATAATAGCCGGTATCCACCTTCGCAGCCATGAAACCCGTTTCATCGATTCGATTTCCTCGCCTGGATATGCTAAAATCGTGACCTGTTTACTCAAATTTACAATGACAAAAGGTGATTCTACCATGCCCAACCACCTGGCCTCAGAAACATCCCCATACCTGCTGCAGCATGCCGAAAATCCGGTGGATTGGTACCCCTGGAATGAAAAAACGCTGGAGAAGGCACATCAAGAAGATAAGCCAATATTCTTAAGTATCGGTTACGCAGCCTGCCACTGGTGTCATGTCATGGCTCACGAGTCATTTGAGGATCCGCTTACTGCCCAATTGATGAATAAGAATTTCATCAATATCAAAGTAGATCGTGAAGAACGCCCCGACCTCGACAGCATTTATATGGATGCAGTCATTTCCATGACAGGCCAGGGGGGGTGGCCGATGAGCGTCTTTCTCACCCCTGATGGAGAACCATTCTACGGCGGAACCTATTTTCCACCCACCCCGCGTTATGGCATGCCGGGATTTAAAGAAATCCTGACGGCAATCGACCATATCTGGCGGGATGAACGTGAGCAGGTTTTTCAGATCACCCAACAGTTGGTGAATCATATGCGGTCAACGAGTGCCTGGGGGAGTAGGGATGTTGCCCCACTCAGTATGGCAGATCTTGAAACAGCGGTCCAAAAACTGGTAACGTCATACGATTGGCAGCACGGCGGGTGGGGAGGCGCACCCCGTTTTCCTGCACCCCTCACGATCGAATTCTTGCTGCAGCAAGGCGCCCGGGGCATGGATGAACCGGTCAAGGTTTGCGCCCATGCATTAAAGGCCATGCAGCGCGGCGGTATGTACGATGTCGTCGGCGGTGGTTTTCACCGCTACAGCACAGATGACCGCTGGCTTATCCCTCACTTTGAAAAAATGCTTTACGACAATGCCCAGTTAGCCCTGGTTTATCTCCATGCCTACCTGTTGACCGGCGAAGTCAGTTTCAAGATCACCTGCCAGGAAACGTTGGATTTCCTCCTCCGTGAAATGGCCCACCCTCTGGGAGGTTTTTACAGCAGCCTGGATGCAGATTCAGAAGGACAGGAAGGCAAATTCTATATCTGGTCTGTGGAGGAGATCAAAAGCATTCTGAGTGATCGCGAGGATCTTGATCTCTTTCAAAAAGTGTATCCGCTAGCCGCTGGCGGTAACTTCGAAGGGAAAAATATCCTGCAAAAAAGACTGGATGAAGACCAGCTGTCCTCTGATCTTGGAATGCCGGTTGAAATCCTGCGGCAGCGTCTGGTAAAAATCCACAGGATGCTGTTGGATGCCCGCGCAAAAAGACATCGCCCTCAAACTGACGACAAGGTACTGGTCGCGTGGAACGGCCTGGCGATAAAGGCTTTCGCGGAGGCAGGTCGTACATTTGGAAGGGATGATTTTCTACGCGCTGCTCAGAAAAACGCCGACTTCCTGCTGAATAATTTATACCTGGATAACCGCTTGCGCCGTTCCTGGCGAGAAGGGCAGGCGCGCCACAATGCCTATCTCGAAGATTATGCTGCCCTATGCCTGGCGTTAATCGCCCTATACCAGGCAGATGGAAATTTTAAATGGTATGAATGGGCGGTACGTCTGGAAGCGGAAATGAAAGCCGGCTTTTCTGACCCGGCTGGCGGGTTCTTTGATACTCGTCACGACCACGGCAGCCTGTTAGTCCGACCGAAAGTGATCCAGGATAATGCAACCCCATCCGGCAACGCCACAGCCGCCCTGGCTCTCCTGCAACTGGCCGAATATTCAGGCGATCTTGCCGAACGCGGTCAAGTTGAGACATTTCTAGCTTCCCTGCGAACCGCTTGCCTGGATTACCCCTCCGCCTTCTCATTCTGGCTGCAGGTTATGGATTTTGCCGTAGGCCCGGTACAGCAGATCGCAATCGTATGGCCTGACGGGGATTCGCCGCTCACAGAATTTCTGCACCTGGTAAATCACCAATACCGTCCCCGGACAGTGATCGCAGCATCCCCGGCAACAGCCGGCGGGAATCAACCTGAGTTTCTGCAAAATCGCGTACCAATCGATGGTAAGACAACCGCTTACGTGTGCCAAAATTTTATTTGCCAGCGGCCGACTACATCCCTGGCTGAATTTCGTAATCTGGTTGGCCAACAACCGCTGACCTAGGTTGTTTTGATAAATGCCAGCAGCTCGCTGTTGAAGCGCCCCACCTGATCCACCACCACGGCGTGACCCGCATCTGCAATGACAATATGTTTCGCTCCGCGGATACCATTGGCGAGCTCTTTCTGGTTCGCCAATGGTACGGTAGAGTCATTTTCTCCTGAAAGCACAAGGGTAGGTATCTGGATTTCTGCCAGACGTTTTCGCACGTCATACAGTGCCAGAGATTGCATTGCCTGGCGGTAGACCTTTTCGTTGGATTGCAGGATCTGGTGGATGAGCTCATTCCTCAGAAATTCTTGATCGGGATGCGGAAACATCCTTCTGGCAACAAGGCCTGCCTGGTATTCCTTTCCGCGCATCTGGGCAATTACAAACCGTCCTAATAAAAATCCCATTTCATCAAATCGTGTGGGCCTCAGGCGGGCAAAAGTGCTGACCAAAACGAGCTTGTTTACCAACCATGGAAAATTGAGAGCCATCTGTAAGGCTACCGTCCCACCCATTGAAATGCCAACCGCAATGACCGGCTGGTCAGTCAGCTTACTGACCATGCGCGCCACATCATCGGCCGTTCTGCTGATCGTCCATTGCTTGCTCCCGGCAAGAGACTTCCCAAATCCAGGTAAGTCTGGCACAATCGGACGATATCCCGCCTCACTTAAAACTGGGATTTGATATCCCCAGGAAGTGCAGTCTGCGCCCAAACCGTGCAGCAGCAAGACGGCTGGACTACCTTCTGGGTTAAAATCCAGGTAATGGAATATTGTTTCCATTTCTGGCTTGCTATTGTCTGGCGCGACCATGGTATCCCTTGAGTTTCAACGGTTTATTCAGTACAATCCATTTTACCTCAGGCAGGATCTACCAATGCCAACCTTTCAGGAGTTGTTATGGAAAAATTTGTAATTGAAGGCGGTTATCCTCTTCAGGGTGAAGTTACACCCGCCGGGAATAAGAATGCTGCCATTCCTCTTCTTACAGCCTGTCTCTTGACCGATGAACCAGTTATCCTGCATAACATGCCCTTGATAGGTGATGTTGACACCATGCGCCTGATCATTGAAAGTCTGGGCGTGGAAATAACCCGGCTTGAACCTCACACCTGGCGAGTCCATGCCAGGGAAGTTCGCCAGGCGGAATTGGATCCTGACTTGTGTCGAAAAGTTCGCACTTCGATTCTATTGGCTGGTCCCATGACGGCGAGAGTCGGCGAGCTGCATTTACCCCCTCCGGGCGGTGATGTGATCGGGCGGCGGCGGGTCGATACCCACATCATTTCTCTGCGCAGTCTTGGGGCTAAAGTAGATTACGACCGCATCTTTCATTTTCGAGCGAAAGGATTGATTGGCGCAGAAATTCTGCTCGATGAAGTCAGTGTGACCGGCACGGAAAACGCGATCATGGCCTGTGTCACCGCCAAGGGCACTTCGGTCATCCATAACGCTGCTTCAGAACCCCATGTACAGGAATTATGTCATTTCCTCAATCACCTGGGGGGAAAGATTGAAAATATCGGGTCAAATACTTTAACTGTTCACGGTGTGCCAAAATTGCACGGCGGAGAATTCAGCGTGGGACCCGATTACCTGGAAGTGGTCAGCTTTATTGGCGCCGCAATCGTTACCCGCGGTTCGATCCGCATCCGGAATGCCGGCCCCCAATACCTGGATATGGTCCGCCTGGTTATGGGCCGGTTGGGAGCCGCCTGGGAAGTCGATGGTGAAGACTTGATCGTTCCCGCCGACCAGCGCCTAGAAATTGAGCCTGACCTGGGCGGTGCAATCCCCGAAATAAAGGTCATGCCCTGGCCGGCCTTTCCCACTGATTTGATGAGCATTGCCATCGTGATCGCCACTCAGGCTAAAGGCACTGTGCTGTTCCATGATTGGATGTACAACAGCCGCATGTTCTTTACGGATAAGCTGGTGGGAATGGGTGCGCAAATTGTGTTATGCGATCCTCATCGGGTAATTATTCAAGGTCCCACATCACTTTTCGGTGAAAAAATGGAAAGCCCGGATATACGGGCAGGAATGGCGCTGGTCCTGGCGGCATTATCTGCTCAGGGCAGATCCACCATTCGGAATATCGGTCAAATTGATCGCGGCTACGAAAGGGTAGAATTAAAACTTGCCGCACTAGGCGCACACATCGAACGAGTTGTCGAATAAAAAAAATCAGCGGTTTTTCGCTTCATGCGAAAAACCGCTGCGTATATGCCTGATTATCGTTAATTGCTTTTTTCCTGAATTACATTTAGAAATTCATCCACAACGGATCGCAGCATATTTTCGGGGAGCGCGCCGACCTGGCGGTGGACAATCTTGCCGCCAGCCACAAAAAGCATCGTCGGGATACCCTGTACTCCATATTTCATTGCCCATTCCGGGTTCTCATCCGTATTTACTTTGGCAACTACCAGTTTGCCAGCATGTTCTTTGGCAAGCTTATCCAGCACGGGAGCTACCATCCGGCAGGGTCCACACCAGGGCGCCCAAAAATCGACGATCACCGGCAGTGTATTTTGTAAGACTGTTTTTTCAAAAGCCGCATCGGTAACATGAAGAGGTTCCGATATCATTAGATTCTCCTTGAGTCAAATAATAGTGAGTATATCATATCTGCCGGTTTATTCACCCAACAGGTATTAAACAGATAAGTTTTATCCAGAATTTTCACTGGACCTGGAGCGGTGATCGGTCACGTAAAACCCGCTGCCTTTATAGACCACGGCGGGAGCCGTCATCACTTTCATGGTTTGAACGTGACCATTCGGGCAAACAGCCCTGGCATCTGCGTCTTTGAATGAATGCCATTGTTCAAAATGAGCGCCGCATTCCTTGCACACATAATTGTAAAAAGGCATCACAACCTCCTGTTATTTCGATGATTAAGTTATCCAAAAGTTATAAAAAATAGAGCAAGAATTTATTAATTTTTTATTAGAGTTTGCAAAAGGAAGACGCCCACTGGTCTACAGGGGCGTCTTCAAATGGATATCCTGAAAAAGGCTGCTAACTCTCTGTGGTTCTGTGAAAATCCACAAAGCGGTAGCCAACGCCGCGTTCAGTAAGAATATATTTTGGGTCGGATGGATCCACTTCCAACTTCTGCCGGAGATAATTTACATACAGCCGCACATAATGGGGTTCATCGCGGTATTCATATCCCCATACCTTCGAGAGCAGTTGATCATAGGTCATGACCCAACCAGCATTTTGTACCAGGTGATAAAGAAGCCGGTATTCGGTCGGCCGCAGTTTGACCAGTTCTTTCCCAACCCATACTTCTCGCCGGCCGAAATCAATTTTCAACCGTTCATCAACTTCAATCACATCCCGCGGACTTCCACTGGCCAGTTCATTCCGCCGCAGCACCGCTTTGACCCGGCTAACGAGCTCACGCGGGCTGAATGGTTTGGTTATGTAATCATCTGCGCCTAACTCGAGCCCCTTAATCCGGTCGTCCTCTTCTCCCTTGGCGGTGAGCATAATGACTGGAACTGTATTTATTTCGCGAATCAGTTTCAGCACTTCAAATCCATCCAGGTCCGGCATCATCACGTCTAAAATAACCAGATCCGGCATGTGATCGCGCAGCGCCTGGATCGCCTGCATCCCGCGGTAAGCTTCAATCACTTGAAAACCATCGTGTTCAAGATTCAGGCGAATGAAACGAGCCATCCGTTCTTCATCATCCACCACCAGGATCACGCGGTTTGTAAATTGATCCTCAGCCATAAATTCCTACTCCCGAACGAAGGAAATGATTTCTTCTTCTTCAACGCCAGGAATGACCTCAATGAAGTTGATCCTGGTCATCGGCCAAATGACCTGGGTCACATTCTGCTCAAGGTAAAGCAGGTCCTTGCCGTCGCGCCGCCGCGGATTTTTAATGTAGACCAGATTGTCGGCTGGAGCTGGAAGTTCCTCTACTTCACCCATCACGGGATCTTCATTCATAATATGAATTAACAAAGTAGGCATGCTTGTTTACCTTCGGATTAAAACTTGAACCTTCAATTTCCCCAGCGCAATCACATCTCCATGATTTAACGGGTAATCAATATGCGGCATGATTTTTTGCCCATTCACCCGCGTCCCATTGGAAGAACCCAAATCTGTGATTACGACCCGTTGATTGACAATTTTGAGACAGGCATGCAACCTGGAAACGCCCTGGGTATATGCTTCGTAAGGTGAAAGATCCACATCGGGAAGAATTGGCTGCCCATCGGCAACACGTCCGAGGGTGAATTCTGTTCTGCCTGCCAGGTGGAGGATTTGACCGCTGTCAACCAGGTAAAGAGAAACTGAAGCGTCTATTGGGCCAGTCTGAACTTTTTGATCAGCCGCTTCAGCGGGATCCAAAACTGATGAAAGGATGTCTGATTGGTTTTTCCGAATCACCTGGGTAGATACTCTTTGAGTTGAAACCAGTTGGGCACCGCATTCACTGCAAAACAAAGCACCCGCTACTTCCTGATGATGGCAGTTGGGACATAGTATCATGACTTCATTTGCTCCGATCCGGACGGCAGAAGCAGACTTCGGGTTCCGTATTTAATCCGCTTTTCACCATCCTGGCTGAATTGCCGGCTTTGTTGGATAAATTCAGCTTCAATCAATACATCATGCGCCAATTCCCGATTTCCTTGTGAGAGCAGGTGAGTTGCCAGATATTGCAAATGACGGGTGGCCTGGCTGATGTTGCCAGTGGATACTTCCAAACGTGCTTTCTCCTGCAAGCGATAAAGTGATAGATGTGACATGGCTTCGATGATCGGGGCTGGAGGCATTTCAGGGGCGGGTTCATCGATAATTGCGCGACTCATTTTCATTGCCAGTCGTACATCTGACCCTTCTTTAGTCGGAAGCTCCATCACCAGTCGTCCGCTTGCCAGCACCACTCTTTCCAGATCTTTGGCGAGCGGTGGAAGCATAAACTCGAACAGGACTACCAGGCTTTTTCCATAAAGCAAATCACCGATTGGAATCGGGCTGTTAATTTGCATCGGTCCTACTTCGGGATTTATCCGGAATGCATAACGCAGTTCTACGCCAGGAGTGCTTTGAAACTCAAAATTGATCCGCCTGGCATAGATAGTAGTAAGTGAGCGCAGTTTCTGTTCCAGAAAATTATATAAATCTTTGGGCGACGACACGAATGCAGAATTTCCACCGCACAAACTGGTCAGCCGATCAAGGAAAGCGTCATTCCATTCGTGGCCTAAACCCAAGGCATTGATCGTAATCCCATTGTTCGCTGCTTTTTTCGCCAACTCGAAACATATCTGTTCATCCCCGTATGTATGCCCGTCGGTCAGGAGGATTAACTGGCGGAGCATGCGCAGACCCTTGGCTACTGTTAATTGAGCCAGGCCAGTTTCAAGACCTTTTAAGATTTCCGTTCCACCGCTGGTGTGGATCATGCTGATCCGGTTTTCCATGCGCACCAGATCAGAAGGCCGACTGGGAGGTATGACAACCTCAGCCCTGTCGCTGAAAGTAACGACCGAGATCATGTCTTGCGGTTTGAGCAGCTTGAAAAACTGGGAGATGTTTGCCTTGACCATGTCGATGCGTTCACCGTTCATCGAAGTGGACCGGTCGACCACCAGGCAAACGTGTATTGGGGGATACTGAGAGCGGTCAGGTTCGGAAGTACACGTCAGCTCCGCCAACCCATACACCAGCTGAGGCTCTTCCATGCGGGGTATGACCGTTCGGCTGTATTGCAAGTTGATCGAAATTTCAGGAGGTGCTGGAGGAGGCGGAAGACGCGATTCATATTCAGCTCGCCGTTCAGGATTGGATAGGACTGCGTAGGCATCCTGAATGATCAAGAAATGTTCTCGGGCTGAGGGGTCAGGGTTTGCATCTGGATGGTACTGCCGGGCTAACTCAAAATAAGCCGTACGAATTTCTTCCGGCGTTGCGTCCCGTGGTATATCCAAAATGTGGTAGTAATCTAACCCGCCTGTCATATATTATCCATCTTACCCGAAATATTGAACGATCACTGCGCTGATATTATCCGGTCCGCCAGCCGCGTTGGCAGCATCCACCAGCCGACTACACGCAATCGAAGGATTAGGAGCAGACGTGATGATATTGAACATTTCTGTGTCTTGTACTGACCCCCATAATCCATCGCTGCAGATCAAAATAAACCCCGGGTGCGGCATTAAATGGGTATGGATATCTGGCCGGAAGGGTTCGGCCTGGCCTAATGCACGATAGAGCACATTCTTTTGCGGATAAGATCTCGCTTGTTCCTCTGTCAATTGTCCGAGATCCACCAAACGCCTGACTAATGAATGATCCAGCGTCATGATCTGCATGCGCCCATCTGGATATATGAAATATGCCCGGCTGTCGCCAACATGGGCGATGGTGACTTGTTCGCCAATCACCATTGCAGCGGTCAGCGTCGTCCCGCCGCCAGGCGCCCTCTTAAGAACGGCTTGCTGGGCTTCACGGACCGCCATTTCCATTATTTCTTGCAAACTTTCACTCTGCGGTTCCGGATCCAGGCCCATGAGAGAGGGATACAACCGTTTAACGATAAAATCCGATAATGCTCTGGCCGCTGAGCCGCTGGCAATTTCACCATGCATATGCCCGCCCATGCCGTCGGCAACCATAAATAATCCAAATGGAACGCCTGAATCGCCATCTGCCAGTATGGATTGGAACACTAACAGTGTGTCTTCATTATGGTCTCTTTGCCTGCCAACGGATTGAGCGCTGCCAACCAATAATTGAGGCGGATAACACTCCAGGTGTGGAACACTTACTGCCTGAAGCTGGTCATCTGAAAGCGGTGCCGTTTGCACGGATTCGATCGACGCGGGCTCTGTTTTCTTCTCTTCGCTCTTGCCAAAAATTTTTTTGATGAAATCAAACACGAGGCCTCCAAATGGGCTGGCTGTATACTGCTCAAGCTAAAATCGCGTACAGCATGTGATCATGAGATCCGATATACACTACATCATTGTGGATAACAGGCGTTCCGGTGATAGGTCCGTTCGTAAAGAACTTCCAGCGTAACCGCCCATTATGGTAATCAAGGCAGTAAAGTGTGCCATCCGCGGCACCACAATATACTGAATCTTTGTACACGGCTGGTGAACCGCTGATCTGGTGATCGGCTTTAAATCGCCAGATTTCCTTTGCGCTTCCTGAATCCAGGCAGTAGATAATCCCATCAGCCGAACCAAAAATCACCAGGTTGTCAACCCTGACCGGTGATGAGACGGAACCTTTACCCATCCGGAAACGCCAGATCACCCACCCTGATTTTGCGTCCAGTGCGTAGAAAGTTGAATCAAGCGAGCCGAAGAAAACCACCCCTTGAGTAACGATCGGTGAAGCAGTGATCGATCGCCGCGCCCGAAAACGCCATTTCACCGTCCCTCGAAAATCAACACAAAGTAATTCGCCATCTTCGGTTCCGAAGTAAACATAATCACTTGTAATAAATGGGCTTGAGCGTATTGGAGATCCGGTTTCTACTTTCCAGGTGCGCCGGCTGGATATGATATTTACCGCATATAAACTGCCGTCATCCGAGCCAACAAAAATGTGACCCTCAGCGATCTTGGGTGAACTGCGGATCGGACCGGTCGCATCAAAAGTCCAGTTGATTTTCCCCGTCCGGTATGATACAGAATACAGCCGGTTATCTTCTGATCCAAAATAGATGTTATTATCATCAAAAGTGGGCTTGGTGATGATGCCGCCATCCGTAGGGAATTTCCATTGAAATTCGCCATTCGTGGCACTGACGGCATACAGGTTGTTGTCGTACGCGCCGACAAAAACAGTGTTATTCAGCAAACCGGGCGATCCGCGGATTTCATCTTCGCATTTGAATGTCCAAAGAGCTTTGAGACCCGTTTCAACAATCACCGGTGAGGCAGGCTGGGAAATTTTTATTCGAGTTAAAGCTCCGGTTTTGCGAGCCACCATCATCAACGACTCTTTCATCGCCTCGGTATTTGGAAATCGGTCGCCCGGGTTGTATTGCAGCGCGGTATTGATCACAGTTTCCAGCTCGACCGAAACTGATGGATTGATCTGGCGAATGGGACGCTCCGCGAAAGTGAACGGTGGCTCTAAGCGCGGATCACGCCGGGTCAACAAATGATGAAGTGTTGCTCCCAAAGCATAAATATCAGCCAGAGGTGTGGCTTCACCTCGATATTGTTCGGGCGGCGAATAGCCCTCCGTCCCGATCATGGTTCCCTTCTGTCCCTCATGGAACAGTTTGGCGATCCCAAAGTCAACCAGCATGATATGGTTATCCTGGTTGACCATAATGTTCGAGGGCTTCATATCCCGAAAAATGATCGGTTCAGGTTTGTGTCTATGCAGGTAATCCATCACATCGCAAAGCTCGATCGCCCAGGCGATGACCTGATCCTCCGAGAAAAATCCCTGCGTTTCGCTCAGAATAGCATCCAGATCTTTTCCATTAACCAGTTCAATGACCAGGTAAGATCGTTCTTCAAAAGTAAAGAAATCAAAAATTTTTGGTATGGATGGATGGGAAAGAGAAACAAGAATATGAGCTTCCCGTTCAAAATTCTGCACAATGGTCTGCCGCACGAGTGGATCGGGCGCCATGTTAACCATTTCTTTGACCGCCACCAATTTGATGACATTCGGAAAATGCATATCACGGGAACGATACACTGCCCCCATACCCCCAATACCCACCACATCCTGGACCATGTAACGGTCGACCAGAATAGTCCCGGTGTTAAGATGCTTCGTTTGACCCGAGTTTGAAGTAAAATTCTGGGTGATGTGCTGTGTATCCAGCTTATCTTCAGGCATTATTCTGCCCCTCCAGGTTGCCTTAACTGTTCGAAAATCATCATTGTAAAGACCATGGTTCTATCTACGTGCGAACAGTGGTAACATTCTAGTAATTATATGCGCCAAATGGTTGGATTGCAACCATTTTTAATTGCATTAACTGCAAGCGTGCAATTTTCGATCCAGTAAATAATCAAATTAAGTATTTTGTAGAAAAAAAACTTCAATGACAACATACGAGAATTACATTTCACCTTTCAGCTGGCGCTATGCCAGCCCTGAAATGCGGTCACTTTGGAGTGAAAAAACCAAACGGTTGCTCTGGCGGCAGATTTGGTTGGCATTGGCTAAAACCCAGGTCGAATTTGGGTTGGTCACCCCGGCTCAGGCAACAGAAATCGAAACCCATGTTGAAAATATCAATATTCCACGCGCGTTGGAAATTGAGGCACAAATCCACCACGATCTGATGGCAGAATTGCGGACTTATGCCGAACAATGTCCTAACGGCGGCGGGATACTTCATTTAGGCGCAACCTCGATGGACATCGAAGACAATGCCGATGCTATCCGCCTGCGCAGGGCGATCGATGTGGTCCTGGATAAATTAAGCAAACTGCTGGCTGAAATCGCGAATAAAATGGAAGAGTACGCGCGCACCACCGTGATGGCATTCACCCATCTTCAGCCGGCAGAACCAACCACCCTCGGTTACCGGTTTGCCAGCTATGCGCAAGATTTATTGGCAGATTGGCATAACCTGACCCAGATCAGGGATCAGACCCGCGGCAAGGGTTTCAAGGGGGCTGTCGGCACGTCAGCATCGTATGCTGAATTGATCGGAAAAGACCATCTGTCAGCGTTTGAAACTCGACTGAGTCAATTCTTGGACCTGCCATTTTTTGAGATTGCCACGCAAACTTATCCTCGACGGCAGGATTATATTGTGATCAGCGCGCTGGCTTCAATCGGAGCGGTCTTATACAAATTTGCTTTTGATTTACGCATATTACAATCACCCCCGGTCGGTGAACTGGCAGAACCTTTTGGCCGCCACCAGGTAGGTTCATCAGCCATGCCATTTAAACGCAATCCAATCCAGGCCGAAAAAATTGATTCGCTCGCTCGATACCTGGCGCAAATGCCGGTTGTAGCCTGGAATAACGCCGCCCACTCCCTACTTGAGCGAACTTTAGATGACAGCGCCAACCGGCGAACTTTGCTGCCCGAAGCATTTTTAATCGTCGATGAGCTCCTGCTAACCAGCATAAGAATTTTTTCCGGATTGCAAATTCGCTCCCATGCCATTCTACGCGACCTGGAGATATACGGGCCGTTCGCCAGTACCGAGCGCTTGTTGATGGCATTAGGAAAGGCAGGCGCAGACCGCCAGGAAATGCATGAGCGCCTTCGCCAACATGCTTTGGCTGCCTGGGATGAAGTTCAAAATGGACAGGCAAATCCACTGGCCGGATTCTTATCATCTGACCCGGTATTTACCCAATTCCTTTCTCCGCAAGAAATTATGGACCTGCTGCGCGTTGAAGACTACGTGGGAGATGCTCCGGAAAGAGTCTTACAACTGGTTGAACAGATCCGCGCGTCAATTTATTAATTTTGAAAATTCTTGCTCTTGTGAAGTGCCTGTGAGGCCACCTACTGGACGACGTGCATTCGTTCAAGTACAATCGATTCTGAAAAGGAGTCTTGTATGAGTGATTTTCCCGGAAAAGGCAAGGTCGCTGTTTTAAAGACCAGCTCCCGCCACCGTGTTGGATGATATCGAGCGGTTGATGTCCCTGGCTGAAGTAGAAGCAGCCTTGCCCAAAAACGTGACCACCGGTTTAAAAATTAATATTTCATGGCAGACCTGGTATCCCGCCTGTTCCTCAACTCCCTGGCAGCTAGAAGGGACGATAAAAGCATTGCAGAAATTTGGATATTCTGACCTGGTTGGGATTCACAATGATACCGTTGTGGTTGACACCAGCGTTGGTGAGGTGAACAACAAGCATCGCTTCGTGACCGAGAAATTAAATATCCCTTGCGAATATCTATACCAGGAAAATTTTGAGTGGGAACGGTATTCACCCCGTCACGGCAAATTTCATGTATTGGATAAAGTGTATCCAGAGGGTGTCTATATTCCTAAAACGCTCGTTGGAAAAAATATCGTCCACCTGCCGACGGTCAAGACACACGTTTTCACCACCATAACCGGCGCGATGAAAAACGCCTTTGGCGGCTTGCTCCACCGCAATCGACACTGGACGCACAGCCTCATTCATGAAACCCTGGTGGATCTGCTGATGATCCAGCAGGAAATTCACCCCGGCATTTTCGCGGTGATGGATGGAACATTCGCAGGAGATGGCCCTGGTCCGCGGGCAATGAACTGGCACGAAAAAAATATCCTGATCGCGTCCTCCGACCAGGTTGCAATCGATGCGGTTTCAGCCAGGCTGCAGGGCTTTGATCCGATGAAGATCCAATTTCTTAGAATGGCGCATGAAGATGGATTGGGAATTGCCGATCCTCGCCAGATCAAGATCGTGGGCTACGACATCGAAAAGGAACCCGCCTGGAATTTCATCCAGACTGACACCTTTGCGTCAAAAGGGCAGAAGCTGATTTATCACGGTCCCCTGAAACCTTTCGAAAATATTTTATTGCGCTCGCCGATTGTGCCCTGGAGTTATTTTGCCAGTAATTTTTATCACAATGTCTACTGGTATCCCTTTGTCGGTCGCAAGCGTGTCGAAGCCGCTTTGCAAACGCAATGGGGGCAGTATTTCAAGAATTATGGAAACGGCGAAATCGTGATGCCAGGCATGGAACCCAGGACAGTCCTGCAAGCCGGCGCCGGATTGGCTGCTTTAACGATTACAGCCGGAGTGTTAGCTGCGATCTTGTCTGGGAGAAAGAAATCCTGAAGGAAAAAATCGGTGGGAAGAGCATTTCCCACCGATTATTATTTCGCGCTCGCTTGCCTGCATTGAGCACAAGGGCACAAAGCTCGCAGGTAATGCCAGTTATAGATACCATAGTGATGACCATCTTCCCATTCGATTACAATTCCGTACGACCCGGCAGCTTCAATTTTTACCAAACGGGTTTGCGGAGAATCCACCAGTCGATTGCCGAAGACCTCCGGATCAGGTTCAGCGCTCATGTATTCGTGCCCACCCCGGCAGCTGGCGCACGGGCAGGCCGCACGCACCAGGCCGAATGGGTACGCGCTGGTATGCCCTTCATTCCATATAATTGTTAATATCGCTTCATTGCGGTTGGCGGTGATGCTGGTGGGCATTAACGCATTCATTGTGCTCCTTAAGGTTGTTGTGCGACCACAGACAGAAAATTGGAGGCAGCCCACCCTTTTCGATTGGCGTCATAAGGCGCGGCCAGATTCCACCAGACATATCCATCCGATTCCTTTGGCCCATCCGTTACTTTAAAGACTTCAGATTCCATCCCCAAAAATAACGGGGGATTGCTGGTGCCAGGCCCGGATCGAACTCTAAGCCCATCTCCACCAGTATTTGAAATTTGCACATAATCACCAATTTTTATTTGGGAATTTGCTTCAGGTGTGCTTAATTCTGGCTTTGTAGTCGGAGTAGGCGGGATGGTGGCAACGCTGGGTGAAGTCGAAGTTGGGGCCGGGATCACCTGTACCACAGCGGTTGGAACAATCGCAGGTATCTGATTATTGGTTAAACCGCGTATAACCAATCCCCACACGGCTAACAATGCCGCAAAGACACCGATCGTACCTAATATGGTCCAGGGGGTAAGAAAACGTAAAGGACTCGCAGGTCTCATCATTGCACCCCAGGGATCAAGAAGAAGGCAATCCCCAGAATCACATAAACAGCCAATAACGTCGCCCCTTCCAGCCAGTTTGATTCGCCGTCAGAAGACACCAGGGCTGTGATCACCACCGCGGCAATCAAGGCCAATAGCTCAAACTGGTTGAAAATCAGGGTTAATGGATTCCCCATTAAAAGACTTACAAAGACCAGGAACGGAGCCACAAATAATGCCACCTGTAAACTGGATGATACTGCGATCTCGACACTTAACTCCATCTGGTTGCGCGACGCAACCTGCACGGCTACAAAATGCTCAGCAACATTTCCTACAATAGGGATGAGAATAATGCCCAGGAAGAATTCGGACAAACCCAGGCTGACCACCACAGATTCTGTTGCGCCGACCAGCATTTCACTCAACCACACGATCGCAGCCGTAGATATTGCCAGCACGATTAAAGATTGGCGCTGCGTCCATTTTGGCTTTTTATGTTCTACGACGGCAGTGTGGGTGATTGGGCTATTATTCGACTTAAGGCTGTAGATCAATCCCAAAACATATAAAACGATCATCACCACCGCTACACCCAGGCTCAAAGCTTCGACTTTTGGATCGTTATCTGGGCCGATTGAATGACTGAAAAGTGAAGGGATGATCAGGGCGACAATGGTCAAGGCGAGGAGAATTGCATTATTACTGGATTGGCGCCGGTCAAATACCTGCACTCCGTGACGGGCTCCCCCAACCAACATTGCGAATCCCAGCACAAGTAATAAATTACCGAGGATTGAACCCGTGATGGAGGCCTTCACCAGATCTAGCAAACCAGCCCGCACTGCCATCAGGGTAATAATCAGTTCTGCGGCATTTCCCAGTGTGGCATTAAGCAATCCTCCGATCCGAGGTCCGGTATAACTCGCCAGGGCTTCCGTGGCTGCGCCAATATAGCCCGCCATTGGAATAACACCCACCGCGGAAAGAATAAACACCGGCACATCCCCCCAATGGCCTAGCTCAGCGGCCAAAGCCAGAGGTAGGGCGAGCAAAAGAAAAGAAAATGGGTTTTCACGTAGATGGGCCTTGATTGCTCTCATTTCATCTCCTGGAGCAAATTATATCCCAAACGACTATGATATAATCTGACGCGAGAGATGGAAAATATTAACTCCAATCCCCCGCTATTAGGTGATCGTTATCAGCTTCAGGTGAGCCTGGGTACAGGAGGCATGGCTGTCGTGTACCAGGCCTGGGATTTACGGCTGGAACGCCCTGTCGCTATTAAGGTTCTGCGTGAAGATTTTTCCAGCAGCCAGGCTTTTCGCGATCGCTTTCACCAGGAAGCAAAAGCAGCCGCCAATCTCTCCCATCCAAATATCGTTACGGTTCATGATTTTGGGCTGGACCAGGAACGGCTTTTTATTGTCATGGAATTCGTGCCCGGCACCGACTTAAAAACGATGATGAAGGCGCGCGGCGTATTTACCATTGACGAAGCCATTCCATTGATCGTGCAAGCATGTGCCGGCATCGGATATGCCCACCGCGCAGGTTTTGTCCACTGCGACGTAAAACCGCATAATATGCTGGTCACGCCCGACCAGAGGCTAAAAGTTACCGATTTTGGCATTGCCAGGGCACTGGCATCCATCCACCCTGACGAGCAATACGATGTGGTTTGGGGATCGCCGCAGTATTTTTCTCCAGAACAGGCTTCCGGGCAGGCCCCCATGCCTGCTTCGGATGTTTATTCCCTGGGTGTAATTTTATATGAAATGCTGACGAACCGCCTGCCGTTCATTTCAGATGATCCGGCAGAATTAGCGCGCATGCACCGTGAATCTGCTCCAATTCCTCCTCGAGTGTTTAATCCCGCCATTCCTCCGTCACTCGAGCAAATTATCTTGAAAGTTTTATCAAAAGAACCGGCAGGCCGCTATCGAACTGCCGACCAATTCGGACGTATTTTATTGAACTTCAGCCAATCTGCCGACTTATATGCGGCCAATATTCCTCCTTTATCTTCACAGCCAGCCCAGCCCGTAACTCGGCCTATGCCCGTAAACCAGAATCGACCCCAGAGCATCCCCAGCGATACATCGCCTAACCACGTTGTATCTGGTGCGCCAGCCTATGCAGGCCCGGCATCTCAGCCAGAAGCCGGGATCGAAATCGATTGGGGAACGATTTCCCTTGCGCTGCTGGCACTGATCGCCGCCGGCGGGTTGATCCCATTCTGGCTGTATGTTTGGTTCACCTTGAATCCGCCGCGGTGATCAAATGAAAGAAATTATTATTTCTTCGTCAATATTATCTGCGGACTTTTCACGCCTTGGGGAGCAGATTCGTGAAGCTGAAGCCGGGGGGGTGAACTGGATCCACATAGACGTGATGGACGGTCGTTTCGTGCCCAACATCACGATGGGACCCTTTATCGTTGAAACAGTCCGCCGGATCACGGGCCTGCCCTTAGACGTTCACCTCATGATCGAACAGCCTGATCTGCATGTTGAATCTTTTGCAAAGGCTGGCGCCTCCAATCTATCCGTCCACATCGAGAACACCCCTCACATTTACCGGACGATAGAGCATATAAAATTTTTGGGGTGTAAGGCAGGGATTGTTTTAAATCCGGGCACTCCCGCCGATCGAGTTGCTGAAGTGCTGCCGATTGTTGATTACGTGCTTGTTATGACGGTGAACCCTGGGTATTCGGGGCAGGAATTTATTCCGAATATGGTTCAGAAAGTAAGCCAGGTGCGAAGAATGTGCGAGGATCTCGGTTCCCCTGCCCTGATAGAAGTTGACGGTGGGATTACCGCAGAGACGCTCCCATTGGTCTATACCGCTGGCGCGCGGTTAATCGTCGCCGCCACGGCAATATTTAAGTATCCTGGAGGTATATCGGCAGGGATCGCGGCCTTGCGTAAGGCAGCGGTTTAAACAAAAATCGCAGCGGAAGCCGCGATCTTTGCGAAGGTTGCGCTGAACAAGATTAAACAGACTTGCTCATCGTCCGGATGCACTTGGTGCACAACATTTTGTGAACCCGGCGCCCCTGCTCAAGAACAGTAACGCGCTGCAAGTTTGGTCGGAAAGTCCGGTTCGTCGCGTGTTGGGAGAAGCTACGATTATGACCGAAAGTAGTAGTTTTGCCGCATTCTTCGCACTTTGCCATTTGTAAATCCTTTCAGAAATGATTGCTGTTTATGTCAGGCCAGGATATGCCTGGCGCAGTCGGGTATTTTACCACAATCCGTATCTTTATTCAAGCATGGTTGTTTAAGTAAAAAGGGTGCTAAGCATGAGTGAAGAAGCTAATCCGTTAGGCAATATCTATATCTCGCACCGAGCCATATCCACAATATCATCGCAATCAGCGCTAGAATCCTACGGCGTTGTTGGTCTGGCCCCTAAAAACCTGGCACAGGGGTTAGCCCAGGTACTTACGAAAGATCCAAGCTTAGGCGTTGATGTATTGTATGATGCCAGTGGAATTACGATTGATGTATATATTATCGTGGAGTACGGCACACGGATTAAGTCAGTGGCCTCCAGTGTGGCTGAAAATGTGCGCTATTATGTTGAACGGGCAATTGGACTGCCAGTCAATCAGGTTAATGTCCATGTGCGCGGACTACGCATCAGCAATACCGATTAATGGATGATAAGTGATCAATTCCGCTGAATTTTGGAGTCGTGCATGAGTAATATTACATTACCACCTGCGATGGATGGCCGAAAACTGGCGAAGGTAAATTTATTGGATGGTCAAGGGCTGAAGGAATTGATCATTGCCGGGATGATGTGGCTGAAAACAAACCAACAAACTGTCAATGCCTTGAATGTTTTTCCGGTTCCGGATGGTGATACCGGCACAAATATGCTGCTCACCATGCAGGCTGCCTATAATGAAATCGCCAATTCCGGCGAGAACAACGTCGGGAAGATGGCTCATTCCATCGCTCAGGGTGCTTTAATGGGGGCGCGTGGAAATTCCGGCGTAATCCTCTCACAGTTATTTCGCGGATTTGCCCGAGCCCTGGATTCTATGGAAACGATTGATGCATCGGTCATTGTCAAGGCGCTGGTTGAAGCAAAAAACACAGCTTATAAAGGGGTTGTCCGGCCGGTTGAAGGCACCATTTTAACAGTCGCCAAGGATATTGCCATTGAAGCAGAAAAAGCATTGGCTGAAGACGGTGAAAAAAGCGGTCTGCTGCAGCGCATAGTAAACGCGGCGGATGTCTCAGTTAAGCACACCCCCGAGCTTCTACCGATCTTAAAACAGGCTGGTGTAGTAGATTCTGGGGGTAAAGGTCTATTCTTTATCCTCGAAGGTATGTTGAGGTATATTAATGGGCAGTCGCTTGATGTTGCAATCACGGTTGTACAACCGCTGGCATCAATGCAGATCGAAAGTGCGATCGAACAGATCGAGGAAGGCCAGGACTATGAGGTGGTGATCGATTTTCACCCTCAGAAAGAGCTGGATCTTGAAGCCTTTTACAAGGACCTGGCGGAGATCGGCACCTCAATTCAGGTAGGCGAAGGGGATGGAATGTACCGCATGCATATCCATGTGCCGCTCGACAAGCGCTATACCCCTATCGACTATATCATGGGCATCGGCACTGTTACCAAAATAAGCATGGAGAACCTGGTAGCCCAGATTGACCGCGAAAGCGAGCATAGTGCTGGGTCACTTCATCTCACCGCTGTTGAACCCAACCAGATCGCGGTGGTTGCCGTTTCACCCGGCATCGGTATCTCGCGCATCTTCGCCAGCCTGGGCGTGGCAGCGATAGTCCACGGTGGACAAACGATGAACCCCAGCACCGAAGAAATCCTTCAAGCGTTTGAAAATTTACCGACCGATAAAATTGTCATACTCCCGGATAATAAGAATATCATCATGGCAGCCCAAAGCGCGGCTACAATGACGGTGAAGAAAGTTGCGGTTGTCCCTACTAAAAGCGTTCCGCAGGGTCTAAACGCCATGCTGCGTTTAAATCCGGAAGGCGACTTTGATCACGTCGTAAAAGACATGACCATGGCTATCGATGAAGTGGATTCAGGTGAAATAACGACAGCCACGCGAAACGTTGAAATAAATGGCGTGGACGTTCATGAGGGTGAAGTCATCGCCATTTTGAACGGCAATGTGGTTCTTGCCGTTTCATCGGTCGAAGAAGCCTGCCTGGGTCTGCTGGAAAAAGCCCAGACAGATAAGCGTGAACGAATAACGTTGTTCTATGGGGAAATCATATCAAGAAACGACGTTAATATCATCGTTGATAAGGTTCGCGCAGCATACCCATCTCATGAGATTGAGCTGCATGAAGGCGGTCAACCGCATTACCATTTCATCGTGGCCATCGAGTAATTATGGGATCGATCATAATCCTGACAGACAGCGCAGTGCAATTTACCCTGCCAACTTTCGCTGGACGAAGCCTGGTAAGGGTGATTCCATACGATATCCAATACCGGGGCACGCTTTATGAAGCAGGCAAGAATCTCAAACCCGCGGATTTACCCCTTTCTGGAATAAATGGAGATCTCCCTCGGTTGATTGTCCCTTCCATCGACCAGATGTGCGAATCATTGAGCCGCGAAGAAAATGGCCAGTCGTTCGATCAGGTCCTGGGGATTTTTTCTTCTTCCGCTATATGCAATTTTTTTGAACGTGCCGCCGAAGCCCAAAAACAGGTTAACGGGCGGGTCAGGCTGCAAATCGTTGATTCTCAAACCACTTCAGTAGGTTTGGGGATGCTGGTCCAGGCTGCTGCCGAAGCTGTCTCAAAAGGCGCATCTCTGGCTGAGACCGAACGTTTGATCCGCAGCATGATCCCTCATGTTTATGCCGTCGTGTGCACACCCGGACTTTCTTATTTATATCTTGCAGGATTCTTAGACCGGGCTCAAGCCATGGTGGGTGAAATGCTTGGTTTATACCCACTTTTTACGATAGAAGAAGGTCATCTCTCTCCGCTTGAGAAAGTGCGCAATCACCGCCAGGTGATCGATTTCTTTCAGGAATTCTTAGAAGAGTTTGATCAGCTGCAAAGTATTTCATTTGTGCAATGTGCGGTTGGCTGCAGCGCCCAGGATGGACGCATCCTGCGTGAACATACCCAGGATCATTTTACCCGGACAACATTTAGCGAGCATACCATTAACCTGCCCGTGGCAACTCTGTTGGGGCCAAGCGCCCTGGGTTTGTTTGTGGTTGAAGCGTTTACAAATTCCTAGAGCATTTTCACTGGCCGAATCTGACTATTGCGAAGCTTATTGAGCTCCTGGGGGTTTCAAATGATGCTAACTTTCGGTACTCGCATAAACTTGCGGTAAAATAACTGCATGCCTTCATCTATCGAAAAACTGCTTAAAATTTTAAAACTTGAGGCCGAGCTTGGATACGAGAATCGCGCTGTTGTGGGCGGATTAGAAAAATTTTTACCTGTCTGGGAAAATGAAGCGCGATCCACGAATTTAGATATTAACCTGATCCAAAATGTGGCCGAAAAAATTTCTTCTTATCGCAATCTGGATTCTGATAAAAGACCTGTTCTGTTATCAGAAATTTTTGACCTTTTACGAAATGTGCAGCCCAGCCAGCCTGCGCCTGGACGCCAAAATCGCGGCCCGATCGTCAGTCATCCCCAGTCCATAAAAAGTAGCGCAAAAGAGACATCTCAAGTCTCTGTAAACCAATCTTCCCCTCAAGGAATTACCCCTCCCGCTGCCCCCACTCAAGAACGACTTCGACCCAACAATAACCGGATTGCACCGCCGCAAGGAACGCCAGGAATTGGCGCACCACTTACCGTATTAAGCGGGATCGGCCCCAAGAACGCGCAGACTCTTGAAGCGTTGGGACTAAACACCCTGGAAGACCTGCTTTATTATTTTCCCCGCCGCTATGACGATTACAGCCAGTTGAAACCCATAAATCGATTGGTTTATGGGGAAGATGTCACTGTTTTGGGAATGATTTCCAGCATTGCCACCCGTCCGCTGAGAGGGGGAAAGGCGACAATCATCGAAGCTGTGTTAACGGATAATACCGGTTTCCTACGCCTGACCTGGTTTAACCAACCGTGGCTTACGAATCGCCTGCGTGAAGGAACGCAATTGGTGGTTTCCGGAAAAATAGATATGTATTTAGGCCGGTTGGTGATGAACAGCCCCGATTGGGAATTATTGGAACAAGAGCACTTGCACACAAACCGGATTGTGCCCATCTATTCACTCTCGGCGCACATCACCCAGCGCTGGCTGCGCAAGATCATGCACCAGACAATCACATTTTGGGCCCCGCGCCAGGTTGATTTCCTGCCGCTATCGATCCGTAAAAACGCTGGATTGATTGATCTTCAGAATGCAATCATCCAGGCTCACTTTCCAGACAGCCAGGAAAAATTGCAAGCGGCCAGAGCACGGCTGGCATTCGATGAGATTTTCTTCCTCCAACTGGGGGTTCAACAGCAGAAACGCAGCTGGCAGGAAGCAACCGCCCAAATTTTTGAAACGAACCCGGAATGGCTGGAAAGGCAGATAGCGCGGCTGCCTTACGTGTTAACCAATGCCCAGCAGCGCGTCATTGCAGAGGTACAGCATGATCTTGCGTCTGGCCATCCGATGAACCGGCTCTTACAAGGGGATGTGGGCTCTGGCAAAACTGTAATTGCTGCCCTGGCAATCGCCATGGTAACCCAACATGGCGCCCAGGCGGCAATTATGGCTCCGACCAGTATCCTTGCTGACCAGCATTATCGCAGCCTGGTCAATCTGCTGGCAGTATCCAGTGATGAAAATCCTGCCCCACTGCATTCAGAAGAAATCCGTTTGCTGGTAGGGGATACGCCAGAATCCGAAAAACGCGCCATTCGGGAAAATCTTGCCAGCGGCGCGGTGAAATTGGTGATTGGGACGCATGCTTTACTCGAAGATCCGGTTACGTTCCAACGCCTGCAGCTGGCCGTGATCGATGAACAGCACAGGTTTGGTGTGGCGCAGCGTTCAATTTTGAGATCTAAGGGTGAAAATCCCCATTTATTGGTGATGACAGCCACACCGATCCCCCGTTCGCTGGCCTTAACCGTTTATGGCGACCTCGACCTTTCGGTGATGGATGAAATGCCGGTCGGACGGATTCCCATAGAAACTCACGTCATCCACCATACTGAACGCGAACGAGCTTATCACATGATAAGAAGCCAGATCGCCGAAGGCCGCCAGGCATTTATTATTTATCCATTGGTAGAAAAAGGCGACGGCGATGACGGCAAGGCCGCCGTTGAAGAACATGCTCGTCTCCAATCGGAGATTTTCCCCCAATTAAAACTGGGACTGCTGCATGGACGTTTGCGGCCTGAAGAAAAAGAAGATGTAATGAAACGGTTCCGCAAAGGAGAATACCAGATCCTGGTCTCGACTTCAGTGATCGAGGTGGGTGTCGACGTGTCTAACGCCACGGTTATGTTAATCGAAGGCGCCAACCGGTTCGGTCTGGCCCAACTACACCAATTCCGCGGAAGGGTTGGACGTGGATCAGATCAATCGTACTGTTTATTAATTCCGGATACTGAAGACTCGGTTGAAAATGAAAGATTAGCAGTCATGGCAGAGACAACCGATGGTTTTGTGCTGGCCGAACGCGATCTTCAGCAGCGCGGGCCGGGAGAATTCTTGGGGACACGCCAGTCTGGGTATGCAGAATTACAAATGGCAAACTTGATGGATATCTTCACGATTGAAAAAGCCCGCCAACAAGCACAGGCCTTATTTGAACGTGATCCGGAACTAACGGATCCAGAGAATGAAGCTTTAGCCCGCACTTTCCACCGGTTTTGGGGGATAGGCCGCGGAGATGTAAGCTAAGGAGAGCCATGAGAGTCCGAGCAGTATTTCCCGGAACATTCGATCCAATCCATTATGGGCACATCGATATTGCGCTGAGAGCATCACGCGTATTTGATGAAGTAATTATCGCTGTATTCAACCGCCCGATGAAAACAATTTTGTTTTCGCCCGAAGAACGCATTTATCTTGTTGAGCAGTCGTTTATTGACCATCCAAAGATCCGGGTGATGGGCTACAGCGGCTTGACAGTCGAGTTTTGCCGGCAAATTGGAGCGGGCGTAATCGTCCGCGGTCTGAGGGTTTTTTCCGATTTCGAATACGAATTTCGGATGGCCTTGGCCAACCATCGCCTTGCGCCTGAAATCGAAATTGTCCCATTTATTACGAATGAGCAGCACACTTTCCTGGCATCAACCTCGGTGAGAGAAATTGCCTCGCTGGGAGGAGATGTAACCAGTATGGTGCCTGCCCATGTAGCAAAAGCTTTGTATGCCAAATTCAAGGAATTAGGCGAAGGCCAACAAATTGTGCCACAGACATCATTGCGTGATTAACATTTTACGCTTTCGGTATACAATAATAATGGCCTGAGACTTGCAACGCAAGACACAGAACTAGCGGAGGATTGCATGGATATTCTTCACCTTGTAGACCGATTGGAGGAGCTGTTCAACGAGAGCCGCTCTGTACCTTTCACGCATAGCGTTATCGTTGACGAGGACCGCATGCTGGATATCATCGACCAGATGCGTGTGTCTATCCCCGAGGAAATAAAAAAGGCTCAACAGTTGTTAGCTCAACGTGATCGCATCCTCGCCCAATCGCAGGAAGAAGCGAACCGCACCCTGCAGCTGGCACGCGAGAAAAGCGAAGTGATGGTCGAAAAGGACGGCATCGTTCAAGCCGCCCATGCCCGCAGCGAGCAAATTATCGCCCAGGGACGCGCCGAAGCAGAAAAGCAAAAACACGATGCAGATGATTATGTGTTAGACACCTTGCAGAATCTCGAAACCGAGATGGAACGGATTTTAGGCCAGGTCCGTAACGGTGTCCGGGCACTGCAATCTGAGCGGGTGGTCTTAGAGCAGCCCGCGGAGATTGAGACCGAAAACGAATAAAAGAAGAAAGGCCGCTCAAGCGGCCCTTCTTCTTTTATTTTTCAGCGTCCTTTTTGCTCTCTGGTAATTCACCTTCCTGCGTCTTGTTTTTCCGCTGCCGGGAAGGTTTTTCCAAAGGTGGGTAAAGCGCCTGCTGCAGCACTTCGTCCATATGATTGATCGGTACAATCTTTAAGACATCCAATACCTTGCGGGGGACATCCACAAGGTCTTTCATATTCCGTTCTGGAATTAGCACTGTTTTTAATCCCGCGCGGTGCGCCGCCAGAATTTTTTCGCGCAATCCGCCTACCGGCAAGACCCGTCCACGCAGGGTAATTTCGCCTGTCATGCCCACTTCTTTAAATATCTTGCGCTCAGTAAATGCGGAGATCAACGCCGTGCCAATCGTAATCCCAGCGCTCGGGCCATCTTTTGGGATCGCCCCTTCCGGGATATGGATATGGACATCCAGACGTTCAAAGATTTCAGGGTCAAGATCCAGTTCTTTGGATTTGGATTTTAGATAGCTCAAGGCCGCCTGGGCGGATTCCTGCATGACGTCGCCGATTTGACCGGTGATCTGCAAGTTACCTTTGCCATCCATAATTAGCACCTCTACCGGCATGATCTCGCCGCCGTTTTCAGTCCATGCCACCGCGGTCGCCACGCCCACCTCATCCCGCCGTTCTGCTTCTGTTTGGAAAAATTGAGGAGGGCCGAGAAATCTTTCCACGGTTCCGGCAGCAAACATCCGCGGGAATTGTTTCTTTTCGGATTTCAAACGGGCTGCTTTGCGGCACATCCGGCCTAATTCTCGCTCCAGGTTGCGCACACCGGCCTCATAGGTGTATTCACGGATGATTTTGCCAACAGCAGAATCCTTGAAACGCACTTCACCCAGATCCAACCCTGATTCCTCCATCTGGCGCGGGATTAAGAAACGGCGCGCGATTTCCAGCTTTTCTTCCTCGATATATCCAGGAAATTCCAGCACTTCCATGCGGTCCAGCAAAGCCGGAGGAATGCTCATCAGCGAGTTGGCGGTCGTGATGAACATGACTTTGGACAGGTCAAAGGATAACTCAAGGTAATGATCCGAAAACGAGAAGTTCTGCTCCGGATCGAGTACTTCCAACAAAGCGGCAGCGGGATCGCCGCGAAAATCTGCGCCCAGTTTATCGATCTCGTCCAGCATAAAAAGGGGATTTATCGTACCGGCCCTGCGCATGGTCTGCAAAATGCGCCCGGGCAGCGCCCCTATATAGGTCCGGCGGTGTCCGCGAATCTCGGCTTCATCTCGCACGCCTCCCAATGAAAGGCGCACGAATTTACGGCCCAGCGCTTCCGCGATCGAACGGCCCAGCGAAGTCTTTCCTGTGCCCGGCGGGCCAACAAAGCATAAGATTGGTTGGCGCGGCCGTTTTGGCTTCAAGCTTCTTACCGCGATGTATTCCAATATCCGGTCTTTGGCTTTACCCAGGCCATAATGATACTGCTCTAAAACCCGGGCTGCATTAGTCACATCCAGATTGTCCGCTGTTTCATTTTGCCAGGGCAGCTCCAAGATCCAATCCAGGTATGTGCGGATAATCCCGACTTCAGGCGCCATGGGCGGCATCTGCGCCAGTCGTTCGACTTCTTTCATCGCCGTGGAACGAGCTTCGTCTGGCAGAGCCGTCTTGATAATTTTTTCTTTTAATTCCACAAGCTCGCGCGTCCAGATATCCCCTTCACCCAGCTCGGTCTGGATGGCTTTCATCTGTTCGCGCAAATAGAATTCACGCTGGCTGCGGTCCACTTCACTCTGAACGCGGGTCTGAATTTCGTCTTCTAGCTGGAGCACATCCAGCTCCTGCGCCAGCAGCCAGTTCACCCTTTTAAGCCGTTCAGTCGGGTCAAGCTGTAAAAGCAAGGATTGGCGCTCTTTAAACGGCAAGGAAATAGCCGTAGCGACCATATCAGACAGCCACCCCGGTTCTTGAATATTTAGTGAAAATAAATGGGCTTCTTCTGGCAGGCTGCGGTCCAGCTGCACGCAGCGTTCAAAGAGATCGCGCGTCGTGCGCATGAGGGCGTCAGTGTGGCGGTCTACCTCGCCGGGCTCTTCCACGATTCTGGCTTTTACCTTAAAGAAATGGGTCAATCTGGGTAAATTCCAGAACTTCAAACCTTCGGCGGCCTTGAACCAGGGCAGAATTATTGCCATCAGGCATGTTCAACAGACGCCCGACCGCCAATTCAACCCCAATGGGCAAAAGATCTTCCGGATTGGGGGTTTCGAGGTCGGCGTCGCGCTGCACCAACGAGATCATCGTTTGAAAGTTATATTGGGCATCCTGGATCGCGAGCAGGTTTGAGCCAGGGGTGACAAAAATCGGTGAGATCATGCGCGGGAAAACAACGATATCCCTCAATACCAAAACCGATAATTCTACACAATCATTTTCATCCAGGTCGCTGTCCGGAATGCGGTAAAGCTCCTCAGTCCTCTGGTGAATTGAGGAGGTATATTCCTCGCCATCATTTGTTCTCGTATCCCAATCATCTTGCTTCATGCTTGAGCTATCGTCTCCATTTTTAACCAGACTTCCCGAACCGCAGCCGCAATAAATATACTGCCTGCCGCCACAACAACTGCTTCTTCTCCTGCAAGCGCCAGCGCCTTTTCCAACGCCTGTTCCAAAGGGACAACCGCTTGAGCCCGCACGCCAAATTGGTGAGCCAATTCTACCAGCTTATTGGCGTCCAATGCCCGCGGATGGATAGACTGTGTGGCGACTACCTGCCTGACCCGCGGTAACAACTCGGCGAACATGCCGTAAATATCTTTATCCTCTGAAGCCCCAAACAACAAAACAACCTGTTTCCCAGGCAAATAATCATCGATCGCCAGACGAAGCTTTAACGCAGAATCGCGGTTGTGAGCCGAGTCGACGATGATCATCGGCTTTCTGTGCAATATCTCGAACCTGCCCGGCCAATGGACATTCGCCATTCCTTTTTGAATCGCTTCCTCTGAAAGCTCAAGTCCTTCATGCCTGGCAACTTGCAGGGTTTCATAAGCCGTGGCCGCATTTTCCACCTGGTGGTATCCAAGCAAAGGAATCTGCAACAGAGTCGGCTGCCAGACCGTGGTATATCCCGACTCGAGATATTCATCCAAAAGCGGTTGATCTTTCGCATTCCAGACCATCAATGTCTGACCATCCAGCGAATGAGATAAAGGCGCATAATGGGTATCGCGGCCAATTTCAACCAGGCTTGATCCTCTTTCGGCTGCGATGCGCTCGACCACCAGGCGAGCCTCGTTATTTTGAGGGGCCATAACAACGGGCCGCCCAGGTTTGATAATGCCCGCTTTTTCGGCGGCGATCAGCGCCAGGGTATCACCTAAAACGTTCATGTGATCCATCGAAAGCGATGTGATCACCGAAACCAGGGGGGGCAATACATTTGTGGCATCCAATCTTCCACCCAATCCCACCTCAATGACTGCCACCCCTGCCTTTTGCCTGGCAAAATACATGAAAGCCAGCGCCGTCGTGATTTCAAACGTTGTCAGGCGTTCTATGGCCGCGACATGAGGTTTAATTTCTCTCACCAGCTCAACCAGCTCTTGCTTGCCGATCGGCTGACCGTCAATCTGAATACGTTCGGTGTATTCATGCAAGTGGGGCGAGGTATAAAATCCGGTTCGGTAGCCCTGGGCTCGTAAGGCGCTGGCGCACATCACCGAAACCGAACCTTTTCCTTTCGTTCCGGCGACATGAATAACCGGATACTGCCGTTCGGGGCGGTTTAATCGCTCCATTAACGCTTCCATGCGCGCCAGATCAAATTTCTCTGGTGAATAGCGCAAGTTGCGCGTCAGGCTGTAATCGACAAAACTATAAAGGTAGTCCAGGGATGCCTGGTATTCAGTTTCAACATCCATGTAGGCTTCTTCTCTCTTCAGGCCGCGCGAAAGCGGGAAAATTCATCTTTAGACCAAGGATTGTAACCGTCGATACATGAAAGTGCAAGGGAGAGAAACTGCCTGCCCATCTTTATGCCAATTTGCGCCACCCGCCTCAGTCGGATAAAATAATCTTATGCCTGTCGCTGTTTTGACAATACATTTCCAACTGCCCGATTGTGCCTCATTAAAGGACAAACGCTCGCAGGTAAAACCGATCCTCACCCGGCTGCACAAGGAATTTAATGTCTCGGTTGCCGAGACCGATCTGCAAGACCGCTGGCGAGAGAGTGTCATCGCCTGCGCTATGACGGGCAACGACCGGGTCTTTTTAGCGAAAGCCTTACAGGAAGTTCTGGCTTACTTTGAGCGTATGTGGCCCGACCTGCCTGTTTTGGCTGAGAAAATTGAGCTCTTGTAAAAGAACCTGGCTTGCCTATTGGTCCTCGGATGGGGTAAAATTGGACTGATATATCCGAATTTTAACGAAGGAGTTTAATGGTGCTTTCCCCTTCCGAAATTGAATCACGGCTCGAGCGCATTCTCTTACGCGTGCAAAAACCAGGCCGATATGTGGGTGGTGAACTTAATCAGATCGTTAAAGATTGGAATTCAGTTGAGACGCATGTCGCCCTGGCTTTCCCGGACATTTATGACATCGGCATGCCCAATGTGGGGCTGGCGATTCTATACGACATCTTAAATAACCGCCCAGACGTGCTCGCCGAACGCGCTTACGTCCCCTGGACGGACATGGAAGCGCAGCTGCGGCAGCATAGCATCCCGTTGTACTCCCTGGAAACCAAACATGCCCTGGCTGACTTCGATATCTTGGGTTTTAGCCTGCCGTACGAATCGCTGTACACCAATACCCTGAATTTACTGGATTTGGCGGGCATTCCATTATTTTCCAACCAACGCACGGATGAACATCCGCTGGTGATTGCCGGTGGGCACGCCACGTACAATCCCGAACCCATGCACGCCTTTATCGATGCCTTTGTGATCGGCGAAGGCGAAGAAATTATGGTGGAGATTGTCAACGCCCAGCAAGCCTGGAAACGCAGCGGTTTACCTCGCAGTCAATTGCTGACTTCCCTGGCTAAATTGAGCGGTGTCTATGTGCCGTCTCTGTATTCGGTCGATTATCAGGAAGACGGCACCGTGGCTGAAGTATATCCATTGGTCGCATCTGCGCCAAAGACCATTTTGAAGCGCCTGGTAGCCAAACTGCCCCCACCTCCGACCCGCTTTATCGTACCGAATGTGGATGTAGTGCACAACCGTGTCTCTATCGAAATTATGCGCGGCTGCACCCGCGGCTGCCGGTTCTGCCATGCCGGCATGATCACCCGTCCGGTACGCGAGCGGCCCGTGGCTGAGATCGTGGATGCGTTAGAAGAATCGCTGGATCACACCGGTTTTGAAGAAATCGCCTTGCTTTCACTCTCATCTTCTGACTACACGCATATTTTGGAACTGGTGAAGGCTGTTGCTGCCCGGTTTGACCGGTAAACATGTGACCATTTCGCTGCCTTCCTTACGAATCGAATCGTTTTCCATTGACCTGCTGGAGGAGCTGAAGGGGGCTCGTCAGGGCGGCTTTACCCTGGCGCCCGAAGCTGCGACAGAGCGCATGCGCAACATTATCAATAAACCGATCTCCACCCAGAATTTATTGGATGTAACCCGCTCCATCTATGAGCGCGGCTGGCAAACCATCAAGCTCTACTTTATGATTGGACATCCATCCGAAACCCTCGAAGACGTCCAGGCAATTGCCGATTTATGCAAAACCGTGCTGGCTGAAGGCCGTAAAGTGATCGGAAACCGGGCAAACCTGCACGCTGGGGTAAGCACATTTGTGCCCAAACCCCATACTCCCTTCCAGTGGGTGCCTTGCGATACCCTGGAACAGATCGAAGCGAAACAGAATATCCTCAAAAAGACCCTTTCCGGACGGGGCATGAAGTTAAGCTGGACCGATCCCAAGGATACTATGCTCGAAGCCTGGCTTTCACGCGGTGACCGGCGAATGGCGGAAGTGGTGTACACCGCCTGGAAACATGGCGCGAAGTTCGATGCCTGGCAGGAGCAATCTCACCTGGATGCCTGGTATTCCGCCTTTGATGAGGTTGGGATTGACCCGGGTTTTTACACGCACCGCACCCGGTATATCGATGAAATATTCCCCTGGGAGCATATCAACCCCGGCGTGAAAAAATCCTTCCTGACCCAGGACTACCGCTGGTCATTGGAAGGAAAAACCCGCATTGACTGCCGCCAGCAGTGCTTTGCCTGCGGTATCCTGCCGACCTTTGCCCAGACTGCGCCGTGAAAATCCCGGTGAAGGTTGGAAATGCCCTGAAGTCAGCCAGGGGCGTGTACGATCGGTAAAAGTCCTGCAGGAGGTATAAGTTGGTGGTGCGCCTTCGGATCACCTATTCAAAAACCGCGGGATTGCGCTACACCAGCAACCTCGATCTCCATAAAATATGGGAAAGATCCCTGCGCCGGGCAAAGCCTGCCTTTAGCTTATTCGCAGGGGTTTCATCCCCAACCCAGGTTAACCCAGGCCTGTCCCCTGCCGTTAGGCATGACCAGCCGCTCAGAGATTATCGATATTTGGCTGGAAACTGAGATCGAACATTTGGCCTTTATCACCTCCCTCAAACCGGCTCTGCCGCCCGGCTTGGAACTGCACTCGGTCGAGACAATCGATCTTTCTGCTCCTTCCCTGCCCACCCAGGTGGTGTCGGCCGATTATATTGTCACCCTGCTCGACCCTGAAAAGCCAGATGAACTCCACCAGCGTGTCGCGCAGCTCCAGACAGACGGTCCCATCCTGCGGGAATGGCGCGGCAAGCAGATTGATCTGCGACCATTAATCGAGAAGATCGAGATCTTTCCCCCGGACGATCAAAAGCGTCTTCGACTGAAACTGCGCCTCGCTGCCCGAGAAGGCGCGACCGGTCGAGCCGAGCAGGTTTTGGCGGCTCTCGGTTATGACCCTTTCGATGCGCGCGTGGAGCGAGTAAAATTGTATTTTAAATAATCTCGCTTTTGCCCGATCTACAGGATTCCTATGGGGTTTTCCCTCGCCTTGTTTTTTGGTTTCATTCCCGCTTTTTTCTCCGCTGGAATCATCTATTGGCTGGATCGGTTCGAGAAAGAGCCTATTAAGCTCCTGGTGGGAGTATTTTTTTGGGGTGCGCTGGTGGCTGCCGGGGCTGCTTTCATTATCAATTCAGTTTTAGAGGTGGGGGTCTTTTATTTTACCAATTCAGAGTCTGCCGCCGATCTGACCACGGGTTCCCTGATTGCCCCGATCATCGAAGAAACGCTTAAAGGTGCGGCGGTTCTGATTATCTTCTGGACTGCGCATAACGAATTTGATTCCATCCTGGATGGAATTGTCTACGCCGCCATTACAGCCCTCGGCTTTGCGGCCACCGAAAATGTGTATTACATCTACCGTTACGGATATGTCGAAGACGGCATGGGCGGCCTTTTTGTCCTGGCATTTATCAGGGTGATCCTGGTGGGCTGGCAGCATCCATTCTATACGGCGTTCATTGGCATCGGTCTCGCGAAAGCGCGCATGAGCCGCACCTGGGCTGCCAAGTGCCTGTCTGTTGCTTTGGGTTGGACGGCCGCGGTAGGTATGCATTCGCTGCACAATACCCTGTCTTATTTCATCGATGGCTCAGGGGGAGGTATTTTTATTACCACTGCTATCGATTGGTCAGGCTGGTTGGTGATGTTTATTTTTATACTATATATGGTCAACCGTGAAAAACAGCTGCTGGTTCGCTATCTAAGTGAAGAGGTGCAGTTCGGCACCATGTTTCCCCAGCAGCTTTCCACGGCAATTTCACCTGCAAAACGGTTTCGCGCCCAGATCGCATCCCTCGGCCAGCGATCATACCGCAGGACGGCCCGCTTTTATCAGCTGTGCGGGGAATTGAGCCATAAAAAGCACCAGTACATGAGTGTTGGCGATGAAGACGGCAACCTGGCAATCATCGATCAGCTGCGTTCTGAGCTTCGCCAGCTTTCTCCTGGGGCATACTGCTGATCTCAAGGTCTCAGGTTGCAAATAGAATATTGTTCGCTTTTTTCTCCAAAACATCCCATCACAGGATTGGGTGTTATTGTGATAATTCCTGTTTATGGCTAGAATAAGCATAGTGATGGGGAAAACTTTACACAGCCTGTCAGGAAAGGACGGGGCATGAAAAAGATCATAAAATCCGAGACGTTTGAAGAACTCCCCAGGCGAGTGGGAATCATTTACAGCGATGTCAAACGCGAGTATTTCCCTACTGAGATGCAATACATTACCGAAAAAGACGCTGAAAAAGATGCCGAATTAATTGGTGACTACCTGGAATCTTTAGGTGTCACCGTTTTGTTATACCCGGGAAACGGTGATCTTCCATCCCGTTTATTTATGGATAAGCCCGATATTGTGGTCAATCTGGTGGATTCGGTCAAAGGGGATGAAACTCTGACCTCAGCCATCCCAGGGGTGCTAGAACTGCTGGATTTTCCTTATACCGGTGCGGATATTCTGGGTCTATCCCTGGATACCAATAAATTTCTGGTGAAGAAGCTGCTCCAGCAGAACGGGGTTCCGGTGCCGAACTACCAGCTGTTTAATACGCCGGATGATTACATGGACCCGACCCTGCGCTTTCCATTAATTTCAAAACTCAACGCCATCCACGGTTCGGTAGAGATCACGAAGGATGCAGTATCCGAAAATATCACCCAATTAAGAAAACGGCTGGATTACCTCATTCGCACATACAAGCAAACAGTACTGGTGGAAGAATTTATCGCTGGGCGAGAAATTACCGCGATCGTTCTTGAAGGCACGACCAAAGAGGTTTTCCTGGCGGAAAAGATTTTTAAACACCCCGAAGGTAAATTCGTATTTTTAACCTTTGAAGACCAGTGGCTAAGTGAAAAGGACGCTGCGGTTTCGTATCAAGGATATGATGATCCGCTGCTGACTGAATACGTGAAGAAAGCATTTGATGTCACCCAAATGTACGATTATGGAAAATTCGATATCCGCCTGGACCAATCCGGAAGGTATTTTTTCATCGATTCAAACTGCAACCCGGCCTTCGGTCCCAAAGAGCTGGATGTCGCACTTTCGGTGATATTAGATTTATACGATATTTCATTTTATGAGATTCTAAAACGGTTGATGCTGAACACGGTTCGCGACGCACAAGGAAAGGAAAGGCTGCCTCTTTCCAATGGATTACACACCTCTCGTAAACGCGCCTCCAGGTTGCCCGAACGAGCGTATTCATCAGGCTGACAGGTCTTCTTTATTTTCCGTTCATCAAAAATTTTTACCCATTAACTTGAATAAAACAAGTTGAATCGCCCCCAAAATAAGAGTATAATGACCACAATGGTCAAAATATTTTGGCATCAGTCCAAAATTTCAAACCTCCCCATTATACAATAATGGGGATTTTACTTGCCAGGCAGGTGGAACCTAAATGTCAAGAATCGATACCAAAATCGAAAACATGCTCGGTAATTATCCAGACAGGAGAGAGGAAATGCTCCCCTATGTGAACCAAGCCAAACAATACAGCACCGAGTGCGGCTGTGCGATGGGAGCAAAGTTTCTCGCGGTGGCTCTAGGGATCTTCGTGATCTATTTTATTTCAGCCCATAATTTTGAATTTATTAACATTCTAAAACAGCTTGCCCTCGGAATGCTGTTCTTGTTTGCTGCCAGTACTGCTGGCAAATTTATTGGAATTGGCCTCGCCAGGATTCGACTGGCAATGCTTTACCGGCAGTTGGCGCAAAAATTTCCAAACCAGGGAGATTATTAATGTCCACATGCACGAAATGGGTGACCAAGGCAGTATTGACCTGTAAGAATTGGACCTCCCAAATTGACTATGAATGCACGACCTGGGCAGATGAAGGATCTAACCAGTGTTCGACCTGGGCGGATGAAGGCTCAAACCAATGCTCAAAATGGGCGGATGAAGGCTCAAACCAATGCACATCCTGGGAGGAGTGTCATTGGTACACCCCCTGGAACTGCATCGCAGGTTTCTTTTGTCGAGCGTATTATTGGGTTGCAAAATGGGTCTGCAAGGCCTGGTATTGGGTTGCAAAATGGGTTTGTAAGGCCTGGTATTGGGTCGCCAAATGGGTATGTAAGGCTTTCGCCTGGGTAGTAAAAGCCATTTGCGTGGCCTTTTCCTGGGTGTTTACCCTGGTGTGCGTGGCTTGGGATACGATCCGCTGCGCAATTCTCGCCCTGGTAAATTGGATCGTATCCATTTTTTCGCGGGAGCGCAAACCCAAGGATAAAATTGACCACATTTTTGTGCTAATGATGGAAAACAGGTCCTTCGACCATATGCTCGGTTTTAGCGGCATTCGTGGAGTTGACATCAATGGCAATCCCACGACCATCGAAGGAGCCGACCCGACTCGAGATAAGAATAGAAATCCCGTCACCAATTCGGATGTTTTTGTCAGCACCCCTGCCGATTTCCAGCTTAAGGATATCGATAATGATCCGGGACACGAATTTGAAAATACGCTGGTGTCTTTATGTGGGAGTGGTGCGGTCTACCAGCCGGTTCCAGGTGGTTACCCGCCGGTGAATAATTCCGGTTTTATCCAGAATTATGTAGACAATGGATCGACAACTCCCGAGCGCATCATGCAGTGCTACGCTCCTGAGCAGCTGCCCGTGTTGAATGCGCTTGCCAGAGAATTCGCGGTTTGCGACCATTGGTTTTCTTCCTTGCCTGGCCCAACCTGGCCCAACCGCTTTTTCTTACTGGCAGCTACCTCGGGAGGTTTGGACGGCAGCCCGACACCGTTGGATATCGTCTCAGCGACCACAGTAGAAGGTTATCGCTTTGAGAATGGCAATATCTTCGATTTGCTCGATGACTACTGCATCAATTGGCGAATTTTCGAGGGCGATGAGTTTCCTGTCAGCTTCGCATTAAGCGGAATGAACCTGAACGCCCTACAGGGCAGATTTAAAGATTTCGAAGATTTCGAGTCCGAACTGAGCAAGACCGATTTCAGTGAAAAATTTGTGTTTATTGAGCCGAAATACGGTTCGCACTCGTTTGACATCACCGGTCCAGGTGACTTTACATGCGGCAACTCGATGCATCCACTAGACGACGTCACTCGCGGTGAAAAATTGATCAAGAAGGTGTATGAGACCATCCGCAATTCACCGCACTGGGAAAAAAGCATGCTGGTCGTCACTTTCGATGAACACGGCGGTTTTTATGACCACGTGATCCCAGGACCGGCAGTCCCCCCCGGTGATCAGGTCACCCAGAGTTACGTCCAAAACCATTTCCTCTTTGACCAATTAGGCGTGCGCGTGCCCGCCCTGGTCATTTCGCCGTATACGCGTAAAGGGGTGATCGACCATACCATCTACGATCATACTTCCATGCTGGCGACCGTCGAACGCATGTTCGGAATGAAAAACCTGACCAACCGCGATAAAGCCGCGAATGATTTTCGCCACCTGCTGTCTCTGGACCAACCCCGCAGCGATGCCCCAACTCGCCTGCCGGATGCCGCGATGAATCCGAAACCTCTCGATTGCGAAGAAGATGATGAATCCGTTGATCAATTGATGATCAAGCGCTCTGAATTGAGGATTGCCAGATCAAAGGGCAATTATCGCGACCGTGACGTTCAGGACTACCAGCTCACCCCGATTCAAATCGGCTTTATCCAAAGCGCCCTGATTAAAGTCCTGCAAACCGCATCCTATCCGGAAAGAGTGCAATGGATCGATGAATTCAAACAAATAAAAACCGGTATCGATGCTGGAATTTTTATCACCGAAGCGAAGCTGAAGCTGAAATATGCGGTCGATTTTAAAAAACTCGCCAGTCCGGACCAGGTAGATCAGATTGCCAGACGGGTTTCTAAAAAATAAGGCCGATCACCTTTTTTCGGCGTCTTTAGAAGCCGCGGCTGACATTTCCATACTTTGCACAGCTGCGATGATGATTTGCGCAGCCTGTTCAACGTTTAGCCTGCCTCGATTGAGCACCAGGTGATAGAGTTGCGGATCGTTCCAATCAACGTTGAAATAACGCTTGATGTAATCCGCTGAGGCCATATCGCGGTTGGCAATGATTTCAGCCGCGGCTTGACGCAGCTTATCATCTGATTGAGAAGCATCTGTTTTGTCGCGTAATTGCTGTTGGATTCGCTTGATCCGCATTTCAACCGGCGCCACAATCCGGACATGCAGGACGCCGGAGGTATCTTTTAACAGAACCTGTCCGCCGCGTCCCACGATGACAAAATTGCCGGCTTTCACGGAAGCCAGGATAGCCCGCTTCGTCAGGCTGAGCACGGCAGTATCGTGCGCATCCACTCGCTCAGGGCGCTCGGCGATGGATGGATTTTCAGCCCAGGCAATCTTTTGGACGGGAGAAGCATTGCGTCCGAACAGCCGGTTGAGGAAAGTCTGGACTTCGTGGTTGTCTTCGGTGTAATCGATGGCGTTGTGCTTCCCCAGGGTGGTCTCTTTTGCCGCCTCGGTGATTTGCTCTTTGCTAAAAGAGTTGTAACCCAGTTCATCGCATAGGCGGATGGCGACCGCATCTCCGCCGCTGCCAAATTCACGCGAAATCGTGATAACTGCCATGCTGTGCCTCCTTGAAAAAGAGAACCTGTGAGAATAATATAGCACGCAATTATAGGAAAAACACAAAGCGAAAAGAACCGGATCGCCAGGATCCTTTCGCTTTTATGGTAAAATATTTCATCAAGGTCGAAATATAGTTCGTCGACCCGCCCGATTTACCCAGGTTTACGCCCCAGTAGCGCAATGGATAGAGCGTCAGCCTCCGAAGTTGAAAGTCCGAGTTCGAGTCTCGGCTGGGGCACAAAGAGTGTAGAGGTCTGGTTTTCAAGAACCAGACCTCTGCCTTTTTACCCTGAAATACTGACGCCAATAAGCTTGCCAATGCCAAAGGTAACTGCGGCTGCCAGGAGGCCAAAAATGACCATGCGCAGGCCCGACTTAAGCACTGTTTGACCGGTGAACAGGGTGACCGCCGTGCCTAATAAGAACAATCCCACCGTGCTCATACCGATGCTGATAAACACCGCGGTTAGCCCTTTCCAGAAGATAAAGGCAAACAAAGGGACAATCGCTCCCACTGAAAACAACAAGAATGAAGTGAGTGCTGCTTCCCAGGCGGAACCGCCTAATTCGTCGGGGTCGATCCCCAATTCTTCCCGAGCCAGGGTTTGTATGGCGCTTTCCTTGTTCTCCATAATTTGAGACGCGAGGTTTTTTGCCTGCTTTGCAGCCAAACCGCGCGCCTCATAAATCAGCGCCAGCTCCTCAATTTCTTCTTCTGGATTGCGATCGATCTCCATCGTTTCAATCTTAATTTGGTTCTCGTAAAGCTCGCGAGAGCTTTGCACAGACAGCCATTCTCCCAACGCCATGGAGATGGCCCCGGCCAGCAGGCCGGCGATCCCGGCGATCAAGACCGCGTTCCCTTCCAGGCTTGCGCCTGCCACCCCCATCACCAGGCTTAAATTGGAGACCATGCCGTCATTCGCGCCCAGGACAGCTGCCCGCAGCGCGTTGCCGCCGGTATTTTTGTGGCGGCCTTCAATTTGCATCAGCGTGCCGCCCTCCATTCCCCCTCGTAAAGTGGTCCTCGATAACTGGCTGATGATATTCGCGTGCCCGGCTTCGTCTCCCCCCATGCCCTTAGCCTCAGATTGCTGGTTGTAACTCTTAACACCGCTTTGCTCCATGGTCTGCATCGAAGGCAGGATCATTGCGGCACCGAACCGGCGCGCTAACCAGGCCAGGATTTTGGTCCGGGTCGTGGGCCGAAACTCCGGGATCGTTTCCCCACCATCCTTTAAGAGTTTTACCCAGTGAGACGCATGATGAAGCTCAATTTTCTCCATGCGGGAATACACTTCAGCAACCCTCGGATTTTTTTCCAGCTCGGAGATCAAATGGTACAATGAGGCTGTATTCCGCTCATCGGACCAATTGTCAAGATATCGCTGCCTGGTTTTCTCATCCATATAGAATCCTCTTTTAAAATTTTTTTACGGTCATTCTCTCATTATAGATGCGAGCGGTCGGATAACAATGGTGATTAAAGTAACAATTACATGACGATTATATATATTTCTTGTAAAACATTAATGTTCCGTTTATTTTTTTTCGTTAGAATTTTTCTGAAAGGATAGATATAAATGTTCCCGCTCTTTGGTTACGGTTACGGTTTGTATATCCTGTTTAGCCTTCCGGCACTGCTGCTGGGGATGTGGGCTCAGTTTAAAGTACAGGGAGCTTTCAAGAAATACTCACAAGTTAAGACGTATGTCGGGCTGACTGGAGCAGAAGTTGCCCGCCGCATCCTGGACATCAACGGGCTTAACCACGTCCAGGTGGAAGAAACCCGCGGATTTCTCTCCGACCATTATGATCCTCAAAAGAAAGTGCTGCGCTTGAGCCCAGATGTCTACCGCAGCAACAGTGTTGCCGCGAATGGTATTGCTGCCCATGAAACAGGCCACGCGCTTCAGGATCAGGAAGCCTACGGAATGCTGAAACTGCGCTCCGCGATCGTCCCGACCGTGCAGATTGGCTCCTGGCTTGGTCCGATCATCTTCATGATCGGCCTGTTTATGTCGTCTGCACTTGGCAACCAGGTAGCGCTAATCGGCTTGATTTTCTTTGCCTTGACTGCCATATTCTCCCTGGTTACCCTGCCGGTAGAATTTGATGCCAGCCGCCGGGCAAAGACCATCCTCGCGACAAGCGGCATGGTCTACAATCAGGAGATGGATGGTGTGAATAAAGTATTGGATGCAGCCGCGCTTACCTATGTGGCAGCCGCGATCCAGGCAATCTCAACCGTGCTGTATTATGCGTTCTTGCTCTTCGGCCGTTCCTCGCGAGATTAAGCACAAAGAAAAAAGCCGTAGATTTGTAAAGAGGGTGTTTTTTGGCATATGGCAAAAAAACACCCTCAATTATTTTTATCCCCCCTGCTATAATCCCTACCATGGCAGGCTTATTTTCGGCAAAACTCCACCCACTGCCAGGATCGCGTTTCTGGCGCTGCCTGATGATTGCCGTGATCCTGACCGGCATGCTCCCCGCCTGTACTCAGAATGGCAGCCTCACGCAAATTCCATCCGTTTTCTCTGATTGGAAGCTGGCGGACTTGAGACTGCTGCAGGCTCCAAAAGACGACCCCGCCCACAGCCTGATTGCCCTTTACAGCCGGATCACGAGCTTTGATCTTGAAATTCGCCTGGATTTTTTAGACCTCACTTCCCCCCTCGATTTTGATGTATACCTCACCCTGGATACCCGGCCAGGTGGAGGTAAGAACCTGCCGTTTAACGCAATATCCGGCATTGATTTCGATATGTTGGTGAAGATACCCGCGACCGGGGCGCCGCAGGCCTTCGATGCTCAATTACAGCCGATGGCGAGCCTGGTCCCACGCAGCGCAAACCATCCCGGCCTGGATATGATGACCGTCCAATTGAACCGGTCTGTACTGCCCGGCAATCCGTCCGAGGTTGGTTTACAGGCATTCATCACTTTGGCAGGTAAGCCTGAACCCCTCAGCCAGACAACACCGGTTTTTCCATCTACCTACCACCTGTCCCAGGCGCCTGTGCTACTCGTGTTTTGGAACGCACTGCCCGCCGCAACACCGGCCCAAATTCTGCGGCGTTGGGATGGCGCCCACACGGGTCCATACGGCGGCCGGCATGGTTTGAATGTTCTGCTTCAGGCTGCGGCCGCCCACAATATACCTCTGGTCCTGGCAGACCTTAAACAGCCCGCCAGCTTCACCGCATTAAGCGCGGTCGGAGGCCTGAACTTCGTCCGCCGATCCGCCCTGCGCGGGGATTTGATCCTGCCCGAATCGGCTGCGGGCGATCCGCTGCTGGCTGATCTTAGCCTGGCAGCCAGTCGTCAGACAGCCCTGGATAATAAATTTCCTTCCAGTCCAATCGCTTTTGGCGCATTTTCTGAGCCCCTGCCTGAGAATTATTCGCTATTTTTTGCCGATCTACCAGGCCGAAGCAGCATTGTGCGCTGGCAATCGAAACGACTGATCCCGCTCCCCGGTCCGGTATTTTCTGACACCACATTGGTGTCCGATCCACAGGTCGCTGTGGATGGGCTCACTATTTTCACCCGCCAGGCACTGCTCACCGCAGCACTGTCAGCTGACCCGGGCGACCTGGTTGTTTTAGGCGGCAGCCTGCCGGAATCTGCCTGGGGAGAATTTTCCACGGCCCCTGCCGCTTTTGCTTATATTGCGGCTCATCCCTGGATCAAGCCGCTAGATGAAATTGGTTTGACCGGTTTTCCTTCTACTGCGTCTGAGGTATGGCCGTTGCCTGAAACTTGCCAGGATTTACATTGCTCCCCGGCAGTACCGCAAGTCTTTCCGGTATCCGAATCTGGGACACAGGCAGAATCTTCGCTATCCCTGGTTACCCTGCGTTCAGTATTGCGCGGGCGTCTGGGTCAATTAAAGAAGGGGCCATTGGCTCAGTTAGCCCTTCAATCCTATCTTTCGCTCTCGCAGCCTGCTGACAGCCCGGTCCTGGCCGGTTTACAGGCCAATGCGCTGGGATATGTCAGCTACCAGGTTGAGGCTGCCCGTTGGGATGAATTCCCATTTACCAAAACGGATTGCTCGGTGGATGTGGATTTCGACGGTAAGAATGAATGCCTGCTGGCTTCGCCAACCTGGTTTGTTATCCTCAAAACCAGCGGAGGCAGGCTGGTTTATGCCGCACACCGCGGACCTTTTCATGCCGCTCAGTGGATCGGATCGCCCGCCCAATTTGGAGTGGGGCTTGGGGATCCTTCCGAATGGAAACCTGAGCAAGGACCCACAGGCAACCCTGTCGAGATACCAGGAGCATTTGGGCTGGAAAATTCGCTATACGAGGACTATGTGCCTGAAATCCAATCCGGAAAGATCATCCTGAACTCAGAAATTACCCACACTCAAAAAATCTTTTCTCTCAGCAGCAATGAGCTTCACATTGAGCTCGCTTTTGCCGAGTCGCAGCACGTCCAGATTCCGATCACCCTTGCCCCCCAACACTGGGCGTCCGGCAGCCTGTTCAGCTCCTGGCTGCCGGAACCTGAACTAACAAAAGAACAATGGCAATGGCAGCCAGATTCAGTGCCAGGCCTGTCCATCCTCTTTCAAGACATTCAAACCGTGACCGCAAAATCAAGCCTGGATTCGTCGCAATGGCTTACAGCCCAGGAAAATCCCGACCTGGCTTACCCGCCAGGACATTACCTGACCTTTCCTATGGCGGTCATTGAAGTTCAGGGAGCACATTTTTCGCTGACATTTCAACCACGATAGTCGCCCCAGCAAAAAAGAAGGCCCTGGATCAAATCATCCGGACCTTCTTTTTTGGGGCCAGCAATCACGCTACAAACTTAAGACACACCGGCATCGGCAGTGAAACCTCCTCCCCCGTGGGAGATAATTTCCCCGTATTCGGGTCAAGAGCAAAAACCACCAGATTGTCGCTGTCCTGGTTGGCAGCCAGCAGCCATCTCCCGCCGGGTTCAATTACGAAATTGCGGGGAGTTTTGCCGCCCGAAGGAATCACGGAGAGCAAAGTAACTTTTCCGGTGATCGGATCGATGGAAAAAGCTGCCAGGCTTTCGTGCGCCCGGTTGGAAGCATATACATACCTGCCATCAGGATGTACGTGGATGTCAGCAGCCCATTTTGGTCCCGTGAAGCCCTCAGGTAAGGTCGAAACCGTTTGCAGATGAGTGAAATGCAGCGTTTTGGGATCCAGAGAAAACACAGCCATCGTAGAATCTAATTCATCCACCACATACATCCATTTTCCATTTGGATGAAAATCGAAATGACGCGGACCGGAAGCGGGGTGCATATGGATAGCCGCTTGCTCATCGACATGCAATTTTCCGGTGCGCAGATCCAGCCAATACACCTTAAGCTGATCCAATCCGAGATCAGCCACCAGGGCGACGTGGTTACCCGGGACCACGCGAATGGAATGAGCATGTGCTTTCTCCTGCCGTTTTGGATCTGGACCCTGCCCCTCGTGTTGTTTGAAATCGCTGGCATAGCCAAGTTTACCACCTGCCTGCACAGGGTAAACTACCACACTACCCCCGGCATAATTTGAGACGAGCGCCCATTTTTCTGTTTCATCCAGGCTGATATAACAGGGTGATTCGCCATAAGAAGGTTGGGTGTTAAGGAGGGATAACTCTCCCGATTCCGGATCCACCGCAAAAGCGCTGACCCCTCCCCCTTTGGTCCCTTGATACTCGTGGACCTCATTGACCGTGTACAAATATCGATGGTCAGACGTGATAGTGAGAAATGCCGGATCAGGTCCAGCGTCAGCTTTTCCCTCAAGGGCTAATTTCCCGCTCTGTGGATCGAAGCGATACCAGAAAACACCCTCGGAATTTCCTTTCCGGGTGAACGTGCCAGCATACAGGCGAATAGTATCCATGAGGTCTCCAAGAAAATTACAAATTGTGATTATCGATTAGAATCTAAAAAGCCGGTCGCGCAGTCGCGGACCACGCAAAATGAGAAACCGTCATTGCGAGCGCAGCGAAGCAATCTCGTGACAAAAAAGATTGCTTCGGCTCAAAGAACGGGCTTCGCAATGACCGATTCATCATATAAGATATTATACCTTCGGCGACATTCTGAACAAAAGCTACTTTATATGACTCATATTTTCCCCTTACCCCACTTTTGCATTATCATATTACTGATTGGGGGAAACACCTATGTCAATCCGGCAGGTCGAGGAGTGATCCGATGAAATTCACTGATGGATACTGGAATATTCGCCAGGGAGTGACTGCGTTTTATCCGATTCAGGTTCACGGGACCAAAGTGGAGAAAGACGCGCTCACAGTTTTTGGGCCAACCCGGCGTATCGAGCACCGCGGAGATACGCTAAATTGTCCGGTGGTTACTGCCCGTTTTTCGTCTCCGATGGAAAACATCATCAGAGTCGAGCTGGCCCATCACACCGGCGGTCGGACCGCGGCGCCCCGGTTTGAGCTGATGCCCCAAACGGCGCCCTTAGTGCAAATGACCGATGATGCTCAGGCTGCTTCTTTAACCAGCGGCAACCTCACCGTACGGGTGGAAAAAGCCGGTGATTGGAAAATTGAGTTCCTGGATGGCAATCACCTGGTCACCAGCAGCGCCTGGCGCGGGATAGGGTTGATGGATACCCCCGAAGGGCGGTTTATTCACGACCAGCTGTCGTTAGGCGTAGGCGAGTGTGTATATGGCTTGGGAGAACGGTTTACACCTTTTGTCAAAAATGGTCAGGTCGTCGACCTCTGGAATGAAGATGGCGGCACAAGCAGCGAACAGGCCTATAAAAACATCCCTTTCTTCATCACCAACCGGGGCTACGGGGTATTTATCAACCACCCCGAGCGCGTATCCCTGGAAGTGGCCTCTGAGAAGGTAGAACGGATTCAATTTTCAGTCCCCGGTGAAAAACTGGAGTATTTTCTGATCTACGGCCCGACCCCCAAGGATGTTCTGAATCGCTACACTGCATTAACCGGACGCCCGGCTTTGCCCCCACAGTGGTCTTTCGGATTATGGCTGACGACATCCTTTACCACTGATTATGATGAACAGACCGTGACCGGTTTCATCGACGGGATGGCTGAACGCAATATACCACTGCACGTCTTTCATTTTGACTGCTTCTGGATGAAAGAGTTTCATTGGGTAAATTTCGAGTGGGATCAGCGTGTTTTTCCTGACCCTGCGGGGATGCTTGCCCGGCTCAAAGCCCGCGGATTGCGTATTTGTTTATGGATCAACCCCTATATTGCGCAGCAATCTGCTTTGTTTGATGAAGGTGTAGCCGGCGGATTCCTGGTAAAGCGTTCCAACGGAGATATCTGGCAGTGGGACCGCTGGCAGGCAGGCATGGCCCTGGTCGATTTCACCAACCCGGCGGCTTGCCGCTGGTACGGCGATAAACTGCGCTCCCTGGTCGATATGGGCGTGGACACGTTCAAGACTGATTTTGGCGAACGTATTCCCACCGACGTGGTGTATTACGACGGTTCAGACCCGGTCAGAATGCATAACTACTACACATATTTATACAACCAGACCGTGTTCAAGGTGCTCGAGGAGAAAAAAGGCATGGGTCAGGCTGCCGTTTTTGCACGCTCAGCCACAACGGGCAGCCAGCAGTTCCCGGTACACTGGGGTGGAGACAGCACCGCGACCTTTGAATCGATGGCTGAAAGCCTGCGCGGCGGGCTGTCATTAGGCCTCAGCGGTTTCGGCTTCTGGAGCCACGATATAGGGGGGTTTGAACAAACGGCCCCCGCCGACGTATACAAACGCTGGTGCGCATTCGGCTTGCTTTCTTCCCACAGCCGTCTGCACGGCAGCAGTTCCTACCGGGTACCCTGGTTGTTCGATGAAGAAGCTGTGGATGTGCTCCGGTATTTTACTCAGTTAAAATGCCGTTTGATGCCTTACCTGTTCGCTGCTGCGGTCGAAGCTCACCATTCCGGCATCCCTGTCATGCGTGCCATGCATCTTGAATTCCCGGACGATCCCGCTTGCGATACCCTTGACCGCCAGTATATGCTCGGCGGCAGCCTGTTGGTGGCTCCGGTGTTCACCTCAACTGGACTGGTTGATTTTTACCTTCCCTCTGGAAATTGGACTCATATGCTCAGCGGAGAAGTGGTAGAAGGCGGGCATTGGCTGCATGAAAACCACGGATTCCTCAGCCTGCCGCTTTATGTCCGGCCGAACACGCTCCTACCGGTAGGCGCCAACGACCAGCGCCCGGATTATGATTACACGACCGGCCTGACTTTCGAGCTGTTTGAGGTGCAAGACGGCGTCTCGCTTACTCAGACCATTTTCAATTCCGCCGGTAGCCCCGTGGTGAGCGTCAATGCACGTCGTGATGGACGAATGATAGATATCAATATTTCCGGCAGACCCAAAAATTGGAGTGTTTTATTACGGGGTATGCCGGATCTAAAATCAGTATCCGGCGGCAGCATCCAGCAAGAAATACTGGGCACCCGTATCTTGCCCGAACCCGGTACTTTCCGCATCCGAATTTCAGGTCTGGATTGAGCGCAATTTAATTGCCTATATCCGCGATTAGAATATAGCCGCTGATCGAAATATTTTGCGGGTTTACATACTCGACAAACAGGCACTCACGGCCCAGGTTGTCAAATTTGCGCTCGACTGGTAAGAATCGCACTACTGCGCCTTTCGGAACCTCTCCGATGGCCCGGAATGTCTCGTAACAACCCTGGCGAACAAACACATTCCGGCTGATGACCCCGGAAGGCGGCGTGGGTGTTAGAGATGGGGTGGCGCTCGGCCGGGGAGTGATCGTCGCAGTCGGCGGGAGCGGCGTCCAGGTTTGTGTGGCTGTGGCTGTGGCGGTAGCTGTCGGTGTTAGCGCAAGAATATATCCGCGAACCTGGTTATAACCGAGCCATAATATTCCGGCGATGATCGCCACGCCCAAAAGAATTAAACCTGCTTTGATCGCGGTTCGAGTGTTGTGATAGGGCGCCAACGAGCGGTTTAGCTCGATAACCCGCGGATCGTTGGGGTAACGCGCGCGCACATCCTGGCTGATCTGCGCGGCGGCAGCCGGCCAGGAGCGATTTGAATTAAAAACCGCGGATGCTTGCTGCAGCTCGTCCTCATAGCGCTGTACATCGCGAAAAAGCTTTTCGACATCACTGCTAAGCTGGTCGAGACCCGCGTCTGAGTAACCGAGGCTGCGTGCCTGGTCAAGTGCCTGCTTCGCCTGGCGAGCTTTCGCCAGTACCGTATCCAGTGTTTGGGAACGGTCAGCCTGCGTTTTTAGACCGCGAATCTCGTCTTTCAAGGGCTCAACCACCCCCGGAATGATCTCCTGCAGCCGGTCGCGAAGTTTGCTAAAACCCGGGTTATCGCCAAACTGCAGGTAGAGCGCATCCAAATCCGATTTGACCTCGACCACCTCTTTTGGGTCTGAAAAGGGTGTATTCAGCGTTTCGGCGATTTTTTGCATCGCCGTTTTCGCCTTGCGCATTTCCACGGCTCGGTCATTATATTTTGGCAGCCCGGTTGCCTGGGCAGCGGATTCCACGCGTTCGATCCCGTCGTCGATCATGCCTTTGGCGAACAGCCCCAAACCTTCACTGTAAACGCTTTCCGCATCGATGTACTGCTGTAATTTCTGTTCGAATTCGCTGCCGTCTTGCCAGCGTTGAATGCCGATATCCCGCAGGGCATTCTGAGCGCGCATCAATAACGCCATCGCATCGACATAACGCCCCAACCGGGCAGCCGATTGTGCCTTGCCAAATGAGCTGGCCGCCTCAGCGGGAAGCGCTACGGAAGGAATGTAGCCCGTACGCAGGTAATTTTCCGATTCATTGCGGTGCTGTCGTGCCCGTTCCCATTTTGGCTCAATTTGAATCACCTGGTCATAGAGTTTTATCGCTTCCGCATACCGCCCACCGTAAAAGAGTTTTTCTGCTTCTTCCATCGATTGTTCGGCATAAGGATTGCGCGCAGGGCTCTCTACCGCTTCTGCAGCCGTAGGCTGTGCCTGTTCTCCCAACGTGGTCTCAAAACCGGGCGCGCTCGGACTGCCTGCGGCCGAAGGGTTCTCAATTTTTCGCAGCGTATCTCTTAATTCTTTGTAGGCTGTTTGAAAACGCCCGCGTTCGTTGTAATTAAGTTTTTCAAACTCGCTAGAATGAACGTATTCATCCAATTCAATCATTTTCACCCGCAAATCCGCCAGGGAAGGGGCATCTGCGGTCACCAGGATAGATATTTCATCGAGCAGCGTATTCAAGTCCGTCATGAAAAAATCCTTCTCAAAATCGAAAAATACCTGTTATCTTTTACAAACGTGCGTCCGGCATTTGAATCATCGTGCGTTTTAAATCCATCCCCAGAGTCGCGGCGCTGGTATATTCCCCAGCCAGCACGCGTTCCATCACTGCGCGCAGCTCTGGTGAGAGACGCTGATCATCGTAGGTCCACTGCGTCTGGTAGGATTGGGCGGCCTGTTCTATCTCCTCTGGACGGGTTGGCCCTAATGGCAAGGCGCCAGGCGCAGTTCTGCCGGTTAATATATGGTGCAGCCCTCGGGCGCCGAATTGGACGAGGTCCATATGGATATCGGTCTCTGTTAATCCGTCAGGATGGTAGCGAGCCACATTCCAATCAATGATGTAGATCCCATTTTTTTCAGCCTGCCAGTAATAATGCAAGATTTTATGGTCCCGGTACACAATTTTCCGCTCATGGGCAATTTGCAGCAGCTCACAAATCTGGATGCACATCTGAAGCAAGGTAACCATAGGCAGGTAATTCCCGCGCGTGATCCCGGCGTCGCACATCAACAGTAGGGAATCTTCTTCCTCTTCCTTTTCAACCGCGACGTACGGCGTCCAACCATCTTCGATCATATCCCCGATCCGTTCGATATATTCCTGGACTGAATCCAGTCCAATGCGCTGCACCTTGCCCGCGGAGGTTGCGCCACCGCTCACCGCATCGAGAGGAAATTGGGATCCTTCTTCAAGCTGGATAAACCCGCATTCGAGCATGTGAGCCACCCCAGGGACGTCATGCATCAACGATAATATTTTCACTTCCTCTTTGAAAAGCGGCAAAGCGTAATTTACTTTGTCCATGCGCATCAGTTTGATCGCCGCTTCGCGCTGGTCATCGGCCTGATAAAGCAGCTGTCCGGAAACAACCCTTGCCGATGAGCCGCGGGCTTCGGGCATCCAGGCGTCCAGGGGGGCGATCAGCTCCATCGAACCACCTTTACCCAGCCAACCTTGTTGAACGCCCTGTATCACCGGCTGAGGACGGTCAACCTGGTCGGTTATTGTCTCTTCGATAACAACCGAGGGAACTCGCTCTAATCTTTCAAATTTCTTCAGCCAGGGCATTTCCACGAGGATCGCGGATGATGTCCGAAACAAATCTGAAGGCCAGACCCCGCGGCGGATCTGCCGCAAGCTGTCCAGAATCACATCCAGCCATCGCGCCGGTCCGACCTGGTTGCGCAGTTCACGCCCTTGAAATTCCTGCAGAGTCACCCATTCCAATAAATTTTCACCCTTCTGAGGGCCGTAATTGATCTTTCTCAGGTATTCTCGCGCATTCTGTACAGCCTGGTCGGCTCGAAGCACCCTGCGCCTGTCAGGATCCCACAAAAGCAAACGGCGCAACACTTTTCCGGCATCCATAAAATCTTTTTTTTCCCAGGCATCCAGCACTGCTTTTACCTGCATTTTGGGGTGGTTGAGTAATCCCTGGAGGACCTGCTGGTCTTTGGGCAGCACATCCCGCGCATCCGCCAATAGCACATCCACAGCCGTGTATGGTAATCCAGCATCCAGAGGACCCGGGTCAAGTTGAGACCAGGAAGCAATCACGTCATCTTTCAACCGCCGCGTTAAAACCTGCATTTCATCCAGCGTGGTCATGGAATCTTTCGGATGTTCGCCAAGATCCTCCAGCCGCCTGGACGCCGCCTGTAAAGCATACATAAAACGGTTGAGTCCAACCAGGGGGCGGAGCGTTTCGGCTTCTGGGCCTAAAGCCAGGCGCCGCACCAAGGCCGTTATCTCCTGCCACCAGCCCGGTTCAGGAAAACCTTGCGTGGCCGAAGTCATTTTCCACAACAGCGTCTCCCAATCTTTGACAATCGCGGCCTGAATGGCATCCAAAAATGCCCGCCGCTGCTCACCTTCAGAACGTCCAGGAATCTTCGCCAGGTATCCAATCAGACGCCACTGGTCCGCATCTGCACCGGGCAGGCGCAGCGCCCATTCACACAACTTGCGCAGCTCGTCTAATTGGTCTTCACGGGTCAACCTCGCGGCGTAACCAGACGCGAAGCGGATCGCGCCTTCAAAATCCGGCATTTCACCATAACCCAGGATTTTTCCGTGCAGCTCCTCAATATCGACTAATGAAATTTCACCGCCGGCTCCGTTTTGCAGCAATGATTCCTCAAGGGTCCTCACGGCTGTGATTCCATCCGCTTCATCTTGAAGGGCGGCGATTATCCGTTCTTTGAATGCTTCGACTGCTTCCGGTCGGGTAATTTCTATCGAAAACTGCACCGGCCAATTCAGGCGTGTCTTCAAATCCGGCGCCACCATGCTCAAAAAGCGCCCCATTTCATCATAAAATTGGCGGTAATCATCTGCCCAGCTGGTCTGGCGGTCACCGGTCGTACGATCTGCTTCAAGGAAGCGCGCGTTACCCCAATCGATTACGGTCAAATTCGACTGCTGCGGATTCCAGAAGAGATGGTCTGGTTTTACATCATTCCAGACAATCCCTGAGGTATCGCTTCCGATCTCATTGGCATGGATCGTATGGATCAACTCCAGCAACCGGATTAATCGCAAGAGAACGGTGAGGATGATCCGGTTCGGGATCTTGCCGCTTCTGGCAATGGATTGCAGAAAGGCGCGCACATCCGGGGTCAATCCATTCGCCGGCAGATCTTTGTTAGAAAATCCCAGTTGGGTGATGCGCGCCAGGAACGCCAGATCCAGCCCGGCGGCTTGACCGATGACAATAAAAAACTTTCCATTGTAATCTGTACCCTGTTTTCCCTGGTCTAACAATGCGGGCACCGCCACCCCCAGGTCAGGGTGCTCAACCAGGGCACCTGCTAAGGCTTTAAGAATTTTCGATTCCGTGCGAATTTGGGCCGTCTGGCGAAATAAATCTCCCGAAAAAGCACTGCGCTTGGGCCTTTTGAGAATCGCGGATTGCCCCCCAACCAACGACTCGACCAGGAAGACTTCACCTGCATCGCCTTCCCCCAATTTATTGATCAGGCACCAGGAAAACTGCTGCCCTGAGAGAATTTCGTTTTCCATCATGGTTTCGGTGTACCGTTTTGAATCATACCATGAAACCAAAGAGGGTATTTTTTTTACATGACTCACCCCGGAATTTATCTTCGCAGTGAGTCTGTCGTTTTATTCAATCACCCACCCCCTAACCCCCGCCCTATCCAGGGCGGGGGAATCAACATTTACGGGGATTCCGACTGGCCTTGCCAGTCGGAATCCCCATTTTGATAATTTCTCCCCTCCCCAAGGTGGAAAGATCACCTTGGGGAGGGGTCGGGGGTGGGGAATTCCTGATCAATTCTGACAGCCACCAATAATAAAAGATTCGGGGGGTGTCATATTTTTGAATATTAATCCCAAAGCTGCGCTTTGAGCCAATCAAATGCAGCCCGCTGCATTTCCAGGTTGAATTTATGCGGTCCTGGATAAAATTGACCCTGATAGGCCTCCGTGTGCCCTACACCGCTGAATATGGACTTCAACCGTTCATTGGCAGCATTCATCCCTGCTTTTGTAAAAAGGTGATCATCGAGATCGTACTGCACAAGCAGCGGAGAGGGCGCCCGACAAGCGGCAAGATCCGGCCAATCGCCATAACGGGCCCAATTGGAGGGAAAGAACATCCAGGTGTGAGTCATGTTATGGTCCAATAATTCGGCATAAGTGCTCATTAAGCCAATGATCACCGCTGCTCGAACCTGTTCATGGGTGGCATTTAACAAGGCCGACCGGTTGCCACCGCCAGACAGACCCAGGCAGCCTGCCCGGTCAGAGCGCACGTCTGCCCGCGAGATTAGATAATTAAAGGCCACCCGGTCTTCAAAAGCCACCACTCCGGCCAGGTTGCTTCCCAGAATGTTGCAGTACTTGGACGCCAGATGCTCGTGCAAAGTGGAGGCGGTATTATATAGGGCAATATCCGGTGACACATGGGGATCGGCGGGATTGGCATTATTCAGATTCGCGGCCTGGCTGCGCATGCTCTCCGGGATAGTGTTAAAGTCGAAACGCCGGCTGCCCCACAGAAACGTATCGTGGGCGAGCACAACAAATCCCTCTTTCGCCAGCTCGTTCACATAAGCCCGTCCCTCGTACTCGATCTGGCGTAAATTAGCTACATCCGGGATCGCACCCCGGGGACCGTCCGCAATTTTTTCCTTACCGTAGTATTTATAACCGCTGTGATCATGCAGAGCCAGCATTCCTGCCAGGGGTTTATCAGCCCGGGCAGGTTTTAACACGTAGGCATGGGTGCGCGGTCCGTATCCAACCCACCACGACACTTCTTCACCAGCCAGCCCGTCCTTTTCCCAGCGCTGCTCGACTCGAACATCGAGTGGCTGTTCAGGACGATTACAGAAGCCCAAAACTTCTTTTACTCTGGCCTGCGTCTCAGGACCCGGGTTCGCTTGCGGAAACAGCGGCTGCTGGCGGAAAGCCGCCTCCACCATATCGCTGAATTCACCCAAATGCTGGTACGTTTTACCCATTTATCCTCCATAAGAGATAATTGTCGTTTTTGAATTTCACCGCACTGGTCGGTTTAAGGTCCATCCATTATACGATTTCTACTCCAAAAGATTAACATTACAATAGCGGTCTTTATACGTGAAATTTGTCACTTGCCTGGAAAACAGGTTTATCTAAACTTAAATCATCACTTATTTATTTGGAATCTTTAATGGGGCACCCAGACCTTCTACAACAAAAAGAGCAAGAGGTTTCTTTTGATGGTTTTATAGGCCATCCGGATGAGCTAATTCCACTGCTGCAATTATTGCAGAGAACGCACGGATACATTTCCCGCGAAGGCGTCAGGCAAATTGCTGTCTTTTTGAAAATTTCCGAAAATCAAATCTTCGGCGTGGCGTCGTTTTACACCCAGTTTCGCTTCGAAAAGCCGGGCAAGAATAAGGTGCGCGTCTGCCAGGGAACCGCCTGTCATGTACAGGGCGGCGATCATTTATCGCAAGAAGTGAAAAAGACGCTCGGGATCCGGCCTGGGGAAACTACACCAGATCATCAATTTGAATTTCAAGAAGTAGCCTGCCTGGGATGCTGCGCGCAGGCATCCGTCGTGGAGATCAACGGCAAGGTGTTGGGCAAAATGACACCAGAACAGCTGCATAAGGTTCTTGCTGATCATGACAACCTTTGATCATCTCCGTTCTCAAGCGAAATCCAGGTGGGAGGAATTAACCTACGGCGGCCTGCCCACCATATATCTCGGCACGGCATCTTGTGGGCGAGCCGCCGGTGCTATGGATGTGCTGCAAACGATCCGCGAGACACTCGACGCTTTAAAAATCCAGGCCAGAATCATTCAGGTTGGTTGTATCGGTCCCTGTTACCTGGAACCTTTGATGGATATTGCGTTACCCGGATCGCCGCGGGTAAGCTATGCCAATATCACCCCGGAAAAAGCCCAAAAAATTATTCGCGCCGTTCTGGTCGATCACGATCTCATGCCAAAATTCGCTAAAGGCCATTTTGGCAGTGCAGACTTCACCCAGGAAAGTGGAATCCCACGTTTCTTTGATCTCCCGATGCTCAAGTCGCAGGTGCGCATTATCTTGCATAACTGCGGCATCATCGATCCTGAGGAGATTGACCATTACCTCGCTCAGGATGGTTACGCCGGATTTATAAAAGCGCTCGCAGGATCGCCTGAAGCTGCGATTGCTGAATTAAAAGTTTCCGGTTTACGCGGTAGAGGTGGGGCAGGTTTCCAGACTTTTAAGAAATGGGAAATATGCTGGAATTCGCCAGGTAAAGACAAGTATGTGATCTGCAATGCCGATGAAGGCGATCCCGGCGCGTTCATGAACCGCTCGTTGATTGAAAGCGATCCGCATGCCGTATTAGAAGGGATGTTGATCGGCGGTTATGCCATAGGGGCCAACCAGGGCATTGTTTACGTGCGCGCCGAATATCCATTAGCAGTGACACGCCTGAAAAAAGCCGTCGAGCAGATGCGGGATTATGGCTTTTTAGGAAAAGACATCCAGGGATCGGGATTCAACTTCGACATTTTGATTCGCGAAGGGGCCGGCGCTTTTGTGTGCGGCGAGGAAACAGCTTTAATCGCCTCATTGGAAGGCGAACGCGGCATGCCGCGTCCCCGCCCGCCTTACCCGGCGGATAAAGGACTGAACAGCCTGCCAACATTAATCAACAACACCGAGACATTTGGCACGGTCCCGCATATCTTGCGCCATGGGGGCGCCTGGTTCCAGCAATTCGGAACACCGGGCAATTCCGGCACAAAGACCTTCTCCCTGGTCGGAAAAGTGCGCAATACCGGATTAATAGAGGTACCCCTCGGGACGACCCTGCGTCAGATTGTGTTTGAAATAGGCGGCGGAACGCGTAAACCATTCAAAGCGGTGCAAACCGGCGGTCCATTAGGCGGGTGTCTGCCGGAGGAAATGCTGGATACACCTATCACTTATGAATCGATGCGGGCAAGCGGCTCGATCATGGGCTCAGGCGGCTTGATCGTCATGGATGAGAGCACCTGCATGGTAGAGCTTGCCCGGTATTTCATCCAGTTTGCCGCAGATGAATCCTGCGGAAACTGCACCCCTTGCCGGATCGGCACCCGCATCCTCAGAGACACCCTGGATAAAATAATCCAGGGAGAAGGTGAAATCAAGGATCTTGACACGCTGCGCCGGACCGCCAGCACCATGACTCTTACCTCATTATGCGGCCTGGGGCAGGCAGCCTCGAACCCGGTGACCAGCGGCTTGCGCTATTTTCTATCTGAATACCAAAACCATGTTAACGATAAGTATTGCTCTGCCGCGGTATGCGAAGGACTCTTCCAATATTGGATCGAAGCGGAGCGCTGCTCTGGCTGCGGTTTATGCATCCCGGTATGTCCATCCGGGGCTATCCAAGGCAAGCGGAGAGAAACCCATATCCTCGACCAAAGCCTGTGCATCACCTGCGGAGCCTGCGTCAAAGCCTGCGCGCGAAATGCCATCCTGGGCGTGCCTGTGTTTGGCGTAACCGCCTCGCGGAAATCGAGCGAGGTTGCCGTATGAACTTACAAATAACGATCAACGACCGGCAACTTTCCGTCGAAAAGGGCATTTCTATTCTGCAGGCTGCCAAGCTGAACGGCATAGATATCCCGACATTATGCGATTACCCTGGTCTGCCCCCTTCTGGCAGCTGTCGTTTATGCGTGGTTGAAATCGAGGGGAAACCAACCACCCCTACCGCCTGTACGACACCCGTTGAAGAAGGCATGGTCATTCAAACCCACTCCGGAAAAATTCGCAACCTGCGGACGGAATTATTTCAAATGCTGCTGGCGGAACATCCCGCCTGCTGTTTTTACTGCCCGGAGAAAAGCAATTGCGACGACTGCATGGTCACGCTACGTAAAGCTGGCGTGACCACCGGCTGTCGATCCTGTCCCAAAGATGGACAGTGCCAGCTGCAAGATATGGTGGAAAAAATTGGTCTACCGCAGCCGGGATACCCCGTGCGCTACCGCATGCTGCCCATTGAAAAGAGCGATCCATTTTTCGACCGGGATTACAACCTGTGCATACTGTGCGGGAGATGCATCCGAACTTGCGAACAGCTGCATTTTACCAACACGCTGGTCTATACCCAACGCGGCGCACAGTCCGTTGTGGGAACTGCTTTTCACCGCACGCATCTCGAAGCAGGCTGCTCATTTTGCGGAGCTTGCGTCGAAGCCTGCCCAACAGGCGCGCTGTCTGAGAAAACCCGCAAATGGGATGGAATACCCGACGCCGAAACGGTGACCACCTGCCCATTGTGTGCCATTGGCTGCCAGATGCGCCTTATTTCCAAAGATGGCAGGGTGATTGGAAGCCTGCCGGAGCATGCTACCGGATCAAGCGCCCTTTGCGTCGAGGGTCGGTTTGGGTTTGCTGAACTTCTGAACCATCCTGACCGGTTGGACCAGCCGCTGCGAAAAGCGGGCGCGCACCATTTGAAGATTGGTTGGAATGAAGCCATCCAAATGGCAGCCGAAAAATTGGTCTCATGCCCACCAGGACGATTCCAGATGATCCTATCGCCTGACCTGAGCAACGAAGACCTGTTTATCGCTCACAAGTTTGCTCATGAGGTGATGCATACACCACCAAAGATAAGCTCCGCCATGCAATATTCTGCGCGAGATTGGGTTGGATTTTTCAAACTGCTAAAGCAGGCTCGCCCATTGACAGGGGTGGATGATGCAGGAGCCATTCTGTGTCTCGGCGTCGACGGTAGATACGCCCAATCCGTGGTCGAGGTCGCGATCCATCGAGCCAGGGTAAAAGGCGCAGGACTGGTGACCGTACACCCTTTCGAACACAGTCTGGGTTCTTTCGCCGATGAATGGCTTCGTCCAGAACCACCACAAGTCGCTGAACTTTTGAAAAAGCTTTCGGAAGCAGTTCGAATGGTTTCCTTACATCACCTAACCCCCTCTGCTCCCCCTTCCCGGGTCGGGACGCTCGGCAGCGCACCCGCAGGGGTGAGAGGGGAAGGGGGGTCAGGTAATTCGCGTGGTTCACTGAGTGCGAGCGGCTCTTCAGGATCCAGCGCCAACACGGGCGTTTTATTTGAGCAAATAACCCGGGCTGCCCAAATCCTACGGGGCAAAAGCAAGGTTGTGATTCTCCTGGGATCTGACCTCCTGATCAATTGCAAACTCCAGGATATCCTGCCAGAAATCCAGGCATTAAAAGATGGCCTCGGCGCCAATCTGGTCCTGCTCCCACCAGAGGGTAACCTTGCAGGGGCGCTGCTCTTCGCAGCGTTATTTCCATCCCCGCCATCGGAAAACTCCGCCCCAGATAGTTTGTATTTGATCGGCGTCGACGTGCCCGCTGGTTTGCGAGCTTCACCGACGATCATCTTTCAAAATTATCATCGTTCACAGGCTGAAGGAAACATCTACCTCCAGCTTCCTTCGGCAGCTTTCAGCGAAACCCCCGGGACAGCAATTAATCACGCTGGACGTATTGCTGTCATGAATCAAGCCGTCCAGCCGCCGGGTGCAGCGCTTCCCTCGTGGGAAATTCTGTGTCGCATTGCCCGCCAGATGGGCGTGGATGGGTTTGATTTCAACAGCTCTGAAGAAATTCGGCAGGAAATAGAAAAACTGCTGCCCGGTTTTCAAACCGGAAAATTTATCTCCTGGTCAGATGTCCAATTGGCTGAGCCAGGATTTGAAAATATGCAGGTAAACCCCGGAATATCTCCTACGTTTATGGGCCAACCGCTCCAGCTGCGTGTGGCAGGTCTGAATGATTTGTACGGTGAAAAAAATATTGAGAAATGGGGCGTCTATGTTCCGCATTCTTGAAAACAAGGTGCTCGTTCCCAACCTGCATCAGGTGACGATTTCGGCGCCAGAAATCGCCCAAACCGTACAACCCGGGCAGTTTATCATATTGCGGTCTGAGGATGAAGGCGAGCGCGTCCCTCTGACCGTATCGGACTGGGATGCGCAGGCCGGTACGATCACCCTGGTGTACCTTGTGGTCGGAAGGACAACTCAGAAACTATCCGAATTACCCCCTGGAATAGATCTGCCTAACCTGGCCGGTCCTTTAGGCAATGCCATGCCCATCGACCATTATGGCAGCGTGGTGTGCGTGGGTGGTTGTTATGGGATTGCCAGCATCTATCCGATTGCCAGGGCCTTGAAAGCCCTGAAAAACAAGGTCACCATCGTGGTAGAAGCACGCAGTTCGTACTTACTCTACTGGCACGAGAAATTAAAGTCAGTTGCAGACCGGTTGGTTATTATTACCCGTGACGGTACCAAAGGTCTGCCCGGTCATGTGGTTGGCAATCTCAGCCATATCTTATCGGACCTGCCGGAGACAACCGACCGGATCATCGTGAATGGCTGCAACTTCCTGATGATGCGCGCCGCACAGGAAAGCCAGCCGCTCAATATCCGCACGATGGTCAGTCTTAACACCTTGATGATCGACGGCACCGGAATGTGCGGTGTTTGCCGGCTGACCGTGAAATCATCCACCAAATTCGCCTGCGTGGATGGCCCGCATTTCGACGGTCATGAAGTTGACTGGGATGAGCTATCCCTGCGCCGCCAGGCATACCTGCGAGAAGAAATTCAACCGCTCAGGTCCAGCGCGGCCCAATAATGGTTAGCTGACAGATGAGGTAATCTTTATGCCCGAACCAGGACCAAAGAAGATCGATCTTAACCGGCGTGAAATGCCAAAACAAGATGCTGAAGTTCGCCGCCAGAACTTCTCTGAAGTTGCGCTGGGTTATACCCCTGAATTAGCCATGGAGGAGGCGCGGCGCTGCTTGCAGTGCAAGCGGCGGTTTTGTGTTGAAAATTGTCCGGTTCAGATCAGCATTCCCGATTTTGTGCACGCCATTGCCCAGGGCGATTTCGCCGGAGGCGCGCGGACATTGAAGGCAAAAAACTCTTTGCCGTCTGTTTGCGGACGGGTATGCCCGCAAGAAGATCAATGCGAAAAAGATTGCGCCCTGGTCAGGCGAGGGGCGCCAATTGCCATTGGCCGTCTGGAAAGGTTCCTGGGCGATTGGGAAGCCGCGCAGGCCAACTCAGCCTTGCCCGCCCTTCCGCCTTCGACCGGAAAGAAGGTGGCGGTAATTGGCGGAGGTCCTGCCGGGCTGACTGTCGCCGCGGATCTGGTGCAAAATGGTCACCAGGTGGTGATCTTCGAAGCTCTGCATAAAATGGGCGGCGTATTATCATACGGTATCCCCGAGTTCCGCTTGCCTAAGAAAATCGTCGACCGCGAAATTGATTATCTGCGGAAATTAGGCGTGGAGATGAGGGTCGATTTTGTGGTGGGCAAACTGCGCACGATTGACAGCTTATTAGCTGAATATCAACGCGGTTTTTGTGGGCACTGGCGCCGGTTTACCGTGGTTTATGGAAATGCCAGGCAATAATCTCAACGGTGTATATTCCGCAAACGAGTACCTGACCCGCATCAACCTGATGAAAGGCTATCAGTTTCCCCGGACGCCAACCCCGGTCAAGAGCCATCACAGAGTGGCCGTGTTGGGCGGCGGAAATGTTGCCATGGATTGCGCCCGCACCGCCCTCCGCCTGGGCGCGGAAGCTACCATCCTTTACCGCCGTTCCCGGTCAGAACTGCCGGCTCGCCTCGAAGAAGTTGAGAACGCGGAAGAAGAAGGCGTTTTGTTCAAATACCTGACGCTGCCGGTGCGGGTGGTTGGCGACGGGCACGGACAGGCAGTCGGTCTGGATTGCATTCGGATGGAGTTGGGCGAGCCAGACTCATCCGGACGGCGCAGACCGGTGCCATTGGAAGGATCAGAACATTTTTTACCCTTCGACAGCATCATCCATGCGATCGGCAACAGCCCCAATCCATTAATCCCAGCCACCACACCTGGGTTGGCGCAAGGCAGGCATGGAAACGTGGTCATCGATCCACAAACCTGTATGACTTCGAAGGAACGGGTATGGGCTGGCGGTGATATCGCCACCGGCGCAGCCACAGTTATTTTAGCGATGGGGGCGGGCCGCAATGCCGCCACCTCCATCCAGCAATATTTGATGAACCCAACTCCTTGGCCGGATAATATCCGGGCATGAAGTTTCGTTGGGAACAGGACGAGGGAATGGGGTAGAAAGGAAGCTGCTATGGCTTATATCATCACCGAAAAATGCTGTATGTGCGGCTCATGCGAGCCATTTTGCGAAAACGGCGCCATATCTGATAGCGAAGACAGGTATGTCATCGATCAAACGAAATGCGATATGTGCGGTACCTGTATGGAGTACTGCCCGATTGATGATGCCATCGTTAAAACCGAGACCCTCCTGGCATAGTATTTGAGAGCCGGGTGATCGTGAATTTAAATTTCTACGGCTGGCCATTGGCTAAATCGGGCGATATTTTGTTCAGGTCATCCAAGGATTGAAGAACGAAGAAAACGTCTGCTATCAACCCGGTATTACCGCTTTCCAGATAGACCGCCGCCAGCGGTTTTCCAGCCCCTGCGGCCCGGCGAACTTCTTAAAGATGCGCTCGAGCACCGGCTCAACTTCCTGGTAGGACGGAACCTCATCCTCCATAAAGGGCCAGGTTAACCCAATATACAGCTCCTTTGGATTCGGAATATAATACGGCACGTCAAAATCCCACCAGCTGTGCAGGTGCAGCCCCGCTGCAGTCAGATTATTCTCGATGGATTTGTATGCCCAGTTTGGGTCATTACGGTCTGGGGGAGCCAGCAAACGTAATGACTCAGGCAGAAGGTCATTCCAAGGCGCCTTCAAACCGTTTGAGGGAACGCCGCCATCCGGCACCAGCATCAGCATCACCGCACCGGCGCGGCATACGCGCGGCGCGTCCAGGATGGTGTGAAACGGTCCCAGGCTGTTCACCCATAGATCGATGGAATGGTCCCCTACGGGAAGGCGCACCTGCCCGCCGTTAAAACGCTCCCGCGCATTGTGGACCAGGAACTTCACGTTGGTAATGCCTCTCTCCTCGGCTGCCTTGCAGGCCAGGTCGATATAACCTGGCGTGGCGTCGTAAGCCAGCACCGAGCGGACGTGCGGGGCCATTGCCAGCGCCAGGTTGCCTTGCGCACAGGCTACTTCCAGGACGTCCATTTCCGGCTTGAGGTGCTCGAATACCAGCGTGCGGAAGTTGTCATCGCCGTGCCACGGTGATAAGATCTTGCGCCCCGGGTAAAAATAACCTTCCTGCTTTGTGGATAACCAGGCGTACCATTCCTCGGTATGCGGCGTCAATCTCATAGCTCCTCCTGAGAGTCAACCCGTAAATTAAATTAACATACTGTCATTCGATAATTGTGACCCCTCCCCGCGTTAATAACTTTATGGCCGATTAGTGTGTAAATATTTGGCGAATAATATATTTTGATTTTATAACTTAATATTAAGATAATGGAAGTAATATAGTAAAAACTTATCGGTAAAGGAGTACACATGTTACAAGAACGATGGACAGCGGTTGACCAGTATTTTTCCGAATTACTGATCCCTTCAGAGCCTGTTCTGGATACCACCCTGCAGGCAATGGGTCAGGCAGGGATGCCAGCTATTCAAGTAACCCCTTCTCAGGGTAAATTCTTATTCATCCTGGCTCACGCTATTCGAGCACAATCCATCTTAGAAATTGGCACATTAGGTGGTTACAGCACCATCTGGCTGGCGCGCGCATTGCCTGCCGACGGAAAATTGATCACCCTGGAAGCAAACCCACGACACGCTGCCGTGGCTCAGGCCAATATTGAAAATGCGAGATTAGACCGCATCGTGGATATACGCGTCGGGCTGGCCCTTGATAACTTACCCCGCCTGGCCGGGGAAAAAATCCCTGCGTTTGACCTGGTTTTTATCGATGCCGACAAGCCGAATATTAAATCTTATTTCGAATGGGCGCTTAAGCTGACCCATCCGGGCAGCCTGATCATCATTGATAATGTCGTCCGCAATGGTGAGGTGGTAGATGCCAGAAGCCGGGATTCAGATGTCCAAGGCGTGCGCGATTTTCTACCAGCGCTGGCAGCGGATCCACGGGTCACGGCAGCCGCTATCCAAACTGTAAGCAGCAAGGGTTATGACGGATTCGCGATCGCGCTTGTGACTTCGAATGAGGGCAGATAACCTGCGGCAATATAAAACAAGATGCCGCTGGGTGAGATTCTGAACTCCGCCAGCGGCAAAATGATCAGGTTTTAAAGTCGGGGTGGAGGGATTTGAACCCTCGACCTCTCGGTCCCGAACCGAGTGCTCTAGCCGGTCTGAGCCACACCCCGAACAAGCTCCGCAATTATAAACGCCCGCCTGTCATTTGGCAAGGTCAGGATGTTGCTCCATGGATTTAATCTCTCTCGTGTGAAACATTCTACCTGGGGTGGTATGATTGGGATAAAGAAGCAATCCTTATCATTTTCCTGCGAATCAATCAGTGGTAACATTAAGCAGCAATCCCTTCAACAGCAAAAAGAATGCATCAGACGGAGAACAAAGGCGGTGACTAAATCGGTTTGCCGGTATCTATTTTTTATTTTACTTTTCCTGGCGAATGGGTTCATATTATCTTCCTGTGCAGCGCCAACCTCTATAGCCAAGGGGACGGCAGGCTTTCCAACCGGTGAATCGGCAACCGCGGCGATATCTCCATCCGTTACGCAAAGTTATTCGACTTCTACATTCACTCCCTTTCCAGGAACACCGACCTCTCCTCCCACCAACACTCCCATCCCCACCGCTACACCTACCCCTGCTCCAATCCCCAATTTTCAGGCAAAACTGCCAGTTGATATTTCAGCAGTTGGCTACATCACGGATACCTGCCAGGTCATTCAAAAACGTTGGGATTCTCGCAACAGCGCACCTGGCACGATAGTTGTACCGGTGATGATACATTCGATCGCCAAGCCAGGGCGGCCGATCACAGACGATACGACCATCACGGAGGAATATTACCTGCGCTTCATCGAACAGGCTCATCAATTGGGTTTCCAGACAATCACCTCCGAACAGTTAGCCGGTTTTTTGAAAAACAACGAAAAAATACCCCCGCTGTCTTTAATGCTGATCGTGGATGACCGTAAGCGGGCTGAATTTTTTGAAACATATTTTGTTCCGTACTTTAAGAAATATCACTATACCGTGACCAATGCCTGGATCTCTCATCCCGACACTCCCGCTTATCTGTGGAGAGAAAATGAGCCGTTTGCCTCGCCAGGGATCGTTGATTTCCAGGCGCACGGTGTGATCCACAATACGCCGATGGACAGCCAGGTCACGGAAGAGTACATCATCGGTGAAATCTTTGGACCAATTACGCCCATCCGGGAGCATTTCGGGAAAAGGCCGATTGCCTTCATCTGGCCCAGAGGATTATTCACCCCTCAGGCGGTAAAGATCGCCGCGGAGGCCGAATACCAGATAGGTTTCACTGCTTATCCTCGCGGTCCACTTTTGTTCAACTGGATTCCCCTCGGTGCGGACGAAAAAAAGGCCGGGAATCCTCTGATGGTGCTGCCGCGTTTTTGGAGCACAACCGCCATCGCGGCTTTGAACGAGGCTGTGCAGATCAGCCAATCTGCCCAGGCTTTTTACCAGGAGCAAAAAGCCGAAAACATGGCGTATTATTCCCGCTATTGCAGCGGATATCCTGGCATAAATTAAAATTATTGTTATACCACAGTACGATCAGGCAAAATCAACAAAAAAGACGATGGGATGGGATAAGCAATGACCTGTATTTTCTGCCAAATCATTGAAGGAAAAGCCTCGGGGAAAATCCTGTTCCGTGATGAACAGGTAATTGCCTTTCGGGATGCCCATCCAATCGCCCCGATCCATATATTGATAGTTCCCAATATGCATATCTCCACAGTGAACGATTTGACAACAGAGAATGAAAGCCTGGTAGGGCATATGGTGAATGTGGCACAGCACCTTGCCAGGGATTATGGGGTCAGCACATCGGGCTACCGCCTGGTGTTGAATACCGGTCCAGATGCCGGGCAAACGATATTCCATCTCCACCTCCATTTGATCGGCGGGCGAGCCTTGCCATTCCACTTCAGATAAAACCATGAAACGATTTCTAATCTCCCTGATCATCGCTATCATTCTCCTTTCCGCCTGCTCCCGGCCGTACAGCACGGCTGAACAGTATATGCCGCTTATACCCACCTACGATCCTGTGGTTAATCCCCAGGTGGAGCAATACATCCCAAATGTGCCCGTCGCCGGACAGGATGCCCCACCGACCTCCGTGCCGACGCAGAAACCAGTACAACCTGCCGAAAAAGTGCCCGGAGTTGTTGCACCTAGCCCGACCCCCGATCAACCCAAGCCGCTGCCGACTATTCGCACCCAGGAAGAAAAATATACCGTCAAAGCCAGAGACACCTTGTTTTCGATTGCGCAAAAATTCGGGGTTGATATCCAGGCTTTGATGGAAGCCAATAAAATCGAAAATGCTAACCTGGTTTTTGTTGGACAGATCTTGATTGTGCCTGCGCCTTCTGTTAAAAACCGCGGTCCTTCGTTTAAGGTGATCCCCGATTCTGAGCTGGTCTACAGCCCGCGTACTGCAGGTTTTTCCGTGGCTGCATTTGCCACCAGCCAGAACGGGTACCTGGCTAACTATCATGAAACTGTGGATGATATGGATTACACCGGCGCCGCAGTCGTAGAACGAATCGCGCGAGAATACTCGGTGAATCCCCGCCTTTTGCTGGCAGTGCTTGAATACCAATCCGGTTGGGTCACCAGGTCTGACACACCTGACAACCGTAAGATATATCCAATGGGCCGCGGAGAGACCTGGCGGAAAGGCCTCTACCGTCAATTGGCCTGGGCAGCGGATAATCTCAACCGCGGCTATTATTTGTGGCGGGTAAATGGGGTCAACAGCTGGTTATTAGCCGATGGCAGCCTGGTGCCCGTTTCAGCGGAAATAAACGCAGGAACAGCCGGTGTACAGCAAATGTTTGCCCTGCTGTATGACCGGGGATCCTGGGACCAGGCAGTATCTGAAAAAGGGTTGTACGCGGTATATAACCGGTTTTTTGGTAACCCTTTTATTAATCCCCTGGAACCGGTCCTGCCCGCGGACCTTGCTCAACCCACCATGCAGCTGCCTTTTGAAAAAGGAAAGGTCTGGTCGTTTACCGGCGGGCCGCACGGCGGTTGGGGAGATGGCTCCGGGTGGGCTGCGCTCGATTTCGCTCCTCCAGGGGATGGCGGAGGCTGCAGGTACAGTGCCGAGTGGGTGGTCGCGGTCGCCGGCGGGGTCATCGTCCGCTCTGAGCTGGGCGAAGTCGTCCAGGACCTGGATGGGGACGGAGATGAACGCACCGGTTGGAGCGTGTTGTATATGCATATTGGCTCAAATGACCGGGTGAAAGTAGGCACAAAATTAAAGGCTGGAGATCGGATAGGCCATCCGTCCTGTGAAGGCGGGGTGTCAAATGGCACCCATACCCACCTCGCTCGGCGGTATAATGGAGAATGGATCCCCGCTGATGGTCCACTTCCGTTTTCCTTAGACGGGTGGGTTTCAGGCGGAGAAGGTGTGGAGTATTACGGATATTTGAAACGCGATGGGCAAATCCTTGAGCCATGGGATAGAAAAACAGACAATAACCAGATTGCACGTTAAGCCTATCCTAAAATTTGGATTTTGGCTTTATCTGCTTCTGGCATTGGCTGGTTGTAATCTGCCAGCCATGTTGCTCCCCGGTTCGGTATCCCAGCCGCCCCTCTCTACCGTCGAATCTACGCCCAGACCCATCATTCCTGAATCAACTGCGATTTTGATCCCTACCAAGAAATTCGAGCCCACCCCGACGATATCTCCTACGCCAAGTCCTCCCTACCTCTATACTACCCAGAGCGGAGATTATCTGGCCAACCTTGCCGCGCGGTTCGGCGTAAAAACCAGCGAGATCAATTCAGCTGAGCCCATCCAGGCCGAAGGGTTGATGAAACCGGGCCAATTGATGATCATTCCGCGCGTTTTAGGGCAGACCAGCCCATCTTCTGCCATTTTGCCGGATAGTGAAGTGGTTTATGCTCCCACTGCTCTTGACCTGGATATCAACAGCTTTGTTAAGAATGCCGGCGGCTACCTGGCAAATTATTCGGAGTGGGTCAACAATAAAACCCATACCGGGGCCGAAGTAATTCAGATTGTCGCCCAGGAAAATTCCTTCAATCCCCGCATTCTGCTGGCCCTGTTGGAATATCAGAGCCATTGGATCACCGCGCAACCGGGCAACCTGGCTCAATCCGAATATCCGCTGGGCGAATTAGATGTAAACTACCGCGGCTTATACAAGCAGTTGAATTGGGCCGTTCGCCAGCTCGCTATTGGTTATTACGGTTGGCGCAGCGGAACACTGACCCAGGTAACATTCCCCGACCAAACGGTGTTGCGCTTATCGCCAGAATTGAATGCCGGGTCAGTTGCTATCCAATATTTCTATTCAAAATTGTTTAATTCCAGAGAATGGTCCGGCGTGCTGTATGCCGCCGATGGTTTTCCCAGCATGTATGATAAAATGTTTGGCAATCCCTGGCTGCGCGCCCAACCATTCGAGCCGTTTTTTCCGCCAGACCTGACCCAGCCTGTGCTCGAACTGCCTTTTTATTACGACCGGGTTTGGAGCTTTACCGGCGGGCCGCATGCCGCCTGGGGAGCCGACTCTGCCAGGGCCGCCATCGATTTTGCCCCTGGCAGTACCGAGTCCGGCTGCATTCCTTCGCAGGAATGGGTGCTGGCGCCAGCGCCTGGCCTGATCATCCGTTCTGAAAATGGGGTCGTGATTCTGGACCTGGATGGGGATGGCATCGAACAAACCGGCTGGGTTTTGCTCTTTCTGCATATAGCCACGGATAAGCGAATTTCAGCCGGAACGAGGATCAATCTGAACGACCCAATCGGGCACCCCTCCTGCGAGGGAGGATTGGCGACTGGCACTCATTTCCATATAGCGCGCAAATATAACGGTGAATGGATTCTCGCGGACGGGCCGCTGCCTTTTGTTCTGGGGGGCTGGCGGGCGCATGCGGGTCCCAATAATTATGAAGGTACACTGACAAAAGATGGTCAAACGATTACAGCCTGCACATGCGGGTCAGCAGAAACGAAAATCATCCGGCCTTACCTGGCCGGGCCATAACCCCCATCCATTACTATCGTTTTTCATCCTGGTGGCTCTGGTGGCGCAGTTACTTTCTGCTTGCATACCTGAACCATTACCCATCCTGCCCGCGAATGCGTCATCGATCAACCTTCCGCCTTCACTGACAGCTACCCCAGCGGTCACCCCACTGCCGACCCGGCCTATTTACCAGCCTGGACAGCTGGTGGAGTATATTGCCCAAATGGGAGATACCCTGCTGGCACTGGCGTACCGGTTCAATACCACTGAAAAGGAAATTCGCGCGGCCAACCCTAATATTCCGGCGGACGTTACCACCATGCCGCCTGGAATGCCGATGCAGATCCCAATTTATTACCAGCCATTTTGGGGCAGCCCGTATGAAATTTTGCCTGACAGCCTTTTTATCAACGGCCCGGCGCAGGTTGGTTTTGACCCGGTAGCTTTTGTCAACAGCCAGCCTGGATGGTTTAGAAATTATGAGTTCTTCACCGGCGAAGCTCCACACAAAGGCGGCGAACTGGTCGCTCAGATCGCGCTGGATTACAGCATAAGTCCCCGGCTGCTGCTGGCATTACTCGAATTTCAAACCGGAGCCCTCAGCCAGAAACTGTCCCCTGTTCCAGAGGTTGATTATCCCTTAGGGTATCGTGATTACAACAGCAAGGGTATTTACCGCCAGCTTTTGTGGGCGGCTAACCTGTTGAATGAAGGTTATTACCGCTGGCGGGAAGGATTATTGAAGGATTTCGATCTGCTGGATGGACGCCAGCAAAGGCTTGATCCATGGATAAATGCGGCTACCGCTTCCTTGCAATTTTACTTCTCGAGAATCTATTCTCCAGAAATATATAACCAGTCAATCCATGGGGAAGGCCTGGCTTTAACCTATAAGAAGCTGTTCGGCGATGCCTGGGCAAATGTGGAAGCGCACATCCCGGTGAACTTACGCCAACCAGAGCTGCGCTTTCCATTCTCTGCCGGGCATACCTGGGCTTACACCGGAGGCCCGCACACCGGCTGGGGCGATGGCGAGCCATTGTCCGCCGTTGATTTCGCCCCACCAACGGTGACGGGCGGGTGCTCTGCAACCAGTGAATATGCCACCGCATTGGCAGATGGCGAAATAGTGCGCGCAGGGTCCTCAATCGCGGTTTTAGATTTAGATGGAGATCACGATGAGCGCACCGGTTGGGTGATTTTCTACCTCCACCTGGCCAGTAATGACATGATCGCAAACGGGGCGGTTCTGCGCGCGGGAGATCCGATTGGTCACCCGTCTTGTGAAGGTGGGCGGGCCACAGGCACCCATGTGCATATTGCCCGCAAATATAACGGCGAATGGATACCCGCCGATGGGGTGCTGGCATTCAACTTTGAGGGCTGGACGGTCAAACGCGGCGCAAGCATCTATGAAGGTTTTCTCACCCGCGGTCCAAACACGATCCGCGCCTGTACCTGTTCCGACCATTCTTCTCAAGTAACTGCCGGAGAATAGGAGAAACATGAAAAATCTTGGGTTCAGACTGGCTAAACCAGTCTGAACCCAAGATTTATTATTCCCTCGCATAATCCTTTAGTTGGAATTTTCGATTGAAATGGTATGCTCAATCACCGCGGTTTTATTGAATGTATTAATTGCCGAGCAATACTTCGTCTCAGACAGCTCCACTGCGCGCTCTACGGCTGCAGGATCAATTTGATTTCCAACCACAGTGTAATTTACCATAATATGCGTGTAAACTTTCGGATGGTCAGATGCTCGTTCACCTTTGACATTGACCTCAAATCCGGTGACGTCCTGGCGTTTCTTCTGGAGGATTGAGATCACATCCATCGCAGTACATCCCGCGAGGCCTACCAACAAAAGCTCCATCGGCCGGAAGCCGTTATTCTCACCACCTTGTTCAACAGCAGTATCCAACGGCAGGTGAAATCCGCTGGATACTGCGCCATCAAACTTCATTTTACCTTTCCAGGTAACGGTTGCTGCCATTAATCCTCCACAAACAAATCCAGTTTCCTATCGCTTGAATTGTACAATCAACCTCGTTAAAAAAGCAGTTGTTTGTATAAGATTTATTCCCAAAATTTTATTGGACTTGTTTGACCAGGGCTTCTTTTATCTGCTCAACCATCATCGCTTCTGGCGCTGCCCCAATCAATTCATTGGCGCCAAAATTGATCGAGGTGTGCGGAACCCCACTGACACCATAATGCTCCGCCAATTCTGGAAATTCTGTTGCCTCTACCATTTCCGCCTGGACCATTTCACTTTCCAGCGCAAACTGGTGCGCCAGTACCACGGCGCGCGGGCAGTAGGGACAGGTTGGCGTGACAAATACCTGTAAATTAACCGGTTGGTCTAATCCGTGTAGAAAATCGCGTGTAGCCGGTGATAGGCCTGAATCCTGTTTGGAAACCAGCACCAGGTCATGCACCAACGAGCTAAATTCATGTCCGGCAGGAATTCCAGCATAACGAATACCATAATCTACGAGCTGACCATCCTTATGGCCAGCAATGGCGAAACCAGGAACCTTGTCGATATGATAAGTCTCCGCCAAATCTGCGTTTTCTTCCAGTTCATATACTTCTAAATGAATTTTCTCTGAAAGCGCGGTAATTTCCTGCAGCATTTCTTCGGTTTGGCCGCAGTAATCGCAGTTCTGCGACTTGCTCCCAAAAAAAAGGATGCTCACCGGTTCGCGCAGGTCTGCGAAGACTTCCTTCACCTGCTTTTGAATATTCTCATCAAGCAATTTTGCCATGGTTTCATTCCTCCGTTTATGACCTTTGGATGAAGGACGAACCAATAAGTTACGAATCCTTCAAAAAATCCTCCAGGTTCAAACGGAAGAACAGACGGTGACGAATCTCTTCCGGCATATCCTCGCCCTGGCTCGATTCGCGATAAAGATCTACAGTTTTGCGTAATGTATTCACCACGATCCGGCAGTTATCGCAATCCGCCAGATGCTTTTCGAGTTCGGCACACAATTCCTTCTGCAATGTGCCATCAATGTATTCCGATAATGTTCCCAGTAGTTCTTTACAATGCTGATCCGTTTCCATCCGTACCCGCTCCCTTTGCTTGCTCGCCAAAATAACGCGATAAATCTTCTCGCAATTTTAGCCTGGCACGCAGCAGACGCGTCTTGACGTTCATTTCCGTCAGGTTGAGCGCATCTGCCGTTTCTTTGATCGAAAGTCCTTCGACGTCCCGTAACAAGAACACAGTTCGTAAACCCGGACTCAGTTTTTGCACTGCGCTATCTAAGAAACGCCTGGCCTCACCAGCCATTAATTCCGACTCAGGCATGAAACTGAAATCCACGATCTGTACCGGGCCGGCCACTTCTTCCTCATCATCTTGATATTCGTCTTCAATCGCTAAAACCGGGCGCCGTTTGCGCAGGATCATCAATGCCTCATTAACGGCAATCCGGTACAACCAGGTTGTCAGGCTGGAACGGCCTTCAAACGCAGGGAGGGCACGCAACGCTTTCAGATACGTTTCCTGCAGCATATCTTCGGCATCTTCTACGTCGTTGAGCATTTTCAAACCCAGTCGGTAAATCTGGTTTGAGGTGCTGTCGACCAGGCGTGCAAACTCTGCACGATCTCCAGCCCGAAGGGATGCCAGGTCAAAATCGGCCAGGTTTTGAGCGTTTCTATCCATTTAGATGCATTTCCAGAAAAAAAGTTGCGCTGGTGTCACGAAAGCGGCCAGGTTGGCAGCACATCCATGTCTAAAGAATCGTGAATTCCCATCACATGGCGAAAATAACCGGCAGAAGCGACCATAGCAGCATTATCCGTGCATAAATATAAAGGTGGAATATGAATTGGGAATTCTTTTTGACCCAGAAAAATATCCCGCAGCGGTTTATTTGCAGAGACGCCGCCAGCCACCAAAATTTCTCGGGCTTTAAATGAATTTGCCGCCCTGATCGTTTTGGCGAATAAAACATCCACCACAGCCGCTTGAAAACTGGCCGCCAGATCTTCCACCGGGAGGGGGCGGTTGCTTTCTTCAAACTGGCGCACTACCCGTAGAACGGACGTCTTTAATCCACTGAAGGAAAAATCCCAGGAGCCTTCCATCCGCGCGCGCGGGAAATTGAAGGCTTCAGAATTACCTTTCATGGCAACTTTCTGTATCGAAGGGCCGCCCGGATAAGGTAAACCCAATAAACGAGCCACTTTGTCAAATGCCTCGCCTGCCGCATCGTCCACTGTGCCGCCAAGCCTCTGGTACGTCAAATGATCTGTGATCAGATTCAGTTCCGTGTGACCACCGGATACCAGCAGCGCCATTAAAGGAAATTTCGGTGCCGGGGGAGGTTCCGGCAGGTCGTTGCGGTAGACCCACGCCGAATAGATATGGCCTTCCAGGTGATTAACCCCTATCAAGGGTTTATTTCCGGCCAATGCCAGTCCTTTGGCCATGTTCATGCCCACCACCAGAGATCCAGCCAAACCCGGACCACGCGTTGCCGCTATGGCATCGATTTCCTCCAGGGTCATATGCGCCTGCTGTAAGGCTTCTTCGACCACCGCATAAATTGTCGTGACATGTTGCCGCGAGGCAACTTCAGGAAATACACCCCCGAATTTGGCGTGTATTTCTACCTGCGAAGCCACAACATTGGATAAAAGCGTCCGCCCATTTTCTATGACCGAAGCCGCAGTTTCATCACAGGATGATTCAATCCCTAAAATTCTGGCTGGAGGAAATACTTTCTCGCGTGGGCTCATACGTTTACCTCTCTCTTTGACCTGCGAAAGGAAATTCGGAAAATTCTATTCCATCAGGTCAGAGCACGAAATTAATGTTTAACTGGCAGGATCAAATCCAACGGATATGGGGCAGGAATTTCGAATTTACCTTCTCCTGTCACGATGATGGTATCTTCCAGGCGCACACCCATACCCCGTTCGGGATAGTATAACCCAGGTTCGATAGTCGCGACTACCCCTGGGACCAATAAATCATCCGCGGGGGCGGTCATCCCAGAAAACGGCCTTTCGTGGACTTTTAAACCCAATCCATGGCCCACACTGTGCACATAACCGTTGTTCGTCTCAGGCACTTCCATGATCGTCGGGTGTCCTTGCTCTCGAAAAAGATCGCAAGTTAGCTGCTGGTATCTCTTAAAAGGCGTGTTCACTTCCAGGGCACCCATCACTTTCTGGTAAACCGATTTGACCTGCTCATACAGGCTTAACACATCATCTGAAGCATAGCCAAGGCACCAGGTTCGGGTAAAGTCATAATAATAACCGCCGCCTGGTTCGCAAGGAAAAATGTCAAACACAATCGTCTGACCCAACTGGAGTACATCCTCTGGATTACCACTGGAATGGGGCACACCCGCATCACGCCCAATGGAAAAAATAGTGCCTTCCGGGTTTTCCGCGCCGGCTTCGGCCAACCAGAGATTGATCTGGTTTTTTACGTGTGCAATAGTCAGCGGTTCACCGCCCGGTTTTACCAATAAATGGTCTTTTACTTCATGCCCGGTTAAATAATCGGCAGTCCGCCCAACGACATGGGTTGTGATCTGGCCCATACGGCGGATTCTTTCGATCTCAACCGCGTCTTTGGTCATCATGGCAGCCAAAAGGACATCGTCTTTTTGATACCCCACCAGTTCCAATTCCGGCATTCTCCGAGACAAAGCATTTAAAGAATCGAAAGGCGGGCCAAATTCGACCTTCCCATATAAGGCCACCCGGCCTGATGTGACGCCGGCATCCTGCAGCATCCTTTGATATTTTAAAACACCAGCCTGAAAAAGGTCGCCGTTCGTTTCTTTTAAAAGCCCACCGATCGGATAATTTGTATAACTGCGAGTGTCCAGTCCTGACTTGGCAGCTTCATCACGTTCCATCGGCCCATGAAAAAGGGTTGCGCCTTTCCCGCACGGTTTGATCAGGTCGGCGTTGGTCAGGTGACCTCCCCCAGTCAAATAAACCATCGCCGGATTATGCTGTGCTCCACCCATCACCCACAACGCATCCAGCTGGTACTTTTGCATTAACGCATCAATGTCAGATTTCATGATCCTGGTAATTAAGCCTTTCCCATCGCATTTTTTATTGCCAGCAACAAGGCATCTTCTTGCCCGGCAAGCACGCAACGCGGGTCGAATACAACTCGTTCATCAGCGATGCGAGCGATAACCGGTGGGGTCATATCCCGCAGTTTCGCAAGAAATTTGTTTGGCTGCGGCACCTGAAGAGACAATAGAAAAGTTGGCAGTGTTTCTTCAGGCAGAGAACCCCCACCCACAGTAGATCTACCGTCGATTACCGTTCCACAACCTGCTTTTTCACGCCAATTTTCGGCGCGAGTTTTTAATTGCTCTGGCGTTTCAGAGATCATCTGCCAGATTGGAATCTCTCGTTCAGCTTCATCCTTTATATAATGCAGTAAAGTTGCTGAAAGCGCAGCCAGGCAAAGCTTATCCGCTCTTACGGCGCGCGCCAAAGGGTGTCTGGCGATTTTTTTCACCAACTCCTTGCGTCCGATGATAATTCCGGCTTGCGGACCGCCCAATAATTTGTCGCCAGAAAAACAGATCAGATCTGCTCCAGCCGCCATCGAGTCCTGGATTGTCGGTTCGTGGGTCAGGCCAAAACGGGCTGTATCCAGCAAACTTCCCGAACCCAGATCGTCCATCAAAGCCACGCCGGCATGGTGCGCCGAATCAGCGATTTCATGCAGTTCAGGCTCACTGGTAAAACCAACCAGTTTGAAGTTGGAGTGGTGGGCGCGTAGGACAAGTGCGGCGGGCTCCTGCAACGCCAGATCATAATCATGGATGTGGACTTTGTTGGTGGTTCCTATCTCCACCAGTTTAGCCCCGCTTTCCCTCATTACATCCGGGATCCTGAAGCCTCCCCCAATTTCTACCAGCTGCGAGCGAGAGATAACCACCCGTTTTCCTTTTGCCAGGGCAGAAAGCGATAGCAAGACAGCGGCAGCGTTATTGTTCACAACCAGGGCAGCCTCTGCTCCTGTCAGACGGGTCATCAGGGTTTCAGCATGAATAGATCTCGAACCGCGAATGCCGCGGGGCAAATCATATTCCAGGGTTGAATACCCCGACGCCGTGTTGAAAACAGCCTGTATGGCTGCCTGGCTGAGCGGCGAGCGGCCCAGGTTGGTATGCAAAATAACCCCGGTGGCATTAATCACCGGGACCAAAGTCGGTTCGAGCCAGGATTCGAGCTCGATTTGGACTTTCTCTAATATGACATTACGATCGGGAAGGGTACAGCCACCTTCTAGCTTATTTCGTAAAGAACTTAAGGTTGAGCGTATCGCCTCGAGAGTCAGCGGTCGGCCATACTGTTCCACCAAAGCATTTGCCTGGCGGGTCTGCAGTAAAGTCTCCACCGCCGGAATGCTCCGGCGATCACCCATTTTCTGGCTCCTTGGGTGGCTGCCAGCGAGCGCGTTCTCCCATGCGCAGGAAGATTTCAACCAGAATTAAACCGACTGCCAGAAAGAAAGCGATCACGCCGTTCAATATCCGGCCTTGCTGCAGCCAGATTAATAAGCAGCCGTAGATGCCAACCCACACCGATTGGCGCAGGAGTACCCCTTCATCCGCTGCCGGGTTCGTGGGAAAGCGGCGGTTTAAAAAACCTACGACCGGCAGAGAGGTTCCGCTCAAGGCTAGCATGGTAAAGAAGAAGAACAGCCAGCGAAAACCCAATTCAGGATCAGTGCCCAAAACGATATATGCCAGGCCCGCCCAACCGGCGGCTCCCAGAACAATACCAGAGATGAGAATTGGTAAGTAAGGAGGAAATTTAGGCGTCTCCACAGATAGACCTCCAGGAATGATTATATCCTAACCTTTTTAATTTTTCGTATTGCATTACATGCGAAGGTTTGCATTTTTATTTCGATTATGGTAATATCTTCAAAATTACTCAACATTCCCGGTACATCCGGGCAGCTCATCGAGAGAGGTGGAGGGAACCGGCCCTGCGAAACCTCGGCAACCGCTCTGAGAAGTTGGTGCCAATTCCGGCAGGATCTATGGAGATCCTGGAAGATGAGGGTATCGACGCGATGCGGTCCTCTCATTTTTGAGAGGAACGCTTTTTTTTGATAACCTTATCCCAACTCCTGAATGTGATCGAAAGAAGGAGGCAACATGCCCCACATTAACTATACGAAACATGATTACCTGGATGCTCTTGAAACGCGCGTGCTTATTTTTGATGGTGCGATGGGCACCAACCTGCAAATACAAAATTTGACCGTTGAGCAATTTGGTGGTGAAAAAACATTTGGCTGCAACGATTTTCTGGTGATCAGTTATCCGCAGGCAGTGGAAAAAGTCCACCGTTCGTTTCTCGAAGTAGGTGTCGATGTCATTGAAACCTGCACTTTTCGTGCCAACCGGTTGACGTTGGCGGAATATGGACTCGCCGAACGCACCCAGGAAATTAACCTGGCTGGGGCACGGTTGGCGCGCCGAATTGCCGATGAATATACGCAGTCAAGCAGCCAGAAACGCTTTGTCGCCGGCTCGATTGGCCCCTCTGGAAAGCTCCCGTCGCTGGATGATCCAGAAATGTCGAACATCGATTATGAAGGGCTGCTGGACGTGTTTTATGAGCAGGCGCTCGGTTTAGTGAACGGCGGCGTGGATTTGCTGCTGATCGAGACATCTCAGGATATCCTCGAAGTAAAAGCGGCAATCAGCGGCATTCAAAAGGCCTTTTCAGAAACCGGTATCGTACTGCCCATCCAGGCCCAGGTCACCCTGGATACTACCGGGCGGATGCTTCTAGGTACCGATATTTCCGCTGTTTTGGCAACTCTGGAAGGGATGGGAATTGCAGCCATCGGTTTGAATTGTTCAACCGGCCCTGATTACATGCGCGAACCAATCCGTTATTTGGGAGAGCTCTCCACCTTGCCGGTTTCCTGCATCCCCAATGCCGGTTTGCCATTGAATGTAGACGGGCAGGCTGTCTACCCGCTTGAGCCGGAACCCTTTGCGGAAACACTGGCAGAATTTGTCGAAAAATACCATATCAATATCGTTGGCGGCTGCTGCGGGACCACCCCCGTTCATCTGCAAAAATTGGTCAGCCGTCTGCGCGAACGCCAGACCGAACCGCGCCCGATTTACAGCCCTCCCCAGCTGGCTTCGGCCGTCCAGGCGACCGCGATGCAGCAAGAACCCAGGCCGTTCCTGATCGGCGAACGCTGCAATACCCAGGGTTCAGCTAAATTCAAACAGGTGATCTTGGATCAGGATTTCGACGGTGCGCTGAGCATCGCCCGCCAGCAGGTAAATTCCGGCGCCCATGGATTGGATCTGTGCGTGGCGCTGACGGAACGCGGCGACGAAACCGAGACCATGCGCCGCCTGGTAAAGAAATTGTCGCCAGTTGTCCGCTCTCCATTGGTGATCGATTCCACCGAATTAGATGTGATTGAGATCGCGCTGCAAACCGCCCCTGGAAGATGCATGATCAATTCAACTCACCTGGAGAGCGGGCGGGTAAAAGCCGACCGCATTTTTGGCCTGGCTCGGAAATACAATGCCGCCGTGATCTGCCTGACCATTGATGAACAGGGCATGGCCAAAACCCGGGAACGCAAACTGGAAATCGCGCGGCGCATCCATGACATTGCAACCCGAGAGCATGGGTTGAAACCCGGTGACCTGGTATTCGACGCCCTGACATTTACCCTGGCTACGGGTGATATCGAATTCAGCGAGTCTGCTGTTGAAACTATCGAGGGTATTCGCTTGATCAAAGCCCAGCTGCCCGGTGTCTTGACCTCTTTGGGTGTGAGCAACGTCTCCTTCGGATTAACCCCAGCAGCGCGGGCAGTGATCAATTCGGTCATGTTGTACCACTGCGTGCAAGCCGGACTGGATATGGCAATCGTCAATCCGGCCCAGATCACCCCCTACGCAGAAATCCCAGAACAAGAACGCGCCCTGGTAGAAGACTTGATTTTCAACCGCCAACCGGACGCGTTAACCCGTTTGATCAATCATTTTGAAGCCTCAGGCCCCGCCACGCGCAGCAAATCCAGCTCCGAAACATCCCTTGAGGGCCTTTCCCCGGAACAGCGCGTCCAAAAACGGATTCTGGTGAGGCTCAAAGATGGAATTGAATCCGACCTGGATGACATCCTTCAGAGGTATCCCCGCCAGGAATGGCCTCAGGCTGCCGTAAACATTCTGAATACCGTCCTCTTACCCGCGATGAAAGAAGTGGGTGACAAATTCGGCGCTGGTGAACTGATCCTGCCATTCGTGCTTCAATCCGCTGAAGTGATGAAAAAAGCGGTCAGTCACGTAGAACAGTTCCTGGAACGCAAAGAAGGGGTAACCAAAGGCACCATCGTCCTGGCGACGGTTTACGGCGATGTGCATGATATCGGCAAGAATCTGGTCAAAACGATCCTGTCCAATAATGGCTATACGGTCATCGACCTTGGCAAACAGGTGCCGGCAGAAACGATCATTTCCAAAGCCGTCGAAACCAGCGCCGATGCGATCGGTTTAAGCGCGCTTCTGGTTTCAACCAGCAAACAAATGCCGTTGATTGTCAATGAACTGCACCGGAGAAAACTGAATATCCCGGTTCTAATCGGCGGCGCGGCCATTAACCGCCGTTTTGGGCGGCGCATATTGCTTACCGACCGCGATGAATATTATGAGGCGGGCGTTTATTATTGTAAAGATGCCTTTGAAGGCCTGTCGACGATGGATGACTTGATCCAAACAGAGTCGCGTGCCAGGCTTAGCGCACAAATCCGCCTAGAATCGGAAAAAGAATTGGGGCGCGGGATCCAGACCTCAGCTGCCGCCCCTATCCTGCAGCGATCAACGGTGCCCCTCACCAAACTTATTCCCCGGCCGCCTTCCTGGGGTCCAAGAGTGGTGCGCTCTATGCCGCTGGACGCTGTTTTTCAGCATCTGGCCAAAAATGAATTATTCCGCCTTTCCTGGGGCGCGAAAAATACCCATGGAGAAGCCTGGGAAGAGCTGCAGGTGGAATATGAACGCCGTCTGGTAGCGATGCGCCGCCAGGCTCTGGCCGAAGGTTGGCTGAAACCGCAGGGTGTGTATGGTTATTGGCCGGCCCAATCCGATGGGAACGATCTGGTCATTTACGAACCTGGCTCCGTCCAGGCTGGATCACCGGCTGAGCAGTCTCGCTTCAAATTTCCACGCCAACCCTCAAGTGATTTTTTATGCCTGGCAGATTATTTCGCCCCGGTCGATTCAGGCTTGATGGACGTGGTGGCTTTCCAGATTGTGACTGTTGGCCAGGAAGCCAGCCAGCGTTTCAGCCGGATGCAGGATGCGAGCGAATACAGCGAAGCTTATTTCACGCATGGTTTAGGCGTGCAGACCGCGGAAGCCACCGCCGAATATTTACACCAGCACATCCGCCGTGAATTAAACATCCCCTCAGGCCAGGGGAAACGTTATTCATGGGGTTACCCGGCCATTCCCGATTTGGAGGATCACAGCCAGGTGTTTCAGCTCTTACCGGCAGAGAGCGAATTGGGCATGAGCCTGACATCCGCTTACCAGCTGGTCCCGGAGCAATCCACCGCCGCGATCATTGTCCACCATCCTGAAGCCAGGTATTTTAATATCGGTGAAAGCCGGGTCGAACAGCTGACCAGGTGATATATGGATAAATTGAATTTTTCTGATCTCCTTGCCGTGTCTCGCCCTATTCTCTCCGATGGGGCGATGGGAACAATTCTCAACCAGCGTGGGGTGGGCTTTGATGATTGCTTTGATGAGCTCAATCTCAAGAATCCGGCATTGGTGGCCGAGATTCATCATGAATATATCGATGCCGGTTCACAGGTCATCCAGACCAATACATTTGGCGCAAACCGTTATAAGCTGGCTCGCCATGGTCTTGAAGAACGGGTCGCAGATATTAATGCAGCTGGGGTCGAGCTTGCCCGGCGGATCATCCTGGCTTCGTTTAAACCGGTTTTAATTGCCGGGGACGTCGGACCGCTGGGGGTGCGCCTGGCTCCCTTTGGCCGGGTGCAGCCGGATGAAGCCCGCGAAGCATTCCGCGAGCAGATCACCGCCCTGGTAAAAGCCGGTATCGACTTGCTCATCATTGAAACAATGACGGATCTATTCGAGGTCAATGAAGCAATCCAGGCAGCGCATGAGTGCTGTCCTGATATCCCAATCGTGGCCTCAATGACATTTACCCGCGATGACAGAACATTATTGGGCGACGACCCTGTAAAAGTCGCGACAAAGATCCACGAATTTGGCGCCAGCCTGATCGGAGTCAACTGTTCAGGTGGGCCGAACCAGCTGCTGCGCATCCTCAAACAAATGCATCAGGCAGTGCCAGACGGTCAGTTTTCGGTGATGCCCAACGCAGGTTGGCCAGAGCAGATTGGCGGAAGAATCAAATACCCCGCTGCGCCAGAATATTTTGGCGATTATGCGCTTTCATTCTGGCAAGCCGGCGCCCGGTTGATCGGCGGATGCTGCGGTACAACTCCTGAACATATTCGTTCGATCGCCAGGGCAGTGGCGAACACAGCCTCCGATCAAATTACCAACGGCATCCTGGTCTCCTCAACAGAAAGAGATGAGTTCGATCCCACCAGCATGCAGCCGACCAGGTTTGCCCAGAAATTATCTACCGAACGATTTACCATTGCAGTCGAAATGGATCCACCCAGAGGACTTTCCACCCACAAACTGTTGGCCGGGGCCAGTTTACTGGCCGAATCCGGCGCAGACGTGATCGATGTCGCCGACAGCCCGATGGCGCGCATGCGTATGAGTCCCTGGGCAGTCTGTTCGCTGATCCAGCGCAAGCTCGGAATCGAAACTGTGCTCCATTTTCCAACCCGCGGCCGCAACTTACTGCGAGTTCAGGGCGATCTGCTGGCAGCCCATGCGTTGGATGTACGCAATGTTTTCGTGGTGATGGGCGATCCCACCTCGATCGGAGATTATCCCAATGCCACCGATAATTACGATCTGGTTCCATCGGGCTTGATAAAGCTCATCAAACAAGGTTTTAACACTGGCGTCGATCATGCAGGGGTTAATATTGGCCAGCCCACATCGTTTTATGTCGGTGCTGCTTTGAATTTGAACCCACTCGATCTTGAAGGAGAGATTAAAACACTGCGGCGCAAACTGCGAGCAGGCGCTGATTTTATGCTAACCCAGCCCCTATATGATGTAGAATTATTGCGAGCTTTCCTTGAACGCTACCAATCTGAGTTTGGACCGTTCCCTGTGCCAATCATGATTGGCATACTACCTTTAGCCAGTGCGCGCCACGCCGCCTTCTTATCGCAAGAAGTGCCGGGAATAGCAATTCCCCAAATGATTCTGGATCGAATGGAAGGCGCAGGAGAAAAAGGGGCTCGCATGGGAATCGAGATTGCAGTAGAATTAATTCAACAATTGCAGGACTCAGCCCGGGGTATCTATTTAATGCCGGCGTTCAATCGGTTTGATTATGCGGCAGAAATTATCGAAACAACTCGCAGATTATTAGATTAAACGAGTTTCCACGTAACAGGCGGACCTATCCCAAGACGTGAGGCAGGGGCATGGCCACACCCTTCGAAAACAAAAAGATCATACTCGGTGTCACCGGATCGATCGCGGCATACAAAGCAGCGGATCTGGCGGCGAAACTTTCAAGTTCCGGGGCGAATGTGGATGCCATATTGACCCCGAGCGCCGTGAAGTTCGTATCCCCACTCACCTTTCAAACGGTTACTGCCCGACGGGTTTTTACCGAAAAAAGCTTTTGGAATGGAGAAGACCACGCTCCGCATATCGAGCTGGCCAGCAATGCCGACCTGATAATCATTGCGCCCGCCTCCGCGAATACGATCGCTAAATTTGCACATGGAATAGCCGATAATTTGCTTACCTTGACTCTTTTGGCAGCAAAATGCCCAATTATGATCGCGCCCGCCATGGATTCTGGTATGTACGAACATCCTGCGACCAGCGAGAATGTAAAAATTTTGGAAAGTCGAGGGGTCATTTTTCTTGGGCCTACCAAAGGCCGGTTGGTTTCCGGCTGGGCAGGTATTGGCTGTATGGTCGAACCATCTGAAATTCTTCCTCAGGTACGATATTTGCTCAGCCGAAAAGGACATATGGCTGGTAAAAAAATTCTGGTTACCGCTGGCAGCACTCAAGAACCGATTGATCCCGTGCGGACGATTGTCGGCCTTTCAACAGGCCGGTTCGGATATGCGATAGCCCAGGCTGGCATCGATAACGGCGCAAATGTGGTATTGATCACCGCGCCCACCTCATTACCAGCTCCGTACGGGGTAAAAAAAATTCCCGTTCGTACTGCCCATGAAATGCATTCAGCGGTCATGACAGAAATTAACGTCTGTTATGCATTGATCATGGCCGCTTCGGTCGCTGATTTCCGACCGGTTCATTCCTCCGACCAAAAAATTAAGAAAGTTTCGGGAATTCCCCAGATTGAACTAGAACCCACAACCGATATCCTGGCGGCTGTTGCCTCCAGGCAGGCGAAAACCGGCATCCCTGAATACTTAATTGGTATCGCCGAAGAAACCCAGGATGTAATATCTAACGCCTATGCAAAGCTAGAATCCAAACATCTGGATATGGTGGTCGTCAATGATATCAGCAGGCAGGAATCCGGTTTTGACTCCTCGAACATCAAGGTATCGTTGCTCTATTCTGATGGGAGAATTGAGGAGCTGCCCCTTTTATCCAAAGAATTGGTGGCTGAAAACCTGATCCATCGTATCGAAACGTGGTCATCTGAATAAATATTGATGAAGTTATCGAAAATGTAATCATCCTGTATACTCGTTATACGCAACTTGTGTCTACAATGAAGGATAAGCTGGTCGCGCTGGCGCGGACCACGCGCGTGACACTTGCACACCGCCAAAGGCGCACTTCGTGTGACGCATACTTGCCCTCCCGTATACGCGAGGTACGCCCTTCGGGCGAGGACATCGGGACGATGTGGCGTGCACACCTGCCCCGGATGCAGGTGCCGGGGAGTGCCAGGGAGTGCATGCGAAGCACACCTGCGGTGGGTGAGCGCGCCTGCGGCAAATGATGTGTGGGTGGTTTTTGGGCGGCGAAGCCGCCCAAAAACCAGAATCATCAAAAGAGGATTTTGATCGATCTTTCCCTCTCATTCCCCGGAGATTGGGAATTGGAGTATCATACAGATTAAATTTTTATGCGAATTTTAATTATTTCTGATATTCACGCCAACTTGACTGCCTTTGACGCCGTTTTAGAATCTGCCGGGGATTATGATGAAATTTGGTGTCTGGGTGATACGGTGGGATATGGCCCTGACCCCAACGAATGCATCGAGCGTTTGCGCGAACAGCATCATCTTACCTGCTTAATTGGAAACCATGACGCTGCTGCCCTGGGAAATATCGATTTAAATTCTTTCAACCGCGAAGCCAGGTCGTCGGCACATTGGACCAAGAACGTGCTCAATGATGAAAGCCGTGAATTTTTATTGAGCTTGCCAGAACGGGCAATTACCGACTCAGTTACCCTGGCTCACGGCAGCCCGCGCAGCCCGGTTTGGGAATATTTATTAGACCCGGTCTCTGCCGTGGAAAACCTGGCCTACTTTAATACGAAACTGTGCTGTATTGGCCATACACACATCCCAATCGTCTTCCAAAAACCCGATGATCAGGCTGAAATGATCGGCGAAATGATTAAGGATGGGGATGGCTTATCTATCGAAGGCCGCATGTTTTTAAACCCGGGGTCGGTCGGCCAACCGCGCGACCACGATCCTCGGGCAGCCTACGCCATATATAATCCCGAGACTCGGGCCTGGCATTCTCACCGCATTGCGTATGATGTTCAAAGCGTGCAGAACCGCATGCGCAAGGCCGGGTTACCTATCAGGCTCGTGCAGCGTCTGGAAGAAGGCTGGTAAGAGGGAACTTTAAGCATTCTTTCCCGTCCTAAGATTAATGTACTGTTTTTTCACATGGGTTCAGCCCTGTCTCGGAGGAGATCATGAAGCACAATCCAGCTTTTTTCATGCTTGTGATCCTGGTATTGGTTTTAAGCGCTTGCGCCACGAACCTCCCCCAGGCTTTAGAAGGCCCGCCGGTCGCGATGGCTACCTCCAGACCCGCGGCGCAGCCAGCCAGCGATAGCGGAGGAAAATCTTCCGAAGGATATAACGCGCTGCAGCCAGCCTCAATTACCCGTCTGGTGGTCAAGAATGCTGAAATGACCATTGTGGTCGCTGACCCGCAGTCTGGCATGACCACAATCATGGAAATGGCCAACCAGATGGAAGGTTACGTGGTTTCTTCCAAGTCTTTTAAGATCACAGCGGAGAACGGTGTGGAAGTCCCTCAGGCGACGGTCTCAGTCCGCGTACCCGCGGAAAGGCTGGATGAAGCTCTGGCGCTCATTCGAAAACTGACCAAAGATCCCACGCAAGATATTCGGTCTGAAAATGTGACCGGTGATGACGTCACCGGGGATTATGTTGACCTTCAATCTCGATTGACGAACCTGCAAAACACGGAGGTTCAGCTGCAGCGAATTCAGGATTCGGCGACTAAGACCGAAGACGTTTTAAATGTATTCAATCGTCTAACTGATGTTCGCCAGCAAATCGAGCAAATAAAGGGTCAGATGAAATTCTATGAGGAATCTGCTGCCCTTTCTTTGATTAGCGTTACTTTGTTATCAAAAGCAGGAATCGCCCCGTTATCGATTGGCGGTTGGGAGCCTGTTGGCGTAGCGCGGGATGCATTCCAGACCTTAATCGATGTAGGAAAATTCCTGGTAGAGCTGCTGATCTGGATCGTGATCCTTTTCGTTCCGATAGGCCTGGTGCTCTTCTTCCCCGGCAGGTGGTTATGGCGCGCCATCAAACGCCGCCAGGCAAAAGCCCGGGCCGCAACCCCCCCGCTGTCAGACTATCCACCTTACCCTCCGTCGCAGGAAGCGCCGCCGCAATATCCCGAAATCAAGTAATTTCTAATATGATGTTATGTGGTGTTTTTGGCGTTGCCTCGCAACGCCAAAATTACCACTCACATCGTATTGCGTGGTCGTCGCGAGGCCGAACGCTTTTTTGATGATTCAGGTGTTTGTTGGGTTATTTTTTACTTAAATTGATTCGTCAGTGCATCGAATATATAGTTGGTGCCATCCGCGGCTTGCATAAACAGATCCGTGCCGCTCGCGCCAGTTACTTTAACCTCACCGTTCCTGGTAGGCGTGAGGTAGAAATTGCGGCTGAAATTTTGCCGGTCAGCTGAAACACGCACGACCATGACCATTCCCTGGGCAGCGTCTTCTGCCTGCACTCCTGCTGAGACCAGCACATACTCACTACCCACTGAATCCTGCCAGTGGTTAACCATGCTGCCTTCCCAGGAATGGATCATCCCACCAGCGCCATCAAAAATTCCAATCTGGAAACTGCCATCGCTGACTTTCGGAGCAGCTGGAGCAAGCTCAGCATCCTTCACTGCCGGGTGCGCTTGACCTACCGCGGTATCGGCCAGCATACGCCGTGAATTCACTAATTTTTCTTGTAAACTGAACTTCAATTCGCTATCTATTGCAGGGTTGAGCAATGCCTCTGATAAGGATTCGATGGTATGCTCCGCAATCGACCCTTGCGCTGTATTCAACCCTGGTTGAGCCGCCTTAGGCGCTGCCGCATCCGCGGCAACGCTGTATCCCCACATCATGTCTGAGGACCAGCGCGGATTATAAAATGTACGCACATCTCTTTTGAGTTCATTGTAAAGCTGCAGCCAGCCAGTAGATGGCGAATTATCTACCCCGACACATTGGCTGGCACCAGCCTGCTGGCAGGCCTGCCACTGGGTGAGCACCCCATGGAACTCAACCTTATATCCCCGCGTATTGACCGAATACAGGCTGATCAAGGCCCATTGTTCAGCATTCGCTCCACGGGTATTATAAATTTCCGGCAGCGGAAAGGCTGGCCGGGTGCCGTAAGCTTTATACCAGACATCCTCCCTTGTCCAGCCATTCCCACAGGTGACGCGGTTAGGATCTGACCTCGTCGCACAGCCATCAGCCGTGCCAAAGTCGTAATAATCGTACAGGTTGACCGCATCATATCCATCGACCCACGCTCGGGAAAAGGCCACGGAATTCCAGGCCGGTTCGATATCCACAGCCCCCACCGCGTGCACCTGGCTGGAGTAACCATTGGTAACCAGCCAGCTGTTTACATCATTGACCATCTGTGCCCAGGCGGTGCCGTGCGCTCGAGCCGTTCCTGTGGACCAGCTATGCGTATACTCGAAATTTGTTGTGCCTATGCCCACATAAATCTGGGAGCTGCGGTCAGTATCAGAGCAGATGTAATATCCGCGGCCAAAATTTTCTACTGCTCCTTTAATTTGGGTGATCGTGACGGCTGCCATCCAGAATAAATCGGTTCCATACTGGTTATTGGTAATCACGGGTGACCCAAAATCAAGAATAACGATCGTGTTCTGAATGCCGGGTAGGGCTTTATCCTTCGCGCCTAACTGGCAGCCCAGGTTGTAGAGGCGGGTGCCATCCGCGGTCAGCATGTAAATACTGGATGAATACGGTGGAGGTGTACCCGCTGGAAGAGGTGTTGGCGTGGGAAGTGGGATTGGAGTGGGTTCAGGAGCGCTGTTAACAAATGGCATGTATCCCATCCATGTACCTGACATGAAAGGGATTAAAAAATGGGTTCTGTTTTGGGAAAACACCGGCTTTTGAATAGCCAGGATGGCTACCAGGCAGAAAACGCTTATGTATTTGACAATTTGTCGCCGATCCATCCTCTGCTCCCTATGAATAAGTATGTCTCTATTCTCCCGGAATATGATGCAATAAATGTTCCAGGATTTGACGTCAATAAATTTGTCAGGATCTTGTCACTATGTGAAAATTGAACTCAAGAAATTTCTAAGGGTCGGGGAAGCCGGACTTGAAAATCGAAATCCTCTTTGAATATCTATCATATCATATTTATCTCGATGATAGGTTGATAGAACAAATGATATAATCCCATGCATGCCTTCCATCGTCGCCCTGGATATCGAAACCACCGGACTTGATCCCCAAAATGACGCCATCACCGAGATCGGAGCCGTCCGTTTCAACGGACACCGGGTCGAGGATGAGTGGACTACTTTAGTAAACCCCAACCGGCCTATTCCACCCATGATCACGGCGTTGACCGGTATTTCGAACGAAATGGTGCGAAATGCGCCTCCTCTGCGTGCAGTCATACATGAACTGGCAGATTTTGTAGGAGGTGCGCCAGTCCTGGGGCATTCCGTCCGTTTTGACCTGTCTTTCTTACAACGAAATAATATCCTCCAGGATAATGAGGTATTGGATACCTACGAACTGGCTTCAGTTTTAATGCCCACTGCCAGCCGCTACAACCTGGGTGGGCTGGCGTCACAATTGGGTATCCTCCTGCCGGCGACGCACCGCGCCCTGGATGATGCGCGTTGTACCCATGCTTTATTTGTAGAACTTTATGAAAAAGCGCAAGAGCTCCCGGTGGAGCTGATTGCGGAATTTGTGCGCTTGAGCGAGCCGTTTGAATGGGGCGGCAGCTGGCTGTTCTCACGTATCCTGCGCGATCGCTGGCAGCAGCCTCTGAAAAGCAAGTCAGAAGGTCTCGCCAGCCGCGCCCATGCCTTTAATTTCCCTTCAGTCGCGCTCCAACCACCATTGAAACCGGTGGAAACGCCAGCGCCGCTCGATCCGGATGAAATCGCCGCCCTGTTAGAATATGGCGGTCCGTTCTCGCGATATTTCGCTGCTTACGAGCAGCGTCCTCAGCAAGTAGAAATGATGCGCGCAGTAACGCACGCCCTTTCCTACGGCCAACACCTGATGGTGGAAGCGGGCACTGGCACCGGGAAATCATTCGCCTACCTGGTGCCCGCCGCGCTTTGGTCAACCGAAAACGACCTGCGCGTGGTAATCTCGACCAACACGATCAACCTGCAGGACCAATTAATCAAGAAAGATATTCCTGATCTATGCAAAGCGCTGGGGATTGATCTGCGCGCAACCGTCCTTAAAGGGCGTTCCAACTACCTATGCCCGCGCCGTTTAGAAATAATGCGCCAGCGTGGGCCTGAATCGGTGGAAGAGATGCGGGTGCTGGCAAAGGTTCTGGTCTGGTTGTCCCAGAACGGCAGCGGCGACCGCAACGAGATCAATCTGAACGGCCCGATTGAACGAGACAAATGGATGCGCATCTCGGCTGAAGACGAAGGCTGCAAGGCTGAGGTCTGTATGAGCCGCACAGGCGGGGGTTGTCCCTTTTACCAATCCAAACAAGCGGCACAGAGTGCGCATATCATCATTGTCAATCATGCTTTACTGCTGGCGGATGTGGCAACAGGCAGCCGCGTTCTGCCCGATTATGACTACCTGATCGTGGATGAAGCGCATCACCTGGAGCCTGCCACAACTAATGCCTTGAGCTACCGCGCCACCCACGGAGACCTAACCCGCTTACTGCGCGAGCTGGGAGGAACTTCCAGCGGGATTTTAGGCCGTTTGCTGACCGCAGCCAAAGAAATTCTCCGTCCCTCAGATTTTGCGGCGTATCAACAAGCCATCCAACGCGCTACCGATCTGGTTTTTCGATTAGAGCATGATTTCATCCAGTTTTTCCAATCTATGGGATCATTTCTTGAGGAGCGCCGCGATGGACGCCCGGTAAGCCCCTATGGGCAGCAGGAGCGCGTCATTCCTGCCACCCGTACCTTGCCAATTTGGACCGATGTAGAGGTCACCTGGGACGCTGCGAGCGAGACATCAGGTTTGCTTCTCAATCTGGTAGCCGATTTGCACAAATCGATCGGAAACGATAGCGACAACCTGCCGGAAGAATTACAAGATTTACAGAGCAGTCTGGCTGACGTTCACCGTCGTATGAGCGAAGCCCGCACGAACATGCAAGGGCTGGTCAATGATCCGCAAACAAACCAGATATACTGGGCAGAAATTCAGTCCAACAATGCGCAAATCTCTCTTCAGGCTGCCCCACTCCATATCGGCCCCTTAATGGAAAAATTTTTATGGAATGAAAAAGCCAGCCTGATTTTGACATCTGCCACATTGACTGCCCATGGGGAATTTGATTATATTCGCAGCCGCCTGAACGCGGAAACTGCGGATGAACTCGCTCTCGGGTCCCCATTTGATTTTGAGACCTCGGCATTGCTGTACCTGGTTAATGATATCCCCGAGCCAGCCGACGCGAACAATTATCAGCGCGCGGTGGAGCAATCTATCATCCGCGTTGCCAAAGCAACTCATGGGCGCATGCTGGTTTTGTTCACTTCGTACGCCCAGCTGAAGCGTACCTCCCAGGCAATTTTAGGCCCGCTCGCGGCGGAAGAAATTCAAGTGTATGAACAGGGCGAAGGCGCCTCAGCCAATACGCTGCTCGAGACGTTTCGCGAAGCTGATCAGGCTGTGTTGCTTGGGACGCGCGCCTTCTGGGAAGGGGTTGATATCCCAGGTGAAGCGCTTTCGGTGCTGGTCATCGTCAAACTGCCTTTTGATGTGCCTTCGGACCCGATCGTTGCCGCTCGCTCTGAAACCTTCGATGACGCTTTCAATGAATACAGCCTGCCGGAGGCGATTTTACGTTTTCGACAGGGATTTGGTCGTTTGATCCGCACCCAATCGGACAGGGGTGTGGTCGTTATTCTGGACAGACGCATCCTCACCAAACGCTACGGCAAGGCCTTCATTGAATCCCTGCCGACCTGCAAGTTGCGCGTCGGCCCAATGGCCGACATCCCATCTGCCGCTGCGCGCTGGCTCAATTTATAAAAAAACTGGGTGTTCGGCCTGATTCACAGGTCAAACACCCAGTCCAATTCGCCACCTGGCCTATGATTCTGACACCCACCAGCCTTGCAGGTGAGGTTCCTCACGCGGCTGCATGACCTCCACTTTTCCGGTCTGCAGCCACAGCACTGCCGGGCGCGGCGCCAGATTGTAATTGGACGACATCGCTAAATGGTAAGCGCCAGCCACCGGCATTGCAATCAGGTCTCCCCGGTCTACCGGCGGCAGCCAGACTTCTTCGATCAATCGATCGCCCGTCTCGCAAAATTTTCCTACCAGGGTTGTCTTCCGGCTGACCGGTGAATTGGGCAGATCGACCCTGACAGCGGTATAGCGGGCCTGGTAAAGGGCCGGGCGCAAATTATCCGCCATACCTCCATCCACAGCGGTAAAGTAGGTCCCATCAGCCGCTTTTTTACTTGTGCCAACTGTGTACACGACCACCCCTGCGCGCGCAACGATCATCCGTCCTGGCTCGATGATCAGTTTTGGCAGCGGCCATCCTCTGCGTGAGCAGCCTTCTTTGATCACCTGGGTTAAAGCCTCGATCCAGGGCATCGGATTCTCTTCTGGATCATCCAATGTGTACGGCACACCCCATCCGCCTCCTGGGCTGATTTCCTCCGGGATCCAATTTTCAGCTTCAGCCAGTTCGAGCAGAATCTCGACAGCCTTACGATATGGCTCGATCTCGAAAACTTGCGAGCCAAGATGGGTATGCAGCCCGGATAAATGCAGCCACTCGCTGGCCTTAGTCCGCCGGATGCCTTCAGCAGCCTGCCCATCCGCGACGGGCAGCCCAAATTTACTGGCCGGATGGGCTGTTTGCCGGTAGGCGTGAGTATCTACCATTAGACCAGGGGTGATTCTCAGCCAGACGCGGGCAGTTTTTCCAGTCCTGGCGCACAACTGCTCAAGAAACGCCAGCTCTTCCAGGCTGTCCACAACGATAGCTTGAATGCCCCAATCTATCGCCGACTTTAATTCTGCCTGCGATTTATTATTTCCATGCAAGTGCACCTTTTCAGGTATGAAACCGGCCAAACGGGCAACCTCTAATTCTCCCATACTGACGACATCCACCCCCAAACCCATCTTTTCCAGGCGATTTGCCATCGCACGCGAGAAATACGCCTTGGCGGCATAAGTTATTTCATATTTCCCGGGGTAATTCTGGGTAAGCAGTGTTTTCAACAAGTTCACTTGAGAAAGAACGGTCTCAGCATCATACAAATACAATGGGGTTCCCCACTGCTTTGCTAATGCCGATAGGCTGTGCCCGGAAATTTCCAGGCTGCCCGCGGAATTTATCGCAGTGGTTACAGGAAACAGGTCAAGCGCGGTCCGAGCCATCATTCGGCGTTATCCTGGTCTGGATGTGAGGCAGCGGATTCGCTGGAGGCAATGTGGTATTCGCTGGGGTGCTCATTTTCCTCAAAAGATGAAATGACGATAACCGCATTGGCCACATTATGGCCTGGATTTCGCCAGCGATGAGTCATCTGGGCAGAAAAAATCAACGAATCACCGCTTTCCAACAAAAAACGCTGCCCATCTACGTCGTATTCCAACTGCCCGCGCAAACAAATGACAAACTCATGGCCTGAATGCAGCATGCCGTGCGGGCCGCTGCTGCCCCCATTTTCCAGGGTGAGCATAAAAGCTTCCATTCGTCCGGTAAAGTACTCCCCACCCAGGCCTTCCCATAAACCGCGCAAAAATGGCACCCGGGTACGTTGGTTCGCTTTACAAAAAACGATTTTCTGTTTTGGCTTTTCCTGCCTGAAGAAAGCCATAATGGGAACTTCTAAAGCAAAAGCCAGTTTGGTTAATGTGCTGACTGACGGTGAAGTTAGCCCTCGCTCAATCATACTTAATGCATTCGCTGAAAGCCCGCTGCGCCTGGCAAGGGCGCGCATAGAGATACCGCGCTCGTCTCGCAGAACTCGCAGCTGCTGACCCACATCTATTGAAGCCGCATCATTATTAAAGGTGTCCATCGGAACCTCCAAAATATAATAATAAAGTGGGTTGATTATAAGTCCTTTTTGTGACAAGTGTGTCTGAAAACATATAATTTGAGGACATATGACAAAATTGGTAAATAATTCAATCCGGGTGAAAAGAATCCACGAAGGTGTGAAAAAAGAGACGATGAAAGTGGATCCCCTTGATTTAGGGAATCCACTTTTTATTTTTCTGGCGTATTTTGGACCCTAGAACAAGCCTACAACCTGTCCGGTATCGAAGTCGATATCTACATCATAAAAAACGGGCCGGGTTGGTAGACCTGGCATCGTGCTGATCGTCCCTGCAATCGGATATACAAATCCAGCGCCCACCGACGCACGGATATCAAGGATTGGGATGCGGTAGCCAGTAGGGACACCCTTCACATCTGGGTCGTGGCTTAAGCTGAGGTGGGTCTTCGCTACACACACCGGCAGCCGATCAAATCCTAACCGGGTATACTCTGCAATGCGAGCTTCGGCTTCAGGATTATAATCCACCCCATCAGCGCCGTATACTTCACGAGCTATAACCTCGATTTTTTCCTTAATGGACAGCTCCAATGGATACAAGAATTCAAATTTTGCGGGTTTTTGGCCGGCCGTAACCACCGCGCGGGCCAGCTCCAACGCCCCTTCTCCGCCTTCTTCCCAATGGTTGCAGACGACCGCGGCATCCGCCAAACCTCTGTCAACAGCAGCCTCGCATAGAAATTCCAGCTCTTTTTGCGTATCGGTGGCGAATTTGTTGACTGCCACCACCACCGGAATACCATACTGCTGAGCAATGGCGATATGCTGCAGCATATTGCTCACGCCGGCTTCAAGCAAAGGCATATTTTCATTGGTATAGGCCGGGTCCAATGGCCGCCCGGCGATCACTTTCGGCCCGCCGCCGTGCATTTTTAATGCCCGTACCGTTGCCACCAACACAACCACGTTCGGCCGTAGGCCAGAATAGCGGCATTTGATATCGCAGAATTTTTCCATACCCATATCCGAACCGAAACCCGATTCAGTGATGACAAAATCCGCCAGCTTGAGGCCGATCATATCCGCCAGGATCGAGGAATTGCCGTGTGCGATATTGGCAAATGGACCGGCATGCACCAGGGCCGGGGTACCTTCCAGGGTCTGCATCAGGTTGGGTTTAATGGCATCTTTCATCAAAACGGTCATTGCACCGGCTACCCCCAGGTCGTCGCAGGTAACTGCTTCACCCTGCTTGTTCAAGCCGATCACGATTCTGCGCGAATCGCGCGCGCATGTCCTGTAAACTGGTGGTCAGCGCCAAAACGGCCATGATTTCGCTGGCAACCGTGATATCAAACCCGGTTTCACGTTCATTGCCGGTCTCGCTCTCCCCCTGCCCGATGGTAATTTTACGCAGCAGCCGGTCGCTGGTATCGATCACCCGCCGCCAGGTGATTGTTTGCGGGTCAATATCCAGCCGGCAGAAACGGCGCCGTTCTTCTGGGGTCATCTTTTCTGGATCATCGACCGTAATTCCCAATTTCGACTTACGTCCCGCCATAGATTTGCTGAAATGGCGCTTGCCTTGTTTGTCCTTGGGAAACAGGCGGATAAACATCTGCTCATCTGTCGCGCTGGCTTCATGCAGCATGCGTACATCGATCGCCGCCGCCACCAGATTGTTGGCTGCGGTGATGGCATGGATATCTCCTGTCAGGTGCAGGTTGAAATCCTCCATAGGGATAATCTGGCTGTATCCGCCGCCTGCAGCCCCGCCTTTGATGCCGAAAGTTGGACCCTGGCTGGGCTGGCGGATGCAGGTCATCACCCGGTAGCCTAAATGCGCGCCCAGCGCCTGGCTCAAGCCAACTGTGGTCGTCGTTTTTCCTTCACCGAGGGGCGTTGGCGTAATTGCCGTCACGTCTACATATATCCCATTGGGATTGTCTTTCAGCCGTTCCAGGATTTTCAGGTTAATTTTTGCTTTGTAAGAACCATACAGCTCCAATTCTTCAGGTAATATTCCCAATTCTTCAGCTACCTGAGTGATTGGTTTTATCGCCGAAGCCTGTGCGATATCAATATCTGACGGAACGGGAGAAACTCGTTTCAGCCGAATCGGTTCAAATGGTCTGGCTCCGGAAATTTTATTATGGTTCATGCATGCTCTCCTTTACGATAGATGAAGCATTCATCGGATGGTTTCAGATCACATTTCTTATCCAAAAATATTATGAACCAGGTTTGAAGATTTCGCAAGGCATAGTGGTCAGACAAATTGAGTTAAAAAGAACCTGGTCCCGGGTTAGAATCCGGAACCAGGTGGCAAATGCACACGGAAAAGGGAGTCTCAATCACCCAAACATGTCCCTACCCTGCGAGCAGTTTCGATCCAGATATGGTCCAATGGTACCGTCCGCCTTTTGCCCACGACATCTTTTATTGGAATCGGTTCTGTCCCATTGTTCTTGATTGCAACCATTACGCCGCTCAATCCTTTGGCGATATAGGCCGCAGTACTGCTGCCGAGTTCGGTCCCTAACAAACGATCTACCGCTGAGGGTGTTCCTCCTCGTTGGACATACCCTAAAATGGTTACCCGTGATTCCAGACCGGTCAATACTTCAAGCTGTTGAGCCAGACGCATTGTCTTTCCTGTCTGGTTGGCTTGAAATTCCAACAGCCTGGCATCCGCTTCGCTTTTTTCTTTGGTTGAATTCGCGTTTTCTTTATCCTTCACTAACCCTCGATAGACCGCTGCGTCTTCAATGGTCATTGCGCCTTCCGACACGGCAACAATACTGAAGCGCTTTCCTCCGCGGCTGCGGTCAAGAATAGCTTCGGCGATCTTCTGGGGATCAAAAGGAATTTCCGGGATCAATATCACATCTGCCCCACCTGAGATTCCTGCGCCAAGCGCCAACCAGCCGGCATTATGCCCCATGAGCTCTACCAGGATGATCCTATGATGGCTATGCGCAGTACTGTGCAGCCGGTCAATCGCATCTGTGGCTATTCCCAGTGCAGTATCAAAGCCCAGCGTCACGTCTGTATTCGCGACGTCATTATCGATCGATTTGGGCATGGTGATAATATTCAGCCCTTTTTGCATCAATCGGTAGGCGTTCTTATGCGTGCCCCCACCCCCGATGCACACCAGCGCATCCAGATGGTGGCGGTGATAGGTTTCCACCATGGCATCGGTCATATCCAGCAGCTTCCCGCCAATCGGCATCCTGTGCGGTTTGTCGCGGCTAGTACCGAGAATTGTGCCGCCTACGGTTAAAATGCCTGAAAGTGTTGATCCGTCCAAAATAACTCGTGCGGTCTTGCAACAGGCCATGAAAACCGTCGTAAAATCCGATCAACTGCAGGCTGAATTCACCGTGTGCTGATTTCCCCAATCCACGCAGGGCTGCGTTTAGACCAGGGGTGTCTCCTCCAGCTGTTAATACGCCAACAATTCTCGACATGCCTGACCTCCAGGTAGGAGCAAGAATGAACAGATCCGATATATCCTATTTGACATTATCCCACTTTTCTATCGATCCAAATAGACAATTAAAGGCGGATTTTCACCCACAGGATTCATGATAAAAAATACCTCTCATCAGTGAGAGGTACTGTGGGGCGAGAGGGGGTCGAACCCTCACGATGTCACCATCGACGGATTTTAAGTCCGTTGCGTCTGCCTATTCCGCCACCGCCCCAATGCCTATATTGTATCCCAAGCCCGTGTGGCGTCAACCCTTTGCCGCCGGTCAAGGAATTAAAACTTTCTATCACCAGATTATATTTTCCGGTCACGAGCTTAAATCACCGAGCTTCTTTTCGTACATACGGTGCTTCTTATAAAATTGAATGCCAAAATTGCGCATTTCATTCTGCATGCGCTCATTTTCGACGCCAATCTGCACGACATCGATATGCTCGAACCGGCTTTCGCGGACGGTCTTGTACAGCTCACTGAAAAGCAGGGCCGTCCCGCCCATACCGCGATACTTATCTACCAGGCCCATCCCGTTGATATTGAGCCATTTTGTGCGGCGAAGCTCTAGCAAAATCTGCGCCCAGCCAATCGGCAGCACTTTGCCGCCTATGCGCTGGATAGCCGCAGAAATATCCGGGTAGGCGAACAGAAAACCCACCGGTTCTTCATCATGATAAATAATTTTGATTAGTTTAGGGTCCGCAAACCATAATATCTGATCTGCCATCGTCAAGGCTTCGTCATCCGTAAGCGGAGTATTCCCGGTCGTCCCTTCGACTGCCTGGTTGTATAAATCACGCAGCCTGGGAACCAGGCGATACAGATCTCTCCGCGTTCGAAAGCGAGATACGCGCAGTCCTTTCTTCTCCTGAACTATCCGCGCAACTTCATGGATCTTCTCAGGGATGACCACATTGCGGTCCATATATCCCGAGACAGTCTCCCCGGCCGGAAGAAAACCCGCGGCCTCCACCAGCCCGGGATAATAAGATGGATTGAAAGGAATTCCCAACGCCGGGCGGTGTTCAAAGCCCTCCACCAGCATACCAAGCCCATCCAGCGTCGTGAAACCCTTGGGACCTAAAATTCGGTTTAAATTTCGGTTGTTGGCCCAATCGCTGCCCACCTCGAACAAACCGTAAGCCGCATCGGGATCGTTTTCACATTCAAACAGGTAAAAGAATGCGCTGTTTTCGTGGTTATATTCGTTATAATGCCGGTTTTCTAACACTGCCAGCCGGCCGATAAACCGGTTATTTTCTTCCGCCATGAAAAACGCCGCTTGCGAATGCGAATAAAATGGATGTTCTCTAGGATTTAACTGGCGCCTGGCTTCAATATCCAACGGGGGAACCCATTGCGGGATATCACGGTAAATCTGGAAAGGTAGTTCAAGAAAAGACTGGCGATCTTTTTTATGAGTGGGATCAATCGGATATATTTTCATATTCTACCTTTTAACATTTTCGAGATCCGGGCATAGGTAGACGAAAAATGGATAAATGGGGATGAAAGCTGGCCTTCAATAGTGGCCTGGTTGATGACACTGCGCAGACCATCACCATCCTCAAAGGCAGGCACAGTGAAGGTTGCCCGCCCCACCTCCCGCAGGGTATGGGCGTCCGAACCGGCTGTTCCTGATAAACGGTGTTCGCGAGCATAATTGACGGCCATACGATTGAGACCATCCCATTGGCAGCGGGCATTGAATACCTCAATCGCATCTACGTAGGGTGTAATTGCTTGAAGGTCCTCCAACGCCCACCCATGCCGCCGGCGGTCGAATGGATGAGAGACGGAGATGAAAGCTCCTTGCGCGCGCAGTCTTTCGATGGCTTCCATCGGTTCCAATCCGCGCGGTAGTTCCTCTTGAACAAAAGCTACCAGCAGTTCACCGCGGGTCGTCAGGAGCTCCTCTCCCACAATGACCAACTCTGGGGCCAACTTCCTGGCCTCCAGGGCGCCCCGGATCGTGTTATGGTCCGTGACCACCAACCGGTCAATACCTCGTTGGCGAGCGGTGATAACCAGACGATCGACCTCGGTCAGGCTGTCTCGCGAATAACAGGTATGGCAGTGAAATTCAACTTTCAGAAGATTGTCCATTTTCCGCCTTAAGACCCAGAAAATCTTTCGAGAAGAACCAGACCGCGAGACCTAAACCCACACCGAACCAAAGTGTAGCTAACCGGATTAACAGGGTGGCAGCCGAAGCCGTTGCCGCGGCGATCCCGCCCAAAAGGGTCAGCATACCTGCGATGGAAGCCTCGGCAGCGCCTAGACCGCCTGGCAGGGCCGAAACAGCCCCAATCACCGTCGAAAATGAAAGGGTGAATACTGCCAGGGAAAAAAGATCCCAACCAGGCTGCAGTCCCAACCCCAGAAGCAGCAGGTAAAATCCAATTCCTTCTCCCAACCATGAGACCGCGCCCAGGCCCACTGCTAAAATGGTTGCCCCCGGACGGAATAAAGAAAAACTGCCTTCGTAAAATTCACGCAGGCTGCCCACCAGCTTTCGCAGCGGCCGGATACGCTCGCCTTGATCCAGGATCCAGATCGCAGCCGGACGGATTTGAGAAATCACTACCCCGCCTAGAAGCCCGGTTAAGATCAATGCAAATGCCGGCCAATAACGGGGGTAGGCGATCACACCCATCGTCGACAAGCCCAGGACTGCCAGGCCGTCACTGATGCGTTCCGCGACCACAACCGAAATTCCTCGCGCCACCGGAATTCCAGACAGCGACTGAAGCCACACACCTTTCAGCGCCTCCCCCACCTTCCCCGGCGTGACAGCCAGCGGAAATCCAGCAATAAATAATCGCAGGCTTTGCCTCCAGGCCAGCTGATCTGCCCCCACCTGGCGGATGTAAAAATGCCATTTTAAGAAACGCAGGCCGTAATTGAAGAGGGTGAAGCATATCGCCGCCGGAAACATCCACCAATTAAATTGGCGAATCTGATTTCCCACTTGCTGTAAATCTCCGACCAGGCCGAGAACGACCAGGGCGACCACACCCAGCATCAAACCCGGCACCATCCGGCGAAGCAGGGCGCCAAGGCGCATTTTTGACAGAGAAGCGGCATGTTGCATGAACCGATTATAAAACACCTTTGCCCATTCACTCCGCAACATGCCATATTTTGGTAAAATTTGACAAGAAGGAAATATGAATCCAAAAAATTTTCCCCCACATACTATTCTGCATCCGGATGTCGCCCATGCGATACAGACCGGTCATCCGGTGGTCGCGCTTGAATCGGCGGTGATTACCCACGGCTTACCTCGTCCTGATAACCTGGAGCTGGCGCTCAGCCTGGAACAGGAAATTCGCAGCCAGGGTGTGGTGCCGGCTACTATCGCCATCCTGGATGGAAAAATCCATATCGGTCTCAGGCCAGCCCAATTAGAGCGCCTGGCGAATGAACCGGAGACACGCAAAATCAGCCGGCGTGATTTTGGCATTGCGATTGCGCGCAAGGAATGCGGCGGGACTACCGTGTGCGGGACGCTGATCGCCGCACATTCCGCCGGGTTAAAGGTGTTCGCTACCGGAGGAATCGGCGGCGTTCATCGAGGATCAACTTTCGATATTTCAGCCGACCTGCCAGAGTTAGGCCGCAGTCCTCTGGTTGTGGTGTGCGCCGGCGCAAAAGCCATCCTCGACCTGCCAAATACCCTGGAGTATTTGGAAACCTGCGGAGTCCCGGTAATCGGATACCAGACGGATGAATTTCCAGCCTTTTATTCACGCGAAAGTGGTCTGGCAGTAAATTACAATGCCCAGACCCCGGCGGAAATTGCCGCCATCGCCCGCGCTCATTGGTCTCTAGGGTTGGAAACTGCAGTGCTGGTAGGCAATCCCCCACCGGCGGACAGCGCCCTCCCGGCGGATCAAGTTGAGAAGGTCATCCTGCAGGCTTTGGCGGCAGCCAAGGAAAGGGGCATCCGCGGCGCAGCGTTGACCCCTTTCCTCCTTGAGCGTGTTAATCAACTCAGCCAGGGAGCCAGCATGCATACCAATCTTGCCCTGCTGCGCAGTAATGCCAGGCTGGCAGCCCAGATCGCGCGCGAATTGGTCGTTCCCGTCCTGCCGTCGGTTTGAGGCTGGTGGTCAACCGGACCAACATGATTTTCCCAAAATTAACATTCGAGGATAACCCACATTTTGCCCTTTATTAGCGCGTCGGCGTCATCGTCCAGGTAGGAGCGCGAGTTGCTGTCGGTTTGGTGGGCGTTGGTGTCCAGGATGGAACGCGTGTCGCGGTTGGCTTGGTGGCTGTTGGCGTCCAGGTGGGCGGCGGCGGTGTCGGGGTTGGGGTGGCTGATCGGGTAATCGTTGGAGTGAGGGTCACCGTTGGAGTAGTCGTAGGTGTGGATGTAGGAGGATCGCCGGTGATAACAAACCGTCCGGTGACTTTGTAGGTGATACCCGTGAACATGTGAAATTCGTATTCACCTGCCAGCCATTTTTCTTGGGATGGCTCACACATTGAATAGGCATACCCTCCAGTTCCCGCGGCCCACGGCGCCGACTCTGCGCAAATGACCCGGTTATCAGATAACCGGACCCATAAAGCGGTCCATTGGGCGCCGGTATTCATCTTATCGAAGCTGAAGGTTGCATATAGCTTTGTGATAGGATTTGCAAAGGTGCTGCCCGGTTCAACAGGCTGAAAATCTTTCTGATTGATCTCACGTGCGAACTGTGGACGGCTGAAAATGGCTTGCGGATTGGCTGTTACCGTAGCCGTGAATTGTAAGAAGATCTCGGTAGGCACGAAAGGCGTGGGTGTTATCGATGTGGTCGGCGTGATGGTCGGTGTAAGGGTGACCGTTGGCGTCAGAGTCACCGTGGCTGTCGCGGTGTTCGTCGGCGTATTCGTTACGGTCGGGGAAGGCGGAAAAACCTGGTAGATCACCGGCTCAGCATACCGGTTCATCAAAAAGGCCACCCCAAGAAAAATAATCGCCCAAAAAATGGAACGGCGCCCGCGCCAGATCAACTGCTGGCGTTTACGAAAGAATAATAACTTTTGACCGGCCCGTATCGAGCGGTATCCAATCCAAATGCTGATTAACGCGATCACAACGATCACGACAAAAGCAGTTTGCACTGCCGTGGTGATATCAAGATTCATTCGCAGTCTCTTTGTCTTTTTGCTGACAGGGCATGTCGGTTGTCATTATAGCATGCAGCATTCCTTTGTGGGTTCTAAAACTGTTAAGATACTGTGCGTTGCGGTTTTAATTTTTGAAGTGTAAAATTAGAGAGATTTCCATATGAGTACAGTTTTATGACATTATCTCCAGGTACACTGCTCAATAATCGATACCGCATCCTGACTATCCTGGGACAAGGCGGTATGGGAGCCGTGTATCACGCCATTGACGAGAATCTAGGCGTCGCGGTTGCTGTAAAAGAGAATCTTTTCCTTACAGATGAATATGCACGCCAGTTCCAGCGTGAAGCAAGCATCCTGGCGGGACTGCGCCACCCCAACCTGCCGCGAGTGGGCGATTACTTCACGCTGCAAGGACAGGGTCAGTACTTAATTATGGATTATATTGAGGGCGAAGACGTCCGCATGCGTCTGGAACGCCTGAAACAGCTCCCCGAAAAAGATGTGGTTATCATTGGGGTCTTGATTTGTGATGCATTGGCTTACCTGCACTCGCGTAAACCTCCTGTGGTCCACCGAGATATCAAGCCCGGAAACATTAAAGTGACCCCCGAGGGTGAGGTGATCCTGGTTGATTTTGGCCTGGCTAAAATTATGTCGCGCGATGAAGCCACCACGACCGGGGCAAGAGCGATGACCCCAGGATATTCTCCGCCGGAACAATACGGAACCGCCCGCACCGATCCTCGCACCGATATTTATTCGTTGGGCGCAACCCTGTATGCATCGCTGACCGCCCTCATCCCCGAAGATGGGTTGGCCCGCGCCACTGGCAAAGTGGAGCTGACTCCAATTCGTTCGCTCCTTCCCAAAGTAAACCGCCGTCTGGCAGCATCGATTGAGAAAGCCCTGGAAGTTGAACCCGATCAACGATTCCAAACTGCGGACGAATTTCGAAATTCGCTGCTTCAATCCAGTGATATTACCGCCATGGCGAATATCGGCCGCATCACAATACCCCCTCCGCCAATCGTGACCGATACACCGCCATTGTCTGAGCCGGTAAAATCGGTCGAGAGTTCAAATCAGACGCTTCAAACATTGTCATTTCTGAACCGATAAACGCCTCAAAACCGGTCGTTAACGCCACTCGGCGGGGTTATTGGGGATGGATATTAATCCTCCTGCTATTAATCCTGGGTGGATTGGCTTCAATTGCTTACGCCCGACCCGATTTACCTGCCGCATTTTTTCGTCAATTCAATCCGGTCACGTCAACCCCCGAACCTGTCGTCATTCCTCCAACAGAAACTGCCATCCAAATTACATCAACTCCCACTGAATCTGAACCCATTAGGACGATCGTTCCAATTGTTTTGCTTACCCCATCGCTCACACCCACACCGCGCATCACGCCCACATATACCGGCGGTGGAACCGGGCAGATCGCTTTTTCATCCGACCGCACCGGATTATTTCAGATTTACTTGATTAATGCCGATGGCGGTGACCTTAAGAAATTAACCAATTTACCGAACGGAGCCTGCCAGCCCCGCTGGTCTCCTGATGGTAAGCAAATTGTGTTTGTATCACCCTGCAGTCCACGCAATGAAACCTATCCAGGAGGACGACTGTTCATCATGAATCATGATGGCAGCGACAGCCATCCACTACAGATTCCGATCAACCTGGAGGGCGATTTTGACCCCAACTGGTCACCAGATGGAAAAAGCATAATTTTTACTTCCGTTCAGACCGGGCGGTTCCAGATATTTCAATATTTTCTCGCGAACGATTACACTCGCAACCTGTCGAATTCCAAATCCTATGATTCTTCCCCGACCTGGTCTCCGGACGGCAAGCTCATCGCGTTTGTACGAAAAACATCGGCGAGCCAGATCTGGTTGATGGATAGTAATGGCGCAAACCAGGTCCAATTTAATTTGAGCGATCCAGCTCTGGTTTGCCAGAGCCCGGCCTGGACGCCTGATGGACAGATGATCCTGTTCAGCCAATCGAAAACAAACCAGCCAATCCCCTGGCTGATGGCCCAACGGCTGCGCGATCAGGGAACCAACCAGGAATTTAAGATGCCTCCAGCGGGTCAGGATATTGGTCCTGCTACTGGAGTTTCAATATCGCCAGATGGCTTTTTAATTTCTTTTGAGAGCTGGCCAGATGGAAAAAACCATGAAATCTTTGTGATGATGATCAACGGATCAGATAAAGTCCCATTGACCGCGGATGCTTCATATGATTTTGGGCCGGCCTGGCGTCCGCGTATTTCGATCCCCTAAATTTTTGCTGGGCTAATTTAATCGGAGGTTTAGGTCTCGGATAATACCGGTGCATATTGCCCGGCGAACAAGGCTGGAGTCCCGCCTGTGTGCCAGAATAAGACCTTTTCTTCGGTCTTGAAGAATCCTTTCCGTATCAAATCGATCATTCCGGCAGCAGATCGCCCCGTGTATACCGGATCAAGCAAAAGCCCTTCAGTTTGAGCAAACAGGCGGATAGCGTGGATTTCTGGATCACCCAGCACGCCATAACCACCTCCCAGGTAATCCGCGTTTACCAGGATTTCCCCAGGGTCAAAACCATGGGGCTCGTTGATGATATCGGCTGCCTGGCTCGCAATTCTGGCAACCATATTTTGCAGGGTTGCTGCCGGTTCATCGATGCTGATCCCCAAAATTTTTCCAGGCCACTGCGCGCGGTGTGCGCCCAGAACCAGCCCGGCTTGCGTTCCCCCTGACGAGGAAGCCACGATAATCCAATCGGGGTTTGCCTGTTGATCCATCAGTTCTCTGAATGCAGCTTCGTACCCCAGCGCGCCTAGACCAGTTGAGCCACCCAAAGGAATCAAATACGGCCTGCGTCCGGCAGCCCAGGCTTCATCAAAAACCTGCTTGAGTTTCATCTCGCGCTGATCCCGGGTCGTCCATTCCAATTTCGCCCCAAACAGGTCATCTACCAGTAAATTACCGCTTGGCTGCTGATCTGCGTCTCCGTTCAAAACGAGGGTACAGCCTAACCCAAACTTGCTCGCCAGAGCAGCTACCTGCCGGCAGTGGTTAGACTGCGCTGCCCCAACCGAGATCAGCGTCTTCGCGCCCGCTGCCTGCGCTTCAGCCAGCAAAAATTCCAGCTTGCGGGTCTTATTTCCACCGAAAGCCAATCCGGTCAGGTCATCGCGCTTCACCCACAGACGCGGTCCGCCCAATCTGGCGCTTAACCTCGGCATGGCTTCAACAGGAGTTGGTAAACTGGCAAATCGTATCCTGGGTGCTATCATCCAATCACCTCCTGTCTGGTCTGTTCTCGCCTTCTTCGCCGCATAATATTCAGGAAACGGGGCAATATTTTCAAATAAAAAGAATAAAGATGCGGTCGCACCGGAAAATCCCAGGCTCCCAGCGTCCTGATGGTCTCCCCACCTATTGACTCTTTAAACCTGAAGACCCCCCACAAAGGATCCGCCTCATTAAATTTTTCTGGCGCGCCCCATAAATCGTACGCCACGCAGCCGCGATTTCTTGCCCGGCGCATGGCAGTCCACTGCAAGAGATAATTTGGCATCTTGTCTCGGTGGAGATTCGTCGACATTCCTTGCAGGTACCAGGCCTTTTTGGCAAAATAATATACCATGATCCCGGCGACCGGTTGCCCGTCGACTTCAGCGATCAACGCCTCAAGCATATCCTGGTCCAGGAAGGTTTTCCAGAGGGTCTGGTAGTATTCCAGCGATCGTATCAAAAAACCATCTCTCACGGATGTTTCTGCGTACATCTGATATAACATGGGTAAATCCGAAGATGTGCCCTGCCGGACTGAAACGCCGCGTTTTTCACCAAGGCGCAGGTTGTAGCGCGCTTTCTGTTTTATTCGTGCCAGCCAGGCATCTTCAGACTCCGTCAGATCGACGATCACCGTGTTGCGGAATTGGACCTGCTCCGGCGAATATTGCCATCCGCGCCGGTGCAGTTCCACCTGCAGGGTTGCGCCAGTGGTTTCGTCCTGAACGCCCTCTGTTCCGGGCACACCTGTCCCAAGAATCACCTCCGGGTCGATCTTAATAAACATGGCGCGCTGCCGCCGGGCGGTCAATTCCATTTCAGCCAGTGCCCGTACACGCCAAACTGGGTCTGACCAATCCACCAGAGGTCCGCGCGGAACATATAATATCCGCAGGCGGAGGGGTGAAACTGTGCGTTGCAAAATTAAGCCAGCGCATTTCACCTGACCGGCTTGATCCTTCCAGGCCTGCGGCAGCGGCTGCCAGCCAAAACATTTTTTAACCACCCCCCATTCCCAGGTCTGTAATAAATGCGCCCCGGGCAGCCCTGCTATGGTTTCATTCCACTCCCTGGCGTTCAACCTTTCGTTCACTCCCCTCCGCGTCTTTCCACCCATATCTGGTAAAAACGATAAAGAATTGGATTATAAACTTTTTCCCAGGCTCCAACTGACCTTGTTAACTTGCCACCAAATTTTCGTTTGAAACCGTAGACGCCCCACAATCCATCCTGCCGGTCGGAAAATTCGTCCTCAAGTACGTCTTCATCAAAATCCGGCACGCCGTATAAATCATATTCTTTGCAGCCTCGCCGTGCCGCCCAGCGCATCGCCTCAAGCTGGATCAGATATGTGGGGTTTAACTGGCGCTGTTCATCGCGCGATGCCGCATACAGGTACCAGGCTCTTTTTCCATGGGCGAACACCATTAAACCTGCCAGCAGCTGGCTTTCCCAATCCGCCATAATCAGGTTAACCTCATCTTGTTGGGCGAATACGGAAAAAACCTTCATGTAATAGGATAAAGAATGAACGGCGAACATCTCACGTTGGCCCGTCTCATGCAGTATCTGGAAGAATGATTCCACGTCATGCGAACTGCGGGCAACCACCCCGCCGCGTTCCGCGGTACGGAAACACGCCCTCGTTTTCTTCGACATGCACGCCAGCCAATCTTTCTCATCACCGCTCAAATCCACGATCAGGGTGCGGCGGGGTTGGATTGACCTCTTTTCAGATTGAAAACCAGGCATATTCGCCTGGACTTCATTGTTTGGTTCCCAAATATCAGGTTCGACCTTTAGAAAAATGGCTTTTCTTTCTTTGCAAACACGGTCTAATTCCGGCCAGAATTTCTTCCAGCCCTTTCCAACCGGTCCCTTGGGAATATATGCCACCGAAAATCCAAGCGGAAGCTGGCGGAAAAGGATCTGCGCGCCGCAATTTTCGCGGACAAACCGCACCGGTTCCCATCCAAAAGCGGATTTTAACTCCCCCCAGGCGCCGGTTTGAAGCAGATGGGCATCTGGATAATTCTTTAAGAAATTATCCCATTCGGAACGGGTAAGGATTGGCATCAGGCCCCGAAGTTAATTTTCAACGGCAGTGATCGATGGCGGAGGTGTAGCTCTAACGGCAGAACCAGGGATAAGCTCATCCAGCATATTGATAAGGGCTGGGGCATCACTTTCTCGCGCCAGGCGAAGAAGCTCGTCAACCGCGTTTCCCAGAGGCTCACCGCATAATTCATCGTCCCGGCATTCTACCCGGAAGATGTCAGGATGGATGGTAGGCTCATAAGGCTGGTTTTTCTCCCACAAGTCCTCGCTTAACTTTTCACCTGCGCGGATGCCGGTATAGACGATTTCAATATCTTTACCCGGTACTAACCCTGACAGGCGGATCAAATCTTCCGCCAGGTCCTGGATCCTGACCTGCTTTCCCATGTTGAGCACAAACGTTTCACCGCCATTTCCCAGGGTAGCTGCCTGTAAAACCAGGTACACAGCTTCGGGAATGGTCATGAAATAGCGTTTCATATCCGGATGGGTAATTTTCACCGGTCCGCCGTTAGCAATCTGGCGTTTGAACAAAGGCACCACACTTCCTCTGCTGCCCAGAACATTGCCAAAACGAACAACGCTGAAAAAACGCCCGGTGCGTAATGCAGCATCCATCACGATCGTTTCAGCGATGCGCTTCGTCGCCCCCATGACATTGACCGGACGTATCGCTTTGTCAGTTGAGATCATAACCATACGCATAATATCAAATTGGACAGCCGCATCTACCACATTGCGCGTTCCCAAAATGTTATTCGTGATAGCTTCCTCAACATTCATTTCCATTAATGGCACGTGCTTATGGGCAGCCGCGTGAAATACTACCTGAGGCTGGTGTTGAGAGAAAATGGCAAAGATTCGGTTACGGTCGCGCACATCAGCAATAACAGGGTGTATCACCAGCCCGGAGAAATCTTCTTGAAGCTCGAGCAGCGCCTCGAAGATGCTGTTTTCCCCGTGTCCCAGCATAATTAATTCAGCAGGCCCCCACCGTGCAATCTGGCGGCACAATTCTCGTCCAATCGAGCCGCCGGCACCGGTCACCAGTACCCGCCGCCCGCTGAGCGTTTCACCGACCTGCTGGTCACGAATCCGCGCCGGATCGCGCCGCAGCAAGTCGGCAATCTCAACTTCCCGCAGCCGGCTCACACTGACTTTCCCGCCCAACAGCTCATAAATCCCCGGCATCGTCCTGAACGGGACGCCCTTCAGCCGGCAAACGTCCGCCACCAGGCGAACAACGTTGCCCGGCGCACTGGGTATAGCGATAATTACTTCATCGGTGTGCATCCTATCCAGGATGCGCGCCATGTCATTCAATTTTCCGACCACGGGGACGCCGTAAAGCTGCTGTTTTTGTTTGGAAGAGTCGTCATCCAAAAATCCTATCGGCTGCAGGGTCAGCTGAGGATTTTTCTGCATCTCTCGCACCACCAGCGCTCCTGCATCCCCGGCGCCGACAATCAAGACCTTGTGCGCATGACCCTGCGCGCTGGGTTTATCCGCGGTTTTTTGGCTCTCTTCTAACATCCGGATGGTTATCCGCGATCCGCTGATCAGAATCAATGATAATACCCAATCAATAAACGGGATCGAGCGCGGAAAACCATCGAACGCGCCCAGGGACCATAAGCTGAAAATCGCCAGGGATACAGGGATCGATGCCGTGGTGACTGCCGCCAGGATAAGCTTGAGCTCGCGAATACTGGTATATTCCCACATCCGCCGGTACATACCAAAAAAATAATAAACGACCGGCTTAACAAGTAATGAGACCCCAAGCATCCAGTACAGTGAGGGTAAATACTGGCTCATTTGCGCATTCAATTCCAGGCGCAGTACATAACTGCCCAGAATCGATACAACGATCAGTACTAAATCCGCGAGTAAAAGGTATCTGTTGCGTACTTTTGGCCTGATCCTCATGATTAATCTCGACCTTTTTGCGTCTTCGTAGAAATCCTGGAAAATGATTTTACCATGCTTCCTAAAAACCCGGCTCCCCAGGCCGAATGCATGGTGGCGATTGCCAGCGGGATACCTGCTAACAAACGCCATTCTCGATGCTGCCGCGCTGGTTTTACCGCCCCGATGACCAGAATTAATCCATATATACTTATTTCTACCAGCAGCAATACCCGTGCCAGATTCCAGCCCAGGGCAAGGATTCCCAGTCCAATAATACTCAAAACGAATAAAGGGGGGATCGCCTGGCGCCAGCGCAGCGTTTGCGGATATCGCCGCAGCATCTGGTACTTCCAATACCCGTAGCGCCAATACTGCTTCGCCAGGGCAGACAGACTGGATCTGGCATAGTAAATCGACTGGATTTCCGGGTCAAGCCAAATCCGCCCGCCTGCCTGGCGAATACGCGTGTTAAATTCGTAATCTTCATTGGTCAGTAAGGTCTCATCATACCGCCCAATTTTATCCAGCAGATCGCGGCGGTAGGCGCCAAACGGCACTGTGTCCACCATTGATGCCCGAGTAGTGTAGCGGTACAGGGCATCCCCCACCCCCAAAGGATGGGCAGCCGCCGAAGCAATAGATTTTGCCATCCAACCATCGCTTCCCGGATGTATCTTCCATATCCCGCCTACCATTTCTACCGGGTTATTCCGTAAGTCAGCCAGGCAGCGCTCGATATAATGCTTATCGGGTATGGAATGAGCATCCAGGCGTACGATATACTCTCCCTGGGCCTGCGCGAGGGCAGAATTCAAGGCGGCAGGAATACTGCGTCTTGGATTTTCTACCACGCGAACCATTAAATCTGGGTGGGAGTCTCTGAAAAGCCTTGATTTTCTCACGGGTGCTATCCGTGGAAACGCCGTCAGCGATGATCACCTCCAGATCGGTAATCGGCCAGGTCTGATCATTAATCGACGCAAGCAGCAGCTGGATCGTCTTTTCTTCGTTGTAGCAGGGCACGATCACAGACACAGTGGGCATCAAAGATCTCCCCGCAGATTATTCAGGGCTCGATTATCAGGATTAACAAGAGGAAGACTGAGGGTGAAGGTGGTACCTTTTCCCGGTTGGCTGTCCAACCAGATTCGCCCCCCATGCGCCGCGATGATTTGGGCCGCAATCGCCAGACCTAATCCCACCCCTCGTCCGGAGCCTCCTTTGCGGGATTTGTCTACCTGGTAAAAGCGTTCGAAGATCCGGGGTTGATCCTGCGGATCAATCCCGATGCCTGTGTCAGATATACTCACAGTCGCGTTACCATCCTGTAGGCCGGCGTGGATTGTGACGCGTCCATTTTCGGGCGTAAATTTCAGAGCGTTATCCACCAGGTTGGTGATCACTTGCGCCAGGCGATCACCATCACCCAGGACCACTAGACTCGGCACAGCCTCCAATACCAGGTTTACTCTGTCATTCAGGGCTTGAATTGAAAATTTTTCCACTACACTGCCCAGCAGCGGCGCCAGATCAAGCGGCATATGTTGTAAGTCTGCCGTCCCGGCTTCCAGGCGAGCTAAAGATAACAAATCTACCACCAGGCGAAACATCCGGCTGGATTCCTGATATATGACTCCGGCAGCATTCTTGAGAGCTTCAGGAGTTTGAACGGCACCATCTATAATCGCCTGTGAAAATCCCTGGATCGACGTTAGCGGTGTTTTTAACTCATGCGACACATTGGCTAAGAATTCACGCTGTGACTGCTGGCTGGCCTGCACTTTATAGGCCATTTCGTTTAATGCTTCGCCCAATTGCTGTACTTCCCGCGGGCCATCCAAAGGAATCGGCTGGTAATTGCCTTCTTCCATTTTCCGCGCCGCGGCTGCCATCTGTTTCAACGGATTGGCAATCCACTGCGCAATGACCAAACTGAGACCTACACCTAGCAGCAATGCAATCAGGGCTGCTTGGAAGAAAGGTCCCATAATTTCATCGCGGAAAATATCGCGCAGCCGTAAAACAGGTTGCGGCGTGGCGACCAGCAAGTATTTTTGATTCTCAAGGGAGTGCAGGGTGTATATCCAGTTTGAGCCTTTCCCGTCTCGTAAAATCCTGGCAAGGATTGTTTCCTGCTCGGTGGGAATCAAAGGCAAAGGCAGCCTGGGGAATGGATTTTCGCTTCCTGGGCCAACATCCAGCACCACACTACCGTCCTTATCCAGTACTGCCAGGCGCAGATTTCGGATATCGGCTTCGCGCTGGACAATATTATCTATGCGGGTAGAAGATTGATTTGGGAGCTGATCGATCCGGTAAGATATCGCTGAACCTGCCAAAAAAATGCGCGTCACTGCCTGCCGGTAAAGGAGCGGGTTACTGCGTAGAGCAATCACCAGCCCGATGGCGACGACAAAAAGCGCGACCAGGATCACTGCCGCATAACTTAGCCAGAGACGAGACCGCAGGGTGGAAGCCATTAAACAACCAGTTTATACCCTATTCCCGTGATCGTTTCGATTTTCACCGCACTGATTGAAATTTTACGCCGGATTTGTGCAATATGCACATCTACCGTCCGGGTCTGTCCAGAAAAATCAAAGCCCCAGGCCAGGTTCAACAGCTGATCTCTGCTGAGTACCAGTCCTTTGTGCTGGGCCAGCACCCATAAGACTTCAAATTCCTGGGTGCGCAGATCCAAAATTGCGCCCTTGCAGCGCACTTCTCGGCTGCCCGGATCGATGGTCAGATCGCCGACCTGCATAACAGAATTGACGGGCCGCGGTTGAGCGTCAGAGCTCCGCCGAAGAACTGCCTTAACCCGCGCCACCAGCTCGCGGGGATTAAACGGTTTGGTCATATAATCATCGGCGCCCATTTCTAGACCGATGATCTTATCGATGTCTTCATCCCGCGCGGTCAGCATCAGAATTGGAATCGGGTTCATTTGGGCGCGCAGTCTTTTGCAGACCTCTATCCCGTCGAAACCGGGCAGCATAATATCTAATACCATCAATGCTGGATGATCCGCGATGACCCTCTCAATTGCGTGAACCCCATCCCCTTCTTCAATTACCCGAAAGCCTTCCCTCTCCAGATAAAGCCTGGCTAACTGCACGATATTGGCTTCATCATCCACCAGCAGGATCGTTTCACCCGTCATGGCGCTTCAATCTTTACTCGGGGATAAACGCAACAGCTTCGATTTCCACAGCACCGTTTTTGGGCAGTGCCGCCACCTGAACGGCGGATCTCGCCGGAGGGTTTTCGGCAAAGAATTCGGCATATACCGTATTCATCCGGCCAAAATCATTGATGTCCCTTAGAAAAACGGTGGTTTTTAATACATGTGGTAGGCCCGAACCCCCAGCTTCTAATACCGCTTTGAGATTCAATAATGCCTGGCGTGTTTCTGCCTCCACTCCTCCATCCACCAGGGCGCCGCTGACCGGATCCATGCCTAATTGTCCAGATGTATAAACAAAATGACATGCTTTCACCCCGTGCGAATACGGACCAATCGCTTTAGGAGCCTTCTCGGCAGAAACGACCTCTTTTGTCGATCCACAAGACATGGCAATCTCCTCGTTCGTGGGTTTCGATTCATTATATCACCGCGGTCGTTCGGGGGAACGGCCGCGGTGATTGACGCATTATTCTTCAAGGACTGGTTCAATAATGCAAATCCTCAGTCTTCGCTGTCACTCGTTTTCTGAAGACCCAATACGTCCAACCCTGGTAGATCAGCACGATCGGAACAAAGATCAGGGCGATGATCGTCATTACCCCCAAGGTATAGGGGCTGGAGCTGGTATTTTTTATCGTCAGGCTCCAATCCGGGTTCAAGCTGGAAACCATAACCCGGGGATACAAAGTCATAAAGATGGATGTGATGGATAACAGGATCGTGAGAGCTGTCATGGCAAACGCCAATCCATCGCGCTTTATTCGCAAGAAATAACCACTCAGCAGTGCGGCGAAGAGCGCTCCAATTGGGATGGGTCCGGGATTTACGCCCAGCTTGGTTTCAATATCCGTGGCAAAATACGTGAAAATCACATAGACAACTGCCAGAACCATAGCGCCGATCCATATTTTTCCTGCCATTGCCCGCGCTTCAGCGGCGAGCGGGGCTTCTGTTTTCATCGCTGTGAAAATCGCCCCATGCAACGTAAACATGGCCATGGTCGTCAGCCCACCCACCAGTGCATACGGGTTCAGCAAATCCCAGAAACTGCCCACAATATTCTGGTTGGCATCGATTGCCACCCCGCGAATAAAATTGGAGAAAGCCACACCCCATAATATGGCGGGGATCAAGGAACCGAGAAATAAAGCCCAATCCCAGGTTGCCCGCCAACGGGGGTCATCATGTTTGGAGCGAAATTCAAAAGCCACGCCGCGCACGATCAATGCCACCAGCATCAAGAAGAGGGGCAGGTAAAATCCGCTGAACAGGGAGGCATACCATTTTGGGAAAGCTGCGAAAGTCGCCCCGCCGGCAGTCAACAGCCACACCTCATTCCCATCCCAATGCGGGCCAATCGAATTAATCATCATTCTCCGCCGTGTTTCATCCTTTCCCAGGAAAGGCAGCAAGATCCCCACCCCCATATCGAAGCCTTCCAGCACGAAATAACCGATATACAAGACGGCGATCAAAATAAACCATAGCAAAGATAATTCCATCGCGTCCTCCTAGAGATCTGCATTCACAACCGGTTGATTTTCGTCTATATGGCCATCGTCTTCTGGACCTGATTTTGCGAACTTCCACATCAGGAAAATATCCGCGACCATTAACGCAGCATATACCAGGGTGAACCCTATCAGCGAGGCGAGGACCAGGCCAGGGGTGAGCACCGGTGAGACTGCATCTTCAGTTTTCAACAACCCGAACACCACCCAGGGCTGCCGTCCGACTTCGGTCATGATCCATCCGGCAGTATTGGACGCAAACGGTAATAGGATCGCAAACGGCAGCCAGGCGATTAGCTTCGGGTAAGCCATCAATTTATTCCGCATTTGTTGAACCAATATATAAGCGGCAATCGCCAGCATCAAGAAAGCAGCGCCAACCATGATACGGAAAGTCCAATAGATGATGATCACCGGCGGAACATAATAACCGGGACCATACTGCTGCTCATATTGGGCCTGCAAGTCATTGATGCCCATCACTTTTCCCGAGAACTGGTTGTATGCCAGCAGACTGAGCACACCTGGGATGCGAATGGATAAAATATCCCGCCCATTTTTTTGATCGCCGATGGTGAATAACGAAAAAGACGCCGGATCTGCGCTCTCCCATAACGCCTCTGCCGAGGCCATCTTCATCGGTTGAGTGGCGACCATATGCTGGGCTTGCGCATGTCCGACAAAGATGGTCATGAAGATCGCCACCCCACCCACAATGCTGGCGATCAAAAAAGAACGGTTGAAGAATTCTGGTTCTTTCTTGCGGAAAAGGTGATATGCGCTGACCCCGATGATGAAGAAAGCACCTGTGGTCAATCCAGAAAATAAAACGTGGGGAAATTGGTACCAAACATTCGGATTGAAAATTAATGCGCCAAAATCCGTCATAACCGCCCGACTGCCTTCCAGAGTGTACCCCACTGGCTGCTGCATAAAAGAATTCGCAATCAAGATCCACAACGCAGACAGGTTCGAGCCTATCGCTACCAGCCAGATTGCTGTGAGATGCACCCTTTTTGAAAGACGGTCCCACCCGAAAATCCACACTCCCAGGAAGGTTGATTCAAGAAAGAACGCCAGCAGGGCTTCTATGGCCAGGGGCGCACCGAAAATGTCCCCGACATAGCGCGAATATTCCGACCAATTCATGCCAAACTGGAATTCCTGGACAATACCGGTGACAACTCCCATAGCGAAATTGATCAGGAATAAACGCCCCCAAAATTTTGTCATACGCCGGTAGAGTTCGTTCCCGGTGCGAACATATATCGTTTCCATGATCGCCACGAGGACCGATAACCCGAGGGTTAACGGCACAAAGAAAAAATGATAGATCGTGGTTACCGCGAATTGCCACTGCGATAGGGTCGTGATATCCATACACCCTCCCCATTCCAAGAATTACGAGAATTATCCCGAAAAAAAAACGGTTCTCTACAGGTATATCGTCGGCAAAAAATTAGTTCGTTCCAATTGTTATCTGTCATGTGCGAATAAGAGAGATGTCCTGAATAAATCACCCTCAAGGATGAGTACAATCATTCCTGAAATAATCAGGCAATTTTCCATTTTTATTGGCAATCCTGACAAACATAATTATACTAATAGAAGGGATTAGTAATAGACAAAATGATTTCGCTTAGGTAGAGACTGGTCACAGAAAAAGACAGAAATCGTGAGTTAAATGGGTTGCCAATCATGACAAATTCATCAGAGATAGAGCCTGCGGATGGTTCGGATGAAAAAATCTGGCTGAATATTCTGCAAGACGCCTATCTCAATGGAAGATTGCCTTCAGCCTGGCCCACGGCGACCACTCAAAACGAGGACTGGAAGCGCCTGGCCGAGGACCTGATATCTATCCATAACTTATTACCCCAACTGGATGCAGGCGAGCTTTCCAGCGACCTCAAGGTCAATGGAGTTTTCGCCAGCAGTCTGATTTCACTCCAGAATGCAGTCCGCGATCAGCGCAACCTGGCAGTTGCTTTGCAGAATATGGCTGGCGTGCTGAACAGCGCGAAGAGCCTGGACGATGTTTTCGCAAGTCTATTGGAAAATATTGAACATATTGCCCCCCATGATACAGTTGATCTTTTACTCGTAGATCCAACCGGTATCGCCAGGGTAAAATGCAGCGAAGGATACCAGAAATTCTTCCCGGATGCTCAAACAATATTGAGCAAATTGGCATTGACGGTGGACTATACACCCAATTTAAGGATCATTAGTGAAACCGGCCAGCCCTATCTGGTAAATGATCTAACGCTCGAAAATTGGATGGAAACGGAAATTACGCAATGGGCTAAATCTCATCTGGGTCTACCAATCCTGGTTAAAGGCAAGGTGGCTGGATTTTTGATACTCCTAAGCGCAGTCCCCGGAGTCTTTACACAAGAACACATCCTACGACTTCGCGCATTTGCCGATCAAGCAGCGGTGGCGATCGAAAAAGCAAATCTTATTGCACAAATAAACGAATTGGCAACTATCGATTCGTTAACCGGAATCGCAAACCGGCGTCATTTCTTCAACATTGCCGAACAGGAATTAACCCGCGCGGTTCGTTACAGCCGGCCACTGGCAGCGCTTATGATAGATGTGGATAATTTTAGATCAGTCAATGATACCTTTGGGCACGGCATCGGTGACGAGGTGCTGGTGGAGATTGCTCATCGATGCAAGAAAGAACTTCGCAGCATGGATTTATTAGGCCGCTACGGCGGTGAGGAATTTTCCATAATCCTGCCAGAAACGAATGCGGAATCAGCTTTGATCGTTGCCGACCGCTTGCGAAAAATGATTGCCAATAAACCGTTTTTCGCCCATAACGAAGCTTTCAAGGTCACTGTCAGCATTGGAGTAACCGGCTTTGAATCGAAGATTCCTTCAGCCCGCGCGCTGCTTGACCAGGCGGACCAGGCTTTATATCTCGCCAAACAATCCGGACGCAACAGGGTGGCAAAATCAGGCTAAATTTCATGCGGCTGGTATAATAATCAGTTGCGATGTAGACTAAATAGAAAAGGGAAATAATCCTCGTATGGAAGGTATGATGGAAAAAATCGCGACCATTGAGTCGCGTTTTGCAGAATTAGGCCGTTTATTAGAAGAGTCCGGCGGTGACTATCAGCGCGCCGTCGAGCTGGCCAAGGAACGATCAGAGATTGAGAAGATTGTCTCCGCCGCGGGTGAATTCCGGGAGATGACCAGGAAAATTAATGAAGCTGAGGCATTGACCAACTCTGAAGATTCAGATTTGCGTGAGTTGGCTCAATTGGAATTGGATGAACTGCGGCCCAGGGCTGAGGAACTTGAAAAGCAGCTGAAAAGCATGATTCTGCCCAAGGATCCGCGCGATGACCGCAATGTGATCATGGAAATTCGGGCTGGTACGGGCGGCGATGAAGCGGCCCTGTTCGCGGCTGAACTGTTCCGCATGTACTCACGATACGCGGAACGGAAAAAGTGGTCGGTCGAAATCATGTCCCAAAATGAAACCGGGATTGGCGGATTCAAGGAAATTATTTTTCTGGTTAAGGGTAAAGGGGCATACTCCCGCCTTAAATTCGAATCGGGCGTGCACCGCGTGCAGCGCGTTCCGGTGACCGAGTCTTCCGGGCGCATACACACCTCCACTGTAACGGTGGCGGTATTAGCGGAAGTGGATGACATCGACATTCAGATCCCCGAATCGGATATCCGGATTGATATTTACCGTTCTGCCGGCGCCGGTGGTCAGAATGTGCAGAAGAACTCGACCGCAGTGCGCATCACGCACATACCCACCGGAATTGTGATCGCCTGCCAGGATGAACGCTCGCAATTACAGAACCGCCTGCGAGGGATGAGTATTTTACGCGCCAGGTTGTATGACATTGAGGTCCTGAGGCGCCAGTCCGAGCTCGAAACCACCCGCCGGTCACAGGTAGGCAGCGGTGAACGCTCGGAAAAAATCCGCACTTACAATTTTCCTCAATCCAGGGTGACGGATCACCGGATCAACATGTCGCAGTTCAACATCACTGCCCTCATGGATGGCGAAATCGATGAATTTATCGATGAACTGGCCACCCGCCAGGAATCAGAACGCCTTTCAGCCTCCGGTGTGGACGACGACGAAGAATGACCTCTCAGGCTGGTTAGAGGCTGCGCGCCAGGCACTGGCGGCTGTCTCCGACCAACCTTCTCTCGAAGCGCAGGTTTTGTTGGGGGGAAAACTGGGGAAGTCGCGCGCCTGGATATTTGCGCATTCCGAAACAGTACTCACTGAAGCTGAGCTCAGCCAATTGGACCAATGGGTGAACCGGCGGCTTAATCATGAACCCCTGCCGTATATCCTCGGCCAGTGGGAATTTTACGGGCTGAATTTCTCAATTACACCGGATGTCTTGATTCCCCGTCCCGAAACCGAGCAGCTTGTGGATCTGGGACGGGAATGGTTAAAAGGCCATCCTGGCCCGAGGAAGGCTGTCGATGTCGGTACGGGCAGCGGCTGCATTGCGGCATCCCTGGCCTATTGGTCGCCAGAGCTGATGGTCTACGCCTGTGACAGGTCAATGGCTGCTCTGCGAGTTGCCTCACAAAATTTTAGGTCGCACGGGCTGGCGAACCGCATCCGACCGGTCGCTGGCGATCTGCTTGCTGCCTTGCGCGGGCCATTTGAACTAATTTGCGCAAATCTCCCCTATATTCCCAGTGAGACCCTCGCCGATCTCGCGGTGAGCCGATTCGAACCTCGCCTGGCGTTGGACGGGGGTCCGGATGGTTTGCGTTTGATCGAACCGCTGCTAGAACAGTCAAGCAAACGCCTTTCACCTGGGGGACGGATTGTATTGGAAATCGAATTCAGCCAGGACCTGTCCGCGGTCGAAACTGCCAGGCGGTATTTTCCTCGTGCAGGCATTACACTGAAACGAGACCTTTCAGGATTACCCAGAAACTTAATTATCGATAGTTGACACCATGAACACTATTCGTATTTCCACATCATCTGAAAAAGCAATACCCGCTGCGATAGAAATATTGCAGCGCGGTGGATTAATTGCTCTGCCAACCGATACGGTATATGGATTGGCAGCCCTGGCCTCAAATCGCGCGGCGATCGAAAGCCTTTATATCGCAAAAGAACGTTCGCCGCAAAAAGCGATCGCCGTTTTAATAGGCAGTGAGGGTCAAATCGACCAGGTCGTTGAGCATTTTTCTGCGACAGCCAAGCGCCTGGCGCGGCTTTATTGGCCCGGCGCATTAACCCTGGTCGTGTCAAAGAATCCCAACTTGCCAGCCAACCTCTCACCCACCCCCACCATTGGGGTGCGCATGCCTGATCATGCTTTCGCCCTCGAACTTTTACGCAAAGTGGGACCGCTTGCCACCACTTCTGCCAACCTTTCTGGTGGGCCAAATCCTCGCGATGCCAGCGAAGTGCTGGCCCAATTAGATGGGAGAATTGAATTAATCTTGGATGGAGGCCCGGCTCACAGTGGTATTCCATCCACAATAGTGGACTGCACCGGGACAAGATTGACCGTCTTGCGTGAAGGCGCAATCTCGGCCTCTGACATTTTAAACGTTTAATTTCTTAAGTACCTCTTAGAATGAGTTCATACTTTTTTTAATCGCCTGATGCATACTATATGAGCATTCTCCTCTAGGTTCCTACGCTCGTGGGGTGGCAGCCACAAGCGTAGGTTTTTTTTAACAGATTGATTACCTTCCTCCAATTCGCGTCTTGACAACCCAAAAAGGTCGTGATATCTTTCCTTCACCTGAGGTTCCGGTTGAGGGCCCAGGAAAATATTTGAAAAAAAGATGGAGAAACATAGTATGGCAGAACGTATTGTTGGAACCGTAAAGTGGTTTAATGCCACCAAAGGATTTGGTTTCATCGGTCGCGATGATGGCGAAGATGTCTTTGTGCATTTTTCCGCGATCAAGATGGAGGGTTACAAAAGATTAACCGAAGGCCAGAAAGTCGAATTTGCGGTTGAGCAAGGGCCTAAAGGCTTGCAGGCCGCAGACGTCACTCCGGTCAGCGAATAGAACCATATCACAACCATTGATAAATCCCCGCCTACCAGCGGGGATTTATAATTTTGTTTATGTACTAAAACCAATAATCATCTCTGGTATACTGGAAACAGTTCCCCATGCCTGAATTACCTTCAGCTCCTTCTCTTACCATCCTAACCTGCCCCGGTTGGAAAGATTACCAGCTGCTCGACAGTGGTAATGGTCTCAAGCTTGAGCGCTTTGGAACCTACCGGCTGGTACGGCCTGAGGCGGAAGCGATCTGGCGTCCCTCTCTCCCTGAAAAAGATTGGCGTTCCGCCGATGCCGTTTTTCGCCCTTCACCCGAAGAAAACGGCGGTCATTGGGAGATTCGCCAGTCATTACCAGAACGATGGACGCTGGATTATAACGGGTTGAAATTCTACATCCAGACATCCGCCTCTCGCCACCTGGGCGCCTTCCCGGAGCAATCTGTAGGTTGGGATTGGATTGAAAACCGGATATCCAGCGCCCGGCGTCCAATTCGAGTGCTCAATCTTTTTGGTTATACCGGCCTTGCCAGCCTGGCAGCAGCTCGGGCCGGGGCACAGGTCACCCACCTGGATGCCTCACGTAAAGTAGTAACCTGGGCCAATGAAAATTTAAAATTATCCGGCCTCGGAGATCGTCCCGTGCGCTGGATCGTGGATGATGCGTTGAAATTTGTCCAAAGAGAAGCGCGGCGCGGAGCTACCTACGACGGTCTGATCCTGGATCCGCCAAAATTTGGCCGCGGTCCAAAAGGCGAAGTATGGGAATTTTATAAACTGATCCCCGAGCTGCTCTCGTCTTGCCGCCAGGTGCTCAGCGCCAATCCTTGTTTTATCTTGCTGACCGCTTACGCCGTCAAAGCCTCGGCCCTCACGCTGCATTTCGCCGTCAACGAAATGATGGCGGGCTACAATGGCACCACTGAAGCAGGAGAGCTGGCGCTGAGGGAGCAAAGCGCCGGCCGGCTGTTATCTACCGCGATTTTTGCCCGCTGGTCCCAACCTGAAAGCTAGATGTTAGCGACACTCCGATCCCGGTAGCATCCACCAGGGTTTAAGTCCTTTTCAACAGTTTGTCGGCCAATAACTTCATAAAATACCCGCCAACCACTGAGCGAGCCTTAAAACCAATATGCCGCCCAGAGAGTGTGTCATGCCAATCGCTTAGCGGCACCCGGCTGGAGGTTTGGTGAGCATACCGGTACACCGGAGTGACCAATGCTGCGAACGCATCCTGGCTATCTGTCATGGCCGCGCACCACAAGATCCAATCCGATTTGGTGTAGTTTCTACGCTGGTCAAGCGGCAGGCCAAACAGATTAATATGTTGGCGGTAAAAATTAATTTCTTTGGCTGCAATTTCAGGATCAAATAAGTTCAAACCCAGGAGCTTATCCCAAACCAGGTTGTATTTTATACTCCAGCTGCCGGGTTGGTCGAATGCCAGGCGGTAGTGATCGCCATCATCCGCCATGTGCGCCCATTCACGCGCAAAACGGGCTGCCGATTGAAGATATTCTGCGGAGATTTCATGCTCTCCCAACAGATCAGCCATCTTTCCATAACAACCTAAAGCCACGATCGCCTTGGCTGAAAGATTTACATTATGGGCTAGATGGCCGGCAAAATCGTCAGTGCACAACTGGTTTTCCGGATCGAGACCGTGAGCCAGTAAGTATTCAGCCCATTTGGTGAGCATATCCCAATGCTGGCGGGCGTAATCCGGGTTCTGCTCAACTACAACGATTGCCATAGCCAGAATAACCATATTGCCGCATTCTTCCACCGGCATCTGGTTTTCAAGCTTGTTACTGCCGTACACCTGCCCGTTCGCCAGGGGGTAGGTGCCCAGGTCATGCGCAGCAAATGGAAAATGCCACTGATCGCTGCGGCAGTAGTCGAAAATCGGATCCATCATCCCCTTTAGCAACTGCGGATTAAACAGCAGGAATAACGGCGCCGAGGGATAGGTCACGTCCACCGTACCGATACATCCATTGCTGTTGTTTTCTTTGGAGAGGAAAAACGGTCTGCCGTCTGGCGCGGCTACCAATTTATGCGCAGAAACTGCCTGGCGGTATGCCAGGCTCAGCAGGCGTGCATATGCCTCATTACCCACGCGCCGGGCATCCTTCGTCAAATTGTTATCAAATTCTTCGCAGCGCCGGATCGTGGAGGAATAATCCTGGTCCGCCTGGTCCATCGCCTGGCGGATGTTCGCGCCCGAAGTGCGCCGCCACCAGGCCCGCAGGGGTTGGTGAAAATATTCCACCGCGTATTCGTCATCGTAGCCCAACAATAGATGCGCGGAACTGCTCTCACCGCCCACCTTTCCCAGCGGGATCATCGCCGCTAAAACGCCGCCTCCCCAACTGTTTGCCGGCCTGGGATGATCCTCCCAATCGTTAGCCGGCAGCTTGCCCCAATGGGCGAACATTTCACGGGCGGCGTTTGCCTCAAAAGCGCCCAGGGTGGCAGCTCCTTTTGGCGCGCCGAGATATAATGCGCCCCAATCGATCCGCCGGTCGTCGCCTGAACTCTTGAGCAGGTTTTGTTCGCTGGAAGATATGCTCATCAGCTCGAGCCGGGCGGAAGATGACCGCCTCCAGGTAACAGCCTGTGCAGGAAGATTAACAACCCACTCTCCCGAAACATCGAAGTATAAACTGACTTCATGCGCATTCCCATCCAGCGATTTGGCATCAAAACCGATATAGGTAATTGGCCTGGAAAGCAGCTCTAAATCGTCTAATAACAGCGGTGAGGTGAATGTGACCTGCAGCTGAACCGGTCCACATTCGAACAGGTAAATTGTGCGCGTTGGCTTTACTTCAAGGCTGACCTGGCGGGCAGTTCCATCCCAGGTTACCGCCCCGCCCAGGAACCGGAAAACCGATTGATCGATGCGGATTGCCCCAAAAAGTGAAAACTGGGCGCCGGTCCAATGCACCGGCCAATCGTCAGTTAAATTATCTGAAAATGACCACCCGCTAAAATAAGGGTCATGCGTTACCAGGGGCACCGCAGGTGGGCGAAACGGCAGCTGAAGAAGCTCATCCATACTTTAACCTCCTGTCTATAGGTGTCACTGCGAGCAGTGCTCTCACCGCGCACAAGTGGGCGCCGCATTCCAGAAATTACTCGATGCGCCTTCACCTGCCTGTTAATTCTCAATTTGGATGGAACAAAAACTTTGGGCGGCTCGCTGTGACCATTGATTATTGTACCGTGAACAGGCGTAAGTGATAATCTCGGAGTAAACCAGGAAGAGCAAGATCGAAATATGAGATTGATCCTCGCATTTCTGAAAGATGATAGAATCGTCAAATGCTGTTCCAGGAGATTATTCTATGCCTGATAAAACCTGCAAAATCGCTTTAATTGGCGCCGGAAATATGGGAGAAGCCATCATTGGAGGGCTGCTGCGCAATGGCATCGCCGCCCCACAAGACATCCTTGCATCTGATGCCCTGACAGAAAGGGTCGCAGATTTGAAAGAACGGTATGGGATCTGCCCTTTCACGGATAATGTCGCAGCTGCCTCCCAGGCAGACGTGGTAATTCTGGCGATAAAACCGCAAATGATGAAAAAAGTGCTGGCAGGATTGAAGGGCAACATTCAACCATCCGCTCTGGTATTATCCATCGTCGCCGGAGCGTCCATTCAGACCCTTTCCGAAGGTTTAGACCATCCCTATTTGGTGCGTTCGATGCCGAATACCCCCGCCCAAATCGGCGAGGGGATTACCGTGTGGACCGCTTCTCCGCTGGTCAAGGCGGACCAGATCGAGCTTGCTCGAAGAGTTTTAGAAGCGTTGGGCGAGGAAATATTCATGGAGGAGGAAAGATACCTGGATATGGCAACGGCCCTTTCAGGCACCGGGCCGGCTTATGTGTTCCTGTTTATGGAAGCCTTGATCGATGCCGGCGTTCACCTGGGATTCCCGCGCCGCATCGCCGAAAGGCTGGTAACGCAGACCATCCGCGGTTCCGTGGATTATTCACTGAATAGAAAGGCCCATCCAGCCAATTTACGGAATGAAGTCACTTCACCCGGGGGGACATCCGCCGCGGCTCTATATTACCTGGAAAAAGCCGGGTTTCGCACCGCTCTATCGCGCGCCGTCTGGGCTGCTTTTGAACGTTCGATGGAACTGGGTAAAGGTCGAGATGTAAAAGATCCAGAACGCTCCGAGTAAAGACGAAACGCCATCCTTGCGTCAGGATAAAACCATGGGCCAAACCACTGCAACCGCGAATTTACCCGCCGGCAAGCTCCCTTTTCTCACCAAATTAGTTTTTGGTCTGGGGGATTGGGGTAATACCACCACCAGCACAATATTTGGCTTCTTTTTTGCCTTTTTTCTTAACAATGTCGCCTTGCTCGAACCACTTTATGCCGCGCCTGTGCTGCTCGCGGGCGGTGTCTGGGATGCCATCAACGACCCCCTGATCGGTGTTCTGGGTGACCGGGTGCGCACGAGGTGGGGCCGGCGGCGACCTTTTTTCTTGTTCGGGGCAGTACCCTTCATGATCACTTTCATCATGTTGTGGTGGGTGCCCCCTTGGGAAAGCCAGATTGCCAAAGCCCTGTATTACGCATTCTGGTATATCCTGTGGGATACCGCTTTCACATTCGTCGCAGTTCCATATACCGCTTTAACCCCTGAATTGACCGAGGATTATGACGAGCGCACCCGGCTCAACGGCTACCGCATGGCGGTCAGCATGTTGGGGGGCCTGATCGCAGCCCTTTCAGTCCCTATCTTTTCCGACTTGATACCCGACCGTAAATCAGCCTACCTGGTGATGGGTTCGATTTTTGGGATTCTGGCCGGACTACCTTATTTCCTGTTGTTTTTCAAAATTCGCGAGCGTTTTACCACAACTACCGTCAGCAACCTCAACCTCTTCAGCGGCTTCCGTTATACCTGGCGAAACCGTGCCTTCCGCTTTGCAGCCGGGATTTACCTGACCGCCTGGGTCACGATCAGCCTGGTTTCGTCTCTCCTGCAATACTACATCACCTATTATCTGAATTCACCTGGCCAATTAGACATCCTTTTAGGTCTGGTACAGGGATGCACTTTGATTTGCATTCCAGTGATGGTCTGGATGTCCGGAAAATGGGGCAAGAATCGCGCTTACATGCTGGGAATCACCACATTGATCATCGTGATGGTCAATCTGGCACTTTTACCAGCTAACGGGATAAATATAGCTTTTATTCTGGCTGCTTGCGCCGGGTTGGGTATTGCCGCGGCGCATGTCATTCCCTGGTCCATTATCCCGGATGTAATTGAGATTGACGAGCTTGAAACCGGGCGGCGGCAGGAGGGAACATATTATGGTTTTTTGGTTTTCCTACAGAAGTCCGGATCAGCATTTACCCTGGCATTTGTACAGTGGGTTTTCGCCAATACTGGTTTTATTCCCAATGAGGCTCAGAATCCGGAAACGTTGTCAGCGATCCGCTGGCTGATCGGCGGCCTACCCGCCCTTCTCTTAATCGGATCCATCGTGCTTGCCTGGCGCTACCCGATCACCCGCAAACGACATGCCGAACTGCGCGAAGCTCTCGCTGAAAAACGTGACAGCCGGAAAATAACAAAACCGGTTGCTAACACGCCTGTCGAATGAAACTGGAAACCCAGGTTGTTAACTCTTTAGCTTGCCAAATAAATATGAAAAAATTCCCACTTGCCCACACCTATTCGATCATTGCCCGCGATCCTGAGACGGGTGAATTTGGCGGCGCCGTCCAATCCCATTGGTTCTCTGTTGGCTCAGTAGTCCTTTGGGCCGAAGCAGGGATTGGCGTGGTTGCCACCCAGGCAATGGCAAAAATATCTTATGGCCCCCTGGGATTAAACCTGATGAAAGCCGGGATCTCGAGTACCGATGCCTTAAAAGCGCTGCTTTCCACCGATCCTTTAGCAGAAGTTCGCCAGGTGGCGATGATCGATGCTCAAAATCGGGTGTCTACTCACACTGGCAAGCGCTGTATGGAAGCCGCCGGGCACAGTGTGGGTGAAGGCTTTAGCGTCCAGGCCAACATGATGGCCAACCCAACAGTTTGGCCGGCAATGGCAGAAGCTTACCTCGGTGCGAAAGGCGACCTGGTTGATAAATTGCTTGCCGCCATGGATGCCGCCCAAGCCAGTGGAGGTGATATTCGCGGTCAGCAAAGCGCCGCCTTAATGGTCGTGCCAGGCAAGCCCACACCAGAAACCTGGAACGACCGCATATATGATCTGCGGGTAGAAGACCATCCCGCGCCGCTTCAGGAGCTGCGCCGGCTGGTGCGCATTCAACGCGCCTACAACGAGATGAACCAGGGTGATACCTATCTCGCTAATGGGGATACCCCGGCGGCATTAGCCGCTTATAGCAGCGCGGCGCAGCTTGCTCCAGAAATGATCGAGATCCCATTCTGGCACGCCGTCACATTAGCCGACCTCGGCCGGCGAGAAGAAGCGCTTCCGATTTTCAGGCGTGTTTTTATAGAAAACCCGGATTGGGCTACCTTGCTAAAACGCCTGCCACCGGTGGGAATGGTCAAAATGAGTCCTGAGGAGGTTGACCAGGTAATCCAACTGGCGCAGGCGGCGAATTCTAGACATGACTGAATGATAAACCAACTCGCGGCGAATGAACTGGTTTGTCCGCCATCGGGCGCCCCCAAAAATGGTGTAGTATACTGTGATTAATGCAACCTGAAGTTAATGGTGGATCACTCTACGGAGGTCTGCGATGTCTGAAACGGTAGATCTTTGGGAACTGCCTACTGCGAAAAAGATATACATGATCGCTGGCTGGCGCCAATGGGCGGATGGTGGCTCAGTTTCATCCGGTTTACCAGAATACCTGGTAGAACGATTTGACGCGCGTGAAATTGGTCAATTGCACCCTGATGGATTCTACATCTTCCAATTTCCGGGCACGCATGATTTGGTGCGCCCGGTGGTGCAATTCAATGAAGGTTTTCCAGAGGCCCTGGATGTGCCAGAAAACCGCTTTTATTTTTTGGAAAACGATGGGATAGGCATCGTCATTTTTCTCGGCGACGAACCTCAGCTGGATATTGAGCGCTACGTTCAAGCTTTTTTGCAGGCTGCCATGAAATTGAATGTAAAGCGCATTATCGGGTTGGGCGGCGTATACGGTGAGTTCCCATTCGATAAAGAACGATCGCTCTCTTGCTCTTACAGCCTGCGTTCGATGAAAGAAAGTATGAAAGAGCTGGCTGTTCAATTCTCCAATTATCAGGGGGGAGCCAGCATTGGATCCTATATCTGCCGGCGCGCCGGAGAAAAGGAATTGGAGTACTGCGGTTTGTATGCCTTCGTGCCGATGTTTGATTTTTCGAACATGAACCAGGTCAGCCATCGGTTGCAAATCGAAGAAGACTTTATGGCCTGGTTGGCAGTGATGCGGCGGATAAATTTCATATTCAAAACAAATCTTGATCTTTCTGATCTGGTTGAAAAAAGTCAGCAGGAAATTGAAGAGTTAAAAAATAAAATTGAGGAGCTGGAAAAACTGGCCCCACAACTAGGCGTCAAAGAATATTTCCAGCGAATTTCTGAAGAATTCAACGAGACCCCTTTCATCCCATTAGATGATATTTGGGAGGAGAATTTGCGCCGGATTTTGGGCAAATTCGATGATGATGAGCCCAATGAAAGCCAGGAATAAATTTCAATGCTCAGGACCGCCTTCAGGCGGTCTTTTTTATTAAACTGGATGATCGATTTGGTTAATAAATGGTTATAATATATATCAATAATATAAATTAATCATCCCCACCATGAACCCTAACAAGAGGAGTCCATATATGGCTTTAACACCGCATCCCATTACCTGCATCCTGCCGCCTCACATCGTAAACCGGATAGCTGAAAATGGTTCCGAAGTTCAAAAAGAACGCGCGCGGATCACACAACAAGTATCTTCACAGATGCGCGAACAGCGTGTGGCCCTGGCTGCCCAAAAACCCGCGCCCGCAATTCCAATATCTCCATTGGTCGCCGCGAAAAACCGCGTCGTTTACTCAGCCGATAACACTTCAGGCCTGCCGGGTCGAGTAGTGCGCCAGGAAGGCGGGCCGCCCACCAATGATCCGGCGGCTGACGAGGCTTATGACGGCGCAGGGGCTACTTTTGACCTCTACTGGGATGTGTACCAGCGAAATTCGATCGATGGCAACGGAATGAGACTTGATTCAACTGTACATTACCAGAAAGGATATGACAACGCATTCTGGAATGGTCAACAAATGGTGTATGGTGACGGGGACGAGGACCTGCCTGCTGCTCAACGCCTGTTCAACCGCTTCACCATTGCCATCGATGTGATCGGACACGAGCTGACGCACGGCGTGACCCAAAACACCGGCAACCTGGTTTATTTTAATCAGCCCGGCGCTTTAAACGAATCATTCTCAGATGTCTTTGGCAGCCTGGTGAAGCAAAAGACCCTCGGGCTGCAGGCGCAATCCGCAGATTGGATTATTGGAGAAGGGTTATTCACCACCAATGTCTATGGGGTCGGCATCCGGTCTATGAAAGCACCGGGTACAGCCTATAATGATCCTGTCCTGGGAAAAGATCCCCAGCCTGGTCATATGCAAAATTATGTCAACACCGCCGACGATAATGGTGGTGTCCATATCAATTCTGGTATCCCCAACCACGCTTTTTACCTGATTGCAGTCGAACTCGGCGGGTATGCCTGGGAAAAAGCCGGTCAAATCTGGTTTGTCACCTTGCGGGATAAGATCAAGAGCACGACGAACTTCCAGGATATGGCGAATCTGACATATGGAGTCGCCGGAGATTTATTCGGTGCCAACAGCCTCGAGCAACAGGCTGTCAGCAAGGGTTGGACAGCGGTCGGCCTCGCCCCGACAGGTGGTACCACGCCGCCCGTTCCTCCCCCCACCAACCCGGGATGCCTGTCCAGCCTGTTGGGTTTATTCAAAGTCTTTTAACAACCGCATTCAAAATTATGGTCTTTATCTTTGAACGTACCGGTGGTTTTACCGCAATCCCGCTTCGTCTGACAGTCGATACGGAGGAGTTAGACGTACAGGAGAGCTCAATGCTGCACGCCCAGGTGGCGGAAGCGGATTTCTTCAACTTACCAGGGCGTTTATCTCCCGTCGACAGGGGATATGACCGGTTCACATTCAAATTAACCGTCCAGGATGCACAACAAAGCCATACCATCGAATATGGCGATGCCAGCATCCCTGAGCCGCTACAGCCATTAATCGACCAGTTGTCTCTTATGGCGAGATCCAGACGAAGCCAGGGATAAATGATGAATTTAGCAAAGTCGGCCCGCTGCGCAGGCCGACTTTGCTTTTTTAACAATTAGACTGCTTATGGCCGGGCAAAATTTAGTGTGTAGTAACCGCCGAATTTGCTCGATGCGTAATAAGCATAACCAATTCCAATCTGGGTTACTTTGCTGCTGAGGATATTGGCGCGGTGAATGGCGCTTTTCATCCACCAGTCAAACGCCTCCTGGGCATCTCCGCCTGCATATACGTTCTCGCTCTCATACGTATACTTGTATCCTTGCGCAGTGAGGCGAGATGAATGGGTCGATTTGTCTGAACCGGGATGGTCCATAAAATTATGACAGGCCATATCCGCGCTGTGTCCAAGCGAGGCAGCGTCCAATTGATTCTGACGGGTCAACCCGGGCAATCCATTGGCAGCCCGAGCGCTTGTTGATTAATTGGTATAACTGTGCTTCGTAATCCAGGTTGCGCTCATAAGCGCAATTGACCGGGGGAGGCGTTGCGGTTGGACCAATGCCGGGTCCCCAATCGACTTTGATCTTCACCCAGAACATATCTTCGCCGTGACTGTTCACGCCGAAACGTTTCCCGTTGGCATTTTGAAACTGCCAGTCGCCCGCATACGTGCCGCCGTCAGGTGGAGATTTTAGTTTTACGGACACATCAATCACATCCCCGGGTGCTGCCCTGGGCAGGGGCGACGAAGGCGGGCCGCTCATGATATACCCGTTGGCGAATACCAGCATGTAGCCGTCACCCCAGGTGCAGGTCCCCATATTGCGGAAGCGCCATGTCTTGGTAAACTCGGTATTTATAGGAAACAGGGTGTCGTCCGGGATGGTAACATCGGCGAAAAAACCTGCTTTATCGATGCAATTATCCTCTGAATCGGCGGATGTGGGCAGCGCGGCGGCAGTGGGAGTGGGAGATGCAGTCGGGGGATTGCTGGCAGTGGGAGTAGATGATGCCTGCACCGGAAGCGTAGTGGGAGTGCTGGTGGCATCGACTTTCGGCGAAGCTGCTTGCTGTGTGGCTGTTGGCGAGGCAGTGCTGGTTGGCGCGGGTTGAGTGGGCGTGGTTGTGCCGGTATTTGTTAGCGAGCCGGCCTGTGTGGCAGTTGTCAGAGCTGCGAGTGTCTCTGCTACCATCGTCCCGACATCCGGAAGCGGTGTTCCGGCAGCAGATGTGGGCGTGGCATTATTACCACCACATCCGGCTAATCCAATCACGAAAAACGTTAATAATAAAGGCAAGAACAGGCGTTTCATTAAGCATTCCTTAAATCGATCTATAACCGATATTATAGACCTGATTAAATAAAAATCAATGCTCGATACCTATTCTTCCAACGTAGAAAGGTCGCCTTCTGGCAAGCCTTGAGCCCTGGCCTTTAATACCCGCCGCATAATTTTTCCGGAGCGGGTCTTCGGCAGCTGCGTCACCACGGTAATTTTCTCCGGTTTAGCGATGGGGCCCATCTCGTGCGAAACATGATTTTTTAATTCTTCCACCAGGCTTTCACTGGCTTCAAAACCACTTCTCAGGATCACATAGGAATAAATCGCGTTGCCTTTGATCTCATGCGGCAGTCCAATTGCCGCGGCTTCCGCCACTGCCGGATGGCTCACCAGAGCGCTTTCAATCTCCGCGGTTCCCAAACGGTATCCAGAAACTTTGATGACATCGTCCACGCGCCCAATGATCCAGTAATAACCATCCTCATCACGGCGGGCGCTGTCGCCCGTAAAATAAACACCGGGGAATTTTGTCCAATACTGCTCCACATACCGGTCCGGGTCTTTGTAAATGGTGCGCAGCATTGCCGGCCAGGGTTTTTTCAATACTAGGTACCCCTCTTCACCCACAGCCACCGGCTTTCCATGTTCGTCATAAATATCAGCTTCGACCCCCGGAAACGGCCGGGTAGCGCTGCCCGGCTTAAGGCTGACAGCCGGCATGGGAGTGATCATAAACATGCCGGTTTCAGTCTGCCACCAGGTATCCATGATCGGGCAGCGCGCTTTACCGATCACCTCATAATACCAGCGCCACGCTTCGGGATTAATCGGTTCGCCAACAGAGCCCAGCAGGCGCAGTGAAGATAAATCGTGCCGGTTTGGCCAGGCGTCGCCAAAGCGCATCAACCCGCGAATCGCCGTGGGGGCAGTATAAACCACATTCAGGCCATATTTCTCGACCATGCTCCACCAGCGGTTGGGATATGGATAAGTCGGCGCCCCTTCATACATGAAACTGGTTGAACCCAACAGCAGCGGGCCGTAAACGATGTAGCTGTGCCCGGTGATCCATCCCGGATCTGCTGTGCACCAGTAGCGATCTTCCTCGCGAAGATCGAACACCATTTTCAAGGTCGTAGCCACACCGACCATATAACCGCCGTGGGTATGGAGAATCGCTTTCGGCCGCCCTGTAGTGCCGGAGGTGTACAGCATAAATAATGGGTCTTCCGCATCCATCTCCTCGGTTTCACAGCGCGACTGCCCGCCCGCAGATTTTGCCACCGGCAGACTCATCAGGTCCTGATACCAGTAATCCCTTCCTGCTTCCATGGATACATCCTGACCGGTACGTTTCACCACGATCACGGTTTCCACCGTCGCACAGCGCTTTAGCGCTTCATCGACGATCTTTTTTAGTTCAATGATCTTGCCGTTCATATACCCGCCATCACAGGTGATGACTACATTCGATTGGCTGTCTTCGATCCGTCCATGGATCGCTTCCACAGAAAAACCGCCATAAACCACCGAATGCACCGCGCCGATTTTCGCGCACGCTAGCATGGCGATCGGCAGCTCAGGTACCCGTCCCATATAGATTGTCACCCGGTCACCTTTTTTCACGCCCATGCTGCGCAGCACGTTCGAGAACATGCACACTTCACGGCTTAAGGCATGATAAGAAAAGGTTCGGTTTTCCCCTTTTTCCCCTTCCCAAATTAACGCCAGCTTGTTGCGCCGCCACGACTTAACATGGCGGTCGAGGCAGTTGTAGACGATATTCGTCTTGCCATCCACAAACCACTTATAAAAAGGTTTGTTGGAGTCGTCCAACACTTTGGTCCAGGGTTCGAACCACTCAAACTGCCTGGCTTGCTCATCCCAGAACCCTTCCAGGTCTTGAGCCGCTCGCCGAGAAAGTTCATCAGGATTGGTGATAATGGCTTGCTGGATAATTTCCGGGCCTGGTTGATATTGTTCTTTCTGACTATCTTTTAACATGGATCCCATCCTTATCAGTCATAAATACGCATGTCTACCATATATGTGACAATTATAATTATTTTTATCAAATTTACCAGGAACTGCCCAAAATAAAAATCCCATGGGCTACTGGATACCCATGGGAGATCGCAAAAAGTTGATGCTAGCTCAAACCATACGCGCCGAAAGGGTAATTTCAACACCCTTCAGTGCTGCGGATACCGGGCAGCCTTCTTTCGTCGCTGCGGCGATTTCCTGGAATTTCTCGGCGTCAATCCCGGTAACTTTAACTTCCGTATCCAGATGGATATGGGTGATGCGGGCCCTGCCATCCACCCTCCCCAACGTCACCTGTGCCCTCGTAAAAATCCGGTCAGGGGTGATTCCCACTTTTCCTAAATCACCACTCAGCGCCATCGAATAGCAGCCGGCATGCGCCGCGCCGATCAATTCTTCGGGATTTGTCCCTGTTCCTTCTTCAAAGCGCGATGACCAGGTGTATGCGCCTTCATATGCACCGCTGCCTAATTTCATGGTGCCTTTGCCTTCTTTCAAACTGCCTTGCCAAACTGCTTCTGCCGTCCGTTCAGCCATGTTTATATCCTCCATTTTGAAGATTGAATCATTTTATTGATAATTATTATACTATTTATTTTTATTATAAACAAATTTAAGAGCTTGATGAATGATTGTTAATCAGCTTGACAAACACTCGCGCTCGGGATAAAGTGAACTAATATGGTCGGATTACCTTTAAATAAACCGTCTGGAGAGCATGCCACCTACGACCTTGGCTGGGTGATCCAGAACCAGCAAATTAGCGATGAAGAACTATGCAGTTATCTTCTGGATGACGTCTCACCGGAGATTGATCGCCTGGTCTATCGGTTCATGAAGTCGCCGGCCGACCGGATTGCGGCGGTTGACCAGATCATATTCACCCTGCTGCGAAACCGGAGAAGGTATAAAAGCAATATGTCGGGGAAGGCCTGGCTTTACCAACTGATCCTTGATGAATGTTTGAAAAAAGTCCGGCAGGGGTCGGTTCACAAAAGGTACGCCATCCGTCAGGTGCTCAAGGCAATCGATACCCAACCCGCAGGCGAAACCCATTTCTCACAATTAATGGATTCATATACGGTTTCGCAGCGCCTGTTTGCGGTTTTGCATTTTGGTCAGAATCTATCCGCTGAGGAAATCGCTCACCTGGTTATTATGCCGAAGGAGACGATTCAAGCAGATTTAACGCAATTGCGCCAATCAATGTTAGCCCACTTGCGCTCATGCGAGGAATGCTCCACAATTTACAGCAGTTTGACAGGAATGGAGGCAGCGTTATCCTCAGCCCTCCAAACCCATCACAACCTGATTGAAACCACGCGCGACAACCGTTCGGATTGGGCCAACTCTATCCTGAACCGCCTGGATCGCGCGAAAACAAGCCAGCGCAATCGCAGATGGGCATCACGGATCGCTGAGTTCGGGCTCCTGGTGATTTTCCTCGTGATTGGCGAGCTGGCAATCGGCCAATCCTGGCCTTTTCCCCCGCAAGAAACCAGACCTACTGAGACTGTCGTACGCCTCGTTGCATCCGAAAAATCTACCCCCGAGCCTGCGCCTGCATTTACCCCAACCCCTTTACCACTGGCAGCCGAGATCGATCCGGAAAGGGCTATGGAGGATATTCTTTCTTTATCTCTCACCAGCTGGGCGCGGTGGCAAACACTCTGGGCGGATGTCGAAGTGAAAACATACAAGACAGAGAGTTACAGCGATGGCGCTGCCAGTATTCCTGGTGATCTGATCCGCAAACAAATCTGGCTCACCCTGCCAGGATATTCGCGCGTGATGAGCGGTGCGCCTTCAGGTAATCCAGACATCACTTATTCGATTAACGACCAAAAGATGTACGGCCAAAACTTTAACAATGGTCAGATTATCACAGGCTCTACATCCGAACTTATTCCTGATGAAGAACTGCGCCGAATGTTTTCTCCGATCGATATGTTTCCTTCAGGCGGGAAATTTAATCGTATCGGCAGCGACGCGATTGCCGGCCGCCCTACCTGGGTGCTGGATTGGAGTTCCAACGGGCATCGGAATTTTCGTTTTTGGATCGATCAAAAATATGGGGTAGTATTGCGCCGCCTGGAATTCGGCCCAGAATTGTTTCAACCGGTTGTATCCAACATCACGGTCACTAAAATTTTTTTTGATGCAAATATCCCGGCCGCGATCTACGAACCCGACCGCTATAAAGGAGACCATTTTGCCTATGATTTTTCGGGAGATCCAGTTTTACTTGACTTAAAATCTGTCCTGGCCTCCTGGTCAAATCCAGGTATTAATTTCTCGCGGAAACAGAATTCTTCTCCGATCAGCAATAGCTACGCAACGTCTCATCTTTACTTTCTTAATGTTCCGGCGGGAGGGATACAAAGAGATGAGGGGCCTGGGCTGGAATTGTTTGCTGACTATACTGACCTGGGGAAACTGCCCCTGGGCGGGAAATCGATCCTGTCCTGTGAGCGCTCGCCCGACGGCAGCCGGATTGCCTATAATTCGCCTCCCATCGATGGCTCTGGGGACAGCATGTTGTTGGTCGCCGACCTTGCCTCAATTCAATCCGCACGCCCAGCCCTCCTGGGGGGAATTACTGCGGGAGATTTCGCCTTCTCACCGGATAATACCCGCCTGGCATTTTTCGGCTGCGAAAAAGCTTCTGGATTTTGCGGAATTTTCGTACTGGATCTTACGAGTTGGAAGCTGACTCGCCTCACGCCAATGACCTATGCAGATTACCTGTTTTGGGCTTCGGATGGGCATTCAATCGCCCTGGTAGGCAAGGATGATCTCAGCGCGTCCAGCGCAAAATTAGCGACAGCGAACCTTTTGATGAACGAAGCAATGGCCCTGCTTCATCCCTGGTATTTCCAGGTCATTGATGCGAGCAATGGTGATGTGGCGTTTAAAAGGTCTTTCGACTGGTCCAATTTGAGCGCCCCCCCTGATTCGCCCACAAAAAACTGGAATACGCCTTTTAAAATTTCTGCTACCGGTACGGTTGGGTGCGTACAGTCTCCAGCGAATTCCAGCAGCCGCTAACCAGATCCAATGCCAGAAACGTTTTCTTTGTTCTCTATTGAATTCAACATAAAATAACTGCCAACGAAGATACATCCGCTCACTGAAAGCATGGTGCGCTCGATCGATGTGCTCAAATGCCATGACAGATCAGATGGGGTCAGCAGGTAAACCACAACCATGCCTGCGGCAAAAATACCTCCCGACAGCAAGGCCGGCAGGCCTTCTCTGGGGAATGACTTGTTCCAGGCAACACTTGCACAATACACCATCCCCAACAGAAGCAGTGCGCCTTCATTTTCAACAAAAACACTTTTAAGAATTTGCTTGTAAGATCCATCTGATATCCTATTGAAGATGCGTGCGGACAATTCGGTTTTGCCAATGTCTAAATCGTTCTGCAAATTCCACTGCTGTTTATCAAAAGTCCATAAAACAAATGGAATCAATGCGACCATCGCGGCCAGAATAAATTTCCAGTGGGCAGACACAATGACTCGAAGCAAGAAATGTTTTCTTTTTAAAAAGGCGACCAGGAGAATAGATCCAAGTCCGGCGATTGCCCCTAAAGCTCCCTCATTCTTGATCGACAAAAGGACGATGAAGCAGCACACGCTTGAGAACAAATCGACCGGATTGGATGATTTTACATATCTACCTAACAACAGGACCGCAATAGAAAAATATAAAGCCACATACCCATCCATGTATCCGTTCCAAAGCCAGTTCGAAAATCCAAATGGAATCAACAAAAGCAGTATGGCAAAACTAAACGACCGGCGAGCAAATGTAAACAGCCAGCCTACGGCCGGAACGAGCATGAAATAGAGGGAGATTTTGGGTAGATATTCATTCCAAAATCCCATCACATACGACACCTGCGCAGCTACCGCAGGGATGAGGTTTGGATAATCGGCATGCATGAAACCCAATGAAGGATGCTGCCAACCAGCCGAAAGACCAATTGAGCCCGCCGAGTAGATCATTTTGGCATGGAAAAACCAGATCGAACGCGCATCCCAGTCATTCAAAGGGTCAGCCAGAATCGGGCCCAGGAATAGAAGACAAATGAAGGCACATACGAAGTATGTTTTAATAGATCCCGCCGTTGGCATCTGACGGGTAGGATCCCGAAATATGTAGATGGCAAGACAGGCCGCCCCGCCAAACGATAGAATGGATCCAGCGAGGAGGCTGGTCGTTAACGATTGAAAGATTAATACCAGGGCATAATTAATGGTCAAACCGCTTAGCAATAACAAAGGAATCACCCGGATAAGTGGCATATCTTTTTTCTTCCTGATCAAGCTTCCTTGCAGCAGCGGTCCGATCGCAAGCCAACCCAGGCCTGAAAAGTAAAAAAATCCCAGTCCCGTTATTAAAAGTAATCTGGCAATGTTAATGACAGTATCCAAGCGCCACATCCTTTAACTGATCAATGACCATACAACCAGGATATCCCTCAAACTCTTCGAACGCACCAAAAAGATATGGCGATGTATTTTCCTTGACAACCGGCCACGCTGCCTCGGTCATCCGCTGGCTGATCCATCCGTCTTCGTCAAACGTCTTCGACAGCCGGTAATTAGCCATCTGATGAGTTTGAATGAGGGAGAGCATTTGGCGAACTTGAATCGGCAATACTTCTTGTCCCGAGCCAGGTTTAAAAAGCTGAGCCAGCGCCGGGGGAACATGATGATAGGTGCTTAGATTCAGGTCTCTCAATTTCGATAAAGTGTTTAATACTGGCGTGTTAAACAACACAATCACTAAAACGGCTGCAGCAAGCAGGATAAAGGCCCGGCGGCGTAAAAAAAAGAAGATCAAGAAAAATGCGATGATGATTACTCCATCAAAAGGTCGCGCCATGAAAATAAGGAACAAAACCCAGATGCCCAGTGGGATGACGCGGATTAACCACCTCCATTTCTCGTTCATTTGTTTGAACTCTGTCCCCGTTTCCCCAGATTTCTCATTATTCATGTACTCGCCTCCTTCATTTTGGGGCATTTCGTAACACAGGTTTGAGGGTTATCCCATAAGACGCATCAGGTGGAATTGGGCTGATTTTATTAGAAGAGAACTAAGTAGTTCTCTCGCTTGGAAAAAGAGCTATCCAATCCTGTGTAGGTTGGGTTGAGCGATTGAGATAAGCGTGTTTGCCTTTCCGTATTGAAGCGAAACCCAACATCCTCGGTTGTGTTGGGTTTCGGGGCAGTAGTTTGCATTCCAAAAGCTTTAAATTTACGCCCCTCAACCCAACCTTGTATATTATAACAAGGGTAAGATTAACCCTATTGGATAGGAACAGGGTAGACCGTCCAACCTAAGGTTAAAGAAAACCGGTTCGTAGCGTGGTCGCCCTGCTCTTTCAACGATAGCCCGAACAGTTGCCTGGGACAGAGCCCGTATTTGGCAAGGTAGGGACCATCTATTGCAGGAGGTTGGCATGGACACTTCTTTATCGGTAGACACATTTGTGGGGATCGATGTCAGCAAGGCGCATCTGGACGTGTATCTGCGGCCTGTGGGGCAGGCCTTTCAAGTGGATAATTCTCCCAGCGGGATCGCGATATTGATCGAGAAGCTGCGGGCCTTTTCCGTCCGGCTGGTGGTTCTGGAAGCCACCGGCGGGTATGAGCAAGAGGCGTTTGTGCGTTTGAACGCGGCCAAGTTCCCGACCGTGCGCATCAATCCACGCCAGGCGCGGGACTTTGCCAAAGCCACCGGAAAATTAGCCAAATCGGATCGGATCGACGCCAGTTCGCTGGCCCATTATGCCCAGGCCATCCAACCCCAGGTTCGCCCGGTGCCCGATGAAGCCACCCGCCAGCTCCAGGCGCTCCTGGATCGCCGTCGTCAGGTGGTCGAGATGCTGGTGGCCGAGGAAAATCGGAGGGCCATCAGCCAGCCCCCGGTACTCGAACGGATCCAGGCCCACATTACCTGGCTGGAGCACGAGTTGGATGACCTCAACCACCAGCTCCAACAAGCCGTGCAAGCGCACCCCCACTGGCAGCAGCAAAACGAGTGGCTGCTGTCCGTCCCAGGGGTGGGGCCTGTGTTGAGCACCACCTTGTTGGCCGATCTGCCGGAGTTGGGCCATCTGGATCGCAAAAAGATCGCGGCGCTGGTGGGGGTGGCGCCTTTCAATCGCGATAGCGGGTTGATGAACGGCAAACGGGTGGTGTGGGGCGGGCGCGGAACGATCCGGCGGACCCTGTACATGGCCACACTGGCCGCTCGGCGGTGTAACCCGGTGATCAAGACCTTCTTTGAACGCCTGATCGCCGCGGGCAAACCCTTCAAAGTCGCCATGATCGCCTGCATGCGGAAATTGTTAACGATTCTGAATGCGCTCCTGGTTCATCAGACCGCCTGGAATCCGAAGATCATGGAGAAAATTGCTGAATTTGCTGCTTGATTTTTAACACAGTTGCTACGAAAGCCTAAGAATTTAGCGAGAAAACCACTAAGTTGAAGAAAATTACTAAAGGTGGCTTTCTGGAATTTTACCACCGGTCACTTCAATAAGTCTGCCACCTGGCTTTTCTAAGGCTTTCTTGAAATGGT
>CAWJKU010000003.1:0-375438 GCA_963843535.1 uncultured Chloroflexia bacterium
CCAGTAGAAAAAGATCAAATTTTAATGCATAAAAATTACGGGTCTTATTTTTAGATTCAAGTTTCTTATTCCGAGGTACCTTATTTTCGGGTATTAGAGCATCTGGAGTCTTAGCTTTTCTTTTCAAATAAAAGCCGCATACTGTTCTGGCGTAAAGTCTTTCCTAAACTCATGGTCTTTACCCAAATTTTTTCCACCTATTTTCTAGTAGCTAATTTCTCAGGGTGGGCTGGGAGTTTCCAAAGAAGGGTTCTGTTTTATTTTTCTTTTATTATTCCATTCCATTGTCTGAAAGAAAAGTGCAATTGACAATGCAAATCCAGCAATTATTATTACAGAAAAAGCACTATTAATTGAAGAAGTGATAAGAAAGGTTGTTAACAGGACTATTGTTAGTACAAGTGATACAGTGAAAAGCATTTGGCGTCTTTTCAGTAGTGAATCCTTTTTGGCTTTTAACGTGGAATCTATAACAATGTAAGTTCCCATAAGCCCAAAAAGGTACATATAGAATTGGTCAAAGAGGCAAGACATTGTAAACCTTTAAAAAGAAATCTATAGACAGAAAGAGCAAGTAAAATGACGTAAGTTAACACTCTAAACTTACCGTAACGTCTGAGCATAGTTAACATTCTTTTGACCTTGCTTAAAAAATTTGGCAAGTACTCTAAGAAGAGACCTGTTTTGTTTCTTTGTTTCTTTGGAGTCTAATTATAAGGTATAGGTTTATTGCTGTTGAGATGAAGAATAGCCAGAAAGGATAGTTTAGACTATTTAGTAGTCCACCTGTAGCAAGCGGTCCTCCACCAACAAAGACTTTTCCAACATAAGCTGATTACCATCGACTCCAATTACCTTCTATGAGTTGATATTCGTTCAGCATATTCCAAATGGAGAAGTTGCTATAAATAAAAATTAGAACCAAAAAAGCATTCACGCTGATTGCAGTTATCAACTGTCTTCGCATAAGCACTCACCTTTTTGATTTGTTTTGATCTTGCTTAAAAGATTTGGCTTATAGAGTGGGTGTACCCAACTGTGGGAAAAGGTTTATCTCATTATTGTTTGGTTTTGTCATCTTTTTTCAGTCGATATATGAAAAGTAGGTTTATTGCTACTGTGAGAAAGAATATCCAAAAAGGAAAATTAGGGGAAAATTTTTAAACCAGAGATTCTTTCAATGTTTCCGTCAACAACATCTCCCCACATTGATAGAATAACATTCAAGGGATTCATTACTGTACGCCCAAGATGAGTGTAGCTATTCAACATATTCCACAAAGCATAATTAGATACAACGAAAAGCAAAATCAGAACAGCATTTACCGCTAATATGGTTCTAAGGCTTTTGGACGCCCATATAGCCACCAACTGCTCTATTACTTCACTTGCTTTAAGTGTTTTTTGGCTTACCAACATAGGCAGGGTACACCCAACCGTGGGAAAAGGTCTACTTTATTGGTGGCTTGAAGTGTTTTACGACATGAAAAATTGCTATAACAACTATTCCCAAGATAGAGAGGGCAAATCCAGCCAAAATATAGGGCAAAGTTGGTGGTGGGAAAGCATCTACGAAGACTAGCCCGATTGAGTAGTAGGAGCCATTATATTCGATGTTACTTGTTTGATGTTGCCTTACTAATTCATCGATTGTTGTGTCATCATAGTGAGGATAAACATACTCACCGTTTATTGCTTTGAGAACATACGGGTCGGGGTTTGTTAGTGTAAAATACTTTTGTGGCTTATCATTTAGTTTATCGGCATCAAGACTCATAGTAAGGTTCGATACCTGACCACCTCTGTGTTTGATACTGTATTTGGGCATAAATAGACAACAAGAGAACAGCTAAGAAAAATATCAAAGCCACGTTTGCTCTAGAAAGTTTCTTTGTCATAGTCAGGTCACTAATATTACAGCTTAACTTGCTTAAAGAAACTTGTCACTTCTCAACAGGGGCAGGGTACACCCAAGCGTGGGAAAAGGTCTAAGTTTAGGTTACTTTTGGAGTAATAACTATCCCTAACCAAATTGATGAACCGTATGATTGGTCATATTTTTCTTGTGTTGAAAGGAACTTGATGTTACCTAAGTTAATTTCTGCTGTGTAGCGACCTGTTGGAGCATTATTTGCCCAATTAATTGTGAGGATAGTTGAGTTGGATGTGTTAGGTTGCAGAGTTAACGTGTTGAGGCTAAATGAGTAGTTGAAGATCGATTCTTGAACCAGAGATTTGTTCCAGTTTCTTGTATCCCAATTACCGCCATAGTCTATTGTGCTATTGTATGATGTTAGCTTAACGCTGTGTATGGGTACTGCTATTGCGGGTGAAGAGGGCATTGCCGTAAGTGTAAGATTCAATTGCTGTGTTAGACCTTGAGTAGCATTTAGTGTACTTGTGGCAACACCAGTATCGGAGTAAATGGTGTAATTATACAAGTGAATAGGTGTACTGGCAGGGTGAATTTGGCTTGAATAGCCCAAGTATATAATACCTATGTATGATTGCAACTCCCAAAATAATCAAAACTGCCGAAACTGTCTTTCTCATAGTAACCGTTCTATCGTTTTTGTTTCAATCGCTTTTATGCCTTCCCATTTGAACTGTTATTCTCATAGTTGGACCATGCTGTATGGGTGGGTAGGTACACTCAGTTGTGGGAAAGGTCTTACTTAGTTAAGTTATTGGTTTTTCGATGCCTACTGAAAAGCAACAAACCAGAAGCCACCAAGGCAAAAGCAACTACGGAAACAGCGATAATCGTTAAAGTTGGTAAGGACTCTGAGGCTTCGGCTAAAATGGACTCTTGGGCAACTTCAAATTTGAAAGTTTCTGAAGCGCCAATATTTCCAGATGTGTCTTTAGCGTAGACTGTTATGTTATGAGAACCTGTTGTTAAGCCGTTGAGGGTAGTGTTGCCTGCGATAGTTATGTTTTCTCCGCCATCAAGACTATATCCTGTCCAAACAACTGGTTTGCTGACTGAAAAGTTGAGGGAAAGAGGCTCAGAGGATGTAAGATTTTCAAGGCTGAGCAGAGTCACCTGTGGAGCTCCCCATGGATACATGAGTGGAAAACGATCAACAAGCGGGACATAACCAATGCTCATAAATGTGACGTTAAATAGCCCTCCATATTGTCTTTCTAATTGACTTGTAAGGTACTCTTTTTCGATAGTGTATGGTGTGTTGCCGATTCCAGAATTGCCTAATTCTATGGCATCAGGATACTTTGTTGTGTAGTTGCTCCAAAAGTTGCCGATGTTCCCATTATCCCAAGAAATCGTGCTGAATACTCCTGGGTATTCAGTCAGATTGAAATTGTTTAGATAAAATTTATTAGAGTAGCAATCATTGCCGACCCACAAAGAGTTTATGTTGTTTTGTGTAATCACATTATTTCGTGCGTTATTGCTTAATCCTACTCCGCAGGTGCTATCTTTTATCGTGTTGGAATTGCCATCTATCCAGATATTTTTTGCTGTAACTTTTTCGATTTGACAGTTATCTCCACGATAAATTTCAATAGAGCCTATAACCGTCAAGTTTTTTATTATTACATTTTTTCTATTTATCACGTTATCCGCATCCGTGTCTGGTTGCAGCGATATGCCAATCGTTTGATAATTAGTATTTCCTTCAGACTTTTTCGGGACATTTATGATGTGTCCTGCTCCTTCTAACATTATATCACTTCGATAAATCAGAATTGTTTGTTCAAGCAGATCTTCTGCAAGCGTGTAAACGTTTCCAGTGCGGTTTATGGGAGCAGTTGGCGGAGTTATGCTGCCATCACTGTTAATGGTTATCGTAGGATAACTGCGTGGTGCGATGGGATTAGCGTGTGCCAAATCGACAAGTAACGTTCCAGCTGCAAATGAAAATAGCAGCGCTAAAACCAACGGTACACCTAAAGCCTTTTTCTTCAATGTAATGCTGCCCCGAGTTGGTTAACCCCTCAGAACTTTCTGTCTTAAGAGGTTTTTCGTCAAGGTTTGTTGACTAAGTTGTGTTTGTGTTTTTTGTGGTAGACCAACAAACCAGCAACCACTGCAATTATTCCTATAACTGAAATAATTGCAACTGTCACGGTTGGAAATGGCTGTGTTATGCTGAAGTTGATTGTTTTTGAAGCAACACTATTTCCGTAAGTGTCATTGACGTAGATTGTAAGGTTATGTTCTCCAAGTGAGAGTCCAGAAATAGTTGTATTTCCAGTTAGAGTTGTGTTTAGTTGCTCGTCAATGCTGTAGCCTAGCAAATTAGCAGGTTTATCGACATTGAAAGTTAATGGAACATTAGAGTTAGTATATGTTTGATTCAGCGGAGATAGAATACTGATTTTGGGTGGAACTGCAATAGTAAAATTGATTGTTTGTGAAGCGCCAATGTTTCCCAACGAGTCATTAGCGTAGACTATCACGTTATGGATGCCATTAGCCAATTCAATTATAGTCCTGTTTCCAGTTACGGTGACGTTTTGTTCCCCATCAAGACTATAAGCGGCCCAGGTTACTGTCTTATCTGTTGAGAAAACCAAAGGTGCGCTGGATTCATTGTAAGTCAGGTTTTGCGGCGATAACAAGGTTATTTTTGGCGCAATTGATTGGAATACAGCTTGCACTGTGCATCTATAACCGAAACTTGAACTGTATGGATAACCGACTGCTATAGTCGCGGGATTATTATAAAGTATAGTGGTTTTGCTTGCGTTTGAGATTCTCCAATATAGAAATTCAAAGCCTCTATCTGGGGTGGCTGTTAACTGAACATGTACTTCATAAACATAATCGACAATAATAACCTGGTTTCCAGCAGGAGGATCTGTTGTTCCGCCCGTTGAGGTTAAAACAGTAAGTGTAGCAGTCGGTTCCAATTGTGCTTTTACAATAAGATTAAGATTCATCGCACCGAGTATAAGGGTTGATGCTAATAGAATCAAAGCTGAAACTTGCAAGTGTCTTTTAGATTTTAGCAACAATCTTGTAACCTTGCTCATCAGATTTAATCTTTTAAATTTGGGCGATAAAAGGGTTCTTGTCAAGGTTTCTGAACTAAACAGTGTTTTATAGTATAGATTTCTGGACTAACAATAAAATTAGAGGTTGGACACTCGAGTATACCGACCTTTGCTGTTTATATATTCTGAGCTGGCTTGGTTTTGGTGCTGTCGTGTTTGCGACAATAAGCCATTAGTGCAGTTTGTTCTCAATTAATTGAGCATGTCTTGTGGTGGCAGACGGCATGCTGACTTCGAAAAAATCAACTCAGCTTTTTTGACACACCCATTCTTAGAAGAAACACATGTCAAAGTCTCTTGCCTAAGTAACTTTGTGTTTTTTGTGGTAGACCAACAAACTAGGCAACCGCCAACGCTGCTACAGCAATTGAAACAGCGGCAACAAAGATTATGATAATGACTAATGCAATACCGCCGATTTCCGGGTGAATCAGCAGTTGAAACATCAAAATATGAACCTGCCCGACTGAATTATTCTCTATTTTAAAGCCTTTTTTAGAATAATTTTGTTTAGGATCGAGCTAAGTTTATGTCTGCTTACCCAGAGTATTCCCGATATGGCAAACATAAACCCTAAAAATTGAGCAAACATCAAAATGCTATTTGCCCCAATTGGGTCAGAGTTAAAAAGCGAATACCCTTCGTTGATGTTGGGATCTACCCTAAAAATCAAGTAATCCCATGTAGAAAACAAGTGCGTAAACCACATGTTATAGAACAGTGCAGCTGCCACTAAAACAAACCCCAGTAGAGCTATAGCAATCAAGGACACCTTCTTTATTTTAGTCTTTAACCAGCTTAGCTTAACCAAAGTAAAGCTCTTGCTGACTAACGATGCAGCCAAGAGACTAAAGAAAGGTAACGCTTGGTAATCATATTTAATTGCGTTAAGAAAAGGCGCCTTTAAATCTAAAATCGTTCCCAAAATTATGTTAACGCTGACAACACAGACTATTGTTGCTATACAAGTTGCATCTAACGGTAAAAACTGGCGAAATATGCGTCTTTGCCATAAACAAACAAGCAATGATACGATTGATGCATCGATAAAGAACCAACCTATCCCGTAACTTACCAAAAAATTGGTTACAAAAAATGGTGTAGGAGTAGCGATGTTTGGATTTTGAGAAATTAAATCGGGGTGTAGAAAGATAGAGGATAAGCCTATACCCGCTATTACTTGATACCACAAAAATACGGCTATCAACACAGGGATGGAGAATCCTACTAACCACTTTAATGTACGTTTGAGATTTCGGGGTTGGTGGTAGAAAAAGAACGCCAACAGTGGAATAAGTGTGAAGACAGCGTACAATTTTGTGTTAAATGCCGCTGCAAAAACAATTCCGGAGATAATAAAGAGTCTAAATGATGCTCGGCGAACAGCAATCAAGGCCACAAACAAGCTTAGCAAACTAAAGAATAGACACTGTGCGTCAATTAGGAATGTTCGGACTCATAATCAGGTGCCAAGGGCTAAACGCGAAGAGCAGCGATGCAAAAAAACCCGTCGTCTTATTGTACGCGACTTTGCCAATTCCATAAACTAACGCAACGCATCCAAGCCCAAACAAGGTTACTAGAAATGTGCCATTGTTGATTGACACCCCGAAAGAGTTGAAGAATAATGGCTTGAATATAGAATCCCAATGGCGGCTGATCCATCAAGACACCATTTGCTACAGGTAGGCCAGTTTTGAGTATCCCTAAGACAGCATCGATATTCCCATGCAGTGTCACCATTATGGAAGGGTCCTATAGTAATAGCAACCAGAAAATAACCTACTAAAATGCTTAGCAAGGGATAGTATTCTTCAAGAAATATTCCAAGTTTACCCATACTGACCTTTAAATCCAAAGCTTCCTTAAGACGGCGGTTTCGTTTTTTCAATTTATGCCAACCAGTTTTTTAACTATAGGTATTTTGCTTACTGGAATAATTATTGCTAAGCAGATGGCTAAAGTTGCAAAGGTGAGTATTGGAACTTCAATCACTTGGTTTATAACATTGCCATTAATGGCAAAACCGAAGTATCCGTTTTGGAGGGACTCCATGATTATGGGGTGCAAAAGAAATATCGGTAATGTATAGTCGCTGATTGTATTGACAAGCACACTTAATTTTATTTTCTTTTCTAGTCGTCCAGGGGTTGTTCTAAAGAGTACTACAAAGAGCATCATTGATGTAACAATTACAAACGGGCTAAGGTATTCTTGGAAGAAGTATAGTTTGGGGTTACCAAACCAAGCCATGTAATATGTGCCTACAGAAATTGTAATTATCCCAGCTATTATGAAAATAAGTAAGTATTTTGTTTTCACTTTTATCTTTGGCAAAAAAGCGCCTAGCACAAAGTACCCCAGAAAACCCAACAACCTAATAAATTGGGCAAATTGGTTTACACTTGATACATAGCCAAACAGAATACGGGGGCGTTGGCGTCGCAGCAGCTTAGCAAAAGTGATCATATCCTTTTCATTCATTAAAAAAGCATTAAGCATTACTCGATTCCATACCCAATCAATCATTCTGGCGCGTAGTTTTTTCCGAAGAGGCGGCTTCATACGCCCCCCCCAAATAAAAGCCTGTAAATCTCCGAGTTTCCAACCAGCCCAACTAATATTGCGCTGGATATCGGCGGTTACTGAATCGCGAAAATCCGAATCCTGCATAAAAACTAATGGTTGACCTGTCGACCCGGAGGTAGCCAGCTTATTCATCCTCTGCCTGCGTTCTGGTTCTGTCGTTAAATAGATCGTTCCAGTTTTCTCGTATGATTGATTTCGTTAGAATGGGAAGCTTTGACAAACTATCCAGGTCTTTTCGTAGATCTTCGGGTTGAAAACCGATTTCATCAAACATTCTCCGGTAATACGGCACATATTGGTAAGCATATTCCACCATGCGCTGGAGCTTCGCCCGCTGCAATGCCAGCAGCTCATCTCGGCTCAGCCATTGGGTGCGGTTTAATTCCTCCAGGCGCTCCAGGATTTTGCGTCCGGTAAACTTTTCATGAAGTCTTAATCCTAATCGGCTCAAAGACCTGTTCACGGAGATCCTATTAAATTTCGCGTTTATCTTTTTAACTCAGGCTTCAAATCAACCGGCGTTCGCCTGTCCTTATTACCGGAACAAGCCACCCTATACCAGGGACCGATACGAACAAAATCAATATGCCCTATCGCCTGACCACCTAATTTTCTTTGCCAGACAGTCAGGGATGGGGCATTATGATTTTCAATATAACAAATCGCCCTGCGATATCCTAATTCCTTGAACATATTAAAGCGCGATACCGCCAATGCTGTCTGAACGCCCTGTCCTCGAAAAGAAGGATTGGTATAAACATCAGTACAAAGCACGTCACCCGGTTCAAGCTTAAGAGGTACCTTTTCCATCTGGGGATGTTCTTCACCACATCCCCATGCATAACCTGCTGGCTGGCCAAGATGGAGTGCCACCAAACCCAGGTGTCCGAGCCTCAATCGCCGCGCGCATTGTTTGGCTTCTGAAGGGCGATCTATTTCACGCACCAACTCCACGTCGGCCTGTTGAAAAGATCGAATATCGAGTGAGATCTTGGGTTGAAAATTCGGAATTGGCTCAGTAAGTGAACGAGAAAAGATTGTGAAGCTAAGATGCCGATAAGGTAACCATGCAATTTCGTGAACTACAGTGGGCAAGGCAATATTAAGACCGTCCCTCTGGATCAAATATTTCCAATCTTCAATTATTTCTGCAAGCCGATTAATGATTTTCATTATCTATAACTTTCGAAGGTGAATGTACCATCCATTCAAGTTTTCTAAAAGCCGCTCGCACTGACGTGGACCACGCACCACGTCATACAAACGACTATAACTGGCACTTTAAAAACCGAATAGAACATCCTCAAAACCTGGTAAGGTGGGTAAGGAAAAACGTGGGAGAAAGCGGTACGATCCTGAGAGAGAAAACGAACTCAGGAAGTGCCTATGAAAACCCAAGCCAAAGCAGAACTGCGCCTGATTTGCAAGCCCCACCACCAAGCCGAACAGCGCACCCGATGGGCTTATCAAATTCTATGGAAGTGGAGTAAAAGCCAGAAGGGAGAGAGCGCCAATGCGTCGAGCAGCCCTGTATGCGAGAGTATCAACCCGGAGACAGGAACAAGAGGCAACCATCGAGAGCCAGCTGGATCAACTGGTGCGGTATGCCCAGGAACATGAACTGGAAATTAACCCGGGGCATCAGTATATCGATCAGGCGGTGAGCGGGAAACGCTTAGCACGCCCCGGGCTGGACCAGCTGCGAGATGGGGTGGTGGCAGGAGAGTTCGAGATGGTGTTGTGTTTGAGCCCGGATCGACTGGCGCGCAACCTGGGAGCGCAGCAAGTGGTTTTGGATGAACTGGAGCGCTATCGGGTTGGGGTGATCTTTCTCAACCAGCCGCAACGAGAAGAGAGCCCGCAGGGCAAGCTCATGTTGGAAATCCAGGGCGCGTTTGCTGAGTATGAACGCACCTTGATTTGTGAACGGATGCGTCGCGGCCGTTTGTATCGTCTGCGCCAGGGGCAATCGGTGAGTAATCTGGCTCCTTTTGGGTATCGCTATCAACCCCCGGACCGCAGCCACGCCAATGCCTGGGTGGTGATCGAAGCGGAAGCGGCGCTTGTCCGCCAAATCTATCAGGAGTACACTATTGAACAGATCAGCCTGAGACAGTTGACGCATCGCCTCAATGATCAGCATATTCCTAGCCCGCGTGGCGGGCATTGGACTGAAACGACCGTGATGCGCGTGCTGCGGCAGGCCGCCTACAAAGGAACCGGCTACTACAACTGCCACCAATTGGACGATACCGCGGTGGGCAAGCCCCGGCGGCAAGGAACGGGTCTGTTACAGTTTCCGCGCTATCTGCCCCGTCCCATGACCGAATGGATTGGCTTTCCCGTACCCCCGATTATCGATGAAAGCCTCTGGCAAGCGGCTCAGGAACGACGCAAAATGCAAGCTCAGTATGCCTCCCGCAACAGCCACCGTCCTTATTTGTTACGCAGCCTCTTGGTGTGCGGCATCTGTGGCTACACCTTGACCGCTCGCACCCAGAAAGGCGTGGTGACCTATTATTGCAAGCATGGCCGTGTGCACTGCCCTCCGAATGTCCCCCAGCATACTTGTTCCGTGCCTGCCAAGGAAGTGGAGACACTGATCTGGGACTCCCTGGCGCAATTACTGGACAACCCGCTCCAGATCCGCCAAGCCTGGGAAGCAGTCCAGAAAGCTCCGGAGCAGGCGGGAGAGCGGGAGCGGCTCCAACAACGCCAATCCGCTCTCGCTAAGCAGCGTCAGCGCCTGGTAGATGCTTACCAGGTGGATCTGATCACCCTTGAAGATCTGCGCCAGCGCCAGACACCTTTGGATCAGGAACTACAGCAACTGCATGCCCGTTTGACCAAGCTTTCTGAACCAAAAGCGGAGATCTCTTTGGAGATGTTTACTCACTCCATTCGTCTGGCTTTGACCAGTTGTGATTTCGATACCCGCCAGGAAGTGATCCGCTTGCTGATCGAGCGGATCATCGTGACTGAGGATGCTCTTACGGTTGAACATATTGTTCCAACTATGAATAATAGTCGTTTGCATGTCGTGGACCACGCAAAATGAGCAACCGTCATTGCGAGCGCAGCGAAGCAATCTATCGCACAGGATAGATTGCTTCGTCCCAAAAAACGGGCCTCGCAATGACAGATTCATCATATAAGATGCTTGATAAATTCTGAATCAGAAAAATTTTCGGTAGAGATTGTAAGCAGCTTTACTTATTTGCAATAGAAGTGGATCGGGGACCCATGTATTGCGACCAAAGCAAACAAGTTTTCCACCAAACTTGGCCTTAAAATCACGCACACCATATTCTTCGTTTGGTTTACCCGCGCCGCCAAAATCATAAAATCGAAATCCGTTTTCAGCCCCCCATTTCAAAATATGCCACATTAATAATTCGCCGGGGACCTCATCAGAATAAGCACGATCGACACCTCCATACCAACCGTAAATAACGTCTTTGTGGAGAAGCTCCACTGATGCGGCAACACAATTCGAACCGATGCGCGCCAGCCAGAATTTCACCATGCCCCGAGGTTGGAGGATATCAAATGCGGCTTCAAATAACGAATGATCTGCGAGGGGCACATGAGCAGCGTTATAGGTCCTGGCTACCAGGTCATACCATTCGGTTATTTTTTTCCGGTCGCCAACCTCTTCAACGGTAACCGTCCCTTTGCGCAGTCCTTTGCGGATGTGTTTTCGAGTTCGAGAGCCAATATTTTGCAAGATTGCTTCCGGTGAGCAATCCAGGTCTATCAAATAATCGAGATGCTCTTCATACACAAAATTAAATTTTTCGAACACTGGCTGAATGAAGCTGGTATCAGAAAGATTACGCAGCTCGGTAAAAAGGACTTCTTTGCCCGCGTTTTGGGTATATAGGCCCAGGAGGAATACCAATGCATCTTTTCCTGCCTGGTCAGGAGTGCACAACACACCTCCGAAAGCGATTGCGCGTGATGTCAGATGGTGCAAAAGGTTATCTTTTAAGGTGACTACAACAGGCGGAAGAAGAGCCAGGATTTTCCCGTTGTCGCCAACGCACACCCACAATTTAGGCCGATATCCTTTAACTCGGTCGAAGACTTGAAACATTTCTGGCGTATGGAAGATGGTGCTATGCGGTTGTTGGTCAACAAATTCCCGCCAGCAATTATCATCCAGTGAATTTACGATAGCCAGGCTCATTATTCTTACGTGATGTTATGTGATAATTAAATTTTCGGGAGGGATTTTGCTATCTGGCTGGCCGGCTGATATCCTCTACTCAAATCATCAACCAGTGCCGCATATTCAGAGCTAACTTTCGCCCAGTTATACTGCTGATTGAACTTTTGACAACCGCAGGCGAGTTCCGATAATCGTTCCGGGTTATTATAAAGAGCAAGAATACAGCGAACAAGATCGTCCAGATTGTCTGGCTCAAAAAACTCGGTCATTGTATCTTTAAAGTAAGCATGGATCGCAGAAGTACGTGCCGCAATAGCCGGCATACCCAGGGCGGCATATTCCATTAATTTTGTCGGCAGCAACCCATCCGTAAAAATATCATTTCGGTAGGGCACAATACCCAGGTGGCAAGATCGAATCAGATCGGGTAGTTTTTCAGCAAGCTGGAGTTTTACGAACGTAACGTACTCATTCAACCGAAGATCTTCGACCATCTCTTTCAGATGGGGTAAATAATCTCCAAATCCGACCAGAGTTAAATGAATCCCTGGAATATCAAACCGCACCCGGTCAACCGCTTTGATCGCCAAATCCAATCCATACCTCTCCACTAAGGTGCCGTGATAGATAAGCCGGAAGCTGTCTTTTACATGTGTGTAATTGTCGAGGTCTGTTCCGATGGATGGAATATGGCTTTCATCGGCTACATTCATCACCACGCTGCATTTCTTCTCTGGCACACCCCGGCGGATCAATGCCTGCCGCCAATGCTCACTGACTGTGATTACATGGTCCGCGAACCTGCATGCCAGGCGTTCTTGTAAGCGGATCAGCCTGGCTGTCAGCGATTTGCTATTCCCATAGCGTCCGGCATAGAATTCAGGCATCAGATCGTGCAGGTCAAGGATGATCGGCACTCCCATCAGTTTTGGGATCATGGTGCAAAAGACCAGGAAATCAGGCAGGTTATGCACCTGGATGGTTCGTATAGTGTTTTTGAAGATGCAGCCGGGTCACCCGAATGGCTGCGGAAAGAAAAAAGGAAAGATATTCTAGAATTTTCGCAGGTAATGGGCTGCCATTCGAGTGTTTAATTGGGAGTAGATCCTTCTCACGATAGATCTTTACACCCTTATATTCATCTACTGCAGGTTCTCCTTGCAGTGCGGAAGCAGATTACATCCACTTCGTAACCATTCCTTACTAAGGCTTCTGCTTCTCGTTGAACGCGGGTTTCACCTAAAGGATATATGGCATATACAACCATGCAATGGCGCCGGACTGGTGTTCTTTTAGACATTATTATTTTTAATTTCCGTCAGTCTGTTCGTTATAGGGCTTAGGTAAAATGATTATCGGCGTAAAATCGGGAAGTATTGATTCTTCCCATTAACGATCAACGTGGCTCGGAGGGTGAACTGCCCGGCAGGCCCGGCATCCAAAATGGCCGTATTGGTGATGCCATCCGGAGTGGCCCGGGTAACTTTCGCGTCGTACCAGATGTCGACCTGGCTCACATCGAGCATCGGTCCGGTCCACTTGAGCGTTGGGGCCTGGCTGGCGTCAACCGACCCTGCTGAAGCATGCAGACTGCCCGGAACATAACTTAAGCCCGAAGGGATTACATCGTTGACAGTGAGGGTATCTGCCAGGGCAGCACCGGTACGCACCAGGTGGATGGTATAGGTAACGGTTTCTCCTTCGAGAGCGTTTGATGTACTGATGACTTTTCTGGATTGGGAAAAATTCGGCGCCAGATCCTGGTAGAGCCCGGTGCGCTGCAGATCGTGTCGCGGCATAGGCCAGGGTAAATGGGAAGGGGCGGCCGCCCCTGGAGTATCCCATACATACAGCCGGCCGTCATAAGTTGCCGCGGCGATCTCGATCAATCCGTCACCATCCAGGTCACCGAGTGCTGGACTGTTCGATATCCCTTCAGAGTTCGATATCAACAACGGTGATCCCGCCTTCGGTATTCCCGTGTGATCCAGGATATACACCCCCACCTGCTGGGATTGTAACCAAATTAACAGCAAACGTTCCGAAGACCACCTCATTCCAACCGTCGCCATCCACATCGCCGATCACCGCCTCACTGGAGTGAGTTTCCTTGCCCTGAGCATAGTTATAAGCCCACAGCACCTGTTTAGCTGCTGTGTATGCCCGTATCCAGCCGTCCTGGGTGGCAAGGACAATTTCAGGTTTTCCATCCCCGGTCAGGTCTCCAATCGACGGCGCCTCAATCATTTTCGTGGTATTGGCGCTCACAAAACTTGTCCCTTCGGCTGGCAGCTCCCAACCAGGAAAACGAGTGGCATCAGGACTATAGACGAGCAGATCGGTAGCAAAGTAGTTAACGACGGTACTCCAATGTGTGCGGTGACCGGAAATGATATATTCCAGATGGCCATCCTGATCCAGATCTGCCAGAGCAGGTGTTGAGCGAGGAAATTCGATCTTATCAGCATAATAGGGAGAATTATCGTATGGATAACGCACATCACGAGGCCAACCGCTCAGGTTTTTTCCTAGCCGATCAAAGGCAAACAAGACGTGATAGTCGCGCCCGGTTACAATATCCGGGTAAGTGTCGCCATCCAGATCTCCCACTGCCATCTGGCCAATGATGGCCACATTTTGATCATCTTCATTCGGCCAGCTGCCGGGTGCAAGTGTGCCATTACTTTTCCATACATACAGGTTTGGCACAACTCGGGAAGGATCGCTCGTGGTGAGATCTTTATTGTTTGTGGCTGCGACCACCTCCAGGTTGGAATCTTTGTCAAGGTCGGCGAAAATAATTGATGAAACATTACAATACTGATCGGTTCGGGCGCAAGCAGTGGTTTGCGGCCACCCGTTCAACAATTGACCGTTGGATTGCCAGATAGCTATTTTAGGGGCCCCGCCCATCGTGGGTAAATCCAAGCCGGCGGCGATTTCCAGCTTGCCGTCGTGATTCAAATCCCCCAACGCTAGCCGGCCTCGGATTTGCCAGCCAGGATTCTTAAGCGGATTCCAACCCGGCAGCAGCTGTCCAGAAGCGTTCCAGGCATAAATATTCCCTTTGTACGTGGGTAAAAGCAGCTCATTGCTGCCGTCATTGTTAATATCGGCGATCGTCACGCTGGCTCTTTCCGTCCACTCGTCGTAAATAATTGGGAAAGGAGGATGAATTGGGTAATTGTCAACCAGCGCTGTTTTAAGTGGATCATTGCTTAATTTGCTTCGTACATAAATCGACTGCTCGGTGCCATCCAAGGAATTGGCAAGAGTACTTAGCATCGGACTGTTAGTGAAGAAGTTGATGAAGGTGAGAATAACTAATAGGAATACAAGCAAGAACGATTTCATGGATTTCATTTCTTATGTCCATGTTTTCACGTTTAGCAACTGATGAGGTGGGAAGTGTACTTACCCAATTATACAAGGAACCCGAGAGAAACAACCGACGAAATTGTTAGGCATGGGTAGGTCTGGATATCCACGAACCATACGGCTTTCTGCCTTAATCAGTACACCATTTGAAATGATCGACCTGCCCTATAAAGAATCATCCCCTCACTCTGGCTGTTTTACCAACAAAGAGCGCAGAAAGTTTCGATGACATGTTCGTAATCGGTTTTGATAATAAGGAACAAAGATAATATATCACCACGATATATATTCCACACAGAATTATGGTAATTACTGGGTGGAATGAAGTTTTAAAAATGGGCCCAATTAAAAACATCATCAAGGGATAATGAATAAGATACATGAAATAGGATTGTTTTGACACGGAAATTAACGGGTTGTTTACCGCAGGGAAAACCCTGCGCAAAGCCCAGCCCCCATTGAGGAAGATCAAGAAGATGCCAATAGAGGTGATGGGATCGTTAAATACTTTTCCATTCGGGATGTAATCCCGTACGAGTATGGAACAAAAAATGAAAACCGCGCCAATAACAAAAGGAAGGATACCAAGCAGTAGGCGTAATTTTCCGGTATGATTAACAGCTAGATATGCCAGGAGCATGCCCATCACAAACTGAACTGTCCAGGACAGGAATAAATCACTTGCGTGTGACCCTGTCATACCGAATGCGAAAGCGACGATCAAAGAAGTATATGAGATGAATGTAGATAACAGAAGCAGCTTGACCGGTCCCCATTTTTTTAAGATGCTCAAGAGAACCGGGAAGATGAGATACAGGCCAACAATCACCGGCATAAACCATAAGGGTGGATTCCAGGCCCAACTCGGCGGATAAAAGTTACGGGTAAAAGTTAGCAGGGCAAGCAACGAAGGCCATGAAAATTGTAAATTTTCGTTTGCATAGAGAACAGATCCGAGTAAACCGAGTAAGATGACTAGAATGATGCTAAGGTAATACGGAAAAATGGTTTTAGTGATTCTGCGCCACATCCATGCTTTCCAGCTCAAGCTGGTATTGAGATGTTTAAAATACCCTAATGTCAGGCCAAAGCCGCTAAGAATGATGAAGAGGTGCACAATTGGACCGATGGCAAAATCGAGAGTTGAGGTTAGCGTACTAAACAGATCATGGGTATCCGTAGTTAATTTTTGTTGGGAAAAAAAAGTCAGCCAATTCCCGAAGATAACGCTGATAATCGCAATTCCCTTGAGCATATCCACCCAGGAAAGATCTTTAGTGATATCTTTAATGCCTCCGGCAATGCTGGATTCCCCTGGTAAATTCCCGGACCTCTTGACCATAGAGCTATCATTGATAATCGGCATCATTTTAGAAACCTCCTCCTTGGCTACCAAAGTCTCGAATCACCCATCGGATTTTCGAGCGTATTAATATATTCACTGCAAGTTTGGAATTTTACTTCAGCGAAAGAAGCCATATATTTAAACAACTGGCGTGTAGCCTGGAATAATTGTTCTCCACCCGTACGGAAGAAAATCCTCCGAAACTGAAATCCATGAGTACGGATCGAGGTGATCCATGATTGATTGGTAGTGACCGGCAGTTGTTTTCTTTTTATAGCCATTACGTCCGTCGGATGCGACAGGTAAACAATTGGCTTACCCGTCCGCCTCGACTCATCGTACAGCAAACGGAAAAATATCTTCATGAACTTAAGACCGAACACATTCAATGAGCCAGAGATCAATGGAAGCGCCATTGCAGAGACTGGTAATTCCCAAATCGGGAGCTCGCCTCGCCGGTATGCATTGTGCTGACTTGGATGGTAAGGAAGACGGGGTGCAGTCAACCAACCTGGATTAATCAAATTAGAACTGAGAAAATCCAATCGCTGTGAGCAAACAGAGCTATCAGACTTATAACCGCGCTCGCCTAACAACCGCAGCGTAAGCGCAGATGTCTTGACGCGGGGGCTGCGGAATGCCCGAACCTGCCTACCAGTAACTTTTTCTAATTTTTGGAAGGCTTCATTTATGTAATTCCGCACCAAATCTTCCGGCATCCGGTCGTAATCCTCTTCATCCGTATGCGTCAGCCCATGGCAACCAATTTCCTGGTTTAATGTTTTGATTCGTTTGATCTGATCGGGATATTCGTGGCAATAATTGGCCGTGAAGAAGAATGTCGACCGGATGCCGAGACTCTTCGCAGAGGTCTACTACTCTCGTGAGCGCCTTTTGGCGGTCCTCAAAACTCGCCCAGCGGTCGGGATCCACATCCCAGGTGATTAGTATCGGCACCGGATTATGCACCACAAGCTACCTTTTTTCTGGACAACGGATGTCTGTAGTCGATTTTCACTCACGGCCTTGGGTTAGCCCAAAGAGGAATTCTCAACGGGTGTCCTGATTCCATGAATGGATTTCCCAATTACCAGGCGCCCCAATTGCCTCATCTGTGCTTTATGAATATATTGAATCACGGAAGGGCTGGATAGCCGTTTGCGGCGTTCCAGCCCGGCTCTAAAAAAAGCAACGATCATAGCCAATCCACCGATCACAAAGGGGCGTTCCGCCATACATTTGATTCCTCGAGCGACCATAAATAGAGGATGATAGCCAATGCTGTAGGCCCCATAACCTTGCTCGCTGAAGCTTTTCAATAAGCCGGTTGCCATGCCTGTAAAGCGGTAATGATACACTTTGAAATCAAAAAAACTCTGCACCCTCCAACCCAATGAAAGGGCAGTCCATTCATCGATTCCATCCCATCCCATTGCCGGTACCAATCCACCAATCGCATTAAAACAAGCCCAGCGGTACATTTTTATACACCCGCGAACTTCATCACTATATGTGTACAAAGACCAATTCTTTCCATCCGGTTTTTCGTAAAGCGCTCCGCCAGCAATACCTAACCTGGCATCATTTTCAAACTCATGTAATAAGGATTCAAAATAGGTGGGTTCAAAGGATACGTCCCCGTCTAATTTAGCAATAAAATCGTAATCCTCTATGAGTGTTTCAAAACCGGCATAAAAAGCTTCCACGACACCCTTTCCGCGCTTACGCACTGCATCGCCCGGACGGTTTACAAGCCTGATCCATGCATACTGCTCAGCATATTTGTTGACAATCGTCTCTGTCTCATCTTGCGAGCCATCATTGACTATAACCCAGGCAGTAGGCTTGATTGTCTGATGGATCATTGAGTCAATGGTCAATTTAATAAAATCAGCTTCATTTTTAACAGGTGATATGACGACATACCTTTTGCCGACATCTTCCTCGCTTTTAGCCTTCGAACCATCTTCGACGTGCATGAATCTCCCTTCTGCCCTATCCCTGTTTATTGTCATTTTCCCTACCTGTCATCCTGAGCTATATCCCTGTGCAGGATGCACGACCCGTCCAGCCTGGTAGCGATACAGTTTACAGCCCGCAACAAATAAGTTGGTGCTATGAAGTATTTGCCGTCGCTACTGATGTTAGAAAAAATCCCAAACCAGGAATTGATGGGGGACCTTTTTTAGTAATCTATAACGCATGACCTACCATTCTCTCTCCTGGGATAATTATCTTCCGAGCTATTTTGAAGCATCATCCATACAATGGGTCATGGTTTCAACCCATTTTTCCCACCCAAAACCTTCTACAATTTTCTTGCGGATAATTGCCCCATCCCATGCGCGGGTTTTAGCTTGCAGTAATGCATCGCATAATGCGCCCACGTCTCCTGGCGTTACTAAGATGCCAGATACCACATCGACGACTTCGTCAATTCCACCAATCCTGGAGGCCACGACCGGTTTTCCGCACGCCATCGCCTCCACCACGACACAAGGAAATCCTTCCGAAAAAGAAGGAAGGCAGAAAACATCTGCCTCTTGATAATACTTTACCAGTTTTTCATGATCAATTGATCCAACGAATTCTACAGAAGATTGAACACCCAGGTCTATAGCTTGCTGCAATAATGCATTACGCTGGGGACCATCGCCAACCAGGAGCAGGCGTGCTGGTTGGGACTGGCGCTTAATTAGATCTGCAAATGCCTCCAGCAAAACCTGGAAACCTTTGGTGGGGATAAGCCTGCCTACTCCTAAAACCGTAAATTTGCTGGCTTTTCGAATCATTGAGCTCGGAGTAAACAAGTGGATATCCACAGCATTATGTAAGACGGTGCTTATTCTTCCATAAAGCCCTTGAGAGTTGCCCACTATTTTCAGCGCCTCGGAAACAAAAATGATGGTGGAAGTTTTCTTGTTTAAAATATCCCGCGCATAACTCCACGCTTTGTATTTTTTTGGCCAGAGATTTACATCCGAGCCATCCGCAATCGCCAGCACTGGAATATTCATGGCATTCCCCAGAATGGAGGCTGCGACAGCATCTGGCAGCCAGGATGAAAGTATCACATCCGGTTGGAATGATTTTAAAATATTTTTTACTGCGATTCGAACCTGTAAGTACATAAAGAAGCTACTGTACCAGCCGATTATTCTTTTGGGCGGGCAAATCCATTTGGGGTAATACGCAGGTATGTCATGAAGCACCATTTCGAAGGGATGTTGCGCCTGACGCTCAATCAAGCGAGAAAGCTGATTCGGACCTGTGATCAATTCTGTGATGTCCAAGGGGCTAACCACCATTACATCGCAGCCCGCATGGCGTAGCGCAAGCACCCGCTGGAGCGAAAAAACTCCCCGATTGGGACTATGCTGAGTGGGAAACTGGGAGGAAAAATATAAGATGCTATGATATTCCTTCAATATTTTCCCCTCACTAACCGATCTTCCCATCGTAATCCGTGTTGCACACATATCCTTGCGAGCCATCATAAGAAATGACTTTCCCTGGAACGCCTACCACAACCGCATTATCAGGGACATCCTTCGTGACAACGCAATTAGCACCAACAGCCACGCAGTTGCCTACTTTTACTGAACCTATAATCTTCGCTCCAGGGCCGATATAGACATTATCCCCAATCGTAGGATAGCCCTTGTTCTTTCCTCGGTTTGTGATCCCAATTGTAACCCCCTGTGAAATGTTGCAGTTCTTCCCAATCCGACAGAGCGGGGAAACGATAATTCTGCTAAAATGCCCAATATAAAAACCAGGGCCTATATCAGCAGAAAATGGAATACTGATCCCAAATTTATACCGGTAGTGATTCAGCCTGAGGAGCGCCAAGGGAAAAATTGTGTACTTCAGCCAATTTTTTCCGTGCAGAAAGCGGCAAGTGCGCATCCAAAAAATATATTTGAAGGCCTCGCCCCAAAACAATTTGTGAACAAGCGATGATACCCTTGTTTGGCAGTTTATTCGATAAAGATCTGAAAAAACAAAGTATATATATTGAGAAAAGGTCATAAAAATGATCTTCTCCTTGTCAGGGTAAGGTGATGAAGTAATACAACGTATTAACCATAAGGAGTTCTTTTATTTAAAATGATACTAGAACTCACCTCAAGAATACCTTGAGTAGAATTAGGATACAAGCCAGTTGAATCAGACCGAGGAAGTTCTCAACCTTTCGCTCATATCGAACCGTGATGCGTCTGAAGTGCTGCAACCAGGCATTAAACCGTTCAATCTTCCAACGGCGCTTGTATCTCTGCAAATTGCGCCCATCCTGCGTCTTGGGTTTTACCCGGTTTCTTCGGTGAGGGGCATTCAGTTCAATACCTTCCTCCCGAAGTTTGGCGTCCAATCGGTCACTATCGTAGGCACGATCTCTAATCAATCGTTGTGGTTTGCCTGTGACAAATCGAGGATTACGTCTTGTTTTTTCTGTAATAAGGTAAAGCGAATCCGAACCGGAAAGGCCAAGCAAGTTTTTCGTCAAACCTAAAAAAATTTAATGAATATATCAAGGCGTTTTTCTATTGAACTGGCATACAGATAATTCGTTCTTGCCCGGAAAAACTTTAGCATTCAAAAGTCGATAATTCGGATTAACGAAAGCACGGTTGCAAGCGATATCGCTGCTTTCCTGGTTAAGCGACTTGTTTTTCTGGCCCTCGAAAAGCATCTGGCCGAATTGAATTCCTTCAATTTGTTTAATTACGACAAGCCATAATTGATCACTTTTGCTCAGGTCGATCATTTCCGGTTTGAAAAGCTGCTGTGGCACTTGCCAATGAAGATAGAAATCCAAAGGTAATGCCGAGGCATTGTTCGTATGGTAAACAATTGCAGCATTCCCATTAGAATTGTTCCAGATATATTCTGCCGCGGCGCGAAAGTCACCCTTTCCGATTTCGTCCCATTGAAAAAAATAAGGATAATTAGCGCAAAGGCTGATGAAAAGTGCCGTAAAAATAAGGGTTTTTCGAAGCAATGGATTTGCTAAAGAACTCCATCCTATTCCCACGATCAAGAAATAAAAAGGCAGCAAAAAAATAATATAATTCACTCGCGCTTCATCGAACAGGGGTATGAATAACATCGAAATTGTGAAAATTAATATAAAGATAAGAATCGCAGAGATGATGAAGGATAGATTGCGGTAACCTTCCGGGTTGGCTTTTTGTCTCCATAATTGCCGTACCCCTAAAACCACTCCAACTCCCCAAACTCCAAACTGTACGACCAAAAAAATCAAATTGGGCCCGGTTGGAAAGAAGACACGCCCCACCGTAAACAAATAAATAGTACTAACAATGCTTAGAATCCCAGGGGGATAATTTATTAAGTTGGTATTGCCTCGACTAATATGATAAAGTAATATATAAATTTCAGGTATACATAATAAAGCTATCAATAAGTGACTCAATAGCCAACTCTTCAGCAAATGACGGTTGGTCTTCCAGCCCAACACAAAATAAATATCTAATAATAGAAAAACAAACACCATAAAAGTGTGTGTGTAAATACCCAATACGATCGAAATAATCATGCCTGCAAAGTATATTTTCTTGTTTTTTAAAATTACCAATGTGGCAAAGCAAAAAGCTAATAGAGATAAGAATAGAAAAAGTGAATAGGGGCGAAATTCCTGCGAATAATATATATGAAAAGGCGAAAGGGCCAGGAGGGAAGCTGCAACAAGACCTATCCTTTTATTGAGTAATTGGGATCCCAGCAAATAAATTAGTGGGATTGAAGCAATACCGAAAATTACCGAAGGCAAACATAAAACCCACTCGCTTTGTGAAATATTATAAAATGGCACTGATAGAAGAAAATAAAAGGGAGGCACTCTTTCCCTTTTTGCAAACGTAAAAGGGCCCCATTCGTTTGTTGGTGTCCACTCCGAGATTGTCCTGACATTCATCGCACTTGCAGCCTCATCATACCAAAAGCTATGCTCACCTAAATTATAAAAGCGAAGCACACCTGCCAGGGTTATGATGAGAACCAGGGTTATCAGGACGATATGGGTAGAAATAAAAAGCTGTGCTTTGGCTTTTATGTTCAGCGGAACTTTAGCTCGGATCACATCGATCATCCTGAGACCTTTATCTTCCCAATGTTCGAAAACTGTAATCCCAGAGGGTGAATGCATCCACATCCCCTGTCACCGCCAATGCGGCTTGAGCCCCATCCGGCCAGCGGCCCAGCCGAAGCAAGGGTCGATTTCCTGTTTCTATCACAGCCAGAAGCGGACGCTCATCTACATTCTCGAAAGTCTTCCGCTCGAAAAAATATGAGAAGGCTTGAGGATTGGCGCCAATCTCAACCAGATATCCCTGGTGCCGCAAGAAGCGCTCAAGCGAGGAAGGATGATCTGGCGGAAGTCCTATCCAGGGGAACCGCTCGCCCCGGAAGACCAACTCATTGCTCAAGACCCGCTGATACCCTTTACCCCAGGATCTTGTCGGCGCTTCCGTATCAACAGAGCGGGCCAGGAGGCCTGCCCCGGATGGGGCGTGCAAGTTGATCCGCCAGCAACCGCTCGTTAGTTGTTCTGTTCGGAAGGTCACCTGTCCCAGGCTGCGGTACCAGGCAGATATTTCATCTAAGCGAGCGATCCAAACTGTGGGTGAGAGCGAACGCGCTTTTGCCAGCACCATCCGCAGCGCATCCTTACACTCAGAAATTCGTTCGGGGTGAAGACCGAGTGTGAACAGTTCCCCGGCGGCGTAAATCCGCTCCAGCATGGCCAGCCAGATCTCAGCCATCGCCTTGCCGGCCGGGAGTTTCAGTCGTTCGACCAGGGCTTCGTCATCCGGCAGGCAGTAGGGGATACGCACGAGGCTGCCAGCCAGGCGGGGGAGGGAGGGGTATTCTGCTGCCATTCGAGCGTCGTAAAAAGCGAGCACGTGCCGGTAGGCATCCGTCTCTGCCCCACCAATCACGTCCCAGGCCAGGGCCTGGCTGCTGTCATAATCAAAGCCGCATTCACTTAACGCAGTGAGGGTGTCTGTATTCCAGCGCAGGTAGGGGCTGCGAAATCCTGAAAATGGCACCTCGGCCAGCTCAAAGGTCTTTTTGGCGCGGCGTAATTGATCACGCTGCTGTTCCAAAGAAAGCTGAGTGTGGTCCACGTGAGTAAAACCATGCACCGCCAACTCCATACCCAGGGCTTGCATCTTTTGGGCCAGCGCCCGATTGCGTGAGAGGGCGGTCGCCGTAACCGGGAGAGTCGCCCGACAGTTAAATTCTTGCAGTACTTCGGTGAGCTGCGCCAGGGCCGCGTCCATTCTTGCGGCAGTAAGTCCGTAGCGGCGGGTAATCGCCCCAGCGCGCGTGAGCATTGGCAGAACCCCTTTCCCTCGCAATGCTACTGCCAATGGATTATGCATGGGATTCGAGATTCCGTGGCAGCAATATATTGGTAGACATCAAAAGTACGCTGGGCGACCCGGTCGAGATGATAGTTCTCCAGTGCGAAGGAGCGGCCGGCCTGCCCAAGAAGGGCACATTGCGCCGGACTCTGGAGCAAGTGGGTGATGGCTGCGGCCAATCCGTCTATATCCCCCACATCGACCAGCAAGCCCCTTTCGCCTTCCTGGCCCACCATCTCGGCAACGCCACCGACGCGGGTCGCGACCACCGGTTTTCCGGCAGCCATGGCCTGTGCAATCACCATCGGGACATTTTCTTGAGCTGAAGGCAGCGCCACCAGCGTGCAGGCTCGATATTCACGCAGGAGGTCTTCCTGTCCCAACTCGCCAAGCAGGTGGACCCGCTCGCCGAGGCCAGCTTGTTGGATACACTTCAGCACAGTAGCCACATAAGTCAGGGTCTGAGGCTAATTCCCCGGCAATGCGCAACTCAGCCTGAGGAACCTGGCGGGATACCTGCGCGAAAGCCTGGACGAGATCGAGTATCCGTTTAAGCGGTATCAGGCGGCCAACAAACAAAACAACCGGTTTTTTGGAATTGTCACCCAGGTTGAAAAAGTTTTCATCAACAGCGTTTGGAATATAGTCCAGATGAATATCTGGCCTCAGCAGCGGAGCAAAGTAGTTGGTTACATAATGGCTGATGGCGATCAAATACTTCACCCGACGCATGACCCGGCGTTCGGTCAGTGCGGCGTCAAAATAAAACCGCAACCGCAGGCGCCATGAGCGGACATATTTAAGGTCTTCAGCGCGGATCCCATGGGCGGTGACCACCGTGGGAAAACCGGAACGAATGGCGACATACGCATCCGAGGCGGCTTCCTGGGCATGCACCACCGCAGGCTGGATTTGCGCCAGGGCGCGGTCCAATATGGACTGGTAGATGCGGTAGTCCCGCAGGCGCTCAAAGCGAGGATACGGCGGCAGCAGGTGCACGCGCACCCCATTTTGATCAAAACAATCCGGCCCTGCCCAGGCAGGTGGTCGCAAAACCAGGATGTGTAATTCCAGTCCATCGATTCTGCTCAGCCCTTTCACCAGGTAAGCGGTGGCCGCCTGAACCCCACCGTGTAAACGAGCGGAGTCCGGATTGTATCCACCCACCATCGCAACCCGCAGCTTAGTTACTACCTGGTTCCATTGTTCTCCAGCAGTAAATCATCATCCGGTTGGTCCTGGTGCAGCTCTCGCGCTGCCCAGTTGAATGAGTGCCTATTGCCAATCTCAGGACTGTTCGTATACCAGGTTGGCGATCAGCCCCAGGTTCATCCACCAGAGCGTTAGCCCGATCGGGAAGAAGCGCATGTCCATGAAGTTGCTGACGATGAAGTGCTGCAGAAGAGCCAGCCAAAGGATCCAGAGCAGCGTACAGCGCGCTGGTTTCATTTGGGGCGGCCCCCGCCAGGCCCGCAGGCTGGCGGCAAACAGCCAGGCAACCGGAAGCATGTATAGCAAAAAACCCACCAGGCCCAGCTCCGTAAAGATGGTCAGGTAGGTGTTATGCGAAGTCGTAAAAAGATTTATTGAGTACAAAAGAATCAACTTGCCGATAATATTGGCCGATATTTTGGTTTATCGTACCATACCCCCAGCCAAAAACAGGCTTGACCTGGATCATTTGAAACATGGCATCAGTGACGACGATGCGAATATCAACATTCGCCTGGTTTTCTAGGCGTGAACTGGCCATCGCGATTTTTTCAGATAACAGGCCAGCTCCAATAATAGCGATAATCACCCCGCTTATCATAATATAACGCAACATTGGCCTGGGGTATAAAATTACAAGCCCAAATACTACGGCTGCTGTTCCCAGCCATACCGCTCGCTCCATGGTCAAAAATATACAAAGTGCACTCAGACCGCAAGTCAGCAAGAAGCCAGAGCGAATCAAGCCGGGTCGCCTGTTCATCGCGGAATGGAATAATATCAAAGTGCAAAAGACCAGCACAACCGCATAAGTATTTGGATTTAAGAGTGAACCGCATAGTCTTGTTTGAAAATAATGAAGCCAGACGGAAGGTAATATCCCGGGTAATAACCACGACATCAATCCAATAATGCATTGGCTGAGGACAATAAATAAAGCCGTCCATTGTAAAAGTTGTTGTTTCCATTGATCCAGAACTGATAAGCGAAGGAAGAGATATAGTAAGATCGGAATCAGGATATTATTAAAGTAACCTTTGGTGAGCGCGTCCAGATTCCCATCAGATAAAAGGACGGAAATGGGGACGTAAGCGATTATTATCGCCATGCAAACTTCAGGCGGTCCTAATTTTAAGCGGGGCAACCTGAAAGACCTCGCTAGCCAGGGCATCAGGGACACACACAGGGTTAAAGTGATCAGGATGCGATGGATGACCCAGTAGACCAGTTGTTCCTGGTTGGGGAGTGCTGAAGATAACGGCATGAGCACCAGCCAAATGCCGACCCCAATGAAGGGGTGTGAGATAAACACGACCACCAGGGGCGCTGATACCACCAACCCAAAGGCGAAAAGATAATCTCCTCTCGAGATCAAAAAACCGAGCCCAGCGCCTAATATAATGGTTATAGAAAATATGAATAAATTGGCCAGCGCAAACTGCCAGGCTTTTGACAAGGCAAGTTGGGCACGGGTGGCAATTTGCATTAGAAATCCGATTTGGGCCTGTTTAGTAATCATACAAAATGGGCTGGCTACTCTGCCACGTCCTGGGCTACGGGCGATTTCGGCAGAAACCGGGAAAATAAACGACCCATGATGAGCCAGTCTTCTGGAGGTAATTTTAGAAGGTAAAGTATAAACGCATAAACGACCCACAGCATCCCGCCCCCTACGAGTAATTGGAGCAAAGATGGGAGATTTAAAAAGTAGTTCAGCAGGAAAGCGACCAACGCTGCTACCAGTCCGGCAAGGATCGGCTTGAATAAGCTCTGGTTGTACGGCTGCATGCCGACCAGCACCCAGACTTCGATCAGGCACACCACATTAGACAGGAAAGTGGAAGCAGATGAGGCAATTGCGGCTCCAACCACTCCCCACGGGGGAACCAGAAAGCACGTTCAGGGCGATGGTAACAAAAACCATAATCACCGAGTTGATCGTATTGACCTTGGGATGGTCGGTCATATCCAGGATATTGGCACCAAGTCCCGGTGCAAGTATACGCCAGCGTCCCGAATGCCAGGATCATCATGCTGGTGGCGCCGGTCGTAAAATCATCGCCAAAGATCGAAAGCATTGGCTTGGCAAAGAGGACCGAAGTCAGGAAAACCGGCAGGTTGAACATCATCATCCAGCGGGTGGTTGTCTGGTAATAGGCTTTCATTTGAGTCGTTTTCGCCTGGCTGTGAAGGTCGGCGATGATCGGGGTCGAGATAGCCCCAATCGAAAGATAAAACATACTGCCGATTACGCTAAACCTGGAGGCCGCGGTATATACCCCCACCCCGGTCGCCAGGCCTAGAAAGCCAAGCACAATACGTTGAAAAGTTACCATTCAGAATGTTGACCATCCACCCCAGGTGGACGGGTAAGGAGTAGCGCAGCAGGAGGCCGAGTGTAACCTCTGGCTGATTCCAATCGTTCGCCTGAGCGAGAATAATGTATTGACAAAGTAGATCATCACGCCCAGCCCAGCCGCCGAAGCGATAATCTGGGCAACCAGTACTCCATTTGTGGACAGCCCAATGGCGAGAAAACCGGCAGTTAGCAAAAGTTTAACCAGGGATGCAATAATATTATTGGCAATGACACTGTACTTTGGCTGTTTGAAGCTGATGGTAATAATATAGACCATGGAGGCCAGTGTCTCCAGTGGGATCAACAGGCTGACAATTTGCAGGAGGGGCACCATACGTGGATCATGGAACAGCAGCGCCGCCAGCGGATCGGCGAATAGGAACAACCCAGCGGCGAGGGCAAGGGTGAAGAGCAGCGGCAATCCGAGGCATACCTGGATAATTCCCCAAATGGATCTTTCGTCTTTCTCCCGGATGGCCGGCGGCAAAAAACGAACCATCGCCACTTGGAGCCCGAGCATAGCCATATTCGAAATAGTGAGTGACACAGTGATCGCCAGATTATACAGGCCAAACTGCTCAGCACCGATAACCCGGGCGACGAGGATCCCATATGCGAAGCGCACAATATATTCAAACAACCTGCCCGAAAACGCAACCCCGCCGCCTTTGGCCGCGGTCAGGATATCCTGGTTTCCAGTTATGCTCGCATCAGGCTGTTTAGAAGCATCCATAACGGCTGGCAATCGGAGATGCCTTCCTCTAAAATTCATACAAAGTAGATTTCACTATACTGCATTGATAAAAAAACAATCAACGCCGATCATAATAATAGGATCCATTTCGTTCAGCTTCATTCACTACCAAACCAATCATATTGGCCTTGATATTCACCAACTGCCTGCATGCCTCACTTACAGCCTCCACACGAATAAAATTTCGGCGGGCAACAAAAATAACCCCGTCAACGATTGGCGCCAGGATTAACCCATCCGCCATGATAAGCAAGGCAGGTGTGTCCAGAAGTACATAATCATATTGTCGTGATAGAAATTGAATCAGGGATTTCATTTGGGGGCTTCCCAACATTTTCGCAGGATCCGGAGGAAGCAGCCCACTTGTTATCACATGCATTCCTGGATATTGAGTGATCTGCACCACCTGTTCTAAATTTGTCTGCTGCGTCAGTATATTGCTTAATCCTGCCTTGTTTGAAAGTCCATTTATTTCATGCTGCTTGGGTAAATGCAAATCGCAATCTACAACGATCACCTTTTTACCGGACCTGGCAATTGCGACAGCTAGATTAGCAGCAATCGTCGATTTACCCTCCCCGGGTAAAGAGCTGGTGATCAGTAAAGTCTTCAATGGATTCCCATCCAAATTCTTCTGATCTTGCAATGAAATATTTACCTGTAGACGGCGGAAAGCCTCTTTGAAGGGAGCATTAATAAAATGGTCATCTGGTTTCTTAGATCTAGATAACCATTTTCGTTGAATTGTAGGAATTCTCCCTATTATATTAAGTTCAGCCACGGCCTCGATTTGCTTTGATGTATAAAGTCGAGTTCCCAGGTTCTCGAAAAGGAACGTCAAGCCAACTCCACCTGCTAAACCCGCAATGAAACCCAAAGCGATGTTCATCGTTTTGTTCGGTTTTGAAGGAGATGAAGGTAGAACGGCTGGTTCCACCACAGATATTATATTTGCCCGCATTATTTCCTTTAATCGGGCCTGGTCGTACTGATCCAATAAGGTAGCATAAGTTTTCTCTTTCAGTTGTATCGCCTCATTCATTGCTGTGATACGAATTGTGTCGTCAGGACTTTGAGACACATAACGCATCATAGTCTTGTCGTGCCTGGTTTAATTCATTTTCAGCCTGATTTAATTGTTCACCCAAGATTTCCTGTGTACTCTTTCCCCCGCCCGAATAGAGTTCTCTCCCCTGTGCAATTAATATTTCTGCCAATGAGTTAGCGGAAAATTGTGCAATAAAAGGAATAGAGCTTTCGACAGAGATCCTGATTAGTTCCGTGTTGGGGATCGTTTCCACAGTAATATTTGGCACGGACTGTACGTTAAGTTTTTTCGCTAATTCATCCAATACTGGCCTGCTTGTGGCAAGCTTAGTGTAAGTATTCATCAACCGGTCTGCATACATGTAATCTGAGTAACCCATTGACCCGGCTGACGCAGTTGCAACTCGTATGGTGGTCGAAGCCTTATAAATCGGTTTAGTCATAAACGTGATGACTGTTACGACTGCCACAGACACAATTGTCGTCACCAGAATCACCCATTTATATCCGCTAAGAATAGCGAGATAACTCTTAAAATCCATAAGCTTTAATGATCTCCTGTGAGTGTAAAAAAATTCGACTAAAGGTTTCTTCTTGATTCAACCTAAATGATTCATGTTTTCAGTTGCAAAAAACACACCAGCATTCAAACTTACATCGCACCTTTAGCCCGAATGATAGCCTTCAGAGTCCACCAAAGGATCTTGAGATCCAATAACAATCCTTGCTGTTCAATATACTCTATATCATGCCGAACGAGGGAATTAAAACCGATGCAACTTCTACCTCGCACCTGGGCTAACCCTGTGATCCCAGGCAATACCTCCAGGCGTTCATGATGCCAGGGACGATACTCACCAACTTCCCAAGGAACATTCGGTCGAGGGCCGACAATGCTCATTTCTCCCCTCAGCACATTGATAATTTGAGGTAGTTCATCCAGGCTGGTCTTCCGCATGATTCGTCCCACTCGTAAAATTTGATGGGGGGGGATTGGTTTATAGACCTGTGTGCCCTCTGTGTCGCTGTCGATTTCTCCTTTTACATACGCCTTCATAAAGGACCGGCATTGCGAGTCATTTATGTTAGATTTCATCGAGCGAAATTTGTAAATTTTAAAGGGATGTCCACCCTTTCCTATTCGCTCCTGAATAAAAAAAACAGAACCGTGTGGATCATCCAGGTAAATAGCAACCGCACAAACAATCATAACCGGTAGGACGACAGGCAAAATTAAAATGCATATAGCTATATCTATCACCCGTTTAATTATCGAATAGTACTTTCGACGCGGCATTACCCGAGGTTGATTGATAATAACAAAATCCATAATTATTCCTATCTACTTAAAAGTTGTTACTGGATTTATTTCCACTGGCAGCCGCTCGAGGCCGTTCAATGACTGTGCTTCATTACTTGCATTCATTTCATTGGTTGCTTTATCCACAAGGCCTTCAAATGTATAACTATCCTTTGGCAAGGATGCCGTTCCTATTTGAAGACTTACCCCAACCTGTTCGGCCGCTTGCTTGCGAAGTCGCTCAATAATAATGGGAACCTCTTCAGGTTTGGTTTCTGGCAAGGCAACCAAAAAACAATCCTTACTTTGGACGATGATCGCACAATCTTCCAGTTGATCACAAAGTGTTTTTGACACACCCGACAGCTTATATTCCTTCATCATATTGAGTGGTACTTCTTGCAGCATCGGGTCGGAAGTTTGCTTAAACGATTCCATGTCGACTGCAATCGCCATCAACGCAAGAGGACGTTGATGGTTACGAGCACGTCTTACTTCTCGATAAATAAATCCCTGTCCTACCGACGTTGATTTAGACATTCGATCGTGACGACCGATTGTGAATTTTGCAACAGAATTTTCAAAACCGTTAATTATCATACTCATCCTGTATGTAAGCAGAATGGTTATGATTAATGCGAATACTTCAACAATGGTAAAAACGATCGCCATGCTCGAGGACAATTCTCCCATCAAAACCTTAAAAACCAGAAGCAATGAGATTGGCGAAGTCAAAATTATCCAGATCGGGATTTTCAACACTTGCGGCCTAATCAAAATGATAGGTACCATGGCAAAAACAAGCACATAGGCAGTATTGCTAATATCGATCGGACCTGATAATCGCTCTGCGCTAAAAAATAAAATTAACCAGCAAGCTAGTAGAATCACTCTTGCACGCAAATGTTTCATTGTATTACCCCCGAAAAATCAGCAAACATGCTCCGCCCTCCCGACATCATTTCATTTTTAGTACGGATAAAAATTTAAAGCGAAATAATGAGATGGATGTGTTATCACACCAAACTTTTCTTAAGAAAACATAGCGATAAGAATATTACAGGGATCTACCAGTATTTTGGGTTAAAAATTTTGTCAGCCTGAATTCCAGCGGCTCGCAGTTGCAAATGACCCCAGAAACTGACTTCATCTCGGAAGCCTGCAGCAAAAAATTTATTGTCGCTTCAGATCACTTCCGAAATCATCTCGCTTGCCCAGCATCATGCAAATGCGGCAGCTCATAAGTACAAAAAAAAGATCACTTGGTCTATAGAATATGTAAACAATAACCGACCTATCATTTGGCCTGAATGCAGGTCGGTTTCGCAATTGGCTCCCTGAAGATCTATGCATGATTTTCACCATGCTGTGCGACCAATCTCAATCCTCAGATCACTACCCCCCATATTCTATTAAAAACAGCTAAGTTACCATCCAGATTATAAAATAAATTTATCATAGGATTCCATTTATGTCCCAAATATGGTTGGTCTATTTTTATCAATGAAAGGAAATGAAGCAATAATCAAGATCTTTTCCCCTCACAACCTGCGGCGAGCATTCATTACAACGGAAAATATTTGTAATATCCTAGTCGAGAATAACAGGAAAGTGGAACTGGCCCATTCACACGAGGCGCCTGGGCAACTGGCTGACCCTTCCCCAGCTGCAGCAGCTGGTGAACGCTCCGGATGTCAACACTCTCAAAGGCCTACGCGATCGGGCTATATTGGCAGTCCTGGCTGGCTGCTGGCTACGACGAAATGAAAGCGTCACCAGCCTGACTTTTGAGCAGATTCAGCAGCGAGACGGCCGCTGGGTTATTGTAGACCTGGTTGGCAAGCGGAACAAGACCCGGTCAGTGCCGATGCCGGCATGGACCAAGACAGCCGTTGACTCCTGGGCTGCGGCAGCCGGTAAGTTTTCTCGGACTGAGCAAACCGCATGAACACTGGCCTCGTGTTCTGCCGCATCAACAAAGGGGATCACATCGTCAGCGACCATATCAGCTCCCAGGCAATTTTTGATCTGGTAAAGCAGTACGGCGAGGCTTGCGGCTTGAACATAGCACCTCACGATCTGCGTCGAACCGGGGCAAAGCTGGCTCATAAAGCTGGGGCGCCGATTGAGCAAATCCAACTGATGCTAGGTCATTCCAGTGTCAAGACGACGGAACTTTATCTGGGAGTCCAGCAAGACCTGGCTGATGCGCCGTGTGATAAATTTAGTCTGAATATGGGAGGTAGCTCTTGATCTTCCGTGATGATTTTCGAATACAGACTGTGGCTATCTAAGCAATTCAAGGAAGACTGTGAAAGCCAGTAAATCTTGCTTCAATGAGTTGACGCAGACTGGCAAGGTATCAACCAGTTCCTTAAGCCGGGAAGGTCGGAAATTGAATGCGTAAATATTTCGGACCACGTGTCTGAACCCACGATATTCATCCAACATATAGCGCAAGTTTTCTGAAATGACCGGAGGGCGAAGGTCAGCAACCTCTGTAGACATTTGAACTAGAATACCCATGTGCCAATCTGGTCCAGAAGGAATGTTCCCATCGACCGTGCGTGCAATATCCTCAAATATCCTTTCGACACCGCTGTAAAAGCCATGCAAATTCAAGGCCACCCCATCCCAATAACCGTCATCGCCTGAATTTATTGCCTTTGTACTCAAAAGAATTGCCCGATTAGTGACCTTTTCAAGATCGGCTAGATAACCCTTAATTCTTACAGCCAAAGCAATTTGCTCGTTCACAATTCCAATCCTTCTCGGGAAATGGCTGCAAGAATTCCTGCATGGGCATCCTCAACCGGGACAAGATCAAACTCGATATCCGGATCAAGATCCATCAACCGAGAAACCGCTCGAAAATAATCTTGAATATCCCACACTGCTAGATCAATATCCGAACTTAAATGGAACCGATTGGGCTGAACGAGTGATCCAAACACAACCACCCGACTGGCCTTAAATTCCTCCTTTAAAATACCTGCAGCCTGGCGTGCAATGGTCCAGGCGTGCTGATGGCGTTTCTCAAGTAATATTTTACCTTCAGCTTCGCGCTTACGAGCCGCCGCACGATAAACTTTTAACTGAGCTGGCGAGATTTGTATGGTCATCAATTTTCCCTGAGCTTCACACAACATAATTCATTGTTATATCGAATATCATTTATCTTCCACAAGGTTTCTATTGGCCATTGCATTTGACCGAGAAAAATCCAATCAGCTTTGGCCATATTGAACTTGCGCCTCGGATTCCACCTGTTTGCGAATTCTACGGTTCAGGAACTTAGGAGTAACCAAATCCACCTTCCTCCCACCCAACAAATCAGATAACTCATCCTGAATCCGTATTAATGCAAAGCCAGGGATATGATCTGGATCAAACTCAACCAGTACATCGATATCACTGTTGGGACCAAATGAATCGTTCAAGACAGAACCAAATAGAGATAGCCTGAGAATGTGGTTCCGTTTACAAAATTCGGCCAATTTTTTTTGTGGTATTTTAATCTTTGGTTCAGGCATCGTTCCCTCGACAAAATGTCGTCGTCGTTGACAATAATATCATTCACCGACGCGATCATCCTGTGGCGACGATATTATTTCTCGTTGATCATATTATACAATGCTGTCGTATAAACCATCGCAATGTCAGAGCCATTCTCACTTTCGAATCCAAAATTTCGAGTAAGAGCTCCTTCCTTATCCACAACTTCTCCTCCGAAAACCTTCCTAAAATATCCAAATAAACAAATAAAGAATCAGAAATTTTGTTTTAAATATTTTCGGAGGTTGCCATGACTCGCAAGAAGAACCCGTATTCCACTCGCTGGGACAAACAAATCAGGCTGTCACAGGCTCACTGGTGAAGCTGCGCTGCTTTACGCGGCCTTTGAATTGATCCAGACCGCCCTTTACTTACGAGGGCATCCTGATCGACCTGGATCCCAGGTTGTACATGCCGGCGCTGGAAAAATGGCGAAAGATCTATCCGGATTATCTGAGCATCCTCCTGGATTTGACCATCCAGGTGAACAGCAAAATAAATGTTTCCGGTGAGTTCCCGCATTTTGCGCTTGAATTTCTCCTGGCGCTTTTTAAGGAAAGTGAGGCCGAGAACAATATCAAGCGCTAGGACCGATCCCGCTGGTATCCGACGACATAAATGGCTATACGAAATATCACGTTTATACCATCGCAAATCTTCGGTTGTGTTATTGAGTTGAATTTTTAGATATTTTCTAGGTAATAAGAGTTTCCAGAACTGTGGCGGATGTGTCTGCTTATTGGATTTCAAATTCATAGAGATTTAAGAATTACTCATTCTCAAAATGTTTCACTATCAAAATAATGTCAATTTTCTGCTTTTTTGTCTTGCCAACGATCTTTCCCCCATATATGTCGTGGACAGTCAAAGTGACCGCCCCATCTGTCCCCTATGGCATCTTCGAGCACTCCTGGCGAGATTTAAACCCGGATCCTAACTATTTTTACACCCTGTAGTGAAGTGGTGATTAATCGCTACCCAAAGTACTGTGAGCCCATGTAATACGCTGCCTGCAACCTCACCTGACCAGGCCCTACGCCTTCAGGAACTGGCGCCGCGACAGGATGCGCTCCATGAGAGGGCGCATTCCTAGATCGCGTGCGATGGTTAGCCCTTCCTCTAGCAACGCCTCCGTCTTCTCGCCGTCGCCGGGACGTTTGCGCTCGCGCAGCAGATCAGCGTAGTCGCAGCAGGTCCAGGCTATTTCTGGCCGATAGCCTGCCTGGCGGGTGAAAGTCAGTGCATCTTCGTAGTGTACCTGAGCTTTATCCTCCAAACTGGCGGCGCGGGCGATGATGCCCAGATGACGGTAAAATAGGCTAGCAAAGCCCGATCCGATGAGTTGATCTAGATGTGCATATTGCTCGGCGGCCTGGGCTGTATTCTCGTCTTCCGCCGCGACAAGGCCAAGCGCAATCCTGAGCAAGGACGAACGCAAAGGCTGAATGTTTGAGGACGCCAGACTGCGACTGGCTGAATCCCGAACGATGTCAAGCCAGCGACGGTTGCCCGTGATGCGCGCTGATTCGGCTGACCATGTCCAACCTCCAAAAATTACCCACAGGTATTCCGTGCGTTGGGCATTCTCCATTAGGCGTTCCCAGTAGCTCTCAGCCTGCTCCAGTTTACCCAGTTGGCACTCCAGAAATAGCGCCTGAGCCAGCGCCTCTGGATAATCAGGGCTTACCGTTAACATGCGCTTCGAGAGCACCCTGGCTTCAGCCCAGTTGCCGCCATATTGGGCTAATATTTGACCTTGACATCCTACGAAACAAAGAAGCCCGCGGTCTCGCAACCTTTCGGCCGCTGCCATGGCGGCTTTAGCCTGGATGGATGCTTTACGCATCTCACCTTTCCATGTGAACCGAAGAACAGCGCGTGAGCGGGAGTTCGCCTCGTCGCGGGGACTTTCTAATGATGTGAGAAGATCCAGAGCGCGGTCGTTCGCTTCATCAAGATCCTGTAAGCGCAGGCTGCCCATCGCGGCGTTTGTCCAGGTAGCCAAAGCTCGCAACTCAAGCTTGGGGGTACCTGTGGTCTTAGCGATGGCGATAGCCCGTTGTAGCAATACTTTACCACCCTCATAATCGCCTGGGATCTGCGCGACAGCCAAGCCCTCAGCGCATAATAGCCAGCCAGCCGCAACGGACTCGGGTGGTACAAGCTTTAAAGCGCGTTCCACAAGCGGGGTCATCAGCGTCTCAAAGCGAAAACTAAAAATCCCCACTGAAGCGACCGCGGTGCTGTGTTGAACATCACCAACCTCGGCGTAATAATCAAAAGCCTGGCCCAAATGCGTTGCCGACTCGTCCCATAATGATAGATATCCCTCGGCGCGACCCATCCCAAAGAGCATAGTCGCAGTCTGCTCATCCATAGGCTGTCCCATTTTGGCCATCACACCACGCTGGAAGTGTGCCAGCGCATCCTCGTAGGCATAGCCGGCCAACGCCAGTTCACCGGCTGCCAAGGCATAATGCACCATCTTTTCTGTACCTAGCACCGGCTCAGCCTCGCTGTAGTGGAAAGCTAGCTCAGCTGCATGTTCCTCCGCTTGCGCACCAAAAAACGCCTCCAACATTTGGGCAATGCGAGCGTGTTGCCTCACCCGTCGCGCACCAGATAACTCCTCCGCCAATGTCTCTTGAATCAAGGCATGAGTGAACTGATAGCGCCCCTGCGGTCGAGGTAACTCCTCGATCACCCGCGCAGCAATTGCCTCCTCCAATGCCTCAACCAGCTTGTCCTCACTCACTCCCTCGACCAGCTTTGCTAAGTGCACGAAACTAAATTCGCGGCCGATGATCGATGCGATAGCGAGTGCCTGGTTGCAGCGCTCCGACAAACGATCCAGCCTCCGCCCGATCACCTCGCGCACACCTTCGGGAATGCGCACGCTCCAACTTGTACGCTCCTTCAAGCGCGAAGGATCCAGTTCACCCTCCTGTACCAGAAGCCGCACCACTTCGTTGACGAAGAGCGGATTGCCCTCCGTCTGATTGTGCACTGCCTTAACCAATGCATCCGGCGGCTCAAGACCTGAGGTGAGCTCGATGAAACGCCTTACGTCTGGCTGCGACAACCCTCGCAGCAGCACCCTCTGGAAAGCTCGTTCACGAGTTAACTCTCCCAACGCCTGCGCCAACGGATGTTTACGCGAGAGCTCCACATCGCGGTATGTGCCGAGGATCAATAGATGTGAAGCCGCCAACTCACCCACCACGAATTGCAGTAAGAGCAAGGTAAGCTTGTCGGCCCATTGCAGATCATCCAGAATTACCACCAACGGATGGGCACCACTAGCGCTTTTTAGAAACGCCGCAATCGAGTCGAAAAGCCGGAATCGTGCAGCCTCGGGGCTTTCAATGGCCAACGGTGGTTCCAGGTCCGGTAAACACTGGCGCACATCTGAGACGATCTCGGCAATGTTGGCGGCTCCTGCGCCCATCACACGCAGCAATTGAGGGGGTGTAGCATCGCGCACGTAGGCGCGGATAGCCTGTACCCAGGGCCAATAGGGCGGCGTACCCTGGCTCTCGTAGCATCGGCCCCACAGCACTTGCGCTTTGCGCAACCCGGCGTAGGTGGTCAGTTCCAAGGCGGTGCGTGTCTTGCCGATTCCCGGTTCGCCCACTAGCATCATCAGGCGGCCGTGACCAGACAGGGCCTCTTCAAGCGCAGCCTTTAGTTCGCTCATCTCCTTCTGTCGGCCCACAAACACTCCACCCGCCAGGCTGTCGAGAGACCGAGTTTCTTCTAAGGGCCTCTCGTCAATGGCCTTCACATCAATCGAGCCCAGCGCGGTCAATACATCGCCGGCATTTGCAGGTCGTTCGGCCGGGTCTTTGGCCAGAAGACGTAAAATCAACGCCTCTAGATTGCGCGGGCAGTGCGGGTTGTGCCAACTTGGTGCCACTGGTGGGGTGTTGATATGCTGGCTGATGATTGCCACCGGGTCGTCACCCAGAAACGGCGGCCTACCTGTGATCATCTCGTAGAACATCGCCCCCAAGGAGTAGAGATCGGCCTGTGGCGTCACATCACTTCCCAATGCCTGCTCGGGCGGCATGTACGAAACCGTGCCGACCATCATGCCTTCGCTTGTGAGGCGCGAGCGATCGAGCGACAGAGCCAGGCCGAAGTCGCCGATCTTGGCAATGCCGTCATTGGTTAGCCACACATTGCCTGGCTTGAGATCGCGGTGTACTATTCCTCTGGCGTGAGCAAACTGCAAGCCCATACCGATTTGTCGCGTGATTTCCAGGCAGCGATCGATGGGCAGGCGGTGATTTTCCGCCTTCTTTATCAAGTGCTCTACGTCACCTCCGCCCATAAATTCAGTTACCATATAAGGTTGGCCGTCCTCCTCGCCCAGGTCGAAGACGGTTACGATATGGGGATGAGAACCCAACCTGCCCATTGCCTGAGCCTCGCGGCGGATGCGCACACGCGCTGTCTCATCCAGGCCTTCGGTCTTGATCAGAGCGAAGGCCACCTCGCGGTCGAGTAATTCGTCGAGAGCCAGGTACACCTTCTTTTTTCCACCCTCTCCGAGGAACTTCTTCACTTGGTAACGGCCGCCCACGAAGGCAGACGGAGCAGTTGGTGCAGGAGCAGATTTTGGAGCAGGGGCAGAAATGGGAGCAGCGGGCGAACTGAGCAGTTGACTACATTCCCCACAGAACTTAGCACCGGGTTCATTGACAACCCCACAGGATAGACAAATGACCGGCAGTGGCGCGGCACACTCAATACAGAACTTGCGCCCCTGGAGATTGTCGTGACCGCAATGAGAACATTTCATCGCTTTATCCTTATAACCAAACCTGGACCGATGATTGACACCCTTAGTTTATTATATCCTAAAGGGTCTAAATACTCTACAACGTATAATTTGTGAGTGAAAAATGCAAACCAGGCCTTTTCTTTTAGTAACTTTGCGGTGAAATTAAAGTTCTCGACTATAAGTTCCCACTGCTTCCATTTGCCCTGGAATGCTGCTGGCAATATTAATCTCAAGACACAGTTAACTATCAAGCCGGAAGCAACCAGGAATCCGATTTCGTCCGAATGACACTTGTTTCCAAGCCAGCACTGATTGCATAAATCTATTCCAGAAGAATTTATAACAGGAGTTGTCAGAATCTTGGCGAAAGTATCAACTTTTCCAGCGTTCTACAATCGCTGAGATTTAAGAATCCCCAAAATCCAAATTCGTTCAACATTGAAATAATGTCAAACTAATGTCAAATTTCTCACTTTTTTGCCTTACTGCCGCTCTTACCCCCATATATGGCGTGTGGCGGCCCTAGCTGTCTAGTTTATGTGAAGTCCCTGTTTTTGGATATCAGGGGTTTTCATATGGGTTAGGAATTCCTGACGGGATAAGTGGAGATGCACCAGGCTTTTGATTGTCCTCAAGGGATCACGATGCAGATTATGTGTGAATTGGCGCGAGGTTTCGATTTGCATCAATCGCTGGCGATGAATCTGAAAATCTATATGCGAGACCTGCTGAATGAGCCGGAGTAGATCGACTTCATTTTCTGCGTTAAATAACACTTGGATCTGACCGAAATCATGCAACTCACGCGTGGATTTGCGTCCGCTGATCCGGCGTTGATGACGCCGGAGGTTCCCAAAAAGGCTTTCCAGTTGTAAATTATCCTGGGGCAATCCCGAAATGTCGTAACAATGAAGAAGCTCTTGGCCATACAAGCTCCAGCGCTTTTTTGCGGCACTCCATAATCCACGCTGAGCCTGACAACATTTACCTGACGGGTGAAACTGACTCAAAACAGCTTCCATCTTTGTAGCCACGATTTGGCTGTTTAGTTTTTCAAAGCAGGCTGAACTCTCTCGGTGGGGATACCCCAAACAGTTTGCGATCCCGCTAAGCAGTTGATAAGCCGCTTTCAGATCTTGAGCTACCATACAATTGTTCACCAATATTTTCTGCACTTGTCGGTTCAGCAAACGCAGGTAATTGCTTTCTCCCCCCTCTTCCTGGAGTTGTTCGAGCGCTTGCCCAATGGATTCTAGCTGCTGGTATCCACGCAGCCCGCCCCAGAAAAAAGGCTTACGGCTGTTCCGATTGACGGCATCCCGGATGGCTTGCCGAATTTTGGCCTCAATTCTCATCAGTTCTGGGTCGCGAACAGGCGAGATTACAAAAGGGGGGAACTAAGGTTTCCCTCCTGTGTCTCATGTTGCGGAACTTGGGGAAGCCCTCCCAGATCCTGACGCATCTGCTTTCGTAATTGATCGTCATCTGCTAAAACGGCCTCTGCCAGGTTGTTCAAGAAATGCGTTTGACAACGTTGGTGGGGCGCTTGCGGCCAGCAAGTTTTAAGGGCAGCTACCAGGGTGGCCTCTCCATCCGACAAGGTTGCCAAAACTTTGAATGGCATCGCTTGATAGGGTTGCAGCCATTTGGCCAGTTCTTGTTCAGTCACAGCCTCGCCTTGTAGTGCCGCCACCGGTCTGCTGCTCAGCACTTCGTAGAGTACGTACAACAGCCTACCGTGCCCCTCCGGTTGCAAACCATCCAATGCCCAGATCAATCCTCCATTCTCCTGGGCTGCAACTGCCAAATCATCGTAGGCCTTCTCACTACTTGCACTTAGAAGGGCTAAAAACTGCCGATAAAGCTTCCCAACATTGCGCTCATTGACCTCTACCCCTCGTTGGTTCAATGCTCGCTGGATTTCGACCAATTGGCGATGTTCCTGTTCATGTTGCCAGCCAATAAAAGCTAGCACATCTAAACCATATGTACTCTTGGGCAGGCTCCAAAGACATAAGCCACTGGCATAGTAATGTTTGCCATAGTTCTGACAAGCTGAATTGACGCATTCTTTACTCTTGCCCGCCAAAAAGACCGGCCCGGTCAGTGTTTGTATTGTTTTTTGGGTATGCCAGGGTCGGCGTGGTTTCAGAAGACTTCCACACAATGGACAGTTCTCCAACTCACACTCAACTAAAACCCGCTTTGGATTTGAGTACGCTCGATGCAAACGATGCCGTGGTTTCTTTTCCATTCTCACCCTTGCTGCCTTCAGTTTTTCTGAAGTATATCCCTCTTCTTTCATATAAAGAAGACAGCAAGGGGCGTGGCGGTCGCTTTGACCGCCACATCTGGCGCCCCCGCCGAGATTCGAACTCGGAACCTACTGATTCGAAGTCAGGCGCTCTGTCCATTGCGCTACGGGGGCAAACAACGCCCATTATACCTTAGTTTCGAGTCAGCCGCTCGATCCTCTCGCCCTCCTGAGGCCAGCCAGCCAGGAGCTCGGATCGCTCCCCAAGCATAAAATCGTCCGGGTCAAACCCGGGCGCCATGCTGGTGCCCAGCAAGGCAAACCGCCCGCCAGGCGCCAATCTCGACCCTTGCCAGGTGCCTGCCGGCACGGGGAATTGGACGGCTTGCCCATGCAATAGATCCTGCCCTAAAATGATGCGTTTACTCCCTCCACCGGGCAGCAGGAGCAGCATATCTACCGGGTCGCCCAGGTAAAAATGGTAAATCTCATCGGTTTTCAGACAATGCAGCGCCGAAAATGAGTCAAACTCATCCGTGAGCAGGTAATAAATAGCCGTACCGGCGAGGCGCGGTCCGGAATAACGCTCTGGCAAACCCGCCCGAAGAATAGAATCAGCTGAGCGGTAGCTCTCCGCGAACAATCCACCCTCGCCCGGCAAAGGTTTTAAATTTAACAAACGGATGATTTTCTCCAATTCCTGATCTGGCATGGTTCGCCTAAGGCTTGAAGAAACCTGGGCTGAGAAAATATACCCTGTCCTGGTTAGGCGAGCCGTTCGCAGTGACCGTGAAGCGCATCGTGACGGCTTTACTCGCCAGGCCCAACGGACCCAGGTCAACTTTCACCGGGATCCAATCTTTGTTGTAAGCCACATTCCATTCACCTATTTTTTGTTCAGGTTCACTACCTGTCTGGACGGTGATCGTTACATTCACATTGCAGGCGTTCGAATTGTACGCGCAGCCGATGAAAGTGCGGAACTGGGTTTGAGTGGCATTTAACGGAAATGGCGGGAAGACACCGGTGATCACACCATCATTGATCAGTTGAGGCTCAAGAGCCATGGCTGGTTCGTCATCCAGGTAGCCGGATGCAAACTTTGGATTATCCACTTTATACGCCGCCCCTTTAGCATCCCCCGCTTTTCCCGGACAGGGTATTTCACCCGAGGCATTACTCCAGCTTGCATTACACAGATTATCGAACAGGGTAATATTGGTGGATACTTTAATCGCGACCCAAAAAGTCTTTCCGGCGGGACCAAATTCTGTTCCGGTCGGGTTGCGCAGGCGCCAGTGACCTTTATAATTACCCTGGTTGATCGGAGCGGTAAGGGCAACAGACACCTTGACGACTTCACCTGGTTGAACTGCCCCGCTGGTAACTAACGGTTGCGAAATCGCCCCCCCCATCAGGTCTCCCTCATTGGCGAACACCAGGGTATACAGCGAATTCCACGCGCAGGATCCGGTGTTCTTAAGTTCCCATGTCTTCGTATAAGCCGTCCCTGGGGCGAGCAAGGTACCGTCCGGTATGGTAATATCCCTCAGAAATGACACCTGGTCGCACGGAACGACGGTCCCCGTGATGGTCGCTGTTGCCCCGGGTTTGGGTGTCGCAGCCTTGGTCTGCGTGGGCATCGGGGTCGTCTGCCCGGATTGCGTAGGGTTGGGGGTGCCTTGTGGGACCACCATGGTCGTGCTGATCGCATCCAGCGTGCGCGCGGCGGCGGTGCGAATTGAATCGATCCCGCCCACAGTCGGCGTGCTGCTGGAGGCAGGTAGGTTACATGCCACTAATCCTACTGCTAGCCCACACAGGCAGAAAAGTACAATCCAACGGCGCATGTGTCTCCTCCTCCTAGATATTTCGCGGCGGCTCTCTCTAACCGAGACGCCCCAAATTATCAGAAAGTTCCCCATTCACTTTTTAATTGTATCATTGGAAAAAAAGATCGACCGGTTTTATCCGGCCGATCTTTTTCACAGGCAAAAGCCTTGTTTACACCCGCCCGGTCAGTGACTGAAAGAAAACCCGCAGGTTGAATGCCTGTCCGGAGAGCAGGTTCTGAGCGCGAAACATCCCGGCGACCGCCCTCACGACCAGCACAACCGTCAAAATCAAAAAGAGTACGGCCAGCGCCAACTGCCAAAACGAGACAGGTCCCGCAGCCAATCGGGTCATCATTGCCACAGGTGAAGTAAATGGAATCAGGCTCAATGCAACAGACAGGGTTCCATTTGAATCATTAATCAGTGAATTGATGAAAATTAATGGGATGATCATTGGAATGATCATCACGGTGGTCGCCTGTGAAGCTTCCTTTAAATTCGGTACCAGGGCACCTACACCCGCCATCAAACTGCCGTACAGCGCGTATCCCAACAGGAAAAACACCCCACCCCAAACTAGAATCGTGGTCGGCAGTTGGAACGACGCCGATAAGCCTAATGACTGCCCGCTAATGTTCAGCAGCATCAGCCCCGAAGCTGACCAGACCAGGGTCTGCAGTAAGCCGGTTAATCCGAGAGCAATGATCTTTCCGGTGAGCATCTGGATCGGGGTGATCGAGGTCATCAAGATTTCCAGAACGTAGTTCTGCTTCTCGTTGGTAATGCTGTTTAACATTAAGCTCGCCGTGCCAAAGATCATGATATAAAACAGCATGGTCACGATATACGGCAGGAAAAAAGTAAGCATGTTGTTCGAGTCGCGGTTAGGGGCATTCCCCAGGCTGACCACTTCCTGGTTAAGTGGGTTTTGCACACGAGCCAGCATCGTAAAATCCTGACCCAACAGGTTGTATTCGAGCGCTCTTTTGATGGTATTGGATTGATTGATCCCGCTCAGCGGGTTGTAATCTGATCGCGCATAGATGACTTTACCCGTTTTCAGATAATCCGCCGAAATAATGTAATACGCGGTAATTTCACCTGCATTGTAAGCCGCAATCGCCTCCGCTTCACTGGAAAATGCTTTCAAGCGTGGGATCAAGTCCTTGGGCAGAGTCGTGATGATCCCACTTTGATCGATATACCCTTCCAGGCCCGGCTGGGTCGGATTGCTGATCAGGCTTGCCAGCGGGTTTACACCGCCCTCTTCTTTAGGCTGCAAAGCTGAAACCACAAAACTGATCGCAAAGCCGAGCAAGGGAACAAGAATCAACGTTAAGATGAACGACCGGCGGGCGATGACCGTGATCAGCTCATTTTTCAAAACGATCAACATTTTCTTCATGAGGCTAGGCCCTTTTAAATATTTCACGTAGTGTCAGCCGCTTGCCATAGCGCAGCATCCCCATTCGAAATGCGCGCGCTGCCAGCCAGATCGCAGCAAACGCCCCAAAAATTAATAATGCCAGGCAGAAGATGGTCTGCCAGACCGGTACCTCAGTAAAGGCTGCCCGGATCGCCATTGAGATTGGTGCAGTCAAGGGAAATAAACTTAGCGCCACAGACAGCGGACTGTTGGGCGATTCCATCAAGGGTACGACCAGCCAGAACGGCACGACCACCGGAAGGGTGAACAAACCGGCAATTTGCTGCGCCTCACGTGCTTCTGCCGCTGTCACTCCTGCCGTGGCCATCAATCCGGCTACCATAACAAATGCCGGCAGTAAGATCGAGAAAGAAAGCAATAAATAACCAGCATCCAGGTTTAAATCTCCAATCGAAGGCATATTAGACATGAAACTCAGGGCCAACACGCCAAAAATGACCCACACCACAAGCTCCGTCAGGCCTACCGCCAGGTTTCCAATGACTTTTCCAGCCATCAACTGGTCTGTTGAAATCGAAGTCACCACAATTTCCATCATCCGGTTTTCTTTTTCTTCAACCAGCGCTCCCACCAGGTAGCTGCCACTGGTATTGATCACCAGCAAGAACAACACCCCGATGATCATGGGAAAGATAATGGAAACGAATTCATTATCGCCCATGCGGCGGTTGCCCCCCATTGACCGAATTTCCAGGTTTGGTCCTTTCACCAATCGGTTGGCGATCTCTGCCGGTTGTCCGGAAACCAGGTTGTAGCGCAAGAAATTCTTGAACGCTGATTCCGTCGAATCCTTGACCTGTGCATCCGTGACAAAACGGGCGGAACCGTTATCCATATACTCCGGCTGCACCACATAATACCCCTGGATTTTCTTCTGATCCAGCTCAGCACGGGCGGCTGATTCATCCTTAAAATAAATGAACTGCGGATCCGGAAACATCTCTCCGCTGGTTTGTGGCACAGGGCGCGCATTCATTAGCACGCCCGCCAAGTCCACATATCCTACCGGGCGGCTGTCGTATTCTGCCCAGACAGCCAGAAATCCTGCCCCAATCATCAAAACCACCATCAACGGCAGACTCAACAAAGCAAATATGAAACGCTTACGGCGGACGTGCCGTAGATACTCATACCTGGCAACGAGCCAAAACTTGTTCATCCATCCGTCCTTACGCCTGCACGACCTTGATGAAAATTTCATCCAGGGTGGGGATTGCGATTTCAAACTGTTCAATCTGGATGTTCTGAGAAACCAATGAACGCAGCACATCCTGGGGAGTCGACCCAGGAGACAGCATTAACTTGGTAACGCCGTTCATTTTCTGACGACCTTCCGTACCGGCTATAATTTCCGGCAGGGGATCGTGGCTTCCAACCAGCACCGCCTGAGTAGCGTAGTTGCTGCGAACACCTTCCAAAGAGCCGTATAAAACCAATTTCCCTTCGTTGATCAGCAGCAAGCGGTCGCACAATTCCTCGACCTGGTGCATCTGGTGGGTGCTCATGACGATCGTCACGCCCCGGTTGCGTTCTTCGACCAGCAGATCCTTAACCATCTGCGTATTCACCGGGTCCAGCCCGCTGAACGGTTCATCGATGATCACCAGGTCCGGCCTGTGCACAAGGGTTGAGATTAATTGGGCTTTTTGCTGCATACCCTTACTAAGTTCTTTTATTTTCTTGCGCTTGTGTTCGGCCAGGTCAAACCGTTCCAGGTATGATCCGATGCGCTGGTGAGATTCAGACTCGGACAATCCCTTAAGGGTTGCCAGATAAACCAGGCAGCGCTCCAGGGGAATATCCTGGTATAATCCGCGTTCTTCCGGCAGGTAACCAACCCGAGCTTTTTTTTCTTCGTTCATCGGACCGCCAAATACAGCCACTTTTCCTGCGTCCGGTTTAAAAATATCTAAAATAATCCTGATAGTGGTTGTCTTGCCCGCCCCGTTTGGTCCCAGGAGGCCAAATATTTCACCGGTTTCTACCGAAAAGGAGACATCATCCACGGCCATTTGCGCTCCGAATTTCTTGGTGATGTTCTCCGCGAGAATACTTTGCATAACAATCCTCCAGCACAGACTTCGAATTAGATTATATCAAACAGATCTCCCAGGCCTCATCAAAATCGCATTAAGATAGCATGTAACTATCGGTCGGCTATTTCATCTATTCAAATGTCTTTTTATCTCACCTGGTTTGAATGTCAAAAAATACGCTATATTTATGAAAATAATACCATCAATAACCACATATGGATAAACCACATTCATTGAAAAAAAAGCATTACTCTCAACCCGGCACGGGGACAGGCCCCCTTTATAATGATGATTGGAGGCCTGGCATTGATTGGTTTCGCAGTGTTAATGGTGCTCACCCAACAATCCACGCCGTGAGCAAGATGTTACTGAAGTGCGCATCGGACAGGCGCTCGGCAATTTTACCCTGACCGCGCTCGATGGACGTACCGCAAAGTTAAGTGATTACAAGGGCAAAGTTGTTTTGCTTAATATCTGGGCCACCTGGTGCCCGCCCTGTCGAGAGGAGATGCCGGACCTGCAAACATTCTATGCCGCGAATAAAGATCGGGGATTTGTTGTCATGGCTATTAACGCCGGGGATGCCAGGTCTGACGTGAAATCTTTTGCCGATTCTCACCAGCTAACTTTTCCGATTTTACTGGACACACAGGTAGACGTAATCAGGCGTATGGGCATCTTCAATTATCCCACTTCGATCTTGGTAGATCGGCAAGGAAATGTACGGAACATACAAATTGGGATGTACTCACCATCCGACCTGGCAGCCGATGTAACCCCCCTATTATCCAAATAAAACTTTATCATTCATTTACTTTAGCGAGGATTGCGGCGGGTGTAACCTGCCGCAATCCTCGTTTATTAACCAGTGCTGGATTATTTTTCGTATGGCGTCCCGTCCGCTGCCGGGGAGACAGCCCTTCCTACAACCCCCGTCAGAACGATAATGGTCAACAGGTATGGGAGCATCTGCGGGATCTGCGAGGGGATATCCGGACGGAAAATACTCAATGTGGTCGTGACACTGTCGCCCAGGCCAAAAATAAAGGCGCCAATCAAGGCTCCACCCGGACTCCATTTACCAAAAATCATAGCCGCCAGGCCAATAAAGCCCAGACCATTGGTCATCAAAGGGTTGAACACATCCACGGCTTCCAGCGTGAACCACGCCCCGCCCAGGCCTGCCAGAACACCACCGATCAAGACATTCGCCCAGCGCATCTTGTAGACATTAATCCCCAGGGTGTCGGCAGCCCGTGGATGTTCGCCTACCGCCCGCGTGCGCAACCCCCACGGGGTGAAAAACAGCACATATTGGATCAGGACCGCCGCAATCAACAGGATGTAGGTCAGGGGTTTTTGTTGAAAAAATATTGGTCCGATGATCGGAATGGCTTCTAAACCGGGAATATTCATGATTGGAAAAGTACCCGGACCGGCGGGTAAATTTTCTGCCAGAAACTGGCGGTAGAAATAACCGGTTATCCCAATCGCGAGGATATTGATCACCGTGCCGCTGATAATCTGGTCGGCTTTGATGTTGATCGACATGGCAGCGTGTAACGCCGCCAGGGGAAGAGCAGCGAGCACCGCTGCAAGTAAAGCCAGCACCCGCGCCAGGTTCGCTGCCGATTCGGGCGGCATGACATCTTTCAAGCCCTGAAATACAAACAGGTTTACACCGTAGCCGACCATTGCTGCCATCAGCATTTTGCCTTCAATGCCGATATCCACCACACCTGCCCGTTCGCACATCACCCCGCACAGCGCGGCGAAGGCGATCGGCGTCATCCGGCGCAGGGTCTGTGCCAGTGTATTAACGAAACAGTTGCCATCGCATTGCCCGCTGATCACCAAGTTAAGCAAAGCCCAGCCTGCCAGCAGTCCAAAAGCCGCAAAGAGGAAGGTGATCCAACGTGAGCCTTGCCAGCGTTTTTTTATTGCACCATTTTTCAAATTCGCATTGGCAGCCATGGTTAACCTCCCCACCCGCGGGTCAATGGCGCTTCTTTGGTCAGCTTTTCTCCCTTGATCCGGTAAATCCAACGCACGACGATCGGGGCAGCCACAAACAGCAGTACCAGCCCCTGCAGCATTGAAATAATATATTTCGAAACACCGGAACTCAGTTCCATTAAGTCGGCTCCATTACGCATGGCGCCAAACAAGAAGGAGGAGGCGATGATACCGAAGGGGTCGTTGCGAGCCAGCAATGCAATGCCGATACTATCCCACCCATACCCACTTGAGAAAAACAACGGCAGGCAGCGACAGGATGAAACGCCCAACACTTCGATCGTGCCAGCCAGACCCGCCAGCGCGCCAGATATACCCATGGCAGTCACAATATTGCGGGTGATATTCACGCCTGCGTAGCGCGCCGCAGTGAGGTTTGCCCCTACCGTACGCAGTTCAAAACCAAGCGTGGTGCGCTGCAGCAGCCACCAAACCAGTACTGCCATGGCAATCGCCAGGAACAAGCCGATGTGCATGCGGTCCGCCGGATCGGTGAAAGGCCACCATAATTTGGTGAGGGGAGGCAGGGCTATAAAGAAGATCAATCCCTGCCAGCAGCCCACTCCCCAGGTATACCAGCCTGCGGCGAGCCGTTTCAGGAAACCGCGCTTTCAGACGCAAGCCGAACAGCCAGCGCATCAGGATAACCACCACCGCGGCGCCTGCCAGTGCCGCCGCGAGTGCATTCAGCGGATCCTGAAGGCGGGTGGGGATACTGTACAGCGTCCAAAGTTCCGCTTCCAGCGATACCGATTTTGTCTGGACGATACCCGCCGCCGGGTCGCGTAATGGGCCGCTGACCATATATTCTGCCAGGCGGAATGAGATGTAATTCATCATCATCGTGCTGATGACCTCATGCGCCCCTGTTTTCGCTTTTAGAATACCGGCGATTCCCGCCCAGATTGCTCCCCCCAGTGCCCCTATCAACAGGCACAAGGGGAGCAAAAATTATTGCCGGCAGGCCGTTGAATGCCACACCCGCCCATGCCGCGCCGATCGCTCCAATGTAAAACTGGCCTTCGGCTCCGATATTGAACAGGCCGCTTTTAAAACCCACCGCGACAGCCAGGCTAAGCAGGATGTAGGGCACCGTCGCGACCAATGTCTCGGAAAAACCGCGCTGTTTAATAAACGCGCCGCGGATCAAGCCTTCATAGGCCTGGAATACCGTGGTGAAGCTGCCGCTGGTGATCAGAATGACCACCGCGCCCAGGACGAAGGCTGTCAGGATCGCCAGCAGCGGCATTTTTAAGAGATCCCCACAACTGCCGGAGAAAAATGGACCAGGAGAAAGATGGCGGTTGTAGTGCGGTGTGATTTTCAGACATGATGCTCCTCCTGTTTGACGCCCGCCATCAACAAACCTAGCTGTTCGCGTGTCGCGGATTTCGCATCCAAAGTATCCAGGATTTGACCCTTATACATGACGGCGATCCGGTCCGACAGGCTCATTATTTCGTCCAGTTCGGCGCTGATCAGGAGGACTGCGGTTCCTTTATCGCGCGCTTCGACAATGCGGTGGTGGATAAATTCGATCGAGCCAACATCCAATCCGCGCGTGGGCTGGCTGGCAATTAATAGTTTGATAGGCCTGGATAATTCGCGAGCAATGATCACTTTCTGCTGGTTTCCACCTGACAGGGTTCCCACCGGGGTCATGATTCCCGGGGTGCGCACATCGAAAGTGTCCACCAGCTCCTGCGCGGTTTTATTGATCACAGGGAAGTCTAGCTCAAATCCATCGGCAAATGGCGGCTGGTAATAGGTGCAAAGCACCAGGTTCTCACGCACCGGAAAGGACAGTACCAGGCCGTGTTTATGCCGGTCCTCAGGAACATGGGAAGTGCCGGCCTCGATCACCTGGCGCGGAGTGGCATAGGTCGTGTCGACGCCCAATATGGTGACCCGCCCGTCGACCGGTTTGCGCAGTCCGGTCAGGGCTTCAGCCAGTTCAGTCTGACCATTTCCCTGGACCCCTGCCACCCCCAGAATTTCACCGGCGCGTACTTCCAGGGATACGCCATTGACCACAGGATGCCGCCGGTCGTCTTCGACCTTGAGATTAGAAATTTCGATTACTACATCCTGCGGATGAGCTTCAGCTTTATCGATCTGCAGGATGACTTTCCGACCGACCATCATCTCGGCCAGCAGCTCCCTTGTGGCCTCTGCCGGAATGACCGATCCCACCATCTGCCCGGCGCGCATGACGCTGATGCGTATCAGCGACCGCCAAAACCTCGCGCAGCTTGTGGGTGATAAACACAATTGACTTCCCCTGTTTGGTCAGGTTGCGCATGATCACAAACAGCTCATCGGCTTCCTGCGGCGTCAGAACGGCGGTCGGCTCGTCCAGGATCAAAATCGCCGCATTGCGGTACAGTGCCTTGATGATTTCCACGCGCTGCTGCGCGCCAACTGTCAAATCTTGGACGGTCGCCAGCGGGTCAACCGCCAGTCCGTAATCCTGGCTGAGCTGATTAATCCGTTGGGCGACTTTCTTACGGTCAAGTACGGCAAGTTTACCCAGCACGGTCGATGCGGGGGTTACCGATTCTTCTCCCAGCATGATATTTTCGGTAACGGTCAACGGCGGCACCAGCATAAAATGCTGATGCACCATGCCCACCCCCTTGGCGATGGCATCGTGCGGGCTGGTAATGGTGACCTTTTGTCCATCGATGATAATTTCTCCTTCATCCGGCTGGTAGAGGCCGTAGAGGATATTCATCAAGGTAGATTTTCCAGCGCCATTTTCACCCAGCAGGGCATGGATTTCACCCTTCTGTAAAGTGAAATCGACGTGGTCATTGGCTAGAACGCCAGGAAATTGTTTGGTGATTCCGTTGGCTTGGAGAGCGATCGTCATGAAGGATTTCCATATATTGAAATTAGAAGGAGGGTGCTGTATCGATCTGGTACAGCACCCTCTTTTTTATCTGTGAAATCTGTTTACGGTGTGTAACCGGTCTTGATCGATCCGGCGATCAGACCGTCGCTGGCCTCTTTTACTTTGGCTTTCACATCCGCCGGGATCTTGCTGTCCCAATCGTGATAGGGAGCCAGACCAACGCCGCCGTTCTTCAGAGTGGCGGTTGACATCCCAGCCTTGGAGGTCCCGCCCTTGACTGCTTTCAGGTACTCGTATACGGCCACATCCACGTTCTTGGCAGCCGAGCTCAACAGGGCATCCTTAACTTCGGGGTAGGTGTTGTACTGATCGACATCCACCCCGATCGCCATCAGGCTTTTTTCCTTGGCAGCCAGCAAACCGCCGTTTCCGGTGTTGCCGCCCACACCAAAGACCACATCGCAGCCCTGGTCGATCATGCTTTGTCCGGTCTCTTTACCTTTGGCAGGATCGGTGAAGGACGGGATGTACACATTCAAGGCCTTGGTGGCAGCTTTAAACCACTTGGCGCCGTTCTGGTAGCCGACCACGAAGCGCACAACCGGAGGAATTTCCATCCCGAAACCGTGCACACCGTGCCGGTCTTGGACATGCCTGCCGCCAAAACGCCCGCCAGAAAAGCCCACTTCATCTTCCTGGAACATCAGGCTCGTGACATTCTTCAGCCCACCATCGGCATAGCAGTCTTTGACCGTATCGGCACAGGCTTTGGAGTCTTTGGTGGGGAAGTAGGCATTATCGATGATGGCGAATTTGATCGTGGGGTATTGTTTGGCTTTGATCGCCGTGGCATCGCCCATCAAGAAACCGACCGTCACAATCACATCATATTTTTCAGTCGCGAACTGGTCGATGTTCTTCTCGTAATCGGTCGGCTGTTTGGATTCAATGAATTTTGCCTCCCAACCAAATTCCTTGGCGGCTTTCTGCACGCCTTCCCAGGCCGATTGGTTGAAAGACTTATCATTGACACCGCCTGTATCCGTTACCAGGCCGACTTTCAAGGCTCCGGTACCGGCTGTTTGGCAGGCCGTGAGAGCCATTGTGGCCACCAGGATGATGGCGACCAATAGAGAAAGTTTTTTGAACATACATCTCCTCCACAAGAAATAGAAAAAGGGGTTGGATTTAGGAAGGTAAAAGTGGACATACGGTCCACCACTTCCCTGGTTACAGTATACAGCCTCTATATTTTTTAGACAAGCATTATTTATTCCTGATTTTTTGAGTATATTACCTGATCGCGTACCCTGGTCATGGCAAGCCAGGCAATCGCCATAAATACCGTGGCGAAAATAAACAGCCAGCGGTACTGGTTGTCCAAAACATCGACCAGCACGCCGCCCAACGTTGGGCCTAAAACAGCCGCCAGTTGAGACGAGAAATAATATAAACCGGTATAGGCGCCGATCTTGCGTTCGTCGCCGTAATCATATACCAGCGGCAAGCTGTTGACATTCACCATCGCCCAAAAGAATCCCACCAGGACGAGGATGATCAGGAATGTGGGAACGTTTTGAATGATGAAATATCCCAACAAGAACAGCGCGGTCAGGCCAATCAGGCCGGATCTGGATCGTGCGCCGCCGGCCGATCCGCTGAGCGATCAGGCCGGCGGGAACCGAAAAGATGATAAACGAAACGGTTACCGCTGCGGCGTAGATGGATGCGGTACCCGGCGCGATTCCCAGGGTAAAGACCGCAAACGACGAAAGGCCGGTCTCGAGCGCATTAAACGCCATAAACCAGAAAAGGATGCCAAGCAGGACAAAAAAGCCGCTTTTATTCGGGTTGCGAAAAACCGTGAGCAGGTTCTGGATCACGCTGCTCTTTTCTTTCGGTTCATCAACCTCGATTTTGGGGGGTTCTTTGACGAAAATCAACACCACGATCAGCGCCACCACCATGGCAATCGCCCCGGCGATAAATGGCGCTTGCCGTCCCAGGCTGTTGAAAAGCAGCCCGCCCACGAAATACGCCAGCAAACCGCCGATCCCGCCCATCAGGTTAATCACCCCGTTGGCCTTGCTGCGTTCTTTGGGAATAAATAGATCACCTAACCAGGCGATGGTCGGCGAGCGAAAGAGCGCCATGCCAAAATTGGTGATCAAGATGAATACCATGATCGCGATCACGGACTGGGCCACGGGGATGAAAATAAACGCCAGCACGGCGACCGGCGCCCCAAGGATGATCCATCCTTTGCGCCGGCCAAAACGATTCCAGGTGCGGTCGCTTTTAGCGCCTACCCAGGGCTGGACGAAAATATTGATCAGGTTATCCCAGGTCATGATGAACAATGCCAGCGCCGGGGAGAGGCCGAATCCCACAATATCCGGGATCTTACGCCCTTCGGCCAGAAGCTGGGCTTCAAATTCCTTGTTTCCTGCTTGCAGAAAAATGGGGATGTACTGGTTAAAGATGGGCCAGATTAGGCTGATGCCCAGGAAACCGAAGCCAATGAGAAAGGTTCTACCCCACGGAAATTTTCGGTCAGTCATGCTAACCCTCCCTGAAAATGATGCCGGTTCTTACGCCGGGTATCTCAATCGTCCAGGTTCGTGTGCTTCTGTTCTTCGTCCAGGCGCAGCTTATCTAAATATTTTCGATCCTTCTCGCTCAGTTCTGTTTTTTCTAACAGGTCCGGCCTGCGGCGCAGGGTGCGTTCTAAGGATTGCTCTCTACGCCAGCGGGCGATCTCCGCATGGTTTCCAGACAGCAGCACTTCTGGTACCTGCCAGCCGCGAAATTCCACCGGGCGGGTGTAGTGCGGGTATTCCAGCAGGCCGGAGGCATGTGAATCATCCATCGCCCCGCCTGGGTCTCCCAACACACCGGGAATAAAACGAGCGACCGCGTCCATCACCAGCAGCGCGGGCAGTTCCCCACCTGTCAGCACAAAATCTCCGATCGATATTTCATCCGTCACCAGGTGCTGTCGAACGCGTTCATCCACCCCTTCATAACGCCCGCACAGCAGCCCCACCCGCGGATGAGCGGCTAATTCTCGCGCAATTTGCATGTTGAACACCCGTCCCTGGGGTGTAAGCAGGATCACCGGGGCTTGAGGTGTATCTTGCATCGTTTCCTCGACCGCGGAAAATATCGGGCCGGGTTTCATAATCATGCCGCCCCCGCCGCCGTAAGGAGTGTCGTCTGTGACATGGTGCTTATCGTGCGTCCAGGAGCGAATATCATGCAGAAAGATCTCCAGCAATCCATGTTCGACGGCTTTTTGGAGAATGCTGAATTCAAAATAAGGCTGTAAAGCGGCTGGAAAGAGGGTAAAGACATCAAAACGCATGGTTCGATTCTAGCGTGAAGCCCTGGAAAAGACAAGCCGCATGCCGCTCAAGCGCAGGGCACACCTTACAATGGTTTTCTCTTTTGTAAACCGTTTGAAAGGTAATCCGCCAAGTGAATCGAGGATAATAAGGCTAGAATTTGCTCCATAGGCGGAGACCTTAATGAAAATCCTCGTAATCGATGACGACCCTGCCATGACCGATTTGCTCAAGCTGCTTTTGGAGCCGGCTTCATCTGCGGTCCTGACTGCTAATTCTGGCCCAGACGGCATCCATCTGGCAAAGACAGAACGCCCAGACGTGATCATCCTTGATTTAATGATGCCGGATATGAGCGGTTGGCAGGTCAGCAAATCCATTCGCGAATTCAGCAAAGCGCCGATCTTGATCCTCTCCGCTTTAGACAGCCCTGGACTGGTGGCAGCAGCCCTGGATGCCGGCGCAGATGATTATTTGATCAAGCCTGTGCCCTCCAATGTGCTGGTAGCCCACATTAACAACCTGGTAAGGCGGACCCGGCTGGCGCCAAGATATCCAGCAGAAGCCCGGCTGTAATTAATCGCAAAACCAATCTTTTCCCGGCAGAAAAAGCCGGGATTTTTTTATGCTCCATGGGAAACATGAAGAACCCCGAAGTTAATCTCGGAGTTCTTCATGTCATTTGACAATGGCTTAAGAAAGCCCCCAGCCTGTTTCATCGATTTGTTTTTCTCCAGCCGGGGGCGAGAGGTTAAGAGGTGGAGGGACCTTCGGTCTCACTTCTTGAAATTACCCTTCCCGCATAAAATAGCCGTTTTCAATGATCGCTGCCTGCGGGAACGCTCTTAAGCGCGCCCGATCCTCTTTAGGACATCCGAAGGGATGAGGGGCGGCGGGCAGGGGGATGGGTAAATGCACTGTAATTCGTAATAAAAACATAACACATCCCAAGAACATTAATTCTGGGGGGTGTCATATCTATAGGCGCTCCGTGGTTAGCTCTAAATTTGTAGTAAAATTACTGGAAATTACCGTCTGGACGCGGACTGTCGTTCCGGACCCGGGAGTGGATGCGGTGCAAACGTGTTCTAAATGTTTTACCTTAGCCCCAGATTCTGTAAAAACCTGTCCAAAATGCCAATCGGACCTGCGAGAGTCATCCACCACTGCCGTGGCCCTCAAACGCATCCTTGCCAATCCAAGGGCCATCGCCATCCGGCTGGCTGTGCCCGAAGATGCCTGCCCCGCCTGCCGCGCGGTGGAGGGCACATATCCTAAAGATCAGGCGCCGGCTCTACCGGTGGAGGGCTGTTCCGAAGCAAACGGCTGCCGGGGTTTTTACGAGCCGGTTTTGGATGAGATCTACCCCTAATTGGCTGAAAAGCGGGCATTTCTGCTCCGCTCAGGGACCGCTCCCGTTGGATTGTCCTTTCGGGCGCGGTTTTGCCAACGTATAAACTACACTCCTGGACAAGATACGGTTCTTCTCGTAAAATAAAAGTTCTGGCTGCAATCCTGTAAAAGAAAAGGGTTTTATTAATGAAAGAATATACTACCCCGTTCATACGCAATGTTGCCCTGGTTTCCCATTCTAACGCGGGCAAAACCATGCTGGCGGAAGCCTTCCTTCACTATTCCGGCGGGACCACTCGCCTGGGTAAGATCGAGGATGGCACTACCACATCGGATTACGACGAAGAAGAGCTTCGCCGCAAAATCTCGCTCTATACTTCCGTCATTCCTGTCGAGTACAAAGACCACAAGATCAATTTGCTCGATACCCCTGGCTACACCGATTTCACCGGTGAAGTAATCTCTGCCTTAAGGGTGGCTGACGGCGCGATGATTCTGGTCGATTCCGTCGCGGGTCTGGAAGTTGGCACGGAAATCGCCTTCCGCTATGCGAACCAGTTCAATTTGCCGATGATGTTGGTAATCAACAAGATGGAGCGGGAAAATGCCAATTTTCAAAAGGCATTGAGCTCGATCGAAGAATTTTTTGACATACGTTTGATCCCCGTGCAACTACCCTGGGGAGAAAAATCGGAATTCAAGGGCGTGATCGATCTTATTTCGATGAAGGCTATCAAAGGCGATGGGAAAACGGTGGTAGATATTCCGGCTGATTATCAGGATGCCGCTGAAGCCGCTCACACCGCCCTGGTGGAAGCCGCTGCCGAATCGGATGAAGCCTTGATGGAAAAGTATTTTGACAAGGGTTCTCTCGAAGCAGAGGACATTGCCGCTGGTTTGCGCGCCATCACCCGCAGTCGCTCCTTTATCCCGGTTTTTGTCAGCGCCGGGGCCTCCGAAATTGGCATCGGCCCGCTGCTGGATGCGATCATCACACTGATTCCCTCGCCAGCCGAAATCCCAACAGTCGTAGCCAAAACCAATAACGGAACTGAAGAATTAAGATGCGCGGACAGCGGTCCCCTTTCGGCCTATGTCTGGAAGACAACCGCCGATCCGTTCGTCGGCAAGCAGACCTTTTTTCGCATTTATTCCGGCATGCTCACGTCTGACAGCCGCATCTGGAACCAGACCAAAGGCGTGGAAGAGCGCATGGGAACGATCAGCATCCCCCGCGGCAAGGAGACCCTGCCGGTTAAAGTCGTGCATGCCGGAGACATCTGCATCGTTCCCAAGCTTTCTGAAACATCCACAAGCAACTCCGTGTGCGACAAAAACCATCCCTTGACCTTGCCCGTGCCTGAATATCCCAATTCATTGTATCAGGTGGCTGTGGTCCCCAAGACCCAGGGCGACTCGGCGAAAATCAGCTCCGTGCTGACCCGCCTGTGTGAAGAAGATATGACCCTCAGCTGGCACATGGAAGCCTCCACCAACCAGACCATCCTGCAAGGCATGGGCGACCAGCACATCGACGTCGCCATCCGCCGCGCCGAAACAAAGTTCCAGGTCGGGTTGGGCATGATTGAACCCAAAGTGCCTTATAAAGAGACCATCACCAAAAAAGGTTCGGCCATGTACCGCCATAAGAAGCAGACTGGCGGCGCCGGGCAGTTTGGCGAAGTGCACCTGCGCGTTGAATCTCTCGCGGAAAAAGACTTTGAGCTTTCCTGGGACGTGTTCGGCGGCTCGATCTCGCAAAGCTACCAGACCTCGATCACCAAGGGCATCCAGGCGGTGATGAAAGAAGGCATTCTGGCAGGTTACCCGATCTCTGGGGTCAAGGTATCGGTATTCGACGGCAAAGAACACCCGGTGGATTCGAAACCGATCGCCTTTGAAATTGCCGGGCGCGAAGCCTTCAAACTGGCGTTTATGGACGCCACCCCGGTGCTTTACGAGCCGATCATGAACGTCAAGGTCCACGTGCCTGACGCGAACATGGGTGACGTGATGGGCGATATGAACACCCGTCGGGCGCGTGTCCAGGGCATGGAGACTGAAAAAGGCCACTCCATCGTCAGCGTTACCGTCCCCCTGGTCGAGATTCTGCGCTACACCACCCAGCTGCGCTCCATGACCGGCGGCCGCGGTTACTTCACCATGGAATTTGACCACTACGAAGTCGTCCCGCCGCACATCACCCAGGAAATTGTGGAAGCCCGCCACAAGGAACTGCAGGCAGAGAAAGAGTAAGACCAGGATTTACCCGAACAAATTGGCGGTTCGGTGCGGTCATGCCGCCCCGAGCCGCTTTTATTGGCAGGCTATCTCCTGTTGGTTTGTCTGCGCAACTCCGCGAAAAGGTTTTTTTATAATAATCTCTGCGCCTGTGGTAAACCGTAAATGAACCCAGAATCCTCTGACTCAGCCGAACCCCTCGCCCTGTTATGGGATGCTATCCTCTCACGCCAACCGCGTCGTATTCAATCTATGTACCAGGCTCTGGATCCGGCAGCGCGGAAGGCGATCTGCGCGCATTTGCGTAAAATGGCGACGGAAGATGGCTGGCATCCCGAGCAGCGCCAGTCGGCCCAGATCGCTCTGGATACGATCCGCGAGCTCGGCGAGTGATCTTTTCCCCGCTTTATATGTAAAATAAAAGGATGAAGCCAGGCCGCTTTTTAATCCCGCTGGCAGCATTCACCCTGCTGCTGGGCTTACTATCAGCCGGGGTGCATGCGTTTACCCAGGGCAACACGCTCGGCACCGATTTTTACATCTTCTGGCAGGCCGGGCGGGGATTTCTTGTTCGACCATACCTCCCCGTATTCCGAGGAATTTGCCTTGCGCAGCCAGCTTGCGGTGTTCAAACGACCGGCTGAGCCAGGTGAAGACCAACTCGGTTTCGCTTATCCGCCCTTCAGTATCCTGCCCATCCTGCCCCTATTATTCCTGCCTTTTGATTGGGCGTCGGCTGTCTGGCTGGCGCTGCTCATCCTGTGTTGGGTTGGGGCTGTCTTTTGGGTCACCCGGAAATCCCCGTTATGGCCCGGCCTGCTGGTCGCGGCTTTTTACCCGGTCTTCTTTGGCCTGATCTTGGGCAATTTTGTTTCCTTGACCGCCGCCCTGCTGGCGGTGCTGGTCGGCGTGTATTTGTTTGACCAACGGCCCTCAGGATTAATTCAGGCATTGGCCGGGGTCGCCGCGGCGTACCTGCTGGTGAAACCGCAGTTCAGCTGGCTGTACGTGCTCATCCTGCTCTTGTTCGGGTTGCCGCAGGCGCCAGTGGCTATTTTTAGCCTGCGCCGCGGCCGGGTTGGCCTTTTTCGGCCTGGTCTCTTTCGCGATCTGGCCGACCTGGCCGCAAGAATGGCTGGCCGAGGTCAACCGCTACGCGGCTTACAACCAGACCTGGCCGACCCTGGTCGTGGTGCTGCGCGATTTCCTGCCAGGGGATTGGGCCCTCAGGCTGGGCATGCTTGTGCTGGTGTTCTGTATGGCTTTTACCATCTATTTTCTTTTTCGCTGGTGGTTTGGCCGCCTGCCAACCCTGGCCTTGCTGGCCTGGGCCGGCCTGGCCGGTTACCTGGTACACCCCCACGGGAAATCTTACGAACACCTGGTGTTCCTCGTCCCCCTGCTGGTGTGGGTTTGCCGCCATCCCGCCAGGTGGTCGATTGCGGTGCAGGCCTGGTGGCTGGGCAGCCTGGCTATCTCCTGGATCGCTTTTGCCCTGTCGCTCAGCCTGCCGGCGCTCAGCGGCGTGACCGAGTGGCCGGTTGCGGCGTACGCGGCCTGGGTCGCCTGGCTGTGGCGGCGCCCAGCGGATGAAGGATATGCGCAGGCGGGCAAAGTTCCACTTCCGACGGCTCCGAGTTGATATTTTCGAATCTTGCCATTCTCGCCTGCCTCTGCTATAATCAAAAAACTCCAGGGCGCGTAGCTCAGTTGGTTAGAGCGCACGGTTCACATCCGTGAGGTTCGGAGGTTCGAGCCCTCTCGCGCCCACCTTATTTATAGGTTCGTCGGCACCCGCAGGAGGTGTGGTATTCGAGCCCTCTCGCGCCCACCTTACCGGCCATTCAGGCCGGTTTTCGTTTTTACAGGTTCATCGGCACCCACTGGGGGGGTGGTATTCGAGGCCCTCTCGCGCCCACCATATATGTAGGTTCGTCGGCACTCGCAGGGGGTGTAGTATTCGAGCCTTGCGCAGCACCCTATGGGCTCTCGCGCCCACCTCGAATCCGGTTTATCAACCGGATTTTTTATAGGTTCGTCGGCACCTGCAGGGGGTGTGGTATTCGAACGTTGCGCAGCACTCGAAGGGTTCTCGCGCACACTCAATAACCAGATTAGATCACTTCTATAGTAGTTTGCTCATTGAGAGTCGGCACAGCGAAAACCGATACTGTCGTAATGGGCTTCAATGTTCATAAAGCCGCGAAACGCAGTGCGCAGTATACCTTCCTGGTAAAAATCGTCCATATAATTGCCCCCACGCTCAATCTTAAACATTCCGTTGGGTGGGCCAAGTGGATTTTTATACGGCGAATTTGCATAATAATCGTCGTCATACGAAAACGAATCGTTCACCCATTCAAACACATTCCCAGCCATGTCCATTGCGCCGTATGGGCTGGCGCCAGCTGGGTAGCTTCCAATCGCATTCGTGTCACCGAAACAAGCAGGTTCTGAACTTTGATCCCAAAAATTAGCCAGACTGCAGTTTGGATCCTCATCACCCCAGGGATAAGCCCTGGGTGTCGCACCTCGGGCGGCTTTCTCCCACTCCGCCTCGGTTGGCAGCCGTTTTCCCGTCCAGGTGCAGTAAATGCTCGCGTCGTACCAACTGACGTAGATCACAGGATAATTCGCAAAGAGCGGATCTGTGTAATAATCCTGGCGTTTGTAAGAAGTGTTATACGTTGGCGCGGTACACACCCCGGCAGCCACACACCCTGCATACTTAGCGTTGGTCACCTCGTATTTATCGATCTGGTATGTATCCAGGAACACTTCGTGTAAGGGTAATTCACGTGAAAGACACTCATACCCGCCGTTATGTAGCGGATCACACCCCATCAGGAAGGCACCCGCAGGAATAGCAATAATTTCATACGATTTGTCTAACACTAACACAAATGGCAGATAGATTGTCGTATCATCACTACTGGTAAAATTGCTCAGAGTTAGAAATATCCTTTGCGGAAGCTTGCGCAACCAGATTTAAAAATGGTAGACCTTCCATCATGGCCACCAAAACTACCAGGCTTAACAGTATGTTGCACATGGCTCCCGTCCTTTCTTTTTTTTGATCTGGCATTTCCCCCCACACTCAGTCCACCCCGCGAGTGGATTGCACGGCTCAGAGAGTGAGAATAGCTTGTGGAACCGGTACCAATTATTTATATATATTCTATGGCCTGAAAAGCGTGATAAACGCTACTGAATAATTATATTACCTTCCTTTAATTTTTTCCCTGATAAGATGACACACATTTTCAAGATCATTCCAGTCTTATTGAATATTCAACAGGATGTTTTACAAAGTCTTATTGCTGCCTCTAGTGATAAATATGCACGATTCCTGGATATCAGTAAAATAAATCCATCCACCTCGATTGGAGTCCTATGAGACGCGATCATTTAAAATACCTGGCCTGTCCTGTTTGCCGGTCTGATCTGGTTTTATCAACAATTCGTAAGGCTAATGCCGATCGGATCGAAGAAGCAGACCTGCATTGTTCAGGCTGCAATCAGATTTTCCCGATCGTTCGATCCATTCCTCGTTTCGTCTCGGCTGAAAATTATGCCCTCAATTTTGGCTTCGAATGGTTGAAGCACGCCAGGACTCAGTATGACAGTTATTGGGGCTCCAATCTTTCCGAAAAACGCTTCTTTGAAGAAACCCATTGGCCGCGTGATCTCTCTGGTGATTGTCTGCTGGAAGTAGGGAGCGGATCAGGACGATTTACCGAGCAGGCCGCTTCGACCGGGGCGATGGTGGTATCGATGGATTTTAGCCAGGCTGTTGAGGCGAATTATGCGTCCAATGGATCGAAAGATAATGTTTTGATCGTCCAGGCCGATCTTTACCAAATGCCATTTTTACTGGGCTCGTTTGACCGGGTTTTTTGTTTCGGCGTTCTGCAGCATACGCCCGATGTTCGCAAAGCTTTCTTCGAGCTGCCGCGATATTTGAAACCTGGGGGATATTTAGCGATGGATGTTTATCCCAGGCATCGTTGGTACAAACAGGCTCTTAAGACAAAATACTGGGTGAGGCCGTTTACCAGGAAAATGGAGCTCGACAGGCTCTACAGGCTGGTGAATGGATATGTAAATTTCATGTGGCCCCTCTCCAGGTTGATTGCCAGACTGCCGTATGGATGGCAATTTAATAAATTTCTTTTGGTCATGAATTACCAGGGCCTGCACAACCTGAAAGAAGATGCGATGAAGGAATGGGCTGTCCTGGACACCTTCGATATGCTTTCCCCGGCTTACGATCATCCTCAAAAAATAGGGACTGTCCGGCAGTGGTTTGAAGAAGCCCAATTGCAGAATATTGAAGTCCATTACGGTTATAACGGTATCGAGGGCCGGGGAAGGAAACGATCGAACACCAATCAGTAATTTATTTGTTAATTTTTTTTTAAGGACTTCTCGAATGGACATTCCTTTAAATAAACTCAACTATGCTTTTAGAAAAAAACCGCTTCTGGTTGGGGGTAAAGCGATGGAGTACTACGGGCTGAGGCAGTCCGGAGCCGATATTGATTTCATTGCGGTCAAAGAAGATGTCTATGACCTGATCAAGCTGTTTCCAGACCGAGTTAAAGATCTTTGGAGCGACCTGGGTGTCTGCCCCTACGAATTCGAAATCTGGAAGTCCATTTGCCTGTTTTCCTACGATGACCTGTGTGAGAACGCCATCGACGAAGGTGATTTTTTAGTCATCTCCCTGGAAAAGCTCCTGGTATTGAAAGCCATGGCCATGAACATCGAGAAGTATCTGAAAGATACTCAATTAATTGTTCAAAACATACTTTATCAAAAATACAAGTTTTTCGACCAGGTAAAAGCCGAAAACATCGATTTCCTGAAAGGTATCCAGGGGATCACAATCATTGAAAAAACCGGACCTGTGGATTGATCACAAACCCTATTAACGCCAAACCATCAATGCCCTGAATATACGATTGCCGGATTTATGGTTTTTAACAAAATCCAACCTGTGTGGATTAACGCCATCCTCCTCAGGCTTTTTCCGGCCCCGGTCCGGTGTAAGGATCCGCCTGGCGCCGAGCCCAGGCCGTCAGCTCGGTCGCCCAATCGAGTTTAGGCTCCGGCGCGGCTGGAGGTTGTTTGCGCACCCAGCTCAACATTTCCTCGACCGAGCCGAAGAACACGTTCCAGTCGGACTGGTGCGCGAACACGCTCCCCACCTCGTAAGGCGGCATGATGCGCGTAGAATACTGGTGGATCTTGTTGTGCTTCCAACCCGGGATCGTCGACCTCCCGCTCGAATCGACCTGCACCAGCTGCCCGGAAGGAAATTGCTTGACGAAGTTCTGGCCGATCTGCTCAAAGGTGAGGGTGTACGCGGGCAGTCCCCAATCGATGCCGGCGGCCTCCCAGCCGCCGTCGAAGCTGCCGATCCATTGGATCATTTTCGGGGCATATTTCGTGATGATCTCGGCCCTCGTGTAAGGCACCACCTGTTTTTCAGGATAACTGTCGCGCAGCCCTTCGCACAGCTGCTGGGCGGTGTCGCTGAATTTCTTGGGATTGACGACCTCTTCTTCACCGGTATCCGGGTTCAGGACCTTGGTCTGCTCCAGGTCTACCGCGATGAAGTCCGGTTTTTCGCGGTCGATGGCTTTTTTATATTTTTCCAGCATTTTTTTCTGATTGGCATCGGGATAATGCCAGTAGTAGCAGCCGTTCACCGGCAGCACCTGCCGCGCTGCCTCCAGGTTGCGCAGCGTGCTGTAGTTGCCGTGGTCGTGGTCGATCAGCTCCTGGTCGCCGCGAAACACGGCGAAGCGCATCCCAGCATGGTCAAAAAGAAACTGCCAGTCGAACTGGATCCGTTCGTCAAAATGCAGATAGCTGCCCCAATCCGTGCCCACGATGAGTTCCATAGCTCCTCCAGCCCTCGTCCTGTTAATCACAAAAAAGGCGCACTTAAGCGTGTATTGTTGACAATATTAGTTAATTTATTATAGGGTAAGTGAAAAGAAATTCAAGAGATGAAAAAGGACGGGCTTTCGCGTTTAGCGGTATTCATCCACCGCTTCGAACATCGCCACGATATTTTCCGGAGGCACATCCGGCAGGATATTATGGATGGTATTGAACACAAACCCGCCCCCCGGCGAAAGAATCTCGATATTTCGGCGCACATCGTCTTTTACCTGCGCAGGGGTACCCCGGTTGAGGATCTGCCGGGTATCGCATCCCCCGCCCCAAAACGTCAGCTGCTGCCCAAACTCGCTTTTCAGCCGTTCGGGCTGCATGTCGCGGGTATTGGTCTGCACAGGATTGATGACCTCATAGCCGGCTTCGATCAGGTCCGGCAGCAGGCGGTAGATCGATCCGCATGAGTGTAAGAAGGTGTGCATCTGGCTGTGCTTTTTTACGTACTCGCATAGAATTTTATGGCGCGGCTTGAAAAGCTTGCGGTACAGCGCGGGTGACATGAACGGGCCTCGGTCGGTGCCCAGGTCGTCGCCAAAACGCAGGATATCGACCACATCACCGACCGCCTGGCAGACTTTTTCCAGCGTTTGCAGGTGCCGCTCCAGCAGGGCATCCAGCAGGCGTTCCACATTGCGCTGGTCATCGATCAGGTCCATTAAGAAGTGATCCATCCGGCGTAAAAAGGTGCCCCACTCGAACAGGTTGCACCCTGCCACCACCACCAGCGCCCGGTCGGAGGATTGGCGCAGGGCGATTGCCCGCCGTCGCAGCTGAGACCAGAAATCTTGCTCACCGGCGTGGTCCCATGGACTGTGAGCCAGGCCTGACCAGTGGACTTTGCCCATCCAGAAGCTCAAATCATCGAAGTTCTCGGGATAGCCATCGATATACGGGAAACAGGTCTGATCGAAAAAAGCCGCCCCCGGCGGCATGGTTGCCAGGCGGGTGCCCTCCGCGTCGAAAACGTCCCAGGCGCCGCCGGGCTGGCGCACCGGCTTGAACCACGCCGGGAACTGCACGCTGATTCCCTGGGGCAGGTCAAAAGTCTCGCCAATCCTCATCTCGGTGGTTGAAGGCCCGCCCAATATCCATCGCATCTATGCGAAACCGCGCCAGAATTTCTTCCTCCGGCTGCGCCAGCTGCTGGACAACGTCGTAGACTCGCGTGCTGCCTGACCGGATTCCCAGGTGGTGTTTCAAATTGGTGTAAGCGATGGCCGAAATCCCCGAACTGGGGGTCGCGCCCAAATCCACCGGCACCCGATCGGGCTCGCGGTGGCTGATCGCGGCCAGAATCCGTTCGCGTGAATTCATGAATTACCCACCTTTCCGGCCCAGATCACTCACAGTGGAACACTTCATCCATCTCGGCCCACCATTCGCCCGGCTTGCGCGTGGCGAGGCCCTCCTGGCAGGGGTCCGTGCGTTTCCACCACTCCTGGGTGACCGGGTCGGCAGCCATCCGCGCCATATCGGCGGCAAAATCGCTGCCAACGTATTCAAAATAGCTGAACAGGAAGCCGTCTTTGAGGAAAATTGAATAGTTGCGGATATTGCATTCGCGGATCATTTTCAGCACGCCCGGCCAGGGATTGGCATGCAGCTCAAGGTATTCTGCCAGCTTTTCAGGCTTTACGTTAATGACCATGCCGTAACGTTTCATCGCATTTCCCTCATTCGCTGTACTCTTGGAATACACTCATGATCGCGAGCGCCGCTGCGCAGGCGGCGCACCCACCCGTATAGAGCGTTTTGAACGCGACATATCCCCACTGATTAATCCCAGACACACCCATCAGGGATAAAGGCCCAATTATCACCAGTCCGCCGTAAACGAACATCAAAGCGAACGTGATCACCAGAGCACGCAGAACGGCATTCACGGGAAGTGGGATGGGCAATCTTCCGGTGCCGGCCATGACTCGCCCGGGTTCGCCGGCGATCAAACTCTTACGGGCAGCGGAGATCCCGATCCAGGAGACAAAAAAGGCGATGATGGCAATGGTGATCTGGATGTCTACCGCGATCTCATCCAACAATATGGTGTCCCGCGAACGGTAAAAAAAGTAGGCGATCACCCCGTTCAATCCACAGTTGATCAGCAGGTTGGCGAGGATCTGGCTTTTATAGTAAGCGGCGCGTTTTTGATGGTTCATAATATAGTTGGTGGGTCATCCGTATGAACGGCGATCACAGAAACTGGCTCGTCAGGCGCCTGAGCCGGCAGCTTGATTTCCAGGCGGCTGGAATCCTGGCAGAAGGTCAGCGCCTCACCGGAGAGCAGTGCAGCGCTGGCGACCTGCGCCGGGAAGGCTGTAATATTGATCAGTCCATCGGCCGGCCAATCCAAAACGTGCAGGTAAAAACAACCCGCCTTGCGGGTAACCTTTCCGCCAAAGCCATCCAGCGGAGCCGAGTAGGTCGTGCCGTAAATGCTCTCAGCGTTGCGCTCCATCCACTGCCCGACATACTGCAGCCGTTCGACCGCCTCGGGTGGAAAAGTACCGTCTGGAGCCGGGCCAACATTCAACAGGTAATTCCCGCCTTTACTGACCACTTCAACCAGATATTGCACCAGGCGCTGAGGAGATTTCCAATTGTTTTCTGCCGGATTGTAAGCCCAGCTCTGCCCCATCGTCATACAGGTCTCCCAGGGTTGAAAATCGTGAGTGTCCGGGTTCGGAGACTGCGGAATAGGGGTCAGCTCCAGTTTACCCTCGGCATATTTCATCAGTTGAGATCGGAGCCAGCTGTTTAGAATGGGGACCTTGAGCAAGGATGGCACAGACCTGAATAGACCCTCGCCACCCTGGTTGCCAGCGGGCGGTTTACCCGTGCGGACCGGGATGCCTTTCTGGGGAATGAACTGCTCGGGGGTGATGAAGTCGTAATCATCCCCCAGCCTGTCGTTGATTAAAGTGCTGGGGCTTAACTCACGGATCAAACGGTGAAAACGAGGTGGGTCGAATTTCTGATGGTTCACCAATCCATCGAACCAGAGGATGCTCACCTCACCATACCCGGTGAGAAGCTTCCGCAGGTGGCTCTCCATCGTATCGAGATACTCGCTCCACGCAGCGCGCTTGGGCTCGCCCAACCAGTTGGCAGTCACCGGTCGGCGGGTATCCCGGTAGCCGGGATGGTGCATATCCGGCGGAGAGTAATAGAATCCCAGGCGCATCCCGGCCTCAGCACAGGCCTCGGCAAGCTCAAGGCAAATGTCCTTTCCGTATGGGGTGTTGGTGATTTTGTAATCGGTCCCGGGAGCATCGAACATGCAAAAACCATCGTGATGTTTGGCAGTGAGCACGATATAGCGCATGCCGGTTTCCTGCGCCAGGCGCACCCACGCCCGCGCGTCGAACCTGTGCGGGTTAAAACGACCGGGCAAGGCCGTATATTCCGCTTCGGTGATCCGCTTCGGGTTCCGAAACATGATTTCGGCCAGGTCAGGGGTCATGATCGGCCAGGATGCCTCGACACCCGCCGCGGAATATGCTCCCCAGTGGATAAAAAGTCCAAATTTGGCGTTCATGTACCAACCCAGAAGGTCTTCCGGATGCCGGTTTGGGGGATCAGGCTGGTTGATTTTATCCTCCTTATATGATGAATCTGTCATTGCGAGGCGGATGGTTTTTCCGCCGAAGCAATCTAATTCTTACGAAAGATTGCTTCGCTTCGCTCGCAATGACAGTTAATCATTTTGCGTGGTCCACGTCAGTACGAGCGGCTTTTCAAAGGATTTTTCTGATTTACGTGAGTTTGAGATAATAGACTTTTCTAGACCTGTTATTTCATTTACCCGAACTGAAGTTTTAATAATTATTTTGGGGCAATTTGATTATAGCAAGGCCCTGGAAAATCACTCAAAACAAATCCGCCAGGTTGGCCAAAGGTTTACGTATTGCCGGGTACAACGGCAGGTAAACTTGATCATATAACCGGGTGTAAAATGCCTGCACTTCTGGCCTGGGGTGAAATGCCTGCTCTTCCCATCTCGCCATCGCCGCGGCGGCCTCTGCGGTAGACGAGAATAACCCTGCCCCCACCGCAGCCAGGATTCCCGCGCCCAACGCCGCCGCCTCGGACGCTGCAGCGCGGTATACCGGTTTACCCAACACATCGGCAATAATCTGGCACCAACGCGCGTTCTGCGCCCCCCCGCCCATCGCGACCAGCCGGTCCAGCGGTCGGCCCAGAGCCTGCTCAACGCCTGCCAATTGCAGCCGCAACTCCAGGGCGATCCCCTCCAGGATTGACCGGTACAGGTGGGCCGGGCGGTGTATACCGCGCCAGCCGACGACAATTCCGCTGGCAGATGCATCCCAATACGGGTTCATCGCGGTGTTCCAATACGGCACCAGCAGCAGCCCCTGGCTGCCGGGGGGAATATCATCCAGGGATTGATCTAGCACTGCCCGCAGCCGGCTTGCCGCCGCACCGCGCTTTCCCAAAAAGGTCTTGAGCAGCCATTCCAGGGTATACGTGCCGCCTAACAGCACCGTTTCGAGGAGATAGCTGGATGAGTCACCGCCGGTCATCGTGCGGAAGGCCGGATTAACCACATAACTGCTGGAAAACGAGCCGCTGATCACCGAAGTCCCCAGGGCCAGGTAAGCCGCGCCGGGGGCGCAGATATTGGCTCCGATCCCGCCTGCCTGCCCGTCTCCCAGACCGGCCACCACCGGCAGCCCTTCAGGCAGGCCGGTCAGCCTAGCCGCTATGCGGCTGACGCGCCCGATCACGCTTCCCGGAGGGTGTGGCCTGGGCAGCTGGGCGGCGGATATCCCGCAGGCGTGCAGCACCTCCGGTGACCAATCGTGCCGGGCCATATCGAATAGGCCGGTTGGGTCGGCGCAGCCCCACCCGGTATGCAGTTCTCCGGTCAGCCGCATGACCAGGTAGGCATGTACCTCCAGGTATTGGGCGGTTCGAGCAAACACACGCGGCTCATGCTCGCGCAGCCAGGCAATTTTCACCGCGGTCAGGTTGGCGGAGAGCGGTTTCCCGGTCAGACCGTGAAAATCTGCCCCGAGTAGCGCTGTCTCCATCCCAGGCAAAAGGCCGGCTGCGCGTTCATCCATCCAAAGAATTCCTGCCCGTAAAGGCAGGCCAGATTCATCTACCGGAACGAAGGATTCGCGCTGGTGAGCAATCGCCAATCCGGCCAGGCGAGCAGAATTTACCCCGCGCAGCGCCTGGCGCAGCGCTCGCACCAACGCTCGCCACCAGCTTTCAGCCGCCTGTTCGTGCCAGCCCGGCTGGGGCAGTTGGACCGATAACGCCGCCTTACCGCTGCTTATTGTGCGGCCGCTGGTATCCCATACCACCACCTTGCAGGCGGTGGTACTGCTGTCAATCCCCAAGGATAAGTGCATCATGAGTTTTCATACGCTAATTATAAAGATGAACCCGGTAGAACAAGCAAATATTTGGTTTTTTTTACAAAAAATATATAAAACTCTGGACATTTATATGCAAAAATCAACAATTTTATGGTAATAATAGTATAGGTATTGTTGTTGGATAACTTATTTTGTGGGGTGGGGCATGCAGCATAAATGTCTATATGAAACCCGCCCTGAGGAAAAATGGAACGATGAATAAAAAACCAAATTCGAATAAACCTGATCCAGAAGAAGAGAAAAAACGCCAGGAACGACTTCGCCACCAGATGAATTTCAGTTTAAGCTACCTGGTCGTTGGATTAATTGGCTTGTGGATATTTCAGCAGTTCGTTTTGACCCCATTGGCGATACGCGAAACGGAAATACCTTACAGCGAATTTAAAGTGAAATTAGCAGCCGGGGAGATCGTTAATGCCACGATTGGGGACCAGCGCATCACTGGCGAGATGAAAAATCCCGATACCGGCACCAACGCCAGCGAGACTTTACCCTTTACGACTGTTTCAGTGCCCACCGGGGATCCAAAGCTCATCGAAGAGCTGGATGCGGCCAAAGTGTCTTATAAAGTAAGTCCGCCACCCAGCCCCATTGGCAGCTTCTTGCTGGCTTACGTGCTTCCATTGGCTTTAATTGGAGGAGCCTGGTATTTCCTGTATAACCGTATGTCGCGCGGAGGCATTGGCGGCGGAGGTGCTGGCGGACGCGGCGGCATATTCGGCGTAGGCAAAAGTAAGGCCACCGAAGTGAAAGCGGAGGAAATTGGGGTCGATTACAAGGATGTCGGTGGGGCGGATGAAGCGATTGCCGAGCTGCAGGAGATCATCCAGTTCCTCAAAACCCCTGAGAAGTTCGCCCGCCTGGGTGGGCGCATCCCTAAAGGCGTGCTGCTGGTCGGCCCTCCGGGGACAGGCAAAACCCTGCTGGCGAAGGCTACCGCCGGTGAAGCCGAGGTGCCGTTCTTTGAAACCAGCGGTTCTGAATTCGTAGAGATGTTCGTCGGGGTAGGTGCTGCCAGGGTGCGCGACCTGTTTGAGCAGGCCCGCAAAGTGGCCCCGGCCATCGTGTTCATCGATGAAATCGATGCGATCGGCGCCAGCCGGGCCAACGCGGTGCAGTTTGGCTCAAATGACGAACGCGAACAGACTCTCAATCAGCTGCTGGCGGAAATCGATGGTTTTAATACCAATGCCAGCAATCCGGTGATCATCATGGCAGCCACCAACCGTCCGGAAGTGCTCGATCCGGCCCTGTTGCGCGCCGGACGTTTTGACCGGCAGGTAGTGGTCGGGCAACCCGGACCTTGCCGGGCGTATCCAGATCTTAAAGATCCACAGTAAGAATGTGAGCCTGGCAAAGGATTTTGACCTGGAGCGCGCCGCGCGCATCACCCCCGGCTTCAGCGGCGCAGACCTGGCGAATGTGATTAACGAGGCCGCTTTGCTGGCAGCCCGGCGCAGCGCCAGCGCCGTGGAAATGAAGGATTTTGAGGCTGCCATCGAGCGGATTGTCGCCGGGCTGGAAAAGCGTACCCGGGTGATGAACGAAGTCGAGCGCAACACGGTCGCCTATCATGAGGTTGGACACGCTCTGGTCGCCCAGATCGTTCAGCATGCTGAACCCGTCGCCAAGATCAGCATTGTTCCCCGCAGCCGCGGCGCGCTGGGGTATACCATGCAAATGCCCACCGAAGACCGCTACCTGATGACCAAAGAAGAGCTCGAAGACCGCATCGCGGTCATGTTGGGCGGCCGCGCGGCGGAAAAAATCGTGATTGGTTCCATCAGCACCGGCGCCAGCGACGATATCAACCGCGCCACCGACCTGGCTCACCGCATGGTGGCGGAGTTTGGCATGAGCGAAAAGTTGGGCAACGTGCGCTATCTCGGGCAGCAGCTTCAATACCTCAACGGCGCGGTTCGCGATAACGCCCAGATCAGCCCTGAAACTCAGCAGTTGATCGATTCGGAAGTCAAGCGGATCATCACCGAGCAGTATGAACGAGCCCAGAAACTGCTGACCGAGCACCTCCCCGCAGTGCATACCCTGGCGAAAGAACTGCTCATAAAAGAAAACCTTGACGGATCAGCTGTAAGGCGTGCTCTGGAAAATACCGAGACCATCCCGGCCGCGGTATAGGCGCACATTCGATCTGATTTACTTGAGGGCTGGTTTAGCAGTCAGGCTGCTAAATCAGCCCTCAGCCTTTTCAGTTCTGATATCATCATTCGCGTAGCGCTGCTGGCTGCCGCGCAGCACGATGAGAATGCCAAGAATGATGACAACTGCCGCCCCATAGAAGCTCGGACGCGGCACATCCCCCAGGAACAAGAACCCAAAAAATGAACCGACCAGGATCTGGCCCAGGTTAGCCACGCTGACCACCTGGCTGCGAAAATGCTTCATAGAGTAATTCAGAATGGTGTGCCCTAAAACGGTGGGGAAAATGCCCAGGGCCAGCATCATCAAAACGTTATTGAGCGTGTAGGTTTTGATTGGGTTGATCACAAATAGGGCGCTCACCAGGCAGATCAGCCCTCCGATATAATACACCCCCATATTTTAAATTTGTTTTTTTTGCTCACTCGTGCGCAAAAAACCGCTTAAAAAAATGCTCCCCCGCTCCGAAGCGGGGGTCGCTCTGCGCGCCTTAGGCGGATGGGGGAAAACACATGAAATCGATTCATATCGAAAAGACAGTCAGGGTTTTTAATCGCCGCTTGTGGCGGTTAAAAACTCAAAAAGGGACTTTTCAGACAATCCCATTGGAGGTTAAAAGTTTTCACTGCGGGGGCTGCTTCTTACGCAGTAAGGGTGAAACCAGCAACATCAGACCCAGCATGATGATCGAAGCTGCTCCTACCGTAGCGGCAATCGGCAGCCCGCCCAGGGTTGAGCCAAAGATACCGAAGAGCACCAGGCTGCCGAATAGCGTCCAACCGGCTGCGATCACCGGTCCGCGCTTCCAGGTAGCCAGACCTAGTAAAAACAATCCCACTGCCACAAAACCCGGGATAATTGTCCAGGCGTAAGACCAGCTCGACCAATCACCGGTCAGGTTCTGGTAATACAAGAGCCCGCCTACACCGGCAACGATGCATGCAGGCACAAACCACCCGGGAGACCAGGTCAGTAAACCGATAAGGGCCATAAATGCCCCGAAACCGACCACATTTAACGGCCAATATTGGCTGCTGTAAACCACGTCTTTGAACGCTGGGCTGATATTGATCGCTAACTGCCAGGCGCCCAGCCCAATTAAGACCAATGCGAATGATAGGCGACTTCTTGAAATGGACATTCCCTACTCCTGTGGCAAGCAATTGGATCAGAATTTCAATTCGTGTGCACCAATACCATAATTATATCGATTTTTATAATCTTTATCCTGCCATGCAGTGCCGCATGCTGGCTGCGAGCAAATTTCCGATCTTCGGTTTATCAAAAACCGGCAGACCCTGTCCTCGATGACAGGCTGCTTATCCTGGAACATGTCACGCATCCCGCAGCAATGCTTTCTTATGCGGTTTTTCCCCGCGCCAGACCGGAATAACAGGCAAGAATTATTACACAGTTAATCCTTAATCTCATCACTCTGACAGTCGCACACCGCTTCCACCGATATCAGCGCCAGTCCCAGCGAGTAAAGATTACTGAGCACGCCCTGCAGCGCGGCGCTGTCGTCAAATTCGCCGCTTAGTTGGGAAATTATGCCGTGGGCATCGGTCTTTTTCTCGATCGCCAGATTGGAAAAAGCCTCAAGCCAGTGGCTTGGAATCTGCCCGCGAACGCGTATATGGTACGTGAGGGGCTTTTGGATTGGACTCATAATACCTCCGATTTTCAACCTAAGTATAAAAAAATCGGGACGGCGCGTCGTCACCCCGAGGGTGAATACCTCGGGTGAATACCTCATAGGATACTTTAGGAATTATTAGGGCTGCCTGTATTTGGTATCAAACAGTTCAGGATTATATCCGGCGCGCCGGTTTGGGCAGGTACGGCGCGGGCAAAGCTGGCAGTTGACAAAATTACTTTCCGTTTCAAAAATAATCCCGGTGGTAGATTTGGACGGGGTCATTAACATGCTGTCCAGCAAGCGAACTCCAGTGCGATCCGCCGAAGAGCCAAGCAGATCAAAAAATGCGCGCTGTTGGGTGATCGGCCAATCAGGTAGCGATCCAGGATTCATGGCGGAGGTTTTGGCAAGCTGATAACGGCCGTTCATATCTTCCATCATCGCTGCCATCGCCGCTTGTAAGGCCGATTCCATCACCGCATCTGCCCAAAACTGGCTTAAAATATCAGTCTCTCCGGCTCTCTTATCCGCTATCTCTCGCCCGCAGGTCGCCACGTAAGCAAACACGCGGTGCACATCCGCCAGATTCACGCATAGAACCCGGCTGTGAAAGCAGACGCCGTTGATCACAATACTATCCGCTTCACTCTCATCGATAAAGGACACCTTATAAAATGCCTTCGGTCGGGCAATTTCAGCCATCTCGTTAAATAAGATGGAGAAATCCTCCAGATGCGGGCTGCCAGACTTCAGGTGCAGCCGTCTGGTCAGGCTCTCAAAATCGGGTTTGAAAGGGATTGAATCGAGAAATACTTCTTCCATGATCACATGTGTATATTGCCCTATGGTTTTTTTTTAGAAAAAGGGCGCTCTTCAATTATTGTAAACCATGAGGTCTCTATCCAGGCGAAATTCGCCTTACTATTCTTCCAGCCTGGATATTACGACCTCAAGCAAGGGAAGAAGCACATTCATTCGCAACTTTGGAAATAAGCTATACTAGAATCATCTTTTCATCATTATAGGCTACTATGAAACTGTTTTGGGTTGAAGGCCTGTACATTCCTAAAAACGAGGGTGGACGAAAAGCCGGTCCGGCTTCAAGGCCATTTACCCAATCTTTTTGGGCAAACTCTCCCTTAGAAGCCATCCAATCGGCAGTCCAAAGCATGCCGGGTGCCCGTTGGATTGAGGGCCCGGTCATCGCGGAGAAATCCGAAGAGATGCGCATGCGTGCCATGGGCGCCCCAGAGCTTCCCGGCCTGGAACGGGTTTCAAAAAATAAAAAAACCGGGAAGAAATAAAATGAATCGGCGGGCGGTAAAAAGCTGTGCCTTTAACCGCCCGCCTCTTTGTAAATGGACAATCAAACGGCACTGCTCGTGATCAACCCTGTCTCAGGGGTTTCCCAACCGGATATCATCCGCGGCCGGTTTGAGCGTTTATTTCACGAGGCCGGTTGGCAAACCAGGGTTTACCAAACCACCGGGACTGAAAAACTGCCAGAAGTCGTTCGCGAACAGCTGACCGGTGAAATTACCATGGTCGTGGCAGCCGGCGGGGATGGCACAATATCCGAAGTGGGCACCGGGCTGACGTACACCGGCATCCCCCTGGGAATTTTGCCCACCGGCACCTGGAACGCCCTCGCCCATAATCTGGGCATTCCCATTTTTTTTGAAGATGCGATGCATCTCCTCCTGAAACCCCACCGCCAGATGAAAATTGACAGCCTGGAAGTAAATGGGCGCCATTATCTGCTCAACGTGGGCATTGGGTTAAGCGCTGCCGTCATTCAAGCCACCCTCAGGCATCAAAAACGGCGTTTTGGTTTCCTGGCTTATTTCTGGAATTTCTTAGTCCAGGCCTCTGGACTACGCCAGCAAAATTTTCGCCTGGGGATCGATGGGAGCGAAACCAAGGTGCGCGCCACCGAGCTGATGGTCATCAACAGCAGCATCATCGGACTCGGCGAGCTTCCCACCGTTTTAGAAATCCAGCCAGACGATGGAAAAGTTGAAATCATTGCTCTGCGGGCGCCGACGTTTTTTGGACTGGCACTGATCGCCGTCAATATCCTGGTAGGCCGCCGTCGGGAAACACCGGGTTTTGTCTCCTTCACCTCAAAACAAAGCATTTCGATCCGAACGCGCCGCAGGGTCGTCGTTCAGGCCGACGGTGAGATCATCGGCCACACCCCGGTCGATATCACCTTGCACCACGCGTCAGTAGATGTGATCGTACCCCAAAAATAAGCACTCCCTCGGCTATAATGCGTTGTTGATCGTGGTCTGGCGCTATTCTCAGTCAAAACCGCCATTCCAGCCAAAACTTGGTGATATAATCCTTTCGTTTGCACTAAATTCATGGAACTGGGTTAAAGGATAAATGGATTTATTTTCACTTGTCTTTATTGGGATTGGCCTGGCAATGGATTGCTTTGCCGTTTCCTTGGGGATAGGCACTGGCAATATGGCTCTCAGCTTTCGCCCGGTATTCCGACTTTCTTTCCATTTTGGCCTTTTCCAGGGAATGATGACTCTGTTAGGCTGGCTGGTCGGATCAACGATCGCCCAGTTGATCGCCAATTTTGATCATTGGGTTGCTCTTGGCCTGCTGGCCTGGGTAGGCACCCGCATGATTATCGAAGGCTTCAAGAAAGACGAGAATGAGCAGAAACGCGACGATCCATCGCGAGGGGGAACCCTGGTGCTCCTGGCAGTTGCCACCAGCCTGGATGCGATGGCAGTAGGTTTAAGTCTGGCGCTTGTCAAAGTAAATATCGTGTCATCCAGCCTGCTCATCGGCATTATCTCGGCCTTCCTTTCCCTGGTTGGACTGATGCTCGGCCACCGCCTGGGTGTCGCCTTTGGCAAACGGATGGAAATTGTTGGCGGGCTGATCCTGAATGGGATTGGGCTGAGAATCTTAATCACTCATCTCTTTTAATATGCGCCTGGCTGTTCTTTCCGACACCCATAACCATACCGGCAACCTGAAAAATGCCATTATTCGATTGCGCCAGGAAAATATCGAGACAGTACTGCACTGCGGTGACATTACCGAACTCGAAACTGCCCTTTTGTTAGCTGAATTTCGGCTCATCTGCACCTTCGGCAACGGGGATATAAACGCTAACCAGATCCAGAAAAACCTGCTGTATTACCGCGAGGACAATTTCGGTGGAATCATATACCGCGGCGAATTTGATGGAGTCAAAATAGCGGCAACCCACGGGCATCTGGAAGGGATTGTCGAAAATCTGGTGGAAAGCGGAGAGTATGCATTTGTATTCCACGGTCATACTCACCGCCGAGAGGATAAAATGGTGCGCTCCACCCGGGTGGTCAATCCTGGAGCATTGGGCGGGCTCCATGTTGAGAACCGCAGCTTCCTGATTTTCGACACCCAATCAGGAAATTTAGATTTTCAAATATTCGCGTAAAGGTCCTGGTCTTAGCTCGTTTTCATATCAAAACGATATAATTACACCCACAGCGATAAGGAAACCAGAAGAAACATGACCACAGTTGCCATCACACAAACCGCCGCCCAAAACAAGAACAGGGCCGCCCTGACCTCAGTACTTGCCGCTGTGGGCCTGACCATATTTAAGCTGGTCGTCGGCATCACCACCGGCAGCCTGGGTATATTAGCCGAAGCAGCTCATTCAGCACTGGACCTGGTGGCAGCCCTGGTCACATTATTTGCTGTTCGCGTATCTGGCAAAGCTCCGGATAATGAGCACCAGTTCGGTCACGGCAAAATTGAAAACCTTTCAGCGCTTTTTGAGACCTTTTTACTGCTGGTTACCTGTGTGTGGATTATTTATGAAGCCGTTCAGCGCTTATTCTTTAAGGCCGTATCGGTGGATATATCGATCTGGGCTTTCCTGGTCATGGGTGTTTCAATCTTTATCGATTTCAACCGCTCGCGGATTTTATATAAAGCCGCCAGGGATTACAACAGCCAGGCCCTTGAAGCAGACGCGCTGCATTTTAGCACGGATATCTGGAGCTCAAGCGTGGTCATTTTGGGCCTGTTGCTGGCCTGGATCGGTAAATTATTGGAAAGCTCTTCCCCAGTATGGAAGAACCTGGATAAAGCCGATTCAATCGCCGCCTTGGGCGTTGCCGTCATCGTAATTTATGTCAGCGTTCAGCTCGGGATTCGCACCATCCAGGGGTTGCTTGATACTGCGCCGAAAGGGATGAATGAGAAGCTGGAGAATGTGATCAAATCTGTCCCCGGGATTGAAAATGTGCACAGCCTGCGCATCCGTCGCTCTGGCCCAAATTTGTTTATCGACGTCCATGTGCTGGTCGACGGTCAGATGCCGCTGGCAAAAGCACACGGTCTGACCGAAATCGTCGAAAGAGAAGTTGACCAGGTAGCTCCCGATTCCGACATCACCATCCATGTCGAACCATTACCGGTAGAATAAGACCATTCGTGTTTCATATTTTATAGGGTATCAAATGTCAAATGATTTGTCTGCAGCCGAAATACTCCGTTATTCCCGCCACTTGATGATCCCAGAAGTTGGCATGGAAGGACAGCGAAAGCTCAAACAGTCTTCCGTCTTGATCGTTGGCACCGGCGGATTAGGCTCACCGGTCGCGCTGTATCTGGCAGCCGCGGGTATTGGCCGCATCGGCCTGGTAGATTACGATGTCGTAGATTCGTCCAACCTGCAGCGCCAGGTAATCCACGGCAGTGCCAATATTAACCATTTAAAAGTTGAATCGGCGCGGCAGCGCATGGTGGATCTCAATCCGTATATCCAGGTCGACATTTACAACCAGATCCTGGACTCGACCAATGCCGAGAAAATATCCGCCAGCTACGATCTGCTGGTGGATGGAACCGACAACTTTCCTACTCGTTACCTGATCAACGATCTGGCCGTGATCAGCGGCAAACCATACGTTTACGGCTCGATTTTTCGGTTTGAAGGGCAGGTGAGTGTGTTTGACGCCGCACGCGGCCCGTGCTACCGCTGCTTATTCCCAGACCCACCCCCACCCTACCTGGTGCCCTCATGCTCTCAAGCCGGCGTTTTCGGTGTTTTACCGGGGACCATTGGCACCCTGCAGGCCACCGAGGTTTTGAAAATAGCCCTGGGGATCGGTGAACCGCTGATCGGCAAGCTGCTTCTGTACGATGCGCTCGACTCCAGCATGCAAACCATCCGCCTGAAGAAGAACCCTAACTGCAAGGTCTGCGGACCAAATCCCGAGATCACCCATCTGATCGACTATGACGCCTACTGCGGCGTTCCTACCCGTGATCTTCCTGAAGAATCATCACACCCCATACGACCTGGATCCGGGGCAGGTGGCGAGTAAGATTGCCCAGGGTGAACCGGTTATATTCGTGGACGTGCGCGAACCGGTAGAGCTGCAGATTTCTCAAATTCCAGGGGCGATCAACATTCCGGTGGGAGAATTGGCTCAACGCCTGAAGGAGCTAGACCCGGGTCAGGAGCTGGTTCTTTTCTGCCGCTCCGGTGTACGCTCCGAAAGGGCGCTGGGCATCCTGCGGTCCGCAGGCTACGCGAAATCGTTCAATTTGCGCGGTGGGATCAACGCTTGGGCGCGCGATGTCGATCCGAAAATGCCTGAGTACTAAGCCCCTTGCTTTTTCTGGGTGAACTTATAGAAATTTACTGGCGCCAGGCATATAATAGACCCATGAAACACCTCATTTTCATCCTGATTCTTACTCTGCTCATTTCCGGCTGCCAGATCCTGCCTCGTTTCTTGGTCACGGATACCCCGGTCCCGCCCACGGCCGCCATCACCCCTACGCCGACGCTGACCCTGCCTACTCCCTCCGCGACCCCGCTGCCCGTGGCGCCAACGCCGACCCCGGCAAAACCCCTCTTGTTGGGCAGTCAATCCCTGTTCGAATCAAGCGCCAATCCGGAATATACCCTGAGAGTGTATTATCCCCAATTTGAGCAGAATAAAACACCCCAAATGCAGGCTTTTAACGATTTTTCGAAGCAAATGGCCAAAGAATTGATGGATTCATATCTCTCAGAGCTGGCAAAATCGCAGGTGACTCCCGATCCAAACTTCCACCCTTCCTTCATGGAGACCACTTACCAGGTCACGAACGGTACCCATGGATTATTGAGTATTTTGTTCAGGGTAGCCGATTATTGGTCCGGCGCCGCCCACCCTAACCAGTATTTCCGTGTGATGAATTTTAACCTGATCGCCGGCAAAGAAATCATGCTTGCTGATCTTTTTTTGCCGGGATCGAATTTCATCCAGTCAATCGCCGATTACTGCATAGCTGACCTGAAGAAACAAGACCGTCTGATGTTTGAAGCTGGCGCCCAACCTGAAGCGGTTAATTACCAGAATTGGAACATTACCCCGGAAGGGCTGCAAATATCTTTCGATCCGTATCAGGTAGGCCCATATGCCTTAGGGCCGTCGACCGTGGCCGTTCCTTACACCAGCCTGAAACAAATTATTAATCCAGCAGGTCCGCTGGCGCCTTACTATCCATAAGGCCGATTTGGTGAACACCCAGAAACGCGTCTTGCTGGCCATCCTGGCCCATCCCGATGACGAGACATTCGGCATGGGGGGTACCCTGGCGTATTATGCCAGACAGGGAGTGGAAACGTACCTGCTATGCGCCACTCGCGGCGAAGTTGGAGACGTAGACCCCAAATTTCTCACGAGGTTTGCCACCATCGCCGAGCGGCGCGAGTCCGAGCTGCGCTGCGCCGCGGAAATATTGGGCCTTAAGGATGTATTTTTCATGGGATACCGCGATTCGGGCATGCCCAACACAGCCGACAACCACCATCCTGCTGCCCTGGCAGCTCAACCTGCCGATAAAGTCGCGGCCGAAATCGCGCATTATTTCCGTGCGCTCAAACCTCAGGTAGTGGTCACATTTGACCCGGTTGGCGGATACTACCACCCTGACCATATCGCTATTCACAACGCCACCGTCCGCGCTTTTCATGCGGGAGAGGCGCTGCGCCAGGATTATCCGGATGTCGAAGCGCTTCCACCTTACCAGCCGCTGAAACTGTACTACCAGACATTCCCGCGAGGTTTTATGAAAGCGGCGGTCACAATCTTGAAAATATTCCGCCAGGATCCCAGGCATTTTGGCCATAACAAAGACATCGACCTGGAAGCCATCGCAAAAGTCAGCTTTCCAACGCATGCCGCGATTGAATGCCGTTCGGTTGCCAGAATAAGAAATGAAGCCAGCGCCTGTCACGCCAGCCAGGGCGGTCAGGAGATGAGCAGCGGTTTTCAGGGATGGGCGCGCCGCTTCCTGGCTACCAAAGAAACCTATATGCGCGCCTATCCCTCGGCAGCTAACGGTCTGCGAGAAATCGATTTATTTGAGGGGATTTAATGTTGAATAAAAAGAGTTGTCCTCGCCGCTGGCAAGGACAACTCTTTTATTTAATTTTTCTACCTATTTGTCTTAATTTTCAACAGCTTGTAAATCGGGCAGAAACCGGTCGCGGCGGTGAGCAGGATAATTACACCCAGGGCCAGGAGAACAATCCCCAGAGTACCCTGGACGATGCCAGCGATCCCAAAATAAAACAGGATAACGCCAAGAATGGCCCGAATCATGCGATCCAACCCCAATTCATTCACTTCCAGCTTCATATCTAACTCCTTTGTCCGATCAACAGGAAAATTTTTATGTTCAGCTATATTTGATGCTCGTTAGTTAATGAAGTTACAGAAAATCTGGGGGTTGGCCTTTTTGGATTCGGTCTGCATCTAGACACAAAAATAGTGAGTTTACGGTAGATCAAGCCACGACCTCGCCTTCAACCACCGCGCTGAAGACCAATCCCTCGCTCCCCCTGTCTACCAGGACGGTTTCTCCCGGGCGGAATTCACCTGCCAGCAGGTGCAGGGCCAGCGGATCTTGCAGCTCACGCTGAATGGACCGCTTGAGCGGACGGGCGCCGAAATCGGGGTCGTAACCCACGTCTGCCAGGTATTGGCGGGCATTTTCCGTAACTTCCATTTTCAACCCGCGTGACTTGAGCAGCTCCTCCACGTGGCGCAGCTGGATCTCAACGATCCGGGCCAGGTGGCTGCGGTCGAGCGGGTGGAAGATCACAATTTCATCGATCCGGTTGAGAAATTCCGGCCGGAAGTGAGCTTGAAGCACGCGGTTCAGGGACTCGCGTTGAACCTCATCCGGGTTGTGCATCCACAGCTCGCTGCCCAGGTTGCTGGTCATGATCACCATCGTATTGCGGAAATCCACCGTCCGCCCATGGCCATCGGTCAGGCGGCCATCGTCCAACAACTGGAGCAGGACGTTAAACACTTCGGCGTGCGCTTTTTCAATTTCATCAAACAGCACCACGCTGTAAGGGCGCCGGCGAACCGCTTCCGTCAGCTGGCCGCCTTCATCATAACCCACATAACCCGGAGGCGCCCCTACCAGGCGCGAAACGGTGTGTTTCTCCTGGTACTCGCTCATATCGATCCGGATCATGGCGCGTTCGTCATCAAATAAAAATTCAGCCAGCGCCCGGGCAAGCTCGGTCTTGCCAACCCCGGTAGGACCCATGAAGATGAACGAGCCGATTGGCCGGTTGGGGTCCTGCAGGCCAGAGCGAGCCCGACGCACGGCGTTTGAGACCACGCGCAGCGCCTCATCTTGCCCGACGACCCTTTGGTGCAGCCGTTCTTCCATGTGGATCAGCTTTTGCGTTTCGCCTTCCAGCAGCCGCGAAACAGGGATATGCGTCCAGCGTGAAATTACCTCGGCAATTTCCTCGGCATCCACCTCTTCCTTCAGGAGCGCGCCCTCACCCTGCAGCTGCATCAGCCGTTTTTCAGCAGTCGCCTGCTTTTCGGACAGCTCGCGCAAGGTGCCGTAACGCAGCCGGGCGGCGGTGGCCAGATCCGCTTTGCGTTCTGACTGATCCATTTCTACCTGGGCTTTATCGATTTGCTCCTTGATAGAGCGCAGCTCCGCGATGGCCTCTTTTTCGGTTTGCCAGCGGGTGCTGAGCTGCGCGGATTTTTCGCGCAAGTCTGCCAGCAGCTGTTCCAGCTTTTCAAGGCGTTCGTGGGAAGCCTTGTCTTTTTCTTTTTGCAGCGCCTGGCGCTCGATTTCGAGCTGCATCATCTCGCGGTCCACTTCATCTAATGGCAGAGGTTTGGAGTCGATCTCTGTGCGCAGGCGAGCAGCGGATTCATCGATCAGGTCGATGGCTTTATCCGGCAAATGCCGGTCGGAGATGTAGCGGTGAGAAAGGGTAGCCGCGGCAATCACGGCCGCATCGGTGATACGCACCCCATGGTGTACCTCATAACGCGACTTGAGACCGCGCAGAATGCTGATCGTATCCTCAACTGACGGTTCTTCCACCAATACCGGTTGAAAACGCCTTTCCAACGCAGGATCCTTCTCCACATACTTTCGATATTCGTCGATAGTTGTCGCTCCGACCAGATGCAGTTCTCCACGGGCCAGCATCGGTTTTAGCATATTGCTGGCATCCATGGCGCCTTCGGCTGCGCCCGCCCCTACCACTGTATGCATTTCGTCGACAAAGAGGATAATTTCGCCTTCTGCCGTTTGTATGTCTTTCAAAACGGCCTTCAAACGCTCCTCAAATTCGCCCCGGTATTTTGCCCCGGCGATTAAGGCGCCCATATCCAGTTGGATAAGGCGTTTGCGTTTCAGGCCTTCTGGTACGTCGCCGTTGACGATACGCTGCGCCAGACCTTCCACAATGGCAGTTTTTCCCACGCCAGGATCGCCGATCAACGCCGGGTTATTCTTGGTGCGCCGGGAAAGGATCTGAACAATCCGCCGGATTTCTTCATCCCGGCCGATCACCGGGTCGAGTTTACCCTGGCGGGCCATGGCAGTCAGGTCTTTGCCATATTTTTCGAGGGCCTGGTAGGTTTCTTCCGGATTTTGCGATGTAACGCGCTGCGAGCCGCGCACGGCTGCCAAAGATTTAAGGATGGCGTCCTTGGAAAGGCCGAATTGGTTGAGGCGTTTGCCTTCTGGCGATTCGGTTAATCCTAGTAGCAGATGCTCGGTTGAAACATATTCATCCTGCATCCCTTTGGCATAGCGTTCGGCTGCTGAAAGCACATCGGATGTCCCTCGTGAAAGGCTGGCGTCGCCAGCTCCACCCCCGTAAACCTTGGGGCGGTTTTCCAATTCGCGGCGCAGTTCTTCGGATATCGCCGTGACACTCCCTGATACTTTGGTGACCACCGCGGGAACCACGCCTTCTTCTTGCTGGAGTAATGCCAGCAGCAAATGCGCCGGTTCAATGGTCTGATGGTTCAGATCGCGGGCCAGCTGCTGTGCTTGAAAAAGGGCTTCTTGTGCTTTTTGGGTGAACTTATCGAGGTTCATCTTTCACCTCCTGAAATAAAACAGTAATTCTGTCAGGTGAACACCCGTTATACACACGGGGAATCCTACTAGGAAACCGCTGGATGACTCCGGCATGCACCCTGACTCACAGATCATACCCTTTTCATGTTGGAAAGATGTAAATGATTTATTAGAAGGATATCTGAAGGAGGCGAAAAAGTCGCTCGCGTTGTCGAGGACCACGTATAATGAGAACCCGTCATCGCGAACTGCCTAAAGGGCAGTGAAGCAATCTTTTTACCATAAGATTGCTTCGCTTCGCTCGCAATGACCGATTCATCATATAAGCTGGTCGGACTGACGGCGACCACGTAAAATGATTTTCCCTTTGTGACCTTTGTGGTGAATTTTCAAAAAAGAATAATGGCGAACGCTTATTTTTTTATCCGCTCAAAATGCGGCTCAAGGCATTGGCAACGCGCAGAGCCGCTCGCTGAACGGGAAGAGAGACCGGCTGGTCAAAACCGGTGTGGGCTACCTGGATCCCTAAGATAGAAAAATTGCAGCTTGTTTCAGACACCAGGTAGCGCCCAAACATGGTTAGGGGCAGTCCGTGGGTGGCGGCGCCGGCAGCGCTGACTTCAGCCAGCTCAAGCCAGGTGATCTGCCCGGGCGAACCGTTCAGGCGAGCCGCATCCACCACCAACACCCAGTCAGGTCTGAAACGCGTGATAGAAGAAGTAAAGTTTTCGGGTGCCGGACCTGTCTCCAGGACCAACACCCGTTGATCATCCAACGCATATTTTTGCAATGCACGCGCAACAACCAAACCCGCCGCATCATCGCCGGCGAGTTCGTTCCCCACCCCCACCACGACTATGCGAAAATCTGGGTTTTCACCTTTAATGGTCTGTATCTGCCGGTTGAGCCAAACGCGCCATGAGCGCCTGGATATCTTCATCTCGTCCATAATATACCGAAAACGGCTCTTTATTCACTGAGGCCAGCTCCCAATCTTCCGCAGACATGCCCAGGCAGTCGAACCGGCAGCTTTCCACGCACTGAGCGCAGTATGTGCAGCGGTCGGCATGGTAGCGCATGACGAATCGTTTGGCAACCTTATCGACCACCAGCAGCTCAATCGCATCTGCCGGGCAGTCTTTCACACAGAGCTGGCAGCCAGAGCATTTGGCTGGGTCATAGATCAATTTCCCGCGCAGCCGCACAGGACTTGGATACTTCTTAAATGGATAGGTCTCTGTGATTGGTTTCTTAAACAAAGAGCTAACAATATCACTGAGCATGGATCCGATTGTCATGGCTCTACCTCATTAAATCCTGCTACTACCTATTATCACTTTGCCTTAAATGATTCTACCACAGCGGTTTAGAGAACCGGGTTAAGCGACCGTCCCACCAGGATTGCTAAAAGCTGCACGAGGGCTAAAATCGCGCCTACCCGCCACCACAGCCCCACCGTTTGATCGATGCGCAGCCGGGCAAACAGGGATTGCAATCCGGCGGTCAACAGCAGCAGCACCCCCACTTTGAGCACGAATTCCAACGGGTTGCTCAAGCCGCCCAGATAAAAAGCCGCGACCATTGTCAGACCAACCACCAGTTCAACATCCCGGCCAATCTTGAAAATTGCCAGGCCGCGCCCGCTGTATTCGGTCAGTGCGCCGGATACAATTTCGGTTTCCGCTTCAGGGGCATCGAACGGCGGGAGCTCTAATTTTCCCATTAACCCGATAATCGCTACCAGAAAGCCGATCGGCTGGGTCAAGATCATCCACCAGTTCTGACTGGCGACCACGTTGATAAAACCGATATCCCAACTGCCCGCGGCGATCGCAGGTCCGAGCAGAGCCAGCAAGAATGGGGCCTCATAAGAAAATAGCTGTGTCAAGGCTCGGGTCGCGCCCAGCAGGGAAAACCGGTCGAGCGTGTTGGCCCCTGCCAGGCCGGTGCATAAAGTCATCATGCTCAGCAGGTAGAGTGACACCACCAGGTCGCCGCGAAAGGAGTAAGCCGGGCCGAAACCGAACATTGGCACGTACAATGCCGCCGTCATTGCACCAGCCAGGGCAACGATCGGCAGCGCGATGAACAATCCTGCATGCACGCCCACCGGAATGATCTCTTCCTTGGCCAGAAGCTTAAGAAAATCAGCCAGCGGTTGGAACCAGCGCGGACCCAGCCGGTTTTGAAAGCGAGCTATCAGCTTGCGATCAACCCACTCAAAGAACAGCCCGCTCAACAGCAGGAATACCCCGCCAGGAAATACCAGCAAAGCGAGAATGGGATTAAAAATTACGTTCATCGGTTATTTTCGATTCCCTTTTGACGGAATTCTTCCCACGACAGGTGCTCGTCATTCCCGGCTCGCCGGATGGTTACCGACCGGTCGTTGCACGAAAAACACGGATCGATCCCTGCCAGCATCATCGGCATATCTGCCAGGTTGTGCCCGACCGCCAGGTTAATGACCGAAGCCCAGTTGCATAGGCTCGGGGTGCGTACTTTCACCCGGTCAGGCTTATCGCCGCCGCCGCTCTTAATGTAATAAAACAGCTCACCCCGCGGAGCTTCCACCCGGCTGATCACTTCCCCCTCCGGGATGCGCCGCGGCACTCTGGCGATTAGATCTCCTGGGGGGAGATGATCGAGAATTTCACGAATCAGACGGTAGGTTTCAAACAGTTCATTCAAACGGACGACAAACCGCGCCTCCAAGATCGCCGTGCGTGGCAACCTGGATTTTCACCGGAAAATCGACATACGCGGCATACGGGGCATCCACGCGAATATCCTTTGCCACGCCAGAGGCGCGCGCCGTCGGACCAGTGGCATCCAATTTCACCGCCTGTTCGTTGGACATCAGGCCGATGTGCCGCGTGCGCCCGAGGAAGGTTTCATCTGAGGTAACCACCTTGAGATAATAATGCGTGCGCTCTTCAAGGTAATCCATTCCCCGCCGGATCATATCGATCTGTTTTTCATCCACATCGTACTTGACACCCCCCAGGCTGTTAACCGAATAATTTACCCGGTTCCCGCTCAGGTTCTCCAGAATATCCATCACCGTTTCTCGATCTCGCCAGGAGTACATGAACAGGGTATCGAAACCGCCTTCATGGGCGATCACCCCCAACCATAACAGGTGGCTGTGAATGCGTTCCAGCTCAAGATACAGGGTGCGGATGGCCTGGGCGCGGGGTGGGATGGTCACATTCGCCAGCTTTTCTACCCCAATGACATAGGCTGAAGAATGGGTATGCGAGCAGATTCCGCAAATGCGTTCCAGCAGGTAAATATTCTGGATCCAGGTTCGATCTTCGGTGCCTTTTTCGATCCCGCGGTGCACGTAGCCCAACCGGATCGACGCCCCGGTGACTACCTCGCCATCTACAATGAATTCAAAGTGACCGGGTTCCTTTAACGCCGGGTGCTGCGGACCAATCGGGACGATAAATTTATTGGCTTTTGGTAATGCTTCCACGGTCAATCCTCCTTGATCGGCGGGAGCATCTCCGCCCCGGTAAATGATTTGCGCATCGGGTACACTTCATCCGGCCAATCATCGGGCAGGAGCAGCTTCGAGGTGCTTGGCGTTCCCACCACCTTGATCCCGTACATTTCCGCCAACTCGCGTTCATATAATGTCGCAGCCGGGATAATCGAACAGATACTGGGGATCACCGCGAAGGAATATCGCACCCCGGTGCGCAAGGTGACGATCGCGGCTTTGTGGCAAAAATGATACAGAATTTCAATGGAGCCTTCAGGCACCACTGCGCTGCCGATCACCTGGGGTTCAGTCGCAAGCCGCGACCACTGCTTATCTTCAGGGGACGGCGCGTGGCTGCCAGGACGGTCCAACCCGGTGATCGCAGTTAGATATCCCCACTGGGCATCGATGATTGCCCGCACCGCATCTTCGAGGTTGGCCGGCAAGATGGTCACATCCAACCGGTCGGGAGCAGGGTGGGTTGAAATCAACGAAAATGACTTCAATATCCCTTCAGCTTTGGCTAACGCTTCCTCAGTAATCATTGCTTCACCTTTATTTTGCTTTCAAGCTTTCCAGCAGCTGAGCGACCCCATAAATGATCGCCTCCGGTCGCGGCGGGCAGCCCGGGATAAACACGTTGACCGGCAGCACGTCATCGATCATCCCAACAATATTGTAGCAGCCCTGAAATATTCCTCCCGAGGTTCCACAGGAGCCGACCGCCACCACGAACTTCGGATCAGGCATCTGCTCATAGACGCGCAGCAGGCGTTCCCTGGCCAGGCGCGTCACTGGACCGGTGCATATCAAAACATCCGCATGGCGTGGGCTGCCCTGCAGCTTGACGCCAAAACGCTCAAGATCGTAGCGCGGGGTCAAGGTCGCCAGAATTTCGATGTCGCAGCCGTTGCAGGATCCGCTGTTGAAGTGCACCAGCCAGGGTGAATTGATCCTCGCCCAGGTTTTCACCTTATCCATGGCCATTTTCCAGGGTGTACTGACCTTTAATTCCATGTTTTCTCCATTTCCGGGGCGTAGAACTCACCCCGAAACCTGACTGACTAGCCCAGGATAAGTGCCACCAGTGCCAGCAGCAGTCCGAGAACATACAGCGGGGAAATCATTTCCAGCGACCCGCTTCCCAGAACCAGCATTCCCAGGTGCAGGATCGCGAAAAAGAAAGCCACCAGAAAAAACGGACGGTAGCCGGGCGCAGCCAGTTGGGTCTGCGCCTTTTCTCCGGAGCCGTAAACACTGCGTTTTAGATAACCAGCCTTGCCCGCTCCTGCCATCGACCGCCCGATCAGGGCAAGGATCACGATCAGCGGAATATAAAGCAGAAATGCGACCGGGGGGGAAAGTAAAATCTCCATCTCCATCCTCCGTTTATTTAATCAACGATGGAACCAGATCGGATGCTGCCGGCAGGACCAGACCATTTGCCAGGGCAGGATAGACACCCAGAATGATCACCACCAATACCAGAACTGCTAAAGGCGCCGCCATCCAGAACGAAATCGTTCCCCCGCGCCGTACCGGGACCGCCATCTCAAAACGATACAGGCGGTTAACCATGGGAGCATAATATCCAAGGGATAGCACGCTGTTTAACGCCGCAAATATAACCAGCCCGATCGCCCAGGGATTGCCAGTTTCAAAACCGGAAACAAATATCTGCCATTTCGACATGAAGCCAGACAGGGGCGGCAGCCCACCCAGGCCCAAGACTGCGATGCTGAAGGCAAAAGCCGCCAGGGGATAACGCCGCGCAGCCCCATTGAGATCATCCAAAACAAGCGGCGCATGATCCCCGCGTGAAAGATGGATCGCGTAAAGCAGCGCGCCGGCTGATAAAAATGCCAGACCCTTCATCGCGGCATGGTTGATCAGGTGGAAAAAAGCACCCGAAGCGCCGTTCAGGCTGTCGAAGGTCATGGCAATCCCAACCCCCAGCAGCATATAGCCCATGTGGCTCACGCTGGAATACGCCAGCAGCCGCTTGACCTGGGTCTGGCGCAAGGCCATCAGGTTACCCACCAGCATGTTCAACGCGGCAAACCCGAGCAGCAGCAGGCCCCAATTGTGCGACTGGCCTGGTCCCAACGTGAACGGGTGCAGGACCCGCAGCAAAGCGATTAAACCGGTCTCGATCACTGCCCCGGAGAGCATGGCGCTGATTCCGCTGGGCGCCTGGGAATGCGCATCTGGCAGCCAGGTGTGTACAGGCACCAGGGCGATCTTCACGCCAAAACCAATCACAAATAATGCCGCCGCTGCCAGAATCAACGGATTCATGGTCTCGGTGATGCTCATCAACGATAAATCCAGCGTCCCTGTAGCCGCAAATACCAGGCTGATCCCCAACACCACCAGGATCGATCCCGATGCGCTTTGCACCAGGTATTTAAACCCGGCTTCCAGGGATGCCGGCTGCTCTCGATAAAAAGCAACCAGCATATACGAAGTGACTGCCATTGCTTCAAACCACACCCACAGATTGAACAGGTCGGTTGTGCAGCACATGCCGATCATCGTCGCGATCATGGCAACCAGCAAAGCGTAAAATTTCTCTTCGCCCAATTCGCCCTGCATGTAGCGCGTGGAAAAGACTGCCACCAGGAACCCCAGTCCAAGGACCACGGCAGCCATCAAAAAACCGATCCCATCCAGGGAAAGATAGATCGTGCCGATCTGCCAGGGCAAGGCGGAAACCTGCTGCATTTTTTGCCAGGCCGTGAATAATATTAACAGGTCTGCCAGAAGCGCGACGATTGCCAGCCAGCGCGCGGGGTTGGGAATTTTGTTATTTTTCGGCAGGCGCACTGCCAGGCGCCCAAACAGATAGATTAAGGGAGATGCCACCAATGGCAGGGCGATCAACCAGGTTAATTCTGAAGTCACAGTCATTCGATCACCCTCCCAGGATCAGCACGATCAGCACGATCACAAAACCCGCGACCAGGCCCACGATATTCCAGCTGAGCATGCCAGTTTGTGTGCCGCGCAAGATTTCTGCCCCGGATTGCACGACCCTGCACAATCCCCCGGTTGATCGCTTCAAAACCAAAACCGCCCTCGGCGATTTTGCTGATGCCTTTCAGACCCTGGCTGATCCAACCAAGATTCTTGCGGAACTGCCAGGTCAGCAGGCCAAGCCCAATCACCCCCAAGGCCAGAAAAGTTGCCGGAGCCGTGATGATCTCCACCAGCACTTCCCAACCAGACTCGACCTTGCCGAGCAGCCCGTGGAAAGACGGAACCGTTTCTAACAACCGCAGGAATGGATCTGCCAACAGCCAGGTCACCACAGTCCCCAATGCCAGCGGGATCAGGGCCACCCGCATGGCAGGTCCGGCGTCATGCACGTGTTTCTCATCATGCCTTGGACCGTAAAAAACCATCCACAGGCAGCGCGCTGTGTACAGGGCGGTCAAGCCGGCTACCAGCACCATGACGGCGTATGCCCAGAGCATGCCGTGTTCCTCGCCAAAGGATCAATCCAGATTCCAGGACCAGCTCCTTGCTCCAAAAACCATTGAAAATTGGAATGCCCATCAGCGCCAGGGCACCGACCAGGAACACCGCGCGAACCAGCGGCATTGGACTTACCCAGGCCGCCCATCTCGCGCATATCGCGGGTGCCGACAGAATGAATGACCGCCCCCGCGCTCAAGAAGAGCAGCGCTTTGAAAATTGAATGGCTAAACAGGTGAAACTGGCTGGCAAACACCCCTCCTGCGCCCACCGCAAATACCATGTACCCAAGCTGGCTGACGGTAGAATACGCCAGCACCCGTTTGAGATCATTAGCGACCAGGGCCATCAGCGCTGCCATCAAAGCCGACAGCATGCCCACCACGACCACGGCTTCACGCCACATGGGCACATCGGCAAAAGCCGGGTAAAACCGGGCCAGCAGATAAACGCCGGCATTGACCATCGTCGCGGCATGGATTAATGCGCTGATCGGGGTAGGCGCTTCCATCGCATCCGGCAGCCAGGTCTGGAAAGGGAACTGCGCCGATTTGGCAGCCGCGGCTGCCAGGCAGCCAAAGGCCATCCAGACCAGCACGTTCGCCGGTAAACCACCTGGATTGGCCAGAAAGGCATGGATATCATAATTTCCTTGATAGACGAAGAGCAGCAGCGCGCCCGCCAGCAGACCAATCCCGCCAAACTGGGTGATGATCAGCGCCTTGATCCCACCGGCAACTGCCTTTGGGTCATCGTTATGAAAGGCGATCAACGCATACGAACACAGGGCAGTAATTTCCCAAAAAACAAACATCAAAAGCAGGCTGCTGGTCAGCACCAGGCCGGCCATTGCGCCGATAAAGAATAAGACAAAGGCGTAATACCGACCAATCTGGTGTTCGCCTTTCATGTAATCGACGGAAAAAATCACCGCCAGGCAGCCGACCACTGTCGCCACGGCTGCCAGGAATACCCCCAACCCATCCGCCAGGAAAGAAAAATCTCCAAAGACGCCGCCCACGGGCAGGGAGATCGCCGATTGGTCGCCGGTATTAAACAACAGGATGATCCCGCACGCCGCCGCGGCCAGCGAAAACGTCACGGCCAGACCATGCTGAACATTTGCCCGGCGGTCGCCGGTCAAAAGCACCACCAGCGCCCCAATCCACGGCAGGCCAATTGTTAATAGGATCCACACGCCAGGCATGCTTACCTCCGCAACGTGCTCAAGGCCCTGATGGATAGGGTGCCAAACCGGCGCCGGATCTGAACTGCCAGAGCTAACCCGACCACTGCCACAATGGTATCTGCCACGATGACGGTCAGTGCAATGCTCTGGGCCAGGTTCACCTGCCCGGTGACCGTACCTGCCAGAACGAGCGCCAGCATGGCTCCTTTTGCCAGGATCTGCAGGGCAACGATGACTTTGATCAGGTTAAATACCGCCATCAGGCCGTAAAATCCAATTGCCAGGAGCACCAGGACGGTGATGAGAATAATCCCGGGGATAGACATTTCCATATTTATTTTCCCTCCGGCGCGTCGGTTTTGGCGTCTGCCAGCAATCCAATTACCCCCAAAACGCCTGCGAAAATTAGCACGATCTGCAGCAGCAGATCCAGCCAACGGTCCTGCCATAATACTTTAGCAAAACCCGCCTGGGCTTCGCCAACCACTAGAGGCAAAAATGAAGGCAGCGTAATCCAGGTCAGTAACGCGCCAGATGCCGCCACCAACAGCCAGCCCAACGGGCGCGGAACGAGCGAACGGACCGCCATGACTTCTTCACCGGCGATATTAATGGCGAAAACAAACAACACGGTAACCAGACCGGCCCCCACACTGAGCTCGATTACAGCAATCTCGGGTGCTCCCATCAGGTACATGAGAAGCGCAACCAGTGCGCTGCATCCGGCCAGCCACAATGCTGAAATTAACAGCCGGTGTACCCGGATCGCCTGTATCGCACATACCACAGACCCCGCCGCAATCAGGATGTGCCACAACATGGTGACTTTCTCTCCCAAATTGAAAGTTTTTCTCTGTTACGCTTATACCCTAGAGGCGGTAAAATGTCATGTGAAGGAGATCACCGAACCGCGGGTTATTAATCCTAAAATTTCACCTGTATTGTAATATTTCCTTTTCTCGTTTCTTTTTCGAAAAATCGGGGAAATTAATCACCCCTTGGCATCTCGATCCGGATCACCTTGGCACCGCGAATATGCCTGGTCTTCATTTCCACCAGGGCGCGGTTGGCGTCTGCCAACGAATATTCCTCTACTTCCGGGAACAGCGGGATGCTGGCTGCGATATTCAGAAATTCACTCACGTCGCGGCGGGTGATATTGGCTACGCTCTTAATTTCCTTCTCCATCCACAAATGAGATGGATAATCCAATTCCATCAGGGCCGCTTTATCATGGCTCTCCTTGCGGATCGCATTAATCACCAATCGCCCCCCTGGCGCCAGGCAGCGCAAGGCTTCCACCACAGGCTTCCAGACCGGCGTGGTATCGATGATCGCATGCAAAGCTTCCGGGGGAGTATCCTGAGCGCCGCCGGCCCATACCGCCCCCATTTCACGCGCAAACGCCTGTTCCTGCGCGCTGCGGGCAAAAACCGATACGCGCACATGCGGGTAGCGGAAGCGCGCCATTTGCAGCACGAGATGGCCCGAAGCGCCAAAGCCGGTCAGGCCCAGGGCTTGCCCATCGCGAATACCGGACAATGCCAGAGAACGGTAACCGATCGCCCCGGCGCACAGCAAAGGTGCTGCCTGGACATCGCTGAACAACGCGGGAATGGAATAGACGAAGGCCTCCGGCGCAGCCATATATTCCGCATAACCACCATTGACGTCTCGCCCGGTGGCCCGGAAGGAGGCGCATAAGTTTTCGCGCCCGTCCCGGCAATGTTCACATACGCCGCAGGCCGCATAAATCCAGGCGACCCCCACCCGCTCCCCGGGGTAAAAGCGCGCCGCGCCTGGGCCGGCCTTTTCGATCCGCCCCACCACCTGATGCCCGGGCACCACCGGCAGGTTTGGCGGCGGGGTGCGCCCTTCGATTTCATCCAGCTCCGTGTGGCATACCCCGCACACGGCTACCTTGATCAATACCTCGCCTGGCCCTGGAACAGGGATGGGTAAATCGGCTGGCGTCAATGGCGCTGAATGCTCGCCAATTGTTTGGATTGAGTTTATGACCATGGCTTTCATGGCTTGATCATTCCAGGCTGCTGCCCATGGAAACAGAGTTTTACTGGGTGCATCTTAATTTCCAAACAACACCACCGCTTCTTCTAGATGGGCAGCCACCTCGACGCCAAACGGGCAGCGCCCCTCGCAGTCAAGGCACTGGATGCATTCCGAGGCTTTCACCGGCAGCACAGCGTACGACGCGCGCAGCTCGTCGGTCAGTCTCTGCTGCGCCTGGTTGAAAAGGCTCATCGTTTGGCCGATATCGATGCCTGACGGGCACGGCAGGCAGTGGTTGCAGTACACGCATTCTCCGTTAGCAAAATGGGCGAACACCGGCAGGATCGAAGAATAGTCGCGCTCTTCTACCGACGTATTCCAGAAATTCTGCACCTCGGCCAGCTCTGCTAAATTCTTGCAGCCGGGTACGATCGTCGAGACGCCCACCTGATCGAGGACATACGCCAGGCAGTGGGTGGCCGTGATCTTCATCGTGGGCCGCGGAAAATGCATCGGCGCGCCCGCCAGCTGAGTCCTGCCGCCTTGAAAATCTTCCACCGTGATCGTGCTCTTCTCACGCAGCAGGCTCCCGCCGCCAAACGGTTTCATCACCACCAACCCCACCCCATTTACTGCACACGCGTTGTACAGCTCTCTCTGCCCCGGCACGGCGAAGCTCGCCAGGTTTACCGGGAACATGAGCATGTCGATCGCGCCGCTCTCCACCGCCTGGCGGGCGATCTCGGCATTATGGCTGCTGAAACCGATAAACCGCACCTTTCCCTGGCTTTGAAAATTCCGCGCCAGGTCCAGCAGCCCACCCGGCCTCATTATTGCATTCAGATCCTCCTGCGTATCGCAGTTGTGCAAATACAGCGCATCCACGTAGTCGGTGCCGACGCGCCTGAGATAATCGTGAAAGAATTTTTCCGCAGCCTGCGGATCGCGGCTCTTGCCGTACTGGTCGCCGTACATCACCGCCCCCAGGTGAGCCGCCAGGTGGATTTTCTGGCGAATACCTTTGAAAGCCGTCCCAAGCATATCGCGGAAGCCTGGCTGCGCCCAGAAGGTATCGAAGTAATTCACTCCTCGCTCCACCGCATCGCGCAGGACTGAAACCGCATTCTCCGGTGTCTCATAAATCAAATATTCCGTACCCAGGGAAATCTCGTTTACTTCCAGGCCGGTGCGTCCCAATTTACGAAACTTCATGGTAGTCCCTCTATTTAACGAAATCCTCAAAATGCCCATGTGGGCGCTGCTCCTTCATTATAAACCGAACCGTTTTAATCAAACGGCGCCGTCTCCAACTTTGAAAGCAAGAAACGGATAGTAAATCATCTTATTCTCGCGTATCCTGTAAGCGAAGTTGAATTGATGATCGAATTAGTAGATTTTATAGCCCGGCGTTCGCACGCCGGAGAATAATGGAGGTAGATCATGGAAATCCGAAAGAAAGAATTTGCCGGCAGCGTGATGGATGCCAGGATCATTATCAACGATATCCATTCAGAAATCGATCTGGATGGTTTGGAACTTTTAAAATTAGAAGTCGGGCAGGCAGGCGCCAGGGTGTTGTGCACCACCGGCACCCTCTGGCTGACCCAACCGGGCGATCCCCAGGACCATTTATTAAAAGCTGGTCAGTCGTTCACCTTCAATCAGCGGGGAATCATTCTGGTGCAGGGGCTGCCGTGTGGTAAAGCCCTCATCCAACCGTCGTCTTCGATTAAGTAGATCGCGTGAGCTTCGCCGCCACGATCAGCTAAAATTCGAGCACTTCCCCTTGGAGCCGGGTAAGCAAATTCCCTCTTGATTTTTCTAACGCACTGCGTTATAATATCTTCATAACGCAGTGCGTTATATATTAACCAGGAGAAATAAAATGACCACAGAGCCCCAAGACAACCCGGATGAACCGGTCAAGAGAACCGTTTTTTATGACCTGTCACGCAAAATCATGCTGGCTGCCATCGGTGGCGCAGCGATTGCCAGCGATGAAATCGCCCATTTTGTCACGAAGTTGGCCGAACGCGGTGAAATAGCCGAAAAAGACGCCCGTTCCCTGATCCGCGAAGTGTTCGAATCGCGCCAAAAACTAGAGGAAGAACAAAAAGAGACCGAAGAACAAAAATTTTCCCAGGCCTCCCGGGCCGAAATTGAGAACCTCAATGCTCGTATTGCCGAATTGAACAGAAAAATTGAGGAACTAAAGAAAGCCCATCAAGAACCGGATCGCCAGGAGGTATAACATGCCGCTGATCAAGCGCTACTCAAATCGCAAGCTATACGATGTAGATGCCAGCGCATACGTGACCCTGGAGGAGATCGCCGAAATGGTTCGGCGGGGCGATGAAATCAAAGTGGTGGATTACGCCAGCGGCGCCGACCTGACCGCCCTGACCCTGACCCAGGTTATATTTGATCAAGAAAAGAAGCTGGGCGGTCTGCTGCCGCAAGCCATTCTGACTCGCATTCTGCGCGCCGGAAACACCACGCTGCAGACCATCCGCGGCGGGATGAAGCCTTTTTTGGATCCAGTCCAATTCGTGGAAGATGAAATCCGGCGGCGTTTGACTTTGCTGGTAGATGAAGGCAGCCTGACAGCCGAAGAGAGCAAGCGCCTGGGTGATTTGCTGGTCGCCGCTCGCATGCGCCCGGCGCCTCTCCCACCAGTTGAGCCTGCGCAACCTCAAGAAGTGGGTACGCTGCGCAGCCAGGTGGAGCAGCTAGAACAAGAATTGGAAAAACTCCAATCTTCCCAAAAGCAAGCTTGATTCAAACAGGAAAATACCCTCCCTGGTGACCCCAGGGAGGGTATTTTCCATCTTGCAGGTGAACTTCAGGTCATTTATGGATCGATTCGGAAAATCGCTCCAGCGCTGGCCCCTTCAACTTCCGGGAAATATGTCTCATAGGCATGCGCCGGCAGCAGACGGAACTCCCCGGCTTGCAGCGGTGTCAGCCGGTAGGTTAATTCGTAGGTTCCAGCTGGCAGGTAGGCTGCCGTCCAGCGAACATGATCGTCGTAAATCTTTGGGCTGCTGAACAGCCACCAATACCAACCGGATTGGAATGGGTCGGAGGCCGGATACCGGTTAACAATCTGATCTTGCTCGGGGATAACCAATTTTTGGGATGTCTTGAGAGTGAGATCGACCACTTCCGCGCCAGCCGGGATGAAATCTTCGACGACCAGATGATACATCGCCTGCGGCAGGGTCAGAGTCAGGCGAACCTGCAGCGCGCGCTGGTCACTCAAAGAAATACTGTCTACAGGTTTACAGTCGCTCTTGGTGCAGTCCTGACCGCCTAAGACCATTTTTCGGCTGATAGTCAGGCCGCGATTGAGAGGGGTTACCTCTTCAACCGGTCGATATACCTGCAGGAAAGCCCGGTAATATAATCGGCCTGGGCCCTCTTCATGAATGATTTTCAACCCATTGGGGGCATCCTGGTTCAGATTAGCCAGGGGCACACGCGATTCGATCGGCGTGAGAGCGTTAAGCCCGCCTGCCTGGCCTGAAGCCAGCGGCGTCCCGTTCAACACCGAAGAATACGCAAAACTCGCGCTTAATTCTCCGGTGGCGGCGAGCACATCGGTCAAGGTCATCAACACCCAGGTTGACTCATAAGTGGATGCCCAACATCCGTTCGTGCGGCGGTGTGCTGAAAGGTAGCGCACAGCATCGGTCAGCACCGCAGACGCAGGATCCAACCGGGCAATCGCCAGGCCGACCACGGCGGTGGTAAAGACCGGCGTCGCCAGATTGAAATTTGCCCCATCCATCGTCTCCCAATGAGCGCCGGTAGCTGAGCGCAGCGCTTGAGACTGCAGGTCCGAAACCAGGTTGCGAACCCGTGTGTCTTTTGTATCCTGTGCATTTAAGGTCAAAGCCAGCAGCGCCCTGGCCCAGGGAGAAAGCCGTTCACGCACATCATAAATTGCCGCCGGTACTTTCCGTGTAAAACCGGCCTGCTGCAGGGTGAAATATTGAAAAACAAGCTGGTCCAGCCGATATGTCTTGGTATTGATATCCGGCACGATTAAACCAGCAGCGAGATAATCCGCCGCTTTTGAGACCACCAGGGCATCTACTGCTAACCCGGCCCTTTTTGCTTCGCTTAAGACAAACAGAATATACGAGGTGAGGGTTAGGTCGCTGTCTTGCTCCGTCGTCCATCCCCACCCCCCGTCTTTATTTTGCCATAACACAAGCCGTCCCAGGCTTTCTTGGATAACTGCATCGAGACGATCCTTTAATTCAGGTGATGAAATTCCCAGTTTTTGGAGAGTCTGATAGGTTTCCAGGTTTGCCAGGAACCGCGAAGCCACCGGTTCGGCCAAATCATATGGGAAGGTTTCTAAGGCCTTCAGCCCGCTTAAAATCGCAGCCGCCAGCGATGGCGAGAGCTCCACACGCAGCTCTCCACCGGTAGGATTAAATGAGCGCGGCGGGCTGATGACTTCCAGGCGTTCTCCTGCCTCAGTTAATAATCCGCCCGTACCAAAGGTTTGAGGCGCGACATAGTTCGATACTGGCAGGCTGCCGTTCGCGGGATGCGCCGCATCGCTCAAGCCGCCGCCAGCCGCCGAAAATACCAGATCGACCATTTCAACATTCTGAACCCTGGCCCACCAGGTCACTCGCACCCGACCCTTAGCCGGAAGTTCTACTTTTTGAGAAGCAAGCTCCGGATTTTCAAGTTCAATGCCAGTCGCAGACAGGGCAACATCGGTTGAGAAAGCCTTTTCGGTATTGTTATTGACGAGTGCAGCCAGCTGAATCCGGTCGCCGGCTACCAGGAAACGAGGCGTGACCGGTCTGATCAGCAGGTCCTTACTGACCACAACTTCTTTCGTCGCCTCGCCTACGCGCACGTCCTTATTTAAACCCCGCGCCGTAACCACCCAGGTGGTCAGGTTATCGGGCAGTGTTACTTTCACCTGCGCGGCGCCGTTCACATCCGTCACCACAACCCCGCTCCAATACGCCGTATCTTGAAAATTCGTGCGCACATCCGGGACCGACTGATCTCCACCACCGCCACCGCGTCCCCCAACTGACTGGTCATTGGCTCTCTGCGCCGGCCGGCCGTACACTGCCAGCGCAAGACTGGTGCTTACACCGACTGGCTGGTCTCCATAAAATGCCTCTTCGATGGGAAGAGAATTTGGATCGGCAAGCGCCAGCACTGCTTTATCGACCACCGCCAATGAAAATTCGCCTTGCACAGGTTTGCCCTGAGAGTCGCTGATGCGCAGCCCAAGGGTTACCTCGCCGCCGGGAGATGCTGTGGCAGGTTGAGGCGTGAGTTGTACTTGAATTTCCAGGGATTTTGGGGAAATACTAAGCTCGGCATAACCAATCCGAAATTGCGGCGCGCTGCCCGGAGTTGAGCTTACCAGCAAGACGGAGACATATACATTGGGGGCTAAATCCTCGCCGACTGCCAGCTCCCATTCCAAACTGGTCCCCGGAACAGCCACCACATCCGTCTTCATCACTCTCCCCCGTTCAACAGTGATCAAAGCCTGCGTATTTTTTCCCAGGGGGTTGGGAATAAATATCCTGGCGGTCTGCCCCGGCGTATATGATGCCGCGTCTGGCACCAGACGGATCTGCTGCGACGGCATCACCGGCCAGGCCGCCCGGCCTTCTCCGCCCACCCAGAATAAGATCTGGGTTAAGGCGCCATCCCCGGTTACCTCCACCTGGTACGTTCCGGGATCCGGAGGGATAAAGGCGATCCGCGCCTGGCCATCTTTATCAGCTTGAAAATCGGTACTGGCAATCTCGGTAATCTCTTTGGTAAACGGTGGGGTGCCTGACTGCCAGTTCCAATCCGATTTTTGCTTGTAAACAACTTTCTGGAACGAAGCTTTCAGCTTCCGGTCTCCCACCAGCTCTTTTTGCCAGCCAAACGTTTGTATGGTGAACGAAGCCTCATTTTTGGCCTGACCTGACCAGGAATCAGGCCGCACACCAATATAGTAATCGGCCGGATGAAATAATGCCTGCGCCTGGGTGCTGACAGGGAGCTCTTCGTTATCATTCAGCGTAACTTCGAGGGTTAAATGGTATGAATAGGTTTCATCAATCGCATCCAGCAGCTGTTGAGCCGGGACACGGATTGAACCGCGGCCGTCTGACCCGGTCTTTAGCTGGCCCTGGACCACGAATTTTCCCGAACTGCTCAAATCATCAAGTCCAATGCCTCGCGGAAGAAGCCAACCGGTATCCAATGGACCCGCTTGAAAGCCTTGCGGCAGGATGAACGGCGTCGTCAATGCGAATAAGGACCACTGCAGGTTAAGATTCGCAGCAGGCGCGCCAAAATAGTATTTCGCTTGAACATTTGCTTGTACCTCTTGCCCAGCTTTCAACTCCGCCGATGAGAACGTGGTTGTCAGCTCGATTTCGGGTTTACGGTAATTGGCGACCTGGAATGAGAGGATCGAGTTCGGATCCTCATCTACCTGGATCGAATAGTATCCAGGGGAAGCTGTCTCTGGAATATCGAAGACCGTAGAGGCAGATCCATACTCCGAAAGCGCCAGCTTCGCCTGGTACAGCGTGGCACGCTCCCCGTTTACTGGAGAATACTCACCCAAAACCCTGACGTTTATTTCTTTAAGTTTGGCCGAGGAATAACGCCCGTTCATTTCCTCGTGCACCAAAACGCGGAAATCAACCTTCTGTCCAGGCCGGTAAATAGGCCGGTCAGTGTAAATATAGGTGTGAGTGGATTGCTCTTGATAAGAGAATGGGATTCCAAAGTCCCAGGCATTCACCCCTTCTGTCCAATTTGACATGGAGAAGCTGAAATCCGCGTCGCCAGGTTTACCCATGACAGCGTAGACCAGGTTGTTTGTAGTATCTTGAAAAGCATAATCCAGTTGCGCCAAACCCTTTTGGTCGGTCGTCACCGCACCAATTTGGGTCAGCTCGCCAGTCTGGCTGGCAACCATGATCTTGAGCTGCCCTCCAGCCAGCGGTTGGTTGGTATCCAGATTTACGGCCCACACTGTCAGTTGGTTCTGGCTTTGCTTCATCACCAGATGTATCCGTGATACAACCAGCATCATCGAAGACGGATTTTGCCCCTGTTTATCGCTTAGTTCCGGAGACCCAACCTGGTAATAATATAAGCCAGGAGGAAGAGCATTTCCAGCCCGGGTGAGCGGGATATCCACAGGCACATTCTTATCACTGGGTAGATCTTTTTTAACTTCGAATAGTCGCCAGTTTGGGGCCGTCATATTTCTGGCTTCGTTCGTAAGAATAAATACTGGAAAGATGGGCAAATTCATCCACGGAAAGTGAAGCAGTGCCAACCCTCAGCGTGCGAATATTGGTCGCCTGCCCGGAGAAGGCTGTCTCGTTTGGGGTTAGGAAAACCACGCCAGCGCCCAGTAAGGATGTCAGGGTAAGCGACGGCTGGGGCGCTTGCGTCCGAAAGCTGATCACAACCGGTTCCTTGAGATTCTGCCCCCATTGATCCTGGATACCAGCCTGTAATGTCAGCTTATAGGCGGTATTGTACGCAAAAATACCGGAAATATAAACTTCCTTTCCGGAAAAATTCGAGATGAACGGATCCCCAATCGTGGGTGAGAATATGAATTTATCGGTCATATCCTGCTTTGCCAGAGGAGCGGTAAACAGGATGCGCACTCCCCCAAATACATCGTACAATGTCAGAATCCCATTATTCGCCGGTTCGCTGTGACTCACGCCAAAATCAGGCACGGTGCGGTAGGCATATACCAAATCCGCACCTAAGGCTGCACCGCCGCGCGCCTGGGCTTTGCCAGACAGCTTCACCTCATAATCTGTGGACCGCTCCAGCAGTCCATCAGGCTGGAAGGTCAATTGGCTTCCGGCGTCATTCCAGGTGTATTTTCCTGCAACACCCGCCCCACTCGGACCAGTTACAGCCAGGTTCTGCTGGATACTGGCGCTATCCATCGGCTGATTGAAAGTGAGCACAAAAGCAGCATCCAGGTTTATTTCTGCAGTCGTGCTCGGAAGGATTGTCAATAATTTCGGTTTTGCGGTGGTAAATTTCCAATCGGCGGGCTTTTCACCGGCAGCCCACGCCGAGCCGTCCACCGCTGAAAGGGCGTTGTTCAACCTTACCGTGTATTCGATACCGCCCATCAAAGCCGGCGCCGGATAAAAAATATAGGTGCTGGTATTGATCCATTCTCCCCGTCCATTGGCCGATGGTTCTAAAACAAAAGCCTCAGGCAGGTCTTTCGCGTCGGCTCCCAACGGGACGATCGACCGCGTAAATGTGGCGACCACCGCTGAAGCTGGATCGATATCTACAGTACCTGGTTTCGGCAGCTGGTCCACCAGCTTAAATCCTTCTGCGGTTTGAAATGCAATATCAACCGGGGCCGAAAGCGCCAGGCCGTTGGCAGCCCGAGCGCGCGTTGAAAAACTGACTGCCAGATGGGTGTTCACCGGCAGCGGTTTGTCGGGGATGAACTTCACCGTCGAGTCATCCATCCATTGAAAACTGCCGGCAACAGCCGGATCAGCCTGGAGCGCTTCCTGAACCGATCCGCGTTCCATCGGCTGGTTGAAATAGAAGGTAAAGGAAGTTTTCGGGCCAATTTCAGTCAGCGGTAGAGGATTAGTTTCAACCAGGGACGGCGGCAGTGACTCTACCTTAGCAGGCTGCGTAGTCGGTGTCGGTCGAGCTGTGGCGATAGTGGTGGGCTGGGGAAGATTGGTGGGATTGGCGGTCTCGGTTGGCTGCCAGGGTCCTGGAATTGGCAGGGAACAGCTGTTGCTGACCACGATCAACAACGCGAGTACAGACAGGGCTAATTTCCTTGACCAATAACGGGCAGAATTGCCAGGCATCTTTGCCATACCAATACCCCTTTCATGTTGGAAGAAAACCGCAGTTAAATGGAATTATAGTATAGAAATTGGACGCAGGTTGGTGTCGAATAGTTCCTTGATAAAAACAAACCGCAGCAAAATGGCTGCCGCGGTTTGTGATTTCAGGTGGATTTAGCGACCGCGAAGGCGCGGATCCAGTGCGTCGCGCAAGCCATCACCGATCAGGTTGAAACTGAGCACAGTCAGCATGATCGCCACACCCGGGAAGAACACCAGATGGGGCGCATTGAAAACGCTGTTGCGCTCTTCGCCTAACATCAAACCCCATTCGGGCGTGGGGATCTCGGCACCAAGCCCAAGGAAGCTTAATGCGGCTGCGCTCAAAATCGCCGATGCAATTCCGAGCGTTCCCTGCACGATTAACGGGGTTAATGCGTTGGGTAGAATCCGGGTAAACAGCAGGCGCACATTCGAGGCTCCTAATGCGCGTGAAGCATCCACGAAATCCAAGCCCTTGACGGAAAGAACGCTTGAGCGCACCACGCGCGCATATATTGGGATGGAGACGATCGAAATCGCCAACAGCGCGTTAATCAACCCCGGACCCAGTACCGACACGATCGCGATTGCCAGAAGCAGGCTCGGAAAAGCCATCAGCACATCCATGATGCGCATGATCAGGTTGTCGATCCATCCGCCGTAAAATCCAGAAACCAGTCCGAGCAGGCCCCCGGTCAGGATTGCAAAAGTGATTGTAGAAATACCAATAGAGAGCGATAAGCGTGCGCCAAACACAACCCGAGAGAACAGATCGCGATTGTTGCCATCCATGCCCATGAGATGCTCATTTTGATCCGCCGGACATCCGAACAGGTGAATACACGGTGGAGAGCGCCTTTTTTCGGTCATGATCGGGATAATTGGATCATACGGCGCAATCCATTCCGCGAAAATCGCCGCGATCAGCATGACTGCTAAAAGAAATAATCCGACCTGGGCTGACCTGTGGCGCAAGAAACGGCGAAACGACTCCTTCGCCGGTGAGGACACGACGAAAATTTTTTCCCCGTTTGTTTTGGGGGTTAAGTCGCTTTCATCGTCCAATTTTGAAATTGAGGTTTCGCTCATAGGTTAATCCAACCGGATTCGAGGATCAAGGAATGCATAAGAGACATCCACGATCAAATTTGATAACACAAAGATGAAGGCTATTACCACCGTAAATCCCTGAATGACCGGATAATCACGTGCCAGAATCGCATTCACCATCGCCGTTCCCATGCCGGGCAGTGCAAAAACAGTCTCCGTCAGCACTGCCCCACCTAAAAGCACGCTGGTTTCCAGGCCAATGATGGTCACAATCGGGATCAGTGAATTTCGCAGCGCATGGCGTGAAATGACCAGTCTTTGGATCAGTCCTTTCGCCCGAGCAGTGCGGATATAATCCTGGCCCAGCACTTCCAGCAAACTGGAACGGGTCATGCGGGCGATCACCGCCAATGGGATCGTGCCGACCGCGAAGGAAGGCAGGATCAGGTGCCACAAGGCATCTTTCAACATGGTAAAATTTAACGTCAGCAGCCCATTCAAGATGGTCGAGTTGGAGATGAGTGAAATAACAAATTTAGCGATGCCGGTCAACTCACCCAAATTCCAAACCGTTGCCAGCGGAACCAGTGAGATACCGGAGGACAAACGGCTGGAAGGTGGAATGTAAAAAGGGGTGCCTTTCAATAAGATCGCAAAGATATAAGCCAACATCAAGCCCAGCCAGAACACCGGCATGGAAACACCGATATTCGCGATCATCATCGTGGCCACGTCCAGCGGGCTGTTGCGGCGCAGGGCAGACACCAGCCCCAACAGGATGCCAACAATGGATGAAAACAGCATCGCTCCAATCGTCAGCTCGATGGTCATGGGCATGCGTTCAGCAACAATATCGATGACCGGCCGCTTATATTGAATTGAATCGCCGAAGTTCCCCTGCGCAATATTGATCAGGTAGCGGCCAAACTGGATGAAGACGTTATCGTTGAGCCCGAATCTTTCCTTGAACTGGTCACACTGTTCTTTGGTCGCCTTCTCACCCAACATGGCCAGACAGGGGTCACTCGGAATCGCGCGCGTGATGATAAATGTCACCAACAAAATCCCGAGAATGACCGGGATGAGGAGCAGCAGGCGGCGGATGATGTACTGGAGCATAGCAGAAGACACTCATTGGTGGACGGGGCATAACAGGAAGGTTCTGTTATGCCCCATCACATAATTGATCGATTGAAGAAGCTATTTCGCGGGAGGCGCGTTCAAGAATTTGCCAAACAGGCCGGTCCAGTACTGGAAGGTACCGGTGTTGCCCTTATGGTTTACATTCTTGGCATCCCACATGGCCGTATAGGTCGCGAAGACATCCGCAGCGGTGAAGGCCGATCCATCCGACCACTTGACATTCTGGCGCAGCTTAAAGGTGAACTGGGTCAGGTCAGTGTTCGCTGTAAAGCTTTCAGCCAGGGCTGGTTCTGTCTCAGTGGTACCATATTTATAGCGCATGAGTGGTTCGAAGATCTGCATGCAAGCGCGGATCGTTTCGCCATCTTCCTCGTCACCGCACCATAAGCTGATCGGTTCCGCGGTTCCCAGGTATACGAGCTGTCCATTTGCTGTTTGCATATAGGGGTAGTTCTCGTTATACGGGCCGACCACGACATTCTTAATGGCTGCTTTGTAGGCATCGCCATTCGCGCCGTGCGCGACGGGATAAAGGGAACATGCTGCTTCACCAGCTGGTTGACCGTATCGTAATACTTCTGGCGCACGGTTTTGTCGGCGGATTGGGCGGCTTTAGTCATCGCTTCCACGATATCCGGATAGGCCTTACCGAAATCGAGGTGGCTTTCGGACAGGTGGTAATCGTACCAGTCGGTCGAATCCGGGTAATCTTCACCCCAGCCCAACAGGAACATCTGCAGCTTGCCTTCCTTGGAATTCTGAAGCAGGGTGCCGGATTCCTGGACGTCCAGCTTGATCTTGACGCCGATCTCAGCCAGCTGAGCCTGGAGATCCTGGGCGATCTTGCCGGGCTGCGGGGCATAACCGCGGGAGGCTTCACGGAACGAGAACGTGATCGTCTGGTTGAAGTCAAACTTCGCGTCCGTGAGCATCTGCTTGGCTTTGGCCTTGTCGAAGTCATACCATTTCAGACCATCGGTGTAGCCGGGTTTCAATTCCGGGTATACGAATTGTTCAGCAACGGTAGAACCCACCGGGAAGAAGTTATCCACGATGCGCTGCTTGTCGATCGCCATGGCGAAGGCCTGGCGCACCGCTTCGTTATCAAAGGGTGCCTTGGTGTTGTTCATCCCAAAATACAACGTATTCGTCGCCGGGATGGGGTAGAACGCCAGGTTGGTATCTTTCTTCACCGCAGGAATGTCATCTGTGCCGACCAGGGCGATGCCATCTGCATTGCCAGATTGCAGCTCAAGCAGGCGCTGGGCAGGTTCTTTGGACGACTTGATGATCATGGTTTTCAACACTGGAGCGGTTCCCCAGTAATTGGGGTTGGGGACCAGGGTGATATGATCGCCGCGCACCCATTCCTTGAGCATCAAGGGGCCGGTGCCAATCGGGTTGGCGCTGATCTTGGCCGCGTCGCCGCCGGTTGAATCCAGCAGAGCCTTGGGCAGGATTTCGTTGGAGGCAAATGCCGCTTTGGCAAGGAAAGCAGCATCCGGGGCGCACAGGTTGAACACAACGGTGTACGCATCCGGCGCTTCAATCGACTTGAACTCGCCGCCATACGTGCAGTCAGGCGCTTCTTGTTTCAGCGCGGTGAACGGCACTTTGGTGGGAGCAGCGGTCGGAGCCGTCGTGGCGGTCGCCGCGGGGGCTTTGGTTGGTTCCGGCGCTTTGGTTGGGGCGGTCGTGGGCGGCGTTGTTGGGGCAGTCGTCGGGGCTGTCGTCGGGGCGACAGTTGCGGCGGGTGCACAGGCCGTCAGGACCATGGCCAGTACAACCACAAACCCTAAAATATTAAAAAGATGTTTTTGCTTCACTTACTCCTCCATTGGATTATTCTAGATAGACGGAAAGACTGAGAAACAACGTGTATCTCGCAGGTGATCACCTCCTTTGCGGCTGAGAAATTTGACCGAATTGTATCATTATAAGAAGTTTCGCGTGCTTGTCAATGTTTATGATGATCCGGACCCTGCACTTCCCAGCCCACATGGTTAAGGGTATACTCGTTGAAAATTAGGCAAAGATTCCCATTAATGACGCTCAAATCAATTCTCGAAACTGATCTACGCTGGTCACGGCGCTTACGCCTGGAACCCAACAATAACGGATGGTTTAAATATGCTGCCTTTTTGGCTCATTCCGGCGACTCCTGGTTCTGGATGGTGGCTTTATTCATCATCTGGCTTCTGAACCGGGGAGAATGGCATACCAGGGCAGCTTTACTGGCCGCCGGGATCGCCGGCCTGGCGGTTGTGGTATTGGCGATCAAATTTACCGTGCGCCGCCAGCGCCCGCCAGGGGAATGGGGGGCGATCTACCGCAACACCGATCCGCATTCATTTCCATCGGGACATGCCGCCCGCTCTGCCATGCTGGCCGTAATGGCCATCGGGCTGGGACCAGCCTGGTTTGCCTGGGCGGTGGTAATTTGGGCGCCTCTGGTCAGCCTGGCCAGGGTTTCCACCGGGGTCCACTATCTTTCCGATATCCTCGCTGGAATCGTCGTCGGTTTGCTGGCTGGGGGCTTTATGCTGTTGATTGCCCCGGGATTAATCGCCTGGTTCCCGTTTATTTTTGGCTGAAGGAACCTGCGGCCAATTCCCTTTTGAAATCAATTCCCTCGAAATAAAACCTGCCCGTTCCTCTTGCGAGAATCCAGGCAGGTTGTTCTATTCGTACTATCCAGATCAGAAGACCGCACGCGGCGGGTCCATCCTGCCTGCATGCGTCTACATATTGACCGGAACCATCTCCCTTACTTTGACCGTATCGAGGATGTAATCCTTGGCTGGAAGCAGGTTCCAGCGCGAAGCGCCCAGATACAGGATCTCCAGGATGAGGTCCTGGTAGGTCAGACCTTCAGCATTGGCGATGACGCACAGGTCGCTGAAGGCGGGTGTAAGGCCGGGCAGGGTATTGATTTCTATCAATCGCGGTTGGCCTTCCGCATCCAGGCGGATATCCACCCTGGAAATATCCACCGCGCCGATCGCATTGTGCGCGGCGATCGCCAGGGATTGCAGCTGATTCCATAAATCTGGCTCAACCACAGCCGGGCAGATAAAGGCAGGAATACCCTCATCACCAAAATGGAGCGTCTTGGATTTATAGCCGTACACGCCCGGGGTAACCGAACGCGAGCTCTCAACCTCTAATAACGGGAAGCGGTGGAAACCATCTGCGTGGTACAGCTCAGGCCGGTGAGAGAAACGCCGCGCATCTTTACGGCCCATCACCGCGACGGTGAACTCTCGCCCGGGTAAAAATTCTTCCACCAGCGCAGGCTGATTGTATTGGTTCAAAACCCAGCCTACCCGCCGGCGAAGCTCATCTTCATGGAATACAATCGAACCCGCGTCCATGCCCATGCCGGTCCCTTCTCGGGCCGGTTTAACAAACATGGGGAAATGCATCGCGGGCGACAGCGGATCGTCTGCTGCAGTGAATTCCTGGTAGTTTGCCGTCGGCAGGCCCATTTCGCGCCAGATGCGTTTGGTCATGGTCTTATCCAGTCGCAACGGCATTGGCCAGAACGCGGGAAGCGGTGTACGGCACGCGCAGCAATCTCCAGCAATGCCGGCACATGCGCTTCGCGTCGCATCTCCGACAATCCCCTCGGAGATATTAAAGCAGATATCAGGCTGGTAATCGTGTAATTTAAAGGGTAATGTGGCGTCTGCGGGTAAAAAGAAAGTTGTTGTGACCGTCAGATTCGATCGCGGCTTGGATAGCCTGGATGGTTTCTTTTCTGTCAAATTCCGCGCCGGCGTCAGCGGGAGCGTCGAATGGCAGTGCCGTTTCCCCCTTCACATTGGCGATGACTGCCACCCGCCACGGCTTACGCGGCCGCGGAATATAACTGGGAGGCTTATCGCTTTCGGAAGGAGGTTCCTCTGTCGTAAACAACCGTCTTATCTTTTTCTTTCATTCATACCTTCCATAAACCAGGATAAAATATTTTTACAACCAGCGTCGTAGTATATAGACATTAGGGTGAAAATACAAGAGGGTATAATTTAATTTAAGGTAATTGTAACGAGTTCTCAAGGAGAACTTTTCTCCTGCTGGCTTATGCAAATAATCTTTTTGGTTTCTGGATAGATACATATTCTTTATCGGCAATCATTCAATTGACAAGCTTATTCAATCGGGGTATCCTTCATTTTTGGGAGTGGATAAGTCCCGGTGGGCTTCCCGGTCTTCAAAACCGGTGGCGGGTCGCGTTGCGGGCCGCGGTGGGTTCGACCCCCATCCATTCCCGCCTGTTTTTTAAATGGAGCTCAGTGGGAGAGCCATATGGAATCACCCATATAATAATGAGTTTATCGATGCCCTCGTCACGCGGATCTTTATGATCGAAGATGTGACCCTGGGTTCTGATAAAACGCCCTTATCTGGTCCGTTATCGCGGACGGCTGCGGCAGGAACTCCGAAACATCTTACGACCAGCTCGCCGGATGGTTGAAACCATACAACTTGACGCCGCTCTTCCGTTGGGAAGAAGACCGGCATGTCATCCTGGTCGTCCCGGCATGCCCAAACCAAACCCTTCTAATCCGGTGGTCAACCTGGTTCTGGCGATCCTCACCATCTTTTGCGTTCTCCTGGCTGGCGCTACCTTCAATACCCAGGAGGCACTTCCTGCTGATCCAATTCAGGCCGTCCTGGCGATCATTCTGAACGGATGGCCTTTCGCCGTCAGCCTGCTGGCGATCCTGGGCTGTCATGAATTTGGTCATTACCTGGTGGGCCGCTACCACGGGGTGCATGTCACCCTACCCTACTTTCATCCCCATGCCGTTCAGCCAGATCGGCACCATGGGCGCATTCATCAATATGAAAGAGCCTCCCAAGAACCGAAAAGTGCTTCTGGATATCGGCATCGCCGGGCCTCTGGCAGGTTTGATCGTTGCAATCCCGGTGCTGCTGATCGGTCTTTCCCTTTCCCAGATCACGCGCCTGCAGGTTGAGCCGGGCCAGATGATCCAAATGGAAGGCAATTCGGTCTTATACCTGCTCTCAAAATTCGCCATCTTCGGACAACTGCTGCCGGCCCCAGCCAATTATGCCGGTTTGAGCCCGGTGCTTTACTGGCTGCAGTATTTCTTTACCGGAACTCCCTCTCCCCTGGGAGGCCTGGATGTCAACCTGCACCAGGTGGCCTGGGCAGGATGGATTGGATTACTGGTGACCGCCATGAACCTGATCCCTGCCGGTCAATTGGACGGCGGGCACATGCTGTATGTGCTGATCGGTCAGAAAAAGAGCCCGCTACTTGCTGCCTTTCGTCCTGGGAATATTGGTCGCTGCTGGGGATCTTCTGGACGGGATGGTGGTTGTGGGCCGCCTTGATTTTCTTATTGGGGCGCTCTTATGCTGAACCGCTTGACCAGATTACCCCGTTGGATAACCGCCGTAAAGGCCTGGCAGTATTAGCGTTGATTGTATTTTTACTCACGTTTACCCCGGTACCGTTCACCATTTTCCAATAACGATCGCTTTATCGCTCGGGTTCAGGACCACATCTGAACCCGATTTTATTATTTTTCAAAATTCCCTCTTTTCTTTTTTGAATATTTGTTCTATAATCAACATATGGACAGTATCGCTAAGCTCGCTGCTATGGAACCCTTTATGCGGTATGAACCCGCCGAGGAGGTCGGGAATTATTCCCCAGCTCCAGGGGTATCATCCTCGGTCGAAAACTGCCCCCTATTCCAGCCTGCGCCGGCGCCAGCTCTAACTTCACGCGCTCGTCCCTGCAGCCCGGCCGATTTGCCCATTACCAATGCCCACCTGCCAAATGGGCAGACAATGCCCCTGCTCAAAACCCTGCTGACATCAGCCTGCGAGCGCAATTGTTATTACTGCGCCTTTCGCGCCGGGCGCGATTTTCGCCGCACCACCTTTACCCCGGATGAAATGGGTCAGACCTATATGAAGGTCTACCGCTCTGGAATTGCCAAAGGTATTTTTCTCAGCTCAGGTGTGGCTGGTGGAGGCATTCGCACCCAGGACAAATTGATCGATACGGCCGAGGTGCTGCGCAAGAAACTGTCTTACACCGGATACTTGCACTTGAAAATCATGCCGGGCGCCGAACGCGACCAGGTAGAGCGCGCTATGCAGCTTGCGGACCGGGTTTCGATCAACCTTGAGGCCCCTTCTACTGACCGCTTGAGCCGACTGGCACCGCAGAAAATGTTTTTGGAAGAACTGCTCACCCCACTGCGTTGGATTGAAGAAATTCGCCGAAACAAACCGGGATATTTGGGCTGGAATGGACATTGGCCTTCTTCTGTCACCCAATTTGTCGCCGGAGGATCGGGAGAAACCGACCTGGAACTGCTTCGTGTCAGCGAATACCTTCACCGTAAACTGCGCCTCGCCAGGGTCTATTATTCTGGTTTTTCACCTGTGCCGGATACTCCGCTGGAAGGCGAGCCGCCCGTAAATCCCTGGCGCACGCACCGTTTGTACCAGGCGGATTTTTTGCTGAGGGATTACGGCTTCTCGTTTGAGGATCTACCCCTTTCCGATAACGGGAACCTTCCGCTGGATACCGATCCTAAACTGGCCTGGGCCAAAGTAAACCTTGGTCACCGGCCGGTGGAAATTAACCGCGCCGATCTGCATGAGCTTTTGCGCATTCCAGGCATCGGCCCGCGCGGCGCCCGCGCAATTCTGGCTGCTCGCCGCCGCAACCTCATTCGACAGATTGACGATTTAAAAGCCCTGGGGATTCGCACCCAACGCCTCGCGCCGTTTATCCTGATGGACGGCCGCCAGGCACCGCACCAGATGGTCCTGTTTTAGGATCGTTCCAGTAATAAAAACCAGTTGCCCTTGCGCCGGTCGGCATCTACCGGGGCCCGATCGTAGTAGATTTCAAAGATCCTGCCCCCTTCGACTTCCACTCGAAAGAAAAACCGCCCTACTCCCCAAGACCCCCGCAGCGAAGCCCGCGAAGCGTGTTCTGGGCGCATATTTTGCGCCATGCGCCCCCTGCGCTGGTAATCGAACCACTCGGAGAGCAGATTGGTCACCGTGAAACGTTCCCCATTCCAAAGAAAGCCGTCCGGACAGGGCGGTTTCTTCTCCAGCGTTGGCGGCTGGGTAAAGATAACCTCGACTGGCTCGTCGATAAAATGGATCGGTTCCATATTTAGATCATATCATAAACAATTATTTTTCACTGATCCTTTCCATCAGGGCGATCGCGCCGCCGCACAAAACCATTAATATGGTAGCCATGGCCAGGGCCTGTCCATAATTTAGCGCTCCGGGAAGGGTGAGAAATCGAAAGATGGCTACCGGCAAAGTTGGAGCATCTGGCCGAGCGAGAAATGAGGTCGCGCCAAATTCCCCAAGCGAAATCGTGAATGCAAAAATTGCGCTGACCAGTGCCGCCCGCGTCAGGATGGGCCGGTCCACTTCCCACCACACCCGCCAGGGTGAAGCCCCCAGAACTGCGGCGGCCTGGCGCAAATTTACGGGGATAGATGCCAGCGCGGGCTGCAGGGTGCGGATCACGAACGGTAGCGCCACGAGACTATGCGCAATCGGGATTAATAACGGGAAAGACTGTGGATCCAGCGGCGGACGGTTGAATACAATCACAAAACCCAACCCCAGGGTGACGGCTGACGCCCCTAAAGGCAGCATCAACAGCGGGTCCAGCACACGGTTAAATCGGCGGTAGGTATGCAAGGCATAGGTGGCTAAAAATCCTAATCCCAGCGAAAATACAACCGCCTGCAGTGCGTACAGGGTTGAGTTCTTGACCGCTTCCCACGGGGGAACGTAAAACAACGAATCGTTGCGGTTCACCAATAAGGCGCTGTAATATTCCAGGGTTAACCCGGTTTGTACGGGATCTCTTTGGCCGCGGTCCGCCTCCAGCCGGTACACAGAGCGCAGCGCCAGCGCTGCCAACGGCAGGACCAACCAGACCACCAGAATGAGTGCCGTACTGCCCGTGAATAAGCGTTGAGACCATGTGCGTGGGGGAACCATTCCCTCGCCTTTCAACACCGGCGAGAGGGGAACATCCTTTCCCCTGGATGCCTGTTGGTAGAAAATAGTCAGGAGCAGCGTGCACGCCAGCTGGACCGCTGAAAGCACAGCAGCCTGTGGCAGGTTGAGCATTTGCAGTGCCTGGATATAGATATTCACTTCCAGCGTCGCAAACCGCGGGCCACCCAGGAGCAAAATCACGCCAAAACTGGTGAAATCAAACAGGTATACCAGCAGCGCAGCCGCGAAAATTGATTGTTTTAATAAAGGGAGGGTTATTTCAAAGAAGGCACGCAGCGAGCGCGCGCCCAGCGTCCGGGCAGCTTGCTCCAATTTCGGGTCGAGCTGGGCCCAGGCTGTCCCTACCATGCGGATGACAATCGAGGTGTTATAAAAAACATGGGCCAGAAGAATTACCGCCAGCGTATTTAACAGATTGATCGGAGGAGCATTTAAACCCAACAGGTCCATCAACGCCAGGTTGATCCAGCCTCTCGGTCCGATCAGGGCGTTGAACCCGGCTGCCACCACCACGGTTGGCATGATAAACGGAAGTGAGATCAACACCCGCAGCAGGCGTTTTCCAGGAAAAGTGAAACGCGCGAAGAGATATGCGGCTGGCAGGCCCAGGATTAAGGTCAGACCCATTGAAATGGCGGCCTGCCAGATGGTGAACCATAAAGATTTCCCGATACTTCCCCAGTCGATGCCCCCCACTCGCGCGGAAGCCGCCTGCCCGGCCATGCCAAATATCGTCCCCAGGGGGTAAAAGAAAAAGAATCCCAGGAAAAGCAGTGGAAAAATCCACAAGATCAGGTAAGCGCCTTTTTTTCTCAATCCCTGGTATTCCTTGATCAGAAAAAATATCTCGCCCTGTTCAGTGATACGGGCAGTAAGGTGTCGCTGCTCACGCTGCCCGCAATTTATCATCCTTTCGCGCAGGCATTTTTATGGCAAAACCGTTTTTGTCCAATCTGTGATCCATTGGTCGCGGTTCTTGCCGATTTCCGCCGGGTCGAGGGTCGCCGGCTGCTCTGGCGTTTGGGCGAACTGGTTAAATTCAACGGGGACCACAGTGCCATCCAATACTGGATAAACAAACATTTGCAGCGGCATATCTTCCTGAAAAACCTTGCCCAGGGCAAAATCCACAAATTTTTCAGCCGCAGCGCGATTCTTGGTGCCTTTCACGATACCAATAAATTCGATCTGGCGGAAGCACATCCCGGCGCTCAACAGGGAGGCGGTTGGCGATTCCGTCAATTTTTCTGTGGCATAAATGACCTCGGCAGCCGGGCTGGAGGCGTAAGACACCACCATGGGCTGCGGACCCTTACCAGAAGATGCGCTGAAATTGGTGTAATAAGCTGTCTCCCAGCCGTTTACCACTTCCACACCGTTATCCCGCAGGCTTTTCCAATAATTTAGATATTGATCCGGGCCAAAATGGGCAATGGTCGCCATCATGAACGCCAGCCCTGGCGAAGACGTCGCCGGGTTTTCCACAACGAGCAAACCCTTATACGCTGGTTTTACCAGATCCTCAAAGGATTGCGGGACTGCCAGGTTGTGCTCGGCAAAATATTTTTTGTCGTAGTTTATACATACATCCCCATAATCAACGGGCAGTGCCCTGTTTTGCGCATCCAGCTTATATTGATCGGGAATATTCTTTAACGCCGGTGAGGCATAGGGCTCAAAGATCCCGCCATCCAATGCTCTGGAGAGAAAAGTATTATCCACCCCATAGATCACATCGGCTTGCGAGGCGTCCTTGGTCAGGATCGCTTTATTGACCATAGCACCGGCATCACCCCCTTTGACAAAATGCAGGCTGATGTTATTTTCTGCCTGGAATGTGGCGATCACCTCTTTGCTCACCGCAAAAGAATCGTGGGTCATCACGTATAAATCCACAGGAGCAGTCGTAACAGCAGCCGCAGGTGTGGGTGCGTCTGCTTGAGTGGGCGAGGTAACATCGGCTGTCGGAGTCTGACGCTGGCGCCGGGACGCAGGCGGCAACCACTAAGAACAATAGCATAAGTGTAAAAATGGAGCGTTTCATCGGATTTCTCCTATCAAAATCACGAAGGATTATCATTCCTGCGGTGCACGCAGATTAGCATGCCCTCGGTGAGGTCCACCTGGGCCTGGTTGGTTAGCATTACATTGCTGATCCCCCGCGACTGGTCTGCGAAGAGGGTTTCCTGGGTTAAGGCATATTTCAAGCCGTGAGTCGTGATGCCGCTGGCTTTTTTCCCCAGGGGCAGCAGCGAAACTGTATCCCCCGGCGTTCCAAAAATCACGCCATGATCGCGGATTAAAAACACCTCCTCGACACCATCGTCCAGGCGGAGGTCCAGGTAAGCGTATTCTGGCTTGGATATGAGAAATAGGTTCCCCAGGGACTGGTCAAACCGCCCACCCAGCGCTCCGGCAACCCGAATGACCTTATACCCACTGACTGCAGCTCGCTTGAGCGCCAGTTCGAGATCAGTTTCATCTTTCTCGATTGGGTAGCGCTCAACCTGGATTCCGGCGTCCTGAATCTGTGCGATCTCTTCAGCGAGCAGCGAATCCAGGTCGCCAATCACCAGGGCAGGGACCAGTCCTAACTGCGCCAGGTAGCGGTAACCGCCGTCCGCAGCGATGAAGGCATCTCCTGGACGGATTATATCGCGCAGCCTGTGCAGATTTTGCACTTCACCATTTGCAAAAATCCAAAGCCGTTTCCCAGTCGCGTCAGTCAATAGAAAACACCCTCTTTGCAGGGGGAGGGTGTTTTAATCTGAGCGAACAGATTTATTATCCCTCCGCCGGCATGATCCGGATCAGGTAATGCGGGTCGAGGACGGGTCGTCCTCCTCTCAGCCCGGTCCACCGGGCTCCCCGTTGTTGCTTTTATCGACTAGAGTATAGCCGAATCAAGCCAGGTTGTCAAATTTTCGGATCATCGCACCCGGCGCTTCCATTCATCCTTTAACTGGAGCTCACGCGGGCTCTCAACAGCAGAGAGTGATAGAAAATCGATCAGCAAGCGGTTAAATTTATTGGTTTCATCCAGCATGGGAAAATGACCGCTTTGTTCAAAAAGCACAGCATGCATGCGCTCAGGAAGGTTTTCAAATTCATCACCGCGCGGAAGGTGAATGACCGGATCGTTCTGGCCATGCACCAGCAGGCAAGACACGCTGGTCTTTCGCCATAAATCAACCAGGTTCATGGAATTCAAAGAAGATAATGAAGCCTGAACGACCTGCGCATCAGCCTTGGGAGCATCCGTCCGGGCCGGTTCGGCGGCTGGTTGGCGGCTGAGAAGCCATTCTGCCAGCTCCGAGTTAGAATCACTCCACAGGCGCTGGTTGATTAATGTGCCGTCCATCGGATATCCTGCCGCCAGGATACGATCCACCTGTCCAGGATTCCGCTGTGCGTACAATAAGGCCAGGATGGCGCCTAACCCATGACCCACCACCGCGAAGCGCATGATGCCCATTTGCTCGAGGAAAGCTTCCAATAAGCGAAGCTGGCCATCGATTGAATAACGAGCCGGGTCTTTCGCCGAATCCCCAAATCCCCACCAGTCGAGTGCATAAGCGCGGAAGGAGATGGACGCGGCCTGCATGACGGGGATCCAATAACGCCACGACCCAACCCAACCATGCAAGAAAATGATCGGGCGACCTCGTCCCAGCACCTCGTAATGCACAATTTCCTGGTCCAGCAGTATCGCGCTCATAAAAATATCTCAGTTTCCGTACTTCTCCAACAATTCTCGTACTTTTTCGGTCAGTTCCATCGGTGCAAACGGTTTGAGCAAGTATTCCGATGCTCCTGCATTTAATCCGGCCTGTATTTCAGAATCCTGTCCTTTTGCCGATAAAAATACGACCGGGATATGCTTCACCCGTTCATCGGCTTTAATATGCTTGCAGGCTTCATAGCCCGTCATTCGCGGCATGCGCACATCCATCAAGATCAGATCTGGCATTTCAACCGGCGCAGCATCGACCGCTTCCGCGCCATTCTCGACGGTCACCACTTCATACCCCGCAAAACGCAAAGTAAATGCCACCAGATCGCGAATATCTCGTTCATCTTCGGCGATCAATATTTTTGCCATATCATCCGTCTCCCTTCATTACCGGTAGAGCAAACGAAAAAATACTGCCTTCTCCCCTGACCCCGCTGCTTGTAAACCAGATCCGCCCGCGATGCATTTCCACCAGGATTTTGGAAATCGCCAGGCCCAGCCCTGTTCCAGCAGTAGATAGAACCAGTGGGTCCTCTCCCCGGTAAAAACGCTCGAAAATCCGCCCGTGCTGTTCTATGTTGATCCCAATGCCGTTATCCTCGACATCTACCTGAATCTCGCCGACCACCGGATGGATCCGCACGGTTATCTGGCCGTTTTCCGGTGTGTAATTGTAGCTGTTGCTCACCAGGTTGGTGATCACCTGCCGGATACGAAGGGCATCTCCCATAACGTTTGGCTGGTCGTCAGGCGCTTCCAGGAAAAATTGGATTGCCTTATTATCCTGCCGGCTGCGGCGCTGCAGATCGGCAATGACTTCCGCGGCCATTTCTCGCAAATTTAATCGCTGTATTGAAAGCTCCACTCGTCCCGAATCAATTCGCGAAACATCAAGCAGATCATTCACCAACACATTCAAACGTTCGGTGTTGGCTTTAACAATCTCCAGGAAGTGGCGCTGCTGAGGTGTCACTTCGCCCGCTGCCCCCATCAGCATGATCTCAACATATCCGAGAATCGAGGTCATCGGAGTGCGCAGCTCGTGGCTGACATTCGCGACAAATTCAGATTTCAGCCGGTCAACCTTCACTTCTTGAGTGATGTCGCGGAAGATGGATACAGTGGCCAGAAATTGGTCACCGAAAAACACCGGCGCCAGATTAACCGCTACGACGCGCTGCTGGTCAAGGTTGATCTGCTCGGCAAAAGTTTCTCCGGCCTGGTAAGTTTGCGGCTCCTGTGACCAGCGCCGGATCGTCTCATGCCAGATCTGTCCAGGTTTGCCGAATAATCCAATCAGTGCTTCCAGCGGTTTTCCCAACACTCTGATCCGATTTAAGGTTCAGGATGCGTTCAGCAGACGCATTAAAAAGATTGATCCGCATGGTGCTGTCAGTCACCAGTACCCCATCAGCGACCGATTCGAGGATGGCGCGCGAACGGCTGGCTTCGATTTGTTGTTCACGCAGCAGTCCGCCCAGATTTTCGGACTGGTCGCGGATCAGCGTGAATAATTCCGCGTTATTGAGCGCAACGCTGAACTGGCGCGCTGTGGCTTCAACCATGCTGACTTGCTCCAGCATAAAAGCCGATGGTTTTCGATGGAGGAGCAGCAGTGACCCCATGATTTCTTCGCCCAAAACCAGTGGAACACCAATCACACTGCGGAAGCTCGCCTGGGTGTCCGGATCAAATTCCCAACGCGGATCGGAGGTAATATCCTCCACTAACGCGGACGCCCGCCGGCGAACCACCCAGCGGGAAATTTCGCGTACATGTGCTCCTTTGAGCGGCGCACTGGCGCTGCCAGAAGGCGCCAGTTCTACCCCTGCCAGATAGCTTTTGCCATCATTCAGCAAAATCAGGCTCTGTTCGGCCCCGATGGATTCATTCAACACCATCAGGGTGCGGTTCATCACCAGGTTCAGGTCCAGGCTGCTGGAAAGCTCGGTGATGATTTTCAACAACGCCTGGGTATTATTATGCTCACGCCGCACTTCGCGGGTGCGGGCTTCAACTCGCCGTTCCAAATCCTGGGTCAACAGACGGGTCTGATTGTACAACCGGGCATTTTGCTGCGCGACGGCTGCCTGGTTGCTGATCGTTCGGGCCAATTCGATTTCAGGAGAACTGAAGCGGGTTGGGAGACCGGTTTGGATCACCAGCCAACCATGCAAATTTACCGCCGTGATCAGGGGCACAAATAACACAGACTGTACTCCACGCGGAGCAAATAGTGTTTGGGTGAGCGGCTGCATCTCTTTTTCTGCGTTTAAATCTGTTGTGCTGAATATCCCCTGGGTTTCACGCAAACGAGTTAATAACGGCGTTTCCGGAAGGCTCATTGGCACATTGACCGTCTCTTCCGGAACGTCAACCGTTAGAACCAACTCACCGGCATCATCAATTAACACCGCTGAGACCCAACCGGCGTTGAGCGCTTTCAATAATTGCTTGCAAGTCAGCCTGAGGATCTGGCCTTCATCAAGAGAAGCGCTCAGATCGCCAGACAAAGCATTCAACACCACCAGGCGCTGGGTACGCTGGTCAAGTTCTGCTGCCCGGCGGGTACTTTCTTCAAACAAACGCGCATTTTCCAGGGCCACGCCTGCCTGGCTGGCAAAGGTCGATGCGGATTGCAAATGCTCGGCATTATAGAAACCTGGTTCGTGTTTTTCCAAAGCAATCGCCCCGATCAACTCCGCTTTCGCCAGCAGTGGGATACCTAACCAGGATAAATGGTCCGGTTCCAACAGGCTCGGAAACCGTGTATCCTGTCGGACATCTGCAATGGAGAGCGGCTGGCTGGTTTGAACCATTTCCTGAAAAAGCGCGCTGTCCTCAATCGCAACCGAGATACCCAGGCGGCTTTCGTTATCTTTAAAACCAGTCGCTGCTGCCACCGTCAGCGTATTTTCCTGCTTCAGCCATAATGTCGCCGTGTCGTAAGCCAACACCAGTCGCAGTTGAGGCAGCAGGGAGGATATCAGCTCGCCTTGCTGCAGGCTGGAAGAAATGGCGCTGGAAACCTGGTTGAGCGACTGAAGTTGGTGCGCTCGTTGTTCAGCAGATACAAACAAGTTGGAATTTTCCAACGCCAGGGCACTCTGCTGGGCCAGTGTCACCGCTAATGCCTCGTCATCCGGGCCAAATGCTTCGGAAAGGCTGAACTGGTCTACCACCAGCACACCGATGATCCGCTCACCGCGTCCAATCGGGACGATCAAGGAAGAAACGGGCAAACGTCCTCCGGTTGCCTGCCGGTAACGCATCAAATCTTCAGGCTGCAGGCTGTAATCCTTGGCAAAAACCACTTCTGTGCGCAGCGGCTGGCCCGAAAGCACCACGCGCACGGGAAGCAAATCAGCCTTTTTTCCTTCACTGCTCTGGAAATTAATCGCCAGCAAAGACCGGTTATCGCTGTACCCGCGGGCAACTTCCGGCAGGAGCATCTTGTTGTCTACCCAGCTCGCCACCCATCCGGCATCGGCATTAGGCAAGACCTCCAAAGCAGTTTCGACCAGGGTGAGCAAAATGCCCCGCGGATCGAGCAAGCCAAGTTTGCGAGTGAACTCCAACAGCAGGTCCATCTCCCGCAGCCTGCGGCGTGTTTCGATCAGCAAGTCCAGGTTTTGCGCGCCGAGACTTACCTGCCGAGAAAGCTGGTTGTAAATTTGGAAATCTTCCTGGCTGAAAGGCGGCAGCGTACGCCGTCCAATGACCAGAATTCCTCCGCGGCGCTCCTGTTCGATTTCTAACGGCATGGCGATGAAGGATCGTGCATTCAGAGCGGTTAACAAAGGTGCGCTGCGCCACTCATCGTTATCCTCCAGATTAGCCACCAGCTGCAGCTGCCCGTCTTGCAGCACCTGCCGCAAGGGATTGCGCTGTCCGAAAAGCGCCTCCGGATTGGCGTTGGTCGGTGAGCTGCCGAGCACATCCAGCAGGCGAATATTCGAATGCCTGTTTTCTGCGACCAGCGCGACCTGCATATCGAAACGGGTCAGCAGTTCGCGCGCCAGAGAGCGCATGACCGCCAGAACATCCGCTTGCCGGTTGGACTGTTCGGCGATCTCCAACCCGGCCCGCACTCTTTCCATTCTCCGGTTCAATGTATCGATCGCCAGGGTCTGCTCCAGGTCATGGCGCAAGAAAAGCGGAATCTGCACCCTGGTCTGGTCAGCAGCCTGCTGCAAGCGGTTTTGCTCTCCTTCCAGACGAGCCAGGCGCACATCGCGTTCAGAGATTTGCTGCCAGGTTTCTATTGCCAGGCATGCCTGTGAGCTCAGCATCTGCAGGGCCTCGAACGTCGTCTTATCGGGTCTCGCTCCATCTGATGGGGCGTCTACGCTGATCATACCAATAGGTTGGCCCTGTTCTGACAGTAAAGGCGTAAACAGCAAATCATCCGGATCCCACGAATTCTGCTGGAACTCCTGCTCCTCGCGACTTTCGGGCAGGATCGTGACCGTATGGACATCTTCAGGGATGATTGGGGACTGGTCGGTGGGGATATAAAACACCGATCCCACTTGAAATTCAGGGCGAAACAGCGACTGTAGACTGGCCCAGGGTTGTACATGCGCCTTTAACTCTTCCCAGGCTTCAACGCCCAGGCCTACCCCCACCGTGCGGCGTAAAACCGCCTGACGCGCTTCATAGACGCTGATCACCACTACCTGGAAAGGAGTTGCTTCTCGGATGCCATAGGCCACTTCCTCGAGGATTTCAGGCAAGGAACGGTCGGAGCGAATCGCCTGGGACAGGTTGTATAAGCGGTCCATCAAACGCAATTTCCGTTGAAGAAAATTCTCCTGATATTGCTGTTCGCCATACAAATAGGCATCACCCAGGGCAATTGCCGCCTGGGCTGCCAGGGATAAGATCACGTCGACCACACTCTCATCGAAACCGGCTCCGCTGCTGTGCAGGATAATCAAGCCAACGGATCGAGTCTGGTAGCGGATAGGGACAATCAATATCGAATTGACGTTTTCGTGGGGCTGCACGAAATCAGAGGTGCCTGCATCGTCCAGGTGAACAATTTCGCCGCTGCGCAAAGCGGATACCATCTCCTGGCTCAAAGGCTCCCCAGGGATATCACCATAATGATAGCGGACGGTTGGGGCGTTAAAATCTGCGGCTTGAAAATCGATCAGTAGAATAGTTCCACAGGATGCGCCGGAAATTCTCAACAATTCGTCATACACGATGCGCAGAAGATTTGTAAGATCGCGCGAGGTACTGAGTTCCCGGCTGACCCGGGTCAGTGCTGTCAACTGCTCAACCCGCTGGCGCAGCTTCTCATCGGTCTGGGCGCTCAAATAGCTTTGTTCCACCACACCTGCCAGCTGTCCGGCGGATGTTGCCACGACCTGCATATCGCCCTGGTCGAATGCGCCGTTCTTACGGCTGCACAACCAGATTTCACCAATTCCCACATCCCGCACCACCAAAGGCACGGCGACCAGGGAGACCACCTGCCATGTCTGGGTCAGCTGCTGGTAAAACGGAATCACCGCCTGTTCGTCATTGATGTTGCGGGTGATCAGCGCATGCAGCCTTCCGGTGATGGTAAAGTGATATTGCGGATCATCGACCGGCAGGGAAAAACTCAAATCAGGGTAAGATTGCGGCTGCCCAAAGATTGATTCCTGATGCATGCGCAGCATCCCCTGATTTTGATCTAGAAGAAAAATAAAAGACAGATCGGCATGCAGCAGGCGAGATAATTCTTGTAAGGCAAATTTCAAGATTTCATCAATTGTGGCTGCCGATGAAGCCAGGCTCGAGATCCGGCGCAAAGTCTCTGCGCGTAATACGCGCTGGCGAGCCTGGATCACCAGGGTGACATTTTCGATCACCGGCGCAGCTTGATTCGATATAATGGTCAGGAGATGGATCTCCTCCTGAGTGAACTGCCGGCTGCCGTCGATGTGGTTAGACGCCTGAAGATACCCGAGCATGCGTCCGCCGGAATTCAATGGCACCAGGACGGTATCGCGCAGGCTGGCAGCCCTTGCCAGGTAGCTGAGCCCCAGCGTCTCCCACTCCGGAGAATCAGCGGCAAACTCGGTGATGATCAAGTCCTGGTTGAGCAGCATGGCTTCTGCCGGGCTGTTGGGTGGAACAGGCACGCGATACAGCTCTACAAACTGTGAAGGAAGCCCGGATATCGGTTCCTGGCCTTCCAATGTGCGCGTGTTCTCGTTATAAATGAGAAAACCCAATATTTCCACTTTTACCAGGGATATGATGCTCTGCACCAGGCGGGTAAAAAGGCTCATCGGATCGCGCGCAGAGCTAAAACTCTGGGCCAATTGAGCCAGGCTTGCCAGCTCGGCTGAGCGGCGCTGCTCGCTCTGAAAACGGCGCGCATTCGATAAAGCTGCCGCCGTGGGCCCTGATAACATATTTAACAGGTTTAAATCTTCCGCGGAAAATGCATCGCGGGTCACTGAGCCGGCAACCAGGGCTCCCACCAACTCATTTCTGGTAATTAAGGGAACACCGATCAACGATTGCAGCGCTTCAACCCCTTTGCTGCCGCTTGGGCGCATATCCGGCTGCCGCGACAGGTCGCCAATCATCTGCGGGCGCTGGTTCCCGGCGATTTCCCCCGCAAACCCTCTCCCGATCTGGTATCGCTCATCGATGATCTTCAAGTTTTCGTTCGCTGTTCGTGGGGCCAACGAAACGGTATGGCACGAGGTGTTCCTCTTCAGATTGCCAGAGCGACACCTCCACAAAATCTGCAGGCAGCATTCGATCCAGGCTTTCCTGGAGCGCCCGCAGTGTCAATTCCAGGTCGAGACTGGTGCCTACCTCCTGGGTAAATTCTGAAAGCCAGATAAAACTTTGAGGAGTGGTGTAGGGCTGTGCATCACCAGCAGCCACCTCAGGACCAGGTTTGCTGATGGAAACCACCATCACCATTTCGGACGGAAATTTAACGGGATACGATACAGCTTCGATCGTCTGCCCGTCAATGACCAGCGCAGCCCGCCCTTCCTGGGCGCATAATTCAAGAAACTTCTCTGCCGGCCGGATGCGACGGGTAAGTTGTTCCAGATTAGGGGATTCTTTTTCGAGCAGCCTGAATAATTCGCGGCCCGGAGCATTAATTTGCAGCACTCTCCCGCCAGGCTGGATTAGAATTACCGCCTGGCGCTCTCCAATTTGTGCTTGCACTGGCTGCGCCTGAGCCTGCGGCTGGATTCTCGGAACGGAACGCAGCAGCAAACGGGTTGCCAACCAAAATACAGCCCCCAGCGCAACCAGGAGTATTCCGACCCCAAGAATATCACCCTGGCTCATGGAAATTGTGTTTAACCATTACCTGTATTAATATCCCGCCGGCGTTCTTCTGCTGCCAACTCGGTAATTTCACGGATGTCCGCAAAGAAATGCGTGCGGGGTGAGACAACGCCAGCCGCCATGGTCATCAACGGCACGCGCTGCATTTGACCGGATTCGTCCGGCGCGTTAATAAAGCCCTGCTGGCGATCGAGAAAGTTATAATGGGTCTGGATCTCATCACCAAACCGCTGTTTTACGCGGTTCTTAATTGCCTCTGCCTGATCTGCTGAAGTGATCAGGATAAAGTTATCCCCGCCGGCATGACCGATGAAATCACTGGGCGAGCCGAGCCGGTCCACTTCTTCACCGAGCAGCATGCCTACAAAACGAAGGACATCATTTGCAGCGATAAATCCATAGACATCTTTAAAGGCATCGTAATTATTGAGGCGGATGTCCATAAACGCCCAATCCTTCTGGCGAATCATTTTTCGCAGCTGGTCCTCGATCAAACGTCCTGATGGCAGGCCGGATTGCGGATCAGTCAGGCTTTCGCGTTCTGCCCGGACAAACGCATTCTGCACATACAGCTTCAATTCTTCAATGTCAAACGGCTTGGTGATGTAGTTATCCGCGCCCATCTCCAGGCCTTTCAATTTGTCGCTGCGTTCGTCTTTTTGGGTGAGGAAGATCACCGGGATATGGCTGGTGCGGGCGTTCAAACGCAAATTGCGGCATACTTCGTAACCGTCGATGTCCGGCAGCATGATATCCAGGATAATCAACTGCGGCATACTCTGGCGTGTTTTTTCCAACGCTTCACCACCGCGGTATGCCGTTTCTACGTCATAGCCCTGCGCCCCAAAAAAGATGCGCAGCATATTCGAAATATCAACATCATCTTCTACGATCAACAGGCGGGGTTTTGCCATCAACGCCTCCCAATAAGATACACGAAATTAATCATTTAACCATGATATACCAATTTGGCATCAAGACAAATAAAACCGCTAAAAATATTACCAGGTCTCTTCCACCTTTTCACCAGGACGCGGGTACAGTCTCTGGTGAAGATTTGCCGCCTTAAAACGCACATGGTCGCTGTCCTCCACAAACACATCGCGGTCTATAACCCGCCTTTCTTTCGTAGCGACCAGGACCACATCCGATTCGATGATACGCGCTGGATAAATGATCATGCCCGCCCCAATCCGGCAGTTATGACCCACACACCCTCCCAATACCGGTCGGTTTGACAGCTTTAGTTCGCCATTTCCATCCCTGGCTTTAATTGGCGAGGAAACCAGGTTAAAATCGGTAAATGTGTTCCCTGCTCCAATAAAACTGTTGCGGCCAACCACGCACATTTGCAGGCAGGTATTTTGGGCGACCATGCTGTTTTCCATGATGGTCGTCATGAACAGCGATGCACGGAATGGAAGAAAAGCACCGTCCCCCACCACAGACAGCATCAGCTGGCAGCCCTGGGAAATATTGACGTTGTCGCCAATGATGCAGTTTTCGATGACCGCGTTGGCTCCAATCGTGACATGGTCGCCGATCGTGGTCGGCCCGTGAATGACGGCTGAAGGGTCGATCACACAACCGCGCCCAACCTTGACCACTCGCGAAGATTCAAGCACCTGGCGGCCTTCATAAATGGCTGCGGCAATAATTTTTAGTTTGAACCCCAGATCGCGGTTCAACTGGTCTTCAAAACGCGCGCCGCGTCCAAACAGGCCGAAAACCATATCCGCGATAAAAATATGTACCCAGGAATCGATCGCGATAATGGCGCGCAAAGGCACCTGATAAACCAGGTCGCCTTGTTCTTTTGCCATATAGGTCGGCACGTGATAATATCCAATCTCGCGCGCCTGGAGATCGATGATCAACGGATCGGCCCCCGGCTGCGGACCGTCTGGATAGTACCACAGGTCAGCCAGGTACAGATCGCCGGCCTGAGAATAAGACGTGGAAAGCGGCAGGCAGTGCTCACGAAAGGCGAGATCGTTCAGGGTAAAGGCCGCGCGCGACGGCGCTTTTCGCTTTTGGGCTTCAGTGATGAAAGATTCCAGGTAAGGTTCATTAAAATAAAGATTATCCCGATAAACCAGGCAGGGCTCGTGGGTCTGCGGCATACGCATGCCCGGCGCCAGCTCTAATTCGCGGTCGGTGTAAGCCGACAGCAAATCACGCTGGTTAAGCCAGAGCGGTTTGTTTTGGATTCGAAGGTCTCTTGCTGGCTCATTAAAAGGTATTAAAGACCGTTTATTTTGCAAGATAATCTTTAGCATATTACCGAAGTCAATCCAAAGCCTTCTTGTTAATCTGTATTAAACAAGCCGATCCGCCGGTTGCCATGCATTCGATTTCGCGAACACTGTAAACTCGGCCGCTGCTGGCCCAGGCTAAAAATTCCTGCAGCATACCTACCGGGAAATGGCAGGCGGGTTCCTCCAGTTTGCGCTGCCAGCAGTGCGGGCAGCGCTCCGCCGTCCAGGTCCAGGTGGACTCAAGCTCGCCAACCGTAACTATTTCATCTCCCAGCTGCGCCATTAACCCGGCCAAAGCCTGCATACCTGATTTCAGGCGCACAGGCACCGGCAGCATGCGGTAATTTATATCGATGATGCCCATTGTCGTCCCATACTGGCGAAGAAGATACTTGAATCCGGCCCTGCCGGCTCTTACTGCCACACCTCGCCCACCGCGCGGGCCGTACATCATCTCCAACCCGATCGCAATGGCTGCGACATTCGTGTATCCTATGCGCACCGACGGTTCATCTTTATCGATAGAGTCATGCGGAAGCTGTTCCGCCAGGTTTAATACCGCATTTACTCCTGACCGGCCAATGATTTCCTCCACCCCCAGCAGCAGGATTTCCCCAATTTGACTTGATCCTCGTCTTGTTGTGTTGATAACAATCTCCTCAAACTGCGGGTTCGCTGTCCAGAAAACACTTGATTTTTTCCATGCAGCTCTTGGGTTCATCCAACATGATAAAATGACCGGCTTTGGCAAAGCGTTCGATTTGCGCGTGTGGCACGCCTGCCGCCAGCGGCTGCCATTGGCGCGGGTGGACGATAATATCCTTATCGCCGTACATGCCCATCACTGGCACCTTAACCCTGGATAGGTTAGGTCGCAGATCTGTTTTGCGCAAGGTGGCAATGCTGATCAGGAAGGATTCAAGCGTTAGCCTGGTCAAATCCCGGTCCATCATCGCCGGAAATCGCGGATCGCGCGCAATAAAAGGGGATGCAATCCGCATTGCCAGCCTGAATATCGGGAAAAAATTAAACAATAACCAGGCGATCGGCCGGTATCCGGCTAACTTAAGGGCCAACGCCAGTGATGAGCCGTGAATCGGAGAACCGATCACGATCACTTTTTGTACCCGTTCCGGAAATTGGAACGCTACCGATAAGCTGACGGTTCCACCCATGCTGTGACCTACCAATGGCGCTGAAACGATGCCCAACTTCTCCATAAATTGGTCGACCATCAAAATAAAATCATTTACCCGGTAGGTGGATAATTTTCTTCCCGATTCGCCAAATCCCCAAAAATCAAGGGCATAGGTCCGGTAATACTGGCCCAAAAAAGTCATGGTTTCTTGCCATAACCCCCAGGAACCCAGCCATCCATGCAGAAAAATGACCGGCCTCCCCCGTCCATAAACTTCGTAATGTACAATCCCTTGATCAGTCGTGATCGATGACACGGGTTATCCTTGACATCCTGAAATCAAGAGCCGTTTTGTTCCATTTCCGCCAGGATGCCGTACAGCAGTTCCAACAGCACAGACTTGACCGATTCCCTCTTACGCGCGACGCACGGAAGAATTTTTATTTTCGGATCGATACGCAGGGCAACGCGCATATCATCGACGTCCCAGGCATCCGGGCGATCTTGTTTGTTGGCGGCGACCACATATGGCGTCGGAGCATATGCGCGGAATGTTTCCAGAATACTGCGCGCTTCGCGGAAGGTCTCTGGACGGGTGCTGTCGACCATAACGATAAATCCAAGCATCCCTTCCGAAAGAATTTCCCACATGAAATCAAAGCGGCGTTGGCCAGGCGTGCCAAACAGGTACAGGACCAGATCTTCATCCACCGTGATCCTGCCAAAGTCCATGGCTACGGTGGTCGTTTCTTTTATTTTTTCAGCGTCCGTGCTGATTTTACGCTCGGTCGAAACCACATCAATTTCACTCACCGACCGAATAAATTCCGTCTTTCCAGATGAAAAAGGACCTGTTACCACAATTTTGACGGTTTGCATCATAAGAAAATCCTTCGGTGAGTTTAAAGGGAACGTATGCGTTCGATAAGCCGGGTCACCAATGATTTTTGTTCAGCCTGGTTCTTGGTGGGGAACATGCGGGTGGGCAAAGGCGATCCGCCCATGCGAATAATTTCCACCAACCCGGCTTGCAGCAGGCTGTAAACCACCCGCCGGATTTCATGATCGTTCATCTTGGTGGTGCGCGCTATCTGGCGGATTGAGTTCTTCGGATTAACATATGAAACGACGCGCCATTCCTCAACACTTAAGTTGATGTTGCGCAGGTTTGTGCCTGGGCGGTCGGTAAATTTCAATGCCATATCCAGGCTTGGAATTTCTTCTTGCAGCTGTTCCCATTCACGCATCTGTCGAGAACCTTCGATAATCAGGTTCTCCAAATCTAAACGGACGCTGATCCGGTCAAATGGCGGTAGGGAATCCTGTTCGAAGCGGAAAAAACCTTCCATCCAGGAGAAAAGGCGGCGGACTACGCCGGTTGAATACTGTTGTAAGCTGGAAAGGATATCATCCTGGCTGACGTACCCGGCATTAATCAGCAGCAGCCCCAACTCTTTATCAGACATACGGCTCGCGCGCTCTTTTAAGATCCGGTATTGGGCAGACGAAATTTTATTATTCCGCTGGAGCACTGAGGCCAGGCTGTTGTCTTCCTGACCGAGCATGGCATACGCCAGCTTCCCTTCACGGAAAGAGACACGCGCAATTTCACCCGGACCTTCCACGACCAGGGTGCCGGTTTTCTTTGCCAGATTTACTAAATTGAGCAGTTGGGTGATCGTAAAATCACGCAGATTCCCTTTTAATGCCATAAACGCAGCCTCGAGTTCGAAAAATGGTCGGGCATCCGAAAAGATTATACCTGTATGAGAAACCATCGTCAAATGAAACTGTTGCAAGAAGCGTGACTTAACAAATCTGTGGGGTGATCCCGCTGAATCCAGTATAATCTAAAAAGTTTACGATGCCTGATTTAATTCACGCCTTACAGGGCAACGACCTGGAATTCCTGCGGATGGTAGCCAATGCATGGGGATTGGAGCTCATTCAACCCGACGCCGCGACTGCTTTACCCATTCTGGTTGATTCCTTGAAAGACGCCGCGCTTCTCCAGGAAGTATTGGAGGTGCTGCCCCAGGAAGCATTGGATGCCATTCGGCTGCTGCTGGAAAATGAAGGGAAAATAACCTGGGCCGTTTTTTGCCGCAAATTTGGCGATGTGCGTCCCATGGGACCCGGCAAGCGCGACCGAGAACGTCCCGATCTGAAACCTTCTTCGATCACCGAGGTGCTGTGGTACAGGGCTTTAATTGCCAAAGCTTTCTTCAATTTGCCGCCTGAGCCTCAGGAATACGCTTTTATCCCGGATGACCTGATCGAATTCATGGCCCACCTGGCGCCTGCGCCAACCGCTCAACTCGGGTACCCGGCCTCAACGCAAGAAGCTGCACTAATCCTCCCGGTAACCGACCGCATCCTGGACCATGCCTGCACTCTTTTAGCCGCAATTCGTTCCGGGGTCAATCTTGAACTGCTTGATCACCGCTGGTCTATCCCCACCCCCATACTGGTAAGCCTGCTTTACAGCGCCGGGTTGGTCGATGCGGCGCTCCAAATCCAGACAGAAGCGGTGCGCAGTTTCCTGGAAGCCCCGCGCGGCGAAGCCCTTTTACAGCTCAGCCAGGCCTGGCTGCACAGCGACACCTTTAACGATCTGCGATTCCTGCCGGGATTGGTATTCGATGGGCAGTGGGATAATCACCCTCGCCAGACACGCGCCACCCTGCTGGATATCCTCAGCCGCCTGCCGCAAGATGCGTGGTGGAGCCTGGGCGGCTTGATTTCCGGCATCCGCGAAAAAATGCCCGATTACCAGCGCCCTGGGGGAGATTACAAGTCCTGGTTTATTCGCAAGGAAAACAGTGATGACTATCTGAAGGGTTTTGCCGCCTGGGACGATGTGGACGGGGCACTGCTCCGCTTTTTGATCACCGGACCGCTGCACTGGCTGGGATGGTACGATCTGGCCCAGCCATCTGAGGATCAACCCGCATTTGCATTTCGGCCCTCGGCCTGGTCCGGCGACCTGCGGCAGAATATCCCTCCAGCCGGTTTACCGGAAGAAAATTATCCGGTGAAAGTAACACCCGACGGGCGCATACGCGTCCCGGCCCTGGCTCCGCGTTCAGTTCGCTACCAGATCGCTAGATTTTGCGAATGGGAAAGCGAACTGCCAGAAGAATACCGCTTTCGTCTGACCCCCGCTTCACTGGATCGCGCCCGCCTGCAAGGTCTACGTGCCAGTCATTTGCTGGTCCTGCTCAAAAAATACTCGTCCGGGCCGGTTCCGCCGGTTCTCGTGCAGGCCTTGGAACGTTGGGAAAAATTTGGCGTGCAGGCCGTGCTTGAGCCTGCCGTTTTGCTGCGCCTGGCAGCTCCTGAGATGCTGGCTGCCTTACGAAAAAGCCGGGCTGGTCGCTACCTGGGAGAGGCCCTCAGCCCAACCGTAGTGTCGCTCAAAACAGGCGGTGAGGATGCCGTACGCCAGGCGCTGGCAGATTTGGGTTACCTGACAGAAGACCATCACATATAATCAACACAAGAGGAAAATATGGCAAATAGAATCGATTGGATCCAGCAAGAATTAAGCAGCTTAAAAGAAGCCGGCCTGTATAACCGCATCCGCACCCTGAGCTCTCCCCAGGGAGCCTGGCTTGAGGTAGACGGCAAACGTGTGCTGAATTTCTGCTCGAATAACTATCTGGGTCTGGCCAACCATCCCAGATTAATTCAGGCGGCGCAGGAAATCGTCACCCGCTACGGGGTCGGCCCGGCAGCGGTGCGCACGATTGCCGGAACGATGGATCTACATCTGGAATTGGAAAGGCGCATGGCAGCTTTTAAAGGCGTTGAGGCTGCCATCACTTTTCAATCCGGTTTTACCGCCAACCTGGCAACCATCCCGGCCCTGGTCGGTAAAGAAGACGTCATCTTTTCGGATGAATTGAACCATGCCAGCATCATCGATGGGGCGCGTCTGTCTGGCGCGCGTATTGTACGGTATGCCCATGCTGATCCATTGGATCTTGAGCAGGTGATTAAAAGCAACGAGGGCACATATCGCCGGGCGCTCATCGTTACTGACGGCGTTTTCAGCATGGATGGCGACATCGCTCCGTTGGATAAGATTTGTGAGATTGCCAATGCCCATGACATCCTGCTCATGGTGGATGATGCCCATGGTGAAGGTGTGCTTGGCAAAGGAGGTCGGGGCATCGTAGATCATTTCCACCTGCACGGCAAGGTGGATGTCGAGGTTGGAACTTTTTCCAAAGCCTTTGGGGTAGTTGGCGGTGTGGTGGCGGGGAATTCCACCATTGTCGAGTGGCTGCGCCAGCGTGGGCGGCCGTTCCTTTTCTCTTCTGCCGCTACCCCTCCGGATGTGGCTGCTTGCCTGGCGGCGATCGACCTCCTGGAAGCATCCACCGAATTGGTGGACCGTCTTTGGGAGAATACGCGCCAATTCAAGACCGAGCTCACTCGCATGGGTTTCGACATCGGTCACAGCGTCACCCCCATCACGCCCATTATGTTGGGGGAATCTCCTGTGGCCCAGCAGTTCAGCCGCGATTTGTTTGATGCCGGCGTATTTGCCATGGCGCTCGGTTTCCCCACTGTGCCTCGCGGCAAGGCAAGAATTCGGGTGATGATTTCGGCCGCACATTCCCCGGACGATCTGGAACTGGGCCTGGAAGCCTTCGCGAAGACCGGGAAACGCCTGGGCATCATCCCTAAATAAAGTTCTCGATTGGCAGAGCCAGTCGAAACCCTTCAAATTTCAAACCTACTGACCCGGTTCCGACATGGCGCGGACCAGTCGGAACCTTCAGTAAAATTGATGCCAGTTGTTTATTCTTTAAAAGGGTCGTAGCTGGGGTTTGAACCCGCCCATACACAGGTCGCCTTTTGATACAAAATACAATCCATAGATTTTGAGCAGCGATGACCGGTAATGCGTGGAAGCAGGTCCGGTAAGTGCTCAGCCGGATAAACCGCAGCTACCTCTAATGAAACATCACAACCGGCGTGGTTGCAAAATCGTACTTTAATCGGCTTCCAGGTTTTTTCGGCCATTAATATTCCTCCGGCAAAATTTACATCAATTATTATCTAAATTGTACTATACACATTTTCAGCAATCTGTGCCAGTGACAGCCGTCACATTTCATACAGGATAAATGACGTTCATTCACTCTAAGCGCAGTACTTTACCGTCATTATGCTCCAGCACATACAATTCGCCAGCGATATCCAGCCCGAATCCGCTGATGGTCGAGCCCAACTCGGATAATACCTGGTTGGTCCATTTTCCATCTGTGCCGCGTGACAGGCCCCATATTTTGCCTGTGCAGTAATCGGTATAAATATAGGTCCCCTGGAGCTGAGCCGCTGCTTGCCCACGGTATACGAACCCGCCGGTTATCGAACAGCCCTGGTCGTGGCTGTACTCCCAGATCGGATCCACAAATTTTATCCCAGCAGGCGGCGCTCCCTTATAAACGTGCAGTCCTTCGCGGAAGTTCCAGCCAAAATTCAGTCCACCCGGGCTTCCGGCCGGTACGAAATTAATTTCCTCGTACAAATTTTGCCCAACATCCGCAATGTACAGGTCGCCCGTCGCCCGGTCAAAAGAAAATCGCCATGGATTTCGCAGTCCGTACGCCCAGATCTCCGGCAGACCGCCCCCTCTGGCAAATGGATTATCAGCCGGGATGGCATACGGATCGCCCTGGTTGACGTCAATCCGCAATACTTTACCCAGCAGGGTATTGAGTGATTGGGCGTGAAATTGGGGATCGCCGCCGGACCCGCCGTCTCCCAATGAGAGATACAGGTATCCATCTGGACCGAAGACCACCCCACCGCCGTTATGGTTCGGATAAGGCTGCTTCACCTGAAGCAGAATTTTTTCACTCGCCGGATCGGCTTCAACCGCGCCAGCCGCTCCTTTAAACCTGGATATCACCGTGTTGCCGTTACGATCGGTGTAATTTACGTAGAAATACCCGTTATCCGTATATTTTGGATGGAAAGCCAGACCCAACAGGCCCTGTTCGGTGTTTCTTGAACCCACCCTGTCGGTGATATCGAGGTAGGGTTTCGCCAGAAGTTCGCCGTTCTTCTTCATCAGCCGGATGGTTCCAGATTGCTCAAGCACTGCCAGAAAACCGCTGCCGTCTGGAATCTCAGACAGGTCAGTCGGCTTGCTCAGCCCACTTACCAGCTCTTTCCAGACCGGATTTTTGGTCGGGGCAGGTTCTGTTGGCGCAAGGGTTGGTACCTCGACGGCCTTTGTCGGTGATGATGCGCTGGTCGCGGATGACTGTGCTACCGGTAAAGTGGTTGCGGGTACAGCCCTGGTTGGTGAGGTTGCCGTTGGCTCCGTCGCAGCAGGCGCCGCACCGGGTTGGGCACATGCCGTTAGCACGACCAGGAGTATTCCGAGCAATAAGAAAACCTTGCTCAACCCCTTAATCAAGAAATGGTTCATTATTGACCTCCGATGTCATATTATAACGGTTTAAAAACGTCTGGCAGGATTTGCCGGTGAGGACAAATCCTGCCAGGAATGAGATAGGCCAGGTTTATTTTGCAGATAACTCGACGATTTTTACCACGAGCTGGGCAGCGCTCTCCAAAGAAGAAGTAGGGATATATTCAAAGCGCCCATGAGCATTGTGCCCGCCGGTATAAATATTGGGCGTGGGCAGTCCCTTCCATGAAAGTTGAGCCCCATCTGTCCCACCCCTGACCGGCGTAATGCGCGGTGTAAGTCCAAGGGCGAGCATCGCCTGCTTTGCCAGTTCCACCACATGCATCACCGGCTCAATTTTCTCCCGCATATTGGCATACTGATCGATTAATTCCAGGGTCACCGTTCCACTGCCGTACTTCTCATTCAAACGGTCCGCTGCTTTGCGCATCAATGCCTTTCGGCTAAGGAATTTTTCCTGGTTGTGGTCGCGGATGATGTAGCTCAACTCTGCGCTTTCGACATTCCCGCTGATCTGCGTCAGATGAAAAAAACCTTCGTAGCCTTCGGTAAACTCAGGGCGTTCATCGTGGGGCAGCATATCATTGAAATCGATCGCTACCAGGCCGGCATTGATCATTTTGTTCTTTGATGCGCCGGGATGCACGCTGCGCCCTTTAAAAGTGACTCGCGCGCGCGCGGCGTTAAAATTCTCGAATTGCAGCCCACCTTCTGCTTCGCCATCAAACGTGTATGCGTAATCGGCTTCGAATTTCTTCACATCGAACAAATTGATGCCCGTCCCGATTTCTTCGTCGGTGGTAAAGCCCACCCGCACCCTGCCGTGTTGGATTTCAGGTTGATTCACCAGGATTTCCAGTCCAGCCATGATTTCAGCCACCCCGGCTTTGTCATCCGCCCCCAGCAGGGTCGTTCCATCGGTCGTAATCAACGTTTTTCCGACATAGGCTTTCAGGTCAGGAAATTCTTTGGGTGAAAGAATGATTTTTTGCGCCTGGTTAAGCACAATATCCCCGCCGCTGTACTTTTCAACCAGCTGGGGATTTACGTTTGCCCCGGACAGGTCCGGGCTGGTGTCCATGTGCGCCAATAAACCAACGGTAGGCACTGCCCGATCGACATTGGATGGCAGGGTCGCCGTGACATTGCCGTATTTGTCCATTTCAATTTCGATCAGGCCCAGCCCTTTGAGCTCGTCCATCAGCAAATGGGCCAGGTCAAGCTGCTTTGCGGTAGATGGGTGTATCTCCGAATGGTGATCGGATTGGGTGTCAATTTTTACGTAGCGCAAGAACCTTTCGACAACTGAGCTCATCATCCCTCCGGAGAATTTTTTGTTGATCCAACCATTCGTTTTCGGCGCCAGTTTATCAGCGGCGCCGCGAGCTTACGAATGTAATATTTTGCCACGATGATTGAAAAAAATGATCCGCCATCCCGATAATGGACTTTAAGCATCTCAGGCCAGCAACGGTCGTCCGATACCACGGTTTTTCCCGTACCGTGCAGCCTGAAATTGGCCCAGGTTGTCGGATTATAGTCTATCTGCGAAATCTTTGCCAGACGGACCCATAAATCGTAATCCATGGCAAAGTAAAATGACGGGTCCAGCGGACCCACCTGCCGCCACAGTTCCGCTCGCCAGAATGCCGCTTGCTGTGGAATATGCACATAACCCTGCTTTAGCCGTGTGAAATCCGTCTGGGCCGCAGGAAACCGGCCAATCTGAACGCCTTCGGCATTAATAAAATTGCAATCGCCATAAACCATGCCCACTTCTGGATGGTTGTGCAAATACTCCACCGCTTGCCGGACGGCGCCGGGTTGGTAGGTATCATCCGAATTGAGCCAGGCCAGAATTTGACCGGATGCATGGGCAAAACCTTTATTGATCGCATCCGTCTGCCCGCGATCTTTTTCAGATACCCACCACGCCAACCGGTCGGAATAGCGCTGAATAATATCACGACTTCCATCATTAGAACCCCCGTCGACCACAATATATTCTATGCGCGGGTAGTCCTGCTCCAACACGGAGCGGATAGTGGTTTCCAGGTATGCGGTCTGATTGTAGGATGGGGTAACGATGGAAACAAGCGGTAGGGAAGATTCCACTGAAATTCGCCTTTCAGGGTTTGGTTAGCTGATGTTTCAAATCATAGACGAGCCACCCACTCCCCTGGTGATAAACCGGATAGTTCTGAGCCAGCAAGTTTTTTAGCTCAGGCTGGGCATCTAATTCACCCAGGGCAGTGACCAAAAAGTAACTTTTGCCCTGGGTAACTTCCTGGAATAATTTTGGGATATCCCACCGGGTATTGTCGTGCAGCAGGGTTACCTCGAGATCGTCCTGGGTCGGCCAGTTATACGCGGCATTGCGCCAACCGAAATAATTCAAGCGCGCCCCATAATCACTCGTCAGCGCGACAAAGGATTCTTCCGGCGGGATCGATTCTCCCACCAGCTGCCAGGAGCGCGGTTCGAGGCTGAAGTTGTTGGCTACCAGCTGCGACCGTCCGACAAATAATTCGAACCCGGCGGCTGCCAGAAAAATGCCGAGCCCGACCAGCCGCCAGAACCCTGCCTGGCGGAGAAGCTTTTGAACGAACAGTTCAGCCACCGGGATGATCGAAAGGCCGATAATCGGGATAATTGCCAGGTGGTAATAGTCATGGGTCGTGTATTGAAACGGCCAGGCGATCCCAAAAAGCAGGTAACCGATCCAGAGGCCGATCAAGATGAACCGGAATCTCTGGGCAGCAATGACCACTCCCAATAATCCCACGACCAACAGGGTCATCCCAACCAGGCTGTTGATCATCGCCAGCCATTGAACGTAGAATTTGGTGGTGACCAGCATGCCGGCAAATCCCAGCGTCCAAAATGTAAAGTAGCCGGCAGACTTTCCGGTATTTAAGATCAGGTAATACACAGCCGCCGGCGCCAGAACCAGCGCTGCCATGACCCAGGGCTTGAAGCTGCGAAAAAGCCTGCCAATCCCAAAATTTGCCAGAACCGCCAATACCAAAACGCCGCCGATAAAGAAAGCTGCCATCGCTTTGATCAGAATCGCCAGGCCGCCAAATAAACCCGTTAAGAGGGTCCATTTCCAGGTCGGCGTCTCCATCCAATGATCTGCTGACCAGGCTGTAATCAGAATCCACATCACCATCCACGGGTCTGGTTGGAACGAGCGGCTGGCTATGATCGAAAACGGAAGACACAGGTAAAATGCCAGCCCTACCAGGGAAGCCGCGAATGAGGCGTGCCGCCGCGCCAGGAAAAATAAGAAGATACCGCCAATGAGCCAAAAGAGAATCGAAAAAATACGGGCGATCCACAACTGTTCTGATCCGACCAGATAATAGGCAAATCCGACGATCTGTTCGAGAATGGGTGGTTCATAAACTTCGGCAGCGGCAGCAGCCATCGCCGCCTGCCGCCGGACCGGGTCCGCGGATGTGTCCAGGCTGAAATACGCCCCCCGGGCGATGATCGCAGAATGCAGCTGGCGAACGGGATGGAAATCGAGCGGGGGATCCTGCAGATCGATCAAACGCACCCCAAAACCTGCGAGTAATAACAGGATCAGCCCCAGCCAATTCGCGACCGTGGCGAGTGAAATTCGTCGGAGAAACCCGGTTCTCAAGAATATACCTTTCTGAAGCAAATTCCGTCCAAATATATCCTAATCTATACGCAAACCCTGTTTAAACCTTTTTGCCAGGGTCAGAAGCATAGATTTCAGGATGAATTTGCCTTCGTATCCTGAAACGAAGAGCATAATAGACCGGTTTCATACGCGAGAAACCAGCCAGGGAAAGCGCAGCGAATATAATTCGCCGCCAGTCGTCCAATGCTGTCTGCGGCTGAAGCTTAAAGCACTGATAATACGCGCGCAATCCATCCGCGGGATGCCCGCCTTCCACCAGATACCATGCGCCGATCCGGTAGGCTCCTGCCCAAACCTTTGGGCGGTCAAAGCTGCCGGAAAATTCGGGACTCGATTCGAGCCACGCCGCCAGCCGCAGTGCTTCAGGGCCATATTTTAGTCGTCTGCGACAGGTTTTTTGCCGCGGCGTGGAAGCGCGCGGCGGCCAGCTGGCGCGGGATGTACACCATGCCAGCCAACCTCGCCATGCGCAGCCAGAGTTCATGATCCAGCAGGTAGTGATAACTCTGATCAAGGAATCCAGCCTGTGCCAGAATTTCACGCCGCATCATCACCCCCGGCTGGCTGATGATCCGAAATTCCATCAAATCTGCCAATGTATAAGGCTTGAATTTCATCAAATTGATCGGCTGCCCAGAACCGTCAATGGACAGCACATCTCCATAGACCAGACCAGCCTCCGGGTGGGCTTCAAATGCCTCGACCGCGGCGGCAATCATGCCAGGAAGATGCAGGTCGTCCGAATTTAACCAGGCAACCAGGTCGCCGCTCGCCCGGGCAAAACCCTTGTTAATCGCTTCCCCCTGCCCGCTGTCCTTTTCGGAGACCCACCAGGCCAGCTTATCTGCATATTTACGGATGATCTCCACACTGCCATCCGTCGAACCTCCATCTACGATCATGTACTCCAGATTCGGATATGCCTGATCAAGCACGGATTGGATCGTTTGCTCCAGGAATGCCGCCTGGTTATAGGAAGGGGTAATGACTGTGACGCGCGGATAATTCATTGATTAAATAAAGTATCGTAATCTACTTTTTTAAATACCTGCAGCTTGCCGCCGATCGTGGCATCCACTACTTCACGACCATCTTCTTCGTAAGTTTTTCGGGCCAAATTATATGCTATCAACCATGATTCCAGATCAGGCAGTTGCCAGCGGAATCCTTTACCGAAATAGCCTGGATCGAAATGGTTGGGATCTTCTCCCTGGGAAACGACCGTGGCATTAGGTTTCCCCTGGGTGACATAATTATGGTCGACACCAACTAAAATCACCTGGCTGAAACCCAGATGGTAGGCGACTTGCAGAGCAGTGTAGGTCACCGTACCCCCCTCCCAGATACGCTCACCGGCATTCTGCGCAAATTTCGTGCCGGTGTAGGTTGTATGGATGAAATATAGATCGTCCGCTGGATTCAACCATTTGCGTGCCCGCCAGGAAATAAACTTTGGCATCCCCAGTTTCTTAATGTCATCTTTACATTGTTCGATCACCAGATCATTCACAGACATGTAAAACGATGTGGCGAAGCCCCATTCCGGGAAAGCCAGGTAGATGCGGTTCTGCCCGATGGTGAACTCGTTTTTCAATCGGCTCATATCGGTGATTTTCAGGCTGGGCCCGTTCCCGATCAAGAAACACCGCTCCCCTTTATAACGGTCTTTAAGGTTAGCCAGTCCCCGAATGCTGTTGCGCCGCCAGGGATGGAAGGTAGCTACCGGCCACTGTTGGGCACGCACCATCCAATCGCGCGTGTCACGCAGCATTCCCAGCACAGGAGGCGGTAGATTTTGTTTAATGGTTTCTCGCAAAGTGCTCATTCGGTGCTTAAACGCGCGGTGGCGCCTCCGTCGACGATCATTGCCTGCCCGGTAATAAATGAAGATTGGGATGAATCGGCCAGGAAATAAATGGCGTGGGCAATTTCTGCCGGCAATCCCACTCGCCCGTTGACGGTCTTGCGCGCCAGGTTTTCCAGGCGGTCGACCACCGTTCCACCCGAAAGATGCCCGCGACCCAGCCCGGCGCGCAGCATCGGCGTATCCACTGCGCCGGGTAAAATCGCATTAACCCGGATATTGTCAAGCGCCCATTCAATCGCCATGGCCCGCGTCAGCGCCAGCAACCCGCCTTTAGAAGCAGCATACGCGGCGATATTGGCTGACGTCGCCACCGCATGTACGGAGGATACATTAACGATCGCTCCCCCACCCTGGGCCTTGAGCAGCGGGTGCGCCAGCTTGGCTCCCAGGAAGACGGAACGCAAATTGGAGGCCATCACTCGATCCCATTCATCGGGGGTCGTATCCAGGATTGGTTTGGCGACCTGGATGGCAGCATTGTTCACGACAGCGTTCAGGGTCGGGGTAAAAGCCGCGGCTGCCTGGTAAATTTTTTCTATTTCGGCTGGCTCAGAAACATCGGCTTTGACAAACAAACCCGTTGCTGGAAATGGTTCGCCAAAGTCAGCTCGATCCACTCCGATCACGCGCCAGCCTTGTTCGGTAAAATATCTGACTGTGGCCCGGCCAATTCCGCCTGCGGCGCCGGTGATCAACACGATTCTCTCAGACATAGTCATTATCCTGTTTTGGTGTCAAGTGATCAAACCGATTAAAATCTTACTTGAAAATCGGTTGAATTCCATTATATCCTTCGACGGCCGACAATCCCTGGATTCCATAATATTTTGCGGCACACACATTAACCCAAAAACTTTCTTGCGGATATAACTCCAAAATTTTAGCAATACTATCAAATGCTGGCACGATGACGTGCGTTTCCCCTTTGGCTTTCGCCTCCAGGATCGTGTTATGGCGTGTATCCCAGGCTTCCGCCCGGTGTTGGATGGCAGACAATCCTTCAAAAACTCCGGGGACTTCAGACACCATAAATATGATAAGCAAAACAGCTAATAGTACAGAACCTGTTTGGAAAATCCACCAACGGCCCATCCTGTTGCCGAAAGATAAGGCAAATCTGGCAGCCAGCCACCCGGAGGCAAAAACCGTAAGGATCAAGGCCAGGTAAGCGGGTAATAAGGCTCGATCGTCCGGGGGAGAAGACATTGCCATCATGGTGGGCACCGTTACCGAAAAAACCAATCCATAACATGCCGCGACCACCACCAGCCATCTGCCCAAAACGGTTTTAAATGGCCGCGGCTCGCCGGGCCGGCTGCGCAGACCCAGGAACAAACCCAAACAACCCACCACAAAAAAAGTGAGAATCTGGCTGCGCAGAGCAGCGCGGATAAAATCCTGGGTGAACTTAATAGACTTCGCGATCATTTCAAAAAAGCCGGGACGCTGGAAAGGCTGCAGCTGGGCGCTGTTGCTGGGTCCAAGCAGCATGATGCCTATCGCCAGGGCGCTTGCGGCAATCGCGATCAACGCGACCACCCGAGCCAATCTGTCTTCCCGGCGAAACAGCCAGAATAATATCCAGATCAGGCACCATAAGACAAACTGCCACAACCCGGCTGTCTCGCTAAAACCGCCTGCCACAAAGCCCACCAGGCCAAAAACAGCCACCGCAACCGGCTTTAATTTACCGCCGCGCAGCATCGCAAAAAAGCCGCCCAGCAACCCTGCATTAAAAACCATTGGTGTAAGATAAGGGAGCATGGCTGAACGCCAGTAAAGCACCTGGTAAAGATTGGGCACCAGGGTAAACGTAAGAATCAGCACAGCCAGAGCAGATATTAACACCGCCAGCCTGGCGATCCGAAATTGAAAATACAGGCCCCATTGGGATATGGCAAAATACAAGGCTGCTGCCCAGGCAGCAATTGAAATTCCAGCCAGATAGGGTGCCAAACGCGGACCGCCGGTAACCTCGGCGACACCGGAGAAGAAGGTTAATGAGAAGCGCTCCGAATTGTACGGCATCTGGTGGAAATATGAATCGATTTGGGCAGGAAAAAAGCCCATCAAAACCACTTCTGCCCCGTAGCAGTAATCATCCTGCAGATAACGTGAAAACAACCCGCGATATGCGTAACCGCCCAATAAAAATAATTCAATCCCGATGAGGAGCAGGGAAAGGCCCGTGACCAGACTCCTCAGGCCGCCCCCATCAAGCCCGATGGTTGTTTGCCTGTTTTGATCCATGTACTTTCCTCAAAAGGAGCGCGAGGCGTTATCCAAAGAATCCCGGAAAGGCGTCAGGGTTTGGGAAAAACCGAATCATAATCATCGTTATTAATTCCCAATCCATCCAGCAGCATGCGGATCGTGTTGTAATGGACATGTTCCCAGGCGGATGGGCTGGAATTGGCGTTATGACTCGCCAGCATCACATTATTCATTTTGAGTAAGGGAGAGTCTTTAGGCAAAGGCTCAACTTCAAAAACATCCAGCGCTGCGCCGCCAATCCACCGGTCCTGCAGCGCCGCGATTAGCGCCTGCTCGTCCACAATCGGCCCCCGTGCGGTATTGATCAACACCGCATCTTTTTTCATCCAGCTCAACGTTTCCGTATTGATTAAGTGGAAGCTGGTGGGGTTAAGATCGCAATTCACGCTCACAAAATCCGCGCGTTCTAACAGGCGTTCCAACGTGGTCATTTCCAGCCCATTTTCGATGACAAAATCTGTAGCGATCGAAATAATGTCCGTTCCCATCATTTTCATCCCAAACGCACGCGCCCGCCGGATCACGGCCTTACCCACATTCCCTACCCCGATCACACCTAATGTGCTCTCGCTGAGCGACCTTCCAGGAATTTTTCCCCACAAACCGGATTTCACTGCCTGATCCATCCAGGGCAGTTTCCTGGCAAAAGTAAGAATGTAACCCATCACTGAATCCGACACGGGTAAGGTGAATGCATTGGGTGTGTTGCACACTTTCACACCTAATTTTGCCGCGGCCTTGCTGTCGATCGAATCGATTCCCGTGCCCCATTTGGAAATCACCTTTAACCTGGGAAGACAGGCTTTGATCACATTTTGGGTATAACGATCGTCTCCGCACAATGTCCCATCGAATTTTCCGGCAAACGCCAGAATCTCTTCCTCGGACATACGCTCATGTACCTCTGGGAGAATAATATCGATTCCATAATGATTAAAAACCGGTTGAAAACGACCCATCAAGTTGTTCAAGTAGGGAGCGGTAACCAGCACAGTTGGCATTGCTTAAACCTTCTTTTTTTGTTGATATAAAAATTCCGCGATCAAGAAATCCAGCTCTTCATCAATATCGCGCGCTTCCGCCGCGTCAATTTCAAACAGGTACGGCCGTTCGCCCAGGCGGTTACGTCTGGCTTCGAGCGTCGCGCGGGTAAAAATATAAAGGCATGAATTTTCCTCATATACCGGCGGCAGGTCCTGGGTGCGCAGCAGGATCGCCGGGTTATGGTTGATCGCTCGCCCGAGCTCATCCCATAGACGGGTTTGCAGCCTGGTTACGGAAAACAGCGAATCATACGCTGGAAAAAGATCCAGCAAAGTTCGAATAGCTTTTGAGACCGTTTCAGGGAGCAGCAGCGGGTTGGTGGTATGCGTCTGAAGATACAGGTCAGCAGGTACGATGGAAGTATCGTGCATCAATATCTCATTCATGGGCACGGTATCGGCTCGCAGATGTTCCGGACGGTCAATCAACACCACCGATGGGAATAACTGCCGGCATCCATCCAAAACCACCGGACTGTCGGTATCCACCACCACCTGGCTGATTTCCGGACAGGCCAGCAGAGTTCTTATAATGTGTTGGTAAAGGGGCATACCTGCCAGTGGGCGGTAGTTCTTCCCCGGCACTCGCACCGAATGGTGGCGCATCGGCACCAGGGCTACGATTGTTTGCGGTTTCATCTCATTTTCCTTTCCAATCACCCTTCCAGCAGGAATGAGCCGTCATTCTGAATTCCTTCCACTATCGCTGCGACCGCAGGCGAACGAGCTGGGGTCAGATCTTTCAGATCAAAATTCTTAAAGCGGACGTATCCCCGCCTGATTTCGTCTTCTTCGATGAATTCACCAAATGGTAAAGAGGATTTAAAAAGCTGGTAATACAAAAATCTGCGTGCGTTTACCCGGTGCTCCGGCGGCGGCACTGCTTTTTCTACCGCCAGGAATTCTTCAGCGAGGCGATTAAATTCAACAGTTGTGGTTGGAAAGTATACCGTGGGGATCTGCGTGAACCGCGCTTTACCGGCGCACAGCACAGCTGCTCCCATCAGCGAGGCTTCCAAACCGATGGTCGAGTTATATACCATGACGAATTTCGAACGCTGGATCAGCTCATAAGAACTGAAATACTCTCGTGAATCGACGAATAGAACGTTTGGCAGTTTATTCACTTCATTGCGCCTGACCCACATCAGCACGCTCTCCTGGCTTTCCTTGCCAGGCCGGGTTTCATCCGGATGGGCGCGAATCACGAAATAGGTCTCCGGATGAGCGCGTATCATCGCCAGCACCGCATCCAGCCAGGCAAACATCTGCGGAAACACCACATTGGCATGGCCCTGGCTGGTATCAAAAACCACGTTGGTGAAAACCGGCACAACCTGCTTGAATTGAGAAAGCGTATTCAAAAAATCCGCGTCCAGGTTCTTCATCTCCGGCCAAAAACGGATCCCAGCCATGGAAAAATTTCCCTGGAAGCGCTGCTCCAAATATTCGTCCAGCTGCTGCTCTTGAGAAGGCGAGAGTTTAAAATCTACCGGAATATCGATTGGATAAGCCGTCGCCTCGCCCGTGGTGAAAAAAGCAGCATTCGGCTGCAAGGCGACTTCGTGGGTGACTACCGGAATGCCCCGCTTTTGGGCCACCCAACGCACTGCAGCCTCAGGAAAGAACATGCCGTTAAATACGACTACCTTCATCGGCTTGACTTCTTCCAGCAGCTTATTGAATTCTTCCACGATATGCCAGGCAGCCAGAATATACTGGCGCAGCAGGTAGCGGGTATTTTCGTCGCCTTCCAGGGTATGCCGGCGCAGCACCCAACGGATCGATGGCAGCACAATTTCCCCCAAAGGCATGCCCTGGCGGCGGTATTTAATCAATTCGGAAAGCGATAACCGGGCAATGATCCTGGAGAGATCCGCATCCGGCTCATTCTTGAACCAGCGGGTAAAGACGCCCTTATAAGCCTGGCGGGATTGATGGATGCAGGCTTTGCAGGGTGGAGGATTGCCGGGTTTCTCGCGGTCAGTCCCCAACACGCAGGGGCTCATCCCAGAATGGCAAACAAATTGGACCACTGGCGTACCTGCCAGGCGCAGCGCCCAGGATGCCAGTAAAGAAAAGGCGGCATTCAGGCTCAATCCCTGCAAACGGGTCGAAGCATTAAAGAAAATAACCGGCCTTGTCTTTGGATCTGGCTCTTGCTGCTCAACAGCCAGCGCCAGGTTCTGCAAACGGCTGTTGTGCACGCGTTGTTTTATACGCCACTGCACCGCCCACGACACCTTGCTCAGAATCGGGACCATCCTGCTCCTACCCGGTCACGCGGCGCAGTTTTTTTAAGGATGGCAACTCGCTGTCATAAACCTTCTTTACCCCATCTCCCAGCGATTCCTCGGTCACCCGGATATATTTAACCAGGCGCTCAAACCCGCCCGGTTCAACCGAAGCTGCCTGGTCACCGCCCCACATAGCCCGGTCCAGGGTGATGTGCCTTTCGACCAGGCACGCACCCAGCGCAACGGCGATCACCGAAGGTATCAGGCCCACCTCATGTCCGGAATATCCGATTGGAAAGGAAAACTTTTCTCGCAGGGTATTGATCATTTGCAGATTTAATTCATTCGGCTCGCACGGGTAGGTACTGGTGGCGTGCGTGATCATCATATTATGGATATCGAGCTGGTTAACCGCTGTTTCGATCTGCTGCAGGGTGGACATCCCGGTGGATAAGATCACCGGGCGCCCGGTTGAGCGCAATTTTCTCAGCAGTCCATCGTCGGTTAAGGAAGCCGATGGCACCTTATAACACACCGGGTCGAATTGTTCGATAAAATCCACTGACGGTTCATCCCATACGGATGCGAACCAATTAATCCCGTTTTCCTTACAGTAGCGGTTAATTTCGTGATATTGGTCTTGTGAAAATTCGACTTTATACCGGTAATCCAGGTAGGGGATGTAACCCCACGGGGTTTCCCGCATCACGCCTCTTTGTTCTGGCGGAACACACAACTCCGGCGTCCGTTTTTGAAATTTGACGGCGTCCACCCCGGCATGTCTGGCCGCATCGATCAAGCGCTTGGCAATCTCGATACTGCCGTTGTGGTTGATGCCAATTTCCGCCACCACGTATGTGGGGTGACCATCCCCTACCATCCTGTCGCCAATCTTCAGCTCTCGTGTCATACCTGTCTCCTTAAATCCGAAGGGTTCTGCACCTATCTTCAGAACTGTTTTGGACTATATTTAGATACTGCTTTTTTTCCATGCTAAATCCATTTATCAGGTGGTCTTCGCGCTTCCCTGCGCCATCCAATCTCGGTAATTGGCCTGCATTTGCTGAATGTGTTCTGGAATATGCCGTTCGTAAATATCCAACCAATCGTCCAGGGTCATCGCCCCGCTCTCGGAATGAAAAGCCGTATTGGACCAAACCGATTCTGGCTGGTTTTTAATGAGGGTGAACGATTTTAGCCGCAGCCATTTGAACAATTCCAATGCATCCTGTGTGCTCTGGGTGTGATAGTCTAAAACACGCGCCCACTTTTCTTCATCATATCCTAAAATTGTGCTCCCAGGTTCGGCAATAAACCGCCGGCACCGCAGGTAGCTGTTGGCTTCACTGTCCGCGATATGAACGATAATTTCATGGATCGTCCACCGTTCAGCCGCGGGTCTGTACTGCCACATCGCTGTGGGAAATTCTTTCACGGCTGAAACCAGCTGCTCGTAAGCCTTTCCATACGACTCGATTTTCTGATGACGCTCATCCAGATTCATGTATTTGCTCCATTTTTACTACTACCGATAAAGTGATCCAGGATCGATCAATTAGCGATTATAACGCGCCAGAAGCATGTCGCACAATTCTCGCACCGCGCCTCGCCCACCTTCTCTACGCAGGATAATATCTGCTTCGAACAGTACCTGAGGTTGGGCATCCGCCGGGGCAACCGCACAGGCAGCCAGAGGAAAACATGGCAAATCATTGGTATCGTTGCCCATGTAAATCACTTCTGCCGGGTCGATCCCTTTTTCAGCGAGCAGATTTCGTAAAGCTGCGGCTTTATCGTCCACCGCTTGCAGCATGGGCACGTTCATTTTCCGGCAGCGCGCCGCCACCACCGGGTTGGTCTCCTTTGAGATCACAAAGGCTTGAATAGCAGATCGGTCGCGGAGAATATCCAATCCAAGGCTGTCGCTGCGGTTGGCAGCAACCATCTCACGCCCATCTGCGTCCACCCACACCCGGTTATCCGTCATCACCCCATCGAAATCAAATACAATCAGGCTCACTTTCTCCGGCAGCGGGCGGCGCTTATGCCCCGGATGGACCATATCCAGCCCGGTATTGTAGATCAACCACTCCGTCTTATTCAGGTCCAGCAAACTATCGATATCCACGGCGTAGCGCGGGTCAATCATCAGCGCCAGCATCTGCCCGCCGCTCATCGAATCTTGCTCCAGGATTACGTTCGGACGAATGGCGTCGATATGCCCGGTTTGCCAGAAGGTTGGGGGCAGAGATTGGCGAGGCGCGTTGTAAGGTTCCGCGATACCTTGAACATCAATCAGATTACGCATGACGTGGGTTTCGGGATCTACCCGCCACATCTTATGCGGGTTTTGCCCGGACGGCACCAATCCGCGGACTGAAGTAGCGGCTGGATTTTCTAACAGCAGATGCACGGCATCATCTACCAGTGAAGGCGGCCGGATCGGAGAAGTGGGCCGCAGCTGCACCACCACATCCGGCCGATAAGCATTCGTGTTCCGCCAGCCAGTGCAAGGCATGTTGAAAGGCCGGCAGGTCAAGGGAATTATCCTGGGCGTATTCTGCCGGGCGAAGAAATGGGACCTCCGCCCCATATGTACGCGCAACTGCCGCTATCTCCTCGTCGTCGGTGGATATGATGGTGCGCGTGACGGAATTTGCTTGCAGCGCAGCCGCAATACTATACGCAATCAGGGGATGTCCTGCCAGGCTGCGGATATTCTTCCGCGGCAGACCCTTCGAACCTCCCCGCGCAGGGATAATAGCCAGCACCTCTGGACGATTTACCATGCCGTCCAGCCCCCGTCGACTACAACATTCGACCCGGTCATGTACGAGGAGGCCTCGGATGCCAGGAACAACAAAGCCCCGTTCATCTCATCCTTGTTTGCCATGCGCCCCAGAACCGTCCGGGAGGAATAATTTTGCACAAAAATCTCGTCGTGCTGGTTAAACACGCCGCCTGGTGTGAGGGCATTGGCTCGGATCTTTGTCCCGGCATAATAAGTCGCCAGATAGCGCACCAGGCCCAAAACACCGGCTTTCGTGACCGAGTAATAGACGGGTTTGAAGGGTTGGGTCTCTTGACCTGGTCTTCGATAAATCCGCTGGTCTGGGCCCGCTAGACCATAAGTGGAACAAATGAATATCATGGAGCCGCTGCCCTGCGCCAGCATTGGTCTGGAGGCTGCCTGGGCGCTTAAGAATAATCCGGTCAGGTTCACATCCAGCGCCTGTTTCCACTGGTCCAATGGATAGTCTTCAAATTTGCCCCCACCGCGCACGGTAGAGCCCGGATCCACCTTTGGATCCAGCGCTGCGCTGCAAACCAGGACGTCCAACCTGCCGTAGGCCTGTAAACAGGTCTCAACCATCGATTGGGTAGAATCTGGCCTGGTTACATCCACCTTTACGCCGGTTGCGCTCCCGCCAGCACGGCAAATTTCTTCAGCCGTGCTCGCGGCAAGCTCGCCATTAAGATCGGCAGCCACCACATTGGCCCCGGCCTGGGCCAGTGTTTTGCAAAATTCCTTTCCCAGCAGGCCGCCCCCACCGGTTACAACTGCCGATTGACCTTTCAAGCTGAACTTCTGCATGATATCGCTCATACCTGATCCTTCATCCCTGTTGTGGGTTAAAAGCTAAAAATGGATTTGGGTGCCGCTTTGCGCAGATTGATGCGCACACAGCGCCAGGCGCAGCGCCCAGGCGCCATCCGATAAGGTGCACGCCGGATTTTCCAACCCCTCAATCACCCTGATAAAATGGCGCAGCTCGTCGAGAAACAAATCATTCCGGTCAAAACCGGGTGGCGGAGAAATATTTTCCCAACGGTCGTCAGCTGCCTGGTACAGGCTGGCGCTGCCTGTTGAGTTATCCCATTGGATCATCCCGCCCGTTCCCGTAATTTGCAGCGTGTGCCCGGCAGGGCGCTGTAAATAATCCACGTGGACTGTGCCTGCCGCCCCACCTTTAAAACTGCAGGCCGATTTCCGCGCTGTCGGCAACCTCGATGCCCAGATCGCCTAATGTGCCGGTAAAAGCCCACAAAGATTGGACGTCGCCCAATAACCAGCGCAGGTAATCCAGGGGATGGGTAAGCGTTAAAACAACCCCCCCACCCAGTTCGGTGCGGGCAGCATAACTTTTTTTATAATCTTCCCACGGATGCCAGTTGGGCAGGTATTCACCCCAATGGGCTCGAAAAGAATACGGTTTGCCGATTACGCCGTCGATCCAACCAGGCCTTTACATGGCGGAGAACAGGGTGGTAGCGAAATTGAAAGCCAACCAGCAGCTGGCCTTTCCCTCCGGCCATGGCCGCCCGCAGATGATCCACCTGGCTCAGAGAATCGGCGATCGGTTTCTCCATCAAGATGTGGCAGCCGGCTTCAGCCGCAGGTATCGCTATCTCCATGTGCAGAGCGGTCGGGTTTGCGATGATGACTGCATCCGGATGGTGGGCAAGCGCGCGATCGAGACTGGTCTCGACCGGCACGCCTGCTGTTTCGTCATCGGGCAGGGTGCTGTGGTGTGTCCTGTAAAGCAGGAGATCATTCTCACCCAATGCACGCAAGTTGCGTAAATGCCGCCTGCCGATTGAGCCAAAACCCGCGATTAAAAATCTCATGAATCTCCAGTTTTCTTATATGATGTTTTGGGGGAGTTTTTTTGGAAATTGCTTCGCAATTTCCAAAAAAACTCCCAACCATCGTATTGCGTCGCCGCCGTCAGGCCGAACGGCTTTTCCGTATTCAACCGCAGCATTACACCTAGATCACCTTACCACGGATAAAAGGTAAGCCCCGGTTCGTTTTCCAGCGCTGCCATCTGTGAAAGTAACTTCATCCCGAACAAATTTCTCCCGCGCTTCTGCATCCTGCTGTGGATTCTGTAAATAAGCATTAACAGCTGTCCGCAGCTCATCTTCAGTAAAGGCCACCTTGCCGGCATTTGCCCAACGGAAACGCTGGTGGGTCGGCCATTCACCAATTTCTCGCAGCGAAAGCGAAAACTTGCCGGGGGTATTCCATCCACCGGGTACATCCATGCACACGCTGATAATCGGCCGTCCGTGGATCGCGGTCTCTACCACCATGGTGGAGTAAACGGTGAGAAAGATATCCGAATATGCCATCATGGAAGCCTTTTCAGGCATATCCTCACCCGAATAATAGCCCAGCTCTCCGCCCAGCGGTACCGGCTCAACCAGGTGGACATGCGGCAGCTCACGCACCAGTTTACGGATCTGTTCAGCTTCGCCTTCGTAAAGCGAACCTTTTTGAAAATGATTGGGGTGCAGGCGGATCAGCAGCTGGCAGGGTTCAGACAGGCCGTCGCTCGCCACCATGCGCGCCAGGGTCTCCACGTTGCGGATGTTAGGAGAAAAGGTCACAAAACTGCAGGCGTACGAAAGCAGCTTACGCTGCGGATCAAGCTGGTGCAGGGCATAATACTCGTCTTTTGACATCAACCAGGTCTTGCGGAAATAACCGTCATAGGTCGGAATACCCCCGATATTGACCTGATCCGGCTGCCAATCAGAACCTAACACCAGCTCGCGTTTCTGAATTTCGGACCAGCAGTTGATGAACTGCACCGGCGCGCCGGGCAGGCGATAACTGGAAGGATTGTCCCAGCCAACGATCACCGCGCCTGTGCGGATTCCGCGCTGCGCCGCCTCGCGCAACACATACCGGTCAAAACGCCAACCGGGCGTACTGGCGACTACCGCTTTGGGTTGGTACCGGTCGAATAAATCACCGTAAATGGATGGAGTAAATCTTTGCTGGGCGCTTGCCAGCAGGCGGCGAGCCGTTCGATTCTTGCGTAAAACCGCGACAGCCAGCCGGATAAAGGGCATCAACACCTTACCTCCGCGCGATGTTTCATACTGCATCTGGCGCAAATGCCCGTTCATCGCCTCGCAGTTTATCCGGTCCGATCCGCCCATCCAGCGTAAAAAATGCAGCCAATACTGAAGGCTGTGCGCCGTGGTATCAAAATAGCGGCGCGCGCTGTTCAATCTCAACCCTTCAACATGTAATCCGGGCTGACCAAATTTTTGGCTGATCTGGTCTTTCAGACCGTCATCGGTCAAAACGACAACCTCCACCCCACCGTCCAGCAGGGCAGGCAGCACATCCGATTGCAGAAAATACACGATTGCCAGGCCGTGATCGGCGACGACCATTAAACGCGTTGGAGGTAAGGTCATTGGGTAAACGCCTGTCCTGTTTCAGGAGAAAGCTTTTTAAACATTCTTCTTGAAGCTCAGCAGGAATGAGTTCCAGCTTTTACTCAGCTCAAGCACCGCCGGGGCTACGCTTTCGACCAGGTATGTTTCGCGAAAAGCTGCCACATTTTTATCGCGAAACGGTGAATAAAGGTAAAGGCCTGCCACATACAGCCCCTGCACGATGGAATTCTTCAGCTGGGATAAGGTATATCCGACAGCCGACTTTCCCCTGCGCTCTTCACCTGAATACAGCCTGGCATCCGCTTTCCCCTGGTACGAGGCGCTGGCGATAAACCATTCAGGATGAAGCTGTTTTGGGAGAACATTATGAAAAACATATAATTCCGAGTCGTAATAAAAATTGGCTCCAGACCGGCGAGCGCGAAGTTGCAGTTCGGCATCTTCTCCATATTCTTCAGTATCCCCACGCCGCCCTAAATCCGTGGAGAATCCTTTTAACTGGTCCAGCCATTTGCGTTGAATGACAAGATTCCCCCCGAAGAGAAGCTCGCCATTTTCCAGCCAGCCAATTTTCATGCCTAATGTGCGGGCCAGATACTTATCTTTGAACCAGACCGGTTTGGCCTCTAAATGGATGGGATGATACGGGCCGCCAAATAAATTGGGAGATTTATTTTCGATGATCTCAATTGCCCTTTCTACCCAATGCAGAGGCAATTTTTCATCGTCATCGATAAAGGCTACCCACGGAGCGGTGGTATAACGCATCCCATAATTTCTCGCCTGGCTGATTCCTAAAACAGGGTTGTGCACGCATTTGAGATTCAGCAGGCTGTATCGTGAAGACCGGCATAATTGCTGGGTGGGTTCGTGGGGTGTCGGAGAATTATCTACGACGACGACTTCATATTTGCCGGGCAGCACGCTCTGATCCAGAACTGAATCCAGCAAAATTTGAAGCAGTGCTTCGCGCTTATACGTCGGAACGACAATGGATATGGCTGGGGGCATTAGATCCTGCCTTTCATATAATTCAATTATAAAGCCGGACAAATTTGTTATTCAAGATTTACAATGCGTTTCTGCGTTGGTAATCCCAATCTATCCACATCGATTTATCCACCAATATTGCGCCATCATACAGGTATCTACCGCTTTCCCAATCCATTCCCCTGATTGGCTTTCAACCACCCGCGATAATCTCGATAGGCGCGGATAGGATGAAAAAAGGCATACGCTGCCTGGGCTAATGGATACGAATGCAGGTGTACCAGAGGAAAAGTTTCAACATCGCGCCAGAGTTTTTTCCAGCTTCGCTTCGCCGGCTGCAGGCTGCCGTTGACCAGCCTTTTGTTCGTATCTATTAGGGTGAAAATTGTGCGCGCACCCCCTGCCAGGTGCACATTCTCAAAAGTCTCCGGCAGGCGGTAATGTGGTTGGCCCTGGGGCAGGTGGCTGTAATCATGGTCCTGGTGGATTATCTTAATCGTTTCGGTCGCATCCACACACGGCCAACCATTACGACGGCATTCATAGATCATCCAGTTATCCCATCCGGCGCGGCCTATCGCGAAATCAGGGATTTTCTGAAAGCAATCTCGTGGGAAAATGAAATAATCACTTCCCCCCCGGGTATGCAGGCGCCCTCTATCTTTCAAGTCATCCTCCAACCGCTCGATCCATTTTGGACAAAAATCTATTTGGGTGCGCACATCCAGGTCCCAACGCTGCCCGACCAGTAAAAATTTTGTGGTTAATTGTGCAGCCTGTTCGGCACCCTTGAGAAAATCCGGCAGGGTGATGATATCGGCATTGATGTAAGCCAGGAGCGGACTCTGGCTGACCCCACGCGCCATTTCAAAGATCGAGCTCACCAACGGGGTACCGCTGGCATTGCGCTGCACGTTCGGTAAATGCCGCACACCATACTCCGCGGCAGTTTCCGCCATTCCATCTTCCTCACCCACCAGGACTACCTCGACTTCCGGCCCGAGTTCTTTCCAGGACTGGATCGCATTCCGCTGGATCGTGCGAATGTGAGGATTGGTAAACGGTTTCGGAGCAGAAAAAAGGGTTAAGGTCGGGCTCATTTTTTATATCGCTCATCGACATCGAACATCGTCCGGTGCCGCACGTTGGCATTGATCTCCGCCAGGCCAGGTTCGTTCAAGTATATCTCCAGCACATCCAGCCAGGTGAAATTGGGCTTTTCCTTTAACCGATCGGCTAACCGGCGCAAAAGCTCCAGGTCGGTCGGCGTGTCAACCGTCCAGCGCACCCATCCATAATCTTTTTCATGTTCCACTCGCACCACTGTAAAACGGTTTTCCACCTCATACAAATAGGGCATGACGTGCTCCCGATCGTGTGGGGCCGTGGCTTCTTTCCAGGCCCTCTCCAGAGCCGCGAAGGTTGCGACTTCGGTATCCAACCCTATTGGGTAGGTGCGGGTGAATGGCGGCGGCAGGCGGTTGGCAGCAAAATCAGCCTTGGCCTTGAAAAATTCCCGCAGAATTTGATCTACCAGGTGCGGATCGAGCAGCGGGCAGTCCGCGGTAAAACGCACGACCACATCGGCCTGGTAGAATCGGGCAGCCTGATAAAAACGATCCAGCACATCAAGCATCGACCCGCGGTAGCACAGAATATCATTTTCCTGGCAAAATTTTTCCACCGCATCGTCGGTTGGATCAACAGTGGTCGCGACAACAACCTGGTCGATCAGGCGCGCTTTGCGAGCCTGGTCAACCACCCAGGCCAGCATCGGTTTGCCAGAAATTTCCATAAGAATCTTGCCTGGAAGCCGGCTGGAAGCCATTCTGCCCTGGATGATAGCCACCGTTTTTCTGGCGGGTTGATTCTTTCCGATTCATCTAGGCCACCTCTCCCACAAAAGGCACCGCCAGAATATCTACCAGATCGTTTGAGCGGAATTTTTCGATGTATGCGCGGACCTCCCAAAAATCGAGGCCCAATTCTTCGGAGATATCGAACAGGGTTTGTTTCCCTTCCATGCGCATCATAATCTTTTCGAGGGCGCGATTCAAACCCCAATTTACACGCCAATCCACCCAAAGGCCATAACCCGGAAAGAAATACCGGACCCCGAAACTTACGCCGGGGCACATAATTCGAAGCGGCAATCCGGATTATTTCTACGATGACATCTGCCGCCTGCTGGAGCATATCTTCGTGAATTATGGAGGGATTATCATCGCTGGTATGGTATTCATCATAAGGCCAGCGGCTGAGAGAAATACAGGGCACGTTCACGCCTGGGCCATTGATCACCCGTTCATCGTTGGCGATCACCTGGGCGAACTCGCCTTCACGAAATTCTTTTCCATCCTTTTTGAGCACCGCTTGAGCGATGCGGTCCATCAGGTCGTGATCCTGGCGCGAGTGCTGCAGCACCAAATTGTTGCGATTGCCGGTCATCTCGATAAAAATTCCACCCTTCAAATGCGGGATCAAGTCTTCATGATGCGCCAGGTATGCAATGCTGCCGATGGTTTCAGGGCAAAACAGAAAACGGACGCTCATCGATCCGGGCGGCAGCGGCTTTTCTGCCAGGCGCCGGGCGATTTCGATCGCGGTAGCCACTCCCGCCGCGTCATCATTGGCCTGGGCGGGATGACAGGTATGGGCGCAGATCAAGCAGCTCGCCGGCATCCGCGCTTGCCCCGCCTGATGGATGGATGACCCCCACGCCGATTTTAAAGCCCTGCTGCAGGGTCGGTGATAAATTCCGAGCGGATCACGGCATGATACCGCTGGGAATGGGGCAGACGGTCGAAAAGCTCCTGGCTGATGCAAAACCCCCAGCTGCGTTCGTAATATTTGAACATCCAGGGAACCGCCGAAGGCCGTTTAGGAGCAGTGAACAGGTGCGGAGCCAGCTCGTCTAGCTCAGCCAGCAGTCAGTCGGCAGGCTGTAGCTTACCAGGTGCAGCGGGTCCCAGGCAAAATCTGCTAACCGGGTGCCGTCCTCCTGCTCGAGGTAGGCCTCATGCACCACGTAACGCTCTGGCACCTTCCAGGTCCAGACATGCTCTCCCGGCGGGTAGGTTTCAACGGCGTACCCGGCGAGATCGGGCATATAAGAGCCCACAATCTCCAGCGCTCGATCCATCCCATCCGACACCAGCGTGCGGTGCAGTGGAAATAATTCTTCAACAACTTGCCTGGCAGCGGTGTAATTCTTCATCACTTCTTTTCAATTCGGTACATCAGGAATGGATCGCGCTTCATCTCTCGGGCAATGGCGGCGTATGCCGCGTTGGCCTTCATCACTTTTACCTCAGCCTCGCCGATCCTGTGGAGGGTCACCACGCCCAGCTTTTCGAGCAAAGCGCCCATCGGGTTCACCTCGGTGATCACCCCCTTGTCCAGGTCGCGCACAAGCATAAAGAAGGTATCGGTGTAGGTGCGCCCGTCCTCTTCGGTCACCTGTCCGCTGAACGCTTTGATGAAGCGGTAATCCACACCTTCCATCTGTTCGACATGGTGAACGAACGTCAGGCTGTGGGTGTAATCCAGGCCGATGATCATGATCTTTCCATCCAGATCGCGCAGTTTTCCGAATACGGAACTGCGCTCATAACTGCTCTTATATCGCTCGCGCGTTAAATCAGTCGGCGTGCTTGCCGATTATCGCGAAGGAATAGAATGGGTGGAAAACCCGTTTGGCGCGCGGATCGCATCTCACCAGCTCGGTTAAAACGCCCATCTGGGAGGGCGTGCTGCGTACATCCCACGATTCACCATTGTTAAAATTAAAATTGAAGGTCGGCATGATCAGGGTGCCCTCTGGCGACAGCACTTCTAACAGGGCATCGATCACCGTCTGCGGCCCCCCCTCCACGCCTCCAAAAGATTTATAGGAGCTGTGCACCAGGAGTGTATCACCGGCAATAATTCCGGCTTTTTGAAAGCCTGAGATCAGCTCATTCTTTCCGATCATTTTTCCTCCGTCGATGTTTTTACGCAATCCAGTAAAATCGGCGCGTTTCGATTAAACCGGCAGCCGCCCATTCTGACTGAGGTTGCTGGCTGGTTTACGAATTTGAACAGCCATATCGTAAGCATCCAGCAGTTTCTGAAAATTCCTCGGCCAATCGGCCCGTTCTTCGGCCAGCTGCCTCGCCGACTGCCCGGCCATATCCAGCGCGGCGCGGTTCCGGCAGGCGGATAAAATACCTTCTGTCAGGGCTTGCTCGTCGCCGTCCTTAAACAACCAACCGCTGGGGCTGTCTTCTATCCATTCCCGATTTCCAGCGATATCCGAAACCAGAACCGGGCGTCCGCAAGCCAAAGCCTCCATCAATGAGACCGACGAACCATCGCTGTGCGAGGCGCTGATATACAGGTCCGCTGCCCGGTAATAATCCGGGAGCCTGAGGTTGCTCACCTGCCCGCCGAAGAAAACCCGGTCTTCCACCCCACCGCGTTGAAATATCTCTCGAATCTGTGCGGCTTGTGACCCGCTGCTCAACAAGAAAAGGCGCAGTTTTGCTTCTTGTTGGGCCGCCCGCACAAATGCCCTGGCGATAATATCCACGCCGTACACTGGTTCCCAGGAGCGCAGGAAAGCAAAACAACATTATCCTGCCAGCCCCGTTGGGCGCGTAAAGTATCTCCAGATCCCGGCGAAAAATGGTCCAAATCCACGCCCCAGGGGAACAGGACTACCCGTTCCGCCGGGAAACCGAGCTCAAAGGCTTTTTGCTGGACAGCGCGGCAGTCACCGATCAAGACATCGCTTCGCTTTAAAGCATAATGCGCCGCCCGGTATTGATTGCGGTCCCCGTCGATATCTCGCAGTAGGTCCGATCCCCATGACATGCTGACCAGTGGGTGAAAACCGCTCAGCGCCGCCAGAAACGCGACCGTCGGCACAGGACCGGCATGCACCACATCCGGGCGGATCGAACGCAGCACCCGCCGTAAGTCCAACCACAATGCCGGGTAATTCCGCCAGGTTACCGGCCCTACCCCACCTTTCCACTGCACCTGGCGCACCTCATAAGGCATGGACCGGTCTTCCAGGATCTGCGATTTTCGCTCCAGCCGCAAGCTGAAGATCTCATGCCCGGTCTTTGCCAGGGATGAGAGAAAGCGGTAATCGTGCGGCGTATAATCGCGGGTGAAATACAGAATGCGCACTAGTCTCCCAGCATCGTCCAGCGCAGGTCTTTACCCATGGGAATATCCATCCTGGCTTTCAAACCGATCACCCTGGGGAGGTCATAAGGCATAATCGCTTCCTGCGGCGCGGGGCGAAGGACATCAATCATTTCCCGGGTGAATACTTCGCCAGCGCGTATATCCCGCGCCGTGCGCAGGCAGCGCCGTTGAATCACTACGGTATCCTGCTCGTTGCCGGCAACAAACTTGTCCGCAGATCCTAAAGCCCTTTCAAGCTGGCGGGTATTCTCCATCATTGCTGCCCAGCTGTCAGGGTCCATGGCGAAAGCATGGTCGGGGCCTTCACGGCTGTTATCATCGGTAAAATGCTTCTCGATGATGCGGGCGCCCAGAGCTACCGCACCTAAAACCGCGGCATGGCCCGAGGTATGATCAGATAAGCCCAAGACCACCCCCGGGAACATCTGCCGGTAAGTTTTGAGTACATTTAGATGGACATGGTTGAAATTATCCGGGCTGCCGGTGTAATTGGTATTGCACTGCAGCAGCGCCAGTTCGGGATTTAATCGCAAAATGGTATGTACGGCATCTTGAACTTCGCCAATATCCGATGCGCCGGTTGCCAGGATGACAGGTTTACCCTTTGAGGCCATATGTTCCAGCGCTTCGGGCCAGGTAATTTCTCCGGAACCGACTTTATATACCGGAACAAAAGGATCCAGCAAATCAATCGCTTCGAAATCGTATGGAGATGAAAAGTAATCGATCCCCACCTCATCGCACACTGCTTTCAGCTCCTCTGACCACTGCATAGGGACCGAGGCCCCCTGGTAGACTTCAAATACCGATTTCTTCCATTTGGATTGGTGAGACTGCTGCCCACCCAACGACTTGAAATCCATAATCTGAGACGATTTTGGGCGCGCGGAAGTTTTGAAATTTCGCCGCATCCGCGCCAGCATTCCTGGCAAGGCGCACCAGGTATTTGGCTCGCTCCAGGCTGCCATCATGGTTGGCGCCGATATCGGCTATGAAGTAAGTCGGGTAATTTTCTCCAACCCAGCGGTTTCCGATTTTGAAGTCCATCGGTCTCTCCTTACACAGCGTAGCTGCGGATTTGGGCTTGAACACCCTCGCGGTAGAGGGAAAGAAAACGTCTTAATCCAGGTTCCTGCGCCGGTAAAACCCGGCCCAATGCCCCGGCAAGTTTATCGGAATTCAGCGTTAATTTAGGCGATCGCGCAGCCTGTAAACCGGCTTCCTGCCACGATACGGGTTGGATTAACGATTTATCCAGGCCAAACAAGTGCGCGACCCGCACGCCGAAATCATATTTCGTCAACGCTTCGCTGCTGACGACGTGAAACAGGCCCTTCAACTGTCGTTCTGCCATTTCCAACAGTATTTCCCCCAGAATATTCACCTGCAGCGGGCAAAAGTAGACATCGGTAAAACCGTACATGCGCTTTCCGGCAGATAAATTATTGAAGAAAATTTCGGCTAAACTGCGTTTTCCGCTGAGGCTCCAACCGTAGAAATTTACCCTGGCAACGATCGCATCCGGGTTGGCCTGTAAAACAGCCTGTTCACCGGCAAGTTTCGTGCGGGCATAGACATTGATCGGATTGGGTTCATCCGTTTCTGTATAATTTCCACGTTGGCCGTCGAACACCGAATCGGTCGATATATGAACCATCATTCCACCGGTTTTTCGCATCTCACCTGCAATTTCACCGGGCAGTTCCGCGTTGATGCGCTGGGCTAATTCCGGCTGTGTTTCAGCCTGGTCGATATTTGCCATGGCTGCGCAGTGCAAGATAAGATCAGGTCGAACATCCGCGATCAACCGTCGGGCAGCACCTTTTTGCGCCAGGTCAACCGTGCGCAGCTCAAATGGCACTCTTTGAGGGGATGCCCGTTGGCCACGCCGATAATCTCGTGCAGCTCGTGAAACTGCAAGCCAATGTTTAAACCCAGCAGTCCGCTGGCGCCGGTAACCAGAATACGGCTCATTCCAAATTCTCTGACTCCATCGCTTCTTCGATCGGGGCGATAATTTCACGGATCTGCTCGACATTCAGCCACTGCGGATTGGTGTTGCTGGCATAGCGAAATCCATCCTGGAGCAGCTGGCCTTCTTTCTCCCATTCACGTCCGAACCAAAAAGCCTCAGCCGGTTGGACGACAAACATATCATCTAATTCAACGGTATTGCGCGCCTCATCGTCGGAGATCAGCACTTCATGCAGCTTTTCACCCGGCCGGATGCCGATCACATCGATCTGCGCTCCTGGGGCAACGGCTTTCGCCAGGTCAAGCAGGTTCATGCTGGGTATCTTAGGGACGAATACCTCACCTCCGCGCATCTGCTCAATGCAGCGGATCACAAACCGCACTCCCTGTTCCAGGGAGATCCAGAAGCGGGTCATGCGTTCATCAGTGATGGTCACTTTTCCATTCTGGCGCTGTTTGATAAAAATCGGCACCACGCTGCCCCGGCTGCCCACCACATTTCCATAACGAACACAGCTAAACCGCAGTTCTCTTCCACCGGCATACGCATTGCTCTGGACGATTAATTTCTCCGCCGCCAGCTTGGTGGCGCCGTAAAGGTTCACCGGGTTGACGGCTTTATCTGTGCTTAACGCCAGCACCTGTTTTACACCGCTGTTAAGGGCGGCATCTACGACATTGCCGCTGCCCAAAATATTGGTTTTAATGGCTTCCATCGGGTTGTATTCACACGCCGGTACCTGCTTGAGCGCCGCGGCATGGATAACGATATCCACCCCTTGAAAAGCTCTTTCCAGGCGCTGCAGGTCACGCACATCTCCGATGAAATAGCGCAAGGAAGGATGCGTAAACCCGGCTACGCGCATCTCGTGTTGTTTTAATTCATCTCGGCTGTAGACGATAATTTTGGCCGGGTGATATTCCTTCAGCATGATCTCGATAAATTTTTTACCAAAGGAACCTGTTCCTCCGGTAACCAGCACCACTTTTTCACTCCAGTTCATAACTGCTCCCATGAGTCGTGATTTACGCCGAAAGTCAAAACATACATCGCCTGGTATAAAATTATCGTCCCGCACGAAACGAAGGTTGCTCGAACCTTTTTATTTGCGAATAACGATAAGAGGATACTGCCCGTTCTCACCAAAAAAGTGCGGGAACCATTCCTCCAGTCGGTAAACCAGCCTTAAAACCAAGCGACCACCCAATTTCTCTTTAATAACAGTGCGCAAGAAGCGCACGCTTAAGCTGCGCCAGACGCGAATCTCAACATCCATCCCAGATAATTCACGCTTTAGCGTCTGCGCGTCCATTTTTTGCACAAACGTTCCCGTCGGTTTTTCCGCTGCTCCATTCACAGGTTTTTCTTCGGCCGGACCTTCGAGCCGGATGGATCGGTGAGAAAATAACCGGCCAAGGCGGTTCATCCCATTCACCAGGGGATTAAAAAACCTCATTAATGGTGAGATGGTCCACCCGTTGACCACCACCATCTTGGCCCCGATTTTCAACGTCCGGTAAAGAGCCAGGTATGCCTTTTTGTGATCTCCGGCGGGTAAATGGTGCAGCGTATGTAGAGACACAATACCGTCAAAAACACCCGTTTTGAAAGGCAGATTCGCGACATCAGCGACCACATACAAGCCCCGACCACCAATTCGCTGGCGAGCCTCCAATAATGCGACAATCGAAAGATCGAGGCAAACCCGGTAGGTATATCCGCTTGAATAGGTCAGGTATTCCGGGTATTGGATCGGGCCAGACCCGGCATCCAGCAGATATTTGCCGGCAGGCAGAAGATGCTGCCCTACTCGCAAGTGGCAACGGTGGATATATTCAGAGGATACTGCCCGCAGATCTTCGTAGCGCGCGTTTTGGTAAAGGCCGCTCCCTACCTGCTGCCAGCCCACCCGATCGTAAAATTGGCGAACCTGGGCTTTGATTTGGGCATCATCCATTGCCATGATCAATCCACCTCGCCCATATTCCATTCGATCGGCTCACCCACTAAATACCGGAATGTAGCCCCCCATTGTCGTTTGCCTTCCGGACTGAGTACATCTGCCAGGGGGCGAGTCTTGTAATCATCCCACATCCTCACCAGATGCCAGGGAAAAGGTCGCGGAAAATCGAAGAAAAATCCGTATATATACTGCAGGGCCAGTTCGCTTTGTTCCCGCGTTAGCATGAAATTACTGGGATGTTCCAGCATTTGCCCTAAAAGCTTAAAATATGAAACCCAGGAATCGGGGTCATAAGTGAAACCCCGCCCACGGTAATGTGTTTGACCCGAAACGATCACCGGGAGGCCCTTCATCGCCATTTCCATGCCCACAGTGGTGGTGTAAACCAGGCCCAGATCCGCCACTTCGATTAAATCATAGGTATTGATCGGGTCACGCGGGACCGATCAAACGGATATGTTCCGGCAAACGCGGCATGACCTGGCGAACTACATCGACCATTGACTGCCCGTGGACTAATACTTCCCCGGGATGAATGCGTATGACCAGCTGCACATCCGGCTTGCCGGTGAAATACTGCACAGTGCGGCTGATCCACTCGCCCATTGATTTACTGAACACCTGGCGGCCCAGCGTCAGGCTGTCGCCTAATACATTGGTTGCCAGCAATACCACGGGACGGTCATCCAGACCCAGGGCCTTGCGCGCCTGCTGCCCGCCCTGAGCGGGTGTGCCCTGCCACATGCGAGAAAAATTTTCCCACAGCGTCGCCCTTTGACGAGCTACAAATAAATTATGCAGGCGTTCAATTTGCGATTCAGTCAACGGGTTGGCGCTGCGATGTTTCCACATCGCGTCAGTTTCCTGGCGCATCACCTCGGCTTTTTGCGCCAGCCAGATCCGCTGGCGCTGATCGCCAAATTCGTAGGTAACCGTGGGGATTTTTAAGTAAGAAGCAATCCGGTAGATGACTCCCAACTCCTGGATTGTGCCGTTAGGAATGATGGCAACATCCGGTCGGTTGGCCTGTAGATATTGATACCCGATTCGCGCGGCTTCCAAATTGCGCTCGAACCGCATCTGGTAGATTTCGCTTTTCTCGTCCGCTTCCTCGACTTGAAGCGTATATTGGGTGTCATACATGGTCACTAGCCGCACCGTTTCCATCACCTCATCCGGCAGGCGCTTATACGACACGCGCTGCGAAAGGAAGGGGACCACATCCATCAAAGAACTGGCCTGGGTTAAGACGCGCTGCGCGTAAACATTTTGACGGCGCAAATCAAAACGGTTGGTTTCTTTTTGCCAGTCACCGTAAGGAATATATCCCAATACCGGTTTATGACCTTGCGCCGCTAATGAAATCCCTAACAATGCGGCGTGCTCGATCCAATAATGCAGGGAGGCAAATAGAAAAATCCGTCGTGGATTTTTCGCTGGTTCTCGCAGCACGGTGGCTTGCGCGACAAGGTCCGGCATAGCTGCCTGCAGGCGCTTTAAAGAAAACCTGGAGGCGATTGGCTTGCCGCGCTGTCTGACCAACCAATACAATTCAGCCGTGAATGGGATCTGTCCCAGAATATTTTTTATCGCCTCTTTACCAAGTACTGCCATCCTACACCGCCTCTATTTTCCACACTAAACGAGGACGAACGGGTCCCATCCTGGGTTCAGGCCACTGCATACCCGGAGCCCCCGCTGCATCCATGGTAAAAGTCAGCGCCTGTTCGTCCTGAAAGTAACGCTTAATTCTGAAAGAACTGGCATTTACGCCGATGATAAAACGACCTTCATTCAACAAATCACCCGGGATCTGGCAGCGGCTGTAATAATGCCCCAACTCGCGCGCAGCATAACGATCGTAAAGGCCAGGTTCATCTGTGTCAAAAGATGTAAATATGGTTTCACCCCGGGTACTCATCAAATAAATTCCTACCCGCAAACCGGTGACAGGAGCGATGAGCTGGTATTCCACTTCTACGGTGACCGGCTCGGTAGAACGCAGCGAGTCTTGCACCTGCCCCTGGGAATTACACACCCGCAGGGCAATGGGCTTAAACGGCCAGGCGCTCTCTGGAATCTCATCTTCCTCCCAGGTGCGGATTCCTGCCTGCGAAAATCCTCGTGAAAGATAATAATCCACCGCTTGATTCGACGGCGCGCGCATCACCATCTGACCTTTGTCGATCACGATGGTTTCCTGTGTGAGCCGTAAAATCGCCGACATATTGTGACTGACGAAGAGCACCGTCCGCCCGGCTTGAGCCACGTCGCTCATCTTTCCCAGACACTTGCGTTGGAATTCCGCGTCGCCTACCGCCAGCACCTCATCCACTACCAGAATTTCAGGCTCAAGATGGGCAGCGACTGCAAATGCCAGGCGCAGGTACATCCCGGAGGAATAACGTTTGACCGGGGTATCGATGAATTCGCCGACTTCCGAAAATTCGACAATCTCATCAAATTTCTTCTCAATTTCCAGGCGCTTCATGCCCAAAATCGCGCCATTAAGAAATATATTCTCGCGTCCGGTCAGCTCTGGATGAAAACCCGTGCCAACTTCAAGCAGTGAGCCGACCCTGCCGTGCACTTCGCCAATTCCTTCGGTAGGATCGGTGACCCGGGAAAGAATCCGAAGAAGCGTGCTCTTTCCCGCCCCATTCTTACCGATAATTCCTAATACCTGACCTTCTTTAACCTCAAATGAAATATGCCGGAGTGCCCAAATTTTATTACCCACGCGCTGGGCATCAAGATCTGCCCCTTTTCCATTCCCTTTCAAGCGCTGCACTGCCCCGTGAAATGAGCCGGTCAGCGCATCACGCAGGGTCGGATAGCGGCTAGCAACCGCCCCGATGCGGTATTGTTTGCCCAAATCTTCAACGCGGATTGCAAAATCAGCCATGATCAACGATGCTAATCTTTATCATCTCTAGCTTAAAATACTGGTCCAGGCACCAATGCACCCGGCTCAAACGGTATCGGCGAAGTTCCGCTCCATGCGCCGAAAATAAAACAGGCCAGTAACCAGCAGAACTACCACCACAGCCACTGATACAACCATTAGTCCATCCGGAGGATTGCTGCCCAGGAGGGCCCAGCGAAAACCCTGGATAACACCCGCCATCGGATTTAATCCGTACACCATGCGCCAAAATGGCGAAGCCTGGATAATATCAATGGAATATGCCACTGGCGAAGCATACATCCAGGCGGTCAACAGAAATGGGATCATATGCTGTACATCCCGGTACTGAACGTTGAGGGCCGAAAGCCATAAACCGATGGCAAGCGCAGTCATCAACGCCAGAAGCACAAGCAGCGGCAGCCATAATAAATTCCAGGAAAACGGCACCTGGAAATACACCATTAAGCACACCATGATCAAGAACGAGATTACAAAATCCACCAGACCGGCGCCAACCGCGGAAATAGGGATGATCAAGCGCGGGAAATAAACCTTGGTCAATAAATTCGCGTTGCCTACCAGGCTGATTCCTGAACGCTGCAGTGCATTTTGGAACAATCCCCAGGGCAGCAAGCCAGCAAAGCTGAATACCGGGTACCAGGACTGCGGCATGCCGGCATCCGGGGGTAATTTGGCAAAGCCGCCGAAGATCACGGTGAAAATGATCATGGTCATCAATGGTTGGATCATTGCCCAGCCAATCCCCAGAACGGCTTGCTTATAGCGGACCTTTATATCGCGCCAGGTCAGAAAATAAATCAATTCCCGGTAAGCCCACAGGTCGGACAGATTCAGTCCAATCCACCCTCGGGCTGGGTGGAGATAAATGGTTGGGGCTTCATGCTTAACGGTCGTGGTTATCATAGGTCAAGATTTACGATTGGTCTGGTACCAGGCAATCGTCTGCCGCAAACCTTCTTCAAACGAAGTATGCGCTTTAAAACCGAAATAATGTTCAGCCTTGGTGGTATCCAGGGCCCGCCGTGGCTGCCCGTTGGGTTTGCTGGTGTCCCAAATTAATTTGCCGGTATAGCCGGTCAGGCCAGCGATTAATTCAGAAAGCTTTTTAATCGAAATCTCGCTGCCTGAACCCAGGTTAACCGGGTCTGAAGAATTATAGTGTTCGCCAGCCAGCACAATTCCTTCGGCGGCATCCGCCGCGAAAAGGAATTCGCGCGTCGGAGATCCATCTCCCCAGACCACCACTTCAGACTGCCCGTTTTCTTTGGCTTCGATGAATCTGCGGATCAATGCCGGGATCACATGCGATGAACGCGGATCGAAATTATCTCGCGGACCGTATAAATTAACCGGCAGCAAAAAAATGGAGTTGTAACCGTACTGCTGGCGGTACGCCTGCGATTGGACCAGCAGCATTTTTTTTGCCAGCCCGTACGGCGCATTCGTCTCTTCAGGGTAACCTTCCCAAATTTCCTCTTCGCGGAAAGGAATCCTGGCAAACTTGGGGTAAGCGCAGACGGTACCGATAGCGACCACTTTTTCAATGCCGCGCTGCCAGGCATGATGGATCAATTGGACACCCATCATCAGGTTGTTGTAAAAAAATTCCGCCGGATGTTCGCGGTTGGCCCCGATCCCGCCCACTTGAGCCGCCAGGTGAATGATGATATCCGGACGGGCATCATCCAGCATGCGCTGGATATCGCCGCCATCCACCAGGTTATATTTTTCTATCACCGGTATAAATATTTCTTTGGCTCCCAGATCCTGGAGCCTCCGGGTAACATACGAGCCTAAAAAGCCTGCTCCACCGGTTACGCAGACCCTGCGGGTTGACCAAAAATGATTGGAATCCATCGCGGTTGGCCTCATTTCTCAGGTTGGATATTGGGTGGCGTCCCATTCCACTCCACCATTACTTTCAGTTCCTGAATTTTCAGAATAGGAACATCCCCATTTGCGACAATTCCCATTCCCTGTTCCAGGCAGGTTAACCTGCACACATCCGCCACATCCCCATCCCCTTCCAGGCGTACTTTCTGAAAACCGGCCTCGCGAATTTTTTCCAACTGGTCGATAACTCGTTGGCGCACAAGCCGGTACAAACGGAATGAATTTTGAATATAATCCAGGGTCATATGCGCGCGAAGCGCCAGGCCTTCAGGGGTAACTAAATAGCGAAGCTTCCGCCGCTCAGCTCGGCGAACTTTTACGTACCCCTTTGCAACCAGGCGTTTGATGTGCCAGTTGATCGTCCCTACTGCAACGCCCATTTGGGTGGCTAAAGTTGCCTGGGTTGCATCCGGATTCTTTTGAATTTGTTCCAGGATTACGAGATCTCGGTCATGCTCTGGCGGATGATCCATATATTTTCCAATATTCAACGCGCTGAATTATAACTGGTTGCCGTGAATCTGTCAAATATTAGATGCCTGCCGGCCCATGATTTAAAGATTTGATCCCGGCATATCCGATTCCACATACTATAATTAACCAATGGATATCAAAGATCTCTCTCAAGCGATGCAAGATTTTGTAACTGCCAAAGGCTGGTATGAACCGGATACGCCAAAGAAACAAACTCCGCGCAACATAGCGATTTCATTATCCCTGGAAGCCAGCGAAGTGCTTGAGCACTTCCAGTGGGAAGATGACGCCCCTGACAAAGGGGAATTGTCTGGAGAGCTCGCCGATGTGGCGCTTTACCTGCTCCAATTGGCCCGATTGTGTGACATCGATTTAGAAAAAGCGGTTCTGGCCAAGCTGGATGAGAATTACCGGAGAACCTGGCCCGATAATCGAGTAAAATAGGCATCATTATGGCTGTTCTTCGCAATCACGCAGCGTAATGCTGGAAATCCATCTACACACCGGGATATAAATTCAGATGACCGATATAAAACCGAACTCCGATAAATTGCCCACGCGCAGTGAGAATTATTCAGAATGGTACAACCAGGTGATCTTGCGCACCGAAATGGCCGATTACGCTCCTGTCCGAGGCTGCATGGTCGTTCGTCCATACGGCTGGGCGCTGTGGGAAAATATCCAACAGGCACTGGACCGGCGTTTTAAAGCCACAGGACACGTAAACGCCGCTTTCCCTTTGTTCATACCGATGTCTTTTCTTGAGAAGGAAAAGGAACACGTCGAAGGCTTCTCACCTGAATTGGCCGTGGTCACCATTGGCGGCGGTGAAAAATTGGAAGAACCGCTGGTCGTTCGCCCGACATCTGAGACAATCATCGGTTATATGTATTCGAAGTGGATCCGTTCTTACCGCGATCTGCCGGTTTTGATCAACCAGTGGGGCAATGTAGTCCGCTGGGAAATGCGCACCCGTCTGTTTCTACGCACGCTGGAATTTTATTGGCAGGAAGGCCACACTGCCCATTCCACCGCCAAAGAAGCAGAAGAGGAAACACTGCGTATGCTGGATACCTACACGCGCTTCGCAATTGATGATGCCGCGGTGCCGGTTATTCCGGGTCGCAAAAGTGAAACTGAAAAATTTGCCGGAGCCATTCGTTCTTATACGATTGAAGGCATGATGGGAAATACCTGGGCGCTGCAGGCTGGCACATCCCATTTTCTCGGGCAGAATTTTGCCCGCGCTTTCGACATTCAATTCCTGGATGAAAACAACCAGCAGCAGTTAGCCTGGACTACATCCTGGGGGCTCTCCACGCGCTTTGTGGGAGCAATCATCATGACCCATGGCGATGACCAGGGTCTGGTGCTTCCGCCGAAATTGGCGCCTATTCAGGTAGTCGTGGTGCCGATCTTCCGCAACGATGACGAAAAAGCCAAAGTTATGCCGGTCGTCGAACGCGTGCGTCAAATGCTCATCGATTTCCGTTTAAAGGTCGACGATCGTAGCGAGCTAACACCCGGTTTCAAATTTAACGACTGGGAAATGCGCGGTGTCCCCCTGCGCCTGGAAATTGGTCCAAAAGATGTGGAGAAGGGTGTTGTTACTGCCGCCCGGCGCGACCAGCCCGGCAAGGCGGGAAAGAGCGCCCTTGCGCTTGAGCAATTACCAGCCCAGGTCTCGGATTTGCTCGCCGCAATCCAAACCTCGCTGTTTGAGAAAGCGAAAGCTTACCGGGATGCGCATATTTTCGATCCCAGGGATTATCAAGAACTGCAAACCTCCGTCCAAAATGGATGGGCCTATTCCTGGTGGTGCGGATCGAAAGAATGTGAAAACAAGGTGAAAGAAGATACCAAAGCCACCACGCGTTGCATCCCGCTGGAGCAACCCGGCGGAGAGGGTAAATGCATCGTGTGCGGTGAAAAAGCCAGCGAGAAAGTTTTCTTCGCCCGCGCTTATTGAACGTTTCTGGGTTGGGGCTGTCCAAAAGGCGAAGCTTTTTGGACAGCCCCAGAAACAGTAGTGGTTAGATGAGTTTTCAACCGCCACAAGTGGCGGTTGAAAACTCAAAAAGGGACTTTTCAGACGACCCCAATTTTTTCCATATGCCCGCAGTCCAGCTATCTCGATTGGCCCAACAAATCGATGTCCTGGTATGGCAGTTTACCCGGCCAGCGGATTTTTTGATTCGTTTGCGGGACATATTCGAACTGTATGCCAACCGGGTGCAAAAATCTGGGCAGGCCGTGCCCCCCACTTCTATGGCGCCTTCTTTCCGTACACCCACGATCATCATGCGCCAGCTAGAGGTTGAGTTGCGCCAACCCTGCGAACAGCAGCCAGCCGCCGCTTTTGCCCTGGTGGAAGCGCTTTGGGGTGAAACAATCCTCGAATTTCGCATTCTGGCGACGATTATCCTGGGCATGATTCCACTCCAGCCACCAGAATCGGTGCTGCAGCGCATTCGGACCTATGCCGCGCCCAAGATCGATACCCATGTGATCGAGGCCTTGCTAAATAACGGCGGGTGTAGAATAAGGCGTGAAATGCCAGATTTGTGGATTGATCTCATTGAAGATTGGGCAAACACCTCATCTCTGGGGCTTCAGGCAATTGCCCTCAAGGCGATCATGATCACCACGATGGATGAAAAATTTGCCAATTTTCCACCATTATTTCGAATCTTCAGCGCCTTACTGCAAACAGGCCCATCCGCATTACAGGCGGAACTGCAGACAACCCTGATGGCTTTATTGAAATACTCTCCCAAAGAAACGGTTTACCTGCTGCGCCAGGTCTTATCGTTAACTTCCAGCGCAACCACCCGTAGATTGGTGCGCCTCTCGCTTTCACATGTTCCTCCAGAATATCAGAACAGTCTGCGTCAAGCACTGCAAACCCTTCAATAAATTCCGCGTTTACGGTCCCATCCCCCATCACGAGTAGCCAAATCATTTAGATCTGACGATAAGGGTTCGCTGCAGATTGATCGTCTGGCAATATTCTGTTATAATCCCACCACTGACTGGTCCTGCTGGCGGTGAAAGCTGCTGGTATGGAGACCTGCAATATAAATTAAGGAGAAGCATACGTCATGTCGACCACTAAAGATAGTAAAACGCAACTGATTAAGGATTATGCCACCCATGAAGGTGACACAGGCTCGCCCGAAGTCCAGGTGGCCCTGATTACTACCAGAATTAACCAACTCACCAACCATCTGCGAGTTAACAAGCACGACGAGTCATCCCGTCGTGGCCTGCTGAAATTGGTTGGGCAGCGCCGCAGCTTGCTGGCTTATTTGCGCCACAAGAATATCGTGCGCTACCAGGCGCTTACCGAACGGCTGAACCTGCGCCAGAAATAAGAAATCATCATTAAATGAGCGGTGGGCGTGATGTACGCCCACCGCTCATTTAATTTTTCCCGTCTCGAGGTTGCTCCCCAATAAATTATGGGGCCTGCACTGAGGGTACAAAAACTGTCGCCGGATCGGTGCTGAAGCGCAAGGGGACAGCTCCCTGGTCAACACGCGGATCGACGGTCCCTGTGCCCGGATTGTAAAGTGTATAGCCCTCTACTCTGACGCCTTTTGGCAGTGAAAGGCTGGCAAAATAAGTGAAATCTGTGAAATTGGTGATGATTGGGGCAGGAGTCGCCCAACTGGGTGGAGGGGCAGCAGCGATTGAATCGCTGGATAAACGCACAAGCGTTGTTGCCGGAACATTTATATTTAATGAATAGCCCAATACCCCTGAATAGCTGTAACCCCGTAAAGCTACCGTATGGGCGACAGAGTCCGTATTATTTAAGAACACCACCGTGGCGGTGGCATCACTATCCGTGGTCGTAAAGTAAACCAGAGTCTCACCCGGGATCGGCGTGGGGAGTACATTTGGCCCTTGGACATCCGCCGGGGGGTTGTTCGGCGGTATTTCATCGTCGCTGCCAGGTGATTGCAATGGGTCGGTCTTCATGTTTTCCACGGTCCAGGGTGAGCCTCCAATCTGCCCAGATCCCTTCGCCGCGCGTGCCGGTTCAGCCTGTGCATTCCTGATGGACCCCATCCACAGAAATCCTATCGATAGGATTATCCCTGTGATCATCGCTAAAAATAACCATCCGAATTTCTTCATGAAACCCTCCTGGTTTGTGTAAAAATATACCTTCTGTCAAAGAAAAATTTTTTTATGAGATCCTTTGTTGTTGTTTCGGGTGTACCTCGCTCTGCGTACCCTTCGGTATGTGTATACCGCAAGGGTATCCTTTAGGATCGCATGCGTGGTCGCCATAAGGACGACCAGCTTATTATACAACAATATGTATTAATTTTATCAACAATGTAATAATTAACCAGATTTCTTTTAACCAGTTTCGAGGTATTTTTGGCAGATTAGTACACAAATAAAGAAAAATCCTGGGAAATCTGCTACAAATTTGGCAATATCGGCTACTTTTTTGGTACAATTAGAAGTCATACGCAACCCGCTGGTTGGGAATTGAAACCAGGTCAAGAGCCTCATCTTGGACTGCTTTCAGTCCCTAACCTGGCGGGAATTTACAAAGAGGGATTATATGAAACCCGAAGCAAAAATTTTCACCGCCCAGGTAGGCGGGCGACCAGTCGTGTTTGAAACTGGAAAACTGGCTGGTCAGGCAGGGGGCGCCGTTACTGTTCGCCTCGGCGATACTATCATTTTTGGCGCTGCCACGATGGGCGCCAGTCCGAAGGAAAACCAGGATTTTTTCCCATTAACCGTAGATTATGAAGAACGCATGTATGCCGGCGGGCGCATCCCCGGCTCGTTCTTCCGCCGCGAGGGGCGGCCTTCTGAAGATGCGATCCTTGTCGCCCGTCTTACCGACCGCCCAATCCGTCCTTTGTTTGATAAGGACATGCGCAACGAAGTTCAGATTGTCATGTTCTCCATATCCGCCGACCAGGATAATCCCATTGATGTGCTGGCGATCAATTCCGCCTCTGCTGCGCTGATGGTCTCGGATATCCCCTGGGGCGGACCCATCGGCGCTGTGCGCGTGGCTCGCGTCGATGGCAAATTGGTGGCCAACCCCACCTACCAGGAAATGGCGGTTGCTGACCTGGATTTGCGCATCGCCGGTTCGCGAGACGCGATTTTGATGGTCGAGAGCGGATCAGTTGAAATTTCTGAAGCGGACATGGTTGCTGCCCTGATGTTTGGTCACCAATCCATTCAACCGTTGATCGATGTCCAATTGAAAATGGCCGCTGAAGTCGGAAAGGCCAAGCGTGAAGTACAGCTCTTCCCGATTAATGAAACTTTGGCCCAACAAATGTACGGCCAGTACAAGGCCGACTTGAATGCCATCATGGACCAACCCTATGTCAAAGCGCAAATGTATGGCGGCGTGGATGACCTCCAGGAAAAAGCTGTCATCGCTTATGCGGGCGAAGGTGAAATTCAAGATGCTGCCAAAGCCGAAGAAGCCAAAATGGCTATCGAGGAAGCGTACCGGCGCGTTGTTCGCGAGCGGATTTTGTTCGATGGCAAGCGTCCTGATGGCCGCGCCCGGACGGAAATTCGCCCAATATGGTGCGAAGTAGGCACCAGCCCGCGCGCCCACGGCGCCGGCCTTTTCACGCGCGGCGAGACCCAGGTTCTCACCCTGGCGACTTTGGGCACCCCTAAAGAGGCCCAAGAGATCGACACCCTCTCCCCCACCGATACCAAGCGCTACATCCATCACTATAACTTCCCGCCGTACAGCACGGGTGAAGTAAAGCGCCTGGGCACCTCGCGGCGCGAGGTGGGGCACGGCGCTCTGGCTGAACGGGCGCTTGTCCCGGTCATTCCCAGTGAACAAGATTTCCCGTACACGCTGCGCCTGGTGTCAGAGGTGCTTTCCTCCAATGGGTCATCCTCTATGGCTTCTGTGTGCGGTTCGACCCTGGCATTGATGGACGCCGGTGTGCCGATAAAAGCGCCGGTAGCCGGCGTTGCGATGGGCCTGGTCAAGGAAGGCGACCAGTACATCATCCTGACCGATATCCAGGGCGCCGAAGATCACCTGGGCGATATGGATTTCAAAGTTACCGGCACCACCAAGGGCATCACCGCGCTGCAGATGGATATCAAAATCAAGGGGATCAATCCGCAGTTGATGTCAGAAGCGCTTGAGCAAGCCCGCCAGGCGCGTCTGTTCATCCTGGATGAAATGCTCAAGGTGCTTCCTGCCCCACGGCCTGAGCTGAAACCGCATGCCCCGCGCATCCAGATTATCAAAGTGCCGGTAGATAAAATCGGCGCGATTATTGGCCCCGGTGGCAAAATGATCCGCTTGATTCAAGAAGAGACCAACACCAAGATCGATATCGCCGATGACGGCAGCGTCTTTATTGCCGCCACTGACGGCGTCGGTTACGATAAGGCTCGTGAACGGATCGAAGCGCTGACCGAAACACCTCAAATCGGGCGGATTTACACCGGCAAGGTGGTTCGCACCACGGATTTTGGCGCCTTTGTCGAAATCATGCCCAATATTGACGGCCTGGTGCACATCTCCCAGCTCGATACCGAACGGGTAAACAAAGTGGAAGATGTAGCCCAATTAGGCGATGAAATTACCGTCATGGTAACCGACATCGATGAGGTTGGCAAAATCCGCCTTTCTCGCCAGGCTGTGCTGGAAGGATGGACGGCTGAAGAAGCCCGCGAACACGATCAAAAGAACCGCAGCGCCGGCCGCTCCAGCGGCGGGCAAAACCGTGGAGGACAGGGCGACAGACGCCCGTTCAACAACCGCGGCGGCGATCGGGACCGGAATTCACGCAGATAATAATATTACAATCATTAAGGGGCTGTCCAAAAGGCGAAGCTTATTGGACAGCCCCAGGACAGGTAGTGTGTAGATGAGTTTTCAACCGCCAAAAGTGGCGGTTGAAAACTCAATAAGTAACTTTTCAGACAAACCCTTCTGTTCTAAATCATGGGAAAATCCTGGGTCGGCAAGTAGGGCATTTCCGGCCCTTTGAGACCCAAACTTTCGCTAATCGCGGACGTCATCGCGGTCCGATCGTCCCAGGGATACTCGACCAGGCCAAAACACATCGATTGCTCGTGACCTTTTCCACAGGCGATGACCAGATCTTTTTCCCCGGCCAAACTCACCGCTTTACGAATCGCCTCACCCCGGTCTTTAATTTTGAAAAAGGTCTGCCCCTCGACCCCGCCTTTATTGCGCGCCGCATTTGCCATTTCAGCCAGAATGTCATCCAGTGATTCGGTTCGGGGATCCTCTGCCGTCAGGATGGTAATGTCAGCCAGATCAGCCGATACTTCCGCCATCATGCGCCGCTTTTCGCGATCCCTCAATCCTGCTGAACCGAACACCACAATCACTTTACCCTGGGTCATTTTCCGCGCCATCTCTAAAGTGACCTTTAATGCATTCGGCGTATGGGCAAAATCGACCACTGCCTGAAAGCTTTGATTCAGATTAATGCGCTCCATCCGTCCCGGCACGCCGCGCAATGCGGCGATACCCTTTCGCGCTGCATCCACATTGATCCCCAGGCCGACCACGGTTGCGGCGATGGCTGCCAGGCAGTTGGAAACATTGAAATCACCCACCAATGTACTGTCCACTGGAAAACGAAAATGGGGGGCGCAGGCGGTGAAATGCATTCCCGCCTGGTCGTGGTGGATATCTTCCGCCCATACGTCCTGGCGGGTTCCCGCCAGGCTGTAAGCCACCTGGCGAACATTTGCCACCTGGCTCAGATAATTAAAAGAAAGATCATCCCGGTTTAAAACCGCCAGACGTGGGTTCCCCTGTGGTTTTTGATGAGTCTTTTCCAGACTGGCAAATAATTTCCCCTTGGCAGCGCGGTATGCTTGATATGTACCGTGAAAATCGAGGTGCTCGTGAGTGATGTTCGTCACCACCCCGATGTCAAATTCACATCCGGTCACGCGGTGCTGCGTTATCCCATGAGAGGTCGCTTCGAGGACTACATGGGTTAATCCTGCAGAAAGCATGCGCGCCAGGTAACGTTGGATTTCCGGCGCTTCAGGGGTTGTCACATGCAAGCCAGTGTCCAGGATTTCACTCCCGACCAGGGCATTTATGGTAGATATAATTCCCACCCGCAAACCGGCAGCCAGTAGAATCTGATAGATCAGGTTCGCAGTGGTGGTTTTCCCGTCCGTGCCTGTGACGCCGATCATGGTCAGTTGGCGAGCCGGAAAGTGATAAAAGGCAGCGGATAGGTACGCCAACGCCTCCCGGCTGTCTGGCACTCGTATATAAGGCACCTGGATGTCGCTCAATTCCTGGGTACCAACCACCGCCACAGCGCCGTTCTTAATCGCTTGCGGAATGAAGCGGTGTCCATCCGTAGTACCACCCACCTGCGCCACAAACAGGTAACCTGGCTGGATAGTTCGCGAGTTGTTCGTAATTCCCATGATTTGAATTGCCGACAGCCCGGCGGCGATTTCCGCGGGAATCGGTATTTGAGCAAACAATTCCGCCAGGTTTTGTTGGGCGAATCCAAACATGGTGACCTCTTATTGAAGTTTCTGGCGCATTTCCTGTAATTGCCCGGCCACTGAACCATCTAAAACTTGTTCACCGACCTGCAGCACAAGCCCGCCCAAAATATCCCGGTCCACCCGAAAAGTAATCGTTGCCTGGGTCCCAAGCTGGCCAAGAACTTCATTCCTGACGATCGTCTGCTCGCCTGGTGTGAGCGGAAGCGCACTGACCACCTCGGCGGATGTTCCGGATAATTTTTCCATATCGAGCACTACCAAACGCCCATCGCGTATCCCGGAAAAAAATTCTTTCAGCAGTTCGCGTTGGCGTTCTTCCGTCAGCGTGGCCTGGACCAATTTATTTGCGGCAGCCATCGCCAAAGTGATCACGTCGCTGCGCATTTCGCTCATCATCCGGTTTCGTTCCTGGTCAACCTCACCCAGGGCACGATCCCGTTTTTGAAAGGCTTCAAATTCTGCGGTTGCGATCACATCATGCTTGATCGTCTCTGCCCGTTCATCCGCTTCACGTAAAATATCGTTGGCTTTAACGTGGGCTTCATTGATCAACCGCTGCGCCTCACGTTCGGCATTGGATCGCGCTTCTGAGGCCATTCGGGCATCTTCCAATCCTTGCGCGACCATCCGTCGTCTTTTATCCAACATTTTCGTTAAAGGGTTATATACCCAGGCCTTCATCACCACGAAAATAATTGCGAAATTGACGATCTGAACAAGCAAGAAACCAAGGTTGATTCCCAGATTCTCCAAAGCACCCTCCCGGCTCTCGGGTAAAGTTTACAGTACGAATAGAAGTAAGAAAGCCACAACCAGGCAATAAATCGCGATCGCTTCAGAAAAAGCGATCCCTAAAATCATATTTGTTAATAGATTCCCGTATGTATCCGGATTACGGGCCATACCTTCTAATGCGCCTTGCACACTTAAACCGATCCCCACGCCGGCTCCAGCTGCCCCTATCATTGCCAGACCTGCACCGATGTATTTTGCTGCGGTAGTTATCGCGACCGGATCCATAGCTTTCAAGCCTCCTAGTTTTAAATCGATCTACTCAAGCCAGAGTCATCATATATCCAGGCATCATTCTGCCTCATGGCCCTCGCTGCCATGTCCGCGTGTAGCCTGAGCCATAAAGACCATGGTCAACATGCCAAACACAAATGCCTGGATGGCACCGATGAAAAGTTCAAACAGGAAGATAAACGAGGGCAAAAACACAGGCAGCAGGGAACCCACCAGCGCTACCAAAACAATCCCCGCGAACATATTGCCAAACAACCGGAAAGCAAAAGAGAGTATCTTTGCAAATTCCGATATGAGTTCCAACAGGCCGACCAGAAAATCCATCGCCCCGAAAAATGGTTTTTTGAAGAGCTGAGTCACATTGAAAAACTTAAGAAAATATGCTGGACCCTGTGCCTGAATACCGATGACCTGGATCATAAACACAGAAATTAATGCCAGGGCCAGGGTAAAATTTAAATCGGTCGTAGGTCCCCGCAAGAAAGAGGTAATCCCAAATCCCCCCTCACCTTCCGCAGCCTGGCCTGGTAAGAGCATGTAGACGGACCCAAACAGTTGCTGAGCCGGATGACCTTCTTCAGCATGATGAAGGATCCCAATCGTTTCGAAACCCGGAATCAATTTGACCAGGTTCATCACCAGCACCAGGATCATGATCGTGGCAAACCATGGAAAAATTCTCCTGGCCTGCTTCCCGGCAGATGATTCGGTCAGGTTATATAGCACTTCAATGCCCGCTTCCATAACGCCCGCGATTCCACCAGGCACAAGGCTGCCGCTTTTTAAGGCGCGGCGCACAGCCCAGGCGATGCCTATAATAATCACATCCACGATTAGCGTGGAAATCAGGGTATTAAATAAATAAAAATCGCCCAGGACCGGCAGGGTGAATAAGGGCTTTTCAATAAGCTTTTCTGGAGCAACCTGGATATGGGGCCGGACAGGCGACACAAACGACACAACCACAACATTCAAAATGATGAAGAGGAGAACCCACCAACGATGAACTCCCCATCGCCACTTGCGTGTGATCTGCAAATAATCCTCCTATCGCTGCCCGGTCTGGTCTGGTCCTTCTGATTTTATTTTTGAAACAGCCAGGCGAGTCACAATGATCATCGTAATGATCGAAATGGGGATGCTGGCGACCACCAGCCCAATGGTAAACCACGGGCGAGATTGGAAAATTCCGTCCAACCACAAACCAATAAACACCGCCCCCAGCACGATAACCAGGGTTAAGCAACCAACCAGACCCGTAACACCCGCCAACGTCAAATTCAAGATTTGCTGCTTACGGTTGGTTTTTTGGGGCTGATCACTCATCCTGAATAAATTATAGCAACGCCAAAAATTCAAGTCAAGAAAAGCTGAGCAGCTGCTTCGCCTCTTTGATTAACAACCGCCCAGTTTAGCAAAATCCAGCCATAACTACCTGGCCCACACCCCGCCGGCGGCTTGAACCGATAAACCATACCAGGGGGCGAAAATTACACCTAACACCAGCACGCCGATGATGCACAGCGCAATCGCGAATTTCCAACTGAACGTGGTGGTGATCGGTTTGCTTTCCTCTTCCGACCGATAAAGGTAAGCCACTTTTAAAACGACCAGGTAGTAGTATAAACCGATGACCGAATTGATAATCCCGACCACAGCCAGCCAGTACTGTTGGGCCTGGATGGCGGCCCCCAAAACCAGCAGTTTGCCAAAGAAACCGGCAAACGGCGGGATGCCGCCCAATGAAAGCAGCGCGACCAAAAGGCCAAGCGCCAGCGCCGGAGAACGCCGGCTCAGCCCGGCGTAAGATGAAATTTGATCCGATCCGGTCACCCGTCCAATGATGGTCACAATCCCAAATGCAGCCAGGTTGGTCAGGAGGTAAGAGATCAGATAATAAACCGCTGCGCTGGTGCCAAACGAGCTGTTAGCTGCAACCCCGATCAGGATATATCCTGCCTGGGCAATCGACGAGTAGGCCAGCAGGCGCTTGATATTCTTCTGGGATAACGCCAGCAGGTTGCCAATAAACATGCTCAAAGCTGCCAGGCCGCCGATGGCATAGACCCATACCGGTGAATAGTCGCCGAATGCAGACAGGAGAACCCTCATCAAAACGGCAAAACCAGCTGCTTTTGAAGCCGTGGAGAGAAAACCAGCTACCGGCGTTGGCGCACCTTCGTATACATCCGGAGCCCAAAAATGGAATGGGGCAGCCGAAACCTTGAAGCCAAATCCCACCAGCACCAGCAGCAGAGACACGATCAGCAAACTGTGAGGTAATTGATTAATATCGATATTTTTAGCGGCCTCGATATTTTGGGCAATGGTGTACAAATTGGTCGTACCGGTGATACCGTAAATGAAACTCAGGCCGAACAACAGCACAGCCGAGGTCATCGCCCCAAACAGCAGGTATTTAATACCCGCTTCAACCGACTTTTGATCTTTGACGATAAACCCTGCCAGGATGTACAGGGGGATAGAAGTTGTTTCAATCGCCAGGTAGAGCATGATTAAATCTGCAGATGAGGCCATTAATGACATGCCCAATGTGCTCACCAGCAGCAGAATATAAAACTCGCCGCGTTCGCGCAAGGACTCGCTCTCTACCGCGATTAATGAAGTCAGGCTGGCTCCTGCCAGAAAGATCAGCCGAAATACAAACCCGGCGCCGTCCAGGCGCAGCATGCCGCCCCACATCTGCGAAGCTTCAGCGCCAGGATTTGAAAAGAACATGGAAGCAACTGCGATGAGCAGCAAACCAATGGCAGACGTCCACCCCAGGATAGCGCGCCCCTCACGATTACGCAGCAGCAAATCCATTACCAGGATAATCGCCGCCAGAACGATGATCCCGATTTCCGGCAAGATTGCCAGCACCATCGAACCCAGGTCAGTAATCATGCTAGGCACCTCCTACCAGCGCCAGGATGCGATTCACGGTGGACTGTATCCAGGGCGTCATCAATGAAGGGAAACAACCAATCGCCACCATGATTATCGCCAGCAGTCCGATGGCCACTTTGTCCATCCAGGTCACATCGGTAATTTTCTCTGCCATATCCGCCGGCATACTGCCAAAGAATACCCGCCGGATGGTAAGCAGGATATAGGCTGCGGTGACCACAATCGCAATTGCCGCGATGATGGCTACCCACGGATTCACCTGCCAGGCCCCCATAAAAATGGGAAATTCGGCGATAAAACCAGAGAAACCCGGCATGCCCATCGAGACCAGGCCGGCGATGATAAACCCGACCGCCGCCCAGGGCATCTTCGAAAAGAAACCGCCCAGTTTGGCGATTTCGCGTGTGTGGGCTCGATCATAGACCATACCGACGATAGCAAAGAAGGCAGCCGTCATTATGCCGTGCGAAAACATTTGCATTCCTGACCCGAGTAAGCCTTCTTTATTCAACGTGGCGAACCCGATCAGCACCAGACCCATATGCGATACCGAGGAAAAACCGATAATATATTTAAAATCCGTCTGGATCATGGCGATAAATGCGCCGTAAACCACGTTGATCGTTGCCAGGATCATCACCACAGGCGCCCAAAACTGCATGCCATCCGGCAGCAAGGTGATCGCCACGCGTAATGCGGCAAACGCCCCAACTTTCATTTCTACGCCAGCCAACAGCATGGAGATCGCGGTCGGAGCAGCCACGTGACCGTCTGGCGCCCAGGAATGGAAAGGAAAAATACCTCCCAGGATGGCAAACCCCAGAAAGACGAATGGGAACCAAAGGCGCTGAAATTCCAGCGAAAAACCGGCTTTTTCCAAAGCCAGCATATCAAAAGTACCCAGCCCGGAGCCGAAATAAATCGCTAACGCGCCGATCAAGGCGATCACCGACCCGATGAACAGGTACAGGGTCAGTTTCATGCCGCCGTACTCGCGAGTCTTCGGAGATCCCCAGACTACAATCATCAGGTACTTGGGAAAGACGGCGATCTCGAAAAAGAAGAATAGTAAAAACAAATCAAGAGAGGCGAACACCCCAAATACACTGGTCGCCAGGAACATGAGAAATGCAAAAAACTCGCGCGGGCGTTCCTCCACATTCCACGAGATGAGCACGCCGCAAAATACCACCACCCCGGCCATTAAGACCATGGCGGCGCTCAACCCATCGATGCCCACGTAATAAGAAATGCCTAATGACGGCACCCATGGAATGTGTTCGAGAAATTGGTAGCCACCCTGGGCGACATTGTAGGTGAAATATGCGTAGGCTGAAAGTACCAGGTTCAGGGTCGCCGCGACCAGTGCAGTCCGGCGGATCCAATCCCTTCGTTTAGCCGGCATGACCAGCATTGCCAGGCCAGCGACGATTGGAATGAAGATGATGAGGCTAAGTATTGGCAGCATCCATCACCCCTTAAAATTTCAATGCCAGCACAGCTCTGTTGATCATATCCAACAGCCATGCCGGCCAGACACCGATGACCAGCATGAGCGCCATCAGCGGTGCGATTACCACCATCTCTCGAATATTGATTTCGGTCAGGTGGCCTTGCCAGTGCTCGTTCAACGGCCCATGCAGCACCTGCTTGAGGGCTTTGAGGATATACGCACCGGTGAAAAATAATCCGATCATGCTCAGGGCCGTGGCCAGGGTAAACACAGGCCATGCGCCCCGGATTATCATGAATTCAGAGACAAACCCGCTCAGGCCTGGCAGTCCTAAAGAACCCATCGCTGTGAATAAAAGAACTGCGCCGTATTTGGGTAGAATGGCCCACAGCCCGCCAAAATCATTCAAATTACGGGTATGCGCCCGATCGTAAATGACACCCACCAGGAAGAACATCCCCGCCGCGGATAAGCCGTGGCTGACCATTTGCAGCACCGCGCCGTTCACCGCAATCGCCGAGTCCAGTGTCCCGGCAGCCTTAGCGCTGACCGCGATGCCCAGCACCACAAATCCCATGTGGTTGATCGAGGAATAGGCTACCAACCGTTTGAAATCCGTCTGGCCAAAGGCGCTCAAAGCCCCAAAGATGATCGCCAGCGCGCCTAAAGCAGCCAGCCAGCCTGCAAATTGGGCCGCCTGCTGGGGGAAGAGCGGCAGCACCAGGCGCAGAAAACCGTATGCGCCCAGCTTCAGCAGCACCCCGGCCAGAATCATGGATCCAGCTGTCGGCGCTTCGGTGTGCGCATCCGGCAGCCAGGTGTGGAACGGCCACACGGGCACCTTGATGGCAAAAGCGATCACAAACGCCCAGAAGGCGATCGCTTTCACCGTTTCCGTGGGCAGGCCGAACATCACCCCTTCCTGGGCCAGTCCAGGCCAGGTTTGGAAGAGCTTTACCAGGTCGAATGTTCCCGCGGTGACGCCCATCATCTGGATGGCCAGCAGCAGCCCCAGAGAGCCTGCCATGGTATAGAGAATGAACTTTAATGAAGCATAGTTGCGGTTGCTGCCGCCCCACTGCGCGATCAGGAAATACATCGGGATCAGGCCAATTTCCCAGAAAACGAAGAAGAGCAGCAGGTCTAAAGACAGAAATACGCCCAGCATGCCTGTTTCAAGCAGCAGGAAGAGGAACATATACGGCTTGATCCGTTCGGTGATGCTGAATGAGGCCAGCAGCGCCAGCGGGATGAGCAGCGTGGTCAGTAAGACCAGGGGCAGCGAAATTCCATCCAGACCAAGATGGTAGGATGATTGGATGGCCGCGTACCAGGATACCTGCTCCTCGAATTGAAAACCTGGTTTGCCAGGGATAAATTGCGTCCAGGCTAGCAGGGATAAAAGGAATGGTATCAGGCTGGCGCCCAATGTAAACCAGCGGATCAGGTTCACCCGCTCCTTGGGTACAAGGAGCAACACCACTGCTGCCGCAGTGGGGACGAACAGGATCAGGGTCAGCAGGTGACTTAACAAAAATTCCATGCTCTGCTCCTGTTCCCGGCTATACCCGGAAAATAATCAAAACAATGACGCCCAATACGACCAGCACCGAGATCGCAGTTACCATATACTGCTGCACTCTCCCGCTTTGCATACCCTTCATCCAGGTGCCCATGCCCTGCACTCCATCTGCCGATGCGTCTCCGGCCCCATTCACTACCGGCAGGTCTAACCAGTAGCGCAGGCGCTCTCCCAGCCACCAGCCAAACCTGGCCACGGCATGCAGGAAACCATCGATCAAACCGCGGTCGATCCATTGGTAAGAGAAGGTTTCCGCTGCCCAACGTGCAGGACGGACAAACACCCGTTCATACAACTCATCAATATAATATTTGTTCTTCATCCAGCGGTACAGGCCGCCCAAAGGCTGCCGCATCGGGTCCGCTGCGCCGGCCTTAACTCCGCGGTACACCAGCCATCCCAGGTAAAGCCCTCCCAGCGCCACCACCAGAGAGGTGATCAAGGGCACGTAGCTGTAAGCCTCTGCCCCCGCGTGGCCGCCCTCTCCAGGCAGCCGGACCATCTGGCCGACAAACTCAGCAAACCAATCGGGAGAAATCTGGCCCAGCAGCGGAAAGTTTTTGGGTATACCCACCCAACCGGCGGCGATGGCAAAGAACGATAAGATCACCAGCGGCAGGGTCATCACCCACTTGTTCTCGCTGGCATGTTCGGCGGATCGGGTGCGAGGCTGGCCGAGGAAAGTCAGGGTAATCTGGCGCATGGTATAGAAGGCCGTCAACAATGCTGCCAGAGCCAGGGTGAGAAATACGACCAGGTGTCCGCTGTTGAATGCCCCGGATAAAATTTCATCCTTCGACCAGAAACCGGCAGTGATCAGTGGAAAACCAGAAAGGGCCAGACCGCCAATCACAAATGTCCAGAAAGTGACGGGCATTTTCTTACGCAGCCCGCCCATATTGGTCATGTCCTGCGGGTCGATTTTCTCGCCGGTATGCAGTACACCGTGTTCCATGCCGTGGATAACCGACCCAGAACCTAAGAAAAGCAGCGCCTTGAAGAAGGCGTGGGTGACCAGATGGAAAGCCGCTGCCACGTAAGCCCCCACACCCAGCGCCGCGACCATATACCCCAGTTGGGAGATCGTCGAATAAGCCAGCACCCGCTTGATGTCGTTTTGGGCCAGGGCAATCGTCGCCGCGAAAATGGCAGTGAAAGCGCCGATCACCGACATCACGGTCATCGTGGCCGTGATTGGATCACCCGCCTGCCAGCCCATCGAAGCCAGCGGGAAGAAACGCAGCCCCAGGTATATGCCCGCCGAAACCATGGTCGCAGCATGGATCATGGCTGAAACCGGGGTGGGACCTTCCATCGCATCCGGGAGCCAGACGTGCAGCGGAAACTGCGCCGATTTACCGACCGTGCCGGCGAACAGCAGCAAACCGATCAATCCGGCCCAGCTCATCCCCAGGATCCCTGAAGGCTGCATCAAAACATCCGTACGGGTCAGGATGTCGCTGTAATTCAGGCTGCCGGTGATGACATATAAAGCCGCCAGGCCGAGCAGCATGACCACATCGCCGATGCGCGTGACCAAAAAGGCCTTCACTGCGGCATCCCGCGCCGAGGGCTTGGCGTACCAAAAACCGATCAGCAGGTACGAACACAGGCCCATGATTTCCCAACCGATAAACAGGGTCAGCAGGTTATCGCTCACCACCAGGGTGAACATGCCAAATGCAAACAGGCTGATAAAGGCAAAAAATCGCGAATACATCGGCTCGACGGACATGACCCTATGAGTATGTCCATGTCCGGTTTCCACTGTGGCGCCGTGCGGCTGCAGCCCCGGATGGTCGTGATCGCCTTCGGGCTGCCCGTAGTTGTGGTACGCCACCGAGTAAATAAAAATCATGAATACGGTCCAGGCCACGAAGAATAATGAGACCGCCGTTAGCGGGTCAACCTGGACGCCAATCTGCAGCCAGGTTTGCCCGGTGGGCAGCCAGTTCAGCACCGAAGACAGCGGGTTTTCGGCCAGGTCTTCTTTGCCCATCACCTGGAAGAAAATGATCATGCTCGCCAACCAGGCCAGCCCGGCGCCGATCAATGCCAGCCAATGGCTGAGGGTCCGGCTACGGCGAGTAAAAAGCACAATCAAGAAGAACGCCACCAGCGGCGGGAGCGGGATGAGCCAAATCAGGGTTTCGATCGCCATAACACCTCCGCCTAACCCTTCAGCAGGTCTAATTCTTCCGCCACGACCGTATTGCGCCGCCGGTATGCGGAAATGATCAACGCCAACCCCACAGCAGCCTCAGCCGCCGCGGCCACAAAGACAATCGCCACAAAAACCAGGCCGCGGGTCGGATCTCCCGATGGATCGGCATACAGATAACGCCAGAACGCCAGCAGGTTCACGTTCACCGCGTTCAGCATTAATTCGATGCCCATTAAAATCGCCACTGCGTTCTTACGAGTCAGCACCCCGAACAGGCCGATGCAAAACAAGGCCGTGGCGAACAGAACGTACCAATAGAGTGGGATCATCCTTTCCCTCCCTTCTTATCGACAGCCACATAGATTGCCCCCACGACCGCTGCCAGAAGAAGCACGGATGAGACTTCAAATGGAATGGCATATTTTTGGGGGTCGATCAATGCCTGGCCGAAATCGAGCAGAATGGTGTCACCCGGTGGAAGACCAGGCCCAACTTGCAGCCGCGTCCATGCCAGTGCGGTAACTGCGATCCCCCCAAAAACGATCAGGACCGCGATCAGCGCCGCCCACCAGTTTTTTGTGGTCTGAACGGCATCATCATCCATCACGCGCCGGGTCAGCATGACCGCAAAAATAACCAGGATAGCAATCGCGCCGATATACACGATCAATTGGATCACCGCGTAAAAACTGGCATCCAGCATGGCGAACAGCAAAGCCACGCCAAACAGGCTCAGCACCAGCCATAAAGCGGCGTGCATCATCCGCCTGACCGTCACCACCATGACCGCCGAGACCAGGGTGATGGCGGCTACGATTAGAAAAAGGATCTGTATAGGCATAAAGACACCTCAAGACTGCATGGCATCGGTCTGGGGTTGGGCAGGCGCGTCTTCTTCCGTTTGCGGCTGCGGCCTGCTGTGCAGAACCACCCTGCGCTGCGGCTGGTCACGAAATGCCCGCGCCAGGAATTCCTGGAGGATGAGCCAGATGATTAAATTTACCAGGATCAAGACGATCACCCTCACCAACAGGTTTCCCGCAGGCGCCAGCTTGTCAAAAATTGCCGTGAGCATCAGGGTTGATAGAGATAACGGCACCAGCAGCTTCCAATTCAAGGCCATCATCTGGTCAATGCGGAAGCGAGGCAGTGAAAAGCGCACCAGCAGCCCCAGGAAGTACATGATGGAAGTCTTTATCATCAGGTAAACAAATCCCAGGATGGGAATCGTGTCTGCACCCGGGCCGTTCCACCCCCCCAGGAATATGATCGCAAAAAGCAGGGCAACGGTAAAGGCATGTAAAAAATCGCCGACGAAGTAGAAGCCGAATTTCAGGCCGGAATATTCAATGTTGAAACCGGCAACGATTTCTGACTCTGCCTCCAGCAAATCAAACGGCGCCCTCCCATTTTCAGCCAGGGATGAAATAAAAAACACCAGGGCAGCGATCGGGGCCAGGACAATGTAAGGCACGGTTTGGGAGCGCACGATCTCATTCAAATTCATCGAACCCGTCAGCATCACAGGAATCAACAGTGAAATCACCATCGGCACTTCGTAAGACAGCAGTTGTGCCACCGCGCGAAACGCACCCATCAAGGCAAATTTGTTGTTTGAGCTCCAACCAGCCATGATGATCGCCAATTCGCCCAGACCACCCACCGCGATGATGTACAGTATGCCGACGTTCAGGTTAGACCCATACAGGGTGATCGTGAATGGGACCACCGCCCAGATCATGATCACAGCGCCCACCGACAATATCGGCGCCAGGTTAAAAACCAATTTGTCCGCGCCCTCCGGCGTGATAAATTCCTTGGTGAAGATCTTAAGCATATCGGCAAAGGGCTGGATGATGCCAAACGGTCCAACCCGGTTTGGCCCCAGGCGGTCTTGCACCCGGCCGCCGATTTTGCGCTCCACCCAAATCAAAAATATAGTCAAGATAAGCGCCGCCATCGCCAATAGTAAAGCCCCCACGACATAGCTTATCAGCAAAACGAGGTCCTCTGAGAGTCCCCACCCTTTCAGCAGGCTGATGAACCAGAGGATCACGAATCCTATCGGGTCTGCCCAAAAGCTATTCATCAAGTTGACCTCCTGCTACCATTCCAGGGCGCCTTTCCGCCAGGCAAATATTACGCCGCTCAGTAAAATGATCACGAACAGGACCATCTCTAAAACAGCCCAGATCGTTTGCAGATGATATGCCACTGCCCAGGGGTAAAGAAAAATCGTCTCAACATCGAATACCAGGAAAATGAGCGCATACACATAGTACTGCGCTTTAAATTGAACCCATGTTTCGCCCACAGTCTCTATGCCGCATTCATAAATCGAGTTTTTTATTGGAGCCGGCTTCTTCGGGCCAAGTAAGCCGGCAATCACAATGGCTATACCTGGTATGAAGAGAGAAACAAGCATAAAGATGCCGATGTAGAGCAAATCGTTCTGCATAGTCTCTCCTTTAAGAGTGGAGTTGAGAGTAAATTAGATGAAAATAATATGAGAGTGTTATTGTATCATAAGTCACAAGCCATGCCTCACAACTAACGCATGATTTTTATCCGCTTATTCGTATGGACGGACCTTACCTTTCGCAGCTGGAGCAGGAGAACAACCAGCCCAATTCCAACGATCCCTCCACCGATCCACCGCGCCTGGTCTAAAGGCAGGCCGATTACGCGGGTCAGCCCTAATTCCAGGGGATGAGCGAGCAGTACAGTGCGCGTCTCCCCTCCGCCAGGATCGGGTACGACCAACGTCAGCCACAGCCTCCCCGTAAGAGGGTCCTCTTTCCCTGCTGTGACCAGCCAGCGAAAACTGATCGTTTGACCTGGCTGGTAAGGTACCTGGGTTACAGGCGCTGGAAATGTCTCAGCTCCAGGAAAATCCAGTCGGCCTTCAAGGATCGTGCCAGGTAAAAAATTTTTATTCGCGTTTTGCACCGGCAGCAGGGTCATCCCGAACAAGACAGGCTCGCCTGCTGGAAGATCTCTGGGCAATCTCAATTGAACTGCTTGCTCTGCAATTCCGTTTGAAATAGATTGAGTCTGGTTATTATTAAATTGGAGTGTCGTATCCGAATAATTCGGTGGGTAAGAGAGTCATTATAATAACAATTAAACCAGCTAACATTCCTGTCCCGCCGAGAATGGTTCGGACCATTCGGAAAATTATATCACTCCTGCCGAAAATCAAACCAGGGCATCGCAAAAATGCAATGCCCTGGCCATTTAAATTGATGAGCTTATTTAGAACGCGGACCGTCTATCCAGATTTCAACCTGGTCGCCGTCCTCATCATCCACGAAAATATGCATTGGCCCGTCGCTGGCCACGGCTTGGTCTAGCTCATCCAGAACGCCTTGCATATCTTTTCCACGAATCGGCCCCGCAAAATGACCAAAGCGGCGAATTCCCCAGCTGACAAGGCCGACCGGCAGTGGGAAACTGATGGTAATTTCGCGCGGACCGGGCTTGTTCTTTTGGTTTACATGCAGGTGGAACCAGCGTGCTATGCGTACCTCCCAGCCTAACCACATCATCAACACGCCAATGATAAACGGGATAAAGGAAAGCCAGAATCCCCAGCTTAAGCCTGCGGCGCGATAACCCTCAACCATCCAGTTGACAGCTGCGACCAATAGCAACAAGCCGGGCATAAAAATAATCAGCCACCAACCGCGCCAGAACGGCGGGCGCGGTTCCACCACCTCACTCTCCACCCTGGATTGCGCGACCTCCGCCTGAACCGGTTCGGGGGGCTGGCTGGCGATCACCGTGGATTCAACCAGTTTTGAGACTGGTGTCGATCTCTCAAGCACAGCTTCATTTTCGCCGGTAGATATTTCCTGCGGTTCAGGAGTATTGCCAGTCTCAATCAGGGGTTGAGAACCGTTTTTCGATTTTATGCGATCCAATGCAGCCAGCCAGCGAGACGCCTCTTCCAGGGTAATTTCGCCATTCTCAACTTGCTGCAGAATTTCAAGCCGTTGAGCCTTTATATCCATAACACCCTCTATCCATAAATGCCTGGTAAAAATCCTGGCTGGGAAAGCAGCCCGCCAGCAAGATAACTGCTCTAGCCCTCCAGGGCGTCCAGTAATTTTTCAGCTTCTTCAGCCGTGATCTTTTTTTCCTGCAGCATCTTTAATATCAGCAGCTTTTCTTCTTCGCTGGCAGCCTGCTTCTTCTCTTCAACGCCGTGAACAGGGCCTGTCCACCGCCCAGGCTGGGGCGGAAACGGAGGAATGGGCGGAACATGTGGAAATCCGTGTTTTTCCAGACGGCGAGTTCGTTCTTCCAGCTTTTTCATCGCCTGCTGGATGCGAGAATCGGCCTGGCGCATAACAGAATCCATGTGGCGATTCATGCGGTCATTGAATTCGTCCGCCCGGAAGGCAAATCCTTCGTTATCTTCGCTGGAACGTCCGCTGCGCGACTCGTCGACCTCTTGCCAGTGCTTTTCAATATCCTCACGCAAATCATCGAAATCATCGATCTCGCTGGTATCATCTGAAACCCGGATATCACCCCCGGCGTCCACGCTGATTTTGCTGCTGCCGCTGCCAAAGGTCATCGTTGCCATGCGCTTCTCGATATTCTGGCTTTCCCCTGCCATATTGATCATGATGTCGTGACCCCGCGAGCGTAAATCTAAAGCGACATCCGCCTTAGCGGGAAGCACAACCAGCACATCCCCGCCAGCATCCAGGCGCACATTTTGACCGCTGATTTCTGCGATCGTGAAATTGATATCTCCTCCCGCTCGAATTTGCGCATCGCCGCCGATCATGTGGACATCAGCATCCCCGCCCACCCCCTCCAGCTTGAACGGTCCGGATAATTCCGCGCCGGTAAAGTCCGAACCAATCCGTTGGATAGATAAAACACCCTGGTTCGTCAAGATTTTACAATCGCCGCCCACCGACATAATTTCTGCCGTGCCGATATTTTGAATGGCCAAATCGCCGCCAATTCGCTGGACCTGTAAATGACCTTTCACCTGCTGGATATTCGCATCCCCGGAAACCCGCTCGATCACGACCGCGGCAACTTCAGGCACGACCAGGTCGAGATCTGACCGGCTTTGCACGTGAACCACATCTTCTACCTGGGTCAGTGCTGCTCCGCGGTGTTCATCGGTTAACGCTCGGATTTCCATCTGATCCGACCCCTGCAGATCGAGATCGGCATGTGTTTTTACAACAATCATGGTATGATCATTGACGTTAATCTTTTTATCTTCCATGGCATCACTCCTAAAAATTCCTCCTCAGGGAGCTGCCGCTCGCCTGAATGAGTGGCAAAATATTGGCTTTCCGTGATAATTATCCATATCATAGCACGGTTTTTAAGATTGTCAAGATATACTTCAATAATTCGAAAGACAATATTGAATTTTCTTATTTTCTTTGAAATATTCTTGATGACACACCATCTGATTTGACCCCTGGAGATGCCTATGCAGCCTTATCCGCCTGAACCATTTCGTATCAAGATGGTCGAACCCATCCGCTTGATTTCGCCCGAAGAACGCCGTTCGGCCATGACAGCCGCGGGATATAATTTGTTTTCTCTTCGTGCTGAAGATGTGTATATCGATCTGCTCACCGATTCTGGCACGGGCGCGATGAGCCACCACCAATGGGCAGCCATAATGGAAGGCGACGAGTCATATGCCGGTGCCCGGTCCTTTTTCCGCCTATCCGAAGCCGTGCAGCAGATCACCGGCTTTGAGCATTTCGTGCCCACCCACCAGGGACGGGCAGCAGAAAATATCCTAACAGCAATCCTGGTGCGGCCGGGCAATTACATCCCATCTAATATGCATTTCGATACCACAGATGCGAACATTCGGGCGCGGGGCGGGCGGCCAACCAACCTGGTGATCGACGAAGCATTCAACCCTACCAACCGCCACCCTTTCAAGGGGAATATGGACCTTGAGAAGCTGCGCAGCTTCATCCACAAAGTGGGTCCTGGTAATATCCCATTTGGCACGATCACCGTGACGAATAATGCCGGCGGTGGGCAGCCGGTTTCAATGGAAAATATCCGCGGAGTTGCCAAAATTTATAAAGAATTTGGCATTCCGTTTTTTATCGATTGCTGCCGCTACGCAGAAAACGCCTACTTCATCAAGCAGCGCGAACCTGGCTATGCGCAGAAGACCACTCTTGAGATTGCCCGTGAAATGTTTTCCCTGGCAGACGGCGCTTTTATGAGCGCAAAGAAAGACGCGCTGGTCAATATCGGCGGTTTTCTGGCGATGCGCGACCCGGACCTGTACCAACAGGTCTGCAATGAGCTCATCTTGCGCGAAGGCTTTCCCACCTACGGCGGGCTCGCCGGGCGCGATTTGGATGCAATGGCGACTGGTCTGTGGGAAGGGCTGGATGAAAGATACCTCGCTTACCGCCTCGGTCAAACTTCTTACCTGGCAGACCGTTTGATCGATGCCGGGGTGCCGATCATCGAACCTGCCGGGGGGCATGCCATTTATGTCGACGCCGGGCGAATGCTGCCGCATATCCCCCATGAAGAATTCCCGGGGCAGGCCCTCACTGCGGCGCTGTACCTGGCAGGGGCCGTGCGCGGGGTGGAGATCGGCTCAGTTATGTTCGCCCATTCAGACCCTGATACCGGAAAAATGGTTTATCCCCAGCTTGAGCTGGTTCGCCTGGCAATTCCCCGCCGCGTCTATACGCAGGCCCATATAGATTACGTCGCCGACACCCTGATTGGCCTGCTGGGAAAGGCGGAACAGCTGCGCGGCTACCGGATCACCTATTCTCCCCCCTTGCTGCGCCATTTTACCGCTCGTTTTGAACCGCTGTAATCATCTTATGATTCTTGGGGAGTATTCTTGAAAATTGCTTCGCAATTTTCAAAAATACTCCAACCATCATGTTGCGTAGCCCGCGCCGGCCCTTGCCCGCGTAGTGCGCCTGGGCGCAGGGGCGCGACCAACTTTTTACAGGCCGAAAATATTATACAAAGACGCCCCCTGGGTTTGCATGTCCAGGGGGCGTCTTTTTTACTGCTTCTCAGCTCATTGGCTTCGCCATAGATCGTCCAGATTGTCCGGTTTCAATTCGCTGACCGGGCGGTTTTGTCCATGCGCCTGTACTTCCAGATCCGCAAAACGCTTCCGGTAGCGCAAAATCGCTTCGCGCAGCACGCTTTCCGCGTCCACCTGATTCCATCGCGCCAGGGCTGCCGCTGCGAATAACAGCGATCCAATTTCCTGCTGCAGTCCAGCCGGATCAAGCTTACTTTTCAATGCGTCCACACATTGGGCCAGGTCAGCCCATACCTCTCCGGCTCCGGCCCAATCATACCCAACCCGAGCAGCGCGGTCCTGGATTTGCTGAGCCTGAGCCAGTGCCGGAAATTCTCTGGGAACACCGTCCAGCAATCCGCGGTATTTCTGATCACCGTTATCCTTCTTTTCAACCGCCTTAAGCTTTTCCCAGTTAACCAATACCCCTTTGACCCCATCGACCTGCACATCGCCAAATACGTGCGGGTGGCGGCGCACCAATTTTTGCGCGATCCCCTGCAGGATGTCTGCCATGGTGAACTCCCCATCTTCGCTGCCAATCTGGGCGTGAAGCACTATTTGCAGGAGTAAATCGCCAAACTCTTCACGCATCCCTTCTGGATCTTCGCTGTCCAATACCGCCAGCGTCTCATAGGTCTCTTCCAGCAGATATTTGCGCAGGGTCAAATGAGTTTGTTCACGATCCCAGGGGCACCCGTCCGGAGCGCGCAGCCGGGCGATAATTTCCTGAAAATTCTCAAATGAAGCATCCACCGCTAAAGGCGGCACATACAGGGCGGTCAGCAAGCCAATCTCAGGACTGCGGTCGATCTCAAACAGCTCAATTTCCTCAATTTTCTGCCGGTTCGTCCCCGCCGAATGCACCAATTTCACCGGATGGTGGTCTGGATAAACGGTATTCAACGTCAGCTTGACATTGGAGGCGATCTCGCGCGAATAGATTTGCGCCACCAGCACAGGCTGCGAGGGTGGGAACTGCGGCGTGAGGGTTGAAGCCAGGGTCAAAGCATCGACCAACCCCAGGTTGGGAAATGGATCCAATTCTAACGCTGAAAATACCGGCTCAAGGAAACTCAGCCCCTCGATGACCCGCACTGGAATCCCTTCAATTTTTGCCCTACGAACAATTTCTGGGCTGGTAGCTTCAGCCACGAATGGATGCCCGGGAACGGCATAAGTCACCCCATCTTCCCCGCGGCCTGATTCAAGCACCTTCTCCACGATTTCCGCATAAACGCTTTCAAAATCGTCGCCTTGTTCATATAAATCGTCGAATGAATTAACCTTTAGCGTGGTAGGGAGTGCGCTCACCACTGGGTGCTGCCGGGTGCGCAGCCACACTTCGCCGCACATTGACAGCCAATCCCAGGCTTGGCGGGTTAATTGCTCGGGCGCGCCTGGACCCAGACCGACAATAACAATTCCTTTTGCCATAAGTATCCTTTCAGTAAAAACCGCATCTAATTTTAACAGAGAAACAAGTTCAAATCCATTGATATGAAAGGTCTTATCGCATGAATCCGCAGCTCGGTTTTGAAGTCGAACTAAATCAATCTTTTGATCAGGCCATTGACACTGTGACCGCAGCATTAAAAACACAAGGTTTTGGCGTATTAACCCGGATCGATGTACAGGCGACCCTCAAAGAAAAGATAAACGCCGATTTCCGCCCTTATGTCATCCTGGGTGCTTGCAACCCCTCATTGGCTCACCAGGCATTGAGCACTGATCCTCGGATTGGTCTGCTCCTGCCGTGCAATGTCACCGTTGAAGCGGTTGATAACCGCCGCAGCCTGGTTCGTTTGACCGATCCCGGCGCAATGGTCAACCTATCTGAGAAAGCCAACGAAATGCAAGAGCTTGCCAGCCTCGGTCATCAGAAAATGGCTGCCGTCGCCGCCGTTTTACAGGCGATCTAATCAAACACGAGTTTCCCACTCGAAAGAGCCGGAAACTCGCATTTATTTCAGGAGCGGCTATCGCCGCTTTTTTGTTTAGTTTAACGCTTGGTATAGGTCGGGGCCTTGCGGGCGCGCTTGAGACCTGGCTTCTTGCGCTCTTTGATCCGAGGATCGCGGGTCAGCAAACCAGCTTTGCGCAGCAAAGAAACGAAATCTATATTCATTTTTACCAAAGCGCGGGCCAGGCCAAGCTTCACTGAATCAGTCTGGCCTGTAATTCCACCACCGTTCACCTTGACGGTGACGTCAAAAGTGTTGGCTTCCTGGTTGGTGGTGTTGAAAACCGATAAAATCTCTTCTTTATCTCCCAGACGAGGGAAAAAATCTTCGATCGGTTTGTCGTTGACGGTAAATTTACCCGTTCCGCTCATCAAGCGAACACGCGCTGTGGCTTCCTTGCGTCGGCCAATTCCTTCAAAATATTGAACAGACATATTTCCTCTGCTCCTTAAGCAACCGGTTTAGGGTTCTGAGCTGCATGCGGATGTTCGCTGCCGCTGTAGACCTTCAGCTTCTTAATCAGCTGGCGGCCTATTTTATTGTGAGGCAGCATGCCCCACACTGCATGCCGGAGTACGCGGTCCGGGCGATTCCGGATCTGGTCGCGTAAACTCACGGTCTTTAAACCACCAGGATAATTCGAATGATGATAATAGAATTTCGTATCCATTCGCTTATTGGTCAGCTTCAACCGGTTGGAGTTGATGACAACTACAAAATCACCGGTGTCGACGCCTGGGGTATAGATAGGCTTATGTTTTCCTTGCAAATAGGCGGCAACGATCGTCGCCATGCGGCCTAAACCCTGCCCATCCGCATCAACTAAAATCCATCCCGATTCAACTTTGCCTTTTGGGACGTACGTTTTTTCCACTTTCTTACTCCTATCGACAGATAGTCCCTTAATCCTTCACCACGTACAAAACTTCTTTCAGAGCCAACCCATGCGCCGGGGCCAATCCAGGGGGCTGCGGTCGAGCCGCTTGCACTGCCTGGGTAAAACTTTCCAGCTCCAGCTGGTTTCTTCCGATCAGCACCTGCAGATACACCATGCGGCGCACCATGTGGTACAGAAAGGCGTTGGCTGACACCTCAAACAGCAGGCCCCCGGAGTGCGGCTCCCAGGCTGCGGAAAAAACCTCACGCACGGTGCGGCCTCCGGGCCGGGGCGGGGTCCCGAAAGCAGCAAAATCATGCGTGCCTGGTAAAAGCCGTGCCGCTTGCTGGAGGAGGGCCAGATTTACTTCCGGCCAAACCCGCCAGGCATAGCGGTCGCGCAGAGGGTCGCGATCAGGTTCGCAGTAGATCAGGTATTGGTAGGTGCGCCCCTTTGCATCGAAACGGGGGTGAAAATCTGGCGCAGCCACACATACTGAACGAACTGCTACATCGGCAGGCAAATGAGCGTTGAGCGCCCGGCCCAGTTCTTCAACCGGATGGGGCCACTCAAAGTCAAACGCGGCTACCTGTCCCTGCGCATGCACCCCACAATCGGTGCGTCCCGCGAAGACGGTTATCCGGTCCGACCAACCTAACCGGCTCAGAGCCGCTTCTAACTCACCCTGAACCGTCCGGCCTTTTGCCTGCCGTTGATAGCCCTGAAAGTCAGTGCCGTCGTAGGCGAGGATAATCTGGTAACGTGCCATTCCACTCCGGAATTAACCGGAAAGGAGATTACTCTTCAACAAGCTCCAGCAGGACCATTTCGGCCGCATCACCCAACCGCGGGCCCAGCTTGAACATTCGCGTGTAGCCGCCGGGGCGGCTGGCAAAACGCGGCGCAATATCATCAAACAACTTCTTTACCACTTCAGCGTCATCGAGACGAGCCGCGGCGGTGCGGCGAGCGTTCACTTTTTCGATATCACTGCCTTTGGCGCTGTTGCGCGCCAGGGTAATCAGTCGTTCAGCATCCCCACGGATCGCCAAAGCTTTCGTGCGGGTGGTTTGAATTCGTTCGTGAGTAAATAATTGCCGGATCAAAGTTCTCCGCAATCCCACACGTTGGTCAGTTGTTCTCCCAAGTCGATATCCAGCTACCTGATGTCGCATCTCTCATTACTCCGTAAGTTTCTCGTCGTGCATGTAGCCTTTTTCGCGCATTTTTTCGCGCAGCTCATCCAGCGACTTTTCACCGAAATTGCGGATCGACATCACTGCCTCATCACCCTTTTCAAGCAGGTCCAGCACATCACCAACAGTGGTGATGCCAGTACGCTTGAGGGAGTTGAAGACCCGCACCGAGAGGTCGAGATTTTCGATCGGGGTCTCAGCCGCTTCACTGGTTAACCGGCTGCCCGATACTTCCTTCTCGATGCCAACCACCAGTGTTTCTTCACTGATGCCTGCCACATAGCGCAGATGTTCGATTAAGATCTTCGATGCATCGCCCAGGGCCTTCTCGGGTGAGACTGTACCATCGGTCCAAATTTCAAGGATCAGCTTATCATAATTGGTCGACTGCCCCACGCGCGCTGAGGATACCGTCCAGTTGACCCGTCGAATCGGGCTGAAGATGGCATCCACCGGCAGCTCGCCAATGGGCAGGTGACCACTGCGGTCGTTGGCAGGTGAATACCCGCGCCCGCGCTCAACCGTCAGGTCAAACTCAAGCCGGATTTTACTGTCATCGACTGTGAACAGGTAAAGGTCAGGATTCATGATCTCAACCTCAGCCGGAGCCTGGATATCTGCCGCGGTAACCTCGCCCTCACCCCGCACCTCCAGGTGCAGGTGAGCCGTATCGATATCGTGCAGGATCAAGCGCAGCTGCTTTACCTGGAGCGTAACCTGGATAACATCCTCGCGCACACCCGGTATTTCACTGAATTCGTGCAGCACATCGGAAATTCGGACCGATGTGACCGCGGCGCCATCCAATGAAGAGTAGAGTACGCGGCGCAGGGCATTCCCAAGTGTTACGCCGTAGCCCCGTTCAAGCGGGCCGATTACAAATTTGCCATAATTGCGAGCTTCTGCTTCACGCTCGACTTTTGGCGTTACCATATTGCTTAGAGTCGTCAAGTTTCACCCCTTTCCGATGCACCCTTTGATACCGCGCACCGGACTGGTCAGCGATTAACGCGAGTAGTACTCGACGATAAGCTGTTCATTGACATTGGCATCGATTTCCGAACGTTCCGGCAAGCGAAGCACACGACCAGACAAATCACTAAGGTCCCGATCCAGCCAGACGGCGCAGGTGCGTTGTTCTGATAGATCCGGCATCTCTTTGAAGTACGGATCGCTGCGGCTGCCTTCACGAACCCTGATGATATCTCCAGGATGCAGGACGGCCGAGGGAATATCCATCCGGGTCCCATTCACCAGGAAATGACCGTGGTTAACGATCTGGCGCGCCTGAGACCGGCTGTCAGCCAGGCCCATGCGGTAAACCACATTATCCAGACGGCATTCAAGGGTCTGCAGCAAGTTCAAACCGGTGATACCTTGTGTGCGCTGTGCACTGCCAAAGTAGCGGCGGAACTGGCGTTCGAGCACACCGTATACCCGGCGCGCGCGCTGCTTGGCTCGCAGCTGGCGAGCGTAATCTGATTCACGGTCGCTGCGGTTCCGGGTAGAGCCGGTCTTTCCATGTTGGCCGGGGGCAAACCCGCGGCGTTCAAAAGCGCACTTCGGCCCGTAGCAGCGTGCACCCTTCAAGAATAATTTGTCACCTTCTCGCCGGCATAATCTACATACCGGTCCAATATACTTAGCCATTGAATCTCTCCTTTTACACGCGGCGCTTTTTCGGAGGCCGGCAACCATTATGTGCCACCGGGGTGACATCGGCAATGGAACGAACCTTCACACCCATCGACTGCACGGCGCGGATAGCCGATTCACGCCCGGGACCCGGTCCCTTCACGATCAGATCCACTTCCTGGATCCCCATGGCCTGGGCGGCTTTCATAGCCTGCTCCGCTGCCAGGCGGGCAGCAAAGGGCGTGCTCTTGCGGGAGCCTTTGAAACCGGCTGAGCCCGCGCTGCCCCAACAAACCGCGTTGCCCTGGGTGTCAGTCACAGTCACAATCGTGTTATTAAAAGACGCATATACATGCACCTGCCCGGCGGATAAAGTTCGTTTGACTTTTCGCACAGACTGGGTACCGCGTCGCGTTTGGCGTACGTTTTGAGCCATAGTACCTTCCTATCAACCTCTCATAGTAACTGGTCGGGCGCTAAACAACCCGGTGCCACCCTTTTCCAGTCATGCAGCCGCGGGGAGGAGAGGTCCCCAACATCACTGGATCCAGGTAGAACCACGGGCTATTTCTTTGCAGCCCCGCGGCGGCGACCGCGACCGGCAACTGTCTTTTTGATGCCCTTGCGTGTGCGAGAATTTGTGCGGGTTCTCTGACCACGGACGGGCAGGTTGCGGCGGTGCCGCAGACCACGATAGCAGCCGATTTCAATCAACCGCTTGATATTCATCTGAACTTCCCGGCGCAAATCACCTTCTACTTTGTAATTTTTCGAAATAAAATCACGCAGCAGGTTAGCTTCCGATTCCGTCAAATCTTTCACCCGAATATCGGGGCTAATGTGAGTGGCGCCAAGAATCGCCTGAGATCGGCTGGGGCCAATCCCAAACAGGTAGGTCAGACCTACCTCGATCCGCTTATTACGCGGAAGATCAACACCTTCAATTCTTGCCATATTCTTTTATCCCTGTCGCTGTTTATGCTTTGGGTTATCGCAAATCACGTATAACCGGCCAGAGCGCTTAACGATCTTGCACTTGGCACAGCGCTTGCGAATGGATGGTGACACTTTCATGATTTGCTCCTTTACGATTGCGGTTGAGAACGCCAAAACCGCAATTATACCTATTTATTCTTTAATTGTCCAGGTCCGCCGATTTGAGCCGGGGCTGAACCGTCCGCCAGGAGGGTGAAAATCTCAGGGCCGTTTTCCGTGATGGCGACCGTATGTTCAAAATGGCAGGTATAACTGTTATCTGCAGCGCAAACCGTCCATTCGTCGGACATCACTTTGGTCATCGGTGTTCCAACCAGGACCATGGGTTCAAGCGCAATGGTCATACCCGTCCGCAGCAGCATGCCGCGTCCTGGGATACCATAGTTCGGAACCTGAGGACCTTCATGCATGGCTCGTCCCACACCGTGCCCGGTGTATTCGCGCGTGACATACAGGTTGCGGCTCTCAACGACCTGTTGAACGGCGGCAGAGATATCTCCTATATGGTTTCCGGCAACCATCTTGCTGATCCCGGCATACAGCGCCTTTTCTGTGGTTTCCAGCAATTTTTTGGTAGTGGGTGAGATTTCGCCCACGCCAACCGTAAATGCCGAATCTGCCACATAGCCTTCATACACTGTACCGCAATCCATGGTAACGATATCCCCTTCCTTGAGCTTCCGTTTTTTGTCCGGAATGCCGTGCACCAGCTCTTCGTTTACGCTTACACAGGTGCTGGCAGGATATGGATAAGGCCCCGGATAGTTCTTGAACGGTGAGTAAACTCCGTATTTTTTCAGAACCTCCTCGGCTGCTGCGTTAAGATCTGCCGTCGAGACACCCGGTCTGACAATAGCACACGCCGCGGCCAACGCTTCAGCATTGATCTGGCCGGCTTTACGCATGATATTGAGCTCTTCAGGGCTCTTGATGGTGATCTGTCGATCCCATGCCATAATGATTACTTTTCCTTCACAATTGCCGCCATCAGGTCAGCCGTCACATCATCGATCGGCTGCATGCCGTCGATTTCAGCCAGCAAACCCTTGTTGCGGTAATATTCAATTAATGGCGATGTCTGCGCCATATAAACCCGGATCCGATTTTCTACCGTGGCTGGCTTGTCATCATCCCGCTGGTAGAGTTCCGATCCATCCACGTCGCACTTTCCAGCCATTTTGGGTGGATTATGCTTCTCGTGGTAAACATGCCCTTCCAACCGGCAGGTCCACCGGCCGCTCAACCGTTCGATCAACACCTTTGCCGGCACCGAGATATATGGAACGCTGTTTACCGCGCTGCCTAAGGTCGCAAGCATTTCAGAGAGCGCATCTGCCTGGGCCGGCGTGCGCGGGAAACCATCCAACAAGGCGCCTTTAGCGCAGTCAGCCCGGCTCAGCCGCTCGCGAATCATCGCGATGGTCACATCATCCGGAACCAGCTCGCCGCGGTTCATATAGACCTGCGCCATTTTACCCAGCTCTGTCTGCTGTTTCAGGTTTTCCCTGAAGATATCTCCAGATGAAACGTGGACCAATCCCAATTTTTCCGATACGATCTCGGCCTGGGTGCCTTTTCCCGCTCCGGGAGGTCCTAACAAGACAATGTACGTAGGCATGCGTTTTGCTCCGCTCATCCCTTGATCAGGCTTTCTTCATAACCATGCAGCTTGAGTTCTGTTTCGATGATGGTGAAGGTATCCCGCACCACACCCACTACAATCAACAGGCCAGCCGATGAAATCAGAAGCAAACCGCCGCTTTGCATCGAAGTAGGCAATACTAAACCCAATATATAAGGCAGAACCGCTACGAGACCCAGGAAAACAGCTCCAGGCAGTGTGATTCGTCGTTGAACTTTACTCAAATATTTCTGGGTCGGAGCCCCGCGGATGACACCCGGGATCTGCGCGCCTTGTTTCTTCAGATTATCGCCATAATTCTGTTGTTGGAACAACACATCGGTATAGAAAAACGTGAAGAGCACAACCGCGAGGAAATACATGATCGCGTAGCCGGCATTTTGACCGCCGAAAGTTTGAGAAATACCTGTGGCCAGGCTGCGCACCCAATCAGTCGACGAATTAATGAAATAGGACGCAACAATTGCTGGGAACGTCAGGATAGATTGGGCGAAGATCAAAGGGATCATGCCCGCCATATTAACCATCAGGGGCAGATTGCTGCGCACCGGCATGCTCATCCGGTTGCCGACCCGCCGCCCCGGGAATAAAACCGGTACATTTCTGCGGCCTTGCTGTACAAAAACGATCGCAAAGATGGTCAAGACCAGGATGCTCAAAATTACCAGCAGCATCCACCACCAGTTATATTGATCCGCCAGAATTGAGCCTAAATGACTTGGCATTCGGGCCACAATTCCCGCAAAGATGATCAACGAAAGACCCTGTTTGGGGATACCGTATTCCGAGATTAACTGGCCCAGCCAGATGCCGAACATCGTGCCGCCGACCATGGTGGCCAGAGGTGTGACCGTTCGCAAGATCTCTGTGCCGCCAAAACCAGCCAGCACGGTTGAAACCGGCTGCTGAACCAGGGATGCGAAGATATTTACCTGCCCGATCGCCGATAGAAGCGCCATCGGAACCGTGAGGATCACCGTCCATCTTTCCTGCCACTTCTGATATTCGGTCGGGTTCTCTTTCATCCTGCGTTCCAGGGCTGGAATGATCGGGCCTAACAGCTGCAGGATAATCTGGGCCGTGATGTAAGGATAAACACCCATCGCGAGGATTGAGAAGCTGGATATTGTACCGCCCGAAAGCAGGTCCAACAGGTTTACCAGGTTTCCTGCCGCGCCTTGCACATTGGCCAACTGGCTTAACACTGCCTGGTTAATCCCTGGAACAGGGATATTGGCTGCCAGACGGTATAACACCAACAACAAGAACGTGATCAGTAGCTTGTTGCGGATGTCTTCCGTCTTCCACAGATAGCGCCAGGGTGACCGCTTCATGGATTTCTCCTTAGATAATTTCGACGCTGCCACCAGCAGCTTCGATCTTTGTGCGGGCGCTCTTGCTGATGCGCTGAACGCTGATCTTTAGCGGCACGGTAACCTCGCCCCGGCCCAGGATCACGACCGGATTATTCGGCTTGGACAACACGTTGGCCTTCGCTAAAACTTCCGGGGTGATCTCTGCTCCGCTCGTAAAATTCACGAGTTGATCGAGATTAACCTCATTGTATTCGACCCGATTTGGCGGGGTGAAACCCTCACCCCGGATAAAGGGCAGGCGCCGGAAAAACGGCAAGTTGCCGCCCTGGCGGTACAGGTGACCGCCCGAACCAGTGCGTGAAGCCTGGCCTTTTGTGCCTCGGCCGCCGGTTTTACCTTGTCCAGCTGAGGGACCATGCCCCTTACGCTTACGGGTTTTGGTCGAGCCGGGATTTGGAAACAAATCGTTTACTTTCATTTACCTGCTCTCCTATTCGGATTCTTCAACCCGAACCAGTTTTTTCACCAGGTACAGCATCCCGCGCAGGGTTGGGGTATCTTCATGCTCCACGGTTTGGTGAAGCCGGTGAAACCCCAAGGCCCGCACAGTGGCTTTATGGCGAAGGGTTTCGCCGATCGCGCTTCTCATCAAGGTGATGCGTACTTTCTTAACGGGTTGGTTTTCAGCCATTCTTCCTCCGCTCCCAGAAAGGCATCAAGTCATGAGCAGACTTGCCGCGATGGGCGGCTTCCACTTCGGGGGACTTGAGCTGGTCCAGGGCTTCAAAGGTAGCCTTGACCACATTCAGGGTATTCGCGCTGCCCAATGATTTGGTTAAGATATCGCGTACCCCAGCAGATTCGAGCACTGCGCGCACACCACCGGCGGCGATGACGCCCGTGCCGGGGGATGCTGGTTTAAGCAGAACCACAGCGCCAGAAACACGGCCGATCACCTCGTGGGGAATGGTGGTGCCCATGGTGAACACCTGGCGCATATTTTTATGAGCGCGTTCTGTAGCCTTGCGCATCGCATCTGGCACGGCATTGGCTTTGCCTATACCCATGCCCACATTGCCGCGATTATCGCCAGCCACTACCGTTACCCGGAATTGGAAACGGCGGCCGCCCTTCACAACCTTGGCTACTCTGGCAATTTCGATCACACGTTCGTCGTATGCTGTTTCTACAGCTGCTTGATAATTCATCATTTCCATTGTTTCAGGCCCTCATTCCTGCATAGTTTGGCGGGGTCGCTAGAATTCCAGGCCAGCTTTGCGGGCGCCATCGGCCAGCGCTTTGACCCGGCCGATATAACGAAAACCGCCGCGGTCAAAAACGACTTGCTTGATGCCTTTATCTATTGCCCGCTTACCGACTAATTCACCGACTAGCCGCGCCTGCTCCGTCTTTTTCAGGCCCTTCACTTTTTCACGGAGTTCATGATCGACAGTTGAGGCTGAAACGAGAGTCAGACCGGCCTCATCATCGATCACCTGGGCGTAAATTTCCGCCAGGCTGCGAAATACGCTGATTCGTGGGCGATCCAGCGTGCCAGTGACATTCTTGCGCACACGAACATGCCGCTTAAGGCGAGATTCAGTACGAGTTTTATTCGTCATACCACTACCTACCCCTTACCCTTGCCCTTACCGGCTTTACCAGCCTTGCGGCGAACTCTTTCTTCGTGGAAACGAATACCCTTGCCCTTGTAGGGTTCTGGGGGACGAATCTGACGAAGATCTGCAGCCACCTGGCCGACTTGTTCCTTATCAAAGCCATTGACTTTGATCTGGCGAGCGCGGGTATCAACATCAAACGAGATACCAGCCGGCGGCTCTACGGTGACAGGATGAGAATATCCCACGTACAGCACCAGATTGGCGCCGTTCATCTCTGGGCGGTATCCTACACCTTCAACATCAAGCAAACGGGTGAAGCCGGTGCTAACACCAGTCACCATGTTGTTGATCAAAGCTCGGGTCGTTCCATGCAGGGCGCGCACGCTGGGGGCCTCTGAACTGCGGGTGACTATCACCTGTCCATTTTCCAGGGCAATACCAACCACTGGAGTGAACTCTTTCTTCAATTCACCCTTCGGACCTTTTACGTGGACTTCCAGACCATTTAATTTGACCTGGACGCCCGCCGGAACGGAAATCGGTAATCGACCAATCCGAGACACGTTCCTACCTCCTTTTCCCGGGTCTACCAGACCTTGCAGAGGATCTCGCCGCCCACATTCAGCTGGCGAGCCCGCTGCCCGGTCATGATGCCCTTGGGGGTTGACAGGATGGCAACGCCCATGCCCGACAGTACCCACGGGATATCCTGCTTGTGAGTGTAAACCCGCCGGCCTGGCCGGCTGACACGCACAAGACCGGTGATGACGGGGCGGCGCTCGCGGCGTTCACCCACGTACTTCAACTTTACACGCAGTATCCGCTCGAATGTTTTCTCGCCATCGGCCACTTCGAAGCTCTCGATGAAACCCTCTTCCCGCAGAATGCGAGCAATTTCGGCTTTGAGAGATGAAGATGGCATAGCCACCAGGGGTTGGCCAATGGACACAGCATTGCGGATGCGCGTCAACATATCTGAAATAGGATCATTCACGCTCATTCTTAACCTCCACCAGGCTACCAGGATGACTTGGTCACACCGGGAATTTGCCCTTGCAGAGCTAACTCACGGAAGCAAATGCGGCAGAGACCAAAGCGGCGCATAAAGCCGCGCGGACGACCGCACAACCGGCAGCGATTGCGGACCTGGATGGCATATTTTCTCCGCTGTTCACGAAAAGTCATGCACTTCTTCGCCATAATTAACCCTTCCTGAATGGCATGCCGAGCATTTGCAGCATGGCAGCCGCCTGATCATCTGATGGAGCATTCGTCACGATCGTAATTTCCAAACCGCGGATTTTGTCGATCTTATCGTATTCGATTTCCGGAAAGATCAACTGTTCCCGCAAGCCCAGGGTGTAATTACCACGCCCATCAAAGGCATCCGGTGAGACCCCGCGGAAGTCACGCACCCGCGGCAGCACAATATTCATCAACCGGTCGAGGAAGGACCACATACGCTCGCCGCGCAGCGTGACCTTGGCGCCAATCGCGCGCCCTTCGCGCAACTTGAAGTTCGCGATGGACTTGCGGGCCTTGGTTACTACCGGTTTCTGACCACTGATCGCGGTCATATCGGCTACTGCGGCTTCGAGCGCCTTGGGGTTATCCATTGCTTCTCCCAGGCCAATGTTGACCACCACCTTCTTCGGAGAGGGAACCTGCATAATATTCTGCAGATCCAATTCCTTAAATAAGGCAGGGACAATTTCTTTTTGATATCGTTCTTTCAACCTGTTCATTCGTATTTCGCTCCCAGGTCGCCTAGTCGTCAATCACAGCCTGGCACTTCTTGCAAACCCGTCTGGAAACCCCGTCTTCGCGAGACAGGCTTACACGGGCGGCTTTATTGCACTTCGGGCACACCAACATCACATTCGAAATGTGGATGGGGCCTTCAAAGCGCACCTTGCCGGGTGCCATTGTGCGATTTTGTGCCTGTACCTGGCGCTGGTGCTTGGTCCGGATATTAATTCCCTGGACCGTCACCACGCCATCTTCAGGATTTACGCGGATTACTTCACCGCGTTTGTGTTTGTCTTCCAGGCGCCCGCTGATTATTTCAACCTGGTCACCTTTGCGAATCTTGACATCCATGGCTTCGCTCCTATCCTCTCTGCCTATATCACTTCCGGCGCGAGGGAAACAATTTTCATAAAACCTTTTTCACGCAGTTCGCGAGCCACCGGGCCAAAAATACGCGTGCCTTTGGGGTTCTGGCCATCGTTATCCAGGATCACGGCCGCATTATCATCAAAGCGGATGCTGGAACCATCGTCTCGCCGCCATTCCTTGGAAGTGCGCACAATCACCGCTTTGACAACTTCGCTCTTTTTCACCGAGCCTTGCGGAGCAGCCGATTTGACGGTAGCCACCACCACATCACCCACATGCCCATAACGTCGTGTTGAGCCGCCAATGACGTGAATGACCAGCAGCTCGCGCGCGCCGGTGTTATCGGCTACTTTTAAACGAGACTCTTGCTGAATCATGGGTTATGCTCCCTGCTCTTCTTCAGTCACATCAGTCACATCTGGAACGTAAGGCGCCGCGACCAGCTCGTCAGCGGCAACTTCCGGTTCCACAGCTCGTTGGACAATTGACTCGACCACAAAACGTGTTTGCGCTGAAAAAGGACGGCTTTCCACGATCTGTACCCTATCGCCAACTTCGCAGCCCAATTCATCATGGGCTTTGACCCTGTGCTGGGTGTGGACCACCTTGTGGTACAGCGGGTGTTGATAGGTCCGGCTGATCACAACCACAACGGTTTGCTGCATTTTGTTACTGGCGACCACGCCAGTTAACCTTCGCCGCTTGTTCATTATTTACCACCTTCCTGACCAATCCCTAATGCGCGTTCGTGCAGGATGGTCTCATATTTTGCTACCAGACGGCGGGTCTGCTTGAGACGGCTGGTGTCAGTCAGCTGGCCGGTGATGACCTGGAAACGCAGGTTCATTAATTCCTGCCGGGTGTCCGCCAACTTGGTCTTCAGTTCAGCATCACCAAGAAGTCGAATTTCTGACATTTTCATGCCGTTTCTCCTTGCGCAGCGCTTTCATGCGTTTCGAGCACATCATGCCGCGCGACCACTTTGGTCTGAATTGAGAACTTGTAAGCCGCCTGATTCAAGGCATCCAGGGCGATTTCACTGGGCAGGCCGCCTACTTCGAACATAATCCTACCAGGCCGCACAACCGCGACCCAGTATTCCACGCCGCCTTTACCTTTACCCATACGAGTCTCGGGGGGGCGGTGAGTATATGGCTTATCCGGGAAAATCCGGATCCAAACTTTCCCACGGCGCTTCATGATGCGCACCAGGGTGCGGCGGGCGGCTTCGATCTGCCGGGCAGAAACCCAACCGGGTTCCAATGCCTGCAGGCCGAATTCGCCGAAAGTCACTTCGGCGCCTCGCAAAGCCAGCCCAGTCATGCGACCGCGGTGCTGCTTGCGGTACTTGACACGCTTTGGCATCAACATGGCTGCTACCTCTTTCGTACCACCAGGTTTTCACCCGGCGGGATATTTACTCGCTAACGTACACGCCTTCAGTGGGTTGGGCTTGCTCTTCCACTTCGCGCAGTACTTCGCCCTTATAAACCCACACCTTGATCCCAATCTGGCCGTAGGTGGTCAGGGCTGAGGTGCGAGCGAAATCCATGTCGGCGCGCAGGGTTTGCAGGGGAACTCGACCTTCGCGCAGCCAGACAGTGCGGGCCATTTCAGCACCGCTTAAGCGACCGGCAACCTGAATACGGATGCCCTGGGCGCCCTGGCGCTGTGCCTGTTGGATCGCCCGCTTCATTGCACGGCGGTAAGATACGCGCCGTTGAATCTGCCCGGCGATATTCGTGGCGATCAACCAGGCATCGGTATCGGGGGTCTTAATCTCTTTAATTTCGAGATCAATTTTCTTTCCGGTCAGTGCTTCCAGATTCTGGCGAATCACTTTGACCGTCTCGCCTTTACGACCGATTAAAATACCGGGTTTAGCGGTATGAACAACCACTTTCACCTTACCGGGGTAGCGCTCCACTTCCACCTGTGAAACGCCGGCTTTCTCGGCATCCTTATGGATCATATTGCGGATGGCAAAATCCTGGTGAAGCTGGTCAGTATATTCTGTACCTTCGGCATACCATCGCCCCATCCAGGGTTGATTGATGCCCAGACGAAAACCTATCGGGTGAACTTTTCTACCCATATGCTCTCCTGCTTTCTCATGCGAAATCTATCTCGGTCGATCTGGTTATCGCCATCAGTTACTCGCGCTCGCGCAGCACAATTGTGATGTGCGAAGCCCGGCGCAGCAACGGTTTGAAACGGCCGCGGGCGCCAAACCTGCGCCACTTGCGCGTCGGCGCCTCATCAGCGGTGATCCGGTAAACAACCAGGTCGTCGCGGCTTACACCAAAGTTTTCTTCGGCATTGGCAACGGCCGAGACCAATAGCTTGCGTACATGGTGTGCAGCGATCTTCGGCGTAAACTGCAGGGTATTCAGCGCCTGCACTGCAGGTTTGCCGCGCACCAGGTCAATCACCAGGCGAACCTTCTGGGCTGAAACGCCGCAGAAACTTAATTGAGCTCGAATATCAGTTGCCATGGCTTATTTAACCTTCGCAGATGACTTCTCAGCCATATGACCGCGGAAATGGCGGGTCGGAGCGAATTCGCCCAGACGGTGGCCGATCATGTTCTCGGTGATATAGATCGGAACATGGCGGCGGCCATCATGCACGGCAATCGTATGGCCCAAAAGCTGGGGAAAAATCGTCGAAGCCCGGCTCCAGGTGCGAATCACTTTCTTGTCACCCTTTGCGTTCATCGCTTCGATTTTCTTCAGAAGCTTTGGTTCAATAAATGGTCCCTTTTTCAGCGAACGTGACATATTATCGTCCCTCTTTCTCGCTTATTGGCTCAGTAACTTGCATTACCGGCCGCTCCCCGCGTTGCGTCGGCGGATAATATACTGATCCGTCTTCTTATTCTTACGGGTCTTATAGCCCATTGTGGGTTTACCCCACGGGCTCTTCGGGCTGGGCATACCAATCGGCTGCCGGCCTTCGCCACCACCATGCGGGTGGTCGCGCGGGCTCATTGCTGAACCGCGCACGGTCGGGCGGATACCCATATTGCGCTTACGGCCAGCCTTGCCCAACTTGATATTGCTGTGATCCAGGTTGCCCACCTGGCCGATGGTTGCATAGCACACCTGCCGGACAAGGCGAACCTCGCCGGAAGGCAGGCGGACCTGGGCATACTCGCCTTCTTTCGCCAGCAGTTGAGCCGCGGTTCCAGCAGCACGCGCCAACTGGCCGCCCTTATTCGCCTGCAGCTCCACGTTGTGGATCAAGGTGCCGACCGGAATATTGGCCAGAGGCAGGTTGTTCCCGGGACGAATATCGGCTGTGGGTCCAGAAACGACCGTGTCGCCGACTTTCAAACCCAGGGGGGCCACAATGTAGCGCTTTTCGCCATCGGCATAAGATAACAGGGCCAGGCGAGCCGTGCGAATCGGGTCGTACTCAATCGCCGTTACCTTCGCGGGGATGTCGCGTTTTTCACGTTTGAAATCAACCATGCGAACGTACTGGCGCGATCCACCACCTTGGTGCCGCACTGTGATCCGGCCGTAGCTGTTGCGCCCGGCCATGCGGCGGCGGATCACGATCAAAGACTTCTCGGGCTTAGATTTCGTGATCTCTTCAAAGGTATATCCAGTCATGCCGCGCAGACTGGGGGTTACTGGTTTATAAATCTTGACGGCCATTACTCCACCCCTTCAAAGAATGGGATCCGATCTTCGGCTGCCAGCGTGACAATTGCTTTCTTGAAACCGCTGTCTCGCACCGCTAATCGGCGGCTTTTCGCCCGGCGAGTTCGTTTGGCCGGAACATTGATCACGTTCACCCGCAAAACCGTTACGTCAAACAGGGTTTCAACGGCATCCTTCACCAGGGTTCGGGTGGCATCACTGGCCACTTCAAAAACGAATTGGTGCAGGCGATTGTTGAGATAATTCGACTTTTCGGTCACCAGCGGGCGGTGGAGAACATCATAAATCGTAGACATGTTATCCTCCTGCCTGACCCAGGTGGGCCTTAATCGCATCCAGGGCTGAGAGGGGCAGAACCAGCTTTTCGAAGGTCAGCAAGTCCCGGATGTTGAGATAACTCGCCAGCATAATTTTTGCATCCGGAATGTTATTCGTCGAGCGGATCACGCCTTCATAGGCAGCCTTTTCGGGAATAAGCACCAGCGCACTGGATTCGCCAACCAGACTGTTTAAAGCTGCAGCCATCAGGCGAGTTTTCGGCTCAACCAGAGCCAGCTCATCGACCACAACCACGCATTCCTCGGCAGCTTTCACCGAAAGCGCTGAACGCAGGGCAGTCTGGCGCATTTTTCGCGGCATCGACAGTGTATAGCCATGCGGGTGCGGGGTATGCACACCACCACCGCCCTTCCAGTGAGGAGCGCGGGTTGAACCCTGGCGGGCGCGCCCGGTGCCTTTTTGCTTCCAGGGCTTGCGGCCGCCGCCAGCAACATCGCTGCGCGTCTTGGTCTGATGCGTACCCAGGCGCGCATTAGCCATCTGGCGTACGTAAGCCTGGTGCATTAAGTCAATATAAATTGGGGCTTCAAAAATCCCAGCGGGAAGCTCAACCGTGCTGACCTTCACGCCTTCCATGTTAAGAACATCCACTTCCATTTTTCCATCGCTCCTTGTGCTGAACAGCAGTCTCAGGCAAGCCTGATTACTGCTTTCGAGCCTCGTTGATCAGCACCAGACCGCCCTTCGCACCGGGGACAGCACCGCGCACACCTAACAGATGGCGCTCTGCATCCACCAGCACGACTTTAAGGCTCTGCGATGTAACCCGGTCACTGCCCATGTGACCTGGTCCGCGAGAACCTTTATAGACGCGTCCTGGGGTTGTTGTGGAACTGCGCGAGCCAGGACCGCGTTCACGGTCTGACTGGCCGTGCGTGCGAGGACCACCACGGAAGTGGTAGCGTTTCACGCCACCCTGGAACCCTTTGCCTTTGCTGACGCCGACAACATCAACTTTCTCCCCCACAGTAAAAACAGAAACGTTTACCGTTTCCCCTTCTTTTACCTGTGGATCCTTGGCGCGAAATTCGCGGATAAAACGGAGTGGGGGCAGACTGTTACGCTTGAGGTGCCCCATCTCGCCGCCGGTCAGACGCTTAGGCTTCACTTCATCGAAACCCAGTTGAACCGCCTGATAGCCGTCAGTTTCGGCTGTGCGCACCTGGGTAACGAAACATGGCCCAGCTTCGATGAGTGTTATCGGGATTGCAACACCGTCCACGTCGAAAATCTGGGTCATGCCGACTTTCTTGCCAATGAGCCCTTTAAACATCTCGATTGTCTCCTTCATAAAATATTTCCGGGACTGTCAGCCTGGGCTTGGCTGCATCATCCCTGTCCGCAGCGCAGTCAGCTGCCGGGGCGAGGCTCAAATATTTTTTCAGCCCGCCGTGAGACTGCTCTTACGCTGCCTGTTTACCTGTCTTTCGACCGCAAACCTGTCAATGTTACCACTAACCTGGATTAATGTCCAGAGTAAGTCGTAGATTGGCAGTTGACACAAAGCAGATACGATCATCCACCCTCTGTCAACTGCCAATCCGCTATCAAAGTTAGATCTTGATTTCGATGTCCACCCCAGCCGGCAGGCTGAGACGCATTAACATATCGATTGTCTTGGAATCAGGTTCCAATACATCGATCAACCGGTTATGCGTACGAATCTCGAAATGCTCGTGAGAATCCTTGTCAATAAAGGCCGAGCGTCGAACGGTAAACCGCTCCACCTTGGTAGGCAGCGGAACCGGGCCAACAACCTGGGCGCCGCTGCGCTCAGCAGTTTCGACAATCCGTTTGGCGGATTGATCGAGAACTCGATGATCATATGCTTTCAGGCGAATGCGTATTTTCTGCTTAGCCATTTTTTCTGCCTAGTCGAGAATCTTGGTGATCACGCCGGCGCCAACCGTCAGACCACCTTCGCGAATTGCAAACTTTGAGCCCTGCTCCAACGCCACCGGGATGATCAATTCCACCGTCAGGTTCACGTTGTCGCCGGGCATCACCATTTCCACATCCTTGGGCAGCGTGATCGAGCCCGTTACGTCCATCGTGCGGATGTAGAACTGCGGCCGGTAGCCGTTGAAAAACGCCTTGTGCCGCCCGCCTTCTTCCTTCTTCAGCACGTACACTTCACTCAAAAACTTCTTGTGCGGCGTGATCGACCCCGGTTTGGCGATCACCTGCCCGCGCTCCACGTCCGCGCGCTCGATCCCGCGCAGCAGCAGCCCCAGGTTGTCTCCCGCCATCCCCTCGTCCAACAGCTTGTGGAACATCTCCACACCCGTCACCACCGAGTTCCGGCTCTTTTCCTGCAGCCCGACGATCTCCACCGGCTCGCCTACCTTGATCTTGCCCCGGTCCACGCGCCCCGTCACCACCGTCCCCCGCCCTTTGATCGAGAACACGTCTTCCACCGGCATCATGAACGGCAGTTCCACCAACCGCTTCGGCTCCGGAATGTATTCATCCACCACCCGCAGCAGCTCTTTGATCGATTCGTACTCCGGCGCATTCGGGTCCGTCGACGTGCTCTCGTTCGCCTGCAGCGCCGACCCGCGCACTATCGGGATCGTATCCCCGGGATACCCGTACCCGCTCAGCATCTCCCGCAGCTCCAGCTCCACCAGCTCCAACAGCTCCGGATCGTTCATCTGGTCGATCTTGTTCAGGTACACCACGATGCTCGGCACTTCCACCTGCCGCGCTAACAGCACATGCTCTTTCGTCTGCGGCATCGGCCCATCCGGCGCCGCGACCACCAGAATCGCCCCGTCTACCTGCGCCGCCCCCGTGATCATGTTCTTGATGTAATCCCGGTGACCAGGCATGTCTACATGCGCGTAGTGCCGCTTGTCCGTCTCGTATTCGACGTGCGCTATGTTGATCGTGATCCCGCGCGCTTTCTCTTCCGGCGCGTTGTCGATCTGATCGTATGCCTTGTACGTGCCGTGCCCTTTCAGCGCGCAGTACTTCGTGATCGCTGCCGTCAGCGTCGTCTTCCCGTGGTCGATGTGTCCCATCGTCCCTACGTTCAAATGCGGTTTGCTTCGGTCAAATTTCTGCTTTGCCATAAGATCGAACTCTCCTTTAGAAAAATTCCAAGGTTGCGGTTAGTAAATAATTCCTTAACTTTTTAATATCTTTTCGGCTACTGCCGCAGGCACCGGGGCGTAGTGGTCAAACTCCATCGAAAACACACCGCGTCCCTGGGTGATCGATCGCAGCACCGTTGCGTAGCCAAACATTTCCGCCATGGGCACTAGCGCCTTAGCGGCCTGGGCATTTCCAGGACGCATTTCCATCCCCTGGATTAATGCGCGCCGCGCGTTCAACTGCCCCAACACATCGCCCAGGAATTGATCCGAGACGATAACTTCAACCTTCATAATCGGTTCCAGTAATACTGGCGCTCCCTTTTGGAAACCTTCCTTAAATGCCAGGCTGGCAGCCACTTTGAAGGCCATTTCATTCGAGTCGACTTCGTGGTACGATCCGTCGATCAGGGTCACCTTGAGGTCTGTAACCGGGTACCCCGCCAAAACACCGCTTTCAGCCGATTCACGAACGCCTTTCTCCACCGCGGGAATATATTCCATCGGGATTGAGCCGCCAGTAATTTTGTTTTCAAACACGATCCCGTTGCCCCGGTCAAGCGGCGCCATGGCGATCACCACATGGCCGTATTGGCCCCGGCCGCCAGATTGCCGGGCGTACTTATAATTGACTTTTTCAACCGGGCGGGTGATGGTTTCGCGGTAAGACACCCGTGGGCGTCCCACATTGGCCTGAACGCGGAATTCACGCAGCATGCGGTCGACCAGAACATCCAGGTGCAGCTCACCCATCCCCGAAATAATGGTTTGCCCGGTAGCTTCGTCAAAATGCACGCGGAAGGTTGGGTCTTCTTCCGAAAGCTTGCGCAGGGCATCGCCCATCCTATCTTGATCAGCAGAGGTCTTGGGTTCAATTGCCACGGAAATAACCGGTTCAGGGAATGTGATGCGCTCCAGGACCATCCTATGCTGTGCATCGCACAGCGTGTCACCGGTAAAGCTTTCTTTTAATCCCAGAACGGCAGCGATATCACCCGCATGGACCTCGGTAATATCTTCGCGGCGATCAGCATACATGCGCAGCAAGCGTCCAATCCGTTCACGTTTTCCCTTGAGCGGGTTGTATGCCATCATACCGGTCGCCAACGTTCCTGAATAAACCCTGAAGTATGATAGACGGCCAACGTAAGGATCGGTTACGATCTTAAATACCAGGGCGCTGAGCGGTTCATCATCCTCGGCTGCAAATTCTACCAGATCATTCGAGTCGGGATCGATCCCGCGCACCGGCGGGATATCCGCGGGGGAAGGGAGGTAATCGATCACAGCGTCCAGCACATTCTGCACGCCCTTATTGCGTAGGGCAGAGCCGCAAAAAACCGGTGTGGCTTGATTGGCGATGACCGCCTTGCGCAGACCGGCTTTCAACTCATCGATTGAAATTTCATCGCCTTCCAGGAATTTGACCGTTAACCCATCGTCAAATTCGGCGATTCGTTCTACCAGGGTGGCTCGCATTTCCTTGGCCTGTTCCTCAAGGTCTGCCGGAACAGGGCCAAAGCTCATCTCCTTGCCCAACTCATCTTCCCAGTAGATCGCCTGCATCGTCAGCAAGTCGACCACACCTTTAAAATTTTGTTCGTTGCCAATCGGCAGCTGCATGGCAAGTGGACGCGCGCCTAAACGCTGCCGGATGGAATCGATGGTCATCTCATAGGATGCGCCAAGCCGGTCCATCTTATTGGCGAAGCAGATTCGCGGGACTTGATAACGATCAGCCTGACGCCAGACGGTTTCGCTCTGAGGCTCAACACCCTGGGTCGAGTCAAATACCACGACCCCACCATCCAGAACGCGTAAACTGCGCTGAACTTCTGCGGTGAAATCGATATGTCCGGGAGTATCGATCAAATTGATCTGGTATCCCTTCCATTCCGCCGTCACCGCCGCAGAAACGATGGTGATGCCGCGTTCGCGTTCCTGGACCATCCAATCCGTCACAGTAGTACCGTCATCGACCGACCCTATGCGATAGGTTTTGCCTGTATAAAACAAAATCCGCTCGGTCGTCGTGGTTTTACCAGCGTCGATATGAGCAATAATGCCGATATTTCGGTACTTCTCTAACGGAAAATTACGGGCCATCTCGCTACCTGAGGTCTCTGCCTTTAATGATAGAATCTGATGCGTCTACAGCCGGTAGTGAGAGAAAGCGCGGTTGGCTTCAGCCATTTTATGAGTCTCTTCGCGTTTCCGGACCGAAGTGCCCTGGTTATTGTAGGCATCCAGCAGTTCGCCCGACAGCTTCTCGGCAAATGATTTGCCGGCGCGGGCTTTGGAAGCAGTGATAATCCAGCGCATTGCCAGAGTCATCCGGCGCGATGAAGGAACTTCCATGGGAACCTGGTAAGTTGCGCCACCCACACGGCGGGGGCGAACTTCCATCACGGGACCCACATTCCTGAGGGCCTGTTCAAAAACGTCGATGGGGTTCTTCCCGGTCTTTTCTGCCATGATGTCAAACGCATCGTAGATAGACGAAGTGGCAACACTTTTCTTGCCGCGCCGCATGATGCGATTTATAAATGAGGTTACGACGGTGCTTTGATAGCGCACGTCCGGGGTAATTTCCCGTTCTTCAGGTTTCGACCTTCGCATGCATTTACTCCATCAAATGGATCTGAAATTAGGACTTGGGACGCTTTGAGCCGTATTTTGAGCGGCTCTGAGAGCGTTTGGCAACACCGGTCGTATCCAGCGTACCGCGAACAATGTGGTAGCGGACACCGGGCAGATCCTTAACACGACCTCCGCGCACCAGCACCACCGAGTGTTCCTGCAGTGCGTGACCTTCACCTGGAATATAGGCAGTCACTTCAATACCGTTGGTCAGGCGCACGCGGGCGATCTTGCGCAGCGCAGAATTCGGCTTCTTGGGGGTCATCGTACGGACCACGGTGCACACGCCGCGTTTTTGCGGCGCGCCGGTATCCTGGCGAATACGGCGCTGTTTGTACGAATTGAGCGTGTACAGCAGCGCAGGCGCATTGCTCTTGATCTTTTTCGATTGGCGACCTTTTCGGACCAATTGGTTAATTGTGGGCACTTTCTTTTGCCTCCGTCAGATATCCTGGGCGTTCTACGCCGCATTTATCAATTCTTTTGCCAAACTCTATTGAGTTTTGCATGATTTCTTATGCAATGGGCACGATATGCCTACCCCTAGCGGGGCACAACGAGGAAAGATTGTATCACACGCCTATCTTACCGTCAAGCTGTCTGACACTCTTCCTTTCAAATTTCAATCTTCTGCCGTCGAAATACACCAGCATAATTTCTTCTACAAATTAGTTGACCGCAGCGCCTTTGACAAAAATTCACCGCCGCCAGGAATTAAGGTCCAGAGATGCAACCACGCCGGCGGCGGTGAAGCGATGACGGTGAATTGTCGAGGATCAGGATAGGCGGTCCAGTTCCTCGCCCAGGCCTAACAGGCCGGTCTCAAGTTTGGGTGGGCGCACTCGCTCTTCATCTTTGCCAAAGCGAATCACCTCGCCGCTGTCCATGACGGCCTCGACTGCCAGGCCCAGACTTTGCAGTTCTTTTACCAGGACCCGGAAGGATGCCGGTAGACTGGGCTCTTCGATCGATTCGCCCTTTACAATGGCTTCGTAGGTATTTACCCGGCCTTGCACATCGTCCGATTTCACGGTGAGCATTTCTTGCAAGGTATAAGCCGCGCCGTATGCTTCCAGGGCCCACACTTCCATCTCTCCAAACCGCTGCCCGCCAAACTGTGCTTTGCCGCCCAACGGCTGCTGGGTCACCAGGCTGTACGGTCCGGTAGACCGGGCATGCACCTTGTCTTCCACCAGATGGTGAAGTTTGAGCATGGTCATTACCCCGACGGTAACTGGTTGATCATACGGCTGACCGCTCTTGCCATCTCGTAAGACCTGCTTGCCCAAAATTGGCATGGGGTTGCCGGTCATCTCGGTCTGTTTTTCAGCCCGAGCATGGATTTCTTTGTCAGTCATGCCTTCTACATCGACTTCATGCCGCTTTTTGAGCCACATACGCAGCGCGGTGTGAATGGCATAATTATCGTGCTGCTCCATCTCGGCGCGTGTGAGAGATGGGTTATTGAATACCTGGGCAGGGTCAAATCCACCTTCGATCAACCATTCGCGCAGAACTGATTCACGGGAATATGCCGGATCGGATGAAAGCTTGTAAATATCATAGCCCTTCTCACCCAACCATTGTTCCATATACAACATGCGGACTTCATCATCATCCTTGATGGTGGTCGGATCGTATTCCTGTTCTTTTAGCCAGTTCCAGGCATTCTGGGCTATATCCATCCAGGCCAGATCGGTCAGGTAAGCCCGGCCGAGTTCGGCTTCAATTTCTTCCTCGGTGGCGCCATCAAAAACTGGGGTCAAAGCTCTGAAACCCAGATGGCGCGCGGCCCAACCCAGATGTGTCTCCAGAACCTGGCCTATATTCATACGACCGGGTACGCCCAACGGGTTAAGGATGATATCAACTGGGGTGCCATCCTCAAGGAACGGCATATCTTCTTCCGCCACCACGCGAGAAACCACACCCTTATTGCCATGCCGCCCGGCCATTTTGTCGCCTGCGGTGATCTTGCGGCGCTGTGCGACGGAAACGCGCACCATCATGTCCACGCCTGCAGCCAGGTCGGTATTATCTTCTCGAGTAAAGACTTTGACGTCTACCACCTTGCCCCGTTCACCGTGCGGCATGCGCAGCGAGGTGTCTTTTACGTCCCTGGATTTCTCGCCAAAGATGGCGCGCAGCAGGCGTTCTTCGGGCGTCAATTCTTTCTCACCTTTGGGAGTAATCTTCCCAACCAAAATGTCGTTCGGGCCGACTTCCGCGCCGATGCGAATAATACCGTGTTCGTCCAGATCCTTGATCGCGTCTTCACCAACGTTGGGTATGTCGCGGGTAATTTCTTCAGGACCCAGCTTGGTGTCACGAGCTTCCACTTCATATTTTTCAATATGAACCGAAGTAAATTTATCGTCCTGGACTAGCTTTTCGGAGATCAGGATGGCGTCTTCGAAGTTGCCGCCTTCCCATGAAACGAAGGCTACCACCACGTTCTGGCCCAAAGCCAGTTTACCTTGCACCGTGGAAGATGAATCGGCCAGGATATCCTGGCGATGGACGCGCTGTCCCTTAATCACTGCGGGGCGCTGGTCGATGCACGTGCTCTGGTTTGAGCGCTGGTATTTGCGCAGGTGATAGGTGCGCACGGCTCCACTGTTATTGCGTACGGCAACCGCATTGCCGGTGACCGAGACAACCTGCCCGTCTTCTTCGGCGATCATCACCTGACCCGAATCAATCGCGGCATAGGCTTCCATGCCGGTCGAAATGAGCGGGATATCGGGTTGGATCAGCGGAACAGCCTGAGCCATCATGTTTGAGCCCATCAAGGCCCGGTTGGCATCATCATGCTCCAGGAAGGGGATCAAAGAAGCGCTGACGCCCACTACCTGGTGCGGCGCCACATCCATATAATTGACGCTGTCAGGGCCTGAGATCGTAAAATCTGAATGGTGCCGGCAGGAAATTCGTTCAAAGGCAAACTCGTTGAGATCGGTGAGTTCGGAATTGGCCTGGGCGATAACAAACTTATCCTCTGCATCCGCCGAAAGATATTCAACTTCATTGGATACAAACGGGGCCACGAAGATCGAGCTCTTATTCAATTTAACAATCGCCGGCAGCATTTCTTTCGTTACCCGCTCACCCTGTCTGGCGATGACTTCGCCAGTTTCAGAATCGGTCAGTGTTTCACGCAGCAGCCGGGTTTCCAGGCGGGGATCATCAGAAGATAATACCTTTACCACTCGCCGGTATGGGGTTTCAATGAAACCATATTCATTCACCCGGGCAAAACTTGCCAGGCGGCCGATCAAACCAATGTTCGGACCTTCTGGCGTTTCGATCGGGCAAATACGGCCATAATGAGAATGGTGCACGTCACGCACATCGAACCCGGCCCGCTCGCGGCGCAATCCGCCAGGACCAAGAGCCGAAAGGGTGCGCTTGTGGCGCAGCTCAGCCAGCGGGTTCGTCTGGTCCATGAACTGTGAAAGCTGGCTGGAGCCAAAGAATTCACGCAGCGCGGCTACTACCGGGCGAATGTTTACCAGGCTGACCGGAGAAATGGTATCCTGGTCGCGGATCGACATGCGCTCTTTGATCACCCGCTCCATGCGGCGCAAACCAATGCGCAGCTTGTTCTGGATAAGCTCGCCGACCGTCTTTACCCGGCGGTTGCCGAGGTGGTCGATATCATCTTTATCTTCGACTTCATTATTAATCTGGATCATGCGCTTGATCAGAAACACGATATCCCAGCGGCTGACCGTGCGGTGTGAAACCGGGATCTTATCGGTCAAATCCAGTTTCTGGTTCAGCTTATACCGCCCGACCCGTTCCAAATCATAATGGCGCTGATCGAACAGCTGCTCCTCAAGGAACTGCTTGGCATTTTCCAGCGTAGCCGGATCGCCTGGGCGCATGCGCTTGAAGAACTCCATCAATGCCACCTGGGCAATCGTGTAATTGCCGGTCAAATCCCAGGCAGGTTCCTGGCGCAAGGTGGAGGGGATGAATAAACGATCGGGATTGTTATCAACATCCTGGAAGAGGGCGATCAATTCTTCATCACTGCCCTCTTTAATCGGCGAATCGCTCCGACCGTCATCAATTGCTGCCAGGGCGCGTAAGAAATATCGTAATCGGCACCGTGCGCTTGCGGTTGAATTTGAGAATCAGGTAATCATTCTTACGGGTTTCAAATTCCATCCAGGCGCCGCGGTCTGGGATCAACTTGGCCATCGCCAGACGACGACCAGTCGCACGGTCCACCGGGGCTTCAAAATAGACACCCGGGGAACGAATCAGCTGCGATACGACCACCCGTTCCGTACCATTAATAATGAAAGTGCCTTTCTCGGTCATTTCCGGGAAATCGCCCAGGAAAATGTCCTGGCGAATGGGCTCCGGAACTTCAGATCCGGCTAACAATACCGACACATACATTGGGCTGGCATAGGTCAAATCACGTTCGACGCATTCATCAATGGAATGCTTGGGTTCACCAAACCAGTATTTCAGCCCCCACTGTTGTGATTCGGGTGTCTTGCTGGGGAAGAAAAGCTTCATACCTTTGTTGTATGATTCTATGGGGGAAATTTCGTTGAGCAGATCCCCCAGCCCCTCCGATTTAAGCCGCCGGAATGAATCCAGCTGGACCTCAATCAGATCAGGCATATTGAAAATTACAGGAATTCGAGCGTAGGTCTTGGTCGGAAGAACTGAAGCCATTGGTTTCTCCTAAAAAATCACAACCTGGCCGATAAAACTGGTCAAAATACCTGCGCATTAGCAGATAGGCCTATAAGACGCAATTTTGCATTATAACAATCCATGAAGGAAAAATCAAGTTAATTTAAGAATTCTCTTAATCTTTTCGAACCCATTGTCCATTTTCCAACTGAAATCCTGTGAGTGCGATGACTTTCGCGGTCACATTTCCATCCGAGAAAATATCCAAAATCCCCCAGCTGGGATTTTTTCCGCGCTTACTGCCAAATCCTGCCGAACCCGGATTGAATAACAACTGGCCGTTATCCCAGATGATTTCCGGATGATGGGTATGCCCAAACACGATCACCTTTGCCCCCTGCCCTGCTCGCTTTAACAGCGAACGGTAGCGTTTGAACCGGTAGCCTTGAAATATATAAAACCATTTATCCACGAAATAGTTCAGCCATGAACCATGCCCGTGCATCAAAGCTACACTTACGCCGGCCAGATCGAGACGATTGACGCCGCGACCTTTCCGGCGCAAAGGCCAATCCCGGTTGCCGAGCGCTATTTCTACCGGGGCAATTTTCGCCAGCGTTTCGAGCACTGCCAGCGTTGAAACATCCCCCGCGTGTAAAATGCAATCTGGTCGCGCGGCTTGTAGAGCCGGGATAAGACCCGGATGAATCTCGTTTGCCCGATCGGGAACATGCGTGTCTGCGACAATGCCTGCGCGATAAATGGGGAGGGGTGTTTCTATGCGAAAAGCTCCTTCAATTCGTCACGAACCTGCTGCGAACTGCGAAAATGGATCGCATGCATGCCGACCGCGCGCGCGCCTTCGACATTTTCAATAAAATCATCGACAAAAACCCCGGATTGCGGCTCAATTCCCAGCCGGTCGAGCATCAAACGATAAATCTGGGGATTGGGCTTTGCCATCCCAACTTCAGCGGAATAAATGGTTACATCAAACAGGTCATAAAAATGCGGGAAGCGTCTCGCCAGGCTGGCCCTGGTTTCGGGATAAGCATTGGAAAGCAGGCCGACTCGATATCTCGGTTTTAACTGCATGGTGAAGGTATACAAATCTTCATCGAACTTATCGCAGGAGTAAAAGGTATCGATAAATTCTGCCATCTTTTCAGCCGGAATATTGAGCTTTTTTTGTACATATTTCCAGGAATCGGCTTCCGTAGCCTGCCCGATCGAGGCTTGTACGGCAACCTCGTTCCCAAAAAACAGGTTCTCCAGATCCAGATAAGACATGCCGTACGGCGCAGCTAACCTTCCGCGGATCGATGGGTCCATATTGCGGACCAGAACTCCCCCCATATCCCAGATTAATGCCCGGTAATGGTTCGGTATGATCATTTATATTGCCTCCGGGTGAAATCGCTGGCAAATTGTATCATAGATCAAATTGGATTCTAAAATCACGAGCAAGAATTGTCTCACTCGTTTAATTTAAAGAGGCTGTCTCAAAACTCCACCCCCACCCCGACCCGCCACCTCACACCCCTTCGGGTGGCCGAAGCGGCGGGGGCGGGAGAAAGAGGAAGTGGGGAGTTTTGGCCGCATTTTGCGGCCAAAACTCCCCAAACCTCTGAATTTCACCCCCTTCCCGCCCTCGCGCTGCGCGCTGAAGGACAGCTGGGAAGGGGGTTAGGGGGATGGGTCTTAGAAAAATCTTCTTTTAGGACAGCCCCAGATAGCGATTCTACTTCATCTCTTTACGCCAGTTGGACGAACGGCGCACCGGGCGATAACCCATGCTTTCATACAGGCGCAATGCCCCCGATAAGTTCTGCGTATCAACTCCCAGGCAGGCTTCATTCATCCCCTTTTCTTTTAATAGGGATAAACTCCGGGCGATAAGCGCTTTCGCGAGACCTTTTCCACGCCACGGTCGCCTGACGCAGATATTCTCGGTCCATCCGCGCTTGCGCTGGTATTCAACATTCTCCAGTTCATCGATAAACGACAAAACCATCCCTGCCACTTCATTCCCGTCCCAGGCCACCTGCCACAATTCGGGCTGCTGGTTGCGGCGATCGATCCAGGCTTCATAAGGTTCTCCATCCGGATCGTACCCCCAATGATCGCGGAAAGCCTCGTCGCTGGCCTGCCAGATCTGGTGATACTGTTCAGGTTTCGCCGGACGGATATCAACGCCAGGTGGAAGTGCTAGAACAGGTATATTTTCAAGATCTGGCCGCACCATGATATTGAAATGGCGTATGGGTTGGTAGCCTTCGGCCGTCAACAATGCCGCAGCACCTATCTCGCTGTCGCTGCAGAATGCTTCAAAGAAACGAGGGCCATCCTGCGGGTGTTTCGCGGCGGCCTGGAGCAGATGTTCCTGGTTCCAATGCAGCATCGCCCTGCCTATGCCCTTGCGCCGCCAATTGGGATGCAAATAGCCAAAGCTGACGTAGATCCGTTCCTGGCTCGATTCTACCCGGTACCAGAATGTACGGCTGTAAGCGATCATTTCACCATACATTTCGGCAATTAAGACATCCTGGTACGGGTCGCAATTCACCAGGTGGCTGTAAGAGCGCCGGATATCCTCTACAGTATCCGCTCTTTCAATTTTATCGATGGTCTTGCTGGCATGGATGATCCCGACCATGCCGGAAAAATCATCGTCACCGGAAAATAATCGAAACCGCAGCCCAGGAACGGCAGGGGCCTCGCTCAATACAATTTCCTTTTGCAAAATAGTATCCATTTTTTCTCCTACGGATGCAGTGCGCTTGTAGTGATGTCAACACCTTCGCGCAGCACTTTCTGAAATGAATGCAGGTTCCTGGCAACATGCATGCCGGCTTTTTCATACAGGGCTAATGCCCCAGTCAGGTTGGTGGCATCCACGCCCAGTCCGGCCCGCTTCTTCCCACGCCGGTAAAATTCGGCAAATGCTTGCTGCAGCAAGGCCAAACCGAGCCCATTTTTCCGGTGTTTTCGCAGCACGCCCAGCATATTTACCCAACCCATCTGCGGGTCCTCCGTTCGCTCAGACATACACAGGCAACCGCCGGCGATTTCACCATCTTTGACAGCGATATACCACAGCGAAGGATCCATGTTCTTAATATTTTCAGCCCAATGCAGCCAGCGTTCGAGGTAATTTTCGAATGGCTCGTCCACAAAACCCCAATGATCCTTGAATGATTCCCATAAAACGCGGATCATTTCCCGGCGTTCATCCTCCCCATGGTAAGGGCGAATCTCGTAGCCGACCGGAATCTCAGGAAGGGCGGGCTCCTGGTCCAAATCGATGTGCATATGATAGAAATTGCGCACCAGCTTGAAACCGTGATCCTGTATGAAAGCTATGTTCTTTTTCATGCGCGAATCTTCGCCCTGCTGCAAGACGACCAAAGTTCCTGGTGGGGAAACCGTCAAAGCGCTCTGGGCACGCTGTTCTACCCATGCCAGCAGGTAGCTGTCAATTCCCAAATCTTCATAATCGGGATGAACCAAAATTTCGATATTGAAGCGGACATGCGGCTCGACAATATCCCAGAATTCACCATACCCGACCATTTTCTGCTGTTCGTTAAAAACAACGCAGGAATCAGTGTCGAGGTTAAAGCCGGGTGTCTGCCAGAATACCAGGTCATCCTCCAAGTTCTCGGTATTAACACCCAAATACTTCTGGGTAAACGTGTTGAACAATTCCACCGCCTGGGCTGCATCATCCAGGCACATTGACCGGCTGGTGAAATTTGGGGGTAAACGGTATGTAGTGATCGTCTCGATTTCCATAGTGTTATCCATTTCGATGTAATTTTCCGGTACGTTTTGCGTACACTTCTGCCTGCTTGAAGACCCACATGCCCAAAGGCAGCAGCACGGCGCCCATGATCAATACCGGCCAGATAAATCCCCACAGGTTCAGGGTAGGCACACCTTCTAATATTGCCTGGCGCACGCCAGTCAGCACATAGGTGGCAGGACTGAACACGGAAATTTTTTGGAGCGCTGCGGGCAGCACATCGACCGGGTAATAGACGCCTGACACCAGCAGCATCAAGGCGATAAACACGTGGGTCATCTGCGAACCGCGCTCCGGAAACAGCAAAGGCAGGGTGGATGCCATGATCCCAACCCCAATGAAGGAAAAGCTTCCGGCCAGCAAGATCAGCACCCCTCCCAACAGGTTGGATTTGCTCAAATCCAGATCAAAAACCAGGGTAGTGATGATCAAGATCACCCCGGTAAACAGGATGCTGTAGGCCACGGCGAACATCGTTTGCCCGGCCATGTGAGTGACCCGGCGAATTGGCGCCATTAATGTGTATTCAATCGTTCCTTCCCAGCGCTCGATGTTGATCAGATCGGTGATCCAATAAAAGATCTGGGATAAGAAACGCCACACCAATGTGCCGATCAACAGGTATAAAACCATATAGCGGGTATCCAGGGTGCCAGCCCCACCCCCGATGCGTTCCATGCCCAGGCCAATAAAACTGACCGCCAGGCTGTCGGCAGCGGAATAGACCAGCCAGACCAGCTCCCACGACCAGTAGCGTTTAATTAGGTTGAAATTGCGCTCCACAAATGCAAAAGAAGCGCGCATTTGATGCGTCATCGTAGTCATTTTCTAACCTGTATTTTTTGCTTCCCACTCCGATTTTAGTATGCCCATATACACGACATCCCAGCGTTTGCCATTGCGCATCATCGATTTCCGCGTGCGGCCTTCTTCAACGAAACCGCATTTCAAATATGATTTTTGCGCCCGCAGATTGTATTCAAATACATCCAGGTTGACCCGGTTCAGGTTTAATTCCTGAAAGGCAAAACGCAAGGCGATCTGCATCGCTTCGGTGCCGTATCCCTTGCCCCAGAACTCCCGCTCACCGAGGCCGATGCCCACCCAGGCATTCCGGGCCGCCCAATTGAAACCCGAAAGATCTACCAGCCCAATCGGCCGGTCATCTGTCATGGTGCGGATGATGAAGTAATAGATATTCTTTTCCTTCTCGATCCACTCCTTGACCTGTTTGGGCGTCCACATGTAGGCCGCATCGTCGTTCAGCAAACGGGAGTATTCACTATCCTGATTCCATTTCGCCAGAAATTCGGCGTCCTTATCCGGATCTACGATCGTCAGGCGGACCAGTTTTCCATCAAAAATGGAGCTGTTCATGCCACCGCCTCCTCAACCGCTTCTGGTTTCCATTCCGTGTGAAGCATGCCAAAATGGAGGGCATCATAGTACCGGCCGTTACGATACAGGGCCTGGCGCCGGCGAACTTCCATTAAGAAACCGGCATTTTCCAGCAGCGCGACCAGGTCTTTTTGATATTCTGCCAGGACAGTCTCTATCCGGTAGAGGTTGAGCTCACGGAAACCATATTGGAGCGCCAGATCCAACGCTTCTCGACCAAAACGCTGCAAGATGGATGGGTCGGCAATCGCCAGGCGCAGCCATGCGCTGGCATGCATCCAATGGACAAACGGAAAGCGGATGAACCCGGCTAACTGGTTGCCTTCCTTGAGGCGGATGGCGAAGTAATACTGGTTACCGCGTTCTTCGGCGTGTTTCTGGTGTTCTTCGTGGATTTTCTTGATTTCCACCGGACCCAGGGGGCGCGCAGGCATCTCCATCAAGTCCATGGCATAATCCAGATCGTAAGTCCAGGCCGTTTCGATCTTTCCGTCCTCTTCCGGGTTGATAAACGTCAATCGCAGATTTGGACTTTCAAACAACTGTTTGTGCATCATACGCCCTCCTCTTCCTTTACCAACTTCTTGCCTGTCAGGTCCAAGAAGACATCTTCTAAAGTGGTTTCTTTACCGTCTTTGATGGGCAGTCGGCTTTTTAAGACTGCCGGGGTATCCATTGCCATAATCTTGCCGCTGTTCATGATCGCCACCCGGTCGCATAACTGGTCGGCTTCCATCATGTCATGGGTGGTCAGCAAAATTGTGGTACCGTGTTTTTCACGAAGTTCCTTCACCACTTCCTGTACCTCTTTCTTTGAGCGCGGATCCAAACCGGTGGTCGGCTCATCCAGCAGGAGCAGCTTTGGCTTGGAAAGTAAAGCCCTGGCAATTGCCACTTTTTGCTGCATCCCGCGCGACATCTCTTCCATTGGATTGGTGATCGAGCGTTTCTCCAGGCCCAATCGGGTCAGGATCTCGAACACTTGAATGTAGGTTTCTTTGCCGTCCATCCCATATAGCCGCGCTCCATACATCAAATTTTCTAACGGTGAAAGTTTTTTGAAGAATGAAGCTTCCACCGAAACCCGGTTGATCCGCTGCTGAACCTGCACCGGCTGGCGCACGACATCGTATCCAAACACGCTGATCGTGCCGCTGTCCGGCAGGAGCAAGGTTGAAATCAAACGGATCAATGTTGATTTGCCGCCGCCGTTTGGCCCCAAAACACCGAAGATTTCACCTTCTGTGATCTCAAAAGACACGTGATCCACGGCGATGGTAAAGTGCTGATTTCCGTTCACAGATTTTGTCTGATCTGCTTTCAGGTCGTGCTCATTACCATTGGTTTTACCGTTGCGGTTACCATCTCCGTTTCCATTACCGTGTCCGTTGCCATTTAAGTGATCCGGCTGAATGGCGCCTTTTCCGCGCAGCAAACGCTTCCATAACGGTTCTCCTGGCTTGCCAAACTTCTTATATGCATCCCGTACGATCACTGCGTTGCCCATTTTTGCCTCCTTGCTCACATAAAAAAACCGCCCACCCCAAGATTCGGCCCGGGTTGGACGGCTATGCCATCTATAAAAAAACCACGGGCACTGGAGTGTGCCCGTGGTATCGCGTTAATTTTGCGTATTACCTGGAAGTAGGCGCACTCCGATAAGGAACCTGTCCAGCCCCACCCGCATCGACGGTAGAGCAGAACACCTTGATGTAATTGGAGAAATTCTTTACCATTCGTACATCCTTAAGAACATTGATATTACCGGTTAACTTTACATGATCCTGGCGCACTTGTCAAGGGGTTTAAGAAAATTTAATGTTACCAACTTTTAAATTCTGATACTACCAGTCAATGCTTGACGAACGGCAGCCAGATGGCGCGGTCTAGCGGCCCATGCACCATGCCTGAATCTGCAGAGATCATCAACCCAGAGCTATCCACCGCCTCAAAATTACTTCCCAACACACCGCCGATCGTACGCAGGATGTCGTTATCCCATCGCTCATCCGGCACCCCGCTGATGTACCAGTTTGAGCCGTTATCGGCCAGGATCATCCCGTATGTCTTCAGCGCCTCCAGGATCACGCGCGCCTGGCTGGAATAGCGGCTGGTATCAAACGATGCCTTAAGGCGGAAGCGCATTCCCATGGGCGGCAGGGAAAGGGATGTATTTGATGAAGCATAATGCCGCGCAGGCCAGACGTACGCTCGTTGAGTCTGGCTGACCGTGAAGCGCAAGGCATGGTTGATCTGCCCGGATGCGGCTTCCTCGTAGCGCACCAATCCTGGGAGGATCGGCAGGCCAGCTGCGTCCGCGGAAGTCCACCCGGCGGGGCGCAGCGCATTAGATTTCAGATCATATATGGCACCCGAACCTGCCTGCCAACCGGCCCCATCTTTCGGGGGGTAGGCCGAATACAGCTCATACAGCACACAGGCATCCGTATCTACTAATAAAATATGCCGGTCGCCATCACTTTGCGGCCCGCCTTCGATCAAAGGATTGGCAGGCAGCGGATATGGCCCGAGATCGCTCTCATCATCATAATCAAATGTTACTTGGGATTTCGCCTGGCTGGATGTTACCAGCGTGTAGGGAATCCCGATCGGACCTCCGTCCCACAGCCCGGAGCCAAAATCGGCATGCAAACCTGCATTTGCGCCGATCGATTGGATATACTCGTTGGAACGCGGGTGGACTGGAAGATTGGTCACCGGTTGATTCCAGATATTGTTTGCAGGCAAAATATTGCAGCCCGCCAGGTTGGATTGAGCCGCGGAAAAAACCTGCCCGATCGGATTGACCAGGCTCCACACAGTCAGGCCCATCAAGACCAGGATACAGGTCCAACGCGCACTCAAGTTTGACCATTTCATGCCACCAGTGTACCCATTTCAGGAGCGACGCGGTTATACAAATATGAAAACCGTGAGTCGGATTTTGATATCAAAGCAGCATCGTGCTCTCTAATCCTGAGTGAGCGAGCAAAAGTTTATGCTAGTATTCTGGCAACCATGCTTTGTTTTGTTGCAGTTCTTTAACATTGTCAATCGCATGGATAATTGGATACAACCTTTTGCGTTTACGGCTTGCAACCGAGGAAGTGATAAGTTCAGGCGACTAGGATCAAAAGATTGTGATCGATCGAGCATAAGCAATAGCCTGTTCCAGGTCGAATCCCCGACCCTCAGCCTCCACTGCTGCACAGCGTGTCTCTCCCAATTGGCTGCGGGCTGGGCCTAGTATTCGCTCTTCACTCGCGAGCATCGCCGGAACAGTGTGCTGCATACCGTGCTGCTCACGGATCGCTGTTGACGCGGCGTATAGACGTAGTCCCGGCTCGATCATTCCGAGCCCGATCAAGGCTTTGGCTATAAGTTCAAGCCCATGACAGGTCCCTCCCGGATCGCCTACCTGGAAGAACCACGGAACCAATTGCTGTATCTTAGTGAACGCGATGTGATAGTTACCAGCATCTAAATCTAACCGGGCCAGGTCAAGTGCAGCGGGCTGGATGTAGAGGTCCGTGCCAATCTGCTGCGCCACATGCATTGCTTCTTCAATGAAAGGGCGTGCAAGGGCAGGATCGTATCCTGGGGTATATTGCATGGCTTGTGTGATGTGAAGAAGTGCGTAAAAGATCCCTTCTTTTCTGCCTATCGATCGCCAGGTGGAGAGAACCTGTTCAAATAACTGCTGTGAGCGAGTGAAATCTCCTGCCATCCAGGCTTGCCGCGCTTCGGCATCCCAGGTCTCAGCATTAGAAATCGTCGGATCATTGGAGGTCATCTTATCCATCTCCTTTTTATCGTGTTCGTGCGACAACGAAGATGCACGAATACTTGCTTTGTGTTACTTTTCGCCGAGTCATTCATCTTTCAGTGTTTATAGAAGGATTCTAATGCAAAATAAATGCTAACTCACATAGTAGCTGGGTATAATTAACCATCCATGGAAAAGATGAGACAAGCCGTCCTACAACTGACCGGCCTCAGTTTGTCATCTTCTCAACTCTCAGCATTTGAACGCTACGAACAAGAACTGATCGAGTGGAACAGCCGGATTAACCTGACTGCGATCCGCGAAGTGGAAGCGATCCGCGCCAAACACTTCCTGGATTCTTTGAGCTGTCTGCTTGTCTTGCGCGATCCGCTTCCCAACCGAATGATCGATATCGGCACGGGCGCGGGGTTTCCGGGAATCCCCCTCAAAATCGCCCTTCCGAACCTGAAAATCACCCTGGTCGAATCGGTAGGGAAAAAAGCCGATTTCTGCCGGCATATCGTCCAGGTCTTGAAGCTGGACCAGGTTGAAGTGCTCCAGGCCAGGGCGGAAGAAATGGGACTGGATCAAAAACACCGCGAGCGTTATGACTGGGCCGTGGCGCGTGCGGTGGCTACCATGCCTATCCTGGCTGAATATCTGCTCCCGCTGGTCCGCATCGGCGGGGCAGTGCTGGCGCAAAAAGGGGAGTCGGGGCCGGCGGAAGTACACGCTGCCGCCCAGGCGATTAAGCTCCTGGGCGGGCGACTGCGTAAATTGCAGAAACTGAACCTGCCGGGGGTTACCGAAGATCGCTACCTGGTCGTGGTCGAAAAATGCGTCACTACCCCGCCAGGTTATCCGCGCCGAGTAGGACTGCCTGCAAAGAGGCCGATTAAATAACGGGCTTAAATTTCAATCCGGCCGTCTTTAACCTTCCAAATCGTTGTGCTCTGCAAAAATTCATCTGCAAAAAGACCCAGGTCCGTGGTCGTCAAAACGGCTTGTTCGCGTTCCGCTAATGTCTCTAATAAATCACGGCGGCGTTCCACATCCAGCTCTGCCAGAATCTCATCCAACAGCAGAACAGGCCACTGCCCTGTCCGATCTTTCAACCAGCTTGTTTCGGCAAGCTTGAGCGACATCAATGCGGTGCGAACCTGACCGCGCGAGCCAAAGTCGCCCAGGTCAATCCCATTGCTGAGAAAACGAATTTCGTCGCGGTGCGGGCCGATGGTCGTCACTCCCCGGATGATTTCTTCCGAGCGCAGCGCTTCCAGCCGCGCCAGGAAACCCTGCCGGATTTGCTCTTGGGTGAGGCTGCCCCGCTTAACACTGGTTTGGATTGGCAGCGCATACTGGTCTTCTGGCTGAGCCAGAGGATCGTACGCGGGCTGGTAGATCATGCGCAAAATCTCGCGGGTGTGCGTCAGGCGGTGGTGCAGCCGGGCTGCCAGGCGTTCCATTTCTTGAATGGCGCCGATCCTGGCTTGAATAAGGATGCTGCCGCGGTCCGCCAACAGTTCATCCCAGCTGCGCAGTTGTTCCGGATCTCCGCCGCGTTCTGCCAGCAGCCGCAGCAGGGCGTTGCGCTGCGCCAGAGCCTTTTCATATTCCGATAATGCCAGGGCATATCCCGGCACAGCCTGGCTCAATGCCAGGTTGAGATATCGCCGGCGTTCCTCCGGTTCTCCGTCTATGATCCGCGTCATCTGAGGCAGGAAAATCACGGCTGTGAAAGTGCCCAACACATCGTTCGGGGAGCGCTTCACCCCGTCCAGTAAAATCTCTCGGCGGAAGCGCCCATTCCCATTCCCGCCATTTTCAAGGATCAGACGAACTTCGATACGGTGGGCGCGGTCAGAGCGTTGGAAATGAGCCACAATCCGCGCCACAGCCGGGTTGCGTTCGCAAGCCAGGAAATTGATCAGCTGCCGGTCCGTGTGAGTATGAAATGAGTCGAAAGTCGCCAGATAATAAATGGCTTCGAGGATGCTGGTTTTACCCTGCGCGTTTCCCCCCACTAACACCAAAACCCGCCGGGGCACGTCCATGTCCAGGCGGGTAAAAGTCCGGTAATCGGTTAACGAAAGATGAGTCAGATGCATTTAATCTCTGATGACCAGCTCTTCGTCCTCCTTGGGTTTCCAAACCCGGGTTGCCCGGTCTGGGAAGACGATGCCCTCCAGGTGGTCGATCTCATGCTGGAAGATTCGTGCCAGCCAATCCTCAGCAGTAATTTTAACAGGCTTACCGTATCGGTTCAACCCTTTAACCACGATCTTTTTGGATCGCTCCACTTCTCCGACAAAACCCGGGATCGATAGACAGCCTTCGAGCCCGGTCTCCTTTTCTTCGGAGGCCTGTACGATCTCAGGGTTCACGACCACATATAGTTTCTTGGGTCCAACCTGATTGCCTTCTTCATCCTCATCGCCATATTCCACCACAACCAGCCGGCTGGATATCGAGACCTGGGGCGCGGCCAACCCTACCCCTGGGGCTTCACGCAGGGTTTCAATCATATTGTCGACGAGGGTCTGTAAATCTTTATCAAATGTGGTAATTTTTTTAGCTTTCCGCCGTAGAACGGGATCGGGAAGCAGTGCTATTTCTAAAATCGCCATACGTCCTCAATCAATCACTAATCAGAGAAATATTATGGCTATTCTACCGCGAACGCAAATATTTTTCAAATCTGCGGGTTACCGGTGGGTGGTGAATTGCGGGTGACTTCGTGGTAGGCTTCGAGTACATCCAAAATTCGCTGGCGTTCAGCATCCGCTTCGCGCCGCCGGTCTCGGTCTGCCTGAGTGGCAATCCGGCGAAATAAATCACGCTGAACTTCCGATGGGTTATATACATTGTCGAACGAAAAACGCGTATCGCCAATCCGGATATACACCGTTCCATAGTTCAGGATTAATCCAATGATGCCTAACCTTTCAAATTCCACACTCTGGATGGATTTTAAAGGAGCCACCCGCTTCTCTTCCTGTCCCAGCGGTCGTTTATACACATCGATGATCTGTTCATCACTCACAATATATTGATCGTTGACCCAATCTTCAAACTGGTACCACAACCAGAAAGCAGCGATCAAGACCAGGACCAGCCAGATCGGCCAGAAAGCCAGGCCGCTTAGAAAATTGAGCCGTCTCATGAGAAATAGCACCGCCAAAACCAGGACGGCGATCATTGCCAGCCCGGGTAAAAAAACCTTGCGCAGCATGATCAACCAATGGGTGCGGTAAGTGATCACACCATTCTTCTCCGTCCTCATCCTGAAAAAATTTGCGAGACGTTCGCCCATAGAGATGCGGGGCGTTTCCTGTGTCAGGATGCGCTGCACGCCAGGGGTTGGTCCGGCCAGACCCAGCCGCTGGCGCACCTGGGTTTGTATGGTTTGCTTTTCCTGCTGAAGGGAGGTTTCACGGGCGCGCATCCGGCGATCATCGACCAGCATGCGAACCGTATCCTTTTGGGGAATGTTAGGGAAAAGCAGCGTCCCGGTATAGGTTTTCATCACCACGTCCCCATACCCAAGGATGCGCCCGATTTGGCTGGAATCAAGCGAGGTCGCCAGGATTGCATCCAACGGGGTTTCTAAACGGCTGTCGTATAACAGCACCACCCTCTCCTGAAAAACAGCCCGCTGGTTGGTCAAAATCGCATAATCGTTGGACCAATCGACGTAATTCCAGATCGCCCACAATCCACCGATTACAGCGACCAGACCCGCCACCACTCCCGCCAGGATCATCCCTGCTGAATTCAAAACAATCAAAGCTAATAAAATTGCCATCCCGAAACCAAACAAGATCACCGGAATAACTAACCGGTAAATCAAGAAAACGAAACTGCGGCGCGACATGAAGATGACCGCTTCATCCGGATTGCGCCACGGAAGATCGACTTTTAGAAACAGCTTCAGGCTGGACAACATGAGCATCAAAACATCGTAAGGAAGCGCGTTGGCTTCAAAATAAGGATCCAGAAATTCCAGGGGGAAGCGAGCAATTCTTATCTGGCCTAAAGCAACCGCATTTTCGGTATATTTGCTTTCATCTTCCAGAGCTTCCAGGCCAAATACGTCCCCAGGTTCCAGATTGCCCAGGCTTATTTCCCCCGCGTCCTCATCTTCTTCATCCAGCATCCAATATAAGTGCACTTCGCCCGAGAGGATCAGGTTAAGTGAGGCGGCTTCATCATGTTCACGATAAATAATTTTTCCGTCTTCAATCTCTTCGACCACCGCGGCGGCGGCAATTTCCTCTTTTTGCTGGTCGGTAAAAAGCTTGAGCGGGTAAGTTTTATTCAGTACACTCAGAATGCGAGCACTTTGATCGTCCATCACAATTTAGTATAACTCAACCGTGGAATTAAATAGAGCGTTCGGCAGGCATATTTACCTGCCGAACGCTGATCGTAAAAAGATTCAGGCCTCTTGCTTGTCCTTACCGTCTTCAGCCTTTCGAAAAACCAGCTCTTTCTTTTCCGGATCCAGATCCACAATCACGGTATCCCCGTCTGTAAATTGGCCTGAAAGCAAGCTGATGGATAAGGGGCTCTCGACATGTTTTTGTAGAGCCCTGCGTAGTGGACGGGCGCCGAATACCAGATCAAAACCCTGTTCTGCCAGCCAATCGCGGGCTGTATCGGTCAGAGACACATCCAACCCATGTTCTTGCAAGCGTCCAGACACCTCTTTCATTTGCAAGACCACGATTTCCTTCATCTGCTCTAACTGCAGGGGTGAGAAAGTAATAATTTCATCGATCCGGTTGAGAAATTCAGGCCGGAAAGTGGCCTTTAGCGCTTTGTAAATCTTATCATGCGCCTGCCGGTCTTCCTCCGATGCGGCATTTTGCAGGAAACCAAGCGTCCCACCCCGGCTGACAAACTCGGTGCCCACATTGCTGGTCATGATCAATACCGTGTTGCGGAAGTCGACCACGCGCCCCTGGCCGTCCGTCAGCCGGCCGTCATCCAGGATTTGCAGTAGAGCATTCCACACTTCAGGGTGTGCTTTTTCGATTTCATCAAACAAGATCACCCGGTACGGACGCCGCCGAACTGCCTCGGTCAGCTGCCCGCCTTCTTCGTACCCAACGTATCCTGGAGGTGCCCCAAACAGGCGGCTGGCGGTATGCTGCTCGCGGTACTCAGACATATCCAGCCTGACCATGGCTTCCTCATCGCCGAACATAAATTCAGCCAGGGCTTTTGCCAACTCTGTCTTACCCACGCCAGAAGGCCCGATAAAGATAAAGGACCCAATCGGCCGGCGCGGGTCTTTCAAGCCGGACCGGGCGCGGCGGATTGCATCTGCGATAGCGTGGATCGCCTCTTCTTGCCCAATGATCCGTTCGTGCAGGCGCTCTTCCATGTGAAGCAGTTTCTCCTGCTCGGTTTCCATCATCTGATTAACCGGGATGCCGGTCCACTGCTCTACCACCTCGGCAATATCGTTGACATCGACCTGTTCGTCCAGTTTATATTTCTCTTCCCAGTCCACACGCTGTTCATTGAACATTGTTTCAAGACGCAGCCGTTCGGCCTTTTTGTTCGCGGCGCGCTCATAATCCCGCGCCATGCTGGACTGCTCTTCCTCGGCCTGTAAACGCTCGATTTCACTTTTCATGCGTTTCAATTCGGGCGGCAGCGAATACAGCGCGACCCTGAGCTTGGCGGCCGCTTCATCCATCAAATCGATGGCTTTGTCCGGCAGCCGGCGGTCGGTCACGTAACGGGTCGAGAGGCGGGCGGCAGCCACCAGTGCGTCATGGGTAAAACTGACTTTGTGATGCGCCTCATAACGATCCTTGAGGCCTTCCAGCATCTTGATTGTATCTTCTACGTTCGGTTCATCCACGTAAACCGGAGCGAAGCGCCGTTCGAGCGCGGCGTCTTTCTCAATATGCTTGTGATATTCGTCCAGGGTTGTTGCGCCCACGCACTGCAATTCGCCGCGCGCCAGGGCTGGTTTCAACATATTCGAAGCATCCATCGCGCCCTGGGCCGCACCTGCGCCAATCACAGTATGCAGCTCATCTATAAACAGGATGATTTCACCTTCGGCACGCTGGACTTCTTCAATCGCTGCTTTCAATCGCTCTTCGAATTCGCCGCGAAACCGCGAGCCGGCGATCATCGCCCCTAAATCCAGGGCAACGACGCGCTTGCCCATTAAAATTTCCGGCACATCATTGGCAGCGATTTTTTGGGCCAGGCCTTCTACGATCGCCGTCTTGCCTACCCCGGCTTCGCCGATCAGAACCGGGTTGTTCTTGGTGCGCCGTGAAAGAATCTGCATCACCCTCAGGATTTCTGTCTCGCGGCCAATCACCGGATCCAGTTTTCCTTCACGCGCCAGCTGGGTCATATCTCGAGAATATTTTTCAAGCATACGGTAGCGCGTTTCGGCCTGGGGGTCGGTCACCCGCTGCCCGCCGCGCAGCTGCATCACTGCGTCATACACCCGTTCGCGGGTCAACCCGGCGTTTTCTAGCACGCGGGCAGCCGGAGTATTGCGTTCGCTTAAAATTGCCAGAAAAATATGTTCGGTCGAGATGTATTCGTCTTTGAGGCGGCTGGCTTCTTCATTGGCCAGGTCGATAATGCGTTTCACACGTGGTGTAATAAAAATTTGCCCTGCGCCGCCCCCAAAAATGCTTGCCTTCGGGCTTGTTCGCAGGGTATAGTCCAGCCGGTCCATGAGAGTCTGCGCGTCAACCTTTAAAATTTCCAAAATCTGGGGGATCACACCTTGCGGCTGTTCGATTAACGCCAACAAGATATGTTCCGTGTCAATCTGATTATGCCCATATCGCTGGATAATTTCAGCGGCTCGCTGCGCGGCTTCCTGGGCTCTTTCAGTAAATCGATCAAATCGCATCATAAAAAACCATCCTTTTAACCGCTTTGCGTGCAGGCATTATAGCATCGCGTATATTACTGAACCATCTGTAAAATATAAGAGATATGTTAGAGTCTTGCACCATTCTCCTTCTCTCAATTTTACCGGGTTTAAGGCAATATGCAAGCTGAAAATCTGGATTTGAATCCGGTGTACAATAAACTGGTGCCTGCATCCAATCTCACCGGTCATATCCGCGCCGTCGACCCAGCACACGATCTGGAAAAAATCGCAGACCTGATTGAGCTGTGTTTTGCGCAGCAGATGGATGACGACGGGCGTGATTATTTGCGCCATATCCGGCGGGCTGCGCGCGATGCAAACTTCCAGCGTTGGGCGCGCGGATCCAATGAGCAGGTGCCTGTCCCACTGTTTGGCTATGTGTGGGAAGAAAATGGGGCGATCGTCGGCAACCTGACCTTGATCCCCTTCCAACGGGGCGGCGTCTGGCGTTATCTGGCAGCCAACATCGCCACCCACCCCGATTACCGGGGAAAAGGCATTGCCTACCAGCTTACCCAAACAGCGATCGAACACGTTCGCTACCACAAAGCATCAGCCATCTGGCTGCAGGTGCGCGACGACAACCCCATCGCTCATCATTTATACCTGACCCTTGGCTTTGTCGAGCGCTCCAGGCGCACCACCTGGGAAGTAAGTGAACCTCCCCCACCCCTTCTATCGCTTGATGATCACCAAATCACCGCGCGCAGAAAGATCGAATGGCCATTGGAAGAGAAATGGCTGCAAAATATTTACCCTCCAGAAGTGTCGTGGAACCTGAATTTTAGGATTGAAAGATATGCGCCGGGACTCTTTCGCAACCTGACGCGTTTATTTTATAGCGACCATATCGAACAATGGGCCGTTCATCGCGATCATGTGCTGCTGGGCGTAAGCATTTGGGACGCGGGTGTATATAATGCTGAAACCGTTTGGGTTGCGCCGAACCCCACCTGTGAAGACGAATCACTGTGCGCCTTGCTGACTCTGCTGCGCCGTGAAGTCCTGGCTCCGCGCCCAATGATGATCAATTACCCCGCCGGCAGAGGCAGCAGGGCATTTTTAGAGGCCGGCTTCACCATCCATAATACATTGATCTGGATGGAGATAAACTTTGACCAGGAAGCGCAACTTAAAGCGACCTGAAACGTTATATACAATAACGGAATGAAGCTGAAAGGAGAACACGATGAAATTTATTCTGCGTTTGATTGTGAATGCGGTTGCAATTTATGTAGCTGTCGCGTTATTGAACGGCAACGGTCTCGTTATGGAAACCACCGGTTGGGTTGCTTTCATATGGTTGGCTTTAATTTTCGCAGGCGTCAACGCGCTGATCAAACCCATATTGATGACTTTGGGATGCCCCTTCATCATTCTTACCCTGGGCCTGGGCACCTTGCTGATCAATACCCTCATGTTTTATCTCACAGCAGCGATCGGCAACTATTTCAACATCGGCTTTTCGGTAACAACCTTTTGGGGCGCGTTTTTAGGCTCGATCATCGTCTCCATCGTCAGCGTTATTTTGAACTCGATCCTGCGCGATCGTTAAAAAGATCACCGCATACTGTTTTAAAGGTGTCATTAAAAAAACGCCCCGCGCGTGTATGCGCGCGGGGCGTCGCTCATTAACTATTGAGGTGAGGATGTCGGCGTGGGCTGCGCATCCTGGGGACCGATTTGCGGTTCAGATTGCGCCGGAGGTTGCACCTGGGATGGCAGCGGCGCCAGGGGCAGGTTGAAATGGATCAAGTGGTTGGTACTTGCGTCACTCACCCACAATCCTCCCAACGGATCAATCGCTAATCCGGCGGGCATCACCAATTCCGGAATGTCGCCGATCAATTCAGACCAGCCGCGTAAAAATTGGCCGTCCGAATTAAACTGCAGCACCCGCCCACTTTCCGGGTCATTGGTGTAAACATACCCGTTTTGGTCCACCGTGATAAAGGGTTTATTATCCAGCGATTGTCCGTACCAGGCACTCACGTCCCATTGGCGTAAAGGGGTGAAAATGGTTCCAGCCTCATCCGGTTGGAAAACCTGGATGCGCTGGTTCCATGTGTCGGTGATAAAGATCAGCCCGCTGTTGCTAAATGCGATCCCCACCGGCTCATCAAACTGGCCAGGGTCAAATCCGGCGCTGCCAAATGAGGTGATTGCTTCTCCATTAGAACCAAAAACAACCACCCGCTTGTTGCCTGTGTCTACCACAAACACCCGGCCTTTCGCATCCACCGCGATTCCACGCGGCCCCCAGAATGCTTCCGGTTTTTCAGCCTGGCCAAAATATCCCCACATGGTGACAAACTGGCCGCCCGCTGTGAACTTCTGCACGCGGTGGTTCCACGTATCTGTCACATAGACCGAGCCATCCGGCCCGACAGCAATCCCCCAGGGCTCATAGAATGTCCCACCGGGGGCTGCTCCCTTCGCAATATCGGCAAAGGTGCCCCAGGTTTGCAGAACCTGTCCATCCGCGGTCAAATGCTGCACCCGGTTGTTGCGCGAGTCGGCCACATAAACCGAGCCGTCCTGGGCGACAGCCACCCCACGTGGGGCGGTAAACTGACCGGGATTAACCCCAACCGAACCGATGATCTGGTCGTAAGCCAGCTTGATCATCCCTTTTTCGTATGGATCTCCTGCTCCACCCTGGGAAATGCTGGGTGAAGCGCCGTAATTCCACATCTGCGCGATGACATCTTTGCGGATGTAAAGGCGCAGACGGGCAGCCGGGACCCAGGTCTCGAGAGTAAGGTCCTTGTTATTCGTGATCTGGGCATATAGCGTGTAATCGCGCTTGAACCAGATGTTGAATAAAGCCTGGCGCATATTCGGATCTTTTACCGCATTCCAGATCCGCTCCCATGTCAGGTTGAAATAATCCTGCATCGGCCACCACAAACGGGTGTACTCAAAATATACGTAATTATCCTTGACGATCGGCTCGATCTTTCCATAATTCGGATCGCCAACGATAATCACCGGCGCATCCCGCACATCCCGACCCGGGTTTTCCGCGAAATATTTCTTGTTTGGATAATCGCGGAAATACCACCAGTATGGGTAAAGTGACTCGTTGTCGTATGCGACGACGATATTTTTGCCCATGGTAGTGCGCTTGGAAATTTCCTCAACCTGCGCCAGCACGTCTTTCGGACCCCGGGCGGCATGAGCATAAACCAGGTATTCCGTTGCCAGGTCGTAGTTAATAAAGGAGGCCATAAATGCAGCGTGGGCAGTTAAGATTCCCAATAATCCAAAAAAGCTCAAAAGGATCAGCCGCGCAATATTCCTATACTGCCAGGAAGCCAGCAGGTAAATCAGCCCAATCCCGCTGGCTACGGTTCCTACCAGGCCTAAGAAGAAGTTGCTGGTGGCATTCAGCGCCTCCAGGCTGTTCCCCGAAAGTGGGGATGGCGAACCGAGCAACGCGATGAAGAATCCGGACGCTGCGGCAATGAATACCGGCAGTAAAAGAATAACCAGCAGTCCGCGCCTGTGCGCCAGGTCTTTCCAGGGCGTGGTATCCACCAGGTAGCCCAGGCCCCAGCTTGCGGCTAAAATCATAGCAGCCGTGATATGCACGGTGAGCCAGGGCATTTTTTCGCCCGCCAGTGAGTAGGCAACCAGGCTGGTGAGCGACCAGAATAACAGCAGGGCTAAAACCGGTATCCGGCGAGGCGCTTCATCCGGGGTTTCTTCATCACCCACCGCCATCGTGGCGCGCAGCCACCCCGGCAGATGGATTGGTCCGACCGGCTCTTCCCCATGCTGCGCATCCTCCTGATCCTGGCTTTCATCCGCGGTAACATCCATTTCGCTTGTTTCAACTTGCGCCAGATTACCAGGATCGAACGGCTCTTCGCCAGGCAGCTCCGGCTGGCTGCCTGGGGCATGACCGGCAACCTGGGTAAATAAGCGGTGGCGCAGGCCAATGACAAATGCCGCCAACGCACCCAGCGCCGGAAGATATTCGTAAATCGGGATTTGGACCAGTGCGTAATAATAAAGAGGTTGGCTTCCGCGTTGGACGCCTTGCTGTGAAAGCCAATAGCCGAGCGAGGCAATCAGCCCCATAAAAAATCCCTTACCGTTGGTAAAAAAGGTGGTAAATAAAATGGTAAAAATGGCAAAAAAGATCGCAGCGGCGCCCAGCCAGAACTTTGGTTTCCACCACAATCCGAGGGCCACCCCCAGAACAGTGCAGATCACCAGAAAAATGGATGTCTGTGCCATACCGGTTGGGGTGTAATTCAAAGGATCCCAGCCGAGCATGCGTACCGGGAAAGCTGCCAATAACGGCAGCGTCAGCGTCCCGGCCAGCATAATCAGGTCGAACGAACGCTGTTTGCGAATGACCGCCCAACCCAGGTTTTTAACCAAAGTATACAGGGCATAAACCACAAACACCCCGGCCGCGGCAACCAGGAGAATCTCAACGATTCTGGCAAGAGACATGCCGGTCGGCGCAGCGCCAGGTATTTCACTGCTCGCATCAAGAGCCGGACCCCCGGCGGTGATCACTGCCACTCCCAATGCTGCGGCCAATAAAGCTACCGCCCCGATGATGCCAAACAGGAATCGGTTGCGCGAACCCTGGTGCGTCCACGGCAGGCGCAGGACCTGTTCCAGGAAAACAAACCCCATAAAAAGCATTAATTGCGCGTTATAAATGTATGCGGTGGCTTTATCCGTAAAATGCAGCGCCATGACTACTGTAAGCAGGTAAAGCGAGCTTTTCTCCCCTTTTTCCAGGTAGCGCAGTGCGCCGTAGATCATCAGCACGGTCCATAAGCCGCCGAAAGCTTCATTGCGCGTATAACGCCCGTAGAACAACATAAATGGAGAAATCAGCATCAAAACACCGGCGATGATTGCGCCCCTGCGTCCAAGAAAACGCCGGTAGCCGATCAGTGCCACCGCTACCGTGGCGATGCTGAATAACACTGCCGGCACACGTGCGCTAAAATCGCTGTCTCCCAATATAAAATATGACAGGGCGATCAGGTGAAATTGGAGCGGGCCATGGGTTACCGGATCGTAAGCATAGCCCTGACCCTGGAAAAGGTTATAGGACGGGACGACATGGTTCACTTCATCGTGACTCATCACCCGCGCATCAACTTCGTAAAAGCGGCTGATCACGGCTGCAATCAAGATCAGGACGATTAACCCGGTTTCAATATTCAGCTTTGGTAGAAAGGAGGTAAGCGGCTTATCCAGCCAGCCAGATTTATCGGTGATGTTAGATTCCATAGTCCCTGTTTATCAATGGTATAGAATAGCGTCATTATCATTGAAAGTTGATTTTCTGGCAAGGTGTCTGAGTCACCTATCCCCTCAGCCTCCGCGGGGGTACCCATAGGTCAGTTCATCCAAAGGGATGAGCGCCCTTCTCACTCACAGGGAGAAGGGACGGGGATGAGGGTTCGCCTGTTTTTGCGCCAGAATAGAATTGCTTCCCGGCAGGCATATTTCTTTCTTGTCAATCGATTAAGAGCACGTTATAATGAATCCAACATCGTTGAAAGGGATCAAGCACTTGCCCGGGGTCCAGAGAGCCGGATTGACTGGTGTGAGACCGGCACCCCAACAGGCAAGAGTTCGCCGCCCTGGAGGTGCGAGCCGAAAGCCAGATGGCAAGTAGACCTCGCCGGGATCTCCCGTTATCGAGTAGGCCGGTATTTGCCGGCTGCAGAGGCCTGTTTTGCAAGAAACCGGCAAAAAGAGGTGGTACCACGGGTAATTCTCGTCCTCAGCACAGGCTGAGGATATTTTTTTAATCAGCCGAAAGCCTTGTAGGAATAGGAGGTCGTTTTGAACACACATGAATTCAGGGAAATGTATTTACATTTTTTTGAGGAGCGCGGGCATAAACGCATCCCATCCGCTCCGCTTCTCCCAGAAAATGATCCTTCGGTGCTGTTCACCACGGCTGGAATGCATCCGCTTGTCCCTTTCTTGCTCGGTGAACCCCATCCGTTAGGAAAACGCATCACCAATTTTCAAAAATGCATCCGCACCAACGACATCGATGAAGTCGGCGACGCCTCTCACCTCACGTTTTTTGAAATGCTGGGAAACTGGTCGTTGGGAGATTATTTTAAGGAAGAATCGCTCGCCTGGAGCGATGAATTTCTAACCGAGGTTTTATCCATACCGCGTGACCGCCTGGCAGTCACCGTGTTTGCCGGAGATAATGATGCCCCGCGCGACGACCTCGCAGCCAGCATCTGGCGGAAACTTGGCATCCCTGCGGAAAGGATCTTCTTCCTGCCAAAAACGGATAATTGGTGGGGGCCAGCTGGCGTGACTGGCCCATGCGGTCCCGATTCAGAGATCTTTTATGACACCGGAAAGCCTGACCATGCTGGCTGCCGCCCGGGTTGTTCATGCGGAAAGTGGTTTGAAATCTGGAATAACGTCTTTCTAGAATACGAAAAAACATCGGCAGGGACCTTCCGGCGCTTGCCCAGGCATAATGTGGATACCGGATTGGGGGTAGAACGAACGCTGGCTGTTCTGCAAGGATTGGACGATATTTTCCATATCGAAACTTTGCAGCCCCTGGTGCAGTCGGTGGAAGACCTCTCGGGACGCAGATACGCCGTTCAGCCGGTGCCGTTTCGCGTGATTGTCGACCACTTGCGCGCAGTGACTTTTGCTATCGGTGATGGGGCGGTTCCATCCAACGTGGAAGCCGGCTACGTGGTCAGGCGGATGATCAGGCGCGCGGTGCGGTACGGTCGCGACCTGGGCATCACCGGCAATTTTCTCGGCCCGCTGGCCAATACGGTAATCGACCTGTTTGGCGGCACCTACCCAGAGCTGTTTGCCGGTCGGGCGCGCATCACTGCGGCAATCGATGATGAGGAAAGTAAATTTAAATCTACCCTCGAACGAGGCATGCGCCAGTATCAAAAAACTTCGTCTCAGGTGCTGGAAAGAGGCGAGCGTATCATCCAGGGACCTGACGCGTTTGACCTGTTCGAAACCTACGGCTTTCCACTCGAGCTAACTGTCGAGCTGGCTCATGAACAGGATATGCTCGTGGATGAAGCAGGCTTTCAAGCAAGTTATACCGCGCACCGCGAACAATCTCGCCGCAACCTGGATCAAAAATTTAAAGGCGGCCTGGCTGATCACACCCAGCGCACCACCCGCCTGCATACCGCATCGCATCTGCTCCAACAGGCGCTGCGCCAGGTGCTCGGCGAACATGTCCGGCAGATGGGCTCAAACATTACCCCAGAAAGGCTGCGCTTTGACTTCACCCACCCGGAAAAGATCACGCCGGAACAGGCCGCCGAAGTGGAGCGGATCGTCAACCAGCAAATTCAAGCCGGCCTGCCGGTTACAATGGAAATCATGCCGCTGGACGAGGCTGTGAATAAAGGAGCGCTGGCGTTCTTCGGTGAAAAATACGGCGAGCTGGTAAAGGTTTATTCAATTGGCGATTTCTCCAAGGAAGTCTGCGGCGGGCCGCATGTGACCAATTCCGCCGAACTTGGTCGCTTTATAATTCAAAAAAGTGAAGCAGTGGGGCATGGAGTCAGGCGCATTCGTGCGACCCTCGAATAATTCGAATTCGACCTTTTTCTTTCCTTGCTCCTGGTAAATGTTTGTGTTATAATCCTGCCTCGCCCTCAAAGGCACAATGCAATTATTAACGAAAAGGCAAGGACGATCAAATGAGTGACGAGTTGTTAAAATCTGTGGCAGCCCCCGTTAACCCGAACATTCCCCACCTGCAGCCAGGCGACACGGTTAGTGTTCATGTGAAAATTAAGGAAGGCAATCGCGAGCGTATTCAGGAGTTTAAAGGGACCGTGCTTTATAACCATAATGACGGCACCAACTCGACCTTTACCGTTCGCCGCGTGGCTTCCAATGGGGTAGGCGTCGAGCGCACGTTCCTGCTCCGCTCCCCCCGCATTGATAAGGTCGTCGTCGACCGGCACAATGTCGTCCGCCGGGCGCGCCTGTTTTACCTGCGCGTACGCACCGGTAAGAGCGCTCGCCTGAAGCAGAAATTCTCCTGATCTGTTTTCTTTCGCCAATACTTGAAGGGTGTGGCCATACGCCGGGCTACGCCCTTTTCATTTACACGGAGGATGTATGAGCACCCCAATCATCGGCATCACCACCCAGCGCAATGCCACTTCTGGATCCATTCCAGTGGTAGGTTCGCCAGAAAGCTATATCCAAGCCGTGCAAAATGCCGGCGGACTGCCTTTATTGATCCCCCTGGACCTGACCACCTCTGAGCTGAACGAGGTATCTCAACCGGATCGACGGAGTGCTTTTACACGGCGGAGGCGACGTGGACCCGGCGTTTTTCCAGGGTCCAGCTCATGCTGAGGTTTACGGGATCGATCCCGACCGCGACCGGGTGGAGCTAGAGCTGGTCCGCCTGGCGGCTGGCTCAAAAAAACCTTTCTTTGGCATCTGCCGCGGAATCCAGGTGATCAACGTTGCCCTGGGGGGGACGCTGTACACCCACATACACGACCAGCACCCTGGCGCTCTGCGCCATGACTGGTACCCCAACATCCCTCGTGACTACCTGGCGCATACCGTCAAGGTACAGGAAAGCAGCAGCCTGTCCAGGATCCTGGGCAAAACCACCGTTGAGACCAACAGCCTGCACCACCAGGCGGTCCATCAGTCGGCGCCGCGGCTGACCGCGGTTGCCTGGGCTCCAGATGGCATTATCGAAGCCGTGGAGCTTTCCGATCACCCCTTTGGACTTGGCGTTCAATGGCACCCGGAAAACTTGCAGGCTCATCCCGAAATGCGCGCGCTGTTCCAGGCGCTGGTCGCGGCGTCCAGCCAGGCATAGAAACCGGCCAATTATATTCTCTTTTCCATCCAGAACGGATAAAATAACACCTATGGATTCAATCCCAATGGGTGTCTTTGATTCAGGTGTTGGCGGGCTTTCCGTTTTACGAGCGATTCGCCGCCAGATTCCCGCTCATCCCATCCTCTATTTTGCAGACCAGATCCATGTACCCTACGGTTCGCGCTCTGTGGGGGAAGTGCGCGCATATTCTCGAGAAATCACCCGTTTTCTGCTCGAAAAGGGAGCAAGACTGGTTGTGGTCGCCTGCAACACGGCTTCCGCGGCTGCCCTGCATGACTTGCGCCAGACATTCACCAGTGTACCCTTCGTGGGCATGGAACCCGCCGTGAAACCTGCCGCGGAAGGCACCCAGACAGGCGTTGTGGGGGTATTGGCCACGCCTGCCACTTTCCAATCCGAATTGTATTTCTCGGTGGTCGAACGATTCGCCAGGGATGTGAAAATTATGCAGGATCCCTGTCCAGGACTGGTCCAGCAAATTGAAGCCGGTGATCTCACCGGGTTTAAAACGCGCCGAATACTGGAAAATGCGCTGCGTCCCATGCTCAAGTCAGGCATAGATACCATCGTTATGGGCTGCACACATTATCCATTTGTAATTCCCCTGATCCAGGAAATAACCGGGCCTGGGGTGCGCGTAATCGACCCGGCGCCGGCTGTCGCTCGCCAGGCTGGAAGGTTGATCACTGCCCATGGCTGGATGAGCGAAGATCTACAATCCGGTTGGATGAAGTTCTTCACCAGCGGCGATCCGCGTCTTTTTGCCCGAATGCTGCCGGTGCTTTTAGGAGAGACGGGCGAGGTTGATCATATCGACTGGGAAGTGGAACGTATCAGTACAGTTCTGCATTTGTAACTTATTTAACGTCAAGTTAGATTAGTGAAATATCGCCCAATCACTTATCGCGAACTCTCTTTTTTTCATGAAAATAAGGCTATCCGGGACTCTTATAATTTTAATCGGGCGATGAATTCAGGTTTGAGCGCTATGGTATACTTGGCCTTATCAAAAAGAAGGAGCCTTTATATGGCGCGCACCGAAATCGATGTCAACCCCGTTTTTCACATCACCATCGACGCCATTGGTAAACCCGGGCAGCGTGTTTTTTATATTCAAGGTTGGCAGTCAGATACACAGGTCATTACCTTGATTTTAGAGAAGGCCCAGGTACAGACCCTGGCCATGGGGATCGAACAGTTCCTGGCCGAAGTTCAACAGAAATATCCTGAGCTGGTCGAAGCATCCTCCGATTTCGACGAAAGTAAGATGAAGATCAGCCCTCCGGTAGATCCCATGTACCGTGTAGGTGAGTTAGGTCTGGCGTATGACGCGGATCAGGACAAGCTGGTACTGGTCGCCAGGGAAATATTGACAGAAGGCACTGAGCCTGAAGAGGCCAGCCTGGTCCGATTTTGGTGTTCAAGGTCACAAATGCGAGCTTTGGCCACATGGGGGCTGGATGTCACAAACCGTGGGCGGCCAATCTGCCCCCAGTGTGGTGAACCAATGGACCCGGAAGGCCACTTCTGCCCGAAAAAGAATGGGCATAACCGAAATTAATTTCTCCCATGACCCCCGAGAAATCCACAATTTTGAATGCCTTGCAGAACGGTGAATACCAGCTGCAAGGCCAATTTTTAAGTGGGTCCAATTACACTTTCATGGTCGACCTCGTCTATGAGGATCTGGCCTTAACCGCCGTATATAAGCCCATGCGCGGCGAACAGCCTTTATGGGATTTTCCTGCCGGTTCCCTCAGCAAACGTGAAGTGGCTGCTTTTGAAGTCAGCGAAATTCTTGGCTGGGATTTAGTCCCGCCCACGATCTTCCGCCGGAAAGGTCCTTTGGGGGCCGGCTCCTTGCAGCAGTATATAGAACACAACCCGGAATACCACTTTTTTAATTTTAATGAAGAAGACCGCCAGCGTCTGCGGCCTGTGGCCTTGTTCGACCTTTTGATTAATAACGCCGACCGCAAAGGCGGACATATTCTCAAGTCGGCCGACGGCCACCTGTGGCTCATCGATCACGGTATTTGTTTTCACGTGGAAGACAAGCTGCGCACGGTCGTCTGGGATTTCTCCGGCGAACTGATCCCGGCTGCTTTACTCTCAGATGTGTGCCGCCTGGTCGAACAGGAGGAAAAACATCAGCTGCTTACTCAAAAGCTGGATCAGCTGCTGCGAAAAGGAGAAATTTCCGCTTTAATCACCCGGGCACAACGCCTGGCAGACCAGGGGATCTTTCCGACCCCATTGGGCACCAGGCGTTCCTACCCCTGGCCCCCGGTTTAGAAAATCCTGCTCTTGGATAACAGGAGGTATATGGCGCACCTATCTCTGGCATTGGTAGGATTTGGAAATGTCGGTCGCGCGCTGGCGAGCTTGCTGATGCGTAAGCGAATCGAATTAATCGAAAAATACGGCCTTACATTCCAGATCAATGGGATTGCTACCGGACGGCATGGTACGGTGATCGATCCCTCCGGAATCGATATTCAACGAGCACTGGAGCTCGCAGACGGGGACCATCCGATCACCGAACTCAACCGTCAACCGCCGGTTGGCTCGGTCATTGAATTTATCCAGATCGTACCCGCGGACATTCTTTTTGAAAACTCGCCAGTCAACCACCACACCGGCCAACCTGCCACCGATTATCTGAAGGCTGCCTTGCAGCGAGGCATGCACGCCATTACGGCCAACAAGGGGCCGGTAGCGCATGCGTTCGAAGAGTTAAATGCGCTGGCAGCCCGCCAAAACCGGCGCTTCTTATTCGAATCAACCGTCATGGATGGAGCGCCTATATTCTCGCTCTTTCGCGGTCCCCTGCCCTGCGCTGAGCTGCGAGGATTTCGCGGAATCTTAAATTCTTGCACCAATTTAATCCTGGGACTGATGGAAGAGGGGCAGTCATTTGACCAGGCCGTCGCCTATGCGCAATCTATCGGAATCACTGAAACCGACCCCGGCGCTGACATCGACGGATGGGACGCCGCCATCAAGGTGGCGGCTCTGGCAACCGTTTTGCTGGGCGTTCCTCTTAAACCGCAAGAAGTAGAACGCACCGGCATCCGCGGAATCACCCAGACGCAGATAAGCGAAGCTCACCAACTGGGCCACCGCTGGAAATTGGTGTGCGAATGCACTCATCATGGGGATCAGTTGGAAGCGCGCGTCGCCCCAGAAAAGGTTGCACCCGACTCACCATTTTTTTCAATTAACGGCACCAGCTCTTACGTCCAGTTCGAGCTGGATGTGCTGCCTGGCCTGGGCATCGTTGAGACCAACCCCGGACCTGAAACCACGGCCTACGGCCTGCTTGCGGATATGATCAACGCGTTCCGCGGGATGTGATTACGGTGGGGAGACGTGAGGGAACTGTGAAACGGGAGCACAAACCCGTCGTGATCTACCTGGGCCTGGGCACAAATCTTGGCGACCGGCTGGATAATTTGCGCGCTGCCAGGGTCGCCCTGTCACCTCGGGTATTCGTCCTGCGCGCTTCACAGGTATACGAAACGCTTCCCTGGGGGTACGCCGACCAGCCGTCATTTCTCAACCAGGTGCTTGAAGCTCAAACCCTCCTTACCCCTCGGCGGCTGCTGGCGCATTTGAAATCCATCGAAAGCCGCCTGGGGCGGACACCCACCTTTCGTTATGGTCCGCGCCTGATCGATATCGATATCTTGTTTTATGGCAGCCAGATCATTGAAATGGATGGATTGATTATCCCTCATCCGCACCTGGCGGAACGCGCTTTTGTGCTGTTTCCGCTGGCTGAACTGGCGCCAGACCTGGTTCATCCCCATAGCGGCCTTTCTGTCCAACAACTTTTAGGGCAGTTCGATTCAAGCGGCGTGGAGGTATATCATGGTTAAACTGAATTATCCTTTTCACTGGGGCAGCCGGACTTTTATTATGGGTATCTTGAATATCACTCCCGACAGTTTTTCCGGGGACGGACTCCTCCAGCAGGAAGACTCAGTTCAATATGCCGTTGAGCAGGCCAGGCAGTTTATAAAAGCCGGGGCTGACATATTGGATATCGGCGGTGAATCGACCCGTCCCGGCTCACAGCCGGTGGATGCCGTGGAGGAATTAGAGCGGATTTTACCTGTGCTGCGCGCCATTGTGCGGGAAGACCTGGATGTACTGCTGTCTGTGGATACTTATAAAGCGGCAGTGGCAGAAGCAGCCCTGCAGGTCGCGCCTGTTTGGATCAACGATATCTGGGGGCTGCGCGCCGATCCGACTCTTGCCCCACTTGCCGCCCGCAGCGGGGTGCCTGTCATTCTAATGCATAACCGTCTAAAACCTGCCAGCGCGGAGTTGGAAGCGCGCCTGGGTGGACGCTACGTGGGCGTAAAGTACGATAACCTCCTGGAAGACATCAAACGCGAGCTGATGGAGAGCGTTGCCCTTGCACGCCAGGCAGGCATACGCGATGAAAATATTATTCTCGATCCGGGAATCGGGTTTGGCAAGACCGTTGAGCAAAATCTGGAGCTGCTCAACAGGCTGGACGAAATACGCGCGCTCGGTTTCCCCCTCTTATTAGGCCCGTCACGCAAATCATTCATCGGCTACACTCTGAATCTGCCCCCCGACCAGCGCATGGAGGGCACCGCGGCGGCTGTCGCGGTGGGGATCGTGCGCGGTGTGGATATCATGCGCATCCACGACGTAGAACCCATCACGCGCGTCGCCCGGATGGCTGATGCCATTGTCAGAAAATTGGTATAATGACCTCGTTCGTCAATAATTGGGAATCACTGTATCTTTTCCCCTTTTTTGCGATCAAATTAATGACTGAACAAGATTAACCAACAACGAGGTTGCCCATGTCCAATTATGATGTCATCGTTATAGGCGCTGGTCCAGGCGGTTATGTAGCCGCTATTCGAGCCGCGCAATTAGGAAAAAAAACCGCAATCATCGACAAGCAGTGGTTGGGAGGTGTCTGCCTGAATGTGGGCTGCATTCCTTCAAAATCACTGCTTAAAAATGCAGATGTCGCGCACACCTTGCGTGAACGCGGCAAGGAATTCGGTTTTTCATTCGAAAACTTGAAGCTCGATTATTCGGTGGCGGTCAAACGCAGCCGCTCGGCTTCAGACCGCCTCACCCGCGGGGTAGGTTTTCTGATGCGCAAGAACCAGATCGATGTGCTGATGGGTGCTGCCAGGCTGCTGTCCAAAGACAAGGTGGAAGTAACCGATAAAGACGGCAAAGCCAGCCAGCATACCGCCAAAGACATCATTATCGCCACCGGCGCCACGGCGGTCATGATCCCCGGCATCCAGGCTGACGGCGAGCGCGTCCTCACATATGGGGAGGCTATTCTGCAAGAAACCCTGCCAAAATCAGTTGTGATCATTGGCGCGGGCGCTATTGGGGTCGAATTTGCCACGGTGTGGAACTCATACGGCGCGAAAGTCACGCTGGTTGAAATGCTCCCTCGCATTGTGCCCCTGGAAGATGAAGAAATCTCTGCAGAGCTCGCTAAAGCATTTCAAAAAAGAGGCATCTCGATATTAACCGGCACAAAGGTTCAGTCCATTGAAACGAAGAAAAACGGGGTAACGGTCAAAGTAGCGGCCCCGGATGGGGAAAAACTTCTCGAAGCTGAGCAGGCATTGGTTGCGATCGGTTTCAAACCTAACACCAAAGATATCGGATTGGAAGCCGCGGGAGTAAAGACCAGCCCGCGCGGCTTCATCGAAATCGATGAGCGCATGGCGACCAATGTGCCTGGGATCTGGGCTATTGGCGATGTTTCCGGAAAACTGCTGCTGGCGCATGTTGCCTCAGCGCAAGGGATCATCTGTGCCGAAAATATAGCCGGCGCCGAAACCATCACCCTCGATTACACCATGATGCCGCGCGCTACGTACTGCCATCCCCAGGTGGCTTCCTTTGGATTAACCGAAGCGCAAGCCAAAGAACAGGGCCACGCGATAAAAGTCGGCCGCTTCCCCTTCCAGGCCAACGGGAAAGCGCTCGGCCTGGGAGATTATGCAGGCTTTGTGAAAATTATTCGCGACGAGAAATACGGTGAAATTTTGGGGGCACATATGATTGGACCAGATGTGTCTGAACTGCTCCCTGAATTGACCCTGGCTCAGCGGATGGAGATGACCACTGAGGAAATCGCTCGCAACGTGCATGCCCACCCGACGCTCAGCGAAGCGCTGATGGAAGCCGCGGAAGGCGCAGAAGGTCGCGCCATTCAAATATAGAAAGTTCGCTCGAGATGGGTTCGATCTGCCTGTTTGGGTCGAACCTTTCTTTTTTTTCAGGAAGCCTGCATACGAGATGGTATAATCTTGCGGTATTTATAAAATTTTAGGAATGAAAGAACTCACATGGCAAAATCCCAGACTTCATGCCCGCGTTGCAAACAGCCCGTACTCGTAGAAATGGAACAGCTTTTCGATGCGGGAGCCGATCCTGAGGCCAAACAGCGCCTGCTCTCCGGCCAATATAACTTGATCCAGTGCCAAAGTTGTGGCTATGTCGGCAATCTCAGCACCCCCCTGGTGTACCATGATCCTGCCAAAGAACTGCTGCTGACCTTTTTCCCACCCGATCTTGGCGTGCCCATAAACGAACAGGAACGGATGATCGGGCCAATGATCAATCAGGTGGTGAACCGCCTGCCGAATGAGAAACGTAAGGCATATTTGCTCCGCCCGCGGACCATGTTCACCATGCAGACAATGGTCGAAACCATTCTGCAGGCGGATGGGATCACTAAGGAAATGTTAGATGCCCAGCAGAAGCGCCTGGGGCTGCTCCAGCGGTTGATGTCCACACCCGACCCGGCTGCCCGGGTGGAAATTATCAAGCAGGAAACGGCGTTGATTGATGAGAATTTCTTCACCATCCTCAGCCGGCTGGGCGAGGCATCGATGGCGCAGGGAGACCAGCAGATGGCGCGCTCCCTGGCAGCGATCCAGCAGGATGCATTGAATAACACAGAATTGGGCCAAAAATTAAGGACCCAGGCCAAGGAAACCGAGGCCGCCATCAAATCATTACAGGAAGCCAACCAAAAGGGCCTGACTCGCGAAACGCTGCTCGACCTGCTAACCGAAGCGAAATCAGAAACGACCCTTTTGACCCTGGTCAGCATGGCCCGTTCTGGTTTGGATTACCAATTCTTTCAGCTGCTCAGCGACCGGATCGAAAAAGCCGGGGAGGATGAAAAAGCCCGGCTGATCGAATTGCGCGAAAAGCTGCTGGAAATGACGCAGGAAATTGACAAAGCCGTAAAGGCCCAATATGATTCCGCTCGGACACTGCTGGATAAAATTGCTTCCTCCCCGGATGTCAGCAAGGCCACCGAGGAAAATCTGGCCCAAATTTCCGATGTTTTTGTCGAAGTTTTGGATACCGAGATAAAACTTGCTCGTCAAAAGGCAGACCTGGACCGCTCGGGCAAGCTCAACACGATCTTAAACATTATCCAGGAGGCATCCGCCCCCCCACCAGAAGTGGAGTTTATCAACGACCTGGTTGAAGCCCAATCTGACGAAGACCGGCAAAAAATTCTCAACGAGCATGCCGAGATGATTACCCCGGAACTGCTCGACATGATGAACAATCTCATCGCGCAAATGGACAAGCAAAACCAGCCAGCCGAGGTGAAAACCCAGGTAGAAAAGGCCTACCGGGCAGCCTTGCGTTTCTCGATGCAAGCCAGTATTAAGAAAGCATAATTCAAAAATAAAAAAAACGCCGGAAAACCCCGGCGTTTTTTATTTAATCCTGTGAATTATCCAGGCGTAGACCGTGACCGCGCACGGTGATAATATAGGCGTGCTCGGCATCGATGGATGCCAGGCGGTCGCGCAGCCGGCGAACCAACGCATCCAAGGCCTCTTCCGAAACACCCTCCGACTCGGATTCCCCCCAAATGGAGTTTACTAATTCATCCCGCGGCACGACCTGCCCGCGGTGTTCGTATAGAGTGTGCAGCAGACGGAACTGCGGCAGTGAAAGCGGCGGCACAATTTCATCCAAATCGATCCATACCCTGCGCGACCGGACATCCAGGAAAAGCCGTCCGCCCATCGGTTCCACCGGAAGCACCCCCTGACCAAGGGGCATCGTAGAATCCGAGCTGAGGAACACGAAATTCTGAACCAGGGCAATTTGGATCAAACCCCCATCTTGGATATAGATGGGGCCATCCACGCGCTTACCTTCATAAAAGGTTCCATTTTTACTGCCAAGATCTTCCAGTAAAACGCCTTCTTCCTTTACCAGCAAACGCGCGTGAAACCTTGACACCTGGCGGTCTGGGACTACGACCACACATGCATCATCTCGACCTATCGTTACCGCATCTTCGATTAACCAGCGTCCCCCATTTAAAGGTCCCGCCTGGCCAATTAAGACCGGAAGTTCGGCCCCCGTTTTTCCCATTCTTCGCCTCCGTTTCCTCTCTGCGGTATAATAAAGCACAAAGACGTTTTTGTGAAGTATTTCATCTCAGTTCGCCCCTTCCGGTACAACGCCGAAAAAAAACCGACGGGCGATTAGTATATTTTACCGTTAAGGAACACAAATTATGCCAGCTCCTCTCAAAACCGGAGAGGTCCTGCGGAATCGCTATAAGATCCAAAGGATCATCGGACAGGGTGGGATGGGGTGCATTTATCTGGCGGACGATTTACGTTTGATAGGCCGCCAGTGCGCCCTCAAGGAAGTCGAAAACGACCGCTCCTTGCCGCCCGAACTGCTTAGAGAGGCTCGCGATCAATTCTTGCGCGAGGCTACTGTGTTGGCGCGCCTGGACCATCCCAACCTGCCAAAAGTTTCGGATTTCTTTTCTGTCGGCAACCGTGATTACCTGGTGATGGATTTTGTACCAGGCAAAGACCTGCGCACATTGATGTTGGAAGCCAAACAGGCGTCTACCTATTTACCGGAAACTGAGGTGTTAAATTGGGCTGGGCAGTTATGTGATGCTCTCACCTACCTGCACAGCCAGGAGCCTCCCATTTTACACCGCGACATCAAGCCCAGCAATCTGAAATTAACCCCCAGCGGGCTGCTCAAACTGGTCGATTTTGGCCTGGTGAAGGTGCTTGCACCGGGCGAGATAACCATTACCGTTCTGCAAGGGCAGGGCACGGCTTTGTATACACCGCTCGAACAGTATGGGGGCGACTCAGGTCATACCGACGTCCGCAGCGATATTTACGCCTTTGCCTCGACCCTTTACCACTTGTTGACCAACCAGCCGCCCGCCGGTGCGCGCGAAAGGTTTCTGGATCCAGAGAACCTGGTTCCCATCCGCCAGATCAACTCCTCCGTCAGCCAGCGCACCGAGCGCGCGATCCTTTGGGCAATGAGCCTCCACCCGGATGAACGTCCCGAAGATGTCGACCAATTTCGTGAAAGCCTGCTAGGCGACCAGGTCACCCTGCCGCGACCGCCTGGCCGCATTGTGCGCGTCAGGATGAAGGATGTGCTGCGTGCTCGGCCTGAACGTGCGCTGCTCCTCATCACAGTTCTATTATCAATTCTCAGCCTGGTCGCCACCATCTTGCGGTAGTTTTCAGCATTCCCCCTTTTCATCGTCCGCAACTGAAACTTTCATATTTTCTTCTGGCATAATCTATTGCCAGGATTTTTTGAGTATCTATCCAGAAATTGTTAGGATATTTTTGGGATAGGTTCCGAATAATTTTGTTCCTTGACTTTCTCGTCTTCTAATTTATAATAATTAAGATATAAAAAATAAATAATTCGAGGAAAACTATGACTCTTAATTATGCTCATCCTGAAGTTCTGGTAGAAACTGAGTGGGTAGCTGCCCATCTTGAGGATCCGAGTATTCGTCTGATTGAATCCGATGAAGATGCTCTGCTGTACGAAACCGGTCATATTCCGGGCGCTGTGAAAGTGGATTGGTTTACAACTTTGCAGGCGCCGGTTTTGCGCGACTTTCTCACCAAGGCCAGTTTTGAACAGCTGTGTTCCAGCCTTGGGATCACCAACGACACAACCATTATCTTTTATGGTGATAAAAACAATTGGTTTGCCTGTTATGCCTTCTGGTTGTTCGACTATTATGGGCATCAGAAACTACGTATCATGAACGGTGGCCGTTTAAAATGGATACAGGAAAAACGCCCGCTAACCAAAGAAGTGCCATCAGTCAACCATACCCTTTATATTGCCAAACCCCCGAAGACCGAAACCCGGGCTTTCAGGGATGACGTCTTCAACCAGATCGGACGAAAGCTTCCTTTGGTCGATGTACGTTCTCCCCAGGAATATTCCGGAGAGCTTCTTCACATGGCGAATTACCCTCAGGAAGGCGCGATGCGCGGCGGGCACATTCTCGGCGCAGTGAATATCCCCTGGTCAAAGGCCGTGAACACCGAGCTTGGAACATTCCTCCCGGCAGGCGAGCTAAAAGCGCTATATGAGGGAAAAGGTATCACCCCGGATAAAGAAACGGTGGCTTACTGCCGGATTGGTGAGCGGAGCTCACTGACCTGGTTCGTGCTAAAATACCTGTTGGGTTACCCCCGTGTACGAAATTATGATGGTTCGTGGACCGAATGGGGTAATTTAGTTGGCGCCCCAATTGAGAAAGATGTGTAGTCGTGACCGCTAATGCTGAGATACCGGCCAGATTGGCGGAAATTGTAGAAGATTTCCGGTTCGCGGAAGGCCGCGAAAAGCTGGAACTGCTGCTGCAATTTGCTGAAAGCCTCCCTGCGCTGCCCGCGAAGTATGCCGGAAAGTTAGCCGAAATGGAGGCCGTTCCGGAATGTATGTCACCGGTTTCTATCGCCGCTGAGTTGGTTGACGGCGGGATGGTTTATTACTTCGCCGTCCCGGAAGAATCACCTACCGTGCGCGGTTACGCTGCTATTCTGGCTGAAGGTTTGCGTGGCGCTTCACCTCAGCAGGTGATGCAGATCCCGGCGGACTTTTATTTGCAAATGGGGCTGCAAACGGTGCTGACTATCCAGCGGCTAAACGGCATGGCTGGGATGGTCGCTCACATCAAACGACTGGCATTTGAAAGAATGACCGCATAATTACGTCAAATTTTTATTTAAAAACGCTTTAATCCGCGGAATCTCAGACCCAATGTGCTCGACCAGGGTGTCACCGCCTGTCAAGTCTCCGGCTTTAGCCTGCATCTCCAATTCCCTGGCGTAAGCGCCCAAGGGATCAGCCGCCAGGTTCAGCGCGGCTCCTTTAATATAATGAGCCAATTCGGCCAGGTTCTGGTAATCCTTCTGCTGATAGTATTCAACCATTTTTGGGTACCTTTGGTTAAGGTCAGCCAAAAAGTCCGATAAGAGCGATTTATAAATTTCTTTTTCACCCATCAAGCGCGACAGGCCGTTCTCCAAGTTGATGGGATCAGGTTGATCGTTTTCAATCATCGTTTTCCGCGCACTATCTTCCACAGAATTCTCCGTTTGACGAAAGGCCCAATATTCGACCGCCGCCAGCACTTCTTTGGGATTGAGCGGCTTTGATATATAACCGTCCATGCCGGCCTCAATACACCGTTCCTGGTCGCCTTTCATCGCGTAAGCCGTCATGGCGATGATCGGGATGTGTTTTCCGGGCTGTTCCTGCTGCCGGACTAAACGTGTAGCCTCCAGACCGCCTAAAACAGGCATCTGCACATCCATCAAGACCATTTGGTAATTTCCATGAAGCACTGCATTCACAGCTTGTTGACCGTCTCCCGCCACGTCCACTTTAAAACCAGATTTAGCCAGCATGATCACTGCCAATTTCTGATTAATCAGGTTATCCTCCGCCAATAAGATCCGCGCCTGGTGGCGCTGGCTTTCACTGAGCGTGTGGCGCGTCACCAGGTGAGGTGGCGGGGCATCCATTCCACCGGTTTCACTATTGGCTACGGTGACAATCGCCTCATGTAGTTGAGATTGCCGAATAGGCTTTAACAGGTAACCAGAACAACCCATCGCTTCCAGCCGATTTGCATCACCCCGTTGACCCATCGAAGTAAGGATGATCACCTTCGCCGGACGAGTGAGTGGATCGTCTTTAATCACTTTGAGCACCTCTTCGCCGTCCATGCCTGGCATTTGCATATCGAGAATGACCACCTGAAAAGGATCTCCTGCATCGGCTGCCGCTTTCATGACCCCCAATGCTTCCTCACCACTCGAAGCCAGGTCAATCCGGCAGCCCCGGTTTTCAAGCGACCTGGACAGGATCATACGGTTTGTAGCGTTATCGTCCACCCCCAGAATATGCAATCCTTCCAGCCCAATCATCATATCCTGATCCGCCGATGCTGAAATGGGCTGCTTTTCAAAAATTGCGGTGAACCAGAATGAAGACCCGACACCTGGCTCACTATCCACTCCGACCTCGCCGCCCATCATTTCCACAAGCTGCTTGGAAATTGCCAGGCCCAGGCCTGTTCCACCATATTTGCGAGTGGTTGAGCTGTCAACCTGCACAAAGCGCTCAAAGATAGCCGTTTGCCTGTCCTTGGGTATTCCGATGCCTGTATCATCCACAGTGAAGCGCAGCTTTACTTTATCTTTCATATCTGCATCCTGGCTAACCCGGATCAGCACTTCGCCGTGTTCTGTAAACTTAATCGCATTACCTGTCAGATTGACGAGCACCTGGCGTAGCCGTCCTGGGTCTCCACGCAGCCGGACATTCACATCATGATAAACCAGGCAGGCTATTTCCAAACCCTTGGCTTCGGCTCGCTGTGCCAGGTTGGTAGCCACACCTTCCACGGTGGTGCGCAGATCGAAATCGATCGTATCCAGCGATAAATGACCGGCCTCGATCTTGGAGAAATCCAGGATTTCGTTGATTAAGCCAAGCAAAGCCTCTGCGCTTTCGCGGGCAGTCATCAGAAAATCACGCTGCAGCGGATTGAGTTGGGTATCCAGGGATAATTCCAACATGCCGATGATCCCGTTCATCGGCGTACGAATCTCATGGCTCATATTCGCGATGAATTCGCTTTTCGCCCGGTCCGCGGCCTCCGCCGCCTTTCGCGCCCGTTCTAATATGGAGATATCGTGGTATATAGCTAGCTTTCCGACCCTTTTCCCATTAAGGATCATCGGCCTGCCAGATATTTCTACTTCAACCAGAGAGCCATCTTTTCGCAGCCGAAGGCCGTAACTATGGACGGAAATTCCCCGTGATACCTGTTGGGTTAAATTGACAGCCGTTAGTTTCTCGTCGGGGGGCACCAGCAAATCATCTAACTGCTGGTGAATGACTTCATCCTGCTCATAACCAAACAGCTTTTCGAACTCATTGTTACAATCGACGATCTGGTCGCCTTCATCTAAAATCACAATCGCTGCTGGGCTGGTTTCAAATAATGCCTGGAAGAAAAGCTTCTGCTCCTCTGTTTTTAGTTGGGCTTCATACAGTTGAGTCATGTCATGAATAATACAAATCAAGCCCTGGCGGTCATCTTCTAGCACAACCGGAAAATGGGCGACTTGATACCAACCTGGAAGGCCAGAAAACTGGATTACCTGGCCTTCATCGGGAAGAGGGCTTCGATTGGGGTAAGCATCCTCTAACACCGTTTCCGCAATGTTTTTTCCGATCAGCTCCTGAAAAGTAGTTGCCAGTGTATCTACTGTGTTTCGGTTGCAGCGGACAATTCGCCCATCCACATCGATCTGGATCATCAGGTCCTGTACAGCGTCGAAGGTGGCTTCCCAGGCGCGTTTTGCTCTGGATATGATGATCTCCGTATCCTGCTGCTGTTGAAGGGTAGCCTTCAATTCCTCGTAAGTGGCCTCAACCTGGCTTGACTTATCACTCAAATCTGCCTTTAAGGTGCTGCTCATCCTGGCCTGTTGATCAAACATATGTCCGAGAAATGCCAGAATAACCCCCATAAACACCGGAGCCAGGTCAATAATTATTAGCAGCTGCTGCGTCGACTGCACCTGAACGATCGCATCCCAGGAGAAGGCCAGCTGCCGAGAAGATATTTCAATCAGCGTTCCACAGGCAACAATGAAAAAACCCAGCAGTACTCCCGTTAAACCGTAAAGCAGGGCGAAGTGGCTGGTGGACTTGATCTTTTGGTCAGACATGATTTTTCCTTGTAATAAATAAAAGGTCATCAACGTCCATATTATCCCATAACCAGCCAGAGGAGAACCGGCAAATTTAATGTAAAATGAATTACAAAATGGTAATTTATCGGGAGGAAAGTTAATGCCAAAACGTTTAATCCTGGTTGCCGGCAATATCGGGTCCGGAAAAACCTCGCTGACCGAAAGGATCGGTGAGCGCCTGGGTTGGCGAACAGCGTACGAGTCGGTCGTCGACAATCCTTATCTGGCGGATTTCTACCATGATATGCGGTCCTGGTCGTTTCATTTACAGATATTCTTTCTGGGTCACCGCGCCCGGCAGCACGAAGACCTGGCACAAGATTCCCAATCCGCGATCATCGACCGCAGTATTTATGAAGATGCGTACATTTTTGCCCGGGCGCTGCATGCCATGGGCAATTTAAATGAACGCGATTATCTATCCTACCGGCAGTTGTTCGATCTGGTGGTAAAAAACCTGCCGCCGCCCTCGTTGTTGATTTATCTCAAAGCGCCGGCGTCGGTTTTGATCCAGCGCATCCAACAGCGGGCCAGAAATATAGAAACGGGGATAACTCTCGAATATCTCGAGCTGCTCGATTCTTTTTACGAAGAGTGGCTGCGTTCCTTCGACCTTTGCCCGGTGCTCACCTTGCGCACCGATGACCTGGATTTTGTCCACGTTCGCCGCCATCTGGATACGGTCGTTGAACGAATTCAAGACAAACTGTCAGGTAAAGAGGAGATCGTTTTCTAACCAAACCGCACATCCTCAGCGTACGGTTATTTACGCGCTTGCACCATGTCTCGGCATATTTCTGGAGGCAAATATGACAGATCGCCTGAATGAGAAGATATATGCAGTGGTTCGCCAGGTACCTGCCGGGCGAGTCACCACGTATGGAGCAGTCGCAAAAATTGTTGGCGGCTGTACGGCGCGCATCGTTGGCTACGCCATGGCTGCCACACCGGATGGCAGCAACGTACCCTGGCAGCGCGTGATTAACAGCCAGGGGAAAATCAGCCCGCATGGGCTTGGATACGGCAGCGCCATCCAGCGCCAGCTGCTGGAAGAGGAAGGCATTGTTTTCGATCTCTCGGGAAAAATCGATCTAAAAAAGTACGGCTGGCCTGATGAACCTGTCAATGCGGATCCGTTGCAGGATAGTTTATTTCCGGAGTAACCTGTTTTTTACCGCCCCAATTTTCTTGCCCGTTCCTGTAATTGAATGTCGTTTTCTTGAGTGGGGTTAATCACGATTCCATGAGGAACGGGTTTCGCTTCACTGTCAACATGCACAAAGGTGATAAACCCTTCGACCACAATCTGTTTTTCAGCTACCATCTGCACATAAGCCACCAGGCTTGATTTTCCGGTCAGAACAATCTTACTTTCGAAGCGTACGATCTCACCTTTGTGCACGGGACGGCTGAATGTCATCCCGTGGATCTGCAGGCAAACGATTTTTTCCGGCCTGGTCAGGCTGGCGGCCGCAGTGAAGCCAGACTCTACAAACCATTCCGCGCTGCGACCTGCATATAATGTGCCGTGATGGTTGAGATCCTCGCCCTTGACCAGACGATGCGTGACAAACGGTATCACTTCCATAAATTACTCCAACCGGTCAAATTCAGGTTTCTTATCTTTGCGATCAATCATACTCCCGTCCACACCACCTGAATAGACTCCGAATAATGCAAAGGATTGTGTCCAAAGATCACCGAACCGGGTCAGATCTATTTTTAAAATTTCCACGGCAAAATTTACTATCCACTTTCACTTTTTCGCTATAATAATTTCAGATTCCATTGAACCCAAAGGAGATTGATATGCCGATTCCTTCTCGCATGCCACGTTATGATGTCCGCAATGATGGTTCTGGTCCCTATGTGATTTTTTATTGCGATCAGTGCGATCGTGAATACCGCAGCCAGCCCAATATCGGCAACACGATATCCAGCGGCATCGGGACCGATATTAAAAGCGATCTATTGAGGAAAATTCCACTGTTTGGGGGCGTCATCGCCAATAATGTGGAACGGAACGACCCTCGCTATACGTATGATTTGAATACTCAACAGGTAAATGAACATTGGAACCAGGTTAAGCAGTATTTTCGCGAATGCACTACCTGCAACCGCATCGTCTGCCTCTCCGATTTCGATGAGCAGGCCGATACCTGTAATGAAGACTCACCGCGGGCAGATGAGATCGCAGAATCGCGCGGTCAGCAAGCTGGCGCCGCGCTCAAAGGGATTGCGAATGCTTTCGGATTAGGCTCAGCTTTCTCTGCCGCCGGCAAAGCCATGGAACAGGCCCAAAATCAGATGGCACGCTGTCCCAGCTGCGGTCACATAGCGAACCCGGGTACCAAATTCTGCCCCGAATGCGGTACACTGATGGTCCAGCCAGCCGCCACAATCTGCCCACAGTGCGGAACTGAAACCAAAGGCGCTAAATTCTGCCCGAACTGCGGCGCCAAACAAGAACCCCCGGCGGCAGCTGCGCCGGCTAACTGTCCGAAGTGCGGCGCTCCAGCAAATGGGGCGAAATTCTGCGCCAACTGTGGGTCAAAAATACAATAACATTTCGGGGGATGACCTGGCAAATCCTGAAATTATTATTTCTGGATTTGCCTGATTTACCCAAACGCCCACCCCCATTTTCCCCCGGCCCTTGCGGCCGGGGGATTTGGTTTAATAGCTGATTGTTGAATTAATATTCGGGAGGGGGTGTCCGTCGGTCGTTCTTCAGCAAAAATTACCTGGATTTATAATGAGCCGGGCTCAGGCTGCGCAGGCGCGCGGCAGCGGTCTCCGCGGTCAGGTCGCGCTGCGGCATAGACAGCATTTCAAAGCCGACCATGAACTTACGCACGGTGGCTGACCGCAGCAGCGGCGGGTAATAATGCGCGTGAAGGTGCTGGTGAGGGTACTCTTCGCCGTCTGTGGGTGCCTGGTGGAAACCCATCGAATATGGAAATGAAACTTCGAACAGGTTGTCATACTGAACAGTCACCTTGTGCATCACATCCGCCAGCCCTGCTGACTTCAGCCGGGCTCAATTCTGCCAGTGAAGCTGTATGGCGATTGGCCGTCAATAGAATCTCAAAAGGCCAGACAGCCCAGAAAGGAACGAGAGCGGTGAAGTGCTCGTTCGCGGCGACCAGCCGTTCACCGCTGGCCTGTTCAGCTTTTAGATAATCACACACCAGGCAGGTCCCTTTCTCTTGGAAATAGCGGCTCATCTGGGTCAGTTCTGTAGCTGGTTCGTTAGGGATATGGCCCGTCGACCAGATCTGGCTGTGCGGATGCGGTGCGGAGCAGCCCATGGCTGCCCCCTTGTTTTCAAACACTTGCACGTAATTTATCTCTGGGCGACTGCCCAGGTCGATCGTCTGATTTGTCCAGGTGCGAATCACCGCTTCCACCGCACTCAGCGGCATTTCCGGCAGGGTCAAATCATGGCGCGGGGAAAAACAAACCACCCGGCAAATACCTGTTTCTGGTTCGGCACGAAACAATCCCTGCATGGGTTGTTCTTGCCGGTATTCGTTATCAGCCGGAAGCAGTGGAGAGAAATCGTTATCGAAGACAAATGTATCGGCATAAGTCGGATTTATCGTGCCGGTGGAACGCTTGTTGCCCGGACACAGATAGCAAGTTGGGTCGTATGCCGGCAAGCGTTCCTCCGCCACTTTTTCAACCTGGCCAAGCCAGGGCCGTTTCGCGCGGTGCGGAGAAACCAGCACCCACTGCCCGGTCAACAGGTTCAAACGACGATGAGGACGATCGAAATTCATGCCATACCTCTGCGAGTTATAATAAAAAGATAGAATTATTTTATCCTATTTTACTGTGCAACCTGCCACAGCCTCCTGCGTATACTAGGTAGAACAATCTGAGTTAGGAGCACGTTGGTGAACAACCTCGACCCCCAAATTCTGCAGTACGCCCTGCAAGGAGATGATGCGGCGTTTAGCCAGCTGGTAGAGACCTACCAGCGCCCGGTCTATAATCTGTGTTACCGCATGCTCGGTGATGGGGTCGAAGCCGAGGATGCCGCTCAGGAAACATTCTGGCGGGCATATCAAAATCTCCGCCGGTATGATCCTCAGCGCCCCTTTATCACCTGGCTGCTCTCGATCGCAGCGCATTTTTGCATCGACCAACAGCGCAAACGTAAGCATCCGGTTTATCCCATCGACGAATACATGGAAGAAACCGCGCCCGATCCTGCTCCCAACCCAGACCGAGTGGTTAGCCAGATGGATGACGACCAGTATCTGCACCGTTTGATCTCCCAGTTGGGAGTGCAAGATCGGGCGGTACTGATCCTGCGCTACTGGCACGAAATGTCTGAGGATGAGATTGCTCAAGCCCTCGAAATGACGGTCAGTGCCGTGAAAAGCCGCCTGCACAGGGCGCGTTTACTGTTAGCCAAACGCTGGGAAATCGCTCAACCACAAACCTCGTTATTGGAAAGGAAGCGCCATGAATCACCAGCCTTTTGAAACCTGGTTGCTTGATCAGAACAACCGCACTACTGAGCAGGAAGCTGCGCTTCAAGCCCATCTGGCAAATTGTGCAGATTGCCGCAAGATCCAGACCGGTTGGCAGGCCGCCCACCTCTCATTGAAATCCGCCCGGATCAGTCGACCTGCACCCGGCTTCAGCCAGCGCTTTTCAGCTTCACTGGCGGAGCGCCGCGCCCACCAGGCCCACCGGCGCCAGGTTCGCAGCCTGATACTTGGCCTGTCTTTGGGTCTGATCGCCACGGCGGCTCTGCTGGTGGCTGTGATCTTTACTTTCTCCTCGCCCACGGAAATGCTGGTGAACGGGGTAGAAGCGATCACCATGGGAATTAACCGGTGGAACCAGGTCACACATGTCTTATTGGCTGCCCTGCAGCAGCCAATATTCCTGGTGGTATGGATCCTTATTACCTGCGGAGTGAGCTTTGTTGCATGCGTCTGGTTTTTCACGCTCTGGCGGATATCCGTACAAGGAGCACAAAAAAATGAACAAATTCATTAGATTCACTTTATTCTTTTTCGTCCTGGCTACCCTGGTCTTGGCGCTGCCCGGTTCAGTGTATGCCCAAAGCCCTACCGGTGATGACAGTCCAGTCATTTTCGGCAGTGATTATGTTCTACCCTCTGGAAAGGTGATCAAGGATCTGGTCGTGTTTGGCGGGAATGCAATCCTCGAACAAGGATCACGCGCCACAGGAGACGTTGTCGTTTTCGGGGGAAGTCTGATCGTCAGCGGTGAAGTTGGTGGAGATGTGACCGCTTTTGGCGGGAACGTTACTGTGAAAGAAAGTGCATTGGTCGCCGGTGATCTGAACACACTTGGTGGAAATGCTGATATTTCCACTGGGGCGACCATTCGCGGCAAGCATTTGACAGGGATAGGCGGTTTCCCGCTGCGCATCCCGACGATGATCTACACGCCTTCATTCTGGATCGATTTTGGTCCTGGAGCAGGCATCCTGACCGCGGTCTTTGGATCGCTGATGATCGCTCTGATGGCTGTGCTGGTCGCGCTTTTCCTTCCGATGCCCACCGACCGTGTCGCGCGTACCATCGGTACCCAGCCCATTATCTCGGGCGCATTAGGCCTCTTGACTCTGGTTGTCTCTCCGGCTCTCTTCCTGGTGCTGGCAATCACGGTAATTCTCATTCCTTTAGGTCTGGTTGGGCTGCTGATTTTCGCCATCGCCATCCTGTTCGGCTGGATTGCGATCGGCCTGGAGCTCGGAAAACGGATGACCGGCATGCTCAATACTACCTGGGCAATTCCGGTCAGCGCCGGGGTTGGCACCCTGGTGATCAGCCTGCTCGCCAGCCTGTTGCTGGTGGTAACGGGCGAATGGTTCTGGGCTCTGTGCTGCATTGGCATACCGCTGGTGGGTATCGCCATGATGGTGGGATTGGGCGGCGTTGTCGCCAGCAAATTTGGCGCCCAGGTTTACACACCCAACCAGATCCATCCGGCCCCACCACAGCCCCCAGCTTATGGACAGGGGCCAATCGTGCCTGCAGCCTCAACCTGGCCCGCGCAGCCACCGGCAGCCGTCGAAGCTCAACAGCCTGTGGCGCAGGTGCCGCCAGATTCAAGCCTGCCGCCCGTTCCCCCAACTCCGCCAATGCAGGTTGAGCCATCACGGCAGCCGGGTGAAGAGGTTCCGACCCAGCCGGTGGAACCACCGGCCCAGACTCCTTCCACTCCACTTCCGCCACCTGCTGAACCACCGGCCCAACCTCCCTCCTCCCCGCTCCCGCCGCCGGCAGAGCCAACCCAATAATATTGTTATCGGTTAACACGAAAATCCTGATTGTGTCTTGTGAGATCATCACAAGGCACAATTTATTTATCATATAATCATTTTTATATGAATTTCTGGATAACTATTTTAGTGGTGTCTTTAACCTACGCAGGGATTGCTGTTGGACGGTGGCCATTACTTAAGGCCAACCGCACAACGATCGCCTTGATGGGCGCGGGCATTTTGATCCTGTTGGGTCAAATCGAGTTTGCGGACATCGGGAAATATCTGGATATCGACACTCTCGTCCTGCTGTTCAGCATGATGATATTGAACGCTAACCTGCGCGTCGCTGGCTTTTTCCGCCTGGTCGGCGGATCCTTGCTCCGGCTGACGCGTTCTCCACGACGTTTCTTGATCTGGGAAATATTGCTCACCGGGATTCTCAGCGCATTTTTCTTAAACGATACCATCTGCCTGATGTTCACCCCATTAATCCTGGAGATCATGTTGGGGATTGAGCGCAATCCCATTCCTTACCTGATCGCGCTGGCCACATCCGCGAATATTGGTTCGACGGCTACGCTGACCGGCAACCCGCAAAATATGATCATTGGCATGGCTTCAGGCATTCCCTATATTTCATTTATGGCAGCTCTGGCCCCAATCGCGCTGCTTTCGATGGGTGGGATCTGGCTGGTATTGGTTAAGCTGTACCCGTGGGATTTTCGTAATGAACCGTTCCCGCCCTTTCCCCAAGCCGATCTGGAGGTCGATCGGCCGCTTTTGATTAAAAGCCTGGTAGTGACAGCGGGCCTTCTGCTGGCTTTTCTCGCCGGTGTGCCGGTTGCCGAAGCTGCTTTTTTGGCCGCCTGCATTCTGCTATTTTCCCGGCGCATGCATCCCGAACAGATCTTTGCCGAGTTTGATTGGAGCCTGCTGGTATTTTTCTCCGGTCTGTTTATCGTCACCGGTTCATTGGAGGCGAACGGAATCACGGCCGAGCTTGGCAGGTTAACCAATAATTTGGGCCAGCTGAATGCTGTAAACCTTTCGGCAATCACCCTGATTCTCAGCAACATTGTGTCGAATGTGCCCGCCGTGCTGCTGCTCCGGCCGGTGATCGCAGCGGTTGCGAACCCCGAGCCCGCCTGGCTCACCCTGGCGGCAGCCTCAACTCTAGCCGGAAACCTGACCCTGCTTGGATCGGTAGCGAACTTGATTGTGGCAGAAATCGCCTCCCGCTGGCGGGTCACCCTCAGTTTTTGGGAATACACCAAGGCCGGGGTCATCATTACCATGATATCCCTGGTGATCAACATCATTTGGCTGCAGGTGTTTATCTGGAAATAAGCAAAAAGCTGGTCGCACGATGTGGACCACGCAAAATGATTAACTGTCATTGCGAGCGCAGCGAAGCAATCTATCGCACAGGATAGATTGCTTCGGCCCAAAAAACAGGCCTCGCAATGACAGATTCATTATATAAGGGGAATTACTAGCGAAGACATCCTGCCTTCTATGCGGATTATTGATAATAATGGTTTCGTCGAATTAAATCATAAACAGGCGAAGGTAAAAAGTAACGGAACGGCTTGCCTTCAGCGATTCGCGTGCGGATCGCGCTGGACGAAATATCCAGCAAGGGCGTTTCGAAGTAACGAACTTTTTTCCAAATACCCGGCAACTGGATCTCAAGTTTGTCTGTGTCGATATCAACGCCTGGCCGGCGCATGACCCCCAGACCTGAAATGTGCAGCACGAATTCTTGCGGCTTGTACCAGAGCGGCAAGTCCCTGAGCGAATCACCGCCCAGCAGGTAGGTGAATTCGTCCCCCGGATGCTGTTCTTGCAGTAAGCGTACCGTGTCCACCGCAAAATGCGGCCCCGGGCGATCCAACTCAACCCGTGATAGCTGAAAACGCGCTTCGCCCGTAATCGCTGCCCGCACCAGTTTCAGGCGCTGTTCCACCGGGCTGATCGCAACGCCTTGCTTGTGAGGCGGCATGGGTGTTAAGACCCACAGCAGACGATCAAGTTCCAGTTGTTCAAGGGCCTCTGCCGCCAGTACCTGGTGGGCAATGTGAGGAGGATCGAATGTCCCGCCAAAAATACCAATACGCATAAAAATTCATCCCTGGGTGAAAAAACGGGCTGAAAATCGCTTAAAGATCCGGGTTAATCCTGCCATTCCAGTTCGTAATCGCCAATAAATACCGTGTCGCCTTCCTTCACGCCGGCTTTGCGCAGTTCCGCCTCAACGCCGAGTGTCGTCATCAAGCGTTGAAAACGGCGCACTGACCCATCATATTCCCAATAGGTCATTGCGGCAGCCCGTTCAATCGCGGCCCCGTGCACCTGCCAACCCTCGGCTGTTTGTTCCACCGTGAACGATTTTGGATCTTCTGCCGGGCGGTAAACCGGTATTTCAGCCGCCTCAACCTCGAGAACGGGGGCAGTTTTCAACAGCTCAACCGATTTCCACAAAAGTTCGCGCACCTGGGTGTGCGCTGCTGCCGAAATCGCCATCGGTTGGTAGCCTTTTTTCTCCAGACTTTCCTTGATCTGCGGCCAGCGCGCTTGCACATCCGGCAAGTCGATTTTATTCAGGGCCACCAGCTGAGGTTTTTTCGCTAGCTGCGGATCAAACAGGGCCATTTCACTGTTGATTTGAGCAAAATCAGCGATCGGGTCTTCGGACAATCCGTCCAAAAGATGGATGAGCACCCGCGTACGCTGGACATGGCGCAAGAAGGAAAATCCCAATCCCACGCCCTGATGCGCGCCCTCGATCAGGCCGGGAATGTCCGCCAGGACCAGGCTGTTGTCCATATCCAGTTCCGCCACACCCAGGTTTGGCTCGAGGGTCGTGAAGGGATAATCGGCAATTTTTGGTTTGGCATTGGTCACCGACGCCAGCAGGCTGGACTTGCCCGCGTTTGGCACTCCTACAATCCCCACGTCGGCGATCAATTTAAGCTCCAGGCGCAGGGTCTTCTCCTCGCCAGGTTCACCCTTTTCGGCTGTCCGCGGGGCCTGGATGCGTGAATTGGCAAAATGCGGATTGCCTCGCCCTCCCCGCCCGCCTTTACAGACCAAAAGCTGCTGGCCTGGTTCCACAAGATCGCCCAGTAGTTCTCCACTGGCATCATCGCGCACAATGGTTCCCGGCGGCACATAGACGATTAATGTATCCGCTGATTTTCCGGTCATATCGTTAACCCCGCCGTTCTTACCTTCGACCGCGAAATACTTGCTGGTATAACGAAAAGCCGACAGGGTGTTTAGGGTTGATTTCACTTCCAGAACAACGTCCCCTCCGCGTCCGCCGTCGCCTCCGTCCGGCCCGCCGCGGGTCACGTATTTCTCGCGGTGGAAATGGACCATCCCATTTCCACCTTTGCCGGAGCGGACAATAATTCGTGCTTCATCAATAAACATGGTTTGCCAATGCTGCTTTCAGGAAATTGTGCAGCACCAGTCGGGAACGCTTTCATTTCCCGACCGGTGCGCTGTTCAATTACCTACTTCTGAAATTTCTCCTTGAGAACATCTTCAAGGGTGGGTTGTCCAATTTCTTCCAATTCATACCGTACGCGCTTCATCGGTTTGGTAACATTGATGACCCGGGTCAGGTCTATCGGCGTGGCGGAAATTACCAGATCGACATCGGAATGGTTGATGGTATTTTCCAGATCTTTGATCTGGGCGCCGCCGTACCCCATCGCCGGCAGGATGGGCCCGGTTGAGGGATATTTTCGGTAGGTCTCCGCGATCGTGCCCACGGCAAATGGGCGCGGATCGACAATTTCTGCCGCGCCGAATTTTCGCGCAGCCACCCAACCGGCGCCGTACTTCATCTCACCGTGGGTCAAGGTGGGCCCGTCTTCGATCACCAGCACCCGCTTGCCGCGGATTTCAGCCGGATCGTCGACAAATAAAGGAGAAGCGCCCTCGATGATAATCGCCCGCGGGTTGGCACCCTGGAGATTCTCGCGCACTCTGAACACTTCATCGCCCGAAGCCGTATCTATCTTGTTGATCACGAACACGTCCGCGGAGCGCACATTCGTCTCACCCGGGTGGTAAGTCAGCTCATGCCCGGGCCGGTGAGGGTCTGCGACCACGATCGACAGATCGGGGACGTAGAAAGAAAAGTCGTTGTTGCCGCCGTCCCAAAGCACAATGTCGACTTCCTGTTCGGCCTGGCGCAGGATGGCTTCATAATCTACACCGGCATACACAATCACGCCGTTATCCAGATGGGGTTCGTATTCTTCCCGTTCTTCGATCGTGCAGTCGTAGCGGTCAAGGTCGGTATAGGTGGCAAAACGCTGAACCCGCTGTGCAACCAGGTCGCCGTAAGGCATGGGATGGCGCACTGCCGCCACCTTATAACCCATCTTCCGCAGGATCATTGACACCCGCCGTGTGGTTTGGCTTTTGCCCGAACCGGTGCGGACGGCGCAGATCGAAACAACCGGCTTGGACGATTTTAGCTGGGTCGTTTTCATCCCCATCAGGCGAAAATCAGCGCCGGCTGCCAGGACGGTGGAGGCTTTATGCATCACGTATTCGTGGGGCACGTCGCTGTAAGCAAAGACCACCTCATCGACTTTTAGGTCCTGGATCAGTCCGACCAGATCGTTTTCCGGATAGATCTCGATCCCATCCGGATAGAGCTTGCCGGCCAGAGCCGCCGGATACTTGCGGTCATCGATGTTCGGGATCTGGGTCGCGGTAAAAGCCACGACCTGGTAGGCGGGGTTGTCGCGGAAGAAGACGTTGAAATTGTGAAAATCACGTCCGGCCGCACCCATGATGAGTGTACGAATAGGGTTCATACGCTGTCTCCTTTGAGATAAGTATGTTTCCATCACCCAGGGGACGATGGCGCCCATTCGCACCGCCGTGAGGGGACGATGCCGCCCAGCTACATCACCTCGGGGGCAGTAATGCCCAATAAGGCCAGGCAGTTCCCAATCGCCTGGCGCGTGGCCGCCACCAGGCGCAGCCTCTGGCTGCGAACCGGTTCCTCAGCTTGCAGCACAGGGCATTGGTTATAAAAATCGTTAAACGTGCGAGCCAGCTCATACGCCAGGCTGGCGATATTTAACGGGCGAAAATCGGCCGCTGCTTTTTGCACCTCTGCCGGCAGTCGGGTGATTAAATCGATCAGCTGGATCTCCACCGGGGCCAGCTCAGCCGTGAAATCCGCTTCCGGGATATCGCGGTTCGCCTTGCGCAAGATGCTGCCGCCGCGCACGTAGGCATATTGGATATACGGAGCAGCCTGGCCGTTAAAATCAAGCGCAGCCTGCCAATCGAAAGTAACCACCTTGGTGCTTTCGCGGGCCAGCATGGGGTATTTAATCGCGCCAATGCCGACAGCCTGGGCAATCGCCTGTTTTTTCTCCGCGCTTAATTCGGGATTCTTCTGCTCGACCACTTCCAAGGCGCGGCTGGTCGCCTCACGGATCAAATCCTCCAGCAGCACTACCGTGCCTTCGCGCGATGCCATGACCACATTTCCCGGCAGATTGACCAGTTCGTAGGGAATATGCTGGCAGCGCGTCGCCCATTCGTATCCGGCCAATTCCAGGGTCTTGAAAACCTGCTGAAAGTGCAGGGATTGGCGCACGTCGACCACGTAATAAGAACGCTTTAAATCCCTGTAATCGGCAAATTTGCGTTTGGCAAGCGCCAGGTCCTCGGTCGCGTACAACGCTGTCCCATCTGAGCGCAGGACAACCATCACCCTGTATTTTTCCTGCGAGAGGCCTAACAGCTCATCCAGCTTAACATAGACCGACCCCTTCGGGCGTTCGTCGATCGCGATCTTCTTCTGGATCAGTTCTTCGACCACCTCTTTACCAGGGTGTTCGACCATGCTCTGAAAGTAATAGGTGTCAAAGCGGATATCCAGCAGGTCGTACATCTGGTGGAAACCTTCCAAAGACCACTGGCGAGTTTCTTCCCACAATTTAACAACCTCTGGATCGCGTTGATCCCACCGGGCATACCAATTGCGCACTTCGGCTTCCAGCTCGGGATTTTCTGCCAGGCGTTTACTGGCCTCGGCATAAATACTTCCCATCCAGCGGGTGATTTCTTTTTCTGGTTTTTCACCCGGGTGAAAATTCATGTAATTCCACAGCCATTTAATCACGTGCAGGCCGATATCCCCAGGGTAATTCGCCCGGACCACATCGTAACCGGCAAAATTTAAGATTCGGCACAGCACATCCCCGAGAATAGCCGAGCGCAGATGGCCCACATGGAATGCCTTATGGGTATTGGGCTGTGAAAACTCGACCATCACCTGTTCGCCGCGCTCCAGGCCGCGTCCAAAATCGGGTCCCTGGGCAAGCACCTGGTCAACCACCCGTTGGGCAAATTGCGAAGTCGAGTAATACAGGTTCAGATACCCGCGTACAGCCTCAATACGCGCAAATCCAGCCGGTTGGCCCAGAGATTGGGCCATCGCCTGTGCCATTTCCTGGGCTCGCTGCGGAACGATTAACTTTTTTACCCTGGCGTGCTTCCTGAGAAGCCAGCTGGAAAAATGAAGTGGAGATCCCCCACTGGCCGCTGAAAGGAATCCACGACCATAGCAGGTTCGGTTCCGGCAGCCCCTGTTGTGCACAGAAGGCCTTGATCTGTTCCCCAATGTGCGCTTGCTCGGCTTCGAACATTCTATCCGTTCCTTATAAAATCAAAAGCGGGAGGATTAAACTCCCGCTGCCAGGTTAACAGATGAGTCCCGGCGGAAACCGGGAAAAATGCAGTGCAGATTATGCTAATTGGTTCAAACGCTTCATCAGACGGCTCTTGCGGCGGGCGGCATTATTCTTGTGGATCACGCCCTTCTCCGCGGCTTTGTCTAACGAGCTGATAGCCATTTTGATGGCATCTGCAGCTGTATCTTTGTTTCCGCTTTCGATGGCAGTCTGGGCCTTCGAAATGATTGTTCGGGCTCGACCACGGAATATCCTGTTTCGCACACGGCGCTTTTCGTTCTGTCGATTGCGCTTGATTTGAGACTTAATGTTTGCCAACTTCTTTCCTCCAGATAGACTGATAAACCCATGCGAAGGAGTATTTTACCGGAAAGGCGGTTTTTTGTCCAGCACCAAATTTCCCGACGGCGTTTATTTGACGGCAACGCCCAGCATGGATTGGAATCCTTGCGCCAGCTGGTCGCGTTCCGCCTGGGATAGACTTGCATCAGGATGCAGCAGCAGATATTGAGCAGGCGGCATCTGGCCCCGTAAGATCACTTCACTGATCTCCCGCGCATCGGCCTGCCGTTCACCGCGCTCCCGTTCACTGCGAATCACCGGACCTGCCCCCCACTCCGAAAGGTTCATGGTGGCGCGGCCTTCTTCCACATCATGCTGGATCAACCAGGAAACTGGAGCCACGTTGCTGTACCAAGGCCAGGTGGTCTGGTTGCTGTGGCAGTCAAAGCATGCCCGCTGCGCCAGGCTGCGGGTTTGCGGGTTTCCCCATTGTGGTTCGGCGGTGACCGGCGGATTGGTGTGGCTGCGCCCGTACGGCACCAGCTGAAGGATGATAAATCCGGCGATGGCAATCCCGATGTATTTTAAAATCCGCGCCATAATGAACTCCTTGGCTCTATTATAATTGCGAACCTCACCCAATCCGGCCTGGGGTAATAAAAGGGGCTGCCAGAAGGCAACCCCTTTCTTTACCCGTTATTTATCTTGCAGCGCAGCCACGCCTGGTAAAACCAGGCCTTCTAGCATCTCCAGGGAAGCCCCGCCGCCGGTCGAGATGTGGGTAATTTTTTCCGCCAGGCCAGATTTCTGGATGGCTGATACCGAATCACCGCCGCCGATCACGCTAATCGCATTGCTCTCAGCAACAGCCTTGGCGACCCCCATCGTGCCTTTGGCGAACTTGCTCACTTCAAAAAGACCCATCGGCCCGTTCCACACCACCGTTCCGGCGCTTTTGATAGCCTTGCCAAAAGCCATTACCGTGTCGGGGCCGATATCCAGGATGCGCCAATCGTCGGCGACATTGCCGACCGCCATGACCTTGACCTCGGCGGTTTCATCCAGCTTATCTCCCAGCACCATATCGACAGGTAAACGAAGCTTGGTCCCGCCCAGCGCCAGCAATTCCTTCGCGGTATCCAGGGCGGTGTCTTCCACCAATGATTTACCGACCTCATACCCCTGTGCCTTGAAGAAGGTGTTGGCCATCGCCCCGCCGATCAGCACCACGTCGGCCTTGGTCAGCAGGTTCTTGATCACCCCGATCTTGTCACTGATCTTTGCCCCGCCCAGGATCGCCACAAACGGGCGTTTCGGGTTATCGATCGCCTGCCCCAGATATTTGATTTCTTTTTCCAGCAGAAAACCGGATACAGCCGGCAGGAAGCGGGCCACGCCTTCCGTGGAGGAATGCGCGCGGTGCGCGGATCCGAAGGCATCGTTGACAAATACCTGTGCCAGGGAGGCCATTCCTTTAGCCAGGTCGAGTGTCGTTCTTTTCTTCTTCGGGATGGAAGCGGGTATTTTCCAACACCAGAACGCCGCCGGGTTTCAACGCCTTCGCGGCTGCTTCTGCCTTCGGGCCAACGCAGTCCTCTGAAAACGCCACCGGTTTTCCCAACAAACCGCTCAAATATTCCGCCACCGGTTTCAAGCTGAATTTAGGATCAGGGCCGCCTTTTGGCCTTCCCAGGTGCGAGCATAAAATGACACCCGCGCCTTGTTCCATCAGGTATTTAATTGTAGGCAGCGCCGCGGTGATGCGCGTATCATCGTCGACCTTCCCATCTTTTAAAGGAACATTGAAATCTACGCGCACCAGCACCTTTTTCCCCTTGACGTCGATATCGCGCACGGTCTTTTTATTAAACATAACGTCCTCCCATAAAAAAAAGAGGGTTTTTGCGGCGGATAACCGCAAAAACCCTGCTTTTCATTTTTACAGCTTGGCTGCCATTAACTTCGCCAGGTCGGCGGTGCGGCAGGAGTAACCCCACTCATTGTCGTACCAGGCCACAACCTTGACCAGGTTGCCCAGGACCATATTGTTGGGCAGGTCGACAATCGAAGACCGCGGATCGCCCTTGAAATCCATGGAAACCAGGGGATCGGTGTATTCACCGGTGGTCACGCCCAGGATACCCTTCAGCGGGCCATTGGCGGCAGCAATAAATGCAGCGTTGAGCGATTCCTTGGTGACCGGTTTTTCGACCGTGCAGGAGAAATCCACGATGGAGACGGTCGGGGTCGGAACACGCAGCGAATAGCCGTCGAACTTGCCCTTCAATTCGGGGATCACCAGTGCGACCGCTTTGGCAGCCCCGGTGGTAGTGGGGATGATGTTCAAGGCGGCGGCGCGCGAGCGGCGCAGTTCCTTGCGGTGACCCTGATCCAAAATAACCTGGTCATTGGTGTATGAATGGATGGTGGTCATGACCGCCTGGATGATGCCAAAATTGTCATGCACAATCTTGGCTGCCGGGGCAAGGCAGTTCGTGGTGCAGGAGGCGTTGGAAACAATATGATGCTTGGCGGGATCATATTTATTCTCATTGACGCCCAGCACAATGGTCAGGTCTTCGTTCTTGGCGGGTGCGCTGATGATCACCTTCTTCGCGCCGCCTTTTTCGATATGAATTCCGGCGCCAGGCTTGCCAGGGGCACCCTTGGCGTCGGTGAAAATCCCGGTCGACTCGATCACGATTTCCACGCCCAGGTCAGCCCAGGGTAAGGCACCGGGATCTTTCTCGGCGAAGACTTTCACCTTTTTTCCGTCAATCACCAGGTCGTTTCCGTCGATGGCAACTGTACCCGGGTAAATTCCATAATTTGAATCATATTTGAACAAAGAAGCATTTGTTTTGGTGTCGAAGAGATCGTTAATCGCGACCACTTCCAGAGCGCCCCCCGCTCGTTCATTAATAGCCTTCAGGACCTGGCGTCCAATCCGGCCAAAACCATTGATACCAACTTTGACTGTCATACGATCCTCCTATTGATGTATGTGAAAAATTTTACCATGTGTTGGCATGGGCGTAAACGGTTGTCTGGATCACATTTTTGCTTGCGCGCCTGTGTCTTCCCGGGTGATCAGGGGACCGGTGCGTTCATTATATAAATCGATGATAGCCTTGCCCAATTTCTGGGAATCATGCCGCCAGGGATTCTCGCTGTCAACCAGATTGGCCTGGTAAACTGCGTAGCGCTGGTCCAGGTTCACTTCCGGGCACACCCATTGGATATTATCCGGAAGCTTCGCGCTGGTATTGTTATTCACAATGATCAGGTCAAAAATTGGCCCGCCCAGGTGTCTTTCCACTGTGGCAACATGATCACCGCAGTTATAGTCGTCGGTTTCTCCCGGCTGGGTGGCGACATTGCACACAAAAAATTTTAATGCCCGGCTGGCGCGAACAGCATCCGCCAGATCCGGCACCAGCAGGTTGGGCAGCAAACTGGTATACAGGCTTCCCGGGCCAACCACAATTAGATCGGCGGAGAGAATGGCTTGCAAGGTCGGCGGAAACGCCAGTGGATTATCGGGTTCGAGCCATACCCGGCGGATGATCCCACCTTGCTTGGGAATTTCGCTCTCACCCTTGACCTGAATATCCTTATTGAGTTCCGGTTTATGAATTGAAGCCACCAGGCGTACATCATGCAATGTCGCCGGAAGGACCCGCCCCACGACTGCAAGCACCCGTCCGGCTTCGGATACTGCTTCTTCAAAACTGCCGGTAATATCGGTCATGGCGGTGATAAACAGGTTTCCCAGGGAATGCCCGTTCAAACCGGCCCCGCTGGAGAAGCGGTATTGAAAAATTTGTGAAAGCAAGGCCTCGTCATTGGACAGCGCAATCAGGCAGTTGCGGATGTCGCCCGGGGGTAAGATGCCGGTCGTGCGCCTGAGCTCGCCAGAGGATCCCCCGTCATCCGCCACGGTCACAATGGCGGTCAGGTTATTGGTGTAGACTTTGAGACCGCGCAGCAGCGCAGAAAGCCCGTTCCCCCCCCGATCACCACCACCCGCGGACCGCGTTCGCGGCGGCGGTATGCGGTCACCGTATCCACCATCGCATGCCCAGGCCGCATAAACGGGCGCATCAGCGACCGGTTCAACCCATAAATGCCCCACAAAACGGAGCCAATTCCAATCCCCCCAAAAATAATCACCCGCAGCGGGCGGTCCAGAAAACGCAGTGCAGCGATGGATAGGGAAGGCAGCCACCAGGTATCCGGCGCAGTGCGGTAGATATCCAATAATAAATAGGCGATGCCGACCCCAAGGAGGGTTGTGCCGGCTAAAATTAATGCCAGCCAGCGTTTCACCCCCAATCCCGGGGCGAACCACAGCAGCTTCTGGCGGATGTATTTCCACCAGCGATGGTACCAATGCTGTCCATTTGTCTGCATCGGTACCATCATAGCAGTGATTGAACCCAGCGTCAACGGGTGGTCGGATTGGGGCTGGTTGGCGGACAATGCTGATTAAACTGAAGATCAGGCAAATCCTCAGTTTTCATCTGATTTTTCTATTTTAAATTAGACCACAGTAACAAGCTATACCGACTTTTTCCTATTGGCCGTTACATTGAAAGCTCATAGAGACGTCATCAATATAGAAATTACTGGAGATGATTACGTCAGTGTCTGTATAGAAGCGTATCGACATGGGATGACCTAAGTAAGGTGTGAGATTTATTACTGCTTGTGTCCAACCATTCGTATTTCCTAAACTACACAAGTTTAGAAGGCGCAATAAGCCGCCATTAATTTCTACCCAGGCGTGATCATATGTACAGGCGCTTTCGTCAGACTGGGTCCAATACCAAAAAGACAGAGTTGCAGAAGTAGCACTCGCTGGCGGGATGATCGTCTGAGATAAGCTCGCCACTTCATTTTGTATACCGCCTAACCAGGCCGCCCAATTTCCGGAATGAGGAACGACCGGGGCAGGAAAACCGCCAGAATAAATTAGACTGCGTCCATTCGTTGAAGATTTTATCCACCCAGTGCTGGCTCCCAATTCAAACCCCTGGTTAACCACCAACTCTCCACTACACGTGGAACCTTTCGTTATCAGCGGCTGATAAGTTCGAAATAAACTTACATCCTTGATTATGTCAGGTTGTAAAGGCGGCTGTCCCGTATTAACTAAAGTCCAGTCTGAATTTGCTTTACTTAGCTGGACGCTTGCTAAAGAACCGGCAGAAATCGGAATATCGAAGTATCCCACATTACGGACGACTTCAGCGTTCTCAGGAATTAGAAAAGTCAAAGCCATACTACCTGAATCGGTACCTGTAGCACTGACAACATATTGCAGATCGCCAGGCAAATCTAGAATTTTATGATCTCCAATGGAAGTTAGGGAAGCTCCAGGTATCTCATTGACGAAGATTCCATTCACATACCCAATTCGTCGACCAGACTGATCGGTAATCAGTGGACTGATCACCAATCCAGTTGAGGCGGTTACACTATTGCCGTCCCCCACAGCAGACAGCGCACCATTCGTGTTCGGCCCAAAAACTACTCGAATTGATCCAATTTTTTGGATTTGGCTCAATACCCAATTATAAAACCGTTCAACAACGACTTCCGCCGAATCAGGCCAAGTCATCAGCGCCGGAGCAGCCAGAAATCGGTCAAAATCGTATCCGTAGCCCGATGCATACATGAAGGTGTTGTTTCTTGTATTGACCGTGGCGTACAGGCTGCGAGTCATTATATCTAATGGACGGTTATTATCATATACATAAATTCTTTTCTCGTCGACCAAATCTAGCACTTTATATGCCAGCACTGCATGCCCACCTGTGTTAGGTTCAGCAATATCTTGCATGAGCAACATGATGGGCTGATGTAAGTCTTTTATGCTGGAGCGTACACTATTGTATTGAACCTTGGCATCCGATCCAAAGGTGCGCATCATAAAAGCTTCCATTAAATGGGTTGTTTGAGTCCGTTGATAATATTGGATATCGCTGCGCACTTCTTCTTTTCCCATTGCATAAGTCGTCTTCGCGACCGGTTTAATTTCTGGGTATTGATAATAAAGGCTGCTTGTCGCGGCCATCCCATAACAATGACCCCCACTTTCAACCAACATACTCCATACCGGGTAGATAATCGGGAAAAGGAATGCCGTCGTTTTATCATCAGGGTGGTTATAATCCAGGAACATCAACAAATCGTTCGCTACATCCTGCCATTCCAACCCCCAATTAATAAAAGAATATGCATCTATGTTATGCCTGAAAGGAATGTACCAAACACTCACTGTTTTGATGGCAGTGTTGTTTTGAAGGTTAATGTCGGCAGCAGCAGTGGCTTTAGCGTATAGGGGCTGATTTTCGATATTGCCGCTTAGCGTCCACTCTACAGTCGCTTTTGCCTGTCCGCCGGCTGCAATGCTTGCGATAACCTGATCGCCACCGATTTGAATACCTCCCTGGTCAGGGTTCCCCTTATAAAAGCGTACGATAACATTGTTCGCTGCTGCGGTTCCGATATTCTTTGCATTCACTGAAATCCAGAATTTTTCAGGAGAGTAGGGTGAAACATTATTGACAAATTCCCAACTCGCCGGATCAATTGACACATCTTGGGTTGAAGGTGGGGTTAACAAGGTGCCAGTGAGTGTAAAACCAGCCGGACACATGCGTTGGTAGCCAATCTCTAGCGCAGAATGGTCACTGAAACTGACATCGCGTATTTTTATTACATGCGTGCCGCTTGGCAGATAGGTAGAGAACGAGCCACTGCTCAGGCTTCCAGATAAATTACAGCCCCACACCGCAGGCTTTGGGGTCGTACCTAAGAGGTTTCCATTAACGAAAATTCCATAATAGTCGCCCGGACAACAACAGTCATCCACTTTAAGTGTTACTGTTTTGGGTTGTGAAAGCGTTAAATGCCATTCATCGTTGCCCCAACCGAGAGCACAGTCAGAGGTAACAGAATTGCTGCTCCAGTTCGAATTCACGACATTGATGATCCCTGTCGGACTCGATATATCGCAAGCGCTCACTCCACCCACACTATTCTCTGGTGGTGGAGTAGGTTTCTGCGCTATTGATATGCTGCTGGTGCTGCCAAGTAGTAGACACAAAGAAAAAATCAGAAAAATTATTTTGTAAATTCCTAAGACCTTGCTCATTTTAACCCTCCTGAGTTCTGTGAGATTTTATCCTTGCTTCTTTCTAATAATAAAAAGAAGTAGCACAAAAAAAATGATCGAAATCAAACTTATAAAGGCTATACCAATGATTATCAGCGTATTGGAGAAGTTAATGTTTCCGTTCGGCGAGTATGAGGTTATCCCATCCACCTTGAATATTTGCTGTCCTATCTTTCCTGTAATAGTCCATTTTTTCATTATTTGAGGAAAGCGATTGCTTGGCTCAGGTCCCAAATATACAATTCTCGGATCATGACAATAGTATTCAGAGGTGTTTTTTGTGTTAACCCACGTTTCACCCAATAATTCAAAAACCCCGTCTGGAGTGAGACTCACATAAGCACTGCCTTGTTCGTCTAGGATTGTTACTTCCTGGGTGGTTTGATTTCTGATTTCTAACTCACCCCCACCTCCAGAAGTACCTTGAATAATTAAACCTCGAATTTCCGGTCTGACCGATTCAACTTGTGCGATATAAGGCAAGACAACAGATGTAGATGTGCAACATACAAGTGCTAGAGAAACTAGTAAGAACAATGACCTCCCCATTTGTCCAGCGTAAAATCTCGTAATATTAGCCCTCCTTTCGTTTTTTTCAAACGCTGAAGTCGTGGCTTGTTATGACATTTATGATATTTTTTGATCCGGATGATTTACCGGATTTATAGCTAATCTTGTTGGTATTATCTGCAACAATATTTTTAAAAATCGAGATAAAAATTACTGACCGCCCCTACCAACAATTTCCTTAATTATACACATAGTGCCAATAAAGCAATATTCATGAAGCTAGAATTTTTCATGTAAGTTCTATTTTTTAATCATTTGTCGTCCGAATAACCATCCGGGCAGTCGCTGAACACCTCACTTCAAGTGCGCTGCGGAAGTACACATCTCAGCCGCTTACCCCTGAAAAAATTGGCTGCTCGACGGCTGTATCTCTCTTGACAGCAGTCTCGACAATCGCGTCTCGCATGGTAAATAATGCGCAGTATATGGCTCCTTCCCTTTGGCCTTATCAACAGTGTGCTGCGAGCCAGTTTTCCACATCAGCAAGCACGTAATCGTGTTCCGGCTCGTTAAACACTTCGTGATACAGCCCCTCGTAGATTTTGATCGTCTTATCTTTAGAGCTGGCCTGATCATACAGCATCTGCGCGCCGGCAGGATCAACCAGCTTGTCCTCGGCCCCCTGCAAGACGATAAATGGCAGTGTGATCTTGCTTACCTCGGCTGTAACGCGCTGCATGGCTTTCAACATTTCTGCCGCCAACCGGGCGGGAGTCTTTCCATGAAAGACCAGCGGGTCATTGGCGTAAGCTGCCACCACCTGTGGGTCGCGCGAAATAGCGCTGGCATCCAGAGCCAGCACCCCCGCCTTTGGTGCAATCACAGAAAGGATCTTACCCATGGTGATGGTCACCGGTGAAATGCTCTCGCCAATTTTGATGCTGGGGGCGGAGATGACGGCGCCCCGGAAATTGGCCTGATAATCGAGCAGGTAATGAGTGGCAATCAGCCCGCCCATGCTGTGACCGAGAATGAAGATGGGCTTGCCCGCCTGCCAGCCAGCGACCATATTGTAGTAAATGGTAAGCGTCTGGGTGAAATCTTCGAAGCGCTCAATGATTTCTTTCGGACCTTCTGTTTTTCCGTGGCCAATATGGTCAAGCCCATACACTGCGTAGCCGAGGGGCACAAAGTGGTTGACCACATTCATATAGCGCCCGCTGTGTTCTCCCAACCCGTGCACAACAAACAGCACGGCCTTGACATCCCCTTCGGGAAGCCAGGCCTGATAATAGATGCTGCAGTTCCGTGCCCCTTTGAAATTGCCTTCGAGATGGTTCATTTAGACCCCTTTCCCTGAATATTATGATGGAATGCACCAATTAGAGTGAAATACCAGCAAATACTGCTCTTTCCCAGTCTCACTTATGATTATAGGACGAATTGAGAATTTTAGTTTTCTGCCCTCAAACGAGCCTTATGCTATAATCCAACCTGTGAACGGCATAACATAATCGAGGCTTTCTCCGGGTGTAATTCACAGTTCATATCTAACCATCTCCCGGTTTCATCCACCCGCCAGAGCACATTCACATTGAGCCAATTAAAGATAGTGCGTTTTACCTCGTAACTGGGGTCTTTTATCCCGTCTCTAACCATCTCAATAGTCCGCCTCATCTGCTCAATCATCTCAGGAGTTATCTCGACTCCCGTTAATTCTTGCTCCAATTGTTGAATCTCTGAGAGAATATCTTTCTTGACTTCGAGTTCTTTCTTAGCCTGCTCTTTAATCATCACGCTTATAGCGGGGTCGTCATCATCTGACATCTGAGATATGAGACGGGCTGCCCTCTTCTCCTGCGTCTCCGCCAGGCTCTTTAACTGCAATAGTCGCCTCTTTTTGGGCTCTAATTCCGCCTCGCTTCTTTGTTGGTATCCGAGTATCCCCTCATTGATTCCGTCCTCATCGGACCATAAATTTACGATCCAACTCCATACCTTAGACTCCGCAATATGTGAGCTAATGGTAGCGTTACGGTGAGGGCAGGGCTCTTGCTCTGGTCTCGCCCATTGTTTACCGCAGCGGTAAACGTGTACCCTCTTCTCCTGGGTTGTATAACTGCTACCCGTCATAGCATTACCACATTCATTACATCGAAAGAATCCGCTCAAGAGATAGGGGTATTTTTGATTCCGCCGGGAGAGCTCCATATTCCTTTTACGTCTTTCTTGAGCCGCCTCATAAGTCTCCCGGTCTATGATTGCCAATTGAGGCAGCCTCAATTTTTATCCACTCTTGGCGGTTCTGTTTAACTCTCTTCCCGTTTATCATTCGGACCTTACCGTAGTGAGCAATTCCCGTATAAATTTCATTCATCAAGATGAATCGAATAGAGGGAGCAAACCAGAATGGAGCCCATTCACTTCTATATGACTTTGGCGTTAAACCGTTCTCTTCTAACTTCTCTCCAATCCCCCGGAGTGATAACGGCTGCCCGTTCCCGTTGCCGTATACATACCAATGGAAGATACTTCTTACAGCCTCAGCCTCATCAGCATTGATGGCTAGAGTTGCGTCATCACCCTTGCCAATTCTCACATATCCGAATGGAGCCCGCCCATTCATCACTAACCGGCCCGGAGTGTCTTTATTCCCTTCTGCCTTGTGATTCTTGCCCCGGCTAGTAGCCTCAATTATCATAGCTTTCCATAACTGATTAAATGAGGCTTCATTGGTATACATATAGATTCCGAGTGGAGTGATGAGGTCTACTTTTCCTCTTGAGTTGTAGTGCAACTCAACCCCCGCATTAACTAAAATATCACGCAATTCTAGCAGTACCCTTACATCTCTCCCCCAGCGGGAAGATTCATACACTATTACAGCGTCTATCACCCTTGATTGAGCCTGATTAAGTAATGCCTGTAATTGAGGGCGGTCAATTCGAGAGCCCGTAAAATCATCTTGATATTCGGCTACTACTTCCATATCGGTTACGCTCTGCATATTTTCTACAAGCCTGCAATTGAGACGGTAAACTGTGTCCTTTATCGGATTGCTCTGTAGTGCTCACTCTAGTGTAGATAGCGCATTTTATAGTCATTTTTTGCCTCTTACGGGGGCGGGGAATCCCCGCCCCCATTGGTTAACCTATGGTCTAAATTCATTCACGAGCCATCGTAAGAGCCGCCAGAATGGAGCCTGGTCTACCTCATACATGATTTTGAGATATATTCTTCAACCTGGTCCATTTTGACAAGAACGGCCATGCCGTCCATTAACTCGCGAAAGTTCCTGATCGTTCTTTGTAGAGCCTCTGAAATTCTGCATCTGTCATCTTGTCTTTAGGCATATTCTTATCCCTCGAATAATTCATCTGTGGGAGTCTCAACCATAACCCGGGCAGCCTGGTAGAGCTCTTCTCCCAATGCCGCCTGAATCTCCTCATCATTCATCAAGAAGACTCCCCGCAGAATATCAACCGTAACCAGCAAGAGGTTAACTTCTACCTCTGCCAGGTCCGGCCCGTCTTGCTGCCATTCTGCAAAAAAAGAGCGGAGATTTTTAGTCACTAATTCGAGGTCTAGCACCTTGAGAGTCTTAACCTCGGGGAGCGTCTCCCATTTAACCCTATCGTGCAAAACTGTCTTAGCCATGACAACCCGCCTCCTGTGCGGGGGTGGGTGGTTAAAAAAACCACCCGGTAGAGATATTCCACCGGGGGTGCAATCGTGCTAAAATAGTTTGCAGCTAATCACCGCTTACCCCGGTGGTTGGTCAGGGACCGGTGAGAGCTCGTTACTCTTGCCGGTTCCGCTTCATTTCTCTGAAGTGATTTTATTATACACCAAGTGTCAACCGGTGCGGGGATAAATTATAAAAGTTCTACGGGCAGCCTGCCAGGGGTGTAACAGGCTGCCCGGACCGCCAGGGGCGGACGGTCAACAAAATTAATCCGGATCTGCGCCGGGGTCATATTCACCAATGAAGCATGTCAACTTCTCAACCTCTGAGTGCAGCGCCAGGTCCAACCGGCCTCCCGGGGCATCAAAAAATTGAAACGCGTTCGGGGTCCAAAACGGCCTCAACCATCTATGGCCGCGCCCATTGCCCATGAGCACGAACAACCGGTTAATCGCGCGGTCGGACTTGCTTCGGTTTCTGCCTGGTTATAGCTCGTACGATCAGCGCCGCAATCTCATCTTTGCGGGGCAGTTCACCCGGAGCCGCCAGCGCGTCAAGTAACTGCGCGTTGGCTGCCTCAATACTCTGGGCCCTTGCCCGTGCAAATCGTAATCGCCTTTCATCTCGTCACCTCTCTACCTGTAAAATCCTTTATACGTATAAAGGCTATCCGCTGCTCTGATGGCTTCACTCTGTGAAAAACACGCCGGTTACTTCACCGTCACCCTCGCTGTAAAAGTGAAGTTGTCCCGTCTCGTCTGCCTGTACGAGTTTTAACGCTCTTGCGATTGGCCCCGCAGCAAATACCCCTAATGGATCATCTCCCTCCGCTTCTATGCCAACTTGCCGCAGGGATTCACGGTCTTGTGAGAATTGCTCAAGTTGAGCCCCCATCTCCTTTTGAGCCTGGGTTATCTCTTCGGTAACGCGGACCTCAACAAGTTCACGCTCTGCCAATCTTGCGAGAGCCGATTTACCTCGTAGTCACATCTTCACTCGATACCCCCGCTTTTTCAGCCTTAGGACATAGCCCCCTTGAGCACCTCGAGGGTGCCCCGCAAACGATGAATATCTCCGCTCTGCTTAGCCTCTGAGTAGATCCGCTCGAGCGTTACAACCGGAGAGGGTGAGCCGTCGAGAATACTGCACCACCAGACGCAAGAGCCGACTCTACCATCACTTGGACGGCTTGCATCTCCCCAGCAAGGCGGGGCATATTCCAGCGGGTAATCTCATTGGTTTTTGCCTGGTCAATCTTCCGCCCCGCTGCCTTGAGCCGCTCGATTGAGCCCTTAAATTCACCGATAGCCCCGGAAGTTATCTCTCCAATATGAGCCTCGAGCATAGATTTAATATCCTTCTCAATTACGGCCTGTTCATATTGGCTCATTACATTGGCATATTCCTTGAGTTCTTTCCGGGCTGCCCGGATCGTCTCAAGTAGGTCTCGCCAGGTTGCCGCCCGGCTGCTGTTCGGTCCAATACGTCTAAACATTCTTACCGCCTTTTTTACGTGATATTTGTCTCCAAAAACGCTTTCTCGTTCTCTCCGCTGCCATCTCTTCTTGAGTGGGCGGGGTGTAACCTAGATTCATACTCTGCTCAATCAAAAACTGTTCTTCTGACATGGGTGTAATGTCGCCCCCCATCTCTTCTTGCTGCTTATAGAATCCCTGTAGTTCTTTCACGCAGGCATAACACCCCGCGTTCCTCCATCTGCAATTCTCCGAAGTGATTCCCGGCCTGTGCACATTCGGAGAGCGGCGGTCTACCCATACATAATCTCTACCGCCTAATATCTTCACCCAATCATGAGTCTCGAGGTGCTCTTGTACTCCCTCATCAAAAATGTCAGGGATTACCCCCATCCCACCCCGGCCCATCTCGCTCTCATAGGCTACATCGGCTACATTTGAGAGGGCTACCAGTAAATCTATCTTGCTCCGCCCGCCTGCCTTTTGTAAAAACAACTTGCCATCTGGTAACTCTTTTGCATTGGCCCCGCTTGCCGCATAACGCAGCTCATCATCATCATATAAAACAAGAGCTCCATTGGAACACATCTCATAGAGAGCGGTATCCTTCGGCCCCCGGTTACTGTGTGTTTGTGTTACCTCATAGCAGGCTATACCCTTCTCTCTCAACCCTTCGGCCAGGTGCACCGCCTGCCAGGGATCGAAATAAATACCTCTCAGGTTGTAATTGATTGAGATATTTTCGAGATAGGGAATCACCGTCTCCGAGAGATTCAACTTCTTGAGTCGGAAGGCTCCACCCTTCCACAGTTTATGGAAGGCTACTTTTACCTTACCCCCCTCAGCATATACCCCAATCAACGCGCAGTTATCACCCCCAGGAGCTACAGCCAGGTCTAGCCCAACAAATACAGCCTGCTTAGAGCCAATGGGCAGCGGTTTATGATACTTGTCAATGAGCTCCTCCCATACCGCCTGGTCAACAAATGAGCCAATGTTGACGGTCCGAATATTCTCATGTAGCCGCTTGTAGCTATTCTCTCGGAGAGTGGCTCTCTGGTCTCTGTAGTAAATCTCCGCCTGCTCCGGGCTGCCCCGGTAGCATCTCCGCTGCCCTTCTACTCCCTGAATATGGAAGAGCATTACCCCGTCTTTCAGGTAGATAGGCCAATCACCCGGGAGCCTCGTACCCTCGAGCCCTAAGTCTACTAAGTTGTGCCAGGTATCCAACTCCTCGAGGTGCCCCGCGTAACTGTCCGCTATCCTGAGAGCGGGGAGACCGGAGAATAAACCCGGCGGAGCAGGTTAACTCTTCCCAATTGCGGCGGTCCTGCTCATAGGTTATAGCCCATGCCTCTGTGTGTGATACTGTTACGTGATTGGCCCCAGCGTTAGAGCCCGCGTCTCCTGCTAATGCAATCAGACGGCTACCTGTGGGGAGAAAGACTAACTCTCTCTGTGTTACGCGAGTGTTAGCAGATAAAAACGGGTGCCGCCTTACCATCTCCGCTATCTCTAAGAATTGTCGGCTCGTGCTCTGGTCAAGAGAGTTGGCTACACAGAAGTTAATCATCCCGGGGATTGCCAGCCACCTCCAACAAGTGAGCACCGCATTGGTAAACGTTTTACCGGATTTTTTTATCGAAGAGAGGGCCAATGAGACCTAAGAGGTCCGACTCGGTTTTATACTCTTCTGTAGCCTTATTCACGGCCTGGGGGATATTTAAGCCTTCGTTGTGCCAGAAGATGGCACCTAACACAGCCCAATTGAGGATACCGGGGAGCTCTGCCCTTAACTCAGCTAAAATATCGCTCATCTTGCGGGGGTTCTTAATTGTGACGGTGAAAGGTATCACTCTCACCCTGCGCCATATCCCGAGATCATTACCTCGTATCTTAGGCTTATAGTTGCCTGCAATCCAGAGTTTATGAGTTGGCTCAAATTCAAACGGGTTAGAAAAAAGATACCGCCCGGTTACCTCATCGGAGCCCGTTAAGTCTTTAACTACACTTTCGTTTAATCGCCTGCCCTCGGGTATCTCTGTGCTGATTGCGAGACGTATACCCTTGAGGGCAGCTATATACGGTGTAGCGGTATTGCGGTTAGCGAATCCTGCCAATAACGCTTCTATGTCCGTTTTAGTGGCATACTCACCAAAGAGCATCCTTAAAGCCTTGAGAAAGGTTGTCTTCCCATTGGAGCCCAACCCATACAAGAAGAATAAAACGTGCTCATCTGTGAGCCCGGTCAGGCTGTAGCCGATAGCTACCTGTAGAAAATAGGCCAACTCTTCATCCCCCCCAGTTACATCATTAATGAATTTTTCCCAGAGGGGGCAGCCTGCGCCGGAGTCAAGGGGGATTCGGATAATTTTTGATAGTTTTTTTATGGGGTCGTGTGGTAGAAGGTTACCGGTAGACAAGTCAATAATACCGTTCTCAACGTTGAGCAAGAGAGGGCTCCTGTCCAGCTCTCCGGGGTTAATAGGCATGTATGGTCTAGCGGAGCGGAGCATAGCGGATATGTTGTAAGCCGATTCGCTCTGTAATGCGAATTTAGCCAGCCGGCGCCGCTGCTCTTCATCTTGGGCCGCTGCCGCCTCGAGGTATATACTTCTAACCGCCTCGTGAGCTAACTTCTCCGCCTCTCCAAAATTATCAGTCGCCCATCTCCGCCCGTCCCAATAAAGCCAGGTATTCCAATCAGCACAATAACTAATTCGGCTCTGGTTCAGGCTAATGAATCGCTCCGCGTTACCGAGGTCCGAGGGGCTGTAATTGCGGTCTTTATCTTTAAACCAATCCAATACCCGCTCTACCTCTTCATCTGTTACCGGATCGTCTCCCGGCTCGAGTTGTTTATCTCGGAGAGCCATTAAAGCCGCTTCTACTGCCTCATCATCTAACCCCGCGTTTTTGAGTTTTGCAGCCGTCTCTAGCAGGCTTAAATGACGGCTCCCCTGTGGCACCTTCGAGCCGGGCTCCGCCTGCCTGGGTGGTTTTTTATGGTTCGAGAGGTGCTCTACCACCCAGGAGGGGGGCTCGGATAATTCCGCGTCATTCGGATTTAAGATGAATTTATAGCCTTCTGAGGGCGGGAGTAGCGCATAACCTTTATCACATCGAATATCAATACCCGGCCAGGCTGCTTGGCAGCTATCAATAATCACTCCCTCGGGGAGAGTAAACCATAGATGTAGTCCACCTCCCCGGGTTCTTACCTCGATTGTCTCAACGGGCTCCGGGTGCTCATCTTGTAGCATATCCCAGGTCTCAATACCGCTAATTTTTTTATTATCTAAGTCTAGGATTAATAACCCGCTAGCCGGGCCTGTCCTTACCGCCCAATTTGCCAGGGGATACCGCTCATGCCAATAGGCTATTTGTTCGAGGTCCGTAGTAGCATCATAAAAACCACTTGCGGTTATTGGGTGCTTGCCCGGTGATTGGCACCGGGCAGCATCATCACAGACACAGATACCATCTTTCAACCAATAAACCGGAAAGACGGGCCAACCCCGCCCCGCGTAGTATTGCAACTTTTGGAGCTTCTTCGTGTCGGCCATAGTTTTAAAGGTCTTCGTCCGGGTAGCTTTCTACTGCCATTTGTGGGGCAGGTTGTTTCTTCACGGCCTGGGGAGGGCGGAGCCTTACACGGATTCCGAGTTGGGGTTTACCGCCAAAAGTAACCTCGGTAGTAAATAAAGCAATCCGCTTACCAACCCACCCGGGCAGGCCCTTACCGTAGAGGCTGCCAATCGTCTCCGCGTTGGTCTTATTGAGCACCAACCCCTTATCCGTCTCGCTAAAATACAGCACCGGTTTACGTTCTTTATCCGGGCCGATTTCTTCAATTGAATAGCGCGTGATGGTCAGCGCCAAGTCTTGCTCTTCGTCAATATCGCCAACTTTCAGCCATTTTGAGGGGAAGAGTTCATCTACTGTCAGGTTTGAGCTCATCTTGTTCGTGTCCTTTCGTCTCAGTAAAGTTGTTTAATTGGGCCGTCTCTTCGGCTCCAAAAGTTGCCAGTAGTAAAGCAAAGATTCTCCCCAATAACTCCCGCCTGGTAAGAATGAAACTCGAGTCAAATTCATTAATTGTTATCGGGGTTTTTTGTTCCATAGTTCTGCCTCATCACAATCTGTGTTAATACCGAATCTTGGGTTAAGATCTCGCGTTTTATTAGCCGCCTGATAAATTCTGAGGGGGATACCCCTATCTTGGCAGCTAAGATTTCGGAGGGCTGTTTTTTCTTTCTGATCTATCCGGAGGGCTATCTTCTCTGTTTTAGTTTTCATACCACCTCGTAACATAAAAAGACTGGGGGCGATTTTTAATTCTCGCTCCCAGTCTAGCAAAAGTCCGTCAATGTCGAACGCTATGTCATTTTTATGTCACTTATGGGATTTCAACCATTTTGAATGTAGATTTCTGACAGTCCCATATTTTAATTTTAATTGTTCGGCTATATACTCGAGTAGTGCATATTTATAATTATCAGGTTTGTTTTGTTCATACCATACCCACCAAGCCTCACGCGGTGCGTCTATGGGGGGCTCTGGAGTCTTTACTGGAATAGATAAATTGATAAAGTTATAACCACTTGCAACGTATGATTTTAGAATGTCTATAGCGTATTGGTTTTTTTCAGGGGAGAGATTCAAAATAAAGTGGTTGCCCCGGTTATCGTATCCCTCAATCGCAGTACCAACGCCATTTAATGCACCAATAGTTCCTATTGTCGTCCAACTCATTTTTCACCCCCTGTATTATATCTAGGCTCCATCCATGCCCCCTCATAATCGATACATTCTACCGGCCATATTCGGCCCCCTCTGCCTGGGTGGGACCACCCAAACTCTATTTCACGGTCACAGTCAGCACAATTGACGTAAAACTCATCACTATCTGATACCAACTCTAATTCACCCGTGTCTGATTCTTCTACATCATTGTCAACGGAGTCTGACATTTTCTCTCTGTCGTCATAAGAGAAGTGGTGGTCATCATCTAATGGGCCCCACTCTCGCCAATGCTCGGTATATGATCCGTTTGAAACGTCAAACTCATGAGTGACTTTCAAATCATGACTGCCGCAAGTCTTACAGGTAAAAATTACTTCCTCGTCCATTTATCCCTCCTTTTGTCATCTTGCAAAAAAAAACGCCTGCTAAATTGCGGGCGGCTCGTGTATGCTATAATAAGGTTGCAAGCCGCCCTATCCGGCTTGTCGAGACCGGAGGTAACGACTCCGGTTTTTATTATTAGAAATCAGGTGTAAAATACCATTAGCCTAAACTCTAACTGCTTGAAAAAATGATACCACTTTATGACATTGAATAGGTTGTTCCTCTCGTGAAAACGATCATTGCAGTCGATATTGGCGGGACGCAGCTGCGGGTTGCCGTATATCCAGCGCACGGCATAGAACCCATCGCACAAAAACGAATTCCCACGGTCGGACTGGGAACCGCGGTCGAACGGCTCATTGGCCTGATCGAAGATCTTTGGCCCAAGGATAATGAAGTGTTAGCGATCAGCGCCGGCGCGCCGGGCCAGGTCGATCCTGAGGCAGGGGTCATCATTGCCGCGCCGAATATCGCGGGTTGGGTCGATATTCACCTTAAACGCGAACTAGAAGATCATTTTCACGTACCATCTTTCTTAAATAACGATGCCAATCTTGCCGCATTGGGCGAATGGCGTTTCGGCGCCGCGCAGGGCCACCATAATATTTTGTATATTACTGTCAGCACCGGGATTGGCGGCGGTGTAATTTTAAATGACCACCTGCTGCTGGGTAAGCACGGCCTGGCGACCGAAGTCGGGCACGTGGTCATAAATCCGGACGGCCCAATGTGCGGCTGCGGGAAGCAAGGCCATCTGGAGGCATTTGCCTCCGGCACCGCCATCGCGCATTATTTCAACGATGAGCTCAAAAAGGGACGCTCCTCCAATTTGCCAGCCGACTGCCCGCACGATGCCAGGGAGATCGGAAAAGCAGCCAAGACGGGCGACCCCCTGGCGCTCGAAACCTATAAACGAGCCGGTTATTACATGGGGATCGGCCTGGCCAATTATTTACACCTGTTCAATCCATCCATTGTCGTGATCGGTGGGGGCGTGTCGCGCAGCGGAGATATTTTCTGGCAGCCGATGCGCGAAGCAATCGACCTGTTCGTCCTTTCCGATAGCTATACGAAGGATCTGAAAATCCTGCCGGCTGCGCTGGGGGATGACTGCGGCTTATTGGGAGCGCTCGCCCTGGCCCATACTCATTTGAACCTGTAGCTGCCATGCTTTCCGATTTTCGTGCCCGCCAACGTGATTATCTATTAGAAATATCCCGCGCTTTAAACCAGGAGCTGGATCTGGATGCTCTCCTGGGACGCATCTTACGAATATCGATCGAAATGGTGGCAGGTCACGCCGGGTTAATCGCCTTACGCTCGCAAGATGGCGAATGGCGCATCGCGGTCTCCATCAGTCTGCCGCCCGCCTTTCTGAAATATCTTGAACCGTATCTGGCGGATATCCCCCCTAATCCTCGCGACCCGCAAACCACTGAACTACCTGAGATCAGCCGCATTTTAAAACAGCTTACTTTTGCCGCATCCCTGGGCCTGGTGTCCAGCGTAGGTCTACCGCTCATTGCCCGCCAGAAAGTAGTCGGCGTAATTTTTATTTTCCGCGAATATGCGGACATATTTTCCGCCAATGACCGCGCCCTGCTCAGCACTTTTGCCGATCAGGCGGCAATTGCCGTCCAGAATGCTCAGCTTTATTCCCAGATCAGCAAGGAAAAGCAGCGCCTGGATGCGCTGCTCGATTCTGCCGCCGATGGGATGCTGATTCTCGATCAGGTCCATCAGGTAGAACGCTGCAACCCGGCGATGGCGCGTATGCTTGGGATCAAGCCTGAAGATATCATTGGCAAATCGCACAAAGACGTGATCCGCTGGCAAAGTCCACCTCAGGGGATCACCCTGGAAACAGCTGAAGCCGGAGGTTGGCCCCTTACCCCACACGCGCAGCTGTATGTCGAAGGGGATATGAAACGCACTTCTCCCTATCCATCTATGCCGGTGGGCATAACCTATGCTCCTCTATTAACTGAAGAGGGGAAGCTGCTGAATATCATCGCCACTGTTCGCGACATCTCCCGTTTCCGCCAGGCGGAAGAATTAAAAACTACCTTCGTATCGATTATCAGCCACGAATTAAAAACCCCTGTGGCGCTTATCAAAGGCTACGTGTCCACTTTGCGTCGGGAAGATGCGCGCTGGGACCGGCATGTCGTCCAGGATTCTCTGCAGGTAATCGAAGAAGAAGCCGACCGGTTGACCGTGATGATCGAAAATCTGCTGGATGCGACCCGCCTGGCTTCGGGTGGCATGGCCCTCAAACGCTCAGACGTCTCATTATCAGACCTGGCCCGCCGCATTGCCCAGCGCCTCCAGATCCAAACCTCGCAGCACACCATCCAATCAGAATTTCCTGAAAATTTCCCTGTGGTCCTCGCGGATGAAGCCCGCATGGAACAGGTCATATCTAACCTTGTTTCTAACGCGATTAAGTACTCTTCAAAGGGTGATATTATTATCTCCGGTCAGGTTCGGCCTGAACAGGTGATTGTTTGCGTTACAGACGAGGGCCCTGGGATCGCGCCTGAGGATATCCCGCATATTTTTGACCGCTTTTACCGCGCTCCGGATTTAGCCCGCCAGACGAAAGGCGCCGGGCTCGGGTTGTACCTGGCCCGCTCGATTGTCGAAGCCCATGGGGGGCGGATTTGGGTAGATCCTGAATCCGGAAAAGGCGCTCGCCTCTGTTTTTCCATCCCGATCAGTTTCGAAAATTAATCGACAATTGGTTAATAAAATATATTGACATTTGTTCTATTTTGCCTTATAATAGAACAAAATTCCTACTACTTGCAATCCTGATAGCTGGTTCACAGGGAACCAGCATCACGTGCGGGAACAGAAATTGCAATAACTATGTGAGAATGGAGCTTGCCATGAAAACAGGAATGCTGTGGTTTGACAATGATCCCAAGGCAGATTTGCCCACCAAAATTTCTCGGGCTGCGGCGTATTACCAGCATAAATATGGTCAGCACCCCGACCTGTGTTTCGTCCACCCCAATATGTTGGGCGGAAATTCCTTCCGCGCCCACGAAAATATCGAAGTGCGTCCGAACCGCGCTGTACTGCCCAATCACCTTTGGATTGGGATCCACGAATTGTCAGTTGTGTAATCTTCTTTTTGAGGCCGAAGGGGGTTTTTATGCGGGCGCGCCTGGCTGGCGCGCTCGCACCATTTAACCCGGACTTTCTCCATTCACCACGCCGCCCACAATTTGCCGGAAAAAATTCATCACGCATCTACCGCAAACGCCACAGCCACAGCCACCGCGCAGGTACGCGTGTGGCTGATGCTGATCGACCAGGTCGTCAGGCCTTGTTTTTCTGCTTCAGCCTGGGCATTGGCATAAAGATGAAGCACCGGGTTGCCTTGCGCTCCCCGTTCTACCTCAATATTCTTCCAGCCCAAAACACCGATCCCCGTACCTAAAACCTTGGCTACCGCTTCTTTCACAGCAAACCGCCCGGCCAGGCTGGCATCGGAAAGCCCCGCTTGTTCCAGTTCGCGTTGGGTAAATACCCTTTCCAGAAAACGTTGGCGAATCTCTGGACGCAGCCCGCTTAATCGTTCTATTTCGACAAGATCAATCCCGGTCTTTAGAATGGCCATTTAGCAAAAACAAGGCAAACATTATTTACGCTACCAATTCGGGTCCGGCGCTGGCAATGATCAAATTTTCAGTCCCCAGGTAGCGCCGCGCAATTTGCAGGATTTCATCCGGGGCGACTTTCTCGACTGCACCCGGGTAACGCTGGTAATAATCAATTCCTAATTGAAACCTCTCCAGGTTGAGCAGCGCATTGGCCACGCCGTGATTTGATTCCAGAGATAATGGCAGGCGGCCGATGAAATTTGCTTTACTGTCGCTCAATTCCTCTTCCGTCACCGGTTCGGACGCAAACCGCTGCAGCTCCTTGCGGATTAAATCGACCGCGTACTGCAGATTAGCCGGGTTCACCCCGGCCGAGACCTCCCAGGATCCGGAAGTGATCCAGGAATTGAGGCTGGTGCTGGCGTAATAGGCCAGGCCGGCCTGTTCGCGAACCACGTCACCAATTCGCCCCATCATGCCAAATTGCCCGAGGATATTGTTTCCCAACGAAGCAGGCAGATAGTCTGGCGAACAACGTTCCGGACCCAGGGTTCCCATCACCAGGTCGGTCTGGCTCTTTCCGGCAATGGTGATGTGCTCGCGGTGCAGATGTTCGGGTGGATTTACTGTTGGAAGCTCCGGGGCTTCAATTTGAACCGGATTTTGCCAATCACCCAGGCTGTTCTGGACCGCCTCCACCACCTGCTGCGCCCCTACTGCGCCAACCACAACGATGACCATACCGCGCGGTCCATACTGGCGCTGGTGGAAACCCACCAGGTCTTCTCGGGTGATAGATTGGATCGTCTCCAGGTGCCCGTCTTCCGGCCGCCCATAAGGGTGGTCAGGAAACAGAGCGGCGTCGAAGGCCATGGAAGATTGATCGCCAGTATCCTGAGCGCGCATTTGCAGCCCGGCAATGCTTTGCGCCCGCACCTTTTCAATGTGGTCGATTGGGAAAATCGGGATGCGCAGCGCATCCGACAGGGTTGAGAGCAGCATAGGCAGGTCTTCAACCAGCGCCTTTCCGCCAAAGCTGGTATTATGCACGCTGGCCCCAAAACCCAGGCTGGCACCCGCTGATTCCAGCGCGCCAAAGATCTCCTGGAAACTACTTTTCTGGGTTCCGCGGGTCAGCATCAGACCCGTAAAAAAAGCCAGGCCTAATTTATCCAAAGGATCAAATAAACTTCCGGCTGATAGATAACCGCTGATCACCACCGATTGGCTGGAGAAATTGGACCGCGAAAGAACGATGATCCCGTTTGCAAGCTCTGTGCGGGTGATATCGTGCGGACCTGGCAGTGATTTCCATTTCACATCGTTTTTCGGCATTATGCTTCGTCCTCTCCCCCGTTGCCGGTTGGTAGATAGAACCCCACCACCCGGTTCGCGGGCGTGAGGTATTTTTGTGCGGCTTGCTGTACATCCCCTGGCGTTATCTTCTCCAATTCCGCCACGTAGTTCACAAACCAATCGTAATTGGCGAACATATCTGCATACCCCAACCAGAACGCCTGGTTGGTGATATTCTCGCTGCCATATGTAAAAAGGGCGCGGGCCTGCTTCACAGCCCTGGCGATCTCATCCGGTGAAACCACCTGTTCTTGCAGGCGGCATATCTCGTCATCCAACACGGCAAGCGCCTCTTCTGCCTTTCGCTGCGGATGGATGATCATGGTGATATTGTAGAGGTAAGGATCGATGGTTGCCTGTAAGCCGCCGTTCAAACTGACTGCCAGTTCGCGTTCTACCAGCGCCCGGTAAAGGCGGCTGGTCTTGTTGGAGATCCCACCCCCGCCAAACATATTTAAGGCTGGTGGGTCCGGTTAGCAGGGAATCGACCACGGTCAGCGCCATAAAATCTGCCGCCGCTGAAGCCGGGCAGCGGTATGCCAGCTGCACGAACGTGGTCTGTCCTGGACCTTCTACCACCTGGCGGCGCTCACTGACGAAGGCGGTTTCTACTTCAAGCGCCCCATTAGCCGGCTGACCTGCCGGAATTCCCCCATACAGCTCCTTGAGACGCTCCAGCATAGGCTGCGGTCTCGAAATCTCCCGCGACCGCCACCAGGGCATTATTCGGAGCGTAATATTTGCGATAATGCGCGACCAGATCATCGCGTTGGATGCGGTGCAGGTCTTCTTTCTCACCGATCACCTCATAGCGGTAGGCATGCCGGTCAAAACCGGCCTTTTGCACCGCCTCACCCAGACGAAACAATGGGTCATTCTCACTGCTCTCTCGTTCAGAAATGATCACGGTCCGTTCTGAATCAACTTCTTTTGTGTCATAAACACTATTGACCATGCGGTCAGCTTCCAGCCGGAGAGCCAGATCAATTTTATCCGCAGGCAGGGTCTCGAAATATGCCGTCCAATCCAGGTAGGTCATCGCATTCCAATACCCACCCTCCCTGGATATGGCTTTATCCAACACAGAAGCGGGAAAAGTTGGGGTTCCTTTAAACTGCATATGTTCAACCCAGTGAGAAACGCCGGTTAAACCAGGCACTTCATTGCGAGAACCAACCCTGTACCAGATCCAATGACTGATGATCGGGGCAGTATGGATTTCCTTCAGGTGAACTGTGAGGCCGTTGGGGAGAACAGTCCTGGTCACATCTTTGTGCATTAAACCTCTTTACAATTTGATCATAATATTCGGATTATTCATCTCTAATTCATAAAAATGGATATAATTGAAGCAATTGTGATCTTATCTATCACTGCGATGGTTCAGTTAACATTCTATCATTTTTTATAATTAGCATGATCAGAGGAGACATGGTGGTTGTATGAATACTCAGGCAAAATACATGGTAGCGGTCATTGGAGCCGGACCGGCGGGTCTATTTGCTGCGAGAGAATTGGCCAACCAAAACGTTCATGTGACCCTGATTAACCGCGACCTCAAACCAGGTGGACTGGCAGAATATGGAATTTATCCCGCCAAGCACCGCATGAAAGATGGTCTGCGCGCACAATTCCGGCAGATCTTAAGCACGGATGAAATAGACTATTACGGCAATCTGACTGTCGGGGAAAGCGGCGATATTAAATTGGCCGAATTGAGAATGTTAGGTTACCAGGCCGTTCTGGTTACTACTGGCGCCCAAGGGACAAAATGGCTCGGACTTCCCGGGGAAAATATGTCGGGAGTCTACCACGCCAAAGACCTGGTGTACCATTACAACCGGCTGCCGCCCTACTCTCAAAAACAATTCCTCATCGGGCGCCGGGTTGCGATCATCGGTGCAGGCAATGTCATGCTGGATATTGCCCGTTTTTTGGCCACCCTCCCCCAGGTAGAAGAAATTGTGGCGGTAGTTCGCCGCGGCCCAGCGGAAATTAAATTCGCTCGCGTCGAGCTGGATTATGTGGCTCGCCTGGTGGATGAGCAAGATCTTCTGGCAGAAATAGAGCGCGTGACCCCCATCATGAAAACGATCGGTCAGGATCCACAAACCTTCTTGAGCCTGGTCGATGCCGCCCGGAACAAAGCAGCAGAAAACGATTCACAGGCGAAATTAAAATTTCAATTCTTGATGTCTCCCTTACGTTTACTTGGCCATGAAAACGGTCGGATCGCCGAACTGGAAGCTGAAGAAAACACGCTCATCTTAGATGGTCAGGGTGAGGTCAAAGCACGCAGCCTGGGCAGTAAGAAAATATTACCCTTCGATACCGTAATTTTTGCGATTGGCGACCGGGTGGATGGCCAATTTGGAATCCCGGTTATCGGTTCTGAATATTCAAAAAATCCGCATCCCAAATATCCTATAGACGGGAATTCTTATGAAGCTTTCGATCCAGATACGGACTGTCCCCTGGAGGGAATATTCGTCGCCGGCTGGTCGCGGCAGGCTAGCAGTGGATTAGTCGGTGTGGCTCGTCGCGATGGGATGATGGGGGCCAAGGCAATCTTACAGTACCTGCAGACACTCTCCCCGCTTGACCGGCTGCCGCTTAAAGCGATCGAACAACGCCTCACTCTGTTGCCCAATCCTGTTTTTACCAAACAAGATTTAGCTCAACTTGAAATGATAGAACACCAGCGTGCTGAACGCCTCGGTTTGGAAGAATTTAAATTTTGTTCCAATCAGGAAATGCTGGAAGCGGTGGGTTTGGAGGCGGAACCTTTGTCTGGTAAAAGTTCTTCTTTCGGGTGAGTCGGGCCGAATGGGATCATCAATATAAAACCGACCGCCATCAAGACTTCTCCTAATTCAACGCCGAACTGCTGCCACATCCCAAAATAAGGGACAATTGGGTAAATATGGCTGCCAAAGCCAAATACGTCTGCCATTCCGGCGAACCCGGCAACGACGTAACCCGTCGCCACCATGCGCTGGCCAATATCAGCCGCAATACTGATTTGCTGATCTTTCCATAAAGCCATCAGGCTTATGAAACCACCGATGGCGATGAAGGCTAATCCTACGACAAACACCGCGATCTGGACAAACCCGATGACCGGACTGATATCCAGCCCAAACACATCCGGCCTCGCCCCGATCAAGAAAATTAGAAATCCCACCAGGGTTAGAAGCAATCCAGTACGAATCCTGCGCATTGGATAGCGAATAGGGAGTGTGGGCGTCACACTTGCTGCGGTGCGGTTAATTGTGGCCATTTTTGAATCTAATTATATGTCACGGTAAGGATCTTTCCAAGATTCGCCGCCAGTTGCCGTGAAGGATGGCAGAAACATCTACATCCGAATAACCGCGCTGTCGCAGAACAGGTTCGAGCCTGGGCAGGTCCGCAATCGTGTCAATTTCCAGCGGGACAGCGGGCCAGCCAAAGCCCCCGTCAAAATCTGTACCGATGGCAACATGCTCTGCGCTTCCGGTCACTTGGCAGATGTGATCGATATGGGCAGCCAGGGTTTCCAGGGTAACCAATTGACGGCTGTCCGTTTCAGACCATCCGGGAAGCAAAAACTTGTTGAACGGGAGCACACCGATGACACCACCTCGCTCAGCCAGACGGCGGATGGCAGTATCGGAGAGATGGCGTTCACCTGGAAAACCTTTTAACAGCGCTCTGGCATTTGCATGGCTTGCAATCACCGTGCCAGAATAAGAATCCAGCGCCTGTAAAGCGGACTGCTCATTCATATGGGACAGATCCAGAATATACCCCAGGTCTGCCATCACTTCTAATAGTTCATACCCTTCGCGGGTGAAGCTCCCGGGTTCATACATCCCACCGCAGAAACGCGTCCCCGCCCATACTGGCCCGACCGCTCGCAAGCCCATTTGCCAGAATTCTTCCAATTCTTCGGGGTGGCGAATACCCTCGGCGCCTTCCATCGATATGAAAATACCAATCTTGTGCGTTCTATTTGGAAATTCAGCGCTCGATTCTTCCCACGGTGCCAATATCTCAGCCAGCTCTTGCCGGGTTTGCACCAGGCCAAACTGGTTGGGATGCTCATCACATAAACGCCGGTAGAAATCAATCTGATCGCGGTACAATCCGGCTGCTTCCTGCGGAGATTGATACACCTGTGCTTCCCAGGTCCCACTTTGAAACCGGCGAGGGGTGAGGAACAGGGTGCCAAATATTAGTGCCACCTGCCCGGTCTGGTAATCCGGCCAACCCAGCAGGGCATTCCCCGCCCTCTCCGGAGTAGAGGTATCCGCTTCTAAGCGCCGGGTTTCCGCTGCAGAGCGTAAATAATCGCGCTTAAAAGAAAGGGCATTATACGCAATATCTTCATGAGCATCGATAATATATGTCATATTTCAAAAAAAAGCGCACCGGTAAGCGGTGCGCTGATTTCAGTCTTTTTTCTCACCGTCTGCCAGCAGGATTCTGGCTATTCTTCTTCTGCACCAGTATCCGGCTTTTCCTCAGGCTCTTCTTGAGAAACCTGGGGTTCAACAGGCTTTTGTTCTGCTTCAGGAACAGGTACTTCCTCCTGCTCAACTTCATGCTCCCCAATTTCTTCAGTTTCGAGCAGTGTCTGCCAGTCCATATCTGCATAGGCCATCGATTCAACCCGGCGCAGGCTCAGACCAATCCGGTGATTATCAGGATCAATCTTGATCACCCGCAGCGTCACCACATCCCCTTCGTGCAGCACCTCTTTGGGATGATCGATGCGCTTTTCGCTAATTTCAGAGATATGGATCAAGCCTTCAATTTCGCCTTCCAGACGGGCAAAGGCGCCAAATTTCGTCAGACGAGTAATTTTTCCTTCGACCAGCTGACCAACCTGGTACTGGGAAACTTCCTTCGCCCATGGGTCGGATAGCAGCTGGCGAATGGATAGGCCGATGCGTTTCTTATCTTTATCAATACTGATAACTTTTACTTTTACTTCCTGTCCAACCTTGAGCACCTCACCCGGATGGCTGATTCTCTCCCAGGAGATTTCAGACAGGTGAACTAAGCCGTCCGCACCGCTGATATTAACGAATGCGCCAAAATCCGCCAGGCTGGTCACACGCCCGGTTCGAATCTCGCCTTCCTTCAATTCATCAATCACCCGTTCTTTGAGACTTTCACGAGTCTCAGTGCTGGCAGCGCGCTCGGAGAGGATCAGCCGCCGGCGTTCGCGATCGACCTCAATCACACACACATCAATTTCCTGGCCGATCATCTTACTCCACTTGGTTTCTGGAGTATCGCCCTGCAAATTCGCCCGGCGTGAAAGACTGATCTGAGAAGCAGGTACAAAACCGCGCAGACCACCCACAGGGACGATTAAACCGCCCTTGTTGTATCCAATAATGTTGCTGTGAATGGTTTCATTGTTGTCCAGCAGGCTTTCGGTATCTTGCCAGCTGACTTCTTCACGGGCGCGTGTATAGGACAACACCAGATTCCCATTCTGATCCTCTGGATTCAGCACAAACACCGGGATTTCTTGCCCGATCGCCAGAGCTTCCAGTTCATCTGGAGGAATCTGCTCATATTCTTTACCGGAAATGACCCCTTCCGATTTCGTACCAATCGAAACCAGAATCTGACCAGGGGTTTTACTGGCTACCATCCCAGTGCGGATTTCACCTTGTTTGGGGAAATCTATCCCAAGTCCTTCCTGGGCTAACAAGGAGGCCATGTTATTGTTGTTGTTTTCCGTATTATTCTCGGGCGTAACCCCCTGCTCGCTATGAGCTTCGTTCTGGTCCATACGATTTTGTACTCCGATGCGTCAAGTATAGAGGTCCATTATAAAGGCGCTAACCTATCTTGGCAACCCTCTCTGTTGCCAGGACTGGACCTACGAGATGGCAATTATACCCTATTTTCAAAGTATTTTCTGTGAGGAATGTGTTTTGTCAAGTCTAATATCAAGGTAATTTACCCTGAAGATAAAAGTTAAATTTTTTGATAGATAAAGACCTGCCTGGCAAATTAAATAACGGGGATTCCGACTGTCCTTGCCTTTCGGAATCCCCGTTATTACATTTTTATTCAGGCTTAATGCCGTTTTCTTTTTTTCTTCCGTTCATCGTTTTGAACAGGCTGCTGAGCAACGGCAGCGGGCGGCGTGGGAAGTTGCCGTCCTGCCGGAGCCGGAGCCTGCTGTTCTGCTTCTTTTTCAGGCGCTTCATTCCGCTCAGCGTTCGCATCCGCGCCACGTCTTGGCTGCATGGTGAACATGCGCCCAATCACCGCGGAGCGAATATCCGCCAGCAGTTCTCTAAACAACTCTGACGCCTGGCCTTTGTACTGCACCAATGGATCCCTTTGTGCGTATGCCTCCATGCCAATCGAGACCCGCAAACCTTCGACTTTGGTCAGGTATTCCACCCATTGGTCGGAAATCGCCGATAACAATAAAGATCGGTAAATCTCATTTTGCATATGTTTTCCGATGACCGCGCGGATTTCTTGCGTATCTTCGGGTCCAATCTCGTTCAGGGGAAGGTTGCGAATCTCTTCAAAGTGTTCCGGTTGGATTGCATTCGCGATTTTATCCTGGACGTTGGCATCGATCTGTGCCAGAGACAGGTTTCCTGCGGTCAAGCGCATAAGTTCGAGTTTACCCCAGGCCTGTTCCAATCGCTCGCGAGCCTCGATCAGGTGCTCTTCAACGTCTTCCGTCACTTGCTGCGGCGACTCAGCCTCAAGCAGCCTGGCTGCCAGATAGGCATAATTCAGCCGGTCATAGCGGCGCCAGGCCTGACGATGGGTTCGCCGGTCAAAGGAGAGCCTCGCTCCGGCTCCCATCAAACGCAGCAGTGAAAGCAGGTTCCGATCCTCTACGGCGTCCTTTTTCAACCTGTCCAGCACAGGATCGATATCATGCGCAATTTGGCCCTGGTCGCCAAGGTAGCGATCGAAACGCTTATTGAGGATCATTTCCGCTGCCTGGTAGATTTGCTCAGCCGCATCCTGCCATCCCAAGGGCGCCAGGTTGGCCAGGCGTAATCCCAGGCTTTCTTCCAGGCGGCGCTCGATCGCCCCTAAAAGACGGTTCACGTTCATCGTCTGCAGCGCTTCTTCAATCTGCTGGCGTAAATTGGCCTGAACATCATCTCCGCCTTCTGGTAAACGGCGGAACAAGTCTCCACCCAGGCGCAAGGGCAGCCGCACCAGCGCCGCGAGTTCATCAATCATTTCCTGCGGGCGGCGAATAACAGCCTCTCCTTCTTCACTATCGCCAGCCGTTTCAAAAAAGTTCTCCAGGATTTCAAACCGTTCCTGTTTCTGCTGCTCGAGGTTTTCCCCAGTTTTATCCAACAGCCCGCGCACCCAGCGCATCACATGCTCTTTTTCTGCCACTAAGGCCCTTTCTGCCACACCCAGCAGGGCTCCGCGCAGCCTCATTTACCGGATCGCTTCCCTTGCCTGACATGCTGGTGAACCTCTCCCAAAAGCAGCTTCAGACTGTATGAAGGGTAAAATACCTCATCAAAATCGATCGCCGGTTGAATTTGCTCCAGGTAAGCCAGCAGTTTCCACGGCCCTTCGTCATCTTTCAAACTGGCCGGGATGCGGACCTGTAGATCGGTGTGCAGCATCTCCAGCACATCTTCACTCAGGTCATCTTTGGTGAACACCCGGTCGCGCTGGGTATAAATCCGTTTGCGCTGGGCATTCAACACATCGTCGTATTCCAACAGATGCTTGCGGACGTCAAAGTTGTAACCTTCTACCCGCTCCTGCGACTGCTCAACCAACCGCCCCAACATGCCGGATTCGATGGGCACATTCTCGTCAATATTCAAGCGTTTGAACAGAACGTCTGCCTGCTGTCCGCCAAACAGGCGCATCAATTCATCTTCCAGTGAAAGGTAAAAACGAGAAGAACCTGGGTCTCCCTGGCGGGCAGCACGCCCGCGCAGCTGGTTGTCAATTCGCCGGGCTTCATGCCTTTCCGACCCGATCACGTGCAGTCCACCCAATTCACGCACTTTACGCATATCATCCAGGTACTGCATGAAAGCGCGGATTGACTCATCGTATATCCCATATTGATCGGGTGTCAGTTTGGCCAATGCCTGGCGGCGTTGTTCGTTGGTCATATCATACGGATCAGGTATGCTGGCATTGTTCAAAACTCGGATCACGTCCGCCAGAATCTCATCCGGAAGCTCCCCGCCTAATTTTATATCCACACCGCGGCCGGCCATGTTCGTAGCAATCGTTACCGCGCCAAAAGCGCCGGCTCGGGCGATAATTTGCGATTCTTCATCATGCTTGCGCGCGTTTAACACCTGGTGAGGAATACCACCCTGGATCACCTTAACCAGCCGCGGCGCATCCGCGGAGGTGACTTCCATAATTTTCATCAGTCGGTTCAGGTTCTCTGGCTCTTCCATATTAAGGGTTACGTTTAAACCCAGGGAGCGAATCAGCTGGCGCAGATCTCCGGCTTCCAACTGGTCTATCGGTTTGCTCAACGGCGTCAGCTCAGGAATGACTCTTTCGATAATCTGGACGTTTCTCTTTTCCAGGAAAACATCCCGGATCACCACAACCTGGAATAAGCGCCGGATGGGTTCCGCCGCCAGGCGGCTGGATAGCCGTTCAGAATGTTCGACCGATGTTGTGCCGATCAATTGCGGACGCCCCAGGATATAATACTGGACCAATTCCTGGGTGATGGCGCGCAGTTTCGCTTCTTCGGAACGGTAAACCACATCCGGAAAATCCTGCCGCCGCCAAAATACCGGCTTCCTTTCCGGATCGTTCTTCTTTATGTAGAACTGGACTTTATAATTGTGTTTATCTTTCTCTTCGTGGCTGGCGAGAGGCGATTCCGGCTGTAACGCGATGTATTCCAGATTTGTTGGAATGGGAAGCACATTCAATTTGTAAATTTTATAAAATTCTTCCGCTTCGGTTAAAGCTGTGCCGGTCATCCCAGACAGCTTTTCGTACATGCGGAAATAATTTTGGATGGTGATGGTGGCGTAGGTGGCATTTTCCGGCTCCACCTTGACCCCTTCCTTTGCCTCCACGGCCTGGTGCAGGCCGTCCGACCAGCGCCTGCCGGGCATTAACCGCCCGGTGAACTCATCGATAATGATGACCTTACCGCCTTGAACGAGGTAATCCTTATTCCGCCGGAAGAGATATTGCGCCCGCAAAGACTGCTCTAAATGGCCCATCATCCGCGCCTGCTCGGGAGTGACATCCTCCGGTCTTTCGGGATCGCGCATGGGAGTATCCAGCAGTTCTTCGACGTGCGCCTCGCCAATCTCTGTCAGGGAGACGCTGCGGTCTTTTTCATTTACCTCATAATCTTCAGGACGGAGCTGGCGCACGACATTGGCCATCGTGTAATAAAGCTGCACATCTTCTGAAGCCGGGCCAGAAATAATCAACGGGGTACGGGCTTCATCGATCAAGATATTGTCTACTTCATCCACGATCGCAAAATAATGTCCCGCGCTGCACCCGATCTTCCAGCCGGTTGGTAAGGTTGTCACGCAAATAATCAAAGCCAAACTCGCTGTTTGTGCCGTAAACAATATCTGCCTGGTAGGCCACCTTGCGCGATACCAGCTCAAGCTGGTCCTGGTCCTCTTGTGACGAGCGCTTTTCAAGATTGATGAGAAAGGCATTAATCCCGTTTTCGGTGCGGGTTGCCATTTGCAGCACGCCGACTTTGATATCCAATAATGTGTAAATCGGCGCCATCCAGCGGGCATCACGACGAGCCAGGTAATCGTTCACCGTGACCAGATGCACCCCTCGCCCGGTGAGGGCATTCAGGTATAAAGGTAAGGTTGCCACCAGGGTCTTGCCTTCTCCAGTGCGCATTTCAGCAATCTTGCCCTGGTGCAGGGTCATACCGCCGACCATCTGGATATCATAATGCCTTAATCCTATGGTGCGTTTTGATGCTTCGCGCACCGCGGCAAATGCTTCAGGCAGGATATCATCGAGGGTTTCTCCCTCGCCCAGGCGCTCCCTGAATTCTGCGGTTTTCGCCTTAAGGGCCTCCTGGCTGAGCTGTTCATATTCATTTTCGAGGTCATTGATCTCGCTGACAACCTCGGAGTGTTGCAGGATTTCGCGCTTGTGGGGATCACCCCCGAGTATTTTTACGATCTTTTGCAGCATAATCCACCTTTCACGGGGGAAAATTATAGCACAGGCGGGTTAAGATTTCTTAAAAATAAAGGCGAAGCTGGCAAGTATCTGCTGCCAGCTTCACTTTTTTTGCTCAATTCAACCCAAAAATCTATTTGCCGCTTAACTGCTGCAGAAAAGTAATCACAGCCGACGCCAGGAAAGGATTCGCCTGGTTGGCGCGTTGCGCCTGGCGAGCTATCACGGTAGCCTGGGTCGCAGGTGTAGAGATGGCCCCACCTTGCCTGCCACCGCCCGCCGCGCCGCCAGGGAAGCCTCCAAAACCGCCCCCGGGAAAGTCCCCGCCGCCAAAACCGCCCCCTCGACCGCCGCCGTTTGTACCGCCACCAGTCCCTCCGGTACGAGCGCCCGGAGTCCGCGCGACAGGGGTCCCATTAGCATTCGCTCCACCGAACCCGTTGCCCAATCCAAGAGCCTGCATGGTTTTCCCAATGTCAGCCTGGGTCAGCTTCATGTCCGTAATAGCCTGCACCTGTTCTGGACCCATCGTTTCCTGGATTTGTTTCACCAGCGCATCATACTCCAGCTGGGAAAAGCTCGTGCTCGAAGAAAGGGATCGCAATCCTTCCCACAGCGGCAGCAGCGCTGCCGCCTGGTCGGTTGTGACCGGATAGGATGTTTCCTTCAGTTTTAGTGTACCCAGGGCCAGCTGTGAAGCCAGCGAAAGCGGGGCATTATTGTTGGCATTATTGGCGTTGGCGGATCCATTCGCCTGGGTAGGATTAGCCTGGGTAGCCGCCCCGGCAGGCGTAGCGCACGCTGTAAGGATGATTGCCAGGATTACTAATAAAATGAGCGATATTTTTTTCATCTGACTCTGTCCATTTTCAAAAGAAATTTGCCAGCCCATCACAAGATTGAACCAGGTATAAGACTGACATCCAAACCGAGATTATAGCACCCGCAGATTAACATTTGATTACGAAACCAACCAGCCAGCAGCTGCCAGCCGGCTGATTATTTTGTTCTCTGGTGTGTTTATTGATCTGTGACCTGCGATAAATATTCAACGACCGCATTGTACAGAATGGGATTGCCGTACTGATTCCGCTTGCTGGCCTGGGCCCGCGCGGTAGATTGGATGGATGGCGAAATCGTTCCCGCAGGCGTACCTGCGAAACCACCTCCTGGAACGCCGCCGGGACCTCCTTCAATAATAAATCCGCCACCACCTGGCCCGCCCCCTGGACCCCCACCATTAGGCCCGAAATTGCCGCCACCTCCCCCCGAAAACGCCCCCGGTGTCCTGGCGACCGGCGTTCCGCTGCGGCCGGATGGTAGATTGTTGAGACCCAGGTCTTGAAAAGCGGTTGCCATGGATTCCTGGGTAATCTTCAAATCGGCGATCGCATTCAGCTGGGCCGGCTGCATGGTCTGCTGGATTTGAGACACCAGGGCGTCGATTTCCACCGCAGATGCGGTCGATGTTGAATTGGTCATCGATAACAGGGCCTGCCAGAGCGGCAGCAGCTCAGCCGCCTGGGCAGCCGTTACTGCCTCTGGGGTGTCTTTCAGCATGATCGTACCTAATGCCAACTGCGATGGCACCGGCAGCGCATTGGCAAAACCAGTATTTACAATTCCCGCAGTCGGCGTAGCCGCCGCGGATGTGGCTGCCTCACCTGGCGCAGTGCAGGCAGCCAGGATCATTATGGAAGCCAGAACAAACAGGATGATGATTTTCTTCACAGCAATTTCCTCTCCATGATTGTATTTCACTCGTGCCGCAAGGCTTCGATCGGATCTAACCTGGCTGCCCGGTTGGCCGGGACAAAACCGAAGAAGATGCCCACCACTGCCGCTGCAACAAAGGCCAATACGATGGATTCCACGGATACCAGGGTACGCATACCGCCGAACTTTCCAAACAAATATGATCCTCCAATACCCACGATTATCCCGATCACCCCTCCTGATAATGATAGGATCAACGCCTCCGTAAGAAACTGCCAGCGTACATCAGCCGGTGTTGCGCCCACCGCCTGGCGGATGCCGATTTCACGGGTGCGCTCTGTCACACTCACCAGCATGATGTTCATGATGCCGATCCCGCCCACCAGCAGGGATACCCCAGCCACACCAGCCAGCAAGGTGCGGAAAGATGCGGTGGTCGATTCTTGCGCAGAAATGATGTCTTCCTGGGTGCGGATGGAAAAATCGGGGGCTTCTGGCGCAACCTTGTGCCGGGTCGCCAGTAGATCATTGATTTGGACGATGACGTTTTCGATGGATTTCTGATCCTGGGCCGCCACGTAAATCAGGTTGACCGAATCACCGGTCAGCCGGGCAAACTGGTTATTCTGGAAATATTGGAACAATACCGTGATCGGGGTGTACACGCGTGAATCGAAGTCGACACCCCCAACCGATCCTTTTTGTTTTAAGACCCCAATCACCGTCAGCCGCACGTTGTTCCCTACGGAAATGTACTGCCCCACCGGATTATCCGTACCGAATAACTCTGTTGCTGTGGTTGACCCGAGGACCGCCACCTTGGTCTTCTTATCGATTTCTGTTTGATTGAAAAAACGCCCGCTGGCAATCTCCACCCCGCGTACCGATGGAAAACCGGTCGTCGTTCCCAGCACGGTCACGCTGTCGAGGGCGGTCAAACCCACCTTGACCGTTTGCCGGGTTTGCTGTTCCACAGAAACACCGGATATACCGGTGACATTATCCTGAATGGCCTGCACATCCGTGTACACCAGCGTGGATCGGGGTCCCCTGGCAGCGCTGAAGGAGGCCGCGGAAGGTGAGATGAAGATCAGGTTTGCTCCCAGGCTGTTGATATTTTCGGCAATCGTCGCTTCGGTTCCGGTGCTGATCGAAACCATCATGATCACCGCTGTGACGCCAATGATCACACCCAGCATTGTCAAAAAAGTGCGCAGCTTATTGCTGCCAATCGCCTTAATCGCTACCCTTAAAACACTAAACAGGCTCATTCTTCACCTCCAACCTCACGTGCGGGATCTGCCCGTTCAGGCGGTCGGATTCAACTTTTCCGTCGCGAATAAAGACAATCCGCTTGGTGTAATGGGCGATTTCTTCATCATGGGTAACCATGACAATCGTCCGCCCCTGGCGGTTGAGATCGCCCAACAGCTCCATAATTTCCAATCCGGAATGGGAATCCAGGTTGCCGGTAGGTTCATCGGCCAAAATTAATGCCGGCTCGTTGATCAGCGCCCTGGCAATTGCCACCCGCTGTTGTTGACCTCCAGATAATTGGTTGGGGTAATGGTGGGCGCGGTCCACAAGTCCGACCAATTCCAGCGCTGCCAGGGCCGCCTTATGCTTATCAGCATGAGAACGATGATCGTCGCGGTCATATTCCATCGGCAGCATCACATTCTCGATCGCTTTCGTCCGAGCCAGCAAGTTGTAAGATTGGAAGATGAAGCCCAGGCGCCTGTTGCGGATATCCGCCAGTTTGGCGCGGTTGAGATTGCTCACATCCTCGCCTGCCAGAATATATTTCCCGCTGGTTGTCCGGTCAAGACAGCCCAGGATATTCATCAATGTGGACTTTCCTGATCCTGAAGGGCCCATCACCGCGATGAACTCACCCTCAGCGATTTTAAGGTTTACATGGTCAAGCGCTACCACGCTGATGTCGCCAGCGCCGTAGACCTTGGTCACATCATCCAGTTCAATCAATGATTGTGTGCTCATTGCCCTGTTCCCGTCGTCGATTTCACCGCAGTTGTCCCGGTTGAAACCACATCCCCGGCATTTAATCCGCTCAGCACCTGGGCCGTGGTCAGATCCATCAATCCAACCTTGATCGGGGTTAGTTTTAACTGTCCATCCGGTTGGACGACAAAGACCGCGTAATTCCCCGCCGACAATTCGCGCAGCGCTTCGACCGGCACTAACAGGGTGTTGTTTGCCTGTCCGCTGACCACTTCCACCGCAGCGGGTAAACCGGTGGGCAATTTGGAAATAGTTGAAACAAACTGCTCATCGATTGTGACTGTGCCCCGCACGTAAGACACACCTGATTGTGAAACCAGGGCCGGGTCAATCTGGGTCACCTTGCCGGTGAAGGTCTTATCCGGCAAGGCATCAAAGGTGATATTCACCGCGTAATTCAGCTGGAAACTGTTCAGATCGGTCTGATCCATGTAAGTGAGGATCTGAGGATGCAAATTATCGGCAATCGTCGCGAAGTTGCCCGAGGCTGTTTCACCAACCTGGAAATTGACTGCGGTCACCACCCCATCGATCGGGCTAAGAAGAGTCGTGTCATCCAGGCTTTGCAAATCCACAGCCAGCTGGTATTTTGCTGAATCCAGCTTGGCCTGGGCCTGCGCCAGCTGGACTGGATCCGGCCCATCTTTTAATGCGTCCGAATTGGCTTTGGCAACATTATAGGCAGCCTGTGCCGCAGCGGCCTTCGCAGCATTATCCTGGGTCGTCCAGGAATCCGATTTCCCGGTACAGTAGTTGTAGGTCGCCAGCGCATTGTTCAGCGCGACCTGCGCGTTGTATAATTTTTCATAGGCAACGATCCGCCGGGCGTCATTTTCTGGGTACTCTGTATAATTTTGAAAATCGAGGTTAACTTTATCGTAATTATTTTGCGCAGTCACCAGATCGCCATAATACAAAGTGACTGAAGCCGTGCTGCAGCGTTGAGTATTGTAAATATCCCGTGTGTAATTGGCTTCGGTCAGGTTTTTTTCTGCGGTTATCAGGGCAGCCTGCGCGTTCGCCCGGTCAGTTTCCAGGTTCTTATACAGGTTATCCAGGGTTTGCTGGGCGGTTAAGACATTTAATTTATCTGCCGCAATGGTCGCATCCAATGATTCCAGGTCACCTTGCTTGGCGATAACCTGGCCCGCTTTCACATTATCACCGACCTTAATATCGACTTCTGTCAGCTTTCCGCTCTTCGAAAACGCGACATCAACCGTCGAAGCCGCGGTTAAAGTACCAGAGCCAGCGGCCGATATGACAATACTTCCCGTGCGGACGGTTGATGTCTGTAATGTCTGGGTAGTTTCGGCTGCCACCGTTTTCACCTGGGTGGTCGTGTAGTAATAATACCCACCCCCAGCCAGACCAAGGATCACAACAAGAACGATCCAAAAAACAGGTTTTCGAAACATAAATTTTTACTCCAAAATGGATTGGTCCGTTCGTCCGAATGCTGCGCACTCTGAGAACTATTGAAAAGGATACCAATTAATTGTTTAGATTTTGTGAAGATAAATATAAGTTTATGTTTGGAAAAGACGCTCCCACACGCCCGAATCAAATATCTTTAATTGCCAATAATTTCCTCCGCTGATCTCAACGGTTTCAAAGTTGATAGCTTTGGATAGCTTTTTTTAGCAATTTAAGGTATCCTTTAAGCACTCCAACCACTTTCCATTCCATCGAGGAGGTCACAGTGATCAATGAACTGATCAAAGATTCCATCAATGAGGGCGAGACCCGGATGAAGGGCGCAATTCAAGCCCTGGAAAATGATCTTGACACAATCCGCACCGGGCGAGCCAACCCTGCATTGATTGAACGCCTGCCGGTGGAATATTACGGCATGCCGACCCCTTTGATGCAGCTATCAACCATCTCTGTTCCCGAGCCGCGCCAGTTGTTGATCCGGCCATTTGATGGTTCCACCATAAAACACATCGAAAGGGCCATCCTTGCCTCTGATTTAGGCCTTACACCCAACAATGATGGTAAAGTGATCCGGCTGAACCTGCCGATCTTAACCGAAGAACGCCGGCGTGACCTGGTAAAAGTTGTGCATAACCGCCTCGAAGAAGCCAGAATTGCCGTGCGCAACGTCAGACGTGATTTGATCAAAGATTTACGCGATTTTGAAAAAGAAAAGATGATATCTGAGGATGATTTAGAGACCGCCGAGGAAGAACTGCAAAAGCTGACCGATAAGTTCGTCATACATATCGATATCACCGGCGAGAAGAAAGAAAAGGAGATCATGGAGGTGTAGCAGCCCCACTTATCGTATGAACCACCGCACTGCTGTTAAGCTGGAAAATCCACCCAATCACGTCGCCATCATTATGGATGGCAACGGTCGCTGGGCCCGCCGGCGAGGTTTGCCGCGTATTGCCGGGCACCATGCCGGTACAGAAAACCTGCGCCAGATCATCTCATCTTCGGTCGAATTCGGGGTCAAGTATTTAACCATTTATGCCTTCTCCACTGAAAACTGGGGGCGTCCACAGGAGGAAGTGGATGGTTTAATGTCGATTTTAGCCGACGTGATAGACCGTGAGCTGACTGAGCTGCATAAAGAAGGTGTCCGGCTTTACCATATCGGCAGGATTGAAAGATTGCAAGGTAATTTGCAGAAAAAAGTTGCGGAAGCCATGGAGCTTACCCGGGATAATCACCGCTTATATCTGCAATTAGCCTGGAATTACGGTGGGCGAGACGAAATTGTGTGCGCAATCAGTAAAATGATCGAAGACGGGGTGAAATCTGAAGATATCTCACCTGAGTTGGTCAGCCGGTACCTGTTTACCGCTGGCATCCCCGATCCCGATCTTGTGATTCGCACATCCGGCGAGATGCGTACCAGTAATTTCTTAATCTGGCAGGCAGCTTATTCGGAATGGTATGTCACACCCACCCTTTGGCCGGATTTTAACCGCGAAGAGTATTACAAGGCTCTTCTGGCGTACAGCCAGCGAGAAAGACGCTTTGGAAAGATTTCTGACCAGGTCTCTCGAACCCAAAATGCTTATTGAACGCATCCTGGTTGGGGTAATTATCATTCCCTTAGCCGGGGCAGCCATTTACCTGGGCGGCTGGGTATATGCCATCGGAGTCTCTCTAATTTTAGGCGTCGCCGGCTGGGAATATTGGCGCATGGTGCGAAATGGGGGTTACTCACCTTCATTGATTCTATTGGTTGGCGGGATCGTCCTTCTTACCATGGTTCGGCACATTTTTCCAGCCCCTGGTTTTAATTTCACCTTAAATTTTCTCATTCTGGCAATGATGACGGCCTCGGTTTACCATTACGAGCTAGGCCAGACTCAACCCGCATCCAATTTTGCCTTTAACCTGGTGGGATTAATTTACCTGGGCTGGATCGGAAGCTACTTAATTCCGCTGCGCAACCTGCCAGATGGCCTGTGGTGGGTCGCGATCTCACTGCCAGCCGCCTGGGCGGCGGATATCGGCGCCTATTTCATCGGATCATGGCTCGGCAAGCACCGCCTTGCCCCAAGGGTTTCTCCCCGAAAGAGTTGGGAAGGCTATTTCGGTGGGCTGCCTTTTGCCATTGGCTGGAGCACCGTCCTGGCTTTGCTGATCCAAAACCAGGTCCCGACCATCACTCCAGCCAAGGGCGCGATTCTCGGCCTGATGATCGGCCTGACCGCTCCTCTGGGCGATCTCTTTGAAAGCCTGTTAAAGCGCCAGTTTGGCATCAAAGACAGCAGCCATATCCTGCTTGCGCAAGGCGGAATAATGGATCGAATTGACTCCACTGTGTGGACAGGCGTTGTAAGCTATTTTCTGATCACCTTGTTTTTAATGTAATGGAGGCATCCATGCCATCAGCTACTACCAGGCCAACCCGTAATTTAGCGCTCGACCTGGTGCGCGTCACCGAAGCAGCGGCGCTTAGCGCGGGCCGTTTCATGGGCCGCGGGGATAAAAATGCCGCGCACAGCGCCACAGCAGATGGCATACGCCTGTTATTAAATTCCATTCAGATGGATGGGGTGGTGGTGATCGGCGAGGGCGAAAAGGAATTTACCCCAATTTTATACAATGGAGAAAAACTCGGCACCGGCGAACCCCCACTGGTAGATATTGCCATCGAACCAATCGATGGCACTCGCCCTATGGCTCTCGGCATGGGCAATTCTATCACCACCGTGGCGATGACCCCGCGCGGTGCGATGTTTAATCCTGGGCCGTATGCCTACATGGCAAAAATTGCTGTCGGCCCGCAGGCACGCGATGCCATTGACATCGAAGCCTCTGTCCCCGAAAATCTGAACAACGTCGCCCGCGCCCTGGGTAAAGATGTCAAGGATCTGGCTGTGGTTATTCTTGACCGGGCCCGCCATCGGGATCTTATCAAAGATGTCCGCATGTGCGGGTCGCGGATTCGCCTGATCCCGGATGGTGATATCGCGGGTGCATTAATGACCTGCCTGCCAGAATCTGGGATCGATCTTTTAATGGGTACCGGCGGTTCATCCGAGGCCGTGCTGGCTGCTTGCGCGCTGCGCTGTATTGGTGGAAATATGCAGGGAAAACTGGTTCCACCCAATCCTGGAGAAACATTTCCCGGTGGACCAACGGACGTGGACTTTACCAGGATACTGCATATTGAAGATCTGGTTTCCTCAGAGGATGTTTTCTTTGCCGCCACCGGGATCACAAACGGCGACCTGTTGCGCGGCGTAAATTATTTCGCGGATGTCGCCACCACCGACAGCCTGGTCATGCGCGGCCTGACCGGCACCATCCGGCGGATTACCGCCACCCACCGCTTGAGCAAGCTCAATCTGATCAGCAGCCTGGAGTTTTAAACGCTTTGCCAACCACCTTGCGCAGTGTGATGGTCAGCGAAGCATATCTGCCCAGGGCTGTTTCCGCGCCCCACACGATCCACCTGGCAGGCAGGCGGATTACTTCCATTTCGCCTGGCTGGACGGAAGGCGACCCTGCCGTCCTGGATGCCCGAGATGGGATTGTTATTCCAGGCCTGGTCGATATCCAGGTCAACGGCGCTCTGGGATGGAGTTTCCAGGCCGGCGACCAGGATCATTATAATGAAATAACCGATTATGCCCTGGCGCACGGCACAACCACCTTACTGCCAACGCTGGTCACTGCCTTCCCTGAAATTTTAACCGCCAGCCTGGCTGCTCAGGCTGCTTTTTCTCAGGCAGAGACCCTGGTCACCATTCCCGGGATACACCTTGAGGGACCATTTTTATCACCTCAAAAAAGTGGGGCGCATGACCCGGTAGCCCTACGGCTGCCCGATATAAACCTGATGGAGCAGTTCCTGAATGCCGCTCAGGGATCATTGAAAATCGTGACCCTGGCTCCGGAACTGCCCCGCGCGCTGGAGCTGATCGAGTTGCTTGCCCGCCGCGGTATCATCGTTTCCGCCGGGCACAGCGCCGCAACTTACCAGCAGATTCAAGCCGCGGTCAATGCCGGTTTGCGCTTCATGACCCACATGGGCAATGCCTCCGATTGGCCGCAGCGCGCCATGGATGCACGCGGATTCCTGGGCAGTGAACCGGGGTTTGTCGGGGCCTATATGGCCATTCCCGAGTTAGGCGGCAGTATCATTGCTGACGGTTTTCATTTCCATCCATCATTGATCAGGCCGCTGGCAAGTCTAAAACCCGAAAAGCTGGTGCTTGTGTCGGATGCATCCCCCGTCACCGGCCTGCCCATCGGAGTTTACGCCAGCGGCGGCTTGAACGCGGAGATCCATCCCGAAGGTTTTGCCACGAGCACCCGTGGGGGAGGTTGGCTGGCAGGCAGCATCATCTCCCTTCTGGATGCTGTGCGCTGTGCCGTCTTTTCAGGTGGGTTATCTATCGAGCTAGCAGTCACATTGGCCTCCTTCAACCCGGCTTCCTTGCTGGGTTTGAATGGACGTAAAGGTGAAATCTCGGCAGGAGCCGATGCGGATTTGCTGGTGCTCAATCAGGACCTTTCATTAAGGCATGTGATCGCCGGCGGTCAGCTTATTTCCCCTATTCATTAAAAATTCCCCTCCCGCCAGGATCAGCTCCACAGCAGGAGGGGATAACCATGCATGATCAGGTCTTGCGCTCGGCTTATAACCGTTTAGGGCAGTTCCCAATAACTGACTTCGTCAACCTTGAGCGTGTACTCGCTGGATTCGTGCGCTCCGGCGAAGATTCCGAAAACACCCGCGCTCCAGGTTGCATCTTGAGCTTCACCCACCAGAACTCCGTTGGCATACAGTGACAACTTGCTCCCATCGAGCTTTACGCCCATGCGGTTGACCTGGTTCGCGCCCTTCTTTATCGCCGCATTGGCTTTCCAATTGACCAGGTTGCTCATCGTATTGGAAGGGCCATCCCACTTCCGAATAGCGAAACTGCCGTCGCAGGTGAATACGAACATATAGCCCCGGTTGGCCTGGGCCGCATTGGGAACACGTACGATGAGGCCGTAGCGGTCTTTTGGCAGGCAGGTGCCGCTGTTGACCGTCATTTCCAGGTAGGCATTCTCGAATTGCTTGTGCGTCAAACGCCAGCCATCGATAGCCTGCAGCCCAGACAGCTCCATAAATCCGTTGTTGAAATCAATGTCCGTATAACCAGCCGGGTCAGTGCCGGTAGGCCAGTTGTTGCCGTTATCCATCTTATCCATCCAGGTAGGGCTCCCCAGGTTGTTGCGAGGATCGCCAGCCACCTGGGTGGCGGTTGGCCCGCTGGGGGTATTGGTCGGCGCCGGTTTGGTAGCCGTCGCTTTCACCTCTGGTGTCGCGGTAGCGGTGGGGGGCAGCGCTGTGGCGCTGGCTGCCTGGGTAGCGACCGGCGCTACGGTTGGGCTGGAAACCTGCGTGGCGTTCGCGGGTGGTTTGGTTGCGGTTACCGCCAGGGTCGGCAATCCTGGAGTGGTTGTAGTACCCTTTGGCCCCTGGCCTGTGGCCGTCGGCATATTCGTCAGAATCTGAGCCACTTTCGTAGCCATCTCAGAATCGGTCTGGGTAGGGGTGGCTTGCTGCGAGCAGGCCGTCAGCACAAGCACCGCCAGGATAAATAAGATCACGACCTTTTTCATTTGTTTTCTCCTCCAAAAAACAAAATACATAGCTGCTGTTTAAAGACGCACGATCTGCGAATAAAGTTTCAAACACTCACACTGGCCAATTTTTCCGGCGAGGTCAGGAGGTTTTGTATCCGATTTTGCGTAAGAAATCTTTGCGCCAGGCAATATCACCAGCCTCCTCAATTCCCTTGGGCCTTTGACCCTCGATGATTCCCATGATTCCCCTGCCGGTGCCGTTATCCGCGACGATCACTTCGGTTGAATTGGCGGTCGCGCAGAAAATACCGCAGACCTCCGGCACATTCTTAATCGCATTCAGGACGTTGACCGGATAAAAACCTTCATTTAAGAAAACGATAAAACAGTGTCCAGCGCCAATCGCCAGCGCATTTTCCTTTGCCAATCTCACCATACTTTCATCCGTGCCGCTCCAACGCACCAGGCACAATCCGGATGCTTCGCAGAATGCCAGGCCAAACTTAATCCCCGGCACACTATTGACCAGCGCTTCATGAATATCTTCGATGGTTTTTATAAAATGAGACTGCCCCAGGATGAAATTGATCTCCTCAGGCTTATCAATATTGACACTGTATAGTTCCATCTTTCTCCTTTGTTCCGCCCTGCGGAATCTCATACATTATTATTATGGCTATACGGATTCGCCTGATTTATTATACTTGATCACGCACGTTTTCATTTAGAATAGTATTAATACCTGAGTTTGGTGAAGAATATTTTTTTATTTATGAAAAGTGATAAAGTCCTGCTCATTTTCTTTCGAAGGAATCTCATGTACTTGATATAACATGGGAGGGACCATGACCGACAGACTGGCAATCGAGGGTGGGCAACCGGTCCGCCAACAACCCTTTCATCCCTGGCCGGTCTTTGACCAATCAGAGGAGAAAGCCCTGCTCGAAGTTCTCCATTCTGGCCGGTGGGGGATTCTGAATGGCACCAAAGTGGCGGAATTTGAAAAACAATTCGCCAGTTTTCACGACGCCCGATACGGAATTTGCGTCCCTAACGGTACCCTGGCACTGCAGTTAGCGCTAATCGCACTGGGAATCGAACCGGGTGATGAGGTAATCACCACGCCGTATACGTTTATCGCCACAGCCAGCTCTATCATTCAAGCCGGCGCCTGCCCGGTCTTTGTGGATATCGAACCAGGCAGCCACAATTTGGATCCAAATCTGCTTGAAGATGCGATTACACCGCGTACCCGAGGTATTATCCCTGTCCATCTCTCTGGACGTCCGGCCGACATGGACAGCATCCTTAAAGTGGCCCAAAAATACAGCTTGTTCGTCCTGGAAGATGCCTGCCAGGCCTGGGGATCCGAATGGCGCGGAAAACGGGTGGGCGCCATTGGAAATGCCGGCGCATTCAGTTTTCAAGCCAGTAAGAACATAACAGCCGGAGAAGGTGGGATTGTCATCACCAATGACGAAAGACTTTCCGAACGCTGCTGGTCGATCCACAATGTTGGCAGGATACGTGAAGGATCATGGTATCAACATGAGGTGCTTGGTTGGAATCTGCGCCTTCCGGAATGGGAAGGGGCGATCTTATTGGCACAGTTAGCCAGGCTGCTGGACCAGATGCGCATACGCGAAGAAAATGTGACCTACCTGACGCGCCTGATCCAGGCTGAAGTACCCGGGTTGATCCCTCCAGTCGAAGACCCGCGCATCACCGCCCATTCGCACCATCTGCTTATCCTCAGGTACCAACCTGAGGCTTTTGGCGGGCACAACCGCGATGAATTCATCAATGCCATGGTTGCCGAGGGCATCACCCCCCTCAGCTGCGGCTATGTCCCGCTGCATCAATCCCCGGCGATCCGGCATTTTTTGGATGCTGCACATATCACACAGCAGCCTTTGCCGGCAGCCGAACAAGCCGGACGGGAAAGCCTGTGGATCAACCAGAATGTTTTCCTGGGAACGCATACGGATATGCACAGCATCATCGAAGCAGCGGTAAAGATCCAAAACGCCTGGAGCTAGGCAAGGAGTGCCGTAAACCTCCAGATCATTAATGGGATTGGCAATCTGAAGGACGGATTCGCCTGGCGTTCGCTACCAGCAAGCAATGTGCGCCTTCTTAAGGTAAAATAAGAAACTCTTTGTGAAAGGGCTTATCTCATTTGTTTGAAATTGTATTTCTAGGCACGTCGGCTTCCGCACCGTCGTCCAAGCGCAACCTGCCTGCCCAGGTCGTCAAGCACGATGAATACCGCTTTTTAATCGACTGTGGTGAAGGCACCCAACGCCAGATCTTGCAATCTGGCATCGGGTTTAAACGCCTGAACCGCATTTTGATCACCCACAGCCATCTTGACCATATCCTTGGTCTGGCAGGTTTGCTTGTCTACCTTTATGCGTTGGGAAACGATCGAAGAACTTGAGATATTTGGCGGCCGCAACGCCTTGGATCGCATCCACGACCTGTTATACGGCGTGGTGCTGCGCGGCGTTAAGCCGCCCATGCCGATCCATCTGCGCCCTATATCCAGTGGGATCTTCCTCGAAACCGAAGATTTTAACGTGAGTGCCTTTCCGGTGCAGCACCGCGGTCCCGATTGCCTGGGATTTCTTTTCGAGGAAAAAGGTCGCCGACCGTTCCTGCCCGAAAAAGCCGATGAATTCCAGATACCTCCCGGTCCTTTGCGGCGTGAATTGGTAGAAGGCCGCGCCGTGACTCTGCCGGACGGCCGCGCTGTAACACCCGACATGGTTTTAGGGGATTTTCGTCCCGGCACTCGCCTGGTGCATGTGGGCGATGTCGGGGATACCAGCACCCTTTTGGAAGTCGCGCGCGGCGCAGATGCACTGGTGATCGAATCCACCTATCTCGATAAAGAAGCAGATATGGCCCGCCAATTTTCACACCTGACGGCGCGCATGGCCGCGGAGCTGGCCCTCAAGGCAGGCGTCAAACAATTGATGCTGACTCATATCTCGCGGCGCTACCGCGAAAAGGAAGTGCTGGCTGAAGCCCAGGCGATTTTCCCCGGTGCGGTCGTGGCCAGGGATTTTGATACATTTCAAGTAAAGCGCGAGGTGTAAAGTGGTCCGACGCCTGCCGGTATTGATCTTCCTGATTGGCCTGTTCTGGTTTGTTCAGCCTGTACTGGCCTCATCCACACCGGGGCGCGCTGAAATTGACCCCCGGATCTGGCAGGATTTTTCCGCGTCGCCTTCAATTAATATCCTTGTCCGCGTGCGCGACCTGCCTGATTTTCCGAGCGCAGATACCCCCGCCGACCGGTTGAAAAGCAGCGAGCTGCGCCAGGTCGAACAGCGTATCCAGGCTGCAGAAATCAGCCAGCGCAGCCTGCGGGCAGACCTTGCTGCTCTGGGAATGTCTTACCGCAGTTATTGGATTGTGAACCTGGTCACGCTGCAGGCCAACCGCGCCGATATTGAACGCCTGGCCGCCCGCCCGGATGTTTTATATATCGAAAGCGACCGTGCTTTCAGGGCGCCGCTGGAAACAGCTGCCGACATCCTGCAGCCCGCGGCGGTAAACGGCATCGAGCCCGGCCTGACTTATGTCCATGCCCCAGAGCTGTGGAATCTGGGCTTCAAGGGCCAGGGCACAGTCGTCGCCAGCGCGGATACTGGTGTAGCCTGGAACCACCCCGCACTCAAGACCCACTACCGCGGCTGGGACGGCGCGCAAGCCGATCATAACTACTCCTGGTGGGATGCGATCAAAACCAGTATCGTAAATAATGGGGGAACGTGCGGTTTAGACAGCCAGGTCCCTTGCGATGATTACGGGCACGGTACGCACACCACCGGCACAATGGTCGGCGATGACGGGCAAGGTAACCAGATCGGCATGGCGCCCGAAGCGAAATGGATCGCCTGCCGCAATATGGACGGTGGCGTCGGCCGGCCTTCCTCCTATATCGATTGTTTGCAGTTTTTCGTGGCCCCGACCGACCTTACCGGGAGCAACCCGGACCCGACCAAACGACCGGATGTGATCGACAACTCGTACAGCTGTCCCCCTGGCGAGCTGTGCACCACCACCAGCCTGCATGATGCCGTTTTGCAGGTGCGCGCCGCGGGCATTTTCATGTCCGTTTCAGCCAGCAACGACGGCCCATCATGCGGCACGATCAGCGATCCCCCTGCTTTAGAGGCGGGGGTCTTTACCGTGGGCGCAGTGGACAGCAGCAACGGCAGCATCGCCAACTTTTCCAGCCGGGGTCCGGTGACGATCGGCAGCGCTGTTTTTCTAAAACCCGACCTGGTCGCCCCGGGCGTCAGCGTTGTATCCAGTGTTAAGAGCGGCGGTTTTAGTAGCATGTCTGGGACCTCCATGTCTGCTCCTCACGTGGCCGGCGCGGTTGCGCTGCTCTGGTCAGCTTTTCCAGACCTGAAAAGGGACGTATTTTCCACGGAAGTTCTACTGCGTGCTTCAGCAACCCCTTTGCCTGTCACCCAAACCTGTGGGTCTACGCTTGCCGGCAGCATACCCAATAACACCAGCGGTTGGGGGACACTAAACGTAAAATCGGCCTATGATAACAACCTGGTTTACATGAAGAACCTGAATTTTAGATCCTTTCTCCCTGCCATAAATCATTAAGTATCTATCCAGAAATTTTTGCAATATTTTTCGGACAGGTTCTAAATAAAAATGCACCCGAGAAAATTCGGGGTGCATTTTTTTGTATGATCCGAGCTACAACCTTTTCAGCAGTTCCTCTTTCTTTACCTGAAACTCTTCAGGCGAAATGATGCCCTGCAGCCTCAGGTTATCCAGCTGGCTGATTAATCGAAGGGATATCATTGGCCATTTTCGGCGCCGCCCCACCGTGACGCGTCCCGTTTTCATCTCGATCCATGGCTTCTTTGGCGTTGATCATGGTGGTCTTGAAACGGATGGGATTGCCGAGGGTGCGGATCATATTAATCCCGATCTCGCTGGCGGTGAGAATCTCGACCGTGCCAAAATTAAAAATGCGGCCAAAAAAAGATTGGTTCAACTTCAGGTCGTTGATTTTTTCCAGCGCGGAGTCGATCACATCTTTATTAATGATCCCCGAGATCTGAATCACGCGAAAATCGGTGATGATGTATTTTCGGTTCCACCATTGAAAAAAATCAAAAATCAGGCTGATGATTGGGAAGATAATCAACAAGTAGCCAAATGCCACCCAGGAATATTCTGGACCTGGAACCAGGATGAACTTAATAAAGGTAACCAGCACCACGATAGAGACGATAGCGATGCCTTCGACGAAAATATTGCGCACAAACACGAACCAGTGTTGGCGGCATTCGAGCAATATCTCTTCATTGGTTCCTAACAGGCTGTTCAAATAAGGATCGGCCATAAACCCTCCAAATATATTTCGATTAATCCAAATTATAGCACCTGGATCATAATTATGTTTGACGTTTACGTTTCTTTATGATATAAACTAGCTGATAATTTAACAGCCCTTTGCGGCACTCTTATCCAGAGAGGTGTAGGGACCGGCCCGATGAAACCTCGGCAACCTGGGCAATGTAAGATCAGTCCAAGGTGCCAACTCCGGCAGAAGGAAATTCTGGTAGATAAGAGGGCGCAGTTTATTGATTGCCCCTCTCTCGTCCGGAAGGGGCATTTTATTTTCTAGGAGGACATGCATGAATACGCACTTTTATCAATTCCGCCCGATATCTCTTTACTTCAGAATCGGTCACGGAAGGGCATCCGGACAAACTGTGCGACCAGGTCAGCGATGCAGTATTGGACGAATGTCTGCGCCAGGATCCGCGTTCGCGCGTTGCCTGTGAGACTGCAACCAAGACTGGCTTTGTTATGGTGCTGGGTGAAATCACCACCAATGCATTTGTCAATTTTGACGAGCTTGGTCCGCAAAGTGGTGAAAGATATTGGCTACGATAACACCGACAAGGGGTTTGACGGCAATACCTGCGCAGTGCAGGTGGCGATTTGCGCTCAATCCGGCGATATCGCCATGGGTGTCGACAAGTCCCTTGAGGCCAAAGCCGGTGAAGTGACCGATGAAGAAATCGAGACCATCGGCGCTGGCGACCAGGGTATGATGTTTGGCTATGCCTGCAATGAGACCCCAACGTTGATGCCAATGCCCATCTACCAGGCCCACCGCCTGGCGCGGCAATTGGCCGCGACGCGTAAGAATAATACCCTGCCCTGGCTGCGTCCAGATGGCAAGACCCAGGTCACGGTTGAATATCACCACGGCAAACCAGCACGCATCGACACTGTTCTGGTCAGCACTCAGCATTCTCCCGAAGTCTCGCACGCGGAAATCACCGAAGGTGTGATAGAACACGTCATCATGCCCACCTTGCCGCCCGAGCTGGTGGATAAGAACATGAAGATTTATGTCAATCCTACCGGACGTTTCGTGATCGGCGGCCCGATGGGCGATGCCGGGGTGACCGGCCGTAAAATCATCGTCGATACCTACGGCGGCATGGGCCGGCACGGCGGCGGCGCGTTCTCTGGAAAGGACCCCACAAAAGTTGATCGATCCGGCGCGTATGCCTGCCGTTGGGTGGCAAAAAATGTGGTCGCGGCCGGCCTGGCCGACCGCGTGCGAAGTTCAGATCGCGTATGCCATTGGTATGTCTCACCCTTTGAGCATCAATATTGAGACTTTCGGTACTGGAAAGATCGATGACGAACGCATAGCCGAAATCGTTCAGCAAAATTTCGACCTGCGTCCGGGGGCAATCATTCGCGATTTGAACCTGCGCCGGCCCATTTTCCGCCAGACCGCCACGTACGGCCATTTTGGCCGCGACGACCTGGACCTGAGCTGGGAGAAGACCGATAAGGCCCCCATCCTAAAAGCCGCCGCGGGTCTTTAGTAGAAAATCACTGCCAGTATCACCAAAGAGACGGATTGGCCGCAGACCGGCCAATCCGTCTCTTTTTTTTAGAATAAACGTCGCGGCAACAGGTTCTTCAATCGGTTGGCCTGGACCTTGCCCCGCCCCAACAACCGCCCCTCTTCATCAAAAATGACCACTACCCTGCCAGCCGGCAGGCCAGTGCCTGGGATTGCGCCCAAATCCTCACCATGCAGCCAGGCAGCAGATTGCCCAGGTGAAAGAACGCAACGGCTGGCTTGAAACTGTTCTCCAAAGCGGGCTACCCACTCATGCGAGGGGGTGAACCCATCCTCACTGTCCTCACCCAACTGCAGTCCCAAACCTTGCACTGGCAGATCGCCAAAACGCTCCAAGAACAGCTGCGGAAATGCATAGATGCCTTTCTCCCGACGCCATAACTCGAGGCCGTGCGACCGCAAGATGGCAGACAGATCGACTCCGTAATAATTCTGGAAGATACCGTTCACCCAGGCCGTGCTTTTCCGGTCCAGCGGCTGCCAGCCTGCCCGTGAAATTGGGCGTCCAGGGTAAGGAAAGGAAGCGTCATTACCCGGCGCCAGTTTGGTCAGGCGCGCCGCAAAGAATCCGGCTGTACTGAAAATATGAGGCCATAAACGTGCCGCTCGCTGCACACCTGGCGCATACGATACTCCGCCGGCAGCCACCAACCCTGGCGCCGGACATGGCAATCGTGCGGCTAAATCATCTACCCGCACTTCCCCCGGATGGGCGCGTAATAACGCATCCAGCACGCCTTCATCCTCCTCCGGTTCCAGGGTGCAGGTGGAATACACGATCTGCCCACCGGGCCGAGCTGCGCGTAAAGCGCTTTCTAACAGGCGCAGCTGGCGTACCGCCAGCCCTCCGCGCTCGCGTTCGGAGATTCCGCGCATTGGGTGGGCATCCGTCGTACGTAAGCCTTGCATGCTGCACGGCGCATCCAATAAAACCCGGTCGAAAGTGTTTGGAAACCAGAGGCCATATTTTTCGCCGTGAAAATTCAAAACGGCACTGTGCAGCGCGCCCCAATTCTGCAGAACCAGGCGCAATGCGATGATCCGGTCGGCGCTCGAGTCATTGGCCAGCACCAACCCACGGTCGCCGGTTTTGGCCGCCAGGTGGGTCGTTTTCCCACCGGGTGATGCCGCCAGATCCAGGACCAGCGGATCATCGAGATCTTCCCAATCAAAAAGCTCGACCGGCAGCATCGAAGCTGCATCCTGAATGTAGTAAAAACCCAGACGGTGTTCGATCGTCTGGCTTAGTGAGGTTTTTGCGGCGCTGACACGCCACCCGCGGTCGCAGTAAGGCACCGGGTGCAGTTCCCAACCATAGCGATCAGCCCACGCCTGCACTGCGTCTGCCGGCGCTTTGAGAGGGTTCGTTCGAAAGGCGAGATCGAGCGGTTTTTGCAGCTCTTCCAAAAGCAATTCCAGATCACGAGAGGAGAGCAGCGGTTTAAAACGCTCCAGCGCTGATTCTTTGGGGGATTCTTGGGGTTGCGGCTTGGTTTTCCGGCGCATGATCGATTTATTTCCTGGAAATCAGAAAAAGGATTTCCGTTTTTATCTGCCAGCGGGATACCCGCCAGGCCTTTCCTGCGCTCAGGCGTTCAAAATGATCGGAATAGGTCTGCGGCATGCCTTTTCTGCGGCCGCTCAAGCTGCGCGCCGGGTAGCTCATTAAAATATGATCGGCCTGCAACCCATTCAGGAGGCGTTCACCGATCGACTTATCGAGCTGCTCGAGGCAGGGTAAGGTCTTTAACAACAGAACCAGCTCCACCGATTGAGCAGGCACCTCATCCGTCAGATCGCATACACTGGCTTTGCCGCGGATGCCGGCATACTGAAAAAAACCATTCAAAAACTCGACCATATCTGAATAAATATCGCACGCCGTGTATTCCCCGCCGGCTGCCAGGGGCATCCACGGCAGCGCCAATGGGTTAAGACCGCACGCCAGATCCAGGATTGAGCTAACTTCTCCGAGCTGCTGGCGCAGGGGAGTATAAAAATCCTCGAGATAAGGCAGGCGTTCGCGGGTCGAAGCATGAAACTGCATGGCATCCAGGCAAAAAGGGCGCAGGCCGTTTAACTCACGCGGGGATCCTGCCAATTGGCGCAGCAGACGAGTGAAATCCGGGCGCGCCTCCTGATAAGCCCCGCCTACCTGGTGCAGCTTATTGCGCGTTTCCTTGACTGCTTCTTTTATGGAACGCCCCTTAGACAATTCCTGAAAAGCAACTTTACGCACCAGGCTGGGAGAGATCTGCCGGTACCGAGCATTGCTTTGTACCAGGCTCACCACTTCATCCAGGCGAACATCATCCATTTTGAGGCTGCTCACCACGCCTGATCATCCTGGCGCACAATTCTGTCATAAACCGCAAATTATGCATGGTCGCCAGGCGGAAAAATAAATGGTCTCCCATTTTGAATAGATGATGCAGGTAGCCAATCGAGAACCGCCTGCAAAGCAGGCAGTCGCATCCAGGCGAAACTGGCCGGTTGGATTTGACGTGCCGTTCATCATTGATATATACATATCCCAGCCAGTTGCCTTCCAGACCGGCCCCAGGACTGTTAACCCCATGTTTAAAGGCATATAGACGCCCATGGCGCGCGTCTCGAGTGGGCATAGCGGAATCAAACAGCCCGTATCCCAACTCATAACACGCCAGCACGTTCTGGGGGTGTCCCACCCCCAGGGCATGCATCGGGTAGGCCGCAGGCACCAGCTCGCGCGTATAGCGCAGGATTTCGATCAGCAGCCCCCCTTCGCCGTCCAGGGGCCAGCCGCCGTAGCCGAAGCCGTCAAAACCCATCGGCAGCAGAGACTGGGCGCATTCTCGCCTCAAATCTAATTCTCCTCCGCCCTGGATCACCCCAAATATTTTCGGCCGGCTGCTTTCCGTGAGATGCTTCTGCGTTACCAGGCGGTCAAATTCCTTTTTCGAACGCTGCGCCCAGGAAACAGTACGTTCGACGGAATGTTCTTGTTCGGCGCGCGAGGCATCCACGTGGGTACAGTCGTCCAGACAAACCACCACGTCTGCCCCATACCCCATCTGCAGCTGGATAGATTTTTCCGGAGTGAGCTGGAATTTACGATCGCTGCCTTCCGGTTGAAAGGTCAGGCCGCGTTCATCTAGCCGGCCAAATTTTGGATTCTGGCGAATTAATGAATATGCTTGAAATCCTCCCGAGTCAGTCACGATCGGGCGCTGCCATCCGCTCATGCGGTGCAGCCCGCCCAGTGATGCAATGGTGCTGGAGCCCGGCTTCTGCATAAGGTGAAAGGTGTTCATCACCAACGCCTGGACCCGGCAATCCTCAAGGTCGGCGGCATCCACTGCGCGCACCATCCCATATGTTGCGTCTGGCAGGTATACCGGCAGCGCCAACCTTCCCATGGGAAAATCTAGAAAGGTTGGATAACTTTTCGTCAGGGTCTCAGCATTGCCCGGCGCTTCAGATCGAGACAACAATTACCTCATTCATGTTCAACAACCGGTTTGGTCCCTAATTATAGCCTACCCATTGGCTTCCGACCGAGAAGCCAAAACAATTCCAGTCAAGAGAATTCCCTGTATCTGCCGCCAACAGGATTTATTGACCATTCTTAGGTTATGCCAACCGCCGATGTTACACCTGCATAAAATAGTTTACCATTTATGTTACAAACACGTCACGCACTTGATTAAATATTTAATGTTTGTTATGATTATATTAACAAAAAGGATATATTATGTGGCATTATATCCGACAACAAAATAGCAAATCATTGGGGACCCAAAGCGAAACTGGCCTCGTTGGTCGGTTTTTTTTGTAATAAGAAAGGTCGCATCCATCGTAAAGAAGGCATACAAAAATCATTAGCTTAATTCTAAAAATTGACCGAGGTTTGTTTTGAGGCATTGGTGAAAGCTTATCCACATATTCAGCATTAATGCGTTCCGAGAAGAAAGCATATCTTTGTATACCTGCATTTTTTGTTGATCTATTGGTAATCGATCTGGTAAAAAATATGGGAAGTTTGATGGACTGATCAGGAAAAGGAGACAAGATGAGTAAACGAATTCTTTATTTATTGCTTAGCGGGTTGGTGGTGCTGATTGCCAGCCTGGGTCTGTTAACGAGGACTCAAAATGCTGAAGCAGATTTCAGTCTTCCAGCCGGCGCCACGGTTACGAAAGCCACCTTGTCGCTAAATGTTTCAACATTCGAAAGCGTGACGGTGAATATCCACCGCATCACTGCCGACTGGACAGAAACCGGAGTGACGTGGTTAAACTTCGGAGAAAGCTTCGATCCAGCAGTGGTGAGTTCATTTAATCTAGCAGGACCGGGTTGGTATTCAGCGGACGTTACCCCCCTCGTTCAAGCCTGGGTGGGCGGCACTTCCCCGAACTACGGCCTCCTGTTAGAACAAGGACTGACGCCGTATTCTATATATACCAGCAGTGATGACGTCGATGTAACCAAGCGTCCGAAACTGGAGATATGTTATACGGTCTCGGGCGGGGCAGAAACCTGCGCAACCATCCAACGTCCCGGCACGCCCCCCACAGATGTAGTCGATACTTACATCTGGGAGCTTCAAAGCAATGCAAATTTCGGGATAAGCGACATCCTTTACACCGGTTTGGTGGCTGATTATCAGAAACAATCTTTAATCCAGTTCTTATTCACCGTTGAACACCCTGCGGTCACTATTGTCAAGTACACCAACGGGCAGGAAGCAAATAATCCCAACGGCCCGGATGTTCCCCAGATCAATCCCGGTGACCCGGTCGTTTGGACGTATCGGGTTACCAATACCGGCAATGTCGCCATCCCAAGGGCGAATGTGGCGGTCACCGATGACCAGACTGGCGTGACCCCCACCTTTGACGTTGAGCTCTCCGGCAACGGCGACACGGTCTTCAATCCCGCTGAAGTCTGGCGGTATCGAGCCAGCGGGGTGGCTGTGAACCTGTCCAGCCCGCCAGCGGGGGTCATTACCGTGCCCAATGCCTGCACTCTCAACCAGACCCAGCCTGCGCGCACAGCCTATGTGAACCAGGGCACAGTCACCATCCCGGGCGCTACCGCCACCGTGCAATCCAGCTACTGCAACCCTCCCACTCCTGCGGTCACTATTGTCAAGTACACCAACGGGCAGGAAGCGAACAATCCCAACGGCCCGGATGTTCCCCAGATCAATCCCGGTGACCCGGTCGTTTGGACGTATCGGGTTACCAATACCGGCAATGTCGCCATCCCAAGGGCGAATGTGGCGGTCACCGATGACCAGACTGGCGTGACCCCCACCTTTGACGTTGAGCTCTCCGGCAACGGCGACACGGTCTTCAATCCCGCTGAAGTCTGGCGGTATCGAGCCAGCGGGGTGGCAGTGAACTTATCCAGCCCGCCAGCGGGGGTCATTACTGTGCCCAATGCCTGCACTCTCAACCAGACCCAGCCTGCGCGCACAGCCTATGTGAACCAGGGCACGGTTACCATCCCGGGCGCTACCGCCACCGTGCAATCCAGCTACTGCAACCCGCCCACTCCTGCGATAACTATTGTGAAGTACACCAATGGGCATGAGGCAAATGATCCCAATGGCCCGGATGTTCCCCAGATCCATCCCGGCGACCCGGTAGTCTGGACGTATCGGGTTACCAACACCGGTACTCTTGCAGTGCCAAGGGCGAATGTGCTGGTCACCGATGACCAGACGGGTGTGAGCCCAACCTTTGACGGTGAGCTCTCCGGCAACGGCGACACAATCTTCGATCCCGCTGAAGTCTGGCAATATCGAGCCAGCGGGGTGGCTGTGAACCTGTCCAGCCCACCAGCGGGGGTCATAACCATGCCCAATGCCTGCACCCTCAACCAGACCCAGCCTGCGCGCACAGCCTATGTGAACCAGGGCACGGTTACCATCCCGGGCGCTACCGCCACCGTGCAATCCAGCTACTGCAACCCGCTCAATCCTGGGATAGCCATTGTCAAGTACACCAACGGCCAGTTAGCAAATGATCCCAATGGGACCGATGTTCCACAGATCAAACCCGGCGACCCCGTTGTTTGGACTTACCAGGTCACCAATACTGGACAGATGTCCTTCCCTCGGGTGAATGTGATCGTGTCTGACAACCAGCCAGGTGTTACACCGGCCTTCGACCACGAGGTTTCAGGCAACGGCGATTTAGTGTTAGACCCGACTGAAATTTGGCTCTACAAGGCCGAAGGGAATGCGGTCGATACAACTCTTCCACCTCAGGGTGTTAATATCGTCCATGACGCCTGTTCTTACAACAATACAATGCCGCAGAGCCCGGCCTATGTGAACACCGGCAGGGTTACGGTCCCGGGCGCTGCAGCCAACGCTAACTCAAGCTACTGCAACCCTGAACACTATCCATATTTCGGTGAGAACGGCTATATAGGTATTGAGGACTGGATCAACGGCGATTATGACTACAACGATTTCGGTTTTTACTTCCGGATAGAAGAAGCCATTACCTGGGCCTGCCCGGGCGGCGCATGCGGTCCGTACCTCACCCACATAACTGTCACCACCACTGCCAAGATTTTTGACTCTGGAATGAGACATCTGATTCATTTGCACCGGATTTTCAATGGCGGCGTCCACTACACAGTCTCGCGAACCATCCCGGCGTACCCCAATGAACTTACCTTGTTCGATGGCACAAAGGGCAAGGAAACGCTCGCTGGCGCTTATACTTCCTCAACAGGTGATATCGACGTCACGTTGTACAATACTGCCAAATATCAATATCCCCAGAAGCTGATCAACGAAGAAGTGGTTGTCGATATTAGCATTGATAATCCGCTGTTGAACCCGCGCATTTCCGGTTCTTATGTCAGGAGTTACCAGATCGGATCGACCACTTTCCATGACTTGGACCCGATCATGTCCCAGTACGATTTCTGGGAAGAAGGAACCCAGGCTAAATCACGCTGGCACCTGAAGGATACCTACCCGGTGGATTATACTCTCTTCCAGTGGTTGGTCCCCAGCTCGCGGATTATACCTGCCGGAACGGTCTTGCCCTTCTTGCTCGTCGTGCCCTCTACCAATTGGATTCCACCCTTTGAATCATCCACGATGACGGGACCCTACGCGCTTTTCCGCGATTTCTATACGACCAGCACCCCGAGTGACTGGTACTTGCCGTCCAATGTGACTCTAAACTGTGTTATGCCGACAGGTCTCTCATTCGGACCATATCCAGGGTCGAGTCCTTGCAGATTAATCCATGTCCCCCTGGTAAAGAAATAACCCGACATAGCTTTTCTCAAACAAAAATCCTCCTGACCATGGTCAGGAGGATTTTTGTTTTACACAATATCCGCTTAACCTAAATAGGTTATTCCTAAAAAATGAAGCTAAAATATAGTTAACTTGAGGTTATATATGTCAAATCCGACGAATCAAGAGCTTGCTGAAATTTTTCAGAAAATAGCCAATCTGCTGGAAATCAAAGGCGAGGTAATTTACAAAACCCTGGCCTACCGCAGGGCAGCTGACAGCCTGCGTGCCAACGCGGCAGAAGCCGCCGCCCTGGATGCGCAGGACCGTTTGCAAGAAATCCCAGGCGTCGGCAAAGCCATTGCGGAAAAAATTCACGAAATCCTGACAACCGGAAAACTCGAGTTTCTGGTCCAGTTGGAACAAGAAGTGCCGCCCAGCCTGGTTGATTTGCTCGAAGTGCCTGATGTCGGCCCTAAAAAAGCTGCCATGTTCTGGAAGCAGGCAAACATCACCACCCTGGCTGAGCTGGAAAGTGCCGCCCGCGAAGGAAAACTGCGCAACCTGCCTGGGATGGGCGAAAAATCCGAAACGCGTATCCTCGATGGGATTGAAGCCCTGAAAAGGCGCAGCACGCGCCGGCTATTGGGAAACGTCCGGCCGGTGGCCCTGGGGTGGGTAGATTGGCTGGGCAGCCTGCCGGGAGTCACCCGCGTTGAAGCTGCCGGCAGCCTGCGCCGCTGGCGAGCCACCATCGGTGATCTTGACCTGGTGGCAGCCTGCGCCGACCCTGCGCCGGTGATGACGGCATTCACCAGCCATCCCAATGTGCTGCGCGTACTGGGACAGGGTGAAAATAAATCAAGCGTCGAATTAAAAGATGGGTTAAGAATCCAGCTGTGGATCCAACCGCCCGAGCGTTTTGGCACCCTGCTGCAGTTCGTGACCGGCTCAAAGGAGCATAACGTGCGCCTGCGTGAATTAGCACAAAAAAAAGGCTGGTCGCTTTCCGACCAGGCCATCACCCTCACGGATGGCACGGAAAACCGTTATGCAGATGAAGAAGCAGTATACGCCGATCTCGGCCTGCCGTGGATTCCGCCTGAGCTGCGCGAGGATCGGGGTGAAATCCAGGCCGCCCTGGCCGGACGCCTGCCGCGGCTGATAGCCAATCAAGACGTGCTGGCCGACCTGCATACCCACTCTACCTGGTCCGACGGCTCGGAATCCATCCAGGCGATGGCCGAAGCTGCTATCCGGTGCGGGCGCAAAGTGCTGGCGATTACCGACCATTCTGCCGGACTGGGAGTAGCTTCCGGCCTGTCCGTCGAACGCCTGCACCAACAACGCCTGGAAATCCGGCAGGTGCAGGAAAAGCTGGGAGACCGCCTTTTACTGCTGCAGGGCTCAGAGGTGGAAATCCACGCTGACGGCAGCCTGGACTACACCGAAGAGGTGCTGGCTGAATTGGATGTGGTGATCGTTTCGCTGCATTCCAGTTTACGCCAGCCGCGCCAACAAATTACCGAACGCCTGGTGCGCGCCATGCGCCATCCCCAGGTGGACATCATCGGCCACCCCAGTGGGCGTCTGCTGCCCAACCGTGAAGGAGCCGACCTGGATTGGGACGTGATCCTCCAAACAGCCAAAGAAACAGGTGTCGCCCTGGAAATCGACGCTCATCCATCGCGCCTCGATCTGGACGAGATCTACGCCCGTCGGGCGGTCGAAATGGGCATACCTATTGCCATTGATACCGATGCCCATGCCCTGGACCAGCTCGAATTGATGGAATATGGGGTTTCCGTCGCCCGAAGAGCCTGGATTGGACCGGATTCAGTCATCAATACCTGGCCACAAGACCGTTTGCTGGCCTGGTTAAAACGTAAATAAAGGGAGCATCAGCTATGTTTTGGGTAACCAGATCACACGTACATGTCGACCGCGTCGCCTGTCCCTGGCTTATCACCCGCTTCATTGATAACCGCGCAGAATTTCTATTTGTGCCCAAAAACCAGGTGAACAAGATTGTTGAAGAAACCAGGGCAATCCCTTTCGATGCCCCTGGCGTCGAACTCGGCCATCATGATGGGCGCTGTTCGTTTGAGAGCATCCTTCTCAAGTATGAATTGACTGACCCTGCCCTGCTGCGGCTGGGGCGCATTGTCCATGGGGCCGATGTCGCCGAAGATATTGATTCGGATCCTGTTTCGCGCGGTCTGGAAGCGATCGCTTCCGGTTTCGGACTGCGCTACCCGGATGATGAGGCTAATCTGGAGAGTCAATTCGAAGTCTACGATTCCCTGTACGCCTGGTGCAAGCTGCAGATCGCGAGCGGCAAATGAACCAACCGTTGGACGTTCTGACCCGAGACAGCCGCATTTTATTCACTACACGCACCGCCCGCCTGTTCGGTTACGGGTTTCTCTCTGTCGTCCTGGTTCTGTATCTGACACAACTTGGACTGGATGAAGGCCAGGTCGGCCTGCTGCTGACCCTGACCCTGATCGGTGATACGGCGATTTCATTATGGATCACCACCCACGCCGACCGGATTGGACGCAAGCGGATGCTGATCGCGGGCGCGGGATTGATGATCCTGGCGGGGATTCTGTTTGTGGCCACCAGCAACTATTTCTTACTGGTGCTGGCCGCCACGATCGGGGTGATCAGTCCCAGCGGCAACGAAGTGGGGCCGTTCCTATCGATCGAACAAGCCTCTCTCAGCCACCTGCTTCCAGATAACCGGCGTACCGGGATCTTTGCCTGGTACAACCTGGTCGGATCGTTTGCCACCGCGCTCGGCGCTCTGTGCGGGGGTGGGCTGTCTCAGCTTCTGCGATCGTCCGGGATGCCCCCCCTGGAAGCCTACCGCTTCGTCGTCCTGGGGTATGCCTTGATCGGCCTGCTGCTGGCAGTCATGTTTCTGCGTCTCAGCCCGGCTATCGAGAACCACCCCAAGGCTCGGCCTGAGGTGAATGAACCGGTCGCCAACCCCACTTTCCTCGGCCTGGGCCGCTCGCGCGGGATCGTCTTGCGCCTGGCGGGTCTTTTTTCCCTGGATGCTTTCGCGGGCGGGTTTGTCATTCAAAGCTTTGTTGCATACTGGTTCCATATCCGCTTCGGGGTCGAGCCGGCGCTTTTAGGCGGCATCTTTTTCGGCGCTAATGTACTGGCGGGTATCTCAGCATTAAGCGCTGCCTGGGTGGCGCGGAGGATCGGCCTGATCCGCACCATGGTTTTCACCCACCTGCCGTCCAATGTGCTGCTGATGCTCGTCCCGCTGATGCCCAATCTGCCTCTGGCAATTACAGTTTTCCTGCTGCGTTTCAGCATCTCGCAAATGGATGTGCCCACGCGCCAATCGTACACGATGGCCGTGGTAGAACCCGATGAACGTTCAGCTGCCGCCGGGGTTACGGGCGTTGCCCGCACTATCGGCGCATCTATGGCGCCTATCTTCACCGGAATTTTATTCAGCAACGCTGCCTTGCTCAGCCTGCCGTTTCTGATCAGCGGCAGCTTGAAAATAATTTATGATCTAATCCTCTACCGCAGCTTCCAGGCCCACCGTCCACCGGAAGAAAGATGACTTTTTTCTCCAAAGTTGAAAACGGATTAATTAGTTAACATGGAACCGATGATGATGCGCCATTTTCCCATGGCACTCAACGCCTCGATCCTGGCCGACTACTTTATTTTCCACCGGCGGCGGCCCTTTCTTGCCAGTTATAAACTTACTTATCAATGCAATCTTAGCTGCCAGCAGTGCCCATTTAAATCTAATGCGGTCCCCCAACCCGACTATGCCCAGGTGTGCCAGACGCTGGATCAGTTATCTGCCCGGGGAAACCGCGTAGTAATTTTAGAGGGCGGCGAACCGTTGTTGTGGCGCGACGGGGATCACGACTGCCGGGACGTGGTGCGCTACGCGCGCCAGAAATTTTTTCGGGTGGGGATCACCACCAACGGCACCCTCCCGCTGGACGTGGAGGCCGATATCCTGTGGGTCAGCATCGATGGCCTGGAGGATACTCACAACCGCCTGCGGGGTGCACCGGTTTTTGCGCGCGTGATCGATTCGATCCGCCAGTCTGCCCATCCCCGCATCTATGCCCATATCACCGCCAATGCTGAAAACCGCGCTGAAATTCCCGCCCTCGTGCGTTTCTTATCCCCCCTGGTGAAGGGCGTTACCATCCAGTTTTATTACCCCTATGGATCCGATGATCGTTTATTCCTGCCCAGACGTGATCGGATCGCCCTGCTGGATGAACTGATCGCGCTCAAAAAATCGGGATACCCGCTGCTCAATTCGATCTCCGGGCTGAGCGCCCTGAAAACCAACCGCTGGCGCTGCCTGCCCTGGCTGGCAGACTGCGCTAACCCGGACGGCAGCCTGTCGCAGGGCTGCTACCTGCAGGGTCGCGCCGAGATTGACTGCTCCAAATGCGGCTTTTCACCCTATACGGAGATCTCGCTTGCCTTTCGAGGCAATCCAGGGGCTATTTTGGCAGGCATGAAAATATTTTATTAAGCCGGTCAACGCCATTTTTCAACTGTTCTGCTAATTGGACCATCGGGAAAAAAGCTATGATTTCAAATGTGAAGACTGTTTCTGATTTTTTCCAGTTGGATCGATTCAATATCTCCCCGGCCAGCATAACCCAGATGGTCTTTCATTGTGCTCCGGAGATCATTCAGCCGGACGTAATCCTGATGCCGTGGTGGCAGCCAGAAGTGTTTAGTCAGTGGGTAGACCGGATCACGATCATCTCCGATCGTTTATTATTTGAGTTCGAATATAAAGGAAAAAAGATCAGCGTCGTCCGTTCAGGGATCGGTGCGCCCCAGGCTGGGGATGCAGTCCTGGCGCTGGGCTTTACAGCGTGTAAGCGGCTGTTATTCGCCGGTTCAGTCGGTGGATTGCAGCCCAATATCCAGATCGGTGACCTGATGATGCCAGAATTTTCCTATTCCGGGGATGGTTTTTGTCGCTATCTTGAGACGGAAGTTCCAAAGGCGGACTGCCTCATCGAGCGAGTCTTCCCGGATAAAGCATTATCCTCCAACTTACTGCGCTCGGCATCCCTTCTTGCCAGAGATGCAGGAATAGCCATTCATACCGGTCCGGTTTATTGTATTGACAGTATTCTTTCCCAGTTCCGCTTATTAGATTATTTTGCTGATGAGCTGGGCTGCATCGGGATCGAAATGGAGACAGCCGCCGTCTTCAAAGCAGCCCGTCTGGTTGGCATACAGGCTGCCGCATTATTTTCGGTATCCGATGTTCCGGTTATGAAAAAGACCCTTTACGCCGGGCGGTCTCCCGAGGAACGGGATCGCCGCATACAAATCCGCGCCAATGTGCTGGCAAAAGCGTTATTGGATTGTTTGGATTAACGGCAGGCTATTCTACCAATCAGGACATCGGGAGGGACGGGGAGATCCTGAGCGAAAGTCAAATTGAGCAGAATATCGCCTGGCTGCCACAACCCTCGCGGGTGCCAGCGAATAGCTCTTGGTTAAATGAAAAGAGCGGGCGACGGGATTCGGATTACAACACCCCCTTGCGCCTCTTCGGGCGCACCAAGGGTGTGGGTGCCGGCGAATAACTCTTGGTTAAATGAAAAGAGCGGGCGACGGGATTCGGACCCGCGAATAGTAGCTTGGAAGGCTACTGCCTTACCACTTGGCGACGCCCGCAAGTGAATTGTATTATACCCAGCCACGGCTTTTTTATCAAGGAACAATCCGGCGCCCAGCATGGGGGTGATTATTCTCCTGATGCGGGTGCTTTTCTTCCCATTCCTTTCGGGACCGGCGGGCTGTATAATTCAGGCGCTCGATCAGGAGATCTAAATGAACCAGCCACCTAAGCCGCGAACCCAACCCCTGCAGGAAATTCGCGCATATTTCCGTAATCAGGTATTTTCCTGGAAGACCGCCCGTGATTACGGCCTCATCTTGGCGGGCGCTTTCATTCAAGCCCTTGCCATGCGCCTGTTCCTGGTGCCGGCCCAACTGGTCAGCGGCGGGATCAGCGGGGCAGCTCAAATCATCAATTTCTTCAGCGGCTGGCCGATCGGCCTGATGACCCTGGTCGGGAATATTCCTTTGTTATTTCTGGGCTGGCGTTTCCTGGGCGGCCCGCGCTTTGCCTTGCGCACAGCCTTTTCTGTAGCGGCTTTTTCCGTGCTGACCGACCTGCTGTTCTGGTTGGCGCCCGGCCCCGGCATAACCGATGACCTGGTGCTCAACTGTCTGTACGGAGCCATCGCCCTGGGCGTTGGCCTGGGGTTGGTCTACCGTGGGCAGGGAACCAGCGGCGGTACCGATATCCTCGGCCGCATTCTCAACTTCCGCATGGGCATTCCCATCGCGCAATCGTACCTGCTGACCGATACGCTGGTCGTGCTGGCTTCCGGCTTTGCCTTTGGCAGCTGGAAGCTGGCGTTGTATGCCGTGCTGGTAATTTACGTGAGCGGGCTGGCAGCGGAGGCTGTCTCCGAAGGATCGGCCATTTTCCGCACGGCGATAATCGTTACCACCCACCCGGATGAGGTAGCCGCGAAAGTCATGCATGAAATGGAGCGCGGCATCACCATCCTCCCCGGCACAGGCGGCTACACCGGCAGCAGCCGCCCGGTGCTGTATTGTGTGGTGACCCGAGCTGAAGTTAACCAGCTGAAAGTGCTGGTCTCCGAAGCGGACCCGCAGGCATTTATGGTCATCGGCACCGCGCACGAAGCCCTGGGAGAAGGATTCCGGCCTTTATCCAGTTAATTGCTTTTTCAGGGAACCTTTATTCGCGTTCCTTCGCATACCCCAACCAACGCAGTGCGCTGGGATTATTGCGCCAGTTGGCGCTGACTTTAACGCGCAGCTCAAGGTACACCTGGCGATCGGTCATGGCTTCGATGCTCTGCCGGGCGCTGCGGCTGATCTTTTTGATCATCTCCCCGCCTTTGCCAATCACGATCCCCTTTTGTGATTCGCGCTCCACAAACAATGTCGCCGCGATATAAGAGAGGTCCGGGCGGCGCTCGCTGAACTCATCCATGCGAACGGCGAGGCAATGCGGCACCTCATCGTCCAGGTGCTTCAATGCCGCTTCGCGGATCAGATCGACCGCAATTTCGCGTTCATACAAATCGGTCACCTGGTCATCGGTAAAGAACAGCTCTCCTTCCGGCAGCCTCTGCACGATTGCCGCCAGCAATTCCTCCAACCCGGTCCCCTGGACGGCCGACACCATTAATAGAACCGCGCCAGGCAGCAAATCAGCCGCTGCTGCATGCCTGTTTTCGAGATCATCGGCAGATACGCGGTCGACCTTATTTAACCCGATCATCACCGGCACGCTGCCGCCAAAACCGGCCAAACGATGTGCAATCTGAAAATCTTCTTCGTTCAAAGGTTCGCTGGCATCCACCAGCCACAAAATAAGGTCCGCATCTTCCAGCGCTTGCACGGCCGATTCATTCATAAATTCACCCAACTTGTGGTGCGGCGTGTGCAGTCCAGGCGTATCTACGAAAACCAGCTGGGCATGCTCCTGGGTCAATATCCCCAATTGGCGCCGGCGAGTCGTTTGGGGCCGCGGTGAAACCGCCGCCACCTTCTGTCCCAACAAGGCGTTGATCAGGGTCGACTTGCCCACATTGGGACGCCCCACCACCGCGATATACCCCGCGCGAAACACGCTTTCTTCGACTTCCATATCATTTCCTCCGGTTAACCACGACGATCCCGCCGATAATGAATCCACCACCGACAAACAAGCGCCAATCAGGTTGTTCGCGCAAGAATAAAATTCCCAGCGCTACCCCAACCAGCGGAAACACGTAACTCACCAGCAAGGTGCGCGTCGGGCCGACTGAATTTAGCAAAGAATAATACAGCAAAGTCGCCACGCACGAACCCAATATTCCCAACCAAACCACCGCGATCCAGGTTTGGGTTTGTGCAGGGGGAGATAGAGGAGCTTCTACTGCAGCAGCGATAGGGGTGATAAAAAACCAGGCCGCCATCATTTGGCCCAGGGACTGCATCTCCGGAGCCATGCCGGCAGTATAGATGCGAGCCAATACCGCGCTCATTGCATAAAAAAAAGTGGCCACCAGCATCGCTGTCAGACCTAACTGGTAACCGCCAATACCGCCTTCTAGCTGGTTTGACATCAGAACGATCACTCCCAGGAAACCGGCCCCTAATCCGATCAGGCGGTACGCGGTGATCTTTTCATCCTTAATAAACAGCGGCGCGATCAAAATAGAAAATAACGGAGTAGTGCTGTTCAATATGGCGGCAACCGCAGAAGGAATGCGTGTCTCAGCCCAGGAAATTAACACAAATGGCGCCACAACATTGAACAGGCCCAATGTGAGAAAAATCCACCACCTTTTACGCTCAGGTAATCCAGACCGGCGGTAAGCTACGACCAGCAATATACCCAGTAAAGCAAATAATACTCGAAAGGCGACCAGGGTAAATGGCCCGATCTCCTGGACGGCGATCTTGATCCATAAAAATGATGAGCCCCAGATCAACCCCAGTGCGATAAACTTGACCCAATCCTTGCCGGACAAATCATTCTCCTTTCGGATTACCGCTAAAGAATATCATAATGCCTGATTTTATACCTGTTTCTTTGAAACCGTAGGGTAAGCGTAGGGTAATGGTCAAGTAATAAAAATGGTAATGATGTATCATATTTTCAAGGGCGACTTCTCTTCTTCTCCTCCTTAAATGAGTGCCGGGGTCGGCGTCCCCGGCACTCAAGAATTTTAACGGGCTGGTCCATTGATAGGCACCAGCCTGTTTTTTATTGTATAATGTCTGCCATGCAGCCTCATCAAAACCCCGGCGTCGAAAAGCGCTTTATTTTATCGATTGCGATTACTTCACTGATTTTATTGGCCGAAGTGGTTGGTGGGATATGGACCGGCAGCCTTGCCCTGCTGTCCGATTCAGCCCATGTTTTTATGGATATATTTGCCCTGGCATTGAGCTTCGTTGCCCTAAAATTATCCTCCCTGCCTCCCGACAATCGCCACACATATGGATATCATCGGCTTGAAGTTCTCGCTGCTCTGACCAATGGACTTTCACTGGCAGTGATTTCCATTGGCATCTGGTGGGAAGCCGTGCAGCGGTTCAACGAGCCCGCTACGATCCGCAGTACAGAGATGCTGGTGATCGCGGTTATTGGTTTACTGGCGAATCTGTTAGTGGCCTTCATCCTGGGCAGCCACCGCCATGAAAGTGGAGAACACGACCACTCTGTCGAAGATCTAAATGTTCACAGCGCCTTCCTGCATGTGCTTGGAGACGCGGTTTCTTCTCTGGGAGTGATCCTGGCAGCGATCGTCATCGCATTCACCGGATGGGAATGGATGGACCCCCTGGTCAGTGTTTTCATCGGTATCTTGATCGCAGTCAGCGCCTACCGCGTGACCCGGAAATCTCTTCACATATTAGTAGAAGGCGTTCCTGAGGGTGTATCCCTGGTGCAGGTCGAGAATACGATGCATTCGATTGTCGGGGTAATGGACGTCCACGACCTGCACGTTTGGAGTATTTGCTCTGGACACGTAGCTCTGAGCGCGCACGTCACCTTAGACGATTTCACTTCGGACCACATGAGTCTGCGCACCCAGATCAAAGCCGCCCTGCTCACCAAATATGGCATCGAACATACCACCCTGCAGTTTGAATCCGTATCTTGCGGGCCTGATATCGCTGACTTTCCCGTCCAGGGTAAATCAATACCGCCGGTACAACAGCACACTCATTGAATTTTTTCTAAATCCCTGCAGGTATAAAAATCTCCGACCTTCGATTAAGCCAATGAATTCGGGGTTTTTTCAATTATTCGCTTACTTTTTAAACTTGCGCTAATATTACTCGGTTATGCTTATAAGGTATAAGTCCCTGAACGACGAGGAAAAGATGAAGCGGTGGTTCATCGCAATATTTTTCGCAATTAATTTCGTATTTCCATGGACCAGCGTCCAGGCACAAACCCCGCTGGAGATCGACCAGCTTCAGGTAGATATCTGGCCTGAGTTTGACCGGCCTCAAGTGCTGGTCATTTACCACATCGTTATCTCCGCAAATTCGACTTTACCTGCCCAGGTCTCCTTTCGTATTCCCAAAGAGGTAAATTCACCTTACAACGTTGCCATGAAGGACGTGGATGGTATGTTGTATAACGTTCAATACGACCAGGCAGTCGAAGGAAATTGGTTGAAAATCTCATTTACGGCAGCTTCCACCGAACTGCAGATCGAGTATTATGACCCACGCCTGACGATCGATGGCACCAACCGCCAGTTCGTTTATCAATGGCCTGGAGATTACCGGGTGCTCAACATGAATTTACGCATTCAGCAGCCATTTAACGCCGCCGGGATGCAGTTGACCAAAGGATCCTTAAAAATCGCCAACAGCGCTCTGGGCGATGATGGACTGACATATTACTCGGTGCCAATCGACGGCACAATCGAAGCCGGCACCACTTTTGATGTGCCTTTCAGCTATACCAAACCGGATGCAACTTTAAGTTCCAGCCAGGCCCCTGTGCAAGCCGTCAAGACCTCCACAGGTAGTGCCACACTCGGTTCCAGCCTGGTCCCATCCAATAATATCCTTATGATCGGCCTGGCTGTCGGGGCGGTTTTGATATTGATCGGTTTCATCTGGTATCTTAACCAACGCCGTTTGATAGCTTCGATGGCCATGTCTAACAACCGCCGCCGGCATGGCAATGTGCCGAAGACTCGCGATGATATCCCAGAGCGTACCAGCGAAAACATTTACTGTCACCAATGCGGGAAGAGAGCCGCACCGCAAGATGCCTTTTGCCGGTCATGCGGTACCAGATTGCGATCTTCTGACCAGTAAAAAAAACGAGATGGCGTTATCGGCCATCTCGTTTTTTTCGTCTATAACTGGTTACTTTTCGAGCGCTCCAGCCTGGATCCAGGCTTTAATCGTTTCTAAATCGGTGTCGCTGAATACTTTGGCGTGGCCACCTGTCATTTTCTTGATTAATGCGCTGCCGTCAGCATCGCCTGGAATAATAACCGCGCCTCCGTTACCGCCTTTCATGAGATCCGCGTACGTGGTCACATTCAACCCGCCCATCGCAACCGCGCCGTGGCAGGCTCCGCAGGTATCCGCAAATAAGGTGCTGATACTGCTGTCCCAGGTGACAGAACTCGTTGTAGTCTGGGCGGTTGGCTGGCTGGTAGGCTGGTCAGGTGCACTGGTTGCCGTGGGTGCCTGAGTTGGGGTAGGAGCCCTGGTCGCGGTAGGAGCTTTGGTGGGTAAGGGTGTCGAGGTCTGGCGTTGATATGCTGCCACCCCATTATCCACTGGAGGGACCGTGAGGATAGCTGTTTTTTCGAAGGTGAGGAATTGGAAAATCACCACCACAGCGATCACTGTGACCACCAACGAGATGGGCACGAACAAACGCATCTTCTTGGTGCGCTCCTGGGCGGTCAGCGTCCTGGTGGTTTTAGCTGATTCGATCTCAGCCAATTCCGCTGCGTGTTCTTCTTCCATTTCCTTTCTGCTGATGGTGCCTTTGATCATGGACCAGTTCCACGTCTTAATATGTACGCTGTAGAAGTGCCACAAGATGATCGCCAGCACAGCCAGAACGGCTTCGTTGCCGTGGGCCGATTTCGCCGCGGGAATAAACTGGCCGGGGAGCACGTTCGTCGTCGCGATTGGATTCCACAACATCAAGCCAGTCAAACCCATGATGAGCGCACCCCAAAGCATTGCCCAATATTCCACTTTTTCGGCAAAACTGTAGCGGCCCATTTTTGGATGATCTTTGGTAAACCCCAGGTTGTATCCCACAAACTGGATGACGTCGCGCACATCTTTAATCCCAGGCATCATTGAAGCCTGCACGCGCCGGATGTACAGCTTATATCCCAGGACAACCAGGTGATACACACACTCGAGCAGGAAAATAGCAGCCGCGGTGCGGTGGATGATGCGCGTGGGCTCAATTCCACCCAGGAGCTGGATCAACCATTCCGAGACACCGGCGGTAGCAAATTTTTGAATCAAACCGGTGACACCTAACGTGGTAAAGGATATGATTAAAATCAGATGCTCGATCCGGCGAGCGACATCAAAGCGCAAGTAACGTTCGTTTTCAGCCATCGCTCATGCCTCCTTTACAGTGGAATGGCCCGATTTCCCTCGGGTCCGGACACGTTTATAGATATCCGTAGCGACGATAGCAGCCATTCCAATCAATACAACTGGAATTAAAATCGAGTAAAACAGGTTCACCCAATATACAAGGGGATATTTATCTGTGGTGGGAATGTAATGGCTGAGCCAGGAATCTGGGAAGTTGATTGTTGCGTCCGGGTGGCATCTTTGGCAGGCAATCAACATGTTTTGTTTGATTTCCAGGCCGTTCTTGGGATCATCTACTTTGCTGATATTGTGAACGCCGTGACAATCATAACAAACTGGTTTATTGGTTTGCTGGTCCGGAGACTGTTTTTGGAATAAAGTTACCGTCGTTCCATGAAAATCGGCCACATAGGTTGAAAGCACATTGGTAGAGATGCCGTACTTGCCCATAATCGCGCTGTCAGTATGGCATGTCGCGCACAAAGAGGGAGAATTAAGGCGAAATTCCACCGACCGCGCATCGGTGATGGTATGAATGCCGTGGCAATCATCACAGGCGGGAACATCCGGATTCTTATCTAAGACGCCCGCGCCGTGGACACTGTTAATATATTGATCGTAGATGCCGTTATGGCACTTGGAGCAGATTTTCGCGATGGTAGCCTTTTCTTCATAGGTCGGCTTGCCGTCAGCGTTCTTCTTCACCGGCGCCTGCGTATGAGCATTGTGGCAATCAATACAGATAGGTGTGTTCGGGTTCCCCTGCGCTGACAGTTTGGTATGGGCACTGTCTTTTAAATCTTCAGCCAGGGCCGTATGGCAGTTGCTGCACGTATCTTTGAACTGCTGCCGGAATTCCTGGATGGTTTGCGCGGAATTTTGGGGATGAGGATAACCAGAGATATTCACATGACAGGTGTTGCAGCTAAATTTCTTATGCACTGATCCGTCAAATGCCGCCGCATCGACAGACGTGCTGATTTCTTCTCCGCTTGGTAATTTCCAGGATTGCCCCGCTTGTCCGTGGCATGCCTGGCAAGCGGAATTATCCGGCGTCTGGGCAGCAGGCTCAGGCAGTGGCGCGGCTGATGCCGGTTGGGTCCACCCCGCCAAAGCGATCAGCCCAACAAGAAACGGTATAAGAGCAAGGGCCACAACCCAGCGCAGCCGGTTGTGAAGGTTAATATCCTTCATCTCTTTCTCCTTGTATTTGATTCGGAAACACATCCAAAGATAAAAATGGCTTGTGAAATAACGCTCAAAAAACAAGGTTAATTATACATGAGAAAGGTTTCAGATTGAGTGAATTTCGTCATCGCTTTCAGGTATGAATTGCATAAATTGTGCAAATAAGAGCGATTTTGATAGATTAAAAACCCGTCCGGCATTAATGCCGGAAGGGTTTATTTTTGGAAGCAATGTCTTACTTTTCGAGGGCTCCCCCACTGATCCACTGCTTGACCAGATCGAGCTCTTCGGGCGTGAGCTGCCCGGGATGGTTCCCAGCAGACTGAACCTTAACCAACGAGCTATCATCCGGTTTGCCAGCCGAGATCACCGGCCCATCTGCGCCGCCTGCCATTACCTTGGCATAGCTGGTGAGCGAAAGGTCTTTAATCGCGGTTTCACCATGACAGGCCCCGCATTTGGCCTCAAAGATCGGGCCTATCTGGGCAAAGGTAACCGCACCGCCCGCGGCTGGGGTTTGGGTAGCCTGCGATGTCGGTTGGACTGTAGCCTGGGCAGCTGGCTGAGTGGGCGTGGGCGGCAGGGTGGGCGTGGGGGTAGGCTGCTGCGACTTCATCAATTCCCGCACCTTTGGAGCATCAAAACCCACAAACTTCCAGTCGGCGCCGTGGCAGACGCTGTTCGAACAGAAAGAGGTATTGGTGATACCGCCGGGATCTTCCACCGTGTGGCAGGTCTGGCACGATTTGTCGAATGCCGTGCGGTGCAGGTTGATCCAGTTCGGATTCTTGTGGTTTTCAGGCTCAAATCCCTTGGATACCGGGATATCTGATATCAACTGGAAGGAGGTCGAGACTGTGGGGACCGAATGACATAGATTGCACTCAAGCCGCACTGTGTCTTTGCCGTTGGGCGAAATATGCTTTCCGTCGTGGCAGCGGAAGCAGCCCGGCAAATCTTTGTGCTGCATATTATCGGGGTGGGTCATCCAATCGATCTTCTGATCGAGAAAGACCGAATTATGATACGCATCCTTCAAGGTGGCAATGGCATTATCGATCAATGCTTGATTGGCTTTCGCAAAATCAGGGTAATATTCCTGGTAGAACGGCCCTAAGGCATCCACCGCCGCGTAAGCCTGCTCTTCGGACACATATTTTGTGGTAAGGAATTCTTTACCCCTGGCATGGATCTCCGGAATCGTCGAGGAAATCACTCCACGCCCCATCAATTTATCCATCTCATCGCTCGGACTGAGGATATTATGTGCAGTGCGGTTGTGGCAGGTTATACAATCCATTACCTGTAAATCTTCTTTTTTAATCGAGCCGGTATCAAAATTGGCTTCGATATCCACGTATTCGGCCGTGGAGCCATCCGCTTTTGTGACCAGAATATAGGGGATATTTTGCTCCATTTGGTCAGTAGCGTAATAATACACTGGGTTTTCTACGTGCCAGTGAATGCCAAATCCTAATCCTTCACGCTGCGTTCCGCCCCCGGTCTTGAGCAGCATATAGATCGTGGTCAGGGTGCTGGCTTTTTCGTCCGAAAAGCGTTTTAACTCAATCAACGTATCACTCGAGAACTTGTCAGGGTTGTGGCAGTTTTCGCAAGCATCGCGAGCCGGACGCATGTTTTTGGCAACGATCGGGTAATGAAAATTGCCCGTGATCATCGCCGACCCAGTCTGCCACGAATATTCGATCTTCCGCGGGATCATCACGTTCATCGTATCGCGACCCATGTGGCAGTCTTCACAGGATACGTTGGCATGGGCAGAAAGCTTATGTGTCTGGTATTCAGGCGGCATCGTATGGCAGGTCAGACCGCAGAATTGGGTCTGGTTGGTATACTCCCAAGCCGACATGCTGAACACGAAAAGAACGATCATCAAAAATGCGATTGCGATAAAGGGGGCTATTCGAGTCAGCGGTGTACTATCGGGTGGTGGCGCAAAGAATTGTTTGACCGCATTCCAAAAACGTTTCATTTTTTTCATTCCACTCCTGGGGAGAATTTTTTATTCTTCGTAAGTGAAGGAAATTTGCATTCACCTTATTCAGTTTGGATACGTGTCAGACAACATCTACCCAATTAGTAAAGTTTGTGAATTATTGTTCAAAACAAGATAAATTATACCTGAGAAAGGAGTGGGATTTAGTGAATATCATCCTTGCATTTATGTTATAAATTGCATAAATAGTGCATTAAAGAGTATTTTTGATTGAATAAGTTTATTGGCGGTACCAATGAAATCACAGGGGCTGTCCAAAAGGCGAAGCTTTTTGGACAGCCCCTGGCACAGGTAGCGGCTGGATTGTTTTCAACCGCCACAAGTGGCGGTTGAAAACTCAAAAAAAGATTTTTCAGACAACCCCTGTGCCGCTACCCGGTTTTTCCCAGGCAGGGTTGATTATGGAGTAGTTCCTGGTGCAGATTGCCGCATTATTAATTGCTGTAAATACTCTGATGGGGTCTGTTTGTCAAACTTTACAAATATCCAATCGTTTCCGTGGCAAACGCTGTTCGAACAGAATGAGGTATTGCTGGTACCGCCTGCATCAGTCACAGTGTGACATGTCTGGCAGGTCTTGTCGAATGCTGACCGATAGAGGTTGATCCAATTCGGGTTCTGATGGGATTCTGGCTCAATTCCCTTAGAAACGGTTATATCCGATGACAGCTCGAAGGAGGTCGAAACCGTAGGGATCGAGTGACAGAGGTTGCACTCCATACGAACCACATCTTTATCGTTAAGCGAAATATGTTTGCCATCATGGCAACGGAAACAACCTGGTGAATACTTATGCTGGTTATTGTCAGGATGTGTCGTCCAATCTATTTCTTGATCGAGAAATACTGAATTTTTGTATGAATCTTTCAAGGTAGAAATGGCGTAGTTCACGACTTCTTCATTTAGATTAAAGAAATCGGGGTAATTCTGTTGGTAAAAGGACTTCAGGGTATCGAATCCAGCATTCGCTTGGGCCAAAGAATCAAATTTCATCGACAATAAACTTCCCCCTTTCTGACGGATTTCCGGAATAGCAGGAGAGACGACCCCGCGCTCCATCAGGCTATCCATTTCATCTCCCGGGGAGAGAATCTGGTGGGCAATTCGATTGTGGCAAGTAATGCAGTCCATCTCTTGCAAATCTTTTTTCGTAATCGATTTTGGGTCAAAATCCGAATTCGATTCCACGTACTCGGTCACAGAACCATTTGCCTTTATTAGCAAAATATAGGGGATTTCCTGCCTTTCTGGATCAGCGGCGTAATAAAAAACTTGATTCTCTACATGCCAATGTATTCCATTTCCAAGACCTTTTTCCGGTGACCCGCCACCTGTCTTTAGCAGCATATATATTCTCGTCAAAGTATTCGTTTTGCTTTCCGAAAACCGTTTGATCTCGAACATCTCGTCTCTCGAGAACTTATCCGGATTATGACAGTTTTCACAAGCCTCGCGAGCCGGGCGCATTTTTCTGGCGACAATTGGAAAATGATAGTTGCCAGTCAACATGGCTGTTCCTGTCTGCCACGAAGACTCGATTTTCCGGATGAACATGACGTCAGATGTATCCCTGCCCAGGTGGCAATCTTCACAAATTACATTGGCATGAGCTGAATTCTTATGGGTGTTGTACTCCGGCGGCATGGTATGGCAGGTCAAGCCGCAAAATTGGGTCTGGTTGGTATATTCCCAGGCTATGGTGCCGAATCGAAACAAAACTAACATCAAAAATGCAACGGCTACAAAAGGCGCAATCCGGGTCAGGGCATTACTTCCGGGCGGTGGAGCAAAGAAACGCCTTACCGCATGCCAAAATCGCTTCATTATTTCCTCACTAAAATGGACTTAACTGGTTCTTCGTTTATTGTAATTCTATTCTAATAAATAAGGTCGCTTTTGATGTGTTTTCGGGTACAAAAGTGCCAGCTGTTATTCAACAGCCAGTAAATCAAAACCAGGCAATTTTTGAAAAGATGAGATCTACTTCGGGAAAATCAGGATGACTAGAGCCTTCCACGTATTGCATGAGGTCATTATGAAATCACCAGAAAATCACTCTCGTATTGGGACTCTATTATTGCAAAAATAGGTAAAATGATTAAAATAATATGATAGCAGCGTCTCCCCTCGCTCCGACGATGTGATCCAGATCACTCACATTTAATTAGGTGGTCCTGTTGTCAAATTAATTCTAGAGACGCGGCCCAAGAGACAGTCTGATTAGTACGATTTTGGACACTTATTTTTTCTTACGCTGCCAGAAGGGAGGATGACGCTGATCAACCCATTGGCATCGTCATGATGACAGGCTGAAGAAATTCATCGTCTTACGTTTGTCATATTTGATCGGTGTGATTCGTCATACGGGACAAATTGTAGTATATACAGTATGATTAATCGTGCATTAAAATTAGAGGATCAACTACAATAGGAGGAGCCTATACTAAGATATACACTATCACATTCATCCACTGCCATTAAATCCAAAAAGGAGAATGCAAAATATGACTAAGAAGAAAATGTTGGTACTTGCTGGCTTGTTGGTACTTGTTGCCCTCGTACTGACAGCTTGTGCTGGTCCTGCCGGCACTACCGGCCCTGCTGGCCCTGCTGGTCCAGCCGGTCCTGCTGGTCCTGCCGGTCCTGCTGGCGCTACCGGCCCTGCTGGCGCTGCCGGCCCTGCTGGCCCTGCTGGCAAAGATGCCTCCACAACCTGCACGGACTGCCATAATGATGGCAGTGAATTGGCGGGTAAGGTAGAAGCCTGGAGTATGTCCGTTCATGGTTCGGGTCCTGCTTTCGAACGTGGCGAGGGTAGTAATCCTTCTTGTTCGGGCTGCCACGGCGGTAGCGGCTTTAGCGCCGCGGTTGCCGCGGGTGCTAACCCTGCAGCGGCTCAAAAAACCGCTCTGGCAAACGCGACCCGGGTTGACTGCCGCGCTTGCCACCAGATCCACACCACCTACACCACGAAAGACTGGGCTCTCGAGACTACGAAGGCAGTCAAGCTGCTTGCTTCGGATGGGACCTATGATGGTGGAATGGGCAACCTGTGCGCGAACTGCCACCAGATGCGCGCCGTCTTACCCGCGGCCAAAGATGGCAAGATTACACTCGGCGCCCGCTTCCCCGGCCACCACGGTCCTGAAGCCCCGCTGCTCCTCGGTATTGGCGGCCTGGACGCAGATGCCAAACCTCTGGCTGGCAAGCCCTCTCCGCACTACGCGGTTAAGGATACCTGTGTTGCCTGCCACATGGGCGGCGCAGGTCCGGATTCCGATCACTCCTTCGTGCCGCTCGTAGCATCCTGCGTGGCGTGCCACGCCGATGCCAAGGACCTCAACGTCAATGGCGCACAGACTGCGATTGTGAAACAGCTTGATGCAGTTAAGGCTCTGTTGATCACCAAGGGTTTGATCGACAAGGACGGCAACTACAAGGCTGGCGATTACGCTGCCGGATACGTTGCCGCGCTGTGGAACTGGTCGTTTATCCTCGAAGACAAGAGCGATGGCGTCCACAACCCGGCTTACGCCAAAGCCCTGCTTGATGTGGCACTCGCAAATCTAAGCAAGTAACATCGCGAAAATTTCTTAAGTGCTTTTCTGAAATAAGGCACCTCCCGGCTTGAAAATCCGGGAGGTGTTGATTTATTTTGCCTTTCTCTTTTCCGGACAAGAAAAGTAATCCGAGGCTTCAAATTCCCCGATCATGCATGTCACCTCAGATCCGTCAAATTAACCTGGGGCCGTCAGTAACATTTGCCTTGACGCGCCGGTATGTTTGAGGTAGAATACTGAAACTTGATGCGGGGTAGAGCAGCGGTAGCTCGTCGGGCTCATAACCCGGAGGTCGTTGGTTCGAATCCAACCCCCGCTACTAAAATGGCACTTTTTGTGCCATTTTTTGTTTAAACTCCACGGATTCGGCATTCGAACCCATGACCCTTAGGTTATGAGTGCAAAAGGGGCGAACCAGAAAAAGATGCCTAAAAATGTGTCCTTTGTGTATTTTAAGAACTGTCACAAAAGTTGAGACTCCTTCATCATGTCCTTGTGTGTAAAACACCTTTTCAGAACAATTCCATATGGTATTGATTTTTATACGGCATTGCCGTATAATCTTTCTGTGGAATTCATCGAAGCCACCCTATTCACCAAGTACATTTATTCTTACCTGACGGATGACGAATATTCGGGGTTGCAGAGTTATTTGCTTCAATTTCCCGAATCTGGAAAGGTCGTTCCAGGTTCTGGTGGTGTCCGAAAACTTCGTTGGGCAATGACCGGTACGGGCAAGCGAGGTGGTGTTCGAGTGATCTACTACTTCAAAAAGAAAGATGATGAGATCTGGTTATTGACTATTTATAGTAAAAGCGAAACAGAAAATATACCAGCTCACATCTTGCGCAAGATTGCGGAGGAAATTCAAAATGTCTAAACGTGATATCGGTCAGGAAATACTGGACGGAATTCGTGAGATCAAAGCATTCAAAGCTGACCAAGTCAGTCTGCGCACTCATACACTAAAGGAACCCGCATCTCCCCAGGTGATTCGTGCTAAATTAAAATTGTCGCAGTCGGCTTTTGCGGGTTTGATGGGTGTGAGTTTGCGAACTGTACAAGATTGGGAACAAGGCAGACGGAAGCCCAGCGGTCCCGCTGAAGCTTTATTGCGTATTGCAGAGCAAAAACCTGAGGTGTTTTTGGAGCTTGCGTAATTACTAGGCTTTACCTTGACAGCAGTTTATTTACCTCAAGATATTAAGATACTTGATGGTCAAAGGTCCAGAAATCATAATTTCTCCCTCGCGCCGCTTTAAGTGAGCAAGGAGTAACCTGGATGTCTTGGGTAAATTTCCCGAAGGGATATCGAATTTATCCCATATTGTCCTCCACACGCCGAACGGAATGGCTCACCTGCCGCTGGGACGGGCTAGATGCGACGTTTCACGCGGCGCCAGCCATTTTATACCGCCTCAGTAGGAGTTTGGCCCGCGGTTGAAAACGACCATGTGGACGGACTGATCGCTGCTCACAGTGTAACGACACTGTTTTTCCTGGTGGAACGGTATACCAATCGCCAGCAAGCCGTATTGACAATAAGTGATTTATCACGTGTGTTTCAAAGGGCCCCAGTTGACCAGAATGTGCTTATGCAAGCTATGGCCTTAAACTAGCGCGATTTCGAGTAATCAGTGCAAGTTTGTGCATCCGTTGGCGGCAGGCGGACGTTATATTATCTCAATTGATGAAACCGGTTTCGCTGGCGCAGGATTACCCGTCTTGTGACCAAATGATAGGTTGCAACATATATGATCAAACGCCTGTGCTAGCTACTTGAGTCATCCACCTGGATTTTTGAATGTAAAACGAGCTGATGCGGTAACAATTTTGGGGTATCATGCTGTTTTATCCTAATCGCTATTCAAACTGGGACCGGCATGATTTACAACATCTTCGTCTGGAAATATTTTCCTTTTCATTTTCAACAAAAAAAATGGGCTAAACCTGCCACACTATCCTTGATCTCCGGCGTCCTTTCAGATCTAACCCGCAGCCGCTCCGATCTGGTTGTAGAGAATGCCCTACTGCGACAGTAACTCATCGTCCTCCATCGCAAGGTGAAACGGCCTATTCTCACCTAACACGACCGTTTCCTCTTCGTTCTGCTCGCTGGTTTTACCCGGTTCTGGAAACAAACCCTTCACATTGTTCAGCCAGACACACTGCTCCGCTGGCATCGGGATTTGTTTCGCTTTTATTGGTGATTTAAATCAAAACGCAAACAAAACAAGCCAAAGATCCCTCCTGAAACGATCGATCTCATCCGCAAGATGGCAAACGAGAATCGTTTATGGGGAGCAGAACGGATTCGGGGTGAACTACTCAACCTGGGGATCAAGGTGTGCAAACGAACCATCTAGAAATACTTGCTAAAAGTAAGAGAATCGCCCTCTACGAGCCAGACCTAGGCAATTTTCGTGAAAAATCATATTGGGGACATCTGGGCTTGCAGCTTTACCGTGGTCTATGACTGGTTGTTTCGACCGCGGCATATCTTTGTCATCATTGAACTCAAAACTCGGCGGATCGTGCATTCTGCCGTTACTACATCTCCGACAGACGAATGGACCGCACAGCAGCTGCGCGAGGCAACAACCTGGGGTCAGGGTCCGAAATACCTCCTTCACGATCGCGACAGCAAATACGCTGCGCACTTTTCGGCTGTGGCCACAGGTTCAGGCATCAAAGAATAGAGAACACCCTACCGGACACCACGTGCGAATGGTATTTGCGAAAGGTATATGGGCAGCCTACGAAGAGAATGTTTGAACCACGCCCTCATTCTCAATGACAGACATCTATTGAGAGTTGTCAGGGAATATACCAATTACTACAACCAGGAACGACCCCATCAGGGAATCGGTCAACGGATTCCCGACCATTACGATCGGCCTATGTCAAACCCAACTGGAAATATCTCATCCAAGGCTTTCCTTGGGGGATTACATCACGGCCATTCTCGGACGGCTTGTCCGAAATAATCTGTATCATTTAAAATTTTAATTACCAGGGGATTGCAATATCATGAGAAACGGTCCAAATTGATCAGCCGAAACCTATTTCAATTTTCTAAAGACCACCGATAGACAGCTTATTATCATAAAACACCTTTCAAAGTCGGTCCTGTCAATAGACAGAGCCTACTTCTGACAATATTTACATCAAAATCCTATAATATCAAATGGATGAGTCAAATAGCCAGGACAGGGTACGGATAATGTTCCAGAGCAGAAAAAACCTGAAGCCATAAAAGCCGCACCGTACCACCTGTCCAGTGCGCATTTTGTTAGGCACAACACCATAGGCGACAGTCCAAAGGAGTTAGTTGTTCCTGTTCACAAGATACCGGTACAACTCATCAAAGCTGTTGATAGTCAAGTCAGCTAAACCTCCATCAACTTTAAGACTAAAGAAGCATGTGAATATTCCAGCAGCTCTTCCAGCCAGAACATCAATGTCTCGGTCCCCGATAGCTATGGTTTCTTCACGCTGCAAATTGTAGGTCTTAAGCATCGCTTCAAATGCGGCAGGGTCAGGTTTCTTGGGATAGCCATCATCTCGAGCTAGACAAGCCGTAAAATAGTGGTTCATTTTATTGGCAGACAGTAATTCATTTGTGCCTTCGTGGTCACGATGCGTTATGATAACGTTCATACCACCCAAGGTACAGATATATTCGCAGACGGTAATCACCCCAGGAAATGGGGGTTGTTCCTCTGGTGGAGTGCGATCGTAATGCTCCTCGAAGGCTTGTCCAATGTCTTTTTCGTTCAATTGGTATTGGCTGGCCAGGGTTGTGACACAATAGCTGAGCGATACCCTGGCTAGTCCTTCTATCCAATCCAATAAGGCATCTTTTCCCAAATCGTTCAAAGCAACCTGAAATGCCTTTGCAATGGCAGGATAGGTGTCGAATAGGGTACCATCCACATCCCAGATGATGTTTCGAAACATGCTTGCTCTCATTTGACTTTGCAATAGTTCTGCTTCATATGCCTAACTATTAATTATATTGACTTTTAATATTTGGTAATAATGCCATTCCCACACTTCCGGTCACCTCCTAAGGGATGGGACGGTCTTTAAGACAGGTGACAATCTTACCAGGACTTGTAGATGCTGGTTCGGAATCATGGCTAACTCGGCAAAACTACTTTTATTTGTTTTACTGCCTCACGAAACATAAACTCATCCGATTTTCCGTTTATCTCTATGAATTGGGCTACCAGGCTGGTCAAGAATTGGGCGGCCTGGATCGTCTTGTGAGCTTCCACGCATTGCCACCGCTGCGCAATATTCCATTGAATAAGGCCAATGATCCTCCCAGAAGAATGATCCAGGACAGGTCGGGTTGGTGGAGCAGCATAACCGGCCAGGATGATTGGAACAAGATTGGCATCACTATCAACATCCAACACGCCACCGCCAGTCCTATCAAGAGGGACAGCCCGCAGGGCTTGAACCAGTACCTGTAGGTGTGAGATGGCCTGATAATTTTGGGAGGCCGGTTCCAGGTGAAAGCCAGACGCGCCAGGTTGTAAATTTCGAAACCCAGAAATCCAGTCATAGATATATAACCAATGGTGCTACTTTAAAGACTGAACTCAGCGATGGAAAGATGGACAAAGCCATGATCATCAGGCTTCAATCCATCCCATTGAGCCAAGATATTGAAAGCAGCCAGCGTAAAGGCCAAACGGGCCTGAAAATAACCCCAAACGCGGTGACCGATGCGTTTGAAATGGCAAATGGTAGTCAACATGGATAAAACGGTTTCGATGATAATGCGTACATTCCAGGTACCCCGCTGGCAAACCTTGAGATTATTGGGATTCCCTGCTTTGGAGAAGAAACCATGATCCGACAAGATCAGCATTTTGTCCTCAAACGAGCGGAGCAGTGGATGAAAGGTCGTGTCATGAACGTTGGCGGTGTCACAAGTCCATCCGCTCACCAGTCCCAGTTGGTTGAGGATGAAACACAATTTACCACCTACAATCCAGCGGTGGTTCGAAAGACCCTTCTTCCCAATCTGCCGATCACTTCGGCCCTGACGATAGGGGTGCAGCAGTTCAATTCCGTAGCAATCGACCACGCCCAAGACCGTTGGCTCTGCCAAAAATCGATCAGTCCAGTTCTGATGGGCCTTGAACAGGCGAAACAATCTCGTTCGCTCAGGCAATTTGGGAAACAAGGGGCGATAATCGCGCGCAATCCACCGATAAAAAGCCCGATCACCTGCTCCTTTGAGCGCAAACAAGACCGCCAGCGTTACCACTTCGCTGGGATACAGGTTCGCCTGAGAATGTTTCGGTATATCTTTCATCGCATCATCAATTCGGCAGAAAAGTTCGGTGATAAAATTTTCTGTGGTCATGGGGTTTCTCCTTTGCTTTTTTGTCTGGTAACAATTAGCTTAGAGAACTCCATGACTTTTTTCAACTAGCACCATTGGTTATATAGAGAAAAACGGAAGGGTAATTCGTCGGCGTTGGTATCGGCTGCTGTCCATCCAGTATACTAGCGACCCCGGCAGCCAGGTTGCGAATGTCATCTCCCAGCAAGACGGTATTGGTGTTGACCAGCAAAGCTATTCCCCAATTCCCAGAGGGGATCAGGATCATATCGGCATGGAAGGTGGGGGTGTCTCCGTCATGAGCGATCACGGGGGTGCCGTTCATCTCCATCACATACCAGCCCATCGCGTAGGATCCGGAGGGTAGTTTGTGGTACCCATCCGGCGCTGCCGCTACAGCAGGAGCATGCAAAACTTCGATGCCCTGGGGAGACAGGATCGAGCCACCGGCATAGCGCCCCTGGTTATTCTGGGCGATCAGGTAATGGCCCAGGTCCTCGGCGCTTGAAATCAGGTAGCCTGCCGGTACCATCCCGCGCGGATAAGGAAGGTCCTCCGAAGCCACGGGAAACCCAAACCAGCGCTGGTAACCGGTGGACATGCCATGCTGCTGCGCTTCCGCCTGTGATGTAAAGCTGTTATGCATTTCCAGCGGCTTGAAGATGTGCTCCTGGATATAGGCTTCGTAGGATTGACCTGACACCGCCTGAATGACCATGCCCAGCACCATGTAATTATCGTTGGAATATTCGAAGCTTGACCCCACGGCCCGGTCGAGATGTTCCAGGCTGAGGGCGCGGACATTTTGCTCCAGCGCCGAGTCGGAGGTGTCTCCATCGGTTACCATTTTTTCACCGCTAAGCCGGGAAAAGCCACTGACCTGGTTGAGCAGCTGACGGATGGTTATTATTAATGATCCATCCGCGCCGCTGGTATTGGCCGGAGAAGGCCCTACTCGGCCCCGCGGGGGTGCTACGCTAAACCAGGGCAGGGTTCGCTGAACCGGAGCATCCAGATCGATCTGACCGGCTTCGACTAATTGCATTATGCCCAACGCAGTGAAGGATTTGCTCAATGAGCCGATCAACATCGGAGTCTGAGCGGTCATTGGCCGGCCCGAGGGATCGGCCACGCCAAAGCTGCGCAGGTGGACGATCGTATCCTGAGAGGTAATCGCCAGCGAAACGCCGGGAATGTGATTGTTCTGCATTTGCTGCTGGATATAGGTATCGATCGCTGCAAAATCAGAATCTACGCCGGCCGAAGCGGGTTGGATGGGTAATGTCCATACCAACAAAATCGCAATAAAACTGGCCACTATCGGAAGGTATTTCATATAAAAGGTCGTAGAGCGTAAATTCCGATTTATGCTCATCGTATCCTCTTGTGCAATTCAATGCTAGGGGAAAATCGAACCTAATATATATTTGTTTACGGTGTCAAACATTTCATTATAACTATGGTCGTAGTTCGAGCCGGTCATTACAACCACTGTCTTAATACTCGGCATGATAAAAATAAACTGCCCACCCCACCCAGCCGCATAAATGGCATCCGTATTCCCATTGGTGAATTTTCCGCGCCACCATTGATAGCCATAGCCAACGTTCTGAAACCCGGGGCCATAATCGATCGGCAGCTGGATGGCTACATTCGTGGATTCGCGAACCCATTGCGCACTGACAACCTGCTTTCCATTCCACATACCTTGCTGAAGGATTAACTGTCCGATCTTCGCCATATCCCTAGGCCCCAGATATAGCAGTGAAGAGGTAACGGCCATCAGTGGCGCATTTGGAAATGATTGCCATTGATAAGAAGTGATCCCGAGCGGGCTGAATAGTTTTTCTCCGGCATATTCAGCCAGCGGTGTCCCGGTTTTGCGGTTCAATACCGCCCCGAGCAGGTTGGTGGTGCCGCTGTTATAGAACCACGATTCTCCAGGCTTGCTTACGACAGGCTTCTCCAGCATATACCGGACAGGATCAGGGCTGAAGGCCATTTGAGTAAGGTTGTTGCGCGCATCATTGAAAGGATAGGAAGATTCGTCCCAGGAAAGTCCTGTGGTCATGGTAAGCATATGCCGGAGGGTGATCTGATCTTTCAATATGTTCCGCAATTCAGCATAATCGGGGAAGCTGGTAAACATGCTCTCATCCAGGCCAGTAATTTTTCCTTGATCCTGAGCAATGCCAAACAGGAGGGAAGTGACGCTCTTGGATGCAGAAGCCAGGCAATGATTTGTTTCGTGATCGAAATCTTTTCTGACGAAGGACTGCTGATCAGTCAAGAGGATATCATCGCCCGGGTAGTAGGTTTCAAAGACGAGTTTGCCATCTTTTACGACCACCAGGCCGGAAATGTCATTCGCCTCCTGGTGCGCCAGCAGGTTAAGAAGCTCGTTGATTGGCTTCTCATCCATACCGACCTCACGCAACGACGCAGTGGACCATCCATCACCGGTTGCCGGGGGTGTTTGGTAAGATCCTTTTGGCCCCATGCTGATCACTTTCCCAGAATTGGAAAGATGTTGAGTGATCTGCGGCGATCCGTAGGTATTGACATTGCCTGAACTTGAAATGTTGGCATCAAGCTGACCGGAGACCCAGATATTGGCGTCGCCAGATGAGCTGATGGTCACCTGGGTGGACTGGCTTATTACTTCGGACGCCTGGTATTTCCCGGAGCTGAATAAACTGATCTCCTGTCGCCCGGCCTGGCCACCGTGGATGGCAATATCGCCAGAACTACTGCTCTGTAACTTCAGCAAATCCGCCTGTATCCCGTCCATCGTTACATCCCCGGAGCTGCTGAGGTTGATGGTGATCATCTGACCGATGATCTTCGGCGCAATTATATTGCCAGAGCTGGTGTTGGCGAGCGAACGCAGGTTCTTCACCGTCAGGTGATAGCGAACTGGCTGGCTGGGATGCAGTTCTACATTCGACTTCCCGCGGATGGTCAGCATCCCGTTGGTCACGGGTGTTTCCAGGTAGGGCAGCAGGTTATCTTCGGCTTCCACGGTCAACGTTTCCTGATCTCCCAGTGAAATCGTCAGGTCGCCGATGGTGCTATGGCTTACATCCGTTATTCCGCTGACCGGTCGGGTCTCGCTGGCGATTTTTCCTGATCCGTGAACAATCTGTTGCCCGGCGACAACGACATTGCAGGCCGTGAGGATTACCAGGCAGGCTATAAACAAAGTGAACAAAATTCTACGCTTCATTTTTTTCTCCAAAAAATGGTTTCCAGACAATCTTGCGGGATAATGAATTGAAATCCGATTGTTTTCGTATTCATAAAATGACCACCGTATTGAAAGCCAGCCCTACTGCAACGTAATACCAGTGAAGGGCGCGTTCGCGCAACAGCAGGATGGCGAACAAGCCAACCCCGATCGCCAGAAGCAGGCTGGCGAAGGGCAGACCGAATTGGGCCCTTTTTCACTTTTCTCCAATCCGGTTGACCCGGTCTTTCACCGCCACCATGGGGAGGAACATGCATGCCATTGTGATCGTACCCCCGGCTAGCAATCCGACCACCTGCCCGGTCCCTGGCATGATTCCAAGCAGAGGCAGTCCAATCGGGGGGGCAAAGAACAAAAGCAGAGCCGCAACCAGGTAAAGGAAGCCGACGATCATCCCCAGGGTGGTAGTAACGCCGTCTGACATCCGCCGCGGGTCAGTCCAATCGAAGTTGGCACCGCGCACGCCGAACGCCAGGATGATCCCGCCCAGGCCCGCCAGGATCAAGGCAATCGCGAGGAAACCGTAGAGAAGGATGGAAGATGGAACCCTTTGCATCAGAGCCATGCCTGTCAGGAAGAGCCATCCCACAATCAGCGCTGGCAGGTAAGCGATCAGAAATTTTGCCGCCAACTGCTTGCCAGCGCTGACCGGAGCGGTCTTGATAATCCAATAGCTCTTGCCTTCCATCGAAAATGAAATCAGTGCCAGATTGAGGAGCACCATCCAACCCACAAATAGGGATAACACAGTACTCCCATAAGCCAGGGCGGACCTGAAAAGGTCTGTAATCAAGGCTGGAGATTCACCTATCCCCGCAAGAGGCTGACCGCCGCTGCTCAGCAACATAATTGCGAAGATAATGCCTAAAATCAACGGCTTAATCACCTGTGACAGGTTGTTTAGATCTCGCCGCAGCTCTTTAAAATCTTTGATCATGATCGCCATCACATTGGGGGAAAGTAGGCGCCGGAAAATGTTGGCGCTTGCGTAGATCATTCCGCGGCGATCGACCGCCGGACGAGTCTTATTGTGTTGAGCGCTCACCTGGATCGAAGCCCAGCCAGTGATGTACAGGTGCTCGGCAACAACCATTGCAATCCAGAAAATGGCACCAAATAAACCTAACGTCAAAGCGAGGAACAAGATTGCTGAGAGCCAGCGCCCCTCTCCCAGGTCAACCAGACCGCGCCCGGCCCATGCCAGGGGCGACCAGGCGCTGTTAAGCGTGGAAAGGGTCTGAATACCCTTGGAGATCTGTTCAGGCGCCAACTTACCTAAATTGATTCCTGTCAGATTGGTCAATTGCGAAAGGACGATGAATAAGGTTGCGGCTAAAAATGTCAGGACTTCTGCCACGTGTTTTGCCGGCAGGATGCGTACTACCGTCATCACCAACAGGCTCGAAATCCCCGCAGCCGCCAGGGAAAGGAACGCCAGCACAACCAACACCAGAGGAAAGTACAGGATATGGTACCCTCCTTCCGCCCCCAGGCTGAATAAGACCGGCAACCCGAATGCCATCACCAGGATGAAGTTCGGCAAGATGGCTTCCAGCAGCTTGGTAAAGAAAACAGCCCGGATAGGAATGGGGGCTGCCAACAAGAAATCCATATCGCTGGCAAGATATAGACCCTGGAGCAGCACCCCGAAGCTGAACAGCAGGATCCCCAGGAATTCCCCCGAAACGATCAGAGCCGGGATGGCATTCACGAAGGTGACCAGATCGACCCCGCTCTTAATGACGAGCGGGGAATCCACAAGCCTGAGTAAGTACGTGGTCAGGACATAGGAACCCACAAAAGCCGCCAGGATCAACAACCCAATCAGCAGGGTTAAAACCTTGCGGAGTGGCCTGGCGCGCTTGAACCCACTGGTGAAGATCACCCAGCGTAAGTGGATCAGTTTTTGCACATAGAACCAGAAATGATTGGGCTGAGGCCCGATCGAGACATTTGCAGTGGTCATTTCAAAACCTCCGTAAGCTCCGTCTCTTCGGCGCCGCCAGTCAGGCCCAGGAAGATATCTTCCAGGCTGGTCTCGCCGCGCCCCATGGTGCGCAGTTCCGCCATCGTCCCGACTGCAATCAGGTGGCCCTGGTTGATGATCCCGATCCTGTCGCACATGCGCTCAGCAATTTCGAGGATGTGCGTCGTAACGAATACCACCGACTCGCGGTCTGCAAACTGCCGTAAGACATCTTTGATCAGGCGCGCGGATTTCGGATCGAGCCCCACGGTCGGCTCGTCGAGCACCAGCACCTTTGGGTCGTGCATCAGGGCGGCTGCCATTGAGGCCTTCTGCTGCATGCCGTGGCTGTAGGAGTCGATCAGGTTATCGCCGGCTTCTTCCAGGCTGAACAACCGCAGAAGCTCTTCCGTCCGGCGGTCGATCTGGCGGGGAGCCATACAATACAGGTCGCCGACAAAGCGCAGCAGCTCTCGGGCAGAGAGCTTTGAATACAGGTTGGGGGTATCGGGAACGTAGCCAGTGGAGATTTTGGCTTGCAGAGGCTGCTTGTGCATATCGTATCCAGCGACTTTCACCGTTCCTGAGGTCGGCTGTAATAATCCAACAATCATTTTGATGGTAGTGGTCTTGCCTGCTCCGTTGGGTCCGAGAAAACCGAAAACTTCACCGCCGAATACATCCAGGTTAACATGATCGACGGCAGTCTTCGTCCCGTATCTCTTATACAGGTCATGGAGTTCGATTAAGGGAGACCGGAGGTGTTCCATAAGCCCTGTAGTGGTTTTTTCAACTTGAGGATGGTTGTTTATCGTCATTTGACATTTCCTTTATCCTATATTGACTTAATATCGGAACCCTAACAGATTCCAGTAATTCAAGAACCAAACGAAAGCCAGTGCTGCCAGCGTCACCAGGGTGTAGTGAATCCGTGACATAACGCCCCAAAAGCCCTTTCTCCAAACCAAAACAGTCATGGCTGCCAGAGCGATGGTCAACACAGCTGCCAACAACCAGGCGGTGAGAATGATGTTGATTGTAGAAGTCTGGCCATAAACGATCATCGTCATCAATTCATTGCTGAACAAGGAAATCGCCAGGAAACCGAGCAGCGCTGCAAAGTCCAGAAAAACGACGAGCAGGGACACCCAGCGGGCAAGCCGGGCAAGGGCCGGTTGGACAGCCCGCTCTCCCCGCTTGACAAGGCGAACGATACCACCCAGGAATACCGCTAAAAGCGCCGAGAGGAAAATTAATATGCAAACTCCCAGCAGGCCGAGATGGAGGATCGGATTAGCATGCCATGGCGCCTTGACTAAAGAAGCGAATGGAAAAATCGCATCATACAGATAGGCAATCTTTCCTTGATCATCCTTCTGGAATACAACTTGTGCCCCGTTGGATACCTCTTGAAAAAGCATTGGCTCGATCTCCTCCAGCCGGGCCTTTTGCTGGGAGAAAGGTGAGCCGAGCAGCAGAGCGCCATCTCCCGAATTTGTAATCTCCACCCAATTCAGCAAGTTGTCGACTTTTTCGATCGTGGTATAAGAGCTGCGAATCAGGTTATATCCGCCTGTAAAGAGTTCCGCTTGTGAGGTAATGCCGTGGGCCGGCTCGTTTGTCGCCTGTTCTACCGGATAGTAATGATTCATGAAATCGTATAGCGTATTGACCCAGGTGAATCCGGGGCTGGTCGTATTGTAGGAAACAAAAAACCCCAGATTCTGATCCGGCAGGAACATTAACAGAGTATGAAAGCCCCCGGCATCCCCGCCATGGTGCAAAACCCGTTGTCCGTTCATTTGGAGTTCCATTAAACCGAAGGTATAACCGGCCAAACGCGGATCCGGTGCCCATAAGCCAGATTGCATGAGTTGTTCGGTAGCCGCTTGTAGGATATAACCACATCGGTGATTGTCATTCCCTCGATCGCCAGAACAGAGGCTGCCACCTTGAAGGTGGGCAATCATAAAATGAACCATGTCCGCTGCTGTGGAGTGGATGGCTCCGGATGGCTGGGTGTTCATCAATCCGAAATCAACCGGTTGAAGGCCATTTGTGCCATATTGATAACCGTTTGACATTTCGGCGGCGAGGTGGGACGGCGGCGGTTGGCGCGAGGTGGTGTGCGTCATCCCCAATGGTTCGAGGATAGCCGCTTCAATATAATCGGCATACGACATTCCTGAGACCCGCTCGACGATGTAACCTGCCAGATCAACTCCATAGTCCGAGTATACGGAAACCTGTCCCGGCGGGTACACCCTGGCAGGCCTATGACTTGCCAGGAATTTGCCCAGGGGCGGGATTGGGTCACGAGCGAGAGCCAATGCCTCGTATGCGCGTTGTTCAAACCCGGCGGTGTGGCTCATTAAATGCTTGAGAGTGATGGGCGCGGGGAAGGTATCTGGGATATGAAAATCCAGGTACTGGTTGATATCCGTATCCAGGTCCAGCTTACCCTGCTCGTAGAGCTGCAGGACCGCCGTCCAGGTAAACAACTTGGTCACTGATCCGATCCGAAAAAGTGTCTTCGCCGGATTGACCGGGATTTGATGTTCGAGGTCGGAGTAGCCGTAACCTTTCTGGAAAAGGATCTCCCCATCTTTGGCCACCACTGCCGTGATCCCGGCAAAATGGTACTCATCCATCTGTTGGGTGAATAAACTGTTCAGGAAAGATTCGATTTCAACAGGATCGGCAGGTCCCTCAGGCTTGGAAGTGGCGATTTCAGACAGGCCAGAGGCTGATCGAGCATAGGTAGGATGAGTGTGGATTAGCAGAAAAACTCCTACCAAAATCAAGGTTACCAGATTAACCGTTTTCATGTTCGCAATCTCCTTATTCGCGTTTTTCGGGATCGACTTTTTGAAACGAGATTAAGGTCAAATTCAAGTTGTGGATCCTCTCTAATAAGCCAATTAAAGCGGATTGATCCGCCATCTCTCCAGAAATGATCAACATCCCATCGTCAGCGTGGGTGATGGTCATTCCCTCAAACCAACGCTCCCAATGGGTGTCCAGGTGATTCTTGATATGAATGACGTATTGAGTCGGTTGATTTTTTTGATGCGCACTGCACATATTTCGTAAGCTCCTTTCGGGTATAAAACCTTGTTCTATACCAGTAGGATACAGATGACCCGATAAAGATTCGTTTAATTAAGCCCTTTTAACTTGAGTACCGGTCGTTTATTTTTTAACGTTGGCGAAAAAATATTCAAATATCAATAACCCAATGTATAATGAATTATCAGAGGTGTGATCCCATGGTTATCCTCAAGCTATCCTGGCTGGGGCCGCCTGCGATTGAATATGACGGTCGTCCTCTCCGGCTGGAGATGCGAAAGACCCTGGCCCTTCTGGCTTATCTCAGCTTATCTCCTCAAACCCCAACCAGAGAAACACTGGCGTCCCTGTTCTGGCCCGAACACGACCAACAGCATGCCCTGTCTAGTTTGCGGCGTAACCTTTTCTCGCTTGGCAGGAGTTTGCCGCCCGGATATCTAGAGGCAAACCGAGAGAAAATTGGTCTCCGAAGAGCAAAAGGACTTAGGGTGGATGTCGAGGAGTTCAGAGATCAGCTGGCTTTTACCAGGCAGCATCCTCATCCATCCAACCATCTCTGCCCGGATTGTTTATTATCTCTGGAGAAGGCAGTCGCCATTTATAAAGGGGACTTTTTCGAGGGATTCAACCTGAAGAATTGTCCTGGGTTTGATGAATGGCAGTTTTTTCAGCGGGAGAACTTACGATCTGATTATGAAGAGGCTCTGGATAAGCTGACAGCTTATTATCGAGGTCAGTGTGATTGGGAGAAGGCGATTAAATATGCACGATCCTGGCTTGCTCTTGATCGCTTGAACGAGTCCGCACAACGGATGTTGATCGGACTTTATAACCTTTCCGGCCAACGCAGTTTGGCCATACGGCAATATGATATCATGATCGATCTGTTGCAAAACGAACTGGGCCAGAATCCAGAGGCGGAGACCCTCGCCCTTTACCAGAGTCTTCTGTCGAGGGAGGCCTCCTGTAGTGCAGAATACGGATCGGAGCTACTTCCTTCAACCTCCCGGCAGCCCGAACCGCTCATCAAGACCAAGCTGTTTATTCCTCCTTTGCGTTTGGACCGCATCGCTCGCCCACGATTGTTAGCGCTGCTCGATGCCGGTTCTCACCGCCCCCTGACATTGGTTTCAGCTCCCGCTGGGTTCGGAAAAACGACCCTCCTGGCAAGCTGGGCAGCTCATACCAGACTTCCCATTGCCTGGTTTTCCATCGACGAGGGGGATAATGATCCGGTCCGTTTTGTAGATTATCTGATCGCAGCCCTCGATAGCATCCTACCGCCGGAAGTAAGCGAACAATTTCAGGCGTTTACGCAAATGCTACAGCCATCTATTCAGCCCACGTTGGTTCAGTTAATTAACCAGCTGGCCGAAGAACGTGAGCCTTTTGTCCTCATTCTGGATGACTACCAATTTATCCATTCCCAGGATATCCATAATGCTCTGGCATTCATGTTAGAGAAAATCCCAGCTTGCATGCATCTGGTCATTGCCACTCGCAGCGATCCGCCCATATCGCTGGCCCGGCTGCGAGCTCGCGATCAACTGGTGGAAATCAGAATGAGCGATCTACGCTTTAGCCTGGAAGAATCAGCCGGATTCCTCAAGCAGGTGATGTCTCTATCGCTTTCGGATGAAGATATGTCCGCCCTGGAAGCGCGCACCGAGGGTTGGATCGCTGGTTTACAAATGGCAGCTCTGGCTATCCGGACGGTAACCCCTCAGCCTATCAGAAGAGTAAATCAAATGAATAGCGGGCAGGCTGTCTCTCGTTTTATTAAAGCCTTTTCCGGCAGCAACCGGTACATCCTGGATTATCTGGGGGAAGAAGTGCTAAGCCGCCATCCTGAGAAGATCCGCGACTTTCTTTTACATACCTCGATCCTGGAACGTTTCTCAAGCCCGTTATGCGATGCCGTTACTGAAACCAGGGGAAGCCAGAAGATTTTGGACACGTTAGAAACGGAAAACCTGTTCCTGGTTCCACTTGATAGCGAACGGCGCTGGTACCGCTACCACCATCTTTTCGCAGAACTGCTTCGCTTTAAACTTGAAGAGACTCATTCAAAGGGCACAGAACGGGAGGGGATACCCGGCGTCAAAGATCTTCACCTGCGAGCGGCAAACTGGTTTGAAAAGAATGAGCTTATTGGCGAGGCAGTTCACCACTTTATTGCCGCCAGGAAATACGACCAGGCAGCAGCCTGCATCGAAGCTCAAGCTCATCCGATGTTCTTTTCAACAGGTCAAACCTATACCCTACAGGAATGGTTAGCGGAGCTTCCTATTGATTTATTCCGGTCAAGGTTACGCTTGAATATCGCTAAAGCCTGGGCTTTAATCTCGCAGAACCAGTTTGCTGCTGCTTTGGCACAATTGGAAACAACGTGGCAGGTTGTACAGGAACGGCAGAATGTGGAGGCATTAAGCCTGATTGGTGAAATCGCACTCATTCGTGGCGTTCTGGCAGAGCTGAGCAGCCGGGATGTATTGGTGATGCGGGAACAGGCGCTCCTGGCCTGGGAGAAACTGCCGGAGGATAATGCGATGCTGCGAGGCCTGGCTGCCTGGCTTTTGGGAGCTTCTTATGAATGGGATGGCGATACTCAAAATGCGGAAAAATATTTTTTACAGGCGATCCCACTCTGCCGGGAAGCGGGCAATATCTATATTACTTTGGTGTCGATCGTGGATTTGAGTAACGTCTTCCGAGAACAGGGAAGGTTTCGCAAAGCTTATCATCTCCTCCAACAAACCCTACTAGAAATGTCATCCGGGAGCCGGAACCTGCATCCGGAGCTTGGACATCTTTACATCAGCTCTAGTCAAATCTTATTGCAATGGAATGATCTGGAAGAAGCAGAGCGACAGCTCAGGCTTGGCATCGATTTGGTAGAACAGGATATCCCGGGAGAGATCCTCATCTTTGGCATTGCTGTCTTACCGTATTTGAAACTCGCTCAAGGAAAGCATGAAGAGTCGCTACGGTTGGCAAATGACTGTATTGAGCGAGCTGCGTCATACCCATCACCTTATGTTTTGCCTTATATTAAGGCCAGTTTGATCCGTTTCTGGATACAAATGGGTGAACGAGACCTTATCGAAGAATGGCTATATAGCTGCGGACTTACCTGCGATGATCATATCCAATATGTGCATGAAGTTGAATACACCGCCCTGGCAAAAGCCCTGATCTGGCAAGAAAAGATAGAAGAAGCGATGAAAGTTCTGACAAAATTAACTGAACTTGATCAGAAGGAAGGTCGCAATGGAAGACTATTTTATGTCCTGGCCCTCCATGCGTTGGCGTATCAGCAGACAAATAAATCCGACCGGGCTTTTGAAATGCTGGAAGGCAGCTTGCAAATAGCGAAAACCGAGGGATATATTCGCCCCTATTTAGAGGAAGGTAAACCGATGGAAGAACTGCTACGGTTGGGGGTGACACGGGGAATTTGGCATCAAACCCACCTGGATGGTTATGTAAACCGCTTGTTGAAAGCTTTTCAACAAGATCGAAATTCTCTATTGGAATAACCTGTGGCAGTTACAGTAAGCTACTCCATGAGAGAAAGACCCTGAGCACCTTCTTCAGGATCGGGACAGCAAGTAAGCTTCGCACTTTTCGGCTGTGACCACAGGTTCAGTAATCCAAAATTGAGAACACCCTACCGGGCACCACGAGCGAATGGTGTTTGTAAAAGGAATATGGGCAGCCTACGAAGAGAATGTCTGGATCATTCCCTCATTCTCAATGACAGACATCTATTGAGAGTTGTAAGGGAATATACCCAATACTTCAATCAGGAACGACCCCATCAGGGAATCGGTCAACGGATTCCCGACCATCATGATCGGCCTGTGTCAAGCCCAACTGGAAATATCTCATCCAAGGCTTTCCTTGGGGGATTACATCACAGCTATTCTCGGGCAGCTTGTCAGAAATAATCTGTATCCAATAAATTTAAATTACCAGGGGATTGCATAATCATGAGAAATGGCCCAAATTGATCAGCCGAATACCATTTCGATTTTCTAAATACCACCGATAAACAGCTTATTATCATAAAAACGCCTTTCAAAGTCGGTCCTGTCAATAGACATAACCTACTTCTGAAAATATTTTAATCGAAAATCCCAAAATATCAAATGGATGAGTCAGGTAGCCAGGACAGGTAGATGCTCGAGAAGAAAGGTGAGGGCTTCGTCAACTGATTTGGAATCAATCACATGGTAGTCATCAAGGATGAGGATGAAATGGCTCGTGATGGTGGTGATTTCATTGAGCAGGGCTGTCAGAATTGATTCGATTGCCGGGGGCAGAGGGGACTGGATAACAGCCACAACCCCCTTTACCAATATTCGCCGCAATCGTCTGCAAAGCTGCGACGAGGTAAGCCAGAAAGCATGCAGGTTCGTTATCCCCTTCATCCAACGACAGCCAGGCCACCGGTCGATTGCAAACGGCGGCCCATTCGCTGACCAGCGTGGTTTTACCAAAGCCGGCAGATGCTGATATGAGGGTAAGTTTGCGGCTAGCAGAGAGGCCCTCGTTCAGCCGCTCGATCAGGCGGGGGCGGAGAACAATTATATACATACACCCAATTTAAAGAGTGTCCCAACCAAGGTCAGGACACTCTTTCGCGAAACCCACAGTTATTAGTGATGAATCGTTACCCTTCAACCATGATGCGGTCCACCTGGACCTGCGAGCCGTTGTAGTCAGGCACATTGCTCAGTAATGTGCCATAGAGATGAACGATCTTGCCGCTGTCGCGTAGTGTCTTGATCTGCGCTTGAACCGCCTGGTCCATTGAATCGATGCCAAAATAGATTATCTGCCCGTTGATCCACAACTCAAAGTAGTCATCATACTGTGCGCCGGGCTGCGTACTCTTGATGACGCCCCGCCAATCAGCTATTTCTTCCGTGGTACCGGGTGGCATGTAACCGCCAGAGCCACCCCCTTCTGTACCGCCTCCTCCAGGTCCACCACCACTTGCTTCTATGGTTGCCTCAACGGTAATGGACGGTGTCGGGCTTTCTTCTCCTGCGGGGCCACATTCTCCGCGGAAATAGGCCCACTCATCACAGGTGCTGCCATCCGGAAAAATACATATACCACTTTGGCTGCCATCGGCTGCTGTGCGAATTTCGTGCTTGTTGCCGTTCTGCTCGCAGTAGACCGAGGCAGGATTCGGCATGTCTGCCTGAGGCATTTCCGTCGATGCAGAGTTAGATGTCTGGATTCGAAATGACGTACAGGCTGTCAGTGCCATCAAAACGATTGTGAATGTAAAGATCCTTTTCATTTTTTCCTTCTTTCTTTTCCAGTGAGAAATCCACCAGTTTTGGTGGTTTATCGAGACTGTTGATTTTGTGCACAACTTCACACATAGACGATAGAGAATTCTATTTGTTCCTTTATTCAGTTCAAGGTAATAACGACATTTCCCTTTATGAGATCATCCTATACGTTCCAATGACCAAAAGATTGCACAAGGTACTCATTGTAAAAAAATAACCGTTTTTCTTCAAATTTATCCTTAGTAAATAACTTGCTCTCAACACTATCAGGAATAATATTAACAGTACGATTATTGCAACAGTATATTTTCCCAATCCGAGAATTGCTGATATTCTCGCTTCATCCTGTTGCCCGAATCCACCAAATACAAGGGCAAAAAACCTACAAAACATTTGAAAAAACACAAAAGGATAGGCATATATCGTTTTATATTTTTCGATTATCAATAAAAAAAACAGTGACAGAAGTATTGTAAATGCGGGGCCACCACAACTGACAAATCGATCATGACTTGCATCAATATAGTATCCACTTTGAGGCGATACAATATTCAGGCTAAAGGCCATCTTGTTTCCTAAAACCTCTCCAATAATCCAATGTCCAAATTCATGGAAAAGATATGTAGTAAATGCGACCGGAATGAACAGTAACATGAATTTCAAACTTAGTTTATTCTCAGCATTTATAATCATCAAGTTAGCCCTTTATTTTTTAATATTGTATATATTCGATAAGCCCAACATAATGTTTGGCGGCAACTTCCTCGCAGGTATTGTTGGCTGGTTTAATTGCCACCACCCCTCAAGGTGATGACGACATTTCCCTTTTTATGCCCTTGCTCGACATAGCGGTGCGCCTCGGCGATCTGTTCCAGCGGATAGCATCTATACCCGCTTCAACATAGTCGGCTGCATCCGTAGTTTAGCGGCTTTGTCACATTCCCGCATCCCGACGGTTGCAACTAGGTAACTGGCGGTGCATCATCCGCGTCAATAGCAGGTATTCTTCGCAGCCAAATTAACTGTCTAAAAGCGGACGTCACGCCAGCGATGGCAACCCCCACAATAAAGGGAGATGCGGAACACAGAGCAAGAACGCTGAGAAAAACAGCGAGCGCGAGATAGCGCCCCATTTGAATGAGATAGCCGGTGCGCAGGTGCAAGAATTGCTTGCCATGCAGCCCACGGCGCCCGGCCCGGTATCCGATGAGATTGCCAAAATGGGTCATATCCACAATCAGAAAGAGTCCCCACACGTAGCCGATAAACGCTACCTGAAAATTCCGGGGAATCCAAACGAGCGCATACGCCACAAGCACACTCAGGATCAGCGCAGGAATGAGGTGCTTGGGTTCAGCAATCCGCCTCGCTTTGACCGACGACTGGTACAGAGGACTCCCCTCGATGGTGTTAACAGGATAGCTTTGATAATGTTCGGCGTAGTGAAGCTGGCGTTCTCGTTCTTGCAGGATGGTGAGCAACCAATCACTCCACATCAAAAAGAAAGTGGCAATGCCTGTTATCCAAGGGTGAGCTACAAACCATTCAATCATAAAAATACATCCTCGACTTTCGTTAGTTAGCTCGCTCAACGAAGGCATTAGACCCAACGCGGAGCGTTGTCGCCTGCATCCCACCAGGCCATAAATATCCTTCCTTCTCGGAAAGGTAGGCGGTTATGTCGCCTCTGCAGATGCGCATGACGTTGCTCAAAAGAAAAATTTGCATGACCACTACCCAGGTTGCGGAAAGATTATTCTTTGTATCCATTATTTGGTTACTCCTGTGCCGCGATGGTGATGACCACTTTGCCTCGGGCATGAACCTTTTCAAAATACCGGAAGGCGTCAGCAGTTTTACTTAACGGGTAACAATCATCGATAACCGGTACGATCTTCCCGGCTTCCAAAAGATCTTTTATGACAGCTAAATCTTTTGGGTTTGTTTTCGCCGATACGCTTGTCATCTTCCTGCCATTACTTTCTGACATCAAGGTTCCCAGGAGCAGTGACTAGAACATTTGCACCGGTAAACCTCCAGCCATGACGTAAATGCCCTTTGGAGTTAGAGCACGCTTATATGCGGAAATCGGATGATATCCGTTCACTGCAAGAATCAGATCATACTGCTGCCTGTTTCGGGTGAAATCTTCTTTCTTATAATCGATGACGTGATCCGCCCCAAGCGAGCGAACCATGTCAACATTCCTCGTGCTGCACACGGCAGTGATTTCCGCTCCAAATGACTTGGCAATTTGCACGGCAAACGATCCCACGCCACCAGACGCTCCATTGATTAGAACTTTTTGCCCAGGTTGAATATGCCCTTCATCACGCAAACCCTGCAAGGCGGTGACGGCTGCCAATGGTGTAGCCGCTGCTTCCTCAAATGACACATTAGAAGGTTTCAGCGCCAAGGCGCTTTCAGGAACAGGTACGTATTCGGCAAAGCCTCCGTCGCCATGCCCGAAAACATCGCCGAACACGGCATCACCGGGCTGAAACCCTTTGACATTTTTACCAACTGCCTCAACACACCCGGCGATACCAGCGCCGAGGATTGTGTTTTTGGGTTTGAACAGTCCCATGCCCATCAGGCGAATTAGGAATATGTCCGCGGTCAGCCTATGCCAGTCTGCCGCATTGATGGACGCTGCATGGACTTTTACCAGCACTTGATCTTCATTGAAGGTAGGTTTTTTCACATCTTCGAGATGAAGAACATCTGGCGGTCCGTATTTTGTGTACACAATCGCTTTCATTGATATTTCCCTTTTTAGTAAAAAACAATCCTTAGAAAGATAGAACAGATTTCACGATGACCCACAAGTCAATCGGTGTTGCACTAAACCGATCGTTAAACAAGATGGCTGTTGTTATCGCAAAGGCGAAAAATCCAATAACAACACCAATTTGCAGTAAGGACGTTTTCTGAATCGCTTGTTTTACCTTGACATCACAAATTTCACCCGGACAGTATTGCGTTTTTTCTTTATGGAACAGTGGATAAAATTTGCATCCCAAACAAATGCCGAACACAGCTTCAAAGAATAAGAATATCAGGCAGATTTGACAGATAATCCCGGTGATGAAGCTGCTGGTTGAATTCATTACAACCAACAGCAGGAATATGATCGTGGCTAGCACCAGACCGATCGTCCAGGCAAACTTTTTTTGAGCCGCGCCGACATATTCGGGGGTTTGACCGCCTACGATCAACCTTCCGATTATTAATGAAGGTGAATACTTGGGACTGATCATTACCCGTATGATGAAATCTGTCAGGAAGATCGTGTTAACAAACTTGATCAGAAAATAATTCTCATTAAATATGACCAACATCCAGGCCAGGAACATAAAAAAATAAAGTATCCCTGCCGAAGCTCTTATTTCCCGTTCGTTTAAAACGGGGATGTTATAACCTTCCACGGTTTCCCCAAATTGTTTTGCTTTATTCATTTTTCTCTCCTTTTTCCATCATTGTCTTTTTACTGTTCAAAATTGGAGAGGTTGAGAGTCAACCTCTCCAATACTCTTGTTTGCTGTTGAAACTTGAAGTCTAGATGTTTGTTGTGCTGTGGCGCGACATGAACGCATCTGTTTTTTGTGCCACCGTGCTTGGGTTGCTGCGCAGCATGGCGATCCCCAGCCAGACGAACCAGATGATCTGACCCAGGCCGAACACAGCAACCAAAGCGTTCAGCGCTGGGATGATCGTGATGATGCCCACCGCGCCGACCAACACGCCGAGGATGTTCAGCCCCTTGGGAAGCCCGCCTGTCCGAATCGCCGCCAGGCTAACCAACAGCGTCAAAGGTCCGCCGAGGATTTCGCCATTAGCGTTGCCCAGCCCGTTTGTGATGGACTCAATTGCCTGAAAGGTCAACGCGGCCTGGGTCGGGTCTTTGGCGTAGAGCGCGACGACAGTAGCGAGTCCCGCATTTGCGGCCATGCCGCTGGCAATGAGCGAGCCAGCCCAAATGATTCCGATCGCGGTTGCCACCTGCATGAGTGCCGGTGCGCCGGACTTCAAGCGGTCATACAACGCCAGCGACAGGATGATCAGCGCAAAGCCAAAGAACACGTACATGAGCAGGTTGGTCGAGAAGATGACCGTCTGTTTTTCGATGTTCATGGCGAGCTTTTGAGCCGGGTCGGTGATGCTGAGAATATCCAGGATGACGATAAAGATAACGATTCCGATCAGGTGGCTGATTGCCATGTACAGTGCGGCGATGCCGCCAGATTTCTGCAAGGTTTTCATTTTTTCTCCTGTTATTTTAAATAGGTTAGGCTTCGACGTTGCGCCAGATCCATGCAAACCAGACGATCAGCAGAAGACAGAGGGTCTCGACGCTGGCGATGAAGATGTAATGGGGAGTGAACGACATGCCGCCCCAGATATAGGCAATGGTGACGATGCCCACAATGATATTGACCCAGCGATTGATTCCGTACTTCAACACGCGGGACAGAATGATCATGGCAATGGCGAGATTCCCCATCACCGCGCCAAACAACATCAATTGGGGAATGGATGCGCCGGTGCTGACTGAGGTTTTCGCCACTTCCTCCAGGGCCCCAGGGATAAATAATCCCAGAATATCCGCTTTCAGCATATTAATCATGACAATGATCCATAACGTTGAGAGCAGAACTTTCGTATCGATTTTTCCTGTGGTCTTTATGTTTGTATTCATTTTTATTACTCCTTTTTTTGAATGATATGGTTGGGTTTCATTAATTTGGACTTGCATAAAATTGTGGTCGCCACCCGGTTACCGGGGGTTGAAATGAGCTGGAAATGTTTTCAAAGGCAAACCTCCTATCCAAGATGCTTATATCCATTTACGATTTGATGTCTGACCGCTCACGCGTCCGCCTGGCCTGTCCCGAGCGTAGTCGAGGGACCGGGTTCAACAGGACTGACTGAGACCAACGGCAAACCTAAATCACGTATTTTTTTGAGCAAGCCGTGCAACGCAGCCTGATCGATCACCGGGCCGGTTAGAAGGGTATCGCCGTTCTCTTCCAGCGTGATGGTCAGGCCGCCAAACCATTCGGACCATTGGTCATCCAAGTGTCCCTTGAGGCGGATTTCGTAGCACGGATGCTGGTTATATTTTTCGTCGGATGTTTGTTCGTCACTCATCATGCGCTTCGCGTTTTTCCTTTCGTTGTTTATCTGCCCAAAGGATACCGCCCGATGTGGTGATGCGTCATCACATCATGATGTGATTGAGGATGTGATTGCTGGCGAAAAATAAAAAGCCCCGGCAGATGTTTTTAGGACACCTGTCGGGGCTGGGGTGGGTAATTTCGGGCCAGCTAGAATAAATCGAGTTCTTCGGCGCGGCGGATGGCCGCCCGGCGGTCGTTGACCCCTAGTTTGTTGAAAATGTTTTTGGTGTGGGTGCGAAAGGTGTTAAGCGACACGATCAGTTGTTGGGCAATTTCTGGGCCGCTTAATTCGCTTCGCAGCAGCTTGAGCACTTCCAGCTCGCGTTCGCTCAAAGGCTCTATCATGTCTGATTTTTGTTGGAGGGTTGCTGATTTTGGCGCAGCCACCGGTTGTGTAAAGGCAGCTAGGAGTTTGTCCGCATAACCGCTCAGCGGATGGTCTCGATTGCGCGATTGTTTTTCAATCAACATTCGCATCGCTTCGCCTTCATCCACGAAGATGCGAACATAACCGCCCGGTTCTGCCAGAGCCAGCGCGTCACTCAGCAGCTGCACAGCCTTGTCCTTTTCGCCATGTGCGTGCAGAGCGATCGTCTGTAGAACCATCACCTTGAGACGTTCATCTGCCCAACCCTTTGCCTCCACACGCTGGCGCCATGGCTCCAGCAATGCCAGCGCTGCGGATGGATTTCCTTGGGACAGGAGTACGCGGGCTCGGCTAATTGGAAGTTCATACTGTTGAGCCAATTCAGCGGCTGCCTCCAGCTTGCCCTGTCGAAGCAGGACAAGTACTTGTGCGGCAGCTACCTCAGGTATCCGATGCACAAAGTTGTGCTGGCGCACGGACTGCTCGGTCTCCGCTAACATGGCGGACGCGCCGGCCACATCGCCCCGAGCCAGTTTCAGGCGGGCGAGAAACACCTCAGAGATAATGAATCTGTCAATCACGCGGTCATACTGTCGCGCCAGTTGCAGGCTCTGTTGTCCGTGCTGCTCGGCGGCATCCAGATCGTTCCATTCGTAGCAGATACGGGCCAGTCCAAGATACGCTTCGCTGGCACTCGGCTGCGGATAATCACCAAACAGTTGCAGAACACGCCGGTAGGTCTCAGCCGCCGGATAAAGCTGGTTTTCCGATTCCTGCACCTGGCCCAGGCCGTTCGAAGCCAATGTCATGTGAAAGTTATTCCCCAACATCTGGCTGATCGATAAGGCTTCGGTATAGGCTCGTTCGGCAGCAGCACGGTCTCCCTGGAGATGGTAGGCAATTCCCAGCGCCCAGATTGCGGTAAAACGGGGAGCCAGGTTGTCTGAACGCAGATACTCCAATGCACGGTGTGACTGGGCAATGATGTCTTCTATCCGATATTGCATGAGAGCTAACGTTGCCCTGGCAGCGGCAATTTGTCCGATCAGGTTACGAATATTTTCGTCCGGCTCGGCTCCTTGCAAGGCGACAGCTAAAGCGGCCTCAGCAGCTTGTAACCTCTCTTCGACACCGGCCGTTTGGACGGTAACCAGCGCCATCGAGGCATACCTAACCCATAACAAGGGTTTGGCATCCAGGACTTCCTTTGGTAGTGACGCCAGCCAGTTCAAGATAGTCGTCACCGCGTAGCGAGAGTGCAGGGGTATCCCCTTTCCTTCCATCAGACGTGCAGCGCGCTCAATATCATTGGCCGCAGCCGCATGCTGAAAAGCTTCAAGGTCCAGACCATTATCCTCATACCACTGGCTGGCACGGATGTGGTATGCGGCCACGCCCCCCTCTTCATTCCCTGAAGATGCGCTTTGCTGCAACCGCAGCCGCAGCAATTCGGCAAAGAGATGGTGATAGCGGTACCAGCGCCGCTCGTTGTCGAGGGGGACGATGAACAGGTTTGCGTGTTCGAGATATTCCAAGGTTTCCTGCCCGGAAGCAGAGGGGTCGAGCAGAACGGCGTCACAAAGAGGTCCGCACATGCGGTCGAGGATGGATGTGCGCAACAGAAAAACCTGAACATTTTTGGATTGCTGTCCCAGGACTTCTTCCACCAAATAGTCCAGCACGAAATGGTGACTGCCGGTGAAAGATTTGATGAAGCTGGCGGCGTCTGATCGCCCCCGCATGGAAAGGGCGGCCAGTTGCAGACCGGTGATCCAGCCTTCGGTGCGGGCTTCCAGCGCGGTGATGTCTTCGGTTGAGAGGTTTAGTCCCATCACCTGGTTGAGAAATTCAGCGGCTTCGGTGGGAGTAAAGCGCAGTTCGGCGGCGCGCAGTTCGGTCAATTGGCTACGGGCACGCAGGCGGGCCAAGGGTAGATCTGGATCCTCGCGGGTAGTGACGACCAGATGCATCTGTGGCGGCAGGTGCTTGAGTAGAAAGGTGAACGCTTCGTCAACCGGTTTGGAATCGATCACATGAAAGTCGTCCAGTACAAGCACGAAACGCTGCCCTGAGCCTGTCGAAGGGTTGTCTGGGATGGTGGTGATCTCGTTGAGCAGGTCTGTCAGGATCATTTCGGGAGGTGGCGGCTGAGGGGATTGGAGCACACCCAATATCCTTTCTCCAATATTCGCCACAATCGTCTGCAAAGCAGCGACGAGGTACATCAGAAAGCGTGTAGGGTCGTTATCCCCTTCGTCCAGCGACAGCCAGGCGACCGGTTGCTCGCAACTGGCGATCCATTCGCTGACCAGCGTGGTTTTACCAAAGCCGGCGGGGGCAGAGATGAGGGTTAGTTTGCGACTCGCAGAGAGGCCCTCGTTCAGCCGCTCGATCAGGCGGGGGCGGAGAACAATTTTAGGGCGAGGTGGGGGGATGTAAAGTTTGGTGAGGAGAAGCGGCTCAGACATTCTAAAA
>CAWJKU010000004.1:0-1386675 GCA_963843535.1 uncultured Chloroflexia bacterium
GACTGAAAAACATCCGCCTGGATCAATCTCCGGCGGATGTTTTTATATGGCGCTTGCAAGCGGGGCGAAGAACCGTATAATACATTTGTGATAATAATTATCATATATATTCGGGCATTGAATTTTTTTACAACCTAATCGATAAGGGTATGCCATGAGCAAAGTCACCGTTATTGGGCTGGGAAATATGGGGTCGGCATTGGCTCGAGCTTTTGGTAAAAATGGGTGTGCCGTTACGGTATGGAACCGCAGCCCCGAGAAAGCCGCTCCGCTGGTAGAGATGGGCGCGGTGCTTGCCCCCACTGCGGCGGCAGCTGCCGAGGCCAGTGCAGTTATGACCATGTGCGTGTTCGACTTTGCCGCCGCCCAGCAAATTCTCAACGACTGCGGCGACAGCTTGTCTGGCAAATTGCTGGTCCAGTTCAGCACCTGCGTTCCCCAGGAAGCCCGGGCAGGCGAGGCATGGGCGCGGCTGCACCGGGTGGAATACCTTCAGGCTGCGATCACCGGAAGTCCCGGCTCGATTGGAACACCTGGCGCGCATATCCTGCTCTCCGGCGCGGAAGTCGTATTTCATAAGGCTGAACCTATCTTGCGGTTTTTGGCTGAAAATTTAGATTACAAGGGCGCAGCAATCGGCCTGGCCCCGGCCTGGGATATGATCATGATCATGCATTATTACGGGATGTTATTGAGTCTCTTCCACAGCGTGCAGGTCTGCCAGGCTGAAGGCATTGCGTTGGAACAGTTCAGCGCTTTGCTGGACGCGTAGGGCAAAGGATATGAGAAATGGTTGTGCGACACCATCCGGTCGGGCAACTACCGGCAAACTTCCGCACCGCTGGAACTCTGGGCGCGTGCCATCCAGAACATCGCCCAACACGCCCAAGACAGCCACATCGACGCCGGGTTCCCAATGTTTACCTCGGCCCTCTTCCAAAAAGCCATAAAAGCGGGTTATGGCAGGGAAGAAGTGTCCGCATTATTCAAAGTATTGGGAAGCGATGCGTGATCAGGCCAACCGATACGGGCTCCAAACCGTTTTTACCAGGATTGTTGCCGCGTGAGAACTGATCGATCCGGATGAGTGAATTTCCACGACGGCCCGATCCTGGCGCACGTTATTGAATGGAGGGATTGGTATGGCGATCAGCTTTGAGGTGAGTGAAATTGTTCCGGCGTCTCCGGCTGCCGTTTACCTGGCCTGGCTGGATTCGAAGGGCCACACTGCAATGACCGGCAGCCCGGCGCAAGCCAGCGCAGAAGTGGGCACGGCGTTCAGCGCCTGGGACGGCTATATTCACGGCGTAAATCTGGAGCTCGACCCGCCCCGGCGTATCCTGCAGGCCTGGCGCACCGCCGAATTCACAGACAGCGACCCCGATTCACTACTCGAGGTGCTGCTGGCGCCGGTAAAAGGCGGCACACGGGTTACCCTGCGCCATTCGAACCTGCCGGCGCACGGCGACCAGTACCGCGAGGGATGGGTGGAAAGTTATTTCACGCCGATGAAGGCGTATTTCGGGGGTGATGGGAGAGTTTCAAGGAGTGAGGTTTTCGCTCAATCGTTGCGCCATCTCTGGGGGTATGGTAAAATGCAAGCGCTTGACCTTCGGGGAGGTGCCAGAGTGGCCGATTGGGCTCGCCTGCTAAGTGAGTGCTGGGGTTGACTCAGCCGCGGGTTCGAATCCCGCCCTCCCCGCTGGTCGTAAAATCTTTGACGTACCTACCGGCTCTTAATCTACCTGGTTAGAACGGTTGGTAATGTTCAAAGGGATTACGCAAGGCGCATGATCTGCGCCAGAAATCGTTCAGTGACCGCTGGACGATTTCGCTTTTAAATTCCCTTATCTGGCATTGTACACTCCTGTTGCTCATGGGTCAAGTTGTTGTTAACCCATTCGGAAAAGTTTAGCCTTAGTTACTCGAATTTCCCGTATTTCCATTAGGTTTTTCGAGCAAAAAACAGCCTGAATGATGTAAAAACTCTATCCTTGGTTTTATTTACTTCCAGAAAATCTTCTATATGAGGTTTTTACATCCTACGGGGCTGCCTGGGCCCGGTAGAGACCGTGTTTCGTTGCTCAGGCTATGACCATCATATACGATTGCGGCATTGAAGACGAGGGGCAGATGTCCCGATATTCAAGGTTATTTCATTAAGTTTACAATGATTAAGCTTATAATTAAGGGAGATAATCTCCTGTTCACATAACTCCCCAGTCAGAGGCAGGGAGGATGATTCCGCAGATATGCCGTTTCCAGGGAATGGTACCCATGCAACATCTTCTGATTGCTTACGAGCTTGGCGTGATTATGATCGGTTTAGCCACCCTGGCCATTGCCGGTTTTTGGGCTTTCCGGACAAGAGAGGCGTACCTGCGCGATTTTTGCATTGTCTATGCCTTGTTTACGGTACTCCTGGTGATCGCACTACTGAAGAAGTATTTGTCTCTAAACGTTGCCGATTACTCCAGACTCAGCCTGGTATGCGATCTCTAGTGTCTACCAGGTGGTTAGTTCTGCAGTTACTGTTGCTGCCATCCATTTTTTGCTGGGGATATTTCAGGTTCGATCCAGAAAAATACTCATGCTGGTTTTCCTGGTACTGATGGTCGTTGGTGACATCTTAATTTTCGCTCCATTCGGTGCAGTGCTTGGTCCGGAAAAAAATACCGTCCACCTTGGAATAGGTTTCAAAATTTCTTCTGTTTTGTTTTTCGCTCTTTTCACGTTTGCCCTGGTTTTAGGATATAGCCTCTTCCGGCGGGTCTGGCGAACGGATAAGCGAACCTTCGTCCTTGGCCTGCTGCTATTTGCTACCGTTGGCTATGGGGAAACCTTCATCGGTTTTATCAGTATGCTGAGCAGCCCTATTGGCATCCGCGCTCAAGAAAGTAATTTTCTTTACAGTTCAATCCCGTATGCGCTGTATGGGGTCTTCATCATTTTTTATTTTCTCCGTTACTATGTTTCTTCCCCGACCGTGTCCGAAAGCCCTTCTGAAGCGTTCCTGGCGAAATACGCCATCACGGAACGGGAACGGGAGATTATATTAAAAGTCATCCAGGGGAAAAGTAATTCGGATATCGCCAGCGAATTCGTCATCTCACTGGCGACGGTCAAAACCCATCTACATAATATCTATACCAAAATCGGCGTGGACAGCCGCTATGACCTGCTGGCCCGGGTCCGTTCTGGTCAATAACCTGTGATTTCACCGCGATGGGACCGAAAATAAACGGTATCCATCCAAAGTTGTAGGGTGATTTTCGCAGGATCAATCCAACGGTCGATTTTCGATTCCTCCAAAAAGATAGATGATCGGTGTCATCAGGAACGCCTGATACAGGGAGCCTGCAAGCGTTGCAGAGTTCCCAACCGATTTGAAGCTCGTTGGTGAAAACCATCCCAACGGGTCCATGCAACTAGAACAACCATCTTTGGAGGTAGAAAATGACCACGATTGTTGAAAAAGATCGCACCGGTCTGGTCCGGGTGAATGACCACGCGATGCCAGCCCAAGAAACAGGCCAGTACACCCTCTGGCAGATCCTCAGTATCTGGGCGCTCGTAGCCCTGCCTATGGCGCTGTTGAGTTGGGTAGTCGCTTCTGCCATCATCCCCTACATCCCGCTGCCTCCCGGCATCACGTATTGGTTGATGATGATCGCCGGCATGGCATGGCAGTTTGTCGTATCCCTGGTGATCATCTACCGTGAGCTCGGTACGCTGCGTTGGAGCGCCATCCGCCAGCGTACCTGGCTGCAAACCCCGCGCGATCCTAAGGCGGGCCAGCCGAAGCCAGTTCTTTTCTGGTGGCTGCTGCCGGCCCTGCTCTTCTCTGGCCTGGTGAATCTCGGGCTCGCCCATTATCTGGATGCGCCTATCGCCTGGCTGTTTCCTGCTCTGCAGCCTCCCCAGTTCACGCAAATGTCGCAATTGGCGAGTCCTCAGTTCCAGGGACAATGGTGGATCCTGGGAATTGCCCTGCTCAGCTTTATCTTCAACTATTTTCTGGGCGAGGAATTTCTCTTCCGCGGTGTGCTCCTGCCCAAGATGCAGGGCGTTTTTGGAAAGTACGATTGGGTGGCAAACGCCGTTCTCTTCGGTCTTTATCACCTGCATAAGCCCTGGGCGATCCCCGGCATAATCGTGGGCGCCCTGGCGATCACCTGGCCGTCCAGGCGTTTTCGCAGCAACTGGATGGCGGTCGTCGTGCACGGTGTGGAAATGCTCCCGGTGCTGTTGATGGTCCTGGCGGTCATCCTGGGGTTGGCGACCCGTTAGGAATAAATCGCCACGGGTCAGGCCATACTGGCCGGCCTGACCCGTGGCGGGTACGCCGGTACGACAGATCGTTGGCGAACAACGGGTTCAGCCGGCACGCTCCGCCACCTTCCGCAAGCGGCTCAACCCGACCATAAAGTTAGCTTACCTGGCAAGAAATTGTACAAACGAACTCCGAAAAATAAACGAAAAGGATAACGAAAATGTTCAAGAAGAATTTGAAAGTAATTGTCATATTGGCCACCGTGATAATGCTGCTCGCAGCCAGCGGCTGCGCGCCAAGCAGGACCGTGATCCGGGTAGGCGAGTTACAGACCCGTTCCCAATCCGTTGCGCTGGATGGCGCCAAAACCGAGAGCGTCGAAATTGGCTTTGGAATCGGAATGCTGGAGGTGAGCGGTGGGGCAAGCGATCTGCTGCAAGCCAAATTTAACTACAACGTCGACCAACTCAATCCGCAGGTGGCCTATAAGGGCGGCACGCTGAGCGTACTCACCCCCGAATACAGTCATGCCTCGGTCTCTTTTTGGAATGCTGAGGACTTTCGCAATGAGTGGGATTTACAGCTCAACGACAGCGTGCCAATGAAAATGCACGTTGTGATGGGCTTAGGCAGCGCCGATCTCCAACTGGGGAGTCTGTCCTTGACCAGGCTCGACCTGGATGCAGGTGCTGGGCCGATCCTCATTGACCTGACCGGTAACTGGCAGGCTGATCTGGATGCTGATATCACCGGCGGCCTGGGTGAGATTACCTTGCGGCTGCCCAGCAGCGCCTGTGTGCGCGTTGACATCAAGCGCGGTCTCGGTGGGGTGTATACCCACGGCCTGACGAATGACGGTAATACCTATGTCAACGCTGCCTGCAGTACGTCAGAGGCAACCCTGCGTATTGACATCGGTGCTGGCGTCGGCGATATCAATTTGGAAGCAGGCGAGTAGCAGCACACCTCTCGAAAAGGGCCAAGGATTCCTGCGCACTGATAAATTCAGCAATGCTGGCGGGGAGACCATCAGTCTCCCCCGCCAGCCAGGAATAAAAAAAGAGAGAAAGAAAATGTCTACGTTTATAAAGAAATACCCCGCAATATCTCTGCTGGTCCTGGCCATGATCTTTGGCGTAGTTCCTTTGCTTGCCGTGGCTGCTGGCTGTGGTCCTGCACGGCGCAAGCAATGCCTGGGACGGGTACATTGATGTCTATGGTGGCCACTTCGGCGAGATCCTCACATTCATGGCTATGTCAGTGCTGGTATCGATCATCATCGTCCTGATCGCTGGGGCGACCGACCTTTCCCGCACAAATAAGAGAAATGTGCTTGAGCTTGAGGGTGGACAACCTGACAGAGCTCAGTCATCAAGGCTCAATGAGTGGATAACTTTTGTTCAGATATAAGGATTACAAAAATGACAACAAATTCACATCGATTTACAACCATCACTTCATTCTTTGGGCGTTTAGGCGATTTGTTCAAAAACGCCTGGGAAACCATCAAGCCGGGGCCGCTTGCCTGGAAAGGGGCGGGCATAGGCCTGCTGGTCATGGCAGTGTTCTTCCTACTGATCGCTTCTTACAAACTCTTCCTGGCACAGCCCCGTATCGTCAGCTTCCTGACGGGCAGTGTCGAGTTCATAGCCATCGCCGCCATCGTTGGCGCTTTGTTGGTTCTGCTGGTCGCACTTCTCAAGAGAATCCCCGCCTTCTATGGATGGATGCTGGTCTTCGCGCTTTTCTTGCTGTACATGTCCTTCTTTAAAAGCATAATGGCGAGTCCAATCGGTATGCTCATCCTGATGCTGGTAGTGATCGTGGTCGCCTCGCTGTTGGGCGCTGCCGTGTGGGTGCTAACGCGCGGCGGATGGCGGGCTGCCACAGGTGTACAGCGCGGCATCACGGTCCTGGGCCTGGTGCTTGGTCTGGGGGGCCTGATAGCCGGAGCCAACTGGCTGCTTGACGCCGGACCAATTGTTGAGCCACTTCCCAACGCAGCAGCCATGGCTACTGCCCAGGTTACCCCGCTCCAAATGGCCGACCCAACTCAGCCAGGCCAGTACGAAGTGCGTACGTTGTTTTATGGGACCGGCGAGGACCGGCAGCGCCCTGAGTATGGTCCAGACGTGGACCTTGTGACCGGCTCGGTGGACGGCTCGCCATTCACCAGCGGGTGGAGTTCAACGCGCATTAACTACTGGGGCTTTGACTCCAATGCATTGCCAATCAATGGACGTGTCTGGTATCCGGATGGCGCGGGGCCGTTCCCGCTGGTCTTGATCGTGCACGGTGATCATTTGATGCAGGAATTCTCAGACCCCGGTTATGATTACCTGGGTAAACTGCTCGCCAGCCGGGGCTTTATCCTAGTATCCATCGACGCGAATTTTCTGAACTACAGCATACCAGAAGGCCCCCCCAAAGATGAAAACGACGCTCGAGGCTGGCTATTGTTGGAGCACCTGCGTTTCTGGGAGGTGTGGAACGAGACGTCGGGCCACCCGTTCTACCAGAAGGTTGATATGAATAACATCGCCGTCATGGGCCATTCGCGAGGCGGGGAAGCGGCTGCTGTCGCGGCAGCTTTCAACCGGCTGCCTTACTACCCGGATGACGCTACGGTGGCCTTTGACTACAACTTCAATATCCGCTCGGTGGTGGCGATTGCCCCAGTGTTCGAAACGTATAAGCCCCGCGGCCAGCATCTGCCGTTGGAGAACGTGAACTACTTTGTGCTGCAGGGTTCCAACGACTCGTCACTCCTGACCTTCATGGGCTTGAACCAGTACTCGCGCGTTGCCTTCACCGATGGCAACTATTGGTTCAAGACGGCTCTCTATATTTATGGAGCTAACCACGGGCAATTCAACACCGTATGGATCACCGACCAAACTGGACCGTCAGCCTGGCTGTTTAATCAACAAGCGGTGATGCCCTTTGAGGAGCAGAAGCGTATCGCTGAGGTGTATATTACCGCTTTTCTCGAAGCAACGCTGCGCGGTAATAGCGAGTACATCACTCTCTTTCAGGATTATCGCGTCGCCCCCGGCTGGTTGCCTGAGAACATCTACCTCAACCAGTTCCAGGACTCGACCTACCAACTGGTCAGTACGTATGAGGAGGATATGAACGCGGCCACTACGACCATGCCCGGCGGCGTGCAGTCCGGCCAAAACCTGACCGTCTGGCGCGAGCAGGCGGTAGAGCTCGCTGGCTCGAAGGTGTTTGGCCCAATCGATACCAGCGCCGCGTACCTTGGTTGGAATGCGGGGGCGTCAGAAAGGGCCGCCAGCTACACCATTCGTCTGCCGGACGAAGGGTTGGCACTCGATGCAAGTAGCACGCTGGTCTTTTCGATGGCAGATGCCAATGAAGACCCCACCTCGGGCACCGATGACGCAGCTGAAGGCACATCGAAAGATGCCTTAAGCCCACGCCAGCCTATTGATCTGACCGTGGAGGTGATGGATCGTTCGGGTCATGCCGTTCGACTGCCGCTGAGTAGTTTCTCCTATTTGCAGCCACAGATCGTTATGACCCTCACGAAAGCCCCATTTTTGAATTTCGCCGAGCCTTATCCCTCTGAGCCCGTTTTCCAGAGCTTCGAGTTCCCCCTGGCAGCCTTCGTGAAAGCGGATCCTGTCTTTGACCCGGCGAGCCTGACAACCGTTCGCTTTATCTTTGACCGTACCCCGGCCGGCGTCGTCATTCTGGACGATGTAGGGTTCCGGGATTGAAGGTACGCTTCGTTTGCAGACAAACGGTCTCGGCCGCTTGTCTGCAAACGCTGCTGATCAGTGGCGTCGTTTTAATCGAAAAATCAACGGAGATATTGAAATGCACAAACGGAAAGTATGGTTTTTGATCCTGGGTGGGATTATTCTCTTAATCGCCGGGGCGTTGGTGGGATGGCTGGATATATCCGGCTTTCTGCCCTGGCAGAGTGGCAATTATGCCGATCCACAGGGGCGCTTTACCATGAGAATTGACCCAAGCTGGGAACAGGTTAAGACGGATGGAAGCTACACACAATTTAAGATACCCGAACCGTCCATGCATATGTATGTCTTTGTCCTTAAATCAAGCACAATCAAGGATTCATTTTATCAGGCTTTTATGATCGCTGCATTTGATCCAGGATTACTCACAGGAGCAAAGGTTGTCAGTATAGGCGATTGGCAAGCCTCCAACATAGCTGACCCCACAGGGCTGCATTACGGGCTGGCAAGCCAGATTGTGGAAGAAAACGCTTATGTAGTCTTGGTTAAAGCAGAAAAACCGGGTATCGATATCGAAAATGCTCCAGTCATGCGCGCGCTGGCCTCCTTCAAGATCGCCGGTCAACAAGAGGTCGTGATCAAAAGCTATTCCGACGTTGAAGCGATGATCCAGAAACAGGTGGACAGCCTGGCCGGCAGCGTCTCGGTTGCGGTCGTGTACAAAGATAAAATCGTCTACACCTATGCTTATGGACAAGCCAACCCGGTCGATGGAACTCGGGCAGACACCCAAACCATCTACATGTTTGGCTCCATGACAAAACCCTTTACTGCTACGGCGCTGATGCGGTTAGTAGAACAGGGCAAGGTAGATCTGGATGCCTGGCCAGGGGAATATATCCCGGAATTTCCAAAACGCTGGAACGTCACCGTGCGCCAGTTGCTTACCCACTCCGCCTGTATGCCGGATAATCGACGCCTGACGTTGGGGCTGATCGCCAAACCCGGAGAAACCTTTGAACCTTTAAAAGAGGTATTCAATGCTTACGTAAAAGATTACCCCGATCTGGTGTGCGAACCCGGCAAGTCCTCGCAATATGCCAACACTCATTTCCTGGCTCTGGCGCGCATCATTGAAGAAGTCAGCGGGGAACCCTATAATACGTACGTGGTTGACCACATCCTGACCCCTCTGGCAATGAAATCAACCCGTTTCCAGATCACTGAAGCGAATAACCGCTATGCCAAAGGCCAGTATCCCGCGGACCAGACCGACAAACTCGTGGCTGAGGTGAGTGAATATCGCGGGGCCGACCAGGGAGACCTCATCCTGCAAAAGGGCGCGTCCTTTTCCACACTGGACGACTATCGAGTATTGCCGCCCTGGGGTGGGCTGCGCGGCATACCCAGCGATATCGCCCATTTCCTGGAAATACATATGAACGGCGGGCGCTACGGTGATATCCAGGTCTTAAAGCCGGAAACCGTGGCCGCCATGCAAAAAATTCAAACCTCCATTGACGGTTCTCCACTTGGCTTCGGCCTGGGATGGTGGTTTGGGAAAGATGACTTTGGCAAGTATTCCTACTATGATGGCAGCGCAGAGGGGTTTGAAAACACACTGCGCATTTACCCCGACCTGGAGCTGGGGGTGGTCGTGATGGGCAATATCTCCGGCTACCAAAAAGATAGGATCGCCGAAGGCCTGGTCAGCGCCTGGACGCATAAATAATCACCTTTAAGGAACTGTTCAGTTCTCTAAAGGACTGAGCAGATACCAAAAGCCGTAGAATAACGCGGAGATCATTCGATGTTCATATTGATCCAAAAGGAGAATATTCATGACTGCAACCCATTTCCCCTTCCTCCCTGGCCTTGACCTTAGCGAAGCGCTCTATCGCGAGGCGGTGCGGCCCATCCTTTCCAGAAACTTTCCGGGACTAGCGACCTCGGCGGCGTTGCTGGGATCAGGCTCTGAAGTCCTCGGTTTCGATACCCCTCAGTCACCGGACCATGACTGGGGGCCGCGGTTGATACTGTTCCTCTCCGAGACCGATTTTCCTCGCTTTCATGACGCGATCGACAAGATGTTGCGTCGCGAGCTGCCCAGCGAGATCCGCGGTTTCCCGATCGACCTGGCGCGCCGGGATGCCGAACCCTCCGGCGACCCGGCCCACCATCACGTGCAGATCCTGACCGTTCGGCAGTTGTGCCGCTCTGTTATCAAGATAGATATCGAGCAAGAGATCACCCCGCTGGATTGGGTGCTTGTTCCTCAGCAGCAGCTGCGCAGCCTGACCGCCGGGCGCGTCTTCGACGATGGGCTGGGCCAGCTCGAACCCGCTCGGGCGAAGCTGGCTTACTACCCTCACGACGTGTGGCTCTACATCCTGGCTGCGCAATGGAACCGCATCTCGCAGGAGGAGCATTTTGTGGGGCGCACCGGGCAGGTGGGCGATGAGATCGGCTCTCGCCTGGTCGCCGGGAGACTTATCAAGGACCTGATGAACCTGGGTTTCTTGATGGAGCGCCAGTACGCGCCCTATATCAAGTGGTTTGGCACAGCCTTCTCAAGGCTGGATTGCGCCCGTGTTTAAACCCGCTGGTCGAGCAGGTTTTCGCCGCCACCACCTGGCAGGCCCGCCAGCCGCCCCTGGCCCGCGCGTTGGAAACCGCCGCCCACCTGCACAACCGGCTCGCCATCACCCCGCCGCTGCCCGAGCAGGCTGAGTCCTTCTATAACCGGCCGTTCCTCGTCATCCAGGGCGAGCGTTTCTTCGAGTCTATCCACGCTCAGATCCACGATCCGCGTGTGCTGGCCTTGCCCCCCAGGCTCGGGGCCGTCGACCAGTACCTGGATTCGACCGATGCAATCAATCTCCTGAACGAGGAGATGGACAAAATTAAAAAACTTGTGGGGTGATTTTTGCTGCTTCTCAGAAAAAGCTGGATTTCTGAGGCATGAGGAGAACCTGTAGGTCGCGAAAGAATTAGCGCGTATGGTGTAAATACTTCATCTAGATGAAATTTGAATGTAAATTCAGAGTAACCCAAGCTCGTTTGACTTTCAAAAATGAGGCCGGATGAGTCAAGTAACCAGCACATGGTCGATAGTCCTTCAAATCGATAAATCAGATAAGGATATAGCCGGCCTAAACCACAGAGAAAGCGTTAACCAAAATATAGGGGCACTTTTGGGGGCAGTTGGTGGGGTAATAAATGCCACCAATTGGGAGTGAATATAGCATAAACTGTATTCAGGCAATCGCCCTCAACGAAGTCTAAATTTCTACAAGCAATCTCTTTATAAGCAATGTAAGAAATGGAATAATTTCATCTCAAGGAAAACAAAACTGCACAAAAAGGAATGGTCATGAAAATCAAAGAACAATTTGTTCAAGAAGAAGTAAAAATTACGGTGAAAGGCAAGGGTCTGAATGGCATCTTGACTATTCCATCCAGAGAAGAGCCACATCCAGCTGTTATTTTGCTGCATGGCTCGGATCGCTCCGGCAAAGACAATCCCTATTACAAGGAGCATGCTGAGAATTTGGTGCAATCTGGTTTTTCTGTGCTGAGGTATGATGGACCTGGATGGGGAGGTCAATCCTCGAATGGCCCTGGATTTGAAACATTGGAATCCCGAACCAATGAAGCAGTTGCAGTTGTCAAATATTTACAATCCCGACCAGATATTAAATCTAATTCTGTAGGTCTTTGGGGCATAAGTCAGGGAGGCTGGATCTGCCAAATGGCCGCTGCGATGTCTAATGAAGTGGCTTTCATCATTCCTGTTTCTGGACCAGGTGTCACTCCAGCAGAACAAGAAGTCTACAGGGTAGAAGCGGAGAGCAGAGAGGCTGGTTTTGATGCCGATGAGGTCGCCAAAGCGGTTTTAATGCGGCGGTTGATGAACGATATTGTTTTATCTGAACCCCTATATCAAGTCATCAATCAATCCGAATCTGAGCGGTTAGGCGCTGGCCCCTGGAGTGATATTGTAGAAAGTATGTACGGACCAAACCCAATTGAGACAGCTACTGAGTTTCAGAAAGCTTTTTCGCTTCTGAACGCCATCAAAGATGAGACTTGGACAAAATACCTGCACTTGGATCAGGTCATACCTATGTTTGAAAATATGCCCCCACAAGCCTGGGGGATGGTCAAAGGACAGATGAGAGCAGTTTTGGAGGTTAACCCGGCTAATTTTCTTACGCAGGTTCACTGCCCAGTATTGGCAATTTTCGGAAGTGCAGACACATCTATTCCCGTGGATAAGAGCGTGTTTCTTTACCAGCAATATCTGCGCGAAGCGGGGAATGAATCGGTCACGATCAAGGTATTTCCAAATTCCAGTCACACCATCAAGGTTGACGATGAATATGCACCTGGTTACTTCGAAACGATCAAAAATTGGCTAATCAATCTCTACAGGTAAAGGGTTTTATATATACTCTTCGCAATTGGCAGACTCATTTCGCTCATCAGGCAGGTTGGCGTGCTTCCACTTTTCCTGCCAGCCGCCACCGTGGTGGAAATTTGCTTCGAATTGGGGAATTCCCTGGTTATTCTGCTGCAGATAAGCGGGATCATTTACGGTGTGACACAAAGGCGGCGGAGAATATCCATTCGAACGTGGAAAATTGTATCCGTGAACGATTAAAGGAATCTTGAATGAACACACGGACTCAAAAAATAATAAACCTTCTCAAGCGGGGATTGATATGCGTGACAATTTTTCTCCTCGTCCTCGCTATTGCAGGCACAATCTACCAGACCGCCGCGACGGAATCTGACCAACATAACTTTCCTCAGCGCGGATTGACACGCGTGATAATTCTTCTCCTCGTCCTCGCCATTGCCAGCAAAATTTACCAGACCGCCGCGACGGAATCTGACCAACATAACTTTCCTCCTCCAGGGAATCTGATTGATGTGGGCGGATTCAAGATGCACATCCATTGCGAGGGGGAGGGAAGCCCGACGGTGATTCTCGAAGCGATGTCAGGCGGCACGTCTGTCAATTGGGGTTGGATCCAGCCTGAGGTCCAGAAAGAGACGCGGGTCTGTGTGTATGATCGCGCAGGATTCGGTTGGAGTGAGTCCGATACTGAATATCCGACGCTAGCGCGCACCGTCCGCAATTTGCATACGTTGTTGGTGAACGCGAATATCAAAGGTCCGTATGTGATGGTGGGACATTCACTCGGCGGCATGTACATGCGCGAGTTCGCGGCGGAATATCCAGATGAAGTGGCGGGCATGGTGCTGGTGGACGAAGCCAACCCACAGCAGTTTGTTAAGTATCCAGAGTTGTTTGCCGATGGCGATGGATATTTAAAAGTGTTGAAAGGGATTCAGTTCGCAACGCGATTGGGAATCCCGCACTTGTATTTTGCCTTGGGCGGTGAAATAGATTTTGCGAAATTGTCCGAGCCGCAGAAATCGCAGTTCAAAGTCATTTGGTCTTCGCCGCAATTTTTCGAAACTCAAGGAGCGGAGATTCGCGCGGCGCACGGCATTTGGTCGGACGCGTTGATGCTTGATGGTTTGGGCAACATGCCGTTAATGATTGTCAGCCGCGGCGTCGATTTGGATTATGAATGGAATAAATATCAGGATGATCTGGCAAGGCTTTCAACGAACAGCCGTCACATCATAGTGGGTGGTGCAAACCACACTGCGCTGATGTTCGATCCGAAATATGCGCGTGTTGTGAGCGATGCAATTCTGCAAGTGATGGATGCAGTTCGCAACGAAACACTGCTCGGAGATAACACGCAATGGATCCGCAACGCTCAGGCATCAAGTGGAAAAGCGGTTCTCAGAATGAGATGTGATATCTAGCTGTCTCTGCCACGGATAAGATGCATAGCCCGGCGCTGACAGGACACCTTGACTGCAATTGTCCCTTTCGGGCATATGAGCAAAAATGGCGAATACTATAAACTGCCCAATATTTTATCCAACGATGTCAATCTCGCCTGTTCCTGAATCTGCGCATTCTGATCCGCCGTTATTCGGGGTACCAACCTGACACGCAGTTGCTCTGCCTGGTCTCTCGTCTCCTGGAAAATGGCAGGATGATTTATCACACTCAAGAGCAGTTCATACGCCTTTTCAAGATTTCCTTGTTTTGCGCGCACGGCCGCGATGCCACGAATTGATTCCAGAATCACTGGGATTCCTTGTACTTCGGCGGCAATGCGGATCGAACTCCCGCCAGATTCTCTCGGCTTCTGCGTTATCCCCCAGGTCAAAGACACTTCGTCCAATATCCGAAAGGATCCTTGCCATATCCCAGCGCGACCCCAGATCGGTGAGAATATCCAGGCCTTTTTGAAACACTTCGACAGCTTCCCTATCTTCACCCTGTAACTGTGCAACGAGTCCAAGTCCTCGATAGGCCGTCCCCAATCCCCAACGGTCGCCAACCGAACCGTAGATTGTGATGCTCTCCTCCAGTGCAGCACGGGCTTCTGCATACCGCCCGAGTTTGGCCGCGCCCAGGCTGAGAATATTTAGACTAAATGCAGTAAAGCGCGGATCGCCTGTCGCACGCCACGTATTCAATGCGGTCTGTAATTGTTCGTAAATAGTTTCGGATATATCACCCATTTGCGAACTGGTGATTTCAGTGAGGTTGAGCGCCTCGAACCATCGGTCGCCAACCGCCCTGGAGATTTCAAGTCCCTCATAAAAGTATTGCAGCGATTCTTTGTGATTGCCCTTTAACGCCGATACAATCCCAAGGAAAGTTATAGCCTCCACCAATACACCGGGTTCGTTCAAGGGGCGCAGGATTTCCATACTTCGCACGAGCATGGTTTGTGCCTGTCCAATCTGACCCAAGCGAAAAGATAGCAGGGCCTGACCAACCAGAATATGTGCATAGGTGACCTTTTTTGTGCGATCCGACTCCGCCTTTGTATTTGTCTTTTCCAGGGCTATTTTCGCACGATCAAGAAAATCCAGCCCTTCCTGCAGCCAACCACGAGCATCGAAGAATGTTGAAAACGCGCCCAAGGTATATTCAATCAATATGAAATTATATTGATGGACTGACCAATCCCACGCGGCGCGGAAGTTATCTATTTCAGTGGTTAATTCCTCGATTGCCAGTTGCTGCGTCGAACTTCGTAAGCGACCGTCCTGGTCACCAAAAAATTTCATGTAATATCGGGCATGCCGCGCCATCACCTCGTCCTGAACTATGGGCTGGTCTGCCAGACGTTCGAGTGCATACTGGCGGATGAGTTCGTGCAGGTCGTAGCGTCCATCACCGCTGCGGCGAAGTAATGATTTCTCTGCCAAGGTGGAGAGCGCGAATAAAGTTGCTTCAGCCACCTGCTCAGCTGCCTCACGAGTGAACCCACCCCTAAACACGGATAGCCGTAGCAAAATGCTTTGTTCTTCTTCTCCAAGCAGTTCCCACGAATGATCGAAGATTGCGCGCATGGATCGGTGGCGCACTGGCAGATCACGCGCAGAGATGCTCAGGAAGTCCAACCCATGCTCGATCTCGTGCGCAATCTCGGTGCAGGAGATTGTCCGCACCCAGGCGGCAGCGAGTTCAATGCCGAGGGGCATTCCCTCCACCAGCTTACAGATTTTTTGAATTGCAAGAAAATCATCGATATTTGGGTTGAACTCCCTATAGGCTCGACGGGCGCATTGTTCGAATAACTCAACAGCAGAACCCTCCGTGCTTCCATTTTCAGGAACAGGCAATCCAAATACTTCAAACACCCATTCGCCGCGAATATTCAACGGCTCGCGCGAAGTGGTCAAAAGCATAATTTTCGGTGCCTTTTGAATTAATTCCGCCAGCAGTTCACTGATATTTTGTTCGTTTAAAAGATGTTCGAGATTGTCAACCAATAACAGGATATGTTTTTCCCGTAAACAGTTGAATAGTTGAGTTTTTGGGTCAGGGGAGACTGCGCTCTGAAAAGTGAAGCCAATCGCATCGGCGACCACAGGAACAACAAAACGGGCTGAATTGACATGCGCAAGCGGGACAAAAAAAACACCATCCGCAAAATTGTCTTCCATTTGAAATGCGATCTCGATCGCAAGGCGGGTCTTGCCGATCCCCCCAGGTCCCACCAGGGTGATGATCCGGCATTGGGGGTCCGTCAGCAGCTGGCCGAGAGCTTTGAGTTCCTGCTCTCGCCCCACCAGAGGCGTTGGGGGCGAAGGCAATTGGGTGTTGGGCCCTGGAGAAGGGGTTTCAAGGATGGGTGGTAGGGCTGGAAGAGGAACAGGGGGATGGAGTTGCTGAAGACTTTGCTCTCCACGAGCGATTTTTAGAAAACCAGGACGATCTTCCGGTGGAATTTCTAAGCAATCAGCCAGGAGGCTGGCCAGCTGTTTCGAGGGGCGGCGCTCATCGGTTTCGATCTTGCGTAATGCCGAGACCGAGCAGCCCGCCCGTTGAGCCAGCTCTTCCCGTGTAAGATCGAGGGATTTCCGCCGTTTTTCGAGCCACGCGCCAAAAGAGGCTCCGGGGTCCATGATTCACCTCTGGTCAATCGTGACGATCTTTCAGCCAACACTAAAAACGAATCCCAGGAGTGAGTCAATTGGCTGGTCGATAGTCTTTCAAAACGATAAGTCAGTAAAGGATATTGCAGCCCTAAACCATAGGACATCATAGAGCAAAATTAAGGGACACTTTTAGGGGCAGTTCACGGGGCAATAAATGACACCAATTTGGACTAATTATAGCATAAACTGTTCCCAATGTAATCGCCCTTGCATCTGATTGTCCAATCCGAAATCATCCTTCAGGGCATTGGTTTTGGCGCATGGCTGGCTGCCTGGATGATCAGGAACTCGAAACCCATTTGGCAACCTGGGGAATCCGCACAATTATGAAATCTTTCACGATCAAACTAACCGCTTTAAATTATGATATTGAGTGTGGGGCGCTCATCGTCAACACGCGCCAAAAAGTCACCCCAAAGGTGCGTGTGATTGTCCAACCTGAATTCAGCGTCCACGTACTTGTTTTTGGATTATGGTTGGCAGCCTGGGTGATCCGGGTCCCGAAAACCTATCCCCAAATAGAACCGCTGAATGTAGAAAGTTAAAATGGCTGGCCAAAAAGATCAGCGGCGGTAAATGACTCAGGGTGAACTCTTATAGGAAAAACATGATTGCGAAATACGAGGTGGTCCAGGAAAATTACATCGACTTTAACGAAGCCAACCTGGTATTAGCCGCTTTAAAGGGCAACTTGGAGGCTTTCAACCAGCTGGTATTGATCTACCAGGATAAGATCTTCAACCTGGCTTTGCGGATATTAGGCGATGAAGACTCGGCCGAAGATATTACCCAGAACACCTTTCTGAATGCATTCCGCAGCCTGTCTCGCTTTCGAAATGATCGTTCTTTTCGCAATTGGCTGTACCGGATCGCCATCAATGCCTGCTATGATGAGCTCCGAAAATACAAGATGCACCCTATCCTTCCTTTAGAGTACGACGACAGTGATGAAGAGAAATGCCTTTCGCTCTACGATTTACCAGGCTCCAGTATGTTGCCGGAGAAGGAGTATGAGAAACATGAATTAGAACAGGCCATTAAACAGGCCCTCAACCGGTTGGATACGGACCAGCGAGCCGTGGTTGTGCTGGTTGATTTGCAGGACTTCGACTACCAGGAAGCTGCACAAATCCTTGGAATACCCATTGGAACTCTGAAGAGCCGTCTGGCAAGGGCCCGTATTCGGCTGCGTGAGCTGCTAAGCCCTTGAGTGAAATCTGCCTGCTCATCGAATTCTGGAAAAATACCTGAAACAAAGACGCCTGTTTACCAATAATCGACTTAAGGAGCAGATATGATTGCACGAATTTGGCGAGGGATTACTTCAATAAGCAAAGCCGATCAATATCTTGAGTATCTCAACCAGGTAATCCTACCGGACTATCAGTCAGCTGAAGGGAACCAGGGCGTATTTATCTTTCGGGAGGTTCAGGGGGAATTGGTGCATTTTTTACTACTTTCACTCTGGTCATCTTGTGATGCACTGACCAAATTTGCCGGTCCGAACCTGGAAATTGCCAGGCAAGCTCCTGAAGAGCAGAAATTCCTCATCGCCTCTAAATCGGTGGTTACACATTACGAGGTGTTGAGGTTTTCCAAACATACGTAAATTAGCCTTTCTCGTATAAATCCTCATTCAAATTGGTCGTCAATACCATAAAGGAGTAAATCATCATGAAAAAAATATCGCAATTCACAACCCTGATCGGCCTCTTAATCCTGATACTAACGGCGTGCGCCCCTGTCGCCAGTGCGGTTGGGTTCCCGACCCTGGCTCCAGCATCAACGCCTCAGCCGATCCCAACCCAGGTGTCTGCCCGGGAAGCGCATGTGCAGAGCGTCGAAATCCAAATTATTCAGGCCGGCCCTGTGCTGGTCAACGCGATCGTGCGCGGTAATCTAAACGAGTCTTGTGCGACATTCGGTGACACCCATGTGAGCTATGCATCAAACACGTTCCGCATCCAGATCATGATGGTTAGTCCAACCGATCGGGGTTGTTTACAGGTCACAACCCCCTTTGAGCAATCCATCGCGCTCGATACGTCCGATCTTACACCGGGTGCTTATACGGTGATTGCCAACGGTGTGAGCACCGTCTTCACATTACCAGCCGTATCGTCCCAGCTTTTTGCCGAATTACATCTGGTCGTTTTTAAATCCGATCAAACCATTCATATAGACGATCTAAACATCTCTCTAAGTTCAGTCGGTAACCCGGCTAACAATAGCATGCTTCCATCCGGTGGTTCAGTGGGCGACAAAGCGTACGTGCTTGACTCAGCCAACCAGGGCAAAGTCGTCGCCATAGATTCAAATGGGACACGTGAACTCAGCTTCATCCAAAAACCAGCCTCCTATGGACTCGCCACCTGGAGAGGAAGCTCGGATGCCCAGCCACACCTGGCATGGGGTACCCAATCCACAGGCTCAAGCATGTCATCTTCTCTTCAAATGAGCGCACCGGATGGCTCAAACCTCCAGACGCTGCTATCCCAAGGCGCAACCAATCCACCCTTGCAGCTGGTAGCTGAATTCTGGTCAGCAGATGGACAATCGCTGTACTTTAGCAAGGAACCTGTTGGGTCAGGAGGATATGTCTTGTTTGGGGGAGCATCTAACCTGTACAAGATCAATATCACTACGAAGGAAGTCACCGCGTTGATCCCGTTAGCTCCCTCTTACGAACCACAAGCGTGCCTGGATGCCGTTTCTGCAGATTTCCGATATGCGGCAGATCATTGTTGGCAAAATAGAATTACCATCCGTGATCTTACCTCCGGTGTGATAACCACCATCCTACCCCCGGCTGACGTAAGCGAATTCCGGATCGCAGGCAGTGCCCGCTTTAGCCCGGATGGCAGCCGCCTGGCATATGCCTTGGCAAGGAGCGATCAGGAAAATGAGCAAGGATGGGTGGCAGTGTCAGATGGCACCAGTGGTGGGTCAAAATTGATCCTCACCAGTCCGGTAGGCAGCTACTATACAATTGCTGGTTGGTTGGATGACCGGACTCTGCTGGTCCAATCCACGAATATGCTCAATTGCACCCCATATTGCACAAGTGAATTATGGATAGTTGGGATTGATGGGGCAAATCCTCAGAAAGTGGCAAATGGCAGCTTGCTTGCCGTGATTACCGATGATGTGAGTTCGGGCCCTCTGCCGACACCTTCATTTACACCCACTGCAACAAAGTGTATTGATTCAGCTCAATACATAACCGATGACGGTCTTGATGGAACCACCTATGCTTCCAAAATAGCTTTCACTAAAATGTGGACAGTGAAAAATATCGGCACGTGCACCTGGGACAGTAAATATTTGGTGTATCAGGTTTCTGGAGCTTTCATGACCCAACAACCTGGTTATTGGCTTGTTCCTCCGGAACAAACTGTCGAGCCCGGTCAGACTGTGGATATTCAGGTCGGCATGACTTCACCTCCCATGAAAGGAAATTACAGGTCCTATTGGGTCTTGAAGAATGGAGATGGAGAAATTATGCCGATCGCGGGCGGTGTTAACGGGAATTCGTTCTATGTTGAAGTCAATGTGAATGATGGCTCTGTCGATACTGGAGCAGTCACAGCTGCATCCATTGAAATTGTGCCCGAACAGGGTTCTGGGGATGCCTGCACAACTGCGTCGACCTACTTTGTGCATGCCTCAATCTCCACAGACGGACCGACCACTGCCTCCTATGAGATCGGCTCTACGGCTGGACAAATCCCTGCTGGAAATTTTCAAAATTTAGACAATAACGGACTTTCTTCATTCGTAACTGGGGCTGTCGTCTTCGATCAAGCAGGCACAAAAACGATCAGTTACCGTTTTGTTGGTCCTTACCCCCATTCCAACGACATCACCGTTAACCTCAAAGTCAATGGCGGGGAATGGCACAACACCAAACTTTCTTGCAGGTAAAAGCAGCGTAAAACAACATACACAAGGAAAAAAACGATGACTGATACACTTTCACTCGAAACAAAACCTGTAAAGACGGCCATTCCTCTGACAAGCGTATTGAAGATTCGTAATTTCCGCCTGCTGTGGATTGGGGAGGGCATCTCGCTTCTCGGCGACCAGTTTTACATGATTGCGCTCCCCTGGCTGGTCCTTTCGTTGACAGGGAACGCGCTGGCAGTCGGAACGGTTCTTGCGACGGCTGGCATCCCACGCGCATTGTTCATGCTGGTGGGCGGCGCATTGACCGACCGTTTTACGCCTCGCAGGCTGATGATCAATTCCAACCTGGCACGTATGGCCCTGACCGGCCTCTTGGCCTTGCTGGTGATGACGAACCAGATTCAATTGTGGATGCTCTATGCTTTTGCTTTGCTCTTTGGTCTGGCAGATGCATTCTTCTTCCCGGCGCAAACTTCCATTGTGCCTCAACTTGTGAGCAAAGAACAATTGCAGGCCGGAAATGCCATGGTTCAAGGCACTGCCCAATTAAGTCTTTTCGCCGGTCCTGTGCTGGCAGGCGTTCTGATTTCGTGGCTGGATGGCGGTGCAACTCACTCTACATCGGGCATAGCGTTTGCCTTCGCATTGGATTCACTCTCATTCATCGCATCCATCTCGATGTTAAGCCTGATGAAAATCGAAAACACGGGCGTACCCGTGGGAAAAGCCGAGAGTGGAGTCCTGGCTTCTATTCGTGAGGGATTGCTCTACGTCTGGAATAATGCAGCGTTGAAGATTGCCTTTGGCGTTACGCTGGGACTCAATATTTTGATCAATGGTCCTTTCGCAGTTGGGATTCCCGTGATTGCCAGGACGAGATTTCCCGAAGGTGCGACAGCTTACGGCATGATCATGTCTCTCTTTGGCGGAGGGGCGTTGTTGGGAACCGTCCTCGCAGGCATTTTGCCCAGGCCTTCTAAGAAAATGATGGTTACAACCCCGTTAACCATTATCAGCGTGATGGGAATTGGGCTTGCTGTGATTGGTGTTGCTCCCACCATAATGACCGCCGCGCTGGCGTCATTGATGATGGGTATTGCCAATGGATACTGCATTATTTTACTGTTCACCTGGCTGCAACAGCGTATCCCACCTGATATGACAGGACGCATCATGAGTCTGATCATGTTCGCGGCGATTGGAATGAATCCTATCTCAACAGCACTGGCTGGGGCATTGATCGGACTTAACACAGCTGTGCTGCTGGTCTGTGCGGGTTGCTTGATGACGGTCTTTACCCTGTCCGCCGCGTTCAGCCCTGTGGTCCGGGCAGGCATGGAAACCGAGTAAACAGGAGATAAAATGAATCAGAATTCAAATTTTCTCAAGCGTCACTCATTGGTGATCGGGATCATCCTCATATTCCTCTTTACATGGCCCATTGACCTGGCAAATTCAAGCATGCTGCCCATCAAAGTACCTTTAGCAATTGCCGTTTCTTTGGGTTGGGGAATCAGTATTGCCGCCGTGATCATGACCGGCTTAACACTCGGCAAGGTGGGGGTAATCACGTTGCTAAAACGTTTCCTGATATGGCGCGTGGAATGGAAGTGTTACCTGGTCGCTTTTCTTTTCTATCCGGTTATTTTCATGTCTGCGGTTCTGATCGACGCTGTATGGACACAGACCAGCATTGATTTCAGCAAAGTGGTAGCCCACAATATTTTCGGGCCATCTGCAAGCTTACCGGTATTCATCCTGCCCTTCTTCATTTTTGACTTTCTCACGAATGGTGAGGAAATGGGTTGGCGTGGATACGTTCTGCCGAGACTGCAAGCGAAGCAAACTGCGTTGATTTCCAGCCTGGTCGTTGGCTTGTTGTGGGGATTGTGGCACCTGCCAAGATATTTTGCCCCGGACAACACGGGTTCTTTTGGTTTGTTGCTGATTAAGGTTTTAGCGGATACCGTGATTTACACCTGGCTTTATAACAATACCAAAGGGAGTTTATTGCTGACCACGATTCTCCATGCAGCGGGTAACACAGCGGGAGCTTTCCTACCGATGGCGAATACTCTGTCGGGAGAGCACATGGATGTTTACATTATTGCGATCGTTCTTTTGATCCTCACGGCAATTATGGTGACGATAGTTTCAGTACCCTCGCGGTTATCGCGAACGGAATTAAAACAAGTGCAAGAATAACAATGGGGTGCTGTTCAGAAAAATGGGTACCTGTCCTGTCTAATTAACTAATCCGCAGGTTATTATTGCGCTGCAAGAGTGGATTTTGCCATATTTCAGGTAGGTACTGGTCACGGTAATGCCTGCATATGAAGAGCCTGTTTCCAAAATTTGGTAAACCGCGCGAGCAGCACACTAAGGAACCGATCACTGCCAGTCAACAGAGGGCGTTTCACCTGTCGTTGGAGGACGATCAGTTGTTGGCGAAGCAGGGCATTCTCTACAATCAGATCAGAACGGGTACGAGTCAGGTCTGAAAGGACGCCAGATATTAAGGACAGAGTGATGGGTTTAGCTCAACATTTTATTTGGTGTAGAAACCGGAAAAGAAAAAACTTCCATACGAAGATGTTATAAATCATACTATTCCTACATTGGCAAGAAATAAGGATAATCCAGCATGATACTTTATTATTGTGACCTTTTCAGCTCGTTTGACTTTCAAAAATGAGGGCGGATGACTTAAGTAGATAATATGATTAGCTTGCGTTGAAAGCACGAGTTGTTTCTGGTAAGCTCTTTTTAGGCAAAAGAAAGGAGCTCAAGATGAATCCAGAAACAACTCGCACCAATGATGATACACCATACCCCCAGAACCTTTACATGGCCATAGAACTCAGCCACGAGAAATGGAAGCTTGGATTTACGATTGGATTTGGGCAGGCCCCACGCCTGCGTGACATCCCAGCTCGCGATCTATGCGCCTTAATCAAGGAGATTGCTCTGGCCAAGGAACGATTTGGGTTGCCAGAGAAAGCCTCCGTGCACTGCTGTTATGAAGCCGGACGAGATGGTTTTTGGTTACACCGTTTCATGCAAACCCAAGGGGTGACCAACCTGGTGGTGGATTCGTCCAGCATCGAAGTCAACCGGCGCAAACGCCGGGCTAAGACCGACCGGCTGGATGCGGGGAAACTGCTGATCATGCTGATGCGCTTCTATCAGGGTGAGCCGAAGGTATGGAGCGTGGTCCATCCTCCCAGTCCGGAAGAGGAAGACCAACGCCAGCTGCACCGTGAGCTGATGGCCCTCAAAACCGAACGGACGCACTTCATCAATCAAATCAAGGGTCTCTTGGTTGGGCAGGGAGTAGTCCTGCCTATCTCAAAGGATTTTCTTTCCCAACTGGCGCAAGTGAGGCTGTGGGACGGCTCGCCCCTACCGGCAGACTTGCATGCCCGCTTGCAGCGCGACTATGAACGCTATCAGTTGGTCAAGCAGCAGATCCATCAGCTGGAGGATGAACGAGAAAAGACCATCCGCACCTCCACTGCCCCCGCCGTGGAGCAGGTGCGTCAGCTGCTGCGGCTGAAGGGGATCGGGGTCGAATCGGCCTGGCTGTACGTGATGGAGTTCTTCGCCTGGCGGGGCTTCGTCAATCGCCGGGAAATCGGCGCCCTGGCCGGCTTGACCCCCACCCCCTATGCCAGTGGGGAGAGCCGTCGGGAACAAGGCATCAGTAAAGCGGGAAATCACCGCGTCCGCACCATGGCGGTCGAAATTGCCTGGGATTGGCTGCGTTTCCAACCCGAGAGTCAGCTCAGCCAATGGTACCAGGAACGCTTTGCCAAAGGGAACAGCCGGGTCCGCAGGATCGGGATCGTCGCCCTGGCCCGCCGACTGCTGGTGGCCCTCTGGAAGTATCTCGAAACCGGTTCCCTCCCACAAGGTGATTGCCTGAAGGCGACGGGGTGAACACCCTCTGCTGACCCGGGTGGAACCCCTTCCCGCAGAGCGTAGTTTATTCCCCGTTGGGTGTAAAAACTCCATCTAGAGGATTTCCTCGAAATACCAACCATCGATATTGCCTGGATCCTACAGATTAGGGCTGAACTCAAATTTATGAATCCTTCAACATACACATTATTATGTTATACTATACACATCAATATGGAGGCAAGTATGCGTACAAATATTGTTCTGGATGAAGAATTAATCGATCGTGCCAGGAAGCTTACCGGAATTAAAACAAAGAAACAGGTGGTTCAGGAAGCCTTGCGTCTTCTGATCCAGCTAAGAGAACAGGAACAGGTGCGTTCATTACGTGGTAAGCTCCATTGGGAAGGAGATCTTGACGAAATGCGCCAGGGCCGGCAGTCATGATTCTGGTAGATACCACCGTCTGGATTGACTATTTCAATGGCCGGATAACGCCAGAAACAACCACTCTTGATAAGCTTCTCAGCACGGAAAAAGTTATCATGGGCGACATCATTCTGGCTGAAGTACTACAAGGTTTTCGAAGTGATCAAGATTTCGAAACGGCGCGACAGGCCCTAATTAGGTTTAGCCAGGTCAGTATGCTGAATCCTGACCTGGCAGTCCGATGCGCCAGGAATTACCGGCAGCTCAGAAAAGTTGGCATTACGGTCCGCAAGACAGTGGATTGTTTTATTGCTACCTATTGCATCGAAAACAATATTGAACTGCTGCACTGCGACCGTGACTTTGACCCATTCGAGCAGCTCTTAGGTCTGCAAGTCATTCATCCATCTCCTTAGGACCGGCCGTTGGGGACCACCACCCAAATGCTTTATGAGCTTCTCTTCGGAGATTTTGTTTCCTTCAGCCAACTCTTCGTGTCTGGTTTTTAGAAATCCTCCAACGATTCAACTGCATCTACCAAATCCTGCTCTCCTGGGGTCGTGTAAATCCGGGTCGTGTTCAGATTGCTGTGCCCCAATAACGTCGCCACCTTTTCCAGAGATACCCCGGCATCGATCAAGGCCTTGGCGAAACTATGCCGGAGAGTATGAGGAGTAACGTTTTTTATGCCGGCCTTTTTCGCAAAGCGCTGCACGGCGCGCTGGATGGTCTTGCTCTGCACCCCTTCATTGCGCTGGCCAAGAAAAAGATCATCAGAGGCTATATCTGGTCTCACGGCTAAATAATCGAGCATTGCCTTTCTGGCCTTCATATTTAATGGGATTTCCCTCCGTTTTGTTCCTTTCCCTTCCCGGACAATCACGCTGCCCTTGCGCTCCTCCAAAATAATATCGCTCATTCGCAGCTGGATAATTTCCCCCACTCGCAGGCCGGCAAACAAGATCAACTTCACAATCGCCGCATCTCGCAGGTACATCAACCGCAGGCGGGGATAACGCCGCATGGCATCTTCAACTTCTTTCTCCACCACTCGGAGCAAAGCTGCCCGCTGCTTCTTATCCAGCCACTTCGGCGCCAGGGCAGTCTCCTTCACCGCCTTCACCCCCTGCACCGGGTTGCGCGCGTTTTTGACGTATCCGGCCTGCTCCAGCCAGTGGGCATAGGCGGCCAGGGCAGCCAGCCGGCGGTTGATCGTCTTGGGCTTGTTGGCCTGGTCGAGCAGGTGCTGCTTGTAGCCGCGCACGGCTTCATTCGTCAGAGTCTCAGGTGTAAGGGCTTCCCCATATTGTTCCTGGTACCACTTCGCAAACAGGCGCACATCGCCCACATACCCGGCGATCGTCACCGGCGAGCGGTCTTCGGCCAGCAGATAGGCCTGGAATTCGTCCAGATGCAGTTCGTCAGCCATGTTTCGTCTCCATTCTCGTTTTGGTTTTTGAGCCCTTGCACAGGGCAGTTTTTTCTTCAAGGTCTTGAGATAGCGCTTCTCAGGTTTGTACCGCTCCTGGGCCTTCCTGTGGGCTTAATGGTCGTCCTTGCGAATTTGGATGTTTCTACCAGGGACGTCCTTAAAGGTCGTCCTTGTAGGACGTCCCTGCAATCGCGTAAGGACGTCCTTTAGCGCGACATTTCACCCATTTCGAGTAACATCTTTCGCCTTGCGCTGTAAATCCAGATTGGAATCAAACTTTGGGGAAGTCGAAATCGTTTTGTATCCCCACAAACTGATCCTTTCCTGTTCCAGAAGGTTAATGGACTCATAAAGGAGAAAGGCAACCAATTGACTGATCGGCACTCCTTCTTTTTGAGCCAAACCAATCAGACGGTTCTTTAATTCCACGGGCAGATCCAGCCCAATCCGTCCGGGAATTCTTTTTTGAGCCCGCTCGCGTTCCTTCTTCTTCCGCGAGCGCTCATTCTTCGGCAGGTGGGATTCGACCTGCCGGCGCTGTCCCTGACCAAGGAGCGACTCGACGGCCGGATCTACACCTGGCAAATCTTCAAAACTGGTAAAACCTTGCTGTGTGGCGTTTTTCATAACAATTCCTTTATGCGTTCCAAAACCTGGATATAACCGCCGATGAGCTTGCTGCCCTGCTCGTAACCCGTTCAACGCTTTGGCGTTCGGGGCGTAATCCCAGAGGGTCTTCCCGTAGCGGGTTGCCACCCGGCATTGGGTATCCTGGGGGATGGGCGGCAGCACCAGCCGGCCGAAGGTCTGCGCCAGGTGGATCAACTGCTCGTGGCTTTCCAGGGTGACCCGCTCGTAGAAGGTCGGCAGAATGCCCGGCCACCTGGCACTGGCTGATGCGCTTCAAAGCGGCCAAGGTCTGCAGCGCATCCCGCACGCCGTTCACCGCCAGCTTGTCCAACCGGGTGGGGATGAGCAGGTAATCGGCGGCGACCAGGGCGGCAAAATGCAGCAGGTCGACCGAAGGGGCGCAGTCCAGCACGATCACGTCATACCCCGCGTTTTGCAGCACGTCCGCCAGGATGTACTCGCGCAGGGTCACCCCGGCCAGGGTCTGCTTCAAGGCGGTGGTGCTCTTGTCGGAGCGGATCACGTCCAGGTTGTCTACGCCGCTGGGCGTGACAGCCTGGTCGAGCGGGCAGTGCAGATCGGGTGAGAGCAGCCGGCGCAGATCGTCGCCGTGTGCCAGCCCCAGGCTGTCGGCCACGTTGCCCTGGGTGTCCAGGTCGATTAGAAGCACTCTGTAATTCATCCGGGCCAGACCGGAGGCCAGTGTGACTGCGGTGGTCGTCTTGCCAACGCCGCCTTTCTGGTTCAGGATCGCGATGGTGGTAGGCATTATTCCCCTCCTGACCAGCTTGACAAGCTTGACGCAGTTTGACGACTTTGACCGTTTGACAGGATATCCACCAGTTTTGGGGTGATGCAGCGCGCATTCTGGCGGGCTGGATCCTGGCGCAGCCAGCCGCGCAGTTCCCAGCTCTCCACCAGCGATCGAGCCGATCGTTCTGTCAAATCCCAAGATACCAACAGTGGGATGGACATCTTTCCACCGGCTTCGTGCATCGCGCGCTGCGCCAGTTCCTGCTCCTGGGTGTTCAGCACATCCTGCGGTTTGCTCTGGCCAAACAAACGCTTATCCAGGTAGAAGGTCTGGACCAATCCCCAGCGGTCGGTGCAGGCCAGACCGGGGCGGCTCTCGGGGATGCGCACCGCCTCCGGACAGCCCACTGCCCGGGCCGCTTCTGGGCTGCGCACCCGGAAACACACCACCGCGCTCACCTGGTCGCGCACCCGTCCCACGACCTGCTTGGTAAAATCCTGGGCGGCAAACACCAGGTGGATGCCGAACTTGCGCCCGCGCCAGCCCAATTCGGCCACCTGGTTGGCGAAGCTGCTTTTGGGTCCGCCCAGGGTTGTGACCAGCGCGCTGAACTCATCCAATACCACCAGCAGCCGGGGGAGGGGTTCGCCGCCCTGCCGGACGCTGAGCCGGTTGAACTCCTCCAGATTTTCCGGGTAGCCGTCCATCTGCAGATACAACGCCGCCCGGTGATCGCACTCTCCCAGGGCACGTTCCACGGCTTGTTGAGCTGCCTGGGGCGTGGAAGCAATGGGTTCCAACAAAGCCGGGTGGTTGGCCAGCATCGGGAAGGTGGCGCCGTCCAGGTCCACCAGCAGCAGCTGGGCGCCTTCGGCCAGGGCCTGGTAAACCAGAGATCGTAAGAACACCGACTTTCCCGATCCGGTCTTGCCCGCCACCAGCAGATGGCCGAGCTTCGGCCACTTCTCACTGATCGTCTCGCCGGCCTGGTTGACGCCCAGCAGGGCGTAGCCGCGTTCGATGCCTGGGAAAAGGAACCAGCTTCGGCAGGCGCGGCAGGGGCGAGAGCGGGATGGCGTAGCGCAGTCCGTTCGAGTTGGAGAGGAACACGGGTAAGCCCTGCAGGTCGGTGCTCAGGTGGTGCAGCAGTTCAGGGGTGGTGTAGGCTTCCAACCGCCTGACCTGGGGCAGGTCCAGGATGGCAAACAGCAGCACCATCCCCTGGACCGAGGTCAGCAGAAACTCGGCAAAGGGTGCTTCCAGACCACGCCGCTGCAGCACCTGCGGCAGCCGCCGGGCGACGACCTGCGCCTGGAGCTGGTAGCGCCGGGAAATGTAACTTGTAGTTTCAATCATCTGGGATTTCTCCTTCCTGGAGCGCCTGGCGCTGGATGCGCGGCAGCACGTCCGATAACCAATCTTTGACCTCATCTGGCTCCACCATCCGGACATTGCCAGTCCAGAGTTTGATGGTGGTCTTGAGTAAGCGCAGGTAAGGCATGTCTGTGCGGAGAGCTTGACCAGGCAAGCCTCGGCTCACCAGATCGACCGCCTGGTCGCGTGCTTTGACCGGCGCTTGCAGCTCGGGCGCTGCCAGGGTGGGTGCTTCCGGCCGGCCGTTCCTGCCGATCGACACCGCCGCCCCAAAGAACAGGTCCGGGTCGATCACATTGCGCCGCCCGTGGTCGTCCAGGATCAGGATGGGGGCATCCCCGCGCGGATCGCGCGGGATGGCCCGCCGGCGCAAGGTTTCGACACTGCCAAACTGCCAGGCCAGGTAGATCACGAAGGGAACCACGATCGCCAGGATCACCCACGGCGCCGCGGCCTGGACCTGGTTGATCGTGCGCTGGCGTTCGGCCGCCAGGCGGGCCATATCGGCCTGCGCGGCCTGGGCGGTTTGCAGTGCCTGCAGGCCGGCGGTCTCGGCCGTGGCCTGGCTGAACCAGGCTGCCTGGGTGACGGTGGCGGACCAGCTCTCCGCGGTGGCGTTGGCAGCGGCAGTGGCGGTGGTCAGATCGCTGTTCACGGTCGCGGTGGCGCTCCACGCCTGTTGGGTTTGGGCAGCGGCAGGCCGCGGCACGACTGCTGGCATCGGTCGCCTGAGCGGCCAGATGATGTGGCCTGGAAGGCATCCTGGGTCCTGGCCGCCTGGACGGTGGCCTGCCATCTGGCCGAGTTCTGGGCCTGGGCGGTCGAGGTCTGCAGGGCCTGGACGAATTCCAGCGTGGCCCGCGCCTTCACCCCGGAGATATTGGGGTCGATCCCGGTGGGACTTTCTGCGACACAGGCCGCCAGAATCCAGCCAACCAATAACAACACCAGTAAAACGAGCACCTTATGGTTTTTCATGCTCCACTTCCTTTCGAACCAGCTATCCCCACCAACCGTCAGGCAGCTGAGGCTGGTCATTTTCACCCGCTTCCATCTGGTTTTGCTGCAGCAGTTGGGTAAGCAGCATCTGCTGTTGGAGGAGCAGCTGCTGGTAGGGATCCGGATTTTCCACCCGCTTCCAGTGGGCGTTTGGACCGCTCACCCAGCGGCCGCTATTCTTGGGCAGAACCTGGGTGTGTTTCCAGATCTGGCGCTGGATGACGATGTACACAACCAGACCTACCAGGACCACCAACACCAGGGTCAGCAGCACCAGGATAAAGGTCTGCCCGCGGCCCACGTCACTCAGACCCTGGGAGGCGATCTGCGCCGCCCGGGCGGCATCCTGCGCGGCACGCGCCGCTTCGATCACGCCCTGAGCCCGGGTAATTTCGACCGAATTGTCGCTGGCGACCCAGCTCAGCGCAAACACGCATAGAAATACCAGAAAGAGAAAGAACACGAACTTTTTCATGTTATACCTCCATAACCTCAAACCACATTACCTGTAATTCAGAGTCGATTGACTGGGACTCCCAGTTGATCTGCCAGCAGGCGTAAGCGGGAGCGCGGCGAGCTGTCCATCACTTTTTGCCAGGTTGGATCCCTGGAGCCGCCTCCATCGAGTTCTCGCGTGAGCAGTTCTGCAAGTTCGCTGGCCGGCAATCTGGCCAGTTGATCGTACCCACCACCCGCGCCGTGCGTCGGATCCGGGATCAGACGGCTGACGGTATGTGCGATGGGATCGCGGATGCCGTTCCCACCTGGGCTGGCAGCATACAGCAGCCAGGAAATAAATGCCTGCGCGGTCAGGCCGCTATTGAGCAATATCTCCTGGTTCTTTGCACTGACCCGGTTGTGATTGAGCAAACCGTTCAAATCCCATTCACTGCCCACCACCTCCTGCGTGACTTCCCTGGAGCTGCTGTTTTGTTCAATTCCATTTTTGGCGTTGGCATGGGTGGTGGTTAAAGTGTTTTCAAGGTGTTTTAAACCCAGTATTAAGGTATTTAAACTGTGCCATTCGCGCCAATCAAAGGTGCCAATCGCGCCACGCCTAATGGTGTCAACCGCGCCAAAAGTGGTGCCATTTGCGCCAATATGGGTGTCAACCGCGCCAAGATTGGTGCCAACTGCGCCAATGGAATGATCAGATTCTGCATTGCTAATGGTGTCATTTGCGCCACTAATGGTGTCAACCGCGCCAACGGGATCATGCCTAATGGTGTCAACCGCGCCAACGGAATGGCCATTGGATTCATCCCTAATGGTGTCAACTGCGCCACTAATGGTGTCAACTGCGCCAACGGGATCATGCCTAATGGTGTCAACCGCGCCAATGGGATTCACGCCTAATGGTGTCAACTGCGCCACTAATGGTGTCAATCGCGCCAACGGGATGGCCAATCGATTCACGCCTAATGGTGCCAACTGCGCCAATCCCTCTTCTTGCTAATAATTCATTTGCCCGGACCCGGTCTTCTTCGGTCATCGGTTCACCCATGCAGACTTTGAAGAACCGAGGAGATTCTTCCCAGACACCGTTCTCGTGACTGATCTCGCGCACGAAACGAGCAACCGCATCATTTCGAAGCCATTCCCAAATGGTCTTGACCCGTCTCAGGCCTAACCAACACGCCGCTTCTGCGTACCCCTCCGGCAGGGTTACCTCATCCCGAATTTCACCCGTACGCGGATTGATGTAACCGCGATCCCGCAGCAGCACGACCAGCCAACCTGGCCCAGGACCCAGTTTGGGCAGCCATCGGGTGACAAAGTAATGGGTGAGGATGATCAGATCTCTGGGTGGCATCAGGTGCTGGGCCAGTTGATCAGCCAGTTCCTGGAATAGTTTGCGATCACCTTCTGTGATCGAGCCACACACGGCATGCAGCACATCTTCAACAGAGTGAAGCTCCATGCCAGTTTCTTTCTTCGAAGATGTGTTCTCTTGCCAGGGGATCAGTTCCTCGGGAGGTGTCTCCAAAGCTGCTTGTAGAACGGTGATGGGTGTTTTTCCTTGGGACAGCTTCCGGTACAACCAGGCTCGCAGCGAACGCTCATCCGAAGGAGTCAGGGGGAGGGTCATCGCCACCTGGTAGTGATATGGAACCCGGTGAGGGTGCCCGTCACTGCCGGGCAGCCATTGGCGTTTATCGTCCACAAGCGTCACCAGGCCTTGTAAACGCTGCCAGGTATCCGACCTTGCAGACCAACGCCGGAAAGTACGCAGGCTCATCCCGGAGAATCTCGCGACTTTCTTTGCCGGCGCACCGAACTTTTTGCCTGGCTTTCTGGATGCCCCGGCTTCATAGGCTGCCTGGCGAAAGCCGACGTACAGCCAGGCCAGCTCCAGGCCAAGCAGGGGAATGTACCGCAGAAAGTATCCTGGAACCACGATCACCTGGTCGGGATGGACGATCTCGTCGTAGATCGATTGGTATTCCGCCTGGAGCGATATCACGTTTGGATATTGCTCTGGAATAGGGGCCTCTTCATTTAAAAAGCTGACTCCTTCTCTACTCTCAGGCATCTCTTCCATGACCGTGAACTGCACCTCCACCGGCTGGTCCAGGATGCCGGTCAGCAGGCGGTTAACGGTGCTGGTCAGGCGGCTGGCCAACCAGTCTCGGCCGTAGGCGTTGGGTATGCCAATGGTTAATACGCCGTCACCGAAGGCAACGAAGTGAGCACTGCTGACCCAGGTGTCGAAGTCGGCTTTGGGCATTTCCAGACGCAGCTGATCCAGGGTCATCTGCCAGGCCTGTTCCGGGGTAACTATCATGAGGTTCATGGCAGCCTCCTTCCATTGGATCCGGTTTTGTGCAGGAAGGGTTGGATCGCATCTTCCGGGACGCGGAAGGTGCGTGGGCCAAACTGGATGGCTTCAAGCTTGCCATCCCGGATCCAACGGTAGACGGTCTTGGGGTGGACGCGGGCCCACTCCGCCACTTCGGGTACGGTTAGTAAATTCCGAGCATTCCATGTGCTCGGAGGTGAGTGTAACGATTGTGTAATCATCTCCTTTTCTCCCGCCAGCCTTTTGAGAGAATCAAAAAACCGGCTCTTAGCCAAATTTTCTTGGCTAAGAGCCGGTGAATATTCAATCTATTATTTTACACACTTATGGAAAGCCACCCGCCCTCCCCGCCATTAAAGTCTGTGTGTTTACAGGCTTTTCTGTTTCAGCCGCGCGCCCCAAGGAATGGGGTGGTATTCGAATCCCGCCATCCCCGCCATTAAAGTCTGCAAGATAGCAGGCTTTTCTGTTTCAGCCGCGCGCCCCGCCATTAAAAGTCTGTGTGACAGCAGGCTTTTTTTGTTTCAACCGCGCGCCCCAAAGAATGGGGTGGTATTCGAATCCCGCACCCAAGGGTGTGCTGGCGCGACCCTCCCCGCCATTAAAGTCTGCGTGTTAGCAGGCTTTTTTGTTTCAGTTGCCCATGTTGTTCATCGCCAATGGCAAAGTCGTCTAGAAACAGGTGCGAGCTTACCTGGCTGGATCCATGAAAAGCGATCCATCTCTGGTTCATTCGCATTAAAGATAGCACTGGTTGGAAAAACCGGCGGGAGGAATTCCCAAAGCCTGAATGAGCCTGGCCCAATAGTTAACCTGGGCAGCCGTGCTGGCCAGAACCACGATCTCACGCTCATTGAAATGCCGCTTCAATTCCTCGATAAAAGAGTGGGGGAAGTGAAGCGGCGTTTGCGAAACCAGTTTTGCATACTCGATCGCTAACCGTTCACGTTCCGAAAATGTCACCATCTCCTCCATACCTTTTCGGCCTTGAAGGACCAACAGCTCATCTTTCGTGATATGGGTATCTTCGTATTGAAAGCTGTTCATGTCGATGCAGAACGAACAGGCCGCAGCATAGGAAGCCTGAATGCGCACGATTTTGAGCATACGTTCATCTAAATTCCCGTCGTGGTGGGCGACCAGAGCTTCCAGTGCTCCGGATCCGATCGCTGCTTTGGGATACCAGGCCAAAATTTTGGCTGGCAGCAGGTCTCTGCCGGTAATCTTTTTGGAAATCCAGATGCCAAACCTTAGGTAAAAGGGGATCTTTTCGGGTGGTTCGATAAATGCTTCCATGTGTTTTTGCCTCAGCACCATATAATCCTCGTAAGCTATACGCGGGGAGAGAAACCAGTGCTGAATATTGTATTCGCAAATTCACGAATAGTTCAAATGCCTGTCACTTTTTTTGGACATTCCCATCTAATTGAGTAGAAAATCGAAAATCAGAAAAATTCAATAGGAGAATTCAAAATGAAAACCAATGAATCAAGCCTGGATCGGATTATCCGCGTCATTCTAGGGATCGCTTTATTAGTCCTGTATTTCACCAGTACGGTGACTGGCGGCTTGGGGATAGTCTTCATCGTTCTCGGCGCCGTTGCGCTGGTCACCGGCGTGGTCGGTTTTTGCCCGCTGTATGCCCTCCTCAAGATTAGCACCAACAAAGCCTGACCACTTTTTCTCTTCCGCATTATCCTCAGGGACGCTGATACAACTTTGGGTATACCAAGGGCGTCAGCGTCCCTGATTCATTCCTTCTGCGAGGTGCGTTTACACTCAGATAGGTGAACATGAAGAACTCGGAATTTCAAAAACGTTTGATGGAAAACTCGAAGCCGGTGATTGTCGATCTTTGGGCGCCCTGGTGCGCACCCTGCCGGGCAATGGAACCCGCTTTCAAGCAGACCAGCCAGAAATACAACGGTCAGGTGGATGTGCTGAAGATCAATGCCGATGAATCGCCCGAAGTTCTGCGAGCCCTTAGAGTGATGGGCGTTCCAACCGTGGTCGGATTCGCAGAGGGGAAAGAAATCCTGCGCCGGGTTGGAATGCAATCGGCTGATGCGCTGGATATCTTATTTTACGCTACCCTTCATCAATGCAAACCGGTCATAATCCCACCGGCCCCAATTGATCGACTAATTCGGACGGGGGCAGGATTGGCGATCATAGCGTCAGGTTGGTTCTATGGGCAATCGATTCTCCTGATGGGAATTGGAGGTGTGTTGCTCTTTAGTGCTTTTTACGACCGCTGTCCAATTTACAGGGCAATTATCCCGCGGTTGATAACTCTATTCCAGCGATTCAGATAAAGTTAATAAACCCACTCTTATTGTGAAAAAATATACAAAATGTGATCTATGTCACTGATAGATGTCACTATATCACTTTGTTATATCTTGATATCATCAGAGGCGGCAATAGATATATCAAAATATATCGAGAGTGAAAAAAATTGGTTGACTTACTGACTACCCGGCAGGTTCTGAATATCTTAAAAGTAGATCGCATCACGATCTACCGCATGTTGAATGACGGCCGGATCAAGGGCATCAAGGTTGGAGAACAGTGGCGATTTCAACGTGAGGAAGTGGATCGCATCCTCGGAGTGAGCCAGCCTTCGCCTGAACCCATCCAACCAAAAACTGATCCCAGTGATTTTCCCACCCATTGCGTGCAGACTATCCAGGATTTATTCTCTGACGTTGGCCAGGTAAGCGCGTTGGTGATTGACGCGGTAGGTGTCCCCTTGACCGAGATCAGCCATCCCTGCCGTTATTGTCAGATCATCCTGCAAAGTACGCCCGGGCAAGCGGCCTGCCGGGCTTCCTGGAAGGAATTCGCCCAACAATCCGTCACTGGCAGCCGATATTTTACCTGCCATGCGGGGATCCAATATATCAGCGCGCCCATCGTCGATAATGAAAAAACCATCGGATATTTCCTGGCGGGAGAATTCTACTGGCAGCCACCCAATACACATGAACAAACCGAGCGTGCTCAGCGCCTGGCAGCCGCGCTCAATGGTCCGGTTGAGACGTTAACGCAAGCTGCCAACACCATCCCGGTAATTGAAATAGAAAAACACACACAGGTAGAGGCCTGGCCGGCTGCTGCCGCGCGGGCAGTTCAAACCATATTACAAGAGCGCATTGGTTTCATCGAGCGGCTGCAAAAAATTGCAGATTTGACAAAAATTTAATTAGGACAGGAACAATATGAAAAAGTTACTTATTTTGGGGGCCGGCACAGCCGGAACGATGGCTGCGAATCGGCTGAACCGCATGTTGAACATGGATGAATGGCAAATCACCCTGGTGGATCCGGATCCGGTCCATTATTACCAACCGGATTACATATTCATCCCTTTCGGGATGGTTACTCCCAAAAGCGCGATTAAAAATAAACGCGATTATCTTCCTCCCACCATCAAATTGATCCAGGCAGCGGTTGAGATCATCGAGCCGGACCACAACCAGGTCCGTTTGAACAACGGCAGCATGCTCAGCTACGATTATCTGATCATCGCTACCGGTACTGACATCCATCCGGAAGAGACGCCTGGCCTGTCAGAAGACGAATGGGGAAAATCGATCCACACCTTTTATTCTTGGAAAGGTGCCGTCGCTCTGGCACAAAAACTGCGTTCCTGGGAAGGCGGGCGATTGGTGGTCAATGTGGTCGAAAACCCGATCAAATGCCCGGTCGCTCCGATGGAATTCCTCATGCTGGCAGACTGGTATTTTCACGAGCGGGGCATGCGCGACCGGGTAGAAATTATCTATGCCACCCCGCTTTCAGGGGCATTCACCAAGCCGACCGCCTCAAAACTGATCGGAGAAACCTTATCTCAGAAGGGGATTCGAGTCGAGACGGATTTCATGATTGAACGGGCCGATCCGGATGCCAGAAAGATCGTTTCCTACGATGAACGCGAAGTGGAATATGACTTACTGGTCAGCATCCCATTGAACAAGGGCGCTGAGGTGGTGGGCAAATCGGGATTGGGGGATGAGCTCAATTATTCACCGGTCAATCCACATACCTTCCTGTCGGATAAATTTGCCAACATCTTTGTGCTGGGCGACGCTTCGAATATCCCGACATCCAAAGCAGGCTCTGTCGCCCATTTTTCAATCGATACCTTTGGCGAGAATTTTTTGCGCTATATCGAAGGCCTGCCGCTGCTGCCAAGCTTTGATGGGCATGCCAACTGTTTTATTGAATCTGGGTATGGCAAGGGAATGTTACTCGACTTTAACTACACCCAGGAACCCCTGCCCGGTCGTTACCCGCTGCCCGGCGTGGGACCTTTCACCTTGCTGGAAGAATCGGAAATCAACCATTGGGGCAAACTGATGTTCCGCTGGGTATACTGGAATATCCTGCTCAAGGGTCAAGAAATTCCGCTTCCACCCACCATGAGCATGGCCGGCAAATGGAAGGTCTAGGAGGTATTATGGAACAGGGAATACCAGAGCAAACCCAGTCCTTGTTGGAATTAAACCAAAAGATGGATGCCTTGACCAGCCAGGTGGCTTACCTTGCTGAGCAGGCGCAAATCTCAGAGCGCGGACGGCGGGAGCGGGACGAATTGATGGAAAACATGATGCCGATTGCCAAAGACGCCATGCAGATCGCATCCGATCAATTCGAGGAAATTCAGGATTATATCCAGTTAGAGGATCTTCTGCGGTTAGTCAAAAAGCTGGCGCGCCATCGGCCCCAACTGGAAATGCTGTTGGATCAGATGGATGCCGTTACCGACCTGCTTCACATTATGGATCCAATTACGAAAGAGGGCATGAGCAAAGTCGTCAGCATCTTGACGGAATTAGAGCAAAAGGGTTATTTTTCCTTCGCTCGCGGTGGGGTCCGGATGATGGATACGATGGTCACCTCTTTCAGCGAAGAGGATGTCAACCGGTTGGGTGACAATATTGTGCTCATTCTAAATACGGTTAAGGATATGACCCAACCTGAGATCATGAATTTTGTCCGCAACACGTTGCAGATGGCTGAGCGTGAGGTCGAAAAACCAGTCAAAACATCACTGGGCGCTATCCTCGGCCAGATGAACGATCCAGCCGTGCGGCGAGGATTGGCCCTTACCTTACGCGTCCTACGGGTGATTGGACAGCAGGCGGAATCAAAATAAATCAAAGAATGGCCAAATCAAGGCCAATCGAATAACAAGTAAATTTTTTGGAGGATTGAGATGGCAACAAAATTAATTGCAGGCAAAACTGTCCAGGTCAACGATGAAGGCTTCATGACCAATCCGGCAGAATGGGACAAAAATCTAGCCGTAGAATTGGCCAAAGAAGAAGGTGTTGGCGAATTGACCCCCGCTCATTGGAAAATTATTGAGTTCTGCCGTCAGGCCGCAGGTTCGACCGGCAAGGCTCCTACCCTTCGGCAAATCACCACTGGGTCGGGTGTCTCGACCAAGGATCTTTTTGCCCTGTTTCCGAAAGGCCCAGCCAAGAAAGTCGCCAAAATATCTGGCCTGGGAAAACCCGAAGGCTGTGTCTAATCAATCGTAAGTTCACTGTAGCTAGATGGAAAAGGAGATCTTGACAATGGCTGAAGATACGCGAAAAGTAGCCTTTATATGCTCTAAAGGTAATTTAGACATGGCCTATCCCGCCCTGGTGATGGGCTGGGCTGCCCTGGGGAACGGTATCGATGTGACCATCTTCTTCACCTTCTGGGGGATGGATATGATTAACAAGGACCGCGTCGACCACCTTGAAATCCCCCCAGTAGGTAATGCCAGCATGAAGATGAATATGATGGGAGTACCTGGCTACATTGGAATTCCCCAACTGGCCGGAATCATTCCGGGGATGACTCCCATCGCCACTGCATTGATGAAAGATAAGATGAAAAAAATGGGTGTCCCAACTGTGCGCGAATACCTGGAAATGATGGTCGATGCCGGCGCAAAATTGTACGCATGCAAGATGTCGGTCGATATGTTTGCCCTGAAAAAAGAAGATTTCATCCCAGGTGTGATCGATATTGTCACTGCCGGTGACTTTATGGATATGACTGAAGGTTCCCAAATTATCTTTATCTGATCATTGAGAGTTTCAAATTTATCAGGATGCAACTCCCTTTCCAGTAAATGGAAGGGGAGTTATTCTAATTGTAACTATTATCTGTTCGATTCATCTAATTAAGGTGGGATGTGCGAAAATTTTTCTCGAGAGAACCGCTTTGAGCTGGCGATTTATCCTTCATAAAACCCATATCGCCCGTTCACAAGTTATTCACATCCTCTTCATACAATAGAAACATGAGTGATATGTCCAAAAAAATATTAGTTGTCGATGATGAACCTCAGATCGTAAAGGTATTGAAAGCTTACCTGGAAAAAGCCGGATTTCAAGTGGTTACCGCCTCCGACGGTAATGCCGTGCTTTCCGTCTTTCAACACGAGAAGCCTGATTTTTTGATCCTGGATCTTAATCTACCGGGCATGGATGGCCTGGATATTTGCAAAGCAATCCGGCGCGGCTCGAATATTCCTATTTTAATGTTGACCGCCCGAGTGGAAGAGACTGACCGCCTGATCGGTCTTGAGCTGGGGGCTGATGACTATGTCATTAAACCCTTCAGCCCTCGTGAAGTGGTGGCACGGGTGAAGACCATCTTCAGGCGCACAACCGCCGACCTGGCAAAGCCGGATGTCGTCCAGGCAGGTAATCTGGTCATCGATTTACAGCAACACACGGTTTCCCTGGCTGGAAAGCCGGTAGAATTGACCCCGACCGAATTCGATATCCTGGTCACGCTTGCCAGACAACCCAAACGGGTTTTTTCCCGCTTGCAGATCATGGAACAGGCTCAGGGCGATGCATTTGAAGGATACGAACGCACCATCGATGCCCACATCAAAAATATTCGCCTAAAATTGGAGCCGAATCCCAGGAGACCCATTTATATCCAGACCGTCTTTGGCCTGGGATACAAATTCGAAGCGGGCAGCGATGCGTAACAGCCTGATATTCAAGTTGATGGGCGCTTTTCTGCTGGTGATTGCCATCGGCTCGTTGTTAATTTATATCCTTACTTCCCAGGCAACTGGCAATGCCTTTAACCTATACACCACTCGCAGCAGTCAAGTCTGGGCGCAGCGCTTAGCGCCGGATCTGGCGGATTATTATGCTCAGGCCAACAGCTGGCAAGGGGTCGATGCGGTGCTCCAGTCAGATTTAGGTACGCAGATTACCTCGGGTGGCATGGGGATGATGGGTCAGGGCCGAGGTTTTGGACAGGGGCAACAAAACGCCTACAATGGAATGATGGCGGGTATGGGGCAGCGCTTGATTCTTACTGATGCAAATGGCCTGGTGATCAGCGATACCCTTGGTGAACTGGTGGGGCAGTTTATTTCTCCAAGCGAATTGAAAAACGGTGCTTCGATCATAGTTCATAACACCCTGGTGGGCACGCTGATTGTCACCCCAAACGATCTCACTAATTCCAGCACTCCGGCGGGCGAATTCCTGGCATCGGTCAACCAGGCCATTATCAGTTCGGCAGCCTTCGCCGGTTTAATTGCGTTGTTCATCGGCGCGATTTTGTTCCTTCAAATTACCAAGCCATTACGCTCGTTAAAGAAGGCTGCCACAGCAATAGCGTCTGGTGATTTAAACCAACGGGTCAGTATCCGTTCCCGGGATGAACTAGGTGAACTGGGGTCAACCTTCAACCAAATGGCAGAGAGCCTGGCTAACGCGGAAACCCATCGCCGACACCTGGTAGCCGACGTAGCGCATGAGCTGCGTACGCCCCTGGCGGCGATTCAAGGCACCCTGGAAGGTATGCAGGATGGTGTCTTGCCGTTGGATGAGGAGCAAATTGCTGCACTTTATACTGAAACGATGCTGCTAAACCGCCTGGTAGGTGACCTGAAATTACTTTCGCTGGCTGAAGCCGGCCAGCTCAAATTGGAGCGGGGTGAAACCAAGCCGGATCTTCTGATCCAACAAATTGTGGACCGCGCCAAACCCCAGGCCGATCAAAAGAATGTTCGGCTGAAAGCGGATCTCCAAGCGAATCTCCCTGTCATTTGGATGGATTCCGACCGGATTACCCAGGTTCTCAATAATCTAATCGGCAATGCACTGCGGTATACGCCGGAAGGCGGGACTATTACCGTTCAAGGTTCCTTATTGACAGAGACTGGTCCATTAGAAGTTTCCGTCAGCGACACCGGACAGGGCATTGATCCTGATGATCTTCCTTATATTTTCGACCGGTTCTACCGTGCCGATAAATCTCGCACTCGTTCCAGCGGCGGTTCAGGGTTGGGGCTGGCAATTGTCAAACAGCTGGTTGAAGCCCACGGCGGAAGCGTAAAAGTAGAGAGCCCGATCTTTATGGATAAAAACCATCAAGGGTATGGAACGAAATTCAGTTTCACTTTGCCCGTGTCAAAACAATAAAACAGAATTGCTTTTTTGATGGAATCTTTGCTTTTCCATTCTATTTGACAGAAATCGTGATAAATAATGCCCGTCGCATGTAATATATACTTGCACGCTCGCAAAGAAAAAACTATAATCATAAACTCTACCCTGGTGCTCAATGCCTATATGTATTTTTCGAAACTGAACTATAACGAATGTCTTGAGCTATAGTTCTGTATCTGTTTGAGTGCCCTGGGAGGGATACTTTGCTGATATGAACGCTGATTCATATCAGGATTGAATGGGTTTCTCCCTTATATGATGAATCGGTCATTGCGAGGCCCGTTCTTTGGGCCGAAGCAATCTTTTTTGTCACGAGATTGCTTCGCTGCGCTCGCAATGACGGTTTCTCATTTTGCGTGGTCCGCGCCAGCGCGACAGGCTTTTTGTTTGATCTGACAAAAACAAATTAAAGGATAAAGATGATGATGGATAAGCGAGGGCATTACACATTTGATGAAATCCTTACACAACCTGAGGCCTGGGCTGCGGCGCTGGAGGAATGTCGAATCCAAAAACAAGGCATTCGCAGTTTTTTTCAGGCTAATCAATACGAACATATTATTTTCACGGGTTGTGGTTCCACATATTACCTGGCTTTAGCAGCGGCGTCCCTTTTCCAGGAATTGAGCGGTATACCGGCGCGCGGTTTACCCGCCTCAGAACTGTGGCTTTATCCAGATTCTTCCTTTCCGAAACATCAGCCAGTACTGCTCGTAGCGATTAGCCGCTCTGGGGAGACCAGTGAAACAATTAGAGCGTGTGAAGCTTTCAAATCCGCTAATCGGGGTGGACTTATCACACTGTCATGTTATGAAGAAGCGCCGCTGGCTCACATGGGGAATATCAACCTGGTATTTCCTTCAGGAAAAGAACAGAGCGTGGCTCAGACACGCGCTTTTTCAACCCTTTATTTGGGCGTCCTGGCCCTGACGATGCAATTTATAGCAAATGATGATGGGTTTGCGACCTTAGCCAAACTTCCCAATGTGGCGCGACGAATCCTGGAAAAAAGTTTGCCGTTGTCTAAAACAATTGGCCCTGATATGGGGATTGACCAGTTTTTCTTCCTTGGCTCAGGTCCCAGATACGGAATTGCGTGCGAGCTTAGCCTGAAGATGAAAGAAATGACTCTTTCAACCAGTGAGCCATTCCATTTTATGGAATTTCGCCACGGGCCAAAATCTATGGTGACGACTTCCACCATGATTGTCGGCCTGCTTTCGGAAAAAAATCAGAAATTCGAATCGGCCGTTCTGGCTGACATGAAAATGATGGGCGGGCATATTTTGGTAATTGGTGAGTACGGAAGCGACGTAGCTTTCGAATCCGGCCTGGATGAACAGTTGCGGAATATACTTTACTTGCCAGTCGGTCAGTTGATAGCTTTTGAACGCTCTCTTGCCAAAGGCCTAAATCCCGATAAGCCCCATAACCTGGAATCAGTCGTTAAATTATAAAAATTAGAGGGTGAGTTCGTATCTACCTTATCGATTTCAGGTGTCCGCCAATTTTGGGAGAAGATACGCTTTTAATCACAAATTTGCGTTTGAGAGGAAACCAGGGTAATCATGGAATGGTATAGCTATATTTTAGTCGGTCTGGCGGCTGTTGGCGCTGGAATAGTGAATGCCCTGGCCGGCGGGGGCACTTTGATAACTTTCCCTATGCTCACGGCTGTGGGGATTCCGTCTGTGGTGGCAAACGTGACCAACACTGTTGCTCTATGTCCGGGTTACCTGGGAGGAACAATTGCCCAGATTAAAGATTTACGCGATCAGAAGCAGCGCTTGTGGTTGTATATTCCAGTCTCGATCATCGGTGGCTTGCTCGGTGGTTACTTGCTGCTGAATACAGGCGAGAAAGTCTTCCGTCAAATCGTACCTTTTTTGATCTTGCTGGCTTCCCTGCTGCTTGCGATTGCCGATCCGATGCGGGCCTGGCTGCTGCGCCGGATAGGTAAGGGCAGTGGGTCAGCAGCGATGGTAACGGTCTGGGGTATTTTGCCTGTGGGTCTGGCAGCGATTTATGGCGGCTATTTTGGGGCCGGTGTCAGTGTAATCATTCTTGCTGTATTGGGCCTGGTGTTGGGCGATTCGCTGACGAAACTCAATGCGCTTAAACAGGTGATTTCCTTCAGTACGAATGTCGCAGCGGCCGTTTTCTTTGTTTTCTCCGATAAAGTAGTGTGGCCGGTGGCGCTGGTGATGATGGTGTGTGCTTTGATCGGGGGAACCATAGGTGGCAAGTTGGCCGGGCGGATTCAACCTTCCGTGCTGCGCGTGATTGTAGTGGTAATAGGTGTGATTGTGGCCGTGTACTACCTGGTGCGAGGATAAGGTCCGCAAGGTATCACCCGTTGCGGCACGACGGCTTCGGATTACATCCGCAAAACTCAGCCGAATCGATGCGGCCTGAAAAAGCTGCAGTCTCTTGTTCATTTGTGTTCATTTGTTGACATTCGAACACAAATGATCGTATACTTTGTTATAGCGAACGCAATTTCCAGCCCTCTCTTTTTTCAATAAATAATTGTGTATAAAGAAACCCGTTGGCAAAAAATCTTGGAGATCATTCAAAATTTTGGCAAAGCGGATGTTAATGAGCTTGCCAGAGAGCTTGTTGTATCGGAAATGACCATTCGCCGAGATTTATCGGCAATGATGCAACAAGGGCTGATCGAACGGACTCACGGCGGAGCCGTGTTGCCGAAGGAGCATAGCTTGCTCCAGATGCCGATCTTGCTGCGGTTATACGAACAAAATGATGAGAAAAAAGCAATTGCCGGTGCCGTTGCCAGGATGATCAAGCACAATGAAAAAATATATATTGCTGCTGGGACTACCGCCTATTGGGTTGCCAAAGCTATAAAAAACCGGAGCGACCTGACCGTAGTTACCAATTCATTGCCTGTTGCAAACTTGCTCGCCCTTTCCAAGGATATGGAAGTGATTGTAGTAGGCGGCTATTTGCGACGTAACGAATACTCTCTGGTTGGCCCATTCGCAGAAAGTATGGTTCATGATTTGCGTCTGGATAAAGTGATTATGGGAATTGGAGGCATCCATCCTGATTATGGATTGACCAATGCTTATCCACAGGAAATGATGATGGACCGCGCTTATTTAAGTATGAGCGATAATATTGTTGTTGTTGCTGATCATACCAAAATCGGTCGGGTTGCCACCAGCCGTACGGCGGATATCACAGCAGCACACCAAATTGTAACCACTCACCTCGCCCCCCTCGACATCGTAGAACGCATCCGTAAGCAAGGGGTTGAGGTGGTTTTGGTTTAATAATCTGCTGAATTTTTCTTTTTTAAGAAGAAAGGAGGAAAATATCGATAGGAGAGAGGTGATTGCCCGGTTGGGTCGTTTCTTCGTAGTCTTTTTGTGCCAATTCTAGAGGAGAATTTCACAATGTCTATTCCCGTTGGAACTGCTTTCATCATTGCTTTCTGTGCAGGTTTTGCCTATTTTGCACGGCGTTTTATGGGCGACCTGTACCTGGAACGGGCCATTGTTCTTGGCCCTCTCACCGGTTTGATTATGGGTGATCTGCAAACCGGCTTGATCGTCGGCGGCACCCTGGAGCTCATTTTCATGGGTGCTGCGGATATTGGCGGCTCTGTTCCGGTGAACCTGCCGATTGGCTCTACCATCGGCACTGCCTTTGCCATCGCCGGAAATTTGAAACCGGAAGAAGCCCTTGCGATTGCCATTCCAGCTGCTATCGCAGGCTCTTTCTTCGAGCTGCTTGCCAAAACCGTTAGCACGATCTTCGTCGCCGGGGCAGAGTATTATGCCGATCGCGGCAATGATCGCGGCGTTTCCCTGATGGTCCATCTGGGCAACCTGCTGCATTTCCTGGCTGATTTTATCCCCGTTTTCCTGGTGCTTTCGTTTGGCGGAGACGCAGCCAAGAATCTAATCACAGGTCTGCCGGATTGGTTCCAGTCAGGCATCAAGCTGGCCGGGAACTTGCTGCCGGCGCTGGGCTTTGGTATCTTGTTAAGCATCCTGGCGACACCAGGAATGATCCCATGGTTCTTCATTGGTTTCTTGCTGGCTGTTTTTGCAAAATTCACCGTGGTAGGCGCAGCCTTCATCGGTCTATGCGCTGGAGCCATTTATATCTACTTCACAGGTGGCTTGAATTTTGTCCGCGCGACGGATGAAGCTCAAAAAGAAATTGCCGAACTGGTGCCGGCAGCAGATCGACGGACCATCTTCTGGCGGTCATTCGCCCTTCAATCAGCCTTCAGTTTTGACCGCATGCAAGCCCTGGGCTTTACCTGGACCCTGATCCCGTTTCTTAAAAAGCTGTATGGCGGAACCCCGGAGTTTGCTAAGGCTCTCAAACGCCACCTGTCCTTCTTCAATACCCACATGTGGATTCCTGGACCCATCTTTGCAATGGTTGCCGACCTGGAAGCCCGGCGGGCGCAGGATCCTACCAAGGTGGATGAACAGTCCATCCAGGCTGTGAAAGGCTCCCTGATGGGCCCATTGGCTGGCATTGGCGACTCGATGTTCCATGGGACGCTGCGCCCGCTCATGGGTGGTGTGTCTGCTTCGATGGCCTTGCAGGGTATTCCTTTCGCTCCTCTGCTGTTCTTGATCGTTACCAATGCAGTACACGTATTCGTGCGCTGGTTCTCGCAAGATCAAGGCTTCCGCCTTGGTGGGAACCTGTTCGAGCGGGTTGATCAGGCAGGTCTGAAGCGTTTGATGGAAGGCACTGCGATTGCCGGCTTGATGGCGGTTGGTTCGTTGGTTGCCAATTGGCTCTCTTTTGGCATTGCAAAAGATTTGACTTACACCACTGGCAAATTCTCGCTGCCCATCCAAAATATGCTGAACGGCATCCTGCCCGGACTGCTGCCGCTGATCACTACCCTCCTGGTTTACTGGGCTGTCCGCAAGGGCATCCGCAATACCTATATAATGCTGTTCTTGCTTGTATTCTGCCTCTTGTTTGGCGGGATCATCAAGATTTTCGCCTAGACCCATCTTTCAAAACTGGAAAGGGTTCAGTATAACTGGGCCCTTTCCAGTCCATTCATAAGCCGTATGTAAGTTCTAGATTTCTAGGCCCCACTCCGTGGAATTAATTTTTCATTTGGCGGCCGGTGGAATAAATAAAGAAAATTTGAACAAAGGAAACCCGCGATGAAAATTTCCATGATACGCATTGATGAGCGATTAATCCATGGGCAGGTCACCATGGGATGGGCGCGAACTTCAAGTGCTAACTTAATTCTGGCGGTTAATGATGTGGTGGCAAATGATCAATTCCAAAAAAAGTTGATGATGATGGCTGCCCCCGTCGGCGTCACGATTGAAATTTACTCTGTGTCTGAAGTCGTTGAAAAGCTGAATGCCAATACCTGGCCCAATGCCACTATTCTGCTCCTGCTGCGGAACCCAATCGATATGGTGAGGCTGACTGAGATGGGCATCAAGATCAATAAAATAAATGTTGGCGGCGTTCGGACACCCGGGGCAACGATTAAGCTGACGAAGGAAGTATCGGCGACGCCCGAAGAGATAGTGGCCTGGAAAAAACTGGATGAATCAGGGATCCGGATCGAAGTGCAATGGTTACCCGGGGCGGGTGTCACCGTCTTAAATGATATCGTTCGTAAACATTAAAATAATTAAAGGCGAAGCCATATGCAAAACGAACTTCCTGCGGCATTAGCCCATATCTTTGAGCGACAGGCACATCCATTCCATATGTGGGATGGTATCCAATCCATTGCGGCCGGCATCGAAGACATCCAGGCGCCGAATGTGTTGGCGGCAATTCATGATTCGGGGGCAGCGATCCTGGCAAAGTCGCCCATCCATTTGATGGGTTGTGGTACTTCTTACTTTGCAGCCATCTCGATTGCCCATGCCATCCAGTCTATTGCCGGACTGGCAGCCTATCCATGGCAGGCTTTCGAATTTCTGGCTTATCCGCCCGTCGAGATTAGCAACAGCTCCATCGTTGGCATCTCGCACACGGGCAGCACGCCGCCTGTGGTGCGGGCGGTAGAAATGGGGCGGAAACTGGGCGCATGCACCATCGCTTATACCGATGGAGTTCCTTCGGCACTCACCCGCGCCAGTGAGTGGGTGATTCCCAGCACCATGGGTGCTGAACCTGCTTTACCCAAGACGCGCAGTTACACCAGCACGCTCATGCGCGGCTACCTTCAGGCGGTTGCATTGGCCGGTCTGAATGGAAAAGAGACTGCGTCGTGGGCAGCAGCTCTGAAACGTGCGCCAGAACTCACCCGCCAGGTACTGGCTGCCAGTGAGGCGCAGGCCAGGGATCTGGCTAATCGATGGTATCTGAGCCGGCGGATGGTTATCTCGGGCGGTGGGCCTCAGCATGCCACCGCTTTGGAAGGCATGTTGAAATTGACTGAAGCCGCCATGTTCAATGCCACAAGTTGGGAAATTGAAGAAGCAGTGCATGGTACCTGGGCCAGCACCGTTGAAGAGGATCTGATCATTCTGCCGGCAATGGAAGGCCCCAGCTATGAAGCCACCGTCCGTCTGGCTGGCGGAATGAAAGCAATCGGGAGTAAGGTGTGGGTCTTGACCAATCGGGTCTGGAATGGCGTTGAAGTGGATGCAATCACCCAATTACCTGAGGGCGAACCCGAATTATTCATGCCGCTGTATGCCATCCTGCCAATTTATCTGTTCACTTATTTTACCGCCCTTGCAAAACACCTGACTCCCGATACCATGCGAATGACTGACCCGCGCTTTTTACAGGCGCGGATGTTAATGCGGTCGACGGTGCCGTAAAGGAGTTCATATTGTCTGCCGGAAAACGCTATTTGGACCTGGTCAGAGGTTTACTGGATGAAATTGCTGCCGATGAATTGGAAAAAATCTCTCAGGTGGCTCGTGTTGCCGCCAGGTCTATCATTGACGGCGGCATCCTGCACTTGTTTGGGGTGGGCCATTCGTCAATCCCGGCACATGAGCTGTTTATTCGGGCCGGCAGTCTCACCAATGCCCGCCCAGTCAGCCTGGAGCCAATCCTGGATCTTTTCGAACGGATCGAAGGTGTTGGCAGCACCTTAATGCGCAATTTTGACGGTCGGCCCGGGGAAGTGCTGGTTGTGATCTCCAATTCGGGGATTAACCCTGTTCCGGTTGAAGTGGCGCTTGAAGGGAAGAAGCATGGGTTGTTCACGGTTGCGATCACTTCTTTTGCCCACTCAAGGCAGGTAGAGCCAAAGCATTCCAGCGGCAAGCGTCTGATGGATGTAGTGGATGTGGCCATCGACAGCCATGCCCCGTATGGGGATGCCGGGCTGGAGATAGAAGGCGTGCCCAGCAAAGTTTGCCCGTTATCGAGTGCGGCCGGGATTACGATTGTCAATGCCATGGTTGCCGAGACGATTGAACAAATCATCTCCCTGGGCGGCACGCCGCCGGTGCGGATCAGCCGCAATACACCTGGTGGGGCAGAGCACAACCAGCAATATCGCCTGCGCTACGGTGACCGGATCCCCGAACTGAAAATGTGAGCCATGGATACTGTGATTCTGCATGGAAATCTACTGACCCCTACCGGGATCCTGGAGGATGGGGCCATTTGGATGCGCGCCGGTAAAATTACTGCCATCACCGCCAATCCGGATCGTCCGCTGCCGCAAGAAGCAAAGGTAATGGATGCCGGGGGGTTATTCGTTTCACCCGGCTTTATCGATGCCCACATCCATGGTGGAGTGGGCTTCGATTTTATGAGCTGCAGCGCCGCCGAATTGGACGAGATCTTATTATTCCAGGCGTCCTGCGGGGTAACAGCTGTGCTGCCTACCCTGGCCTCGAGCTTTTTTGACCAGGAGATGGAAATGGTCCGGCAACTGGGTGCCGCCTTGCACCGTCCTTCTCCAGGGGCGGCAATCGTTGGGTTGCACCTGGAGGGCCCTTATATCAATCCGGAAAAGCGCGGCGCACAACCGGCCAGCCCAATCCGCCTGCCAGACCTGAAAGAAATGAACGCCCTGATAGAAGCGAGCGGTCATACCGTGCGCCTGGTGACGCTGGCGCCTGAAATGCCTGGCGCTCTTGAGCTAATTAAATCGCTGATCAAACAGGGAATTGTGGTCAGCGCTGGCCACAGCAACGCCACTTACCAGGAAATGCTGTCGGGGATCAAGGCGGGTGTCACGCGGGTTGCCCACCTGTATAACGGCATGTCAGTTTTTAATCATCGCGAACCAGGCCTGGCGGGGGCAGCCTTGGAACAGGATAAGGTATTTGCCGAAATTGTCCTGGATGGATTCCATGTCCATCCGGCCGCGGCGCGGATCGCCCTCCGGTCCAAAGGGTTGGACTGGTTGGTGCTGGTCAGCGATGCGACCCAGGCAGCCGGGCTCGGTGACGGAATCTATATCCGGCCTGGCAACCGTAAGATCATTGTCAAAGATGGGGCAGCCCGGCTGGAATCCGGCGCGTTAGCCGGCAGCACACTGACCATGGACCGGGCTGTTGCCAACGCATCGTCCTTCCTTGGACTGCCGCTTGAGCAAGCCGTTCAATTGGCCAGTCTGAACGCGGCCAAAAGCCTTAGCCTGTCTGCCCGGGGCTGCCTGGCAGCTAATTTTGTTGGCGATGTAATTATTTTTGACCGTGACATTCGGATTCGTGCGACGTTTGTCAATGGGCAGCAGGTCTACCAGGCTTAGAGCCATCCTGGCTCAATTCTTTTTGGACAGCTTGGTCACGAAAAAGCCTGTCGCACCCCTGGGCCCAGGGGCGCTCACCCCACCCCTTCGGGTGCACCATACGCGAGGTACGCCCGAAGGGCGAGGGTGTTCGGGTGTACCTCGCTCTGCGTACCCTTCGGTATGCGTAACGCGGGCAAGGGCTGGCGCGGGCCACGCAATCATGAGCGCCATTCGGATGATGTCAGAGTTTTTTTCGAAAATTATGCGAAGCAATTTTCAAAAAAACTCCCCAAGCATCAATTAAGATAATATTATCAGAGGTGATATGGTTAATCTAATTATTGTATGTCATGGCGGATTAGCCGATGGATTGGTCAACGCCATGGAATTGATCGCCGGTCCGCAGGAAGGAATCGTTGCGATCCGTTTAGACGAAGAAGATCCAATTGATGAATTGGAAACCAGGATAGAGACTGCCGTGCGGGCCTGCCCCGCAGACCAGGAGGTTCTAATTCTGGTTGACATGTTTGGAGCCAGCCCATTTAACGCCAGCTCTCGGGTAGCAAACCGCCACCCGGGGGTCGAGGTAATTACGGGGGTGAATCTCCCTATGTTGGTCGAAACTGCCTTACAGCGCGAAAGTGCCAGTTTAGCCGATCTGACGCTAACTGCGCAAGAAGCGGGATCCGGCAGCATCAAGGTCCTTTCTCAATTATTAAACCAGGGTAATGATCCGGCTGTGGTTTGAATGGGTAAATATGATTACACAAAAAATGATTGTAACCAATAAAGTAGGGCTGCATGCCCGTCCGGCCGCCGTTTTTGTAAAAACTGCCGCGCAGTTTCGGGCCGATATTCGGGTGCGAAACCTGACCCATCCATCGGATTGGGTAACAGCAAAAAGTATTTTACGTGTTCTGACCCTGGGAGTGCAGCAAAACCATGAAATCGAGGTTTCTGCCGAAGGGGAAGATGCCCAGCTTGCCGTAGATACTATCACTTCCCTGATCCAGTCGAATTTTGGCGAATCGACCTGATTGAAAATGAATTCAGCAGAAAAGATCCTCAAGGGAATACCGGCTGCTTCGGGATTTGCCATGGGACAGGCCTTTTGCCTGGAAAGTGAAAGGCTGCAGTTCCAGCGTTTAATGGCCGACGATCCAGAAAAAGAGCTTGAACGGCTGACTGCCGCTCGCCGCCAGGCAGCCGATGAAATCGATAAAATTCTGCAGCACGCCGCTCGCGAGATTGGCGAATCGGAAGCCGCGATATTTGAAGCCCACAAAATGTTTCTGGAAGACATGGCTTTGCTGGAAATGGCTGAAAGCGCCATTCGCACCGGCCATAACGTTGAAGCAGCATGGATGGATTCGATCGAACAGTTCGCAGTTGAGCTGGCACAGATTCCCGATCCTACCTTAAGTGAACGGGCCGCAGATATTCGTGATGTTGGGAGAAGAGTTTTGAGGTTGTTGCTGGGAGGGCAGAGTCCGCAGCCTCTGGTCTTTGATCACCCGATCATATTAGTTGCAAAGGATCTGGAGCCCTCACAAACTGCCCTTTTAGATAAGAAAATGGTCCTTGCCTTTTGTACCTCATTGGGCGGACCTTCTTCACATACAGCTATTCTGGCAAAAGTGCTGGGTATTCCAGCAGTGGTGGGATTGGGCGAGTCCCTGCTTGAAATCAAGCCAGACACACTCCTCCTGGTCGATGGCTCGCTTGGCCAGGTGATCGCTCAACCCGGTGAAGCTGCCCGAACTGAATTCGAACAGAAACTGTTTAAATCGAAAAAGACTGCTTCCATTGAATTGGAGCAGGCTCACCTGCCGGCTGTCACAGTCGACCAACATCGAGTCGAAGTAGTCAGCAACATCGGCAGTCTGGAAGATGCCCAGACTGCCCTCCAACTCGGTGCTGAAGGGGTTGGCCTGCTGCGCACCGAGTTCCTGTATCTGAACCGCACGGTTGAGCCGTCTGAAGAAGAACAATATGAAGCATACCGGGCCATATTTGACACAATGGGAAACCTGCCGGTGGTTGCTCGCACTTTGGATGCCGGTGGAGATAAACAAATTCCATACTTGAACCTGGTTAATGAGGCCAATCCATTTCTTGGACTGCGAGCCATTCGTCTGTGTCTGGAACAGCCGGAATTGTTCAAAGCACAGCTGCGCGCGCTGTTGCGAGCCGGCAAAGGGCACGACCTGCGGATTATGTTTCCCATGGTTGCCACCCTTTCTGAGGTGCGCCAGGCAAAAAGCTTGTTAGCTGAAGCCCAGGCAGAGCTTAATCCATCCGGAAATCCAGGCAGCCATCGTTTTCAAACAGGCATTATGGTCGAAATTCCGTCCGTAGTGTGGATGGCACATGAGTTTGCGCCCGAAGTAGATTTTTTCAGCATAGGCACCAATGACCTGACCCAATATACTTTTGCGGCTGAAAGAACCAATGACCGGGTTGCCTATCTGAGCGATGCCTGCCACCCAGCCGTATTGCGCCAGATTCGCCAGGTAGTTCACATTGCTCACCAGGCTGGAAAATGGGTGGGAGTATGCGGTGAACTGGCTGGAGAGGAAGATGCAATCCCTCTATTGCTGGGTTTGGGCGTAGATGAATTCAGCATGGCGTCTTCCAGCATCCCGCATGCTAAAATGATATTGCGAAGCTGGCGCTATCAGACTGCTCAAAAATTAGCTGAAAGAGCCCTTAAACTGGAATCGGCGGGAGAGGTTCGGGAATTTGTCAGGCGAGAAGCAGCCGGCGCTAACCTCCACTGACTTTTTTGATAAAGGAAAAACGATGGTCTTCGATACTCAGTTTCTCTTATTTCTGATGGGGATGTGTTTTTTGGCTGCCGGAGTGGCCGGCATTTCCGGAAAATGGAAACGATGGTATTGGACCTCGCGGCGCATGGCTTTCGCCTATTTACCCTTCGGGATTCTGTTTCTCCTGGCCGCCATTGAACAAACCATAACAGACCCTACGCTTAAAATCGGGATACGGGTGATCGAATTTTTGGTGTTGGCAATTGCAATTTGGTGGATTGTTCGCTTACCGCAATTTATTATTCCCGGCTGGATCAAAATGATAGAGATGCGTCCCAGGTCTACTTATGATGCCATGGCTGCTTCTGTTAAAGCGAAAGAAGAGTGGCATTCAAAAGTGGAGACTCCGGAGGCCCTCGAAAAATGGATCCAATATATCGAAAGGCGTGCTTCAAAAAAGAAAACGAAGTAAACGAATCAGGGGGATAAGGGTAGATCGAGCCATTCACCGCCCTGGTAAGCAGAACGGTAAGCAGCTTCGATAATTTCCTGGGTTTGGGCAGCATCTCGAAAATCCACCGGTCCAGACTTGCCGTCAACCACATTAAGCAAGAAATCGTGGATTTCGGCTGTGTGCCGGTTGAGCATGTCTCCTTGTGAGAATTTCTTTTCGGGCCAGATCATCCCAATGGGACGCTCACCCGCTGATGTCTCTGGAATTTGATCGCTGATCTGCCAATGCTTTTTATTGAGATCGTAATAAGATAGGGCCTCGGGTCGATCGCTGCTAAAGCTGAGTGCTCCTTTGCTGCCGTGAATTTCAAACCCTGTCAGCTCACCTGCACCAGCGGCCAGGCGTGAAACCTCCAATGAGCCAACACCTCCGCCTGGAAGCTCCAGCAGGCAGTGCGTCCAATCATCCACATCCACGGTTTCAAGGGTGGTACTCCCGGCGTTGGCAGGTCTTTTGTTAATAAAGGTTCGCATCTCTGCCCGGAGCCGGACCGGCGTGCCGAAAAAATAGCGAACCAGGTTTGCCAGGTGGCTGCCCAGGTCCTGGAAAGCCCCTCCGCCAGACTGATCAAATTTCAGCCGCCAGGTAATGGGTCGCTTGAGGTCGAGGTAACTGGCGTGATATTTAAAAGCCCGGAATTGAAGCACATCACCAATCTGACCTTCATCTAGCAATCGTTTCGCCTGGCGGATCGCAGGCGAGAAACGCATGGTGTAGGCAACCTGAGTGACGGCGTGGGTGGTCTCAGCCAGGTTTGCCAGGATCAAGGCATCGGGGTAGTTCATTGCCAGCGGCTTTTCGCAATAAACTGCCACACCCTCTGCCAGGGCTCGCTGAACTTGAGAGAAATGCAGACGATTCGGTGTGCAGATATCCACGGCATCCAGCTGTTGTGCATAAAATTCGTCGGGGCTGAGGGTCACAACTTGAAAATCACTCGCGTCGGCCAGGTCAGCATCTTTTGCCAGCTGGGATCGCTGCAATGCGATCAGGCGGGGTGTCACCTTGGGATTTTTCGTACTGATTGGCAGATTGCGGTAGGCCAGCGTATGCAGTTTTCCAATCGTTCCAAAACCAATGAGCCCGATCCGAATCTCTTTCATATAGATCCTCTTAACCCTTCTCAATAATTTCGGAATGGAGTTGGTATAAAATATACCACAGCCGAAAGATTAACCAATCTGCCATTTCTATCTTTTAAATGTAAAAAAATCCTTTGTGAAGCAGGAGAAAACCATGTTAATCGGAGTGATTGGCCTGGGAGAGATCGCTAAAAAAGCCTATTTGCCCATCCTTGCTTCATTAGAAGGAATTGACCTGGCACTTTGTTCTCGCTCAGCAGAAAATGTAGCCCGAGTGCAAAACCAGTATCGCATTCCAAGGGCTACCACTCATCTGGATGAATTAATCAGGATGGGAATTCAGGCAGCATTTGTGCTAACTCCTTCAGAAACCCACGCCTCGATCACTACCGAACTGCTGGAATACGGGGTAGACGTCTTTCTTGAGAAACCAGCGACCCTTCATTCCAATGAAACCCTGGCACTGGCTGAACTGGCTGACAAAGGCGGGAGGGTACTGATGGTTGGTTTCAACCGGCGGTACGCCCCGCTGCACGTGCTGGCCCGCCAGACCTGGCAAGGAAAGATGATTGGCATGGCTCTCTTCCAAAAGTATCGGACGAATGCTTCTCATCCGCATCTTGAGCACCAGTTCACCGATGATACCATCCACCTGATTGACCTGCTGCGTTTTTTCTGCGGCGAGGGCCAGGTGGTGAATACCATCCAATATACCGACCCTGAACGGCTGCTGGGGGCTGCCAGTACAGTTGCGTTGGAACGCGGCGGTTATGCGATGGTGATCACTGGCCTGCAAGCTGGCCGCTGGCAGGAGACATATACCTTGAACGGCTCCGGCCAAACCTTAATCGTGGATGCCTTCGCTCGCATGCGTATGATTGGAAAACAAGGGGAGTATGTACAGGAAGAATCGTACGCCTCTTCATGGACCACAACTTTAGAAGGGCGAGGCTTCAATGGACAAATCGACCATTTTCTGGACTGCATCAAAAGGCGCAGCCAGCCGCTTACATCCGGGTGGGATTGCTTAAAGACGCAGCTGCTGATGGAACAAATGGTGGCTGCGGTGTCTCATACCCAATCATAGCCTATCCATCATCTTATCTCTGGAGTCAGAGATCAATTCCGCTCATAATCCGGGATATTGTGGGTGAATCCCTCGTATAGATAAAGGGTGCTTCGAATTGCCGCTGACGCAGCCGTTCTGACTGCATTAAGCCTGCCTCAGCCTTTGCCCGTCGGATTACTGAAGCGCCTAGGCGGGTTAATTAGCCCCTGGCCTGCCGGTCCTGTGCGATGAGCAGCTTGATCGCTGCCACCGCCACCTGGATCGAGCGGTTGATATCCAGAAGGGCGTTCAGGCGGGCCTCCTCTTCGGGTGTCTCTACCTTTTCGGTCGGGTCGCCGATGACCAACATCACCCCTCCGGCGCGCTTGCGGTGCATCCCGGCGATGATGAGAAGCGCTGCAGCTTCCATTTCGGAGCAGATTGCGCCGCCGGCTTTCCAGGCTTTCCAGTTCGCCAGCAGCCGGTCAGAGATCGGCATGCGGGCCGGCTCGATTTCGCCATAAAACGAATCCTTGGAATGGGATACGCCTACATGATAAGGCAATCCGGACTGAATCGCCGCCTCGCGCAGGGCAACGACCACGTCCAGGTCGGCGACGGCGGGATATTCGATGGGCAGATATTGGGAGGTGGTGCCTTCATCGCGGATTGCCCCGGTGACGATTGCCAGGTCGCCGTTGCGGCTGTCTTCCTGGACCGCGCCGGCTGTGCCCACGCGAATGAAGGTATGCACGCCCAGCTTGATCAGCTCTTCGACCGCGATGGCGGTGGAGGGGCAGCCGATGCCAGTGGAGGTCACTGAAACCGGTTCACCCAGCAGCGTGCCGGTATAGGTGGTGTATTCGCGGTTCGAGGCGATAAAACGCGGCTGATCGAAATAAGAGGCGATCAATTCGCAGCGGCCTGGGTCTCCGGGCAGCAAAACGTATTTACCCACATCCTCCGGCCGCAGGTGAACATGGTACTGCATGTTAGCATCGACACGCATTTTGGTAAACTCCTGTATGGGGTTTCGTGAAAAGCTCACCTTAATTGATTATAACGTTGATCACCAGCCCGTCAACGATAGATACGGTCACCCCGAGCGGCGCCGGCGATGCCTTCGGCGCGTTTGTGAATCGGCAACTCGGACGAAATCACTTCGCCATGGAACTTCCCCGTTGCTGGAAAACATCCTCCTGCTCAGTTGACCTGCGACAGCGGGTATTATTTTCATCTTCGGTCACTGCCAAGCGTTCCCTAAGGAATTGGCATGGTTCGATCCGCTCGTCTGGGAAGGGTCTCACATTACCCCAGGTGAAATTTCAGATGTCAGTCGCCTTCTTTATTAACTGGCTTAGCTTTTCGGGATCATGCACTATTTTGCGCAATAGCTCAATATCGAGCCTTCCTGTTCGCATCAGCTGCAGCATATTTGTTAATTCTCCTTTACCAGCCAGTTCAGCATACAACCTGGCCTGCTGCCTGGGCGGAAATTCCGTATAACCCGGAATATTAAGAAAGTAGCTTAACTGTAATTTTGGGGAACGTGGAACAGCTGAACAGAGCATTGGGCCCGGTACGCCAGTCAGCTACAACCTGGCTGCTGCCTTCGAAACGTATACCGGAATCTGCGACATCAGCCGGTTATTCACCTCGCGTAACATTTGAAACAATAAATTAAGCTCCTGGTTTTGTGCTTCCCTCCACGGGGCTGCAGTAGAAACCCGTGGCGCGGATGGTCGTGGCATTGGAGCTTGATACGAGCGGCGAACCTGCATCCATAGGTTGCCTCGGCTGGGCACAGAAACAAACCGAAAAGAAGGCAGCAGGATGCCTGTTAATGCTTTGCCCATTACACAACTGGTATCCAGTCCGAAAACTTTGTCTCGATAGACAAAAGGCTGATTGGTGTCGGTATAGTTCAAATGGCCAACAATAATAACAATTGAGTTATCATATGAGTATCATCGCTGCAATGCGCTGAGGCCGGACCGATTTTCACAGGTCGAAACCCAAAGGAGAAATTCTGAGATGAAATATATAAAAATCCCCAACAGCGACATCAAAGCGTCAGAAATTTCGCTGGGCTGCATGCGAATTTCGAAAATGACCAATCCAGACATTTCGACCCTGATCCATACCGCTATGGATGAAGGGATTAACTTTTTTGACCACGCCGATATTTATGGGGGAGGAAAATCGGAAGAAAGATTTTCCGAAGCCCTGGATATGAACCCCAGCCTGCGCGAAAAAATATACCTCCAGACCAAATGCGGCATCCGCAAGGGCAGTTTTGACTTTTCCAAAGAGCATATTTTGGAAGCAGTGGATGGCAGCCTGGCGCGGTTGAGAACCGAATACGTGGATGTGCTCCTGCTGCACCGTCCGGATGCCCTGGTGGAGCCAGAAGAGGTTGCCGAAGCATTCACGATCCTACAAAACAGCGGCAAGGTCAAATATTTTGGGGTGAGCAATCAGAACCCGATGCAAATTGAGCTGTTGAGCAAATTCGTCAAGCAAAAAATCATCTTCAACCAGCTGCAATTCAGCATCACCAACTCCGGTATGATCGACGCGGGGATCAATGTCAACATGCAAAATAATCCCTCTATCAATCGCGATGGAAGCATTTTAGATTACTGCCGCTTGAAGGAAATTACCATCCAGCCCTGGTCGCCGTTCCAATACGGTTTCTTCGAGGGTGTTTTTCTGGATAATGAGAAATTTCCCGAACTCAACCAAAAGATCAACACGATCGCGGCAGCCATGGGCGTCACCAACACGGCGATAGCCATCGCGTGGATTCTACGCCATCCTGCCAGGATGCAGCCCATTGTGGGCACCACCAACCCGGGCCGTTTGAAGGATATATGCAGGGCATCCGGCGTTGAACTGACCCGCTCGGAATGGTACGAAATTTATATTGCGGCGGGAAACAAGCTGCCCTGACAGAATTTTTTGCCCTTTTTGACGGTATTTTGCTTTCTCGGCGAAGTCAACCGGTTTCTGCCCGCCGGGACTTGCGGGCGGCGAAAATGAGCTGCTGGAGACAGGCGATTACGCCTGTTCGCGAGTCTACGATGAGCATGAAGAGAGTGCTGCCTTGCTACCCATTAGCGTTGGATCACGACCGGCATGCCGACCACGGACCAATCGTACAGCGCCTTGGCTTCGCTGGTTTTCGTCTCAATACAGCCGTAGGTGGCAGGTCTTCCCAGCAAATTGCCCCACAGCTCCACCCCATTCCACAACTTCGGCAGCCCATGGATGCCGTTTTCGAGGGTGCCGGAATAATAGATGCCCATCCAATAAGGCATCCAAATATTAAAAGCGTTGCTGTAGGCGTTGGGTATTTTATCCAGCACCCTAAACGTGCCGATACGGGTGCTGTTGCCGATGCCAGTTGAAGCCACGAAGCTGAATACCAGCTCATCATTCTGGTAAGCGTAAAGGTGCTGCTCGGAAATGTCAATTAATATTCGCTTGCCGTCGACTCCTGGCGCGGCCTGGACTGAACCTGCCGTGGGCTGAGCAGAGGCTGGCTTTGAGCCGGCGGCAGGGATGGTGATCACCTGGCCCGCCCGAATAATCGATGGGTTGGCGAGGTTGTTGGCTGCGATCAGACTCTGTAAGGAAATATTATAGCGCTGGGCGATCAAACTTAAAGTATCGCCTGGCACTACCTTGTAGGTCGTATCCCCAACCGTGGGAATTTTTGTGGGGGTGGGAGATGGCAGCGGCGTGTTGGTGGGGAGTGCGGTCGGCGTGCTGGTGTTGGTGGGCGTGGGGGATGCCGTATACGTTGGGGTGGGGGATTGGGTGAGGGTCGCGGTGGGTGTCGCGGTGTAGGTGGAGGTGTAGGTCGCGGTCGGCGAGGCCGTCCAGGTGAGGCTGGGAGTTAGCGAGGGTGCCTGGGTTGTCGCGGCATTCAGCACGGTCTTGACGATACTGATCAGCGCGTCATCCTGGCTTTCTGCTGGACGGGGGGGGCCACCCAGGGCGATCAATCCCGTCAGCACCGCCACCACTACCACAAGCATCGCGGCGTAGCGAAGCACGCGGCGCGGGGCCGGGCCAGATTGGGGTTGCGCGATTAAGACGGGCGCATCCGGCAAATCCTGGCTCATGGGTTGGGCGCTCTGGGGCTGTGCGGTTAAGACGGGCGCGGCGGGTAGATCAGGGCTAACAGGTTCAGCGCTTTGGGACTGCTCGATTATGACGGGAGCGGAAGATAGATCAAGGCTCGCGGGTTGGGTGCCCTGGCTGGCCTGACTTTTCAGCCATTCTTTCGCTGCCAAAACTCGCTGGCTGCCCGGGTTGGCCTGCAAGGCTCGGTCCAGGTAATATTGGGCTGCTTTGGGGCTTGCTAAAAATGCCAACAACAGCCAGGGCTGTTCGGCCTGCGGATTCAGGGCTACCGCTTGTTCAGCAAAATGACGGGCAGCGCGCCGGTCGCCATTATCCAGAGCGCGCGAAGCGGCTTTGATGAGCGATTGGGTAGTGTTGTGGTCAGGGTTCATCTTCACTATTTATTTTACACAGAACCATAATAATGATATGACGATCGAACAAAACTGTATGCAATTATTAAGCCAGGACTCATGGTGATTGAAATATTGAGATTAGTATGATCCATCCTGCCGCGCTCAGAATTCGACATTATTGATGTTTTGGAGTATTATTGTCAAAAATTTATGACTAATTTTACACGATATTAAGAAAAGGAACACTGAAAAGAAGGGCAGTATGAAGAGAACCAACCGGCAATTGATCCGCGAGACCCAAAGAAAACAAAAGATGCGCAGCAGGATACTGATTATCGGCACATCCATCCTGGCGCTGATCGTTGTCATTGCAGTCATTCTAATTACCGCAAATAATAATCCTGTATCCGCCGGGCCGATGGGGGATGTAGTCCCAATTACTTCCAGAGACCACGTACCTAACACCACGGTTCCCGGCCCATATAACTCGAATCCGCCAGCGGGCGGCCCGCATTTTGATACGAATTTTCTGGCTAAGTTTTACCAGGAAGCCGACCTGGCGACGCTTCCCAAAAATCCTCAAGGCTACCTGGTGCACAGCCTGGAACATGGCTATGTGATCTTTTGGTACAACTGCCAGGCAGCCAACACGGATTGTTCAGCATTGAAACAAACGATTAAGCAAGTGATGGATGAAGAGGGGGGCATCAAGCTGATTGCCTTTCCCTGGACAGATATGGATGTTCCCCTGGCAATGACCTCCTGGGGGCGCATCCTCAAATTCCAAAGTCCTGACCCCTCCTTGATGAAGCAGTTCGTCCAAAGGAACCGTTATCAGGCGCCGGAACCTGATGCTTCCTGAAGGTTTGCCAGCACGATGTAACATTCGCGAGGGCAAGAAAATTCATTTTTTGCAGTGTTTGGGGCAGTTTCACTGCCCCAAACACTGCATTTTGTAAGAATCCTCTCCCTGAATTGGGTGAGGCGTCGGGGTGGGGAGATTGGTTAGAAAAATCACGAACAAGATATTCGGGTTTGTTATTTTTTATAGTAATATGAACAGAGTTGCTGGTGATTATTGATCCTTCGGAAGTGAATCACCCTAAGCGATTAACCCATATCTCAGGAGGAAAGTGAAATGTCGATCCTTGTTACCGGGGGCACGGGTTTTATTGGCGCGGAGGTCGTCCGCCAATTGCTGGCAGAGGGTGAGCCAGAAATCCATGTGGTGCATCACAGCGGTAATTTTCAGCGGTTGCGGGATATTACGGACCGACTCGATATGATTCAGGCCGATCTGGCCGATCTGGCAAAGATCTCTGCCATCGTGGCGCACATCCGCCCGCGGGTGATTTACCACCTGGGGGCTATGCTGACATTTCCCAGTGAGGGCGACCCTCAAACCTCCATCCAATCCAATGCCTTTGGTACCTACGCTCTAATGGAAGCCGCCCGCCTGAACGGGGTGTCGCAGTTCTTATTTTCGAGCAGCATCAGTACGTATGGGCCAGATACCCAGGAGAGCACGCTCACGGATTTTTCCCCGCAGCGTCCGGTGACGATTTATGGGACAGCCAAGGTGTTTTGCGAGCTGTTGGGCTCGTATTACCGGCGCAGGTATGGCTTGGATTACCGCGGGCTGCGCTACCCTTCGGTGATTGGACCCGGGGTAAAGACCCCAGGGCCGCTGCAGTTTACCAGCTGGATTGTTGAAGAATGTGCCCGGGGAAGGCCATTCACGGTAGAGGCTCCCCCAGAAACAGCCGTTCCGATTGTGTATTTCAGGGAAGCAGCGCGGGCGATCATCCAGCTGGGGAGAGCGCCCGGGTCGAGCATCCAGACGGTCAATTACCTGGTGGATGGCCTAAAACCAACCCCGACCATCGGTGAGCTGGGGGCTATTGTTCGACAAAAAATGCCCGGTGCCCAGATCCAGTTTAAGCCGGATCCGGAAAAACAGGCGCTGCTCAAGATATTAGCCCGACCAGTGGATGACAGCCGGGCCCGGTCTGAGTGGGGCTGGAACCCGATTTTCACGCCGGAAGCAATCGTGGAAGATTTTTTGGCAGAAATGGCCTTACACCCTGAACGATACCAATAGATAGCTCATACGCCGGCGCGCATAGCGGCGATGAACGGCGGCTGCTTTTTAATTCAAAAACTAAAAAAGCCTGTCGCGCTGGCGCGGACCACGCAAAATGAGAAACCGTCATTGCGAGCGCAGCGAAGCAATCTCGTGACAAAAAAGATTGCTTCGGCCCAAAGAACGGGCCTCGCAATGACCGATTCATCATATAAGAATTGAGAACAATATTGAAAATGTATTTATATTTTATTATCTAAAATTTAGAATACATTAATGTTGAGATCGCATAACCGGATTACGATTGTGGGGTCAAAAATTTATTTTGAAGGGAATTGATCTTAATGGTAAAAACTGACGTTGTTGATCCCAAAATGAGCGGTAAAAATCTGATCTTCATAGAAGAATCCCCCATCGCCCGGACGCTATTTGGGGATGTACGCTTGAGCTGGATCTGGTTGATCATCCGCCTGTATGCCGGTTATGAATGGTTTTCAGCCGGTCTGGAGAAAATCCAGGATCCGAACTGGTTCGGCGCAAATGCAGGGACCTCGATGACTGGTTTTATTAACGGTGCTTTGTCCAAGACTACCGGCGCGCATCCTACCGTCCAGGCCTGGTACGGCTGGTTCTTGCAGAATGTGGTGCTTCCCAATGCTTCCTTGTGGAGTTATTTAATTACTTTGGGTGAACTGCTGGTGGGTATTGCGCTAATTCTGGGACTATTCACCGGAATCGCGGCCTTTTTTGGCGGATTTATGAACATGAATTACCTGATGGCTGGCACGGTTTCGACCAACCCGATGCTCTTTGTGCTTGCCACCTGGCTGGTGCTGGCCTGGCGCACGGCTGGCTGGATAGGCCTGGACCGCTGGGTTCTGCAGGCTCTGGGCACACCCTGGCGTCCGGGGAAAATCTTCCAGGAAAAACGGGTGTAAGAGGTAAAATCGCCACCGGCGATCCATTTTATAATAAAATAATCCCAGCATTAGCTGGGATTGCTCCTCCTGGCACAATGGATGCCAGGAGTTTTTTTACCTGACCCGTACCGGGTGATAGAGGAAACTTGGACTACGAATTTATCGTGAAGATCGCCTTTGAATTGGAGGAAAGCGGGTATCTCGTCGAGCGGGATCCGTTTCTGGCCGGCAGTCAGGCTCTATTATATGCGCGTTCAGCTCAGCGCTATCCCCTGGGGTTTGCCAAAATCGAAGACCATTTCCTGTTTGTCGATTGGGAGAATGCGGTGTTCGCTCAGCTCGAGCGGTTTACACAGATTTATCAGGAGTTCAGCCGGTTTGTGAACCAGTCTTTCCACACTCCCGCATGCGCTGCGCATGCAGATCCCCAATCTGGCGCTCGTCGCCGTTTCGCAGACCGTTTTTCCGGAGATCGTGGTGCGGTATGCGCGCAAGACCAACCTGACCCCCTGGTACCGCGGGGAAACCGGGCAAATTATTTTGGTCGACACCATCCAAAAGCAGGTGATATCCATGGACTGGTTTGGCGGTTGGAGGTCGCCCACCCGCGGGGTTCTTCCATTGAGAAATACTGCCAGCCTGATCCGGTCAATTTCACAAAATGCTTTTTCAAACACAGCTTGAGCGAAAAAATTTGACGGAGAATATGAATGACCACTGTTTTGCAAGCCCAGGCGCTGACCAAACACTACGCTGATCTGACTGCCGTGCAGGATCTTTCACTGAACGTAGAAGAAGGGGAGGTATTCGGGCTGTTAGGACCGAACGGCGCAGGCAAGACCACTACGATCAACATGCTTTGCGGCTTACTCAAACCTGATTCTGGATGGGTGAAATTGCGCGGGAAAACCGTCACCAATGGCGATGCTTCCATTCGCACCCAGGTCGGCATTTGTCCGCAAAACGTCGTCGTGTGGGGACAACTGACCTGCCTCGAGCAACTGCGTTTCTTGGGAGAACTGTATGGGTTAAAAGCAAAAGACGCCCGTATCCGGGGCGAACAACTGCTCAAGGATTTCAATCTTTTGGAAAAACGCAATCAGTTGGCGCGGACACTCTCCGGGGGGATGCAGCGCCGGTTAAATCTGGCAATGGCCCTCATTCATGACCCAGAGATTTTGGCGTTGGATGAACCCGAAGCCGGAATGGATCCGCAGAGCCGGGTATTAGTCCGTGAGTATGTCAGGTCCCTGGCGCGGCGCAAGACAATCATTCTGACCACCCACAATATGGATGAGGCGGATCGTATGTCCGACCGGGTGGCGATCTTGGATCATGGCAAATTGCTCAAGGTCGACACACCCGAATCATTGAAGCGCACTATTGGAGAAGGTGATGTGCTGGAAATCGAAATGAAAGATGAACCAGCAGAACGCGCGCTGTCGGTAATTTCAAGGTTTGAGACTCATTGCTCCGCATCCGGTCAAATGCTGGTCGTTCGCACCCGCGGAGCGGTTGAACTGCTGCCATCCATCCTGGAAGCGCTAAAGACCGCCGGGATGCTAACTGGCGAGGTCCGTTTACGGGCGAATACCTTGGAAGATGTGTTTATCACTCTTACCGGCAGGAGGCTGCGCGAATGAGAGCCTTCATTATTTTTCGTAAAACACTGCTGGAAATGTCACGGGACAAATGGATGCTGGGACTGACCCTGGCGTTTACGCCGTTCTTTGTCCTGGTGTACTGGATGATTCTCTCTGGAGGGTCCACTACCTACAGCATAGTGACCATCAACCTGGATCAAGGCCTATCGAATTCCGATGGCAGCGCATTCAACGCCGGACAGGGGGCTATCGGCGCACTATCCGGCATTACCTATGCTGACGGTCAGCCGCTGCTGAAACCTATTTTAGCTGCCAATCGCGCCGAAGCTGAAACGCTGCTGCTCAACCGCAGCGCAGTGGCTTTTGTCATCATCCCTGAGGATTTTTCGCGATCACTTGAATCCCTACGAAATGGAAACCGCTCCACGGCGGCGCAAATCATCTTTGGAGGTGATCTTGCCAATCCATACTACATGGTCGGTGTGAACCTGGCAATCACTGCTTTAGAGAGTTATATCCAGCAGGCCACCGGTCAGAAACCCCTGGTCCAATACGTCGAAGAGGTTCTGGGGGTATCGGCAGCTCGCACCGAGTTCGAGATGTATATGCCCGGAACTCTGATCTTTGCCGTGATCATGCTCATCTTCCTGGCGTCGATGACCGTTGCGCGCGAGATCGAGACCGGCTCGCTGCGCCGCCTTCAGTTGACTCCAATGACCGCCTTTGACCTGTTGGGCGGGATCACCGCCGCCCTGGTGCTGGTAGGTACAGCCGGCTACGCCCTGGCCTTAGCGGTTGCTGCGGTGCTCGGTGCCCACAACCAGGGTTCGCTGGGGGCGGTTCTCCTGGTAGGGACGGTTACCTGTCTGTCGGTGATTGGCCTGGGTATGGTAGTAGCCAGTTTCACGCGCAGTGTCTCTCAGGCCTTTGTTGTCGCCAACTTTCCGATGGGCTTGATGATGTTTTTTTCGGGAATCATCTATCCTCTGCCAAAGGTCACACTGTTCACCGTTGGCGACCAGGCGATTGGCTTATATGATATTCTTCCGCCGACCCATGCCGTTGCCGCTCTCAATAAGATCATCAACTACGGCGCTCAATTGCATGAAATTACTTACGAATTAGGCGCTTTGATCCTATTATCCGGATTGTACTTTTTCATCGGGGTGTGGCTGTTCAAACGAATTCACTTGCGCCTGTAAATCATCCTGGTAGAGCAGCTTTCAATCGCTTTGCCCATACCGCGAGCGGCGAGCTCTCAGCCAATCGGGCAGCGCGAGACCGGCGGATTTCCCGCCGGCCTCACGCATGGATCTGTTCACTGGTCGCGAATATCGACCGCGACCGTTTTCTCACCGGACTTTTCGAAGGTCATGACCAGGTCAACTTTACTGCCAGTCTTGAACTGGTCGGTTTTCATCATCATGCACATGACGTGCATCCCGCCGCTTTTTAGCTCCACCTGTCCGTTGGCAGGAATGGCTACCGGTTCGGGCACCATATTCATCCCCATGGTGCCGTCCGCCTTCTTGACGGTTTCGTGCACTTCGGTCATGCCGCAGGCCGGGCTTTTTACCCCGGTCAGCATATCCTCACCAGCGCCGGTGTTCTTGATCATCATATAAAAAGCGCCCGCCCCGGCTATGCTGGGTGAAACTCGCCCCCAGGCGCCTTCAACATTGATATCAGAGGCTGCCGGGGCGGCGCAAGCCGCCAGCATGGAGACGATGACCAATGCGACAATCCCCCGAACGCTCAACAGATTTTTCATTTCAACCTCCTTGAAGTTTTTTGTCTTGCTGGTGTGCATGATTTCCCCCAATTACATTTCAAGTCCGCCGCATGCCCAAAGCACAATCTGACATATATGATAAGTTTTGATAATATTATCACGCTAATTATCAACGGGCAATCCCTCTTTAGAGTGATTTATTTTTGCGTCCTTTCGGGTATATTAAAACCACAGTGCCGTCCAGGCACAGAAGTGGATGATTGGGGTTATGGATTGGTGACATTTATCATATATACCTGGCTATAATAGACTTATATAATCTAATTTGGTATATTTATGCTCTTCCATGACGTCTACTATAATTCAGAGCTGTTTGCACGAAAGGAACGAGGACAAGGATGGACTTGATCGTAGCATTTATCACCGGAGTTACCACAGGCGGTTTGAGCTGCCTGGCAGTTCAAGGCGGTTTGCTGGCCAGTTCCCTGGCACACCAAATTGAAGCCGATCTGCAAGTTCAGACCGGAAAAGCGGGCGTCCAGGCAAAATTTCGCCCACAGCTGGCCCAACCCATTCTCTTGTTTTTGGTCGCGAAGTTAATCGCGTATACCCTGTTGGGACTGCTGTTGGGCGCGTTGGGATCGGTGGTGCAACTCTCTCCGTTGATGCGCGCCGTACTGACTCTCGCGATCGGCATCTTCATGCTGGGCAATGGTTTGCGCATGTTGAAGGTGCATCCCATATTCCGCTATTTCGTCATCGAGCCGCCTTCATTTCTGACCCGGTATATCCGGCGCACCTCCAAAACCGGCGCTTCCTCAATCACCACCGCCTTCCTCGGCGCGCTGACGGTTCTCATTCCATGCGGCGTTGCCCAGGCGATGATGGCGGTGGCCCTGGGAACCGGCGACCCGCTGCAGGGGGCGGCGCTCATGTTCGCTTTCACCCTCGGCACCAGCCCGGTTTTCTTTGCCGTGGCTTATTTTGCGACTCGTCTGGGCGCCACCCTTGAAAAATACTTCACCCGCATCGTAGCCCTGGTGGTGATCGTGCTGGGGCTGGTCTCGATTGATGCCGGGCTCAATTTGGCCGGGTCGCCGGTATCGTTCAGTAAATTTGTATCCGATTTGAGCAGCACACCGCTCGAACCCATCAGCAACCCGGCTCCCTCCGGGGCTGCCGCGCAGGATAGTTTCGCGGTCAATGTGATCGATGAAGGATACACGCCCAAGGTGCTGCATTTAACCGCGGGTAAACCGGTCAGCCTGAACTGGGTGACGCAAAATGTTCGCTCCTGCTCGCTGTCTGTGGTGGTGCCTACTTTAAATTACCAGAAAGTGCTGCCCAGCACCGGCACGACTGCCATGAAAATTCCTGCCCAGCAAAAGGGAACAGTTATCCGCTATTCCTGTTCGATGGGAATGTATACCGGCCAGCTGGTTTTTGACCTGGAGTAGATTCTCAAAGTGGCTTACAATCGTTTTGGAGAACTGGAATGAAGAAAATCTTTCGCGTGCTGGATATGGAATGCCCCAACTGCGCCATGCACCTGGAAGGCCTGGAGGATGAGCTTCCCGGCTTGAAAAGGGTGTCGGCCAGTTATAAGAAGCAGATTATGGAAGTCGAATTTGATGAGACCAAACTGACAGTGGACCAGATCATCCAGGCAGCTAATGCCATTGGCTACCATCCTGAAATTACCTGAACCAGCCGGTCTGGCAAGCATGAACGATTAGAGGTATTGATGTCTGAAGTAAAAAATATCACGATGCCGGTAACTGGCATGACGTGCGCCAATTGCGCGGCAACGATCGAACGGAATGTCCGCAAACTGCCGGGCGTGGACATTGCCAATGTAAACCTGGCGAATGAAAAACTAACTATCTCATTTGATCCCGCGCTGCTGGATGAGCAAGGGATTATTGCCCGTGTGGAGCGCATCGGCTACGGCGTGGCGACCGGAAAAACCGATTTGCCGGTCACCGGTTTACGCGACAATTCCGATGCATTGGCCCTGGAGAAGCTGCTGGCAAAACAAGATGGCGTGCTGTCTGCCAGCGTCAGCTATGGCACAGAAAGAGTTTCGCTTGAATATATTCCCGGCATGACCAGCATCGCCGAGCTGGCGGTGGTCATCCGCAAAGCAGGATTTGAGATAGTCCAGGTTGGCGAAACCGAAACCATAGAAGATGTGGAAACGAAAGTCCGCCAGGCTGAGGTCAGCCGGCAGCGGCGGCTTTTAATCCTGGGGCTGATCATGACGGCGCCGTTAATGGCCTACAGCATGGCGCGCGACTTCAACCTGGTATCTTTACCCTACGACCAGTTCGCGATGATGATCCCGGCGACAATCGTGCAGTTTGTGGTCGGCTGGCAGTATTATGTCGGCGCGTTCAAGAGCCTGCGCGCCGGCGGGGCAAATATGGATGTGTTGATCGCGCTGGGTTCGTCCGTGGCTTATTTTTACAGCGTTGGAGTGACCCTGGGGTTGATTCTCAGCCCGCATGTGTACTTTGAGACCGGCGCGGCGATTATCACCCTGATCATGTTGGGCAAATTCCTTGAGGCACGCGCCAAAGGCCAGACATCTGAAGCGCTGAAAGCTTTAATGGGGCTGCGGGCCAAGACCGCGCACGTCATCCGGGACGGGGTTGAAACCGAGATCGATATCGAACAGGTGATGGTCGGCGACACCGTCGTGGTTCGCCCGGGAGAAAAAGTCCCTGTAGACGGGCTGATCAGCGACGGGCGCTCGGCCTTCGACGAATCGATGATCACCGGCGAATCGATGCCGGTCAGCAAAGGCCCTGGCGATGAGGTAATCGGCGCGACGATCAACAAAGAAGGGCTGGTGAAGTTTGAAGCCACCAAGGTGGGCAAGAATACCACCCTGGCCCAGATTGTGCGCCTGGTGCAGGAAGCGCAAGGCAGCAAGGCCCCCATACAAAAATTGGCCGACCGCATCAGTACCTATTTTGTGCCGGTAGTGATCGGGATTGCCTTGCTGACATTCGTCGGTTGGCTGGTCGTCACGCGCGCCGACTGGTCGGGAGCAATGATCAATGCTGTGGCGGTGCTGGTGATCGCCTGCCCGTGCGCATTGGGTCTGGCGACGCCTACGGCGATCATGGTGGGCACGACCAAGGGCGCGGAAAACGGCATTCTGTTCAAAAATAGTGAGACTCTGGAGCGAGCCGGGCGGGTGCGGGTGGTGGTGCTGGATAAAACCGGGACGATCACGCGCGGCGAGCCGGCGGTGACTGACATCATTGCCGCCCCTGGATTCACGCAAGACCAGGTGCTGCGGCTGGCAGCCAGCGCAGAACGCGGTTCAGAGCATCCCCTGGGTCGGGCGATGGTCGAGGCCGCTGAAAATAAATCTCTGCCGCTGGTAGATCCGGAAAAATTCACGGCAGTGAGCGGTTTTGGCATTCGCGCCATAGTGGACAACCAGGCGCTGACCATTGGCAACCCGCGCATGATGCAAAATGAAGGCATTGCCATTGACACCCTCCAGACAGACATCAATCGTCTACAGGCTGAGGGTAAAACGGCCATGATCATGGCCGGAAAACCGGCCAACAGCGACCAGCTTTCCCAGTTAATGGGGCTGGTGGCTGTCGCGGATACGGTGAAACCCGGTTCAGCCGAAGCGATCGGCGAGCTGCGCTCCCTGGGGTTGGATGTGGTGATGATTACCGGTGACAACCTGCGCACAGCCGAGGTGATTGCCCGTCAAGTCGGGATCGACCGGGTGCTGGCGGAAGTGCTGCCGGGCGATAAAGCCGCCGAGGTCAAAAAACTGCAAGGGTTGAACGCGGAGGAGGCTTCGTCGCGCCAGTTTGTAGCCATGGTCGGCGATGGAATCAACGATGCTCCCGCGCTGGCTCAAGCCGATGTGGGGATCGCCATCGGCACCGGGACGGATGTGGCGATGGCGGCGGCGGGCATTACCCTGATCAGCGGCGATCTGCGTGGGGTGGGGCGGGCAATTTCGCTGTCGCGGGGTACGCTGCAAACAATCGTGCAAAATTTATTCTGGGCGTTCTTCTATAACGTTTTCTTAATCCCAGTGGCAGCCGTCGGCCTGTTGGTACCGATGGTCGCAGCCGGAGCCATGGCATTCAGCTCGATCTTTGTGGTCACCAACAGCCTGCGCCTGCGCGGATATAAGATTCAAACCCTGGCAGCGCCCAAACGGTTAGGACGCCAGCTGGTGGAAATGGCGCCGCGCCTCGTTCTGCCGGCGATTGCCCTGGGCCTGTTGATTGCGCTTTCGGTCGGCTGGTTGATGCCGGCTCAGGCCATGTCAGGCGAACAAACCCGGCGGACGACTTCATTCCGGGTGTTCATCGATCAGAAGACGCCCATAACGGCGGGCACGCTCACCACCTTGAATATCTCTGTCGTCAACCAGTTCGGCAACCGCTTCACCGCTTTTGATGGCAGTGCGGTTGGAAGGTATATCACTGTGGCAGTCGTCAAAAGCGATTTAAGCTTTTTTGAAAAAGCTGTTTTCCAACCTGGTTCCAACGGAGGTGGGATGTCTTCCATGGGTGGGTCTTCAGCCCCCGCTGAAGCAGGGCTGCTTCAACCGAGCTTCGCATTTCCGTCGGAAGGCCAGTATAAGGTTTTTGTGGATTTTTGGCTGAGTGACGGCGACCGCGTGCAGGTGTCCGCGCCTTTAACCGTCGGGTCTGCCAGCGCGCCTTCCGCGAAGCTTGAGCCGGATCGGAGCCCGACCCAATCGTTAGATGATGTGATGCAGGTGACTCTGAAATCTGACAAACCGCTGGTTGCACAGCAGGATCTGGTTTTATCCTTTGAATTCAAAGATTCCGCAGGGACAGTGCGCACCAACGATATTCAGGTTATTTCGCGCAACATGCTGAAGCTGGAAATGTTCGATGAATCTTTGAGCGCTTATCTCCAACCGGAATTGGTGAACCGCCAGCAGATTGGTTTTGCGGTTGATTTTCCCAAAGCGGGCATCTATAAATTGTGGCTCACATTTTTGTACCCGGGCATTGACCGAGAAATGGCGTTTGTGGTCGTGGTGAAATAATCGCGAAACACGGCGCGGCGGAGTCGGGGGTAGGGTCTGATGAATATGACCCAAACTGAACAGCGAATTCAGGATTTGTTAAATTCCTGGCTGAACTCCAAAATCCTCAGCTTGATCTCATTTTTAGTTAAGAATTAAAATTTATACTCTAATAGTTTAGTGCGGCGATCAATAAATGGACGCCTTTTTAATTATTAATATCATGTGCAGCGCTAACCCTTCTTTGGACTGGAAAATTAATGGAACAACAACCGAATTCACGTCTGGAGCAGTGGGGAGTTCGACTGGTTATCATAAAAAATAAATTAAAGAAAGTGGTGCCTTTTGCTACAGGAATGCTGGCTACGCTGCTGGCGCTTTTCCTCTATAACCGGCTGTTTCCCGGCCCGCAGCCGCTGACAACGAAGGACGTCAATGATACGGTGGTCAGCGTGATGAGTTCTGCCACCCCTCCGCCGGCAGCTGCTTCCCTGGTATACCGAGTCATCCAGCCCTCGCTGGTGCTGATCCAAACCACTGGCGATAGGAGTGATGGCAAGGACCACAGCGGCCTGGGCAGCGGGGTGATCATCAGCGACAATGGGGATATTCTTACCAGCCTGCACGTGGTGGCGAATGCAGCGCAAATTCAACTGACCTTCGCCGATGGCACCCAGGCCACCGGGCAGGTGGTGAACGAGCAGCCGGAAAACGATATTGCGGTGCTGCAGGCAGACCAGCTCCCGGCGGTGCTCGTACCGGCGACGTTGGGCAATCCCGGGGCGATGCGCATCGGAGACGATGCCTACGTGGTTGGCAACCCATTTGGGCTGTACAGCTCGATGAGCGCGGGGGTAATCTCGGGCTTTGACCGTTCTTTTCAACCTGAAAGCAGCGATATACGCCTGGAGGGTTTGATCCAAATCGACACGGCTGTTAACCCGGGAAATTCCGGCGGGCCGTTGTTGAACCGCTATGGGCACGTGGTGGGTATTGTCGAAGGGATTGTTAACCCGACCGGGCAGGATGTTTTTATTGGCATAGGCTTTGCCGTGCCGATTACCACTGCCGGAGGGGCAGCCGGATCACCGCCGTATTAACCGGATCTGGATAAGTGAGCTGCACGGCAAGGAATTGCGGGCAGTTTTTCCGTACAAATTAGACCGAAGGAGAGTTCTGATGGATCAGATTAACGACCCGAAAAGCAGTTTGCCGATGGAACGGGTGTTGTACGAGGTGAAGAAGATTATTGTTGGGCAAGACCACATGCTGGAACGGCTGGTGGTGGCCCTCCTGGCCCGCGGTCATATTCTGGTGGAAGGCGTGCCCGGCCTGGCAAAGACCATGGCGATCAAGACCCTGGCAGAGTCAATCGGCGGCGAGTTCAAGCGCATCCAATTTACCCCCGACCTGGTGCCTGCTGATCTGATCGGCACGCGCATCTACAACCAGAAGACGGGAGAATTCAATACCTCGCTCGGCCCGGTTTTCACCAACCTGCTGCTGGCGGATGAAATCAACCGCGCCCCAGCCAAGGTGCAGAGCGCCCTGCTTGAGGTGATGCAGGAACGCCAGGTGACCATCGGGCGTGAAACCTTCAAGGTGCCGAACCCATTCCTGGTGCTGGCGACACAGAACCCGATCGAAACCGAGGGCACCTATGCCCTGCCTGAAGCGCAGGTAGACCGTTTTATGCTCAAGGTGCTGGTTGGATATCCCAATACTACCGAAGAATTTGTGATCGTCGAGCGCATGACCGGCATGCTGCAAGCCGTGCAAAAGGTGCTCACCACCGATCAATTGGTTGACCTGCAGAAGAAGGCCGACCAGGTTTTTGTCGACCCGGCGCTGATCGAATACGCTGTGCGCATGGTCACAGCCACCCGCCAGCCCAAAGATATTGGCCTGAAGGAAATCGCCCCCTATATTACCTACGGCGCGAGCCCGCGGGCCTCGATCAATCTGATCCTTACCGGGCGCGCGCTGGCATTTGTGCGCGGGCGCGATTACGTACTGCCCCAGGATGTGCTGGACATGGCGCTGGATGTGATGCGCCACCGCCTGGTGCTTTCGTATGAAGCTCTCTCCGATAATGTGACCGGAGATGATCTTTTGCAGAAAATCCTCGACCGCATTCCCGTCCCGGTGGTGCCGCTGCATGAGCACAGCAGAATCCGTGTCAACGCCTGAGCGCATCCTCCAGCGCCTGGACTGGCAGGTGATCCGCCGCCTGGATGGGCAGCTGCAGGGCGATTACCGCAGCCTGTTCTACGGCTATGGGGTCGATTTTGCCGATCTGCGCGAGTACCAGCCTGAGGATGATATTCGCTATATCGATTGGAATGTGACCGCGCGTATGAACTCGCCTTACGTGCGCCAGTACGTTGAGGATCGTGAAATCACAGCCTGGTTCTTGCTGGACCTCAGCCCATCGGTGGATTTTGGCAGCCTGGAAAACCAGAAGCGCTCGGTATTAATCGACTTCGTGACCACGATCGCCCGCCTGCTGACGCGCCACGGCAACCGGGTTGGAGCCATTTTTTACGGCAGCCGCATCGAGCGCACGATCCCCGCGAGAGGTGGGCGGATCCAGGTTCTGCGCCTGGTGAACGATCTGCTCAAACAGCCGCACCTGCCGCGCGCTCCATTTACCAACCTGGCGCAGCTGATCGGCGGCGCGCTGAACGCGATCAAAAGTCGCTCGTTGATTTTCGTGGTGTCGGATTTTATCAGCGCCCCGGGTTGGGAGCGGATGTTAACCCTGCTGAACCAGCACCACGAGGTGATTGCCGTGCGTTTATGGGATCCCTCGGAAGCGGAAATGCCGGATATTGGCCTGGTAGTCATGGAAGACGCGGAAACCGGCGAGCAGGTCTATGTGGACACGCACGACCCGCGGTTTCGCGCGCGCTATGAGGAAAGCGCGAAAAACCGTGAAGCCGCATTAAATGAGGCCTTCAAACACGCCGGAGTGGATGTGCTGTCGCTCTCGACCGGCGAAGACCTGGTGCGAGCGATCGTGCGCTTTGCGGCGCTGAGAGAGCGGCGCAGAAAATAGCCTGCCTTTGTGGATGGCAGCCGTCATGGACAATCTGACCAAAATGGATTCCTTATGACATTTATCTGGCCCGTGATGCTGGTATGCTTGATACTGATTCCGCTGTTTGTGGCGCTTTTCATCTGGCTGCAGCGGCGGCGAAATAAGATTGCCGCAAAATACGGCAGCCTGGGTTTTATGCAGGGAGCGGCAGGCAGCCGGGCCGGGGTGCGCAAATACGTGCCCCCTGTGCTTTTCTTGGCAGGGTTGGCGATTCTACTGATTGCCCTGGCCCGCCCGCAGATGGTGCTCAGCCTGCCAAGGGTGGAGGGCACGGTCATCCTGGCGTTTGATGTATCGGGCAGTATGGCTGCCGAGGATCTGAAACCCTCCCGGATGGACGCGGCGAAGACAGCCGCCCAGGATTTCGTGGGGCGCCTGCCGGCGAGCGTGCAGATCGGCGTGGTGGCGTTCAGCGAAAACGGCTTCGCCGTTCAGCCGCCAACCTATGAGAAAGATCAAATCCTGGCGGCGATCAAGCGGCTCACGCCCCAACGCGGCACTTCCCTGGGGAACGGTATCCTGGCATCGATCAAAACGATCGAAACGGATTTCAAGCAGGAAGGTCCCCTGCAGTTGAGCGTGATGACCCCTGCGCCCACCGACACTCCGACACCTGTCCCGGAAGGTTTCCACCAACCGGCAGTGATCGTTTTGCTCACCGATGGTGAAAACAACGCATCGCCCAACCCGTTGGCCGCCGCCCAGGCATCTGCCGATCGCGGCGTGCGGATTTTTACGATTGGTATCGGCAGCGCGGCGGGCATTGAATTGAAGGTGAATGGTTTTACCGTCTTCACCCAGCTGGACGAGGAGCTGTTAAAGCAAATTGCCCAGATGACCGGCGGCGTATATTACAATGCCCAGAATGAAAAAGACCTGTACTCCATTTATGACAACCTGGACCCGCAGCTGATTATCAAGCCGGAGAAGATGGAAGTAACTTCCGTTTTCGCGGGCGCCAGCATTGCCATCTTACTGGTAGGTGGAGTTTTTTCACTCCTCTGGTTCAGCCGCCTGCCGTGATGGCTCAGGCGCGCCAACGGAGTCTTAGGAGGTAGTCGATGGACTTACTTTGGCCCGGATCCCTACTTCTGCTCGGCTTGATCCCGCTGATAATCGGGATTTATATCTGGATTCTGCGGAGAAGGCGGCGGTTTGCGGTGCGTTTTTCCAGCCTGGTGCTGCTGCGCGCGGCGCTCCCTCAGCATTCATTCTGGCGCCGCCACCTGCCCTTTGCATTATTCTTGCTGGCCCTGGGCAGCCTGGTATTCGCTTTAAGTCGCCCGGTTTCCGTCGTCACCATCCCCACCGATCAAACCACGATTCTGCTTTCGATCGACGTTTCCCTGAGCATGCGTTCGCAAGATATCCAGCCTTCGCGCCTGGATGCCGCCAAAAATGCGGCCATGTCGTTCATCCAGCGCCAGAAATCCAGCACCCAGATCGGGTTGGTGGCCTTTGCCGGTTTTGCGGAATTGGTCCACCCCCCTTCAACGGATCAGGAATCGCTGTTGGCGGCGGTGGATAGCCTGACCACCGGACGGCGCACGGCGATTGGCAGCGGTATTTTGCGGGCTATCGACGCAATCGCCGAGGTGGATAAGAATGTGCCAGCGAGCGTGACCGACCCTTCGGCACCCGACAACGTCACCCCCGTGGCGCCCGGTGCCTATGTTCCGGACATCATTGTGTTGTTAACCGATGGGGTGAGTAATTCCGGGCCTTTCCCGATCAACGCCGCCCAGCAGGCCGTAGACCGGGGTATTCGCGTCTACACAATCGGCTACGGCACCGCGAGCGGTTCCCTGGCGCTGAACGACATCCAACCGCAGGACGGCGGCGGGTTTGGCAACTTTTTTGGCGGAGGGCAGCAGGGCAACGGCAGGATTCGTACCGGGATCGATGAGGCCACGCTAAAAGAAATCGCGAAAATGACGGGCGGCGAATATTACGCGGCCACCAGTGCCGATGAGCTGAACAAAGTCTTTCAAAGCCTGCCCACTTACCTGATTTCAAAACATGAGGTCATCGAGATCAGCGTGTTCTTTGCCGCGATCGGGGCGCTGCTGGCTGCCGCCGCCATCGCATTGGCGATGATCTGGCACCCAATGCTGTAGGCTCTACCAAATCCGTGGGCCTATATAAAATTTTTTCAGGAGGGAGATGATGGCGGTAGATAACAGCCGGAGAGATATCGTCGTGCTGGCAGAAGCCAGCTCCATCGAAAACTGGCGCAAACAGGTCGTCGCCGGGCAGCCGGGTTCCGGGATGCATGCATTTATCTCGGATGAAGGCAATTATATGCCCGGGGGTGAAGGGACGGCGCCCACGCCGCTCACCTATTTCACCGCCGGCATTGCGCTGTGACTGCTGTCTCACATTTCGCAGGTTGCGAAAAAATTGAAGCTCGAAATTCGAAATGAACGGGTAAAAATTACCGCCCATTTCCACGAACAGGGATCGGTGCTGCAAGGCACCAGAACCGGCCTGTGCGACGGCCTGGAGATCGATTTTTCGGTGGAGAGCGAGGTTCCTCCCCAGGAAATAGCGCGCTTGATCCGCCTGTCGCACCAGATGTGCTTTACCGAAGATGCCCTTACCAGCCGCATCCCAATCACCAAACGCCACCAGCTTAACGGGCAGCCTTTCGAGATCGCCTGATCCCCTTTTTTGGATGATTCGGGGTGTTTATTTGGCGTTTAGCGCCAAATAAACACCCCGACCATCCGGTTGTGTGGCAGGCGCCAGTCTGACCAGCTTATACAGGGAGCCAGGGGAAGTCACGCCGCCTGGCAGATAAGCTCGGTGCCGCTCACGCCAGCCAGACTGGACGAAAATACCACATAGCGGCTGCGGTCTTCGAGCACCTCCTGGAAAGGCTGCTCCACGCCGTTGATCCGCAAGGATTGGCCCCGCCAGCCTTCTGGCAGCAGCTGGCGGAACTGAACCTGCTCGCCGGAACCGGTAAATTCCAGGTTTATTCGCCGGGCGGCATCATCGATGTGCTGGGCATAGCAAAAACAGGCTCCAGAAGCCGCGTAGCTCAGCGCCGCGCGGGCATGATTTACCCCGGCTGCCGCCCAGCGCGGGCTGGCCTGGACGCTGCCCAGGCGGCTGGATAGGTCGCGCACCCCCGCCAGGCCTTCCAACAAGGCGCCGGCCCACTGCGCCATGCCCCACCCGGCGTAGCGTACCTCATTTGTGGTGCGAAAGCCGGGTTGGCCGTCCGGCCAATACCACACCTGGGCCCCGCCAGTGCGGCGTACATGGTCGGCATACTGGCGCAGCAGTGCTACTGCGTAAGCTTTCGCGCCCATATTGGAAAGCCCCCAGGCACAATTCCCCTCCCACCCAGGGCATCAATCCGCCGTTGGCGTACCCACCTTGCTGGCGGTGTTCTTCCTTGAAATAACCCAGATGGTCAGGGTACCCCGGCTGCAGGCTCCACCAGGGATAGGCGTTGCCGGTCAGGGCCTGGCGATGGCGGTATTCGTCGACCACCGAACGCGCCTGGGTCGGCGGAAGCCAGCCCGCGGGTGACCGCCCAGGTATTGCCCATCGCCAGCTGTTGGGTTTCGTCAAAATCGGCGTGGTCTATCGGATCAAGGTGTACGTGATGCAGAAACTTGGTCCCATCCCACAGCAGATCGCTGGCCCTCTGGCGGTATGCCTCCGCATAGGCTGCCCAATCCGCGGCATGCGGGCTGTCTTCCAGGGCGGCATACATGCGGCTCATCGCCTGGAAAGCCAGGTAGTATCCGGATTGGTCGCAGGTGGCGATCACGTGGCGGCGGTCGCCGTGGTCGCTGGCGCCGTCGATATCAAAGTCCCAGGTGTCGCAGGAATGCTGGCGTTTGATCAAGTTATGATCCCCGTCCCAATGCTTGGGATCGCTGCGAATGTACTGCAGGGCGCGTTCCAGGCGAGGCAGTGCGGCTCGCAGCCAGTTGCCGTCCCCGGTGGCCTGCCAGGTCTGCCACACGCCCAGGATCATGATGTATTCCACGTCAGACTCCAGGCCAACCCGCCAGGTATGCCCGTCGCGCTCTATGCCGTCTGGGATCATCCCGTTTTCGCTCTGCATTTCCAAAAAGCGGTCGATGCCGCAGGCCAGGTCGCGCTCCCAATAGCGGTAGGCCGGCATACCGTAAATCCAATCTCGCAGCCAGATGCCGTCAAAATGCCAGGTATCGGCCGAGATGTAGCCGACAAAATTTCCGCGCGGCGTGTGGTATTCGCGCCGGCCCAGGCGCATCTGGCGGCGAGTGAAGGGAAAGAGCATGTCAAAATCATCGTCGCCGGTGGTGATTTCAGTCTCACACTGCACGTCGATGTTGATGTAGCGGCTCCAGCGCTTTTCGCCGGGAAAATGCAGGTAGATATAATGCACACCGACCATCCCGCACACCGCGAAGGTGGCTGTGCCCCGGTTGTCCGTCAGGTCGACCTCCAGTTCGGCATACGGGCGCTGCAGGGGGTCGCAGACGCGCAGGGAGCAGTGCCTGTCCCCGCCATCCCTGCCGGTAATCTGGATGACGGGGCGGTCGAGCGGCTGGTAAACGGCCCGGTCGCTTTCCAGCCGCCCGTAGTTGGATTCTAAGGTGATTGGTGAAATTTTTGGCATACGAACCTCCTGGGGATGCACAGGTGATGGTGAAACAGTCTGCGCCTGTTAGATTGTACGGCATTCGACGACAAAGTAGCCGGATGCTTGCTGTCCGGACGAGCTCACTTCCAACCCTGCCTTCCGAACGAGCGCTTTAAAATCAGACAGGGTGCGGTTCTTGCCGCCTAAAAGCACATTCTCAATGGTCAGATTTTTGGGCGTGCTGTCAGGGCCAACGCCGGAGAGCACCACCACTCGCCCGGACGGGCGTGCGGCTGCGGCACAGCGGCCTAAAAGGATAATCGCTTCGCGGTCAGGCCAGTCATTCACCACCGATTTGAGCAGGTACAGGTCCGCGCCAGACGGCAGCGGATCGAAGAAGCTCTGCCCGGCGGCTGCCGCCCGCCCGGCTACCCCGGCGGCCTGGAAAATTTCGGTAGAACGCTCTACCGTCGCGGGCTGGTCGATTAAAATGCCGCGCACGTGCGGCCGAAGCTTGAGAACCTCGGCAAGAAGTGCCCCGGTCCCCCCGCCGACGTCCGCCACGATGCCCACCTTATCCCAGCCGCCGGTGATCTCAAAATGAGGATTGGGCGTGCCGTGTCCCGCCGGCCCGATGATTTCGTCGAAGCTGGCCGAGACTTCCGGGTGAGCCGCCAGGTCCTCGAAGAACGGCAGGCCGAAAATCTCGTGATAAGCGGGTTCGCCGGTGCGCACGTAGGAAAGGAGAGTTCCCCAGGCATGCGCCATCCGGCCGCCAATGAGGGTCAGGTCAAGTCCAATCCGTTGGGAAGGGTCGAGCAGTCCTTCTGCGGCTTCGTTCAAAGCGAAGCGGCCGGGGGCAGTAACCTGGAAAATGCCCCTGTCCACCAGATGGTTAAGCACCCTGTGCAGGGCATCGGCATCACAGCCTGCAGCGGCAGCCAGGTCATTGATTTCACTTTTCCCGGCGGCAATGTGATCGGCGATGCGTAAAGTCGCGGCCACAAAGATGCACCAGGGGGTGCGCAGATCGCTCATTTCCCACAAATTTACTTTGTTTTGTGCAGCCATCCCATTCCTCCAACCGGTAAGCAATCATTTTTGTGTACAGGCCTATTGTAGTCAGGTCATTATAAGATATGATATAGCGGAAAGGGCAAAACCCCGCGTAACAGGAGAGTACGATCAGGAGAAATATGGATACCAGCGGCAATCTGAATGGTACGGTCGACCTGCACGTGCACGCCGCCTCGCGCGGCGAAGCGCAGTATTTTGACGCGCAGACCATCGCTCGCAACGCTGCCCAGGCCGGGGGAAAGGCGGTGTTGTTAAAATCGCATTGGGCGCCAACGGTCGAGCTGGCCCGAGCAGCCGAACAGGCCTGCCCCGGAATGCGCATCTTTGGCTCGCTGGTGATGAACACGGAAGCGGGCGGTTTAAACCCGGCCGCGGTCGAAGCGGCGCTGGTTGCGGGCGCCAGGGAGATCTGGATGCCCACCATCACAGCGGCGCACGATCTGGAAGTCAAAGGCACGCCAGGGGAAGGGATCACCATCCTGGATGACGCCGGAAAAATTTTGCCCGCCGTCCATGAAATCTTAGACCTGATCGCCATGAACAATGCCATCCTCGGGACGGGCCACCTTTCCATCCCTGAAATTCAAGCCCTGGTCGGCACGGCGCGGGCGGCGGGGGTGAGGCGCGTCCTGATCACCCATCCCGAGCTGCCTGTGGTCGCCATGCCGCTGGAAGTGCAGCAGCGATTGAAAGGCGAAGGCGTGTTCTTCGAGCGCTGTTTCTTAGGAACCCTATCCCATTCCAGGTTTGGCGGGTACCCGCTGGCAGCGGTGGTCAGCGCCATCCGCCAGGTGGGGGTGGAAAGCACCATCATGGCAACCGATCTCGGGCAAAGCGCCAATATGCTGCCGGCCGAAGGCATGCGCCAGTATATATCGGACCTGATCCGGGAGGGGTTCACGTGGGCGCAGATCGAGCGCATGGCGTGCCAGAATCCGGCCGGATTATTGGATCTATAGCCTCATTTGACAATGGATGAACGCAATGGATACCCTGTCCGCAGATATTTTTGAAGAGCTCGCCGCCATTCCGACGGTCGATGCCCACGAACATCTTCCGCCGGAAAATGATTACCTATCCGAAAAGCGCGATTTTTACAGCCTGTTCGAGCATTACTGCACGGATGACCTGGCGGCTGCCGGAGCAACGCCGGCGGAGCTGGCGCTGTTTGCCAACCGCGAGCTGTCCCTGGCAGAGCGTTGGCAAAAATTCAGCCCGTTCTTCGATGCCATCCGCACCGGCGGTTATGCCCGCTCGGTGCTGTGGGTGGTGCGCGACCTGCTCGGGCTGCCCGACCTGACCGGCGAAAACTATGTCGAAGCCGGAGAACGACTGCGGGCATTGGAAAAACCTGGCCTATACGATGCGGTGCTGCGCGAGCGCTGCAATCTCGCCGCCTGCATCGACCTCTGGTACCTGGACCGCGCTCCCTTTCCCGATTATTTCTTCCATTTGACCGGAGCGCATGACGTGGTGAACTTAATGAGCCAGGAGACCCTCGACCAACTGGGTGAACAGTGCAACCGGGCCATCCACCGCCTGGAAGATGCCCTGGAATGTATGACTATCACTGTCGAACGCTGGCGGGCAAACCCTGTGGTGGTTGGAATCAAATCGATCCATGCCTACCAGCGCAGCCTCGCTTTCCAAAAGGTGACCCACCACGAAGCGGAGCTGGTATTTAACCGCATCCGTACCCACCCTGACCATACATTGTCGCTGGCAGAGGCGCAGCCTTTGTGGGATTTTCTTATGTTCGAGCTGGCGGCGCGGGCCGAGGCGGTTGGCCTGCCGCTGGTGATCCACACCGGGCTGCAGTCCGGCAGTGGAAACCGCATCCTGAATGCCAATCCATTGCTGCTGCAAACTTTACTGGAAGAATTTCCGCGCGCCAGGATCGACCTTTTTCACGGCGGTATGCCCTGGGTGCGGGAAATCGCGGTTCTGGCCAAATATTTTCCGGGGGTGCATCTCAATATGGCCTGGATGCACATCATCAGCCCAGCCCAATCGCGGGCGGCGCTGTCGGAATGGCTTGACCTGGTGCCCAACACCAAGATTTTTGGTTTCGGTGGGGATTACCACAACGTTGAATTGGTTTACGGTCATTTGAAGATGGCGCGCCAAAATATCGCCCGGGTATTGGCGGAAAAGGTGCATGAGGGCTCGTTCTCGCGGGTGGAAGCCAGCAGGGTCGCGCGGCGGCTGATGTTCGATAATCCCAACGAGTTCTACCGCCTTGGGCTGTCTGGCACGGGAGAAAAAATTTTAAGCGAATAATCGGCCCGCATCGCGGGCCGATTATTCGCTTAAAATTCCAATATTACCCGCCTCAAGGCGAGGATTTAGGGAGTGGTGTTCTTCCAATCGCTGGCGGAATCGATCGCCAGGATATCTTCCGGCGTGAGGTGGATGGAGACGCTGCCCAGCACCTCTTTCAGCTGGCTGACAGTGTTTGCGCCAATGATCGGGGCAGTGATGGACGGGCGGTGCAGCAGCCAGGCCAGCGCCATTTGGGCGATGGTAGCCTCATGCGCTTTACCGTGCTCATCGAGCAGGTCGATCAATTGAAAATTACGTTCGGTGCAGTATTTTTTCAGCTCGCCGGCACGTACGCTGTCTGGCATGGTGGCTCGGCGGTATTTTCCGGTTAAGAAACCACCCTGCAGGGGGCTGTAAGGGATTACGCCTATGCCCTGGTCCAGGCAGGCGGGCTCGTGATCGCGTTCGAAATTCGCCCGTCGCACCAGGCTGTACGGCGGCTGTGAGCTGATAAAGCGGTTGAGGTGGTGGCGGTCGCTGATCCACATGGCCTTCATCACACGCCAGGCGGGCTCATTGGAAAAGCCGATGTAGCGTACCTTGCCGGCTTTTACCAGGTCGTCCAGCGCGCGCAGGGTTTCTTCCTGTGGGGTGTCGTAATGCGGCCAATGGGTCTGGTACAGGTCGATGTAATCGGTATCCAGGCGCTTGAGGCTGTCGTCGACCGCTTTCATCACGTGCCCGCGGCTGAGCCCGTCGCCGTTTGGGCCTTCCCACAGACGCCCGTTGAACTTGGTGGCAACCACCATCAGGTGGCGGTTGCCGCGCGCCTTGAGCCAGTGCCCGATGATCGTCTCGCTTTCACCGCCTTTGTGCCCCGGCAGCCATGCGGTGTACGCGTCCGCCGTATCGATAAAATTCCCGCCCGCATCGGCAAAGGTATCCATGACCTGAAACGAGGTGGGTTCGTCGGCCGTCCAGCCGAACTGCATGCTGCCCAGGCAGAGAGAAGAAACCTTCAGCCCGGATTGTCCCAATCTGCGATATTCCATAATTTTCCTCCGTGGTGCGATTGCGCACAGGCAAAATTCTTTACAAAAATTATACTTGATTCCATTTTTGATGATTCGGGTGTTTTTTTTATGCGACGAAGTCGCATAAAAAAACACCCATACATCACAATTGAAATGCAATCGTAAGGCCGGCATGGTGGACTTTTCGTCAGGATTGTGACAAAATGAATCGGTATGAAAAAACCTGAAAGCGTTTACCAAGACCTGGCTGTCCGGTTGGCGAAAGCCTATTGTGTGTTCCCCCAGGTGCAGGCTGTGGGCTGGGCCGGTTCGCTGAAGGGCGGGGCCACCACCGACCAGGGCTCGGATATCGATCTGTGCGTCTATACCACGCAACCCATCCCCTTGAAGGACCGGCTGGATCTGGTCGAACAATTGGGAGGCGCCTCCTGGGCGGATATGGGCCTGGAATATTGGGGGCCCGGGGATGAATGGTTTGACGCCGCTACCGGGATCGAGGTTGATGTGATGTATTGGGAGCCCGCGTGGATGGAAGGAGTACTGAGCCAAGTGCTGGATCTGCACCGCCCTTCCCTGGGTTACACAACCAGCTTCTGGTTTACCATCCAGAATTCGCAGATCCTGTTTGACCGCAGCGGCTGGCTGGCGCAGCTCAAGCAAAAATATGACCGGCCTTACCCGGAGGAGCTGCGCCGGGCGATCATCAACTTCAACCGGGTCGTGCTGCGGGATGTGATCCCCGGCTACCGCAACCAGGTCGAAAAAGCGGTCAAACGCGCTGACCTGGTGAGCATCAACCACCGCGTGAGTGCGCTGGTCGCCAGTTATTTTGATATCCTGTTTGCTTTCAACCGCGTCCCCCATCCCGGCGAAAAACGCCTGATCGAACAGGCCACGCGGTTGTGCCCGCGCCTGCCGCGCAATATGGCGGCGCAGGTGGAGACTGTCCTGCGCTGCGCGGGAGACACCCATGCGCGGTTGGTGGTGGAAATCGACCGCCTGGTGGATGACCTCGAAGCTTTTTTGGACGAGGAATAGCCGGCTCAGGCCGGTGCCTGGATTGTTACCGGGTTGGTAAAAGCAGCCAGATCGCCGTCGGTGGTATAAAGCTCGCCCCACAATCGGTCATCGGGTAGAACCTCCACCCATTCCTGCATTTTTCCCTGGCCGGATACTGGCTTGCGAAAAAAGTCCCCTGCCGGCTGGACAGCACCAGTTCAGCCTGTTCGGGGACATTTTCCCAGTCGGCGGTCAGCAGTACGCGGCGCGCCGCGGTGTTCAGTGTGCCGCCAATCTCCACCGATTGAGAATTTGCGCCGTCTGAAACCTGGAGCTGCAGCCAGGGACCGCTGCTCAACACCATCCGTCCCAGGCGAATGCCATCCAACAGGGCCGGTGTGGACAGGTTCTGGGCGTAGATCCAGGTGACTGCGGCGTTTCCCCAATCCTGGCCACCGTGGAAGTCGCTGCCCGCCGTGGCTGGTAAATGGTGCGGGTGAGCTTGCACATCGCGCCACAGCTGCAGGTTTTTAGGGTTCTTATCATTCGAACCGCGCCAACCTCCATTCCAAATTTCAATCCCATCTGCCAGGTCGAGGTCAAAATCCGGGTATTCCCAGCGGCAGCCGGTGCAAACAGGGGAGCCGATATCCTGGGGGTGGGCGATGATAAACAATCCACCGGCGGCATGCGTGGCGCGCGCCGCGTCATCCATCGTCCAGCCGTTGTAACCTGTGCGCCAGTCGATCCATTCCTCTACCCCCAGGGCCAGGGCATGCCCGTAAAAAGTGGTGAGCTCGATGCCAGGCATGACCAGCAGCCCGCCTCGCGCTGGCTGACTGATTTCTAGCAGGCCGCTGACCGTGTTGTGGTCGGTGACCGCCAGAAAATCGAGCCCGCGGCCCCGGGCGGCTGCCAGCAGCTCGGCCGGGGTCAGCCCGCCGTCGGAATGCAGGGTGTGGCTGTGCAGCTCGCCGCGGTACCAGCCGGGCCGGTCTGAAAGCACGGCCTGAAAGGATAAGTTCTGGCGAACCGGGTCCGGCCGGGTTTCATCCGGCAGCAGCTCGATATCCAGGGTATAGGTGCAGGGCGGATCGCTTGCCAGGACAGCTTGCAGGGCGAGCTGGGCCAGCCAGTCGCCGGGCAGGACCGGGCCGGGCAGAAAGCCGGGCGTGGCCCAGATGGGCGTGATGAGCACTTCCCGGTCGGGCGGGTTGCGGTGAGCGTTGCCGCGGAAACCGTGCGGGTCGCTCAGACCCAGGGTGATCAGGTTCGAAACCCCACCCACTTTGCCTGGGGAGCAGCCCAGGCGGAGGCGCAGCGCGCCTGTCCCGTGGGGGACTTCAAACGGAAACTGGAGGTATCCCTGGCGGAACCCCCGGGCTTCGCTGACCTCCACCTGGCCTTCAAAATGATATTTGGTGTTTTGATTTGAATTCGGCACGATTTAATCTCCAGGGGAATTGTAATCGAAGAAAGAGGTGCGATCCAATTTCTTGGTGAAAATACCCCACCCCCATCCCCTCCCCGTTTTTCGGGGAGGGGAGCAAGAGGAACCGAGGAGTTTTTGCAGCGTTGCGCTGCAAAAACTCCTCAAATCTCTGGATCATGCCCCCTTCCCCCAGGGAAGGGGGCTGGGGGGATGGGTTTACCATAAAATTAAAACGCACCCTCGAAGAAGGAAAGGCTTGCAAAAAAAATGACATACCGCGAAGATTTATTTAGGGATGTGTCATGTTAAAAAAACGCCATTATGGTTTCGAACTAACGCCACCTGGGCTACAATTGACATGTTTGCCGCGGGCCGGTCCTGGCACAGGACCGGTGGCGAGAAAAATTGGGTTGAGAGGGTCAATGGCAAAAATCCTGATGGTCGAACACATTCACCCGGCGGGTGAAGCCCTGCTGGCGCAGAAGGCGCAGCTCATCTATCCCCAGCCGCAGAATGCGGCCGGCATTTTGCAGGTAATTGGCGAGTGCGACGGCATGGTGGTTCGCAACACCAAAATCACCCGGCAGATCATGGAAGCTGCTCCACGGCTGGCGGCGATTGGGCGGCATGGGGTGGGCTATGACACGGTGGACATTGCCGCGGCATCCGAACTGCGCATCCCGGTGGTGTACACCCCGGCGGCCAACACCGAAAGTGTGGCCGAAATCGCCATTGGCTTCATCATTGGACTGGGACGGAAAATTTTCCGGGCGCATGCCGCCATGCAGAGCGAGGAATTGTTGAGCGAGGATGCCTCCCTGTCGGTGATGTCCCAACGGCGTGGGCTTACTAATTTTGACCTGTGGGGCAAGACCCTGGGGGTGGTAGGCGTGGGGCGGATTGGTTCTTCCGTTTCCAAAAAGATGATCGCGGCTTTCAACATGCATGTTTTGGGATACGACCCCTACCTCGATGCGGGCACCCTGACCGGTTATGGGGTGGAAAAAGTAGACCGCCTGGAAGAGATGCTGCCGCATTGTGATTTTGTCACTTTGCACTGCCCCGGCGGGGCAGAAACGCGTCACATGATCAACACCCGCACCCTGGCTTTGATGAAGCCCGGCGCTTACTTGATTAATACGGCGCGCGGCAGCGTGGTGGACGGCGCCGCCCTGGCGCAGGCCGTGCAGGCCGGGCAGATTGCCGGCGCAGCCGTGGATGTGTACGATCCTGAGCCGCCTCAACCGGGTGACCCACTGCTGCACATGGAAAACGTGATTGTTACCCCCCACTTTTGCGCGATGACCGAAGAGAGCCTGTATAACATGGGCACCATGGTAGCGCAGGGGGTTCTGGATGTGCTGGCGGGAAAACGTCCCCAGTTCATGGTAAACCCTGAGATTTGGGAATTTCGCCGGAAATAGGAGCGTGCGCATGGTCGTGGCCTGGAAGCAAAATTGGGAAGAAACCCAGCAGCATTTTAGAGCGTGGTGGCAGCACGCAGGACTGCTGGTAGCCACCTGGCCTGCTCCGCGCAGCCTTTCCCCGCATGAGGCTTTCGAGCAGCCCGCCGCGCAGTCCCTGGACCGGTATTACCGCGATGCCGGGTATCACGCTGCCAGCGAGCATCACCGCCTGGCCCACTCTTATTTCGGCGGAGATATCCTGCCCGCAGCGGAAACGGATATCGGTCCCGGGTCGCTGGCCCTGTACCTGGGCTCGGAGGCCGGGATCGCCAAGGATACGGTCTGGTTTAAATCCTGGATGGAGACGATCGACCAACCGCTGCGGTTCGACCCCGCCTACCCCTGGTGGAAGATTACTGAGGCCACCCTGCGGGCATGTGTGGAGCGTGCCGGCGGCAGGTACCTGGTGGGCTGCCCGGACCTGGTCGAAAACCTGGATATCCTGGCAGCCGGGCGCGGACCGGAAACGACCATGATGGATCTGGTTGAAAACCCGCAGGCGGTGTTGGAGCGGCTGGGTGAAATCAACCGCGCCTGGTTTGAGGTTTATTCGCGCGTGTACGATATCATCCGCCTGCCGGACGGCAGCTCTGCTTTTGGCGCATTTCGCCTGTGGGGGCCGGGAAAAACGGCCAAGGTGCAGTGCGACGCCTCGGCGATGATCTCGCCGCGCATGTTCCGGCGCTTTGTGCAGCCGCTTTTGACGGAGCAGTGCACCTGGCTGGATCATTCTATGTACCACCTGGATGGGCACCAGTGCCTGTGCCATCTGGATGCGCTGTTGGAAATCGAGGGTCTGGATGCCATTGAATGGACGCCGGACCCCAGCGTGCCCGCCGGCGGGGACCCGGCCTGGTACGAGCTCTACCGCCGCATCCTCAGGAGGGGCAAATCCGTGCAGGCGGTCGGAGTCAAACCAGAGGAAGTACAGCCGCTGCTGGATGCGGTGGGTCCTGAGGGGATGTATTTGCTGGTCAACGTTGATAACCAGGCCGAATTTGAAAGCCTGTGGGCGATTACTGAGACCTATCGATAGGGGTTGTCATGGTAGTAAACATCCGCCAATGTGATATCTCTGATCTCGACGAACTGCTGGACCTCGCGATCCAGACCTTTGACGATGCCTTCCGGCCGATGAATACCACGGCCAATATTGAAGCATACTTGCGTGAGGCTTTTACCCGGGATAAATTTCAGGTTGAACTGGCTCACCCCCATTCGGCCTTTTATTTCATTTTTGTGGACGGCCGCCTGGCGGGGTATGTGAAGCTGAATGTGCTGGATGCGCAGACCGACCTGCAGGATCCCGATTCGCTCGAAATCGAGCGCATCTACGTGAAAAAAGAATACCAGGGGCGCGGGTTAGGGAAAATGATGCTGGAACATGCCCTGGAGCTCGCCCGGCAGGCCGGGAAGAAATTCGCCTGGTTGGGCGTGTGGGAGAAAAACGAAAACGCCATCCGTTTTTACCAGCGCCTGGGATTTCAACAGGCCGGCACGCATGGATTTCTCCTGGGGGACGATCACCAGACCGACTACATCATGAAAAAAATCCTGGATGAAGGGTATCTGGGCTACAATTAATTCGCCTGGGCTTTCACGCATACGCGTTGCGCCAGGAATCAAGCTGCGGGAGAATTTCGGATGAAAAAAATACTCAATCGACCTGAAAATTTTGTCCTTGAAATGCTCGAAGGGCTGTTGAAGGCGCACCCGGACCAATTGGCGAGTGCGGGAGACCGGCACGCGATCGTTCGCTCGGATGCCCCGGTCGCGGGCAAGGTCGCCCTGGCTACCGGGGGTGGTTCCGGCCACCTGCCGGTTTTTCTGGGGTACGTGGGCCGGGGCATGCTCGACGGCTGCGCGGTGGGCGACGTGTTTGCTTCCCCACCGGCGGAAACCATGCTCGAGGTAACCCGGCGCATTCATGCCGGGCAAGGGGTGGTCTATATATACGGCAACTATTACGGCGACGTGATGAACTTTGATATGGCGGCTGAAATGGCCGGCATGGAGGATATCCAGGTGCGCACCATCCTGGTCAAAGATGATGTCGCATCTGCGCCGTCCGCCGAAGCCGGCCGCAGGCGCGGGGTGGCCGGGTTGGTTTTTGCCTACAAGATCGCCGGGGCGCGCGCCGACCAGGGCGGAACGCTGGACGAAGTGGTCGCCGTGACCGAGAAAGCCCTGGCCAACATCCGCACGATGGGGGTGGCTTTATCGCCCTGTACAGTACCGGCCGCCGGGACACCGACTTTTACCATCGCCGAGGATGAAATGGAAATCGGCATGGGCATCCACGGCGAGCGGGGAATGAAGCGCGAAAAGCTCCAGTCGGCGGACGAGATCGCGGAGCGCATGACAGGCGCGGTTTTAGAGGATCTCCATCCGCAGGCTGGCGACCGGCTGGCAGTGATGGTCAATGGTCTGGGCGCCACACCCCCGGAAGAGCTGTACATCCTGTACCGCAAGGTGCACGCGCTGCTCGACCAACGCAAACTCCAGGTTCACCGCGCCTATATTGGTGAATATGCCACCTCCATGGAAATGGCGGGGGCATCCCTGACGTTCTTCCGCCTGGATGATGAACTGGCGGCACTGCTGGATTACCCGGCGCATACTCCGTTCTTTACCCAGAGTTAGGCGCGAGGTTATCTATGGCCCAATTTTTCGACGGAGCGGCAGTGGTGCAGGCGATCCTACGGGTTGCAGGCGCATTGGAAGAAAATCGCGAGTTCTTACAGCAGCTTGACCAGGCATCCGGGGACGGCGATTTGGGAATCACGGCTGGAAAAATTGCGTCCGCCCTGCGCGAATACACCGATGGAGCCGCGCCGGACGATCTGGGTAAATACCTGCTGGCGGCCGGCCTGGCGGTTAACCGCGCGGCCTCGTCCACCATGGGCACGCTACTGGCGACAGCCTTGATGCGGGCTGCAAAAGAAACCAGAGGCCTGAGCGCCTTGACCGTAGAGAACCTGGCGTCGATGCTCAGCGCTGCCGACCTGGGCATCCAGGAACGAGGCAAGGCCCAACCCGGTGATAAGACTATCGTCGATGCCCTTCACCCGGCGGCCGAGGCCTTCACCGCGGCTGTGCGATCCGGCGCGGCGCTGGCTGAAGCAGCGGCGGCGATGATCGCGGCAGCCGAAGATGGATTGGACTCCGTGACCCCGCTGCGCAGCCGCATTGGGCGCGCCAGCTGGCAGGGGGAACGCACCGAGGGCCAGGTGGATCCCGGCTGCGCAGCGCTGGTGATCATTTTGAAGTCGTTAGCGGGGTAACCAAGCGTGGAGTGAAAAAACAGTCTGGATGGATCAGGCCTGATTTTCGATAAAAAATGAGCCGGAACGGCAAAATTCAGCCAGCTCCAGCATCGTCCCGATCCCCGGGCGAGCCCATTCCAGCAATCTGTCGCGCTCGGTGCGGTAAAAGCTGCTGTAAGCGGATACCCGGCGCGGTTCAAAGGCCATGAAGGCGCGTTCCAGAGCGTCCATCAGGTTGAGGGCATCATCCAGCATCACCAGGCGGCTGTCCACAGGGGTGTAGGTGCCGTTATCAAAGTCGCCAATCGAATATATTTCATCATAAATCGAAGATAACCCCAGCATCAAGTCGGGATGCACGGTGCCCATTGGATTCCACCCGGCCTGCCTGGCCATCTCCAGGAAGCGGTGCCAGGCGCCGCGGGTGAGGATGAGGGTATTATTGGGGTTCTTCTGGTTGCGCAACCGGTAATACACTTCTTCTCCTATAATTTACATTTGTAAATTATAGCAAGCCTGTCAAGCGTTCACAAATTTGGGAACCCAATTATCTTGATTCATTTCTGCGTCATCTTAACCACCTATAATAAAAAAATAAGGATCAAACCTACAGATCGATCCTGGCGACCGGGACATCGCTGAAAACAATCTCGCCCGGAGTACAAAAAATCCGCCCAGATTGGGAATCCCAATTTGGGTTTTCATTTGCATAGGAGGTAAGAATGGAAATACCCGTACAGACTCAAGTTGAATGCAAAGATGGCGTTTGCGGCCATTCGGTATGTGTGTTGATCGATCCGATCGATGAAAAGGTGACGCACGTGGTCATCGAGGAAAATGAGGCTCCCCATTATGAATACATGGTTCCGATTAATCTTACTTCGCGAAGCATTGCCGGGACCCTGGTTCTACGCATCAGCAAGGCGCAGTTGAAGACAATGGATATTTTCAAGCGCACAAAATATGTCCGGGAGAATATGCCCGACGGCTTCGCGTACGGCGGGATCGGAGGAAATTTGGGAGGCATGTATTATTGGCCGTACGTAACCCCCGAACGAATGGTGGAAGTGCCCATCGAAGAATATAATGTTCCCGTGGGCGAAACGACCTTGGAGCGCGGCACACGGGTCGAAGCGACCGATGGATATGTGGGTCAGGTGGATGAACTGGTGATTAATAACGCCACCAAGAAGATCACCCATCTGGTGATGCGCGAAGGCCATCTGTGGGGCCGCAAAGAGGTCGTGATCCCGGTTTCAGCGATCGCAAAAGCCAACGGAGATGCGGTGTCATTGAAGCTGGATAAGGATCAGATTGAAAAGCTGCCGGTCTTTCCAGTTCAAAGAAGGTGGTAGACCTTTCAGGCAGCGAAGCAGTTTGAAAATGGCATCAGGGTTTGCTTTGACCGGAAAATTCACCGGTTCCGCCTCTTCGCCATTTCCGGTGCGCGCCGGGAGTGGGCGCACCAGGGTGCGGCATCGAATTCATGATAGGGTATACGTTGGATTATTTACTTCTGCCAACCAATTTAAAATCGATGAAGCCCTGCTCCACATCGACCGAGATCAGCTTCACGCGCAGGCGGTGACCCACGTCGATCCCCGCGAAACCTTCCACCAGCTTGCCTTCGACAGGGATGGTGAGCAGGCGCACCCAGGTTCCCTTGGGCGAGGCGCCGGTGGTGATCGCATCAAACTGCTCGCCGATGCGAGACTGCAACAGCAGGGCAACGGCCGATTTACCGACCTGGCGCTCAACCTTATTGGCTTCATCTTCATTCAACGTGCAATGCCTGGCAAGAGCATCCAGCTCGTCCAACCCATACTGCGGCGGCTGTCCGGCAATCGCGGCTTTTACAAGGCGCTGGGTGATCAGATCGGTGTAGCGCCGGTTGGGGGCAGTGGAATGCATGTAGTCCTTAACTGCCAGGCCAAAGTGCCCTGGGCCGCTGCCGTCGGGCGGTTCCGCCAGGTATTCGCCCGCGCCGAGCAGCTTGATGATTGTCAAAGAAAGATCGGGGAAGCGTAAAGGGTCAGCGGCTCTTTCTTTGGATAAGAATTTTTCAAGGGCAATCGCATCGGGTCGATCCGGCAGGACGGCGCCCTGCTCCCGGGCAACCTCTACAATCCGGTCCCATCGTTTTGGCATGCGCACCACCCGCCGGATGGAGGGGTACTGCTTAGCTGTGAGGAAGCGCGCTGTCACCCCATTGGCCGCTATCATAAAATCCTGGACCATGTTTTTAGCGCGGTTTCTTTGCTCCACTTCGAGATGGTGAATCCGGTCGCCGGTAAATACCGGGTTGGCTTCGATCGTTTCCAGGCTGAGCGCTCCGTGCCGCTGGCGAAAATTTTGCAGGCGTTGGGCAGCTTTTTCCTGCAAGCGCAGGTTTTCCGCCAGGCCTTCGACGGCAGATACAGCCGCCGGAGGCGGTGTGCGTCCCTCCAGCCAGGCGGCGGTGGCATTGTAAGCCAGCCTAGCATGGTTAAATACCCGCGCCGGGTAGATGCCTGATTCGAGCAGCTCGCCATCCTGCCCAACCACCATCTCAGCCACCATCGCTTGCCGTTCTTCTCCGCCGTTTAATGAGGTGAGCCCAGTAGAAAGCCGTTCGGGCAGCATGGGAAAGACCCTGGCAGGGGTATAAACCGAGGTGGTATTATGGCGCGCATGCAGGTCAATGGCCGAACCGTCGCTGACCAGCGTATCGACATCGGCGATGGCCACCAGGATCTTGATGCGGCCGTCCGTTAAGTTAGCGGCGCAGGTGAGTTGGTCCAGGTCGAGTGAATCGTCATTATCGATGGAGCACCAGGGCATATCCCGCATATCGCGGGTTTTTGCGTCCGCGGAGGCCGGGGAGTGTATATGGCTGAGCTCGGTCTTTACTGCGGCCGAAAAATCAGGGAGCAGATCGTGCGCCAGCATGGCTTTTTCTGCCAGGCGTTCTAAAATGGCGCGGTGTTGATTTTGATCGTTTTTCAGCGCATGACCTGATGTTGTATTTTTCATAGCAGCCTCCCGCCTGAATGCTCAACCGCAAATTGGAACAGGTCTTCATCCAGGTTGAGGCCGAAACCGGGTGCATTGGGCACTGTTACATAGCCGTCGCGCACGGCGTAAGCCGACCCATCCAGGCCGGGGGTGGCTGCTTCATCCCATTCCACAAAGCTAAAGTGCTGGATCAGCCCTGCCAGGTGGCAGGCGGCGTAATTTCCGTAATGGGTGCCGTAATGGTGCGGGGCGGAGCGCACCCCCCAGCCATCCAGCAGACTGCCTGTGCGCAGCCAGCGTGAAAAACCGTGCCCGATAATGTCGTACTGGACGGCGTCTATCAGGCCTTCCTCGGCCCACTTCAACAGGTTGGCGGAAGCATCGCCTTCGCCGTCCGCGATGAGCACCGGCAGATCGTGCTCTTTCAGCCAGGATTTTAAATCGCGGTACAGCACGGCATCTTCGTGAAAAGGTTCTTCCAGCCACAGCAAGCGGCATGCGGCGGTTTCCTGGAGCACTGTTTTGGCCAGGTTGAGGTTGTAGCCGTTATTGGCGTCGACCATTAAAGGCGCGTCAGCTCCCACGGCTTCGCGCACGGCGTGGATCACGGCGATATCGCGCTGTGTGCCCTCTGCCAGCGGAAGATGGCGCGCGCCGCGCCCGATCTTGAGCTTGAACGCACGGTGCCCGCGCGCCCACCCGGCCTGGGCTTCGCCAGCCATCCATTGTGCGGCCTCGGCTGTGGAGGACAGGTGCAGATCATCAAAATATAGTGAGGTGTCATAACACGGCGCGCGCAGGTCAGCGGGGGCGGGCAATCCCAATACGCGCGCTGCCAGGGCATATACCGGCTGCCCGGCGCGCTGCCCGGCGAGATCCCAGAGCGGGTATTCAAACGGCAGCCAGGTTTCGCCGACCCCGCTTTCCGGTGAAAAAAGATCAGCGAGGGCCGTGCCCAGCAGGGGCGAGTACTGGTCAGGCTGGGCCCGGCAAATGCCAAACCCGCTCGAGCCATCGCTAGCGGTCAAACGCGCGAGCGGCACGCGCACCATTGGACCGTGCTCTCCGAGGCGGGCATTGCAGCCGGCGCTGCGCGGGCGATGTCCTTCCAGGCGGCACCATTCGATTTTGACAATTCGCGGCGTACTTGAGCTGCGCATAGATATTTTCCTGGCTTTTATGTAGTATTTGCAATGAACAAGAGTATAGCCATTTTCAACGCGTAGAGCAATGGTTCTGCAGGGTGAGCACATCCAAAACGCTGCAACCGGGTTATCCTAAGAAACCTATTGAAAACTGGTAGAAATTGTCCCTTGACAAGATTGATATTGTGTTATAATCCCGCAATTATTCGTTTGTCGGGTGGCTCGTCCCTCCAACCCCATACCCGCAAAGCGCATCGGCAACCTCCCCCATTTGGTCGATCCGAGTGCTTATTGAATACACCAAATGCCACTTGCTAGCGGGTCATTTTGCTTACATTAACGCCATTTATTGGTACCTGGTCTTCTTCGGAAGCGGAGGAGTTTCGTATGTCAGAAGAGAGCGATCCTCATCAGTGTGGCTTACCGCCGAAACAAGGTCTTTACGACCCGCAATTCGAACATGATGCCTGTGGAGCGGGTTTTGTTGTAAACATCAAAGGCGTCCCTTCCCACGATATTATCGAACAGGGTTTGACCATCCTGGACAACCTGGCCCATCGCGGCGCCTGCGGCTGCGAGAAAGATACCGGCGATGGAGCCGGGATTTTGATCCAGATACCGCATGCCTTCCTGGTCAGAGAATGCGCGGCTTTAGGGTTTGATCTACCCGGCCCGCGGTATTATGGGGTGGGGATGGTTTTCATGCCCACCGATGACGCCCTGCGCCAGGATTTCGAACAGCGCTTCCAGCAGATCTGCCAGGAAGAGGGCCAGCGTGTGCTGGGATGGCGCACCGTGCCTACCAACGGCAGTATGCTTGGCCCGACTTCGGGTTCGGCGCAGCCCGTCGTTCGCCAGGTGTTCATCGAGCGCAGCTCATTCATTAAAGACCGCATGTCGTTTGAACGAAAACTGTACGTGATCCGCAAGCGCGCTGAACAAGCCATTCGCTATGCGGGCCTGCAGGGTGGGGAAAAGTTTTACGTGTGCAGCCTATCGTTCAAAACGCTGGTTTATAAAGGCATGCTTACCCCGATCCAGCTCCGCCCATTCTACCCCGAATTATCTGATCCCTTGCTGGCTTCGGCCCTGGCGATGGTGCACTCGCGTTTCAGCACCAATACCTTTCCTTCCTGGGACCGCGCCCATCCTTATCGCTACCTGGCGCACAACGGCGAAATCAACACCCTGCGCGGCAATGTCAACTGGATGCACTCTTACCAGACGCGCTTCCAAACAGCCCTGTTTGGCGCCGACCTGCCCAAAATTTTGCCGGTCATCAATGAGGACGGCTCCGATTCGGCCATGTTTGATAATGTGCTGGAGCTGTTCGTGTTGGCGGGGCGTTCACTGCCGCACGCTATGATGATGATGATCCCCGAGCCATGGTCGAAGCATGAGACCATGAGTGAAGAAAAACGCGCATTTTACGAATATCACACCACCATGCTTGCGCCGTGGGACGGCCCGGCAGCGATGGTTTTCACCGATGGCGTGGGCATCGGCGCGACGCTGGATCGCAACGGACTGCGCCCGGCGCGGTATTATGTCACCAACGACGACCGGGTGATCCTGGCTTCCGAGGTGGGCGTTCTTGACCTGCCGCCGGAGATCATCGTGCAGAAGAGCCGCCTCGAACCGGGACGCATGCTGTGGATCGACACCGAAGATGGGCGTATTGTCAGCGATGAAGAGATCAAGCACACCATCGCCTCAGCCCGCCCGTACCGCAAATGGCTGCGCGAATTTTTAATCGAGCTGGAAAACCTGCCCGACCCGCCGCTGCCGCCTTTGAGCGGGATCGGCAAGGACCTTGAAGGCCCTGACCAGGAAAAGAAGGTGCTGCAGTACCAGCATGCCTTCGGTTACACCTTTGAAGACCTGCGCGTGATTATGGCGCCGATGGCGAAGAATGCCGTCGAACCGGTGGGCTCGATGGGCAACGATACCCCCCTGGCGGTGCTTTCTGATCGTCCGCAGCCGCTGTTCAACTATTTCAAACAGCTGTTTGCCCAGGTGACGAACCCGCCCATTGACTCGATCCGTGAAGAGATCATCACCGGCACCGAGGCCATGATCGGCGGCGAGGCGAACCAGCTCGAGCCGCGTCCCGAGAACTGCCGCATGATCAAGATGAAGACCCCTATCCTGTCCAACGCAGAGCTTGAGAAGCTGCGCCATCTCAACCGGCTGTATTTCCGCACTGAGACGCTGCCCATTCTATTTAATCCAGCCGAAGATGGGGCCGGGATGGAACGCGCCCTGGAACAGCTTTTCGAGCGGGCAGACCAGATCATCGCCAACGGCGAAGCCAACATCATCATCCTTTCGGATCGCGGCATCGATCAAGACCATGCTCCGATTCCGGTGCTGCTGGCGGTCGCCGGGCTGCACCATCATCTCATCCGCAACGGCACGCGCACCCAGATTGGCCTGGTAGTTGAATCGGGCGAGCCGCGCGAAGTGCATCATTATGCCATGCTGATTGCCTACGGAACATTGGCGATTAATCCTTACCTGGCGTATGCCTCGATTGAAAATATGATTGCGCAGGGCCTGGTCACCGAAATTGAAGTAGACGAAGCTATCTATAATTACAAAAAAGCAGCTCTCAAAGGGGTCATCAAGGTGATCTCCAAGATGGGCATTTCCACCATCCAGAGCTACTGCGGCGCGCAGATCTTCGAGGCTGTGGGCCTTAGCCAGGAATTCGTCGACAAATACTTTACCTCGACCCCGACGCGCATTGGCGGGGTAGGAATTGAGGTAATCTCGCAGGAAGCGGCAATGCGCCATGCCCATGCCTACCCAAAACGCCCGGTAAATGGGCATACCCTGGAGGTCGGGGGCCAGTACCAGTGGCGCGAGGACGGCGAGCATCACCTGTTCAACCCGGAAACGGTCTACAAACTGCAGCAGGCATGCCGGAACGGCGACTTTAAGCTCTTTCAAGACTACACCCGGCTGATCAATGACCAATCGAGCCGCCTGGCGACGCTGCGCGGGCTGCTGGAATTTAAGTTCCTAGAGCAGGGCATTCCGTTAGACGAAGTTGAGCCGGTCGAATCCATCATGCGCCGTTTCAAATCCGGGGCAATGTCTTATGGCTCAATCAGCCAGGAAGCCCACGAGGCGCTGGCGATAGCCATGAACCGCATCGGCGGGCGCAGCAATACCGGGGAGGGAGGCGAAGACCCGGCCCGTTATTTTGAGGATGCCAACGGCGACTCGCGCAACAGCGCGATCAAACAGGTTGCCTCGGCTCGCTTCGGGGTGACCAGCAATTACCTGGTCAACGCGCGCGAGCTGCAAATTAAAATGGCCCAGGGCGCCAAGCCTGGAGAAGGCGGGCAGCTCCCTGGGAAGAAAGTCTATCCCTGGATCGCCAAAGTTCGCCACTCAACACCCGGGGTGGGGTTGATTTCGCCCCCACCGCACCACGATATCTACTCCATCGAAGATCTGGCGCAGTTGATCCATGATTTGAAAAATGCCAATTCCCAGGCCCGCATCAGCGTAAAACTGGTCTCGGAAGTTGGGGTGGGGACCGTCGCTGCCGGGGTGGCGAAGGCGCATGCCGACGTGGTCCTGATCAGCGGGCACGACGGCGGGACTGGGGCTTCACCGCAGACAGGCATCAAGCATGCCGGTTTGCCCTGGGAACTCGGTCTGGCGGAGACCCATCAGACGCTGCTGCTCAACGATCTGCGCAGCCGGATCGTGGTGGAAACCGACGGGCAGCTCAAGACCGGGCGAGACGTGGTGATCGCTGCCCTGCTGGGCGCTGAAGAATTTGGCTTTGCCACCGCACCGCTGGTGGTGCTGGGCTGCGTGATGATGCGCGTTTGCCACCTGGATACCTGTCCCACGGGCGTTGCCACGCAAAATCCCGAGCTGCGCAAGAACTTCAAAGGCGACCCGGCGCATGTGGTTAACTTCATGCGTTTTATCGCCCAGGAAATGCGTGAATGGATGGCGAAGCTCGGCTTCAGAACCGTGGATGATATGATCGGGCGGACGGATATGCTCGAACCGCGCCAGGCAGTGGATCACTGGAAGGCCAGGAACGTCGACCTTTCCGCGCTGCTCTACCAGCCCAAGGTGCCCGAAACAGTCGGCCACCGCTGCATGATCCCCCAGGATCACGGCCTGGTCGATACGCTTGACCACCAGGTATTGTTGGCAGCGTGCCAACCCGCCATTGTACGGGGAGAACCCGTGTCGATCGACATGCCCATACGCAACGTCCACCGCGTGGTGGGCACGCAGGTCGGCAGTGAGGTCACCCGCCATTGGGGCCCGGACGGCCTTCCGGAAGATACGATCCACATGCGCTTTCACGGATCGGCCGGGCAAAGTTTTGGCGCCTTTATCCCGCGCGGGGTGACGCTTGAGCTGGAAGGTGATTCCAATGACTACATCGGCAAGGGCTTATCTGGCGGTAAGATCATCGTTTACCCGCCGGAGGGCTCAACCTTCGCGCCTGAAGAAAACGTGATCATCGGCAACGTGGCTTTTTACGGGGCGACGGACGGCGAAGCGTACATCCGTGGGGTGGCTGGCGAGCGTTTCTGCGTACGCAACAGCGGCCTGAAAGCGGTCGTCGAGGGTGTAGGCGACCACGGCTGCGAGTATATGACCGGCGGCCAGGTGGTGATTTTGGGCAGTACCGGGCGTAATTTTGCCGCGGGCATGTCCGGCGGCCTGGCGTACCTGATCGATTGGGATGGTGATTTCCAGACCCGGTGCAACCTCGAAATGGTGGATATTGAACCGCTGCAGGATTCTGAAGAAGCCTCGCAAATCAAGGCCATGATCCATAAACATGCCGAACTGACTGGTAGTTTGCTGGCGCACCGCATCTTATCCGCCTGGGATGAGATGCAGCCCCGCTTCCTGAAGGTAATCCCGAAAGATTATAAACGTATGCTGCAGGCTTTTCGAGATGTGGAAGCCGCCGGGTTGAGCGGTGAAGAGGCGGTGATGGCTGCTTTCAACATCAATATCAGCGACGCGATCCGCGTCAGTGGAAACTGATCAACAGGGTTCAGCCATGGGAAAACCGACCGGATTTATTGAATACCAGCGTGAGCTGCCAGGCGATCTTCCTCCAGAGGAGCGGATTCTTCACTGGAAGGAATTTCACCGGCCTTTCCCGGAGCAAAAACTGCAGGCCCAGGGTGCGCGCTGCATGGATTGCGGTATCCCTTTCTGCCACACTGGTAAATTGCTGAACGGAATGGCTTCCGGATGCCCGATCAACAACCTCATTCCAGAGTGGAATGACCTGGTATACCGCGGATTGTGGCGCCAGGCGCTGGCCCAGCTGCGCAAAACGAATAACTTTCCTGAATTCACCGGTCGAGTCTGCCCGGCGCCGTGCGAGGGCTCCTGCACATTGGGGATCAATGATCCGCCGGTGACGATCAAGAATATCGAGCACGCGATCATCGAAAAGGGATACGAACAGGGCTGGATCGTGCCTGAGCCGCCTGCCATGCGCACCGGTAAGAAGGTGGCTGTGGTGGGCTCTGGACCGTCTGGCCTGGCATGCGCCGACCTGCTCAACCGCGCCGGTCACAACGTGACGGTTTTCGAGCGAGCCGACCGCATCGGCGGGCTGCTCATGTACGGCATCCCCAATATGAAGCTCGATAAGCAAATCGTGCAGCGCCGTATCGATCTGATGGCCGCCGAAGGGGTGAATTTTGTGACCCGCACCGAGGTCGGGGTGGATTATCCGGCCCAAAATTTGTTGAGCGAATTCGATGCCGCGGTACTGTGCGGCGGTGCGACCAAGCCCCGCGATCTGCCCGTAGAAGGGCGGCAGTTGAGGGGCGTCCATTTCGCCATGGAATTCCTGCACGCCAACACCCGCAACCTGGTCGGCGGTTCTTTGCAGGACGATGGTTTCGTGACAATTTCCGCGCGCGGGCAGGACGTGATCGTGATCGGCGGCGGTGATACCGGCACCGACTGCGTGGGCACCTCCCTGCGCCACGGCTGCCGCAGCCTGCAGCAGTTTGAAATCCTGCCGCAGCCGCCGGAAACTCGCCAGCCGGATAATCCCTGGCCTGAATGGCCGAAAGTTCTCAAGGTCGATTACGGGCAGGAAGAAGCGGCGGCGGTCTTTGGCGTGGACCCGCGCACCTACAACATCATGACCCGGCGTTTTGTGGGTGATGAGCGCGGGCATGTAAAAGAAGTGCACACTGTTCAGATCGAATGGGTAGCTGGCGAGAAAGGGCGCCTTGGCCCGCGTGAAATCCCCGGTACGGAAAAAGTCTGGCCGGCCCAGCTGGTGCTGCTGGCGATGGGTTTCCTCGGTCCTGAGGATCAGCTTTTGGGCCAGCTGGCGGTGGAGCGCGATGAGCGCAGCAATGTCCGCGCCGCGCTGGATAAATATGCCACCAACCTGCCGGGTGTATTTTCGGCTGGCGATATGCGCCGCGGGCAGAGCCTGGTGGTATGGGCCATTCACGAAGGCCGGGGCGCCGCGCGCGAGGTAGACCGCTACCTGATGGGAGAAACCCAAATCCACGGTTAGGCTGACGCCTGATCCAACGCCGGATTTAAAAGAAAAATTGGACAATAGATCCTCGCCGGCTGGATACCAGGCCGGCGATTTTTTTTGCCAGATAGGCTCTAACTGTGAGCTGAAAGATGAGGATAAATTCAATGGCAACTTTTGGGAACTCTTCAGGTTCCGGAACGTCTTATAATAGGTGCCGGAGTGAAACCACTCCAGTAACCCTAACGTTTTTTTACAAGGAGAATGATCATGCGTTTTAAACAATCGTTTCAAAAAGTTCTGGTGGTGATCGCGTTGGCTGCCATCCTGGCCGGATGCAGCTCGCCGACCCCCACCCCAACCGTAATGCCGACAGTGGATCAGCAGCCGACTAATAATGCAGTCCGTACCCAGGTTGCCCAGACAGTGGTCGCCGACCTGACCAAGAATGCGCCCACGGCGACGCCGGTCACCCCGACCGCGACGGCCCAACCCACGCAAACCCAGATCCCCCCCACCAACACCCCGGTGCCGCCGACGGCTGCGCCGACAGCAAAACCGACAGCCACATATATTCCCTGGACAGCGACCCCCCTCTATACCGCCACTCCGGTAGATAACGCCTGCAGCATCACCGAGGTGACCCCGAAATCGACCGACAACCTGGCGAAAAGAGCAGATTTCGACGGTAAATGGGTTGTTAAGAATATCGGCAGCCGCACCTGGGAAACCGAGTCGGTGGACATCGTTTATAAATCGGGTACAAAAATGCAAAAATTTACCGATTCTCAAGATCTGAAAACGGCTGTTCCCTACAACGGCACCCTGACGGTGATTGTGGATATGACTGCCCCCGCCGATGCGGGCACATATAACACCACCTGGGCGATCGTTCGCGGCAGTACAACGATCTGCACCTTGAACCTGACGGTAAATGTCGTAAATTAGTCCGGCATTTACAGGTAGCGGCAATCCCCATTCCGAAGGTTGGAATGGGGATTGCTGTTTCAAGGGATAAATTATCCCCCAAAAAGGGTATTTAGCTCGGATTCCAGAAGAGCCTATAATAGGAGGATGGAAATCCCTACCGGGCGAAATGTGTTGCAATTCGACCGCTGGAAGATTCCGAGGTGATTCAGGAAGGCAGGTATATACAATGAGCCAACAGCAGGTCTTATTTGAGGACGGTTTTCAGAATATGCCAACAGGTATGTTCTCGCTGGATGCGGGACCCTTGACGGAATACCATTTTCTCGCGGAAGCCGCTCCCCGCTATGGCTGGTCGGTCGCCAGTTTTTATTTTGATGGTTCCAAGCAGGCCTGGCATATCGAACAGTCCGCCGGCAAGCAGGTAATGAGCCAGACGTTCCGCAATGACAAGGTGTTTACCCATCCCATGCTGGCGGCAGGGGATACTCGCTGGGGCGATTATGAGCTGGAAGCCGAGGTAGAGCCGCTGGAACCGGGCGCGCGCTGTGGGGTGGTTGTGCGTTATGAGACCAACCGGCGCTATTATTTCTTTGGTTTCGACGCCCGGGGGCTGGTTTTGCTGCGAGTATGCGAGGAAACCGCTTTTCACCAACCGGATGAACGTGTCCTTGCCCGGTTGGACGTTCCCTGGAAGGCAAGCGCTATCTATCGTTTCCGCGTGCGGGTCGAAGGCTCGCATATATCCTGCCAGGTGGACGGGGTGGGGGCGCTGACCGCGCAAGATGACACCTTCCCCAAAGGTAAAGTCGGCCTGTGCGCCGATGCGCCGGCTCGCTACCACGCGCTGCGCGTGACCGCTGCAGACAGCGCCGCGGCGGCATTTCATGCCCGCGCCGACCGGGATGCTGTGGAGCTGGCCCGGCTGCGCGCGCAGAACGTGCAGCCGGTCGTTTGGAAGAAGATCCCCACCCCAGGATTTGGGGTGGGGCGCAATTTGCGGTTCGGAGATGTGAACGGCGATGGGAAAATTGAGATCATCGTTCCCCAGGTGATCCAGCATGGACCGAAGGATGCTTATGCCGAGGTGGGCTGCATCACCGCGCTGGATTTGGATGGGCAGATATTGTGGCGCGACGGCCAACCTGACCCGCAGAACTGGTTCCTGACCAACGATGTCGCCATCCAGGTCCACGATATCGACGGCGACGGCAGGTTGGAGGTCATTTACTGCCGTGATTTCGAGATCCGCATTCTGGATGGGGCGACCGGGCAGCTGAAGAAGAAGGCTTCCACCCCCTTCAACCGGGTGGAAGACGCGCGTTTCCCGCGCATCCTGGGAGACTGCCTGTGTTTCTGCGACGTGCGCGGCCTGGGCCGCGCCGGTGACCTGATTATTAAGGACCGCTATTGGAATTTCTGGGTATATGACCAGGATCTCAACCCGCTGTGGGACGCAGCCTGCCGCACCGGGCATTATCCCTGGGTTGGGGATGTTGACGGAGATGGGCGGGATGAAATTGCCATGGGATATGCGCTTTTCGACCACGATGGGCGCTTGCTGTGGAATCGAGAAGATATGATTGACGATCACGCCGATGGCATTGCGATCCTTAACTTTAACCTGCCCGATCCCGGGCCGCTGCGCGTGCACTATGCCGCCAGTGACGACGGCGCGCTGTTCCTCGATCTGCAAGGCCGCATTTTGCGCCACCACCATACCGGGCACACCCAAAATCCGGCTGTGCTCAAGCTGCGCGCTGACCTGCCCGGATTGCAGACCGTGACGATCAATTTTTGGGGCAACCAGGGTATTTTGCACTTCTTTGACGCGCAGGGAGATCTTTACCATACCAGCGAACCGGTCAATATGGGCAGCATGTGCCTGCCGGTGAACTGGCGCGGAGATGGGGTGGAGTTTTTCCTGCTCTCGACCAACTCGACCTGGGGAGGAATGTGCGATGGATGGGGCCGTCCCGTGGTGGCATTTCCAGATGACGGACATCCGGATTTTTGCAACGCGGTTCTGGATCTCACCGGTGATTGCCGGGATGAGATTGTGACCTGGAACCCGCAGGAGATCTGGATCTATACCCAGGCCGACAGCCCGAAGGCGGGCCGGCTGTACCGCCCGCTGCGCACCCCGCTGTACAACAGCTCCAATTACCAGGCCAGCATCTCACTGCCAGGCTGGCAAGAAATCCTCTTACATGACACACCTCGTTACTAATAATCGAGGTGTGTCCATGATAAACAATAGCTCCCCACCCCCGACCCCGCCCCAGGGGGCGGGGAGAAAGAGGAATCGGGGATATTTTGCGGCGTTTCGCCGCAAAATATCCCCAAACCTCTTGATTTTTGCCCCCTTCCCTTCAGGGAAGGGGGTTGGGGGATAGGTAAATTGTTGAGACAATGCCCGAAGATTAATTTCAGGATGTGTTATGTGAGATTACTGACTGGGAATCAACCGCCTTCCAGTCGCCCGACGACTTTGACGCACGGCCGGGAGAAGACATTTTCCTGGTGGGGCGCGTCGCCCAATTCACTCGTCAGGTCCTGCCCGGCAAAATGCAGGCGCTCGTGCAGATCCAGCCGCCAGCGCGGGCAGTCGCTCACATCATAAACGACGCCCTGGTACGCGACAAACTTAGGAGAACCGCGGTCGCCGTTATTCCGCCGCAGTTCGGTCATGCTAATCTGGCGGTCAGGAATATCCACGAGTTGATTATAGTTGACCCTGGAGGAAAAGGTAAAAAAACCAGCCGGTGCTGGATTTATACCGGAAACTCGGGTATGCTGTGTATGGCAAGCCTGGACGGCCCTGCTTAGTGCTTGGCCAACAGCACCCGCTTGCGAAACGTGCAGTTGAGCCCGGCTAACGTCACCAGGATGATCGTCAGCCAGGGGATGAGCGCGGAAAATGGCTGCTTCCCCAGGCCGTTCACCAACGTGCCGATCCAGCCCAACAGGGTGAAGAAAGCCACGACGGTCAGCAGTATGGTCAGTCCAAGGGAAATGCGGTAAAAAAGCGGGTTGTTCATTTCAATCTCCAGGTTAATTATCCTGAAATTTGTCAAATCGGGGGTTTTCTCCCGGCGTTTTTTGGGCAGGTTGTATGAAAGGAAGAATTTATGCGCGCCAAGTACGTCCATACGAACCTGATCGCGGAAGACTGGCAGAAGCTGGCCGAATTTTACACCCGGGTATTCGGCTGCATGCGGGTGCCGCCAGAACGGGATTATTCGGGGTTCGATCTGGACCGGGGTACGGGCTTGACCCGCACGCGCCTGCGCGGCGTTCATCTGCGCCTGCCGGGCTGGGGCGAGCAGGGACCTACCCTGGAAATTTACAGCTACAGCGCGCTGGCTGGCGGTTCCAGGAAAATGGTCAACCGCGCCGGTTTTGGGCATATTGCCTTTGCGGTGGAGGATGTCGCCGCGGCGCGGGCAGAGGTGCTGGCCCAGGGCGGGGGACCGGTGGGCGAGGTGGTGACCCTGACCAACGCCGCCGGCGCCCAGGTGACCTGGTGCTATGTCACCGACCCGGAAGGGAATATCCTTGAGCTGCAGGCCTGGAAAAATCCGGAATGAACACCGGCTGAAATGCTGTGAAAAGGGGTAAAAATGGCTCGTAAAATTTTGGAGCGCTGCGATGTGTGTAAACGCTTCCACGTGTGGTATGTGGTGGAAGACCCTGAGTTGGGCAAGCGCCACCTGTGCACGAACTGCTGGAAAGCGCTGTACGGCAAATCATCCCCTGCAAGAAAAGAAGGTGGGCCGGCATCTGCTGACACCCCCAAGAAAGATGAGCAGTCATAATGAGAAAGACCCAAATGGGAAGGTTGCCCTGGTAAAATAGAAAGGTCTTAATCATTGACGAAAAATCGATCCATAGTTCTGAGGCAAAGGCTGCCGGATTGCGCAAAAAACCGAAGTATCAAAAAAGCCGCTCGCACTGACATGGACCACGCAAAATGAGACACCGTCATTGCGAGCGCAGCGAAGCAATCTCGTGACAAAAAAGATTGCTTCGGCCCAAAGAACGGGCCTCGCAATGACCGATTCATCATATAAGGAGTTCTTTAATGGTAGAAAATATTTTGGTCAAGTTATTTGAGCATAACAACTGGGCAAACCTGCAGATCATCCAGGCATGTTCCGCCCTGAGCGACGAACAGCTCGATGCCGAACCGCAGTCCGCCACGAAAGGCACTATCCGTCGCACTTTACTGCATCTCGCGGGTTCGCAGCAGGGTTACCTTTCGCTCCTGACCTTGCCGCTTGACGCAAGGTCCCAGGTTCGCCCGGAATTCGCCGAATTGCGGGAGTCCATGCAGATCTCTGGAAGTGGGTTGCTGGCGCTGGCAAAAGACGAGCCGCGTACACTATCGCAAGCTCAGTTAAAAACGAAAGATGGTTATTTAGTGGATCCCTGGGTAGTGATGGTTCAGGTCATTAACCATGCGACCGAACACCGCGAGCAAATATGCAGCATGCTCACCGCTCTGGGAATCACGCCTCCAAGTCTTGATGGTTGGAGCTTATGGAGAAGCGACAGGCGCTCTTACCCCGTTATCAAAGTGATCGATGCAGGATTTCTGCTTATGGCAAGAATCGATTAAGCTCGCGCGCAGGGGGACGGCAGGGATACTGAGGTTTTCGACCGCGGCGCCCGACTTTTACTCGCAGCTCAGGTATTGACCGCTGCCGCGGCAGGCTGGCGGCTTTCTTTCGCCAGGTAGAGGCCGGTAAAGCCGAGCAGCATCAGGCCCGCCCAGAAGAGAAACGGCAGTCCCGGAGAGATTGTCTCCAGGCTGTTGCCGATGGGCGGCGCCAGGATGTTGCCGATACCGGAAAAGACCATCACCATCCCGGTGGCTGTCCCAGCATATTCCGGGCCGACACCGGGCAATTCGAGGATCGAGGTCATGAAAACGGCCATAAATCCATCGCGCACCATGCCCGCCAGGCAGACCGCGACCCACACCAGGGGCCCGTGCGCCACGGAGAGCAGGCTGACCCCAGAAATGATCATCAGCGCGGCGGCTATCAGGATTTTCTTGCGCGAGCCGATTTTATCGGACCACAAAGCGATAGGAACGCAAAAGATCAGGCTGACCGTGTGAAAGGTAGCTAATGCACCGTCGGCACTGGCCTGGGGCCAGCCCTGCCTCAGTAAATAAAGCGGAAGATAGCCCAGCGTGCCCTGGACGCAGCCGCCGACCCCCAGGATGGTCAACCCCAGCAGCCATATATTGCGGATGCGGGCGACATGGGCCAGGTTCAGGCGCATCGAACTGGTATTGATGGGATTGGCCGGCATTTGGGCGAAGGCCGGCCGGGCCCTGGTGAAGATCCAGGGGATGGCGAACATCACGGACAGGGCGCCGTAAAAAAACATCACGCTTCGCCAGCCGCCCAACCAGGGAGATAGAAAAGTGGCGCTGAACAAGGAGCCGAGCATGAAACCCAGCGCCATGCCCATTGAAAGCACGCCGCTAGCCAGCCCCATCTGGCGGCCTGAAAACCACATCCCGCAGGTCTTAAATGTGTTCATGGTGATTACCGGGGCTACAAACCCGGAGATGAACATTGCTGTCAGGAGCGTGCCAAAGTCGTTGGACATACCGCGAAAGGCCACGGTCAGGCCGGATACCAGGCATGCCAGGATTAAGACTCGCTTGGGACCGAATCGATCGGCAATCGCGCCGCCGGCCAGAACGGTGACAATGCCGGGCAGCGAAGAAATGCCCCAGATCAGCCCGACCTGCACCAGGTTTAAACTCAGCTCGGTGGAAATCTCATTAAACAGGACCGACATGCTCATCCCTGGCGCGGCGACGACAATCGTATTGGTCAGGGCTGCCAGGGCCAGGACGGCCCAGCGGGTGTTGGTTTGGCTGGGTTCATTTTCCATTGTTTGATAATCAGTAGACATTGTCAGGGTGTTAAAATTTACTTCTGAGGGAAACTCGTTATAATTTCCTGGATGACGCAGATTTTCCGCAATGATACCATCCAAATCAAAAAATTTCACTGAATTGGTCTAAAAAAATTCAACGAAATTTGCGTTTCAGGTGTTCTTGTAAAATAATGGAGATGCCGCGATGAGTGATCATAACCGCTTGCCGGTAAAAATTGGCCTGTTTGGGATCGGGTTGGATACCTACTGGCCACAGTTTCACGGTTTGAAAGAACGCCTGGAAGGCTACCAGGCCATCTATCCACCATAGGCTGGGTGACCTGCAGGTGGAGGTGGTGGATGCCGGGCTGGTCGACAGCGTGGAGAAAGCGCGGCAGGCTGCCGGTTTGTTTGCCGGCGAGCAGCTGGACCTGGTTTTCCTGTACATCTCCACCTACGCCCTCAGTTCAACCGTGCTGCCGGTCGTGCAGCAGGCCAAAGCGCCGGTGGTGGTGCTGAATTTACAGCCGGTGGCGCGTTTGGATTACGAGGCATTTAACCGTCTGGAAAGCCGGGAAGAAATGACCGGCGAATGGCTGGCGCACTGCCAGGCCTGTTCCACCCCCGAGATCGCCAGCGTGTTCAAGCGGGCGGGTATCGATTATCACCTGGTGACCGGCGTGCTGGATGGGGAGGCCGCCTGGCGGGAAATTACCGCCTGGGTGGAAGCCGCGCGGGTCAAAGCCGAGATGCGCGCCGCCGCGGTGGGCCTGATGGGCCATTATTACGGTGGGATGATGGACGTTTATTCCGATTACACCCAGCTGGCGGCGGTTTTTGGCACGCATTTTGAGCTGGTCGAGATCGACGAGCTCAAAGCGCTGCGGGATGGGGTGACGCCGGCAGAGGTCGCTGCCATGCTGGCAAAGTTTGAACAGGTATTTTCAGTCAGCGCGGAATGCAGCCCAACCGAGCTGGACCGGGCGGCGCGCACCAGCGTCGCCCTGCATAAGCTGGTGCAAAAACACGCCCTGGGCTTTATGGCCTATTATTATGAGGGCCAGCCGGGCAGCGCCCACGAGGATATTGTCACCTCGGTCATCGCCGGCAATACCCTGTTGAATGCCAGCCACGTTCCGGTGGCAGGTGAATACGAGGTCAAGAATGCCTTCGCGATGAAAATCATGGATACTTTTGGCGTGGGCGGGTCGTTCTCCGAATTCTACCTGATGGATTTCGAAGATGATGTCGTTCTGTTGGGCCATGATGGGCCGGGACACCCGGCTATCGCCGCGGGCAAGGTTCAGCTGGTTCCACTGCGCGTCTTCCACGGCAAACCGGGCAAGGGGCTTTCTATCCAGATGAGCGTGCGCAACGGCCCGGTAACACTGCTGGCGGTGCTGCAGGAACGCGATGGGCGGGTGCGCCTGCTGACCGCGGAAGGCGAAGCGCAGCCCGGGCCGGTGCTTAATATCGGCAATACCAACAGCCGCTATCATTTCTCGATCGGGGCCACACAGTTCGTCAACCAATGGGCTCAGGCCGGTCCCTCGCATCACTGCGCGATCGGGGTCGGGCATATTGCTGAAAAGATCGAAAAGCTTGGCGCGCTGTTGGGGATCGACGTGGTGCGCGTGTGTTAACATGCGTCTCAAGTTCTGCTGTGAGTTGTAAAAGGCTCGCCACTCTTAAAGAAAAGACCTGAAATGTAAAACCACTACCCTTATCAAGAGATCCATATTGAATGGGTATTGGGAAATGCATATAATCAATGCAGGCCAGATAATCCTTTCGGGTATCATTCACCAGCCTGACAGGCTTGCCAAACACGGCTATTAACCGCGAGCATGCTCTCCGGTTTACCCCAAGGACAAACAAAGAATTGGAATAGATGATTAGGGAATTGGATTTGGGGAGGAAATTTCCATGAACACTTCTTTTCAGCGCATCTTTTCTACGGCTTTCATATTCATCTTTATCCTCACTATAATAAAAGCTGTTCCTGCTCGAGCAGCAGCTGCGGCCGACCCCGCGTACTATGTTAATTCTTTGGCAGCTCCTGGCGGAGATGGATTATCCTGGGCAACGGCCTTTAAGGATTTGCAAAGTGCTATCAATGCGGTGAATATAACCCCCGGATGTGCGATTAACACCTGCCAGATCTGGGTAGTCCAGGGATCTTACAATCTTGAAGAAGGGCATAATATTCATATCAACGGGGGGTACGAAGCCATCTACGGTGGTTTTACCGGAGCTGAAACTGAACTTTCGCAGCGTAACTGGAAAACGCACCTGACCAGCCTGGTTGGAAACAACAGCAACGTGGTTTATGCCTACGGCTTTATGGGTGTACTGGACGGGTTTACCATCACCGGTGGTCATACAGCTCCGAACGGTAGGGGCGGAGGAATATACCTTGAATGCAGCGCACCAGGATTGTCCAATCTCAACATCGTGGGGAATTGGGCTGGCACCTACGGTGGGGGTGTTTATGCGTATTCAATGGGGTGTCCGACTCCAGGCTACTATCCCCGCTTGCTGAACGTGGTTGTCACAGGCAATACGGCTACATACGGAGGTGGGATTGCTCTACTTGGGAGCAACCCTACCCTGATAAACGCTGTCATATCAGGGAACTCAGCAACACAAGGTAACGGGATCTACAATTATCACAGCAGCCCAATCCTGACCAATGTTTCCATGAGCGTCAATGGAATCCATAATAACCTCCAAAGCAGTCCCACGATCCAGAATTCGATTATCTGGGGATTATTACCGAACGCGATCACAAATGAGGAAAGCACGAGTATCCCCAACATCACCCATTCACTATTGCAGGATTGCAAACCGAGCGGTATCTGGAATAGCTTGTGTGGTACGGATGGTGGGCATAATTTGGCGGACATTAATCCCGATTTCGTCGATGAAGCTCTGCCAGACCTGCACCTGAAGCCGGCCTCTCCAGCAATTGATCAAGGGGATAATACCTTGATTCCCGGCTACCTAACCTCGACCGATCTGGACGGCAACTCGCGTATCGTTGGTCTCGCGGTAGATTTGGGGGCTTATGAATTCCAATCCGCCAACATCCCTCCGGTGGTCACAAATTTCACCAGGACTGGGTGGAAAGATACCGATCTAAGCTTTTTAGCAGCAGACTTCACCACTCATTACTCGGATGCGGATGGAGACAACCTGGTCTCCATTCGAATAACTTTCCTCCCCACGCAAGGCACCCTATATCTGGCTGCAACCCCGGTCACTGTTGGTCAGGAAATTCCGTTTGGATCATTGGGCAGCTTGCATTTTACGCCGCCTTCCGGTTGGAGCGGAACCGTTTCGTTTGGTTGGTCTGCTTCGGATGGCAAAGCTTATTCGCCGAACCCGGCAGTGGTCACAATGAAAATCTTCTCCTTCCAGGCTTTCCTACCTGTCATGATCAAGTAATTTTAATATCCAGATAAGAAATGGATGAAGAACCTGCTGTTTAATGGAAGCAGGTTTCCGTTGGGAAGGAAATTGCGCCTTCACTCCGGATTCCATGTGTAAAGTTTTCCGTAAGTGGCTCACTCGAAGGGCGTTGATAGACTGATTGGTGAAAATTCTTGGTGCTTTAGCCAGGTGAGCTCGATTTGATATGTCCTTAATATTCGCTTCGGAAAATTGCAGTTACAATCATTCTGCCCATTAATGAGGCGGAGCGTGCTGAATCGATCCTAATTTTCCTGAAAATTTTTTAGGAAGGGTACAAATAAAAACTTACCCGGCGCGCATAGAATTGCGCCCACTGGCTGGAATACGGCGAACTTGATGGGTAAGGTGGTTCGTCGGACGAAGGAGAAAATACAATGAAATTACACTCTAATCCTGCGATCAGACCTTCCCGGTCTGGGGCGCGTCTAACCCTCTGGGTGGCGCTTGCACTTGTGCTTGGCCTGACCATCCTGTCAGGTTGTAAGCCCGCGGCAGCTACGGCCACGCCCACGGCTGCCCCTACCGTCCAGGCGGGAGGAAAGGGGGGATGCCTTCCAGAAACTGATCCCGGCCGCCGAATTGTTTGTCGACCAGCTCAACCGGGGAGATTTCGCGGCAGCGAGTCAAACCCTTTGATACCGCGATGATCAAAGCCATGCCGGAGGTCAGGCTCAAAGAGACCTGGCAGCAGCTTTTGGGGCAGGTGGGGGCCTTTAAATCCCAATTGGGTTCGCGCACGGACACATCCCAGGGCTACCGGATTGTGTATGTGACTTGCGAGTTCGAAAAAGCTGTGATCGATGTTCGGGTGGTATTCAATGCCCAGGACCAGGTTTCGGGCTTGTTCTTCACTCCCGGGCAGAGACCAGCAGCTACTTCTGCATCGCAGCCATCTTCTACCCTGTTAATTATGACGGCTGAAAAACTGGTAGATCAGCTGGCGCGAGGCGATTATGCCGCTGCCACCAGTGAGTTCAACACTGAGATGAAGGCGGCTGCCACTGAAGCCACCCTTAAAGATGTTTGGGAGCAGCTGCTTGTGCAGAGCGGAGCTTTTCTGCAGCGAGCTTCTTCTACCAGCACGGTCGTGCAGGGCTACCCCACTGTGTTTGTCACCTGCCAGTTTGAGAAAGCCGAGCTGGATGCGCAGGTCACATTTGACAATCAAGGCAAGATTGCCGGCCTGCACTTCACAGCGCACAACGCAGCAGTGAGCACACCGATCCCTTATAGCCCGCCGGCTTACGTGAAAAGCGATGCTTTCAAAGAAACCGATGTCACGGTCGGCAGCGGGGAATGGTCGCTGCCTGGAACGCTGACCATGCCGGTGGGTACCGGGCCTTTCCCGGCTGTTGTGCTGGTGCACGGATCAGGCCCCAACGATCGGGATGAATCGATTGGCCCTAACAAGCCTTTTCGAGACCTGGCCTGGGGCCTGGCGTCCCAGGGTATCGCCGTGCTGCGGTATGATAAACGCACCAGGGTGCATGCCGCTCAATTTACGCCAGATATCCTGGCAAAGCTGACTTTGAAAGAAGAGACCATCGACGATGCCCTGCTGGCAGTGCAGCTGCTACGCGGTACGCAAGGCGTCAACCCGCAGCGGATTTTTGTGCTTGGGCACAGCCTGGGCGCAATGGCTGCCCCGCGGATTGGCCAGCAAGATACCGCTTTATCCGGCCTGATCGTGATGGCCGGGCCGACCATCCCGCTCGAGGATGAAGTTCTCGACCAGTACACCTACCTTTTCAACCTGGACGGCGCCCTGACCGATGCCGAAAAGTCGCAGCTCGAAAAACTCCAGGCCCAGGTGACGCGGGTTAAAGACCCCAACCTGTCCGACCAGGTCCCCGCGTATGATCTGCCCCTGGGCATTCGGGCCGCATACTGGCTTGACCTGCGCGATTACCATCCGGCGGAGGTGGCGAAAACCCTGGCGATGCCGATTCTGGTGCTGCAAGGTGGGCGCGATTACCAGGTCAGCCCCAGCAAGGATTTCGCAGGCTGGAAAACCGCCCTGGCTGGCAAGTCCAACGCAGTCCTTAAGCTGTATCCGGCTCTCAACCACCTGATGATCGCCGGGCAGGGTCCATCCACGCCTGCGGAATATGAAACCGAAGGCCATGTCAGCGAGGAGGTAGTGAAGGATATCGTGGATTGGATTACGGAGAAATGAAACATTTGCAATAAGCTGGTTGCGCTGGCGCGGGCCACGCAACATGTCGAGCTGTCATTGCGGAGCGCAGCGAAGCAATCTTGTGAAAAATAGATTGCTTCACTGCCCCGCCCCTACGGGCGCACCAAGGGTGTTCGGGCAGTTCGCAATGACAGTTTCAACAATTAAGGAGGGCAGTCATGCTGACGGCAGCCAATATTTGGGGAGCGATCACGGCTGTGATACTATATATCTCGTGCAGCCTGGTATTTGTGTTTCGACTGCTGCGCCGTCCGGCCCTTGCGCACTGCGCGGGGTATATCCAGTTTATATTGGCGCTTCCTCTGCTGGTCTTGCTGGCGCAGGCGCCCCAACTGGGCCGCGCCTGGCTGTATTATCTGCAGATCGGCTTGATGCTGGCTTTTTTGCTGGCGGAAGCGCTGCTGGACTATATTTTCAAGGTAGAATTTCGCCGCGAGCGCTGGAAGGTTATCGCTTATGTGACTTTCTTCTTTGCGGCAACGGGCGGGATGCTGGGTGTGGCCTCCCTGGCAGGCAGCCCCTGGATTATTGCGGCAGGCGTATTATTTTTGGTGATGGCAGTGCTGGCCTTTGTGCAGCGCGCAGCAACAGGTGTGTGAAACAGGAGTAGAGATGAGCGAAGAAAAAGTAACGAAAGAAGAATTTAAAATCGATGGCGACCAGCTGATCGCAAAAATCAAGGAATTGCTCAAAGAGGGCAATATCCGCCGGGTGATCATCAAGAATGAAGAAGGCCGGACGATGATCGAGCTTCCACTCACCCTGGGTGTGGTGGGGACGATCGTGGCCCCGCAGCTGGCTGCCCTGGGAGCCATTGCGGTGTTGATCGGACACGGCACCCTGGTGGTAGAAAAAGTCGAATCCTGAATCCTTTAAGGACCATTAATGGATGAGCTACGGGAATTCCGGGCAGCTTCACTGACCCGTTTAAAAACACGCCTGGAAGCCAGCCAGGTCAAATTGAATGGGCTGGACCGCCGCTTTTTTTGGGCCAGGTTACTCACCCTGCTTGCCGGGGGCGCCGCCAGCATGCTGGCCTTAATTTACGGGCAGGGCGGCTTTGGCCTGCTGGTTCTGGCGCTGTTCATCGCCCTATTCACCGGGGTGGTGGTGCTGCACCGCAGGGTTGACCGCGCCCACCGGCGAATTCAACGTTCGTTGAACCTGGTCTCGGCGCAGCGAGCACGGATGCAGCTCGATTGGCCGGCGGTGCCCGCCGAGCAGTCGGTTGGGATCGCTCCCGAGCATCCCTTTTCCAGCGACCTCGACCTGGTGGGCAGCCGCTCGCTGCACCAGCTGGTCGATACGGCTGCTTCGCATGGGGGCAGCAACCGATTGGCAGACTGGCTGTTGAACCCCGTCCTCGACCCGGGATCAATCCTTGAACGCCAGGGAATGGTGAAGGAACTGCTGCCGCTGCATGGATTCCGGTGGCGGTTGGCCATGGAGGGTGAGTCAGTAAAGGACGAAGCCGGCGGCCGGTGGGACGGCGAGACCTTGCTGCGCTGGCTGAACGCCAACCCGGGTGGGCGCTCGCTTATGCCCATTTTATCGATCCTGCTTGTCCTGGCAGCGGCGAATGTCTTTCTGTACGCGGGTTATGCCCTGGCAGGCCTGCCGGCGATCTGGCTGGGCAGCCTGAGCCTGTACGCTGCCCTTTATCTCTATAACTATAAAGCATACAAGGATTTGTTCGGCGACGCTTACACCCTGGGGAAAGCGCTGGACCAGTTTCGCATGATCCTCAGCACGCTGGAAAGCTATCCTTACCCGGAAGGCGGTGGGCTGTCGCGTTTATGCGCCGTATTCCGTAAGCCGGGGCAGCGCCCCTCCAGATTTCTGAAAGGGATCGTATGGATCACCTCCGCCGCCGGCCTGGAAAATAACCCAATCTTATCCCTGGCGCTCAATACGCTTCTGCCCTGGAATTTTATTTTTGCTTATCTTTTGAACCGCTATAAAGATGCCTTGCGCAGCACGCTCCCGATCTGGCTGAATACCTGGTATGAGGTTGAGGCATTATGTTCGCTGGCAAATCTCCTGTACCTGAATCCGGGGTATACCTTCCCCCAGATTGAAGAGAAAAAGCCGGGAGCAGGCGAGATCACCTTTGAAGCGCACCAGGTGGGGCACCCCCTGCTGTCCGAAGCGGAAAAAGTATGCAATGATTTCGCCATCGGCAAGCTGGGCGAGGTGGCGTTGATTACCGGTTCGAATATGTCCGGAAAAAGCACCTTTTTGCGCACCCTGGGTATAAATCTCTGCCTGGCGTTCGCGGGTGGGCCGGTCAACGCGCAGCACCTGCATACCGGTCTTTTTCGCTTGTTTACCTGCATCCAGGTCAATGATTCGCTCAGTAACGGAATTTCTTATTTTTATGCCGAAGTCCGCCGGCTTAAGGCCCTGCTGCAAGGCCTGGAAGGCGGCCAGCACTATCCACTTTTCTTCTTGATCGATGAAATTTTTCGGGGTACGAACAACCGCGAACGGCAGATCGGCAGCCAGGCCTATGTGCGCGCGTTGACCCTGGGGTACGGTGCCGGGGCAATCTCCACCCACGATCTCGAGCTGGTGAAGCTGGCAGATATGGGATTGCCCATCGTGAATTATCATTTTCGTGAAGACATCCGCGACGGGCAGATGGCTTTTGATTACCGCTTGCGTCCGGGGCCCTGTCCCACGACGAATGCTTTGAAGATTATGGCCCTGGAAGGCCTGCCGATCGAACCCCTGTAACAGCCGATTTATTAACGTGGACCGCGCACGCGTAGCGCGCCTGTGGCGAATAATGCCCGGGTGTTTTTCGTTGCGACGTAGTCGCAACGAAAAACACCCAAAACATGAAAATAGGATTATTGCGCCTCGTTGGCGGTTTTTTCGGCCACAGGCACAGAAATGGTGAAGGTAGCGCCCAGTCCCAGGCTGCTTTCGACATCGATAGTTCCACCCTGGGCTTCGACGATGGAGCGGGCGATAGCCAGGCCAAGCCCCGACTCGCCGTTCTGTGTACGCGATGGATCTCCGCGGAAAAAGCGGTCGAATATGTGCGGCAGAACCTCTGAATCAATCCCCTTTCCATTGTCGCTGACACGCAGGGTTACCGTATCGCCGGTGGAGGCTGCCGACAGCACGATCTTTCCGCCGCGCGGGGTATAACGGAAAGCGTTGGCCACCAGATTATCAAAAACCTGGTTCATGCGTTCCGGGTCCACGTTCACTTCGGGTAAATCCTCGGCGGGTTCCACCTGCAGCAAAACCTCTTTTTGTTTTGAGGCCAGATCGTGGCGGGCGACAACCCGGTTCAACATGGCTAGAGGGGGCGTGGGCTGAAGGGTAACGGAAAGCTCGCCTACATCGGCTAATGAAAGCGTGCGCAAATCATCGATCAGTTTGTTGAGGTGCTGGGTCTCCTGGTACACGATGGAGTAAATCTCAGGCGTGCCGGGAAGCTTTCCGTCGTTTAGAGCCTCTGAATATCCGGTAATCACACTTAATGGCGTTCGCAAATCGTGGGCAATATCCGCAGTCATTTGCCGGCGAGCGCGGGTGGACTGGGCGAGGTCGCGGCTCATCTTGTTAAAAGAGGCTGCCAGGTTTCCCAGTTCGTCTTTTGAGCGGATTTTTACCTGCTGGTCGAGGTTCCCGTGGGCGATTTGGTCCGTGGCGGCGGTAAGCTCGCGCAGCGAACGGGTCATGGTGTAGGCCAGGAATCCACCCAATGCAAGGGCCAGCCCGGCAGCGACCAGGCTGCTGATCAAGGTAGCCTGGTTAACCGCGCCGAGGAAAACATCTTCGGGAGAATTGGGCACCAACAGCGGCGGTGGAGTATCTTGAACCAGCCAGCCTACCGTGGCATTGTCGTACTTGATGGCAATGGGGCGGGTAAAATCGCTGTCGGGCAGTTTTTGACCGATGGCATCCGTCTTCATGCTGGCTAAAACTACGTGGTTCAGGTCAACCAATATAAAGCGCAGCGGTGAGCGGCGTGATTCTGGCCGTTGTGGGTTTTGCTGGATAAAACGGTAGTCATTGGCAACACCTACCCAACTGGAATGTTCCTGGTAATATTGGGTCAGGTTGTCGACCATGGTCTGCTCTTCCCGGCTCACAATGAACTGGTCAAATGCAGAGCGCGTGCGCAGCTGTAAAATGACCGCCACCAGCACTGCACCGGTCAGTCCGATTAGCAAAAAAGCAAGTGTGAGCTTGAGAGCCAGTGAACGCATTCGGTCTTCTTTCTTTGAGGCTTATTCCACAAAACGGTAGCCGGCGCCGTAAACGGTTTCGATATAGCGCGGATTCGCAGGGTCGGGTTCAATCTTGGTGCGCAGGTTGCGGATATGAACATCGATGCTGCGCTCGTAAGCCTCATAGGCCGTACCCTGCAGGTGATCGAGCAGTTCCATGCGCGAAAAAACCCTGCCGGGAGAGGTCATTAAAATTGACAGCAGGTCAAATTCAGAAGGAGTCAGGGTGACAGGCGATGTGCCAACGATTACCGAGCGCTTTTCGGGGTCGAGGATGATATCGGCGGCGCGGATGATTTCCAGCCCGGTGGATTGTTTATCAATGCGGCGCAGCACGGCGCGCACCCTGGCTGTCAGCTCGCGCGGGCTGAATGGTTTGGTCACATAGTCGTCGGCGCCTAATTCCAGACCGAGCACCTTATCATATTCTTCGATGCGGGCGGTCAGGATGATCACCGGTGTATCGGCTTCGCGGCTGTATGCTTTTAGAAACTCATACCCGCCCATTTCCGGCATCATTAAATCGAGAATAATCAGGTTGGGTTTATCATGGCGAGCGACGTACAGGGCTTCCTGTCCATCACCAGCCGTACTCACTTCAAATCCTTCCTGCGCCAAATAACTCTTAACCATGGTTCGCAGCTGAGGGTTGTCATCGACGACTAATATTTTCTTTACCATACTGTTTCTCTTATACGTACCAAAAAAAGGGTGGTGAAATTCATGGCTAGTTTTTTACTATCTTACCTCAAAAGGCCTTTTTCGATAAATTGTTTCCCGGGCGGACAAACCGCCCGGGATTTCCATATATTTTCCGGTTTAGAAGCTCTGACCGGATGGAGTGGTGGTCGTACCGGGGGTAACCGGCGTGAACCGACCACCGCGACCGCCGTGCCCATGCGGGCCGCCGAAGTCGCCAAAACCGCCAAAACCGCCAAATCCATTAAATCCGCGCGAGCCCATTTGGGTCGCATTTTTCAGGATCTGGTCTGCCTGGGCCTGGGTGATGACACCGCTTTGTACGGCCTGGTTGACCGCAGCCTCAAAGGCAGACTGCATGGATGACTGGAACTGCGCGCTGTTGCCCAGGGCATAGCGGCCTTTCATCAGATCGGCCTGGTCCTGGGTCATGGTTCCGGCTGTGACAGCCGCATCGATGCGGGCGTCGAAGGCCTTTTGGCGGGCAGTTGTGAGTTGGTCCGCGCTGATATTGAGCGCTTTAGCCAGCAAGGCATTAAAGTCGATGTTGGCATCGTTCAGCCAGCGACCATCGATATGCCCGTTAGCCCGTGCCGCAAGCTGGTCAGCCTGGGCCTGGGTGAGCTTTCCGTCGGCGACGGCTTGCTTGAGAGCCTCGGTCGTCGCGGTCTGGTAAGCGGCGCTGAGCTGATCGGTCGTGACGCCCAACGCATCTGCCAGGTACTGGTCTGTTGATTCGCCAGCTTTGCCGCCTACCCAGTCATGCCCTTTTTCGGACTGCTGCGGGGTTGCCGGGGTGGCAGGCGCCGCCTGAGTAGGCTCAGGCGCCTGCGCGCTCACATTCTGGTATGCAGCGACGCCGAAGACGGCTGCTACCGATAAAACACTGATTGCCAGAAATGGCAACACTTTTTTCAAACGCATAAATATCTCCTTTTTTTGAAGCTGTATTTAATCCAATTGGACTATGTCATCAGGATAACAAGAACTTATTCAGAAATTATTAGGATCGGATTGGGAAATGTTTTAGGCGCGTGAGCGAGTGATCCGGCGTTTCGCTCTATAATGAGGGAGATAATTTGTTAAGCAAGGTGCTGTTTGGAAAAAATATCCTGTTTTTTCGTGTTATGGAGGCAATTATGATAGACCAACCCTATTGGCCCGCGCCCCAGCAGCCCTACGACCAGCGCCGAGTCCTATACCTGGAATATTGCGCCGCCCAGAAAGTGGCGGGGCGGACGGGCTTTTTTAGCCAGATCGCCCGGCTGGAATTAGGTCGCGACCCGGTGGACGAGGATTCCATCCTGGAAGGGATCGCATTCGTCGATTCGCGCCAGGATTGCTGTGATTTCGCGGTGGGCGGCCTGCTGCGTATTTTTTACAAGTATCATAACAGCCCACTGATCTCGCGTGACCTGATCGCCAGGATCGAGGACTGTCTGCTGCGTTTTAAGTACTGGTGGGATGAGCCTGAGGGAGATAACAAGCGCTGTTACTGGACCGAAAACCACCAGATCATTTTCCACGCGGATGAACTGCTCGCGGGGCAGTTATTTAAGGACCGCGTTTTCCAGAATAATGCCAGGAATGGCATTTATCACATGGAGCATGCCCTGCACCTGATCCGGCGCTGGTTTGATTTTCGCGTCAAGTTTGGGTTCAGCGAATGGCTTTCCAACTGTTATTTCGAAGAAGATTTGTTGGCCCTGGTCAATTTGTATGATTTCGCCGAACAGGAAGATATCCGCCGGCTGGCCGGGCTGACGATCGACTTGATCCTGTTCGAGATGGCCTTGCATACTTACCGCGGTGTGATGGGCTGCACCCACGGGCGCACCTACACCCGCCTGATCAAAGGCGGGCGCGGAGAGGATGCCTCTTCGACCGCCAAGCTGATGCTGGGCATGGGGCTCTTTAACAAGCCGTCCGCCCTGGGAACGGTGCCGCTGGCGACCAGCGCATACCGCTGCCCACCCGTGATCGAAGCCATTGCCCAGGACCTGGATGCACCGCAGGTATTCAAAGAGCGCCACAGTTTTAATATGGAACAGGCAGAAGTCATACGGGTTGTCGTTTGACAGTGTCGAGGACGGGTATTTGTTCTGGAGCGTCCAGGATTATACCCACGAAAAAGTGGCTGCGATTTCCAGGAGGATTGAAGAGCTCTACCACATGCGGGTTGAAACTTACGAGCCGCGTTACCAGCAAATGCGCCGGGCGCAGGTCGCGAAATACGGCAGGGTGGTGGATCCCAACCTGGATGTGCATGCCCTGACCGAAGTCCACGTGCAGACCTACCGCACACCCCATTACATGTTAAGCTGCGCGCAAGATTACCGCCCCGGCAAGCCCGGTTACCAGCAGCATATCTGGCAGGCCACCCTGGGCATCGACGCCGTGGTTTTTACCAACCATCCCGGATCGCTCAACGAAACTTCACGGCCCAACTATTGGGCGGGCAACGGCATCTTGCCGCGGACGGCCCAGCATGAAAATGTGCTGGTTTGCCTGCACAGCATCCTGCCGGACGACAGCTACCCCTTCGCGCATGCCTATTTCCCGCGGGAGGCATTTGATGAAGTGGTGGAGCGCGGTCATTGGATTTGTGCCCGCAGCAGGGATGGTTACCTGGGGTTGTACGTGCAGCAGTCCTACCGCTGGCTAAAAAACCAAGCGGGACGGGTGGAGGAGGTACGGGTCGATGCCCCGGATTCGGTCTGGGTGTGCGAAATGGGAGATCGGGAGCATTGGGGAAGCTTCGAGCATTTCATGACGGCAGTCTGTGAGGCGAGGATCGAATGCCAGGGTTTGCAGGTCGAATATACTTCACCTTCTCGAGGGCGGGTCGTTTTCAGCTGGGAGGGGGATCTGGAAATCGCCGGCAAGGCAATCGCCCTGCACGATTATCCGCGCTTCGACAATCCTTACTGCCAGGCGCCGTTTCTCTCCCGCCGGCTGGTGATCCGGCGCGGTGCGGAAGAGGCGGCCCTGGATTTTCCTTTAATTATTGAATCCAGCCATTAGCTAAAAAATCACCCCCGCCAGAGAGAGGCGGAGGCCGGGGGGTGGTGATCTTTTTATGCCTCCATCGCGACTTGCAGTTCCCGTACGGCCTGACGTTCAACGTCGTGCACATCCTGGATGCGGGCGCGCATATTTTCGATGAAATCTTGCAGCGCGCTGCCGCTCAAAGGAAAAGCCAGGCTGGCTGCTTGCTTGAGAGATTTGATTTCCGCATTAATGCGCTGGATATCCTCCCGTGCGGCGCCCCCTTGGGTGCGGAACAGGGTCTTGCGCTGCAGCATCAGACGCCGGATGCTGCCAAAAGCTTCAATTTCATCCGGCAAAAGCGCTTTCCCCAGCGCTTCCCAGGCCTGCGCGGCTTCACGGAAGCCTGAGGCAGCCTGCAGCAGGCGCGGCGCCCGCAAGATGGCGCTGGCTTCGACCAGAAAATCGGCGTAGGTGTCGCGTTCGCCGCCGCAGCCGGGGTAATTCTGAATCGTGCCCAAAAAAGCCGAGACCAGCCCGGCTACCATCTTCTGCCCGGGCGGAAAAACATTTGCCCAGCTGCCTTTCATTTTGGGTTCTGCCAACAGCTCGCGCCAGCGTTGGTAAGCCGCGAAACCAAAGTTAGCTGGCGAGCCTTTGGGCGGCAGGCCGGTATAAAGCTGGAGGGTGTCGCCAATGCCCTGCCGCACGGCTGAAACCAGGCGCTCCGGGTTGGGCGCGCTGAGGGTCATCACCCGAAATTTATCCTTTTTCACCCGGGCCCGGGCTTTTGCCAGCTCGCCGGTTGAGACCGTCAGGGGAACCTCGGCCTGGTCAGCGATCCACACCGTGTCTTTTTCTTCCTCATAGCCATATACCAGGACCGGGTACATCACGTACATATCATCCTCGTTGGGCAGCGAAAAATACGGCAGGCTGAAAATGTCAACCCAGGTAAGCGCCGGAAGGCCGCCTTCCAGCACGCCCAGCAGGTTCGTCCGGCCTTTTTCTGGCAGGCTGGTTTGCAAGATCTCCTGTTCTACCCCCAGGCGCTGGAGCAGCGTTTCCAGCGGGTCGAAAGTATTGCGGGTCAAAAGCGCCACGTGCGGGTCGTATCCTTGGTAGGCGAAGGAAAAATAACCCATTACGATCCCGCCGGATATTCCCAGCAGCAGCGCCTCGGTGTAAGGCTGCCCACTGTGCGGGGCGGTGACGCCGCGGTAAGCCCAAAAATTACATACGCTGCCGGTTTCCCAGTGCCGACCTAAAAAGTGATGATAGCCGTTCAAAATAGTCATGGTAGATCTCCTTATAATGACTAAAATTATACAGAATTCGCCGGTTGTTTTGGTAAAAGAGAGACATACTTTCCAAACTTGACAGTCCTTTGACCTGTGTTTAGACTTTGCAAAAAAGTACGGTTATATTCCCGGCGAAACGACCCCTTTTTTTTCATTTTGCGTTATACATAATGTAGCTACATCAATCTCGTACCTTCTGGATACCGATTGAACAACAGCGTCACCGATGACATGATCGCACGCGCTCAAAATGGCAGCCCGGCAGATGCTGGAGGCTTGTATCAACGCCACTACCTGAGCATTTACCGTTATCTGTATTACCGGACGGGTGATACCCTGACGGCTGAAGACTTAACAGCTGAAGTGTTTATGAAGATGGTCCGGGCCCTGCCGTCGTACCGGTTTGGGGTTCTCCCGTTCCAGGCCTGGCTGTTTCAGATCGCCCGCAATGTGGCGATCGACCACTACCGGCGCAGCCAGCATTATCCGCTGGTGGAGCTGGATGAAAACCTGGATGGTGATGATCCGGACCTGGACAGTGTGATCGAATATCACCTCACCAGTGCTGACCTGGTCGAGGGGTTGAAAAAAATCGAAGAATCTCAGCGGGATGTGCTGCTGCTGCGTTTCATCGAAGGCATGGCAATTAACGAGACTGCGCTTATTTTGCACAAAAGTGTTGATGCTGTGAAGGGACTGCAGCGGCGAGGATTACAGGCTCTAAAAACACTGCTTTACCACCTGGAGGTGGACCGTGATGGATCTAAATGAAACTCTACAAGCAAGCCTGGCTGATATAGAACACGGCCTTCCGCTTGAGGAAGTGCTGAAAGGTTTGCCTGTGGAATCTCAGGAATTGGTGCCGTTGATCTGCCTGGCGGCAGCCACACGCAGTGTATCCCATCCGGTCATGCGGCCTGAAATTGCACACGCCCAGCAGTCCCGCGTCGCGCACGCTGCGCGTGCAGCGCGAGGTGACAGCCCGCGCCCTGCGCTGTGGGGCTGGTTGGCAAAACCCAGAAACGCACTGGCGCTTGGCGGTGGGCTGGCATTCGTTTTGGTCGTTATTGCTGCCGCAGTGGGGATCAACATGCTGCTCAACGGCGACGGCATGGGGAAAGTAGCCAGGCTGGCGGATGTCAGCGGATTGGTCGAAGCCGCGCCTTCTGCGGAGAGTGAGGACTGGCATTTTGTCTCGGCGGATGAGCCGCTGCAAGAAGGCCAGCGCATCCGTACTTACGCCGATTCAACCGTGACCCTGGCATATTATGAAGGCAGCCGCACCCTGGTCGGCCCGAATTCGGACCTGGTGGTGCAGGCGCTCTCCGGCAGCGGGAATGCTCTGCAGGTCTTGCTTGCACAGAGCAGCGGGTTGACGAGCAATGCCGTCGTGCCGCTGCGTGGAAATGGAAGTTATTTTCACATCGATACGCCCGCCGGGCTGGTAAGTGTGCAGGGGACCAGTTTTAATGTAGATGTGATTCCCGGCGGTGAGGTTTTGTTCGAGGTCGTATATGGTAAGGTCCAGGTCAAAAATGACGTTTCGGAAGTCATCCTTTTATCGGGCCAGGCTACCACGGCTCTGCCTGGGGCGGATATCGCTGACCCTGGCTACCAGTTCAACCTGACGGGGAAAGTGGAGTCCATCCAGAAGTCCGTCCAGGGAGAATTGTGGAAAGTCAGTGGGGTTGAATTCAGCGTAACCTCTTCGACGGAAGTCCTTGGATCTTATCCGGTCGGTAATTGGGTGCGCGTCAAAGGGCGAATCCTGGAGACGGGGGAATGGGTCGCCAACCGGATTGAACCTGCCCAGAATGAAAAACTAAAAGCCACTTTTACGGGTGTGATTGAGTCCATTCCCGGTACGCCGGGTGTGTGGAAGATTGGCGGACATGAAGTCATGGTGACCAAGGAAACCGAGGTGGATGCGGAAGTGAAGGTCACCAGCCCGGTTGAGGTTTCATTTGTCGTGCAGCCTGACGGCAGCTGGCTGGCGAAAGAGATTGAGCTTTTGGACGAGGAAAAACCCGAACCGACTGCCACACCGACCCCCTCCGAAACCCCCACCGACACCCCCACCCCGACGTTTACCCCTACACCCGCGGGCACGCTGACTCCCACGCCGACGCCCACGGCGACCTTTACCCCATCCCCCACTTTCACCGGCACGCCGGCAACCGCGACGCCCACCCCAACTATGACGGTTACCTCTACTGTTATGCCCAAGAATGAAAACAGCCGCTGCGATAACCGCACCAATATGCAGCCCGAGGGTCTTCGCCTGGCGGCCCGCTACCATGTCACTTACGAAGAAATCATGGCGTGGTTCTGCAAAGGATTTGGTTTTGGCGAGATCGATCTGGCGTACGGTTTGAGCCAGGCCAGCAATATCCCGGTTGCCGAAATCTTCAGCATGCGCACCAACGGCATGGGTTGGGGTAATATCAAGAAGGCGATCAATGCGCAGACCACATCCGGCACGGATAACAAGAATAAAGGGAAACCGCCGAAATCGAAGTAGCAGCCTACCGCAATAGATCAGCGGATGTTACGGCATTTGCCGGAACATCCGCTTTTTTTAATCTATAATTAATGATATGGCATATCTAGGCCAGAGTTAATTTTATTTTCTCGAGAGGAGATCGTACATGACCGACTCACCTGGTTCAAATCATTTTCCGCGCATTCCACGCGTGCTGGTTGTGGGATTGGTTGGATTGATCATTGTCCTGGGTTTTATCCTGGTGCTTCGATTAACCAGCCAGCCGGATATCGCCGGGCAAGCCGCCAGGACGGACGCGCTGGCCAATTCTACTGACAGCTGCGTGGTCTGCCACCGCCAGGCCAGCCCGGGCATTGTGCAGCAGTATGGTCACAGCACGATGGCTGCCGCGAATGTGGCCTGTACGAACTGTCATGGGGTGGCAGCCGATTACCCGGGCGCTGCTGCCCACGAAGGAACTTTTATTATAAAAACGCCAACCACCGCCATGTGCCAGAAATGCCACCAGGCTGAAGTTGCCCAGTATAACCAGAGCCGGCACGGTATCCCGGCCTGGGTGGCAGTTGAAGGCACCCAGGGCCTGTCAGCGGACCTGATGGCGGCCTACCAGGCCATTCCGGAAGGGCAGTTCTCGCCCGATAAATCGCGCAATGCGATCGCCGCCATGGAAGGCAAAGCGATCACCACATTTGCCTGCGAAACTTGCCATGCTGTGGGCAAACCGGCCCAGGATGGCTCGATCGGCCAGTGCCAGAAATGCCACCTCAGGCATGAATTCAGCCTGGAGCAGTCGCGCAAACCGGAAACCTGCAACAACTGCCATATCGGCCCGGACCACCCCCAATGGGAAATTTACACGGAATCTCCGCACGGCATTGCTTACGCCACCGGAAAGGATAATTTTAACTGGGACGCGGATCCCGGAACGCTGACGGTGAAGGATTTCCCGGCGCCCACCTGCGCCACCTGCCACATCAGCGGGTTTGGCGGCGCATCGACCACCCATGACGTGGGCGACCGCCTGACGTGGTTCTTGTTCGCGCCGGTCAGCGAGCGCCGCCCGGCTTATCAGGATAACCGGGTGAAGATGCAGACGGTTTGCCTGCAGTGCCACAACAAGGTCTTTGTGGATACTTTTTACACCAATGCGGACAGCGCGGTAGACGCGGTGAATGCATTTGCCAAACAGGGGCAGGATTTAATGAAACCCCTGTACGATCAAAAGATCCTCACCAGCCAGCCTTTTGATGACCCGATCAAATATACCGAATTTGAATTGTGGCATCATTGGGGGCGGACGGCGAAATTTGGGGTGTGGATGCAAGGTCCGGATTATACCCAATGGCACGGGGCGTACGAGATGTTGAAAGCCCTGGCGGAGTTAAAAACCGAGGCTGAACACAAGCTGCAGGATGCAGGGAAGTAAGCCATGTACCTTCTGGCCGAGATTTTTCCCTGGGTTAAACGAATCCCTATTCCGTTCAACCGCGACCAATGGATGCTGCTGCTGGCAGCGATGAATGAAATTGTCCTGGGCGTGGATACTTACCTGGCGCATTCGATCAGTGGGACGATCCGGGACGGAGAATGGGTGCCGATCATCTTTGGGCCGGTCGCGGGCATACTGCTGCTCGCCGCAGGATTGATCGCGCTGCGCCGGCGTATCCTGGCGAACTTGTTGGCCAGTGGGGTATTCCTGGCCAGCATCGTGGTTGGAATCCTGGGTTCTTACTTCCACCTGCACCGCATTATCCTGAGCGGAGCCCCGGCCGGGGAGCAGTTCACCGCGCAGTTGATCCTCTACGGGCCGCCTATTTTTGGCCCGTTGACTTTCGCGCTGGTGGCGGTTCTGGGTATCAGCGCCGCCTGGCAGGAAGAGCCGGTGGACAGCGGCAGGCTGCACCTGTTTGCGAACCTGCGCCTGCAAATGCCGCTTTCCAAAACGCGGGCATACTTTTTCCTGGCGGCGGTCTTTCTCCTGGTCACCTTGTTGAGCAGTGTAATCGACCATGCCAAAACGAATTTTGCAAATTCATGGTTGTGGATTCCAACCATCGCGGGTTCATTTGCTGTGCTGGTGACGACGGCCATGGGTGCATACAGCCGCCTAACGCGGGGCGACCTGGCAATTTATCTCGCCGCCATGGCATTGATGGTGGCGGTGGGCCTGGTAGGGGCCGTGCTGCACGTTCAGCATAATCTGGTAGGGATGGGGACCATCGTGGATGAACGCTTCATCCGCGGGGCGCCGATCCTTGCCCCGCTGCTGTATGCTAATATGGCGCTGTTGGGGAGTTTCGTGCTGCTGGCGCCTGAGAAGGATCGCAGGAAATAGAACATAATTTGCATTTTTTTGCCCACTTTTTGTGGGCAAAAAAACGCTGCCAATAAATCTTGAGTTTCCCACTTGACAATATCGCAATTCTTATTTATTATGTAGGTAAGCCTAAGTAATAATTATGGCAGCAATAAGGGTGCGAATATGACAATACCATCGATGATCGTTTTTGGAGTCGTGATTGCTTTATTGGTTGTGCTGATCGTTTTCTGGCCGAGGTTGGGTTTGTTGGCCCGCTACCGGTCAGCGCAAAAGACCGAGATGCGCCAGCAGGTAGAGGACGCGTTGAAATATATCTTCAACCTGCAGCAAGAAAGGAAGGAGCCGACCGAAGGGGGATTGGCGGCAGCGCTGGGATTTTCACAAGCCAGAACAGCTGGTTTGACACAGCGCATGCGGGGTCAGGACCTGATCGAGCCAGGCGGGCCAGTGTTGAAGCTGACCGAAACCGGGCAGCGTTGGGCGCTGCAAGTCATTCGCGCTCACCGCTTGTGGGAAAGATACCTGGCGGATGAAGCCCGCATGCCGCTTTCCAAGATCCACCAGTTCGCTCATCAGCGCGAACATGGCATGACTCAGCAGCAGGTCAACGATCTGGATGCCGCCTTAGGGCACCCGCTTTTTGATCCGCACGGCGACCCGATCCCCAATGCCGCGGGACGGATCCGCGAGCAGTCCAAGACTTTTTCACTGACAGATATGGCGGTTGGGGCGTCGGGCAAGATCGCCCATCTCGAAGATGAGCCACCGCTGGCCTATGCCCAACTGATCGCGATGGGCTTATCCGTGGGGCAGGGGGTGTCTGTGTTGGCTCGCACGCCGGAAAAAATCGTGCTGAGCGATGGCGAAAACGAATACACCCTGGCTCCGGCGATCGCCGCTAACGTTTCATTAAGCGCTGCCGAAGAAAGCCGGGCTCCCCGCGCGGAAGGAGTCGTCCCGCTGTCTCACCTGGCAAGCCAGTCCGCGGGTGAAATCGTGATGCTCGACGAAGCCTGCCAGGGTTTTACCCGCCGCCGCTTCCTTGATTTGGGCTTAACCCCCGGGACAAAGGTCAGCCCGGAACTGGATAACGCTTTTCGCGAGCCGCGCGCTTACCGCGTGCGCGGGACGCTCATTGCCTTGCGCAATGACCAGGCGGATATGATCTGGGTCCGTCTGGCTGCGCCGGGCAGCAACTAGGTGCGACGATGACCATCATTGATCATGGGATGTTATGGCGCCAGTATGGCGCAGCGATCAACTCGCTTGGCAACGCTCTGCGCGACTGCCCGGATGAACTGTGGGAAAAGCGCCTGTGGGAAGACGAAACCGACCAGTGGGTGGCAGCCGGTTTCTCGGCGTTCTGATACCTGGGCTTCCATGCTCTATTCTGGCTGGATCTCTACTTAACCGGCGCGGAAGAGGGCTTTGTTCCGCCCGCGCCGTTTGACCTGGTGGAGATGAATCCAAACGAAGTCTTGCCGCGGACTTATAGCCGCGAGGAGCTGCTCCGCTACCTGGAATGCTGCCGCCAAAAGTGCCAGGAGACGATCGGCGCTCTGTCAAAAGAACAGGCTTCCCGCTTGTGCCGGTTTGCCTGGGGAGAGCTGCCCTATGCAGAACTCCAGCTTTACAACCTGCGCCACGTGCAGGAGCATGCCGCCCAGCTGCACATGTTCCTGGGACAGCAGGCGGGAAAATCCGCAAAGTGGGTATCCCGGGCCAGGCAATAATTTCCTAAATTGAATGTAAGTTGAGCAATCATAACAATTTTTCTTAAAGGTAATCTAATGTCTAAAACAAAAACGAATGACCCCTGTGAAACCTGCCCGGCCAATGCCCAGCTCGCTCAAATGGGCCTGAAGCTGGATAATTTCGACCGGGTGGTTGCCTTAGCCGGCAACCCCAACACCGGAAAATCGACGGTCTTCAACGCGTTGACCGGATTGAAACAACATACCGGCAACTGGCCGGGTAAAACGGTGACGCGCGCTGAAGGCGGCTACCAATTTAATGGGGTGCGCTATAAGCTGGTGGACCTGCCCGGGACGTATTCGCTGCTCTCCGCATCTCAAGATGAGGAGGTAGCGCGTAATTTCATCCTGTTTGGCCAGCCGGACTGTACCATCGTGGTTACCGATGCGACTGCGCTTGAGCGCAACTTGAATCTGGTGCTGCAGGTAATGGAAATTACCGATAGGGCAGTGGTGGCGGTGAACATGATGGACGAAGCGCGCCGCAAAGGTATCGAGGTGGATGCCCGCAGCCTGGCGCGCGACCTGGGGATACCTGCCATCCCCATCGTAGCCCGCACCGGAGAAGGGATGCAAAATCTGCTGGCGACCGTCGCCGATGTGATTGGCGGCGAGATCCACACAAAACCCCTGCGAACCGGCGGAACGCCAGAATTTCAACGCGCAGTGCAAGACTTGAGCCGCAAGATTGAGGGAGTCTACCCCGGCCTGCCCAATACTCGCTGGCTGGCCATCCGCTTGCTGGATGGGGATGCGCGCGTACAGCAGGCGGTTCTCAGTGGAGAACTGGCCGAATTGGTGGCTTCACAGCAGCGGGCTGACGTCATGTTCAGCCGTAAGATGGCGGTTGAAGGGCGCCAGTAGGATCTTAACATGAATACATCCCTGACACCTCAAGATATTCTTAATAGGGCTGATGACTTGCGCCCGCAGTTAGAGAGCGGTTTTCGCGATGAGCTGGTCAAATCCCTGTACAGTGAAGCCGAACGCATTGCCCAGCGCGCCGTCAGCACCAGCAAGGCACGCAAATGGGACCTGGACCAGCGCATTGACCGCCTGGTGACTTCGCCCTACCTGGGACTGCCGATCATGCTCCTGCTTTTGGGGGCGGTTTTTTGGGTGACGATTGTGGGGGCTAACGTGCCTTCAAAGATGATCGCCGACCTGTTATTCGGGTTTGAAGACCTGGCTGCCGGATTGTTTACCAGCCTTGGCCTGCCGTGGTGGCTGACCGGCTTCATCTGGCATGGGGTTTTCCGCGGACTGGCCTGGGTGATCGCGGTCATGCTGCCGCCGATGGCTATTTTCTTCCCGATTTTTACCATCCTGGAAGACCTGGGATACCTGCCGCGGGTTGCTTTCAACCTGGATTGGCTGTTCAAACGATCCGGCGCGCACGGCAAACAGGCCCTGACGATGGCCATGGGTTTCGGCTGCAACGCCGCCGGGGTGATCTCCACCCGGGTGATCGATTCTCCCCGCGAGCGGTTGATCGCGATCCTTACCAACAACTTTGTGCCGTGCAACGGCCGTTTTCCAACATTGATCCTGCTGGCCACGGTGTTTGTGGCGGCATCGTTCCCCCCGGTGATCGCCTCCGCGGTAGCGGCGGCTTCAGTGGTGGGGGTGGTGCTGATCGGGGTCTTTTTTACCCTGGTGGTCTCCTGGGTGCTTTCGCGGACGGTGCTGCGGGGCGAGGCCTCGGCCTTTACCCTGGAGCTGCCGCCCTACCGCCGTCCGAATGTGGCGCGGATCTTATACACCTCGCTCATCGACCGGACGATCTTCGTGCTGTGGCGTGCGATGCAGACCGCAGCGCCCGCCGGCGCGGTCATCTGGATCCTCGGCAATATTTCGGTGGGTAACATCAGCCTGGCGCAGCATGTGGCCAATTTCCTCAATCCGTTGGGTCTGCTGATCGGGCTGGATGGGGTCATCTTGCTGGCGTATATCATTGCCATCCCGGCCAATGAAATCGTGGTTCCCACCATGATGATGGTCTATATGGGGGTAGGTGTGATGACGGATGCACCAGATTTTGCCGCGCTGCGCACGCTGCTGATCGACGGGAACGGCTGGACAATGCTGACCGCGGTCAACCTGATGCTGTTTTCGCTGCTGCACAACCCGTGCGCCACGACCATCATGACGATTTACAAAGAGACCAAAAGTGTCAAGTGGGCCACGCTCAGTGTGATCATCACCCTGGGACTGGCTTTTCTGGTCACTTTTATCACTGCCACCACAGCCCGCATCCTGGGATGGGTATGAACCATGTTTGTAAATACAGATGCTCTTTCTCCGGCAATACAGGATTACCTGAAGGCGATCTATGCCTTGACACGCGCCGAGCCCGTTACCGGCACGCTGGATATTGCCAGAATACTGCAAATTACCCCGGCTTCAGTCAGCAATATGCTGGAAAAATTGGATGAAAGCCAGCCGCGGATGATCGAGTACCATAAGCGGCACGGGGTCTCATTGACCCCGGAAGGGGAGCAGGCAGCATTACGCGTCTTGCGCCGCCACCGCCTGGTCGAAGAATACCTGGTGAAAAAACTGGGCTACACCTGGGATCAGGTGCATGATGAGGCCGAGCGGTTGGAACATACCATTTCGCCCTTCCTGGAACAACGCATCGCCCTGGCGCTGGGCGATCCGCACTTCGATCCGCACGGGGATCCCATCCCAGATCGGGACCTGCACCTGCCTGAGCGCCGCACCCTGGTGGCGCTCAGGCAGATCCCGGTGGGGTCCAGAGCCGTGATCCGCTGGGTAAACGACCAGCGCGCGGACGTGCTGGCATACCTGGGGCAAATTGGCATTTGCCCCGGCGCGGAAATCGAGGTCCTGCGCAGCAATCCGTTGGAAGGCGCGGTGCAAATCCAGGTGACGGGGCAGAGCCAGGACCAGATTCTTGGGGAGCGGATCAGCGAAGCGGTGATGGTTGAATCTCTGCCATTATAGACGGCGTATCGCTCAACGAGGTGGTCGGTGGGCTTTTTATCCGTTTTTTATGTAGAAATGCTGGGTCGCGCCCCTGGGCCAGGGCGCCCTGGGGTAAGGTAGGGCTTGCACGGGCCGCGCAACACGAGGTTGGAGTTTTTTGTGGCGAAGCCACAAAAAACTCCCTAAACATCCTATAAGCTGGTCGCACAGTGTGGGCTACGCAAAATGTCGAGCTGTCATTGCGAGCGCAGCGAAGCAATCTATCGTAAAGAATAGATTGCTTCGGCGGAAAAAAACCGCCTCGCAATGACAGTTTCATCAAAAAAGGTGGCATAATATTCAAAGCCGGCAGGGATGATGGCCCGTGAAAATGAGGTGCTAAGTGAATAAGCAGTTCCTTTCCCTGGGAAAAATATTCGGGATTCCACTGGCGGTGGATTATTCCTGGTTTTTGATTTTTGCCCTGCTCACCTGGACGCTCGCCACCGGATATTTTCCTTCAGAATTCAAGGATTGGCCTACCGCGACCTACTGGATTGTGGGCGGGGTGACGGCGGTTTTATTTTTTGGCAGCGTGCTGCTCCACGAAATTGCCCATTCCCTGGCAGCGCTGCGCTTTAACATCCCCGTGCACCGTATCATTCTATATATTTTTGGGGGCGCGTCGGAAATCGGGGAAGAATCGCCCGGTCCCTGGACCGATTTTTGGATCACCCTGGTGGGGCCGGCGGTAAACCTGGTGATGTGGGGAATACTCAGCCTTTTGAACCTGATTTTAACCGGGGCTTCACCGATAAAAGCGGTCGTTGAATACCTGGCATATATTAATCTGCTCCTGGGGCTGTTCAATCTGATCCCCGGATATCCCCTGGATGGAGGAAAAATTTTGATGGCCATCATCTGGGGGATTACCCACAAAAAACCCGCGGCTGTAATAGCGGCGGCCACCGTCGGCAGTATCTTCGCTTACCTGTTTATTTTCGCGGGTGTCGCTTTGCTGTTCAGAGGCAGTATCATGAACGGCCTATGGACAGCTTTCATAGGCTGGTTTATTCTGAATGCATCCGGTGGTGAAGCGCGGCGGGAACGGATTAAGTCGGAGCTGGCCGGGCATACCGTGATGGAGGCAATGAACCGGGCTTATGTGACGATTACCCCCGATACCCCGCTGCAAGCCCTGGTGGATGAGCATATCCTGGGCGGGGGGCGGCGCAGTTTGCTCGTCAAACAAGGGGATACCGTGGTCGGCCTGGCCACCATGCACGTTTTGCAAACCGTGCCGAAAGAAGAATGGCCGTGGACCACCGTATCACAGGTCATGATTCCCACCCAGAAAATGAAGCTGATCAGCCCGCAAACGGGGATTTGGGAAGCGATGGAGGCCCTGGATAAAAATGGAGTCAACCAGCTGCCGGTCATGGCCGATGGGCAGATTCAAGGAATTTTATCCAGGGAGGATGTGATCGGCTTCTTGCGAAGGATGGCCGCAGGTTAAAGTTGAGGTCGGGGGATTTGCGGTTGGGTGTGATCTTATCCGATCTTGATCGCTGCCGGCCGATAAAAAACGAATTGCTGGCGGCTGCGTTTTGCCTGGTACATGGCGATATCGGCATGCATTAACAGGGTCTCAGCGTCTTCGCCGTCTTGCGGAAAGAGACATATCCCAATACTGGCGGTTATGTTGATTTCTTTATCTTCCAGCTGGCAAGGACTCTTGAGCGCGTCGCCAATCTTCTCGGCGATTAACCGGGCATCTTCAGCGCCGGTGATGCCTTCCAATACCAGGGTAAATTCATCCCCGCCCAGGCGGGCAATCGTGTCCGATTGGCGGATGCGCGAGCGGAGCTGGTCTGCCACCCATATCAAAAGCTGGTCGCCGGTTCCGTGACCATACGTGTCGTTGACCGCTTTAAAATTATCCAGGTCCATCAGCATCACGGCGACCAGCGATTTTACGTCGTTACCGGCTTGTTTGCGGTTGGCGCGTTTGATCGCCTGCTCTAACCGGTCCTGAAATAACTGGCGGTTTGGCAAACCGGTCAGGGTATCATGGGTAGCCAGGTACTGCAGGCGGCTTTCGTATTCTTTATGCTCCGTGATATCCCGCAATGAGATCAGAAAGGCGGGCTGGTTCTGCCACTCCATCTCGACTGAACACATTTCGGCAATGATGCTCTGGCCGGTTGCGCTGTGGATATCAATTTCAACTTTCTTGTTGGGGGCGATCGGATACTCGAATTGCTCCCCTAATAGCTTCGCTTCCTGACAGCCAAACATCTGCGCAGCTGCCCGATTTGCCAGGCTTATTTTTTGCCGGGTATCAACGATTAAAATCCCATCGGCGTTCATTTCCACCACCATGTGCAGGCGGGCCTCGCTGACTGCTAACTCTTCGCTTTTTTGCTGAATTTCTGCCCTGATGCGCTGGCGTTCCATAGCATAGGAGATTGCAGCCAGTAAACGCGAGCTCTTTACATCGCCTTTAACCAGGTAATCCTGTGCGCCAGCCTGCACAGCCTGGATCGCGAGCAGCTCGTCCTCGTACCCGGTGAGCACGATCATGGGCATTTCGGGCACAGCCACACGCGCTCGTTGGACGGTTTCCAGCCCGCTGCTGTCAGGCAGTGAAAGATCGAGCAGGAGCACATCAAAGTGTTCCTCAGCCAGGCGCTTCAGCCCGGTCTCCAGCTTTTCGGCAAACTGAAGATCGTAGCGATCTGGAGCGTTGGTTTTCAATATCTCTTGCATTAAGAGGAAATCGGACGGATTGTCTTCTACCAAAAGGATCCGTTTTTGATCAATATCCATATCTTATTTCCTTTAAAGCCGAGGATCGTTTCCTGGCGTCAGGAGGGCGATTGAAAAATTAAAAAGCTGGTCGCGCCCCTGGGCCCAGGCGCCCTGGGGCCAGGGCTGGCGCGGGCCACGCAACATGATGGTTGGAGTTTTTTTGAAAATGGCGAAGCCATTTTCAAAAAAACTCCCCAAACATCATATAAGGTTCTTTCTATTTTACAACATAAGCGAGCAGTACCCCGGCTTTTACCGTTTGACTATTAAAAGATTAATGATTGCCATGTTATAATATAGATCAATATTATCTATAAAGTCATTAATCGTGTGAGAAAAAATGAGTGGAAGAAAGTCTAAAACACCAGGCGATCTTCCCCGGGGGGAATCTTCCGGGGGAGCTTCTTCTGATCCCAAAATCGGGGGCGATTCAATCTCGGGCACGATCGGCAATAATGTTCAGGGCGCGATCATTGGCAAGAATATCTTTCAGAACATCATTGTGGTGGGGACGGTCAAAATCCCGGTATTGCCGGTTCTGGTATTGATCATGATTGTGGTGGCTGCGGCGATCTTCTTTGGTACTCGGCTTTTGGGTCCCGACCGGATGACAGGAACTTTTAACCTGGCAGTAGCGGAATTTGGCCAGGAGCAGGCCGGAGGGCGGGTGGTTTCTTCTGAGAGCGGGCGGCTGATCAGCCAGAGATTGTATGAAGGCCTGCAAATTGAATTCGACAGCCTCCCGGCAGCCGATCGCGCCAATTTTCACCCGCAGGTCTGGCAGGACAGCCTGGATATCACCCAAAAGCGGGTCAAAATCGGCATTATCCCGGGCGATTCGGTTCAAGCGCGGTGGACGGCAGCCTGTGCGCTGGCGGAAAAAATCAATGCCGGCGTGATGATCTACGGCAATCTGCCCGCGGAGTCAAACGGGGGTGAATTTATACCGGAGTACGCTATTTGCAATAATGCCAGCCTGGGTGTAGATGCATATGAAATAATCGGCGCTCACCAGGTGGTGGAAGGCCTGCCCGCACAGCTGGTGAGTCAGATTGGCAAGCCGGATGTCGACCTGGCAGCGAACATGCGCATCAACAGTTGGAGCAGCGCCCTGACTTCCTTCAGCGTGGGTATCATGTACGACCTGCAGGGCCGGCCTGATCTGGCGCTGCCTGTTTTTCAACAGGCGCGCGGCCAGTTGGACGCCGCGTCTGGCCCGGTTGGGGCCGTGCTGTGGTTTTTTATCGGCCGGGAAGAGCTGATCCTTTCGGCGGTGAGCAGCACAAATGCGGCGGACGACTCTGTGCGGGTAGCTCACCTGGCGAATGCCCAGGCGGCCTTCGAGGCCGCTTTGCAGCGCAACCCGGCTTATGCCCGGGCGCAGATTGGCCTGGGGGGTGTTTACCTCGATCGGGCGCAGCATATCCCTCCGGCCCAGCGCCTGCAGACGCCGGACCTGAGCGCGGCGCTCAGCGCATACCAACAAGCCGTGAACGATGCGCCTGGCTCTCCCGGGGCTTATATCGATAGCAAAGCCCGCCTCAGCCTGGCTTCGGCCTGGATTCTGCAGGGGGAGGCGTACCGCGATCTCGAACGAATGCCGGAAGCCAACGACTCCTTCAACCAGGCCATTCAGGCGGCGGAGACTGCCCTTGTGCCGCTGGCGCAATCCGGTCAGTTCCGCATTTTAGCCCAGGCGTACCTGACACTGGGCGAGGCCAACCACGAACAGGGGCATTTGAAACAGGTGCAGGGTGATCTGGCAGCCAGTCGTGCTTTTTTTCAAACTGCCTCTGAAAACTATTCAAAATGTATCCAGCAGAAAGATGCCGCAGTCACTGACAAAATCCTGGCAGTCCAGATTGTGGCCGGACTGTGCCAGCCTTATAAGCAGGTGGTTGACGCGGCTTTAGCGGATTTGGGGAAGTAAAACCTATGAAAATTCTATTTCGCCGTTTCATATTCATGTGCTCGATTTCCCTCCTTCTGGCAGGACTTGCAGCTTGCGCTGTCGACGCGCCCACACCGCCAGAGACCAATCCAACTTCTGCGCCGGGAGAGATTCTTTCAACGGCAAGCTCGACCAGGGATGATCCTGTTCCTGCAACCGAGAGCCCAACCAAAGATGCGGGTGTATTGCCTACCGCGACGCCCCTTTCCCCCACCAGCACCCCGCAGAAGGCTACCCCTCAACCTAAACCCAGCCCGACGGCGCTGGCTCTGCGCACCGTCCCGATCGAAGGCGGAGATCCGGGCAACATGTTTTTTGCCGAGCTGGTCTTCCCCGACGCGCAGACTTTTACTTCCAGCCTGTGGTTTCGGGTTTATGCGCATAAGCCCGTAGAAAGTAAGGTAGATGGCGAAGGGATTGAGAAGGTGGAATTTTCCATTTTGAACAGCGAGGGAGTGGTTGTCCATTACCGCGCGGAACAAACGGCCGGCTACTGCGCCTTTAGCGGTGGAGAACCGGATTGCCTGATATGGAATTTCGCGGAACAACAATATAAATGGCCGGACGGCGGCAAGATCGTGAGCGGCGCTTATACCATGAATGTGCTGGTAACCTCAAAAGATCAGGTGGTCATGTTCCTTAATGATGTTCCCTTCAACATCCAGGTGCCGTAATTATTATTTGTGGAATCATCAGGCGATAACTTTCGCTAATGATCAAAGGAGTTAACCATGGCAAAGAAAAAAACGACTCAACCCAGCGCCGGCGGTGATATCATCCAGGCGACGATCGGCGATCATGCTTCCCAGGTCGCCATTGGAAAGAATATCCACCAGCTGCAAAAAAGCGGCACGGGAGAAGTCACCGAAGCCGATCTCCAGCAGCTGCGCGGCCTGTTTGACGAGTTAAAGAAACAGATCGAGAAGCAGGCCCCGGCGGATAAGAAAGACGCCGCCCTGGAGCGGGTGGATGAACTGCAGCAAGAGGTGACCAGCAAGCAGCCGCAGCCCTCCACCTTTGAATATATCAAGAACTGGTTCGGCAAGAATATTCCCGGCCTATTAGGGAGCGTTACCTCGCTGGTGGTGAATCCGCTGGTGGGAAAAGTGGTTGAGGCTGCCAGCAGCGTGGCGGCGGATGCCATCCGGAAGCAGTTTGGGGCAAAATAATGTTATGAGATCAGGCCTGACCGGTGTACGGACGGGCAAAGCGCCGGTCAAAAGCCCCGTTCTTCCGCAGCAGCCCATCCCAATAAAACGAAAGCAGGGGAGTGCGCGACAGCAGCCTGTAAAGCGGGACCAGGTAGGTTGGGTAATGCTCGGGTTTCGCCAGATTTTGCAGCAGCAGCGGGTTGAATTGGCCGCTCTGTCCGAACTGCCTGCCGATTTGCTGCAGCGTATCAAATAAAGAGGCGTTCATGCTGTCTGGCATCAGCCGAACCCCTTCGGCGCCGCCTTTTACCAGGGTGCCCAGGTATGGACTGCCCAGGCGGGCCGCCAGCTTTTCAAGATAGCGCTCAACGTAGCGGGAGTGTCCCGCTTCTGGAAATCCCGATTGCACCAGGAACCCCAATGGCGGGTTGGCCTCTCGGCTGCATAACGGCTCAAGCTGCTCGATGAAGGATTTCACGATGCCGGGCATGGCGTCGGTATATAAAGGGAATCCCAGAAGCACGCCTTGCGAAGCACCAAATGCCTGAACGTGAGAACCGCTTTCTTGCAGCCGGTTGAGATGAAAAGTTTCCACCACGCGGTTATCCCCAGAGGATGCGAACCCGCGCGCAAACTGGTCCAATAAGATGGGGGTATTCCCTTTGCGCCCACGCGGTGAACCGTTAAAGATCGTCAGGCGAGAAAGGGGAGCGATCTGCATGCCCCGGGTCGGCAGCAAACGGGGAACCTGGCGGGGAAATGGGCTTTCAGCAGAAAGGATGGCCTGGGCCAGCTCATCCACCGGCTGGTCGGTCGACCGGCAAAAGGCCAAATGTGATTTCATGTTGATCGCTGTGCGCCGGAACATGAGGGCGATGATCTCCAGATCGGCGCTATCCGTGCCGGTTTCTTTTTCCAGGAGCAGTCCCAGGCGCGGATAGCGGGCGTAACGGGTGCGGTGGTGAGCTTCGTTTTGATCCACGGTGAAATAAGGATGGATCAAGGGTATAGACTTATCCATAACTTTTTTCAACAAGGTGCTCGGATAGCCCATGCGGATGGGCGCCGCCCACAGGGTGAAATCGGATTGGATCATAGTTCTGCAGACCTGCGGCCCATCATCCGGGGTAACGCATTCGCCGGGAGTTTTTACCCAACAGCCAAAACAGCCGATGCAAAAGCGCAAATCCAACTCTCGCAGGGTGAGGATCGTTACTTGGTGGTTTTTAGAGAGGATGCGAGAGGCTTCAGTCAGGTATTCCTCAAAAGGGAAGTTTTGAGGATCGGGATTGCCATTTAAAATGCAGATATTCATCGTACTCACTCACTTGCCGGAACGAAAAGAATCCCCGCGGCACATCATCTGCCATTTGAGCTGCGTACGCATGGTTTTGATCCATGGCTCGCGCATCTGCTGCCAGAAGACATATCTCGAGATTGAATATACCGTCGGGATCAAAACCGTGTTTTGCCGCGGCACCTGGTTGTGATGTTCCAACAGGATATTACTATTATATGCACACAGTTAGGGTTTTCAAAGCCTGGAAAACCATCAGGTCTATCCCAATTTTTTGGCAGAATAACCCCACCCGCAAACCTTCGGCGGATAAGGTCATGCCAAGAAACTGGGATGCACCCGCAACCATCCACAAAATCCGACCCAAATTAACCGGCGCTGGTAATGTAATAAACTGCCAGTGCCGGTAATGGGTAAGATCCTGTGTTGGGCAGAGAGTTCGCCGTTGTTCTAAGATGGGCCACGGGTATCGTGCGGAAAGAAGGGCTGGATCCAGCTGCGCCCATCCCGGACGACGAGCTCCTGGGCTTCATCGGGGCCCCACGTCCCCGCAGGGTATCCGGGTAGGTCTTTTACCTTTGAATTTTCCCAGGCCTCCAGGACCGGCATGATCACTTTCCAGGAGGCTTCGATCTGGTCAGAACGCATGAACAGGGTCGCATCTCCACGCATCATGTCCAGGAGCAGCGTTTCATATGCTTCCGGAGATGATTTCTTAAACGTCTCTTGATAAAAGAAATGCAAGTCTACATTTCCTAACAAGACGTTTGGCCCAGGCTGCTTGGCCTGGATTTTGAACAGGATGCCTTCTTCGGGTTGGATGCGAATGACCAGGCGGTTGGGTTCCCAATCTTCGGAAGCAGACGGCGGGAAAGATTGGTGCGGCACCGGGCGGAATTGGATGATCGCCTCTGAGCACACCATGGGCAGACGTTTGCCGGTGCGCAAATAAAACGGGACATCCTGCCAACGCCAGTTATCCACATAAAATTTTAGCGCGGCGTAGGTTTCAGTGCTCGAATCAGGGCGGACATCGGGTTCTTCGCGGTAGCCGGCAACCTGCTGCCCGAGTATTGCACCGGCAGTATACTGCCCGCGAAAGGCGCAGCATTGGATCTGATCTTTTGGTATGGGGCGTAAGGCGCGCAAAAGGTCGACTTTCTTATTGCGAATTTCATCGGCATCGAATGAAACCATCGGTTCCATGGCGATCAGGCATAAAATTTGAAGCAGATGGTTCTGTACCATGTCGCGCAGCGCCCCGGCATGCTCGTAATATTCTCCGCGGTGCTCGACGCCAACCTGCTCGGAAACGGTGATCTGCACATGGTCGATGTAGCGCCGGTCCCAGATAGGCTCAAAGAGGGCATTGGCAAAACGAAAGGCCAGGATGTTCTGGACGGTTTCTTTCCCCAGGTAATGATCGATGCGGTAAATCTGCCGCTCTTCGAAAACGTGCATCAGCATGCGATTCAACGCTACGGCGGAATCCAGGTCGTGACCAAAAGGCTTTTCGACGACAACCCGATCCAGGCGGCGGTTTTTTGCCAGCCCGGCTTTTCCCAGGCCAGAGACGATGGTCTCAACCACAAAAGGTGGGGTGGCCAGGTAAAAAGCGTGAACGGCTTCGTTCTTCCAGGTTTTTTCTACGGCATGAATTTTTTCCAGCAGATCCTGGTAAAGACCTGGGTCGGAAAAATCACCCATGATGTACCTGATCTTTGGTGAAAGAACGGCCCACCGCGTTTCATCGATCGATCCCTGCCGAGAAAACTGGTTGATGCCGTCATGAAAGCGCTGGCGCAATTCATCATCACTGCTGGGCTTTTTGTCCAGGCCGATCACAGCAAACTGGTCGGACAGCCAGCCGTCCATGAATAAATTGTAAAGGGCTGGCGCCAGTTTACGCCAGGCCAGGTCGCCGGCGGCGCCAAAGATGACCAGAATTGTGGGTCCTGCCTGATTGGAATCGTTCATCATTTTTCCTCATCGCGTTTCTAAAATGAGTATACTCCCATAAGATGACAAATTGTGTCAATTATTTATGATAAGAAGATGAGAATTATCCATAAAATCCCTCGCTTCCTTTAATTGCTTTACAGAAACTGCTGTTGTATACTTTTAAACACGTCTGAAGGTATTTTCAGGTCTGGAGGTATATAAAAATGTTTGATCGATTTAAGCAGATCGCGAACGAAGGCAAATTTAAAGCCGAGCAATTGTTCCGTGTACAGGGAGTGCAGAATGAGATCGCAGAGATCAACCAGCAGGTAAACGGCGTGCGCGACCGCATTGCCGCGAAGGTGCTGGAACTGCGCCGGAACGGCCCGCTGGGCATTCCGGAAATCGATGAACTATGCGCTTCCATCGAAGCCCTGCAGGGGCAAATTGCCCAGAAGGAAGCCCAAATCAACGTCATCAAGGCGGAGGCGGCCCCGCAAAGTGGGGTGCCTGCTCCTCAACCAGCTTATCCACCCCAGCCAGGTTATCCGCCTCAGCCGGCAGCCCCGGCCGCGGGCACAAAAGTTTGCCCCAACTGCCAGACGGTCGTACCGGCCCCGGCTATGTTCTGCACGAGCTGCGGATATCACTTCCAGCAGGCTCCTGCCGCGCCGGAACCCCCAAAAGCCACGCAGACCTGCCCCAACTGCCAATTTGAGGCCCCGGCGGCTTCTGCCTTTTGCCCCAACTGCGGCCAGGCGCTGGCTCACTAAACATACGGACCAGGACATCAAACCCGCAGGCTGCCCATTATGCTTCCTTTGGGCAGCCTGTTGCTGTTAATAACCAACTGCCAACGTGCTGGAAGATTTAATTCAGCGCATATCATAAAAAAATAGAGTGATTGGCTCGCACCGCGGGCCAATCACTCTATAATAATGTCCAGGATCCAGGCCATTTAGGGGATATTGATGCGCTGTCCGGTGAAGATCAGGTTTGGATTGCCGATCTGGGGGTTGGCATCGACTAACGCGCCAAGCGTGACCTTGAACTGGCGGGCGATAGCTGCCATATAATCGCCGTTCCTGGCAACATAAACAGTCTGTCCGTTCGACAGCGTGATCGTGGCTCCCGGCAGGATGATTTTTTGCCCTACCGTGATGACATTTGTGTTGGTAATTTCCGGGTTGGCGCGCACCAGGGCGGCAACCGTGGTTTTTGAGCGGAACGCAATGCCGAATAATGTATCGCCTTTCTGCACGGTGTAGCTGCTGGTGCTGGCGACCGGCGTGGACGCCACGGCAGGAATGCTCACCTTCAGGGTGAAAGCCTGCGCCACATTAGCAGATTTCAGTACCAGGAGGTAGTCCTGCGTGCTGGGCAGGATCCCGGTGAAAGAGGCGCCTTCGCCCATGCCGCTCCGCAGAACGCTGCCATCGACACCGTAAATGATCAACTGCAGCTTATCTGACGGGGTCGCGGTCACAGTCAAGGTCTGGCCTTTGACAGCGCGCAGGATAAAAAATTGGCTTAGGTTGGCGGGAACTGTGCCGGTGAGGGTGGCGGAGGTGCCGCCTGCGGCAAAGCGAATACGCTCCGGGATAGCCAGACTTAGACTGAAATTCATCGAGCTGCTGCCAGAGGCTACCACAAGGAGGTAATCCTGGGCTTTGGGCAGGATACCGCGGAAGGTGAGATTGCTGTCAGCGCTTTTAATCGTGCTGCCATCCGCGCCTAAAATTGCCAGGGTGAGGCCAGATGGGGCGCTGAGAGTGACTTCCAGGGTCTGATCAGCGACGGCGTTCAACAGGTAAACCAGTCGGCTGTTGGCTCCCAGCTGGCCCTGGACAATGGCAGCCGTCGCCCCTGTGGCAAACTGGACGCGCACGGGGATGTTGAGGACCCGGCCTGCGTAGATCCGGCTCGGGTTGGTGATCGAGGGGTTGGCACGCAGCAGGTCGCTGTAACTCACGCCGCATGTTCTGGCGATTTTGGTCAGGTAATCACCTGCCTGGACCACATAAGTGGCTCCACAACTCGATGCAGCCGCAACGGAAGATGTGAATCCCAGGGAAGCCAGGAAAACTGCTCCGGCAAGCAAGAGACTCAGAAAATGTTTGGTTGAGAGCAAGGTTTTCATCGTTTTCTCCTTCGGGATTATGACGAAACTCATCATTAATTTGTTCCGAGGAGAAGCGATTATTTAAAAAGCGCGCAAATACTGGTTGGGAACCGGAGCGGGTTGTTTGAGGACCTGCGCGGCGTGCAGCGCCCAGTACGGATCTCGCAGCAACTCTCGCCCCAATAAAACCAGGTCTGCCCGCCCATTACGGATGATCTCATCCGCCTGAGCCGGAGCGGTGATTAACCCCACCGCTGCCGTAAGGATAGAAGCTCCCCTGCGGACATTTTCAGCAATAGGCACCTGGTAACCTGGACCGAGAGGGGGGTGAGCATGGGGGGAATTGCCCCCGGAAGAGCAGTCAACCAGATCGACCCCTTCATCCTTTAAGCGGCGGGCGAGGGTGATCGAATCCTCCACCGTCCAGCCGCCGTCGACCCAATCAGAGCCAGAAATGCGCACCGCCAGGGGCAGGCGTTCGGGCCAGATTTCACGCACAGCGCTCACAGTATCCAGCAGGAAACGCATGCGGTTCTGCAGGCTGCCGCCGTATTCGTCAGCGCGCTGGTTCGAAAGCGGCGAGCAGAAGCTTTGACACAGATAACCATGCGCGCCGTGGATTTCCAGCCATTCGAACCCGGCGACCAATGCGCGTTCGGCCGCTGCTTTAAACGACGCCTGCACCTCGCCGATTTCATCTCTGGTGAGCTCATGGGGGACTTGATAGCCTTCGTTGAATGGAATTGGGCTTGGGCCGACGACCTGCCATGCGTGCGGGCTGTCGGAAGCCAACGGCTTTCCACCGTCCCAAGGGCGGGTGGTGCTTGCTTTCCGCCCGGCATGGGCAATCTGGATGCCGGGGACTGCCCCATGCTCCTTGATGAAGCGCGTCACCCGGGCCAGGGGCTCAATATGGGCAGACGACCAGATTCCGGCATCGTCTGGTGTGATCCGCCCGCGCGCCTCCACCGCCGTCGCCTCGGCGATTACCAATCCCACCCCGCCGGCGGCGCGCGCGCCCAGGTGGACAATTTGCCAGTCGTTGGAAAAGCCATTCGCATAGCTGTACATGCACATCGGCGCCATGCCGATGCGGTTGCGCAGGGTTACCCCGCGTAAGGTTAATGGATCGAACAAATGCGGCATTTCTCTCTCCTGTTCGCCTGATTTCGTGTCAATTATAAGCCACGCCGGCAGCATTTTCCCTGGGCGAGCCGCATGTTCCATCGATTGCGGACCATCGCGCTGCCAATCTCATAGTAAAATCGAATCAGCGCTTTCGCGCGGTACTGCCTATTTTGGAGATCCCATGAACCCAACCCTGGAAATTATCCAACGGCGCCGCTCCTTGCGGAATTTTTCACCTCAACCGCTCACGGATGGTGAAAAGGAGGCCATCCTCCATTCTGCCTTTCGCTCGCCAACCGCCGGCAACATGATGCTGTATACGATCATAGAGGTGGATGACCAGGCATTGAAAGATCGCCTGGCAGTAACCTGCGACAACCAGCCCTTCATCGCCAAAGCGCCTCTTGTGCTGCTTTTCCTGGCTGATTACCAGCGCTGGTTCGATTACTTCACGGTGTGTGAGGCTCAACGGAAGGCCGATGAATTGGAGAAGCCAAACCGTCTGCCGCAGGAAGGGGATATGCTGCTGGCCTGCTGCGACGCGTTGATCGCCGCGCAAACTGCGGTGATCGCGGCGGAATCAATGGGGATCGGCTCCTGTTATATCGGGGATATTCTGGAGAACTACGAGGTCCACCGCGAGCTGTTCAACCTGCCCAGGTATGTCCTGCCGATCACCCTGCTGGTTTTTGGACGTCCGGCATCCGGCGAAATGCCTGCCGGGCAAACACCGCGCTTTGCGGACGAATTTATCCACCACCACAACCAGTACCGCCGGTTCAGCTCGCAGGATTTTGAGCGAATGTACGCGCATTTGGACGAACGCCTGCGTGCATCTGCAAACAGGCCGTTCGGGGCAGAAAATGTGGGCCAGGCGACCTACTTGCGAAAATTTATCTCCGATTTCAGCGTTGAGATGTCGCGCTCCGCGCGCGAGATGATCAAGAACTGGCAGGAAAGCTGAGCGAGATTTTCGCGTGATTGCCTGGCGGCGGAAAAAGACCGGCTGGCGCACGGTGAGCCGGGAAACTTTTCGGGCGGTAAAAGGATAGGGCACATGTTAGATTTGTCTGTGATCGAAAAACCAACTTTGGTACTGGATGAAAGCAGGGCACGGCGCAACCTGAAGCGAATGGCAGCCAAGGCACGCCAGCACGGGGTTTCCTTTCGCCCGCATTTTAAGACCCATCAATCGGCTGAAATGGGCGGCTGGTTTCGCGATGAGGGGGTGAGGGCGATCACGGTCTCATCGGTCGACATGGCGGCATATTTTGTCCAGGCCGGTTGGAATGATGTATTAATTGCCTTTACCGCCAACCCGCGTCAGATCAGCGCTATCGATGAGCTGGCCGGAAAAATCCACCTCGAGCTGCTGGTAGAATCGGCGGAAACGGCTGCATTTTTTCAACAGCACCTGACACACGCGGTGGATGTATGGATCAAAGTTGACGTTGGCAATCACCGCACCGGCATCCGGGTGGATGACCATGCCCAGATCCTCAGCCTGGCGCGGCAGATCAGCCAGGGTTCTCGGCTGCGCTTTCGCGGGCTGCTGACTCATGCCGGTCAAACTTACCATACCACCAGAACCGGCCAAATTCTGGAAATATACCACCAGGCGGTGACAGCCATGATCGAAGCCAAAGGGGCTCTCGCGGCAGGCGGTTTCACCCAGGCAGAGCTTTCATACGGCGATACGCCGAGCTGCACGCTGGCAGAGAATTTTGACGGCCTGTCAGAAATTCGCCCCGGCAATTTTATTTTTTATGACATGATGCAGTACCAGCTTCAAGTGTGCGCGGAGGAGGATATTGCTGTGGCAGTGGCCTGCCCGGTGGTAGCAAAGCACACTGTGCCCGGACCGGATTGGACGGATCACCGCCTGGTGCTTTACGGTGGCGCGGTCCACCTCTCGAAAGAATACATATCGTCCGGCGGGCGGGATATTTACGGCGGCCTGGCCTATCTGGATGCGGCTGGTTGGGGGCCGATTTTGCCGCAGGCCTTTGTGTTTTCGCTTTCGCAAGAACACGGCCTGGCGCGGGTGACCCCCGAGCAGTTCGAGAGGATGCATATTGGCGATCTGCTGGTCGTTCTGCCGGTCCACTCATGTCTGACAGTCGATTTGTTTTGTGAATATGTAACCCTGGACGGGAGGTGTCTCAGAATCAAACGCTAACGCTTTTCAGAAGGTGCTGTGTAATGGGAGGTAAGAAGGTTATGAAAAAAAGGTGGATGTGGAGTGCTCTTGCATTGGGTGCGGGAGCGGCTGCATTGATCGCCGTGATCCTAAAATGGCGGATGCCGCTGCCCTGGTCAGCCTGGCTGCCGGGCCTGGTAGAGCAGCACGGGAAAGAAGAAGGTCAGCGGCTACTGCGCCAGGCTTACGCTGATTGGGGTGCATTGGTGGCTGAATATCCCCGTCCTCTGCCCAAAACACCGCTGCGCGAGCACCTGCTTGGTAATATTCTGCCCGGGATTGCCCTGTACCGCGTGCTGCTTGGGGTTCATGGGGGCGATCCCACGGCGGCGCTGGAGGAAATCGAGCCGTTGTTTAAAACCTGGACGCATGCCCTTTACGGCGGGATGGTAAAGATTTTCGGGGTGCTTCCCTTCTCATTCTGGTTCTTCAAGTTGGGCACGAAAATGCGGTTGCAAAATTTTCCGGCCGATGTCTGGAAGACGACCTGGGTGGAGGACAGCGCCAGGCGAATCGCATTTAATAATCTCAGCTGTCCTTACGTAACCAGCCTGTGTGATTATGAAGTCCCCGAACTGGCTCCCCTGTACTGCCAGATTGACGATTGGATGGGTGAGATGCTCCCGTCAGGGATTGCTTTCCGACGCACACAAACCCTGGCGCGTGGGGGAACCCTGTGCGATTTCTCGTATGAGAAAACCGGTAAGCTACCCCAGAAGTTTCTGGTTTAACGAAAGCACATTGGCTGAGTGCAGCTCCAGGTCGCTCTTTAACTGGGCGGTGTTATCCCCGTAGCGCATGCGCCGCGCCAGAAAAGCAAAGCCCTGGCTGTCGTAAGGCGGCACCAGCAGATCTTTGGCATTGCCCGCCACCACACGCAGGCCGTCGATCAGCCAACGGAAAAAGGTATAGGCTTTTCGCAGGTGAGTATAGTCCTCATCGGATACAATGCCGGCTTCGTGCAATCCAGCCATTGCCGCATAAGTGTTGGACGTGCGCAGCTCAGGATGATCTCGACCATAGGTGATCTGCATTCCCTGGACCAGGTACTCGATATCGACCAGGCCGCCGGGGCTGAATTTGGGGTTAAAGGTGCCGCCCATGACCAGGTGACGCAGCTGGCGCTCGCGCATGGCATGCATGGCAGTCACATCAAAAGGTTGGCCGCGGTAGATGATCCGGTCGCGCAGGTTTTCAATCTCCGATCCTAATTTTTCGTCACCGGCAATGGTGCGCAGCTTAACCAGCGCCTGGCGTTCATAGGGCCAGGCCGGACCTTCCACCGCGAAATAGCGGCGAAAAGCTTCCAACGAAACCGCCAGGCTGCCGGCTTTGCCGTATGGGCGCAGCTGGAGATCGATCTCAAAGATACCTTCACGGCGCGCATAGATCGTCTGCAAGAAGATTTCAACCAGCTTTTCGTAAAATTCAGCAGTTGTAATCACCGCCGGCCCATCCGCCTTGCCATTGCCGGCATAGATGAACATCAATTCGATATCAGAGGCGAACCCCAATTCTCGGCCGCCGCATTTTCCGAGCGCCACGACCGACATCTGAGAGATCGCGCCGCTTTCCAGGCGCGGCGAGCCATACTGCAGACGAAGATCTTCGTGGCACAGGAAAAAGGCGGTGTTGACGATAACCTCGGCCAGGGCGGTTAGCTCCTCGGAGAAATCGCGAAACTCACGGGTATGCCCCAGTAAATGGCGCATATCGATGCGGAACATCTCGCGGTCTTTAAAGGCATTCAGCACCTCGCGCCAGGGCGGGAGTTTGCTGGGTATCTGCGGACCGGGGTGGATAGGATACAGGGCTGCCTGCAGCTCAGCTTGAAGTTGAGCGCGGTTCTTAACGGTTTTGAGCGCATCGACATCCCGTACCACCGGGAAAAGGTTGCTGTACTGCATGCGCAGAAAATCATGCCAGAGAAACTCGCTGACCCCCAGCAGGTGAGCCAGAGATTCGAGCACCTCGGGACGCTCCAGCGAGCTCAGTTCGTCGGGCCAGTTCGGCCGTTCGAACAAATTGGCCACCAGCTCGCCGAAGTGGAGCAAGGCCGATTCGGGGTCGGGGGAAAGGGGCAGCAAATGGGTGAAATGCTTGATCAGCACGACTGCCGTCCGCATTTCGCGCTGCTGTTCCGGGTCTGTGATCTTTGCCCCGCGCTGGTCAGTCACATAAAGGCGGTCAGATACCGTGCGCCCGGTTGTGTCGATTTCCATCTGCGCGATATAAATCTTATGCAGCGCCAGGGCATTGGTCAGCTCATACAGGAATCCAACCGTATCGGTAGAAGCAATTTGCAGAACGGTGTACTGGTTGGATAATTCATTGTCAATCTCGATTCTAATCGGGTAGAGCGGGGCCAGCTCGATGTGGATGCCCCGCACTGCGGCAGCTGCCCGCCGCGCCAGCTCCAGGCGCGCTTGCTGGGGTTGGCGGTCTTGCAGCAAATTGAGCAGTGCCGAAAGGTCATTGGCATAATTTACCCAAATTTCTTCGCCCAAAGGGGCCCGCACCGGACGGACAATGAACACGTCGACGATTTTCCGGCGGGAATCAGCGGGAACAACCCCCTCTGCGGTGAGCGGTTCGTAGGTAAAGACGCTGCCTTCCATGATATCTAACCCATAAGCAAACATCAAGCCGCAAATTAAAACCAGCTCGCCAGGATAATCGAAGGCAATCACCGTCACCCGCCACCGTCCGTCATCGAGGGAAACGGCATCGACAAAAGCCAACTTTTCCGCGCCTAACTGCCCGGCCAAAGCGGCATGGCGGCGTAGATCATGCTTGCTGAATGTGGCTTCGTAGGAAGGGTCCATGCGCGCGATGTGGCGGCGCATTTCTGGGGTCTGGTCTATAAATGGCTGGCCATTGGTCATGTGAGGTGGATCCTTATCCGGCACGCCGCCTACATATTTCAGGTACAGCTCCCGAATCGCGGAAGTGTGTTCCTGGTAATGAGCGAGAAAGGATTGAGCGGGATCGCTGCCGTCAAAACCCAGGCGGCGGGCCAGGTCGCGTTGAGCGTCTGCATCAGTGGGCAGGGTTTGCGTCTGGCGGTAGTGCATCAACTGCAGGTAGTGCTCCACCGCGCGCATAAAGGTATAGCCTTCCATAAGAATGCGCTGATCTTCCAGCGACAGCAGCCCGTAGGCGTGCAGGCGGCGCAGCGCTTCGAGGGTGTGCCCGGTGCGCAGCTCGGGCTGGCGGCTGCCGTGCACCAGCTGCAGAAATTGAGCGGTGAACTCAATGTCGCGGATCGAACCCTCGCCCAATTTTACCTCGCCCCAATCGCGCTGGTTCTGGTGTAAAAAGCTTTCGGTACGCTGCTTCATCCCCAGGATCTCGCTGCGGATGGTCTCAGGGGAGTAATCGAAAATCGAGCCTGAAGCGCGCTGCAGGAATTCTTCTCCCAGCCGGGCATCACCGGCGATGCAGCGCGCTTTAAGCAGGGCCTGTTTTTCCCACAGGCGAGCCGGGCCAGCCAGGTATGCCAGGTACGCATCCAGCGAAGGGGCCAGAAGCCCGCTGCTTCCCCACGGGCGCAGGCGCATATCGACCCGGTACAGGAAACCCTCGCCGGTAATGCCGGCTAAGGCGTCGATCAACTGCTGCGCCAGGCGGCGATAAGAAGGATCATCGTTGGCTGAGACAAACAACAGGTCGATATCCGAGGAATAATTCAGTTCTCGACCGCCCAGCTTTCCCATAGCGACCACGGCGAAACCTTCCGGTTGGTCGCTGCCGGTGAGAATGGTCAGCGCCCCCTGGACAATGCCCTCGGCCAGGTTTGACAGCTGCGAGGTGAGGGAGGGCAGGTCCAAACTGCCCAACAAATCACCAGCGCCGATTCTCAGCAATTCGCTGCGCTGCCAGCGGCGCAGGGCATCCAGCCTGGTCGTCCGGTCATTTGCAGCACCGGTGGCTGCGACTGCCTCGCGGGCAAACTGGGCGGCAGGTTTTTGCAGTGAACGCCGGCGCATATCCAGCAGCAGGTGGATCTGTTCCGGACGGCGCAGCAGTACTTCGGTCAAATACTGGCTGCCGGAAAAAACCATGACAAGAATTTCCACGGCGCGCGGCTTATTGGATAGTAAATTTGCGAGATCCGCCTGACTGGGATATATTTCGATGAAACGTTCGAAAGAAGCCAGCACCCGGCCCGGATCAGCGGCAGAATTCAGCGCTTGCAGCAGGTGGGGCAGGCAGACCGCGCACGATTTTTCTGGGAAACCATGGGTCAGACGCACCAACCGCCGCGAGGCCGCGGCTGGATCCTCGAAAGAGATGCCCGAAAGCAAGGATAGCGCGGTTTCTTCGGAAAGTGGAAAGAGTGAAAGGATGTCCATTTAGCTAATTATTATAGCGGATTAAGAAATTCATTTCGCATGCGGTTTCATTTTTCCCTCACTCGATTTATACTTAACGGTAGCATACTATCATTCGAGATTGGCGCGTTTGGCTTGCATGTGAATTGGCAGGTTTTCCGTCCAGAGTATACAGAATATGGCATCCTGTCGCGAATGATATCCTGGGTAGGGAAATGATGAAAAACGATAATCGAGCTTTCTGGCGGTCGGTTCATTATCTCAGCCAGCCTTATATCCCGGTAGTTTTATCTGTAATCCTATTAAACGACAGCATCCTGCAGCATTTCTGGCCTTCTGTAATTACCGGAAAATTAAGCAATCTGGCCTGGCTGTTTTTAGCCCCGGCAGCGGTCACCGCCGGCCTGGCCTGGCTGGCGCCACAAAAACTGCGCCGGCATGAGTATGCCCTGGCAGGGGTTGGTTTTGGCTGGACGGCTGCCAGTTTTGCGCTGCTCAAGACTGTCCCGGCATTTCATGATGGGGTAATAAATTTATGGCAGGCCGGGTTGGGTTTCCCGGCGGCGGCTGTGCTCGATCCCACTGATCTGGTGGCCCTGGTGAGTGTCGCTCTGGCAGGCTGGCTGTGGCTGAAGCAGAATCCACTCGGTACCGTAATTCCTCGGCGCGCAGTATTCGTCATCCCGCTGCTGGCATGCCTGACCCTGGCAGATGCGGCAGCCCCAGATTATGGCATCGCTTGCCTGGAAGATCGGGACGGGCAGGTGGTGGCTTATTCTTCCTATCATGCATATACCAGCCCGGACGGCGGCCTCACCTGGAACGAGGCGAATTTCGGCGGTCAGTACTGCAATCTTGATGAGCCAGGCAGCGCCGATCTTCGCCTGGAATTGGCCGGGTTGCGTTTTCGCTTCGAGGCCGGTGAAAGGATCGAAAGCTCATCCGATGGCGTTCAATGGGCAGTCGCATACCTTCTCAATCCGCTGACGGAAGCGGACAAAGCTTATTATCAGAAAGTACAAACTGGCAATCCCAACATGCGCCCAGGCCCGCTCGCCGGGTTGGTTGACACCCAGTATGGGACAATCATCTTTGCAATGGGGCACGAGGGGGTGCTGGTACGCCAGTCGAGTGGCGAGTGGACATGGGCCGCTGTGGGCAGCTACCACAAGGTGGAGGCGGCTTCCATCTGGTCGCGCATGCTGACCGTGCTTAACGGCGAAATTGTCCTGGGTGCGGTCCTCGTCCTGTTGGTTTTATCGTTTGGCGCTTTTATCCGCCGCCGCCACCTGTTCTGGACTATTCTGATCTGGACCGGGTGGTCGGGGTTTGCTTTCCTGCCAATGGTTTTTCCACCGGCCCTGAGTGAGCTTTATTTGGCCAGTTTGAGCCTGATTGCTGCCCTTGTGATAGCCGCCCTGGCATTTATCTTGAGTGTCGTTGGCACCGTGATGCTGGTACGGATTTCACCGGTCACCTTCTGGAGGTTATTGGCAGTGGCATTGATCGGTGGATTGTTCTACTTTCTGCCGTACGGATTGTGGTCTATCAACCTGCTGACGGGTTATTATATCGCGGAGAGCCTGGCGCTAATTTTTGGGGTAACCGCGGGCGCAGTGGGGATGAATCTGGTGCAAAATCGCGGGAAAACTCTCCAAAAATGACCCAAATGGGTAATAGACCGGCTGTAACCCCGGGCCTATAATCCCAACATAATTTGCTCTACGCCAAAGGAGCAGAGATTTTTTTAAAAACCATTTACCCCTGCACCGTATTTATTTAATTACCGGTGCGGTGCAGGGTGTGAATGGGACTCAGGAAAGAAGGAGTTCAGGTATGGCAAAGAATGCCGCAGATGTGGTAAAGATGGCTAAAGAAGTTCAAATGGTGGATTTCCGGTTTGTAGATTTGCCGGGCACCTGGCAGCATTTCAGCATCCCAGCTCACACGCTCGAACTGGAGCACTTTGAGGATGGGGTGGGTTTCGATGGTTCTTCTATCCGCGGTTTCCAGGAAATCCATGAATCGGATATGCTCCTGATCCCGGATCCAACATCGGCGTTCATCGACCAGGTGTTGGAAATTCCCACCATGGTGATCATCTGCGACGTGTATGATCCGGTCACGCGCCAGCCTTACAACCGCGACCCGCGCTATGTGGCCCGAAAAGCCGAGGCATATCTCAAGCAAACCGGTCTGGCGACCACCAGCTTCTGGGGACCGGAGGCTGAGTTCTTTCTCTTCAACGACGTGCGTTACGGCAACAGCATTAATGAAGTATTTTATTACGTCGACAGCGTTGAGGGTTGGTGGAACAGCGGCAGCCAACTTAAGCCCAACCTGGGTGGACAGATAAACCCCAAACGCGGTTACTTCCCTGTTCCGCCGACGGATACCCAGCAGGACCTGCGCAGCAAGATCGTGATCGCGCTGGAGAAGGTTGGGATCGACGTTGAGGTTCACCACCACGAGGTGGCGACCGCCGGTCAGGCTGAAATCGATATGCGCTTTGACACGCTGGTGCGCATGGCGGACAAGCTCATCACTTATAAATACATCGTCAAGAATGTGGCCCGCATGAACGGCATGACCGCGACATTCATGCCCAAACCCCTGTTTGGCGATAACGGCAGCGGTATGCACGTACACCAGAGCCTGTGGAACGGCGATAAGAACATGTTCTATGACGAAGCCGGTTACGCCCAGCTCTCTGATATGGCCAAGTATTATATCGGCGGCCTGCTCAAACATTCCTCGGCTTTATTGGCCCTGGCGGCGCCGACCACCAATTCTTACCGCCGCCTGGTACCCGGATATGAAGCTCCGGTCAACCTGGCTTACTCTCAACGCAACCGCTCGGCGATCTGCCGTATCCCGGTTTATTCGAAGAGCCCCAAATCCAAGCGCATTGAGTTTCGCGCGCCAGACCCCGCATGCAATCCTTACCTGTGCTTCGCGGCCCTGCTGATGGCTGGTTTGGACGGCATCCAGAACCGGATTGACCCTGGCGAGCCTATTGATAAGGATCTTTACGAGCTGCCCTGGGAAGAAGCCAAGAAGATCAAGCAGGTGCCCGGTTCTCTGGGCGATGTATTGGATGCATTGGAAAAGGATCATGAATTCTTACTCAAAGGCGATGTCTTTACCACTGACCTGCTGACCGCTTATATCAGCTACAAACGCCAGACTGAGCTCGATCCAATCCGGATGCGCCCGCACCCTTACGAATTTACGCTTTACTACGACGTATAACGAAATCCATCGGAGCGGAAACCGGGTTATCGGCCGGATCACGCGCTCCGCACCCCACTGGTTCTGCCTTATCGAGTTTTCCGAAATGGGCGGAAGACCCGATAATGTAAGGGACGATTTAGTGGTTATGGGTTTCTTTCCTCCTGGAGCCTATCCCCCCTGATTTTTAGGGGGGATAGGACTGTTCTGGGATGTTATAATTTTTTCTAAAAGCATGAAGCCGATGAGCACATCCGACCCGGACTTAATAGCCCCCAGATTTTTAGAGCTCCTGGCCAGCCTGAATGAAATTGGCGCGGAGATCAACCGGATTGGCACAGGCGATAATGCCAATGCCCGCCCGGCACTGCAGTTAATCGTTGAAAGCGCCATCCGGGTCATCCCTGGCGCATCGGCTTTTATTTACACCTACGATCCCGCAAATGACTGTTTCGAGGTCGAATCGCGGGCAGCAGCAGGGAATCAGCGGATCGCGGAATCTACTGCAGAAGGGCCTCGCCCCGAGGGTTTGGGCATGCGCGCCATCCGCCAGCGCCACCATGTATTTTCGTATAACGAGCCTGACCTGGAGATGCACCCCATGCTGGCCGATGTGGGCGCGAAAATTGTCGCCTGCTTCCCGTTGATTGTGGTCGAGCAGCCGGTGGGGGCCCTTTATGTATATTTGTATGAAGAACGCCATTTTACCCAGCTCGAACAGCTGATGCTGGAGAACCTGGTTAACCAGGCGGCGATCGCCATTTTTCAGATGCGCCGCCTGGCGGGGGTGCAGCGCGACCTGGCGCGCAAAGAAGAAGAACTGCGCCATCTGCGCCGGGCCGGATTGTTAATTTCCTCAAGGTTAAAACTGGAAGAAACCCTGGAAGTCATTCTGCAAATGGCTTTGGAGGTAACCAGGGCGCGCTACGGCATTTTCCGGCTGGTCGATGCGGAAGGCCAACACCTGATTACGCGGGCGATCGCCGGTGAACAGCTTGCCGGGCCGCGGATCGAAGTGCTGCCGTTGATGCAGGAAAGAAGCGTGATGAGCTGGGTAGCTTTGAATCGCCGCCCGGCTTTAATCCGCGACCTGCACGAGCCGCCTTGGAATGAAATCTATTATCCGCTGGATGCCAGCCTGGAAATGCGCGCCGAATTAGCGGTGCCTTTGATCGGCGCCAGTGGGCGTTTGGAAGGGGTTCTCAACCTGGAAAGCCCGCAGGTAGGGGCATTTGATGAAGATGACCGGCGCCTGCTGCAGTCTCTGGCTGCCCAGGCCGTCATCGCGATTCAGGAAGTTCGCTTGCTGGATGCCTTGCAGGAGGCAGCGCGTTGGGTGGTTTCGCAGCCGTACGCGCAGGCTTTGGAACGGTTGACTGGGCTGGGCTGCGAATTGTTGAATGCTTTTTCCTGCCAGGTTCAAACCCTGCAAGGCAGTGATTTTGTGCTTCAGGCCGCCAGCGGTGGGCGGATGCCCAATGACCTGGCCCTACTGGCTGATGAATTGCAGCGTAAAGCCATCCTATCGGGCAGCCTGGAAGTGCTGGAAAGCCCGGCTCGCAGCCGGCGCATCTGGACAATTCCGTTAACCGGAAGTGATGATTCGCGGGCGTTGGGTCTGATGACCCTTTATGGCCCCGCCGCTGAATCAGGGCAGTCGAATTGGGATCACAAAGTGCTGGCTTGCCTGGCTTATTACGCGGTGTTAGCTGTGCAAAACGCCTCGCATCAGGAGGCGCTCAAAACTGCCCAGGAGCAGCGGGCCGTGGCGGAGACGTTCGCTGCCGTGGGCGACATAGCGGCTAATTTGCTCCACCAGCTGAACAACAAGATAGGGGCGATTCCGGTCCGGGTGCAGGGGATCGAGGACAAATGCGAAGCCGCGGTAACTGCGGATCGCTACCTGGCGACCAACCTGACCGAGATCGAGCGCAGCGCCAACGAGGCGATGGAAGCCGTCCGGGTCAATCTATCGCAGCTGCGGCCGATCCAGTTTGCCGAAGTGAACGTGGTGGACTGTGTGCGTGAGGCGCTGTTAGAAAACCGGGTTCCGGAGGGTATTCAAATAAAACTTGAGGGGCTGGATTCACTTCCGGCAGTCTTGGCAGGCCAGCGCAGCTTATCCTGGGTGTTTGCCAACCTGGTGCAGAATGCCGCAGAAGCCTTAGGACGGCAGGGAACGGTGGTGATCACTGGAAAATGGGTCGGAGATCGGCAGGTGGAAGTATCGGTCAGCGACGACGGACCGGGTATATCGCCTGAACTGCATGAGCGCATTTTTGAATGGAGTTATTCGGGACGAAAAGCCAACCGTTCAGGCGGTCTTGGATTTGGCTTGTGGTGGGTCAAGACCTTGATGGCACGTCTGGGCGGGACAGTGGCTGTGGAGAGCGACGGGCAAAACGGCACAACTTTTCACCTGCGGCTGCCGGTGGTCGAGAAGCAGGTTTGAATTATTGAGGAGTTATGGCGGAAAGACGGGCAATCATCATCGACGACGATCGCTCCTGGCAGGGCATCCTGGGAGAAATATTACAGGATGAAGGCCTGGTAGTGGATTATGCCAGCAGCCTGGAAGAGGCCCAATTACAGCTTCGCGCCTATCCTCACCGCCTGGCAGTCGTCGATTTATCTCTCGACCCGGAAGATCACCGCAACCAGGATGGCCTGGCAGTACTGGCGGCCATTCGCCGCATGGATCCAGCCTGCACCGCTATCCTGTTGAGCGGTTTTACCACCGTAGAAGTGACGGTAAGTGCCTTAACCGGTTATGGTGCATTTACCGTGCAGCGCAAAGAAACTTTCCGGCGCAGCCAGTTTCGCCAGGTAATTCACCAGGCGTTGGCCAGCCCGCAGAAAGAGGCAATTTCCGAGCAGGCTGTGGTGAGCGCTCTACCTGGATCGCCGCCGGAAGAGCAGCCGCCTTCTGTTTCGGGCGCGGCGCTGGTGGTCGAGGACGATGCCGGCTGGCGCAGTATCCTTAAAGAAATTCTGGAGGATGCCGGTTACCGTGTCCGATTGTGCGCGAGTTACGGTGAAGCATTGGGTCGGCTGCGAAGGGAGAAGTTTGACCTGGCAGTCATCGATCTTTCCCTGAGCGGAACAGCAAATATTCGCAAGAATGAGCTGGATATGACCGGTGAAGATTTGGAAGGGTCTCGCCTGTTGGTCAGCGTGCGCGCCGCCGGGACCCCGGCAATCGTTGTCAGCGGGATCACGGTTCCGGACGAGATTGAACGCGCCTACCAGCAGCTGGGCGTGTTCGCTTTCATCGAAAAGCAGTCCTTCGACCGCCGCAGTTTCTTGAATTCTGTCATCGAATCCGGCTCGCGGCAGCCGCCTGCGGGAGAGTTGGCGGTCCTGACCGACCGCGAACGCGAGGTGCTGGAGCTGGTGGGGATTTGGAATGACCAATAAAGAGATTGCGGTGAAGCTGGTCATCTCCACTAACACGGTCAAGCGCCACCTCAAGGCGATTTTCGAAAAATTAAACATCCACACGCGCTCTGCCGCGGCAGCCAAGGCGGTTGGCAAGAAAGAAAAATGACACTCGCTTTCTGGAGGGCTGTTAAAATGAGGCAGGATCCAAACCAGCTATAATTAAGCATACCGATAAGCAAGCCGCGCTGGCGCTTGCCACGCAACAGGATGGCTGTTTTTATGAAAATTGGGAAGCAATTTTCATAAAAAACCACCGAATCATCAAAAAAGCCGTTCGCGTTGGGCAGGGCCAATCAACATGATGCAACGGGAGTTTTTTTGGGCGAAGCCACAAAAAACTCCCCCTTACACCATATAAAAATATCCGATCATTGGGAGGGAAAGTCATGCAATATCGAGCCTTGGGACGGACCGGCTGGAATGTGTCTGCGATCAGTTTTGGCGCCTGGGCTATTGGCGGCACATGGGGAGCGGTGCAGGATGACGAATCTCAGGCAGCGCTCAACCGGGCAGTGGATTTGGGCGTAAATTTCTTCGATACGGCGGACGTATATGGGGATGGGCATTCTGAAAAGCTGTTGGCCAATTGAAACAGGAGCGGCGTGAAGAGATTGTGATCGCCACCAAAGCTGGGCGGCGGCTCAACCCGCATGTCGCGGAAGGCTACAATAAAGCCAATCTGACCGCGTTTGTGGAACGAAGCCTGCGGAACCTGGGATGCGAAGCCATTGACCTGCTCCAGCTGCACTGCCCGCCGCCGGCGGTTTACTATATGCCGCAAACGTTTGATGCGCTGGACGACCTGGTGAAGGGCGGAAAGGTTCGCTTATTACGGCGTAAGCGTGGAAAAAGTAGAGGAGGCGCTCAAAGCGATTGAATTTCCGAATGTCCAGTCGGTGCAGATTATTTTCAATATTTTCCGCCAGCGCCCGGCTGAGCTGTTCTTTAAAGAAGCCGCTCGTAAAAAAGTCGGAATTTTGGCCAGGCTGCCGCTTTCTTCGGGCATGCTGACCGGCAAACTGACCCCAAAAAGCCAATTTTCTCCAGACGACCACCGCAATTTTAATCGCCATGGGGAATCTTTTGACCGCGGCGAGACATTTTCAGGGGTCGATTATGATCAAGCCCTGGCGTTTGTAGAGGAACTGCGCCCCCTGGTGCCGGAGGGGATGAGCATGGCCCAGTTTGCCCTGCGCTGGATATTGATGTTTGCAGCTGTCACCTGCGCCATACCGGGCGCCAGGCGCCCCGCGCAGGCTGAGGAGAACTGCCAGGCAGCCAGCCTGCCGCCGATCAACCCAGGCACCATGGCGCAGGTGGAGGAGCTGTACAAACAGCGCATCAAACCTCTGGTGCATCACTACTGGTAAAGATTCCTGAATTCACAGAGTGTGCAATTGGCCATTTGGCCAATCGCACACTCTTTTTAGTTCTACAGCTTGCTGGCAACTAGTACCAGGTTGCCGCTGGATGCCGGGTCAAAAACCGCCCCTCCCAGGCTGCCAAAGGCAGCGAAATCGCCAAACCCGGTCGCTGCCAGGGTGGCGGTCAGCTCGGACTGGCGCAATGGGCGCAGGCGGGTGCTGGTGATGCGCTGCTGCCAGCTCTCCTGATCCCGGCGGTGGAGGGTCAGAATATTAAACGTGATCAATCCATCCGGGTCAAAATCATAGAAACGCGCAAAGATCCATTCTTGTGATCCTTCTCGGTGCGACTGCGGTTCCATCCAGCGTTCTCGCTGCAGCAAGACAGCGTCAAAATTGCGGTTTTGGATGATCACTTTCCCTCTGGGGCGAAGGACGGCGGCAAAATCGGCCAATGCAGCGGCAAGATCGACCGGGTTGAGCAGATGAGGCAGTGAATTGCCAAGACACAGAACGGCGTCGAATGGAATGAGGGGGCTCGCCGCGAACGCATCTTTTAGCTGTCCAAATCCGGCCGTGAGGAATGGGGTAGAGACTGCGGCATCTGCGGCATTCTCTCTTGCCAGATTGATCATTGCCGGGCTGAGGTCGGCCCCCGCGGCGGCAAAACCGCGCATCGCCAGGGCAATGGCATGCCGGCCGGTTGCGCACGCAGCATCCAAAATACGCGCAGGTTGACCGTCGCGATGGGCGAGCGGGTCTAGCTGGCGGAGAAGGAAAGGCATCTCAAAACCCAGGCGGTCATTCCAATTGACAAAACGATCGTAATCCGCACTAAAGGCGTCGTACATGGCTGCTCCTTTTTGATGTTTTACCACTGAGACACAGAGGCACAGAGAGAAATTATTTTTGCGTGGACCACGGAGTGAGAACGGCATATTTATATCATCATTGAGATGGTTTGTTTGAAAGCAAAAAACGGATAGCAGCCGCATGTTTTTTCGGGTATCATCGGGATTATGAACATACAAATGGATGCTCAACTTCCTGAAGAAGAAACCTGCTGGCAGGCGGTAGTGGAGCGCGACAGCCGCTTTGATGGTGTTTTTTACTTTGGCGTGCGCTCAACGGGCATTTACTGCCGGCCAATCTGCCCGGCCCGGCGGCCGCGCCGCGACCAGGTAACATTTTTTACGAGCAAGGCGAAAGCACAGGCAGCCGGTTTCCGCCCTTGCCGGCGCTGCCGCCCGGATGATGAATCACCTGAGGCGCGCGCCTTGCTGGCAGAGCAGGCCCGCCACCTGCTGGATCAGGCCGAGTCCCCACTGACCTTGTCAGCACTGGCGCGGCAGGTGGGAGCCAGCCCTTCGCACCTGCAGCGCGTTTTTAAGGCTGCCGTCGGGTTATCGCCGCGCGCCTATTTCGCCAATCGCCGTTTAGAGCGCTTTAAATCACAGGTGAAGGCCGGGCAGGATGTGACCACTGCCCTGTATGAAGCGGGTTTTGGCTCATCCAGCCGGTTGTATGAAGACGCCCGGCAAACGCTGGGCATGACCCCCGGTGAATACCGGAATGGAGGTAAAGGTATGCAGGTTCGATTTACGACATTTGAATCCCGGTTGGGGTGGGTGCTGATGGCAGCTACCCGGTACGGGGTGTGCAAGGTGAGTTTTGGCAAGGACGATGCGGACCTGGAAGGACAGCTGGTTGCAGAATTTCCAAAGGCTGAACGCACCCGGGATGACGCGGGCTTATCTGCCTGGTCCGGCATGCTGGCAGCCTATTTGCAGGGCAGCCAAAAGCAAATCGATCTTCCCCTGGACGCGCAGGGCACTGCTTTCCAACACAAGGTATGGGCGGCTTTGCGCCAGATCCCATACGGGCAGACGCGCACGTATGCCCAGTTGGCCCAATCGATCAACCAGCCGGCTGCCGTGCGGGCTGCGGCCCGGGCCTGCGCCACCAATCCGGTGGCGGTGGTTACCCCTTGCCACCGGATCGTGCGCAGCGATGGGGGCTTGGGCGGCTATCGTTGGGGGCTGGAGCGAAAGAAACAGCTGCTGGAAAGCGAGAAAGCTACGCGCTGATTTCGATCCCTACACAAAGAACATTCGGCGTTTCCGCGCCGAATGTTCTTTGTGTTAGGGCGAATTTTTAAATTCTCAAAAAGCGGCCGACAGGTAATTTATAATCCAACACTGGAATTAATTGGCGTTTTTACCGTAAAATAAATTAACCAAAATATGTTGAATGATTGAGGGAATATGAAAGCGATCGTTTATACAAAATACGGTCCCCCTGATGTTCTTCAGCTCATGGAGGTAGCAAAACCTGAGCCTAAGGACAATCAAGTATTGGTAAAAGTTTTATCGGCATCCGCAAATGCACTGGACTTCCGGCGCTTCGAATCGACATCGATCATGGGCCGCTTTATGGATGAGGTGGTTCTAAAAGCAACCAATAAGGTGCTCGGCGCGGATATCGCGGGGAGAGTTGAGACTGTTGGCGCAGCGGTAAGGCAGTTTAAGCCAGGCGATGAGGTATTCGGGGTATCTGCGGGATCCGTGGGCGGATTTGCCGAATATGCGTGTTCTGTTGAAAATGGCTTAGCCCTGAAACCTGCCAACCAATCTTTTGAGGCAGTCACTGCCGTCCCGGTAGCGGCATTGACTGCGCTGCAGGGCCTTCGCGACAAAGGACACGTTCAACCCGGGCAAAAGGTGCTCATCAATGGAGCGTCTGGCGGCGTAGGTACATTTGCAGTACAGATTGCCAAATCATTCGGGGCTGAAGTGACCGCCGTGTGCAGCACGCGGAACCTGGAAAAAGCGCGCTCGATTGGTGCAGACCATGTCATTGATTACACAAAAGAAAATTTCACCAAACAGGGGCAGCATTATGACCTGATCATTGCCGCGAATGGATATCACCCGCTTCAAGATTATCGGCGTGCGTTAAGTCCAGGCGGAATTTATGTCGCGCTCGGCGGTTCCATTACTCAAGTTGTCCAGTCTATGCTTCTGGGGCCTTTGGTTTCGAGGTTTGGAAGTAAGAAGATGGTTTTTATGGGGATCGCAAAAATCAACCAGAAAGATTTAGCTTTTTTGGCGGAGCTTCTTGAAGCCGGCAAAGTCGTACCGGTTATCGAAAAAAGTTACCCATTAAGTGAGGTCGCGGCAGCGATCCGCTACCTTGCGGAAGGACACGCCCAGGGGAAAGTCGTTATCGCGGTGGCTAACGATACCAAAGCCTGACAAGTTATCTATTCGATGTCGTCTTTCGGGAAACCGGGGATTAAGGGCAGCAATAACGTTCCATTTTCTAACATCGCCGTGATGGCCTGGGTGTTTTGCGGCTCGCTGTAAAGAAATCCTTGTACCGCGTCACACTGGTGCTGGTGGAGAAAATCAAGCTGGCGTGGAGATTCTACGCCTTCGGCTACGACCCATTTGTTCAGCAGGTGCCCAACCGAAATGATCGTGCGCGTAATGGCGGCATCTTCTCCATCATCCGGAATATTCCAGATAAATGACTTGTCAATTTTTATCGTATTGACCGGGAAACGTTTCAGGTAATCCAGGGATGAGTAATGCATGCCGAAATCGTCCAACGAAATCTGGATGCCCATGGTGCTTATTTCGGTCAGGATCTTGATGGTGAGATCGAAATTTTCCATGGCGGCGCTTTCAGGGAATTCCAGAATCAGTGAATGCCCTTCAATCCCGGCTTCGGTCAGGATGTGCTTGAATTGTTCTGGCAGGGCCGGGTTCACCAACTGACGGGCCGAGAGATTGACAGAAACGCGCATGTTTGGGTTGATCGACAGCCAATCGTGCAGCTGGTTGCAGGCAGTGCGGATGACCCAATCATTCAACGGGACAATCAGCCCATTGTCTTCGGCATGGCGAATGAATTCGCCGGGTAAAACCAGACCTCTTTCAGGGTGATGCCAGCGCACCAGGGCTTCCAGCGATGAGATCGTTCCGCTGGGCAAGGAGACAATAGGCTGGTAATAGACTTCGAATTCCTGCCTTTCCAATGCCCTGCGCAGATCGGTTTCGAGCTGCAAGAGGGCCAGGTTGCGCATGCGCATATTTGCATCGAACGTCTGGTGTCTTGCGCGGCCGCCTGCCTTGGCCTCATATAAGGCCGTATCTGAATCGCGCAGCAAATCTTCAGCGCGTTCGTAATTTCCTACATTGACCACAATGCCGATGCTTGCAGATGTGAAGACCTCCTGGTTCTGCAAGTAGAAAGGTAAACTCATAGTTTCTTGAACCCGGTCAGCCACGCGAATGGCATCGTCTTCCGACTTGATATCGTCCAGCAGGATGGCAAATTCATCGGCGCCAAAACGCGCGACCGTGTCTTCAGGACGCAGGCTGATTTCCAACCGGCGCGCGATCTCGATGAGCAGCTGGTCGCCGGCGACATGCCCAAAGCTTTCATTGACCAGCTTGAACCGGTCAAGATCGATGTATAAAACCGCGCTCCAGTAATCACTGTGCCGTTTGAGGCGCTCAATGGAGCGTTTCAGCTGGTCTAGGAAATACGCCCGGTTGGGAAGCCCGGTCAATACATCGTGCATGGCGTCATGCACCAGGCGCTCTTCAGTGGTCTTGCGCGCGGTGATGTCGGTTAAGGAGCCTGCCAGCCGGTGGGGTTTCGCTCCCATAACCTTGACTGCCAGGCCGCGTACTAATACCCAGCGGTAGCTTCCGCTTTGGTGCATGACGCGGTGTTCGGTTACGAAATGGGGGGTAAAACCTTCGATGTGGGCATTCAGGTCGTTCTTGACCTGTTTGATGTCATCCGGATGGATGCGCCCCATCCATTCATCCGGGCTGTCGCTAATATCATCTTCACTATACCCCAGCATCCTTTTCCAGCGCAGTGAATAATAAATCTTGTTCTGCGTAAGATCCCAGTCCCAAATGCCATCATTGGCACCGCGTACTGCCACGGAAAAACGCTCTTCACTACCGCGCAAGGCTTCTTCGGCCAGTTTGCGTTTGGTAATTTCATTAGATGTCAGGATGATGCTTTCTACCCGGCCATCTGCCAGGACAGGATTGAGCTGGACGTCATACCAGGTTTCCTTTTCGTCGACTCTGGCAGTGACCTCTGACTGCCAGGGTTTGCCGGTCATCCGGCAAATCTTGATGGCATCCCTCAAAAGGCTTTCCGACTCGGTGGTTAATGGGGCAAAAAATTGGAATGGTTCTTCGGCGTTCGGTTCCATCCAGTTATTAAAGGAAAGCTTTCCGGCATGTTCTATCTGTCCAACATATACCGGGGCGTTTTGGAGAATGGAACGCAGGCGTTTTTCAGACGATTGCCAGGCTTTTTCTACAATTTGACGTTCATTAATCAAGGCGACGACCATCCAGGCAAAGAGGGTTGAGGTTAAGAGATAAACCTGGACGGATAAAATACGGCCGTCAAACGAAGTGTCGATGGCGGCGAAGGGACCGTACCCTTGAATGACACTCCACAAGGTCATCACTGCCAGCACGCTCGTCGCCGAAGCTGCACCTAATGTACCCATCCGGAACACGGCCCAAAACAGGAACGGATACGCCACAAAAGGAATGGAGAGCAGGTAACCGGAGATTTCTGGAGAAGTGAAGAATACTAACCAGATGGTAATCACCATCAACGTCAATACGATCAGCGCTTCGATTACATTTCCACGCTGGATATAGCGTAAAGAAGGCTTTTCCGTAGTCCACGTTATGACAATCGGCACCAGCATGAGCATACCAATACCGTCAGCCAGGGCCCAGGCCAACCATGTGCTGAAGAAGGGGGCCTGATAGCTCAAGAAAGCAACGGTCGCGCCCAGCAGAGCAATGAGCGTAAGCATGATGCCGATGAATAGAGCCGCCACGCCCATCTGTCGAAGGCTGAAATAGCTTGGTTTTTGCCCGTTAATTCGCTGGAGGATCAATACTGCCAGGAGAGCTTCTGCCGTATAAGCAAAGGTAAATCCGGTGACAGTTTCGATTGGAAAACCCATCACCAAAAATGCCAGAAAATTTGCCAGGGTAAACACCAGGAATATTGGCAGCCATTTTTTTCGGGGAGTGAGCAGCAAATAGCTCAGCACGATGCCGCTTGGCAGCCAAAGAATCGGTATATGCCGGGGATCTTGCGCAAGACGTAAACCCAATATGGCTGCCAGGTAAGTTGCCACGCCAAAACCGAGAAGGGGAATTGCGGCGCGCCAAACCCAATGTTTCGTTATGGAAAGTTCGGGCTCGGACTGTTCAACCTGGGTTTTCAAGGTTTTTCCACCCTTTGCGATACACGACCGTTGTAGACGAATGACCCTGATTTGGATTATACAACGGATTAATTTTGACTGTCATTCTTCTGACCGGCGAAAATCTGGTATCTATTCGCATATACTGCAAGAATTATTCCAACCTACCAATCAAGGTACCAAAGCGACGAATTGATCGATATCAGACCGGATAGTTTCCAGGCTGGAGCGCCAGAAACCAGGAGAATGGATATCGATGTCCATTCCGCGTGCCAGGGTAGAGGCATTTGCCTGTCCCGTGGATGACAGCAGCAGGTCATACCACTGTTTGAAATTGGATGGGTCTTGCTGGTAGCGGGCAAACAAGCCTAATCCAAATAGCAGCCCAAACATGTAGGGGTAATTATAAAAAGACCTGCCGGTGCTGTAGTAGTGTTGTTTCGCCGCCCACATATAGGGATGCAGGTTTCGAGGATCCAAACCGTCACCGTAAGTGTCTACTTGTGCCTTTTCCATATGTGCGCACAATTCATCGATCGATAGATCGCGTTTTTGACGTTGGCTGAAGACTGCCTCCTCAAATAAAAACCGGCTGGAGATGTCAACGACAATCTGGGTCGAGTTGACCAATGCCCCTTCCAAAATGCTGAGCCGCTCATTTGCGGAAACCTGGCTCAACAAGGCATTGCGCACAATCGTTTCGCAGAAGATGCTGGCTGTCTCTGCCAGGGTCATGGGTGTGTCACGGTTGAGCATTGGCTGGCTGGCCAGGTTGAGATTGTGATAAGCGTGGCCCAGCTCATGTGCTAAAGTGAGGACGCTCTTAAAACCGGGCTGAAAATTGGTCAGCACGCGCGATTCATCTCGCCGCAGCCCCATGCAAAAGGCTCCATCGCGTTTGCCCGAGCGCGGTTCGGCATCGATCCAGTTCTCACGGAAAGCACGCGCGGCGAATTCGCCCATCCGCGATGAATACCCGGTGAACTGGTCAATGATCAGGTTTTGAGCATCTTCATATGACCAGGATTGTTTCCCTTTGCCGACTGGGGCAAACAAATCGTACCAGGGTAAACTTTGCTGGTTCAGCAGCCGGGCTTTGGCCTGTAAATAACGCCGAAAATGCGGGAAATATTCGCGGGCGGTCTGCAGCATGGCCGCCAACGCATCCCGATCAATGGCGTTGTCAAAAAGCGCCGCTGACAGCGGAGATTCCCATCCCCGCCGATAAGCCAGAGTATTTACCTCTCCTTTAATTCCATTCAAGGCAGCTGCCAGGGGCAAGGCGTTCGCTTGCCAGGCTGCCAGCTCGGCTTCATAGCCTTTGCGGCGAACTTCACCATCTGCATCGTATGCCAGGTTGCGCACCGCTGACATGGGCAGTGTTTTCTCTTCGCCTTTAATTTCCAAAGTGACGGGAATTTGTGAGGTCAGGTTGCCGTACATTCGGCTCCATGAGCCACCGGCAGAGAGGTTGAGCTCAGCTGCCAGGTCTTCTTCAGCTGGAGACATCAAATGGGTGGCAGCCAGGGCTGCCTGGCGAATCATGAACTGGTACGGCAGCAACTCCGGCGATGCCGCCAGGAGGGCTTCCACATCCAGCGAGCCCAGCCAGGCTGTCAGGCGTGTCATCAATTGATCGAGTTTGAGCGTCGCCTGCAAATAGTCGCTCATTTTGGCCTGGGCCAGGGTATTGCGCGAATCTGTCGCCACGAAACTGACGATATAAGCGCGCAGCGTCTGGCAGCGTTCGAGCAGCGGGTTGAGCGCGGCAGCGACGGCATTGAAACTGGCCCGCGCTTCTTTAGTTAACGGCAGGCTGGATGATTTTTGAATATGGCGGCTGTCAAAATTTTTTCCGAGATCAGCGATCAAGGCCGTCATTGCAGAAAATTCCCGGTCAAATTCGGGAGAATCCAGACCTGGAAATACAACTTGCATGTCCCAATGAGGCAGGCTGGCAGATGGCATCCGGCATCCTTTTTATGGGCGATATGGGGTCGAAAATAGCATTTTCTTTGCCGCGGCTGTTTGGCAGCGACATAAGGACTCTGGCTTCGCTAGACTTCATTATATCGATAGTTGCGCAAAATTACACATTTCGGGCCGCAGATTCTCGGCCTGTGTACTTAACAGAATCGTCAGGCAGGATATATTCAGGTCAATCCTTTCATGAATTAAGACAATGGAATGTGCTGGAAGCCTGTGTAAGCGATTTCAGGTTTTTTTTAGCTCAGTCCGTGAAACGTAACTGTTCGATCTCCGTATATCTAGTGAACTGTAGCGATTGCGCCAGCGTTTGGGGTTACAGGTTCATTAGGGCCGTTACAGTGTCATCGAATCATTAAAAATGTAGGAGACAGTAATGGATCAACGAATTTGGGTCGCCACGACCAATGAATTTGAGGGTTTCCGCGTACGCCAATACCTAGGCGTGGTGCGCGGGATCACCGTCCGCTCGCGCAGCATCTTCGGCTCGTTAGGGGCCGGGCTGCAGCAAATCGTGGGCGGAAACATTACCCTGTACACCGAGATGTGCGAAGAAGCCCGTCTGGAAGCTTTTGAATTAATGGTCAAGCATGCCGGTGAAATGGGCGCCAATGCGGTGATCGGTATGCGTTATGATGCCACTGAAATAGGCGAAGGCGTTTCTGAGGTGCTGGCGTACGGCACGGCGGTGGTGATCGAGCGCAAGCAGTAAAAGCTACCTTCCGTGGAATCCAGGTGAGCCAGTCTTTGCACGGTTGTCTGACTTGTCCTTACAACAATCTTAAAAGAAATTTTGAGTGGTTGACTCCAGGAATGTTCTTTCCTATAATGATGTCACAGGGCGTTCCAAGAAATTGGTCAGTACACCGCGATCAGCGGAACCCGTACCGCTCAGATACCAAGGAGAATGTTCCCGAAGATCCAGCCGAAAGGAAAGAAGATCAAAGGAGCAAAGCCAAGGTAAAAGGTTCAAAGGGCGAAAAAAGAGATTTCGAGAATAATCTGAAAGTAACTTCTCGAATGGGAAGCGAAACTCGAAGATAATTTCTGAAAAAAATATCGCCCATAAAAAAAGAACCTCGTAAAAAGCCTCATTTCTCAAAACGGTATACACCGGGCGAGAATAAAGCGAGCAAATGCGGAGCGAAAGGGAAACTGAAAGGTTACTTGGGACCCCTGTTTTATTTAACGGGTGTTCCGATTGGTTTTGCCGGTCGGAACATCCGTTAAATTTCTTTTTAATTACAATGCGCTGGCCTTGAGCGTGCCGACGAACGGCAGGTTGCGGTAATGCTCGTGATGGTCGAGTCCGTAGCCGACCACAAAACGGTCAGGCAGGTTGAACCCTTTATATTTCAGGGGAATTTCGATCAAGCGTTTTTCGGGCTTATCAAACAATACGCATACCTCCAGGCTGGCGGGCTGGCGCGCTCGCAGGTTGGAAAGCAGGTAGTTGAGCGTCAGCCCGGTGTCGATAACGTCTTCGACAAACAATACATGCCGTCCGCTGATGTCAGCTTCCAGGTCTTTCACCAGGCGCACTTTGCCCCGGCTGCGCGTTTCCGGTGAATAGCTGGCGACCGCCAGAAAATCGACCTCCACCGGGATGGGAATGGCCCGCAGCAAATCGGCCATGAAAAACACCACCCCTTTTAGAACCCCAACCAGCAAAGGGGCACGGGCAGAATAATCGCGGCCGATGGCTGCCCCCATTTCAGAAACCCGCTGCTGGATTTGCTCCTCGGTTAGCAGAATATCTTGCACATTGGCCGCGACCGGGCCGTATTGTTGGATTAAATCGAGAGAAGTCATGCGTTTCCTCGCTTATCCCTGGGCGCGAGTCCCTGAAATGCGGGCCGCTTCTTCACTCAGCCCATATTTCACCATCATGGCGTGCAGCTCGCGCCGCTTGAGCAGTTTTACCTGAATGTTTGGATACAGTTCTTTCATGCGGCGCAGCCTGCGGTTCTTAAATGTGGACAACTGCGGGCGCAGGGTGGTCAATTCGATGTACAGGTCCTGGCCCGGCAGGTAAAAGTCGGGCGAAAAGGCCTCAGTCACCTGACCTTGATCATCCCATTCCAGTGGGAAAGTACAGGGTTCATACTCCCATTCCAAACCGTAAAAATCCAAAATACGGGCAAAAATTTCCTCAGCCGGGTGAGAGAAAGCGGGGCGCGTACCCGGCGCAGGCCGGCCTGGATTGGGCACAGGTTGTGGGGTTGGCGCGTTCGGGTTGGAGGTCAATCGTTGGCTCCGGCAGAGGGCGTGGCGAGGGCGGCGGCGTGGGGAGCGCATTTGCCTAACAAAATGCAAATCATTTCGGTGGCATTCTCCGCGGTCAATTTGGCAGTGTTGATCACAAGATCGTAATACTCAGGCAAGTCCCAGTTGATGTGGTAAAAATTTTTGAAGTACTGCTTGTGGTAGCGGTCGCTGGTTTCGGCCTGGGCCTGCGCCGCAGCACGGGGTATGCCCTGGCGAGAGGCCAGCCGGTGAACCCGGACCGGTAGGGGAGCAACCATGCGCAGGTGCAGCACGCCAGGCCAGTCTGCCAGGATGACCTGCCCGGCTCGCCCAACGATGATCACATCCCCCGCCGCGGCCAGCTCATCCATGACCGTTTTAACTGCGATCAAATAGGCCTGGATGTCTTCCGGGGCAGGTTTTAGCCCCAGTAAATTCAGCTCGTCGATCATTGCCAGGGCTACATCCGGGGCGCCGGCGCGTTTGGCTGCCTGGTTGATCAATTCTCTCCCCACCAAACGATACCCGGTGCGCAAGGCCAACATTTCAGCGGTTTCATATCCCAGGCTGCCTAACTGGCGGGATAAGGTTACCACGGCCATGATGCCTCCTTCCGTGAATTTGCGGATCGAGAAAACACTACTTTCGGCTACAGACAAATGATAGAAGTTTGTCACCTTTTTGTCAACCGGGTGTCAAGCGAACATGCTCCAGAGGCGCTATCCTGAGTGCAAGGTTCAAGCCAAAGGAGGAATGCGATGAACACCCGTCGAATATCTATTTTTGTTTTTGTAATTGCACTTTTAGTGACAGGCTGCGCCCCGGCCAGCCGCAACGCTGCCACGCCGGTGGCGGTAGCGCCCAAAAACCAATCGCAAATGCCGGCGCCGACCAAAGCGCCTGAGGTCTACCACCCGCGTACGGCCGCCCCCACCTCGGCTGCTGCTGCGACCATGGCACCCTATCCCACCTCTGCCCCTGCCGCCACCAGCATCCCTTACAAGCCGGGTGTACCGCTGCCCACCCAGGCCCCGGCGGCAGGCCCTGGATATTATTACCCGGCGCCCATCCCTCTGGATAACCAATTCCAGAATTACGGCACCAATCCATACACGGATACCCGGGCGGACCATCTTTCAACCTTCAGCCTGGATGTGGATACCGCCTCATATACAGTGGCCCGGCGCTATCTCCAGGACGGCAATCTGCCGCCCCAGGAAGCCATCCGCCCGGAAGAATTCATCAATTTCTTCGACGCTGGCTACAACCCGCCGCCTCAAGCTGCCTTTGCCCTGTATGCCGAAGGGGCGCCATCGCCGTTCTACCCGGATGGCACGCTGATCCTGCGGGTTGGAGTGCAGGGCTACCGCGTGCCGGAATCGCAGCGCAAACCGGTCTCGCTGACCTTCGTGATCGATATTTCCGGCTCGATGAATCTGGAGAACCGCCTGGGATTGGTCAAAAATGCTTTGCAGGTGCTGGTTGAGCGCCTGCGCCCGCAGGACTCGGTCGGTGTGGTGGTATTTGGCACCACGGCGCGCATCGCCCTGCCGCCCACAGCGGTGGAGCGCAAAGATCTCATCCTGCGAGCGATCAACACCCTGCGCACCGAAGGGTCGACCAACGCTGAAGCCGGCCTGCGATTGGGATACCAGCAGGCCATGCAGTTCTACCGCCCGAATACAACCAATAAAGTGATTTTGTGTTCGGATGGGGTCGCCAATACGGGCATGACCAACCCGGACGGCATTCTCGAATACATCCAGGGTTTTATCAAAGAAGGCATCACCCTGAACACCTACGGTTTTGGCATGGGTAATTTCAATGACGTGCTGCTGGAACGCCTGGCGGACCGAGGAGACGGCATGTATGCTTACATCGATAACCTGGATGAAGCCCGCCGCCTGTTCGTCGAAAATCTCACCGGCAGCCTGGTAACCATTGCCCTGGATGCCAGGACACAGGTCGATTTCAACCCGGATGTGGTGCGCTACTACCGCCTGATTGGGTATGAAAACCGGGCAGTAGCCGACCAGGATTTCCGCAACGACACGGTGGATGCCGGAGAGATTGGCGCCGGGCACCATGTGGTGGCGCTGTACGCAGTCTACCTGCAGCCCAATGCCCATGGTAGGATAGCGACCGTCCAACTGCGCTGGCTGGATCCGAAGACGCGCCAGCCGACAGAAATCAACGGCAATTTGAATACCTGGGAGCTGGGGCAGGATTACTATGCCATGCAGCCCCACTACCAGCTGGCGGTGCTCGCCGCCCAATACGCCGAAATTCTCAAGGGCACGCCCTGGGCCCAGGAGATGGATATGTGGCAGGTTTACAATCTTGCCAGCGGGCTGCGCGAACTGCTGCCCAACGACCAGGATTTGAGCGAGTTTGTAGACCTGGTAAGCCGTGCAGCGCAGTTGAAGCAGGGAAATCGTTTCAATTGAGCCTGTCAAAATGGAAACAAGGGTGCTTTTCCCGCCATCGGCGGGAAAAGCACCCTTGAAAGTCGAACCTCTTCGGCCTGGCGGCAGATTAAAGAATGGCGCCCGGCTTATATTGCTTTTTATGCCCGTTTTCGATCATAGCCACCGAGCCTAAACCCTGGACGGAGACACCCTGTGGTCCGCAAACCAGGGCAGTCGAGCCCGCGATCCCAATGATCCTTAATTTCCCGGCGACCAGGCGCATGCCGTGCAGCATCATGCGCGGGATTTCATCAAAATGGGGAATGATGAACGATCCTGGTAGAAAATTAAAAGCCGGCTGCCAGTTGTTGGAGAAGAGCGAAGTGGGAATGCGTTCGCCGAAGATCATGGCCCCCGCGCTGCAGCCTGCGACCACGCCGCCGCGCTGCAGCACCTCGATAATCGCCCCCCAGACGGGGGTCGCGTTCAGCGAATTATAGAGATAGGCGGGCTTGCCGCCGGAAAGATAAACAAAATTGGCGCTGCGCACGCGCTCTGCCATAACAGGGTCTTGCGCTGTCGAGCGGTTGATGACACGCACGGCCTCTGCCTGGACGCCCAAGCGAGAAAAATGGTCGACGCCCAGGTTGCACCAATAGTCGATGCGCTGGTCGCCTTCGGTCCCGGCAGCCGTAGGGAGGCAGGCGACCCTGGCAGGCTCGTTGAGATGCGCCAACAGCCAGCGGTCGAGCGGTTCAATGGGCGGAAGGTACTCGCCGCTGCCGACCAGCGCCAGGAAACCGGGCCCGGGAAGTTTCGTAGTGACAAGTTCAGTCATTTCCCCAGTATAGACCATTTTGGATAATTTTTATAGGGTCTGTACAAGATGAGTGCGTGGACGACGTAAAATTAAGCGCGGGGGCTTTTGTAAATTACACAGCAATTTACAAAAGCCTCCTAGAACATCAAAAAAGCAGGTCGGCCTGACTGCAACCACACACGCGCAGCGCGCCTAAGGCGAATGAGTTTGGGGTGATTTTTTGATATCGCGAAGCGATATCAAAAAATCACCCCAAACTCATTAAAAGATGCGGTTATGGCATCTGGGCCATGAAGACCTGGCTGCCGTAGGCCAGAAATGCGATCCGGCGCGGGGTAATGGTAAAGGCAGTCGGTTCGCTGCGCGGCAGGGTAGGGTTGGTGGTACTGGATGGGCGCATTTGATCCTGAAAATTAAGCAGCACGCTGAAGCGATAGATCGCGGCGTGGCTGGTATCGAGCAGATATAAAGAAGGGTCCGGCGCGTTAATGGTTAAAACCTGGCTGAACAGGGTCTCAGGCATCAAAACGGGATTTTTCTCACGCCCTGAGCGCGGATCATTGAACTTCGCCGGGTTAGCGCAGCGCGTGGGAATATCACTTATGTTGCTGATGGCGCACTGCACCAGGTGGCTGTCGCTGCGCAGGAAATAAATATTGTCTTCATAGAAGGCAATATCGACGACATCGGCCAGGGACAGGTTAAAGGTTTCAGAGAAGAGGCGCGGGCGGTCCGCAAAATTTAAGTCATTGGCAGAATATTTCCAGACGGCATTCCCCAGCACATCCAGCACATAAAGCGCATCCTGTGACAGGGACATCGCGCGGATTTTGCCCCACCCCACGTTGGGCGGCGCCAGAGAACGGCTGACCGCATTCTTTCCGGGAATGCAGTAAACCAGATTCCCATTGCCGTCCAGGGCAGCGAGGGTGGCATTGTAAGGATTCACGGGCGGCATGGCGGCAATATCGATCAGCGGGCTGATAAAGATTGCGCCGGAAGGTCCTGGGCCGCAGTTGAAAAGGGTATCTAATTCATAGCCCTGGGCAGTGATGAACAATCGCAGTACCGAGCCGTTGGATGAATCGAGCAGGTACAGGTCGTTGTTGCTTGCCGCCATGCGGGTAATATTTACCGTCCGGGCAAATCCTACCCGGTTTACGGGTTGAAATGCCAGCCGCACCACGGCATCTCCGGCATCAACACCCTGTTGGGCGCGCAAGCGCAGCGCGCGGCTGTCGTCGGTAACGCCGTATTCTTCGGTTTTATCCAGCCACAGCAGAACCTGGTTCCAGGCATTGCGCTGCAAGACCGGGTCCTTTTCCTTCGCGGCCTGGGCCGCATACTGCGTTGCCTGCGCGAATGCCGTGCTGCGCTGTTCGCCGCGCCCGGTTTGCAAATAAACTGTCATGGCAACCGCCACAACCATCAGCGGGATGGCAATCGCGATGAAAACCAGCAGGGCAGGAGAAATGCGCACTTCCGGGGCAGCGCCCGCATAACCGGGTGTGCTGGCGCGCTGCGGCGCCAGGCGCACCCACAGGCTGCGCCATGCCTGCCCAACGCGCGCGCTAAACGATTTCCAGCCATTCCACACGGTCGCTGCTTTTTGTTTTCGCTCCAACCGGCGCCGGCGCGCCAGGCGGGCGGCCTCCAGGGCAGCGGCCTGACTGGCCTGCGGGTCCACGGGTTCCGGCTCGGGCGTGGCGGGCAAGGGAATATCAGCCGTTACCGCGCGCCGAGGCCGCGAAATTGGTGTGGATATTGGAAGCACGGTCTCTGCCCCGCTGCGCGCCGCTGGTGGACGAGCAGGTGCTGCGCGGGCAGCGGGAGGGGCGGCGGGTGGGTAAACCGCCGGTTTCCGTTCGGGCGAAGGCCGGACAGGCGCTTCGCTGAGATAACTTGCCGGCGCGTCCGGATTTTCTGAATTGCCGGATGGAGGATGTGCCATAGGCGCTGTAGGTTGGGGTGTGGTGGAACGGTGGCGTAAGGCATGGACTTCGCCGTTGCCCGTTTGAAATTTCACTACCACAGCTTGCAGGTTTGGGCCGGTACCGTTGAGCAGCCGGCGGCGTAAATGTTCCAGGGTAAGCCCGGCGCTGCCCGCCAGAGCGGAGGTAGACCACACTTCCGGGGGTTCAGGGCTGAAAACCAGCACATCCCCTGGTTTTACCTGGGCCTGGAAATAGCGCAGGGTGGTGGAAGTTCCGAATCCCAGGCCACGCCCGGCTTGCGGATCGTAGAAATCTTGCACTTCAGAGGCTCCAAGCACAAAAGCATGCGAGGACCCCGCCACGCCCAGGAAAAGGACGTCTTCGCGCAGTACACCGATATTCAGACGCGCGATCGCCTGGCTGCCCTCTTCACGAGCGTTCTTCAGGTTGCGTTCCATAAGCTGATTGTTGCAAACATCCGCCGCGGCCCGCATCGCGGAAGTGAGCGAACCGCTGGATTTGTAATATACCTGCGCTGCCCGCTGCTGCATGCTGGCTAATTCTTCCGGCGAATAAGGATTCGTGCCGTTAAGGGATATGAACATGATCAGCAGGTCGCCGTCACGCCCATGGCTGCCTTTTTTCGGGGGCGGAGACACCAGAATACCAGGTAAATCCGGTTGGTGAAGCTGGTCGGTTACATTAAAGGAAAAATAGTATAGATCAAACACGATCCGGCCCTTTGTGAAGTGCGAACAGATTTTCCAAATAAATTATACATCAAACGCAGGGTTGCAATTTGGTTGCCAGGCTGCGTTCGGATGGCCTCTTGTATAATTACATCATGCGCAAGCTCTTCCTGCCGATTTCAGCATTTTTATGGTTGATATTTATCCTGGTCCTGTATTATGCCGGGCACAAGCCGGCCGAACCGGACCAATTTGTGGCGCTGCTGCTGGCTGTGTGGCGGCTGCTGGCAGTTTCAGGTTTGACAATTTTGGCCGGCGGTTTGGGAACGCTGATCCTGCGCGGTGAAACTTTGCATCCGCTGACCCGCCTGGTCTTGCAGGCTGGTTTGGGCTTTGGGCTGCTCGGCCTGGGCGTTTTGGTGGTTGGGACGACGGTTGGTTTACCCACCTGGCTGCCCTGGGCAGCGTTGGGATTTTTGGGTGTGCTGCTGCACCGCTCAATGTGGGCCTGGCTGCGCGGCTGGCATGGATTGGCGCTGCTCTGGCGGGAATGCGGGGCTTTCGAGCGTATCCTGGCTGGGCTGGTGGGCATAATTTTCCTGGCGGCGTTGGGGGTGGCGCTGGCCCCGCCGCTGCATTTTGACAGCCTGGTTTACCACATGGTCATGCCGGATGCTTACCTGCGCGATGGGCGGGTGAACTACCTGCCGTGGATTGTGATGAGCGGTATGCCGCAGACCGCTGAACTGCTGTATACCTGGATTATTGCCCTGGCGGGCAATCCGGCTGCGGCAGTGCTGGGCTGGATGTTTGGGCTGTTGTCTGTGCTGGGCCTGTTGGGCTGCTTGCGCCAGGCATTCGACGTGCGGGCAGCCTGGGTGGGCGCGGCTGCGCTGCTCGCCGGATTTACGCCTGCCTGGCTGCTGGCAGGCGGTTATGTGGATTGGCTGGTCTTTTTGCTGTCATTGGGCGCGCTGGTGATGCTGGCAGCCTGGCGAGAAGACGGCGCCCGGCGCAGCCTTATTATCGCCGCTTTATTCACCGGGTTGGCGGTAGGCAGCAAATATACCTCAGGTGTACTGGCACTGGCTGCGTTAGCCGCATTAGCCTGGCATGCCTGGAAAAGACGGGCAGCTTTTATCCCGCCCGTATTTACCTTTGGTGGGGTGGCTTTGCTGGCGGCGCTGCCCTGGCTGGTCAAGAATGCGGTCAGCACCGGCAATCCATTATATCCATTCTTCTTAACCGGGGGAGCGATGACCGCTGTCCGACTGCAGGTCTATCAGCACCTGGCAGCCTGGGGAAACTGGCTGGATTTCGTTTTCTTGCCGGTGCGTGCTACCTATCTGGGGTTCGATGCCGGGGATGGCTATATGTTTGCGCCTGGAGCCCTGCTGCTGGGGTTAGGCGGATTGGCCTGGCTGGCAAACCGGCGGTTTGAACCTCCGCCCCCGGCGACAGATGACGGGGAGCCGCCTTTTACCGCCCTGCGAGATACCGCCGCCGCGCTTGCTGCCTGTGGGCTGCTGATGTGGGCGCTGGGCAACCAGTACAGCGGCAACCTGATCCAGACGCGATATTATTTTTCTATTTTCCCGGCGTTTGTGGTTCTGGCGGCAGCCGGCGATGTTGGGCTGCGCCGACTGCGCCTGGGACCGGTGCGGATGGGCCGCCTGGCAGCGGCATTGATCCTCCTGGTTCTGGGGTTGAATACCCTGGAGGTAAGTCTGGCATCCTGGCGCAGTGATGCACCGCAGGCGGTCATGGGGTTGAAGAGCCAGGAGGCATATCTGGCAGATACCCTGGGCTGGTTCCAGCCGGCGATGAAAGCGGCGCGTGAGCTCCCCGCCGGCCAGAGAGCGCAGTTAATCTACGAGCCGCGTTCGCTGTACTGCGCTCCCCGCTGCCTGCCGGATGAAATCCTGGACCGCTGGAAGCGCATGTGGTTGGAGCAGGGCGACAACCCGGCTGCGATTCGCACGGCCTGGCAGCAGGCGGGTATTACTCACCTGCTGGTTTACCGCCAGGGAATGCGCTTTTTGTTGGAAGCGGCGGATCCCCACCACCCGCCAGAAGATTTACAAGCATTGGAGAAATATTTAGATACGCTGCCTGCGCCGGTCGACTTTGGCGGGGTATATGCGTTATACTCGGTGGAATAGGAGAATTCATGCCTTCTTCACCATTCTTTTACCTGGGACGCATTTTCGACCCGGTTCAAGGCAAGACGACCACCCAACCGCTGCTTTACGATCCGGTAAACCTGACCACGCATGCCGTTGTTACCGGTATGACCGGTTCGGGCAAAACCGGGCTGTGCATTGGTTTATTGGAAGAAGCCGCAGCGCAAGGTTTCCCGGCGATCATGATCGATCCAAAAGGCGATCTGGGCAACCTGCTGCTGCATTTTCCCGAACAGCAGGCGAAAGATTTCGAGCCGTGGATAGACCCTGAAACTGCTCGCCGTGAGGGCAAAACGGTGCCTGTTCTGGCGGAGGAAACCTCAAAACGCTGGCGGGAAGGCCTGGCGGAGTGGGGCCTGGGCCGTGATCAACTGCTGGCTTTACGGGATGCGGTCGACTACACCCTTTATACCCCCGGCTCATCCGCCGGGGTGCCGGTCAGCATCCTGACCTCATTCCAATCACCCGGCCTGCCCTGGGAGGAAAACCGGGAGGTGCTGCGCGAAAAAATTGCCAGCACGGTTACCGCTCTGTTGGGATTGATCGGCATCAGCGAGCTTGATCCACTGCGCTCTCGTGAGCATATCCTGCTTTCGAATATCCTCGAGGCCGCCTGGAGTAAAAACGCGCCGCTGGATATGGCGGAATTGATCCTGCTGGTGCAGAACCCGCCCTTTGACCGGATGGGGGCATTTCCGGTGGACAGCTTCTTCCCGCCCAAGGACCGCAAAGAATTGGCCTTGCTGCTCAATAATTTCCTGGCTGCGCCTTCTTTTCAAACCTGGTTGGAGGGCGAACCGCTGGATGTGGAGAAGATGCTCTACCGCGCCGACGGCCGCCCGCGCCACAGCGTTTTTTACCTGGCGCACTTGAATGATGCCGAGCGCATGTTTTTCTCGACCCTGCTGTTTGCCGCGGTGGAAGCCTGGATGCGCACCCAGCGCGGAACGAGCGGGCTGCGCGCCCTGCTCTATTTCGATGAAATTCTCGGTTATCTGCCGCCGCTGTACAACCCGCCCAGCAAGCCGATCTTGCTGCGCATGCTCAAACAGGCGCGCGCTTTTGGGGTGGGGATGCTCCTGGCAACGCAGAACCCGGTCGACCTGGATTATAAAGCCCTGTCCAATGCCGGGACCTGGTTCATTGGACGGCTGCAAACCGAGCAGGACAAGCAGCGCCTGCTGGAGGGGCTGCGTTCGGCGGGCGGCGAAATGGATATCGGCCAGATCAACCGCCTGATATCCGGGCTGCAAAAGCGTATCTTTTTGCTGCACAATGTGCATGCCGGGGGCCCCCAGCTTTTCCAGACGCGCTGGACGCTAAATTACCTGGCAGGTCCGGTGACTCGCGCCCAGATCCCGGATCTGAACCGCCTGGCAGGGGTGGGAAAACCTGCGCCAGGCGTGAAACCCAGCCTCAAAAATGCCGCTTTTCCGGGCCTGTCCATTGAAGATACGCAGCCCGTGCCGCTGATTACCCGTCCGGTCGCCGCTGCGCAGCCTTTGTCCATTAACGGAGTCTCGCTGAACCGCCCGGGCATTCCTGCAGGGCTGGGGGAATACTTCCTGCCCGCAGATTGGGGGGTCAGCCAATCCGCATCTGCTGCCAATATGAGCATGTCCATCCCGCTTTCGCCGGAAGGGTTAATGTACCGTCCGGGGCTGCTGGCTCAGGTCCAGGTGCGCTACCGCTCGGCGCGCTATGCGCTGGATTATGCGCAACAGTTAGCGGTGCTGATCACTGTGTTGGATAGCAGCATCCTGAATTGGGAGGACCAGGCATGGCGCACCTATCCGATTGATGAACTGCAGACCCAGGCCCTACCTCAGGCGCGTTTTGCGCCTTTGCCCGGCTGGCTGGCGGATACCCGCCGCGCCACCGGTCTGCAGCGGGATTTCATCAATTGGGTCCTTCACAGTGGAAAAATAGTGCTCAAGGGCAATTCCGCGCTCAAATGTTATGCCGGCCCCGAGGCCAGCCTGGCCGATTTTCGCGAGCAGTGCAGCCAATTAGCGCGGGAAGGGATGCAGGCCGAAGTTGAAAGGATCAACCGTAAATACGAGGGCGGCCTGACTGTGCTGCGCCAGAAGCTGCAAAAGAAAAAAGGCGACGAGCGCGAACAGAGGAGCGAAGCCGACCAGCGCAAGATGGAGGAGTTTTCGGCCTCGGGCGAACTGCTGCTCAGCATTTTTTCGAAGCGCAAACGCAGCCTGTCCAGTTCGCTGGCTAAACGCCGCATGGCGGAGCAGGCCCGGGCTGATCTGGAGCAGGTTCGCAAGGAAATTGACCTGCTGGAAGATCAAATCCGGACCGCAGAAAGCGATCTCCGGCGCCAGATCAGTGAGGCCCGGGAGAAATGGGCCGGGTTGGTCAACGACGTTGTTGAAATTCCCATCGCTCCGATGAAAAAAGATATCTTCCTGGAAATTTTTGGGGTGGCCTGGCTGCCCAATTATGTGGTCCGGGCCGGCGCGCAGGTGATTGAGCTGCCGGCATACCAGCCTGCGCCGAAATAGGGATTATTTAACGTAGGGGCTGTAGAGGCGAGTCGTCAACTCGCCTCTACAGCCCCTACACCCTGATAAGATTACGGCTTTGCCACAAAGTCGAAGGTCAGTTTCACCTTGTCTTCGGTGTTCAGCACGCCCAGGATCGAAATCGGACCTACATTGAAATTGGACATCAAGATCTCAGTCGTGGCCTTTCCGGTCAAGACGCCGTCCGACAGTTTGGCGGTGACCTCCCAGGTTACCGGCCTGGTTGTAGTTTTGATCGTCATATCACCGGTCACCTTGAAAGATACGTCCTGGCCTTCGGTATACGAACTGGGCGGAGTTTCGATCTTGGTTGGGACAAATTTTGCGATGGGGTACTTGCCAGATTCCAGGCCGTTGCTGCGGATGTAGCCATCGCGCCGGCTGCTGTCTGAGGCAAATTTGCTGATATCGATCTCGAATGTGGCCAGGGTGACGCTGGAAGGATTATTTTTATCGCCAATGATAGTTCCGGTCACCTGGGTGGTTACCCCTACTGCCAGATTAAACCGGTTATTCTGGTTGAGGAAAGTCTCGCCCACCTCATAAGTCACCTTGGATTCGCCCGGGACGATTTTGTATGTGATTGAGCCGCCCTGCGCGGGGGATTGAGTGGGGGAGGCAGTGGTTGGATTTGGCGTAGTGGCGGTTGGATTCGCCGTGGCCGCGGTTGGGGGCGGATCGGTGGGTTTCGGATCGGTCGGACGGGTGGCGCTGGTCGGAGCCGCCGTGGGATCCACGGTCTGCGACGCCGCGGTTGGTGTACAGGCTGCCAGTAGAACGGTCCCGACCAGTATGGCGAGCGAGAACCACCGCAAGACGTGCTGAGCAGAGGGGGATGCTAATTTCATGAATCGTATCTCCATTTTTGATAGTTTATGTATTTTTACCAAAGTGGATTTATGTTACCAATAATATATTAAATTATGATGTATGAATTGTTAAGATGGAGACCATAATTCTCATAAACCGCGCCGCAGCGGGGAAGAACTACAGCCAGGATTGAGATGAGGGCTGGCGGTCAGCGGATCGCCCAGATGCGGACTGTGCCGTCTTCCAGGCTGAGGGACAGCTGCCGCCCATCCGGCGATATGCTGATCTGCCGCGCAGTAAAAGGCAGGTCAACTTCATAGAGCAGGCTGGCGGATACCGGGCTGTAAAAACGCAGGCTGTGATCCCAAAATGAAGCAGCCAGCACCTGCCCGTCCGGGGTGAATGCGACAGCTGCCAGGCCTTCCGGATGCTCATGTTCTGGGGTAACGACCTGGCTGCCGCCCACCAGCCGCCAAAAAGAGATGGTCTTCTCATCCCCGCCGGCGGCCAAAGTGAAACCGTCGGGTGAAAACGCCAGCGCGCTGACGAAAGGGCCTGTTTCACGCAGGACGCGCGGCGGCAGGCTGCTATCGATCCGCCATAGGGTAATGCTGCCGTCCAATGCTCCCCCGGCAAGCTGACGGCTGTCGGGAGAAAAGGCCAGGCGCAGGATAACCCTGGTACCGGTGTAGATGGACCGATCCAGGCGGCCGCTGGTCATATCCCACAGGCGAATATTGCCTTCAGCGCCGCCCGCAGCCAGCCAGCGGCCGTCAGGTGAGAAGGCCAGGTTGTTCACCCAGACCTGAGACTCGTTAAATTCAGCGACCAGCTTTCCAGAGGCCGCTTCCCACACGCGGATCGGACCGTCTGTGCCCCCGGTCGCGATCAGCGATCCGCCTGGTGAGAGCTGAAGGGCGCTGATCCCGGCAGGATTGGCCAGGCGTTCGGCCAGCAGGTCACCGGTTGCCGCATTCCACCAGCGCAGCCAGCCGTCCTGGGCCCCGGTCAGCACAGTTTTTCCGTCAGGGGTAAAAATTGCGTTGCCCGGTGGGGAAAAGTCATCCAGCGACCGGGTGGGGATACCAGCCGGGACCGTCCACAGCTGGAAACGCCCGTCTTCGGCATAGGAGGCCAGGCCTCGGCCATCCGCGGTGAATGCAATCTGAACAATTCTGCCGCTGTGACCGGTGAATGTGTGCAGCAGGACGCCGCTGGTCATATCCCACAGGCGGATGGTTTTATCCCAGCCGGCGGTTGCCGCCAACCTGCTGTCCGGGGAGACCGCCGCGGTTGTGACCCGGTCAGTATGGCCACGCAAGGTGTGCAGCACTTTTCCGCCGTCCAGGTTCCAGATCAAAGCTGTTCCATCGCCGTACCCGGCTAACAAGGTGCTGCGGTCGGGCGCGAACTGCAGCGCAAGAATCTCCGAATCGGCCCACAGCCGTCCGGGGCTGCGGCCGTCCTGCAGCGTCCAGATAAAAATGCTGCCGTTCCAGTTCGAGGTTGCCAGCAGCTCGCCGTCCGGCGAGGCTGCCATCGCGGCATTGCCGCTGGTGTACCAGCGGTGAGCGAGCTTGCCTGTTTCCACTTCCCAGATCACGCTGATTTCGCTGGAAGTGCCGATATGCAGCAGGCTGCCATCGCTGAAAAAAGTCAGCGTCAGAGGCGGGCCGAGAGCGCCGTTATCCAGCTGGCGGATCAGGCTTCCGCCGGTCGTTTCGTAGAGGCTGATGCGTGAATCACGGTCGGCCGCGGCTAAAAGACTACCGTCAGGCGAAAAAGCCAGGCGCAAGATTTCGACCGGCGTGGAAATAAACAGTACCTCGCTCAAGGTACGGGCATCGTAAAGATCGATTCCGCGCTGGGTAGAAAACCCCAACCAGCGGCCATCGGCCGAAAATGTAAAAAATAACAGGGAACCCTGTCCAAGGCGCATCACTTCACTCAGGTCCGCGAACCGCGATCCGGGTGCGATGGGTGTAAGGGTGTTGACCGTGAAGCTGTAAGCCGGGGCGGACATCGGGGTTGGCCAGACGTAGGCAGCAGGGGTTGCCAGGTCCCCATCTGAGGCGGAGAATTGAGGAATGGGGATAGGCCGGGGAGGGAGAGAAACCGGGGCAGGTGTTACCCGGTTGGTCGGGGTAACAAAGACCAGCGGGGTGCGCGAAGGTGTTGGGCTGAGAAAGGGAAAAGGCGGCAGGGTAGGGGTGGGCTTACCGGTGAAATCACGCCCGCAGCCGGTTAATATCAACAACAGTAATGTCGAAAGCCAGGCTGCCTGACTGAAATTCACCATATCCCGCCCGATAATAAGATTTTCACCGGCGGTCGTTCGCAGCACGGATCAACGCCGGGTGAAGTTATTTTAACTCCCTGGAATGGGAACCACCTTAGTTTCTATCCAGAAATTGTTTTGAGAGTTTTATTTGCGAGGCGAAGCCCCGCAAATAAAACTCTCAAGCAATATTTTTTGGAAAGTTTTTTAGCTAATTAACTCATTTCCTGGCGTCCCGAGAGCGCGCGCAGGATGGTGTTCTGGTCGGCGTACTCCAGATCGCTGCCCACCGGCAGGCCGCGGGCCAGGCGGGTGATGCGTACGCTCAGCGGCAGCAGCTGCTGGCGCAGGTAAAGGGCGGTGGCATCCCCTTCCATGCTGGGATTGGTGGCGACCAGCACCTCGCGGATGCCCCCGCTGCGCACGCGGTCGATCAGCGGGCGGATTTTGAGATCTTCCGGGCCTTTTCCTTCGATGGGCGAGAGCACACCGTGCAGCACGTGGTAGCGCCCGGGAAATCCGCCGGTGCGTTCCAACGCCAGTACATCCAGAGGTTCTTCGACCACGCACAGCAAAGCGGCATCACGCCGCGGATCGGCGCAAATCTCGCAGGTCTCGGCCCCGGCCTGGGTGATATTAAAGCAAATCGGGCACATCCCCGTGGCGCTTTTTAAAGCGATCAGGGCACTGCCCAGCTGCTGGGAAATTTCATCCGGCGCGCTGAGCAAAAAGAACGCCAGGCGTGAAGCTGATTTTGGCCCAATGCCGGGGAGGCGCTCAAAGGAAGTGATTAAATTTTGGAGGGGAGCAGGTAAGACCGCCATTTTGTCTGGATTAAAAACCTAACCCACCCAGCCCACCGGCCAGGGGGCCCATCCGCTCTGACTGCAGCTGGCGAGATTGGTCGAGGGCCATATTGACCGCGCTGAGCAGCATATCTTGCAGCATCTCGGCGTCGCTGTCTTTGAGCAGCTCGGGATCGATTTCGACCGCCTTGCATTTTTGGTCACCGGTCATGGTGACTTTAATCGCGCCGCCGCCGACAGTCGCGGTCACGGTTTCCACTGCCAGTTGGGCCTGAACGGCTTCCATCTGTTCCTGAAGGCGCTTGATCTGGTTCATCATGCCGCCGCCACCACCACCGGGGGTTCGATTAAATCCTTTTGCCATAATAGTCTCCGATCAATATTGTTGTCCAGCCCTCGGCAGGTCCGTGGAGGGCTGGCCGGTCAGTCAGTTTTACCCTTTTGTACGATATGACCGCCTAAATTCAAGGCAGTGCCAACGATGCCGTCGCCTTCAATGTCCATTTCCTGTCCACCGCTGCCTTTGCTGCCCAGCACCACGCACATCACCGGTACATCTTGCCCGATGACGCGCTGGATGGCCTGGCGGGCAAGCTGTAAATTATCCCCGGCTTCCATTTTTTGCTTGAGCACGTCGCTGCTGAAGCCGATCACCAGCACGCCGTCTTTAATCGAAACCAGCGTGCAGGAATTTAACAGGCCAGACATATTGACCCGCAGGTCCTTGGCGGCCTGCTTGATGCGGTTCCAATTTTGCTGGATGCGGTCAAATTCCACCCCTGGCCCTGTCTCTTTTCGAACGTCTTCATGCGGAGTCACTGTTTGCACGGCGGCAGGCTGGGGAGCTTGCACCTTTGGCGCAGACGGGGTAGGCGTGGTTTCGCCGGATGTTTTTATCTTGGGGGGTGTCTTGACAGGCGGGGTGGGAAGGACCGCTGTTTCAGGCTGCGTATGGGCATCCTGGATAGGCGGGGCAGGTGTTTTGATGGGTTTGGCAGCCGGCGCGCTGCTTTCCGGCAGGGATTGAGCCTGCAGCGGAGGATTCATGGCGTTCACAGTCCCTGCCAGGGCTAATTCCAGGAGGAGCCCGGGCTGCCAACCGCCGCGCACCTCGCTGGCAGCGGTATTAAACAGGCGCAAACAGTCCAGCAAAGCCGCCAGGTTAAACCTTTTGGCTTGCTCGGTCATTTTCTGGCGTATTTCGCTGGTGGCATCCACCTGGTCCGGATTACCCATGTGGATCAGCAGCAGCCCGCGTAAATATTCCACCACCTGGCGGGCGAACTGGCGGGAGTCGGTACCACTGTCCAGCGCCCGGTGAATGCAGTCCATTCCCGCGGCAGATTCCTGGTCGAGGATCGCATCGATCAAAGAAACTACAGCCTGGCTGGTGGCGGTCCCCAGAACCTCCTGGGCGGAGGCCAGGGTGATGCGCTCGCCGGTAGAGGCCAGCTGATCCAACAGCGAGATCGCGTCACGCATGCTGCCGGTCGATTGGCGGGCAATCAGCACCAGGGCGTCTTCATCAAACGCGATCTTCTCTTTCTGACACATCTCGCGCAGCAAACCGCTGATTTCTTGAACCGGGATGCGCCTGAATTCGTGCCGCTGGCAGCGAGAAAGCACTGTCGCCGGGATTTTGTGGACTTCAGTGGTTGCCAGGATGAAAATCGCGTGCGGGGGCGGTTCTTCGAGCGTTTTCAGCAAGGCGTTGAAGGCCGCTGTTGACAGCATATGGACTTCATCGATGATGTAGACTTTATAGCGGCCCTGGCTGGGCGCAAAATTAATCGTGTCGCGCAGCTGGCGCACATCATCCACGCTGGTGTTGGATGCGGCGTCAATCTCGATCAGGTCCATAAACCGGCCTTCGTTAACCAATTTGCAGTGCGCGCAATGGTCGCAGGGCCTTTTGGTCACGGTTTCTTCGAGGCAGTTAACGGCTTTCGCCAGCAGCCGCGCCGAGGTAGTTTTTCCGGTCCCTCGCGGGCCAGCAAACAGGTAAGCATGGGCGACCCGGTCTGCGCGAATGGCGTTCTGCAGCGTGCGAACGACATGTTCCTGGCCGATCACTTCTTTCCACAGGTGTGGGCGCCATTTACGGTACAAGGCCTGGGTCATTGGGACTGCTCTCGGGCTGCCTTCAATGGGATCTGGTTAGTGAATGCGAATCGTTCGAAGTTCAAAGCGGTCATCGGGAAATTGTAATCCACAATTCTGGTTTTTCGCGCGGTTGCCAGGGCAATCATACCGCTATTTGCAAAATTCGAATCGGGAAATTCGGCTCGCCTCTAAGGAACGGGCAGCGTGGCGCGCAGGATGCCCTGTTGATCGAAAAGCGAAACTGTTTTTCCACTACTCCACACGGCTTGGGTCAATCCCCAATACAGATCGTTGACCGTATTCGTCCCGGCGCGGGTATAAACACGCACCGCCCCGCCTTTGTACAAGACGATATCCGGGAAAATAAACCGGTGGCCGAGACTGTCTTCCAAACGCCAGCCGTTCATGCGTACTTCACCCTCGCCGACACGCTTGATGGCAACCGATTCTGCATTCAGGTTGCCGGCGTTCACGACCTCGGCGATTTCAAATACCTTGGCGTCAGCCGGCAAAGCGGTCGATACGGGCACAGACGACGCAACAACAGCAGTGGGTTGGGTTGGGACGGGTGAGCTCAAAAAAGCAGGCATTTGACGGCCGTTGTTCCACCAGGTAAGCACCGCGAAGGTAACGGCAGCCGAAATGATGATGTTCAGGAAAATGTAAGGTAGCAATCTTTTTAGAACACTCATGAAAATTTACTCGCCCCAAAGGCTGAATTTGCGGTTGGCGTGCAATCTGGGTGAATCATAGCATAAAACCAAAGTAAAATAAACCGCATGCCGTACTTGATTGATGGTCACAACTTGATTCCGAAAATATCCGGGATGAATCTCGCGATGATGGATGACGAGGACCGCCTGGTTGAGATACTGCAGGTGTTTGCCCGGGTGAGTCGAATGCGCGTGGAAGTGTTTTTTGACCAGGCGCCGCCCACGCGCGGCGGCAAGAAAATGGCCGGTATGGTGAGTGTGCATCACGTTCGCAGCGGGAAAACCGCCGATCAGGCTATCATCGAACGGGTGCGGCAGCTGGGTAAGAACGCCCGGAATTGGACGGTCGTGACCAGCGACCGGCAGGTCAGGGCAGATGCGCGTGAATTGGAAACGAAGCTTACCAGCTCTGAGGAGTTTGCGGCCCAACTCAGGAAGGCCCTCCTGGCAGCCCAAGCCAGCCAGAAAGAAAATCCGGCCCCGCCGGGGCCAGATGAAATGGATGAATGGCTGCGGTTGTTCGGCAAGCGCTGATTATAAATCGCCGCCCAACACTTTTTCACCGGTTGGACCAGGGCTGCCGCCTTTGGGCTCGATGGTAACCCCGAACGATGTGTAGCTGCCCAACGGCTGGGGAGAACGGATATATAGATAACCGTAGCCGCTTCCAAACACCGAAAAAACGCCCCCGCTGGTGCGAACTCCATCTTTAATCAGCCACAACTGGTATTGTTGCGCGGGATCGAGGGTGGTCAACCCGTTGACAACCAGCGTCCCCAAGGTCCCCTGTTTATTAATCAAAAGGACACCGCTGGCATTTTTGCCAACACTTTCCGGCGGCTGCATCGCCACCAGGTGAAAATCGGAAAAGGTATAAGATTGACCAGGCGCCTGGCGAGCCTGCTGCCATTGGTAAATGTTGAACGCGGCTAAAATGACGATCAACACCAGCCCAACCAGGCCAACCAGCGGGTTGAGCGGACGCGTAAACCAGGCCAGCAGGCTCGGACGTTTCTTACGGGATGCTTCCGCCTGGACGACGGCGGCTTGAAGGATGCCCGCGCGCAGGCGCGTGGGAGGCGTACGTTGGGGAACTGCCAGAGGAAGCTGGTCGACCACGGCCTGGTATGAACGCATCTCATCCTTGCACGCCGGACAACTTTCCAGGTGCAGGGATACTGCTTCGCGTTCGGTTTCCTCCAGGATACCTAATGCGTAAGCTGGGATGTCTTCAGTTACATGCGCCGAATTCATTTGTTTACGCCTCTACCTATATACTACGCATCCAGCTTCGGATTGGATGTATTGTATCGCATCCATTTGTGAAATCTTTCCTAAATTGACGGTTCGAGCATCTGGCGCAGCTTCTGCATCGCCAGGCGAATCCGGGTTTTTACAGTACCCAACGGTTCACCGGTGGTTTCGGCAATTTCCTGGTGGCTGAGCCCTTGAAAAAAAGCCAGCGCCAGAGCCTGCTGCTGGTCTTTTGGCAGCTGGGCGATGGCCTGGCGGATGGCGCGGTTCTGAATATTTTTTTCTACGTGGGTCACCACATTCAGCGGATCGACCCATTCCGGCGTATCACCTTCCTCAGAAGAATCCCATTCCACCCGGTGCCCTTCCGGGCGGATATGCTTCCGCCGCAGGAAGTCGATGGCACGGTGGCGTGTAACGCTGGTCATCCAGGTGGATACTTTTCCTAATTCACCATGAAATGTCCCGGCTTTATTCCAGATCTGCAGGAATACTTCCTGGGTAATTTCTTCGGCGACGGCATCATCCTGAATAATCTGGTATGCCAGCGAAAATACCAGCCTGCCGTAACGATCATACAGAGTGCCCAGCGCCGCTGATTGGCCAGTAACAATGGCCTTGATCAGCGCCTCATCCTCCAGACGGGAAGGGTCGTTTTGGGATTGGGTCAGAATTGCCAACAGGAAAAACATAACTTATCAAGTATAGCAGATGGTGGGCTGGGGAGAAAGTAATCTTTTTTGATGAATCTAACATTGGGTGGCATTTTTTTCGTGCAGCACCTTGCCCATAATTTCATACTTCAGGTCTGATCCAGGCAGCTCAATCCCACGGGTGAGGGTTGTCCACTCCCGGCGGCGGTAGAGGTGGTGAGCGTTGGTATCCACTTCCGGGGTAGCCAGGCAGGCCGAGGATTGGCTGACGCCTGCCAGCAGGGCATCGTGCAGCCGCCCACCCTGGCCCTGCCTTTGAAATGCAGGCAGCACGGCGATTTCGGCAAATTCAAAGAAGTCGCTTAAGTACAGGTTTCGCTGCTGGGGAGTAAGCCGGGGGTAAACCAGATTGTAAAACCAATCTCCTTTTGTCCCTGGAAAACCGTAAACAAACCCGATCACCTCGGCCTGCGGGTCTGGGCGGAGGATCACGCAGCGAAAACCAGCCTGCCCGGAATGGTAGGAAAGCCGTCCTATGAAATTGAGAAAATCTGGCAAGGATTCGGAATAAGGCGGCTGAGAGAATGTAGCCTGGTATATATCGGTCAGTCGGTCAAAATAAGGCCGCGTCTGGCTGCCGGACAGCAGTTCAAGTTCCGCCATAAATTCGATTATATACCGCGCGGTCAATAACCCGTGTGAAACCGCACCCGCCTTTTTTTTCGATGAATTGTCCGACCATTCGCATTTCAATGACAAACCCCGCGTTGGTTTCGAGCGGGGTTTGTCTTTTTGAGGAGGGCGAAGCGGGCAATTAAGCCTCTAAGGGCATGATCAACCACATGATCAGGTAAATCAACAGACCCGAAGGCGGGGCAAACAGCAGCAGTACAAAAACCAGGCGCACCAGGGTAGGATCGATGCCAAAATAGCTGGCCAGACCGCCGCAAACCCCGGCAATCATTTTTTCGCTCTTACTGCGGTATAAACGTTTTGATCCGTCCATGTCTAAATCTCCTTTTCTACAGTATTATACGAATTTCATGGGAAACAGTTGCAACCAGTTTGTGTAAGTTTAAATTAAGACGGATGCTCCCCCGCCCTCGCGCCAGAATTTGAATCATCAAAACCTTGTTATAATCCTTGTATGCGTCCAGCGACCCGCGGCCTCTTCATCTTTATTGGAATATTGGTTATTGGCGGGCTGATGTTGAGCCTGCCCCCTGTGCGGACGCGTGTCTTTAACCTCCTGGAAGACGCGCGCGTGCGGGTGCGTTCGATCATTTTTCCGCAGAAAGAAGTGATTTTTGTGCCAGGGGGTGAGGTGATGCCAACCGTTACCCCAATGCCAGAAACCCTGGCGCCCAGCCAGACATCCACCACAACCCCCACCTTAACCCGCACCCCGCAGACGCCGCAGCCGACCTTCACCGCCACTGCCACTCCGACACCGCTTCCTTCACTGGTGGACTTGAAAGGTGTTGTTTGGGAAACCCAAAACGGGGCGTGGAATTACTGCGGCCCAACCAACCTGGCGATGGAGCTTTCTTTCTGGGGTTGGAAAGGGGATAAGTTTACCACCGGCAAGGTGCTCAAGCCGTTTGGTTACGACCTGAACGTAATGCCTTACGAGATGCAGAACTACGTTGAGGGATATACCAACCTGAAATTGAAAGTGCGCTACGGCGGCACGCTGGCCTTGCTCAAGAAGCTGCTCGCCAATGGCTTTCCGGTGTTGACCGAAGTGGGGGTGTACTTTCCCGAAACCGCCACAGGCATGACCAGCTGGATGGGGCATTACCGCACGGTTACCGGCTACAACGATCAGCGAGGCGAGGTCATCGTTCAGGATTCATATATCAAACCCGATCTGACCATCCCGTACGATACATTCGTCAGTGATTGGCGCTCGTTTGATTTTGTGTTTCTGGTGGCGTATTCTCCGGATAAAGAGGCGAAGTTAGCTGCGCTGCTGGGAGAATATGATGATCTGGCGCAGAGCTATCAAATCGCTTTGAAAACATCGTCCGATGAAATGTGGAAATTAACCGGGGTGGACCAGTATTTTGCCTGGTACAACCGCGGCACCAACCTGGTGATGCTTCAGGATTATATTGGGGGGGCTGAAGCCTACGACCAGGCCTTTAAGCTGTACGCGAAACTGCCTGAAGACCGCCGTCCCTGGCGAATGATCTGGCATCAAACCGGGCCATATTATGCGTATTATTATTCCGGACGCTATCAGGATGTAGCTACCCTGGCAACCGGCACACTGGATTTCATTCGAGACCGGGCAGAGCGACTGGGGATCGCCGACAAACCCCAGGTAGGGGCGTTCATCGAAGAAACCTGGGTATGGCGCGCCCGCGCCCGGATCGTGTTGGGCGATCGGGATGGGGCTGTATCTGATCTCAGAACCGCGCTGAAATATCACCCCGGTTTTCAAGCCGCGGTGGATGACTTAAACAAATTAGGGCTGGCGCCGTAAATTTCACCGGTCAGGAAAGAATCACGAGCAGAAATTTGATCAAAATATGAAAATTCTCCATTTTGCTGACGCCCACATTGATATGGCTCCCCAGGGGCGGCATGACCCAGCCAGCGGACTGCCGCTGCGCGTGCTGGATTATCTTAAGGCATTCGATACGATCATCAACACGGCCATTGATGAGCGGGTCGATCTGGTGCTCTTTGCCGGAGACGCGTACCGGGACCGCACCCCGGCTCCCACTTTTCAAAGGGAATGGGGCCGCCGCATCATCCGCCTGTCGCAGGCCGGCATCCCCACTGTGCTGCTGGTCGGAAACCACGATATCTCCCCGGCAGTGGGCCGGGCGCACGCCCTGCAGGAATTTGAAACCCTGCAGGTGCCCCATATTCATGTGATCGGTAAACCCTGCCTGTGGGGCCCGGATGAGCTGGAGGGGCTGCCGCTGCAGCTGATCGGGCTGCCGTGGGTTTCGCGCTCGGGGTTGATGGCGGCTCTCGAAATGAGCGGCGCCGAGCCTTCCCAGGTATTTGCCGAAATTGAGTCGCGCCTGACCGAACTGGTCCAGGGATTTTTCGAGCGCATCGATCCGGGCCTGCCGGCGGTCTTGACCGCGCATGCTTCCGTCCAGGGGGCGGTGTACGGCGCGGAGCGGACGGTCATGCTGGGCGGCGACCTGGTGCTGCCGGGGTCCCTGGTGCGCGACCCGCGCTTGAGCTACGTGGCTCTTGGGCATATCCATAAAGCCCAGGACTTGAATAAAGATGCCCAGCCCCCGGTGATCTACCCGGGCTCAATCGAACGCATGGATTTTGGCGAAGCCGCGGACGATAAATATTTTGTCATTGCCGATGTGGAAAAGGGCCAGCCGTCCCAGGTGGATTGGCGCAAGTTGGATGGACGGCGGTATATCGATCGTTATTTAGCGCTGAAATCACCGGATTTTTTCATGCAAGAGGTGTTGGGTGTTTTTCCCGCGCAGGAGGAATTGGAAGGGGCGGTGGTGCGGCTCATCCTGGAATACCCGCGGCAGTGGGAAACGCTGCTGGATGAAACCGCGCTGCGCCAGGCGATGACCTCCGCTTTTGAATTTCACCTGGTCCGCCGGCCCCAGATCGAAGCGCGCCTGCGCCTGCCAGCTGACCGGGCAGTGAGCAGCCTGAGCGCCATGGAGCTGTTGGGCAAATATTGGGAGGTGGTTAATACCAAACCAGAAGAAGCCGGTGAGCTGCAGCGCCTGGCAGAGGATTTGTTGAAGGAGAGCGAAGAAGCAAACGATGGTTGAAGCGGTCACTGAGATCCTGTTTATTATTGCCCTGGTGTTAATCAACGGCTTGTTCGCGATGGTGGAAATCGCGCTGATTTCATCTCGCAAGGCGCGTTTGCAATCCCTGGCTGATGAAGGCAACCCCGGCGCGCACGCCGCCCTGCACCTGGCCGAAACTCCCACCCGCTTTCTCTCGACCGTGCAGATTGGCATCACCCTGATAGGGATTCTCTCCGGGGCGGTCGGCGGGGCTACCATTTCCAGGCACCTGGCGGGGCTGCTGGAACAGATCCCCTGGCTGGCCCCTTACAGCCAGCCAATTGCTCTGGTGCTCGTGGTGGTGGTTATTTCCTATTTATCGCTGGTATTTGGCGAGCTGCTCCCTAAACGCCTGGCCCTGACCGACCCCGAGCGCATCGCGGCGAACAGCAGCCGCCTGATGGAATTTTTGGCTCGACTGGCCGCGCCGGTGGTATTCCTGCTAAGTAAATCGACCGATTGGGGGCTGCGCTTGTTGGGCGTATCGCCAGGCAGCGTGCCGGATATTACCGAAGAGGAAGTGAAAGTATTGATTGACCAGGGCACGCTCACCGGGGTTTTTGAGGAAGTCGAGCAAGACATGCTGGAAAGCGTATTTCGCATGAGCGACCGCACGGTGATCACAATAATGACCCCGCGCACCGATGTGGCCTGGTTGGATATTGACGATCCCTACGAAGATGTGCTCCGGCGGGTAACCGAAGGGGAATTTGCGCGTTACCCGGTGGCCCAGGGCAGCCTGGATAACGTGGTGGGAATTTTACAGGCGCGCGACCTGCTGGCGAAAGCAGTCTCCTGCCAGACCATCGACGTGCGCAGCCTTCTTCTCCCGCCGATTTTTCTGCCGGAGAGCACGCCGGCGTTTACCGCCCTGGATCAGTTAAAACAAGGCGGCAGGCACATGGCCCTGGTGATGGATGAGTACGGCGGTGTGCTGGGCCTGGTGACCCTGTTTGATGTGCTGGAATCAATCGTGGGGGAGATTTCCGGCGGACCCGGGGAATCCGAACCGCAGGTCATTCGCCGCCCGGACGGCTCTTTGCTGCTGGATGGGCTGCTGAAAGTGGATGAATTGAAAGATTTGCTGGGTTTGAAAGGACTTCCGGATGAAGACAGGGCTGGCTACCAGACCCTGGGCGGCCTGTTGATGAGCCAGTTTGGAGCCATCCCGGTTTCAGGCCAATCCTTTGATTGGGAAGGCCTGCGTTTTGAGGTCATCGATATGGACCAGCGGCGGGTAGATAAAGTGCTCGTCCAGCGCATTAAACAGGAGTGATCCGGCTCGTTATCTGACTGCGACCAACATCGAGAACACTATGATACCAGTTCGACTTCGCCTTTCGGGTTTTCTCTCATATCAAGAAACGACCGAGCTCGATTTCTCAGGATTTGATCTGGCCTGCGTTTCAGGCGCGAATGGTGCAGGAAAATCCACGCTGCTGGATGCGATCACCTGGGCCTTGTTTGGGCAAGCCCGGCGGCGGGATGATACGCTGATCAACAGCCATGCTGCCGCGGCGGAAGTGGTGTTTGATTTCCAGTACGAGGGCAACCTGTACCGCATCCAGCGTTCCAAGCCGCGCGACAAACCGGTTGTATTGGAATTTTTCGTGCAGGATGAGCAGGAGCACTGGCGCCCGTTGAGCGAGCGCGCGCTGCGCGAAACGGAAATGCGCATCCAGCAGACACTGCACATGGATTACGAGACATTCACCAATGCCTCCTTCTTTTTACAGGGCCGGGCGGACCAATTTGCCCAACAGCGCCCGGGCGACCGTAAACGAATCCTGAGCAACATCCTGGGATTGGAAGTCTGGGAAGAGTACCGCGAGCGGGCAGCTGCGCGCCGTAAGCTGCACGAGACCGAGACCGCCGCGATCAACGGCCAACTGGAAGAAATCAACAGCGAGCTGGCCGAGGAGGATGAACGCCGGGCTCGACTCAAGCAGTACGAAGAGAACCTGGCCCAACTGGCCGAGCTGCGTAAGGCGAAGGAAACCGCTCTTGAGAACGTACGCCGCCTGGCTTCCTCTCTGGCGGAGCAAAAACGCCTGGTGGATCTCCTGGCAGCACAGCTGCAGGGGGCTCATGCTCGCCTGGGAACCAGCCAGAGTGAGCTGGCGGCTCGTCAGGTAGAGCTTGAGCGCCTGAAAGCCCAGGTCGCGGATGCCGCGAAAGTAGAATCTGCCTACCAGGCCTGGCAGGCTGCCCGCCAGGAATTGGAGCGTTGGGAGGCTGTAGCGGCCAATTTTCGCCACCACAGCGAAAGGCGGGCCGGCCCGCTGGTTGAAATCGAGAAGGCGCGTTCGACTCTGGAGCAGGAACTGCGCGCTTTATCCGCCCAACAGGAACAGGCTGTTGCGCTGCAGGAACAGACCCCCATCCTGGAGGGTGATTATTCGACGGCGCAGGAAGTCATCCAGGGTATCCACACCCGGCTGGAACGCCTGCCGCAGCTGCAGCAAGATCTGGAAAACTGGCAGGACCAGCGCAGCCAGGCCCGCGCCGAAAACGAGCGCCTCAAGAACGAGATGAACGAGCTAAAAGAACGCATCGAACGTTTGAAGGCAACCGGGGGCGCGCTTTGCCCGCTGTGCGGGCAGCCGCTCTCCCAGGAGGATCGCACCCGCCTGGTTGCCGAGCTGGAGAGTGAGGGGCGCGAAAAGGGTGACCGTTTCCGGGCCAACCAGGCCCTGTTGGCGAACAGCGAGCAGAAACGGGCAGAAGTAGAAGCCGAAACTGCCAGCCTGCGCAGCCTGGAGCAAAACGAGCTGCGCTACCAGGAGCGCAAAGCTGCCGGGTTGGAAGAGCGCCTGGGTCAAATGCGGGCCGCTCTGGAGATCTGGCGGGCCGGAGGCGCGCAGCGCTTATCGGAAGTCTCGCAGATCCTGGCAGCCGAGAATTTTGCCCTGGAGGCTCGCTCTGCCCTGGCTGAAGTCGATGCCGCGCTGAAGGAATTGGGCTACGATGCTTCTGCCCACGATGCAGTCCGCCGTGCGGAACAGTCTGGACGTGCGGTCGAAGAGCAATTGCGCCAGGTCGAAGCGGCTCGCGCCGGTCTGGCCCCATTGAAACGTGAAATTGCCCGCCTTGACAAACAGTGTGCCGCTGACCAGGCCGAAGCGGACCGCCAGGAAACTGCCTGGAGCCAGGCCAATGCCCAATACCAGGTCGCCGCGGCAGCCTTGCCGGATATGGACCAGGCGGAGCGGGAACTGTATGCCATCGCCGAGCAGGAAAACCGGCTGCGCATGCAGGTGGGCGGTGCGGTGCAGCAGGTGGAGGTGCTGAAAGTATTAAAACAGCGCCAGGCCGATCTCAACCAGCGCCGGGATGGGCTGGTGCGGTTGGTGGCGCGCCTCAAGCTGCTCGAGCGTGCATTTTCCAAGGACGGGGTGCCTTCCCTGCTGATCGAACAGGCCCTGCCTGAAATCGAGACCCAGGCTAACGAGATTCTCGACCGGATTTCTGCCGGGAATATGTCGGTGCGTTTTTCGACCCAGCGCGATTATAAGGACAAGGGCCGGGAAGACAAAAAAGAGACCCTGGATATCCTGATCTCCGATGCGGCGGGTATGCGTGAGTATGAATTATTTTCCGGCGGAGAGGCTTTTCGGGTGAACTTCGCCATCCGCCTGGCGCTTTCACGCGTCCTGTCGCAGCGCGCCGGGGCCCGCCTGCAAACCCTGGTGATTGATGAGGGCTTCGGCAGCCAGGATGCCGATGGGCGGCAGCGGCTGGTGGAAGCAATTAACCTTGTCCGCCCGGACTTCGCTAAGGTGCTGGTGATTACCCACCTTGAGGAGCTGAAAGACCATTTTCCGGCGCGGATTGAGGTGGAAAAGACTCCCAGGGGTTCGATATTGAGGGTGGTGTGAGCCAATTGATCCCCCTGCGTCTTGGCCTGCAGCAGCGTGTATTGCCTTCTTACCGCGTGCCGTTTTTCGATGCACTGTCCAGAGGATGCGCCGGAGGGTTGGGGTTGTTTGCCGGACAGCCCAGGCCGGATGAAATGATAGAGACGGGCGCCAGGCTGGAGGCTGCGCATTTTTTTGAAGCCGGCAACCGCCACCTGCTGTGCGGCGCGCTTTATCTGTGCTGGCAAACAAAATTGATCGATTGGCTGGAAGGATGGCAGCCGGATGTGCTGGTGGTGGAAGCCAACCCGCGCTATCTCAATACCCCGCGCGCGGTGCGCTGGATGCACAGCCGCCGCCGCCCGGTGATTGGCTGGGGGTTGGGCGCGCCGGCTGGCGTCGGCCTGCTGGCTGGCTTACGTTCGTCAGCCCGCCGACGCTTCCTATCCCAGTTTGATGCCGTAATCGCCTACAGCCAGCAGGGCGCAGATGAATATCTCAAGGCCGGATTTCCAGCCGGGAAGGTCTTTACGGCGCCCAATGCTGTCGCAGCGCGTCCCGACCACAGCCTGCCGCGTCGCCCGGCGATGTTTTACAACGGGCAGGCGACCCTGTTGTTTGTCGGGCGCTTGCAGGCTCGCAAACGGATCGATTTGCTGCTGCAGGCGTGTGCTTCACTGCCAGCCGGGCAGCGGCCTCACCTTCAAATTATCGGTGACGGACCTGCGCGGGAAGAGCTTGAAAAACTGGCGGGGAAAATTTATCCCGACACACAATTTTTGGGCGCACTGCATGGAGCGGCGCTTGATCCGTTTTACCTGGCTGCTGACCTGTTCGTGCTGCCGGGCACGGGGGGGCTGGCGGTCCAGCAGGCGATGGCCTACGGGCTGCCGGTGATTGCGGCTGAAGGAGACGGCACGCAGCGCGACCTGGTTCGCCACGGAAACGGTTGGCTGGTGACACCTGGCAGTGCGGCGGACCTGACAGCCTGCCTGGCAGTGGCCCTGGCTGACCCCGTCCGGCTGCGCCGCATGGGCGCTGAATCCTTCCGAATTGTCAGCGAAGAAATTAACCTGGAAAAAATGGTAGATGTCTTTTCTTTTGCGGTAAAAAGCGTATTATGACTGCAACCGGAGTTCATTTTTACCCGCAAATTGCTCTTGCGAGGACCTGGCATGCACATTTTGCTTGTCGCTGACGGGCGCAGCCCGATCACCAGCCGCTGGATCCAGGGTTTGCTGGCGCTGGAGCACCAGATTACGTTGGTTTCCACTTATCCATGCCCGGAGATGCCCGGAGTGATAGGCCAGCATGTGCTGCCGGTGGCATTCGCCGCAATGGGCGGCAGCCAGGCCGGGGCGCGTGCCGCGGGGGGAACCGCGAGCCGGCGCTGGCTCGTCAGCCACGCTCGAAAAATATTCCAGGCAGGACGCTACTGGTTAGGCCCGTTAACCTTGTCCACTTATGCCCGCTCGCTGCGCAATATTCTTGCCTCTTCCCGGCCGGATCTGGTGCATGCCCTGCGTATCCCTTATGAAGGGATGCTCGCGGCAGCCGCGGAACCCGAGGTGCCCCTGGTGGTTTCGGTGTGGGGCAACGATCTGACCTTGCACGCGCCGACCACGCCGGGCATGCGTACCTGGACAAGGCGGACCCTGCGGCGTGCGAACGGCCTGCTGGCCGATGCCGGGCGAGATTTGCGCCTGGCGCGCATCTGGGATTTTGCCGCGGACCGCCCGGCGTTGGTGGTGCCTGGGAATGGGGGGATTGACCTATCGGAACTGGACCACGTACAGTCGGCTCATATAGACACTTTCGCCAACCTGCTCCCGGCAGGCGTGCCGCTGGTCGTCAACCCGCGCGGGCTGCGCCCGGCGTACGTGCGCAACGATGTCTTCTTTCAAGCCATCCCATTGGTCCTCCAGCACCGCCCGGAAGTGTACTTCGTCTGTCCGTCCATGGAAGGGCAAAGCGAAGCGATATCCTGGGTGCGGCGTTTGAACCTTGAAAAAAATGTGCGCTTGCTGCCTTACCTGCGACAGGCGCAGCTTTGGGAGCTTTTCCAACGCGCGGAGGTGTCGGTCTCGATATCTACCCACGACGGCACTCCCAATACGCTGCTGGAAGCGATGGCCTGCGGCTGCTTCCCGGTGGTCGGCGACCTGGAAGCGCTGCGGGAATGGATCACCCCTGGGATGAATGGAATGCTGGTCGAACCCACCAAGCCGCAGGGTGTGGCTGAAGCTCTGCTGCTGGCGTTGGAGCAGCCCGGCCTGCGAACGCAGGCAGCGGAGATCAACCGCAGGCTGGTACGCGAGCGGGCTGAAATCCAGGGCGTTCGCGCCAGGCTGCGCGAATTTTACGCCCAATTTGAGGGCGAGGCCCGGCCCGAGGTGACCGAGCCGTCACCGGCAAAGAAGACCGTACGCCGTCCATTTCGCTTCATCGGAGGGTGAACGTGGCATCTCCCGTCCATCTTGAAACTCAGCGCCTCTTTGTGCGCTCGTACGCGGCCGGAGATGGCCCCATGTTTTTTCGGGTCGGGAACAAGAACCGGGCTCATCTGGAGCGGTTTGAGTCCGGCAACAGCATCCTTGCGGCGCGGTCCGAAGAGGAGGCAGAAAGGATTATCGCTGAAATCTGCGCGGCCAGGGATGAAGGACGCTATTTCTTGATGGGCGCTTTTGATCGGGTCAGCGGTGAATTTTTCGCCCAGGTGTACGTTGGAACTGTTAATCTTGAGCTGCCCGAGTATGAAGTTGGCTATTTTGTCGACTGCGACCATGAAGGCCAGGGGTATGTGAGCGAGGCGGTCCGGGCGACATTACAGTGGATCTTCCATAATTTGGGAGCACACCGGGTGAGCCTGGGCTGCAGCGATGCAAACCTGCGCAGCGCGTGCGTGGCAGAGCGCTGTGGGTTTGTCCTGGAAGGGCATTTGCGCGAAAACCGACGCGATGCGGATGGCGTTTACAGCGGGGAGCTGCGCTTTGGCCTGCTGCGCCGGGAATTTTTGGGTTGAATTTATCGCGATAGCCGTCATACTTATCCATTCAGGGGGAAAATTGCTTGTTTATCCAACGGCTCCAAAACATGACCGCCTTTTCGATCGTCCTGTTCGGCCAAATGATCTCGATTTTGGGCTCATCGATGACCAGCTTCGCGTTGAGCATCTGGGCCTGGCAGACCACCGGGGAAGTGACTGCCCTGGCCCTGGTTACATTTTTTCGCATGGTACCCAGAATTTTATTTACCCCGTTTGCCGGGGCGCTGGTCGACCGCTGGAACAAGAAACTTGTGATGATGTTCAGTGATTTGGCCGCCGGCCTGGCTTCGATTATGGTTTTGATCTTGTTTGCTGCCGGGCAGCTGCAGATCTGGCATTTATATGTGACTGCCGTCATCACCGGTCTGTTTGGATCGTTTCAATGGCCGGCCTATTCAGCAGCCATTTCCGTTATGATCCCCAAAGAACAATATATGCGTGCTGCCGGGATGCAATCGATTGCTGATTATGGACCAGGGCTGTTAGCACCTGCGCTTGCAGGCCTGCTTCTGGGCATCACCACCCTGGCGGGGATCCTGGTCATCGATATCGCTACTTTCGTATTTGCGATTGTGGCCTTGCTGTTGGTGAACGTGCCTGCTACCCCGCCCACCGGTGAAAGCCGACGCAGCCTGTGGCAGGATGCCTTGTTTGGGTTTCAATATATTATCGCGCGCCCCGGCTTGCTGGGACTGCAGCTGGTTTTCTTGACCGGTAATTTTCTGGCAGTGGGGAGTGGCTTGGTGGTTACGCCCTTGATCCTGGCGCGCACGCAAGAAAATTCACAGATATTAGGGCTGGTCAAATCGGTCATCGCCGCCGGGGCGATCATCGGTGGGCTGCTGGTGATTGCCTGGGGTGGCCCAAAGAAAAAAGTACGCGGCGTGCTATTAGGTTGGTTTTTAGGTGGTCTATTAGGTGTTGCCCTCTTCGGCGTGAACGGCGGGCTGGTTGTCTGGCTGGCGGCTGGTTTTTGCGGCGGTTTTCTGCCTCAGTTTATCGACAGCGCCAACCAGTCCATATGGCAGGCCAAGGTCCCGCCTGGATTGCAGGGGCGAGTCTTTTCTGCGCGCAGCGTCATTGCCCAAATCAGCAGCCCGCTGGCGGCCCTGTTGATTGGGCCCCTGGCTGACCGGATATTCGAGCCGGCGATGCAGTCTCAGGCCGGGCCGCTGCCGCTTCTATTCAGCTGGATCACCGGTCGTGAGCCTGGTTCGGGAATGATGGTGGTTTGCCTTCTCGCCGGTCTGGGCATATCCGCGATCAGTCTGGTGGCATTTGCAAACCCGGCGGTCCGCAATGTGGAAACCTTGCTTCCAGACCATGATGAAATCGGCGAAAGCATTGTATGATCTGGTATAGGCATTTAAAAAAATTGACCGGCTTGCTAAATGGTCTTTGTTGCCTGACGGCAGTTCAGGAGTGCATCGTCCGCCAGGCTTTTAACACAATCCGGAAATAATGCACCAGGTGGTGCAGCGGGCGGATATGGCTGGCCTGACCGGCGTAAATCGTGAGAATCGGCACCCAGGCCAACCCCAGCTTGTTTTTTAGGCACAGCGTGATCATATCCACTTCCAGCTCAAAGCCCTTTTCGGGGCTGTCCAGCAGTTTTTCGAGCAGGCTGCGGCTGATCAGGCGGTAACCGGATTGGTTGTCGGGAATATATTCTCCCAATGCCAGCGAAATCATCATCCGGCCGAAGGTGTTGGTCGTACGGCGGAAGAGGGGCATCTGGGAATAATCGCGTTGGCCGATAATCATCCCCACCGGCTGGCGGGCATAGGCTGCCAGGAAGGCGGGAATCTCCGCCGGGTCGTGCTGCCCATCCCCATCCAGGGTGATCACCGCATTGGCTTCCTGCGCCAGGCAGTGTTTGAACCCGGCGACCAGGGCGGCGCCTTTGCCCTGGTTAGGCGACTGGCGCAGCACCTGCGCCCCGGCGGCTGCGGCCAGAGAAGCAGTTTCATCCTTTGATCCATCATCGACCACCACCACTGGCAAATGCTGCCCGGCGGCGGTCACCACCGCCGTAATGTGCTGGCGCTCGTTGTAAGCGGGGATTAAGGCGATGATTTTCTCCTCAGGCATGGCCAATCCTTTCCTGCTTTGATGGACAGCTGGATTAAAATATATACTCGGCGGGCGTTACATGATCCTACCCTGATTGCTGAAGAAAGACAAGCCCGCTGGCAGCGGCGAAATCTGGGGTTTTCACAGGTTCATACTAGGAAGGTAGCGATGGAACTTGATGCGATTACATTAGACCGGCTGGCAGGAACGGCGGTTGGGGCGGCTGTTGGCGATGCGTTCGGGATGCCATTGGAATTTAATCCGCCCAGCCCGCTCGAGCGCCCGGTGAAAGAAATGACCGCCGGAAGGATGGAAGCCGGCAGTTTTACCGACGATACGGAAATGGCCCTGGCCCTGGCTGAGAGCTTGCTTGCGCAGCGTCCTCTTAACCCGGCCGACCTGGCAGCGCGTTTTTTGGACTGGTACCGCACCTCACCGCCGGATGTGGGAATTCACACATCGCGCGTGTTAAGAGAAGTCGCTCGGGGTGCCCCGTGGGAGCAGGCCAGCCAGGATGCCTGGAATGCCTATCCGGATAACGCCGGCAACGGCTCTGTGATGCGCTGCTGGCCAGTGGCCCTGGCGTGCTGGCGCGACCCCGCCCAACTGGCTGCGGACAGCTCGCTGCAAAGCCGGGTGACACATTATCACCCGGAGTGCGCCGCCGGATCGGTGTTTATCAATAGGCTGATTGCCAGCCTGGTGCAGGGGATGGATCCGGCGCAGGCGGTAGACGGCGCAGTGGCTGCCAGTTCGCTCCCCGACGGTCTGCGCCAGGTGGTGGAGTCTGCTCCCGGCAGGCGGCACAACGAGCTCAAGAATTCCGGTTGGGTGCGCCACACCATCGAATCGGCGGTATGGGGTCTGCTGACTACCTCGTCTTTTGAGGAGGCGGTAGTGAAGGTCGCTAACCTGGGGAATGACGCCGATACCGCGGCTTCGGTGGTGGGGGCACTGGCCGGGGCGCATTACGGATGGGCTGCCATACCCCGGCGCTGGCGTGAACAGTTAAGCGGTGAATGGCCGCTCAGGTCTGGGCGGCGCTTTGGCGAGCAGGATTTTATCCGGCTGGCGCATTCTCTGGCAGCCGCGTGAAACGCCCATCTGCCCCTGGCTCAAAAGGCAATACGGCGGTCACCGCGTCCAGATTGAGCGGGCCATAGATGTGCGGGAACAGTTCATCTCCGCCGATCAGATTCTCAAAGCGGATCTCAGGTACCACGCGCGCCGGGGCGATGGCCAGCAAGAGCAGGCCTTTTTGGCCTGCATAATAGCGGTTAGCCACGTCGATAATCTGATCCGGCTTCGAGCAGTGGATAAAACCTTCACCAGACAAAGAGCCGCTGGTGTATTGGCCTTGCTGCCGCGCCAGTTCCCAATCCGCTGGGTGGGTGATGTGGAAAATGATCGCCATCGTTCCTCCAGGTGCTGTATGCCCTAAAAAAATCTGATTCAATAAATAAATGGCACCAGGCGCCACGAATGGCGGCTGTAAGCGGTCCACCGGATGCCAAATTTGACCCGTGCTGTATGATCCTCATCGCTGATGCGCATCACGATAAAATTAAATATCAAGCAGAAAGCGCCTAATCCAAACCAGGAGCGGAAAATGAAGGCTGCCCCCAACGAAAGCAGCAGCAGTCCCAGGTATCCAGGATAACGCAGCCGGCGATAAGGGCCATCCACCAGGAGGACCGGCTCGTTAAAGGTCAGGCCCAGGCGGGCTACGCCCCAACTGCGCACGTAACCCGACCATAAAGCCAGTGCAGTGCCGGTGCTGAATAGAAGGATGCCCAGCCAGCGCAGCCAGGTGGTCTCACCAAAAACCAGGACTCCTCGATGATCGCAGTAGGGCGCCACCACCAGGATCGCTTCCAGGGCGATCATCCGCCAGTGCAGCAGCGTCGGGCGCAAAGAGAATCGCTTGGTTGTGAGCGGCAGCCGGGCAGCCAGCACGCCTGTAACGGTGATTTGCACACCAACCACAACCAGATAGGCCGCTCTGGCAGGCTCGGATAAGAACGAGGCGAAAAAACCGTCCGCCATAAAGGATGCCAATGCCCTCTCCGCCAACCACCAGCCGAAAAAAGGCATCAACAGGTACTGCAGTAAACAGGATATCCCATCGCGCACAGCCGCATAAATCTTGAGCCGCATACGGGCATTATAGCAGAATCCTTTCGTGATCCAGTAATCGGATACTCCTCGCCCTGGCGCCGAAGGCGCGCAGAGCGATGCGGGGAACGTGGATGGGCGAAATATAATACGATTGCCTTACCCTACCGTTATATGCCAAGCAGAAATTCTTATTCCGTTTTATAATCAACTGGGAAATGGAGAGACACATGGATAAACCACATTTCATGCCTCCCTGGGCTTTACTGGCAGGTGACATGCTGGTGTTGCTGGCAGTTACCCTGGCAGGATTTGAAAACCACAGCAGCAGCCTGGCAGGCGGGCGCTGGTTGACCAGTTTCTTGCCGCTGGTGATCGCCTGGGGTCTGGTGGCGCCCTGGCTGGGAAATTACCAGCCTAAGATTTGGAAGCAGCCTTACCAGGCCTGGCGAGCCCTGCTGGCGATGGTCCTGGCTGCGCCATTGGCGGGGTTCTTGCGCGCGCTGCTTTTGAGTGGAACGGTGATTCCAATTTTTGTGATGGCGCTGGGGGGTGTGGCGGCGCTTTCTATGACCGCATGGCGGGTAATTTGGGCGCTTTTAGCTGGCCGAGAATTTGAATGGACGAAACCGCGTTAATCCAGGCCGCCCAAAAAGGCGACTTGGATTCATTCAACCGCCTGGTACTTGCCTACCAGGATATGGCGTTTAACCTGGCGTACCGCATGCTGTCGGAGGATGCGGCTGCCCAGGATGCCACCCAGATGGCATTTATGAACGCATACCGCAGTCTCAGCAGCTACCGCGGCGGATCGTTTCGCGCCTGGGTGCTGCGTATGGTCACCAATACCTGCTATGACGAGCTTCGCCGGCGAAAACGCCATCCCACAACGCCGTTGGAGCCGGTGGACCCGGATGGTGAGGATGAGATCGAATCTCCTACCTGGATGGCCGATGACAGCCCATCGCCAGAGGAGGAATTTGACCAGGCGGAATTGAACCAGGCGGTGCAGCACTGCATTAATGACCTGCCGGAAGATTTCCGAGCCGTGGTGATAATGGTAGATATTGAGGGCCTGGATTACCAGGAAGTCGCTGAGGCGACGAACAATCCTTTAGGGACGATTAAAAGCCGCCTCGCGCGTGCCAGGATCAGGCTGCGCGAATGCCTGCAAGGATTCTGGGAACTTTTACCCGCCCAATTTCGTCTGCAAGGTGAGGAACAATGATGACAACCCCGCTCACCCCACAAGACTGGGAAACACTCTCTGCATATCTGGACGGGCAGCTCACGATAACGGAAAGGCGCCAGCTTCAAGATCTCATTGTGCTGCGTCCGGAGTTAAAGCAGGGACTGGTGGAACTTCGCCGGACCCAGGCTGTGCTGCGGGCTGCGCCCAAGCGCCGGGCTCCTCGAAATTTCACACTGTCTGCGGCCATGGCCCAAAAGGCTCGTCCGAGGTTTCGCTGGGGTTGGATGCCTTCCTTTAGCTTCGCTTCAGCCCTGGCAACGATATTATTGGTACTCTCCTTCTTCTTCCGCCTGACCCCTGGTCAATTATCGTTCTTTACGCCGATAGCGGCGCAAGCGCCCCTGACCGCGGCTCAGGAAAATGCCAGCAGCGGAGAGAATCCCCCGATCATCGTCTGGAATCAACCGGGCTTCGGGGGCGGCTCTCCAGTCGGAGGAATGGGAGGAGCGGAAAGCTCGGCAGGAAAAGGGACCGGTCCTGCGGTAGACAGCCAGGCGGCGCCGGAAGCGACCCCGCCTGTCGCGGAGACCAATCCCAGTCCCGATCTTCCCCCGGCGCTGGCAGCTGCACCCACAGAGACTCCGGCGCCTTCGGCTGAGCCAAAACTTGCCGCTCCCGTGGCGTCCCAACCTACCGCTGCGGCTGGAACTACCCGGGATGCCTATGGAAACGGCCCGATCTTGGGAATTGCGCCGACCGAAGAGCGCGGCAAGATGGTTGTTCCCACACAGACTATGTCCTATCAGTCCGAGCGGACAACCGCTGATATTTGGATGTACGTTCAAATCGGCCTGGCGGGTGTCGCCGTAATTTTTGCCCTGGCAGCATTTTTTGCCTGGAGGAAAGCACAGCATTGAATGACAAACCGGTAAAATATTGCCCTTTCTGCGGCGTTCTGGTAGAACGCCGCTTTCTATTTGGCGAGGAACGCCCGGTGTGCCCGCAGTGCGGGTGGATCCATTTTGAAGATCCCAAAGTGGCAGCCGGGGTGCTGGTCGAGCGTGAGGGTAAGGTTCTCCTCGTGCGGCGCGTCAACGATCCTCAAAAAGGCTTGTGGAGTTTTCCGGCCGGTTTTGTGAATGCATATGAAGATCCGGCGCGCGCTGCCGAACGGGAATGCCTGGAGGAAACAGGCCTTGAGGTCAGTGCGACCCGCCTGGCAGCGTTAATTTCGGGCAGGGAACATCCGCGTGGAGCAGATATTGTGCTGGTGTATGAGGCGGCGGTCACTGGCGGCCGGCTGTCAGCCGGTGATGACGCGGACCTGGCCGAGTTCTTCGCGCGCGATGACCTTCCGGCGCTGGCTTTTCGAGCCACATGCCAGGCGCTTGGCCTGGAATAGCTACAATCCATTCATAATTTTTTAAACAGGTAGAAATTGGCGTGCAAGTGCCAATTTCTACCTGTTTAAATTTACCCTTGCTCGATAAGGTATAATAAGAAATACGTTCTATGCCTAAACTAACTGCTCGTTCTCAAAAACCTGGTGGTTCGGCCAAAAAAGGCAGCCGGCCGGCGCCGAAACCTGCTGCAAAGGCCACGCCGCGCATCCCCAAAAAAGCTCCCGCGCGTAAACGTAGCGACTGGTCATGGGGCAAGGTGTCGCCTGAGCGCAAAATGGATTTCCTTGGGATTGGGTTGGCGCTGATCGGCTTGCTTACTTTGCTGTCTTTGCTGTCGCCCAGCCACGGCACGGTCACCGGGGCGTGGGTGCAGGTGCTCAGCCAGGTGGCCGGTTGGGGGACATTTGTCCTGCCGCTGGCGTTATTGATCGTGGGTTTGTGGCTTTTATTCCGTAATATTGAAAAATTGCCCTTGCTTTCTGGCGTGCGGTTGACCGGCATTGGGCTGATCTACCTGAACCTGCTGGCTGTTCTCCATCTTTTAGGCGGCGGCGGGCGCGAATTAGCTCAAAACGGACAGGGGGGTGGTTATTTGGGTTTCCTATTTGAGCGGCTGCTTAAGGACAGTATTGGGCCGGCAGGTATGATTGTAGCCCTGATTGCCTGGTTTTTGCTCGCTCTGGCTTTTTCGTTTGACCTTTCACTGACTGATTTGTTCGGGCCGCTTGTTGAACGTATCCGGCGCGCCTGGCGCGAACGCAAGAGCCTCACCGAATCGGCGAGCAGCGGACATTCATCTGGCGAAGGCCGTTTGAATCTCCCGACCTCATCCGCTTCCAGCGAGCTGCCGCCGGATTTTCGCCCGCTGACCGGGCGCAGTGGCTCTTCCACGCACAGCAGCGCCAACACGGCTCCTGTCCAGCGTTCGTCCCAGGTCTCTCTATCGGCGGACTCGAACCATTCGGAACAAAGCCTGATCCCGCCTGCTCCGGCCCCGGCTGGGCCTGGCTGGGCCGTGCCCTCGGTTGAGGTTATTCTCGACCCGGCGGAGCCTGTTTTTGCCCAGGCCAACCAGGACCTCGACCGGCAAAGGATCATTGAAGACACCCTGGCGGCATTTGGAGCGCCGGCGCACGTGGTGGAGACGCACCGCGGCCCGACGGTGACCCAGTATGGGGTCGAGCCAGATTTTGTAGAATCCCGCGGCCAGCGGATGCGGGTGCGGGTCAGTAAAATTGTGGCACTCACCGACGATATCGCCCTGGCCCTGGCAGCGCCGCGCATCCGCATTCAGGCCCCGGTTCCCGGGCGGAACTACGTAGGGATTGAAGTGCCGAATACCGAGATCACCCGCGTTACGCTGAGCGAGGTGATGGAAAGCGAATCATACCTGAAGATCCGCTCGCAGCTGCGCTTCGCGGTGGGCAAAGACGTTTCAGGCAAGCCGGTTTCGTATGACCTGTCGACGATGCCGCACCTGCTGATCGCCGGGACGACCGGGGCAGGAAAATCGGTGTGTGTTAACTCAATCCTGTGTTGTTTGCTGCTCGAAAATTCGCCGACGGACCTGCGCCTGGTCCTGGTCGACCCAAAACGCGTGGAACTGACCGGATACAACGGCATTCCGCACCTGCTGGCGCCGGTTATTACCGATGCCGAACGAGTGGTAGGCGCCTTGCAGTGGATGATGCGCGAAATGGACAGCCGCTATAAGAAGTTTTCGCGCAATGCCGTGCGCAATATCCAGGAATTTAACGCGAAACAGCTGGGCGAACACCTGCCATACCTGGTGATCGTGATTGATGAGCTGGCGGATTTAATGATGTTGGCGCCAGAAGAAACCGAACGTGCGATCACCCGCCTGGCTCAACTGGCGCGCGCCACCGGAATTCATATGATCCTGGCAACCCAGCGCCCATCAGTGGACGTGGTCACCGGCCTGATAAAAGCCAACTTCCCGGCGCGGATTGCTTTCGCCGTGGCTTCGATGATTGACAGCCGGGTTATCCTGGACCAACCCGGGGCCGAGCGCTTGCTAGGACGCGGGGATATGCTGTTTCAGGCGCCGGATGCTCCAGCTCCGGTGCGTCTGCAGGGGGTGTGGGTTTCCGAAAGCGAAATCCAGCGGTTGGTAGATTACTGGCGATTGGCTGCCGCGGCGGTACCCTCCAGTCCACCGGCCGAAGGGGCCCCGGTGGATGCACTGCCGTCCGGCATACCTCTCAAACAAAATCCGCTGTGGGATTTACAGGAAGCTGAAGGCAGCGATCCGCTCACTTCGGAGGCGATCGATCTGATCCGGCGCGAAGGGAGGGCCTCAATCACCATGCTGCAGCGAAAGATGCGCATTGGCTATACCCGTGCCGCGCGCATGATCGATGCCCTGGAACAAAAGGGGATTATTGCGCCACCGCAGGCGAATTCCCAGATTCGGGAAGTGCTCGATTACGGGCCAAACGGCCCGCCAAAGGAAGAATAGTGCTTGCGTAGGGAATTGCCGCTGGTAGTTCCGTATCCCTCGTCAACAAAAAGTGAAAGGATTGCTGATGTTTATTGTTAAACCGTATTCCCAGCAAGATCCTCAGTGGAAGAACCGCCAGTTGGGTCTCAACCCACAGACCACGATTGGCAAAATGGGCTGCTTACTCACCGATCTGGCGATGGTGGCAGCAGGATTTGGTTTTGAGGAGACCCCTGCCTCCTTGAACCAGAAAATGACCGCTTTAGGCCCGAATGTGGGCTTTATCGGTGAGCTGATTATCCCGGCAGCCATTCCGCGGGTGCTGCCTGGGATGATTTTCCGCGATTTCATGCGCTGCGCGGATACCCCCGCGCCCATGGAGCGCATCGATGCCGCCCTGGCAGCCGGCTGGCCGGTGATTGTAGAATTAGATTATGACCCCAAACCGGACCTGCAAAACCATTGGGTGGTGCTGTACGATAAACAGGATGGCGATTACCTGCTGCAAGATCCCTGGCCTTTCCCATCGGAAGCTGGGCCGGTGCGCCTCTCCAGGAGCCGTTTTGCTTTCGCGGGTTCAGCCGAGAAAATCATCACCGCGGTTGTGTGGATGGAAGGCCCCAGCCAGCCGGTGAATAAACCCGAAGGAGCCGTCCGCGTTTACACCACGGTCGATGGGCTGGCTCTCCGCTCGGCGCCGGTCATCGACCCGGCGAATCTTGTCAAACGCGTGCCCCTGCTGGAGGAGCTGTACTCCCTGGAGCCGGTGGATGACACTTTGTTCAAAGTAGGGACGGCGAACCAGTGGCTGCACGTGCAGGACGCGGAAGGCCTCCAGGCTTATACGGCAGCCTGGTATTTGAACACGAAGCGCGAAGTGCCCGGCGAGCCACCCGCGCCGCCCCCTGCGACCCAGGGCGAGCCTTTAAAATATATGCGTCTGTCGACCAGCTTGCCCTGCGCAGCCAGCCTGTCGTCAGCCCGGAGACTCTGCTCACGCGCTTGCCGATAGGTTGCGAGTTGACGACCCTCGAACCGCCAGCCGATGTCGTGCGCAAGGTGGGAGTGTTGGATTTATGGCTGAAGGTAAAAATTCCGGCTGGAGACGAAGGTTTTGTCGCCGCCTGGTACACCACCGTTGTCCAGCCGCTGGGTCTTGGGCCGGTTGGCATCCCGCTGTCGGCGCCGCCGGCGCCGGTTGAGCAGCCAGCGAAGGATTTTCACGTCATCACCACCGTCCCAGCCCTGGCGCTGCGCACGAAGCCGCAGATTTCACCGGACACGATGATCAAGCGCGTGCCATTTCTCACCAAACTACTGGTATTGGAGCCGGCCGAGGAGGCACGCCAGAAAATTGGCGGCAGCGGGCAGTGGCTCAAGGTACGCGATCCGGCCAACGACGATGGTTTCATCGCGGCCTGGTTCGTTAAACCGGCAGCTTAACTTTCTTCTAATTCATGCAGGATGATGGCGGCGGCGGCAATTGCCGCCGTTTCCATGCGTAGAATGCGTTTGCCAAGCGAGACCGGCACCAACCCGGCACTTCGCGCCAGGGAGATTTCTTCCTCGGCGAAACCGCCCTCCGGGCCGATGCATAATGCCAGGTGAGGAATGATCTCGCCGCCCGGCTGCCGGAGGCGGTCCAGCGCAGGTTTGATGCGCAACGATTTTTCTCCCTCCCAGGCTACCAGGCCGGGTATCGATTGAGATTGGAAATAACGCAGGGCTTCTTCCAGGCGCAGGGGGGCAGACAGGGTAGGGATTCGCCCGCGCTCGGACTGCTCGGCTGCTTCTTGCAAAATTCGCCGCCAGCGGTCGAGCTTCGAGCGGTTTTCTTCACTGGACTGCACCAGGCTGCGGCTGGTAATCACCGGAACAAACTCAACCGCGCCGATTTCCGTGCATTTTTGCAGCATCCATTCAAATTTCTCGCGCTGGGTCATCCCCAGGTACAGCGTCAGGCGAGTGCGCGGCTCGCCGCCAGCCGGCTGCGTATTGAGAATACTTCCTTGGGCGCCGCGAGAAGCGACAATTTCCAGGACCACCTCGTATTCACTTCCGGCATTGTCCAGCACGATCACCTTCTGCCCGGCGCGCAGGTGCAGCACCGCGGCAATCTGGCGTGATATCTCCGATGGAAAGTGCACCGCGTTTTTTTCGATATTGGAGGGAGGTACAAAAAATCGATGCATACCGGGTTCGCTGGGAAGGGTTAATCGACCGGCAGCGGCTCGTCCGCGGGTTCAGTAGAATGGTCCAACCGCCCGCCGATCACGATGGTATACTCGCCGCGCCCTTCCTGGTTTTCAAGGCGGGCAAGCAGTTCTGAGATCTTCCCGCGCCATACAGCTTCAAACATCTTGGTCAGGTCGTTGGCCAACGCTGCCGGGCGGTCGCCGAACACCGCCAGGGCATCCTGTAAAAAGGCCTTCAAGCGGTAGGGGCTTTCGTAAAAGATCAGGGTGTGGGGTGAATTTGCGTCTTGCGCCAGCCAGCGTTTGCGCGGGCCGGGTTTACGCGGGCCAAAACCGCGGAAAGTGAAGCTGTGCACTGGCAGGCCGGAGAGGATCAGGGCCGGAATGACTGCGCTGGGGCCGGGGATGGCGGTCAGGTCTAAACCGGCATCGATCACGCCCCGCGCCAGCAGGTAGCCGGGATCCGAGACGGCCGGGCTGCCCGCGTTGGTGACCAGGGCAATCGACTTGCCGTCCTTCAGCAGCTCCAACAAGCGCGGAAGCACTTTTTGTTCGTTGTATTCGTGAAATGAGATCTGAGGCTTTTTGATCTCGAAATGCTTGAACAGCAAACCGGTCTTGCGCGTGTCCTCGCTGGCCACATAATCTACGGTTTTCAGGATTTCGAGGGCACGCAGGGTGATATCCCCCAGATTGCCGATCGGCGTGGCGACTAAGTAAAGCATATTGCCAGTATAACATACTGGCGGTGCCCCACCCCCAACCCCTCCCCAATCGGGGAGGGGAGATAGAGGAAAGCGGGGATATTTTGCGGCGAAACGCCGCAAAATATCCCCGAACCCCTGATTTTCTCCCGCTTCTCGCTTTGGGACGCTCCGCCCCTACGGGCGCACCCTAATCATTACCCACATCTTTGAAGCTAGAAAGAGGGCGAAAGACAAGGTACATGTAGGTGAGATCTGAAAGATGTTGAAATCCTTTCCAAATGACAGTCACGCCAGGGTGACCATCCCCTTTCCGGTTCTGAAAGCCGCCCAATTGAGCGATCCAGCGCACAGCCTGGTTCAAAGCGGGAGGAGTGGGCGGCAGAATAGTGGTGTGATGGATCGCACAATACAAAGCTTGCCATTCGGGCTCATTCAACAGAGCTAGGCAAGACAGTTGCGGGGTTGCCCGAGACAACATGGTGGCATACAGAACGCGCCAGGCGATCACTGCATACAAGGTAAGGCAACGCTTCAGCCGGTCGGCAGTTTCCAACTGGCGGGCTTCGATGCGACAGCCGCTTTTGAGAACTTTATGCCAGACTTCAATTCCCCAGCGACAAGCGTACCAGGCCAACCGTTGCAGGGCATCCTGGGCGGTCTGAACCGGCACTGTAGTCAGCAACAGCCATTCCACGGCTGGCAGGTTGGGCGGTGGGGCAGTTTCGATGGCCCAAACCGCCCAAACCTTGACCAGTGGCAGCTTTTCCTTGCCCCGATTCTGCGAGGGGCGCAAGCTGATTTCACGCCAATGGACCGCCAGACTAGCCGTGCGCCCCGCTTGCCCGTTACGTGGCGAAACCGTAACCTCCGTGACGGCCACCACCGGGGTCGCCGCCAGTGCGGCCCACAGATAGCCTTCCTCCGCCTCGACCCGTCGGTCCATCGCAGCGCGCACCAGCAAATCCACGCCGACCGAGCGCTCCACCCGAAACAGGTCGTAGATATCTGCTTCCCGATCACCTACACTCACAAAATGGGTGTCAGGACAGGCTTGACGAGCAGCTTCGACCGCCTCCAAGCTTTTCAGCCATTTTTGGCTTTCTTTTTCTGCAATGGGGCGCTGTTTGCGACTTTTCATTTGAGCCAAGCCTTCTGCGTCTCGCGCCCAAACTTGTTGCGCCAACACTCCCAGGGGTACATGCTCTTCGCTGATGGCCAGGGTCGAATGCGCCACCAACCCTTGCGTAGTGGCACTGGTCAGCGGCCCCAAACCTTCCGTCTCCGGATGCGCCGACCAATCCAAAAAGGTCGTGTCTTGCACCGCCAATACCACCTTCACACTGACCATCCGCCGGTAGGTCGCCTCGATATGACTTTGCAGCATGCCCTCCGGGGTCACTCCTTCATTATCAAAAAATCGATATGCGGCTTTCAATGTGGCTGGCTCTCCGCTGGCATCCGGCAGCGAACCCTGGGGCTTCTCTCCCAACACCCCCGCCAACTGTACCAGCCGCGCCGTCAGACGCTTATCTCCCAATTCGGCTCCGCTAAACCCCTCTTCCGCCCATTCCTGCTCTGTTGCTTGTCTCACGGCTTGTCCCTGGCTTCCTTTTGGCTTTTTCCTATCCTACCACTTCCTACCCTGCCTGTAGATTTGTGGGTAATGATTAGCGGGCGCACCAAGGGTGTCAGCGCACCCGCAGGGATGAGGGGGCTGGTGTATAATCGATGCGGCGATTCTCATATTTGGGTTGTCTGGCAAGTATCCCCATACTTTTAGGAGCAAAATGATCACCAACATGGCCCATGCCTGTTTCACCGTATCGGATATGGACCGTGCCGAGCAGTTTTATGTCGGCGCGCTGGAGTTGAAGCCTGCTTTTGATTATATCGATGAGCAGGGCAGGCGTTATGGACTGTATCTTTATTTGGGCGGGCGGAATTTTATCGAGCTCTTCACCGGCGAGCTGGGCGAACCGGCTCAGAAGCAGTCTTTCCGCCATATCTGCCTGGAAGTGGATGATATCCAGACCACCGTTCAACGCATGCGCAGTAAGGGGGTCGAGGTTTCGGAACCGAAGTTGGGTAAGGACCGCAGCTGGCAGGCCTGGATCACCGATCCTGACGGAAACCGCATCGAGTTGCACGATTACAACCCTGACAGCAAACAGGCGCCTTATATAACCTAACCCCTCTGCTAGGGTTGTCCAGAAAGTCTCTTTTTGAGTTTTTTGACCGCCACTTGTGGCGGTCAAAAAACTCAAATAATCTCTACCTGTGCTAGGGGCTGTGCGAAAAGTTTATTCTTCAGACAGCCCTATGGGTGATTATTTTGCTTTATCCACTTCAACCTGCAGGACGCCTTTCAGGGTGGAGAATTCAAGGCCTTTAGAGGTCAGGTAGTCTTTAATCACGATGCCGGCTGAGGGCAATGGCGCGGCGATCACCTGCTCGATCGTCGCAGGCGCCACACCCCAATCCAGCAGGTTCTGGAAGGTGGTTTTGCCAGTGATGGTACGATCCGCGGCAACGTGCTCGGTGGTGGATGCGGTGGGTTGGGGTGCAGCGGAAGTCTGCGCGGCGGCTGGAGCAGGTGTTTCCTGAGGGGTCGTTTCTGCCGCCGGTTGGCCGAGATCTACGGTGTGCGTTTTCAAATAATCAGTCTGTTCCGGGGACAGCTTCGCCTTTGTGGTCAGGATGTTCGCGGCTTCTGCTGGCAGGTAAGAGTCCACACTCAGGTCGTAAGGCAGGCCTTTGTATAGGGCTACAAACAGGCGGACCGAATCGGTGCCGATCTCATACCCGCTGTCAGCGAACTGCGCTTCAAGGTTCTTGACCTGGTAGGCTGCCGGGTCCGCCTCAGGCGGGAAGTGGAAACCTGTTTGTAAGTTTGCCAGGGGGACAGCGAACAGATTGGAGATATCGCCAAATGTATATGAACCGCGGATATCTGCCGGGTTGTACTGCCCGGCGAACTCCCCTTCCGTAAAGGTGACTGGCACCTTGGTGGTGGAAGTTTGGAACCAGCCCAGGGTCGAAGTCAGGGCGATCCCGCCGAAGAATATGATGAATACAATGGCTGCCAGGGGTTTCGAGGTTAGTTTCATTTCGCACCGCCCGTCGAGAACTCAACTACATCTGCAAAGGGACAGGAAGCTTCGGTGGTGCATTCCATGCAGCTGATGCACTGGTGATCGCGTACGACTTTCATGCTGGAAACCAGGATGTTCATCGGGCAGGCCCGGTTGCAGGCGCCGTCCATCTTACAGATGCCTTCGTTGCGGCGGATGCTGAACACACGGAACAGGTTGGTGACGCCCAACACCGCGCCGTAGGGACAGGCATACTTGCACCAGGGGCGTTCCACCAGCAGGCTGGCAGCCAGAGTTACCCCCAGAACAACCAGCCCGCCCACCGCCACTTCGCTTGTCCAAAAGTTGAACAGGGCAAAATAGGGGTCATAATCGGCAAACCATAATGTGGCGCTGGTGGCGGTCACGTAAACGATCCACGCCAGCACCAGGTAGCGCGCATAGCGCAGCCAGCGGTCGATGGCATACGGGATGAAATTGTTATATTTGCGTTTGAAGATGCGTTTCCCGATCTTGCCAAACCATTCTTGTACGGTGCCGAACGGGCAGATCCAACCGCAAAATACCGGCCCAAACAGGATGGATAGAATAAAGGCCAGGATCATTAAGACAAAAGCCGATTCATGAATTTTCTGCACAAATGTGCCGGCAGTAGCATACTGGTAAATGGTCACCACGCCTCCAAACGGGCACAGGGCATGCAATGAGGCATTACTCAAGAGGGGGATGCTCTGTCCGGTTTCTGCCAGCGAGTGGTTGACGGAGATTGCCAGGACCAGGATAACGAAAAACCACTGCACAAACGGCCGGATCACGATCTTGCGGCGAAAATACTTCTTAAAAGCGTTCAAAGTGAACTTCCTCCAACATTAACTGGGTGGTATTGGGCTTAGTGTAAAGTAAAGTTGTGAAGTTTATGTGAATTTCATATAGAGAAGTTATATACATTGAGCCTTGCTCCAAAAGGCAAGGCTCGATGATTGATGATTCACCTGAATCTTATTTAGAACCTATCCGAAAAATATTCAATTTCTGGATAGATATTTAATGTGAGGTTCGTTTATGGCGGGACTTGGGCCGTTTTTCGGTGCCAATCCAGATTCCCATGGAGGGTAAAATCCTGCGATGCACAAGCAGGATCAGCAGCACGGCAGCAAAGGCAGCTCCGAAGACCACCAGCGATTTCGAAAGGGTGTTCATGATCGTTGGATCGATCACCATTACCCCGGCCAGGGTGATCATTAATACACCACCGATCAATTTCAGGATCCGGCCGTGTTTTTCTTCCATCCGGCTGGCTTTCAGGCTGAAGACCGCCACCATGAAAATGCCCAGCTCGTCGATCTGGTAGATTAACAGGTACAGCAGCAGCAAGAGCACGAATGTTGCCACGCTGGCATTTTGGGCTACGAGCAGGTTGGTCCACAATACTGGGAAACCAGCTGTGCAGGAGAATTCCACCAGGGACACTCCGCCGGCCATCACCACAGTCGCCCCGGCTAATCCCCAGAATGACTGGCTGGCATCCATGATCCGCCTGATGCGCTGGAAGATGCCGGGTTTGGCCGAATCGTTAATCGTGAAAGACAGGCCTTCCTTGTAAAAGAAATAATCCTTGAGGTTGACCAACCCAAAGAACAGGGCTACCAATGCCACCACCACCTGAACCCAATCTACGAAATTTACCACTGTGAACATGGTGAACAATCCGGTGATGAACAGACCGTATACCGCCGCGGTAACCGTTAGAAAAATCAACCCGATCAGGAGCACTTTTCGGCGTGAGCCGGTATGCAGGGTCAGGGTCAACAGCATGGTCAAGACCCACACCGAACAAGGATTAAAGCCGTCGACGAAGGAAATCAAAAGCGTGCTAACCGCCAGCGATTGGGTGGTCAGGTTAACCTCACCGATCAAGGGAACGGTGATCACTTCTTTATTTTCTTGGGGTTTGACCGGCGTAGAGGGCCGCGGCCCTTCGGTCAGAATGCCTGCTCCGGCATCGATGCAGCCGTTAGTCAGACAGGCATCGACTTCTTTCTTTATCTCAGAGCCGAGGTCGTCGCTGTAACCGATCCAATATTTTTCGCCAATAAAGGTAACCGGTACACCGGTGACTTCAAAGTCATAAAAATCAGCCATTTTTTTTAGCTTTGTTTGATTTTCGGCGTTGTACCAGACTTCATACGACTGCAGCTCAATATTTGAATTGGCTTTGACCATGGCTTCAAGAACCGGTTTTTCAGCCGCGCAGTGCGGGCAGCCGTCGCCCCAGAACAAGTAAATGACAACTTTTTCGCCCGCTGGAACAGGCGCATTGGCCTGAACAGGTTTTCCGGCGTTGAAAAACATCCCGCCCACAAGCCAGGCGACCCCTACCAATAGCAAGTAGATCCACACCCGTGAAAGACGCATACATAGCCCTCCGCGCATGATTATAAACGATCTATGCTAAAAATAAATGAGGGGACGCTAAATTTAGCGTCCCCTACAGGCTTATTTCAACAGAATGTGATTTATTTCTTAAGGATTTGTGACAGAAACTGCTGGGTGCGGATTTGTTTTGCCTGGCTAAATATTTCTTCCGGGGCCCCGGTTTCTACGATTTCTCCTTCGGCCATAAAGATCACCTTGTCGGCTGCGGCCCGGGCGAAACCCATTTCGTGCGTTACGCAAACCATGGTCATGCCTTCTTTAGCCAGCTTCACCATCACGTCCAGCACTTCCTTGATCATTTCCGGATCCAGGGCGCTGGTGGGCTCATCGAACAGCATGATCTTGGGGTTCATCGCCAGGGCGCGGGCGATCGCCACGCGCTGCTGCTGCCCGCCGGAGAGCTGGGTGGGGTAGTTGGCGGCTTTCTCCGGGATGCCCACCCGTTCCAACTGGCGTTTGGCAATCTCGACGGCCTGCTGGCGCGACATTTTCCGTACTTTCTCGAGAGCAATCGTGATATTGTCCAATACGGTCAAATGGGGGAACAGGTTGAAAAGCTGGAAGACCATCCCGATATTGCTGCGGATTTTATCGATGCCCTTGGTGTTTTTTGTCACCATTTCGCCATCAATGTAGACCTCGCCGCTGGTCTGCACTTCAAGATGGTTCAGGCAGCGCAGCAAGGTCGACTTGCCGGAACCGGACGGGCCGATGATCACCGTGACCGAGCCGCGCTTGATCTCCAAAGAGATGTTTCCCAGGGCAACCAGGTTGCCGAAGCGTTTGTGTAAATTTTTGACGACAATAATATCCTCAGGACTGCTGTTCATTTTTAAACATCCTCTTTTCCAACAACTTGACAAACAGCGAAAGAATGAGGGTCATCGTCAGGTAAAGCACAGCCAGAACCGTGTAGGCTTCAGGATAGCGGAAGGACCGCCCGGCATATAAGCGGGCGACCTGGGTGAGATCACGCACTGCCAGGACAGAGACCAGGGATGAGTCTTTGACCATGGCGATAAAATCATTGCCCAGGGCGGGCAGCACGTTGCGGATGGCCTGGGGCAGGATGATGTAGCGCATGGCCTGCCAGTAAGACATGCCCAAAGAGCGGGCAGCTTCCATCTGTCCGCGGCCGATGGATTGAATGCCAGCCCGGAAAATTTCAGCCTGAAATGCGCCGTAGGTCACCGAGAGGGCGATGATCGCACGCAGCGTCATGGGCACGCCCTGGTTATCGATCGCAGCCAGCGATGCGCCGATTCCAGCCAGGCCGATGGAAGTCAACCATTCCCCCAGCCCTTTCAGCAGTTCTACTCCCGCCGGCACCCCGACCAGGGCAATGTAGAAAATAACGACCAGCATGGGGATGCCGCGGATTAATTCCACGTACAGCGTGAAAATATTTTTAATGATCACATTGTGGGAGATGCGGCCCAACCCGGCAATCAGACCTAAAACCAGGGCGATGGCATAGGCCGCGAGGGAGGTGGTGATGGTGACGCCGATCCCTTGCCAGATGAAACCAAAAGACTTCGCGGAAGCTTTCTTCGGTGGTGACGATATAAAACGTCCACAGGGCAATGATCACCAGTCCCAAGACCCACCACGGAAAGCGTGAAAGGCGAGCCACAAGGGGATCAGGCGGCCGGGCAGAATCCACGATTGCGCTTTTTTGGGGGGCCTTTGTTAGTTCTTCCACACATACTCCTCAAGCGAGTCCAACCAGACCCGAGTGTTTTTTTTCAAGACCGGCTGCGAAGCAGCCGGTCTTGAATTGATTTACAACTTATTGCTTGATGTCTGATTCGATGGATTTGAAGTTTTCCCCGAAGTATTTCTCGTTGAATTTGTTCAAGGTGCCGTCGGCATTCATCGCCTGCAGGGCCTTGTTCACCGGATCGACCAGGGTGCTGCCCTTGGGGAAGATGAAGCCCAATTCGTCGCCCGAGATCGAGGGACCTACCAGCTTTACCTTGTCTGAGTTTTCCCCCAGATAGCCCTGTCCAGCGGTTTCATCCATGATCACGGCATCGATATCGCTTGAAATCAGGGCCTGAACAGCGAAGGGGAACTGCTCGAAGGCTTTTACGCGGCTTTCCGGGAGGAACTTGACCGCCGTTTCATAGTTGGTAGTGCCGGTCTGGGTGCCCATGACCAGTTTTTCGTTCTTGACGAAATCATCCATGCTCGCGAACCGGGTTTCGTCTTTGCGCACCAGCAAACGCTGGTCGACTTTGACATATCCCATCGAGAAATCGACCTTCTGCTTGCGGTCATCGTTGATCGTGATGCCATCGGCAGCGGCGTCATACTGCCCATCGGCGACGGACTGGATCATACCTTCCCAGGAGGCTTCAACATACTTGGGTGTGCAGTGCAGGCGGACGCAGATCTCGTTCCAGGCATCGTAGTCCCAGCCGCCCGGCTGACCGGAGCTGAGCACGATATAGTTGAAGGGGGGATAAGCATTCTCGACCGCGATGGTGATCTCTTTGCATTTCAGGTCGACGATCGCCTTGTCGGCGCTGCCCAGGCATTTGCCGGGTTCAATCGCGGCGGTGGCGTCTGGGATACGCGATGTGGCTGTGGGGGCAGCAGCAGGTTGAGTGGCTGCGGGGGCCGAGGTGGCAGGGGCGCAAGCCGCGAGCACTACGGCGGCAATCAACAACACGTACAGCAATTTCAATTTGTTGGAAAACATGGTAACTACTCCTCTTCTAGCGAATTTTTGGCGACCTCCTCCAGGTCACCGGATACACCATTCACCAACGTGAAAATCGCTTTGCGGCGAACTTCACCTCATGAACCTGAATGGCAGACACTGATCGGGATTGGACTGCGTTCACAAACAACAAACCCTCCTGTCTATATTTGGCGGAGGGCTTTGCATTAATAATATGGGTATTGGGTACCTGGTACTATCAAGCGCTGCCGCCCCCACCATCCTCAACGGAGGGGGGATGTTCGGTCTAGTGTCGCTTCAATTCCAGGCGAGACATCATGATGCATGAATTTTTATCATACCGCACCCTGATTGTCAAGTATGGGCGGAAAAATGGTAGAAGATTTTGATGTGGGGATTTTGCAGCGAAAACTCTGCAAAATCTCCACAATCGACTGGCTTGGGTTTGGTAAAATGAAGTCAGCAAAGGAGTTGTCGATGATCATTGATGCCGATTGCCACATTTCATCGCAGAAATGGGACGGCCTGGCGGTCACAGCCGCGGAGCTGATCGCTGCCATGGACCGGGCCCAGGTGGATAAAGCGCTTATCTGGCTTAAGCCGCCGTATGACAAGAACTTCGAGCCAGAAAATCAAGCCGTGTTCAAGGCGGACCATGATTTTCCCGGGCGCTTTATCCCCTTCGGCTGGACAAACCCCAGGCTGGGTAATGAACGGGCAGCGGCTGCCATCTGCCGCTGTTTTGAAGAATATGGTTTTTACGGCATAAAATTTAATGGCGCGCAGGATGAATTCGTGATCGATGACGACCACCTGGCGCTGCCGCTGATCGAGCAGGCGGCCCGTTATGACAGGATTATCGCCTTTCATATCGGCGCGGATTTCTATGAGAACACCCACCCATACCGTTTGCGGCGCATCGCCCAGCTTTTTCCGGAAAGAAAATTCCTCATGATCCACATGGGTGGGGCGGGACTGCCGGCTCTCGACCGGGCCGCGGTGGAGGTGCTGCAAGTCTGCCCGAACGTGCTGGCTATTGCCAGCGCGATCAACGAGCTGCCGGTGCTGCAGGCGCTGCAGCAGATCGGCCCGCGCCGGGTGTGTTTTGGCAGCGACACGCCGTTCGGCCTGATGCATGTGCGCCTGGCGATGTACCGGGCGCTGCTGCGCGATTTCAGCCCGGAAGACCAGGCGCTGGTCCTGGGCGGGAACATCGCGGCATTCGTCGGCCTAGCGGATATATAAAAACGCGTGTATGCCTCTCTTTTGATGAATTGTCATTGCGAGCCCCGAAGGGGCGTGGCAATCTGCTGATTTATAGGAGATTGCTTCGCTCGCCTGCTCCTTCGGGCACCCGAAGCGGGTACGGGCGCACCCCGGGTGGCGCTCGCTTATGACAATTACACATTTCGCGTGGTCGCCGCCAGGACGACCACACTTTTATGGACAGGCCGTGAAATACGCGGCCTGTCGCGGTATAATCAGCCCTACAGGAGATCTTCATGCCGGTAACACCTACCAGAGACCGGGTCGACCCGGAAAAAATTGATACGACACCCATGCGCCGCCCCAGTTGGATCCGGGTGCGGGCGCCTTCGGGTGAGACTTATGATTGGCTGCAGTCCTTGATGCGTAAAAAGGAGCTGCACACGGTATGCGAGGAAGCCGGCTGCCCAAATATGGGTGAATGCTGGGGCAGCGGTACGGCTACTTTTTTGATGATGGGCGATATTTGCACGCGCACCTGCGGGTTCTGCGACATCAAACACGGCCAGCCGGCCCTGCTGGATTGGGCCGAGCCGGAACGCGTGGCGCAGGCGGTGAAATCGATGGAGCTTAAGCATGCCGTCATCACCAGCGTCAACCGTGACGAGCGCAAAGACGGCGGCGCGCCGATATTCGCGATGGTCATCCGGCGCATCCGCCAGCTTTCTCCAGGCACCTCGGTCGAGGTGCTGATCCCAGATTTCAAAGGCAGCGCGGAAGCATTAAAGATTGTGATGGATGCTCGCCCGGAAATCCTGAACCATAATGTTGAAACCGTGCCGCGCCTGTTTAAGCTTGTTCAGCCGCAAGATAACTACCAGTGGTCCGAAGCCACTTTGAGCCATGCCCGCCTGCTCGATCCGGAAGTGTTGACCAAATCGGGGATCATGGTGGGATTGGGCGAGACGATAGATGAGGTAAAAGAAACCATGCGCGACCTGCGCTCATGGGGGGTGAGCATCCTGACGATTGGGCAGTATCTGCAGCCCAGCCGCAAGCACCTGCCGATCGAACGCTACTATACCCCGCAAGAATTCGAAGAACTGCATAATTTTGGCCTGGAGATCGGTTTTTCCTGGGTAGAAAGCGGTCCGCTGGTGCGTTCTTCATACCACGCCGCGGATCAGGTGCGGGCGTTGAGCATTCTACACCGCAAGCTTTATGCTGCGGGCTGATCCTGGAACGGCACTGGGTGAGGGCGGGGTTGTAATTGCCGCCCTCATTTTTGTTTATGGGAGGATATATGGCGGAAATGCGCAGCCTGATTACCACCACGCTTGTCCAACGACTGCAGTCCGAGCCTGAGATTCTGGCTGTGTGGCTGGAGGGGGCAGACGCCGCGGACAGTGTCGATGAATACTCGGATATCGACCTGTGCTGCTCTGTGGAAGCGAACCTGCTGGAAGGGGCCGCCGTGCTGGCCCAATCCGCGCTGGAAGCGATCGGCCCGCTTGATATGGTAACGCGGGTAAACAGCCCTGATTTTCAGCGCCACACGGTATTCCACCTGGCGGGCACTTCGCCTTATCTCCTCGTGGATTTTGTGGCGTATCTGCCCGGGCACGGCAGCCAATTCATTGCCGGGGATGATATCGAGAAGCCGCTCGTGTTGTTCGACCGCGTCGGGGCGGTCCGCTACCTTTCAGCGGCAGAGGCAGCAACCCGGCAGGACCGACCTCTCCGCCTGCGGGAACTGCGAGAAACCGTGGCCCAGGTCTCCCGGCTGGAGAAATACCTGAGGCGGGGTGATTTTCTAGAAGCGTACGGTTATTACCACAAATGGCTTCTGCAGCCGCTGATCGAAATCCTGCGCATGAAATACACACCGCTCCACCCCGATTATTACATCGTGCATATTTCCAGGCACCTGCCGCAAGATGTGCTGGCGCAGCTGGAAGATCTGGTGAAATTTAATTCGATCGCGGAACTGGAATTGAAAAGCAAAGCAGCCCTCCGCCTGTTTGAAGTAACCGCCAGCGAACTGGCGGCCTAATAATCTTTTTTCGACTACAGTTTAACCAGGGCTTCGGCCGCCAGCCAGAACAGGCGCAGGCGGTGATCCTTGCGGTCAACCCAATCGCGGTGATCCCACCCTTCGGGCACCACCAGGTCGCCGCCGTATACCACCTGGCCGAAGGCGACCCCACGGAACTGGGCCACGGCGAAGAAGGCCGCGGCTTCCATCTCGACCACGATGCAGCCTTCCGCCATGCGTTTTGCGCGGCGAGCATTCGTTTCCCGGTAAAAACCGTCGGTCGTCCAGGCTTTGCCCAGGCGGTAAGGCTGCCCGGCCTGGCTGCAGGCCTGTTCCAGGGCGGCCACCGCCTGCGGGGCGGGCAGCGCTTCGCGCGCGGGGGGCAGGTAGTGATACGACGTGCCTTCATCGCGCACGGCAGCGGTGATGACCACCGGGTAGCCCACGGCGATTTCCTTATCCAGCACGCCACACCCGCCGCAGGCAATGAATTTTTTCGTGCCGATGGCAATCAGCTCCTCGGTAAAACCGGCTGCCAGGGCTGAACCGACCCCGGGATGGACGACCAGCAAGGATTGGCCAAGATATTCCATGCGGTAAATCGGGTTCACCCCCATTTCGGAAACCATGCGGCCAACTTCTACCAGTTTTCCGGCATCGCGAAGCTGTTGAATAACATCCAGGAAGAAGCATAAAAGCGCCCGTTCCGGGGTGGATCCCGCGATTTTTGGACCAGTAGGCTGCAGGATCGCCTGATGGTCGGGGTCAAATTCGAGGATGGGTGCGTCCCATTTTTGGTTAAGTTCAGGGGGCAGAGTCGGTGGTGGGTCCATTTTTGTAGTTTACCATGAAGCACGAAGAAAAAACCATTAACCAAAACATGTGGGATGAAAACTTACCACAAGGGAGAATCATCGTTGCCTACATTCTGAAATGCCCCAATGCGTTCAGTTTGTGCTGCGCTCTTGCTGATCGTGTATTATAATAGTTAAAATTTATCTTATTCATAAATAATACATCCGGGTACAGTGCCGTTGGCCCTGCGCCACCACAAACAGGAGGGTTAGATGACAGACGAGATTCGGATTTTCATTGATCCGCAGCAGCTCGCAGGGATTGTGGCGCAGGCGCTCGCCAGACCCATTCTTCGGCTGGGGGAATGGCAGGTCAAACCGCTCAGCGGCGGCCTGGAGGAGTTCAACCGGGTGTACCTGCTCTCCGGCCAGGCGCACACGCACTCTGGAGAGTGTGCCTGGTTGCTGGTGCTCAAGACGATGCAGTGCGACCCCTCCAATGATGCCCACCCCCAGGCAACCCGCTACTGGAAGCGTGAGGCCGCCTTTTACCAGTCGGGGCTGCTCGATGACCTGTCTTGCAGCCTGGTGCCGCCCCGCTGTTACCAGGTCAGCCAGCAGGGGGATGCAATGTGGATCTGGATGGAGGCTATCCAGGATGCACTGCCGAAGCCCTGGCCAACGGATAAGTATTTTGAAGCCGCCCGCTGCCTGGGCTGCTTCAACGGCGCCTACCTGGCTGGCAAGCCGCTGCCGGCTGAGCCCTGGCTGGCCCGGGACTGGCTGAGTGGATACATCGAACTGGCTGTTCCAAACCTGCATGATTTGCCGCAGCTGCGGAAAAACCCTTTCTTTCATAAAACCTATGCGGACATGAGCGACGACTTCATCCTGCAAGCCTGGGAGCGCCGGGGTGATTTTATTAAAGCCATGGAAAGCCTGCCGCAGACCTTCTGCCACCAGGATGCCTTCGACGGCAACCTGCTCTGGCGCCGCAATGCGGCCGGGCAGGATCAGCTGGTCGGGCTGGATTGGGCCTACACTGGGAACGCGGCCCTGGGCATAGAATTGGCGCCCCTGGTGTACATGTATTTTGGTTCGAATAGGATGCAACATTATGAGCTTTGCCTGCGGGGTTACCTGTCCGGCCTGGCGGATGCAGGCTGCGCGGCGGACGCGCGCCAGGTGCGCTTTGCCAGCCTGGTAACGATCTTTTACCGTTACTTTTACGGCGCAACCCTTGGCGAGCTTTGGAACGGTTTGCGCGACGAAGCCAACCATTCTTTCATCGCTTCCCTGATTGGCGTTCCGTCCATCGACATCCTCTTTGCAGGCCTCTCGGCTGACGTCCTGTTTTTCAAAGACATCTACCAGGAGATCAGCGAAACGCTGCGGCAGATGGCATGAGAGAGCACTAAAGCCAGGCGGCGCTGCGCAATCAAACACCTGATGCCAAACCCGAAAAAAAATAAGCCCCTGCATCGGGGGTGAATCGCAAAATCACCCCGCTGATCAGTTGATCATGCAGCCTGGCGTGATATAATATGATTTAATTGATCTATTTGATCAATAATTGTGAACCTGAATAACCTCCCGGGCAGCCTGTTTCATCTCGCAGACTCCCCGGATTTTATTTTCAAGGAGGAATGCGCTTTACCGATCAATCATGGGAAGGTCACTAAGGTAACTGGCTCATCATGATATCCAGCCTAACTTTTTCGTGGGCTTCGCGGCGAGGCCCACCCTAGAATTTATAGGAGTGTACCTATTATGTCCGAGCAAGAGAATATCAAAGCTGCACAATCCTTTTTTGAGGCCTGGAATTCGGGCGACTTGAGCAAAAACGAAGCATATGTAGCCGACAACTACGTGGATGAGGGGCCTGGAGCGCCAGGGCCGATGAATGTTGAGCAATCCAGGGCGTACAACCAGAATTTTTTGACGGCTTTTCCCGGTTCAAAGTTTGAGGTGCTGCTTACCGTGACCCAGGGCGATTATGTGGTCACGAACTGGAAAGTCAGCGGGGTCCACAGCGGCCCACTGCAGACCCCCTCCGGCGGCAGCATACCGCCCACGGGGAAACGGGCAACGCTCACCGGCAGCTCAACAGCCCTGGTGAAAAACGGCAAAGTCGTTCACGGCTGGAATTTCTGGGATTTGGCTTCACTTTTAGGGCAGATAGGCCTGCTGCCCCCGATGTAAGCCTCCAAGCAGGGTGATCCATCGCCAGCGTGCGCCTCGTTGTGAGGCGCATTTCAGTTTAAGAAGGATCAGTGGTTAATCACTGCTGGTAATTTGCCCTGTGCACCACTTCCAGGTCGCTGTCTGCCCAGACGACGATCGCCATTTTATTGCGGACGTGAAAGATGTACATGTTCTGAGATGAAGAGGCTCTGCTTAAATAATTGCCGTTCGAGAGGTCCAGCGCAATCCAGCCCGAAGATTGGCTAGCTCGCTCGTCAGACCATCCATGCTCGTGAGGTTATTTTCCTGGAAGTAGGCCTGGATGCCCGCGCAGCCTTTTTTGGCCACCCATTTGGGAAGGTGGTCGCGCTCGCCCTGATACTCGTAGAGCGGCACCCCAAAACCGCAGGAGGTCTGCACGCGGGTGATGCCGGCCACGATGACCTGGCGCACGTCGCTGAAATCACACAGCGGAAATTTCTGGGAAAGCTCTTCCCATTCGGGATGAGCGGGTAAGACGGTGCGCCCCTCGCCGTACAGGCGCAGGATGTTCGGCGGGCCGTCGAAGGCGCAGAACATGAAGGTGATGCGCCCGTTTTCGCGCAAGTGGGCCGAGGTTTCGTTACCACTGCCCACCAGGTCCAGGTAGGCGACCTGCCGGGAGGAGAGGATGCAGAAGCTGTCCAGGCCTTTTGGCGAAAGGTTGATGTGCCCTTGCGGGGTGAGCGGGGCGCTGGCGACAAAAAAGAGGTGCTGCCTGGAAATAAATTCGCTCAGTTCTGGCGTAATCTCAGCATGAATCTTCATTTGACATTCTCCTATACCATGCGAGATATTATCCGGGAAGAAGGCTCGCTCAAAGCCGCAAAGTATGAATTGAGGGATAATATCAGCAGGTATCGATGCAAGCGCCGGGCAATGCCCAGGTTCCCAAGTTAAGCCCGTGAAAGGACAGATCCAATGATTAACCTGGATTTAAAGAAAGAGCTCAAGGCTCTTTACCTGCCGTCGGCCAAAGCCGTGCAGATGGTGACTGTTCCTCGGTTTAAGTTTCTGATGCTCGACGGGGAAATCGAGCCCGGGCACGGTCCGGGAGATTCACCGCGCTTCGCGGAGGCCATGCAGGCTGTATACGGCATGGCCTATACCTTGAAATTTACGTCGAAAAAGCGCAAGGAGAATCCGATCGACTACCCGGTGATGGCTCTGGAAGGGCTGTGGTGGACGGACAGTGGGGCTTACGACCTGACCCATCCCGAAGGTTGGAAGTACACCCTGCTGATCCTGCAGCCGGAGCACACCACGGTGGAGATATTTGAGGCGGCGCGCGATCAGGTGCGCAAGAAAAAGCCATCCGCGGCATTAGAAATTCTGCGCCTGGGTGAATTTGAAGAAGGGCGCTGCATCCAGATCATGCATATTGGCCCGTACAGCGATGAAATGCGCACCATCCGGGCGATGGATGAATTTGCTGCCAGAAATGGTTTAAAGATGCACGGCAAGCACCATGAAATATATATAAGTGACCCGCGCCGGGCGCTGCCAGATAAGATGAAGACCGTGCTGCGCCACCCGATCGAGGGGTAAAGCGTCCTCGATCGCGGTCAGGGTCCTTGCGATTGGTTAAGGTTTTTGACCCGCGAAGCCGGTCAAACACCACTGAACGAATAACCTCTTCCAGTTCGGGGAGGGGAAGGGGAAAGGTTAATTCAGCCCCATCTAAACAGGAATCCGGCCCCGGTGGAGCCGGATTCCTGTTGATTCGCCTGGGTGGGCGTGCTATCATAATATTAAAAGCCGCTCGCGCTATTGCGGGCCACGCAAATCACCTAACCCCCCTTCCCCCTTCCCGGGTCGGGAAGGGGGAGCAGAGGGGGTTAGGTTATATAAGGAGGTGAGGGATGGCAGTTATTACCATTTCACGTCAGTATGGCAGCGGAGGGGACGAGATTGCCGACAAGGTAGGGGAAATCCTGGGGTACCCGCATTTTGATAAGAGCATGATCCTGAAAGCCGCAGCTGAAGCCGGCATTTCCGAGACGGAGGTCTTCGACTATTCGGAAGATAATCACAAGGTGCGCTCTTTCATGGACCGCTTGTTCAACCGCTCGGTGGTGATGACCACCGGACACATGCTCGAAAGCGGCGGGCTTTCGGTCTACGATATGGAAGTCCCCCTGGGCCAGGACATCATGCTTTCCCTGGTCCAAAAAGCGATTCGCAGCGCCTACCAGATCGGCAATATGGTCATCGTGGGGCGAGGCAGCCAGGTGATATTGCAGGATAAACCGAAAGCTGTCCATGTCCGTATCGAAGCGCCGATGGAATACCGCATCCAGTGTTTGAAAGAGAAAATCAAGCAGTCGCGCCAGGTTTTCCAGGCAGACCTGGAAGCGCGGCGGGATGCCCAGGATATCATCCTCGACCGTGATGCGGCTTCCGCCGACTATATCAAGCGCCATTACAACCTCGATTGGAGCGATGCCCAGCTTTACCACGTGATTCTGAACACGGGGAAGATGAGCTATGAACGGGCGACGCAGATCATCGTGGATCTGGTGAAGGATCTCTAGCCGGTTGGAAGGTGCGGATCATCGCAGAAACCAGGGTAGGAGACATTAGCTGTTGATCGCCTGGCGGAGATTGGCAACTACTTCAGCCGGTTGAATGCCGACGGCTGCAGCAATCTCCGCCTGTAAGGTGTTAACTGCCGGAGTGCAGGCGGTTAACGATTCGGCCTGGTCCGGGTAGCGTCCGACCAATCCCTGCAAGCGCTCCCGCCAATCAACCAGGCGGGAGCCCTCGCATATTTTGTCCGCAAAATGGACGATCTTTTCTTCCCAGGTGCGCGGACCGTTCTGCGGGTCGTGCAGGGTATATATCATATGCCGGCGGGAGATTTCGGCCAGCGCGGGCTGGCCAAAACCGCTTAAGATTTCATAGCCTGCTTCGCCGTGGCTGCGCCGCGTGTGCCGGGATGAAATTTTCGCGATATCATGCAGCAGCCCGCCGCGGTGCGCCAGCAGCGGATCGACCTCAACACCAGCCGCGCGCAACCATACCGCCAGGTGATAGGATGCAATCCCCACCGCTTCGACATGCTGCCATAACAGCGCCGTACCGCCTTGTTCCAGGTACCATGCCTGGCAGGTCTGTACATCCGGCAGGTCCAGCCTGGCCAGGCTGGCCTGAAGGCCTGACATCCGGCTGCATTCCGCATCGTGCAAAGGGGCCGGTCCCGGGGCGGCTTTTCCGGATGGGTTGTACCAGACCGCCCGCCAGCCAGCGCGCCGGGCCCCGGGAATATCCACGGCATAACTGTCGCCGACCATGACCAGCTGGCGGGGGAGGGCGTCCAGTGCTTCCGCCATCTGAAAAAAGAAGGCCGGGTCGGGTTTTTTGCGGCCTAATTCGGCGAAAGTGAAGATGTTGGAAAATTTTCCGTCCAACCCGGCCCGAGCCAGGGCAGCCTGTACCTGGGCCGCGCTGGAATCGACCGCGTTGGAGGCCACCGCCAGCCGGTAGAGTCCGGCTAAAGCGGCGATTGTTTCAGGCACACCTTCTACGGCGCGAACTTCGGGCCAATCCACCATCGGTCCGCTGAAGCGCGGGTCGACCGCCATTAAGGTATCGCCCCAATCGAAAACGATCGTGGTTATGTCGTCAGGCGTGGGCATGATGGTTCAGCGTGCTTTTACACGCGCCCAAATGGCTGGTTTTGGACGCAATGTTGCCAGCGGGGTAGGCCTGACTTCCTGCCCGGCGACCAAGTCCACCCGAAAATTTTGCAGGATCATCGCCAGGATTAACGGCGCTTCCTGCAGGGTGAACGGCATGCCGATGCACAGCCGAGGGCCTCCGCCGAAGGGGAAGTAGGCATAACGGTTGCGAGAGGCTGCTGCCTCAGGTGTAAACCGGGCGGGGTTGAACTTTTCCGGCTCGTCCCAAAAGGCCGGCAAGCGGTGGGTTACATATGGGCTGAGCATGACCATCGATCCGGCTGCAAGGTGGAAACCGCCGATCTCATCATCTGCCACCAGCTGGCGGGCAAACATCCAGGCCGGCGGATACAGGCGCAGGGATTCATCCAGCACCTGGCGGGTATAAACCAGCTGGTTGATTTCTTCAGCGGTCGGAACGCGCTGATCCAGGAGGGTATCGATCTCCGATTGAACTTTTTCGGCTTCTACCGGATTGCGTCCCAGCAGCAGCCAGGTCCATGCTAACAGGGTGGCGGTTGTTTCGTGACCGGCGAAGAAAATAGTGAACAATTCATCGCGGATTTGCTTATCGCTCATGCTCTGCCCGGTATCAGCATCCCTGGCGTCCATCAGCACCGCCAGCAGGTCGTGGCGTTCATGGCTGCCTTTCGCCCGGCGGTCGGAGATAAATTGGTAGATCACCTCGTCCAGGCGCTTAAGCGCAGCATGGAATTTCCGATTGGTTGGCGTGGGCAGCTTATGGAAGATCGGGCTGGGTGCCATCATGAGACTGTTCATGTACACAAGGGACGACGCAAAATCAGCGGATATTTCCCGGCTGCGCTGGCCCATATCGGTCGAGAACATGGTGCGCAGGATGATCGTCTGGGTAAGCAGCATCATTTCAGAGGCCAGATCGAGGGGCGCATCCGGATCAGGCCTGCGTTTCCAATCATCGATCATTTCCTGGGTGCTGTCTGCCATGGTTGGCAACAGGCTGACCATGTTGGGGCGGTTAAAGAGGGGCTGTATCAGCCGCCGCTGGCGGCGCCAGAGGTCGCCGTCGCTGGTTACCAACCCTTCACCCAATATGGGTTTGACCATGTCGTACCCTTTGACATAGTTTTTATTGTTATCTTGAAGGACGTATTTCACCTGATCTGGATGGCTGATCAGGAACATCCGCCGCGGGCCCATATCGATGCGCACGACATCTCCGTAAGATAACGCGGACTGTAGGAAAAAATCCAGCGGATTCTTCCAGACCTGGGGCAGCACACCCAGAACAGGCACACCGCGAACCTGCGGTGGTAAGTTGAGTTCTTTTTGAGCTGTGTCCAATTAATTCTCCGTTTTTTCAGCCCGTAAGCTGTTTATTTGGCAGCCGCCGGGATCGCATCCGCGATGGCTGTTTGTCGAAATACTCCCTGGAATCAGGGGTAAAACCAATATATTTAGAGCGGCGACCACCGCAAACGTCATGCGGAAGCCGATGCCATCTACCAGTGCTCCGCTGGCGCCCATCTAAACATGGCGGCTCCTGTAAAGAAGTTAACAATATCAGTATAATACTAAGAAAACATTAAAAATTTGTGCGTTCGGCAAAGGAGGGCACCATGGAAATTCTGGTATACGGGGCGGGAGTAGTTGGCAGCCAGTATGCTGCCCGGCTGCGGCAGGCAGGTCATATGGTCACCTTGCTGGCTCGCAACGAGCGCGCAGCTGAGGTTCGCGAGCACGGTATTGTGCTGGAAGCTGCCAACACCGGTCAAACAGAGACTGTGCACGTCAGTGTAAAAGAGACCCTGGAACCTGACGACCTTTATGAGCTGGTGATTGTAGCCCTGCGCAGGAACCAGATCGCGGATGCACTGCCGGTCCTGGCAGCCAACCATGCGACCCCAAACATCCTGTTCATGGGGAACAACCCCTCCGGGGCAAATGATTATACGGCGGCCCTGGGCCGAGAGCGAGTGCTGCTGGGATTTGGCGCTGTGGGCGGGGTGCGACGCGGGCATGTCATCCGGTATACATCGCGGCCTGGCCTTTATGGGCGCACTTTCCTGGGAGAATTGGACGGACAGGTCACCAACCGCCTGATCCATATTGCCATTGCCCTGACCGAAGCCCGGCTGGGCCCCCAGTTGGTGCCGAATATGGATGCCTGGCTGAAAACCCACGCGGCGGTGATCAACCCGGTGGCACTGGCGCTGTATGCCACGGAAGGTGATAACTACCGCCTGGCGCGCACCCGCGACGGCCTGCTGCTGGCGGTGCGAGGCATCCGTGAAAGCCTGCGCACTCTGCGCGAGCTGAATATCCCGATCATTCCGGGCTATTACCGCACTTACGAATGGCTGCCAGAGCCGCTGCTGTTGATGGTGCTGCGCGGATTGGTGAACACCCACGCGGCGGAAATTAATATTGCGGGCCATGCCAACGCAGCGCGGGATGAGATGTGGGCTGTGGCTGACGAATTTGAAACCTTAACCCGCGCGACCGGGCGCCTGACCCCGGCGCTTTACAACCTGCGCCTGTGGCTCGATCCGGCGTATGCCCCCTTGGAAGATGGAAGCGCAGCTTTACCGGTGGATATGCGCGCGATATGGATCGCCCTGGGAGTGGTGTTTGGGCTGGCTGTCACTGCAATTCTTGGCACGAGGAGCAAGAAATAAATGGATGAAATTGCCCGCCAGATGCAGCGATATGTCGAGCAATCCTATGCTGAACAGGGTTCGCCGGTCATTTCCGGCCTGTCCAATATAAGCTCGGGTTGGGAAAGCGATGTGTATGTTTTCCAGCTCGAAGTGGGTTCGCGAACTGACCGCCGCCAGCAGAGGCAGGTTCTGCGCATCTATCCGGGCGAAAACGGCGACCAAAAGGCGAAAGATGAATTCCGGGTGCTTGCCGGGCTGTACCAGATGGGTTATCCCGTCCCTGAAGTTTACCGGCTTGAAACGGATCATGCCTGGTTTGGCCGTCCATTTATTACCATGGAAATGATTGAGGGCAGCACGCTTTGGCCGCTGCTGTTCCACGGACCCGCAGAGCGCCAGCCGGAGATGCTGGCGCTATACTGCCGCCTGATGCTCCAACTTCACCGGCTGGATTGGACGCCTTATAATCCCGATGAAGCAAAGAAGATCGGCGATCCATACCACTATGCCAGACAGGAACTGGAGCGGGGCGCCGGGGTGGCGCAGAACTTTGGAATGACGGAATTCCAGCCCCTGATGGAGTGGTTGAATTCCCGCCTGGTCGATGTGCCCTGCGAACATGCTTCGGTGGTGCATTGGGATTTTCACCCGCAAAATATCCTGATCAAGCCGGATGGCTCGCCTAAGGTGATCGACTGGACCAGCGCAACGATTTCTGATGCCCGCTTTGATCTGGCCTGGTCGCTGTTATTAATCGAAGCGTATGAAGGCGAAGCGTGGCGCGACAGGGTGCAAGCCGAATACGAGCGCCAGGCGGGCGGTGCTTTGATCGGGATGGATTTTTTTATGGCTTATGCCTGCGCGCGGCGTTTATTCAGCGTGATCGTATCCATTAAAGCCGGCGCTGGCGCGCTGGGGATGCGCCCTGGGGCAGAGCAGATCATGAAAGCCCAACGCGAGCCGCTGAAAAAGGTGGCTGCCCGGTTGCAAGCGGTCACCGGGATCAATCTGGTGGACATAGACCAGCTGATGGACGGCTGACCGTTGGGGAGGCCCATTATTCATGTGTATAATGAGTTAGTTTTTTACCATTAATTTTCTTCAATGATCCCACGCCAGTTTTTTCTGGCTGGAGTTCTAAAAGTCTGTTGTATCAATATCAGGCAAACTATGAATAATGAACCTATGCGAGCGGTAAACCCCGAGGCCAATATGAGGGCGCTGGCGCACACTCACCCGGTCAATGAAACTTTTTCAACCATAAAAGTTAATGAGTCCGTCGGTACGGCATTCCTGGGAATTCTTACGATCCTGATGCTGGTTTTTCTGGTGCGGTCCAATAGACGCAATCGCGAGCTGTTGTTGGAAGTCATCTCGCTGAGAAGGCAGTCGTAATCGTCAACGCAGCCTTCCGGCAGAAACGCACCCAACGGGAGGGTGGGATGGAAATCAATCCGGAATTGGCGCTCCAACTGCGCCATGCCTTTAAGATCGGCAATCGTTTTATGCTGTTGATGTGGCGCCTGGGCCTGGGAAAATTTATCAACATGGCGCCTGAGACCAGTGGAAGAATCCTGGTGCTGACCCATGTGGGCCGCAAGACCGGAGCCGTCCGGCAAACCCCGGTAAACTATTGTATTGCCAACAACGACATTTACATCACCGCCGGTTTTGGCTCGGTGGCTGATTGGTACCGCAACATCTTGAAAAACCCACGGGTCGAGGTCTGGCTCCCAGACGGTTGGTGGCAGGCGACAGCCGAGGATGTCAGCCATCACCCGGATCGGGTGGAGCTGCTGCGCCAGGTGCTGATCGCCAGCGGATTCGCGGCGCGTTCCATGGGCTTCCAACCGAAAACCATGACCGCGGAAGAAATCGATGCCGCCACGCATGACTACATGCTGATCCGCATCCGCCGCACGGCGGCGTGTACTGGTCCCGGCGGTCCCGGAGACCTGGCCTGGATCTGGCCGGTGGCGACTTTCATTTTGCTGCCGTTGGCCTTCCGCCGACGGCGATAAGTTTGTCGCGCCGGCGCGGTCCACGCACACGACACTTGCACACCGCCAAAGGCGCACTTCGTGTGACGCACCCTTGCCCTCCCGTATACGCGAGGTACGCCCTTCGGGCGAGGACATCGGGACGATGTGGCGTGCACACCTGCCCCGGATGCAGGTACAGGGGAGTGCCAGGGAGTGCATGCGAAGCACCCCTGCGGGTGCGCGAGGCGCGGCACACCTGCGGTGGGTGAGTGCGCCTGAGGCGAACGATGACTGGAGTGTTTTTTTGAAATCTCGTAGCGATTTCAAAAAAACACTCCATAACATCATATGAGTATTCTGGAGGAGAAGATGGGAACGAACCGGAGTGTAATTTTCGTAGGCCTGGTGCTGGTGATCGGCGGGGCGCTGCTCCTGGCTGGAAATCTGCTCAACTTCAACGGTTGGGCTTATTGTTGGCCGGTAGCCCTGATCGCCCTGGGTGTCTGGTTTGTGCTGCGTCCGGTGCGCAGCATGTCCGGAGGGGTATTTACAAACCGTTTCATCGGCGACTATCACCGCAATGGTCCCTGGCAGGTGGTTAACGAGGAATTTTCCCTGTTCGTCGGTGATATTCACCTGGATCTGACTCAGGCGTCGATCCAACCCGGCGAGACCCATTTGCGTTTTTCGGGATTTGTGGGCGATCTGGCGATCACTTTCCCGGCAGGGGTGGGGGTGTCTATCACGGCATCCTCATTTGTCAGCGATCTGGACCTGTTCGGCCAGCACCGCACGGCGATCTTCACCCCGGTTGATTTTTCGACGCCCGGGTACGCAGGGGCTGAACGCCGTCTGCGAGTCGAGATTTCTTATTTTGTGGCAGATGCCAGGCTGAGGTAAGGCTAACCCCAACCTTTAGCTAATGAGCGCGCCGCGGAGCGCTCATTAGCCTTAAGGAGGATACGATGGATTTTTCAGAATGGACGCAGGGGGTGGAATTAGGCCGCGGATTGCGGGTGGACGTGAGCGCGTTCTTGACTGCCCATAACCGGTTGCACACCCTGGCGCATGTTAACCGGGTCGCGGCTGAAGCGCTCCGCCTGGCGCTGCGGTTCGGCGCTGATGCGAGAAAAGCCGAGCAAGCCGGTTTGTTGCACGATATCAGCGCGGTGATTCCGAATGCCCGCCGCCTTGAGGCTGCCCGCCAGTGGGGGGTGAAGATCCTGCCGGAAGAGGAGGCATTCCCTGTGCTGCTTCACCAGCAGCTTTCAGCTGTATTGGCGCGCCATGTATTTGGGGTTCAGGATGAAGGGATACTCTCGGCGATTGGCTGCCATACCACCCTGCGCCCGTCCGCCGGAAGATTGGACCTGGTGTTGTTTGTCGCCGACAAAATCGCCTGGGACCAGGCCGGCCAACCGCCTTACTTGGGAGATATGGCTGAAGCGCTGGACCAGTCGCTCGCGCAGGCAGCCAGGGTTTACCTGGAATACCTGCGCGAGCATTTAAACGGGCCGCTCCATCCCTGGGCGCAAGCTGCCTATTTAGAGCTGCTTGACGGAGCCGCTGCCTGAAATCGATTGATCGATCTGCGGGCTGCCCAGGTAGTGAACGGAACCGCTGCCGCTGATCGAAACATCCAGTTTTTCGCTTACATTAAGCGTTAAATCACCGGAGCCGCTGACCCGCACCTTCGCCGCCTGGCAGGCGAGATCGCGGGCAGCGACTTTACCGCTGCCGCTGATGCGCATCTCCTCGTACTTGGCAGTGCCTGCCAGGTCGATGCTGGCTGACCCGGAAATACGAATTTCAAGATCGTTCGCGGTCAGCAGCCCGACAGCCAGCGACCCTGAACCGCTGATGGAAAATTTGAACCGGTCGGCCTCAATTTCATCCGCCCGTACCTTACATGATCCAGAAACTGAAACCTCGTTTAATGCAGTATAGGTGACCGTGTAATTAACTTTGCTCCAGGTGTGGAAAAGATGGTCAAGCCAGCTTTTCATGCCCAACACCAGGCGGCCGTTTTCCACCTCAACCTTTAGATGCTCAAGCGTTTCGGGGTCGGTATCGATCACGATGGATGGCATGCTGCCGTGCACCAACGTCAGCTCACCATGCCCCTCCATGGAGATGCTGGTGAACTCAGGTAAACTCCGTGTATCGATCGTCATTTTATTCTCCGTATTTCGAATATTCAAACTTGATATCAACAATATCAATTATAAATCAGAATATTCAAAATGAAAAGAGGTAATTATTAAATAAAACAAAAATCATCTTACAGGAAATTGAATCAAAAAGCTCGCGCCTTTTCCGAGATCGCTCTCGACCTGTATGGTGCCCCCATGCGCCTCGACGATTCCCTGGGCAATGGCAAGGCCCAGCCCGGCTCCACCGGTAGCCCGGCTGCGTGATTTCTCCTCCCGATAGAAACGCTCAAACACATGCGGGAGAGCATCCTTGGGGATGCCTTCGCCGGTGTCGCACACTTCGACCCAAACGGCTCGGTCTTTGCGCCACGAGCGCATGCTGATCGCGCCGCCCGGAGGAGTATGACGGAGAGCGTTGCTCACCAGGTTTGAAAGCACCCGCCCAACGCGCGGCGCATCCATCAGCACAGGGTCAACCCCGGGTTCGACCTCACCTGAAAGGGACACCTGCTGGCGGCGAGCCGGTTCAGTGAAGCTTTCAATGGTATCTGAAAGTAGATCTCCCAGCGAATTGGGCTGAAGATCCAGCTTTAACCCCCCCGCGTCGATTTGCGCCAGTTCAAACAGGTCATCGATGAGCTGCGATAAGGAGCGGATATCGCCCTGGGCGGTGTGCAGGTAACGCTGGACGGTTTGTGGATCCTCGACCAGTCCATCTGCCAGCGCCTCCAGAACGGCGCGCACCGAGGTCAGCGGGGTGCGCAGGTCATGCCCCACCCAGGCGATCAGGTCGCGCCGCAGGGCTTCTACTTCGCGCTGTTTTTGTTCGGCGGACTGCAGGCGAGCAGCCATATCATTAAATGCGGCAGCCAGGCTGGCCATTTCGTCGCGCCCGCGCACGGCTACCCGGGTATCCAATTCACCGCTTGCCACCTGTTCGGCGGCAAGACTGACCTCCCGGATGCGGTCGGTCAATCCTTCTGATAGGAAAAAGCCAACCGCCATCGCTATCCCGCTGGCGAAGACCAGCAGCACGATTGCCAGCAGCAGGTCGTGCTGGCTGGCAAACATCATCTTTGCCGTGACATACACATTCAGAAAAACCAGCAATCCCGGCAGGGCGTAGGCCGCCAGCAGGGTGATCCGGAATCGCGGGGAGCGGTAGATCCAGCCCAGGCGGTAAGCCCCATACGCCGCCAGAAAAGATGCCAGCGTAGTTCCGCCCATCAACAGGAACATCAGGCCGAAATCTGACACCGGCGGCATGAACAGCAGGTAAAACAGGCCCAGCGCCACGAAAAAAGGAAAGAGCACACTGGCGGCAAATCGCCAGAAGATAGCCGAGGATGGTGATGGTTTGGATAGGTTCATGGCTCAAATTTGTACCCGACACCCCAAACAGTGTGCAAGTAGCGCGGATTAGCCGGGTCGGGTTCTATTTTTTCGCGCAAGCGGCGAATGTGTACGGTGACCGTGCCTGGATCGATATATTCCGCCTGACCCCACACTTTTTCAAGCAGCTGGTCGCGGCTGAATACCTGGCGTGGATGGCGAGCCAATAAGACCAGCAAGTCAAATTCCTTTGCCGTCAATGATTTTTCTTCATTCCGAACGGTAACCAGATGAGTTTGGGGATCGATATGCAGATCCGTGAAGCTCAAAGGTTTTTCAACCGTCTCGGCGCTGCCGGGCTCCGTGCGGCGCAGCACCGCCCGCACCCGGCTGACCAGCTCCTGGGGGCTGAACGGCTTGACGATATAATCGTCCGCGCCCATTTCCAACCCTGCGATGCGGTCTGATTCTTCCTTGCGCGAAGTCAGCAGAATCACCGGCGTGTCGCCGCGCGAGCGCAGCCAGCGCAGGATTTCCCAGCCGTCCGCGCCGGGCAGCATGATATCCAGCACCACCAGGCGCGGGAGCTGCTTTTCCATGAGCTCCAGCGCTGCGCGGCCATTCATTATGACGTTAACCACGTAACCTGCTCGCCGCAAGTACAAGCTGACCACTTCTCCCACACTCGGCTCATCCTCGACCACCAGGATCGAATTATCGTTCAAGGGGGGCTCCTTCCTCTCAAATTCACGGTTAATGGTAGCGAGATCAGAAGGAGAAGTCAATCTATTCTGCTTTTTCAGCCAGCAGGGACTGGATGGCTCGTTCAGTAGTGTCATATGCACCTTCCCCGATATGGGTATAGCGCAGGTGGCCGCGTTTATCGATCAGATACATAGTTGGCCAATAGAGGTTCTGATAGGCTCGCCAGGTTTCACCTTCATTATCCTGAGCCACCGGGAAAAGTATCCCGGCCCGCAGCACTGCGTCATTAAGATTGGCCAGGTCACGCTCATAGCTGAATTCGGGGTAATGGTTTCCGATGATCACCAATCCCTGGTCCGCATAGCGCGAATGCCATTCTGTAACGGTGGGCAGGGTATTCTGGCAGTTAATGCATCCAAAGGTCCACATTTCCAGCAGCACCACGCTGCCGCGTAAATCCGCCAGGCGCAAGGGCTGCGCGCTGTTAATCCAGACTTCGTTGGTCAGCTCAGGAGCCAGGCCAAGGTCAGGCAAACCAGAGGCTGGTTTTTGAACCTGTCCGGCTTGAGCCGGTCTGCCGGCGCAGGCTGATAGCAGCAAGGTAACAAGTATGAAAAGTATATAAACACGCGGCATGAGTCTCTCCTTTCTGAATTCATCATATCCTGTTGGGCTTAATTGCAGGCGACGAGAATCTTACAAATATATTAATTATTAGGCTTCGTTGTTTCGAATGCTGTAATGCTTAGATAAAGGCTTTGTAACCCAAATCGGGAAAGATTAATCCATGTAAACCACATTATTTTTAAGAAAAGGAGTTTCTTTCAAATGTCTGTAAAAACATTGGCGATCACAGTTCTTCTGTTATTATGCATTGTGGCAGCGGCTTGCGCCCCAGCGGGTTCAATGACAGATTCTAAGCCCACTCAGATTATGGCTGCTCAAACACCTGAAATGATGGACGTAAAACCGACGGATGCCATGATGGACGTAAAACCGACGGATGCCATGATGGAACCAAAGCCGACGGATGCCATGATGGACCCAAAGCCCACGGATGCCATGATGGAACCAAAACCCACGGAAAGCAGCATGGGCATGCCGTCCACAGGTAAGGTCCAGAAAATGGACGCAAACCCAGCCTGGTTTAAAATGGCTTTGACCGACGTGCGCACCGGAGAGAATTTCACCGTCGCCGGCTTCGCGGGTAAGGTGATCCTGCTTGAGAATATGGCAGCCTGGTGTCCTAACTGCCTGGCGCAGCAGAACCAGATTAAGGCGATGCTCCAGCAAATGGGTATGGTGGATGACCTGGTTGTGGTTGGGTTGGGCGTTGATTTAAACGAGGATGCCGCATTATTGAAAACTTACGCGGATAAAAACGGGTTCGATTGGAAATATGCTGTGGCAACACCAGCGGTGGCGAAGGAAATCAGCACCTTGTACGGTGCGCAGTTCTTGAATCCCACGCCTACCCCGTTGATCATTATCGACCGCAGCGGGAATGTATTCTTGCAAGAATTTGGGGTAAAGTCCGCAGAAACGCTTCAAAAAATCATCGCGCCGCATCTGGCGATGAAATAGGGATGATGAATGGAGACAGCCCTGACCTCCTTAACGATTGGCCTGCTGGCGACCATCAGCCCGTGCGTCTTCCCGCTTTATCCTGGTTATCTGGCGTATCTGAGCGGCGGGCAGGAGAAACTGGCAGCATCGAAAGGTCGTTATTGGCTGGGTTTCTTTGTGCTGGCAGGTGTTCTGACCATGATGCTTGTCCTGGGTGTTGTGATTGCACTGCTTTCGATCTCGGTGGGGAGGGCGTTGGCAGTGGCAATCCCCCTGGCGGATGCAGTGATCATTCTGCTGGGCGGCCTGCTGATTGCCGGGATAAACCCGTTCACTCGGCTGCCACAGATACAGGTCCCGGTGCTGTCTCATCCATTTGCCAGTGCCTTCGTGTACGGATTGTTGTACGGGCCGATCACTTTGCCGTGCTCGGGTCCGCTGGTTGTGAGCATTTTTGCGCTCTCGTTTTCCACTGGTGAATTCCTCAGCCAATTAGCCATATTTCTCTGGTTTGGCCTGGGGTTTGGGCTGCCGCTGTTGGTGCTATCTTTCCTGGCTGGCACAGCACAGCGCGGAATCACGCGCTTGTTTGCCAGCCACGGGCGCCTGGTGAATGGGATAGGCGGTCTACTCCTGGTGGGGATTGGGGTTTACGACCTTTTAGTCAACTGGGAGATGATCCGGCTTTTTTGGGGTATCTGATATAGCGGTGAGGGGGGATATTACGAGGGTATTTTCTCGCCAGAGGCGGGCAAAATACCCTCGTAAACTTTTTCACCCCTCCCCGATTTTAGGGAGGGGCTGGGGTGGGATAAATGAGTATGGTCAATATCGAATATGAACAATCGATTTATCCTGTTTGATCTGTTAACGAATCTGCAAAGCTAATGCAATTTGTGTGGAGGTCGGACGACTTTATAATAAGCTATAAGCTGTATTGGTTCGGAAAGTGCAACATCCACGACAGTTGGGAAAACAATCACCTCGACGTAAAGGATCGATAAAGAGATCCAGATGGCAGAAGCAAAAATATTAATTGTCGAAGACGATGGAATCATCGGCCGTCATATCCAGAAAAGCCTGGAACGGCTGGGATATGAGGTGGTTGGCGTTTTCCTGTCTGGGGAAGAAGCGGTCGAAAAGACTGCCCATCTTAACCCAGACCTGGTTTTGATGGACATCTCACTGGCAGGAAAAATCGATGGGGTGCAAGCCGCAGAGATGATCCGCCGCCAGGTGAACCTGCCCATCATTTTTCTGACCGCTTTTGCCGATCCGCAAACGCTGCAACGCGCCAAAGTTACCGATCCCTTTGGGTACCTGTTAAAACCGTTCGACGAAAAAATTTTACGGATCACGATTGAGATCGCGATCTATAAACACCGCATGGAGCGCAGGCTGGTCGAGAGTGAAGAAATGCTGCGCACCCTGGTCGTAAACCAGGGAGAAGGAGTGGCAATCGTCGATCCTGGCGGTCAGATCATTTTCTGCAACCCGGCTTTGGATATGATTCTGGGCTTACAACCTGGCGAAGCAGTGGGGATGAATATTCGCAGCTTTACGGATGAAATTCAATTTCCACGGATCGTAGCAGAGATTGATAAAATCCAGACGGGTATCAGAAGCATTTCCGAAATGGAAATCATTCGCCTGACTGGCGAGCGGCGCATCGTTTCGATAAACGCCTCCCCCTGGATCGATAAGAACGGAAATTTCACCGGTTCTTTTGTCATTGCGAATGATGTAACCGAGCAAAAACTTATCGCAGCCAACGAGAAACGGTCGCGCGCGTTGGCTGAGGCTTTGCGAGATACAGCAGCCGCTCTAAACAGCACGCTGGATATCGATGAAGTTTTATATCTGGTGTTGAAATATGTGGGGCGAGTGGTTCCGAATGAAAGTGCCGATATTATGATCTTCGAGGGGGATACAGGCCGGATATTTTCCCATGGCAAGGATGATCGAGTTTGCACTGATCCATTCTGGACGGATGAAGAAGTAAACTGGAAGGATTACGAGGTTTTTCGCCGGTTAGTGGATACGGGCCATCCTGTTGTCATTTCCCAAATCGATTCAACGCAATCGTATAGTCCAAAAGAGTGGAAGGACAGCATTCAATCTTACGTTGGAGCGCCATTGGGCGTCAAGGACCGCGTCTTTGGCTGCATTAACCTGGGAAGCTCAATCCCCGGCTTTTATAACGAACAACACGCCAGCCAGCTTGAGGCATTTGCTTTCCAGGCAGCCCTGGCGATTGACAACGCGCGGCTTTTCATGGAGACGCGCAAACGGGCTAATTTCCTATCGATGCTTAATGAAATTACCAGCCTGGCGATTAATGCAGTTGATGAAAGCCAGACGATTGTGTCGGTAGTAGAGAAAATGAGCCAGCTGTTTAATTCTGACGGCGCCTTTATTACTACCTGGGACCCGGATCTGCAGCTGACCATTCCCGCTGCTGCTTATGGGTATACCAGTGAAACATATACCAGCCTTACCAGTAAACCTGGCGAGCTGACCCTGACGGCATCCGTGCTGCGCGTTGGGCATCCTTTGGCGGTTGAGGATGTGTGTCACACTCCCTATATTGATAGTGAATTGGCCAGGACATTCCCCATGCGATCGATCATGGGGCTGCCTTTGATCGCGGACGGTAATCCATTGGGGGCGGTGATCATTGGGTTTAAAGAGCGCCACAAATTTACTAAGGAAGAAATTGAAAACGGCCAGCAAGTTTCCAGCCAGGTAGCCCTGGCTGTTTCAAAAGCCCGCCTGTATTCCCAGGTTCAGCGAATGTCGATCACAGATGAACTGACTGGTTTCTATAACCGGCGTGGTATTTTTGAATTGGGTCGATTGATGTTAAATAAAGCCAAACAAAACCAGCAAAACCTGGCGCTGATCTGGATGGATATTGACCATTTTAAGAGCGTAAACGACGCCTATGGGCATCATATCGGCGACCAGGTCGTGGCAGGTATGGCAGAAATATGCCGGGGCAGTATGCGTGAGCAAGATATCATCGGCCGCTATGGGGGCGAGGGTGGAGACGAGCTGATCGTTCTGCTGCCGCAAACGGATATGCAAGCAGCCCGGCTCGTCGCAGAACGCTTACGCCAAAAAATATCCAGCCAGCCGATCATGACTGAAAAAGGCCCAATCGCGGTCACGGTCAGTTTGGGTATTTCCAATTTATCGGGCCAGGTAACAGACCTGGCGGGGTTGCTCAATCGCGCGGATCAAGCCATGTATGTCGCGAAATCATCTGGGAGGAATTGCGTGGTTATGGCCGAGGAAGTATGAGCCAATCCTTTTCTAAGTGGTGGTCTGGCCAAAATGATCATTCGTTATCTGATAGGCGGCGCCAACGGCAAAGCCTTTTCTTGTCTTTTTTTCTGTTCTTGATATTTTCTATTCTGGCCATTTTGTGCCTGATTGATATTTCAAATGCGATTAACGTTCACAACCCGGACATGTGGGAATTTATAGGGCAAGACTTCCTTTTGCTCCTGGGGATTCTGCTGCTCTATCTGCTCAACCGGCATGGCTATACCTACCAGGCGGCGTATGGTTTTATAGCGATTTGCTTGATTGCGGTTTCGTGGTCGCTGGATCCCGCTTTACTTCCCTATTCGCTGCTTTTTTTTCCTGTGCCAATTATGGCTGCCAGCTTTATTATCCACCCAAGAGCATCACCGATCGTCGGTGTGCTGGGCGTTTTGATTTACCTGGGTACTCCATCAAGTTACAAGGTGATCTCCTCCGGCTCGATTATTATTTTTTTGATGATCACCGTCGTAGTTGCGGCTGCCGCATGGTTTTTTTCCGACCGGCTCGAGCGGGCTTTGCAGGAATCTGCGCAATCGGAACAAAAATATATCGCCCTATTGGAAAAAAGCCCGTTTTGTGTCTACCTGGCAGAAGGCAGCCAGGCAGGTCGCTGGATATATCTCAATGAGCGTTTTCGAGATTTGTTGGGTATATCTGTCAGCGAATGGGTCGGACAGACCGGGTATTGGCTCCGCCGGGTTCATCCTGATGACCACCAGCGGGTTCTAACCCTGATATCACAGACCTTAATTTTTGGACAGCCTTTTCATGCGGAATACCGCATGCTGCACCAGTCTGGAAAAGTGGTCTGGGTGAGTGATGATGCGATCCCGGCGCGCATTGAGGACCAACCCGAGCGTGTTCAGGGGCTAATTGTAGATATCACCGACCGCAAACACGCTGAGCAAATTCAAGCCGCGACCTACCGCATATCTCAAGCCGCCTTCTCGACTGGTGAGCTGGAGGATTTGTACCGAAAAATTCATGACATCCTGGGCGAATTGATGCATGTGGAGAACTTTTTTATTGCCCTGTATGATCCTGAAACGGATATGCTGAACTTCCCTTATTTTGTAGACCAATACGATGAACCGCCAGAACCGGTAGTCGCCCGCCACGGATTGACTGAATATGTGCTGCGAACTTCAAAGGCCATATTTGCCACGCAGGAAAAGTGTAATGAGCTGGTCGCCCAGGGCGAAATATCCGATGTGGGCACGCCTTCTGTGGATTGGTTGGGCGTGCCGTTGATCCTTAACAACCGGGCGTTGGGGGTCATGGTGGTGCAGAGTTATACCGAGGGTATCCGTTTCACCAATGCAGAAATGGAAATACTCCTATTTGTTTCCACCCAGGTGGCCATGGTAATCGATCGAAAACGGGCGGAAGCCGAATTATTGGAATTGAGCCAGTTGAATTCAGAAGTAATTTCGGGAGTCAATACCGGGATCATTGTGTATGACCGCGAGGGCAGGCACCTGTTATGGAATCACTACATGGAGGAAATGACAGGGTTGCCACCGGAATTGGTGGTAGGCCGATTCGCTGAGGATATTTTCCCATTGTTCCGCCGCGCAAATCTTAGCCAGGTTCTCCAGCAGGCGATGACCGGCGAAATCGTGGCCATCCCGGATATGGAATATGCAGTGTCGGTCACCGGAAAAGAGGGCTGGTTAGGCGGTTACTGCGGGCCGCACCGCAACGCGAAAGGGGAGATGATTGGAGCAATTGGGGTTATCAATGACATCTCTGAGCGAAAAAAAGCGGATAGCGCGCTGCGTTCGGCGTTAATTGAAAAAGAAGTCCTGCTGCGTGAAATTCACCATCGAGTGAAAAACAATTTGCAGGTGATGTCGAGCTTGATGAGCCTCCAGGCAGACAGCGCGGACGACGAAAAGGTTCAACAGGCATTTCGCGAAATGCAGACGCGGGTAGGCACGATGGCGTTGATCCATGAAGAACTGTACCAGGCGAAGGATCTGTCGCGGGTCAACCTGGCTGAATATTTCGGTAAACTGGCTGCCAGTTTAAGTCAGAGTTTTCTCATTAATCCAAGAGTGGCGCTGGAAGTGGATGTGGAAGAAGCCTTTCTAGGGATAGATACCGCCATTCCCTGCGGGTTGATCGTGAATGAATTGGTGACCAACGCGTTAAAATATGCATTTCCGGATAACCGGCCCGGTGAGGTGCTGATCAGGCTGCGTTCGAATGCCGATGGCGTTTACAGCCTGACCGTGAAAGATAATGGGATTGGTTTGCCGCCAGGTTTGGATGTTCATCAGACCGAGACGTTAGGGATGCAGTTGATCACGATCCTGGCGGCCCAATTGGGCAGCGTGCTGGAAATCGAAGTGAACGGCGGGACAAGTTTTCATCTGCAATTCTATGAAAAGTGGAAAGGGTAACCGGCGGATTTGCGGGTTAACACTGCCACAGGTTGTCTGCCAGGTTTTCCAATGATTTGCAATTTGCCAGCAGGCCGGTTTTGAAGAATGGACCGCTGAAAAGGTCGAATTCGTGCAGCAGGCAAGAGGATAGCGCACGCCGGGGGAAATCGGGGGGCGGGTCAAAGCCGTAATGATCCAGGAAGGTGCGCAGCAGACTTCGGTCGCCCTGAAAAAAATCCAGGTGCAGCACCGGCAGTTCATAATATACGTCTGCGCTGCGGGCATCGCCAAAATCGATCAGACCGCGGGTTATCCACCGGCCTCTGCTGATCTTTCCCAGCAGGTGATCGCCGGTTAAGTCAGCGTGGACGATGTGCAGCCGGGCGCCAAAATTGGCCAATTCGGGAACGGTGGGTAGAAAATCTTCCAGCTCGCGTACCATCCGGCCGGGCAGGCTGCCCCAGGCGGCGTGTCGTGAAGCACAACCGGCGCGCTGGCCTGCCAGAAAGGCAGCGTACCCCGACCAATCCTTTTCGAACGGCCCATTTTGCGGTAAAGGGAGCGAGTGCAAAGCGCGCGCCCAGCGACCGAAATCGGCAGCCAGGCTGAGCTTTTCAGGTTGGGAGAGCTGATGGCGGACCTCAGCGTAGCTTTTTCCGTCCAGAAATTCATAGATTAAATAGGGCCAGCGCCAATCCGCTCCTTCAGGATCCAGCGAGCCTTCACCAAGCAGTGCCGCAGCCGGGATCAGCGGGTTCCCTGCCAGCAGGTGCGCGATGGAATGTTCAACCGCAAAAGACCGCTCGCCGTTAAACAAAACGCCGAAGAATTTTACGACGACCCTGCGGTCCACGATAAACACCGGACATGTGCCTGGTATTCCCCCCTTGACCTGCTGGCAGAGAATCCCATGGCGCGCGCAAACCTGGAAAACATAAGGAGTCCAGAACTGCGCATTGGTGAAGAGCCGGGTATAGGCCTGTCGAGAGGAAAGCTGGTCTAAAGGATGCATCGCAGCCTTTTTTTCGGGATTAAGCGTTTAATTAATTGTAAATGCTTTTACGCAATCCACTTAAAAAGCCGGTCGTACCCCTGCGCCCAGACGCGCTACATGGGCAAGGGCTGAAGTGGGCCGCGCAATACGATGTGAGCGGTGTTTTGGCGGTGCGAAGCACCGCCAAAACACCACCTTATATCCTATAAAAATTATTGTTCATGATGAGCGGCTTCTACATATAATGGAGAGAATAATATTCCTTGAAAGAAAAAAGAGTTTGGTTTCGAATGAATAATTTCGCTCATATTCGTGATTGGATAACCCGGGCGGCTCAAAGCCGCCATCCTGATCCAGTGCTGCGCCGGCGGGCGACCCTGCTTAATCTGAACCTGGCCCTCCTGAGCGTGGGGCTTTTGGTTTTCTGGGGCGTTGGACAGATTCTGGGAGCAGCTGTACCCTGGTTAAAGGTCAATCCGCTGCTAATCATTAGCTTGCTGGTGATTTTTGCTGCTGTTTTTGCGATCAATTACCAGGGATATCCGCGGACCGCGGGGTATGTGTTCTTAATTTCCCTGGTGGTGGCTGTTTCTATGAACATCGCTGTCGGTGGGGTAGAACCGGTTTACTTACTATATTCGATCCCGGTTGCGGCTGCCAGTTTTGTGATTGCCCCCACCTTCACATTTTTCATCGCCGCCCTGTGCGGGGTATCTTCTGCGATGATGATATTAATGAGCGGGAGCAGCCTGCAGGACCTGGTTTTACCCTTTTCAGCCTTGTTCCTACTGGCGGTGATTTGCTGGCTGGCCTCTGCCAGAGTAGAGAGAGCCCTGGGAGCGGCTGAAAAGCAGAACCTGGAAATTTCCTTTGCTTACGACCGCGCCCTGACCAGCTGGTCGCGGATGATTGAGCTGGCTAACCGCGAGCCGGAGGGTCATACCCAGCGGGTGACCGACTTGGCCCTGGCAATCGGCCGGCAGATGGGCCTGGCTGAAAAGGACCTGGGCGATTTACGGCGCGGGGCGCTGCTGCACGATATTGGAAAGATGAATATACCGGTTCAGATTCTGCGAAAAACGGGCGCGCTGGATGAAAAAGAAGCAGCCATGATCCAGCGCCATCCGGTGTATGCCTATGAAATGTTGGGAGATATCCCTTTTTTGAAACCGGCGGTCGATGTCGTGCTGTATCACCATGAAAACTGGGACGGCAAGGGATATCCGAGCGGCCTGAAAGGTGAAAATATTCCCCTCCTGGCGCGAGTTTTTACAGTTGCTGACAACTGGGATGCGCTCTCCACCGACCGCAGCTACCGCCTGGGCTGGCCAAAATCACAGATCAAAGCTTATCTACTGGCTGAAGTGGGGCGGCGGTTTGATCCCATGGTGGTGGAAGCACTCACCCACCTGGAGATCTGGCAGAGCCAATAAAAATTTCACACGATAAACGGGATGTCGACGTAAGGCCTGTGGCTTTCGATCTTCGCTTTACGGTCGCGCATAAAGCTTGCAGTCCAGGGGTCAAGGTTCTCAAGATCCAGGCTGCGGTGAATGATGATATACAGGTCAATTTCGCGCAGCTTGAGGAATAAGGGAATGGTGCTGAACCAGGATGAATCCAGCTGGTTTTCTTGAGCATAACCGGCGATTAATTCCTTGAATGATCTGCGGGCGAAGGCGATTTGCTCGGGGGTCTCGCAGTGATGGGGAAGCGCGTAGAAAAATGCCATCGCCAGGTCGTATGCGAACCAGCCGTACTGGCAGTCGCCAAAATCAAACAACGTGATCCGGCCCTGGTCAACAAAAAAATTTCCGCCGTGCACGTCTACATGCACCAGGCCGTAGCTGTCTGCATTTTTGGGCAGCTGGCGCAGCCGCGCTAACAGGTCATGCCACGCTTCTGCGATGCGCTCCTCACCGGCAGGTAAATAATCTTCCGCTTGAGTATCCATGCGAATATCCCAATCGGGACGCCGCAGTTCGGGATATGGGGGTGAATACTCCTTAGTAAGGCGGTGCATGCGGCCAATCAGCTTGCCCACTTCAACGATCAGACCATTTTCCCAATCCTCGCGCCGCGGGGGCCTTCCGGGCGCCTTTTCAAAGGCCGTGGCGATGAAGCAACCGTCTGCAGCGTCAATTTTTTCAACCAGGCGGCCCGCGGTAGAAGGCACCGCCCTGGAAACGGGAACTCCGCCCCGCGCCAGATAATTGATCCAATCCACCTCGCCCGCGATCATCTCCAATGAATAACGCAGGCTGTGAGACAGTCGCAGGATATATTCCCGGCCATCTCTGGCATATGCGTACATGAAACTCTCAAACCCACCTAAAAGCTCGAGGGTTGATGGGTCCACGTCGTAGCAACGCAGAGCTGCCGACAAGATTTCATCATTAAAGCAATCGCGGGATCGTTTGTCCACAGTCTAGCTCTCGCTCAAGTCAACTTCCAGGAAGCGGTCCAGCAAGCGCGAGCGCCATACTCTGCGCAGGAGCAAGCCCCAGGCGATAGCTGCTGCCCCGATGATGAAGTAATCGTAGTACTTTAAACGCGAGAGATCGAAGAATCCGCCTGCCCCGGGCATAAACAGAAAAACGATAAAGGCCGCCAGCAAAACAATCGCCAGAATCGCCGGGCGGCGGTCGCCTGACAGACGATCACCGCCTTCAAACCAGGGCGTGGGCGGCTCGACAAAAACTAACAGCATCAGTCCGCAAAAAATACTGAAGACCGCCAGCGATGTCTGCCCGACCAGGAGAGCATTCTCAAAGGCTGGCATGGTATTCAACCCCACACTGATACTTAACTCGTACTGGTAGGTAGGCACCAGGTAAGCCAGGTAGATAGCCAAACCGAAAAAGCTTTGCAGGATGGATGCCGGCAATACAAAGTGCATCAGCCGCCGCAGCATGCTGGTGTGGGGGACAGGCGCCGGGCGCGACCAGGCAGCCAGGGCCAGCGTGGGGATACCCACGGCCAACAGGGCGACAATCGAGCTGTGTTTGGGCGAAAAGGGGAACCCGGTAAGGATCCCGGTGGCGATGATCAGCAGAATGACATATACGATGCGGGTCAGGTAGAGCTTGAGGATATCCTGCATGCCGTTGACGATGCGCTGGCCCTCGCGCACCGCGTAAGGCAGTACCCGAAACGAGTTATCCAGCAGCACCAATCCTGCCACGCCCCGGGTGGCCTGGCTGCCGCTTTGCATGGCGATCCCCAGATTGGCCTGTTTCAAGGAAAGGACGTCGTTTACCCCATCTCCGATCATGGCGACATAATTACCGCGGCCGCGCAGGGCGTGGACCAGGCGCTCCTTCTGCTGGGGAGTGATCCGGCCAAAGATGGTGCATTCTTGCGCCGCCTGAGAAAATTGGGGTATATCCATTTGGGCCAACTCCAGCCCGGATATAATTTTCATATCCTCCGGCATTCCGGCCTGAACAGCCAATGCCGCGACGGTCTGGGGGTTGTCGCCGGAGATGATTTTGAGCCTGACGCCGGCTTTTTGAAATGCAGCCAGCGTTTCGCGAGCTTCGGGGCGCAGCTCATCACCGAAGCTTACCAGGCCTAACGGCTGCAGGTTATCCGGGAGCAGCGGCTGGTTCGATTCGTCATGCAGCGGCAGCATATCGGAACGGTAGGCCAGCAGCAGCACGCGCAGCCCGCCTTCCGTCCATTCTGTGACCTTCGGCCCCAATTCAGCGCCTGGGACCAGGTTTGAAAAAAGCATCTCGGGGGCGCCCAGGACATACGTGCCCTGACGCTGAGGGATCGCAAAACTTAATGCGCTCCATTTATGCTCGGAGGAGAAAGGAACCGCTTCTACCACCGCCCGTTTCTGTCCGGGGAATGCGGCAGCGATGGCTTCATTGGTGCGGTTGCCGGATTCCGTGCTGGCGGCAAAGTCGCCAAGCACCTCGCGCAGCTCTTGCTCCGTACCGCTGATCACCGCCAGGTCATGGAATTGGATGCGGTTGGCGGTAAGTGTGCCGGTTTTATCCAGGCAGAGCACGTCGACATTGGAGAGCGATTCAACCGCATTGGACTGCTGGACCAGGGCGCCTTTGCCGGCGATGCGGATGGCGCCCAGCGCATACGACACGGCGATCGACACGAACAGGCCGTTTGGCACCAGGCCGGCGATCACGACCGACATTTTTACGCTGTCGACGATCGGAATATCATTAAGAAAGGTGTTGACCAGCAGCAGCAGCTCGAAATATACCGCGACCAATAATACGACCCGCACCAGAAGATTGGTCTCTTTTTGAATGGGAGTCTGAACGCGGCGAAAAGCCCGCGCGCCCGCGGTGATCTGGTTTGCCAGGCTGTCCACTCCCACCTTTTCGGCCTCGTAATGGCAGCTGCCGTTCATGCAAAAACTTCCCGAGAATACCGCTGCCCCCGGCTCTTTTCGGACCCGGTCCGATTCGCCGGTTAGCAGCGATTCATCCGCCTCCATCGTCCCGGCGATGACCTTCCCATCCACCACGATCTGGTCGCCCGGTTCGACCTTGAGCAGGTCGCCAATTACGATCTCAGCGGGGTCAATCTTTAATTCCTCGCCTTCTCGCACCACTCTGGCTGTGGGGCGGGTGAGCAGGGCAATCTGGTCGAGGGTACGTTTGGCGCGGATCTCCTGAACGAGGCTGACGACCACGTTGATCATGATGACGCCCACCGAGACAAATGCATCAGATGGACGTCCGAGCAAAATTAACGCTAATCCCAGGAGAAAAAGGACGTTGTTGATGAAAGTAAAAACGTTTTCTTTGAGAATCTGGCCGTAAGTGCGGCCTGTCTGAATTCGGGCATCGTTTCCCAGGCCGCGTTGGCGGCGTTCCAGAACTTCAGCAGAGGTGAGGCCGGAGAGAGTAGCTGTCATAAAAACAAAGTATAAAGGATTTTTAAGATTTATGGGGAGGGGGTTTCTCTCAAAGCGACAAAGAAAAAATCGCGTGAGTAGCGGGTCAGGTAGCGGCCAATATCATATTTCATCTGGTCCGGAAAAAGCGGTTCGGGCACGGCTGTTCCTTCCACGAAACGAACAGCGGCGAAATGCACCCAATAGTTGTTTATATCGAGCTGCAAGCCCGCTTTAACCTTAACCGACTGCATGGCTGCCGCCAATACCGGCATTTTGAGATTGGACCCGGCGAAGTAGTACAGGGTTTTTCCATCCGGGCTGATGCCAACGCCTGAGCGCCAGGTAACGGTCTCGCCATTGATTTGCGCGCCCCAATATTCCGCCGAATCTTTGTTCACCAGTGGGTTGATCTGCCCATTATCGATGATTAACGAACAGTTCTGCCGCCAGGCAATGGTATCTTCCAGCGACTCAAGGTCTTTGCCGTAGGTGCCGATTCTTACAGATCCATCTTTATAAATGGCGATGGTCGCCAGATCTTTTCTCGCCGGAATAGCCACCACGCCGCCAGACATCGCCCCATACTTGCCGTGTTCCGATTTAAAACCACCGTTGAACGTGGCAAGGAGCACATAGGGCCTGGCATCGGCCTCTGGAATAAGCCCGGTCCCTTTGGGACCGCCTTTCACGGCAGGTTCATCGTAACCGAGGATAAAATTCAGCCGTGTACGGTTAAGATCGAATGCAACCACGGCTACCAGGCTGTAGGGCCGTTTGGGATCAGGCTGGATATAGGTGCGGTAAGCGACAACTCTTCCGCTCCCATCCTTGATGTATGGCTGCCAGGTGGCTTCTCCTTCCATTGAACCCAGGGCACGAGCCGCGGCGGGCTGCCAGAGGGTGGGGGTTGGCATAAAGGTGGGGGTTGGCGTAAGGGTCCGGGTGGGTGTTGCGGTGGGCGCGGGGGTAGCCTGGGGAATGGGCATGGGTGTTGGGGTTGGCGTGCCAGTTGGGATCGGTGTTGGTGAAGGCGCGGCGGTTTCAATCGCCGCCAGGGCGGACGTCGGCTGCCAGGGGGCAGCAGGTTTTTCAATCCCCAGGTTGAATCTCAGCAGGTGAAGGCCGTCTTCCACCTGGAAGATCCAGGTTTCCAATTGAGCCACAGCCGGATCACCGATGATCGAGCGTAATGCGTCTGCGCCTTGCGCCCCAAAAGACGGGAAAACCGTGGCTGCCAGAAAGACTGCCGCCACCCCCACGAATAAAAGAATAACGACCAGCAGCAAACCTCGCAGTAAGGTAAATCTTTTTAGCCCGGCTGATTTTGCCGCCAGCTTCATTTGCTAACACTCCAATCGGATGGAAAAGCGGCGTGGAAAAGCGATAGTGTTCTTATATGATACTTAGGGTGTTTTTTTTTGCGACTTCGTCGCAAAAAAAAACACCCTGGCATCAGTTAAAGTGCTCCGCGCCAGCCCTGGCCCCAGGGCGCCTGGGCCTAGGGGCGCGACCGGCTTTTTAAGACCAACGGAGACTGATTTTATTGTAAACCCAATCCCCACGGTCATACAATGGCTAAAAATCATTACTTTTTACGAGTTACCAGATTACGAAAACTACCCTTACAAGTTTTGACTCCATTTTCTGGTTGGGCTATACTTGATTTATCGTCATCCACATTTCGGGGTAAAAAACACACAAGGAGAAAAAATAACCTATGGCTTCGGAAAAATCATTTAAATTGACTTATGCCACCATGTTCAACCCGCCCGCTGAACTACATGCCAGTTATGAGCAGGCCCTGGCGAAGATAAAAGCGGACTTAGGTCGTGAGCATGCCATGTTCATCGATGGAGAGGATTTCGTCAGCGCCGAAAAATTCGAGGACCGCAATCCCGCGAATGCCGACCAGGTGCTGGGACTATTCCAAAAAGGGAACGCCGCGGATGCCGCCAGAGCGCTGCAGGCTGCCCGCCGGGCATTTCCCGGCTGGAGCCACACCCCCTGGCAGGAGCGGGTAGCGGTGGTGCGCAAAGCGGCGGAAATAATGGACCAGCGCATTTATGAAATGGGCGCGGTGATCTCACTCGAGGTCGGAAAAAACCGCATGGAAGCGCTGGGCGACGTGGCAGAAACTGCCGACCTGTTCCGTTATGCCTGCGACCGCATGGAGGTTTCCGATGGATTCGTAACGCAGATGGGCGTCGACCCGCTGGTTGGTTTCAGCGCCACCAATGTATCTGTCTTACGGCCTTACGGGGTATGGGTGGTGATCAGCCCATTCAATTTCCCGGCCGCATTATCCGGCGGACCGACCGGGGCAGCCCTGGTCGCCGGGAATACCGTGGTCTTGAAACCGTCCACGGATACCCCCTGGACCTCGCGCCTGATCGCCGAATGCCTGCGGGATGCCGGGATACCGGCAGGGGTTTTCAATTACATTACCGGGCCTGGTTCTACCCTGGGCCAGGCGGCGATCGAGAACCCCGAGGTAGACGGGATTACATTCACCGGCTCGTACGACGTGGGGATGAAAATCTACCGCGATTTTGCCCAGGGCCGCTGGGTGCGCCCGATTATACTGGAGCTCGGCGGCAAGAACCCGGCGATCGTTTCACGCCATGCCGATCTCGAGATCGCTGCCACCGGCATCCTACGTTCGGCTTTTGGCCTGCAGGGGCAAAAGTGCTCGGCCTGCTCGCGGGTCTATATTGAAGAACCCGTGTATGACCAGCTGGTCTCGCGCCTGGTGGAAATGACCAAACAGCTGGTGGTGGGTGACCCGACCGAAAAAAGTGTTTACCTGGGGCCGGTGATCAACCGCAATTCATATCGCGATTACCAGAACTTCAGCGAAGAATTGAACCAGAACGGGCGCATTTTGACCGGCGGGCATATCCTGACCGACGGCGCTTTCGGCAAGGGTTATTTCTGCGAGCCTACCCTGGTGGCGAACCTGCCGCTGGAACACCGTTTGTGGCAGACCGAGATGTTCCTGCCCATCACAACCCTGGCGAAAGTTGACAGCCTGGAGGTTGCCATGCGGCATGCCAATGAAGTTAGCTACGGCCTGACGGCCGGCTTCTACGGCGCCCCGCAAGAGACAGACTGGTTCTTCGACAAGATCGAGGCCGGGGTAACATATGCCAACCGGCCGCAGGGTGCCACGACCGGGGCCTGGCCGGGTTTCCAACCCTTCGGTGGATGGAAAGGATCAGGCTCGAGCGGTAAAAATGCCGGCGGCGTGCATTATTTGCAGCTTTATATGCACGAGCAAATTCACACCCGGATCCGCAAGGCATGAGCGCGTGGCGGAAGGCTGGAGGATTCTTCATAGGATTGGGGATCTTTTTACTGATCCTGTTTGTCCTCTCCGACTCTGCCCAACAACCGGATTTTGGCATTTTGGCCGGGGGTTTTGGCTGTTTTGTGGTGGGCGGTTTTTTCATCGTAACCCATCCGGCGCCCGAACCCCCGCCTTCTCCGCGGTTTCGAGTGTTCAAACGCCGAAAAGACGAACCCAAGCCCAGGCGCGAGCAAAAAGAAAAGTCAGAGGCTTCAACCAGGGACGAAGATGAGAAATCCCGTAAAAGAACATGAGCGATAAACTTTGCACACTCACCGAAGCCATCTCAAGGCTGGTCGAGGATGGGGACTGCATTTACTGCGCCGGATTCACCCATCTAATCCCTTTTGCTGCCGGGCATGAAATTATTCGTCAGGGCAGGCGCGATCTGATCCTGGCGCGCGCCACACCGGACCTGATTTATGACCAGATGGTCGCAGCGGGCTGTGCCCGTAAGGTCATTTTTTCTTACATGGGCAACCCCGGTGTAGGCTCCCTGCGTATTGTGCGTGCGGCCATCGAAACGGGAAAGCTGGAATGGGAGGAGTACTCTCATTTTGGGATGATCACCCGCCTGCAGGCCGGGGCTGCCGGTCTGCCCTTTTTACCGATGAATTTAACCGGGGCAGAAGACCTGGAACACGCCAATCCTGCTTACAGGCGGGTTTCCGACCCTTATGGGGGAGGCGAGGTGGTGGTTGTTCCGCCGCTCCATCCGGATGTCGCGATCGTTCACGTCCAGCGGGCGGACGCCTCTGGCAATGCCCATATCTGGGGAATCATTGGCGAGCAAAAAGAGGTAGCCTTTGCCGCCCGCAAAGTGATCCTGACGGCTGAGGAAATCGTCCCTGAAGAAGTGATCCGCTCCGATCCAAACCGTACCTTGATCCCCGGTTTCATTGTGGATGCAGTGGTCCATGTGCCTTACTGCGCCCACCCATCCTATACCCAGGGTTATTATGACCGCGATAATGTGCTGTATTTACATTGGGACCAGATCAGCGAATCGCCTTCAGCCGTGCAGCATTACCTGGATGAGTGGATCTACGGCGTAAAAGACCGGCAGGAATACTGGGTAAAGCTCGGAGCAGAAACGCACGGCCGCCTGGCGGTACCACCGGCCCTGGCAGCGCCGGTGAACTACGGCGCATATTGACCGCAAGGTTGTTCAACCGAAGGAAAATGGACTGCACGGCATATTATGATGTTTGTTGTGGATAAAGAACACATGGAAAAAACCTGGACTCCCGCTGAACTGATGACGATCAACGCTGCCCGGCTGCTGCGCGATGGGGATGTGGTTTTTGTGGGAGTGGGCATTCCCAACCTGGCCTGCAACCTGGCCCGGCGCACCCATGCCCCCCGCCTGTTGATGATCTATGAAGCCGGGGTGATTGGCGCCCAGCCAATCCGGCTGCCTCTTTCTATCGGCGACCCAACCCTGGTCAGCGGGGCTTCGGCGGTGTGCAGCATGTACGATATCTTCACCCTTTATTTGCAGCGCGGGAACGTGGATGTCGGCTTTTTAGGCGGGGCCCAAATTGACCGCTTCGGCAATATAAATTCGACGGTCATTGGAGAGTATGCCCATCCAAAGGTACGCTTGCCGGGTTCAGGCGGCTCGCAAGAGATTGCCGCCTGGGCTAATCGCTGTTATGTCATGACCCCCCATCAAAAACGCCGCTTCCCAGAACGGGTGGATTTTACAACGTCGACCGGTTTTCTGGATGGGCGCGCCCGGCGTGAGGCTCTAAAGCTGCGAGGCGGCGGGCCCCAGGCTGTGGTGACCGATCTTGGAATTTTGGAGCCGGATGAATCCGGCGAACTGGTCATGGCGGCCCTTCATCCAGGGGTTAGCCTGGGACAGGCTCAGGCTAATACTGGCTGGATGCTGCGCGCCTCGCAAAACCTGTATACCACCGAACCTCCCAAAACCTCTGAGCTTCAAATTCTGCGTGAAGAATTAGATCCTGAAGGAATTTATTTAAAATGACCGGTCCTAAGATTGAGGTTTTAACGACCATTTCGATCACTGAGCCCCAGCGCATCCAGCTGCAAGAGGCGGCGCCTGCCATCAATCTCACCACTTACCAGGTGCGCCGTCCGGATGAGATACCGAATGAAATCTGGGCACGGACCGAGGTGCTTTACACCGACCGGATTTTACCCGCGCCAAACCTGGTGCCAGAGCTAAAATGGATCCAATTTCATTTTACCGGCATTGATTTTGCCACGAGTTCGCCGCTGCTGCAGAAGCGCGACCTGCAAATAACCAGCTTGAGCGGGGCGCCAGTACCTCAGATGGCCGAATATATTTTGTTGATGCTGTTGGCCTTGGGGCACCGCATGCCTGAGGCTATCGCCAACCAGCAGCGCGCCGAATGGCCGCGCGACCGGTGGGAGCGCTTCTCGCCGCGCGAGCTGCGCGGGGCAACCGTGGGCCTGGTGGGATACGGCAGCATAAATCGAGAAGTGGCTCGCCTGCTTCAGATGTTCAATGCCCAGGTTCTGGCGGTCAAACGGGATGCGATGCATCCTGGCGATAAAGGTTATTCGATCCCAGGCCTGGGCGATCCTGACGGGCACTTTTTTACCCGCCTATATCCCAGCCAGGCGGTCAAATCCATGGTGAAAATATGTGATTTTGTGGTCGTGACCCTCCCTCTCACGCAGCAGACGCGCAACCTGATTAATGCGGAGGTTCTGGCTGCCATGAACCCAAGGGCGTTTTTAATCCAGGCCGGGCGGGGGGGTGTGGTCGACCAGACCGCTTTGATTGATGCTTTACAGGAACACCGCATCGCCGGGGCCGCCATTGACACCTTCTCAGAAGAACCTTTGCCAGCAAGTTCGCCCTTATGGAAACTGCCCAATGTGATCATCACCCCGCATATCGGTGGGATCAGCGCCAATTATTTGCAGCGGGCAGTCGACCTTTTTGCCGTAAACCTGAAGCGCTACCTTGACGGGGAAATATTGTATAACCGCTTCGATGTGGAGTCAGGATATTAGTTATGGCGGTAAGGTTTTCGGTCGTCCTTTTTGATTTGGGCAGCACCCTGATTTATTTTGATGGCTCCATGCCGAAAGTGGTGATGCGGGGAAATGAGCGCCTGGCGGAAGCGCTGGTCAACCTGGGCTACCGCCTTGATAAAAGCTTTGTGCCGGCTTTTCGCGCCGAGCTGCGCGATTATTTTTACCAGCGAGATGTCGATTTCCTGGAATACACCGTTGAGCAGGTCCTCCGCCAGACGCTGGTGAAGTATGGCTACGCGGAGATTCCCACCAGCCACCTGAAAGCTGCGCTGCGGGAAATGCATGCGGTCACCCAGGCGCACTGGAAGGTGGAAGAGGATACCTTACCGGTCTTGGGCGATCTCAAACGGCGCGGTTACCGGTTGGGTCTGGTATCCAATGCCGCGGATGCGGAGGATGCCCGGGCCTTGATCGACCGTTACCAATTAGGCGGCTGGTTCGAACAGGTGCTGATTTCGGCTGAGGTTGGATACCGCAAACCGCACCCGCGTATTTTCCAACTGGCGCTAAATTTTTTCGATGTACCGCCGGACCAGGTGGTGATGGTCGGGGATAAGTTGGGAGCGGATGTTTTAGGGGCCAAGAATGCGGGGCTCTCCTGTGTTTGGATTACCCGCCGCGCTCACCGCGACGATAATACATCGCATGAAGATACGATCCGCCCGGATGCAGTCATCCAATCCCTGGATAAGCTCCCCGAGTTATTGGAAAAGTGGGTGTAGCTGGCTGCTAAAGCTGGGACTGCGCCACTTCAATGAACGCCAGCATGTTCTCGAGCGGGACATCACTTTCGACGGCATGGGCGGGCGAGAAGATGTATCCGCCCGGCCGGCCCAGTTCGATCAGCCGCCAGGTTTCGGCGCGTACATCTTCCGCCGCGCCGTACGGCAGGGTTTTTTGGGTTGATAGGCCGCCAAAAAATGCCAGCCGTCCGCGAAATCGGACCATTAAATCAGCCACATCCATCACCTCGGGCTGGAATGGGTTGAAACAATTCAAACCGATCGCAACCAGGTCTTCAAACAGCTCATCTACATCCCCGCAGGAATGGATAAAAACATACTTTCCGGCGCCGCGTACCCTGGCGTACATGCGTTTAAGCTCAGGGTAAATAAATTTTTGCCAGAGACGCGGCCCCATTTGCAGCCCGCGCTGCTGGCCCCAATCGTCGCCAAAATACACGGCATCGATATCCTGCTGCAATGCTTTTTCGATCTGGGCCAGGTTGTAATCCGCGATGGTGTGCAGCAGCTCATGGACGAACTCGGGATGGTCATAAAAGTCTTCCATCAAAGACTGCATGCCGCGCATGGTCCAGGCGCGTTCATATAAAGAAAAGCCAATTTGGAATACACGAAAGCGGTCGCCGTACGCCGCGATTTTTTGAGGGATATCGATGAAGAAGCGGGGGTCAAGCGGGTCAGGAAAGACATACCCCGCCAGACTGGCCTGGGGCAAAACCTGGTTGCGCACCACACCGATGTCTTTATCGACGCTGCGGTCCCAGACCACACCGAATACATCCTGGACGAGGTCCGGTCCAATGGTTTTGAAGAAGCCAACACCGCTGCCCAGGTTTAAGATGTGGTTTCCAAAGAGCGGCTCGAGATCCTGCTGCCCGAAATGGTCGCGCAGTTTTTCGCCGGCTTCAAGGGTAAAACCAAAAGACCACGGGACATAAGGCGGTTTGTTTCCATCCAATACCATCCGGATCACTTCACGTTTATTCATGCCCTGCTCCTGGCGGTGGGATCAATCCTGGCAGACCACTTTCCTGGCTCCAGCACTATTTTACTTCCCATTATATAATTTGACAGCAGACCCTGGCACCTCCCGCCACATCGTCCCGATGTCCTTTTTTGATGTTTGAGGGAGTTTTTTGAAAATTGCATCGCAATTTTCAAAAAACTCCCAAACATCGTATTGCGTGGTCCGCGCCAGCGCGACCAGCTTATGGGGGGGCAGGTCTAAACGCAGATGGGTACAGACAAAACCATTCAAGGAAGGGATTATGCAGCAGCCTAACAGTGAAAAGCTCAGTTTCTGGCGGAAAGTCGGATTTGGGGTGGGGGATATCTACGGGGGTGGGGCGGGCGTCCTCATTAGTTTTTATTATCTTTATTTCCTGACCGATATCGTGCGCATCAATGCGGCATTGGCTGGGATCGTGATCCTGGTCAGTAAAGTGTATGACGCGGTTACCGACCCTCTTGAAGGGATCATCACTGACCGCACCCGCACAAAATTAGGCCGCCGCCGCCCTTACTTGCTGGCGGGCATTCCACTGGTGTTCATCTCCTTTTTTTTGCTGTATTATCCGGTAGACTTCAACGATGAGATGGCTCGATTTGGCTTCGTTATTTTTTCTTACCTGTTTTTCTCGACCGTGGTCAGCATCGTGATGGTTTCTTATAACGCGCTTGCGTCAGAAATGAGCCTCGATTACCACGAACGCACCTCGATCAGCTCATTCCGCATCTTTTTTTCCACCTTCTCATCGATCCTGTGCGCCGTGCTGCCGCTGGAAATCGTAAAAATGTATCCGGACGTTCACCAGGGGTATATTGCCATGGCGGCGATCTTCGGCCTGCTGTTTGCCCTGCCATTTATCGTGACGTTTCTCAGTGTGCGCGAACGCAAGGAATTTCAGCGTGAGAACCGGCCTTTTTCCTGGCGAGCCGCTTTTCTGGAACCGTTCGGGGTGCGGACATTCGTTTTCGTGCTGATGATGTACATCCTGGCATTTGTGGCCATGGATGCGGTATCCAGCATCGTGATCTATTTCATGAAATATTACCTCGGGCGCGGAGATGAGGCGAATTACGTCAGCGGGGCGCTGCTGGTAGCCCAGGTAGTCTCGCTGCCGTTTTATGTCTGGCTCAGCCGGCGCACCAGCAAAAAGACCGGCTACCTGGTGGGGGCTGCCGTTTGGTTAGGGGCAATGCTGTTCAGCTTTGCCCTAACACCGGGCGGGCCGGGATGGGTGGCGTACGCGTTTGCGGTGATCGTTGGACTGGGCACGGGTGGGATCGTGGTGATGATCTATGCCATGTTCCCAGATATTCCGGATGTGGATGAGTTAAAAAGCGGTCAGCGCCGCGAGGGCACGTATTCAGCCCTGGTGACCTTCTTGCGTAAGCTCAGCTCCGCCGTAGCCCTGTTCATGGTCTCAAACAGCCTGGCGCTCGCCGGGTACAGGCCCCCGGTACAGGAAGTGGTCGCCGGCGTAGAAAAACTGGTGGAACAAGCGCAAACAGATGCCTTCCTGACGGCGCTGCGCATAATTTTTGTGGTGGTGCCGGTAGTGCTGATCGGCCTGGCGCTGGTCTTTGCCCGCCAGTATCCGCTCGACCCTGCCACACACCAGCGCCTGAACCGGTTGCTGGCTGCCCGGCGCTCAGGGGCCGCGCCCAGCGCGGAAATGGAAGCTGAAGCAGCCGAACTCACCCACAGGTTGGTGCGGTAGACGGAGGTCTCTCGCCGCATGAATGTGGAACTGCATCTTCCGGGGCAATCTGGAAGATGGTTGGCCTGGCCGGGTATAATGTGGATTGCCGCAGCGTGGGTTCAAGCGGATTCTCCTCGCAGTGCGTAGGGATATCCCAAAAGCTGGTCGCGCTGGCGCGGACCACGCAATACGATGACTGGAGTGTTTTTTTGAAATCGCGTAGCGATTTCAAAAAAAACACTCCATAACATCATATATGAAATATACCGGAGGAATTATGACGGATGTAAAGCTGCCAGATTTTACCGCAGGCGCCAAACGGATTGCCGAAACGGCCGAGGCAAAGCGGGATAGCGCCGGACACGCTTATTTGGGTATATTTCATTGGCTGCTGGCGTTGTGCGAGCGTCACAACGCGCTGGTTGCCTCGATGCTGCGCGGCGCCGATGTGGATGCAATGATCCGCGACCTATCGGAAAAACTGGCGCGCGGTGAATTGGGATCGGCGCTGCCGCGCAACAATGCGATCGACCAGGCCGGGCAATTAGCCACGCAGCGCAAAAAAGGAAAAGCCGATGTCCGCGACCTGGCAGATATCCTGTTTTTAGCTTCTGGCTTATCCTCATCCGCTGCTGTTTCTGAAGCATCTGGCAAGCTGCTGGACGCGCCGAATGTGCCGGCCCTGGAGTCTGTGCCGACCCCAACCCTGGACCAGTTCGGCAGGGATCTGACCCGGGCCGCGCTTGGGGGCAAGTTAGGCCAGTTGATCGGCCGCGAAGAAGAACTGCAGCTTACCATGGAGACCCTGTGCCGCAATACTAAACGCAACCCGGTGCTGATCGGCCCGGCAGGCGTCGGTAAGACGGCGATTGTCGAAGGATTGGCCAACCGGGTGATTTCCGGAAACGTGCCCGTGCCCTTAATAAATGTGCGTATCATCTCATTACAGCCTTCCGTGCTGGTGGCGGGGACCAATACCCGCGGGGATCTCGAAAAGCGCATGCAGACCATTCTTAACGAAGCTGCTCAAGAGCACGTCATCCTGTTTATCGATGAGATCCATACGATTATCGGGGCGGGGGGGATGGTGGGCACGAATGATTTGGGCGCCCTGCTCAAGCCGGCTCTGGCGCGCGGTGAAATCGCGGTGATAGCCGCCACGACCGATGATGAATACCGCCGGTTTATTGAAGCCGATACTGCGCTGGAACGCCGTTTCCAGCCGATCCGGATCAATGAATTGAGCCCGGATCAAACCTACCTGGTTGTTTCTGCCTTGCGAGACAGGCTCGGCCCGAAGTACAGGGTTCAGGTAGATGATGACGTTTTGGAGTGGTTAGTTCAATTTGGACAGCATTATATGAAGAACCGCCAATTTCCGGATAAAGCGGTCGATCTGCTGGAACAATCCATCGCGCACGCGGTCGCGCAGGGCAGCCCTGCCCTCAGCATGAAGGAAGCCCAGGAGGTTGCCCAGCGGATGGTCGGGATGCCGCTGTCGCTGGAAAACCGTCTTTCCAGTTTGCAGGCGGTGCTGCAGGAGCAGGGGCTGATGCGGCCTGAAGAGGTGGGCGGCTTGTTGAATCGCCTGCAGGTGACCATGCGTGGCCTGGACTTAAGAACAGGGCGCCCGAATGCGGTGCTGCTGCTCAGCGGGGCAGCCGCCGAATTAAGCGAAACCATTTCGCGTACGATTGCCGGTTCGCTGTTTGGCGATCCTGAGAGGGTGATCACCATCGACATGAGCCGCATGCAGCACCCCGCAGACGTTTCCCTGCTGGTCGGCGCTCCGCCCGGATATGTTGGGTACAGTGAACAGCTGCCGCTGCACCGTTTGATCCAGATCCCGTGGTGCGTGGTGCGCTTCGAAAATATTGACCTGTGCCATCCCTCGGTGCGGGCAGTGGTCAACCAGGGGCTGTTGGAAGGACGTCTGACGGATGGGCAGGGAAAATCGATTTACTTCAGCGACGCCGTCGTGTTGATGACCGCCGAGGTCACTATCCAGGTGCAGCGCAGCCTGGGATTCCAGCTGAAAGATGAACAGGGAGTAGAAGTCAGCGATGTCTACCGCGCGGTAGCCGAAACGATCGGCAATGAGCTGGCTTCCCAGGTTGACCTGTTTATGCCCGGCATTCAGCCGGCGACGGTCTCAAAGGAGTGGTTGAAGGATCACATGCTGGCGGATCTGGCGGATCGCTACCTGAAACAAGGGCTGCAGTTAAATTGGGATACCAGCCTGGTGGATTGGCTGGCTGAGGCTCGCAACCAGTTTTTGAGTGAGCGCGACTGGGAACGCTGGATCGATTATTCGCTCAGCCCGGCTATTGTGGATTTCTTGCCCAGGCCTGGCGGTCCAAAAATAAACGCGGTGATGGTCAAAATGGAAGAAAATGCCATAAAAATTGAACCGGCTCAATAAATGACGATTTTTTTGGAATGCGTGACTTACCGGCCCGAACGGGGTTATATTAAGTGCTTATCCGAAAAGTATTGCTCAAAACAATTTCTAGATAGATACTAAGCATGCAAATCGCACGGGTTCGGAATTAAATTGGTTTTTTGGTTGAATTAAATCACACTTTTGTTGTATACTGGCATCGTCGGCACATCCTTTACTGGTTTGTTCAACAAATTTGATATTTGATCATAGGCGGTATCGTCTGGCTTTGCAAGGAAGCAGTACCCGAACATTTCAATCCATCCAGTTGGAATTTTAATGTTGAAAGGATAGTGGACCTTGAAAATACTCAAAGCTCTTATCCGGTTGACGCGGTACAAAGAACATACTTTTTTTGTCACCGTTACGACATTATTAGGGTTTGCCTCGGCCAGAGGCGAGGTTAGCTGGCAGCTATTGTGCGTGTGGGCGGCCAACTGGCTGGCAGTGATGTTTGCCTTCATGATCAACGATGTGGAAGATGCTGACGATGATGCCCTTAATCCAAAAAAGGTAAATCGCAATCCTGTCTCTTCAGGGGAGCTTTCACCACGCCTGGCTACTGCGGCGTCATTTGCGGTGGCGGCGGTATCGGCCCTGCTGTACTACCTGCTGGGATACTGGCCTTTCATTTTGGGTACGTTCAGCTTGTTCCTGGGTTTTGTGTATTCCTGGAAGAAGATCCGCCTTAAGAATATGGCCTTTATCGATCTGGCATCACACTGTATGATGCTGGCAGGCCTGCAGTTTTTGCCCGCATATCTGGCTGTGGCCGATCGCCCCCAAGATTACTACTGGTGGTTCCCATTCACCTTCGTGGTCGCTATCAGCTTGTATGGGGAATTATTCAATGAGCTGCGCGATTTGGAGGGGGATCTTAAGGCAGGTCTGCGCCATACGGGGGCCGTTTTAGGAGCGCGCGTCACTTACTGGCTGATGATGATTGTGTTTTTAATTGGCGCATACTGCGGATTTGTGACGATTTTCCTGCTGGACATCATCAGCACCTGGGTTGTGATCCTGCTGGTGGTGGCCGCGGCTGTGCTGGTAACGATCCCGGCGTTGAAAGCACGCCGCCACCAGGGTTCGCTGGCGCTTCAGGAGTCATTCCAAAAGCCGTTAGAGATCGCGGGAGCGATTGCCCTATGGGCGCATTTTGTTGGTCCGTGGGCGTGGGCGATTGTCGGCCCGTGGACCATGTTCCTGCTGCGGTTGAAGTTGTTTTAATCCCGAAAATTAACCTAATATTTTAAGTGGCTCCGATTGGCTTTGCCAGTCGGAACCACTTTTACTATGTTCAAATTCAGTCTGCCACGGTAAATTGAATCCACAATGCGTCTGGGCTGCGGTCCCATTCGAGGTGCTGTAGATAATCCTTCCACTCGCTCGCGGGCAGGTTGGCAGGCTGTTCGGGCGGCAGTCCATTGGATGGGATTTGGTCGGTACGGATGACTCTCCTGGAGGCTTTCTCCTCCAGGCGTGCGAGCAGCTTTTCGGCCGGGTGTTCCCAGTGCATGGCTTCCAACGCCCATTTCTGATCGACCGGGATCATGGCGACCAGGCCAGGTTGGCGCATCAATTCCAATCCTTTCTGGCTCAAGGTGGCATTTCGGCTGCCGTGGTGGCCCACCTTGTAAAGGACAACCCGCTCGAGCAGGTCATTCGCACTGACGGCCTCACCCCCGGGTCCTTCTCCGGGCCAGGTCAGGTCCTGCCAGGAGAGCCAGTTGCCAGACTGGGCGTCCGCGGCAAACAGCAGAACTTTGCGCGGCTGGCTGCCGGTGAGCTCGACTGCCAGTACCAGACTGGTATTATTGGTGTAGGAGTTGATGCTCAATGCCAGATTTTCACCCGCCCCTAGCCAATCGTTGTCGATCCGTCGCCAGCTCAAATCAGCGTTTTCAACAAGTGAACTGCCGTAATGCTCGGTAAAAAAGGGCCCGTATTCGGCCTGCTGTGAGGCATCTTTCAGATCAATGCGGTACATTTCATCAAATGGTCGACTGTTTTCACATGCATCCTTTTCTTCAGCGCTTAAAGTACTCTGCGCCGTCTGCAGCAATTACCGCAGCTGCAAAAGCATCGGCTTCACTGGCAGCAGTCATCTCGGGATATAACTCATTATTGCGTTCCAGGATCCTGAGCATGGCCGGGGTGACCGGCGGGCCGAAGACGTAGATTTTCACGCCTTTCACCCCGGGCAAGGTCAGCGGGGGTTGGCCGGGACGCAGGTAATCTTGTGAACGCACCAGTTTCCGCGCGGAGCGGCTGCGCAGGAAAGGAATGGGGGCTTCATTGCCGCCTTCATCGCCGGCTGCGCCCAGGCGCACACCCTGATTGTATTCAAAGTCCAGCAATGCCCCCAGATTGTCGGCATTCGGCTGTCCGGCAGCGCGCAGCTGGCTGACGGCTCCAAACATAGCCTTGATTTGTTTCGAGTAGCGCTGGCGCAGTTCCTTGGCAATGGGGTCATCGGGATCTTCGGTCCATGCCAGCCAGAGATCATCGATCTGGATGGTCTCGAAGGTGTCTGACGCCAGGCGGAAGCCGTCCAGGTGGTCGGTGTGTTCGTGGGTGGCTGCGACCACATGCAGGTGGCTGTTGGTGCTGGCTGCGATATTTTTGGCAATTTTTTGCAGGCGGGTTGCACGATCAGGGTAGCGGTGGTGGGAGCCGCAGTCGATCAGCAAATAGCGCGGGCTGCCATCTTCTGCTCGAAAGGCCAGCAGCAAGCAGTCGCCAAAACCGGGGTTGTACATGCGTACGGTTACTCCAGAAGCGGGAGCTTGCAGCAAACCAGGATTGGCGGTCTTGGATTTGGATGTTCGGCGGGCCATCACAGCACCTCCTCGGATTCGTATGAGCGGTGGAGTAAGGCGAACGGCTCGATTTGTGCCTCTCCACGTTGGTCCCGCATGCTGCTCAGCAGGCGCTTGAAATACGTCCCGCGCGGGTCGCCCAGATATGTGGCGCGCAGGGATGGACTGGAATCACCGCCAACTTGTTGGCGCATGCGTTCGATGCGGGCTGTGCTCATGATGCGCTTGTAGATGCAGTAGCGGACCTTTGCGGTCTCAGGATCGACGAGCAGGGTACACCCACCGCGGAAAATGAAATCTGGCCGGGGCGGGGCTATCTCTCCGCGGTCGACCTGGTCCTGGATTTGCGGGTCAAGATAACCGCGCCGGCGTTGGGTCATCTCCACCACCAGGTCGGTGATGGTCTGGTTATCAGGGCCAATGCGGCGGGTCGGGCGGACGGAATGTACTTCCAATGTGGGTATCCCGTCCTTTCCGCTGTAAAAAGATTTAGGGGCGGTGCTATCCAGCACGAGTTGGGCGCTCTTGGCTGCTTCCATTGCGCCAGGAGCAGTGAACCAGCTGTGCAGGATGCCCTGGCTGCGTTCCCCCTGCTCAAAAATTTTCTGGCGGTTCGTGGTCAGACCCCAGTCGAGCACCAGGTTGCGGATCTGGGCCGGGCCGCCGAATACCGTCAGGAATGCCTTCTGTGCGTCTTCTCCAGGCGATTGCCACACCAGGCTTTCGGTGCTCAGGCTGCGCACGTCGTGCGGGTAAATGCCGCGCCGGCGGAAGGCGTCTATCAAAGCCAGCCTGTAGCCAAGAGAGTCATCGCTGACCAGGTCGGCGTCGGCAGTGATCAGGGCGCGCAAATAATCGCCAAAGTCAACATCTACCGGTGGGCAGTAATCTAAAGCACGGATGCACATGTGCAGAAAATAGCCGGCTGTTTTGGAGGCTTCTCGCGCCAGGCGTTCAACCAGATCGGGATGAATTTCACCCGCAGGAAGTATGCCGCTGCCGCCAGTGGCGATGCGCAGCAGATCCACGATTTTGTCGCTTATAGATCGTCAGAAAGGCATCGAAGACGGCTGCCACCAGGATCGCACCGCGGGCGTGCGGTTCGCTGATGGAGTGCACTTTCTCAGGATCGGGCTTTTCGGGGATCCATTCCTTTGTTTCGGGATCCGTGTGGCCTAACGCGCTGCGTAATGCGCCGTAGCGGCCAATGGCCTGGCCAAACTGGTAGGCCAGCTCACCCAACAAATTTTGGGCTTCGAGGCTGCCGCGCGTGCGCGCAATCTGGCTGCGCAGTACCTCTGGATAGGTGAAATGCTGGAAGAGAGCCACAATATCGGCAAAGCCTTCGTGCAGGGCCCAGGCGTCGGCATTGGATGGCTCGATAAAGCGGCTGTGCAGCCCGTCCAGCAGGGCATGCGTGGTCTCATGGGCGATGATATCGTGCGACAGGCAGGTGTATACGATTCCTCCGGGCAGATTTTCTCCAGGGTCAGTGGCGGAGGCCGGGAAATAACCAAACAGGAGGGCTTTTTTTGCCGGGGTATAGTAGGCATTGGCTTCCCGCAGGGCATGCGGGTAGATTCTCAGGCGTTCGACAAATTGATTTTCCAGACCATGTCCGGTATCTACCAGGCGAGAGGACCACAAAGCGCGCCGGCCCAGCGCCTGCTCGAAGTGGTTGATGGTGGTACGGGCTACGGCGTAGGCCATTTGCTGGTGGAATTGAGGGTTGCCCTCGGATGGGGGCAGTCCGTCTTGAGCCAGTAAATAATTTGCATTGAGATCGACCGGCGGATAAAATGCCTGGCTGGCAGGGTCAATGTCCACGACCTCCAGATAGTCATCAACCGGTCCTGGAGCCATGTTTTCCTCCCAGGGCAGCTTGATGGTGACGATATTAATGGCATGGGTCTCGATGCGCTGGCTGAGGATGGGGTCAAGAGCAAACGCGCGCAATCGCCGCTGTGGCGGGCGCGGGACCTGGATCCGCGGTTTGGTGGGTAACATTCGAATAACCTCCCAGTAAATTACAAAATGAATGGAATGAACATCCTGGTGCGTTTCTGATACGCGGTGTAGGCGCTGCCAAAGAAAGCTATGTTTTCGCGTTCTTCCACGCAGGCGGTGGCGGTCAGCAAGGCAGTTGCCGCTCCGGTAAGCGCCAGGCTCTGCCAGGTGAGCTGTTTCAGGCAGGCACCCCAGACCAGAAACAACAAGGAACTGTACATGGGATGCCGAACCCAACGGTAGACGCCGCTGGTCACCAGCCGGGTGGTTTTTTCCAACGCCAATAAAGTATCGTCTTCCCTCTCCTGGTTGGGACGGCCTATCCGGCGCAACCCCATCAGACCTTGTACAAGCATGACGATCGAAATGGCCAGGCAGGCCCAGGCAAACAGCTGGCGTAAAGAAAGGGGATCCGTAAACCAGAAATCAAGGTTGATCAAGACCACAGCCAGGATCAACTCCCAGGCATAGAACCGGTAAAAACCGTGGGCATTCGTGTTTAAGAGCACAGAGCGGGACACGTATCCCAATCCAAGGGAGCCCACCGCAAACAAAGTCAATTTAATCCAGTCCATCCTGGCACTCTCTTTCCAACCTGATCCCAGGGAGCGCAAGCCACGATAAAAGTATAACATGCCGGTCAACAATTAGATTAAAATCAGGTAACTATCCATAAAAATTGTGTTATAAGTATGAGTCGGTTTGTACACATTTTGACGCCTGCGCATCTATCCATGACCAATGAGAAGGGAAAACAGCGGATGATTACGCCGGAAAAAATTGAAGAGTGGCTCAGAGAAGCCGAAGAACGACCATCCTCGATGGCGGTGATCTTGCAGTATGTTGCCAACCGGCTGCGCGACCTGACGGCGCGCAACGAGGAGCTGCGCGCTGAAAACCTGGCCCTGCGCACTGAAAAAAGGGTGGAAGAATACGAACAGCGCATCACTCACCTGGAATACCAGCTGGACCTGCTGCGGCGCCAGTTCGGCGGGGAATTGCCCGCAGAATATGCCGCGGTAGCCCAGGAAAAAGGGCAAGAAAGCCTGAGTGTGTTGATCTATGATACCCTCGGGCGCATCTTGCGGGTCAAGGTTGACGGCGCCCAGTTAAGCGCTGGCAAAGTACTGGCTCGATTGACGGCTGCGCTGCCAACCAATGAGGATCCCCCCCGCATGCTGGTGGTGCCCAGTTATGAGGAATTGATGTTCGTCTTTTCCTCCGGGCGGATCGCTACCCTGGCGGTGGAAAGCATCGCGGCGGTAGAGGCGCTGGATTGGGCGCACGCCGCGCTGCCCCAGGAACCGCGCGGGGGAGAAACGCTGGCCTGCCTGTCTCCGATTTCAAGCATGGCCCTGGCCGATTTCATACTGCAGGCCAGCCGGCGCGGGTTCGTGAAGAAGGTGATGACCTCCCTGGCTCCTTCAGTGTTGAACAAGCACTATATCGGCACCGGCGCGACGATTCAGGGCGACCGCACCCATACCCTGGCGCTGTGCGGCAAGGATGACCAACTGGTGATGGTCAGCCGAGACGGCTACCTGCTTGGGCTGGACGTACGCGATTTGCCCTTCAGCGCTGAAGAGGCCTTCCGCCTGGGCGCGCTGGATGGTCTGGCGAGTGTATTTGTGCGCCAGCCCGGGCAGGCCATCCTGGTCATGACTCAGGTTGGAAAAATCATCCATTGGGCGGCAGACCGTTTGGAAATCTCGCATTCGCTGAAAGCCAAAGGCCAGCCCCTGTATTCCGCGCAGCGGCGCGACCGGGGAGTGAGGGTGGTGGGCGCGGCTGCGGTCGGCGAGGGGGATTGGGCTGTCGCACTGCACGGCGACGGTCGATTGACGGCGCACGCGGTCCGCAGCTTGATCGACGAAGGGGCGGTCGCGGTGGGCGGCGAGCTGCTTGATTTTGCCCTGGCCTTAAGGGCCGGGAAAATGTCTGTGAAGGAATAAGCCATGCCAGTCAATGTTGGGCTTGATTTTGGCACTTCCAATTCAGGGGTTGCGGTCAGCGACGGGAACAAGGTGCATGTGCTGCCGATCGACCGCCAGAATATCCTGCCGGAAGTGGTCAAGACCATCCTCTATATCACCCGCGACGACCAGGCGTATATCGGCCAGGAAGCGGTGGAGCTGTACTACAAGCATAACGTCAACCGTTTGCGGCGCTTCGTCAAAAAATGGGTGGGAGAGATCGATTTTACCGGCGGTGATATGTTCTACGTCACCGATGTTTATACCTTCGTCGACGAGCTGCTTCCCGGACGCCTGCTACAGTACCTGAAGACGGCGCTGCGCCGCACCCACGGGCCGGGCAAATATACCGGCACGCAGATTTTCGACCGTTATTATACGGTGGGCGATTTGGTCCGGGTATACCTGACCGCTCTGAAAACTCGGGCAGAAAATGAACTGGGCGATGAAATTGGCGGGGTAACCCTGGGACGACCGGTCAAATTCTCTGAGACGCCTGAGCTGGACCGGCAGGCGGAAGAAACGCTGCGCCAGTCAGCCCTGGACGCCGGTTTCAAGAGGGTCGAGTTTGAGTTTGAACCGGTGGCAGCCGCGCTGTTTTATGAGCAGACTCTCGACCACCCCCAAAATGTACTGGTTTTCGATTTTGGCGGCGGCACCCTGGATATCGCCATCTTGCGCCTGGGTGACCCGCAGCGGCGAACGGTTTACGCCAGCGCGGGCATCGATATCGCCGGAAGTGATTTTGACCGCACGATTATTGAGAAACGTATGCTGCCGCATTTTGGCTCGGAAGGCGCCAGCGGCTTTCATGAGATTATGGAGCTGATCCAGGCAGTGCCGGATTGGATGACCCTGCCTGAGCTCAGTACGCCTCAAATCTGGCAGTCCTTGCAGCGCGCCATTCAAAAACAGGTCGCCCCGGTGCGCCTGAAGACGCTCCAATCGTTGATCTTCAATGATCTGGCATTTTCATTCTACAACCAGGTTGAATCCGCTAAAATCGCGCTGTCCAACCGGGGGGCGTCCATTATTTCCCTCCAGGCGCAGGATATTGACCTGTGGGAGCTGTATACCCGCCGCCAGTTCGAAATGGACATTGAAGGCTACCAGAACACCATCCGCAAGCTGTTGATGGATACAGTCGTTTCGGCGGGGATGGAGCCAGGTCAGATCGATGCCGTGGTCAAAACCGGCGGATCAGCGAACATACCGGTTTTCATCCGCATGCTCCAGGACATGTTCGGGCGGGAAAAGGTGATCGAATCGAGTACCTTCAGCAGTGTGACCTCCGGCCTGGCGATTCGGGCCTGGGAGAGAAGCAGGGTATAATTCGAGCCATGGACCTTTTCGACCATGCTGTGCAGGAGACGATCAGGCAGGAAGCGCCGCTGGCGGCGCGCATGCGACCGCGCAACCTGGATGAATTTGTGGGGCAGGAAGCATATCATCGGCCCGGGCAAACTGCTGCGCCGGGCGATTGAAGCGGACCGCTTGTTCTCATCGCTGATTTTCTTTGGTCCGCCCGGCACCGGTAAGACCACCCTGGCTCAGGTGATCGCCAACCACACCCAGGCTCATTTTGAAAGCATCTCAGCGGTGTTGGCGGGTGTGCCCGAGCTGCGCAAGGTGATCGCCGAGGCCCAGCAGCGGCGGAAGATGTTTAAAAAGCGCACGATCCTGTTCGTGGACGAGGTCCACCGCTGGAATAAAGCCCAGCAAGACGCGCTGCTGCCGCATGTCGAAACCGGCCAGATCGTATTGATTGGAGCGACCACCGAAAACCCATATTTCGATGTGATCTCGGCCCTGGTCTCGCGGTCGCGAGTGTTCGAGCTGCACCCCCTGACCCGCGAGAATATGGAGACCATCCTGGAGCGCGCATTAAACGATCCCGAGCGCGGTTATGGCTCGAAGAAGATCGTGGTTGATGCCGATGCGCGCGATCACCTGATCGGTATTTCCAACGGGGATGCGCGCAACCTGCTCAACGCGCTCGAGCTGGCAGTGGGCTCAACACTAACTCAAGGGGATGGGACGATCCACATCAACCTGAAAGTGGCCGAAGAATCGATCCAACAGCGGGCGGTGGTCTACGATAAAAACGGCGATGCCCATTACGACACCATTTCAGCTTTTATCAAATCGGTGCGCGGTTCAGACCCGGATGCTGCCCTGTACTGGCTGGGGAAAATGCTGGTTGCGGGAGAAAATCCGCGCTTCATTTTACGCCGGTTAATCGTGCTTGCCAGCGAAGATATCGGCCTGGCTGACCCACAGGGCATGGTTGTGGCAGCGGCAGCCGCGAGCGCGTTCGAATATATCGGCATGCCGGAAGGCATCTACCCCATCACCGAAGCCACCCTGTACCTGGCGACTGCGCCCAAATCAAACTCCGCCGGGGCCATTTTCAAAGCCCAGGGATATATCAACGAGCACGGGCTGGGGGCTGTCCCCACCCACCTGATGGATGACAACCGCGACGCCAAGGGCCTGGGCCATGGCAAAGGCTACCAATACCCGCACAGTTTCCCAGGCCACTTCACGCCCCAACAGTACCTGCCGGATGAAGTCATGGGTGAGCGCTTCTATGAACCCTCCAACCAGGGGTATGAGCAGCGTATCGCCGAGCGCCTGACTGCCTGGCGAAAAGCCCAGAGTGAAAAATTAGCTCCCGGTTCCAAGGAGAATGATGCCAACCCTGCTGCTGATCCGACACGGTGAGACCGACTTCCTGGGCCGTAAGCTCTCCGGACGCACGCCAGGCGTCCATCTTAATGAAAAAGGCCGGGCACAGGCCGATGCCGTCGCCCAGGCGCTGGGCAAAGCCCCCCTGAAGGCGATATATTCCAGTCCCATGGAGCGGGCATTTGAAACTGCCCAACCGCTGGCGGCAGCGCTGAGCCTGGAAGTTCAGCTTCGCTCAGGATTGATCGAAATGGATTTCGGCCGGTTTCAAGGCCGCACTTTCAAGCAGCTGCAAAGGGTGAAGCTTTGGAAGGAAGTGCTCAATAACCCGGCTGGCGTGCGTTTACCGGATGGTGAAACTTTCAGCGAGGCCCAGGAAAGGATCATATCTGACCTGGAAGCAATTGCCGGCATGCATGCCGACGAGGATATTGTGGCTTGTTTCGCCCACGCGGACGTGGTGCGGCTGGCGGTCGCGCACTACCTGCAGATGCCCATTAATACCTTTCAGCGCCTGTCGATCAGCACCACGTCGATCACGGTCATCGTCCGGATAAAAGATAGAGTTATTGTCCCGCATATTAACCAGGTCGCTGGCTTTGAGATTAAAATTCCCGAAAAGAAAGAAGAAAAAAGCGAGAATCCAAAGAAAAAGGAGTGATCTGCTTTCGCCCAGGGCAGAAAAATGGTTTTTATGGAAGATTCGTTACCGGTACTGACAATCCGAGAAATCACGCCGCTAGAATTGGCGGCGCGCATGAAGTCGGAAGAAAAGCTGGTGCTGCTGGATGTGCGCGAACCGTACGAGGTTGCGCGCTCGAAGATTGCCGATCCCAGGGTAGTCTATGCGCCGATGAGCGAGCTGGCGCGCAAACAGACAGAAGCCCTGCCGCCTGCGGCAGAGGATAAAGCCGCGCCACTGGTTGTATTCTGCCATGTCGGCCAGCGCAGCGCCCAGGTGACCTATTGGCTGCAGGATCTTGGTTGGGAGAATGTTGTCAGCCTGGCCGGCGGCATCGACCTTTATGCCCATCTGGTCAATCCCCAGATTGGTTTTTACTAAGTATCTATCCAGAAATTGTTTTAAGCAAAATTTTTCGGACAGGTTCTCAGAAAAGGACGTTTATCGTGTTTCGCCGTTTTCGCCGGAATGTGCCGGTTAACCAAATATCCCCGACTGAACTGGCCCTGGTCAAGGCGCGTCACTTACTGAAAGCTGGAAAATTTGCCCAAGCCGGGGTGATCCTTTCTGGGCTGGCGCGGGAAGCGGAATATCTTGAGCGGCGGCAGGTGGCGGCCGAGCTGCACAGCCGGGCGGCGCACTGTTTCGTAGACGGCGGCGCTGAACAGGCCGGTTTAAGCGAAGCCCAGGCGGCCTTGCGGGTTTTTACGAATATGGGCTTGGAAGAACGCCGGGAACGATTCATGAACAATATTATCCGCAAGCTTGAGGTGCACAGGATGATCGCAGCGGTTGGTTCCCTACGGGTCGAGTTCGGCCGGGCCGAGAGCCAGAGAGCGAAATCACAGGACCCTCTATCCGGTTTACGCCTGCCGCCAGCCTGCCCGCAGTGTGGTGGACCGCTGCGCAGGGAGGAAGTCGAATGGGTCGACCGGTACAGCGCCGAATGTAATTACTGCGGGGGGGTAGTGCAGGGAAAAGAAAATTAATCAGGCGGGCTCATTTTTTCCACATCGAAGTTTCATCGAGATCAATCTGGAGGGAAAATGGCTGAACGAAATTTATCCCATAAACGCTTGTCGAACATGAAACAGTTTTTATACGGCTCGATATATTATCCCGAGCATTGGGATGCAGCCGTTCGCAGCCAGGACGCGGAGCGGATGAAGGCAGCCGGGTGGAACTGCGTGCGCATGGCCGAGTTTGCCTGGGACCGGATGGAGCCGGAGGAAGGCCGCTATGATTTTACCCTGTTTGACGAAACCATCCAACGCCTGGGAGATGTGGGAATAAAAACGATCTTATGCACGCCTACCGCGACCCCACCGGTATGGCTGACGCGCGCCCACCCTGATATACTGCGCGTAGATGAACGAGGGCTGCGTATGGCCCATGGTTCACGCCAGCATGCTTGCACTACGGGCTCTCTTTTTCGCGCACATTCTCGCCAGATTACCGCCGCCATGGCCGAGCATTTCGCCGAAAACCCGCATGTGATCGGATGGCAGACGGATAACGAATTTCACTGCCACTTCAGCGAGTGCCACTGTCCGTCCTGCCAGGCCGGCTTTCGCGAATTCCTGGTCGAAAAATACGCAGGAGACCTGGATGCGCTTAACCAGGCCTGGGGGACTGCCTTCTGGTCCCAGACTTATCACAACTTTGCAGAAATCGAAACTCCGCGTCCAAACCTGCCCACTTATCCCAACCCCCATCAGAAGCTTGATTATGCTCTCTTTTTATCCTGGGCGGTGACCCGTTTTCAGGGAGAGCAAATTGCGATCCTGCGCCAGGCCAACCCACAATGGTTCATCACCCACAACGGTATCTTTCGCCATATTGATTACCGCGGACAATTTTCTCGCGACCTGGATGTGTTAGGTTACGATATCTATCCTTTCTTCACCCACGATCCGACGGAGCGCGTGCTCAACCAGTGCTTCAGCCTGGATTACGTGCGCAGCCTGACGGGCAATTTCATCGTTCCCGAGCAGCAGTCCGGTCCAGGCGGTCAGGCGCCCTTTTTGCATGATAATCCCGAGCCGGGTGAGATGCGCCGCATGGTGTACACCTCCATCTCACGCGGGGCCGACAGCGTGCTTTTCTTCCGCTGGCGGACGGCGCGCTTCGGCGCGGAGGAATACTGGGGCGGCGTGCTCGATCACGACAACGTTCCCCGCCGGCGGCTGCAGGAAGCAGCTCAACTGGGGACCGAGCTTGGGCGAGTAGGCACGGAGGTACTGGGAACAACCGTGAAGATCTCGGCTGGGATCGCGGCAGGTGATTTTGTGGTTACCGAGGCCCACGACACCCTGCCATTTGACCTGCCCGACCCGCGCCAGACGGCGCAGTCGGTGTGGCGGTCGCTCTTCCGGCGCGGTTACCCGGTGGGCTGCGTCCACCCGGCAGACGATTTGAGCGATCTCAAGGTCTATTTCCTGCCGCATTGGGAAGTGTTTGATCCGGCCTGGCTGCCCAACCTGCAGGCCTTTGTGGAAAAAGGCGGGCTGCTGGTGATCGGCGCGCGCAGTGCCACCCGCAGCCTGGATAATGCCGTCACCGCGGAGACACTGCCGGGTGTGCTGCGCGGCTTGACCGGGATGACGGTGGAGGAATACGGCCACCAGAACCATCCCGAAACCCGCACGCTGGCGATAGATTTTGCCGGCAACCGTGTCCAGACTGAATACTGGTACGAAGTGCTCCAGCCAGAAGGCGATACCGGCGTGCTGGCGCGCTGGCAGGGACGATACCTGAGCGGGCAGCCGGCGGCAACTTTGCGCCATTTGGGGCGCGGGGTGGTGGTTTACGTGGGGACCTATCTCACCAGCCAGGTGATGGCCGGTTTGTGGCCGATGCTTCAGCCGTTGTGCGGCTTGCAGCCGCTCCTGCCTCACGTGCCCCTGGGATTGGAAGTTACCCTGCGCACAGACGGAAAGAAGAATTTATGGTTCCTGATCAATTCCACCGGGCAGGAAGTCTCCGTGCCGGTGCCGGCCGGAATGGACCTGGTCAGCCAGCGCGCGATCTCGGGCAGCCTGATCCTGCCGTCTAATGGGGTGGCGGTGATCAAGAATTAATTGGATTGCATCCGGCTTGCCAGGTTTGGTTAAATGGTTATGGTCGCATTTTGCGCATATGCGCAAAATGCGACCATTATTATTAAAACGAATCGTACAGCGAGATGACCCGCAAGCCCTGTTTGACCTGGTCTATCGACCAGCCGGACGGGATAGGCGCAGTGACCGTCACCGGCCAGCCCACGGGAACGTCGAAATAATTGTCGCTGAAGACCACATCCGCGCCTTCCAGGGATAATTCAACAAAACGGGCCAGCGAGCGGGCGCTGACGGTAAAAATCGCCTGGCTGTTTTCTGCCTGTATCTCAATTTTAAGAGCCGGATTTGCCAGCTCGAGGTGCTTGTTGGGCACGAAAGCCGCCAGCCGGGTATCGACAACTTTTCCGGCGCGTGATAAGGTGCAGACAAAGACCGTCTTCCGGCGCTGCTCTTCACTCAGATCAAAGGTGGCCGAAGTGATCTCTTTTGACCGGTATGCATCGACCTGAACCGGCGCTTCACCGGATTGGAGCACGGCCCCCTCCAGCGAGAGCAGCTGCCATTTCACCATGCCCGTCACCGGTTCGGCGATATCGCTGGTCACGTGCATGCCAACGGTTTGACCCTCGTCAAACAGAGAGAGCATCACCGGGCTGTAGAAGCGGCGCGCGGCGTAATGCAGGGCTTTCCAACGGCCGAAATAATCCAGGCTGGCCCAGGAGGCGACCGGCCAGCAGTCGTTTAACTGCCAGTAAAGGATGCCGCTGACGCGGTGCTTGTTGCGGCGCCAGTGTTCCACACCGTAGCGGATACCTTCCGCCTGGAGGACCATCGATAGGTATACCAGGGATGGGAAATCCCTGGGCATGCGGAAGGTGTCGGTCATCTGTCCGATCATCAGGCCGTTGCCGCTCCCGCTGCGCTGGTGGTGTTCCATGATGTAAGAGGTCATGTTCCAGTCTTCTGGGCGAGCATATGTCTTGATCGTGGGCAGGGGAGGCAGCGACTGGAAGCCGAATTCACTCATGAAGCGCGGATAGGAGGTGCGGTAAGCGGTGAACGGCTTGCGCCCGTGCCAGACGGCCCAATAATGGGCATCGCCACGCGTCTCGCCGTTCACATCCTTGAAGGGGGTGTTCGAGGACGGCGAGCTGGTCCAGTAGGGTGTGTCCGGGTCGAGCAGGGCTACCCATTCTGGCATAGTATGGTAGAAGAACTTTTCGTAAGCCTCTTTGTAAGGCGCGTTGGCAGCCGTATCCCAGGCCCAGCTTTCCCAACCCTGTTCCATTTCGTTATTACCGCACCACAATGCCAGGCTGGCATGGTGGCGGATGCGCTTGATATTTTCAAACATCTCCATGCGCACATTTTCCAGAAAGGCGGGGTCGTTCAGCGGGTAGATCGAGCAGGCAAATACCCCATCCTGCCAGACCAGGATGCCCAATTCATCGCACAGGTCGTAAAAAGTCTCGTCTTCATAAAACCCGCCGCCCCACACTCGCAGCATATTCTGGTGCGAGGCAGTGGCAGATTTTAACAACCCTTCCAGCCGGGCGCGGTCCAGGCGGGTGGGGAAAGAATCCGCCGGGATCCAGTCGGATCCCTTGGCGAAGACCGGCACGCCGTTGATCACAAAAGTAAAGGACTCACCCCATTCGTCCGGCTGGCGGCGCAGCTCAACGCTGCGCAGCCCCAGGTGGAATTGGATGTGATCGAGGACTTTTTTGGCGTCTTTGACGGTTATTTCAACAGTGTACAACGGCTGGCTGCCGTATCCGTTAGGCCACCACAGCTGCGGTTTGGCAATGACCTCGGTCAAGGTCACGCTTTCGCTGGCGACCAGCTCGTTGACCTGCAGCACGCTGCCGTTTGGCGCGGTGATGGTCATTGCAGCGCTCAGCGATGCCTCTGCCCAGCGCTTGAGATTGATCTGGGCGGAAATAGTGACTTTGCCGCCGGTATGTTGCTGGCGCAGGTGCACCTCCTCAATAGCGGCGGTGGAGTATCCTTCCAGGCGCAGATCTTTCCAGATGCCGATCGGCGGCAGCATCGGGCCCCAATCCCAGCCAAACTGGCAGGGCGCCTTACGCACCTGGGGACCGCCCTCGATCGCCTGGGATACGCCTAACATTTTGCGCTGTGCCTGTAAGGATTGGGCGAAACGTACCGTGGAAGGAAACTTGATCCAAACCTCATTTCCCTTGGGCTTCAGCAGCGGTTTCACATCCCACCGGTATTGGCGGAACATGTTTTCCGTTTTCCCCAGCAGGTCGCCGTTCAAATAAACTTCGGCGATCGTGTCTAAGCCATCGCAGACCAGGAAGACATTGGCTTCCTTGAGTACATCCGCGGGGGTCGTGAATGTACGGCGGTATTCCCAATCGGCCTCCGCCACCCACATCACGCGCTTTTCATTATCGCCGACGAATGGGTCGGGGATACGCCCGAGCGCCAGCAAATCGGTATGCACGCCCCCTGGCACGACCGCCGGCAGCCATTCTTCATTGCCCGCCTGGCGAAATTCCCAGGCGCCACCCAAAGATAATTTTTTCATTTACAAACACCTGTTTTGGAAAAGTATATTCCGGAATTCGGGGAAGAAATAAGAAACTGGGGGAGATTTTACGGCGAAACGCCGCAAAATCTGCCCAGCCATGCCGTTGAATACCGTTAGGTGAAACGATTATAATATTTTAATGCGTGGGACGTCAATGGAAAGCTCTACCAAAGGTGCGTAGTCTTACTTTCTGGTATTTTTGGCGACAAAAGTCGCCAAAAATACCAGAAAAATGCTCCTTTTCACACTTATCGATCCCTTTCTGCCTTATTTATATCCGTTATGAATCTTGACCAGGGCATTATCCAGGGCCTTTTTGGCGGCGGCCAACGAATCTGCCGCCGTTCTTTGATTATTCATGATCGGATCGACTGCTGATCTGATGATCTGGAAGAGCTGGTCGTATTTCACCAGCAGGTGGTGGGGACTCTCGCGACCGTACTTGAGCGCGCCGAGATGCACCTCCTTGACTTTGTCAGGGGTCATGCCCGGGAACTGGCGGTACCATTTCTCCGCCAGGCTCTTTCGGACCGGGGGAGCGCCGGTAAAATTCATCCAACTTTCCTGTTGGGCCGAAGCGGTCAAATATTTCAGGAAAATCCAGGCTTCATCGGGGTGGGCTGTTTTCGCTGACATCATCCAGGGATCGGTGAAGATCACATCGCGGCGGCCATCTGAGCCGTAAGGCAGCGCGGCGACGCCCCAATTGAAGTCTTTGATGTCTGCGTAGTTCCACCATCCCCACCCGCCGGTCAGGTTCATGGCAATTTTTTGGTTTTTGAAGATGTCACCGTTTGTGCTCATTGCGTCAGCAGCCGCGAGGGTGGGTATCGCTTTCTGCTTCCAGAGGATATCCTGTCTGGCCTGGAAGGCCGCGATCACTTGCGGGTCATCCAGGAAAGATTGATCTGCAAAACCGGTCTGGTAGGCGCTGTCCGGAAAGATATCCTGACCCCACAACCATGCGTAGGCATCGTCCGGCCAGAGGTTGAGGTTGCAGCCGTACACATCGGACGCGGGATCACCGGTGACGCTGGTCAGGGCGCCGCAAATCTGCAAGAACCTGTCCCAGGTCCAGCTCTGATCATCCCAATTGGTGGTCGGGTAGGCGATGCCGGCTTTATCGAATAGGTTTTTATTGTAGAAGATGAATGAACCGGTAGAAATTATGGGCAGACCCATGATTTTGCCGTCAACCTTGTATATATCGAGGATTTCAGGTTGGAAGTCGCTCAGGTCAAAACGATCCTTTTCGATAAAGGGGGTCAGATCTGCGACAAGCCCGCGTTTCACGTAATCCTGGAAACCGCTGGGTCCCCAATGTGACCAGATATCGGGCGGGGTCCCGGCGGCGATCATGGTCTGCATCCTGGTGTCGAAATCATTGGGAGGGACAATCACCAGGTTGATTCTGATATTTGGGTTCTTCTTCTCGAAATCGGGAATGATGGTTCTGATTTCCCAATCTTGCTCATCTTCGCTTAAACGTACGTACCAGGTGACTTCAGTCTGGGCGGTTAAACTGGAAACTGGGGACTGGGTCGCCGCGGACGCGCAGGCGGAGAGCAGCATGGCGAGCAATAAGCCTATATATACAATTCTTTTCACATTTCCTCTTATTTATGTCTGACAAATTCCACATTGAATTTACCCAATGTTCACCAAACAAGTATAAAATACGATTGTAACATTACTATCCTGGTTTAGAAAACGACAATATTCCCAGGTGGAAACGCGCACATATTTCCACCTCGCTGCACCATGCGCCCGTTCTGGGGGAATGTATAATTTAGGCGGAGGGATTATAAATGACTGAACCCTTTGCTATTCCTGGCGCTGCCTGGCAGCGCCGCCTGGATCAACGTCTGCCAGCCCCCGGTAAACCAGCGCAGATGAAAAATATTCGCAGTCTGGTGTCCATGCTGCCCATGATTGTGCGTATGATGCGCCAGATGCAGAAATCCGCCCAGGCAGGATTTGACCCGATCAATTTTACGAATCCCCAGATTCCAGGGCCGGAAATGGGCGTGCCCCTCGGCGGAATCGGTTCCGGCAGCATCACCCGCGGCTGGCGAGGCGGCTTTCGCCGCTGGCAGATGCGGCCTGGGTTTGTCCAGCTGGGTGAGGTTGGCGCGGACCAGTTTTCCCTCTACGTGCAGCCTGAAGGAAAGCCGGCAGCGCTGCAGGTTCTGTCGGCGGAACATCCGCAGAAAGGTGCGCTCGCCGGATGGGATTGGACGATGGACCCGGCCTGCGCCACGTATTATGGGCTTTTCCCGCGGGCTTGGACGCGCTATGAACAGCCTTTGCCAGGCGTCAACCTGACCTGCCGCCAGCTCTCCCCTGTGATCGCTCACAATTACCACGAAAGCTGTTTGCCGGTGAGCGAATTTCGCTGGAAGATCGAGAATACAGGCTCTGTACCCGCCCGGGTGGGCCTGATGTTTACATTCCAAAACGGCAGTGGATCGGCCAACGACCGGGCGGGAGGCCATTCCAACCATGCCTTCCATCTCGAAAACGGCCTGGGGGCGGGGGTAGAGCTGCGCCATATTCACCGCCAGGCCAAGGCTTACCCTCTGGGACAGGTTCCTGAAATCCGCCATACTTACAAAGACCCATTATATTTTGGGATCGCGGCCCGGGCCGGCAGCGGAGTAGAGGCGACGTACCGCAGCCGTTTCACAGCCGATGGAGACGGCCTGAGCGTGTGGAACGATTTTGCCCGCGATGGCCGCCTGGATAATTTTAACGATGACCGTCTCAGCCAGCCGGGCGAGGTGATCGGCGCGGCGGTGGCGGTGACGGTGGATGTGCCGCCGGGTGAGAGCCGCGAGGTGGCTTTTTCACTGGTCTGGGCCATGCCCGTGGTGCGCAGCGGTTTTGGTACACCCTATTACCGGCGGTACACCTTGTTCTATGGTAAGCAGCCCCAGGCAGCTCGCCGCCTGGTGCAGGATGCGCTGGAAAAAGCCGGTGAATGGGAAACTGCCATCGACACCTGGCAGAGTGCGGTTTTAGCCGACAGCGGCCTGCCGGAATGGTACAAAACGGCTTTATTCAATGAGCTGTACTACCTGGTGGATGGGGGAACGATCTGGGGCTACCCAGCTGAGGCAGCAGCCACAGAGGAGGATATGGGGCGCTTCGCCTACCTGGAGAGCCACGAATACCGCTTCTACAACACGTACGACGTCCATTTTTACGCTTCTTTCGCGCTGATCATGAACTGGCCGAAGATTGAGCTGGCCTTGCAGCGAGATATAGGCCAGGCGACGCTGGATGAGTACCCTGACCGGGTGCAGGAGCTGTGGCATGGGAAATGGGTGCCGCGCAAGCTGCGCGGGGCCGTACCCCATGATATTGGCGAACCCGGCGAGGATCCCTGGTATAAAGTAAATGGGTATAAAGTTCACGATGTGAATATTTGGAAGGATTTGAACCCAAAACTGGTACTCCAGGTCTACCGGGACTTTGTTGCCACCCAGGACGAAAAATTTTTGGCCGACCTCTGGCCAGCGGTGGAAGAAGCCCTGGAATGGGAGCTGAAATTCGACCGGGACGGAGATGGGCTGGTTGAAAATGATGGTTTCCCAGACCAGACCTATGATGTGTGGTCGGTGCAGGGTCCCAGCGCTTATACCGGTGGGTTGTGGCTGGCGGCGCTGGGCGCGGCTGCCGCCATGGCTGAGAAGCTGGCGAAATCCCAGTCCGCGCAACGCTACCGCGACCTGCTGGAAAAAGCACGCGGGGTATACGAACAAAAGCTGTGGAATGGGCGCTACTATTTATATGACAGCAGCCGCAGTCCGGTGCATGATTCGATCATGGCCGACCAGCTTGCCGGGCACTGGTACGCGCGGTCTTGCGGGCTTGCGGACATCCTCGACCCGGCCAGGGCACATTCGGCGCTGCTGACCATATTCGAAAATAATGTCCAAAGATTTCGCAATGGGCAGATGGGGGCGGTCAACGGCATGCGCCCGGACGGGCAGGTTGACCACAGCACCATGCAGTCTCAAGAGGTGTGGGGCGGCACCACCTATGCTGTCGCAGCGGCCATGCTGCTGGAGGGGATGCGCACCGAGGCATTTCAGACGGCGTACGGTATCTATAAGGTGACGTACGAAGACAAAGGCTACTGGTACCAGACGCCTGAAGCCTGGGAAGAAAATGGGGATTACCGTTCCAATACCTATATGCGCCCGCTGTGCATCTGGGCCATGCAGTGGGCGCTGGACCGGGAATCGAAATGAAGGAGTCCAGGATGGATCTATTTCAGGATTATGTAAACGAATATAAAAAGCAACTAAAAAAGAGAGTGATTCAAAAGGCATATAAAGGATTGATGGATTACATTCTGGGTTTGCGAATGCATTTTAAAAATAAATATCCTGAATATTCACTTTCCGGCGGTATTTATTATGGATATATGGATATGACCTATTTTCCCATTTTCACGGAATCATTAAAAAAGCGGGATCTGAAAATCGCGATCGTATTTATCCATGAGACATGTAAATTTGAAGCCTGGTTAGCAGGAGTTAATAAACAAGTTCAAACAAAATACTGGAAATTGTTTAAAGAGAGCAATTGGAATCAATATCCCCTTGTTCCAACCACGCAGGGCGCGGATGCTATTGTGGAGCACGTTCTGGTGGACGATCCGGATTTTAGCGATTTAGATGCATTGACAAAACTGATAGAGGGCGAAACCTTGAAATTCATTAAGGATGTTGAGTATTTCTTATCCAGCCAGTAAAACCGACTCTGACACCAGGCTCCAACCAGCTTGCATATCATCCGAATGGTGCGTGTTGCCAGTAGGCGCAGAAAAAGACCAGGGAAAGTAGTAAAATCTAATCCGAGTTATTCGCCGGCTGCCGGTAGGAAAATCTCCGGCCGTTTTACGGACGTTCTGTTATTGTTGGGTAGGAGATAAAAATTGGCAAGGAGCGCTGAAATGACACTCCCGAAAGTATTTGTGACGCGGGCCATCCCGCAGCCCGGGCTGGATATCTTGCAAAAAGTGGCTGCGGTGGATGTGTGGGAGGGCGAGCTGCCCCCGCCTTACGAGACGATCATCGAGCGCGGGCGCGGGGCGCAGGGTCTGCTGACCCTGCTGTCGGATCGAATTGACGGGGCTTTAATGGATGCGATCGGGCCGCAGCTCAAGGTGATCGCCCAATACGCGGTCGGTTTCGATAATATCGACATTGCCGCGGCGACCGCGCGCGGGATTCCGGTGGGCAACACTCCCGGGGTGCTGACCGAGACCACGGCTGATTTTGCCTGGGCGCTGCTCATGGCAGCCGGGCGGCGCGTGGCGGAAGGCGACCGCTTTACGCGGGCCGGACACTGGAAAACCTGGGGGCCGAGCATCTTGCTGGGGCGCGACGTGTTCGGCGCAACCCTGGGGATCATCGGTTTCGGGCGGATCGGCCAGGCGGTAGCCCGGCGCGCCAGGGGTTTCAACATGCGCATCCTTTACTACGACACCACCCGCAACAAGGCCGCCGAAGCCGAGCTGGGGGCAAAATACGCATCCTTTGAAAAGGTTTTGAGTGAAGCGGATTACCTCACCCTGCACACCGCTTTGTCCGCGGAGACTCGCCATCTGATCGGTTACAGCCAGTTCGCCTTGATGAAGTCCACCGCTGTTCTGGTGAACACTTCGCGCGGGCCGGTCGTTGATGAAGTTGGCCCTATACCACGCTCTCTCGACCGGGCAGATCGCCGGCGCCGGCCTGGATGTGACGGAGATAGAGCCGCTGCCGCTGGACAGCCCGCTGCTCCGCCTGGAAAATGTGATCCTGGCGCCGCATATCGCCAGCGCGAGCGTACAATCGCGCACCAAGATGGCCACCATGGCAGCGGAGAATATCGCCGCCGGGCTGGCAGGCAAGAAGCTCCCAACCTGCGCCAACCCGGAAGTATATTAAGAAATTTCGCTTCTGGTAGGGGTGTTCGTACATGACACACCCCAGAATGGGGAAAAATCAAGAGGTTTGGGGATATTTTGCGGCAAGACGCCGCAAAATATCCCCGATTTCTCTTTCTCCCCGCCCCTGGGGGCGGGGTCGGGGGTGGGGGAGCACTTGATTATCAAGGACACACCCCGAATCTATTAATCGGGGTGTTGTCCTTGAATATTTATTTTAGGACCGCTGGGAGCTGCGAATCGTATTATAGGGATACGACATGACCGGCTCGCTGGCATTTTCCAGGCGCTCGAACTGGTCCGGTGTCAGCGCCCATCCGGCGGAGCCCAGGTTGCTTTCCAGCTGCTCCATCGTGCGCGCGCCGATGATCGGCGCGGTGACCCCCGGTTTTTGCAGCAGCCAGTTCACCGCCACCTGGGCGGGCTGCTTGCCCGTTTCCTTGGCAACGGCGAGCAGCACATCGATGATGCCCCAGGTGCGCTCGTTGGCATAGGCGGACCAGCTTTCGCTCCATCCTTTTTCTTCGGCGACCTGCACCCGGGTGCCCTCGGGCGGCTGCTGCATACCGCGCCGGTATTTACCGCTCAACCACCCGCCGCGCAGCGGGCTCCAGGGGATGATGCCGACCCCTTCATTGAGGCATACCGGCACCACTTCCCATTCAATGACGCGTTCCAGCAAGTTGTACTGCGGTTGGAGGCAGGTAAACGGCTCCCAACCCATGCGGTTCGACAGGTCGATGGCTTTTTGCAGCTGCCAGCCGGAAAAATTGCTGGCGCCGATGTAGCGCACCTTGCCGGCCTTGACCAGGGTATCCAGGGCAGAAAGGGTTTCGGCCAGGGGAGTTTTCTCATCCCAGCAGTGGACCTGGTACAGGTCGATATACTCGGTCCCCAGCCGGCGCAGGCTGGCTTCGACGCCTGCCAGGACGTGTTTGCGGGAAACGCCGACATCGTTTGGACCTGGGCCCATGTTGAAGCGCACCTTGGTAGCAATCACCAGGTCGTCGCGCTGTTTCTTTTTCAACCAGCGGCCCAAAATTTCCTCCGAAGCGCCGTGAGAATAGACATCAGCGGTGTCGATGAAATTACCACCGGCCTCGATAAAGCGGTCCAGCATGCGGAAGCTGTCTTCATCGCTGGTTTCGCGGCCAAAGGTCATAGCTCCCAGGCACAATTCGCTGACTTTGAGCCCGGTCTTGCCCATAAAACGATTGTTCATTGGATCTCCATTCTTTTCTGCCATTCGCCAATACCCAGGCAGGATCAATAGGATAGCATTTAGAAATAGTATATACTAAATGACTGGCCTGGGAAATGGGGCGGACTGCCCCACCTCCAACCCCTCGCCGCAGCGCGGGAAGGGGGATATTTTGCAGCGCTGCGCTGCAAAATATCCATGAGCCAGGTTTATTTAAAGCTGGTCGTGTTGGCGCGGGCTACGCAAAACACTACATAACGTTATATGAGGAATGAACCAAGATGATTAAGATTGCAGAAGTTTTCGCCCCTCACCAGGTTCACCTGTGGCGCATGGTCAAGCAGTGCGGGATCGATGACGTGGTCGGGACGATGGATTTTCGTGGCGGTTTGGATGTCAGCCGGGAAGATCTTCCCTGGAGCTATATGTCTTTGCTGCGTTTGAAATCCGCCTATGAAGACGCTGGCTTTACCATGGACGTGTTGGAGAGCCGCCCGCCGATGAATAAGGTCAAGCTGGGGCTGCCCGGACGGGATGAAGAAATCGAGCAGGTAATCGATCTGATCCGCAACCTGGGTCGCCTGGGGGTGGGGGTGTGGTGCTACGAATGGATGCCGGTGTTCAACTGGATGCGCACCTCGACCACGGTTCCCGCCCGGGGCGGGGCGCTGGCGACCGGCTACGACCACGCATTGATGCGCCAGGCACCGCTCACCGAGTACGGCGAGGTCAGCGAAGAGCGCCTGTGGCAGAACCTGAAATATTTTCTGGAGGCGATCGTTCCGGTGGCTGAAGAGGCCGGGGTCAGGCTGGCGATGCACCCCGACGATCCGCCCATTTCTCCCATCCGCGGCCTGGGCCGGATCATGCGCAGCATCGAAAATTTCCAGCGCCTGGTGGACCTGGTGCCCAGCCCGGTCAATGGGATCGGACTGTGCCAGGGGAACTTCACCCTGATGACAGATGACCTGCCGGGTGTGATCCGCCAATTCGGCAGGCAGGGAAAAATCTTCTTTGTTCACTTTCGCGATGTGCGCGGCACGGCCGAAAAGTTTGTCGAGACTTTCCACGATGAAGGCAAGACGGATATGGTGACCTGCATGCAGGCCTACAAAGAAATCGGTTATGAAGGGGTGTGCCGCCCGGACCACGTGCCGACCATGGAAGGAGACGATAACGATCAACCCATCCTATTCTGCCATCGGGCGCCTGTTCGCGATTGGCTACCTGAAAGGTTTGCGCGAAGCGGTATATCATGCCTGAAAACACCGGATTGCTAGCGCGGGCCATGCAACATAATGTTTGGAGTGTTTATTAAAAATTGCGAAGCAATTTTTAATAAACACTCCAAAAACATCATTTAAGGAGTTTTGTTATGATGCGAGTTCTGGTGACCGGCGGCAACGGCAACGTGGGAAAAGCAGCCGTTGCCCGGCTGGTAAAAAATGGGTTCTCGGTCAAGGTCATTGGCCGTACGGCAGGTGTTGAGATCCCGGGGGCGGGGTATGAGGTGTGTGATATCAACGACTACCCTCACCTGCGCGAAGCCGTGCGTGGTTTTGAGGCCATTGTCCATCTGGCGGCGATTCCATCACCATCCATGGGGACCAGCGACCAGGTGTTTTATGCCAATGTGCAGGGGACGTTCAACGTGTACAAGGCAGCCGAAGAAGAGGGCATCCGGCGGGTGGTGCAGGCTTGCTTCGATCAACGCGCTGGGGGTATTTTACGGCCGCAAGCCCGCCCCGATCCATTACCTGCCGGTAGACGAGGACCATCCCTGCGTTTCCACCGATGTCTATTCGCTCTCCAAGCGCCTCATTGAGGATATCGGGGATTATTACTGGCGGCGGTCCGGCATCTCCGGCGTGGCCTACCGCCTGCCGTGGGTTGCCCCGGCCGGGTATCACGAGCTTAACCCAAGGCGCCAGGCGCGCGTGCGGGCGATCGTCGAGCGCCTGGCGGCGCTAAGTGCCGAAGAACGCCAGCAGTGGTTCCAACATGCCTGGCAGGAGTACAATGATTTACGCGCCCAGGGTATCCTGGAGAACCGCGCGCTGGCGCAGCAGATCAAATCCAAACGGCCCGAATTGCTGGGAGATGATTATTTCGCGATGGGCAGCCGGGTGAATTTCTGGACCTGCCTGGATGAGCGCGATTCAGCCCAGGCGATCGAGCTGGCCCTGGTGAAATCTTACGAGGGCAGCCATGCCTTATTTGTGAATGACGATCAAAACTGGACCGGGCTGCCGTCGCGCACGCTGGCGGAGCTGTTTTACCCGGATGTGGTAGATTTCAAATCCCCGCTTGCGGGGACCAGCACCCTGGTCAGCATTGACCGGGTGCGCGGTCTGCTCGGGTTCAAAGTGGAATATTCGTTTGGAGCATGAGCAAGATGGAATCGAACGACGATCTCGATAAGGTGCTGGATCACGTGAAAACCTGGTCGCGGCCTTCCCAATTAAAGATCACCGACATGCGCTTTGCCGATATCGCCGGCGCGCCGATGCACTGCACGCTGATGAAAATTTATACCAACCAGGGGCTGGTCGGGTACGGCGAAGTGCGCGACGCTGCCAGCAAAACCTACGCCCTGATGCTCAAGAGCCGCCTGCTGGGTGAAAATCCGTGCAATGTGGATAAGCTCTTCCGCCGGATCAAGCAGTTTGGCGGGCAGTCGCGCCAGGGGGGCGGGGTGAGCGGGATCGAGGTGGCACTGTGGGACCTGGCCGGAAAGGCATACGGCGTGCCGGTCTACCAGATGCTGGGCGGGAAGTTCCGCGATCGCATCCGCATCTACTGCGATACCGATGTTTCCGGCAAACCGGATGGGACCAGGATGGGCCAGGCGCTCAAGGTGCGCATGGAGCGCGGCTTTACCTTTCTCAAAATGGACCTGGGAATCGGCCAGCTGGCCGGCCAGCCGGGTACGCTTTCCGCGCCAGGCGGGCTGCTGGATGAAATGGCCGCGCTCAACCGCCGCCGGGGGGCAAAATACGCTGGAAGAGCGCTGGCTGCGCAACCGGGCCTATGACCTGAACAACGTGCCGCATCCTTTCACCGGGATTCACCTCACGGAAAAAGGACTGGACCAGCTGGAACAGTACGTGGCGGACGTGCGTGCGGCCATCGGGTATGAAATCCCGCTGGCGGTGGATCATATCGGGCATATCGGCCTGGAAGACTGCATCCGCCTGGGAAAACGCCTGGAAAAATTTAACCTGGCCTGGATCGAAGACCTGCTGCCGTGGCAGTACACCGAGCAGTACGTCGCAGCTGCGCCGGGCGATCCAGATCCCGGTGTGCACCGGGGAAGATATCTACCTTAAGGAAAATTTCCGGCCCCTGCTCGAAGCCGGCGGGGTTTCCGTGATCCACCCGGATGTACTTACCTCCGGCGGAATCCTGGAGAATAAGAAGATCGGCGACCTGGCCCAGGAGTTCGGCACAGCGATGGCGATCCACATGGCCGAAAGCCCGATCGGCTGCATGGCGGCAGTGCACAGCGCCGCCGCGACTGAAAACTTCCTGGCATTGGAATTCCATTCGACCGACATCCCCTGGTGGGATGAACTGGCCCGCGGCTTGCCGCGGCCGCTCGTCCGGCAGGGCTTTATTGAGGTGCCAGATGCCCCGGGATTGGGGATCGAAACCCTGGATGATGAAGTGATCCAGGCTCATCTTCATCCTGATTATCCAGGGCTGTGGGAAGACACGTCCGCCTGGGATCAGGAATGGTCGCACGACCGTTTGTGGAGCTGATTTTCTCTCTATTCTTTGACCGCGGCTGAGGATCAGCCCGGCCAACCACGGCTATTTCTAGGAGGTTTTCTGCCATGCCAAAATCACGCAGCTTTTCCATACCCGCCGACAAGATCCGGCACCTGGAGATCAGCGATACGGAACGGATTCGAGCGCTACCGCCGCGCGGGTTACGGCGGATGCGTCTCGGATGCATTGAACCATCTGGGCGTGCGCGATTCGGTCTTCTCGCACCGTTTTTACGCCCTGCGCCAGGGCATGCAGCTGGTGGGGCGGGCCCTGCCGGTCAAACTGCACACCCTGGTGTGGGATGAAATCACCGATGAAGAGCGCAAAATCCAGCAGGCAAAGTGGGAAGCCGAGGGCGGGCATCCGCAAAAACGCATGATGCGCGCTGTGGCCGAATCTGCAGCCAGGATCGATCCTGTGCTTTGACTGCGGCGGAGATATGCAGCCGGCCCATTTCGGCGAGATGAGCTGCCAGGTGGCTTTGCCCACGGCTGCCGCGGAATGCTGATCGCGGGCAACTGCCGGGATACACAGTACGTCTTGAAGATGCCCGATTTCCCGATTTTTAGTTTTGGAACCACCCCCAACGCCTTCGGCGGCTGGGCGGTGACCGATGTCAACGTGCCCATTATGCTCCCCGGGCATCTGGCCCATTACGTGCGGGTGTTCCCAGGCGATTTTATCTTTGGGGATAACGATGGGGTGCAGTTGATCCCGGGCGAAATCGTGGATGAGGTGCTGCTGCAGGTGGAAGCGACTTTTGAAAAAGAGAATAAAGAACGTGAGCTGCTGGCATCCGGAATGTCGATTGACGAGGTGTACCGGCAGTTTGGGGTGCTGTGATCCCTGCGTTAAAAGTAGCAGAATCACAGCCCTATTTCTCAATCCTCTGGAAAGGTGAGCATGAAAACCCGCGCAACCACAGTCGCCATTCAAGGCGATGCCTTTACGATCAACGGCGAGCCCACTTACCCGGGACGCACCTGGCAAGGCCATAAGATCGAAGGCCTGTTGATGAATTCACGCATGGTTCAGGGCATCTTCGATGATCTGAACCCAGACAGTCGCGGCAACTGGAATTACCCGGATACGGGCGTTTGGGATCCAGACCGCAACACGGTTGAGTTTATTTCCGCCATGCCAGAATGGCACCAGTATGGATTGTTGGGTATCACTCTCAATTTACAAGGGGGCAGCCCGCGAGGCTATTCCAGGGAGCAGCCCTGGATAAACTCCGCGATTCGCGCTGACGGCAGCCTGCGCCCTGATTATATGGAGCGCTTGGAGCGTATCCTGGATCAAGCGGATGAGCTGGGAATGGTTGCCATCCTTGGGATTTTCTATTTCGGACAAGAAAAGGTTTTGAGTGGTCCGGACGCAATCCGCGCAGCTGTGGACAACGCCCTGGATTGGGTGCTGTCCCGCGGCTACCGCAATATCTTGATAGAAATCGACAATGAAAGCAACGTCCGTTATGTGCAGCCCCTGCTGCGCCCGGAAGGTGTCGATGAATTGATCGAACGCGCAAAAACCCGCACACTGGATGGAAGGCGGCTGCTGGTGGGGACCAGCTTCGGCGGCGGCTACATCCCGCCTGCGAATGTGGTCAGCGCTTCCGATTTCTTGCTGATCCACGGCAATGGGGTTGCCGATCCGCGCAAAATTGTGGAGATGGTTCGCCAGGTGCGCCGGGTGGCAGGCTACCGCACAATGCCGGTGCTGTACAATGAAGACGACCATTTCGATTTTGAGAAGCCATTCAACAATATGGTCGCCGCTGTCAGCCAGTATGCCGGCTGGGGTTACTTTGACTACCGAATGCCGGGGGAAGGATTTGGCGATGGATACCAGAGCGTGCCGGTGGATTGGGGCATCCATTCTGAACGAAAAAAAGGTTTCTTTCAACTGTTGAAGGAAATCACAGGAGAATAGAAAAAATATGGCCATCAAGCATTCCTTAATGATCGGCATGATGGGCAGAATCGCGGACCGCTTCCATACCTACCAGGATGCAAAAGATTTACGCCAGCGGCTGGAGCTGGCCCGGCAGATCGCCATCGCGGACGGGATCGAAGTCACGTATCCTACTGAGTTCGCCAATCGGGCCGAAGCCGTAAAAATCATTAAAGATTCCGGCTTCAAGCTGTCGGCGGTCAATCTCAATGTCAAATCCGAGAAACGCTGGCAAAGCGGCTCCTTCACCAGCCCGGATGCGGCGATCCGCCGCCAGGCGGTGCAGGAGATGAAAGCCGCCATGGATCTGGCGGTGGAATTCAACACCCACATGGTTTCCTGCTGCCCATTAATTGACGGACACAACTATGCCTTCGAGGTCGATTACCTGAAACAGTGGGTCTGGTTGGAAGAAGGACTTGTCGAAGCCAGCAAACACCGCAGCGATGTGCGCATCAGCCTGGAATACAAGCTTAACGAATCGCGCAATTATAATTTGCTGTCCACCATGGGACGGGCGCTGTACCTGTGCCAGCGCATTCAGCAGCCGCACGTTGGCGTTACCATGGATGTGGGCCATGCGCTGATTGCCAAAGAAACCCCCGCCGAAGCCCTCAGCCTGGCGGCGATGGCGGGCCGCCTGTTCTACGTGCACTTTAACGACAATGCCCGCGAGTGGGATTGGGACATGCTCCCCGGATCGGTCAATATCTGGGACCTGGTGGAAGTGATGTTCTACCTGCGCCGCCTGAATTGGGATGGATGGTTTTCCTACGATGTGATCGTGCGCGACGGAGATATGGTCGAAGCCATGCGGGCCTCGATCGAGATCGTCAAGTCCGCGGAGAAACTGGTCGATAAGATCGGGATGGACACGCTGGAGAACATGCTCAAGGAAGGTATCCCAGCCCGTGCATTCAGCCGCCTGTATAAATCGCTGCTTGAATGAGTGAAAAATTATTAATCACTGTTGGTTTGATCGCCCGGGATGGATCGCGCGCGAGCTGGGCTGTGAGCCAGCCACCCCACTGCGGCGAGGATTTTGTTAGGATTGCCAGGGAAGGAATCAGAATGATTACTCGTGCAGAAGTAGACCGCGCCCGGCAGCGCGCCGCAGAATTCCTGGCGCAGACCAGCCTGGCGTTAAGCGCAGTTGAAATTGACGGCATTGAAATTGCTGATTTTGGCTTGAGCGAGCTGGAAATCACCGGCGCGGAGATTCTAACTCTGGTCAATACCGGGCAAATCGTCGTCAAACTGCTGGTGCTCTTTCCCGGCCAGACCCTGCCGGAACATACCCACTTGCGCATTGGCAGCTACGCCGGCAAGGAAGAAACCATCCGCTGCGAGTGGGGAGAGCTCTATCTTCATACCTCGGGCAGTTCCACTCCTTCGCCCAGAAGCCAGCCGCCGGCCCACCGCCGGGGTACGTATACCGTAGGGCATGAGTACGTTTTAAGGCCAGGAGAACAGGTTACCCTGGCGCCAGAAACCCCGCACTGGTTTCAGGGCGGGCCGCAGGGCGCAGTGATTTGGAGCTTTACAACCAGGGCGGTGGACGTCAGGGATGTTTTTACCGATCCCGCCGTTGTGCGCCAGACGTTTATTGTGGAATGATGGCAGCCTGGATTAGAGTTGAACGGTGGCCAGCCGAAAGGTAAGGCGCCGATTTTTTCTTTGGAGAAACCATGGAAACCAACTTGCCCGTATTTCCGGAGATCGAGCCTTACCGCAGCGGGTTTCTTCCCGTGTCGGATCTGCACACCCTGTATTTTGAAGAAGTGGGCAATCCGCAGGGTAAACCGGTGGTTTATCTGCACGGCGGCCCGGGCGCAGGCATCAACGCCCTGGCGCGCCGTTTTTACGACCCTCAAATTTACCGCATTATACTGTTCGACCAGCGCGGTTCAGGCCAATCAACCCCGCATGCCGAGCTGCGCGACAACACGACCTGGGACCTGGTTGCGGATATCGAGCGCCTGCGCACGATGCTGGGGATCGAGCGCTGGCTGGTGTTTGGCGGAAGCTGGGGCAGCTCACTTTCCCTGGCGTACGCCATCCGGCATCCCGAGCGCGTTTTGGGATTGGTGATGCGGGGCATCTTCCTCTGCCGCCAATCGGAAGAGGATTGGCTGTATAAAGAAGGCGCCTCGCATGTCTTTCCGGACGGATGGGACCAATTTATCGAACCTATCCCACCGGCGGAGCGCGGCGACCTGATGCGGGCGTATTATACGCGGCTGACCGATCCGGATCCAGCCGTCCAGCAGGCCGCGGCCTGGCCCTGGAGCCGGTGGGAGACGCAGTGTTCGCGCCACTTCCCCGACCTGGCGGCCCTGGAAATGGATGAGGACCCGCTCAAGACCCTGGCGATTTCACGCATCGAAACCCATTATTTTGTCAACCAATGCTTCTTCCCCAGTGACAACTACCTGCTGGAGCAGGCAGGCGCGATTAACCAAATCCCCACCATCATCGTCCAGGGGCGCTACGATATGGTCTGCCCGATCCGCTCTGCCTGGGATCTGAAAAAGGTCATGCCGGATGCTGACCTGCGCATTGTGCCCGACGGAGGCCATTCCGTGCGCGACCCCGGGATCGCTGCCGGTCTGGTGCAAGCCACCGAGGATTTTAAGAAATTATGGGTTGATTGAGAAGCCCCAGCACCTCTGGCAGCAGGGTGCGGGTGGTAGCCAGCGCTTCACCGCCGTAGATTGTCTCATTTCCTTTCCAGTCGCCGAAATACCCCCCCGCTTCGCGCAAGATAGGCGGGAACGGGCCGCAGTCCCAGGTGTTCATGATCGGATCGAGCATCACCTCGGCCCGACCGGTCGCGACCAACAGGTAGCCGTAGGCGTCGCTCCAACCGCCGCGCACATAAGCCGCCCGCATCAGGTGCTCCCAGGCCGGGGTGCGCCCGGTAAAAGCAAAGCTTCCCGGATCGGTGCAGGTGACCCAGGCGCTGCTCAGGTTGGGCACCTGCGATACCTGGGCGCGGCGCCCGTTCCACCAGCAGCCCTCGCCGTCTGCCGCGGCGATCATCTCATCCAGGGCAGGATAATAAGCCGCGCCGGCGGCCACGCGCCCCTCAATCTCCAACCCGATCAACACCGCGTACAGGGGGATGCCGCGCAGGAATGATTTTGTGCCGTCGATCGGGTCGATGAACCAGCGGTGGCTGGATTGGGCATTTTCTTTTTTGCCAAATTCCTCGCCAATGATTTCGTGACTCGGATAGCGCTGTTCGATTCGCCCCCGGATCAGCTCTTCAGCCTGGCGGTCAGCCCGGGTGACCGGGCTGTGATCGGCTTTGTAATCGGCTTGCACGCCGGTTTGAAAATAGGCCAGGGTCGAGCGGCCGGCGATATAGGCGGTTTCGATTAGAAAATCCAGGGTTTGACGCAGATTTTCGGGCATGCAGGCTCCTTTGGGGAAAAGTAGCCTATATTATAAGCGGATCGTACGGTGTGGATCAGACAAATGACGTAATTGGGGGGAAGCCTCAAAAAATTCACCCCATAATTATTTTTTCATGGGATAATTGTGGATATTATTGATAATTATTGCGCCTTTCTGTGCGATCTATTGTGATTATCAGGCGAGGTGTGCCTATGTTCATGCCTGTAAAGGGAACCCATGACGCCCATCATCCATGTATCGTCGGTAACCAGGCATTTTCGGCAGCGTAAAAAGCGGTCCGGGTTTTTCGGCAGCCTGTCGATGCTCATCAATCCCGATTACGAAACTAAAGTTGCGGTTGATGATATCTCCTTCCAGATCGACCAGGGTGAGATTGTAGGATATATTGGCCCTAACGGGGCTGGCAAATCGACCACGATCAAGATGCTCTCCGGCATTCTTGTGCCGACCGCCGGGTCCATCGAGGTCATGGGGTTGGTGCCTTACCGGCAGCGCAAGGAGCATGCCCGCCAGATCGGGGTGGTTTTCGGGCAGCGCACGCATCTCTGGTGGGATGTGCCGGTGATCGACAGCCTGTATCTGCTGCGCGATATTTATAAGGTTCCCGAAGCGAAATTCCGTAAAAAACTGGAAGTTTTCAACGATCTGCTCGGGCTGGGTGAGATCCAGGATGTGCCGGTGCGCCAGCTCAGCCTGGGTCAGCGGGTGCGCGCCGATATCGCTGCCGCACTGCTGCACGACCCCGCCATCCTGTTCCTGGACGAGCCTACCATTGGCGTGGACGTGGTCAGCAAAGAAAAACTGCGCGCCTTTTTGCGTGAGATCAACCAGACCAACAAGGTGACGGTGCTGCTCACCACCCACGACCTGAATGAAATCGAAAAACTGTGCCAACGGATCATGATCATCGACCACGGGCGCATCCTGTATGATGGCAGCCTGGCAGAAATACGAGCACGTTATTCCGCCGAGCGCGTGCTGGCGGTTGAATTCGAGCGCGAAGTGACAGACTTCACTCCTCCGGGAGCTGTGCTGCGGCGGAGCGAAGGCCGTAAGAAGTGGTTTGCCTTCAACCGTTTCGACACATCGCCTTCGCAGCTGATCGCCGCCGTCAGCGCCACCCACCCTGTAAGCGACCTGACCGTCACCGAGCAGGATATTGAGGAGGTCATTCACGCTATTTACTCCGGGCTGCCGGAAGAAGCCAGGGAGAAAGCGGCATGAAGTTGTTCCTGGGTTTTGCCCGGCAGGCCTTCCATGAATCCGCCATGTACCGGCTGGAGTTCTGGATGCAGGTCCTCGCCAACTTTGCCCTCATGTACGGGGCCTTCTGGCTGTGGAACACCCTTTATGCCAGCCGGCCTGAAGGATTTGGCGTCTCGCTCCAGCAGATGCTGACTTATGCCATGCTGGCGATGGCACTGAATACCGTTTTCGGCCCTTTATCCTGGGTACGCTACTACATCACCGAACAGGTGCGCACCGGGGCCATCCAGATGGATCTTCTGCGTCCGCTGGATTTTCAATACCACCTGCTGGCACGCAGCGCGGGTTTAATGCTGTTCTCCCTCGCAACGTTTGGCGTGGTGACTTTCCTCAGCGGGGTGCTTTTCCTCGGCCTGGGACCGCCTGCAGACCTGCGTTCGGGGCTGCTGTTCCTGCTCAGCCTGGTGCTGGCTTTCCTGGTGGATTTCGCGCAGAATTTCCTGATCGGCATGATCTCGATCTACTCGATCGGGGCGCGGCGGATCAACTGGGTGTATCAGGCGGTGATGCGCTTTTTCTCAGGGCAGATGGTGCCGCTGTGGATTTTCCCACCGCTGCTGGGACAAATTGCGCTGCTGCTGCCATTCCAGGCACTGGTTGGCATCCCGCTCTCCATATACATCGGGCGGCTGCCTATCGAAGCGGTGTGGTCCGCCCTCGCATTGCAGCTGTTCTGGGCCGTGGCTCTGCTGGCCCTGGGACGGCTCGTCTGGCGGCACGCTCACAGCCGCCTGATCGTGCAGGGAGGATAATGTTACCCTTTGCCTGCAGTGCAGGGATTAAGAAAGGTGAGTCATGATGGAAGCATTACGGATCTACACCAAGCTAATTAAGATCGGGTTTAAATCCATGCTCCAGTTTCGCGCCGATTTCATCATGGGGCTGCTTGGAATCCTGGGCATGAACGCGATCAACCTGGTGGCGATCAGCGTCATCTTGTTGCGCTTCCAGGAATTGGGCGGTTGGACGATTTGGGAAATCGTCTTTCTTTACGGAATATGGATGATCGGCAACAGCATCTTCAGCCTGCTGTTTTTTCATGTCTTTGCCCTGGAATATTACATTATCGAAGGCCGGTTCGACAAGTTCCTGGTGCGCCCGCTCAGCCCGTTTTTGCAGTTTATGGGTGACGAGGTCGATATCATGGGCATCCCAGATTTGATCTTTGGCGTTACGGTCACAACCCTGGCAATGGCCAACCTGGGTATTACCTTCACCCCGATCCAGTGGCTGTTCCTGCTGGTCATGCTGGCCTGCGCCCCGCTGATCGAGCTGGGTATCATCCTGGCCTTGAGCTCCGTGGCCTTCTGGACGGGCCGGTCTGAGGCGCTGGCGGAAGCTGCTTTCCAGATCAACTGGAACCTGACCCAGCAGTACCCGCTGGACATGTTTGGGCGCGGTTTCCGGGTGCTGGTCACCCTCTTCATCCCCGTGGCTTTCCTCAACTACTACCCGGCCCGCTGGCTGTTGGGAAAAACCGTCCCCGGCGACCCACAGTACTTCCTCAGCTTTCTCTCGCCGCTGGCTGCTGTAGTCCTGCTGGGCATCGCCGCTATTGTCTGGCAGCGGGGCGTGCGCCAGTATACCAGTCCGGGAAATTAATGGATAACAGCCTATTTCCAAAACCAGTACTGGTTTCGAGAACAGGCTGATACAAATCCAGGACGGGTAAGGAGAACGCTTAAACCTGCGCTACTTGCTTGATTGGTCCACGGGTAATTGCGGTGTTGGTCTCCATAATGATATGAAATCAAATGCCGGTGGCGAAAAGCGGGAATGTTCTCAAAATTAATGAAAACCGGCGTAGCTGGAGTAAGAGCCAGTCACGCCGGTAACGATCATTTGTTTTTTGGTAAAAACGGATGCTTGCTGCCGTTTATCCTTCAGCTGCTGACATGCGCGGGTTGTGCATCAGACTGCAGCAGATAGCCCAAGCCCGCCAGTCCTGCCAGGCTCAGCAGCCCGAAGACCGGATAAATAACATCCAGCCAGATCACCCCGATGCGCGCCTGTTCCATGATCAGAGTCACCGATACGAACAACGGCAACCATACCCCCGCCAGTGCCGGCAGGCCGTTCCATCGCGGCAAGGTTCGATGGCGAAGGTTTGCCACCCCAAACAGGGTTAATCCCAACAATTGAATGGTCAGCCCAAAGAAAAACATGGACCACCATGGATCGCTGCCCATGATACCCAGGCCGATAGCGCCCACGGCGCTGATGACCCCGCTGAGCACGCCCAGCGCCAGGCTGAAGCGCCCGAAGCTGCCAGCTCTTTGACCATATCGCACAATCAAGCCGGTGAACCCCAGGCTTAACAGGAGTATGCCGATGACGATCAACGGAATTACAGCTGCATTGAGCACCTGATCGACAGGCAGACTGAGGGCATTAAAAGGGTTGTATTGCGGGCGAGTGCCCGCCAGCAAACCTAAAGACACGATTACTCCGCCGAGCATCAAAGCCCAGCCGCTGAGTTTTAGGAATTTTTTCTTTGACATATCCATACCTCGTTGCGCATGTTCCTCGAGCGCCGTTTGCACGGTGTCGAGCATCGTCCGGTTCCACAAGGCTAACAACCCGGCGGCGCCGGATTCGCGCAGCGCGCGCTGGCAGCTGTCGCGAAACACCTGCAGCATGAGACCGCCGTAGGCCTGGCGAAATTCGGACGGGTATACGCTGAGCAGAGCCTGGTAAAGACGGGTGGATAAGATCAACGACCGCGGTGCGTTGGAATACTTTTCCATATTCGCCTCCCTCAGGCAGTTCCATCCAGTACTTGCTTGAAACGCGCCACCCGAACCTGGCGCTCCAGGCGTTCGGCCTCCTGGCGCAAGGCGCGCTGCCCCAGGCCACTCAGCCGGTAGTAGCGGCGGCGTTCATCGTCCAGGGCCGGGTCGGGACGCTCGTCGCACTCTTCGATCAGGCTGCTGGCCAGCATGCGCTTGATCGATCCGTACAGCGTCCCGGGTCCCATTTTTACCGCCCCCTGGGTGGTGGCCTCCACTTCCAGCATGATGGCGTAGCCGTGCTTTTCACCGTCAGCCAGCGCCAGCAGGATGTTGAACATGGCGGGTGTCATAGGAAGAAAATTTTCTGGGATGGGGGTGGTGACTGTCATCGCTGCTCCTTCGAGATGGGTTGTATATATCCGTGCACGATATATCTGTTGTGGATATTTTATATCTAAATTATCATATTGTCAATATGGAAATTTCATGATCTGGGAACTCTTTTCTTTGGCTGACGTCTATCGAATGTCCAGAATCTACTGGGATTGGCGGCGTTTAACCACGGGCCCAGGAATGTCTTTAAGGAGAAAATTTTATGCCTCGCAATACGAGCAGAATGACGCTGTTCATGAGCTTATTTTTTACCGGTATCCTCTTATCGGCCTGCAGTATCCCTACCGCTGGCCCGACCCCGACCGCTTCGCTGGCGACAACTGCCGTCTCCACCCTGGCGCAGCCCGCCCCGACCCGCCCCGCGGCGACCGCGGTCCCCAGTCCGACCCTGCCCGTTGTGCCGGATGTGGCGCTGCGGTCGTTCGAAATGGTCGATGCCCAGAATGGTTGGGCGGCGAGTGAAACCATGGTGCTGCGCACCGTCGATGGCGGGGTGACCTGGCGGAATGCCACTCCCAGGGACGCCCCGGCTGATCTCGGCGCCGCTTTCCAGGTGAAGGCGATCAGCCCGCTGGCAGCCTGGATGCTCCTTCCGGACGCAGCCGAAACCAAAAAAGGCACGCTTTTCCGGACCGCGGACGGCGGTCAGACCTGGCAGGCGAGCGCCGTGCCGTTTGGTGGCGGGTGGATCCAGTTTCAAGATGACAAGAAGTACGCCGTTTTGATGGCCGACCGCGGGGTTGCGGCCGGGTCTCAGGCTGTGGACCTGTACCAGACCGGTGACGGAGGCGCCACCTGGGGGCTGGTCTATCATGTCGATCCTGAGAATCCTGCGGACCAGGGTATCCCCTTCGGTGGCGATAAATCTGGGGTAACATTCCTCGATTCAGCTCACGGTTGGGTAACGGGATTTATGCCTATGGATGGCGCTACTTATCTTTACGCCACCCAGGACGGCGGAAAAACGTGGAAGCAGGTCCAGCTCAGCCTGCCGGCGGGCTGGCAGCAAGCCCAAATCGAGACTAAACCGCCGGTCTTTTTTGGCGGTAAAGAGGGTGTTCTACCCCTGCAGGCCTCTACCAATGTGGGCCAGATTGTTTTTTATGTGACCCACAACGGTGGGGATGCCTGGCAGCCGATGACACCGCTCAAGGCGAACGGCATGGTTTCAATTGCGACGGCAAGTGATATCATCGTATGGAACGGCGGCACGCTGCATTACAGCCCGGATGCCGGGCAGACCTGGCAGGATCGCACCCCGAATGTCGACCTTAGCCAGAGCCTGATTGCCATGCAGTTTGTTGACCGCCAAACGGGATGGGTGTTGAGCCAGGACGCGAGCGGCACTCGATTTTACCGCACCAGCGACGGCGGATTAACCTGGCAGTAACCCGATTTTCTGGTATAATAGGCAAAATTTGACTGGTGCAGTCAAATATTAATTTGAATGGAACTGGTAGAGATGTCGAAGCATAACTGGCTTGAGAATCTAAACGAACACGCTGCGCGTTGCAAGGCAAACGCGGCTGTTATGCGTTACTCCTCCGGTCAGCAGAGTGGCGATTTGAGATTTATTCAACCCACCTCTGGCGCATTTTGTTCTACCTGAAGTACTCCTTATTCCAACAATTATTCAGTAAAGGCTTCTGGTAGGGCAACCCACCAGAAGCTTTTTTGTTATCCTGGCGTAAAAATGTGCCAGAAAGAGAGGAAAAAATGATGACGCGAGACGCAATCACCATGACGACCGCCGACGTGCAAAAACTGCGCGAACTGCTGCGTGAGGCAGCGCGCACCGAATATCGAAATTCGCTATACCTGAGGCTGCTGGAGACCGAACTGGACCGGGCGATCCAGGTGTCCCCAGATAAGATCCCCGCGGGTGTGATCACCATGCATTCCACGGCCCTATTATTAGATTTGGAAAGCAGCGAGGAAATGGAATTAACCCTGGTCTTTCCGGAGGAGGCTGATCTGCTGGCGGATAAAATATCCGTCCTGGCGCCGGTTGGCTCCGCCATGCTCGGCTACCGCGAGGGCGACAGCTTCACCTGGGAATCACCCTCCGGACCACGCGCCATGCGCGTGACAAAAGTGCTGCGCCAACCCGAAGCGGAACAGGAAAAAGCCTGATTCTGGCAAGGTAATGGTACTCTTTATGGCCATTTTTTGCCCGAAGGGCAAAAAATGGCCATTTTAGATTAATTGCTCAAGCTTCACAGTCGACCAGGACGTGAATGGCATCGTTACCTTTATCGTCGCGCAGCTGGAAAGCCTTACCCACCTGGCTCAAGGGAACCGTGTGAGTGACTATTTCGGCGGTATTCACCAGGCCATCCAGCACCATCTGGATTCCTTCCTGGAAGTAGCGGCGCATATCGATATCCCGACGCGGTTCGGTGGAGTAGATCTCTAACCGGCGGCGGTGAACTTTGAAAAAATCCACCGGTTTGCGGCACATCCCGATGCAGCCGTACATCACTAACCGGGCGCCGACTGCGCAGCAATCAATGGCGTCCACCATGCCGTCCCCTTCCAAAAGGCAGGGAATGACGACGTCAAACCCATCCGGGAAATCCCGTCCCACGATGTCCATGGTGGGGGTATCCGGTGTGGGAATCCGGTAAGCGTGGGAAGCACCGTACTTCACCGCCAGGTCCAAGTTGCGCTGTTTCAAATCAGTGACCACCAGGTTTTTGGGGCTGTACAGTTTGACTACCTGGGTTAATACCAGCCCGCTGACGCCCTGGCCTGTGATCAGCACATTCTTGCTGTTGTTAATCTCGCCCAGCTCAGCGCTATGGATCACTCCTGGCAATATTTCGATCAGGCTGGTTTCCTTAAGCGGAAAATCATCCGGCAGGGCCTTCACATTGAAAGGCGTGCAGACGATATACTCGGCTAATGCTCCCCATACATAACGGCAGGTGACCTTATCCCCGACCTGCAAGCCGATCACATTGGGGCCCACCTGGTCGATCACCCCGGCGACTTCGTGGCCCAGGCGGGCCGGGATGCTCATGAATTCCGGCTGGCGTTGGCCGCGGTAAGTTTCGATATCCGACCCGCATACACCCACCCACTTGATTTTTACCCGTACCTGTCCATCCCCGGCTTTGGGTATTTCGGCATAGGCGACGGTAATGTCGTAAGGTTTGTTCAGCACGGCTACTTTTTGAGCGTGCGGGTGGCCGGCGGGCACCAGTTTTAGATCGGCAACAACCATCTGGGTGGGCATCTGATTTGTATATTCCTCCGTGTAAGAAATGGCTTATGAACTGTATTTTAAACCGGTTTGCACGTTTCATAAGCAAAAAGGGGAGAAATATTAAGGTGTGGCCGACTGGCTTAGCCAGTCGGCCACACTTTAATAAGTCAGGGGGTGCGCGATTATAATAAAAAGCATCCCCTGCCTGTGTGCGTTACCCGCACAGGCAAGATTGTTATGATGCCTTGATCAGGGTGTGACGATGAAGTTAAATCCGCCCTGTAGCCCGTCCGTATTTTCCTGGATGGACATTACCAGGCTGGCGTTAAAAATTGAGTCTGTCTGGTTGGATTGCACGCCGGGGAAGAATAGCTGAGTGGTCACCACGGGTCCATTTGGCGCCTGAACCTTAACGTGGATATGCTCGGTCCGCCCTGGGTACAGGCCGGGAACGACGGTCACAAGCTGGTAGCGGCCGGCTGCGTCGGTATACTGGTGGCCGCGCAGGGTATAGCCGTTGTTGTCGTACTGCCCGTTGCCGTCAGCCTGCCAGAAGTCGACCAGGGCCTTCGCCACCGGCTGGCAGTCAGGGGTAAGCACATAACCGGTCAGCACCAGTTTCGTGCCCGGTATACCTGCTTGATAAAGATTGGCTGTCTCCGGCGAGCCAGCCTTGAAATACGGGCCTTCGGTTTCTTCAGGGGTCAATGCGGCTGGAGCGGTGCAGCCGGCCTGGGGAGCCGCGGTCGATACGGGTTGGGTGGCGCTGGGGGCAGACTCGACGGCGGTGGGAGTGGCTTGCTCCGGGTGCTCAATCAGCACCATTGAGGTGGGTATTTGAACCGAAGCCATGGTTGGTATGGGCGGCAGGGTAGCTTCTTCGGTGGCAGACTGGGATGAACTGCCCGGTTGGGTGGGTTCCGGCGAAGGGGAAGCGGCGGGCGATGCGCCGGCGCAGCCAGCGACCAACACGGCGGTCAGGAAAACCACCAAAGCGAACATTAGCAAGGAATTTTTGGGTGACATATTTTTGTTTATCATTATTTATAAATAGGCGGCGAACCAGGCCAGCGTGCGCTTCCAGGCATCTTGTGCTGCTTCCGGATCGTAGCGAGTGCCGGTATCGTTATGAAAAGCATGGTTGGCATTGGGATAAATTACTTTTTCGAAAATTTTGTTGTTTTTCTTCATCTCTTCTTCAATGGCAGATGCACTCGAGGTGATGCGGGTGTCGAGCCCGCCGTAAATGCCCAATACGGCAGCCTGGATCATGGCTGTTTCCGCAACCGGCGGGGGCGGTCCGTAGAAAGGAACCGCGGCTTTCAGCTCCGGCATTTTGGTCGCGACCAACCAGGTCACTCCGCCCCCGTAGCAGAACCCTACCATCCCGACCCGTTCAGCCTGGGCAAAAGGCTGCGTTCCCAGGAAGCGCCACCCACTCTTGAAATCCTGGATATACTGGTCTGGCGGCATGTTGCTTAAAATGCCCGGCACCTGGTCGCTGCTGACCGCTGGGGTGCCGCCCTGGCGTGATAAAAGGTCGACGGCTAACCCGACATACCCGGCCTTTCCCAGGCGGCGGGTGACATCGCGGATATGATCGGTCAGACCGCGGTTCTCGTGGCACACCAGCACCACCGGCCTGGGATCGTTGTTGGAAGGCCGCGCCAGGTAGCCCAGGATGGTCTCCCCCTGGCCTCCGGGGAATTTTACCTCGCCGGCCTGAACGGCAGGATCATCCGGGTTAACCGTGCCCTGCGGCGCGGGGGCGGATTGGCTGGCGGCTGCCATTGGCAGGACGGTGGGGGTGTTGGCTGCCGGCTGCCCGGCGGTTGGGGACGCTGCCGTTGTGGCGGTGGGGGCCATGGTTGGCTGTGGGGCGTCCGTAGGAGCTGTGGTTGCAGCGGGAACTTGCGTATTTGTTTCGCTGGGGGGAGGAGCGCAGGCTGCCAGGATCGAGCTGGCAAGGATCGTGCTGCCGGTCACGGACGTGATCAGTTTGAGCGCCTGGCGTCGGGTCAGCAGGCCTTCCTGGTAGTCCTCGGCGAATTCATCGACCAGGTATTTTTGGAAGTAATTCATCTCTATTCTGTGCCTCGTTTTTAGATAATATATATCTATATTATTATAAGAATATGGCCTTTTGATTACAATTAATAAAAAATTAAGATCGAGGTTGTACAAGGCGCCGCCTTGTACAACCTCGATAAATGTCTGGACGATGAAAATAGACGTTTAGCTTTTATCCACCCTGCCCGCGATTGCGCTGGTATAGCAGCCGCAGCCCGATCAGCGCCAGGTCAGGCTCGATAGCATCCACCACGCCCGTTTCAGGCCCGATTAATGCCGCCATGCCCCCGGTGGCGATTACCTTTGCTTTACCACCCAATTCGTCCTGGAGGCGCCTGACCATTTCCTTGACCAGCCCGGTGAAGCCGAAAACAAAGCCAGCCTGCATGGAATGGATGGTGTTCTTGCCAATCGCGGCAGGTGGGCGGATCAAAGCCACCTGTGGCAGGGTGGATGTGGCCCGAAAGAGCGAATCGCCGCTGGTAATAATGCCGGGAGCGATAGCCACGCCTTCCAGATCACCCTGGTCTGAAACCGCCACGAAAGTGGTGGCGGTGCCAAAACCGATCACGATCAAGGGGGTGCCGTACAGGTGGCGGGCAGCCAGGGCATTCATTACCAGATCCGAGCCGACCTCGGCGGGATAATCGGTGTTGATTTTCATGCCGGTGAACGTGCCCGCCTGCAGGATCAGCGCGTCAAGTTTGAAATAATGGCTGACCAATTCTGAAAAAACAAGGGTCAGGGCTGGCACGACCGAAGAAATGGCGCAGCCGGTAATTTCTCTTATCTTCACGCCTTCTGCCTCGAATAAATTCAAAAGCAGCACTGCATATTCGTCTGCCAGGTTGGCGCGGTCGGTGGCGATCCGCCAATGGCTGCGCATCGTTTCACCTTCGAAAAGGCCAAGCTTGGTATTTGTATTGCCGATATCGATACATAAAAGCATGTCTGGTTCCTCATGATTATTGTACAGCAGAGTAGATCAAGAGTGTTTTATTAGGCAAAGCATGATATTATTGACAAATTAGGTGATTTTTTCTTCCCGGAGTATCAAATGGAAATTCCTTTAATTCCACGAAAAAAAATATTTGGCAATCCTGATAAAGCTTCCGTGCAGCTCAGCCCGGATGGGGCGCAGATTTCTTACCTGGCGCCGTTGAATGGTGTATTGAATGTGTGGGTCGCCCCGCGCCAGCAGATCGACGCTGCCCGTCCAGTCACCCGTGACGCAGGCCGCGGCATCCGCTATTACATGTGGGCTTATACCGCCGCGCATATTCTATATCTGCAGGATAAGAACGGAGACGAAAACTGGCGTTTATACTCGGTCAATCTGGAGACAGGCGAAATCAAGGACCTGACCCCGTTTGAAGGGGTGCAGGCGCGTATCCAGGAGGTCAGCCAGAAATATCCGCACGAGCTGCTGCTGGCCCTTAACCAGCGCAACCCGCAGCTGCACGATCTCTACCGGGCCAACCTCGATACCGGCGAGCTGGTTTTACTCAAGCAGAATGAGGGTTTTCTCGGATTCCTGACGGATGAAGATTATGAAATCCGGGCAGCGATGCACATGACCCCGGAAGGCGGCATGGTTTACCTGAAACCTTCCGCCACGGGTTGGGAACCGTGGGAAAATATTCCCGCTGAAGATATGCTGACCACACAGCCAGCCGGATTCGATAAAACCGGTGAAACGCTGTATATCATGGACAGCCGGGGACGCGATACCTCGGCCCTTTTCGCCCAAAATATGCGCACCGGCGCGAAGACCCTGCTGGCGGAAGATGCGAAGTCGGATGTGACGGGTTTGATGGTCCACCCGACCGAACGCACGGTTCAGGCAGCATCCTTTACGTACGAGCGAAAAAGCTGGGTGCTGCTGGATCCTTCCCTTGAACCAGACCTGGCTTACCTGCGCGGGGTGGATCGGGGCGACGTGGAGATCGGCAGCCGCACGCTTGACGACCACTATTGGATTGTTTACACGATCCTGGATGATAACCCGGTCCATTATTACCTGTACGACCGTGCCAACCGCCAGGCCCATTTCTTATTTTCAAACCGTAAAGAGCTGGAAGGCCAGCCATTAGCCAGGATGAATTCCGTGGTGATCAAATCTTCGGACGGGTTGGATATGGTGGCGTACTACACCCTCCCGGCTGGGAGCGACAGTAATGGCGACGGCATCCCCGACCAGCCGCTGCCGTTGGTTTCTACTCCGCACGGCGGCCCCTGGGGGCGAGATTTTTGGGGCTACAATCCCTGGCACCAATGGCTCTCAAACCGCGGATACGCCGTCTTGAGCATGAACTTCCGTTCCTCAACCGGTTTTGGCAAGAGCTTTTCCAATGCCGGCGACCGCGAGTGGGGCGGAAAAATCATTCAGGACCAGCTGGAGGCTGTGCAGTGGGCTGTAAGCCAGGGGATTGCAGATCCGCAAAAGGTAGGAGTGATGGGGGGCAGCTTTGGAGGATATTCTGTCCTGGCCGGGCTGACCTTCTACCCTGAGTCTTATGCCTGCGGTGTTGACCTGGTTGGACCGTCCAACCTGATTACCCTGCTTGAAACCATTCCGCCCTATTGGAAACCGCAAATAGAGCTTTTTACCCACCGGGTGGGTGACAACCGAACAGAAGAAGGCCGCGCTTTGCTGCGGAAACATTCACCATTAACTTACGTGGACCGCATCCGGGTGCCTTTGTTGATCGGCCAGGGTGCAAACGACCCGCGGGTCAAGAAAGCGGAAGCGGACCAGATTTACGATGCGATGCGCGCCAAACACCTGCCGGTGGCTTACGTGCTGTACCCCGACGAAGGGCATGGTTTTGCGCGGCCTGAAAATAACATGTCATTTAATGCCATTGCTGAAGCCTTCCTGGCGAAATTCCTGGGCGGGCGATATGAACCTGTGGGCAGCGATTTTTCGGGTTCGAGCCTGCAGATCCTGGGTGGGGCGGAAGAGGTGCCCGGCCTGGTAGAGGAGCTTCAAAAAAGCGGTCCTCGATAGAAATCGATTTTCTGGTTTTATTAATAGTCGTTGTTGGGCCAGTTCCACTGGCCCAACAACGACATTCTTTTTATAATTCAGGTACTTGACAAAACTAATAAAATTAGTATAATAACTAATATAATTAGTTTATAGGAGGATCTTATGGGAACACAATTTTTACAGGTTCAAAACGGGAGCATCGCTTATGACGATTTCGGCAGCGGTCCCCTGGTGGTCTGCGCGCCATCAATGGGCGATCTGCGCAGTGAATACCGTTTCTTGATCCCCGAGCTGGTCGCCGCCGGTTACCGGGCGGTGAGCCTGGATGTGCGCGGGCACGGCGAGAGCAGCACCGAATGGGACGATTTTTCGGTCGCCGGCTGTGGCAGCGACCTGGTGGCGCTGATCCGCCACCTGGATGCGGGGCCGGCTGTGATCATCGGCACCTCGATGTCCGCCGGTTCGGCCGTTTGGGCGGCAGCGGAAGCGCCAGAATGGGTGTCTGGCTTGGTTTTAATTGGGGCTTTCGTCCGCGGCGAGACCACCCGGTCAAACCGCCTGCTTTATTCGCTGCTTTTTACTCGACCGTGGGGTCCGGGGATGTGGCTGCGCTATTTTTCCACGCTTTTCCCGGCGCGCAAACCACAGGATTTTGCGGAATACAACACCAGATTGCGCGCCAACCTGGCGCAGCCCGGGCGGATGGAAGCCTTGCGGAAAATGATGATCGCTTCGAAAAAAGCTTCCGAAGCGCGCATCCCCCAGGTGAACGTCCCGGTGCGGGTCTTGATGGGCAGCAAGGACCCGGATTTCAAGGAACCGGAAACGGAAGGGCGCTGGGTGGCTGAGCACCTGCACGGCGCATTAGAGATGGTTGACGGTGCCGGGCATTATCCTCACGCAGAAATGCCGGAGATCACCGGACCCAGGATCCTGTCATTCCTGAAGACGCTGCAGCTAAACAGGCAGGTGGTCTATGCCGCGTAGGCCCGGGTTGGACCGTAAAGCCGTGGTGGATGCCGCAGTGGAAATATTGAACGCCGGCGGGATAGAAGCACTCACCCTGAATGGACTGGCGGGAAAACTTGGCATCCAGCCGCCTTCGCTTTACAACCATGTTGAAGGGCTGAACGGGCTGTACCGCGAGCTGGCGCTGCGCAACGTGCAGCTTCTGGGTGATCGATTAAACCGGGCCGCGATCGGAGTGTCCGGGGCGCGGGCGGTCATGGCGTTGGCGGAGGCTTACCGGGCCTATATCAAAGACATGCCGGGGCTGTATCTGGCCTCCCTGCGGGCTTCTGGCAACCGGCCTGAGCCAAGCGAAGAACTGCGCCTGGCTGAACAGCGGGTGGTGGCGGTGTGCCTGGCGGTCCTGGCTTCTTTTGGATTAGATGGCGCAGATGGATTGCATGCCGTGCGCGGCTTGCGCAGCCTGGTGCATGGCTTTACGACGCTGGAGATAGCCGGCGGGTTCGGCCTGCCGCTGGATTGTGACGAAAGCTTTCGCCGACTGGTGGCAATGTTTGTGCGCGGTCTCAACCAGAAAGCCGGTTGACGCATCGCGCGAACGCTTTACCAGCCTATCAGCAAGGCGGCCAGCAGGGCCGAGCGTTCGGCCAGGGAGTTGGTCAGGATGTATTCGCGTTCAGAATGGGCTCCATCGCCCACCGCGCCAAGGCCGTCCAGCACGGGCACGCCTAATGGGGACACAAAATTGGCATCCGAGCCGCCGCCGGTGGAGCCTTCATGCAGTTCGAGCCCGATCTGGCGGCCAAGCTCCTGGGCTTTCTGGAATGTGCGGATCATCAGATCGTCGCGCGGCATAGGCGGGCGGTTGAGGGTGATAGATGCGGAGAGGCTTGTGCCGGCGATCCGCGGAGACAGGCCGTTTGTCCACCGCTCCAGGCGCTTGTATTCCCCGGCTTCCAGGATGCGCAAATCGATCAGGGCCCGCGCCTCATCTGGAACGACATTCGGGCGGGTGCCGCCGCTGACCACTCCTACATTCACCGTCGTACCGCGAGAAGCATCGGTCAGTTTTTGAGCCTCGAGGATGTGATAGGCCAGTTCTTCAATGGCATTGCGCCCGCTGGCATGGTCCACGCCGGCATGTGCCGCGACACCTTTCACCCGCAGCTCGATGTCGCCGGTGCCTTTGCGCGACGTTTTTAGCGCACCGTTCGCCAGGGCCGGCTCCAGGCACAGGACCAGCCCGGCATGGCGGGCTTCGGCCTCAACCAGGGCACGCGAAGCCAGGCTGCCGGTTTCTTCATCGCTGGTAAAGAGGACCGTCAGCGGACGTTTTGGCCACTTATTGTGCAGTTTGAGCAGGCGCAGCACGCTCAGCAGCATGGCGATCCCGCTTTTCATATCCTGCACCCCGGGACCCTGCAGCCTGCCCTCGACTGACTGAAACGGCCGGCAGGCAAGCGTGCCGAGGTCGAACACCGTGTCCATGTGGCACAGGCACAGGATGCCGCCCGGTCCTGAACCCCAACGGCACACGATCTGGTCTCCCACCCGGTCTTGCGGCATAATCTCGATCGCGCCGTCCTCCAGCGCGTTGAGCTCACGCAGGATGCGCCTTCCCAGGAGGTCTACGGCAGCTTTGTCGGTCGAAGGTGATTCGATCTCCACCAGTTCTCGCAGCAGCGATTGGATCGCGGGCAGTTCATTTTGAAAGAGGTCGGGGGATAGCATAGGTAGCACGGTATCCTTTTTTTTAATGAATCGGTCATTGCGAGGCCCGTTTTTTTGGGCCGAAGCAATCTGCTCGTAATCATAGATTGCTTCGCTTCGCTCGCAATGACGGTTACTCGTTTTGCGTGGCCCCCGGGGTGAGAATGGCTTATTGTGGGATGGGCGGCTCTACGATAGGCTCATGAAGGCTTCAAGGTGGGCCTTGACCTGAGGCCATTCTTCGCTGAGGATGCTGTAATAAACCGATGAGCGAATAACACCACCTGGAAGGATCACGTGGTTGCGCAGCACGCCTTCGCGGACGGCGCCAATGCGCTCAATCGCTTTCTGTGAGCGCAGGTTGCGCAGGTCGGTTTTAAATTGCACGCGAATACAATCCAGGTCTTCGAAAGCATGCCGCAGCAGCAGGTATTTGCATTCTGTATTGACGCCGGTACGCTGAAATGCGGGCGCGTACCATGTGCCGCCAATTTCGAGACCGCGGTTGGCGGGTTCAATATTCAGGTAGCGCGTCATGCCGATTGCCTTGCCGGAAGGCAGATGGATTACGGTGAAAGGCAGGTCGGTACCCTCGGCCTGGTAAGCGAGCAGCGAATCGATCATCGAACGCATTTTCTCCCAGCTGTTCACGAAGCCGTAGCGCATAAACGTCCAGATATTTTCGTTATTCCCGGCCTCTGTCAGGTCGGCGAGGTGATCATGGGACAGCGGAACCAGGCGGACGATGCGTCCGGTCAGGATGACAGGTTCAATCTTCATTGGCAGAAATCCCAGTTTCCAGCAAGTAAGCCGGGCCGCCCACCCGGGTAAAGCCGGTGACGGTGTAGCCCCTGGCAAAATAATGCATAAAGAGTTCGCGGGTTTGCAAGCGCCAGGCCAGGGCCGCCCCCGGATCTTTTTGGGGGAAGCGGATGAAATCTTCCGGCAGGTACAGCAGGATGCGCATATCTTCGATCCCCAGGCGAGGACAGACCGGCTGACCCTTCTCGATGGCATTCACTGCCTGTACGCCCGCGAATCCCGTGTCTGGCAGCGGCCCGCCGGCACGAAGTACGGTGCGTTCATCGTTTAAATCCCAAACCACCAGCAGGCGGTCGGTCGGCGTGCCGGCGTCGATCCCGGCCATGACGCCGTAGTAATCGGGCAAATAGGTGGCGGCGGTTGCGCCCAGGCGGTGAATATTGAGCTGCGCATTGGCTGCCCGCAGCGGATCCACCGTCCAGCGCACCTGGAGAATCCCGCGTTCCAGGCACCAATCGCGTTGGAACCATTTCAGGCGGGCGCCGATCCCCTGTCCGCGCCACTCCGGCAGCGTGGCAAGCATCTGTGAATGGTGAGCGGTGGGGTCTTGCGTTGGGAAACTGAATATCAACCCCACCATGTGGTTTTCGGCAGCGAATGCGCCAGCCAGCAGGCCGCCCTCGTGCTGTACCGGGATCAGCATTTCCTTGGGGGTGGGGATGATCTCCTCTCCCCACACCAGGGTTTGAATCTTTTCGGCAGCGGCCATTTCGGCCTGGGTGCTGAGCTCGCGGATCACGACCGGACCGCGCGCTGTATGGAAGACGGTCATACGCGGATTACCTCTTTATAGACGGTCAGGCTGTCCAGAAAGGGCCGGTTGAGGGTTACGCCGATGCCCACCCCCTGCGGGACAGGCATAAAACCGGCGCGGGTTTCGAGCGGTTCGTTGATAATATCCTGCTTCCAATAGCGGCTGCTCGAACTGGTATCGCCGGGTTTGGTGAAATTGGGCAGGGTAGCCAGGTGAATGTTGTGGGCGCGGCCGATGCCGCTCTCCAACATGCCGCCGCACCACACCGGGGCGCCAAAAGATTGGGCGACATCATGCACGCGCCGCGCTTCGAGGTGACCGCCGACCCGCCCAACCTTGATATTGATCACCCTGCCGGATCCAATTTCCAACCCTTTACGCGCGTCTTCTGGTGAGAGAATCGATTCATCCAGGCAGATAGAAGTTTTCAACTGGGTCTGAAGTTTGGCGTGGTCGATTAAATCGTCATACGCCAGGGGCTGCTCGATGTAATCTAACTGGTACTGGTCCAGATCGCGCAGGATGTGCAGTTCAGCCAGCGAGTAGCATGAATTTGCGTCCACCGTCAGCGTGGCACCCGGGAATTCTTTGCGTATGTAGGCAATCAAGTTGGTATCCCAACCGGGCTTAATCTTCAGCTTGATGCGCTGGTAGCCCTGGTCGAGATGTTTTTGAACCTGCTCGCGGGTGACTTCCAGCGTCTTCTGGATGCCCAGGCTGACGCCAACCGGGATCGCCTCGCGGTTGCCGCCTAACAGCCGCCCCAAAGGGAGGTTCATGGATTTCGCCCAAAGGTCCCAGAAAGCCATTTCCACCAGGGCCTTTGACATGCGGTTGCCGCGAAACATCGCCATTCGGTCCAGCACATCCTGCGGCGTCTGCAAGGCTGTGCGCAGCACGCGCGGCAGCAGGGCTTCTTTCAACAACGCCACTGCGCCGGAGACGTATTCTTCGCGGTAAAGCGGCAAGGTTTCCATTACGCCCTCGCCATAGCCCTCCAATCCCTGGCTGAACAGGGTCAACAGGGGGATCGTTCGCTCGGTTTCTACCCCGAAAGAAGTCTCGAATGGCCGCAGGAGCTGCAGCCGGATGATCCTGAGTTCTGCGCTGTCAATTTTCATGGAACCACCTTTGTCTCCAGTTATAACCTAGAACCGTCAATCATGGCTCATCACTTGCCAGCCTTTTTTGCGCCAGGAAATTAACGCGCCAGATCTGGCGGCGCAGAATTCCGGAAATGCTGCCAAAATTGGGTGCGCACCTGCTCGCGAGAGGCTGTGCCGGTGGTGCCGATCTGCTGGATGGTGATCGATGCGACCAGGTTGCCAATGAAGGCGGCTTCGGCGGGCTGCGCCCCGCAGGCCAGGGCGGCAACCAGGCCCGCCAAACAGCTGTCGCCGGCCCCGACGATATCGATCTCTCCACCGACCGCGACCGCCGGGACGCGCTCGCAGCCGGAGCCGGTAACAACCAGGATGCCCTGATCGCCCATCGTTAGAAAAACAGGCTTTCCGGTGCGATGATAAAGTTGTAAACCACAGGCCTGCAGGCGGTCGCTCCAGGAATCGGCGGCGGCAGCCGGTGGCAGTGTTGCGAGCGCTTCTTGCGCATTTGGCTTGAGAATCACCGATTCATACTGCCCGATCCGGGCGCGTGAATCGACGGCAATCACCATTTCAGGATTTTGTTTCGCCAGTCTCTTAATCTCGGCGCGCACCTGGCCGGTGATCACCCCGCAGTCGTTTTCAATCACCTGGTCGGCGACCGCCACCCCATCCATCGCGGGCAGCAGATTTCGTAATCGGGTGATGATCTCTTCCTGGATACCGGCGGGGAGCGGGCCCCGGTTTTTGATATCCTGGCGTTCAAGCTCATGCCGGCGCCCATCCTTTTCGACGACCAGCGGCTTGGTGTAGGTGGGTGTGATATACTTCATGGCTCTCGATCAGGCCATCCAGGTGGACGCCGAGCTTCGCCAATCCTTGTTTCAGCTCATAGCCGTGTCCATCTCGGCCGATCACGCCCAGGGCAGTGACCTGGCAGCCGAGCGCGGCCAGGTTAGCGCAGACATTACCCGCAGCGCCGGGAGTGGTGCGGAGCTCAACCACCTGGTAGGCTTCCAACCCGGTTTCGAGCGACGTCTCGCTCAACCGGCGGTCGATCACCCGGTATTCATCCAGGAAAAAATCACCCAGGACAAGGATGCGGCGGGTTGAAAAGGCGTTCAGCAGTTCCTCAAGGCGAGAAGCTTCCATTTTCCTTATTTCTTCTGGTCCAACTGGCCGGTCACCTGCCGGTAAAGATTGGGCAAGGTCTGGGCGTGGTCGCCGCGTACGTAAAAGCTTTCACCACCGTCCTGGACGGTGCGCACCAGGATGGTCTTTACCGGGCGGAAATAATATTGAGGATCGGTCTTGGGCGCTTCGTGATGAATGTCGGGGCCGAGCGCCTGCAGGTCAAACAGGGCGGTGGCAAAGCGGTTGATGGATTGCCCACGCTGGCTGGCGACGTTGCGGGCCATGGAGAGAGCTTTCAGGTAAACCTCCGGCCCCATGACGGCCGTGCCAAAATTCAGCAAGACGCCCCCTTCCAGGTTTGATACGGTATGGGCCAGGATCAAAAAATCGCGGTAAGAGGTAGCGCCCAACGCCGCGCCGTCGCAGTTTGGATGTTCGTGGATGATATCGTACCCGATCCCGACGTGGACGGTCACCGGAATATGCAGCCGGAACCCGGCGGCCAAAATACTGGCTGCCCGCTGGGGAAAGGCCTGGTTTTCGATCATGCGTCCCACGGCTTCTCCCAGCCCCATATTCTCAACCGAACCCTGGTAAATGGCGTCATTGATCAGGCTGGTTTCCTGCCACAAGCCGAACTGACCTTCTTTTATGTAATGAGCCACGCTTTCAGATGTTGCGCCGATCAGCGCCAGCTCAAAGTCGTGGATCACCCCGGCCCCATTCAGGCCCACATGGGTGATGATCCCGCGTTCCATCAAATCTACCACGAAGCGAGAAAGACCGCGCTTAATGACGTGGGCGCCCATCATTAATATCACCGGGTGTCCTGATAGGTGAGCCCGGACAACGCGCGCCGCCACCTGGGTCAGGTTGGGGTCTTCAAACGGCGGGACCGCATCCAGCGAGACCAGATCAGCCATAGTGACATCATGGACGCGTTCCGCCAGGGGCAGCAGCTTAAGCTGCGATCGATCGAATATGGGAAAAGACATGCTTTATTCCTCTGCAAAAAGGTAGGCTGCCAGGCGGTCGCTGCAGCGATAATCGGGAATGATCAGATCGGCCCCGGCCTGGATCAAGCGCCGGCGTTTCCATTCATCGATGCCCTGGCGCAGGGCTTCGTTCGAGGCGACGCCGACCGCGATGCCTCCCACGGATTTCGTGTCTTCAATCTCGACAAAGCCGTCGCCAAATGTGACCAGTTCGGGGCCGCGCAGGTCGTTTTCAGTGATCAGGCGCTCGATCACTATTTTTTTGGATTGGTTCTGGCTGTCATCCCGAGCGCCATAAATACCGGCAAAAAACGATGCTATCCCCAGCGCGGCAGCTTCATCGACCACAAAGACCTCATCTGTGCCAGAAGCGAGGTAGCAGGTCACGCGCCGCGTACGTAGGGTATCCAATAAGCGGAATGCGCCGGGAACCATCAGTTCTTCAGGATTAATACATCCCGATTTCAAGCCATTTAAGCGGTCCCGGATATGCGCTCCCAGCCGGTCAAGATACATCTGTTTATATACCAGCGGCGGCTCGGCCTTGCCGCCGCGCAGTTCGATTTCCTGGCACAACTGGATCATCTGGAAAATGGTCTGGATGCCGGTAGTCCGCCCGATGAACTCTTCGACCACGACGGTCAGGGCTTCTTCCGATTCATGCCGGGGTGTTGCGAGCAAAAGTTCGACCATCATCGGGATCATGATACCCTGCCACCCTTCACGGATCAAGGACAGGGTCCCGTCGAAATCAAACAAGGCATAGCGGATGAGCCCGCGCTGGGTGCTGGGGTGGATGATCTCGATTGGGGTCCCGGGTAAAAATGGCATGCGCTGGTCCATTACGGCTTCTTGCGGGATCTCGGCTTTTCCGTTGGGAATATTTTCCAGGGGTAAGGTTCTCCAGGCTGCGGCCCTTTTTTCCACTGCTGGTAGCGCTGCGCCAGGCAGCCGCCACATGGGCGGTAGCCCGCGGCGATGGCGCTTTGCTCATCGGAAAAAAATACCCGGATTTTCGGCTGGTCCGGCGGCAAGCCCCGGTCCGGAAATCCGCAGGCCGGCAAGCCGCAGTCTAATAACCCGTAGATTTTTAGTTTGCGGTTGCCGGCCAGCGTGCCCGGATCAGGACTTTCATAAAATTCGCCGTTGGCTCCCATCAGGTGAAATCGTTTGGGGAAGTGTGACCGATCGTCAACCATAAAACTATTTTACCTGTAATCTGAGAGCTTGCAGGTGAACCGGATTATATCGCCAGCTGTTTTTGGAGCAGAATAATCACCGCGTTGGCAAAGAGCACGTTGATTTCCACGGTGCTTTTTGTTGATGTCTGGCTGAGGATCAAGGATTGCTGCGTTTCACCGGTGGTGCTTTGTACTGCTGCCATTTCCATGCCGGTCCCACCGCCCATCAGAATGCCCCCATCCGGAGGCATATCTCCTCCAGGCCCGCCGCCCATATTCTGGCCCTGGCTGGGTGTTGTGGCGGCAGTTGTGGTTTTTGTGGTGGAGCTGGTCAGGCTGGATTGAGATTGGTATTTCTGCAGCATGCTGGTCAACTCCTCTTGGGTCAACGCTAATTGTTCAATATGAGCCAGTTGATCTGCGGTGAGGCTCTCCTGGATCTGGGTGTAAACTGCGGCGATTTCCTGGCTGGCTGCGTTTTTATCCGCTCCCAGGCTCTGCACTGCCTGCCAGAGCGGCAGCAATGTCGCGGCTTGATCGGCCGTGATGGAAAGGGGGGTGCCATCCAGGCTTAGAATGCCAAACCCCAGTTTTTCTGTTGTGGCTAACTGTGTGGAATCGGTAATCTGACTTAAGGAGGCGGCGCTTGAGGTGCTGCCCGTAGTGGTCGCAGTCTGGCTGGAGCAGGCTGCTGTCAGGCACAGCATAAAAATGGAGGCCAGAACAATCGCTCTCTTGAACATAAGATTCTCCTTGGTTTTGAAGACGCCTGGTGTCCGATTTTCGGCCAGGGGAAAGATTAATATTCTTCCTTCGTCCAATATAGGCCGGGATTGTACAGATTTTATACGCTACTTATTGATGTTTTGTTAGCCTTGATGGGGCAAGAATTGCCAGATGCGAAAATTCACTTGATTTCCTTAGTAATTCCTAAAATCATCGTGTACAATTAAATATAATCGTAATTTAAAGGTGACAAATATTGATAACAAATATCAAAAATCAACCTTCCCTTTTCCAGATTTTTAAGGACTTTTTACGATTAGGCCTTACTGCTTTTGGCGGCCCATCTATGGTGGCATATATCCGAAAACTGGCGGTCGATCGCAAGGGTTGGTTAAGCTCTGTGGAGTTTAGTGATGGCGTCGCCTTATGCCAGATGATCCCCGGAGCGACAGCGATGCAGACTGCCGCGTACGTAGGCCTGCGCCTGCGCGGAGTAGCCGGGGCGGCTGCCAGTTTTATAGGTTTTGGCCTGCCAGCTTTCGCCATGATGCTTATTTTTGCTACGGTTTATGTTCAGACCGGTTCACTGCCAGCCGTAGTCTCTGCGTTTAGTGGACTGCAGGCCGTAGTAATTGCGGTCGTTATCAATGCAATAGTATCGTTTGGGAAAACGACGGTAAAAACCTGGAAGTACGGCTTAATTTCAACGGCTGCTTTTTTGCTGTTCTATGGCGCTGTCCATCCTCTGCTGGTTATCCTGGCGGCAGCTGGATTGGGTTGGTTGATCATTCCCCTGCCTGATGCCGCGGGAATCCAGGATAACAAGACAACCGCAACCCCCCTTTATAAAAGGTCATTATTATTTATCCTGGTGATTGGCGCGGTTGGGCTTGCGATTGTGTATTTATTTTCGAGTGACTTGTTCAATCTCGCATTGCTGATGTTAAGAGTTGACTTAATGGCTTTTGGTGGTGGTTTTGCTTCGGTCCCGATCATGTATCACGAAGTTGTGGAAATCAATCACTGGTTGAGTGGACCAACATTCATGAATGGAATCATCCTGGGCCAGGCAACGCCCGGTCCTGTGGTTATTACGGCTACGTTTATTGGCTATTTGATCAATGGAATACTGGGCGCCATTATCGCCACAATATGTATTTTTCTTCCGTCCTTTTTGCTGGTGGTAGGTGTTTCCCCTTTTTTCAATCGTTTGAGCCAATCACCAACTTTTCAAAAAATTATTCGCGGGGTTTTGTGTTCTTTTGTTGGCTTGCTCGTTTCGGTTGCCATTCGATTTGGTATGCAGGTCCAATGGGATCTTACCCATATATTTCTGGCAGTTGGCGCACTGGCAGCGCTGTTTCGCAAAGTAGACATACTTTGGGTGGTGTTGGCAGGAACAATCCTGTCAATTATCCTGATCAGGTGAGGTTCATTTTAAAGGAGGGTTTCTCAAAAAAATCATTCAGCTCTATGAATTACCATTCCGGTTTGTACTGATTTTTATATTGCATCCATATTTATTCCAAATTGATTTCAATGAGGTGAGGTCATGAAAAAAACTTTTTTTGTATCATATGCCCTGGTTTTCGCACTTTTACTGATTGGCTGCGGCAGCCCCGTCCCGGCTGCCAGCCCCACCAATGCTCCTACAACTCCCGCGGAGGTCGTTTCTTTAAAAATATTTGCGCCATCGTCCCTGACCGATGCGGCCAAAGACATAACCACTGCTTATGAAGCAGCTAATTCTGGGGTGAAGGTTGCGATCGAATTTGGCCATTCCCCCACGCAGCGGCTTCAATTCACTCAAGGAGCGACCGGAGATGTATTTATTACTGCCAGCCAGAAAGACATGGATGATGCTGTCGTGGATGAGACTGTCGCCAGGGACGAACCCAGGATTTTTGCCACCAACCAGCTTATCGTGATACTTCCGGCAAACAATCCGGGCAGCATACAAAAATTGGAAGACCTGGCAAAACCGGGCGTGCGATTGCTGGTGGCAGTGGTCGATACCCCGATTGGCAAAGTTACCCTGAATATGCTTGATAAATGGGACAAACAGTTTGGCTCCGGGTATAAAGACAAGGTCATCGCCAATGTCGTTTCGAACGAAGCAGGCGTAAAACCCATTGTGTCCAAAATAAAACTGGGTGAAGCAGATGCGGGAATCGTTTATATCACGGACACGGTAAGCGCTCCGGAACTAAAAACAATTCCGATTCCGGCTGAACTCAATATGATTACGCAATTGAATATAGCGCCGCTTGCCAAAGCCGCCAATTCTGAGCAGGCTGCATCCTTTACTGCATACCTGACCTCATCTGAAGGTCAGGCGATTTTGAAGAAATGGGGTTTTTTACCCGGAAAACCTTGAGATGGCGTATCACGAAAAGGTTCATAAAGTCCAGCCGTTGCTGGGCTTCATCTTTCCTGCCGGGTTCACCGGGATTTTATTAGCTCTGCCGTTGTTTGTCCTGCTTTTAAGGGGAGTCGATGCGGCCCTAACCGGTTATCTGTCTGAGCCGACGGTTATACAAGCCGCCCTGCTCAGTATATTTACTACTGGCATCAGTTTAATTATCACGTTACTGCTCGGCACGCCTTTGGCCTATTTATTAGCCCGCTGGTCATTCAGGCATAAGGTCTGGATCGAAACAATTATCGACCTGCCGATCGTCTTGCCGCCAATGGTGGCTGGAATTGGATTGCTCTTGGCCTTTGGACGGAATGGGTTCCTGGGCGAGCTGTTGAATATATGGGGAATTCGCCTCCCCTTTACCACTGCAGCGGTGATTTTTGCCCAAATATTTGTCTCAGCTCCCTTATTTATTCGCGCAGCACGGCTCGGTTTTGGGGCAGTGCGGCCTGAATTAATCGAGGCGGCTTATACAGACGGAGCTACTGAGCAGTACATTTTTTGGACGATCATGCTACCCCTGGCCAGCCGGGCGATGTTAAATGGGTTGATCATGTCCTGGGCGCGGGCTTTTGGAGAATTTGGCGCTACCATTATTTTTGCTGGCAACTTGTTGGGCGTTACCCAAACCATGCCGCTGGTTATATTTAATGGATTTGAGACTAATCTGGGTATCGCTCTGGCAATTTCGCTGATTCTGATCGTTATCTCAGGCGTGATCCTGCTCTTGTTGAGAAGGGTCGAGAAAGATACAAACATCAATATTTAATCGAGGCCTGTACTTCTTATTGACTCGCTGGAAACTCCTCAGGCCGAATCTGAGTTTCGGGTATGGGAATTCGGGCATGAATTTGCGTACCGAGGCCCAACTGGCTGTTAATGACCAGGGTGCCCTGAGTGTCCATCGCCCGTTCCTGCATAGAGCGCAGCCCCAGGTGCCCCGGAAAAACTGCGCGGGCATTGAAGCCAATGCCATCGTCACCGATATCCAGGGCCAACGTATCCCCTTCCTGGTAAAGGCTGACCTCCACCCGGGTTGGACGTCCGTGCTTGATCGCATTGTGCAGGGCTTCTTGCGCGATGCGATACAGGGCTTCCTTGATCTTAAGGGGCACCTCTGGCTCATCCCTGACATTTAATACCACTTCCACCCCATGCCGTGCGCGCAGCGCTTCACTTTGCTTGGTGAGAGCTGCCACAAGCCCTTCCATTTCCAGCGATTCGGGACGCAGCTCAAAAATTAATGCCCGCATTTCGGTCAGCCCGGCCTGGGCTAGCGCCAGCACGTAACGCAATGCTTCGAGCACTTTCGCGCGGTCGGTATCGAACAATGTCAGGGCGGTGTGCGCCCCTAAGGATATGCCGTAAATGACCTGGGAGACCGAGTCATGCAGCTCGCGCGCCAGCCGTTGGCGCTCTTCCAGCGCGATGCGCTGCTGGACGCCCAGGGCTAATTCGCCCTGGGCCTTACGCAACGCTTCTTCCGCTACTTTCCGTTTGGTAATGTCATGCGCAATGGCCAGCACACTGGGTTCATGGCGGATACTAATTGGGATCAATGAAAGCAGCACGGTAACCTTTATACCTTTGACGTTCTGGAAGCTTAATTCGTAATCCGCAACCATTCCAATTTGTTCGAAAAGGGTGGAAATATTATTTTGTTCAACCAACCCGGCGGAGGCGCTTATATCTGTCCAGCTTTTTCCCACCACTTCAGAAAATGGATATCCTAACAGCCTGATGAGAGATTCGTTAACATCCACAAAAACACCGTCTGAGGCCCTGATAATAGCGATGGCGTCCGGAGAAAAATGAAAGACAGTTGAAAATTTCTCTTCAGACGCACGCAAAGATTCCTCTGTGCGCTTACGGTCGGTGATATCGTAAGAAATGACCTGGACGTTGTATTGTCCGTCGGGGTTTAAAATGCGCCGCATTGAAGTCCAGAAATAGTGTTTGCCGAAATAAAGCTCCACGGTATCTTCCTGATTTTCAGCCACGCCAGTTTTGAGAACCCGGACGATTCTTTCATGATATTGGTTGCCTGCCGGGCCAAAAAGATTAAGAATATTTTTCCCAATGAAATCTTCCCGTTTCCCGTTTAGATTTCTGGCCGAGATCAGGTTCTCCATTAAAAGAAAGCCATTCTCATCCCATACCGTGATCGGCTCAGGAAAATTGTCGAACAACGAGCGATAACGTTCCTCGCTTTCTTGCAAGGATCGCTCGACTTGTGTTCGCATAATTTCATCTTTTCGGTGTTCTGCAATTTCATGCTGCAAGGCCTGGTTGGCGTGTTCAATCTCTGCGGTGCGCAGTCGAACGCGGTTTTCCATTTCATCCCGGGCCTGGCGCAGCACATCCTCCGTACGCTGGCGTTCGGCTAAAACGCGATTCATAATCAGAATTGAAATCAGGATTACAAAAATTGTGAAAATGACATGGGGCAGGGTGAAGGTTGAGCCGGTTAATAAAAGGTCTATGGCTAAATCCAACAGGATTAGCCCTAAAGCCAAAAGACCATAATAGATCCCAGTGCGCAGCGCCTTTGTTTTCATGTGGAGTGTCCTAAATGTTTGACCCTGGCAACGTGGATATCAAGGGCAGTTAATGGGAGGGATTGACCAGGCCTGCGCGTAAAGCGAATAAAGCGGCATGGGTGCGGCTAGGAACATCCAGTTTTTCTAGAATGTGGCTGACGTGAGTTTTGACAGTTTGTTCGCTAATATTTAATATCAGGCAGATTTCTTTATTTGATTTTCCCGATGCCAATTGGCGTAAAACATCGGTCTCCCGCTCGGTGAGCGGTTCGCGGCTGTGTTCGGGTGTGCGCACTTCACGCAGCAGGCGCGCGGCTACCTGGTGAGATAACTGGACCTGCCCCGCCGCTGCCGCTTTTATTGCCCGGCGCAGTTCGTGCGCTTCGGTATCTTTAAGCAAATAGCCAATTGCTCCCGCGCGCACCGCCTCGGTGATTGAAATATCTTCCAACACGCTGGTCAGTGCCACCACCTCGGTCTCTGGCAAATCACGCCGGATGGCTTCTGTGGCCCGGATACCGTCCATAACGGGCATGATCAGATCCATTAACACCACATCGGGCAGCAGCTTTTTCGCCAACTGAACGGCTTCTGCCCCATCTCGCGCCTCGCCAACAATTTCAAGGTCTGGGTCTGAACCCAGAAACATGATTAATCCCTGCCGGACGACGCTGTGATCATCTACGATCAATACGCGAACAGTCATGTGCACTTCCTCACTCTTTTGGGGGAGATCGATGTACATCTTAAGCTGGATTTAAATTCACTCGTTGCTGTGTTTTGAAACGAAAGGCAAACATTTATACTCATATTTATCAGATATGTACTTGCACCATGTCTGTAAGTGTGTGAATTAACAATAACAAAATTATAGCATAGGCGGGGGAAATGATATCCAGCCCGAATCGACTGATTGGAGTTGGCATGATCCGGTTGTTGATCGTCGAAGATCAAGCAATTGTGAGTAAAGGAATGCAGATGCGGCTAGCGGCTGAACCGGATTTTTTTGTGATGGGGGAATCGTCCGACAGCGAAGAAGCCCTGCAGATGGCGAAAAACCTTTGCCCGGATGTGATGCTGATCGATGTCGATATGCCCCAACTGGATGGGATAGGGCTGGCAAAAAAAATTCAGCATTTTTGCCCCCGGACTGCGGTCATTTTTTTGAGCATGCGAGATGATGTGATCGCTTGCAAACGGGCCTCCCAGGCGGGCGCAGTCGCTCTGGTTGGCAAATTCATGCCAGCCGATACGCTGATGACGCAAATCCGAATGGCAGGCAACATTCCTTAATAGCAAAAAAATTCCAGGATCATTAACTGAAGCGAAGGGAGGTGTCAGGAAAACCTGTTGGCAAAATTCACTGACAACCATTGGAGCAAAAACCTAGAGATAAAGAAGGGTTGGTTTATTAAGGAGAAAACGCAAAGATGAATAAGATCAGCAGACGAGCCTTTTTGAAACTTGGCGTCACCGCAGGGGCAGCGCTGGCAGTACCCTGGTCGGTGTTCGCGCAGACGCCGCCCCCGCCTGAAATTAAAATTCCCCCCCATATCCTAAAGCGCAAAGTCAAACCCGTGGACCGCAAGGCTGCCGCGGACCGGCTGAGCACGATGGGGGTAAAAGCCGGGGCCGCTTCCGGGCCAAAGGCAATGGATCCCGGAGGGATCCCCCATTATTATGGGCCGTACGCCAACTATGCCAACAGCCCTATGCCCAAAGGCAGCATCGCCAGCATCACTGTAGATGCCGGCGGCAGCGGATATACAGCCCCAACCATTACCATCGATGATGTCTACGGCACCGGTTATGTTGACCCGAATGCAGACTCCGCCGGTACCCACCGCGACGGCAACCGCCACGGTATTAAACGGGGTCATTCAAAGAATTAACGTCACCGCCCCGGGCGTCGGCTATTCCGCCCCGATCGTCACCATCAGCGATGCTACCGGCAGCGGCGCGGCTGCCACCGCGGTGCTCGGCACACTCACCGGCGGGATCCGCAAGTTTGTGGATGACCTGCCTGGCCTGGGTGCCCCCCTGGGTGTGCCTTCAGTCACGCTGGGAAAATACATCCAGGTGGCTGCCGCTGAACCTGGAATCCCCGCATTTGGCCAGCCGACCGATTACTATGAAATTGCGCTGGTGGAATTCAACGATAAATTCCACACTGATCTGCCAATGACCAGGCTGCGCGGGTATGTCCAGCTGGCAACCGCAGCGAATCCCGGCACAAACCCGGTGCCCCTGTTTATGCCGGACGGTACCACCCCGATCTTGTTGCCAGACGGTGTTACCCAGGCAGTGGCCCTGGATACCCCGCGCTATCTGGGCCCATTAATTGTGGCCTCGCGCGACCGCCCCGTGCGCATCAAGTTCTACAATCTGCTGCCGACCGGTGTGGGCGGGGATCTGTTCATCCCGGTGGATGAAACCGTGATGGGCGCGGGTGAAGGCCCGCTGGCTGATCTTGTTAACCCTGCGATAAAGGAGAAATTCAAGCAGAACAGGGCCACGCTGCACCTGCACGGCGGCCTGACCCCCTGGATCAGCGACGGCACCCCCCACCAGTGGACTACCCCAGCCAACGAAACGACCCAATACCCGAAAGGCGTCAGCACCTTCAACGTGCCGGATATGCCGGATGCCGGCAAAGCCGCGTCTCCTGGGACAATGACCTTTTATTACACCAACCAGCAGAGCGCGCGTTTGATGTTCTACCACGACCATGCCTACGGCATCACCCGCCTGAACGTATATGCCGGCGAGGCTGCGGGCTACCTGCTCACCGACCAGGTCGAACAGGATTTGATAAGCGGCACCAACCTGAGCGGTGTTAATCCTGGCCTGGTTCAACTCCTGCCGGGTGTCGGCATCCCCTTGATCATCCAGGACAAGACGTTCGTCGACGCCACCACCATCGCCGCCCAGGATCCCACCTGGAATTGGGGCATCACTCCTGGAACGCCGAACACCGGCGATCTATGGGTGCCATCAGTGTACATGCCGGCCCAGAATCCGTGGGACCCGACCGGGGCGAATGCCTTTGGCCGTTGGCAGTACGGGCCTTATTTCTGGCCGCCCACAACCCCCTCTGTGCCCAATCCGTTCCTGGTGCCCAACGAATACTACGACCCGGTAAATGCGCCCTGGGAACCGCCGTTGCGGCCCGAATTACCCAGGCCTTCGATGGGCATGGAAGCCTTCAACGACACCCCCATCGTCAACGGCGTGGCTTACCCCTACCTGGAGGTGGATCCCACCGTGACGCGCTTCCGCATCTTGAACGCCGCCAACGACCGCTTTTTCAACCTGCACTTCTATGTAGGCGACCCCACCTTCCTGGACGCCAACGGCTTCCCCACCGAAGTAAAAATGGTGCCTGCCCTGGCGAACCCGGCTTACCCGCCGACCTGGTCGGCCGACGGCCGGGCGGGCGGCGTGCCTGATCCGTTCACCGCTGGTCCATCCTGGATCCAGATCGGCACCGAGGGCGGTTTCCTTCCCGAACCGGTGGTGATCCCACCCCAGCCGCTCAACTGGAACATGAACGCCACCGCTTTCAACGTGGGCAACGTCACCGATCACTCCTTGCTCCTGGGCCCCGCCGAGCGGGCGGACGTGCTGGTCGACTTCTCGCAGTTCGCCGGTCAGACGTTGATCATGTACAACGATGCCCCGGCGGCCTTCCCGGCGCTCGATCCGCGCTACGACTACTACACCGGCACCCCGGACCAGACCTCTTCGGGCGGCGCTCCTACCACCCAACCGGGCTACGGCCCCAACGTGCGCACCGTCATGCAAGTGCGCGTGAGGGGTGGAGCCGGTACTGGGGCACCCCTGGCAAGCGTGACCGTGACCAGCGGCGGGCAGGACTACGATACGGCCCCGACAGTCTTCTTCACAGGCACAGGCAGCGCTACCGCCGACGCGACCTGCGGCGTGGCCCAGGTCGATGTGGTCAATGCGGGACCGGGTTATGCCACTGCCCCGGCCATCACCTTTACTGGCGGCGGCGGTAGTGGAGCTGCAGCTGTTGCCACGGTAGCCAATGGTTACATCACTGGCATCGCGGTGACGAACCCCGGTTCCGGCTATTCCAGCGCTCCGACGGTACAGTTTGATGGCGCGGATACGACTGCGGCGGTAGCATCTCTGACCGTCACCGCGATCACCCTGACCTCTGGACCTACCGCATTGTATACCTCACTGCCCCAGGTTTACCTGTTAGGCGGCGGCGGCAACGGCGCGACGGCCATGGCGGCCTTTGCCGCGGGGACGGGTTACAACCTGGCTGCGCTGCAGGCTGTATGGAAAAAGGACAAAGTTGCGGGGAAAGCGGGCGTCTTTGAAGTCTCTCAAGACCCGATTCTCCTGCCGCAAGCGGCCTACAATTCGGCCTATGATACAACGTTCCCTGCGGATAATGCCGGCCAGTACGTTCAACAGCAAGATTTCACCGGCACCCTGCGCGCTTCTACGATTGCGAGTATCGTCGTGTCGAACCCCGGTTCGGGCTACACGGCTCCAATCGTGACCATCTCTGGAGGCGGAGGAGCCGTGGCAACGGCCACCATCGATGGGACCGGAGCCATCACCGGGATTACATCCACCCCGGGCAGTGGGTATACCGTGCCTCCGACGGTGACCATCAAGGATACGGGGCCTGGCATCGGCGCCACAGCTTATGCCGTCCTTTCTGCTCCGTCTGGGGTAACCCTCCCGCTACAGCCCAAGGCCATCCACGACGAAATGAACGCGGCCTACGATGTGGAGTGGGGCCGGATGAGCGGTATGCTGGGTCTGGAACTGCCGGTGGTCAATGCCCTGAACCAGAACCTGGTGCTCTACGGGTATGCCAGCCCTCCGGTCGATCTCCTGCAGGATTCAATGGTACCGCTGGGTACGTTGGGCGACGGCACGCAGATCTGGAAAGTCACGCATAACGGCGTCGACACCCACCCAATCCACTTCCACCTGGTCAATGTGCAGCTCATCAACCGCATGGCCTGGGACGGCGCCCTGCTGCCGCCAGAGCCCAACGAAATTGGCTGGAAGGAAACGGTGCGCATCAACCCCCTGGAGCACACCATCGTGGCGATGCGCCCGGTGGCTCCTGTGCTGCCCTTCGATCTGCCCAACAGTATCCGTCCAATCGACGTGACCATGCCGCTGGGTACCCCGGTCAAGGCGTTACCGCCAGGCCTGCTCGATCCTACCGGGCTCGCGGCTGCCTTGAACAACCATCCGGTGAACTACGGTTGGGAGTACGTCTGGCACTGCCACATCCTCAGCCATGAAGAGATGGACATGATGCACGCCCTGTCGTTTGCCATCAAACCCAAGGCGCCATCCAACCTATCCGCCGTGCTGCAAGGCGCAGGAAATAATCGCAGAGTTGTGTTGACCTGGGTGAATAACTCGTTGAATGCGACTGGCTTCCAGATCGAACGGGCGCGCGACATCAACTTCACCACGGGCCTGGTAACCTTCAACATCGCGGATGTGACCGGATCGGTGACGACTTACACCGACACCAATAACATCCAGAACAACACGCCTTACTACTACCGGGTGCGGGCAGTCAATACGATCGGCGACACTACAATCTTTACAAATGGAGCTGCTTTCCCGACCACGTCTATGATATCGGATCCTTCCAATGTGGCCGCGTTGGCGCCGCCGGTGGCTCCAACCCTGGTTTCGCTGACTCAGACCCCGGCTAACGGAACGACGATCGTCGTGCTTTGGACGGACAATTCGAACAACGAAACCAACTTCACCGTGCAGCGCTCGAACAACGGTACGACCGGTTGGACGACACTGACCACCACGGTAAATGGCTCAACCCCGGCGACCGTGACCGGCGGGTCGTTTACCTACAACAACACCGGTGTCCAACACAACCGCACCTACTTCTACCGGGTGATGGCGAGAAATGCCTTTGGCACTGGCCCGGCATCCAACACGCTGAGCATCCTGACAGTATAAGTTTCAAATCTGTTCGCAGGGGAGGGAGCAATCCCTCCCCTGGACCGGCCTTTCCTATCTAACCGGATAGGCTGGTCCAGGCAGGGTATTGACCCTTTTGAAGGAGAGTTCAATGACAAACCATAGCAATTCAGAGGTTATCGTTCACCATAAGTATTTTCATGTAATGAATATCGGAATGATCGCTTTGCTGCTGGTGGGGGCCTTCCTGGCGGCGCGGCCGGTGCAGGCGGCGCCGGATGCGATCTGCACCACAACCGCGGACGGGGTTTGGACTTCCGCTGCGATCTGGGATTGCGGCAGGGTACCGCTCAGTACCGACGATGCCGTCATCGCACATGAGGTCAGCTTCGCAACCAGCCGGGCAATCCATTCCCTTTCCGTTGAATTGGGTGGAGCCTTGCGCTTCGATGCGCCGGTTACGCTCACCATTAATGGGAATTTCACCAAGGCGGAGTCTGGCGTCTTCGATCCGGGAAATGATTATTCAGATCCTGTGACGGGTGGGACCGTCGTCTTTGGCGCAGGCAGCAATACCATCACCACCAATGGGGAAGTGGTTGACTTTTTCAACCTGACCAAGATCGCCAGTGGGTTGGGTGAAACGCTGTCAGTCGATCCACAAGGGGTGGGCGGCGGCTATATTCACATTCTAAATTCGTTGGTTTTGAAAGGCACTAACGGCAGCACACTCTTAGCCCTGCGCAGCACTGTTCCTGCCTCAAAGTGGGGCATCGAGGCAGAAGGGACAACGGACGTTAATTTCGTGGATGTGCAGGATTCCAACAATCTTGGAGACATGATTACAGTGACTACAGGGCACGACAGCGGCAATAACACCAATTGGAGCTTCCCTTCTTCGCTCAACCTGTCGTCGGTCAGCCTGAGCGCCTCACCCAACCCAAGCGTCATCGGCGTTCCGGTCACCTTTACCGCGACGATCTCGCCGGTTGGAGCATCCAGCGGTGACGTAGAATTTTATCTGGATGGCGATGAGATCGCCAGCTGCTCAAGTCAACCTGTCTCCCTGGTAGGGGGCGTACCCACCGCGACCTGCACGGTCAGCAATCTGGCGTTGGGCAGCCACAATATCAAGGCGGAGTACGGCGGCAATTCCGCCTATCTCAGCAGCACATCGTCCACCATTGCGCAAGAGGTGGTGAAGATCACCAGTATCGTTGGGGTTGTATCTTCTCTAAATCAATCCATCGTAGGCCAACCGGTTACTTTAACGGCCACGATTAATCCGCTGACTTCTGGCGGTACGGTGATCTTCAAGAGCAATGGCGCTGCCCTCACCGGCTGCGAAAATAAGGCCTTGGTGAGCGGTTCGGCCCAGTGTGTGATCGATCTGCCGGCTGGCAGCTATGCCATCACGGTGGAGTACAGCGGAGACAGCATCACCACCACCGGCACCTCTCCTACCCTGACTCAGGTTGTCTCTTTGATGAAATTCTACATGCCGACCTTCAGCCGGTAATCTTTACACATCCATCGCAGCCAGCATTAAACAAATGGGCGGCCTGCAAGGGCCGCCCATTTGTTTGAACAAGTATTTTTATATTTCAAATTCTGCGCGAAGGCTGCGGATGAAATCCGGGGACAGCACTCCGGCGCGGATGGCTCGCGCCAGCAGGGTCACAAGCTCTTTCTCAGTCAGTTCCATATACCCGCCCTGGGGCTGTCCGCTGCGCAGGTTGGAAAGCCGGATGCGCCGCGTTCCAATATCGGCTGCGGGTACCTGTTCGATCCTGTTTTCAACGTCCCCTGAATGAATCTCTACCGCTAAAAAATCATTCGGGGCAGGTTTTTTATCCATTACAACCTCCAGAGGTTGAGCCCGGCAAAAGCTATTTCAATCTGCCAGGTATAAAGAATCGATAATCCCCACGATGACCGAGACCACGCAGGCATCCGGATTGTTCAGGATTTGCCGCGCGCCGTTGCCCTCGCGGTTGACCAGCACCGTATCGCCAATCCCGGCGTGGGTGTTATCGAGGGCGATAAAATCCTCATCGGGAGTCTCCCCTGCCAGGGTCAGCGGCTGCACAACTAACAGCCGCCGGTTCTTAAAATCCCGGTGGGAGAGGGTGGTGACGACTGTGCCAACGACTTTGCCAATAATCATCGTAAATTTTAAACCGTGCTTTTTGTCCAAACACCAGAATCAAGTGAACCGGTTCCAGCCCGGTTTCAAAACGGTATCGATCTCGCCGTCGGGGCGGATGTTCAGCTCGTCCACGATCCCGACTAACGCCAGGTCAACCGGGACGAATTTGACGTCCGGCAGCGAAAGAGCCGCCTCGCGCGAACGGACCATCATGCACAGGTCGCCGATGCCGGCGTCGACCACATCGGCTGCCACCTGCAGAGGTCCCACCGGCTCCAGCCGTTTATTCAGCGGCTGGACGACCAGCAGCTTCAGGCCTTCCGTCCCCGGATATTTAACCGTACACACTGCAGTTCCTCTAACTCTACCGAACAGCATAGCTTTATTTCATCCCTGTTTGGGCCAGCACGCGCTGGATAATCACATTCAGCAGGTTAGCATCCACCTGGTTTCCCAACCGGGCGATCACCGCGCTGCGGATGCGCTGGTGCAGCTCGCTTTCGTTGGCGGACACGGCTGGACCGGACGGAGGGCTGGCGGGACCGGTATTTGCTGCAGCATGAGGTGTTTTTTGGGCGATATAAGGTCTCACCGGCGCTCCCGGCGGGGTATAGGGCTGGCTGCCCACCAGGCGCATTCCCAGGCGATTGGCTTTTTCATAGGCCAGGTCCGTCAGCACCACTTGATCGTTCACCTCAAGAGACAAAATGCCCTGTTTAACCAGATCTTCGATGTCTTTTTCGGTATAGAATGTTTTCGTCATAAGCCACTCCGCTTGCGACCGATCTCCGGTCAGCTGCTCTCACGGCCTTCCAGGTTTTCCAGGGCCCGGACGGCGGCATCTTTGGCGGTCATGATTTCAGCTTCCGTGCCCGAAAGCCACATCCGCCCAAACCGGCCGACCGAAGACACGTGGATCAGCTTGATGCTGGCCTTTTTTTCTGCTTCGTTGCAGGCGTAGTTGATATAGGCCGCGGGCGCGCATTCCAGCACCAACATGGTTTCACCCGGCACGAGCATGCTCCCGCGCCGGAAACGGTTCAGCAGCTGCGCCTGGTAAGGATCGATGCGCGTGATCACCTGAATGGATACTACCTGGGGACGGATGCGGTCCTCGACTTTCAGGTCCAGCCGGGATAACACCACGTTTCCTGCCTCCAGCACGGCGGCCTGGTTGGGTGAGTGAACCTCAAACATCCCGAACTCGCGTTCGACGATCTGGGCGCCAGGGCGGGCTTCGGTGGCCTTAACCGCGATATCCACCATGCGGAAGACTTCATTGCCCGGCGCCATTTCGACATACAGCGCCGCCATGCCTTCGGTTGGCAGGTCGCCCTGGGTGATCGTGCCCACGAATGCCGCGTATTGGGGCTGCATCCGGTCGAGATAGCAGTAGCAGCGTAATGAAAATGTTTCAGCCATGATCTTTCCTTTACCGCAGAGCGGTGTCTACTGAGGCCGGTCGTGAAGGGCCAATCCCAATGGGGTGACGAAAATCGGTGGAATCACAACCCGCGTGGGAATCCCACAGTATGTTTGAACGACTTCTGCCATCCCCAGAAAAGCCGACCCTCCGCCGACCATGGTGACCGACTTGATCGCCTGCCCCTGGCTGTGGCGGAGGATGATGCTGGCAACCTTCAGCACCAGTTAAGCCGTTCCCAGGTCGACCCCAACCCGCAGTTTACAGTCCTTGTCGACGGATAGCGGGCCGGCTGACTCGGCGCGGTGGGTGGGAAGGATAACCGCTTCTGCCTGGGCGAGGGTTCTGGCGAGGTCCTGAAGGAGCAGGCGCTGCCGGTCCACCGCCATCATCCTTTACCAGGCAGGCTTATTTTGCACTCTTCCCGCCGATGCTGCCCTTCGTACTCTGGGGCAGGATCATTTCAACATCCGAGTGCGGACGCGGGATCACGTGGACCGAAACCACTTCGCCGACGCGCTTGGCGGCTGCGGCCCCGGCATCGGTGGCAGCCTTGACGGCGCCCACATCCCCGCGAACCATCACGGTGACATACCCGCCGCCGACATATTCCGATCCGATCAAAACGACGTTTGCGGCTTTGACCATCGCATCAGCTGCCTCAATGGCTGCAACCAATCCGTGTGTCTCGACCATACCCAGTGCGATCAAAGAGGTGTCTAGTGCCATTTGCTTCCTTCCTTAGGGTGAGTTTCAGGTTCTTATCTGTGTGGATTTCCTAATACTTCCTGTATAACCTGCCGCACCACCCGCTCGATTTCATCAGGCGTGGGACCGGCAGGAATTTCCCCGGGGCTCAGTGCAGCCAGCGGAGGGGGGATCATCTCATACGCCAGGCGTTTGATATTGATCAGGTGATACGCAGTCACATTATCCCCGGTGATCGAACCGCCGACGCCGCCCGAACCCAGCGTCATCGAAGGCATGATCCCGGTGGTCAGGCCGATGGCGCCCAGCGTGCCCATCGTGTTGACCAGAATGCGAAAGACGGGCTTCTCCAGCCCAAAAGCCATGATCACGCGTTCGTCTGTGGCATGGATGATCTGGGTGTGACCGCGCCCGCCGGTCTCGATCAGGGCGATCGACGTTTCGCAGCCTTTCTCCCAGCCGTCGGCTTCGTACCATCCCAGCACGGTGGTCAGTTTTTCGTGAGAAAGAGGTTCTTCACGGCCGACCTTTTCCAGTGGGGTGACCAGGATGCGCGTGCCGGCAGGTACATTGAAGCCGGCATACCCGGCGACATAAACCGCCGATTTGCCTACCACGTCGGTATTAAGGCCGCCATCAGGATGGAACAAAGACCGGCGCAGCGCTTCGCTTTCCTGGGAAGAGGTGAAATAAGCGCCTTCGGCCTGCATCTTTTCGGCCAGTGAACGGGCGATCGGCCGGTCGGCAACGACTGACTGTTCGGTGGCGCAAATCGTTGAATAATCGAATGCCTTGGATGCCACGATATAGCGCGCGGCGCGGTCGATGTCTGCGCTGCGGTCGACATATACAGGCACGTTGCCCGGTCCCACGCCGTAGGCTGGTTTGCCGGTGGAGTGCGCCGCCCGCACCATGGCTGATCCGCCCGTTGCCAGGATGAGAGCGGTGCGGCGGTGGCTCATCAGCTCCTGGGTGCCCTGCAGCGTCATCTGGGTCATGCTGCTGACCAGCCCGCGCGGCGCGCCGGCGTTTTCTGCTGCCTGCGCCAAAGTCTGGACGGCCTCAGAGATGCAGCGCACGGCGGAAGGGTGGGGTGAAAAAATGATCGCGTTGCGCGTTTTAACGGCAATTAAAGTTTTGAAGAAGGCAGTTGAGGTGGGGTTGGTCGAAGGGACCAGGGCTGCCACCACGCCCATCGGCCAGGCAATTTCATACAGGTGCCGGTCGGGGTCATGACGGATGACGCCCACCGTCTTGAGATCACGAATGCTCTCCCACACCGTGCGCGAACCGAACTCATTCTTGAGCTTTTTGTGCGCCGCCACGCCGTACCCGGTTTCCTCCTGCGCCAGACGTCCCAGGCGTTCTGCTGCCTGGTAGCCGGCTTCCGCCATGGCTGCGCAAACCTGGTCCACTTCCGCCTGAGAGGCGTGGCTCCACGATTTCCAGGCCTCGTAGGCCCTGGAAACCAGGTCACGCGCTTCTTGAATGGAAGAAAGATCTTTATCCATGATTGGCCTGATCAGGCTTCCTTGCGGAACACCACATCACCGTCGACTTCCAGCGAATCGATGATGGACATGATCACCGCATCCACCGGGGTATCTTTGGTAATCGCCGTCTGGCGCGCCGACGAGCCGGCGCAGGTGAGCACCAGTTCCCCAATCCCGGCATCGACGGTATCCACCGCGACGTAAGGTTTACCGACCGGGTTGCCGCGCTCGTCGGTCTGGCGGACGATAAGCAGTTTCCTCCCGCTCAGTTTCTCATCTTTGATGGTGGATACAGTCGTCCCGATCACTCTGGCGATGAGCATGGCATTTCTCCTGGCTAATAATTTTTACCCGCGGCGGCTGGCGCAGGTGGGGCGGCTTTTTCCGGGCTGGGGCCCTGGAGGATCTTAACCCCGGCGCTGGCGCCGATGCGGGTGGCGCCGGCCTGGATCATTTTCTCGGCGTCTTCGTAGGTGCGCACGCCGCCCGCCGCTTTCACGCCCAGTTCAGGTCCGACCACCCGCCGCATGAGGGCCACATCGTGCGTGGTTGCACCGCCGCTGGCAAAACCAGTAGAGGTTTTCACAAAATCGGCCCCGGCTTCCTTGGCAATCAAACAGGCGACCGTCTTGTCTTCATCGGTCAGCAGGACGGCTTCGATGATGACCTTGACGATGGCGCCGTGAGAATGCGCCACATAAACTACCCCGCGAATATCCTTGGCCACCAGGTCCAAATCGCGCGCTTTCAGGGCGCCGATGTTGATCACCATGTCGATTTCGGTGGCGCCCTGGTCGATCGCCGTCTGGGTCTCAAAGGCTTTAACCTCGGGCGCGGATGCCCCGAGCGGGAAACCGATTACCGTGCACACTTTTACCGGCGAGCCCTGCAGGAGCTGGGCGCACAGGGTCACCCAGGTGGGGTTCACGCAAACCGAGGCAAAGCCGTATTTGCGCGCCTCGAAACAGAGCTGGGCGATCTGGTCGGGGGTAGCCTCGGGTTTGAGCAGGGTGTGGTCGATCATTTTCGCCAGGTTGGCATCCTGGGGGACCACGCCGATCGTCGAGGAAAGGCGTTCTGCCCCCGCGCTGACCACCATCCCCGCCCGGTCGAAACATGTGCGCACGCAAATACCTTCGGCGCATGAAAACTGGCACTGTTCGCCCAGGGGTACGGCCGCCCGCTGCTGCTGTTCTGCCATGGCGACCAGTACCTCGCGGGTGATCACCTCGACCAGTTGCTCGACTGTTTTCAGATCCGGATTCATGGGCTGCCTCTATTTCAGATACTGCTTTTCCACGGCGGTGATCTTGTTCACCCGCTTCTCATGCCGACCGCCGCCAAAGGGGGTCGCTAACCAGGTGGTTACAATCTGTTTGGCCAGGTTCACACCGATCAGGCCGGCCCCCAGGGTCAATACGTTGGTATCGTTATGCTCCCGGCTGTTGACCGCGGAGGAATAATCATATGCCATGCCGGCGCGCACCCCGGGCACCTTGTTGGCGACGATGCAGCTGCCGATCCCGGCGCCGTCGATGGCGATCCCGCGCCAGGCCTGCCCCGTGCCGACTTTTTTAGCAACCTCGTGGGCAAAATCGGGGTAATCTACCGCTTCTTTGCTGTGAGTGCCAACATCGATGGCCTCGTAACCCAGCGCGGCCAGCTCGGCTTTGAGAAGTTCTTTTAACTCGAAACCGCCGTGATCGGCGCCGATCGCCACAGATTTGCTCCCGGCGGTTTTTGCCAGGGGTTCGCTTTTTACGGCAGCCGGTGGAGGAGGCGCCGCTGCGGGCGCAGCGCTGCCAGACGGCTTGAGCCCCAAATACTGGTTGAGCACCCGCTGCACTATTTGATGTATTTCGTCGTCAGACGCATTGTTCATGATGGTTCCTCTCGAGCGAGGACGATCGACGATTCCTTAGATAAATTATCCATACCTGGATCGTAAAAGTCAATAGAAACCGGTTTCTGGTTAAATTTGACGCATGCGTTATGGGAGAGTGGGCGGAGTGGTGAGCCCCAGGAATCATTAAAAAATATTAACTTGCAATTTCAACGGAAACGCACTATACTTATTCAAATTATGCAATTATATGCATAACCGGAATATTTGAGAAAAGGAATTGGCCGCAAATATGCCCTTACCGTTGCAGGACACCATCGAATTAACCGCAGCAGCAGGATCCATCCGGATCTCTCTGGAAGAAGCCCGCAGCGCCGTGCAAAGCCTGTTGCTCTTGAGCCGAGGAATTAACCACCCGGGCATCTCTGATTGGATCTTAGAGACCCAACAAGCCATGAACCGGAGTGAAAGGTGGGCCAATGAGGTCGTGATCCTGGGCCTGCATTACGCGGTGATGCCGTCCGAGAGCTGGCATTCCTTTCCAGCGTACGTGGATTATTTGGCGGCAATGGAACCCACCGCTCTGCGGGATAAAATGCTGAACGCCTATGACAGTATGGGATGCTGGTGCCCACCGGAAGCGGATCAGACGTCAGACCAGGCCGTTCCTGAGGATGGCTTGATCGATCAAGCCGCTGCATTAACCTCGCCTGAGCTCTATCTGGCTTATTTGCGCCAGCGATTTTCTGAAAAAAATGTGGACGAGGAAATCGAACGCGCAGCCTACGCGCTGGTTATCGATCCTCCCCAAATGCAAAAGATGATTGTCGATCATTTGCGTGCCATGTGGCAGAAATACCTGGCAGTGGAATGGCGGCGCAGGCGTCCGGTTCTTCAGCAGGCCGTGCGGGCATTGAATCAAGCCAGGTTGAAAGGACTATCTTTTATCGAAGCCGCCCGCCTGGCGACCGGGCAGGATTTTGATGACGACAAGTGGCAAAAATGGTTTGCCAATGCCACAAGCCTGGTGCTCATCCCCCACCCTCACGCCGGGCCCTATACCATGCACCAATCTGGGACCGATGGCACTTTATACCTGTTTATCGGCGCGCACCTGCCAAAAGGGTCCAGTCTGGATGCGCCCGATCTAACCCGTTCCGAAATCCTGGTGCGCTTGAACGCTTTAACCGATGACACCCGGCTGCAGATTCTGCGAGAAATCGCTGAAAGCGGCGAGCTGCGTTCGCAAGAAATCATCGATGTGTTGGAATTATCCCAATCGGCTGCTTCGCGCCATCTGACGCAGCTGACCGCAGCCGGCTACCTGAAAGAAAGGCGCTGTGATGGCGCAAAATGTTATTCGCTGAACGCAGAACGGCTCAGCGACTCTCTGCAAGCAGTGGCTAACTATTTGATGGTTGGCGAAAGGATAAAATAATGTCCCATCCTGATTTCGATACCATGATCATGTTGGAGCGCCGCCGGAATGACCTTGCCTCGGCTGAGCACTCCCGAATGGTGAAAATCGCCCTGGAAGCGCAGGCCGGCAGCCGGAATCGCAGGAATGCGATCCGCCCTGGCGCGGTTTACCTGTCCATACTTCACTGGGTAGGCCAGGGGTTGTACCAGATCGGCATTCACATTCAGAACTGGGGTTGCCAGCTCCAGGTGCGTTATGCGATTGGCGCCGGGAGCAGCCAGGGCGCTCCATGTGATTGAAGAAAAATGATGAAGATTGCGCCGCTGTTTGGCCCTTACGGCAGCTCCGCCCTGGAATATTGTGACAGGTTTGCGCAGTACGGCGCGAATGCTATCTGGTTCCACGGTTTCAACCCGGCTGCCTTTGAAACCTGCCAGAAACACCAAATTTTTCCCTGCGTCGAATTTAAAACATTCCGCGCCAGCTTTGAAGAACACCCTGAACTGGTCCCCACCGGCATCGGCGGACGGCCGATGCGTTACGGACGCCTGGTGCAAGGGGTATGCCTTTCTAAAAAACATTTCCTGGATGAAACCGAAGCCGCCCTCCTGGATGGTTTGCGGAAATTCCAGCCGGCCGGCATCTGGCTGGATTACCTGACCTACGCGGGCTGGTTCGAAACCCCCGAACCCGACCTGCAGGATACCTGCTTTTGCCCCGACTGCATCGCAGAATTCTGCGAGGAAACCGGCGTGGATGCGGAGACCCCTGCTCAAATCCTGAAAACCGCGGGCGACCTGTGGGTAAAACACAAATGTGAGCGCGTGGCGCGTTACGCCAGTCATTATGCCCATCTGATCCGGTCGCACCTGCCGGACTGCGTCGTCGGCGCGTATATGTGCCCGTGGCTGCCGGAGGAATACGGCGGCGCGCTGCGGCGCATTTTTGCTCAGGATTATGATCTGCTGGCGCCGTCCATCGATATCTTTACCCCTCTGATCTACTGCACGAAGAGCGGGCGGGAGCATGACTGGGGGCGCAAGTTCCTCGAAGCGGCGCCCGGCTTTGTGCCGGCAGGGCGACCTGTCCAGTTAATCCTGGACATGTTGGAGTATCCCGACAGCTTGCTCGCTGCCGCCGAATCCTCGGTCCCCAGCTGGGGGATGCAGATCTTCGACGGTGGGCGGATTTTTAACGACCTCGAGCAGGCGGACATCTTCGCCCAGGCGGTGGAGCGGATTCAACAGAAAACCAAATAGTCCCGGCCGGGTTAGCTATTTATTTTCGCCCTCGCTCTTGCTTGCTGATCGACAACCCGATCAGGCGCGAGACGACCACCGCGACATAGCCAACGCCGGTGAACTGCTCGAGCATCACCAGCACGCGAGCAGGGGCGGCGATCGGGGTGATATCCCCGAGACCGGTCGCCGTGAGGTTGGTAAAGCTCACAAACAGGAATTCGATGAAATTAAGCTCCTGGGTCTGATCAATTGTGCTGATAAAACTCCCCGGAATTAAGATCTGGCAGACCAGGTAGAAGTGCGCGTAACCCCAGGCAAACAACGTGAAAGTGGCTCCAGCGGCAAACAGCTCGTCAACGGTCACTTTATAATCCCCCATCATATAGGCGATCATGCTTCCCGCGGCGTAGAAATACAGCACTCCATCCACCAGGGATAACGAGGCGACCAGCATGGGATTCACAAAGAGGATCGAAAGGACGGTTAATAAGAACGCGGTGACTGCCAATACCCATGCGATCCAGTTGGTTGCGGGGCTGCGGATGATGGCCCACACTACCAGCATCAGCACCAGAATGCCGAACGCGCTGATGAGGATGCGGCCGCCGTGGCTCCCATTAAATACAGCATATAAGATTAAGAATATGAGCTGCGCCGCGAGCAAAAACGCGGAGGGGTGATACTGCCAGAGCTTCGCCCTGAGGTTGAATTGAACAATCTTGAAATTCATATTAATATTATAACGATTAACGTATATGAGAATTTTGCTTTGGATCTGATATTTTTGATACAGTCAAGGCCATGATAATAATCAGCCCTGCTCATCCGTTCGAGCAAGGCTGATTATGCGTTGGTCATGTTTTGGCTGAGTGCTGCTGGCTCCCGTTTTTACACGGTCACGTCACCTTCTTAAGTCGCAGTTAGAATTTATTGTCAGTCGTCGTCATCCTTATCATCATCATCGTCGTCGTCATTCATATCATCGTCGTCGTCATCCAAATCATCATCGTCGTCGTCCATGTCGTCGTCCTTGTCGTCATCCATCTCATCCATGTCATCGTCGTCGCAGTCATCATCTCCATTGAAGCTGTCAAATTCACAGCTGCTGGCTATGATGGCGCTGCCGGTAACCATCAATGCGTGCGCTTCAATATAAAACCCGTTATTACTGTCAATCTTTTCAAATTTGCCGACCACGGTCAGGGTCATGCCATTAGTGACGGCGACCATCTTCAGATCGTCCTGTTCGATAATGATCTGGCTGGTACCGTCGTTAAGGAGGAACTTATGGCTGCTGAGTGGAGTGACCCTACCAGCGACTTTCACAACCCGATCGAGATAGCTGGATGGGTCAGCCAGCAGTTTGGTGATGTTCATAGTGACTGAAGGAACTGCAGGCATCGTTGGGCTGAGAGTTGGTTTTACCTCAGGTGTGGCAGAAGGCGTCTTGCTAGCCTGAATTTTTGCGGAGCAAGTCGCGACGGCTTCTGGGGTGGATGTTTCGCTTTTCTGACTGAGATCGAGCATCTTATTGTCAGCAGGAAGTACGTCTGCGACAGGTACTTTTTCCGCATGTCCGGCGACCAGGGCCGGGAGCTGCGAGGCGAAAACCGGGCTGATTCTGTCCATCACGGCAGTGCCGATGATAAGCAGCAGAACACTCACAAAACCGGAGACTAATATTAAAGGAATTGTACGCTTGATCATGGTTGGTTCTCCTTCAGGGATATATCAATTTGGGCTGTTTTCCTTCTGGTCTCATGATACGGCGCGTAACTGTAGAATGGCTGAAGCCTGGCTGAAGATTTGCTGAATAAATTATGTGGAGTACGGTAGTTCCAGGGTGAAAGTTGCTCCTTCCCCGGGACGGGACTCGGCCTGGATCGATCCGCCGTGCATCTGGGCAATCGCGGCAACGATGGATAATCCTAACCCTGCGCCTGGATGATGGCGGTCGCGCGATTGATCACCTCGGTAGAAACGCTCGAACACGCGTGCCAGCTGCTCTGGATGCATGCCGCAGCCCTGGTCCTGAACAATCCAACGGCAGGTATGCTCGCCTGCTTCGACCCGCAGGTGAATTTCTCGTCTAGCAGGGGTGTGGTGGAGCGCATTTTCAACCAGGTTATTCAACGCACGGCGGATCATTTCACGGTCGGCGAGGAGAGGTGGAATTGGATGGTCAGGCCATTCCAGGCGCAACACCTGTCCGTTAGCCAGAACTAGGGCACGCTCGTAAACCTCTTCGAGGAGTGGAATTGGATCAAGGGGAGCCTTACCCTGGAGATTTACAGCGCGGCTGCCTGCCTGATCGTAACGCGCCAGGAAGAGCAGATTGTCGACCAGTGAAGTCATCGAATCGATCTCACCGTTCATCAAATTGAGAATGTCTTGCGCTTGAGCTTCATCACCGCGACTGCGGGCTTTCTCGAGCATTTCAAAGCCATTGCGCAGCACCGCCAGGGGGGAGCGCAGCTCATGTGATGCGTCAGTGGCAAAGCGGCGCATTTCATCGGTCATCAGAGCCTGCCGGTTGACCGCAGTCTGGATGCGGTCGAGCATGGTATTGAATGTGTTGGTCAGGTCGCGCACTTCACTGACCTGCGGAACCGGCGCGCGGCTGGTCAGGTTGCCTTGGGCCACATCCCGCGAGGTGCGCAGCAGTCCGTCTAACTGGCGGATGCTGACCCCGGCGATGACGAATGAGAATAATACACCCAGCATGGCTGCCGTACCAATAATCCAGGTCAGCCAGCGGCGAAGTGTAGCAAGTACGTTCTCGATGGTGTCTAGAGAAAGGCTGGCTTCCACAGTACCCAGCACCTTTCCCTGGGTGTCCAGGATTGGAAACAGGTATACCATCCGGCGCGAGGAACCTGTGGAGATGGTCTGGAATGAGCCAGCCTGCGTTTCACGGGCAGCCAAGTGGGCGGCATCGTCCAACCAGGGACCGGTACCCAGGGCAGGTGGTACCGGGCGGCCCGAACTGTCTTTGACGAACAGGTCGGCGCCTAAAACGCGCAAGTGTTCACCCAGAACCACCGTCAGGTCGGTAAGATCCTCGCCGGGCGCAATTGAGGTAACATCAGACCGAACAAATTCTATAAGCCGTTCCTGTGCATCGGTAATGAGGGAGTTCTGCTGCAGCCGGTAGACCACTAATCCAATCAAAGCCAGAAGAGGGATCAGGCTGCCCAGGTAGAGCAGGACGATCAAACCGCGGAAGGACAGCCCATCTTTCATCTAGCATCTTCACGCAGACTATAACCCGTCCCGCGCAGGGTTTGAATGAGGGCAGGCAAGCCGATCTTCTGGCGCAGTGAACGCACGTACTGCTCAACGATATTGGAGTCCCCGCCGAAGTCATATCCCCATACCTCTTCCAGCAGAGTCTCTTTTGAGAGCACCTGGCGTGGGTGGCGTAGAAAGCAATGCAAGACTTTAAACTCGGTGGCGGTCAACGTTATCCGCCGGCTGCCGCGGAACACTTCGTGAGTCTCAAGGTTCAAGGTCAGATCACCGAGCTCAAGCTGGTTAGCTGTGGGTATCTTGCGGCGCATGCGCGCGCGCACCCGGGCGAGCAGCTCTTCGATTTGGAAAGGTTTGACGATGTAATCGTCTGCGCCGCTATCCAGGCCGGTAACGGTATCTGACACTGCATCCCGGGCGGTGACGATAATCACTGGTATCTCCGACGAGGCGCGGATGCGGCGGCTGAGGGTGATACCATCCATACCGGGCAGCATCCAATCCAGGATGACCAGGTCAGGGTGTTTTTCTTCGAACAAACGCAGCCCTTGCAGACCGTCTGAAGCGGTATGTATGGTGTAACCTTCATAGTGCAAGCCAAGAGATATCAGCGAGATAAACGCGGGATCATCTTCGACGATCAAAACGGCCGGCGCGTTTTCAGGAGGTGTATGAGGAATAGTCATTGGAATCGTTATCCACAGGGTGTAGATTTATTATACTGATTAACCAGGGGATACGAACGTTGATCCTGGGGATTTGAGAATGGAATATGGAATTATGGCGCCGTCATAGGTTACAGCGTAATTATTTCCAGCGCTGAGCGTGCCTATCAAAATGGGATACGGGCCCACGCTTTCACCCGCAGCACGAGTCAGGCTGCCTGAGAACTGATCGCCGCTTACGAGCGCCGGAAGGATGGCGCTGTCCTAAATCACCTACGATTGTTAGAGTAATTTTCACGGTTATGGGGCGCACTGCGACATTGGCGCATATGAATATCACGATCGTTTCATATTCGTGCCGCTGGTGAACCACGGTCAATAAAGATTATCCTGGCAAGAAAAAAGTGAATGGATGCCCCCATACAAGGCCGTCCATTCACTTTACACACGATGTTTGACTGGCGGCTCCGCAGATGGAGGCCCGCCGCGTTGTGAGCCGCTAGCGCCCTCGCCTGAGGAAGCGGTAGACGGCGATGACGATGATCGCGCCTATCAATGCCACGATAATGCTCGTGAGGTTGAGGCCGCTCATCAGGTCCAGACCGGTGATCAGGGTTGCTATCCAGCCACCGACCACACCGCCGACCACGCCCAGGATCATTTCGACAAAGAGGCTGGTGTTGGTCTTCATGATTTTCGAAGCCAGATAACCGGCTATTAAACCCACCACGATTGTAGAGAGCAGATTCATGATTTTTCTCCTTATTTATGCCCAATCGCCTAAAATTAAAGGCTCTCGACCAGCTTTCTCAACAAGTTGGTCGCATTCTTGACCTTCAGCGCGTCTACCGGGTTTCCGCCGAGCACAAAGTTAGCCAGGATACCGCCCCCCGTAAGCGTATCCAGGGTGTACTCAACCTTGCACTCATCGTTGTTCAGCCCAAAGAATCCACCGCTGGGTCGCAGCTTGAACACATGTGAGTCCTTGTCGTCGCCCATCTGGGTCATGATGTCCAGACGCTTCTGCGGCTCCAGGTTCACGATGGTTCCGCGGCCCGTTTTGCCTTCATCCGTCCACTGAAAGGTTCCACCCTCGCTGACCGATGTCACGTTTGAGACACTTTCGATGCCTGGAAACCACTGGGGCCAGTGGTCTGGGTTGGTGATCACTTCCCATACTTTCTCCACTGGCGCATTAATTTCTACTTCACGTTCAAATTTCGGCATTTCTGTACCTCCTTGAATGGGTATAGTACTGCTATGAATCATACCAAACTGAATACTAAGATGAACACAATTCTCTGCACACACCGGCCAAACAAGTAGCGCTTCCGATGGTCTGTGCAGGTGCTGTTCATCCTTAGAATATATTAAATATTATAGGTCGGACCAAATGGAAGTCAAATTAATGGGGGATGAAACTGGCTTAGCCAGTTTCATCCCCGGTAGTTTTGTCCTTTGGATCTGGCAGATCAGCCAGACCTGTGCTGCATTTACCTGCTAAAGCTTGGCATAAACACCCAATAATACATCTTATAGGCGAGGACGGTCTCGACCACCTGTGGGGCAGGGTTGTAGTTTGTATTGCCATCCTGGTCATATCGCACTAGGCAGCTGCCCGTGCTGCTGGTCATGGTAAAGGTTGAGCCAATATTGGTGCAGGCCCCAGATGCGCTAAACGTAATCGCAAGGCCCGAGTCACTGGTGGCAGCTACTGTGAAAGTGGAGCCACCGGCTGCCGTCACCGGCGCATGGGTGGTGACCGTGATCGTCTGGTTGGCCCTGGTAACGGTCAGGTTTGCGCCGGTATAGGTCACAGCGTAATTATCTCCAGCGCTGAGTGTGCCGATTAAAATGGGATACGCTCCCACGTCTTCACCCGCAGTACGGGTCAGGCTGCCCGAAAACTGATCACCGCTCATGAGCGCCGGAATGACAGCAAAAGTCAATTCTGGGTCCTGGCTGCCGAAGACTTTGGTCTTCGCATCAGCCGTGACGGTGATCGCGCGGGCGGTGATTACGCCGGTCGTATCGTTGACGAAGGTCACAGCGTAGTTCAGGCCGCCGTTGCCGTCGCTGACCGAGCCGGTTGGGGTGAGGGTCTTTCCGCTGCCCACGTTCTTGCTGTCGAAGGCCTGGGTCCAGGCCGCGCTGTCGCCCGAGGCCAGGCCACCCAGGGTGATGGTGGGTAGGCCAGTTGAGCCGGTCGTGCCGTCGTAGACCTTTGTGTCTGTGGCGGCGGTGACGGTGATCGCGCGGGCGGTGATCTCGCCGGTCGTGTCGTTGGCAAAGCTCACGGAGTAGTTCAGGCCGCCGTTGCCGTCGCTGACCGAGCCGGCCGGGGTGAGGGTCTTTCCGCTGCCCACGTTCTTGCTGTCGAAGGCCTGGGTCCAGGCTGCGCTGTCGCCCGAGGCCAGGCCACCCAGGGTGATGGTGGGTAGGCCAGTTGAGCCGGTCGTGCCGTCGTAGACCTTTGTGTCTGTGGCGGCGGTGACGGTGATCGCGCGGGCGGTGATCTCGCCGGTCGTGTCGTTGGCAAAGCTCACGGCGTAGTTCAGGCCGCCGTTGCCGTCGCTGACCGAGCCGGTTGGGGTGAGGGTCTTTCCGCTGCCCACGTTCTTGCTATCGAAGACCTGGGTCCAGGTCGCGCTGTCGCCTGAAGCCAGGCTGCCCAGGATGATGGTGGGTATGCCGGAGGATACGGTCGTGCCGTCGTATTCTTTGGTATCTGTGGCGGCGGTGACGGTGATCGCGCGGGCGGTGATCTCGCCGGTCGTATCGTTGACGAAGGTCACAGCGTAGTTCAGGCCGCCGTTGCCGTCGCTGACCGAGCCGGTTGGAGTGAGGGTCTTTCCGCTGCCCACGTTCTTGCTGTCGAAGGCCTGGGTCCAGGCCGCGCTGTCGCCCGAGGCCAGGCCACCCAGGGTGATGGTGGGTAGGCCAGTTGAGCCGGTCGTGCCGTCGTAGACCTTTGTGTCTGTGGCGGCGGTGACGGTGATCGCGCGGGCGGTGATCTCGCCGGTCGTATCGTTGACGAAGCTCACAGCGTAGTTCAGGCCGCCGTTGCCGTCGCTGACCGAGCCGGCCGGGGTGAGGGTCTTTCCGCTGCCCACGTTCTTGCTATCGAAGGCCTGGGTCCAGGTCGCGCTTTCGCCCGAGGCCAGGCTGCCCAGGGTGATGGTTGGAACGCCGGACGAACCAGTCGTGCCGTCGTATTCTTTGGTATCTGTGGCGGCGGTGACGGTGATCGCGCGGGCGGTGATCTCGCCGGTCGTATCGTTGACAAAGGTCACAGCGTAGTTCAGGCCGCCGTTGCCGTCGCTGACCGAGCCGGCCGGGGTGAGGGTCTTTCCGCTGCCCACGTTCTTGCTATCGAAGACCTGGGTCCAGGTCGCGCTTTCGCCCGAGGCCAGGCTGCCCAGGGTGATGGTTGGAACGCCGGACGAACCAGTCGTGCCGTCGTATTCTTTGGTATCTGTGGCGGCGGTGACGGTGATCGCGCGGGCGGTGATCTCGCCGGTCGTATCGTTGACGAAGCTCACAGCGTAGTTCAGGCCGCCGTTGCCGTCGCTGACCGAGCCGGCCGGGGTGAGGGTCTTCCCGCTGCCCACGTTCTTGCTGTCGAAGGCCTGGGTCCAGGTCGCGCTGTCGCCTGAAGCCAGGCTGCCCAGGGTGATGGTGGGTACGCCGGAGGAGGCGGTCGCGCCGTCGTAGACCTTTGTGTCTGTAACTGCCGTGACGGTGATCGGGCGCTTATTGACCGTCAGGTCGGCTGTGGCGCTGCTTGGGGCATATACACTGTCCCCCGCGAAACTTGCGCTCACGCCGCTGGCGTAGTAGCCGAAGTTTGTGTTTAATGTGGCGGTGCAGGTGGCAACGCCGCTGGCAAGGGTGGTACCATCGCATGCCGCCGCATTGTCAAGAGCGAAGCTAATGCTCTTTCCGCTGACGGCTGGGGATAGAGTGGCAGACAGCATGACGGTATCCCCGTAGGTATCAGTGAGCGCTGTCACATCCAGGGTCGTGGCAGTGCCATATGTGACGGTAATTGTGATGTAATCGACATAAGCCGTTCTGGAGAAAAAAACCTGGCTGTTAATAACCGAGAGGACCACACCAAAGTTGGCATTATTAATGTCCGCGGGGGTCCAGGTGGTTCCCCATAAATCAGACGTCCCTCCATAATAAGCTGGTGTTTCAGATGTCGGCCAATCCATTGTCGCGGCTGCTTTATTGTCACCGACGATCGAACCTGCTTTGACCAGGCTTACTACATTATCCCGGATCAAGGGGGAAAATATTCCACTGGAGTACCGACCGATCGTCACCTGGATACCAGTGATGGACGCATTGGCTGGAATGGCGAAACCATAACCGGTTCCCATCAGATAATGGGTGGTGCCATCGTTTACGGGAACAGCTGCGAAGGTAGATTGGTTGTTATTGGATGAAATCCTACCAGGAGCTGACCATGTAATCGTACCGATACCGGTTACATCAGCACCTGCCGTGGGATAATTAGGCCCCGAAGTAGACGCGTACACTTCAGACGCCGGCAGCGCTGCCAGCGCCAGTAACGCAATGAGCAGCACTGTGATGATTTTTGAAAAGGTTTTTGAAAATTTTACCGACATAAAATTCCCTCCGAAAAAATTATTTAGAAAACTGGTGGAAAACAACCTGAACGCAATGTGCCCAAAGCGCTAGTATTTAGGTTTCCCTCCTTCTCTCTTCGTCGAGAGAGATTCAATGTATGTAAATTGTGATTACTTTCAATCATTTTAATAATGAAATGAGCTTTACAACATTGCAGTATCCTAACAACTAACTCGTTTCCTATCTATTGTTATAAATAAATCGCGAAATTGCTGCATGGCTTCATCAGGCGCCATCTTATTCGCTTGTTCACTCTCGCTTTGGCGAATCGAATGTTATGTGACCACGCCGAGGTAGGATGCGGGTTAACGTGGGCAGTATCCGTTTGAGTGAACTCAGTTAATTAAAATTTCAGTTGTGCAAGGGGTCAGAGGGCGTTTACCCTGGCTCGTGGATATTCATCGCATCCTGGAGGATGATGCTCGCAGCGCCGATTGAGGCGGCATCGGCCCCCAGGCGGGTCATCTCGATCCTGCCCAACACCAGGGAGGCGGGCAAGGCACGATGATAGACTTCCTCTTCCAAAGGGGCGAGAAGCGCGTTGCCGGCCGCGCTGATTGGGCCGCCGATGATCACCTTCTCCAGGTTCAGTAAGTTTAACAGACTGGCGACGATCACCCCTACTGCGCGTCCAACATCGCTGATTATCTGGACCGCGAAACCATCTCCGGATTGGACTGCCTGTATCAGGTGATCGAGGGTCAACAGCGCGGGATTGCCCTCCACCATTCCCATCAACAGGCTGGTGCGGTTATCTTTGAGGAGCGCCCGCGCGCTGGAAAGCAATGCGGGTACGCTGGTGACCGTGTTCAAACAACCGTGATTTCCGCACGCGCAGGGCAGGCCATCTGGGTCTAATGTCATGTGTCCAATCGCACCGGCAGAAAGGGTTTTCCCAAAATGCAGGCGGTCATGGATCACCAGACCGGCTTCGACCGTGGTACCCAGGCGGATGAAAAGGAGATCGGAGTTCTGCATACCGCTTCCCGCCCATTTCTCGCCCCAGGCCGCGGCCTGGGCCTGGTTGACCACGGATACGGGGAAATCGATCAATTGGGCGAGGCGGTCTGCCAGGGGATAGTCTTTCAGGCCGGCGGGATATTCCATGGTAATGATGCCTGATCTTGCGTCCACCATGCCCGGTACGGCCACGCAAACCCCAACCAGCTGAGCTGCGGGAATATCTCGCGTGATTTCCTTGATCGCCAGCGCGATATCATCGACAATCTCGGAAACGTCCAGGCTGGTCACCGGGTGGATGCGTTGTTTTACCGGCCGGGCATTCATATCCGTCAGGGTGATGCGAGCCATATTGGCGGTGAGTTCGATGCCGACGGCATATCTCGCTTTGGACGCCAGTCTGAGGAGGATGCGCGGCCGGCCAACCCCACTTTCGGTTGTACGGACTTCTTCTACCAGGCCTTCCGCCACCATATCTCCCAGTATTCGCGTGACCGTGGCTTTGCTAAGACCAGTCACATGCGCCAGCTGGGTGCGCGAAATGGGGGACTGCACTCGCATGAGGTGCATGAGGGTCTGGCGGTTCGCAGATTTAACATCCTCGATACTGGTCAGCTGCGACATGGGAATAGTATAGCTCCTGTTCAGGAAGATGTTAAGTCGTTCTTGACAGTGAAGCTTATTAGCAGTATAATCCAATTAGTTTCAGTTTGCAACTAATTGTTTAGATATTATAAGAACAGCGTCAAATCTAAGATTTCGTGGCCATAGGACGGAGAGGTCTTTCCTGGAATGACAGACGAGCTGAAAGTTGGCGTTGTGGGTTGTGGTGTCGGTCGGGCGCACATCCGGGGGTATCAGGCGCTCCCTGGCCGGTATGTGGTGACGGCTGTCTGTGATATCGATGAAAACAAGGCCAACCTGGTGGCCAGGGAGTACGGCGTCCCGCATGTTTTCACCGACATCAAAGATGTGTGCGCGATGGGGGAGTTAGATGTTATTGATATCTGCACGCCGCCGCTCGACCACTATAACCAGATTCGCCAGGTTTTGGCAGCCGGCAAGCACGCTATTTGTGAGAAGCCTCTGGTGGGGTCTTTGCTCGAAATAGATCGCCTTAAACAGGCGGAACAAGAATCCGGCAAGTGGATCGTCCCCATTTTCCAATACCGTTTTGGTAAGGGAATTCAAAAACTTAAGATGCTGGTCGATCAAGGCCTGGCCGGGCGGCCTTATCTATCTACCGTGGAGGTGGCCTGGCGCCGGCGGGCAAACTATTATGCGGGCCCGTGGCGGGGAAGATGGGCTACCGAATTGGGTGGAACGCTGTTGAATCATGCGATCCATGCCCTGGATATGCTTTGCTTTATCGGCGGACCGGTCCAAAGCGTTTTTGCCCGCATCGCGACCCTGGTCAACCCGGTGGAGGTCGAGGATTGCGCTTCAGTTTCTTTTCAAATGGCGAATGGTTCGTTAGCCACCCTTTCTGTGACCCTCGGCTCTAACCCCGAGATCAGCCGCCACCGGTTTTGTTTTAGCAACCTGACTGCTGAAAGCAACACCGACCCTTATGCGAATTCTGAGGACCCCTGGACATTCAGTGGAGATACTCCTGAGGCGAATCAGCAAATTTCTTCCGCATTGGCTCACTTCAACACCTCCCCCAGCAGTTTTGAAGGCCTGTTCACGCAGTTTTCCGATGCGCTGCGAACCGGAGGGATGCCGCCCATCACGCTGGAAGATGCCCGCAGTATTTTTCAAACGATCACCGCAATGTATTATTCAGCTCAGACCCGCCAGGTCGTTGAGTTGCCATTACATGCTAACCATCCGAAATATGCGGGTTGGCTGCCCTCTAAAACCTCATTGAACCCTGCCGCTGTCCTTTAGGAGGAGTTTTTGAAAGCAGAAATTCCGAAAACCGGATTGATCGATAAATTGTTTTTCTGGCGCGGGATGAGCAAGATGGCTCGCCGCGAAGCCAGGGAAGGTTATTTATATATCGCTCCCTGGTTAGTCGGTCTGCTGGCATTTACGATCGGTCCGGTTATCGCTTCCCTGGCCTTCAGTTTCACCGCCTGGCAAATCTCGTCCCCACCCACGTGGATTGGCCTGGATAACTACGTGGAGCTGCTGCAAGACCCGGCCATGCATAAGAGCCTGTATAACACGCTTTACCTGGCCCTGTTTGGTGTGCCGCTAAATTTGGTCGCCGGATTGGCAATTGCCATGTTGATGAACCAAACCGTGCGCGGTATCGGGATTTTTCGCACCATCTGGTATCTCCCGTCGATTTTGAGCAGCGTGGCTATAGCGGTTTTATGGTTGTGGATTCTTAACCCGCGATTTGGACTGTTGAACCAGGCCCTCGCCCTGGTGGGCATTGAGGGGCCGGCCTGGCTGATCGACCCGGAATGGACCAAGCCTGCAGTGATTTTGATGGGGCTTTGGGGGGTCGGCGGGACCATGATCATTTATCTGGCGGGTCTCAAAGGTATCCCCCAGCATTTATATGAGGCCGCGAAACTGGATGGGGCGGGCACGATAGGCCAATTTCGGTTTGTTACCTTACCGATGCTTTCACCATCAATTTTTTTCAACTTGATCACCAATATTATCGGCGCGCTGCAAGTTTTCGTGAGTATTGCGGCGCTCACCATGGGTGGGCCGGCGGGAGGTGGGGTTGGGCGCGCAGGAGGCGCCGATGATTCGCTGCTGGTTTTTATGCTTTATCTCTACCGGCAGGCGTTTTCGTTCTTTCGCATGGGGTACGCCTCTGCATTGGCCTGGTTCCTGGCGGCCATTATCATGCTGTTGACCCTGCTAAACTTCTGGCTTGCGCGGCGCTGGGTTTACTATGAGAGCGGAAAGAATTGAGTTGAGTGGAAAAAGAGATGACACCCAATCTGGAAAATAAGTTGCTGTTTCGCGGCGCAGCAATCTCGAAGCCCCCATGGTGGAAGTCACAGCGTCTCCAGGGTGTGGCCTATAACATCGTTATCTATATTTTATTGTTTGCCGGCAGCCTGATCTTCCTGGCTCCTCTGGCGTGGATGGTATCTACTTCCCTGAAGCGCCTTGACGATGTTTGGAGCATTACGATGCAATGGATTCCCCAGCCAATTCAATGGCAAAACTATGGGGAAGCCCTGAAGACGCTGCCGTTCTTCCAATATGTGGGAAATTCGGTTTTCGTTGCTGTTTTGAGTATGGTAGGGTCCGTCTTATCGGCCGCGCTGGTCGGTTATGGTTTCGCGCGTTTCCATTTTCCAGGACGCAATGTGCTGTTTTACATATTATTGGGCACCATGATGCTGCCAGGGACGGTGACGTTCATCCCCGTATATGTCATGTTTGCCAAGTTGGGTTGGGTTTATACGTTTTTGCCGTTGATTGTCCCGCCTTTTTTGGGCTCGGCCTTCAATATTTTTCTGATGCGGCAGTTTCTGTTGACCATCCCGATCGAGCTCGATGAAGCTGCGCGGATGGACGGAGCTTCATCCCTCGCCATATTCTGGAGTGTGCTGCTGCCGTTGATGCGCCCGGCAATCGCCACAGTGGCAGTTTTCAGCTTTATGTCGGCGTGGAACGATTTTTTTGGTCCCCTGCTCTACCTGAAGGACGAACAATATACTTTGTCCCTGGGCCTGGCTTTCTATCGGGCCACCAATTTGTCCGCATCCGCGATGAGCGCCACCAACTGGCACTATATGATGGTGATCGCGACTCTCGCGATGATTCCGAATATTATCCTGTTCTTTTTGGCCCAGCGGCAGTTCCTGGAAGGGATCACGCTGACAGGCTTGAAAGGGTAGTTGTTCTATTGTGGAAAGAAGCTGGAAGATGATCGCAATCTCGTTGGCTGAATCTCAAAACCGAAGCGCGGCGGCGAGAGAAAACAGCGTGTTTTGGCAGAACCCAGCTTTTTACAAACCAAACTTTTGTTCAGACTAGGAGAAAGGAGAATGGCAACCATGTGGACTAACGCGAGAAAACAAATCCTGGCCATACTGACATTAGCAACTCTCTTAAGTATGGTCCTGGGAGCCTGCACCACTCCCACCCCGGTGGTGCAAAAGGAGACGGTCATCGTCAAAGAGACCGTCCCTGTCACTGTCAAGGAGACTGTCGCCGTCACTGTCAAAGAGACAGTTTCTGTTGAGAAGCTGATCACGCCTACCGCGGGCGCTCAGACCTATCGTGCCTACACCTTCACCGGAAAGCCATACGCGGCGGGCACGACCGTAACGTATATGGCTGGCATGAGCATCGATCAGCAGCGCGCTCTGCTTGAAGATGCCGCCTGGTTCAAGACCGCTACGGGTATTGATCTCAAGATCCAGATCGGCGATGATGCCAAATTCAATGCCCTGGTAGCTGCGGGCACTCCCCCAGATCTTTACTACTGCAGCACGCCAGGTCTGCAGGCCGCAGATGGAACTTTCGCGCCGATTGACCAGTACATTGACAAGACGTTCCTGGATCGGGTTCCGAAAGTGTTCCTCGACGGCTTTACCGGCCTGGATGGCAAGCTTTATGGCCTGCAGCTCGGCGGCTGGTTCCCGGTTGTCCTGGTCAATACCAAATTAATCAAGGATTCGGGTGGAACTGTACCGAATACGGACATGACCTGGGAAGATGTGGTCGCCATCGGCCAGAAAGTGACCAAAGATAAGAACGGAAAAGCGCCCACGGATGCGGCCTTTGATGCCAAGAATGTGGATATCTGGGGTTACTGGGCGGGCTGGTTCGCTGATGACACCCTGCCGTTCTCCAACGGCGCCCGCCGCTTCGACGAGACGGGTACCCGCAGCCTGGTGGACGATCCCAAATTCATCGAAGCCTGGAAATGGTGGTCTGACCTGACCAACACCTACAAGATCATGCCATCCAACTCTTACCTGGGAACGATGGGCCAGAGCGCAGGTGAGCTGTTCTTGAGCGGCAAGATGGCCATGTTCTCGGAGGGCATCGACTACGACCTCTTCCGGCGCGCCAATGAGAAATTAGGCGCGGGCAACTGGAAGATTGTAGCCTACCCCCATCCCAAGAGTCACGACCTGGTTCTCTCCCGCTACCAGGGCGGCGCCTGTGTGGCTGCCAAGAGCAAGAATCCTGCCGCTGCCGTGGAGGCATTGAAGTTCCTCGCCGCTGCCGGATACCCAACTTATCCCAATATGTGGCTCAAAGACAGCGATGTGGTGACCTATTGGCTCCAGTTCTATCCGTTCCTCAAGGACGCTGGCTACGCAGAAATGATGAAGTACAGCCTGACAAAGATTGGGCCTGAACCCTGGAATGGTTCTGCGGCTCCATTCAATATCGATCGCTACACCCAGGGCTGGGACTTCTGGGAGAAATGGGGTCAAGTCCGCGATGGTAAGCTGGCTTTCGACAAGTTTGACTTCAAGGCCTATGCCAAGCAAGCCAATGAGAAGGTTGTGGCTGGCATGGAGAAAGATCTGACGCAAGTTACACTGGCTCCAGCCTGGAAGGACGCACTGACGAAACTGCTGGCGACCCGCAAGGCAGATCTGACCAAATAAACACCTGATTGTAGGGGCAATTCAAGCCTTATGTGTGGTAACGAGGAGCAGGGAGAACTCTCCCTGCTCCTGTTAATAAACAAGGTAAAATGGCAGGGGTACAGGCGATGACTTCTCAGTTCCACACCCTATATGATTGGTCAACCGGCAGCACCTGGATCGCCGATGGCGGCCAAAAAATTGCCAGGGTGGAGTCTCCGCGCTTGCGCGACCTGGTGATGCGCCCTGGGGGACAGCCGCTGGCAACCTGGCTGACCTTGTTTTGGTGGCAGTACGCGGACAACGAAAAACCCGGGCGCAGCGCCTGGATTGTGGATGAGCTGCGGCTGGATGATCGCGACCCCTCTTGTTACAGCCTTTCACTTCAATCCCATAATGCCAATCGGTCGATCGCCAGCCGTTACCAGCTGCGCCTGACTTATGATGCCGGAATCGATTCCTATGTGTATGAAGTCACCGCAGAAATGGAAGTGCTGCCCGGAAAGGAATGGCTGGTCGAGCCGCAAGGCGGGATCGAGTTTGCCGATCCCTGGTACAAAGATGCCGTTGGCTCAGCCGTGCCTTATCCCGGCGCTGAAAAACCGCGCTGGCCCTGGGTGGTTTATTTGGACCCGCAAGGTCAGATCGTACGCCTGCCATTAAACCACCTGGGTGCCCCTTCATTGGAGCGCATCCTTTTCCCGGCTTCAGGCGGTTGGATGGGTTTCTTCAATCATCCGGATGGCAATCCGGTGATCGAGCTGGGACCTGAGACTGCCCAGGCAACTCGCGTAGAGGTCTGCGCCTGGGGGTACGACGTTCATTTTATCTACCGTGTTCCTTCGGATGGAAAGTGGGACGCAAGGAAGGTAAATCAAGGCCAGCCTTACCCGGCGATAACACTCAAAGGTGGGCAAAAATGCTCCGCCCGCTACCGTTTTTACTCCCTTCCGGCTGTAGAAGGCGCGCAGCGGCTGGCAAGCTCGATCCAACCTGTGCTGTCCGAAGATTTAATCCAGCAGCTTTCTCGCCCGGCTTACCGCGCGGGGAATAATACTTTCCAGGATGGCATATTCCCATCGCTACCCGACAGCTCCTGGTATTGGTCGCCATCCCATCCCGAGGGCGCTGTTTGGGACCGCACCTTTGGCCGGCTTGATCAATCTTCTTTGGCGCTCCATAATCAATCTTCCCGCCTGGCTTATTGGGAAGTTCCCCAAGGGCCCGATTTTTGGATGAATCCCCTGCCTTCTTCCAGGCAGCGGCTGGGGGCCTGGATTAAAACGGATAGGCTGGTCGGTAAAGGGGCCTACGTGAGTTTCCGGTACAGCAGCTACCTGGTCGCCACCGGTCAAAAACCGCCTTTTGCAGAGGTTGTTTCTGAGCCCATCACTGGAAGCAGGGATTGGACTTATGTTGAATTGATGATCGATCCGCCGCCGGCGAGGGCCACGCGCGGTTACCTGCGTCTGGCCCTGGATGGGGTCGGGTCTGCCTGGTTTGATGACGTTTGTATTGAAATTGACAATAATCCACAGGTTTTCCCGGGTGATTTAGATCAGGAGAATGAAGATGGGCTTGCTTGAAATTTCAAAACGTGCGGATCGGCATGCTGACCTCTTAAACGCGGCAGAAGCGTTTGGAACCAGGGCATTAATTTGCTTTGAGCGCGGGGGGGCTGCCAACATCCAGCGCGCCAATGAGCTGGCGCTGGCAATAGCCCCGGCGCCTGGCGGCGATATTGGCTGGCAGATTGTAGATGTGGGCATCATGCTTACCCGGCACGCCGCCAGCCTGACGCAGGCTGCGAAAGAGCACCTGGGAGAGCTGCTGGAACAGTCGCTGGAAGCCTGGCAGGATCGGGAATTTGGCCGGGGAAATGTCAATCACCCAGTGATTGCCACCTGGCTCTATGCGGCGGCGGGCAAGGCATTGGGGCGCCGGGAGTATTCGGAGCGCGCTGACAGGAACTTGCGCAGGTTTATCCATATCTTCAGCCAGGCGGGGGATATGTCGGAATATAACAGCCCCACTTATCTCGGTCCGACTCTTGTAGGTCTGGCGAGTATTGGCGCTTATGCCGAACTGGAGTCGACCCGGCTGAGAGCCCGGTTGATTGAAGAAAGAATCTGGCTGAGCACCATGGCGCGCTGGCATTCCCCTACCCAGCAATTGGCAGGACCACACAGCCGGGCTTATGCCGACAGCACGCTGGGTTTTGGCGGCATTATTCGCTACCTGGCGCACGCCGTCCTGGAGGCCCCTGTTTTCTGGGATTTCGACATGTGTGTTGCCTATGACCACCATTACGATGCTGAGTGGGCTGGAAAGATCGCCGCCTGTATTTTCTGCTTTCCGGATTACCTGCGCAGCATCGGCGAGGGAAAAAGTTTTCCTTTCGAGGTTTATTCGACCACGGATGGAGAAGACTACACCGTGGATGGGCGTGAAGTTTACCGGGGGGGGCGGGGCCGGTTGACGACCTTCATGACGCCCCAATATTGCCTCGGATCGACCGAACGTCCGTATGTAGACGGCGGGCAAACGGAAATGTGCATCGCCTACTGGAGGCCCCGCGGGGCGGTAAGCAAGTTCACCGATCTTCGCGCGCTCTACTTTCGCTATGTTGCCAATAACCGCCTGCCGGCTCAGGAAAATGCATATACCTCCTGGTATGGGGGGCGCACGATGGTGTACAGTCCGAATCTGCTGCATCAAGATGGCCGCCAACACGTCTTGCAGCACGCCGGAAAGGCTATTCTTCTGTCGCAGCCCTTACGGCGTGAAAATGGGCTTTATCATTCCTTGCGTTTTGATACGTTGATCCCGCTCTATCAGCCTTTAGATGAAATCTGGCTGGCAGATAAGGAAATTAAGAGCTTCCCGGCTCATGCGGATTGGGAATCTCCGCTCACCATTCGCGATGGCGATGTGTACCTGGCTCTGCGCCCCCTCCAACCAACCGATTTAGGCGGAGGCCAGCACGCGGTTGAGATTTTTGAGGCCAATCACCACCTGATACTATCCATTTATAATTTTCGGGCTGGCGAGGCGCGATCCTTCCCTGCTTATGCGCTCAACAAGGCCCATAATGGCCTGATCCTCGAAATTGGAACGGCCGCGGAATACGGTAGTTTTGCGGCCTTTCGCCGGCATATTGCCAGCACGCGCCTCTCGGAGAACATGTGGCTTGGCGAGGTGCGCCAGGTGCGCTACATCAGCGGGGGGGATGAATTGGTGATGCATTACAATCCGGAGACCCAGGAAGTGCTTGAGAGCCAGGTAAACGGCAGGAAGATCGTGCATGAGGGGTTCAGCTGCCCGCTGGCAGTTCAAAATTCTAGCGGATCCCTTCAGTTGGGTGAAATTTCTCTGCGGACTGATCCTGGCGTTCCAGCCTGGTTGGCATTCGAGCCTGCATCCGGGTGGCTGGTAGTGGCCCTGCCGACTGACCAGGCTGCAAGGGTGCGGATTGGCGCTCCAGGCATCTTGGTCGAGTGTGAATCATTGGCCGGTGCAATCTTCCGCATCCATTTGGGGGATGAGATCGACTTCGAATTGAACGCACTTGCTTTAAACGCCCCTGTGCATGTGGATGGTGTTGAGCAGATCAACCAGGTGTTACTAAATGGAAGCGTGCGTGTTGTTCGCCCGGGCGATGGGGAAGGAGAATGGGTGATCCAATGAGAGAAGCTTATTTGTTAACTTTTCACTGGGGTTGGTTGAGCCCTGGATGCTACAAACAGCTCAGATATGAGCAAGGACCTGGTTACCTGGCTTATCTTAAAACCCTGCCCGCCGAATTTTTCGGTCACCTGGCCTTCAGCCATGCGGGTTGGGTATTCGACCTGAAAATGACCCCAGAAGTGCGCCGGGTGCCGGGCCAAGAGCTCGAGCCGAACATGCATGTCCTTCCCTTCAGTGCGAGTGATGTTGCAGAATGGCGCGAGGTGGTCTCTACCGGACGGCTTGAGCCGGTTACATATTACTATATTCCCCTCGTCGCCGAGCAGGCTATGGGTGAAACTCTAATCCGAGCGATCCGCTACAGCCGCGCTGTGCTGGAGCGTGAATTGGGTGCGGCACCTGTGGCTTTGACAACCCACGACCCTTTCACCCTGATGAATTGGGGTACCGCGCAGCAAGCCCAACTGGCAGTTCTGACCGGGCACCAGGTTTTATTCGGTGGGCTGGAAGGCACGGTGGTGGCGATGGACGGCACCCGCGTCCCATGCATTGGCGCAACGCTGCAGCGTCATGGGCTTGAGGCCATGTCCGGGCCAATGATCAGGGCGCTGGAACGGGGTGAAGGGACGGCTTTCTGCTTTGCCACCGAAATGCACTGGCATCACCGCACCAATCCTTTCGAGCGTGCCCTGCGCCAGGTAGCGGTTCGTTTCGGAGAGATGCATTTTGAGCCCAGCCGGATCAAGGAATGGATGGATCACGTGAGTGAATGGCCTGAAATCCCTGCCGCCGGAATAGGATCAAAAGGATGGAACGGCGGTGGACCAGACCAGATGCAGCTGACCAGCCTGATTCGCCAATGCGAGCTGATCTTGCCGGGAATCGAAGCATTAGAGGCGCTGCGAATGGGTGGGGGCATCCAGGCTGCCAGGATTGAGGCGCTATGGAAACGGACCTTATTCTTGAACGACAATCATATTCGCTGGCTCGTCCATGATCACAAGCGGATTTACCTTCCCGCAGCCCGCACCCTACTATCAGATTTGCAGGCCACCGCCCGGGATTTACTGCAAGAAATATCAATACCATTCCAGGCAGCCGGCCCAAGGTTGATCGCGTGGAATTTGCTTGGCTGGGAACGGTCCGCGATGGCGGAAGCGGAAGTCGAGCTGCCTGCCGGTTTTAAGAGCCTCAGTCTGAGGAGCCCGGGAGATGAACATCCTCCGATCCAAATAAAGCCTCTAGAGTGGGGGTCAAATGGCGATTTGAGCAGGGCCAAGGTTCTATGGAATGCCCGGAACCTGCCCGCCTGGGGTTACCGTATGTATGATTTGAATTTCTCGCCTTCCGCTCCAGCTGAGCCAGAAATTAATTCGCAATCCTCACTTAACCTTGAAAACTCGCGCCTTCGCGCGGCTTTTGCATCTAATGGCGAATTGGCCCTGCTGGAAGATAAGCGCAGCGGGCGGATTTATCGAGGGGGGAATCGATTATTAAACTTGATCGCCCGCCCGGTTCAGACGGAGATGAAGGTTACAGCCGGCAAGCCTTTATCAGAACAAGGCGCCGATGCGGCGGGCTGTTTCAGCGCCAGCGCTGAAGTGACCCTGCCTGAGGTGGCTAACTACGATCTGGATCTTGACGAGATGAGCGGGTGCCTGCTGTTTGTCGAGGTAGATGTCATCGGACGCGACGGAAGCTGCCTGGCGCCAACCCGGCGCTTCCCGGTGATCAATCTGCATTGGATGGAACCCCCCCATCGATACACAAGCGCCCGCAGTATTCCGTTAGGCGAGCTTGCTTCGGGGATACGCTTGCGGATCACGCTGTGGTTCCTCTCCGAAGGGCAATCTGTGGTTGGGGTCGGGGCGGTCCGTTCGCAGCGGCAGCGTATGGCTATTGAGCAGTGGCTTGTCCGCTGGAATTATCACTTCACCCCTGTTCCAGGTGAAGCGACCAGTGCCGAGGTGCTGGAGCAGGGTCCGGTTCGCCAGCGCCTGCGTTTCCGCGGCAAGCTGCCTCAATGTAATTATGAGACGATCGCCACATTGGTCAGCTCAAAAGGAAATCCGCGGATCGATTTTGAAACCCGTTTTACCTTTGCGGAGCCAACCCAATTGGGGATTCCGACCCCTTCGATGCCGCCCGAGATCGGCAGTTACCTGGGGAGCAACAATGAGCGCCCCTATATCCCCGGATTATTGGTCGCGTTCCCGGTGAACGACGATCCTGAACTGGTGGTCGATGTCCCGTATGCTTTGCGTGATCCCATGCGGTCTGTCCACCCGTTGATCACCCAGCGCAGTTGGCTGGCGGAAGCGACCGAACCCATACATGATTTTTGGTGGGGGCTTTCGCCCTTTACAGCGCTGCGGAGCGTTCATGTGCGCGGCTGGGGCGGTCTTATTGCGGATGGCTCTCCCCACTTCTTTATCTGGCGAGGATTGTCAGAACCAGGGGAGACTTTGCTCGGGATCAGCTTTGGGGCTTCATTGATCCATCCACGTACCGTCAGCAAACGGATTTCTCCCCAATCCGAATGGTATGAGTTTGGACGTGGTCCGGGTTATTCCGATTTTCAGGATGGCCCTGACCATTATGAGTTTAATCACCCCCAGGGGCGGTATGTGTATCGATACAGCCTGAGTCTGGAGGCAGATCCAATCGTGTTGGCCAAGGAAGCCTACGAAATATCGGTTCCGCCCTGGGTGGTGCAGCTCAGCCCCGGGGTAGAAACGGCGAATGGTTCGCCGATGGTTCAGTCCTGGCTCAAGCTGGACAGCGACAATGTCTACCTGACCGGTTGTGAATGGCTGCGAAAAGACGCTGGATTGGATGTTATTCGAGCTCGACTATGTGAGATGGCCGGGCGGGAAGCCAGTGGTATTTTGGAGAGCCGCCGCGAAGTGAAAAAAATGGAGCCGGGCGGGCTTCCGATGGATGCGACCGTGCTCGATTCACATCGGCTGGCGTTGAAAATTCCGGCCTACGGCGTGCGCGAAATCATTCTGTTCCTGGGAGAGTAGTATTCCCGCAGATCAGACAGCCATTTCGGCCCGTCGGAGGAGGAAATATGGAAAAACCGGAGGCACGACATAAGGGTGAGAAAGGATTGATCCGACGGCGGAATGGGATCGGCCGGTTTCCCGAGGGTGGAATCTGGATAGCCGACGACCGTATTCTGGCTTTTTTTTCACAGGAGAGCGGCGGCCTGACACGGCTGATCTATCATGGGAAACAGCCTCAGAGCGCCAATGCCTTCCTGCTGCAACAGCCTGCAGGGGCTTTAAAATGGTCATTTGATATTGAGAGTATCACCTCACGCGAGGTGATCTCCCACAAGTTTCAGCGCACGCAGATCTGGCCTTTCGGCTGGGTGAATGAATTTCAACAGGCCGGATGCACCTTTCAAACCACGCTGTGCGCCCGAGGAAGGACCCTCATCTGGCAAGTTCGCTGCCGCAACCAGCGTTCAGAGCCGCTGTGGATCACGCCCGTGCTGAGTCTCGATCCGGATTCCCTGAATGTCAGAGTCAACGGACACCGCGCCTGGAATGCCCCGCGAAACCGCCAGGGCGTTTTATATCTGGCAGCCCGTGACCAGCTCCAGACCCGTAGCTGGATCAATGTGCCGGGATTTAAGGACCAATTCATCGATGCGGAGACCCATCTCCTGATTGCGGGAGCCGATGATCAGGTCCGTATCGATGGATTGTCGCTGAGCCTGCCGGCTGAAGAGATACCTCCTGACGTATGGGGGGAACCCGTTTATTTCTTTGTTGTTTGCGAAAGTACAAATACCCAGGCTGAATTGACCCTGGCTCAGATGCGCATCGCTCCGGCATCATCCTGGCAGGCGCAATTTGCCCGCTATACGTCGCGATCTGCGTCCAGTCCGCGCCTGCGAGTGAGCGGGCATCCGGTCGCCTCTGCCGTTTATCGCCTGGCTCCCCAATACACAGAGGCGATGAAAGTGATGAACAGCGGCGCGCTGCGTTCATCGGCGGGAGGGTATTATTTTGTGTGGGGCTGGGATAGCCTGATGGGAGGGCATGAGCTGACCCGCTGGGGCGATTCTGTTGGAGCACAGAGGCTGCTTGAATTTATTTCAACTCACCTGGCCGAGGATGGCAGCGTCCCTCACCGGTTTGACAACGATCTTGAGCCCCTGCAGGTGACTGGTTTCGACTTTATTTCTCAGCTCTTTATCTCTTTACTATATCAATACTATAGTGAAACGCTGGATGAAGCGGCCCTCAAGCGCTGCTACCCGGCTGCGCGCTGGATCTTTGAGCAGCTGTCGGCGCAAACAGATAGGCGTGGGTTCTATCCATCCCTGGGGATGTACCCCGATGCGCCCTTAAAGCTCGGCCGTTCCCCACAGAGTCTCGTGGCTTATGAAAACGGATTTTTTTACACGATTTGCCGCATGATGGAGGTGCTGGCTCAAATTCAGGGTGATGATCTCCTATCCCAATCCGCTTCCGGCCTGGCTGCGCGGCTGCAAAGAAATTATCTGACCGAGTTTTTCGACCCCCAGCGTGGTTTCCTGGTTGATGCGGTGGACGTTGCGAGCGGGAAGCATAACGGCACGTACCCCAGGTATTCCCTTTTCCCGCTGCACAACCCTTTCGGGGCACGGCTAATGCGCCCGGTGATGAAAAACCTGAGCGGATTCATCCAGCGGGAGTTATTTAAAACGGATGGGATCCGCATGGTCCCTATTTGGGATGCCCATATTGGCACCGAGACCGTAACCAGCGACTGCTGGTTCCTGCACTTTGACCTCTACTGCCTGAAAGCCTTCCGTCGGGCGGGCGATCGATCTGCGATCGAACGATGGCTTCGCCTGGCAGATGCATATTTCCAATACCGCGGGGTTATCCCTGAGCTACAGATGCTGGCTGCGGATGAGCCGTCTCGAGCCGGCTGGAAAGGTATCACCGGCCAGATCTGGCAGTTATTTGCCCTTTCCGGTTGGTCCAGGGGGCTGCTCGAAGGGGTGGTGGGATTGGAAATGGACCACGGCGGGATGACCTATATCCCCTGTGCTTTATCCAATTCCATCGGTCTGCGTAGACTTCCTTTTCGCGGCGGCCGTTGGAATATTTCAATATCCGGGACTGGTGAATGGGTGAGCCGCTTCGTGGTGGACGGCCAATCAATACATGGATCCCTGAAAATCCCGGGTGAATTTTATACAACCGGTTCTCATCATTTATTGGTGGAGCGCAGTCAGGCCCCGCCCAAGGCGCCGCTGCTGCTCGAAGCGGTCGGCGGTACTGTGCACTCTCCAAAAATCGAGGAGGGCAGGTTGTCCGTTAAAGTTCAGGCATACAATGAAGTTAATATTGCGTTTTATTGCCCTTCATCCCCCAGGGTTTGGATAGACGGCCTAATTCTTTCCGCGGAATGGGATTCGAACAGCGGCATCGGGACTTTGGATATCCCCATTCACGGCATCCACGTGCTGGAAATTGCTGAGACGTGAGTCAGTAAATTCTTAGGAACGGCGAGAAGATCGCATCCCCCCTCTCCGAGAACTCGAAATCGGTGAAATGTAGGGCCAGCTATTTCGAATGATCTTCTTTAACCAGCATCCACACTTTTTCCCGAGGTTTGCAGGTCGCGGCTGAACCACACCTGCCGCAATCGCTTTCCCCGCAGGCCTCTACCAGTTGGAGATAACCTGCCCGGCTCAGATCAGAAAGCATGGCTTCCAGCAATTCTTTGCTCACTCCGAGCTCTTGGGCCAGCGATTGGAGGGAGAAATTCCCTCCTTTGGAAATGCGATCGAGCAGTTTTTCTAACATGCTTATACCCCCCAATTGAGCAGTCGGCAGCCTTGATATATCAAGATGCCGACTCCTACAGCAGTCACCAGGCGCAGCCCAACATATCCCAGGCTCCAACTCCAGGATTTGCTCTCAGTACGCATCGCTGCCACGGTGGCAATGCAGGGCACGAACAGGATTTGCATGGCAAAAAACGCCAGGGCTGCCGCCGGAACCAGTTGACCGGTCAGAGCATCCGTGAGGCCGAGCTGATGCTGCCCGACTCCGAATAAGATCGCCAGAGTCGTGATGGTATTCTCGCTGCGCAGCATGCTGGTGATCAGCGCGACTGCCATCCGCCAGTCCAGGCCGATGAAATTGCTCAAGGGATCCAGCAGGCGTCCCCAGAGAGCCAGGTAGCTGGAGTTGATCTCCCCGCCAGGGAAATAAGAGAGCGCCCAAAGCCCAACCGAAATGAATAGAATGACGCTTCCAGCTCCTTTCAAAAAATCGACGATCCTTTGGCTCACACTTTTCAAGATCGCGTTCACGTGGGGTGGTTGGAAGAGGGGGAGCTCCATGATAAAAGCATTATGCTTACCTCTCTGCAACAGCTCGTGGAACCCTTTCCCGTATAAAACAAGGAAGAGAAGGGGTAAACTGAACACGAGAAGGCAAAAAATAAATGCGTTCTGCCCAAAAAAGATGGGCGCCAGGATGACTACAACCGATAAGCGTGGGAAGCAAGGGACCAATGGTGTGAGTAGGATCGTGATCAAGCGAGCTTTGGGCTCTTCGATGATACGGCTCTCCATTACCGCCGGTACATTGCAACCGATCCCTAAAGAAAGAGGTAAAAAACTTTTACCGTGCAGACCAAATGGATGCATCCAGCGGTCCATCACAAATGCGGCTCTTGCCATATATCCCAGGTCTTCCAGCATGCCCATGCCGATAAAGAAGAGGATCAAGATCGGCAGGAGGGTAAGCACCGTGCCTACCCCGCCGATGACCCCATTGGCGATCATGCCCACCAGCCAGGGAGGTGAACCGGCCAGCAAGCCGGGCACCGATTCGGCGGCTGCCTGCACGACCTGTACCTCCAGCCACTGTTGCAGAGGAATTCCGAGCGAAAAAGTCAGACCAAACAATGCTGCCATTACAGCAATTAAAATCAACACTCCCCACGCAGGATGGGTGGCAAACCGGTCGATCCGGTCGGTCACCGTCACCTGGCCTGACTTTGGCCGAACGACTGCCGCCCGGACCATCCGTTCGATCCAATCATAGCGCCCCCCTGCGACGGCGAGGAAAGCATCATCATGTTGGAGAAGCAGGGCGTGGACCTGTTCCCAATCGGCTCCTAACCGCTGTTTCATTGTTTCTGTTACTTCGCGGTCCCCTTCCAGAAGCTTCATGGCTATCCAATCAGAAGGATAGGGGGCAGGGACTTGTTTTCGGATCAGTTGTTCAAGCTGAAAAAGGACTTCCTGATGATCTGGACGAATCACCGGGCGGTTGGGCTGCCAGGATTCGGATTGACGCGCTGTTTGAATCGCGGTTGTGATCGCTGCCTGGATCCCTTCGCCCTGTTGGGCGATGATGGGGACGACCGGTACCCGAATGGCCGCTTCAAGCACTTCTGGCTCGATGTGGATTCCTTGAGAGGTCGCCAGGTCCATGCGATTGATGGCCATGACAAGAGGTACGGGCAAGCAAAGCAGCTCCGCGACGAGATATAAATTTCGCTCCAGGAGGACTGCGTCAAGGATGACCAGCAGGACATCCGGACGGCTTTCGATAATATACTCGCGGGCTAATCGTTCTTCCACGGAACTGGCTGACAGGCTGTATGCTCCTGGTAAATCTACCAGCCTGAGCGTCTCTCCCTGGAAATTAAAATACCCGGTCCGGCATTCGGATGTCTTTCCGGGCCAGTTGCTTACATATTGGGATTCACCGGTGAGGAGGTTGTATACCGTCGATTTACCGACATTCGGCTGGCCTGCCAGCGCGATTGTGAGAACTGAATTCTGCCCATTCACAGCGGTTGGACCTGGATCAGGTCAGCTTCCTGGCGCCCTAAGGCAATGTGGGCGCCATGCATCGAAACGATTATCGGACCCTGGCCATGGTTTTGGAGGACAGTCACCAGCGCGCCAATCGTGAATCCTAAGCTGGCAACTTGATTCATGAATTCCTTATCCCCGGCAATACGGCTAACAGATCCGGTTCTTCCGGTGTCTAGATCACTTAATGGGGTCACTATTCTCCCTTTTTCCCCTTGATTCCGATCAGGCAGCAGCGATTGAGGTCCATTATCCATACCGGTCGAAACCCTGCTCTATGTTTATGTTTTGGTTTTCTGACAGTCCTGACAGTATCCCCTGAGATGAAAATATACTTCCGTTACCTGTAAATTTTCGCGTTTACTCAACTCTAGGGCTACTTCGGGAATCCTGGATGCTTCAAACTCGATGACCTTCCCGCAAGCAACACAGGTGAAGTGGTAGTGGTGGGGCTCTTGCATAGTCTCGAAATGGCCGTGATCTTCCCCTAATAGGTTCTCTTCCACCAGCCCTGCTGCTTTCAACACAGCGAGGGATCGGTAAACGGTTGCCAGACTGATGCGATCATCTCGCTTTTTCGCCTCCTGAAAAATCGTCACAGCATCCGGGTGGCCTGGTATCTCTTTGAGAATATGCAACACCAGCAGTCGTTGCCGGGTAAGGTGGCTGCCTCGGTTGTGCAGAGCATAAAGGAGATCTGAATTGGTGTCCATAAGATTCTAATTGAGAATGATTATCATTCCTAAGTATAGTTCTACTTGGATTATTTAAACAGTGCCGATTGTCACCTTTAAAAAAATGGGAATCGTACAGGTGATCTGCGCAACTTTCTCTGGAATTATGCCCTCAATTTGCATCAAATCCCCATATAATAAATATAGGATGGAAAATTAGAGCCAGCTCCTGCCCACTTTATCATCAGCGAATCAAATATCATGAGGTTTTATGGCGCAATTTAACATTTTTGATTCTTTTCTTCCTCCGGCGATGGCTCAAAAAGCAGAGGAGATCGGTGTTCGCAAGGCGAACCTGCCTGATATGAAGGTTTTCATGCTGGCAATCCTGGCAGGAGCATTCATTGCCCTGGGAGCCGCTTTCAGCACGACAACCCTGGCCGGAACTTCCGTCCTGCCATACGGGGCGGCCCGCCTGCTGGCAGGCCTGGCCTTCAGTTTGGGCCTTATCCTGGTGATCGTGGGTGGGGCCGAGTTGTTTACCGGAAACAGCCTGATTGTCATGGCCTGGGCCAGTGGAAAAATCAGCATATCGGCTTTACTACGCAACTGGGCCGTCGTTTATTTGGGCAATTTTTTCGGTTCGATCGGAACTGCGGGGTTGATGTTCCTGGCAAGGCAGTATACGAGCGGCGCCGGCTCGGTGGGTCAAATAGCGCTGAGTACCGCGACTTCCAAGGTGCAACTCGAATTTGTCCAGGCTATTGTGTTGGGCATACTTTGCAACGGCCTGGTATGCCTGGCTGTCTGGTTAACCTACAGCGCGCGCAGCACCGTGGATAAAATCACAGCCATCATTTTCCCAATCACGGCTTTTGTGGCGATGGGTTTCGAGCACAGCGTGGCTAATATGTATTTCATTCCCTACGCACTGTTTATCCGGCAGCTTGATCCTGCCTTTGTGGCGGGTCTGGGTAGTAATGTAAATGTGGAGAGCCTGACCTGGCCGGCATTCTTGCTTAACAATCTCCTGCCTGTCACCATTGGCAACATCGTCGGCGGATCATTACTGGTCGGCTTATTTTATTGGATGATTTATCTACGCGGAACCAAAGAATCTCGGGCGAAATAAATCTGGCGGTCCGTGCAAGAACAGCACAGATCCGCCCAAGCCTGGATCAAAGGCATATCGGCCATATTTTGCCCTTTGGCTATTGCCGCATCGATGGTTGTGGGCTAACGTCTACTCGCTGGTATATTCGACGCGGAAGAATTCATGGGTGCCGGCTTCGACGCTGGTCATCATCTGGTTGAACCAGACCTGAAATTCGATCTCCCGGTAAAGGTTGCGCCGCTGACTTTCCCAGGCGGACAGGCTCTCTGTTTCAATCTCGATCACTGCCCGAAACATGGGACCGCTGAGATCCGTGAGAATCCGCGGTTTCGAGCCTACGCCAAAAAATTCCAGCAGACCTCCATAACGCCGCAAGAGAGCAACAGTCGTTTGAATTTGCCATTTATAAGCCCGGTAAGTCTCTCGCACAACTACTACACCAGGTCTCGACCAGGTCGCGAGCGATCCTTCAACGTTGTAGTACTCACGCCGCCCGCCTTCGATAAACAGTTGGTATTGCTTAAACCAACGCTCAAACTCGGGTTGTGAAAATTGTTTTTCACGCAATTCTGTGAATTCCGCCAAATTTTCCACCACAAACTCATTCACCAGGCTGTACATTTCCCCGGTTATGTCTGTCAGCACTTCAAAATGCTGACCCATGATCACCCTTTCAGCAGCGGGCAAGGACAGCTGGGTAAATAATTCTACGGCTTGATCGATCTTGCCAAATTTTACCTGTAAGACATCACGAATTTGGATCATAGCAGGGGATCTCCTATAGCTAATTTCATTCGATGGTCGGGTCCGGTTGTTCGCCTACATCACATTGGATACCCACGATGTCTGAATTAAACGATAATATCCGGCGCTTGTCCAGGCCTGGCTTTCTCTGCGCCAAGAAGGTGGATGGATAATTAGACGCACAGCCTTCCTCTGCTCTAAAAAGTAAGGCTTCACTGCTCGGAGTGGACCAGGTCGTGTATACAGATTTTTGTTAATATTTTAGACACCCTGTTCCAGCCCGTCTGGATGGAAGAAAGATTGGCCCTATTTTCTTCGAACGGTTTTACATTTCTTTTCGAATAGGATGGTGTGGCAAAAATGAAAGATTCTCCGGCGCATCCACATAATCCACAATCAGCAGGGGAACAAGGGCTATCAGCCAGGCCAGGTATTGATTGTACAGTACGGCATTGAAACTGAAGAAAACGACAAACACTAAAACAGCGGGTAGATATCGCTTTCCGATTCCTTTCGCGGCCATCCAGTAGATCGCCAGCATCAAAATCCCCATCGGGATCCGGGCCGGCAATCCTTGCCATCCTAACAGAGCGTCCACACTGTCCACCATGAGATTGGTGTGGGTATCCGCCAATCGGGTCGCGGAAAAGGCTATGGATCTCACAAATCCATCCAAATTCCAGAAAATGAACGGCAGGCTCGAAACAAAGGGAACACTGGCAATGACAATTATGCTTAATGCAGCTTGTTTTATGCCTCTTAAATGATTTTCTTCTGCTAAGAACACCCAGATCACAAATAACGGCGCGATAAAAATGCCGATCTGTTTGAGAGCCAGCGATATAGAAAATAGAAACAAAGCCGGCCATTTATGCCGTTGGAAAAGCGCTAGCGCGGCAAGCATAAAAAAGATCGGGATAAAGTCAAAGTTGGCCGTCGTGATGATGTACAGCGTCCACCGGTTGAACAACCAGAAGCCAGCGGCTACCACCCCTCCCCACTCCAGATTTTTTGCTGCCAGGATGGTAAATAGAAACAGGGCAATCAGGTAATCAAATCCTTTAAAGACCGCTTTCCAAAAATCGATCCAGCTCTCAAAGCTAACCAATCCCACTTTCTGGCTGAGAAAAGAAATTTCATAAAACAATGGAAAATATGTGGGGTATTTTTGATTGATGCGCATATCCCCGTCAAGAATCCGCGCATAGGGATTAATGCCGTTAACCAGGCGCTCGCCTTCTAAAAAAGATTGGTAGATGTCTTCCTTTGAAGGGTCATTCAGAGGAATGGTCGAATTCACAGGCCGGGCGAGAAAAATGAGACCGATGACGGCAATCAACGAGCAAATGATCGATATTCGTTTTTTCAATGTTGTAACCACATTTTACGATGATAGCCAGGTGACAAACCGCTACTTCTCTGTTCCTCCGCGAACAGCGGTTGGCAGGTTAAGAGATTTCTGGAGCTGGCATCATGGACAGGAGTGTTCAGGGGACGGCATTCTTCGGAACGCCGGTCATACAAACCGGCACGGAGGACACGACATCTGGCTCCTGTAGCATGTTTTCACTGCTTTTCTTTGATCAAGTTATACCACGATCAAATTACATTTCCATGAGTTATCTGGCAATCGTATGGTCCAAATCGCAGATATGTGGCGCCCGAGAGCGCGTTATTGTCTATGTCGCACTGAAAATATCCGATTTGTTAAGTGGTGCTGAAAAAGACGGGCCCTGGTCCCGAGAGGCTGAAATAATTGGGTTCAAGTCGGGTAAAATCAATTAGCATAAGTGGAAATATAAAGGAAGGTAACATGGCTCCCAAAGCAAAATCCCCGATGAGTCTGACGCAAACTGACGATTTCTGGTACTGCGCGGTACGCCGCCTGCGCACCTGGATAGAAGTCGAAAAAGCCAGCGAGGAGTACCGCCGCCCCTGGCTGCTGGTGGTTGTTCACCAGAATACAGGCGCGATTTTAAACATGGACGTGCTGTTGGATGAACCAGGGGATGATGAGATACAGAAGACGCTGTTCAAGACAATGCTCAAACCTGCCAAGGGCACCGGTTCCCCACATCGCCCGGCGGAAATACATTTTGAAGATCGCGTAATGGTCGAAGGTTTGCGCCTCCCACTGCAAGAGATTGGTGTTGTCTCTCGTTTCCAGCCGCAGCGCAAGCAATTGGATGAGTTGATCGATACGTTTCAGAGCGAGATCTTCAGTGATGAAAAAGACATTCCCGGTTTACTCGATCAGCCCGGCGTAAAGCCAGTACTGGTGGGTAGATTATTTGAGGCCGCGGAATTTTTTTACCGTGCGCAGCCATGGATTTATTTGACAAACGAAGATCTGCTGGCGATCCGCGTCGGCAGCCAGTCTGAGCCGTATTATTGTTCCGTGATGGGGATCGCAGGCCAGGAATACGGTTTGAGTATTTTCCTGACCTGGCAGGAGGTTGAATCCTTTTTCACCGCCCGTGAGCCTGGCGGGAACATCCCTGCGCAGGGCCGCCATGTTTTCTTTCTTAACCTGCCACCGATCGTAAGTTTTGATGATATGGATGCAGCCGAAAAATATGGGTGGAAGCTGCCGGCGCCGGAACTATATCCGACACCCTTGATCTTCACACCGGACGATGTTCTCCGTCCAAAAGCGGAGATGCTGCGCTGGTATGAAGCAGTACTGTGGGCGCTGCCGGTCTTTGTCGAAAAGCATCTCCAGACCCTCCCGGGTGGCAGCCACCCACCGGTTGAAGCAGCGATGACGGTACAAACCAGTACGGGAAAAACTTCGGTCCAAATCCGCTACCCGGGTGGCGACCTGGCCCAGGTCAGGAACTGGATGGGGGCGAGGAATAAAATGAAAGGCGAAGAGTCCGATGCGCCGGTTTCGTTACTCCCGGATCGGCGCGCCATGGAAAGCAGCCTGGCGGACCTGACCGCAGGTATTGGGGCAATTTCGTACTATGCCGATCCTAAAGTGGCTGAAGCTCAGCAAATCATGTATCAAGCCTGGGACGAGACCAATCCATCCCGGAGAGCCAGCCTGGCGAAGAAAGCCTTAAAAATATCTGCAAACTGTGCGGATGCCTATGTCTGTCTGGCAGAAGCGGCCGCCAATCACCGGCAGGCGCTCGAGCTTTTCCAAAAGGGAGTGGAAGCGGGCCGGCGCGCGCTGGGTTCGGCCTTTTTCGAAGATGATGAAAATATCGGTCATTTCTGGGGGATTTTAGAAACCCGGCCTTTTATGCGCTCCCTGGAAGGGTATGGGACTAACTTATGGGAACTGGGCCGGCGCGACGAAGCCCTGGCTCAATACCAGGAGCTGCTGCGCCTCAATCCGAGTGACAACCAGGGTATTCGCTACCTGCTGCTGGATCTCTTATTGGAGTTGGATCGAATTGACGACGCCGGGGCTTTGCTGAAAGAATATCAGGATGAATGGACCGCGGATTGGGCCTATACGGAAGCCCTGCTGGCCTTTCGCAAATTCGGCGGCACTCGCCAGGCGAAGACAGCCCTCAAACATGCGCTGAAGGTGAACCAGCATGTCCCATATTATCTAACCGGCAAGAAACGCATCCCTCTCGAACGCTCGTCTTATATCACCGTGGGTGGCGAGGATGAAGCCATTCATTACGCAGCGGCGCATTTGAATTACTGGCGCAAAACGCCCGGCGCGGTGGCCTGGCTGGAAGAAGTAATGTAAAAGTGAACTAGTAATTTCAATTCGTATCACTCTGGCAATCCATCCAGGCCTAAAAGGTATTCGAAGTTTCCTTCTCCGCAAGTGCGCTTCAGGGTATTGATCACGAATCTGCTTTTATTTTCGTCGTCGAATGGGCCGGATACATAGAACGGTTTGCCATCTTTGCCAAAGGCAACATGGTTCACCCGTGGGTGAGCTTCTGGCGGGTCAAGGATCAAGTCTGTCTTCAGCCTGGTGAAATCTGGATGCGGATGAAAGCCAAGTTTTGCCGCATATTCCAGCGCGCCGTAAATTACCTCGTGGGCAAGTTCTATTGAACATGGCTTTGGATCTCCTGAGCAGAACTGTGGCAGTTCACGGTCAAATCGATTCAGGGAATAATCTGTCTTGGCGAAAGCATCTTTGATACCCAGGCAAAACAAATCTACCATGTAGACCCCGAACATGATCCGGTCGGCTTCCTGCAAGCGTGCCACAACAACCGGGGTAATGCCCGCTCCTCTCCAACCTGCCATAATCCAACAACCGTGGAAAGGATATTCATGGGCATGTGGCAAAAATGGGCTGAAGCCAATCGTTGTCATCGGACGGATCATCGAATTAGGTATTTGCCGATTAGGTTTTGGCAGCGGGCGGGATTTCTTATCCTTCTTTTTTCCTTTACTCATCAATGAGCACTCCTTGAATCTTCCGGATATTAATGGAATATTTTAGTCAGCTCAATCCAACACAGGTAACCCCTGCACAAATGGCATGAACAAACTGCCGGGATGAATCGCGATTTCCAGATTACAATCACCGCTTCATCAAGCCAATTCTATTTCTTTTCATAATAATGAGAAGCACAACGTTTTTCATTCGTCTCTATAATTAATACAATCCATATCATGCCTGAAAAATACCATGGTTGGGGTTGGATCCAAATATCCGCCTGACGCAAATTGGCAAAGGATTGCTTGATTTTTTGAAATGATCGATCAGGATGCAAAATGAACTTGAAAGTATTCATCACAACTGGTGAATCTGAATGTAGTGAGTGCGGCGAAAAATTGGGTCGCCACGCCTGGATTACACTGTCCAGCGAAAAGGGCGCACTCTGCCTGTCCTGCGCCGACTTGGACCACCTGGTTTTTCTCCCATCCGGTGATGCTGCCCTCACCCGCCGTTCTGCGAAATACTCTATTCTGTCGGCAGTGGTGCTGAAATGGAGCCGCCCCCGTAAACGCTACGAGCGCCAGGGCTTACTGGTGGAAGAATTTGCCCTCCAGCGCGCCGAACAGGAATGCCTGGATGATGCTGATTTGCGTGCCCGGAGTCAGGAACGGGGAGCGATGCGCCGAGCAGAACTTGACCAGGAATACATTCAGCAGTTCGCGGCGCGGGTCCGCGAATTGTATCCGGCTTGTCCCGCCGGGCGCGAAAAGATTATTGCCGAACACGCCTGTCAGAAATACAGCGGACGAGTGGGACGCAGTGCCAGCGCCAAAGCACTCGATGGAAAAGCCGTCCGGCTTGCAGTCAATGCCCATATTCGCCATGCTGAGACCAATTACGATAATTTGCTTTCCCATGGTTGGGAACGTTCCCTGGCTCGTAATGAAGTAAATGATAAAGTGGCGAAGATATTGGATGTTTGGCGAGGTGGAGTGGGTGATATAAAAGTAACTTGATTGGGTTCGGAAAGCATTCAGCCCTTGTCTATGATTGGGCCATATACCAAGCGGGCCAAAACCGGTCCAAGAACCAGGTATGCCAGTCGGCGGCGAAGCATTTCAGGGGATTCGGTAGGGTAACGAGACCGCAGCCCAGATAATGCCAGAATTATGATTGATTGGTTCATTTGTCCCAAAATTGCTATTTTGCGCGCCGGCCCAACCTGGCGTAACAATCTTCGATGTAGAGCAGCGATCTCAGGACGAGTGTCAGAAATGATTTCATCCACAATTTGATTTTAGTATTTTCCTAAATGCTCTAGCAATAGAGACTGACCAGATATCAAAAGCGCCTTCCCTTTCTGGTGAGCGCCATAATATTTTAAAATCTAACCGGTTTAATCACCCGCAAAAATTTACGCGAGGCGTACTTCGCGTACCCGAATAATTGCATGCCAGGGGTGTTCCTTGCTGCCTTTGGCAAAAATGATTATCTCGCCACCCACAAAATCGATCTTGGAGACCTGTTATTTGACCAGCTCGCTCAGGCGGATGCCGGTATTTAGGAAGAGCGTCTTCATCGTAAAGTTGCGCAGGCTATTAACCTCGATTTAAGGCGTGGAAAGATACACTTCTAGGCATTTTTCGATCGAGACCTTCATTAACTCCTGCATCTTTTTACTGGTAAGGTATACCTTAGTTTGGAAACTGTGGTTGACAGCCTTTGACAGGCATTGACTGGTGAGAAAATCAACAGAGCAAATACATTGGATTTCATTGATAATCCCAAAAGTTCGATTTTGGCCATTGTGGGGCGTTAAATACAAAAATCCGCCATATTGGCGGGTCAAGTGGGGCGTAGAACCCACTATTTGGCCCAAAAATGAGCAAAAAGTGGGAATTTTAAGAGCGCGATGCCCGTAGGGTGCTGCGCGAGGGCTCGAATATCATCCCCTTTTGCCCTTTTCGCTGCGCTACAAGGGTGCTTTGCGAGGGGCCCTTAACCAACTTGATTATTAATAATGAAAGTGAGCGCGAAGGGGCTCGAATAACACCCCCTTTTGCCCTTTTCGCTGCGCTACAAGGGTGCTTTGCGAGGGGCCCTTAACCAACTTGATTATTAATAATGAAAGTGAGCGCGAAGGGGCTCGAACCCTTAACCAATGGCTTAAAAGGCCACTGCTCTACCATTGAGCTACGCGCCCAAAACACGGCGTGATTTTATCACGCCCCCGCGCAGGCGTCAATCATACTGACCGGATTTGAGATTTTTACTGAAAGCGATGTCGTCCGCCTGGTATCCGAGGGTGCGGTAAAAAGCCTGCGCGCCTGCGTTGCCGGCGCCGGTGAGGATGAAGATTTCCTCCGCGCCGACCTGGCGGGCCAGCCGTTCGGCATATTCCACCAGCGCCCGGCCCAGGCCTTGCCGGCGGTAAGCTTCTTCGACGTACAATTCGGTCAGCTCGGCGTATGGCTCCGGGTAAAATACCGGCGCCAGCAGGCGCAAGTTGGCCATTCCCACCGCGATCCCCGCGACCAGCGCCAGCAGGGGTGTATCCACGCGGCGCGGATCGACCAGGCGGGCCGCGTAGTGCTCGGCCGGTTCGCTGCAGCCGTTGAACAGCAAATTCAAGCGGGCAATGGCCGGTGCATCTGCCGACTCGGCGATGCGCAGCTCTGGCGAGGATTGTTCTGCCAACTGTCACCCTCCTTTGGGAACCGTGGCCATCTTGCTGCGCTGGCGGGAGATGCCCACGGCAAAGATCAGCAGGGAAAGAGTGGTCATCCCGGCCAGAACCAGGTAAAGCCCGGTCTGCCCGGCGGTATCGTACAACCAGCCGCCGGAAAAACCTCCCACCACGCTGGACAGGCTCATTACCATCCCTAACAATCCCTGGCTGGTGGATTTCATCCCTTCCGGAGCCAGCTCGTTAGCCAGGGCGATCACTCCCACCAGGAACGGGCAGTAAGTGATGCTTTGCATCAGGCTGATCGCGAGCGCCACATTGGGGGTGACCATGAAGGCATACAGGATCATGCGCAAAATATAAGCCACCATCGCAGCCTGGATCAGGCGGTGCGCGCCAAACCGCCTCAGGATATAGGGCCCGCTCTGGAGCAGGGGGATTTCCGCCAGAGCGGCAATGGTAAAGGCCAGGCCGACGGTGGCTTCGCTGCTGCCCATATCTTTCATCGAGACGCCCAGAAAGACAATGGAGCTGGTTACGCCGGTCCACAGCACCATTACGCTGGTCATCAGTAAAATCCACTGCGGCCGGCGGGTCATCTGGCTTAAACCGCCCAGCAGGGAAGGGCCCTGGTAAATTGTCTGATCCGGCAGGCGCATAGCTACCAGCCAGAAAATAAACATCCCCATTGGAAACGCAATAAAAATGGAATGAATGCTGGTTTCCTGCAAGATAAACCCGGATAGGGCCGAGGTGATCACGAAGCCGACCGTGCCCCATGCCCGGTACGAACCGTAGGCGGCGTGGTTGGGGCCCAGCAATTTTAAGGTCATGCTGTCCATTTGTGAAACAGCCGGTCCGATGAAGAAGCTCAGCAAGGCAGCGACGAACAGGATCAAACCATATTCACGCTGCTGGCCCAACAAGCCTGACAACACGATCGCTCCCCAGCAAATTCCGCTGAAAACCAGGCGGCTTTTCCCAAGCCGGTCGTGCAGCAATCCCCAGGCAACGGCTCCCAGGGCAGCCATGAGAGCCCCCAGGGTGCCGATCAGCCCGATCTGGGTGCCGGTCAGGCCGATGGTGCGGTAATATACGTTAGCAAAAGGGAAATAGAGCCCGGCTGCCCCCCAAAAGGCAAACTGGAAGGCGCGGATAAAAAAACTGCTGGCAAGCAGGCCGTTTCGGGTGGGCACGAAATCGAATTATAAACGATTCCGCGGAGGGATTTTGTGAGAAAATGGGGATAGTCCTACAGGAATGGAAAGGAGCGAGATGTCACCCAAACTGCACCTGATCGGCAATGCCCATATTGACCCGGTATGGCTGTGGCAGTGGACCGAGGGCTTTCACGAGGTGAAAGCCACCTTTCGTTCCGCGCTCGATCGGATGAACGAATACCCGGATTTCACATTCAGCGCCAGCTCGGCCGCGTTTTACGAATGGGTTGAACAAAACGATCCGCACATGTTCGCAGAGATCCGCTGGCGGGTGGCTGAAGGCCGTTGGGAACTGGCCGGCGGCTGGTGGATCGAGCCTGATTGCAACATTCCTGGCGGTGAATCATTTGCCCGGCAGGCTTTGCTCGCCCAGACGTATTTCCAGCAAAAATTTGGCCACCGGGTGCGGGTTGGGTATGCCCCCGACAGCTTCGGGCACAATGCCGGCCTGCCCCAAATTTTAAAGCACAGCGGTATGGGCAGTTATATTTTCATGCGCCCGGGTCCGCACGAAAAAAATCTTCCGGGCAGGCTGTTCTGGTGGCAGGGCGCTGACGGGTCGCTGGTGCTGACTCACCAGATATTGTATGAATACGCTGCCTGGGGAGGCGACCTGGATCTGCACGTTGAACGCTGCGCCGCGGAGCTTAAAGCACCGGTGGAAGAATTGATGTGTTTTTACGGCGTCGGCAATCACGGCGGCGGGCCGACCCGTGAAAACATAGACAGCCTGCACCGCCTGCAAAGCCAGTCCGGCCTGCCGGAGCTGGTTTTCAGCTCTCCCGAAAAGTATTTTGCTTCCGCTGCAGCCCACGACTGGGATCTTCCGGTTGTGCAGGGCGAGCTGCAGCATCATGCCAGCGGCTGTTATGCCGCCCATTCCGGCATCAAGCGCTGGAACCGCCAGGCAGAAAACGCGCTCCTGGCAGCGGAAAAATGGGCGGCGATCGGTGCGGTTGTGGTTGGCCAGGCTTACTCGCAAGGTGCATTTCAACAGGCCTGGAAAAATGTGCTGTTTAACCAGTTTCACGATATTCTGGCGGGCACCAGTCTGGAAGCGGCCTACGAAGATGCGCGCAGCCAGATGGGCGAGGCCCGCAGCCTGGCCGGGCGGGCGCTGAACCAGGCCGCGCAGGCGGTGAGCTGGCAGATCAATATCCCCGCCCAACCCACCAGCTGGCCTATAATCGCTTTCAACCCCCACGCCTGGGCCCAGCACGCCAACCTGGAACTGGAGATGCGCGGGGTCGGCGGGTCAGCGACATTGCTTGATCCCCAGGGGCAGGCGGTCCCATTCCAATGGGTTCAGCCTCAGGCGACGGCCCGCGGCTGCAGCCGAATTTGTTTTTCAGCGGACCTGCCGCCGCTGGGATACGCTGTCTTTCGCCTGGTGGAAAACGACACCCCGGCGGAATTTCCCGTGCTTAAAGCCAGCGATACGGTGATGGAAAACGAATATCTGCGACTGGAGATCAATCCTGAGAGCGGGGCAATCGCCTCGCTGCGTGATAAGCAGCGGGATGTGGAAGTATTTCGCGGGGAAGGCGCGCGGGCAGAGGTCATTGATGATCCGAGCGACACCTGGAGCCATAATGTCTTCCGCTTCGACCGGGTAATCGGTCGTTTTCAGCCGGTTTCGGTGAACCTGGTCGAGTGCGGGGCAGTCAAGGCCGTGATCCGGGTTGTCAGCGCCTACGCGGCATCCACACTGATCCAGGAATTTTCTATTTATCAAGGGCAGCCGCAGGTGGATGTGAAGGTCACGGTGGATTGGCATGAACATTTCAAGCTGCTCAAGCTGCGCTTTCCTGTAAATGTGGATCGGGCCAGCAGTACGGCAGAGGTACCCTTCGGTGTCGCTAGCCGCGAACCGAACGGCAACGAAGAGGCCTGCCAGAATTGGGTGGATGTATCCGGTTTTCTGGGATCAAACCAGACACCCTACGGGCTCAGCCTGCTCAATGACGGAAAATACAGCTACGATGCCCGTGAAAATGAGATCGGTCTGACCGTACTGCGCAGCCCGATTTACGCTCATCATATGCCCGTCATCCCTGAGGTAGATCGTTTGTATTCATTTATCGACCAGGGCAGCCAGCAGTTTCACTACAGCCTGCTCCCGCATGCGGGTGGCTGGCAGGACGCGGGCACGGTGCGCCGGGCGGCGGAGCTGAACCAGCCTGCCTGGCTGCAGGCGGCTGCCAGCCATCCTGGGCAGCTTCCCATGCGGGCTTCATACGCGGCAGTTTGGCCGGAGAATATCGTGGTCAGCGCTTTCAAACAGGCCGAAGACGGCCAGGGTTGGATCGTGAGGGCGTATGAAGCCGCGGGCCGGGCGGCGGCAGGGCAGGTGGATCTGCCCTGGTTGGGGCGGACGGTTGTCGCCGAGTGGGGCGCGTTTGAAATCAAGACTTTCTACCTGCCGGTAGATGTGGCTTTGCCAGTCCTTGAGGTCAATTTTTTGGAAACAGCGCCGTAATCTTTCATCGTCTCCGGTGTAAAATGAACCAATTACATTCGAATTGATAAGGAGCAGCACATGGTGAATTTTATCCGCAGCAGGGTATTGAATAACGAGCTATTATTTGGCTTGATCGCGAACCTGGGCTCCAGCCTGACCGTCGAAATGGCGGGCGCTGCCGGTTATGATTGGATCTGGGTAGATTGCGAGCACGGCATGGGCGGGTTTACCGACCTGGTGCACCAACTACAGGCTGCTTCTGCGACCACGGCAGCCCCAGTGGTACGGGTAGTGTGGAATGACTTTCCATTGATCAAGCGCGTGCTGGATATGGGGGCCTCGGGGGTGATCGTACCCTGGATAAACAGCGCGGAAGATGCAGCCCAGGTGGTACGGGCCATGCGCTACCCCCCGCAGGGCATCCGTGGGGTGGCAAGGCTGCTGCGCGGCAATGCTTTTGGCTTTGATTTTGATGAATATTTCGCGCGGGCGAACCAGGACCTGCTGACCGTGGTGCAGATCGAAACCGCTGACGCCATCACCCATGCCGAGGAAATCGCCGCGGTAGATGGTGTTGATGCCCTCGTCATCGGTCCCACCGATCTCTCTGCCAGTATGGGGATCTTCGGCCAATTCACCAACCCCATCCTATGGGAGGCGTTTGCCAGGGTTGCGGCGGCCTGTAAAGCGCATGGAAAGTCATCGGGCATTTTACTGCCTGCCCTGGACGACGTCGACCGCCTGGTGGAAATGGGCTTCCGGTTTATCGCCACCGGAGCAGACGGCAGCTTGTTGGCGAACGGCATGCGCGCCAACTTAAAGCGCTGCCAGCAGGCACGTGGAAAACTCCCCGGGCATTAAGATCGAACAAAACTTTTCTCCACAAGCTGCGTATACCGTATAGAACGCGTTAGTAATTGATGTGGAGGAATTATGTCTGCAAACACAAAGGGTTTCATCCGATGGGCGGCAGTTTTCCTGCTGGTCGCCGTGCTGTTAACCGGGCTGGTTGGGCGTGTCCAGGCGCTTGAAATCGACCGCAATGGGAAAATTGCAGCCGGAACAACCATCGACGACGATTTGGTCATGACGGCGAACGATGTGGTGATGGAAGGCACGGTCAACGGCAGCCTGATCGCGGCGGGCAACACGGTGACCATCAATGGAACGGTCAAAAGCGATGTGATCGCTGTCGGGCGGTTTGTGGTGATTGACCAGAAAGCGGTGATCGAAGGCAACCTGTTTACCGGAGCTTCGACAGTTGCGGTCCGCGGTAAGGTCGTTGGGACGGTGTTTAGTGGGGCGGGGGCGTTCACCCTCGACAGCAGCGCCAGCATCGGGCGCAACCTGTTTTACGGTGGATTTGACCTGACCGCTCGATCTGGCTCCATGATTAGCCGCGACCTGTATGCCGCCGCATATCAAACGATTCTGAGCGCGCAAATGCGCAATGCCAATTTGGCTGCCGCGGCGATCGAAATCGATGGCACGATCAGCGGTGACGCTGTATTGCGCGTAGCCGATGCAAGCGCTGGCACGGATCTCAATTCATACCGTTTTTGGGACAACTCCTGGCCGGACATGCCCGCGTCGATTCAACCAGGTCTGCGGATTTCCGAGGGGGCAAAAATTGGCGGCAAATTAACCTACACCAGCCAGACAGACCAGGGCAGCTCGATCCAGACCGTGCCGGGGGGTGGGATTGTTTACCAGACGCCCGTTCCGGATGTTTCACGCACCGAACGGGTAACCACATCTCGAACCTATTTACCCTGGGCCACCGGGAGTGGATTCTGGTTGTGGGGGATGCTGCGCAATCTGGCGACCATCCTGATCCTGGGCGCGTTGGCCTTGTGGCTGGTGCCGGGGATATGCCATAGGGCGCTGGTTCAGCTGCAGCAGCGCGCCCTGGCTTCACTGGCGGTTGGCTTGCTGACGTTGGTCGTGGTCCTGTTTGCGATCCCGATGGTGGCGATCGGCCTGGTCCTGCTTGGATTACTGTTTGGCGTCACCACCCTGTTTGACCTTGCCGGGATTATCTTTGGCCTGGGATTCGCCGTGTACGGCCTGGCGCTGGCGCTGTTCTTCACCCTGTTCCTGTGGGCCGGAAAACTGCTCCTGTCGCTGATCATTGGTCGGTGGGTGCTCGATAGACTTGCGCCGCAGGCCAATGTCCAGCAGTTTTGGGCGCTTGCGCTGGGGGCGGTCATCTTCGCCCTGCTGGCGGCTATCCCAATCGCCGGATTTTTCTTCACCTTCCTGGTCGACCTGGCAGGTGCGGGTGCCTTGTGGTACGTCTGGCAAACACGCCGCACTGGCTAGCGATTTAAAGAGGGTGCATTTCCCGCATACGGCGGGAAATGCACCCTCATGTAACCTATTTTTCCCTTTTATGGGTTGCGGGCTGGAGCGGTGACCTTAATCTCCCTGGCCTTTTCGAAGGTCAGTGTGATTTCTACCGGGTCACCGGCATTAATATTTTGCTTGAGCTTCATCATCATAATATGGTAGCTGCCCTGTTTCAGCTCCACCTTTTTCCCCGCCGGAATATCGATTTTCTGAACTTCGCTCATCGTCATCACGCCGTTGTCCATTTTGGTGACGTGCACCTGGGTGGATTCGGCCGCTACACTGGCAGCACTCAGCAAGGCATCTGGCTCTGTTCCGCAGTTGCTGATCACCATATAAGCCGCGCTGGTTCCGGAATCCCCTTCGGCGGCTCTTGACCATGCGCCGTCAATTTTTATTTTGCCCCCAGCTGCGGGCAGATTCGAGCAGTCTGCGCTGTCCGCGGGTGAACAGGCAGCCAGCAGCAGCCCGAGCGCCAGGACGAGAAAAATTCCTATCTTTTTCATTATACCTCCTCACCTGATCCAATGCCGAGCGGCTTCCACTTGGCGTCATCTGCCCGCAGGCGGTGCATCCCTCCGCCCCGATTGTGAAGATCGTCGAAGTGTTCGGGTTTGATGAACATTTCTTCCCCATCCAGCAGCCCGTGGATGCCACCCTGCCCTGGTTCGGATTGTTTGCTCTGGCAGTATTTACACGACTTTGAATCGTGCATGGCATAGTTGATGGGTTCTTCGTAGGTGGTGATAAAGCCCTCATAATTGCGCAGCACAATTTTATGGTCCGACATGCTGACCTGGTAATTGGGCATCAGCGGAATCTTTCCGCCGCCACCCGGGGCATCCACCACGTATGTCGGCACGGCATATCCAGAGGTGTGCCCGCGCAGCCCTTCGATGATTTCTATACCCTTGGCGACCGGGGTGCGGAAATGTCCGGCGCCTTCCACCAGGTCGCACTGGTAAAGGTAATATGGACGGACGCGGATCCGGGACAGATCCTGGACCAGCTTTCGCTGGATATGCACGCAGTCGTTGATCCCTGCCAGAAGCACGGATTGGTTGCCTAAAGGTATGCCGGCTCGCGACAGCCTGTCGCAGGCCTGGTCAAGCTCGGCAGTGATCTCATTGGGATGGTTGACATGGATGTTCATCCATAAAGGGTGGTATTTTTGGAGCATATCACACAGCTCATCTGTGACGCGCATCGGCATGAAAACCGGCACGCGCGAGCCAATGCGGATGATCTCGATATGCGGGATTTCGCGCAGGCGGCTGAGCAGTTCTTCCAGCAGCTTGGGCGCCAGAGTCAAAGGATCGCCGCCGGAAAGCAGGACATCTCGCACCTGGGGCGTGCGCTTGAGGTACTCAATCTGCATCTCAAAATCAGATCTTGAGAAAGTAGCGCTGGGATCACCCACGATGCGCGAGCGCGTGCAGTAACGGCAGTAGGATGCGCATTGCGTGGTCACCAGCATCAGTACCCGGTCGGGGTAGCGGTGCACCAAACCGGGGACGGGTGAATGGCGGTCCTCTGCAAGCGAGTCTTCCATCATGCCGGTAAAGGGCTGGATTTCTCCGGCAGTCGGGATAACCTGGAGCCGGATAGGATCCCCTGGGTCGTCAGGGTCAATCAGCGAGGCGAAATATGGGGTAATATCCACGCGGAACAGGCCCTGTGTGGAAAGTGCTTTCCGTTCGCTATCCGTCAGGTGCAGGATTTTTTCAAAGTCCTCGATCGAATTTAGACGGTGGCTTAATTGCCAACGCCAATCATTCCATTTTTCTGCGGGGATATCCTGGTAAATCGCGGCTCGTTTAGATGGGAAGGGGAGTGGTGACATGTATTTCTATTGCCTTTTCGAATAACGTGCATAAAATGGTGCGCAGCCGGAGCCTCACCTGTGCACACCTTGATCTTCTCGAATTAAGATAACTATTATAGGCTATTTTAAATGATAATAGCCGTCCACGTCAAACTTTCTTGCGTTTGGGGTGATGTGAAATTCGTCGACCGATTGCGGCGTAATTTTTGATATCCGTGCTATCATATTTATGTGGGCGAAACGATACGTGACCGAATTTTAGTAGTAGAAAACGATCCCCTGGTGGCGGATTTAATTGCCCGCCAGGCGCTGCTTGCCGCAGGCTACCAGACACAGGTAGTCAGTGATGCCACCACCGCGATCAGCCGGGCAATCCAGATTGGACCGGATGCGATTATCGCTAACCTCGATCTACCTGGTTTAAGCGGCAAGGATTTGATGGTTGCATTAACTTCGCAGGGCCTAAACACACCGGTGATTGTGCTCGCACGCAAAGGCCAGGAGTCAGATATTATTCAAGCCTTTCGCCTGGGAGCAGTTGATTACATGCTCTGGCCTTTGAAAGAGCCCGAGGTGATCAATGTGGTCGAACGCGTGCTGCGTTCGGGGCGGGAGCGTAAAGAACGAGAGATGCTCGCTCGCCAGCTCCAACGGACTAACCAGGAGCTGCAGTCTCGCGTCCGAGAGCTGACCACAATCTTTGCCATTGGTAAAGCTGTCACATCCATCACCGATCAATCCCTGCTGTTCGAACGCATCCTCGAAGGGGCTACCCGCGTAACTCAGGCTGATCTGGGCTGGTTCCTGATGCGCGGCGATGATAAATCCCCATTCTTACTCGCAGCCCAGCGCGGCTTACCGGCCAGTGTCGCGGAACATATCCAGCAGCCTTGGGATGACGGCATCAGTTCTTTGGTAGCCCTATCAGGCGAGCCACTCTCCATCCACGGCGAACCTGTGAAGCGGTTTAGAATCGCCGGGCTGGGGCAATCGGCGCTGATTGTTCCGATCAAAGTTCAAAAAGAGGTCATTGGTTTGCTGACGGTCATGCGCCGCCAGCCGCTGCCTTTCACCACCAGCGATCAGCACTTGCTGCAGGCAGTTGCAGATTATGCTTCGATCTCCATTTCGAATGCCCGCCTGTTTCGGGCGGTGGAAGAGAGAGCGCGCAGCCTGGAAAACGTGGCGGGATCGGCACAAACCGGCGAAAAAATCAATTACCAGATTTTGATGAAAGTAAAAAATGAACTGCGCGTGCCGCTTGCCGACGCGTTTTCTTCATTAGATAAACTGGCCAAGGATCCCACCGCTCGTTGGAACCCGGACCAGCGCCAGGAATTGTCCCGGCTGCAGAACGGGCTTCAGGCTGTAGTGAAAATTACAGAAGCGATCACCCCGCCCAAGTTTGACCAGGTGTCATCTGGTAAATCAGCGATGCTTTCAGACTTGATCCGCCAGGCGGTACAGCGTTTTAGCCCGTTTGCCCAACAAAGTGGACTGGCCCTTGAAACTGAATTTACTGATGAGAATGTGGCAGTGCAGTCTGATCCAAGACATATTTCTCAGGCCCTGGATGGCTTATTGAGCAACGCTCTAAAATTTTCCAACTCTGGCGGCAAGATCGTGATACGGGTTGAAAAAGCCGCCGGAAAAGTGGTCCATGTCATCGTCAGTGATAGCGGCCCTGGCCTGGATAGCAAACAGGTAGCGGCATTATTTAACCCGGAAGGCCATAAAAAAGTCTTAAACTCAAAAGTCCAGCGTTTTGGCGGTTTAGGTGTCAATCTTGCACTGGTTAAAGAAATTATCACCCAGCAAAAAGGAAAAATCTGGGTGGAAAGCCAGCCAGGAACTGGAACTACATTTCATTTCACGCTTCCAATTATTTCTTAGGTCATCATTTTCTGACGGGTGTTATGGTTACCAATCAAAAAGAAACTATTCTTGTGGTCATCTCTGATTCCCAGGTCACTTTCCTGCTGGAGAGGGTGTTGAAGTCGACGGGATATAATGTCACCGTCTGCCTCGATTCAACCACTGCTCAAAAGGAATTAAACTCTGGTAGCCCGGCGTTATTAATTCTGGGAGAGCAGTTGAGTGATGCGGATGGCCTGGAGTTTGCCTCCACCGTTTTGCACCAGTATCCGGCGGTGCCGATTGTTCTTTTTGTAAAATCCGACCAACCCGAGGTGTTGAAAACCGCCCTGCACCTCGGGTTGAGCGATTATCTCTGCCTGCCGTTGAAAGCAGATGATATCTTGAAATCGGTGCAAAACGGATTGCTCAAGGCCCGCCTGCGCAAAGAATGGGTGCTGCTGGAAGCGCAGCGCGCAACCACCGGCCTGCAGAAACGGCTGGATGAATTGGAAACCCTGACCCGACTGGGGCGCAGCATCACAGGAACCCTGGATCTGGACAGCGTGCTGCTGCTGCTGGTCGATGCTGCGGTTGAGCTTACCGGGGCTGAAGAAGGCAGTTTACTGCTGCTGGATAAATCGACGGGCGAATTGTATATGCGCGCGGCGCGCAATTTCCAGGAAGATTTCGTGCGCAAATTCCGACTGCCCATCCAGGATACGCTGGCGGGGGCGGTGTTGAGGACCGGACAGCCGGTTTCCCTTGATGAAAAGACCCCCCAAAAAATAAAGACCGCTTACCTGGTTCACAGCCTGGCATACGTTCCCTTGAAATCTAAGGATCAGGTAATCGGTGTTCTGGGGGTCGATAACCGCATGGACCGCCGACCACTGCGCGAGCGAGATATTAAATTGTTAGCTGCCCTGGCGGAATTTGCGGTGATTGCGATTGATAACGCCGATTTGTACGCCCTGATCACCCAGGAGCATAACAAGCTCAACGCCATTCTGACCAACATCCAGGATGGGGTGATTGTTATTGATCAAGACCAGCGTATCGTCTTTGCCAACAAAACGATCGTTGACGCCCTGGGGTGGCGAGACCTGGTCATCACCGGACGCCCATACCAGGAATTGATCCTCCAAACTGAAATTTTGGATTTGATCTACGCCACGGGTGGCACCCATTCAAACCGGACAGAGTTTACCACGGAAGACGGGCGCGAATTCAGCGTCCTGTTGAGCACAATACCAGACGTTGGTATGGTGATCACCATGCATGATATCACCAGCCTTAAAAAACTTGACCGGATAAAGAGCGATTTTGTCAACACGGTATCTCATGATTTAAGATCTCCGTTGACCGCAATTCTGGGTTATGTGGAACTGATCGAACGAGCCGGGCAGGTTTCGGATACACAGCGAGAATATATCCGGCGGGTGCAATCCAGCGTGCACAATATCACCGGGTTAGTAGATGATCTGCTGGATCTGGGAAGAATTGAAGCTGGATTCGATGCTCGCAAAGAGTCGATCCAACTCGATCAGATCCTGAAGTATGTCGTCGAAAGCTTCCAGAAGCGGGCCGAAGATAAGAAACAACGTTTGCACCTCGAGCTTCCGGAGCATTTACCGAATATCCTGGCAAACCCAATCCAAATCCGCACAATGCTCGAAAACTTGATGGATAATGCAGTCAAATACACGCATCCTGAAGGGAAAATAACCCTGCGAGTTTTACCAACCCAGAAACAGATCATTCTGCAAGTGGTCGATACGGGGGCAGGCATCCCAACCATCGATCTGCCCTATGTTTTTGATAAATTCTACCGCGCCAGCAATACCGACACCGAAGTATCTGGCACAGGATTGGGATTAGCGATCGTGAAATCGATTGTGGAAAATCACAATGGGCGGATTTGGGTGGATTCAACGGTGGATGTCGGCAGCACTTTTACTGTTGTTCTGCCGGTCATCGAATCGTGATCCAAAGCACATCCCAAGTAGGTCTACTTACCTGGGGTGTTATTATTAAATGCCAAGCCTCCGCTGGGGTTGTTTAGGAGGAGCCCGGCGGAGGCTTTCGCCAAAGGAGGAGATCGCGATAAGCATTTCGGAATTGTTCTGCAATTCCGTCTCCGAACTAAATCATAACCCAATCCGCGACCACTCGACAGGATTGAAAGTCACAGCAAGCGGATGACCTTTCTCCCTGGCTGTCTGACAAATATCACAGGTAGATTGGCGTATAGATTTTGCTTGACGCGACACCTGGGTTATGCTACTATTTTGACAAAACATAAGAAAATTTTAAGCTTGCTGAGATGGCAGTTTGCAAGCAAGATCGAGGAGATTCTGGAATGAGCAAAAAAATTGTCGTTTTGATGATCGTAGTTGTCTTATTGGGGGTAGCATTGACCGCATGCGAACGGCCAGCATCTACAGCTCCTGCTGCTACTGCCACAGGCGGCGGAATTCCATTCCCCGTCCAACAACCCACCACATCTTTGGGCACCCTGGCCACGCAAACCGCCGAGGCCAAGATCCCGAAGCCAACTGCTTCCGGCCCCGGGCAGCCAACAGCGGCTAACCCCACGCAGGCTCAGAGCGAACCCACCAAGGCTCCTGAGGTTGCTCCCACCGCCAAACCGCAGGGTCCAACGAGCCCGCAACCCACAAAAAAACCTGAAATCGTCGTGCCAAGCGCTACACCCGGCCGCCCCTCCAGCTATACCATCCAGCAAGGCGATCATTATATCTGCATCGCCCGCCGTTATAACCTCAACCTGGCCGACTTCCTCGCGGTCAACGGTTTGTCGATGAATTCTCTGGCGGTATCCGGGGTAACCGTCAAGATCCCACAAAGCGGATCCTGGGATACGGCCAACGGCAGCCGCACCTTGAGAGGCCATCCGGATACGCACGTCGTCCAGGCCGGTGAAACGGTCAATAAAATTGCCTGCGCCTACGGTGATGTAGATCCCAACAACATTATCGCGGCGAATGAATTAAAATCGCCTTACACCTTATCCGCCGGGCAATCTTTGCGAATCCCCTAAGAATCATTGAAGCCATAGCCGCTCCCGGCGCGTATAAGCACCGGGAGCGGCTTTTTTCATCGACTTAACGGCAAGACCGGCGGTCATCGTTTCGATGACGTGAAAGCTTTGGATCAATTTTTAATGAGGTTGGCATGAATTTTAAAATTCTGAAAAGAGATGTGGCTTACCAGGGGCGCGCATTTGACGTTCAGCGCCTGACAGTCCGCCTACCGGACGGCAACGTGCGGCTATTTGACCTCGTACAACACAACCCTTCTATAACCGTGATTCCGGTGACCAACGACGGGCGAATCTTGTTTGTGCGCCAGTACCGGATGGGCGCTGAAGACTCCCTGCTTGAGCTGCCGGCGGGCGTCTTGGAAGAAGGCGAAGACCCGTTGGAAGGCGCGCGCCGTGAATTGCGCGAAGAAACCGGGATGGACGCCGGCGAGCTGAAGCTGCTGGGCAGGGCTTATCTGGCCCCAGGGTATTCCAGCGAGTTGATGTATTTTTACCTTGGCCGGGACCTTTCACCGGCGCCTCTGGAACAGGATGAAGATGAATTTCTCCATCTCGAATCCTTAACAATCGAAGAAAGTCTGGGCATGGCCAGAAGAGGAGAGTTTTTAGACTCCAAAACGCTGGCCGCCATGTTTTTGGCCGGAGAAGAATTGTCCGGCTGAGCTTAAGCGGGCTGTGCGATCAGCTGTTCACCAACCAAGCCAAAAACCTGGTTGGTTTCTTTTTCATGGATGACGTTGTTGGTCAACAGGAAAATATCGCATTCGCGCGTGTACCCCCAATCGTGCAGCGCCCCCGGGATTGAGCCCGTCTTATGGTAGAAGTGCATCGAATCGCGTTCCAGGTTGCGCAACAATAAGGAAGTATCCTGGCAGGAGAGCAGCATTTTCTCAACCCATTCTTTTTGCCTGGAGTGCAGCGCGTGAACCAGGTCAAACAGGCGAATGCAGTCTTGCGCGGAGATCAGGTTGTCCAGACCGCGGGCGCGCGCGTCAAAATCCATCATTTTTCGCTGTAAGACGGTGCCGCTTAGGCCCAGACGGCTGGTAAACAGCGTATTCAACCGATCCATACCAATGCGTTGGATGGCAAGGTTGGTACACAGGTTGTCGGAAGCTGCGATCATCATCAACAATACATCGTGATAACTTAGCTTGCGGGAATTCATCCAGCGCGCAAAACCTGCTCCCTTTACCTGGGGTTCAGCATCTAATTCGCATATTTCGTTGAGGTCGACTTCACCGGCCTGTTCCAGCGAGGCCCAGGCTAACAGGATGGGGATTTTAATCAAGGACGCGGAAGAAAATAGCTCCTCATTCGCCTCGTAATAAGGTGGTTGGCCTTGACGGTAGAAGTAATACGCATATTTGCAAGATAAATGAGGTAAAATATCATACAAATTGGTTGCATTCATATGATTAATTATAATTCTACATTAATGTATATGTGACAGAATTTTAAGGCATGCAAAAAATATTTGCGAGATTGTTTGACACTCTCCGCATTTGCGGTTATACTCGAGCGAGCGTGACATCAGAAAAATGCCCAAACAAAATCAACTTCATTTTTATACAGAGGAAACCGTTTCATGGCTGACCTGTTAGATGTCCAGGGTCTGGAAACACAGTTCCGTACTCGTGAAGGAATCGTCCATGCAGTAAACGGCGTTTCTTTTCACCTCAAAGAAAGCGAGACCCTAGGCATCGTAGGGGAAAGTGGCTGCGGTAAGAGCGTCACAGTTCTCTCAATGCTGCGCCTTATTCCATCTCCGCCTGGAAAAGTCACCGCTGGCCAGGCTTTATTTCAGCAGAAAGATCTGCTGAAAATGGGCGACGAAGAAATCCGCCATGTGCGCGGGGCGCAGATCAGCATGATTTTCCAGGACCCAATGACTTCGTTCAACCCGGTCTTGACCATTGGTCGCCAGTTGATTGAGCCGCTGGAAACGCATCTCGGTATGAGTAGCGCCCAGGCCTACGACCGGGCAGCGGAGATGCTCAAGATGGTGGGTATTCCCAACGCCAAGGACCGTTTGAACGATTATCCCCACCAATTCTCAGGCGGCATGCGCCAGCGGGCGATGATCGCCATGGCTTTGAGTTGCAATCCGCAGGTCTTGATCGCTGACGAACCGACCACCGCTTTGGATGTTACCATTCAGGCCCAAATCACCGACCTGGTGAGAAAGCTGCGGGATGATCTGGGTATGGCGATCATCTGGATCACCCATGACCTGGGCATCATCGCCGGGCTGGCCAACCGGGTCAACGTGATGTACGGTGGGTATATTATTGAAGAAGCCCCGGTGAAACGCCTGTATGCCAACCCTCAGCATCCCTATACGATTGGGCTGTTAGGCAGCCTGCCGCGCATGGATGCCCACGAACGGCGGCGTCTGGTTTCGATTGAAGGTCTGCCGCCGGTACTTTATGAAAAACCAACCTCCTGCCCCTTTGCGCCGCGCTGCCACTACCGCATCGAGCGCTGCATGCATGAAAATCCTCCCTTGATGGATATTGAATTTGACCATCGCGCTGCATGCTGGGTAGATCCCGCAACCGGGAAGGAGCGCTAATGGCTGGCACTGATGTCCTCTTAAAGGTCGAAAATCTGGTAAAACACTTCCCCATCATGCGCGGGACCATATTTCGCAAGCAGGTGGGCGCCGTGCGCGCGGTGGACGGCATTTCATTTGATGTGCGCCGTGGGGAAACATTGGGCCTGGTGGGGGAGTCGGGCTGCGGCAAGTCCACCACCGGTCGCGCCATTCTGCAACTGCACCGCCCGACCTCCGGTCATGTCTTTTTTGACGGCGTGGACCTGGTGACGCTTAAGGGCGAAGAACTGCGCAAGATGCGCCGCAAGATGCAGATGATTTTCCAGGATCCTTATGCCAGTTTAAACCCGCGGATGACGGTGGGCGAGATCATTGGCGAGCCGCTGTTGGTACATAACCTGGCCAGCAGGAAAGAAGCCGAAGAGAAGGTAGAAGATCTGCTGAAATTGGTGGGTCTAAACCCTGATTATGCCAACCGCTACCCGCACGAATTTTCTGGCGGACAGCGCCAGCGGGTGGGTGTGGCCCGGGCTTTATCCCTCAACCCTTCCTTGATTGTGTGCGACGAGCCGATTTCGGCCCTGGATGTGTCGATCCAGGCCCAGGTGGTCAATCTGCTCGAGGATTTGCAGAAGCAGTTCAATTTGACGTATCTTTTTATCGCGCACGATCTTTCCATGGTGCGCCATATCAGCACCCGGGTGGCGGTCATGTACCTGGGCGTGATTGCGGAACTGGCAGCGCGCGATGAACTGTATGCCAACCCGCTTCATCCCTATACCCAGGCGCTGCTCTCAGCCGTGCCCATTCCTGACCCTGTCGTCGAAGAAAAGCGCCAGCGCCAGATTCTGCAGGGCGAAATCCCTTCACCCGCCAATCCCCCATCGGGCTGCCATTTCCGCACCCGCTGCCCATTGGCGGATACAATATGTGCTGAAGTTGCCCCGGAATGGCGCGAAATGAAACCCGGGCACTTTGTCGCCTGTCACATGGTTCATTAATGCTTTCTGCCCGTCCGGCCTGCCGGAGAAGCAGGCCGGACGGGATTGAAAGAATGCGAAGGAGGTGATTGCTCAAAAAATATGCAAAACGTCGTTGAGTTTTTACCCGAACCGTCCATCCACATTCATTTCTCTTGAAGGAGGAGAAAAAATGCGTTCCAAGCTATTAGCTGTATTGTCGGCGCTTATCCTGGCCAGCATGATTCTGGCTGCTTGCGCCCCCGCGGCGACCCCCACAGCGGCTCCCGAGCCGACCAAGGCTCCCGCGGCTACCTCGGCGCCGGCCGCAACCGCGGTCCCCGCTACCAAAGCCCCCGAGGCGACTAAGGCCCCCGCGCCTACCGCCACCAAACCCCCCGAGCCCACCAAGCCGGCTGTTGCAGCCGCGGCCAAGGATACCCTGCGGGTCAACCTCGGAAGCTTCCCGGATATCATCGACCCTCAGAAGTCCTCTTTCGTCAACGAAATCGGGCACCTGAACAAAGCCTATGAAGGCCTCACCCGCCTGGACAAAGACCTGAAGACCGTCCCGGCTGCGGCTGAGAAGTGGGTCTACAACGCCGATGCGACCGAAATCACCTTCACCATCCGCAAGGGCCTGACCTACTCCGACGGCTCCCTGCTCAACGCCAAGCGCTTCGAATATTCGCTGATGCGCAATGTCGATCCGGCCACGGCTGGTGAATACGCCGCCATCACCGATGACATCAAGGGCGCTGCCGCCTTCCGCGGCGCGGACCTGAAGGCCACCTCGGAAGCGGACCTGAAGAAACTGCGCGATGCTGTGCAGGTGCATGCCCTGGATGCCTCCGGCGCTGCCTGCAAAGATTACACCCAGGTGGACTGCCTGACCCTGAAGATCGGCTTGGAGCAGACGGCTCCCTACTTCCATGTGGTCATGGGCCTGTGGGTTACCTTCCCCGCCAAAGAAGAACTGATCACCAAGGGCGGTGAAAACTGGTGGACGGATGCCAAGAACCAGATTGGCAACGGCCCCTTCGTCTGGCAGACCCTGGAAGAACAGCAAAAATCAATCTTCTGGCCCAACCCCAATTACTGGGGCGAAAAAGCCAAGGTTAACCTCGAATACCGCTACATCACCGACAGCGCGGTGGCTTTCGCGGCCTACAAGAACGATGAATTCGATATCGTCCCCCTGGCAGCCGAAGACCTCAAGACCGTTCAGGCTGATCCTGTGCTGAGCAAGGAAGCCGCGATCTACCCCGGATCCTGCACCTACGCCGTCATGTTCCACCAGCTGAAGGAACCCTTCACCGACCAGAAGGTCCGCGAAGCGTTTGCCTATGCCCTCGACCGCGATGGCTGGGTAAAGGACGTGTTGAACGGCCTCGGCGCCCCGACCCTGACCTGGATCCCGAAAGGCTTCCCGGGTTACGACGCGACCGAAAACCGCTGGGGTTTCGATCCTGCGAAGGCCAAACAGGCCATCGCTGACTCCAAGTACAAGACCGTCGCCGCCCTGCCTGAAATCGTGGTGACCTTCTCCGACACCCCCCGCAACCGCACCCGCAATGAGTGGCTGGTTGCCAAGTGGAAGGAAGTCTTCGGCGCTGACCTGAAGATCAAGCTCAACCCGGTGGAAGCCACGGCCTACACCGCCCTGACCAAGGACGTCAAGACTGCTCCGCAGATGTTCATCCTCGGTTGGTGCGCGGACTACCCCGATCCTCAGAACTGGCTGTCGGTGTACTGGAAGACCGGCGCCTTCGGCGAGCGGATCGCTTACTCAAATAAAGACCTGGATGCACTGCTGCTCAAGGCCGACTCCACCCTGGACGATACCGGACGTATGAAGCTGTACGCCGACGCCCAGAAGATGCTGACCGACAGCGCCCCGGTGGCGTTCATGTGGAACAACGTGAACTCCTACATGGTGAAACCGTGGGTGAAGGGTCTGGCTCTGACCCCGCAGGACTTTGTCATGCCGGGCGATAACGTCCCGACCGCTATCACTATCCAGAAATAAGCTAAGTTTTTGCAATCCCTGCTGGCCGGCCGTTCGGCCGGCCAGCAGGCCCCTTAACCCATTACAGGATCCGGCCTATGATAAAGTACATTATTCGACGGTTGCTCTGGTTAATCCCGGTGATACTGGTGGTCTCAGCCATCACCTTTATCCTGATGCACGGCGCGCCCGGGGGACCCTGGGATCGAGATTTAAGCGCCCGTCAGGTGGATTCGACGACCCAACGCCTGTTGAATGACTACTACGGCCTGGACAAGCCGCTCTGGCGCCAGTTTGTGGCTTACCTGATCGGCGATACCAACAGCAAAGGTGAATTTGTGTGCGGCCTGGTCTGTCTGAACATGGGCCCGTCATACCGCCGCCGGGGGTTAACGATTCAAGACATTCTCTTTAAGCCCCCTACGGATAAGACAATCTTTGAAAGTAAGTTTGGTTTTTCAATGCGCCTGGGGCTGCTGGCTCTGGCGATGGCGGTGGTGCTCGGCATCCCGGTGGGCATCCTCTCCGCCTTAAACCAGAACTCCTGGATCGATTATCTCAGTTTATTTATCGTCACGGTGGGAATCTCGATTCCAGGCTTCGTCATGGCGATCTTCTTGATTATTCTGTTTGGCTCTCTACTCCACTGGCTGCCGATTGTCCCGGACGATTGGAGCAAAATGGTGTTCTGGATTTTGCCAGCCGTGGTTTTGGGCTTTGGTACGATGGCTCGCACTGCTCGTCTGACCCGCGGTTCGATGCTGGAGGTGATGCGCATGGACTACATCCGCACCGCCCGCGCCAAAGGCCTGGCGGAACGGGTCGTAATTTTCCGCCACATGATCAAAAATGCGCTTATACCGACCGTCACTTTCCTGGGGCCGGCCCTGGCTGGCCTGGTGACCGGATCGTTTATTATTGAAACCATGTTTAGCTTCCCTGGCATGGGGCGAGAATACGTTACATCTATTCGCAACCGCGACTATTCGATGATTATGGGTACCACCTTGCTGTATGCGGTGATGGTGGCTGTTGCGAATCTGAGCGTGGACGTGATCTACGTATTTCTGGATCCGCGTATTCGTTTGAGCGACTGAGGGTACCAAAATGACTGAAAATGCCCATCCTGTTAATCCTCCCACTCCAATCAAGGCTTCCAATGTGGCTCGAACCGAGTCAGAACTGAAGCAGGTCGCGGATATGCATCACATCACCACCCCGCGCCGGTCTTTGCTATCAGATGCCTGGTTCCGCCTGATCCGCAATAAAGCCTCGGTGGTCAGCATGGTGATTATTGTTGTATTTTTCTTGATCGCCATCTTTGCCAACGTGCTGGCGCCGGTTAACCCGCTGGAGCTCCATTCCGGCAAAGGTCTGCTCCCGCCTGTTTTTGTCAAAATAGGCCCGACCGGAGACGCTCCGGACCCGCGTTTTCTCTTAGGCACTGACACCCTGGGACGAGACGTGCTCAGCCGTACGATATATGGAACGCGGGTTTCCATGGTGGTGGGGTTCGTGCCCCTGGTGATTATCATGATCATCGGCGTTATTCTTGGCCTGGTCTCTGGTTACGCTGGCGGGACGGTGGATAACCTGCTGATGCGCTTTACGGACGTGGTTTACGCTTTTCCGGAGCTGCTGTTTTTCATTATCGTGATGATCGCCCTGCGCGAGACCTGGATCGGGCAGCTCTTCAACGGCCTGTTCCTGGTGTTTGGCGCGCTGGCCCTCATCAGCTGGACCGGCGTGGCCCGTATTGTGCGCGGTTCGGTGCTTTCTTTGAAGGAAAAAGAATTCATCGAAGCCGCACGCTGCATCGGCGCTCGCGACAGCCGGATCATGTTTGGCCACATCCTGCCCAACTGCCTCAGCCCGTTGATCATTACTGCCGCCTTCGCCATCCCTGGATTTATCATTTACGAAGCCACCCTGGGTTTTCTGGGCCTGGGGATGGTTCCCTCCTCCAACCCGGCAGATATTTTTATCACCAGCTGGGGGTCGCTGATGAACGAAGGCCAATCGGCGATCAATGCCCAGCCCTGGCTGCTGCTGTCCCCGGCCATTTTCATTTCCCTGGTGGTGATGGCCTTTACCTTTGTGGGCGATGGCCTGCGCGATGCGCTCGACCCACGCCTGCAAGGGACGCAATAGTTATTTGAAGAATACCCCTCCCCCGCCCCCCCAAGGGGGGCGCGAAGCGCGACCCCTCCCCGAAAACGGGGAGGGGCTTTTTTATATTTGGCTGTTTTTTCGCGCGACGAAGTCGCGCGAAAAAACACCCAAAACAACAACAAAGGTATAATTTTGGCCTAAGGAGTCGTCATGCGTACCCTTCGCCAAGGTTCGATTGCTATATTGTTGATTGTTAGCTTAATTTCGGGCTGCCAGGGCCAACCCTCCCCGGCGCCTTCTCCCCTGCCCAGCACGCCGCTGCCCAGCATTAATACACCAGTGCCGCTAACGCCCACCCCCAGCCTTCCGCCGAAACCATCTGAGAACCCCAGCCGCAGCCTGGTGATCTGCCTTGGCCAGGAACCCAGCTCATTATTCGTTTACGGCTCTTCTTCGCGCGGAATGTGGAGCGTGCTGGAGGCAATTTACGATGGTCCGATCGATACCCGCCAGTACGCAGCCCAACCGGTGATCCTGGAGAAGCTGCCGTCGCTGGCGGATAAAGATGCTGTTTTTGAGCCTATCGATGTAAAATCCGGGGACCTTGTGGTGGATGTGGATGGCAATCCGGTCAGCCTGGCGGCGGGCGCCCGCATTCTGCCTTCCGGCTGCAGCGGGGCGGACTGCGCCCAAACCTGGGATGGGAAAAAGGCGCTCAAAATGGACCGTCTGAAGGTCAGCTTTCGCCTGCTGGCGGGCTTGAAGTGGTCGGATGGCGCCTCTTTGACCGCGGAAGATTCGGTCTATTCTTTCAACCTGGCGGCCGACCCGGCGACCAGGGTCTCAAAACAGATTGCCGACCTGACCGCATCTTACCAGGCGGCGGATGCTGTGACGGTCGAATGGACAGGCCGGCCAGGATTTTCTCCCCAAAGCCTGGATAAGCTCTTCTTCCTCCCTTTACCAAAGCATGCCTGGGAAAAATACAAGCCGGCCGAAATGGAAAGCGCAGATGAAATCGCGCGCAAACCGTTGGGTTGGGGACCCTATTATATTGAAGACTGGAAAGCCGGATCGAATATCCTCTTGCGTAAAAATCCCAATTATTTCCGCGCCAGTGAAGGGCTGCCCAGGTTTGACAACCTGGTTTATCGCTTCTTGGGCGAGCCGGGTGACAACAACCTGACCGCCCTGCAAGCCGGAGAATGCGACCTGATCGACCAGACGACCTTCCTGGAAGACCAATTACAGCAGATTCTTGAACTGCAGGCCGCAAAGAAAATAAAGTCTTATATGGGGCAGGGGCCAGATTGGGAGCACCTGGATTTTAATCTCCGGCCCGCGGCTTACGACGACGGCGTAAATCTTGCCAAGGATCCACCTGATTTTTTTGGGGATATCCGCGTGCGCCAGGCAATTGCGACCTGTATTGACCGCCAGAGTATTATTAAGAACCTTTATTACGGTCTCTCGAGCATTCCTGCTGCTTTCTTGCCGCCAGGGCATCCCATGCTTCAACAGGATCTTAGCATTCAGCCGTATGACGCGGTTAAAGCCAGGCAGCTGCTGACCTATGCCGGCTGGATAGATGATGACAACAATCCATCCACACCGCGCACTGCTCAAGGGGCGGCCAATGTGCGTGCGGGAACGCCGTTTGAGATCACACTATACACCACTCAAGCCAGTGCCAGGCAAAAAACCGCCGAAATAATTGCCAAGGATCTGGCAGATTGCGGGGTGAAAGTCAGCGTTCAGGCGATCGACCCGGGGCAGCTGTATGCCCCCGGGCCGGATGGCGTGTTGTTTGGACGCAGTTTTGACCTGGCGCAGTTCTCGTGGGAAACCGGCAGCCAACCGCCGTGTTTTTTGTATGAGACCCGCTCCATCCCAACGGCCAAAAACAGCTGGATTGGCGGCAACCTGACAGGTTACAGCAGCCCGGACTATGATGCCGCATGCCAGAAAGCCCGCCAGGCGCGTCTCGATTCGCCTGACCTGGTCCAGGCCTACCAGGAAACTGCCCGGCTGTTCAACAAAGATCTGCCGGTGGTCCCCCTCTATTTTCCGATTAAAATCGCTGTCAGCCGGTCGGATTTCTGCAATATGGCGATGGATGTGTCATCCCGCAGCAGCCTGTGGAATCTGGAGCGTTTCGATTTCAACCCGGTATGCCAACCGTAGCCAAGTATGCACCAACCTGCTCACCTGCGCCGGCGAAGTGATTGGTGATCCCCATATTCTGCCGCGCGTTTTCGTGTCGTTTTATAAGCCGATCGGCCTGGAGGCGGCCACGCAAATTGATGCAAGGGTGTTTTTTTGAAGCGAAGCCTCAAAAAAACACCCCGAATCAACAAAAAAGCCGGTCGCGCTGGCGCGGACCACGCAAAATGAATACCGGTAAGGGCGATGCGCCGCATCGCCCCTACAAAACCCCCCGATTATCATATAAGGTATCAGACGTAGAAATATCAACTGTCTATGTTTATTGACTTTCTATTTGTTGTATGCTATAAAATTTAATAAGCCCTGGGAGACATTCGCGCTAACGGGCAAATGAGGGCTTTCCGTGCAAAAATACACTTTGAAATATAAATAAAGGAGGTGATTTCCTCGTTTGCATCAATACTGAGTTAGGTTTTGATCAGTCCTGTGTTTGTTTATTTAACCAATTTCTGCCAAAAATCGGAGGAGAAAGAGCATGAAGCAAAATAAATTGATGTTAGCATTGGGCCTGGTCGTGCTTCTAAGTATGGTCATGGCTGCCTGCCAGCCAGTTGTGCAGACCGTTGAAGTGAAAGTGGTCGAGACCCAAATCGTCGCAGGAACGTCGGTAGTAAAAGAAGTTACAAAAGTAGTCGTGGTCACACCGACCGCTGTTCCTCCAACTGCTGTTCCCCCAACCGCGGCACCCAAAGCATCTGACACAGCGGTCGTGGTCTTACAGCAGGAGCCAGACACCCTTCATCCCGGGGTAGGCTCGATGATGGCCCGCACCATTGCGCTGGCCCCCATTTTCGTGGGCTGCATGGGCCAGAATGAAAAAGCCGTTTGGATTCCATTGGGCTGCGAGTCCGTCCCGACGATAGACAACGGCGGCGCCAAGTGGGTGGGCGAGGGCGGCGATAAGCACCTCGAGGTCACCTACAAGATCAGAAAAGACTGGCGCTGGACCGACGGCACAAAAGTCACCACCAAGGACGTGCTCGCGTGGTGGAAACTGAACATGGATCCTGAATTCGAGGTTGCCAGCCGCGTGGGCTACGAGAAGATCTACGACTTCAAGGTCGTTGATGACAACACCGTGGTCGCGATCTGGCTGAGCAACAACCAGGCCAAGGAAGCCGAGGCCGGCACACTTAAGGGCAACGTCCCATTCGAAAAGTTCAAAGCCGATTACGCGGATTCTGGTCTTGCCGCCACCGGTCAACCGGTGGTCGATTCGGTCTACTGGACTTACATCGGTTGGTGGCCTGCTCACATCGTGAGCGCGACCCCCGCCAAAGACCAGGGCAAGAGCGACTTCTCCAAGAAGCCGACCGGTGACGGCGCTTACGTGGTCAAGGAATGGAAAGCTGGCCAGGAACTCGTCCTCGAGAAGAGCGACAAACCCTTCCCGCTGGGCGACCCCAAGGTCAAGACCATTGTCTGGCGCTTCGTTGCCGACACCAAGGCCGTGATCGCTTCCCTGCAGAAGGGTGAGATCGATGCCACCACCAGCGTAGCTGGCCTGACCCCCAGCGACTCACCCGACCTGGATAAGATCGCTGCGGCCAAGATTTACAACGTGAGCTACTTCACCGAGTATTCCTGGGAACACATCGACCTCAACGTCCAGAAGTTCCCCCTGGATGACCTCAAGGTCCGCCAGGCCCTGTACTATGCCATCGACAAGAAGGCCCTGATCGACACCCTTTACTTTGGCAAGTACTCCCCGGCCGAGCTGCCCGGCGCTATCCTCAAGACTAACAGCGTGTACTACACGGAAGACTTCACCAAGTACGCCTTCGATAAAGCCAAGGCTGCTGCCCTGCTGAAAGATGCTGGCTGGGATTGCAAGGCTTTACCCTGCACTAAGAAGGTCACCGTCGATGGCAAAGAAGTCACCAAGAACCTGGAAGTCACCATCCTGACCACCGACCGCGCCGACCGCCAGAAGCTGGCCCAGGTGATCCAGTCCATGTGGAAGGCCGTCAATGTAGGCACGAACATCCAGTTCCTTTACGGACGTGGACTGTTCCAGCCCTGCTCCGCCGGCGGCCCACTCTACTGCCGCACCTACGATGCCGCTATCTACACCTGGGTGGGCGGCGATGATCCGGGCTTCTGGGGCCTCTACAACTGCGCCGGTATCCCGACCAAGGATAACAACTATTCCGGCCAGAACAACCCCGGCTGGTGCAATAAAGACGCCGACAAGGCCCTGAACGATGCCGAGAACAACGCCGATTTCGTTGTCTCCCCGGCCAAACGCCAGACGGCTTATGCACCTTTCTTCAAGGCCTGGACGGCTGAAGTTCCGGTGATCCCCCTGTTCGTGAACTCCGTGCCGATCGTGGCTCGGACGGGTTTCAAGAACTACACCTGCGGCCCGACCAACAGCGCTCCCTGCGGTTGGAACGCCTGGCAGTGGGAACTGTCCAAGTAGTAATTCGTCTTTGAATTGATCTATCAGGCAAGGGAACTTGCCTGATAGATCTCCTGTTATTAACCTATCCTGGCCGCCAGGGAAATCCCATCCACGAGGAACATTCCCTGGCGGCTAGAAATGAAGGCAGATGGTTTTTTTATTGAGCTTTTGCGCAGAATACGAAGGAACCCCAGCCGACCGAAGCCTGGTGTGCTTTCGTTTTCTCCGCAAACTTAATGTATAGATTATTTGCTCTCGCATCTATAATGAAGATATAAGGATCATCTCAGATGACAACCTTTATCATTCGGCGTTTGATCCAGACGGGGATCCTGACTTTTTTCATCTCGATCTTGATTTTTGGGGTATTAAACATTGTGCCGGGCGGCCCGTTTGACATGCTCAAGCTGTCTAACCCGCGTCTTGGGCAGAGCCACATCGACCGGCTGAATGCCCTGTTGGGTCTGGACAAACCGGTGATCGTGGGCTGGTATTGCCCGAAAGTGGATGATGTTCAGCAGCCGTGCCGGCTCGAGTCGCGCTATTTTAGCTGGTTGGGCAATGTCCTGCGCGGCGATTGGGGCACTTCCTGGACCTTGCAGACCGGCACACCTGTGATGACCATCGTCGGGCAGCGCATCTGGTACACCCTGCTCTTGATGGGGCTTTCGACCTTCATCGCGATTATTATTGCGGTGCCCATTGGCATCTACTCGGCCATCAAACAGTATTCGGCCGGCGATTATGCCGTGACGGCGATCGCATTCTTCGGTATATCGATGCCTACCTTCTGGACCGGGCTGATGGCGATGTCGATCTTCGCGGTGGCATTGAACCTGTTCCCAACCGGGGGGGTGTCCGCGCCGGGTTCGACGGGAGACATCATCGACGCCCTCTCCCGGGTGATTACCCTCGGCAATACCCATCCTGAGATGGCCGGCAGAGAGTGGGAGGCTATCGTCGATGGGCTGCAGCATGTGGCACTGCCAACCTTTGTGCTGGCTTTTTTCAACATGGCCGGTTGGGTGCGCTACACCCGAGCCTCGATGCTCGAGGTGCTCCGCCAGGATTACATGCGCACCGCCCGGGCTAAAGGCTTGCGCGAACGTTTTGTCATCCTCAAACACGGCCTACGCAACGCGCTCATCCCTTTAATTACGATCCTGGCTCTGACCCTGCCGGGCCTGTTCGGCGGCGCCATCATCACCGAGACGATTTTTTCCTGGCCGGGAATGGGCCGCCTGCAGATCGATGCCATCAGTCTGGTAGATTGGCCGGTGCTGCAGGGGGTGTTGGTGATCGAATCCTTCCTGGTCGTGTTCTTCAACCTCGTGGCGGATGTGCTTTACGCGGTGGTTGACCCGCGCATCCAATACAGTTAGCTGGGCCAATCGCAACTGAAGAATTCAGGAGTAACGCATGGCAACCTCTGCCACAACTATTAAAATGCCCCCGGACCGTTCGCTTGAAAAATCTTCCAGCCAGACAGCGCTTGCCTGGCGGCGCCTACGCCGGCATAAACTGGCCATGCTTGGCCTGTTTATGTTGATCATTATTGCTATCGCCAGTCTTTCTGCCGAGCTCATCGCCCCTTACAACTTTGAGGAAATCGACCTCCGCCGGGTCTATGCCCCGCTGATGTCGCCGGGGGAAGAAGGACGCCCTGCCCATTTTCTCGGTACGGACGCTCTGGGGCGGGATATCTTCTCGCGCCTGCTGTACGCCGGGCGGATATCCCTGGGCGTTGCCCTTTCCGTGACGGTATTGAACGTTATTGTGGGTACGGTGATTGGGGCAGTGGCCGGCTCTTTCGGCGGCACCATAGATACCCTGTTGATGCGTTTTGCCGATATCATGCTGACCATCCCCCAGCTCCCGCTGCTGCTGGTCATTTCCAGTAGCCTGCGCCAGTTCGTTCAACTGCAGCAGTTCCTCGGTTCAAACCTCAGCGTGGTGATCATCATTTTTGTGCTGGTGGTCTTTGGGTGGATGGGTCTATCCCGCCTGGTGCGCGGGTCTATTCTCAGCTTGCGCGGACAGGATTTTATCTCGGCTACCCGCGCCCTGGGAGGTGGAAATGGGACCATTATTTTCCGCCACCTGGTGCCCAACTCGTTGGCCCCGATCATCGTGGCCGCCACCCTCGGATTTGGAGGTACGCTTATCGCCGAATCGGCGCTTTCTTTCCTCGGTTTTGGTGTCATGCCGCCGGTGCCTACCTGGGGCAACATGCTCAATGAGGCGCGCGGCTCCCCGCTCGAATACCTGTTTACCCAGACTCTTGCTCCAGGCTTTTGCATCTTTATCACCGTGCTGGCGATCAACTTTCTGGGTGACGGTTTGCGCGACGCGCTCGACCCTCGCTTGAAGTTATAACAGGTGGTGGATGGGAAATCAAGATGTTCCCCGCACGGACCGCCTGCAAACGAATACATTGCGGATGGTATTATTGGTCATTGTTATCATCATCGTGATATCATTACTCACGGTCACATTCACCACCCGGGATCTGCTCTGGTTTACGACGACTTTCAATGAACCGGTGGAGAAAGTAGTGGTATATCACGATGGGCAGAAGACGGTGTTTGTTAAGGGCACGCCGGGATTTGAAGACCTGGCACAGGGTATCTGGGCATCCTTGAACACGGGCGTGTCACGCCCGTCTGGGATTGGCCTTTCAGCGGAATCACTGCAGGATGCCTACCAAAAATATGTCAGCGTGGAGGTCTTTTATCCCTACCCGGTGAAGCTGCATTCGTGGTTCAATGTGGGTAACCCGACCCAATTGCTCTTTTTGATCACCGGGCGTCACACGGAAATGCCGGTTGTCTTTATGGGTGAAGGAGATAGATATCTCGCCGGAGCGCCTATTATTAATTCCAATCAGCCGCTCCGCGATGCTTTGAACAGGTTGGGTTATAAAACGAGTGAATAAGACAAGAAATTAATTAGTAGGCTGTGCGTGCTCTGCGGCCCATACAAGATGAAACCGCGATGATTCGCCTCATCGCGAAATATGCAAAAAAAGGAGCTCTAAATGGTAAATGAAAGACAGTTCGGCGAAACTGTGCTTGAAGTAAAAGGTCTGAAAACATACTTCTACACCGAAGACGGCGTGGTCAAAGCTGTGGACGGGGTGGATTTTTATGTTCGACTGGGGGAGGTTCTCGGGTTAGTGGGGGAATCGGGCTGCGGAAAAAGCGTCACCTCTCTCTCAATCATGCGCCTGGTAGGCATCCCGGGAAGGGTAGTTGAAGGCGAAATTATTTTTAATAAACGAGATTTACTGAAGCTTTCCGAGAACGAGATGGTCAAGATGCGCGGCAAAGAGATGTCGATGATCTTCCAGCAGCCCCAGTCCAGCCTCAACCCGGTCTTCATGGCTGGCGACCAGGTGGCGGAAGTCATCCAGATTCACGAAAAATATGCCAAGGAATCGGCCTGGGATAAAGCAGTGGAACTGCTCAAGCTGGTCGGAATTCCAGATGCCACCCGCAAGGCCAAAGCCTACCCCCATGAAATGTCGGGCGGTCAGGCTCAGCGCGTGATGATCGCCATGGCCCTGGCGCTCAAGCCCAAACTGCTGATTGCCGACGAGCCGACCACTGCCCTGGATGTTACTATCCAGGCTCAGATTCTGGACCTTATCAAAGAAATGCGTTCGAAGTTGGGAACCTCGGTGATCCTGATCACTCACGACCTGGGGGTGATTGCCGAAATGGCTGACCGGGTGGCAGTAATGTACGCCGGTCGGATTGTTGAGCAGGCTTTGGTCGGGCCGTTATTTGACAATCCCCTTCATCCCTATACTCAAGGTCTGATCGCTTCCATCCCGGTCCTGGGAAAGGTGACCGATGCGTTGGATGTTATCCCCGGCTCGGTGCCGAACCTGGTCAACCTGCCGCCGGGCTGCCGCTTTGCCCCGCGCTGCAGGTCGCGAATGCAGTACAACCTGAACATCTGCACTGAAATTGAACCCGAGCTTGAAAATATCGGCTCCAATCATACCGTTCGCTGCTGGCTTTATTCCAGTCACGACAACCACCAGGCCCCCATCAAGCTCTAATCCATCGAGGTTGACATGTCGCTAGATACAACCAGCAAAACCAAAGTTAACGAAATTATCCGGGTTGAGCATTTGAAAAAATACTTCCCGGTGCGCGGCGGAATCTTGCAGCGGGTGGTGGCCTGGGTGCAGGCGGTGGATGATGTCAGCTTTTCGGTCCGGGAAGGTGAATGCCTGGGCCTGGTCGGTGAATCCGGATGCGGTAAAACGACCATAGGCCGCACTATGCTGCGCCTGATCGAACCGACCGCCGGATCGGTAATTTATAACGGAACGGATGTTTTTAAACTGCGCGGTCAAAATCTAAAAGCCATGCGGCGCAACATGCAGATTATATTTCAGGATCCTTATGCCTCGCTGGACCCGCGCATGCCGATCGGTGAGTCGGTGATGGAGGGGTTAAAGATCCACAATATTGGCAGTCCCAAAGAACGTTGGGATCTCGTCATCCAGACTTTGAAGAAAGTAGGCCTGGAAGATTACCATGCCAGGCGTTATCCCCACGAATTTTCCGGCGGGCAGCGCCAGCGGATTGGCATCGCCCGGGCCCTGGCCTTGATGCCCACCTTTATCGTTTGCGATGAGCCGGTTTCGGCCCTGGATGTCTCAATCCAATCGCAGGTTCTCAATATATTAAAGGATCTGCAGAAAGAACTGGGTTTAACCTACCTGTTCATCGCCCACAACCTGAGCGTGGTTGAGCACATTTCTGACCGGGTGGCGGTGATGTACCTGGGAAAGATGGTCGAGTTAACTTCGCGCATCGAGCTCTTCCGCAACCCGCTGCATCCTTACACCCAGGCCCTGATGTCGGCCATCCCCATTCCCGACCCGCACCTGCGCCGCGAACGGATCATTCTTTCCGGTGATGTGCCCAGCCCGCTGCGCCCGCCTTCCGGCTGTCGTTTCCACCCGCGCTGCCCGGTTGCCATGGAACACTGCAAGGTTGAAGAACCGGTTTTCAATGAAGTCAGCGCCAACCACCATGTAGCTTGCTGGCGTATCTCTTAAGAATGATAGACCAGGTTTGAGGCAAACTACAAAACGAGCTCCCATATTACGTGACCTATGAAACGAGTTCTAATTGTTGACGATGCCCGAGAATTGGGCCGGCTGCTGCAGACGGTATTTTTAACATTGGATCCGACCCTGACGATCAATGTAGTGCCTTCTGCCGAAGAGGCGCTTTTAATGTCCACCCGGATGCCGCTCGATTTATTGGTCAGTGATATCCGCCTGCCGGGGATGTCTGGCTTTGAGCTGGTCAGGAAAATTCGCACCCGCCACCCTGCACTCAAGGTCTTGATGATCACCGGGATGACCGAAACCAGCATAGACGAACACGTGCAAGAACTGCATGTGGATGGTTTTTTCAGGAAACCGCTGGATATGGGCAGTTTTCTGGAAGCAACTCGCCGCTGCCTGGATATTTCGGCCAACGCACCGCTGACGCCGTTGGGCGGTATGCCGGCGGCTTTCGCAGTGGAAACCCAGAAGGTTCATACCGGTCCTCTGCTCGCCGTACCATCTGCGCCAGAAATCGCGGAAGCGCCCCACGCGTCGCTCTCTGAGATTGTGGTTGGTTTGCGACAGCGAGTGGGCGCGGCTGCCATTTTTGTTCTGGATGAACGCGGCCGGATCATAGCCCAGGCCGGGGACGTTCCGGAACTGCCATTGGAGAGTGATTGGGCGGGACCGGTGATGGCGGCACTCAGCGCCGGAAGCAAGGTGGCGCGCCTGGTGGGAGAAGGGATGCAGTCGCATGTGATGGCATTCCCCGGAAAGGATTATCACCTGGTGATCGCTCCCGCCGGAGATTATGCCTTGCTGGTGCTGGTACGACCGGGCAGCTCGGCTTTGCGCATGGCGGTAGCCGTTGAGGAGGCGCTGGATGCGCAGCAATCATTGCGTGAAGTGCTGCCGGGTGTCGCGCCAAAGCTGGCTGTCGCTCCAGAAACAGAGACCTCCCTGGAACTGCGCCCACCTTCCACTGCGCCGCTTCCCCCTTTGGATTCACCCGAAATGGAAGCAGAGGCAGAAATCCTGATCGACAGTCAATCCCTGGCAGAATTTGAGGCATTATTGACCCAATCGGAAGAAGAGCTCAAGGATAAAGACGTTGATGCGTATTGGGAAAAATTAGCCTTGAAAGGCCACCCCGGCCCGGCTGCCAATCCCGACGCACTTTCTTACGATCAGGCCCGCAAGTTAGGCCTGGCGCCCAACGAAGACACTTCCTGAGCGCATGTTGAGAAAATCCAGCGATTGGGGAGTTATGGCAGCGCAACGCTGCCATAACTCCCCATTTTCTCTATTATGCGCTATTGCCAGTTTCGCTTCTTGTGTGTTAAAATCAGGACGCGACGATGGGGCGTAGTGCAACGGCAGCACACCAGCCTTTGGAGCTGTGGATCTAGGTTCGAGCCCTGGCGCCCCAGCCATGAACATCCGGGTTAAGTATGATCTCTCATACTTAACTCGGTTTGTTTTCAGCTATAATAATATCCAAATTGTGATCATTTCTGTAGGAATTTTTGTAATTCTTCGGGATTGTTGATCGCGGCCGGACTGGCTGAAAAACACGGCCAAAAAGCCGGTCGCGCTAACCGATCCATCATATAAGCTGGTCGGTTTGACGGCGACCACACAAAATGTTGCCAGTGTGTTTTTTCGCACGACGAAGTCGCGCGAAAAAACACCCGAAACAATAAAAAAGAAAATCAGGAGAATTTATGAAGGTTAGTGCCTTAATTCTGGCAGCGGGTCACGGTACGCGCATGCGGTCGAAGATTCCTAAGATGCTGCATCCCCTGGCGGGTAAGCCGCTCGTGATGCATGCGCTTGAAAATGCGGCGTCGGTCAGCGATGATTTACCTGTAGTCGTCGTTGGGCATGGTGAAGAAGCTGTCCGGCAGGCAGTGGGCGAGGCGGCTCGTTTTGCGGTGCAAGAAAAGCAGTTGGGGACCGGGCACGCCGTGATGGCGGCAGAGCAGCAGCTTTCCGGTAAAACCGACCTGGTGCTGGTCACGTACGCCGACATGCCGCTGGTCAGGCCGGAAACAATGCGCCGAATTATCGAGATGCAAAAAGAAAACCCGGGCCCTATTTCGATGCTGACCGTCGAGCTGGCTGACCCGCATGGATTCGGCCGGGTCGTTCGCGGCCCCAAAGGCACCGTGGTGGCAATCGTGGAGGAGGCTCAAGCTGGCCCGGAGATCCTAGCGGTGCGCGAGTTAAATCCGAGCGTGTTTTGCTTCAAGTCGGACTGGTTGTGGCCTGCTTTGAAACGAATTAAGATCTCTCCAAAGGGAGAATATTATCTGACCGACCTGGTGGGGATCGCGGTGGATGACGGTCTTGAGGTGCAAGCGGTGAAAACTGACGACGCGACTGAGGCTGTGGGCATCAACACGCGCGTGCACCTGGCGGAGGCGGAGGCCATTTTTCGCCGGCGCATCAATACGCGCTGGATGTTGGAAGGGGTGACCCTGGTAAATCCCGAATCCACTTACATCGAACCCGGTGTGCGCATCGGGAGGGATACAGTCATCTGGCCCAATACCTACCTGCGCGGCGGTACGGTCATTGGCGAAGGCTGTGATATCGGCCCCAATACGATTATTGAAGACGGCCAGGTGGGGGATGGCTGCAAAATTCTGGCGGCTTTAATCGAGAAATCGATCCTGGAGGACGAAGTCAGCATGGGGCCGTTCGCCCATTTGCGGCCGGGTGTTCATTTAGGCAAGGGTGTCCATATGGGCAATTTTGGGGAAATCAAAAATTCAACGCTGGCTGCCGGGACGAAAATGGGCCATTTTTCTTATATTGGCGATGCGAATATCGGAGAAGATGTAAATATCGGTGCTGGAACGATCACCTGTAATTATGATGGGGTAAAAAAGTATAAGACAGTGATCGGCGCAAATGCTTTTATTGGCTCTGATACCATGCTGGTAGCGCCGCTCACCATCGGCGAGGGGGCTAAAACAGGGGCAGGAGCAGTCGTGACACACGATGTAGCCGACCATGAGATTGTGGTGGGGGTGCCAGCGAGGCCTTTCCTGAAAAGAGATGCGGGTGAGTGAAACTATAACCTTACTTTTGCTCGTATTTTTCGTCGATTTGCTGATCGCGGCGGTCCGCGCGGCGTTGATCCATGCCCGCCTGCCGCATCTGATGGGGCTGCGCGAGCAGAACCCGGCTGCCATTGACCGGGCGATTCATTTTCTGGAAGAGCCACGCATGCGAGTCACCCTGCGCCTGGCAGTGGCATTGGTCCATTTTGTCCTAGCCGTGCTAGCCTGGCTGACTTTGTTGGAGTTGTTTCCGCTGCTGCAGACACCGGGGGCGGCAGTCGGACTGCTGTTCGTAACCGGCATCGCTGTTCTGATTTTGGAATTCGCCATCGAAGGTCTGATCTTGCGGCGTACTGAAGCCTGGACGCTGCGTTTGCTGTGGCTGGGCCGCCTGCTCGATTTCATCATGAGGCCATTTACCTTGCTGATGGTGCGCCTTTTGGGCCCCAGCGCTGTCCAACAGCGCCAGCTCTCATCCGTGACGGATGACGAGCTGAAGAGTTGGGTCGAAGATGGGCAGCCTGAAGGCAGCCTGGAAAAAGGCGAGCGCAAGATGATTTACTCGATTTTCCAGTTTGGCGAAACGCTGTGCCGTGAAATTATGGTGCCGCGCATCGATGTTTTTGGCCTTGAAGTCAGCACCTCTTTACCGGATGCGATTGAGGCTTTTACCCGCTCCGGCCACTCGCGCATTCCGGTGTATGCCGATTCGATCGATAATATTTTGGGGATCTTATATGCCAAGGATTTGCTGCGGGTATCGCTCAACCCGGACAACCCGGATATGATTCGCAAACAGCTGCGCCCGCCCTATTATGTCCCCGAAGCCAAGAAAGTGGATGAGCTGCTGCGCGAAATGCAGCTGCGCGGGGTGCACATGGCGATCGTCGTCGATGAATACGGCGGTACCGCTGGAATTGTGACCCTGGAAGATATCGTCGAAGAGATTGTAGGAGAAATTCGGGATGAATACGATCAGGGTGAGGAACAGTTGTATCAAATGGTCAGCCCGGATGAGTATTCATTTATTGGCAGGATCGATCTGGAAGACGTCAATGAGCTGTTGGGCACGCACCTGACGAAAGAAGCCGCCGAGACTTTAGGCGGATATATCTACGGCGAGATCGGCCGGGTGCCGACGGGCGGTGAAGAGCTGGAAATCGAAGATTGGGTTCTGACCGTGGAACAGATCAGTGGAAGGCGCATACGCATGGTGCGCGCTCGCCGCAAACAGAAAGACCAACCCCAAGAGGAAACCATTCATGACGCTGACCAGCGAGATTAAACAAAACCTGATTGACGCAGCGGTGCAGGCGCGCCAATGGGCTTATGCTCCCTATTCTCATTATGCCGTAGGGTCAGCCCTGATCACCGCTTCGGGCCGGGTATACGATGGGGTCAATGTTGAAAATGCGGCTTACCCGACCGCGATATGCGCCGAACGGGTGGCTGTATTCAAAGCTGTATCCGAGGGAGAACGTGAGTTCCTGGCGATTGCTGTGGTTACATCCAACGGCGGCTCGCCCTGCGGCTCATGCCGGCAGGTCCTGGCGGAATTTGGCCTGGATACCCTGGTTTTTATTGCCAACGCCGACGGCAAGCTGATCCAGGAAGTGACCGTGCGTGAACTGCTGCCGGGGGCTTTTACTCCGAAAGATTTGCTCTGATTTCGGGTTGGTCGGTTCAGGACTGGCTGTATGGAAAAGACACTTAAGGTCGAGGCGGTGGTGCTGCGCCACAGCGATTGGGGTGAAGCTGACCGCCTGCTGGGTCTTTTTACTCGGGAACAAGGCAAGTTAAGGGCGATCGCTAAAGGCGCCCGCAAGGTGCGTTCGCGAAAAGCGGGCCATCTTGAACCCTTTACCCGTGTTTCGCTCTTGCTGGCTCGCGGGCGCGATTTTTGGATCGTGACCCAGGCAGATACGGTCGATGCCTACCTGCCCCTGCGTGAAGACCTGGTGCGCACCAGTTATGCCGGCTATGTCATGGAGCTGCTGGACCGCTTTACTTATGAGGAGGGGGAAAACCGTGCTCTATTTAATTTGTTGGTGGATACCCTGCACCGGCTTTCTGAAGACGACGACTTTTTCATCGCCTTGCGCTATTTTGAAATTCGCTTATTAGACCATCTTGGTTTTCGCCCTCAGCTGCAGCAGTGCGTGCAGGGGGGTGAAGAAATCCGCGCCGAGGACCAATTTTTTTCTGCCAGGGCTGGGGGGGTGCTCTGCCCGCGCCACGGGCGGGCCGCCCCGGAATCGCGCCCGGTCTCGGTAGAAGCATTGCGCTTCATGCGCCACTTCCAACGCAGCTCGTATGCCGATGCCCGGCGAGCGCAGGTGGCTCAACCCGTCCAACAGGAAATGGAAACCCTGATCCAATATTACCTGACCTACCTGCTGGAGCGCGGTCTGAATACCCCTCAATTTATTCGCGAGATGAAAAAGGGCGTTTAGCCTGGGTTTGAATTATCGTAATGATTTTTGGACGCTGGTCTAGGTATAATTAAGCCAAGTCTAATTTTTCGCATGTAGCACCGAGGAGATTGTCATGAATGATTCAGATACGATGGTCATCCAGACTCGGGGTCTGTCGAAAACGTTTAAAGATGTAAGGGCATTGGATAGGCTTGATTTAAACGTGCGCAAGAATTCCATATTTGGCTTTCTTGGGCCCAATGGTTCCGGCAAGAGCACCACGATCAAGCTGCTGTTGGGCCTGATTCGCCCCACGGCGGGCAGCGCATCGGTCTTTGGCGAGGATATCGGGTTGAGCAGCGTCGCCATTCGCAAGCGGATTGGATACCTGGCGCAGGACCCGCGCTTCTACGAATATATGACCGCTCGCCAGACGCTGCGCTACGTGGCCAATTTCTTCTACCACGGACCAAAGAAGCTGATCGAGGACCGGGTAAGCGAAGTGTTGGAACTGGTTGGTCTGGATGATAAGGCCGACCGCCCTATCCGGGGTTTCTCGGGCGGTGAGCGCCAGCGCCTGGGAATCGCCCAGGCCCAGGTGAATTACCCCGATTTAATCATCCTGGATGAACCGGCGGCCTCGCTCGACCCGCAAGGGCGGCATGATGTGCTGGGGGTGATGGAGCGCCTGCGTAAATATACGACCATTTTTTACTCGACGCACATATTGGAAGATGTACAGCGGGTGAGCGATACCGTGGCGATCCTCAATCACGGCAAATTGATCGCAGAAGCGCCCATCCACGAGCTGCTGGCAGGCGGCAACAGCTCGGTAGTGTATTCAGTTTCGCTGAAAGGGGACGCAGGAGCCGTACAAACGCGGATATCAAACCTGCCCTGGGTGAAAAACCTCACGGCTGCACCGGCTGAAGGATCTACCAGCTGGCAGGTCAGTATCAGCGATGAAGCAGAGGCCGAAAAGAACCTGCTGCGCGTGATCCTGGAAGACCCAGGCCTGACGGTGACCCAGTTTGGCCGGAAAACATATAACCTGGAAGAGGTTTTCTTAAGCCTGGTTGAAGGGAGTGAGAAAAATGGCTGATACCCCGCCTGTATCAAGCACTGTACCGGCAGTCGAACACCGCAGACTGCGCCCTTATACCGGCAGTTCCTGGCTGAGCGGCTTTGGCAATATGTTCAACAAGGAAATGCGCGATTGGTTCCAGACCCGGCGCTGGCTGGTTCAAATCATCCTCTGGGTGGCCATGTTTAACGGGTTTCTGGCCTTTATTCTGTTTGCGGTTCCGGAGATCAACCGCACCCAGGGGAATACACAACCCGTAGAGAATCCACTGGTTCTTGGCCTGTCCTTTTTCTTCAATTTTGTGGTGATTGCGGGTTCCATCGGCACGTTGATCCTGGCTCAAGATGAGATCGTGGGTGAAAAACAAACTGGAACGGCGGCCTGGATCTTATCCAAGCCGATCGCGCGCGCGTCCTTTATCCTGAGCAAGCTGGCAGCCAATGGTCTGGGCATCCTGATCTTCATAATTCTGATACCCGGTCTGATCGGGATCGTGGAAATCTCGGCGGCGGCCGGCAGGCTGGTCGATATCCCAGCTTATCTCCTGGCCATGGGCGTGGCATATTTAGGCTTATTGTTTTATCTGACCTTTTCGTTGATGCTGGGAACATTATTTCAGGGGCGTGGGGCCGTGATTGGCATCGGGCTCGGTCTGCTGTTCGGTGGGTCGATCATTGTGAATTTCATTCCCGATATTGCATACGCCCTGCCGGTTGCTTTTCAAAATATCGCCCCGGCTGTGGCTCAAGGTCAAACCCTGCCGGAACAGGCGGTGATCGAAATTGCCGCCACCGCCACCTGGTGCGTCGTTTTCATGGTGATTGCCCTTTGGCGTTTCGAAAGGCAAGAATTGTAAGGCGGTGGGAATAATTGTGATTGGGTTCCAACTGGCAAAGCCAGTCGGAACCCAATTTTTGTTATAAATTTACCGGTTATAATACCTGCTATTAACCTGTTCTGCGGGAGCTTGCATGGACCGACCGCTTGATTTCCAGACGATCATCATGACCCTCCAGCGCTTTTGGGCTGAGCAGGGCTGCCTGATCTGGCAGCCCTATTACACCCAGGTTGGCGCTGGAACGTACAACCCGGCGACGTATCTGCGCGTTTTGGGGCCTGAGCCCTGGAATGTGGGTTATGTGGAGCCTTCGATCCGGCCAGATGATGGCCGCTATGGAGAAAATCCCAACCGGCTGCAGCAGCACTACCAGTTCCAGGTGATTCTCAAACCTGATCCTGGCAACCCGCAAGAAATCTATTTAAAATCACTCGAAGCGCTAGGGATCGACCCCCGGCAGCATGATATTCGTTTTGTGGAAGATAACTGGGAATCGCCCGCCTTAGGCGCCTGGGGCCTGGGTTGGGAGGTCTGGCTGGACGGGCAGGAAATTACTCAGTTCACCTATTTCCAGCAGGCCGGCGGGATTCTGCTGGATCCGGTCTCGGTCGAAATCACATACGGCCTGGAACGGATCGCTATGGCGCTGCAAAAGGTGCGCAATTTTCGCGAGCTGCGCTGGTCGATTGACCGCACCTACGGCGATGTTAACCTGCAGGGAGAAGTTGAACACAGCAAGTATTATTTTGAAATCGCCGATGTGGAACGCCAGCGCCAGCTGTACGAAATTTACCGAGCCGAAGCCCTCAACGCTCTTGAAAAGAGTCTGGTCCTGCCGGCGCACGATTACGTCTTAAAATGCTCGCATACCTTTAACATTTTAGATACGCGGGGGGCGATTGGGGTGACCGAACGCCAGGCTTTTTTTGCTAAAATGCGCGATCTTTCGCGGAGCGTGGCAGAAGCCTACCTGGCTCAGCGTCAGGCGATGGAATTCCCCTGGGTCGAGAAAAAATCCCTGGCCTCAATCTCTGGGACCAGCCGTGCCCAGGAGAAAATGAGTCTGAACGGACCTGTCTTGCAGGCTCCGGCTCATTTTTTGTTCGAAATCGGAACCGAAGAGCTGCCCGCTGCCGACCTGGAAAGCGCCCTGGCACAGCTTGGTGAGCGCGTGCCGGTCTGGTTGGACGAGTTGCGCCTGGCTCACGGTGAAGTCAAAATCATGGGCACGCCGCGCCGGTTGGTGGTGTGGGTCAAAGATCTGACGCCATCTCAGCCTGATCGAGAGACGGTGGTTAAGGGTCCGCCCGCCAGCCGCGCATTTGACGAACAGGGCCAGCCCACTAAGGCCGCCGAAGGTTTTGCCCGGGGAAAGGGACTGGGAGTATCCGAACTGCAGGTACGCGAAATCGAAGGCGGGCAGTATGTTGTAGCCGTGATCCAGGAAGCAGGGCGCGCAGCCGCCCAGGTTCTGGCAGAATCACTGCCAGGCTGGATCGCTTCTCTCAAATTCGATAAGACCATGCGTTGGAACGCCAGCAACGTATCCTTCTCGCGTCCCATTCGCTGGCTACTGGCGCTGCTTGGCGGGCAGGTTGTGCCGTTTGAATATGCCGGTCTGGTATCCGGGAACTGCACCCGCGGGCTGCGCTTCCTGCAGCCTGAAACAATGGACGTGAACGATCCACGGGCTTATTTCGATTTTCTCACATCTCAGGGCATCCTCCTGGACCCGGGCGAGCGCCGCCAGGCGATTGCTGCGCAAAACCGCCGCCTGCTGGCGGAAATTAATGCCCTTGACCAGGGCGACGACGGTCTGCTGGACGAAGTTAATCAGCTGGTGGAAGCCCCCACTGCGTTGGTAGGCAAATTCGAAGAAAACCATTTACGCCTGCCACCCGAAGTGCTGACCTCGGTGATGAAAAAGCACCAGCGTTACTTTCCGGTATACGGTCAGAATGGCAAGCTGCTGCCGTATTTTATCGTGGTGCGCAACGGCGATGGGCGCTACCTGGACGTGGTCGCCGACGGCAACGCCCAGGTGGTGCGGGCGCGCTTTGCTGACGCGGCCTTTTTCGTAGAGGAAGATCTGCGCCACAAGCTCAGAAGATCGGCTGCCGCGCCTGGGTACGCTGACCTTCCAATTTAAATTGGGCTCGATGCTGGATAAGACTCTGCGCATTGAAACCCTGGTCGAGAAGCTTATTCCGCTGGTCGGGCTGAGATGAACACGATGCCGGGGTAGCCCGGCGGGCAGCCCACCTGTGCAAGACGGATCTGGTCAGCCACATGGTGATCGAAATGACCGCGCTGCAAGGAATTATGGGGCGCTATTATGCGCTGGCGGCGGGTGAGATCGAAAGAGGTGGCGAATGCTATTTTCGAGCATTACCTGCCGCGCTCGGCTGAGGATTCCTTGCCGGCTTCCAGGCCGGGGCAGGTGATTGGCCTGGCTGACCGGCTGGATACCCTGGCGGGCCTTTTTGCTGCCGGATTGGCGCCCACTGGCACCAAAGACCCATTTGCCCAACGCCGCGCCGCCATCACCCTGGTGCAAAGCCTGGGCAAGCTCGGTGTCGATTTTGACCTGCGCCAGGGGTTAGCCCTGGCCGCGGAGGGTCTGCCGGTGACTGCTTCCCTGGATGTGCTGGCCGCCTGTTATGAATTTATCACCGGACGCATGCGCGCATCCTTATTGGAAATGCCGGAAGGCTACCGCTACGACGTGGTGGATGCAGTCCTGGCGGCGCAGGCTGCCAACCCGGCGGGCGTGTTCCGCGCGGTGCGAGACTCTCAGCGAGTGGGTGGCGCGGCCCGATTGGAATATAATCCTGCCGGCCTATGCGCGCTGTGTGCGCATCACCCGCGATCAGGCCGAGCAGTTTTTAATCCGTTCTGAGGCGCTCACGGATCCTGCCGACCGGGCATTTTATGGTGCTTTACAGTCCGCCCGGGGAACGGCGCGCCGTTCTGGCTCGGTGGAAGATTTCTTTACGGCGTTCATGCCCTTGATCCCAGCGATTAACCAGTTCTTCGAGGCAGTGCTGGTTATGGCAGAGGATCCTCAAATCCGCGCCAACCGGCTGGGCATGCTGCAGCAGGTGGCGTCTCTGGCGCTTGGGGTGGCCGATTTTTCAAAACTAGAAGGTTTTTAACTCATTTATCTTTATTTGACTAATTTACACTTTTCCGGTAAATTTATCCACAATGAGTGCTTCAGAGGAAATTAAGGCCAGAATCGATATCGTTGACCTGGTCTCAGAGACGGTGAAGCTGCGCAAGACGGGAAAAAACTATACCGGCTTTTGCCCATTTCATCCGAACTCACGCACGCCGGCCTTCGTGGTCTTTCCCGATTCCGGCACCTGGCGCTGTTTTGGCCAGTGCAACGAAGGCGGGGATATTTTCCGTTTTCGTGATGAAAAAAGAAGGCTGGGATTTCCCCCAGGCCTTGCGTTTCCTGGCAGACAAAGCCGGCGTCCAGCTAGAAGTTCAGACACCGGAAAAACAGGCGGAGGATGAACAGTATGCCCGCCTGCGCGGATTGATGGAAGATGCGGTCACGTTCTTCCGCTACCATTTGCTGCAGACTCCGGCAGGAAAAATCGCGTTGGATTACCTGCTTGAGAAGCGCGGCCTGACCATGCAAACCATCGAAGCCTTTGGTTTGGGTTACGCCCCTGATGCTTGGGACGCGGCCTTAAAATACTTTACCGCGAAAGATTATTCCCCCCAAGAACTGCTCGACGTAGGCCTGGTGACCGAGGCGCAGGAAAGCAGCCGGGTTTATGACCGGTTTCGCCACCGCATCACTTTTCCAATTCGCGACATGATTGGCCGGATGTGTGGATTTGGCGCGCGCATTCTCCGCCCGGATGATATTCCCAAGTTTCTCAACTCACCCCAAACAGTGCTCTTTGATAAAGGCCGCCTGCTTTACGGCCTGGATCTGGCGCGCAAGCCAATTCGCGCCCAGGACCAGGTGGTCATTGTCGAGGGCTATCTGGATGTGATCGCCTTGCACCAGGCCGGATTTTCTAATGCCGTCTCGCCGATGGGCACTGCCTTGAGCGAGGACCAGATTCGCCTGCTCAAACGCTTTACCCGGCGCATCGTGCTGGCGCTGGATCCAGATGCAGCGGGGGTCAAAGCCACGCTGCGCGGGTTGGAAACCGCGCGCCAGGCGATGGACCACAGCGATGAATTGGTGTTTGATGCGCGCGGTTTGGTGCGTCATGAGGCGCGTCTGCAGGCGGATGTGCGGGTCACTACCCTGCCCGAAGGCAAGGATCCTGACGATGTGGTGCTGAACGACGCCAGCGAATGGGCCAAGATTGTGGCGAATGCCCAACCGGTGGTGATTCACGTCATGGAAACGCTGGCGGTTGGGCGCGATCTGGACGACCCTAAGACCAAAAGCGAGATCGCGGCCCAGGTGCTGCCTCTGATCGAGGACGTTCCGAATGCCATAGAACGAGATACCTACCGCCAGCGGCTGGCGCGTTTGCTGCGGGTGGACGAGCGAGCCCTGGTCGGCTCCGATGCGCCTGCGCCTCGCGCCGGGCGCCGGGCGCCGCGCATCCCCAAAGCGCAGAAATCCCCAACTCCAGATCTGACAGTCGGTCCGGTACAGATTGCACGCAAACTGGAATCGCATGCCTTGCGCCTGCTGCTGCGCCAGCCGGACGCTGCCGACATGCTCGACCGCTCGCTGCAGAGCGCCGGGTTAAGCCGCCTGGGTGTGACGGATTTTGAGTACGCTGAGCACCAGGTTTTAGGCAAATTGATCCTTGAATCGCTTGACCAGGATGAAATGGAGCCAGCCCAATTCATTCAAGACCAAATGCCAGAAGCGGTTCAGGAAATGGCGCGCGAGCTGTTGATGCCCATGGCTGAAGGAGAGCCGGTCACGGATCGGCTGGTCGACGACCTGGTGCATACCATCGTGCGGTTGCGCTTGCTGCGGGTATCGGATACGCTCAACCAGCTGAGGTATATGCAGGAAGAGCTGCAGCAGCAAGGTGAACTCACCCTGGGCCCATACCAGGAATCGTTCTTTCAATTTCAACAAATTCGCAACCGTTTGGATCAAGCCCTCGTGCGCCGCTTGCATTTAGAATAATATGTTATGATTAATCAATGACTCGCGCCCAAAAACCATCTTCTTCGTCCCAAAATACGCCTCCACCTCGTCGTGCTTCGAACGGCAAGGCGGCGAGCGGCGCACAGCCTGCAGGGGCCCGACCCAACCGCGGGAAATCTTCCATTACCCCACCCGAAGGGGTTCCTTTGCCGCCTATGGCAGAAGAAATGCTCGAGAAGGATGAACCTGAAGAAATCGTGGTTGCCCCAACCCCAGGGGATGACTGGGGAGAAGTTACGATCGAGGACCCACTGGAGATCCTGGAAGATCCTTCGATTGCCCTCGAGCTTTCAGAAGATCCTGTCCGTTTATACCTGAAAGAAATCGGTCAAATTCACCTCCTGGATGCCGACAGTGAGTTTCGCCTGGCGGCCCGCATTGAGGCCAAGCGGCGGATGGACCAGATGAGCAAGCACCTCGCCCAATCCGATCACCAACGGGCGCATGCGCTTTACAAGGCGATCGCTGAAGAGCTGGTTACTGCCTGGGATCAAATGCAGGAAGAAGCCCAGCGGCTGAACCAGAACGAAGTTCCCGATTTGAGCCTGATCCTCTCCGAGGCCCATATGTTGCGCCGCCAGTGGCAGGCCGACGAGCCTTCCTACTTGCGTAATTTCCTGGATAACGGCTCATGGGGCAAGGATGAACACTGGGACCGGCTGGTGCGGCACGCCTTCACCATTTTCCTGTGCCTTTACCTGGTGCCTCCGTCTCAAGCTGAAAAATTAATGATCGAGGTGCGCAAGGATAACCAGTTCCCGCCAGTCGAATTCTTCGAGCAGAACCTGCCGGATGAGAAAGAACTGAATGCCGAGCTGGATGGGATCAACCGCCGTGCGGACGAAGCCAACCAGACTCTGATCCGGGCAAACCTGCGCCTGGTGGTCAGCATCGCCAAACGCTACCTGGGGCGGGGGATTTCATTTTTGGATTTGATCCAGGAAGGCAACCTGGGCCTGCTGCGTGCGGTGACGAAATTTGACTCTACGCGCGGATTTAAGTTCAGCACGTATGCCACCTGGTGGATACGCCAATCGATCAGCCGCTATATTGCTGAACAGGCCCGCACGATCCGCATCCCGGTGCACCTGTTTGAAGCGATCACCCGCCTGCTGCGCACCCAAAGGGTGCTCGTCCAGCAGTTGGGACGCGAACCCACCCATGAAGAGCTGGCATTGGAAGCCGGAATGCTTTCTGAAGAAGATGTCAACCTTATTCAGCGTTCGCGCTCAGAGGGTACGCCGCTGGACCCGGAAGTGCTGCGGCGCTGGCAGTGGGCTTCAACCAAAGTTCAGCGGATTTTACAATCCGCTGAAGAGCCTGTTTCGCTGGAACGCCCGGTAGGCGATGAGGAAAGCAGTCAGTTGGGCGATTTCATCGAAGATGACGAAGCTCTGGAACCCATGGATGCGGCAGCGCGCGAGATGCTGCGCGAGCAGGTGCAGAATGCGCTGGCTGCGCTTTCTGAACGCGAGCGGCAGGTGCTCGAGCTGCGTTTCGGGCTGATTGACGGCAAAGACCACACCCTGGAAGAGGTCAGCCGCTATTTTAACGTCACCCGCGAACGCATCCGCCAGATAGAAGCCAAGGCCCTGCGCAAGCTGCGCCATCCCACCCGCAGCCGCCATCTGCGCGAATACCTCTCCTAACTTACATGATGTTATGTAGTGTTTTTTTGAAATCGCGTAGCGATTTCAAAAAAACACTACAGCAATCATTTTGCGTGGTCCGCGACAGCGTGGCCAGCTTTTAGACTGTTTTGATACTTCGGGTGTTTTATTGATGCGACGAAGTCGCATCAATAAAACCTGGCTTTATTTTGCATGGCACCACAATGACCCATTCACCCTATAAGTAATAAAAAAGTAATAATCACATTAGTTTTTGGATAGACCTTACTAATGTGTTAATTTTTTTAGCGTGCGATTCACTTACAATAATCGAAAGGTCTGTCTCTTCATGAGAGCATCAGGTTGCTGCCTGTTGCTCACAAAAAAAAATTTTATGACTGGATAGAATGTAAAGCTGGAAGTTTCCATGCCGCTGCGTGTATTGCTCGTCCAATCCGATATCCATGCTGCCCAACCTCTGACGCGGTTCTTTCAGGACCGTGGAGATGAAATATGGATTGTGAATGACATCGCCCAGGGGATGAGCTTGCTGGCACAGTGGCAGCCGGAAGTGATGCTGTTGGATTTGCATTTCCCAGGGAATGATTGGTTGGGATTGCTGCGCCAGGCTCGCCAGTCGGCGGCTCCTGTGAAAATCATCCTGACCAACAAGTACCCCGACCTGCAGCGTGAATTAATGGCGGGAGAATACGGGGCGACTGTCTTTTTGCGCCAACCGTATACGCAGCGCTGGATCGAAGCCGCGTTTCAGCGCGTCTTTTCTAACGAAGAGGGGCAGCCAGTCCGACTGCGTAAGAATCAACTGCCTCAGGTCCGCTTCCCGGTGCGTTTTAAAATCACCGCCCCATACCTAATCCTGGCTTTGTTGTTCGCCCTGGCAAGTGCCTTTGTAATTACCCAGGTGATCCTGGAGTCCGTCCAGGACCGCTACCTGAACCAGCTAATTGAGACTGGACGCCAGGTTTCCGATTGGATGGTGCGCGAAGAAGACCGCCTGTTGAATACGGAACGCCTTATTTCAAATTCGCAAGGTCTGGCCAAATCCATCATTGAGCAGGATGCCGAGGCAGTGCGCAGGCTGGCCTTCCCATTGGGCGTCACCGCGGGCGAAGAAGCTGTCGAGATTGTCGACCTGCAGGGCATTACCATCCTTTCCATGCGCCACAAGCTCAACGGCGGCGTGGGTGAATACGAATTTTCAAGGGGAGACCCAATTTTTGGCCAGCAGCCTTTTGCTCGCAATATCCTGTTAGGGCAAGCGGACGCGGTTGGCGATAAATTCGCCGGGTTGGTACAAGGCAGCTGGGGAAATTACTTTTATGTCGGGGGACCCGTTTACGATGAATCCGGGCAGGTAGTCGGAGCGGTATTGGTAGGCAAGAGTCTTGCGACCCTGGCGCGCGAATCCGGGAAAGACAACCTGGCGGATGTTTCATTTTACGATTTTCTAGGCCAGAGATTGGCCTCGAGTTTTATTAGCGCAGACGATTCTCAGCTTTCCGAAGCCCAAATCTATCAAATCCTGCGCGACCAGGCCAGCGCCAGCCTGACTCGCACGCTGCAGATGTCGGCGGTGGACTACGCTGAAATATTGGGCCCGTGGCAGGCGCGGGATCAACAGAATCTGGGCCTGGTTGGCGCTTCGCTGCCTCAGGAATTCCTGGTGCGCACCAGCAGCGGCGCTCAACTCCAGATATTCTTACTGGTGGCAGCGGCGATCGTATTAGTGGTCATGGTGGGTCTGTACCTGGCAAACCTCATCACTCGCCCGCTGGCGCGCCTGGTAGCAGCTTCCAGTGAGGTGGCGCAGGGGAATCTGGAGATCAAGGTCGATTCTTCCGGCAATGACGAAATGGCGGTGCTGGCTCATTCTTTTAATTATATGGTTGCTGGTTTACAGGAAGGCTCGGTTTACCGGGATTTGCTGGGACGCACCGTCTCTCCTGAGGTGCGAGACCAGCTCCGCCAGACGTTCACCTCTGGAAATTTGCGGTTGGAAGGTCAGGAGGCGGTAGCGACGGTCCTGATGACCGATATTCGCGCATTTACCACTCTTTCTGAAAGAAGCGACCCTGCGACGGTGCTTACCTGGCTGAATGAGTATTTTGAGCGCCTGGTTCCGATCATTCAGGCTAACGGTGGGGTGGTCAACAAGTTCGATGGCGATGCCATGCTGGCCTTTTTTGGAATCTTGCCGCGGCGTCAAAGCCCGAAGAATGGAGCGCGGGCAGCCTGTATGGCGGCGATGGAAATGCTGCAAGCCATCGAACAGCTTAATCGCGAACGTATTTCCCGCGGCGACCCGCCTTTTGTGACCGGGATTGGCATTAATACCGGGGTGGTGATCGCCGGCGGTCTGGGCACCAGTGATCGTTTGCACTACACCATCATCGGAGATACGGTAAATACCACTCAACGCCTGGAATCCCTGACCCGGCAGTTGTTTACCAGCAACGGGGTGGTGATTGGGCACAGTACCTATCTGGCTTTGGCAGAATATACGGTTGAATTTAACCTCGTGCCAGCCGGGATGCACGCCATCAAAGGAAAGAGCGACCAGCTCCTGATATACAGAATGAGCCCGATCCAAACGCAGCCGCTGGAGACCGTTGCATGAAACCCATGCAAGAGCGGCGCATGCCCGGATTTTCGCTGATCTTACTGCTGGCTGGCGGTTTTGTGGTTTTAGCGCTGTTGGTGCTGGCGCCTGATTATGCCCAGGCGCGTCTGGACGGATCCCAACCAGTGCCCCTGCTGTCCGGGCTGCAGGCGGATTATTCAAAAGATCCGCTGGAGATCGTCATCCAACCGGTGGATGAGAAAGTCATCGAGCAGATCATCGTCGACCGGACTACATCCACCATGCTGCCGCCAAAGCAGCAGGCAGCGACGGCGATCAGCGTGCTGCAAACTCCGGTTTACACGATAACACCCACTCCCGATCAAACGAAAGTGGTTGCCTCTTCGCCCACCAGCGTGACATTGCAAGAGACCAACACGGCATCTGCCTCCACGCCTACTCGCGCGGCTACCAGTACAAGACAAATCCAAACTTCACCGACCGCCATCGCGTTTACCGGCACCCCAACTGCTTCACAGACGATAACAGCTTCTCCGACCCCCACAACAGGGACGGTCTCGCCAATTTTCACCAAGACATTGACCGCATCAGCTACTCGCACCCCACAGCCTGCTGCGACCAGAAGCGCCACGCTGCCAGGAAAGACCGTCACTCCATCCCCGAGGCCGACCTTTACACCCCGGCCGACGATGATCTTCACCCCGACCCCTCCTCCGGCGACAGCGGCGGTTACGCAAACTTTCACCCGGACGCCCGTACCCACCTCTTTACAGCCGCCTACCTCGACATTCACCCCGACCTGGACCCGTACTCCTACCGCCACGTTCACCTTCACGCCCCGCCCGCCAACTGCTACTTTCACGCCCACGCATACGCGCACGCCGGTCCATTATCCTCCGCCGTCCACCAACACCCCCACGGGAACGGCAGTCCCTTATCCTTAGTTTGACGGTTTGGTTCTTCACCTGTACAATAGAAACCGTTGAACGTCTTTTTCAGCATTCTGACCAATACAATCTTACCCACCCTGTTGATCGCCGGGGTGGGTTTTGTCATTGCGCGCAGGCTGCGCCCTGACCGGCGCACGCTCTCGCAGGTGATCTTGAATGCTTTTGTTCCCTGTCTGGTGTTCCAAAACCTGGCCCAATCCACTATTCCGCTTGCCGATTTTGGACGCATGGCATTATTTGCTGTCGTGTGTGTTGCGATTTCAGCCGGCGTGGTGCTGCTGATGTCAGCGGTGCTGCGCCTCGATCACGTGATCACCACCACGTTTCTATTGATGGTCATGTTTTCGAATGTGGGCAATATGGGACTGCCGGTCATCACCCTGGCTTTCGGCCAGGAAGCGCTCACTTACGGAACCATTTATTTCGTGGTTAACAACCTGCTGCTTTATACGGTGGGAACGCTGATCGCTTCCAGCGGGCGCGAGCCGCCAGCTCGTGCTGTCGGCCGCGTTCTGCGGATGCCGGTGATCTACGCCGTGCTTGCGGCGGGTATTTTCCAGATCTTTCACCTGCAGCTGCCCGGTCCAGTAGGCACGGCGGTGGAAATGCTGGCCCGCGCCACCATCCCGACCATGCTGCTAATGCTGGGTATGCAGCTGCACAGCGCGGGCTTTAAGATCACGCGCCTGGTCGGTCTAGGCGCTTTTGCCCGCCTGGTGGCAGCCCCCGGCTTGGCTTTTTTGGCCACCGGCCTGATCGGTTTGAACGGGCCGGCGCTTCAGGCTGGTATGCTGGAAGCGGCTATGCCGTCCGGGGTGATGGCGTCGGTTTTCGCCGTAGAATACGACATTGAGCCTGAATTTGCAGCGAACATGGTGCTTTTGACAACCATTCTCAGCCCACTGACCCTCACGATCCTGATTTCATTATTGCACTGAGGGGTATAATGCAGTTAGCGTCTATGTGGGCAGCGATTGATGACTGATTTATTATTCTTCTTTGCGATCCTCATTGTGCTTTTCCTTCCGGGAATTGTCTGGCAGATCGTGGTCCGGCCCGGAAGGATGGACCCACTGGAAAGGATCACTGAGGCGGGCGGCGCGAGCCTGGCGTTGACCGCATTGGCGGCTTTTGTTTTCTTTCTGGCAGGCATCCGCCTTTCTGCCGGGGGTGTAGCTGGACTGTATCTGGCAATCCTGACCATCGGCTTGCTGGTCGTACTGCTGCGAGGTATCTCTTTCAAGCTCAATGCATGGTATCTGCTGGCAGCCGGGTCTTTCCTGGCGGTGGTTGCCTGGAGACTGTACCAGATTCACGATCTTGTTTTACCTGTCTGGGTAGATCCTGTTCACCATGTGCTCCTGGTGCGGAAAATTATTGAGTTCGGCGGTCTGCCCCCGGATTGGCTGCCTTATTTGCCAGTCCCGATGTTTTACCATTTTGGTTTTCACGCGATCTCCGCGGTATTTAGTTTTTGGAGCGGGCTGCAGCCAGATCAGGCGGTTTTGCTCTTTGGACAGGTGATCAATGCCCTGGTGGCATTTTCGGTCTACCGCCTGGCAAAAGCAGCCTGGGGGGATGTGCGGCGGGCGGGCCTGGCAGGATTATTCACCGCGTTTGCATTTCACATGCCGGCTTATTACTTGAGTTGGGGGCGGTACACCCTGCTGGCAGGAATGGTGGTTTTGCCCCTGGCGATGGCGGCTGCCCTGGAAGTACGCCGCAGCCCATCCGACAGGTTCGCCTGGGCCCGGTTGGTGCTGTACAGCGCAGCGGTATGCTTCTGCCATTTTCTGGCGGTAGGGCTGCTGGCTTTGTTCTTCCTGGTACTGTTAGGTGCTGAACTGGCGGCGGTGGACCGGGCGCGCTCCATACGCCATTTTCGCTGGCAGCCTTTTGCCGCGGCTGCGGGCGGCGCACTGCTGGCGGCTCCCTGGCTGCTGCGCGTCTGGGGATTTACCAGCCAGATGTTTTCCGTTCAGGTGCCGGATCCGCTCGATCCATCTCTCGCCACTACCGGCGCCTGGGAATATATCATTTTCCTGACCGGGCCTGCGCGCAGCCATATTTTATTAATCACGGCTGGAGCGGGACTGCTCCTGGGGCTGGTTCGCGGGCGGACGCGGTTGATCGCCTTCTGGAGCCTGTTCGTCGCTTTACTGGCGACCCCATTCGGACCGCGTTTCGACCCGTTCCGTCCGGACCACCTGGCGATCATCTTGTTTTTTCCCGGATCGCTGCTCCTGGCAGAGCTGGTGGTATCTTTGGGGGAGGGGCTGGCAGCCATCGTGGGCAGGTTCAGGCAGACACTTGGTCCAATCCAGGTCAGGACTTTACTGGCTACGATCCTGCCGTTCCTTGTTGCCGCAGGCCTTTCTGTATGGGGAATATGGGAAACGCGGGATATTGTCAACCCGGTGACGGTTCTGGCAAATTCTGCCGATGTGAAAGCCTTGAAATGGGTGGATCAGAACATGGGGCCAACCGCGCGCTTTTTTATTAACACCACATCCTGGCAGGGGACAATCTTGCGCGGCACTGACGGCGGATACTGGTTGATGCCGATCACCGGCCGATTTTCGGTTACGCTGCCGGTGATCTATGCATTTGGCGCCAGTGAGGATGTTAAGCGCTTTTTGGGGTGGTCGCAGCGCGCTGGAGAAATCACCCAATGTGATCAAAGTTTCTGGTCCCTGGTGAAAGACGCCAGCCTCAACGCGGCTTACATTCGAGACGGGGTGGGGAGGCTGCAGAGGCAGTCCCTGGAAAGCTGCCGTGGTGTCGATAAGATTTACGACCGCGAAGGAGTTTCAATTTACAAGCTTACGCCGTATTAAGCAGGTTTGAATTGTAAACTTGTGAAAATTTCAACAACCTGTGATAAAATATTATTCAGGTAAATCTGACCAAAAGAGTAAGGATTATCTATGATCCAGCAATTTCTTCCCTTACTGATCGCCGTCGCGATTGCCATTATCCTGGGGTTCCTGGTCGTTGGATTAGGACATCTTTTCGGCCCGCGCCGCTCCACGCCGCGAAAATCAGCTCCATACGAATCGGGTATGAGACCTTATGGCAGTGCAACCCGCCGAATTTCGGTGCGGTATTACCTGATCGCAGTGCTTTTCATCCTGTTTGATGTGGAGACGGTCTTCCTGCTCTCCTGGGCAGTGGTCTTTCGAGACTTAGGCACGGCAGGCCTGGTCAGTATGTTCGTATTTATCGGTATTTTAGTGGTTGGGTTCGTTTATGCGTGGAAAAAAGGAGCGCTGGAATGGGAATAGAGCAGAAAGCCGGGGATATGGGGGTGGTGACCACCACGCTAGAAGAAGTGGTGAACTGGTCTCGCACCAATTCCATGTGGCCGATGCTGTTTGGCCTGGCCTGCTGCGCGATAGAAATGATGAGCGCCCAGGCTGCCAGTTATGATATGAGCCGTTTTGGGATGGAACTGATGCGTGCCAGCCCGCGGCAGTCAGATTTAATGATTGTTGCCGGACGGGTCAGCCGCAAGATGGCGCCCGTCTTGCGCCAGTTATACGATCAGATGCCAGATCCCAAATGGGTGATCGCCATGGGCGATTGCGCCTCATGCGGTGGTGTTTTTAATAATTATGCGATTTTACAAGGGGTGGACGAGATCGTACCGGTTGATGTTTATATTGCAGGATGCCCCCCGCGGCCGGAAGGTTTAATCCACGGCATCATGACTCTGCACGAAAAAGTAAAAAACGAAAAATTAAGCAAGTGGAAATAATGGAACTTTTTTTCCGCCGTAATTAAAAATGGCAGAAAAATAAGGATGGGCCCATGCGAGAATCATTACAACCTGCTGTGGCTGCCTTGCAATCCGAATATGGCGCCGAAGTGATAGAGTTCCGCGGCGAGGTTACGCTGGTGGTAAAGCCAACGCTTAATGTTGAAGCCTTGACAGCGCTGCGCGACCGTTTTGGATTTAACTTTCTGATCGATGTAACCGCGGTCGATTATTGGCCAGCAGAAACACCTCGTTTTCATGTGATTTACCAGCTGCTGTCGACCAAGAATGACAGCCTCATGCTGCGTGTTCGGGTTCCATTGGATGGCAGCGGGCCCAGCGTACGCACCAGTGAAACCGTGTGGGCTTCCGCGAACTGGTACGAGCGCGAAGTATTCGATATGTTTGGCATTCGTTTTGAAGGCCACTCTGATTTGCGCCGGATCATCATGCCCTATGAATGGGAGGGACATCCCCTGCGCAAAGATTATCCCCTGGGCTACGAAGAAGTTGAGTTCTCCTTCAATTTCGAGGAGATCGACCTTCGCAAACCGCATCCCAAGCCCTGAGTCGGGAGAGACAAATATGTCCGATTTCCGCGAAGTGACAATCGACGAACTGCGCCATCTGGTTTCTGACCGGGCTCTGACGGGCGAGACCATGCTGCTCAACATGGGTCCGCAGCACCCCTCCACCCACGGAGTGCTGCGCCTGCTGCTGGAGCTGGACGGCGAGATTATTGTTACCTGCATCCCTGATATCGGTTACCTGCATACCGGCATCGAGAAAAATATGGAAGCCAAGACGTATATGAAGGCCGAAGTCATGGTTGACCGGCTCGATTATTTGAATCCGCTTGGCAACAACCTGGTCTTCTGTATGGCGGTGGAAAAACTATGCGAGATCGATGTCCCGCCGCGGGCTGAAGTACTGCGCGTGATCCTGGCTGAGCTGACCCGGATCAATTCGCACCTGGTCTGGATGGGTACATCGGCGCTTGACCTGGCTGCCATGTCGACTTTTCTCTACACCATGCGCGAACGCGAAATGATCCTGGATATCTTTGAGATGTGTTCGGGCCAGCGCATGATGACCACTTTTATCCGTCCCGGAGGTCTGTGGCGTGATGTTCCGGTTGAGTTTGAAGACGCCGTACGCAAATTTATTGACCTGCTCCCGGGCCGGATCGATGAATACGAATCCCTGCTGACGAAGAATGAGCTCTTTCTGGAACGCACCAAAGGTATCGGGGTGATCAGCGGGGATGACTGCACTCGCTACGCCATTGGCGGGCCAATCGCGCGCGCTTCTGGCGTGAATTATGATCTGCGCAAGAACCGCCCATACTGTGGTTATGAAAATTACGACTTTAAGATCCCCATGCGAAATGAGGGTGATATTTTTGCTCGATACATCGTGCGGGTGGAAGAAATGCGCGAATCTGTCAAAATCATCCGCCAGGCGCTGGACAGGCTGCCGTTTGGTCCTGTTCGCAGCAACAACCGCAAATATGTGCCGCCCCCACGCTCGGAAATCGGCGTCAGCATGGAAGCTTTGATCCATCATTTTAAGCTGTGGACGGAGGGCTTCAACGCCCCGCAAGGCTATGTTTACGAGGCAACCGAATCTCCGCGCGGTGAGCTGGGCGTGTACCTTGAAAGTGACGGCGGGCCAAAGCCTTACCGCGTCCATTACCGCACGCCTTCTTTTGCTAATCTGCAGATTATGCCGCTGCTCACCCGGGCCCATTTTGTCGCGGATGTGGTCGGGATCATAGGCAGTATTGACATTGTGTTGGGAGATACAGACCGGTGAACGAGCTGTTGAACAAATACCCCGAAGAAATCAAGCAGATTCTGGCAAAGTATCCGGAAAATTTCCGGAAATCCGCCGTGATGCCGCTGCTCTACCTGGCTCAACGTGAATTCGGCTATCTCACCAAGGTGAAAATCCAAGAAGTGGCAGAAATCACCGGCCTTTCGACGACCGATGTCGATTCTGTGGTCGGTTTTTACAGCCTGTTCCATGAGAACAAAGGTGGGCGCTACCACGTTCAGGTATGCACCGACCTGCCCTGCGCGCTGCGCGGCGCGGAAGAATTTTTAGCAAAGTTATGCGAGAACATCGGGATCAAAGTCGGCGAAACCACCTCGGACGGCCTGGTGACGGTGGAAGCAGTGACCTGCCTGGCGGGCTGCCATCACGCGCCGATGTTCCAGGTGCAGGGGGATGGCGAGATCGTCTACCATGAAGACCAGACGGTCGAATCCGCGGTGAAAGTGGTGGCGGATTTGCGGCAGAATACAGCCCAGGAGGCGCGTCGATGAGCGAGTACATCCTGCTGCGTCACCGAGATATCCCGGATATTGACCGGTTGGAGGTTTACCTTCAGCACGGCGGCTTCGAAGCCTATAAGAAAGCCGTGTCCTCAATGAAGCCGGTAGATGTGTTAAACGAGGTAAAAGCATCTGGATTGCGCGGGCGAGGTGGGGCAGGATTTCCTACCGGTATCAAATGGAGTTTTATCCCCAACGATTTGTGGCCGCATTATGTGGTGGCCAATGCCGATGAATCCGAGCCGGGCACTTTCAAAGATCGTGAAATTATGGAAGGCAATCCTTACCAATTCCTGGAAGGGTTGATGATCGCTTCTTATGCGGTGCAGGCGAAGGTTTCTTACGCCTACCTGCGGGGGGAATTCTGGCAAATCGGCAAGAAATTGGATGCGTGCATCGCGGAGTTGGAAAAAGCCGGCTACCTGGGCGAAAAAATATTCGGCGGCGATTATTCACTGCGCCTGTACACCCATCTGGGAGCAGGCGCGTATATCTGTGGTGAAGAAACCGCCCTGCTCGAATCGATCGAAGGGAACCTGGGCCAGCCGCGCCCTCGCCCGCCTTTCCCGGCAGTCGCGGGCCTGTTCAGCAAGCCGACCGTGATCAATAATGTGGAAACATTGACCAATGTGCCGGCGATCATCGCAAAGGGCGCGAACTGGTTCTGCTCGATTGGCACAGAAAGAAGTCCGGGCGTGAAAATTTTCAGCCTGTCCGGGTGTGTTAACCGGCCGGGAAATTATGAGCTGCCCCTGGGAACCACATTTCGCCATCTGATTTATAACCTGGGCGGCGGAATCCCCGGCGGCAAGAAGATCAAAGCAATCATGGCGGCCGGCGCGTCATCCAACTTGATCGTCGCAGACGAAAAAGCCCTCGACTGCCCGATGGATTATGAATCGGTCCAGGCTCAGTTGGGCGCCCCGCTCGGTTCGGCTTCGGTCATTATTCTGGATGAAGATGTGAATATGGCCTGGCTGGTGAATAAGACGGCTCATTTCTTCAAACATGAGTCGTGCGGCAAATGCACCCCGTGCCGCGAGGGCACTTATTGGGCGATGCATATCTCCGACCGGATCATACGCGGCGATGCCACGAAAGAAGATATCGATTTGCTGAAAAATGTCTCCACCCAGATCCAGGGAAAATGCCTGTGCGCCCTGGGAGAATTTTCGACCATGTCTGTCATTTCAGCCATCGACGAGTTTCGCGCCGACTTTGCGGCCAAGGTGAGGAGCTAGTTTATGGGTAAGATGATCAACCTCAAGATCGATAACCGCCCCGTCACCGTGCCCGATGGCATGCTGATCGTGGATGCCGCCAAGAAAATAGGTATCGATATCCCAGTCTTTTGCTATCACCCCAAATTGAAACCGGTGGGGATGTGCCGGATGTGCCTGGTGGATATCGGGCGGCCGATGATCGACCGCGCGACCGGCAAACCGGTCCTGGAAGCCGATGGATCTCCACGCATCCAGTTTGCGCCAAAACTGGATACAGCCTGCACCACGCCGGTTACCGAAGGCATGGTGGTGATCACCGAATCGGAAAAAGTAAAAGCTGCGCGGAAAGAGATGCTCGAATTTCTGCTCACCTCCCATCCCCTGGACTGCCCGGTTTGCGATAAGGGCGGTGAATGCCCGCTGCAGAACCTGACCATGGCGCACGGCCCCGGGGAGAGCCGCTTTCTTTATGACGATAAAATGCATCTGGCAAGCACCTGCCCCTGGGTGAGTTGATTTATCTTGACCGCGAGCGCTGCATCCAATGCGGGCGCTGCACGCGCTTCCAACATGAAGTGGTGGACGACCCGGTGATCGGTTTTCACGATCGGGGCCGGGCGCTGGAGATCATCACCGATTCCGAGCCGGGTTTTGATTCGATCTGGTCGGGTAACACCACCGACATCTGCCCGGTCGGCGCCCTGACCACTGCCGATTTTCGCTTTGGCGCCCGACCCTGGGAGCTGGTGACTTCCGCGTCGTTGTGCAACCACTGCCCGGTGGGCTGTAACATCATCTTCAATACACGTCGCGAAGCGATGAGCAGCGGAAAGAATATGATTAAACGCGTCATGCCGCGCCAGAATGAAGCGGTTAATGAAATCTGGATGTGCGACAAGGGCCGTTTTGCTTATCATTACGTCGAATCGCCGGAGCGGCTGCGCCAGCCGTTTGTCCGTAAAGATGGAACCCTGCAACCGGCCACTTGGGATGAAGCCCTATCGCTGGTAGCCCAAAAAGCCAAAGATGCCGGTTCGGGCTTCATGACCCTGGCAGGCGGGCGTTTATCCAATGAAGATTTATTCAACCTGCGCCAGCTTAACCCGACAGGCGCCAACCTGCTGTACACCTATATGGGCGGCGGCGACCTGGTCGGGCAGGTTGGGGTCGGGCAGGGCACCAATTTCAGCGATATGGGCAAAGGAACGGCGATCCTGGTCGTCGCCAGCGATCTGCATGAAGAGGCTCCCATCTGGTGGCTGCGGATCAAACAGGCCGCGGAAAGGGGAGCGTCATTAATCGTGGTCAATCCGCGCCCAACCCGGCTGGACGATTACGCCAGCCACCTGGTGCGCTACGAGTATGGGGCTGAGGCGGATACGATCGCCTCATTTTTACCCGAGAATCTGGAAAATGCACCGGAGGGTATCCGGGCCGCGGCCGAAGTATTCAATTCGGCAGAAAATGGCGTCATCCTGTTTGGCAGCGAAGGGATGGGGTTGGCCTTGTCAACCTCACTCGCCCAGGCTTGCGCCAGGCTACTCGTGGCGGCGAAGCATACCGGTAAGGCCAATAATGGATTAATCGGAGTTTGGCCTAACGGAAATACCCAGGGTGCCTGGGACATGGGCTTTCGCCCGGTGGAAGACCTGGCATCCGCATTGGGTAAGGCGCTGGTGGCCTACATCGTGGCGGCAGATCCGGCTGGAGACGACCCGGCGCTGGCCCTGCCGGTGGAGCGCGCGGCGTTTGTGGTGGTTCAAGAATTGTTCCTGACAGAAACCGCCAAATTGGCCGACGTGGTGCTGCCGGCGGTGCCCTATACCGAGCGCGAGGGCACTTACACCTCGGGCGAGCGGCGGGTTCAGCGCTTTTACCCGGCGGTGACCGCCAAACCCGGCCCGCGCGCCGATTTTGCTATCTTCGCCCAGGTCGGGGCGCAAATGAACCTGCAAATCGAAGGCCGCGCACCGGCATTGATCTTTAACCAAATCGCGGCCTCTGTGCCAGATTATACCGGGTTATCCTACCAGCGCCTGGCTGAACCGGTGGAACAATGGCCGGTTGTGGGGCGCGGCGATCTGTACTACGGCGGGACGACCTATGAAAACAGTCAAGGCGTGGGCGTTCAGCTTATTCCCGCCGTCCAGCGCGGGGAAGAAGTGAATTTGCCTGAGGCGAGCCAGGCCGCACAGATTGAGGTTCCAACCGGGATGATCCCTGTGGTGCCGGTGACCCGTCTTTACGATCGCGGGACGCTGACGATGCCCGGCGGTCTGCTCGAGCAGCGGCTGGCATCAGCCGCCTTGTGGATGCACCAGGATACAGCGGCAGCATTTGCATTGGTGGGTGAGAGCCAAGTGATCGTTACATTAAGCGGGTATACATCCACCGTCCGGGTTGTGCTCGATGATCATCTGCCGGTTGGGGTGGCTCTGGCACCCCGCAGTGTCGGCCTGCCGGTTTCTCAACCGCAGGCGGTGGCGCTGACCAACGTTGTGGTGAAATGAGGCGCGAATGGATCCTGCGTTGATTGTTGAATGGATTATCAAATCCGTTGTTCTGATGCTGGTGATGACCGCTGGCTTTGCGTATGTCACCTTATATGAACGCAAGGTGCTGGCGCGGATGCAGGTGCGCATCGGGCCCAACCGGGCGGGACCAGGGGGCAGTCTTCAACCCATTGCCGATGCGGTTAAATTGATCTTCAAAGAAGAATTGATCCCGGCCAATGCCAATAAATTTATCTTTATTCTGGCCCCGGTGATCACCGTGGTGCCTGCGCTGGTGGTCTCAGCGGTTGTGCCCTGGGGCACTTCCATCAACCTGTTCGGACGGGAAATCAGCCTGGACCTGGCAGCCGGGATCAATGTGGGTATTTTGTGGATCTTATCGGTAACTTCGATCTCGGTTTACGGCATCACTCTGGCTGGCTGGTCTTCGAATAACAAGTATGCGACCCTGGGCGGTCTGCGGGCCACGGCCCAAATGATCAGCTATGAACTGGCATTGGGTCTGGCATACGTGGGGCCCATCTTGTTGGCTGGTTCCATGAGCCTGCGAACCATTGTCGAGGCTCAGCACACGGTCCCCTTTATTGTTTACCAACCGGTTGCTTTTTTCATCTATCTTCTGGCTTCGCTGGCGGAAATTAACCGCGCGCCATTTGATATGCCGGAGGCTGAACAGGAATTGACCGCCGGCTACCATACCGAATATTCGAGTATGAAGTTCGCGCTGTTCTTTATGGCTGAGTATATCAAGATGATCGCGATCTCGATGATCGGGGCCACCCTGTTCCTGGGCGGTTATTCTGGGCCGTTTGTTGACCAGTATCCGTTGTTAGGGCCGGTTTATTTGTTCTTGAAAACGGCTTTATGGATGTTTGTGATCATCTGGTTCCGCGCCACCCTGCCGCGCATCCGCTACGATCGCCTGATGGCCCTGGGATGGAAAGTTGCTTTCCCGGTTGCCCTGCTCAATGTCATGGTCACGGCGGTCGCAGTAATACTGGTAGGAGGTTAGATCATGCTGAATGGATTGTGGACGACGCTGCGTTCGTTCTTTACCAAACCCATCACCATCCAATATCCTGAGCAAAAACGCCCGGTGCGGGCCCGTTTTCGGGGACGGCATGTTCTCAAACGCTACGATAATGGCCTGGAGAAATGCATTGGCTGCTCGCTGTGCGCAGCCGCCTGCCCGGCGGATGCCATTTTTGTCGAGGCTTCACCCAATACCGACGAGCAGCGCTACTCGCCCGGCGAGCGGTATGCCAGCACCTACGAAATTAATATGCTGCGCTGCATTTTTTGCGGCTACTGCGAAGATGCCTGCCCCACGGAAGCGATCGTTCTCGGAGATAATTACGAGTTATCTTTCGTGGACCGGGCAAAATCGATCTATAACAAAGACATGCTTATCGAGCCTGTTGCGGAAGGCGGAAAGCCAACCCCGCAGGTCACGCCGGAAGGGGTATTTACCCGCTCGGTACCTGAAATGAAAGACCCTCAGGATTAGGGAGGAAGCATGGCGTTCACCTATATATTTTTTATCACGCTCGCGGTATTGATCGTGACCAGCGCGGTCGCGGTTGTTTTGGTTCGCCACGCCCTTTACTCCGCGCTTTTCCTGGTAGCGAATTTTTCGTTTGTGGCCCTGCTTTATGTTGGGCTGGGCGCCCCGTTCATCGCCATGGCCCAGATTTCGGTGTATGCCGGCGCGATCATGGTTTTGTTCCTGTTTGTGATCATGCTTTTGGGAACGGAAATTCTGCCTCAAACTAAAAATCTCCCCGCTCAGCGTTATATCGCTTTTGGCCTGGGAGTAATCGCTTTGATTGAAATTGGCTTGTTCGTCGTCTGGCGCTGGGGAAATCTCGTGCCAATGAGCGAGCACGCCGCCGATTATGCCAGCCCGCACGATGTAGGCTTGCTGCTCTTCACCAAGTATGCGCTGCCGTTTGAGGTGACCTCGGTAATCTTGCTGGTGGCAGTGCATCGGCGCGGTCGTACTGACTCACGGTGAAGATCTGAACATCCGCAAGCGATTGCTAAAAATGGGCAAGGAGGAATAATCTTATGCCAATCCAGTTTTATTTGGGCTTATCCGTGTTAATGTTTGTGATTGGCATTGTGGGAGTGCTGGTTCGCCGGAATGCCATTGTTATTTTCATGTGCCTCGAATTAATGTTTAATGCCGCCAACCTGGCGTTTATCACGTTTGCTTCTTTTTACAACGCCCTGGATGGCCAAATATTCGTCTTCTTTGTGATTGCCGTGGCTGCCGCCGAAGTGGCGGTTGGCCTGGCATTGATGGTCGCGATTTTCCGCGCCAAGCATAGTATTGATGTCGACCAGATGTCCAGCTTGAAAGGATAGCACATGACGGATCCCATTTTCCAGCTTGTGCCGTGGGTGGTCTTAATTCCCGTGATTGGCCTGCTGGTCAATATTTTAATCGGAAGCCGGATCGGCGAAAAAGGCGTGGGGGCAGCTGCCAGCCTGGCTGCGGGTGGGTCGTTTGTGGTGGCGGTCGCCCTGGCATTTGGCCTGAACGCAACGGGGCAGCCTGAGGCGGTCATCGTACCGTTCCTGGATTGGTTCAAGATCGGCACATTGAGCGTCAACTGGGCATTTCGGGTGGATACATTGTCGGTGACGATGATGCTGGTGGTAGCCGGGGTCGGCACCCTGATCCACATTTATGCGATCGGTTATATGCACAGCGACGTGCGCCACAACAGCGATCCGGGACGTTTCCGCCGATTTTTTGTTTACCTCAACTTGTTTATCGCCTCGATGATGATTTTAGTCTCCGCCGACAACTACCTGATGATGTTTGTGGGTTGGGAAGGGGTGGGATTGTGCTCTTATCTGCTGATCGGTTTCTGGTTCGAAAAAGGGGCTGAGGGGATTGGTAATGCAAAAGCCGCAAAAAAGGCGTTTATCGTCAACCGTATCGGCGATTTCGGGCTGCTGATCGCGCTTTTTATCATGTTTGGCGCGTTTGGAACCTTCAATTTCGACGCCGTCTTTGCACAGGTCAAGGACGCAGCTCCCTGGGTCCTGACAGCGATTACCCTGTTCATGCTGCTGGGCGTAGCCGGTAAATCGGCTCAATTGCCTTTATTTGTATGGCTGCCGGATGCCATGGCAGGCCCAACCCCGGTTTCAGCCCTGATCCATGCCGCCACGATGGTCACGGCAGGCGTCTATCTGATTGCCCGATCTTCCGCCTATATTCCATCGTACCGGCAGCGCAGGGTGTCGTGACCTGGGTTGGGGCGCTGACCGCGCTGTTCGCCGCCACAATCGCGGTCGGCCAGTATGATATTAAAAAGGTGCTGGCCTATTCGACGATCAGCCAGCTCGGTTACATGGTGGCGGCGGTGGGCATGGGCGCGTACGTGGGCGGGATGTTCCACCTGGTCACGCATGCCTTTTTCAAGGCGCTGCTTTTCCTGGCCGCAGGCTCGGTGATCCTGGGGATGGAACACGGCGCTGAACACGGCGTCCGCGGGCGAGGTCGTGAAAACCACGGTCATACCGAGGAGATCGATCCGCAAGATATGCGCAATATGGGCGGCTTGCGGGAGAAGATGCCGGTTACCTTTTGGGTTTACCTGATCGGCTCGCTGGCCCTGGCGGGTGTCGCTCCCCTGGCAGGTTTCTTTTCTAAAGACGAGATCCTGGCCGACGGCCTCGCAGAATAATTTTGCGGTGTACCTGGTACTGGCGCTGGCAGCTTTCCTGACCGCATTTTACGTGGGCCGCCAGCTTTTGCTGGTTTTCTTTGGCAAAGGCCGCACAACCGCCGCAGAACACGCCAAAGAAAGCCCGGCGCTGGTGACCGTGCCCCTGGTTCTGCTTGCCATCCTCACGGTCCTGGGCGGCGCGCTCAACCTGCCCGGTTCACACCTGCTTGAGACCTGGCTGGAGCATACCTTTGGTCCGGGCCATGCCGGGGAATTTATCGTGACGATCGCGGTGATTTCCACTGTTGTGGCCCTGGTGGGACTGCTGATTGCCTGGAGCATTTACGGGCAGCGAAAAACCCTGGCTAAAACCGGCAGCGTCGATCCCCTGGCGCATCTCTTGGGCCCGGTGTTCAAAGGGATGGAGAATAAATGGTGGGTAGATGAGTTCTACCATTTCTTGATCGTCCGCCCTTACGAAGCCGTGGCGCGCTTCAGCGCCGGGGCGGTGGACCAGGGTTTGATCGACGGGATTGTGAATGGGTTTGGCACGCTCGTCGCACTGCTTGCCAGCTGGTGGCGCCGCCTGCAGAATGGATACGTGCGTTCCTATGCCTTGATGATCTTCCTGGGTGTGGTTGCCATCCTGACTTACCTGGTGTTCTTTTCTCGCTAGGGGGTCATCTATCTGAACCTGAGGGTTGATGATGAATTTTCTCCTCCATCCGCTTATCCTGGTGACACTCTTTCCTCTGGTCGGTTTTGTGGTGATCGCGCTGCTCAAGACCGAACAGAAGACCGCCATCCGCTGGACAGCGCTGATCACATCCCTGGTCACCTTCGGCCTGTCACTGTGGCTGCTGTCCCTTTTTAAACCCCAGGATGGAATGCAGATGGTCATCCAGCAGGATTGGCTGTCCTTCGGCACCTTTAAAATCCGCATTGAGATGGGCGTGGATGGTTTGAGCCTGTTGATGGTTTTGTTGACCACCTTCTTGACCCCTATCACCATTCTTTCTACCTGGACGGCGGTCAAGGACCGGGTAAAAGGGTTCATGCTTTTCTTCCTGCTGCTCGAAGTGGGGATGAATGGAGTCTTCCTATCGCTCGACCTGGTGCTGTTCTACATTTTCTGGGAATTTACCCTGGTGCCAATGTACTTCCTGATCGGGGTGTGGGGCGGCGAGCGGCGGATTTACGCGGCGGTCAAATTCTTCCTGTTCACCATGGCTGGATCGGTGCTGATGCTGGTAGCCATCATCTATCTGGGAATGAACGCCAATACATTCTCCTGGATCGATCTGGTGAAAGTACGCGCCGAGTTCGCCGGCGCGGGGCTGTGGCTGTTTATCGCCTTCGCGCTGGCATTTGCGATCAAAGTGCCCATGTTTCCGCTGCATACCTGGCTGCCGGATGCGCATGTGGAAGCTCCCACGGCGGGTTCCGTGATCCTGGCAGGCGTGCTGTTGAAGATGGGCGCTTACGGTTTTCTGCGATTCAACCTGCCGCTCTTTCCCCAGGCCGCGCTCCAGGCTGCACCGGTGATGGCAGTTCTGGCGGTGATTGGCATTCTATACGGGGCGGTGGTTTCGTATAAGCAGACGGATGTCAAAAAACTGGTGGCTTATTCCTCGGTCAGCCACATGGGTTTTGTAATTTTGGGCATCTTTGCTTTCACCAGTGCAGGGCCTGTCCGGAGCCATCCTCCAGATGGTCAACCACGGCATTTCAACCGGGGCATTGTTTTTAATCGTTGGATTTATTTATGAACGCCGTCACACGCGCGCGATGGACGCCTTTGGCGGTTTGTGGAAAGTGATGCCGGTGCTGGGCTGCGCTGGCCTTGATCGTGACCTTATCTTCGATGGGGCTGCCCGGATTGAATGGTTTCGTGGGAGAATTTGCCATCCTGGTAGGTTCGTTCAATTCTCCGACCTATGCCTCCCCCTGGTATGCCGGAGTAGCCGCACTCGGGGTGATCCTGGCGGCTGTGTACCTGTTGTTTATGTTCGAGAAGGTGTTTTTAGGCCCGGTTACCCACGCTGAAAACCGGACCCTGCTCGATCTCAACCTGCGCGAGATCGCGATCCTGGTTCCACTGCTGGTGGTGATCTTCTGGATCGGGCTGTATCCAAAGTTCTTCTTCGACCTGCTCAACCCGACGGTCGACCAGCTGGCGGCGCTCTTCAAAACCGCAGCGGTGATGGTGCCTTAAGATAGCGGAGGAGTGACAATGACTGGAGCCGATTTATATACGATCCTCCCCATGCTGGTGGTCGTCGTTTGGGCGGTTCTGCTGATGCTGGCGGACCTGTGGATTCCCAAGGACCGCAAAGGGATCACCGCCATCCTGGCAGCCGTTGGTCTGGCGGTAGCGCTGGGTTTCACCCTGGCCCAGGGCGGAAGGTCTGCTGCCGGAATGAACGGCATGGTGGTTGTCGACGGCTTTTCTGTATTGATGGATATTATTTTCCTGGCCAGCGGCATGGCCGGGATTGCCCTGGCGTATGATTATCTCAAGCGCATGAAGATCGAACGCGGAGAGTTTTACATCCTGCTGATGTTTTCCGATCAGCGGCATGATGTTGATGGCTGGCGCTTACGATTTGATCATGATTTTCCTGGCGCTGGAACTGCTCTCGATTCCGCTGTATATTCTGGCCGGTTTCGCCCGCCCGCGTCTGGATTCGGAAGAATCATCGCTCAAATATTTCTTGCTCGGCACATTTGCCTCGGCATTCGTGCTGTACGGCATAGCCCTGGTTTATGGAGCAACGGCCCGTACGGACCTGTTAGGGATCAGCCAGGTCGTCAGCGCAGGTACAGCCAACGCCGCGCTGTTTATCGCTGGTGCGGCGCTGGTGCTGGTCGGTTTTGGTTTCAAAGTCGCGGCGGTGCCTTTTCACCGCTGGGCGCCGGATGTCTACCAGGGCGCCCCATCGCCAGTGACCGGTTTTATGTCAGTGGCAGTCAAAGCGGCGGGTTTTGCGGCGCTGCTGCGGGTATTTATCACGGCTTTCTCCAGCCTGGCGGGGGATATGACCCCTGTGCATGTATGCCCTGGCAGCGCTGACGATGATCGCGGGCAACGTGCTGGCGATCGCACAGACCAATATCAAGCGCCTGCTGGCATATTCCAGCATTGCCAATGCCGGCTACCTGCTGATGGCCTTCGTGCCTTATGGAAACGGCCAGGTGCTGAGCGATTCGGTCTCTTCGGCGCTGTTTTTCCTGGTGGGCTACGGGCTGACCTCCATCGGCGCCTGGGCGGTGGTCATCGCCCTGGAACAGGCCGAAGGAAAAGGCCTTGAAATAAACGACTTTGCCGGGTTAGGCCGAAAATATCCCTGGTTGGCGCTGGCGATGATGATCTTTATGCTTTCATTTACGGGAGTGCCGCTGACATTGGGTTTCTGGGGAAAATTCTTCCTGTTCCGCACGGCCATATTGGGTGGATATACCAGCCTGGCGTTGATCGGGCTGGTCACCTCGGTGATTTCGGCTTTTTACTACTTAAAGGTTGTGGTGGTCATGTACATGCGCCCTGGCGAGCCGGCAGCGGTCCAAGACGTGTGGGTGCGCTTCACCGCCATTGTCTCGGCCCTGGCTGTGCTGGTTCTCGGCCTGGTGCCCGGCCCGCTGTTGAACATGGCTGCCCAGGCGATCTTGCGAATTCAGTGAGGTTCATTAGCTGAAATCCTATGTCATTGCGAGACCCCGTAGGGGTCGAAGCAATCTCGCACGCGATTAAAAAAATAATTCTGCAGTTATATGTGATTCGCATCGCTCGCATAGACAAATAAACTGCAAGGTATGTCTACTTTTCCCGCTCAAACAATCAGGCCTCTTTTGCTTGAACGATGATAGTTCTATTATGCTTGAAATGATAGACTGAGAGCAACAATGAGAGAAAGAAAATATTGCGTCTATATCATGACCAAAATGCATAACACGGTTCTCTATACTGGTATGTCCAATAATTTACATCGTCGAGTACTTGAGCATAAAAATGGAGAAGGTGGCACTTTCACCAGCAAATACAAGGTCAATAAATTGGTTTACTTTGAGTGCGGTGATGATGTCAATTCGGCTATCCTTCGCGAGAAACAGATAAAAGCAGGTCCGCGAAAAAGTAAAATTGAATTAATCAATGGAATGAATCCTGAATGGGATGATCTCTTCGATGAATTCGTTTCCCGAGTTGTTTTTCTATAAGATTGAGCCGCAATCATTTCAGAAAAAGTAGATTGCTTCGCTTCGCTCGCAATGACAATTTATCTACGTTGAATAGATAAGAGATTACTTCGCTGCCCCGACAAATATCGCTAATTATAAAGAATTAACCGCGCTGCCTTGCGGCCAATCTGCACGGCGAAATTAGTCCCGCGGTCCCACGGGTAAACCTGGCTCATACTGGCGAAATAGAGGCCGGGAATGGGGGTCTGGATTTCGGGGATATTGCGCGAGTGGTTCACCAGTGGGATGGGCTGAGCGTATTTGGTTTTGAACAGCCAGGTTTTAATGATCCAATCTCGTGGAGAATTTGGGATTGAACTTTTGAACGGACGGCAGGAAGCGCTCTAAAAGCTCTTCCTGCGAGAGCTGGAAGTTTTCGTGATCGGTATCCAGGTAATCGCCGATATAGATGATATGCTCGCCGCCGAATTCGCTGGGCGGAACAAAGTTGGTATGCTCGACCAGCGCCAGGAAAGGATAACCGGCTGACTTGGGCATATTGAACCAGTAATAACCCTCTTCAGACAGCTGGTGTTTCAGGGAAAGCACCATGACCACCGCCCCCATGCTTTTCAGGTTGAGCAGGCCCTGCAGGTAATCGGGCGGCAGGGCCGGTGCGAGCCGCGCCATCAGGCCTGGAGAAACAGTCACCAGGCAGCGGTCGTAGGTCTCTGAGCCGGAATCCAATTCGAGTGCCAGGCCGCCGTTGGCCTGCGGGACGATCTGGCGCACGGGCGTGTTGAGCAGGATGCGGATGCCGCGCTGGCGCAGGTTGGCGGCGGCGTCATCGGCAAAGGCCTGGAAACCGCCCTGGTAGGTGGCTAAACGGGTGGAACGCGCTTTGAAACGCGCCCAAAACCAGGCCATGTTGACATCCGGTGCGTGCCTGCCAAATTTGCCCTGCAGCAGCGGTTCAAACATAGTGCTGTACAGGTTTTCGCCGTAATATTTTCGGATCCAGGCCTGGGCCAGCTCTTTTTCCAGGGGCTGCCATCCGGCAAGATAACGCAAGTAGACGGTGACCAGGCCAAAGCGCACCATATCGATGAATGAAAAACCAGGGAAGGTCAGCGCCGCCAGGGGTGAATCGAGCGGGTAAAATTTGCCGTTGTAATACACCACGGTTTTGGGCCGGTAAACGCGCACCTTATCGTACAGCCCCAATTCGCGCTGGAAATTGAACATATCGGCGTCCGACGTGAACCAGTGGTGGTAAAACTGCTCTACCGAGCTTGACCAGTGAGGTTCCTTGAAACCGGCTGCCAGGCCCCCAACGTAATCCGCAGCTTCATAAATTGTGACATCGTGACCGGCTTTCTGCAAATCATGTGCGGCTGCCATGCCGCCCACGCCCGCGCCGATGATGGCAATCTTCATGGATTTTGACCCTCTAATTCACATCGTATTTTTGACCCCACTTCAATCCCTCGCGCAAGAAATACACCGCGCCGACGATGGTGATCGGCACCCACAGTGCCAGGTGCAGCACCAGGGTATAGCCGGTGGCGACAGCTTGCGGCACGCCGTAGGCCATTAAGACAGCAATTCCGGGCGCATCGAAGGTGCCCACATAACCTGGGGCAGAAGGGAGGGTGGTGGCAAGGTTGACGATCCCATTCATCAGCATCAGGGTGAAGAAGCTGGCGTCGAAGGGGAAGGCATGCATCACAAACCAATATTTTCCGGTTTCGAGCAGCCAGATCAGCACGGTGGTCAGGAAAATCATCAGCGCCTCCTGGGGGGAGCGCAGTGATTCGAGACCTGATAAAAAGCGCAGGGTCAGTTCCAGGGTTTTTTGGCGGGCTTTGGCAGGAACCACGCGGTCGATCAACCAGAGGGTGATGCGTTCGGTGACTTGGGGAAACATGGCTGCCAGCAGAAAAACCAGCAGCGCCCCAACGAATACCAGCGTGCCAATGATCGCCAGATCGCGGATGTTTATCCCACCCATAAACCCGGCATCCCCGGTCAGGCGAGCAAGCTCCGGAAGATTGATGAACACGAAAGCCAGCATCACTACGCCGTCGAAAATCCGCTCCACAATGACGGTTGCCAGGGAGGCTGAGACCGGGACGCCCTCGCGCTTGCGCAGCACAAAGGCGCGCAGCACTTCCCCGGCTCGCGCGGGGAGGATGTTATTGCCAAAATACCCTATGGTAACCACCGGGAACATGGTGGATGTGGGAATTTTCTTCAGGGGACGCAGCAGGTAGTGCCAGCGCCAGGCTCGCACCCACACCCCTACGAAATAGACGGCGATGCCAGGGAGCAGCCACATATATTGGGCATTCTTGACTACTTCCCAGAACTCGCTGAACTTTAGACCGCGCAGGGTAAAATAAAGCAAAACGGCGCTGATCAGCACGCCGAGCCAGAACTTCCAATTTCTCATATCCTGGATTTTACCATCTCTTGATCGGATTGGGGCTGTACCTCCGCAGTGACAGCCCCAATCTAAAGCTTAATCCATCCAGCGGGTTAGCTGGCACGGGTGGCTGCCGCCGGGTAGTGGAACCGCTAAACCACCGTCCATGTTTACCACCTGATAATCTTGCCAGAGGGCGTGATTTGCCCGCAGCAGGCTCGCGGCGGTTCCCTTGGACAGGTTGTAAGAAAGCCAGGAGGTGTTTTCCCCGGCATGTTGAGCAAGCAGCGCCTCGCGGCAGGCCAATTCCGCTCCCAGGGTGTCTTTGACCGCCTGCGGCTGGTTGGGAAGTTGATATTCAGCCAGCAGCGCCGGAACGGCGTCGCCGGAAAGGGCCGTCAGATATTGGCCGTCCAGCTCGGCGCCGCTGCGGGCCCGTTGAATGTTCTGACCGGCGATGAAGCCGTCAACGTTGATGACGCCGAACGTCAGTCCAAACCCGAAAGTTACCAGCAATCCGGCAAGGGCAAACAGCCGGCGGCGTTGGGTGAGCTCGAACACAATAGTGACTGCCAGCAGCAAGGCCAGCCAGATGATAAAAATATGCGTATAGGTACGCAGCTGAGTGAAGCCGTAGGCGTCTTCATACAGCTGCAACCGATTGAGTGAAGATGCCAGGATGACCAGCACCTGTGCGATCAGTAAGACATTCAATCCCATCATGAGTTTGCGTTGGGTGTTTGTCTCCTGACGGGCCACAGCCCCCATGCCGAGGTACAACCCTAAACTGAGCAGGGCGACCATCACCAGCTCATTGAACCCGCGCCGGGCGTACTCGGAATAAGTGAACCCGCTTGTACTGATATTGGCCTGCCCGCCGAACAAATACCAGAATTGGATGCCGACAAATACCGCAAAAAGCAAATTTACAGCGCCTAAAACGATTATGCCTTCTATCCAACCCAAAAAGGGCGAGAACCAGCGCGCATCCGGTTTCGGTCGAGGTTCTATGGGATTGGGTTGGACGGCAGATATATAGGTGCCAGCCAGCACGTAAGCGATAATGAAGATATAAGACAGCCGGAAGAGGTATTCAGGGATTTTGCTCAGATCAAAGATCTTCAGCAGATCGCGCATCCAATTATTGAAAATAGGGTCGGCGGAAGCCAGCAGCGTACCCAAAACAAGCAAGATGGGCAGCGCCAGCACCAACCCGCGCACCACTGGCACGGCCTGCTGTCCGGCGATCTTCCAGCCAGGTGAGGCAGCGGCGAGCGCGGGGGCGGGCATCCCATCCCCAGACTCATTAACGGCGGGCTCAGCAGCAGCTGGGGCCGTTATCGTAGAAGGGGCAGGGGGTTGTATGCGGAGAAACAGGTCAGCCGGGCGAATTAACAACGCCAGCAGCAGTTTTAATCCACTCTGGATGAGATCACCAATTTTATAATAAACCCAGTTGCCGGTTAAGAAGGTGGCCGCCAAAAGCGCCAGGCTGAAGAAACACAGCATGAGGCTGATCATCACCGTGAAAGCTTCTTGCCGGAGAAACGTCATCGCGGCAAAAAGAAGGGCCACACCGATCAGCACCAGGCTGAAAGGTGAAGGGCGTACTTTAAAACTGCGCGCCAGGAGCAGGCCGGCGGCGATAACCAGGGCAACCCATAATGGGAAGGAAACACCTGGATTCTTTTGCCAGAAAAGCAGGTCTACGGCCCAGGCAGCAGCCAGGGCCGCCCAACCGAAGCGGGCAGCGGCGCGTTTCATGGTTGAACAAACAGAGTGATCACCATTGAAAGCAGGACGATCACCGATATCACGATGAACACAATCTGCTGCCAGCGGCGCGTGCGCTGCTCCTGACGTTCAGCGGCTCTTTTCTGTATTTCAAGTTCGGTCATTCGAGAATTTGATTTTTTACTTGGCATAAATCTTCCTCCATCTCTGGGAAGATTTTACCGCTTAAAAACGATTTTCGAAGATGGAATACCTATCGAAAGCTATCCGGAGCTATCAAAAAGATAGATCCAAGGCGGGATTGAACAAATGTTCATTTGTTCAATCCCGCCTTTAATTGTTTATTTGGTGAGGTAGATCAGGGAGGCGAACTCCATGATTTTTTGGCTTTCGGCTGATGTGGGTTTGGCATTGCCGTTACCAGATAAGGTCCAGGATATGGTCATCGAGTTGGCCACAGCCGAGTCGCTTTGCTTGCCGTCGCTGGTCTGCAGATTATCTACCCAGGCGTAAAGCTCAAGCAGTTGATCTGCTTTCAGCCATACCCTTCTGGGCAGCTGGTCAGCGCTCGCTTTACAGGATGTGGCAACCGCCAGACCTGAACGGAAAATTTTCAGATCATCACAAAAGCCTGCGATCCCGCCAACGCGGCGCCAGGTCAAAGCCAGGCCGAGATTGCTGATGGGCGTCTGGCTGGTGACTTCCAGATAGACCATTTGAGCCCATTCCGCGAGCGCGCGCTGCTGCGCCGGGGTGGCTGCATCGCTGCCGTTGCCGAAGTAAGATACCTGCCCGGCGGGGGTCTGGGCCGAGAAAGCGCTGTACATGGTGACCATTGCCGCCAGCTCTTTGATCCGTTCCGGATTTGCCAGGGTGATGACCTTCAGCAATCCGCCGCACGAACCGTAGGCAGCTTTATCCTCCCTGACTTGCAGCAGCATGCAGTTCGTATCGCCGCTTTTCCAGGTAATTTGAGGCGTTTCCAGGGAAGGAAAATGGGGTTTTGAAACCTGAAACGTAGGATCTGCCATAACCACAGCTTTTCCGTCCTGGTTGGTGCGCAGCTCGAGATTCTGGCCTTTCACCTCAAGAATCACCCGGTAACCCGGTACGATCACCGCGGTGCACATCTCGTTGACCTTATGCACTCCCAGGCAGCCATCCGGCCAATTCTCCGGGGTCACGCTGACCACTTTGATGGTGGATATGTCGATTTTCAATTGGTCTACCAGCCACAGGCGGGCCGCTTCTGCTGCGGGTGGGATCTCCGTGGTGGGTGGTACCACGCTGGTGGGCATACGTACCTGATCCGCTCCGTTGCTGTGCAGTTCGTAGGTCGTGCCGTTAATATTGACCGTCAACCGGTAGCCGGGGGTGACGACCAGGGCGCAGATTTCACCTGGCTGGGCCGCCCCCAGGCAGGAATCAGGCCACTCGACCGGTTCGATCTTCACAAGTTGCACCTGACCGGGTTTAGCGCTGTAATTTTCGGCCGCAAAGCGTTCAACCGCAGGCATGAAAGGCGGCAGTTGATCGTCTGCCGGTTTTGTGGGGACAGGTGTGGTCGCCGGCGTAGGCACGGATGTCGCCTGGGTGGGTTGGGGGACGAGCGGCGTAGGCGCCACGCAGGCCGAAATAATAGACATAACGGCCAACAATATAACAATAATGGTGAGACGTTTCATTTTTTGGCTCCTTTCCTTGGGGAGTCTCACAGTTCAGACGACTCACCTCTTATTTTAGTTCCGACGGTTCGCTAATTAACCATGATGCAGCTCCTTTAAAGCAGCATATGGTATTGTAACAAGCCCAGATTAAAATTTCCCGCACTCACCCAGGAATCCTTCTGCATCACCTGCTCAACAGCATCACCACCAACCCTGCCAGGACGACTAATGCCAGGCTGTGGAAGAAAACGTAGCGCAGAATTTCACCCTCTTTCCCATATTGGCCTGTGGCGGTACTGGCAACCACAATGCTCTGAGCATTGATCATTTTGCCCATCACACCGCCCGAACTGTTCGCGGCTGCCATGCTCAGCGGGTTCAGACCTAACTGGTCGGCGGTGATGCGCTGCAGGCTGCCAAACAATACGTTGGATGAGGTGTCCGATCCGGTAAGGACAACACCCATCCAGCCGAGAAGCGTTCCGAAAGAAGGGATACAGCGCACCCGTTTGGGCAAATGCCAATCCCAATGTCCCGTCCATGCCGCCGTAGCGGGTGATAAAACCGATTGCCATCATGGTAGAAATCGTTGCCAGAGAGCGCCAGGTTTGTTTCCAGGTGTTGATATAGGTTGCGATCAGACCGCGCGGCGAATATCCCATCCACAAGCCGGCAAGAACAGCCGCCGCCAGGATGCCTGTGCCGCTGGCGGAAAGCCAGCTCAATTCAAACACGGCTGACTGCGGCTGGGCAGCAGGCACCACGGGCGGCATCCGCATGACCAGCCTGTCCAATCCTGGTATCGGCAGCCGCACCAGGGAGAATTGGTCCATCCAGGTTTTGACCTCCGGCAGCCCCCAGACGAAGACTACCACGCTCAGGATCAGCCAGGGCAGCCAGGCCTGAAAGATGGTTTTCCGGGAGTGCTCAGGCCGGGCAGATGGTGTGCTTTCGGATTCCACAGGCGTTCGCCAGATATGGCGAGGTTTCCATTTCAGCAGGAAAAGGACCAGCACGCCTAATGAAACCAGGGCTGAAATGATATTAACCAACCAGGGCCCGTGCAGGGTGGCTACCAGGTACTGGGTGAGGGCGAAAGTTCCGCCCACCAGCAAAGCCGCCGGCCACACCTCTAAGGCTGATTTCCAGCCAGCATAGGTGATAATGATCCAAAACGGGATGATCAGGTCAAACACGGTCAACTGCTGGGCTACGGTGGTGGTCAATGCGCGCAGATCCAGGCCGGTAACCCCCTGTAAGGCGACCAGGGGTGTCCCTAATCCGGCAAAAGGGACCGGGGCTGTATTGGCAATCAGCGACAGCCCCGCGGCCGAAAGTGGCGAAAAGCCCAACCCGATTAAAATAGATGACGTGACCGCGACCGGGGTGCCGAACCCGGCAGCTCCTTCAAAGAATGCCCCAAAGCAAAATGCTACCAGCAGCAGCTGTAAACGGCGGTCCTGGGTGATCGCAGTCAGGCTGTCTTGCAGGATGAGAAACAACCCTTTTTGGTTTGCCAGGTTATACAGGAAGATCACATTGACGATAATCCACCCTATCGGCAGAAATCCATACGCTGCGCCGTAGAGTATGGAGAGGCCGGCCATCCCCAGCGGCATGGTGTATACCATCACTGCCACCAGAGCGGCCGTGATCAGGCTGAGCAAAGCTGCCAGATGCGCCTTCATGCGCAGCAGGCCCAGGCAGGCCAGCAGAACCACGACCGGCAGCAAAGCTGCCAGGGTGGATAACCAGGGAGATTGCAGCGGATCGTATATTTGGTAAAAAGGCATGCGGTAATTATATTGTTAAAAGAAAATCTGGCGTAATAGCGCCAGATTATTCTTATATAATGAATCTGTCATTGCGAGGCCCGTTCTTTGGGCCGAAGCAATCTTCTCGAAGTTACGAGATTGCTTCGCTGCGCTCGCAATGACAGTTACACATTTGCGTGGTCCAATTCATTGCGAGCGGCTTTTTTGCTGGAGCAGTGCAATGGTCAGGCGATCCGTTCAAAACGGGCGCCTGGGGTATTGCAGATCGGGCAGCGTTCGGGGGCACCTTTGGCTACTGTGTAGCCGCACACCGGGCATACATAATAGTCGTAGGTTTCGGTAGTCTTTCCCAGAGAAGCCAGAGCTTCCCGGTAAAGGTTTTCATGAACTTTTTCCACTTCCCAGGCATATTTGAATGACCGGGCCGCGGCTTTATTGCCTTCAGCATCAGCATCCTTGAGAAAGGCAGGATACATATCAACAACTTCATAATTTTCACCGGAGATCGCCGCCTCCAGGTTTTCAGCGGTCGATTTAACTTCCCCCAATGCATTAAAATGGCTGAGGGCGTGTACGGTTTCAGCGTGGGCTGCAGCGCGGAATAATTTCGCCACCTGGCCATACCCTTCCTGGTCCGCTTTGCGTGAAAAGGCCGTATATTTACGATTGGCCTGTGATTCTCCGGCAAATGCCGCTTTCAGATCGTCGATTGACTTGGACATCATGAACTCCTGATTTTAGAATTGGAAAATAATTTAAGCTATATAAGCTTATCCTTTACGATGAACATTGTCGCCCGCATTATCTCCTGATTTTCGGTTGACAAAAGTCTTAACCTGACCACTCGGTTTGATATGGTATAAACTTGCCTTATTTGATAATAGCTGGTCGGCCCCCTGGGGCCAGGCGCCCTGGGGCCAGGGCTGGCAGCGACCACACAAAATGATGCCAGGGTGTATTTTCGCGCGACGAAGTCGCGCGAAAATACACCCGAAACAACAAAAATGGCTATTGTTGGGGCGCGGGGGATCCTAAGGAGCTTTTGGACGATGCGTTCCCCCATGTCCCTACAGGTTGTGAATTTTCGGGGCCCGCGACTGCGCGAGCGGTATGCTATAATCATCCTGATTTTCAACGAATATCGGGACGGTATTGATGCGTTTTTTTGTCACTGGGGCAGCGGGATTTTTAGGCTCTGCACTTGCCAACCGGCTGGCGCGAGAAGGACACTCGGTTCGCGGGTTGGATGATTTATCCACCGGTAACCCGGATGTACTTTCGCCCGAGGTGCAATTTACCAGGGGTGACGTGAATGACCGTCCGAAACTATGGACCCAGCTGCAGGATATTGATTGCGTTTATCACCTTGCTGCTCGGGTTTCGGTATCTGAGAGTGTGTTGTACCCGCGTGAATATAACCAGGTAAACGTCGGCGGCACAGTTACCTTAATGGAAGCAATGCGCGACGTGGGCGTACGGCGGGTTGTGTTCATTTCATCTGGCGCGATATTTGGCGAGCAGATCGACCAACCGTTAAAAGAAAGCGCCCCAGCTCTTCCGCGTTCGCCTTATGCGGTCTCAAAGTTAGCTGCCGAGTATTACATCCGCACAATTGGCCTGCTGTGGGGGATTGAGACGGTTTGCTTGCGGGTCTTCAATGCCTACGGTCCCGGACAGCACTTACCGCCGGTTCATGCCCCGGTGATCCCTAACCTGCTGCGCCAGGCCAGCCTTAACGGCACGATTGTTATCCACGGCGACGGGACGCAGACCCGGGATTATGTGTATGTGGATGACGTGGTGAATGGGATGATCGCGGCAGCCACTGCCCCCGAGATAAATCAAATGATCATAAATATCGGCAGCGGGCGCGACACCAGCGTGCGTGAGTTGGTGCGCATGGTTATGGAAATTACCGGCAAGCATCCTGAGGTAGTTTACAATCCCAGAACTGAGCGCGGGCCGAACCGGATGTGCGCTGATCTAACCCTGGCCCGGGAAAAATTGGGTTACCAACCCACCATACCCCTTGAAATTGGCCTGGGGTTAACCCTTGAACGCGATCCCCGGCTGCGGTAATTCTTTTTATTTTCAAGTAAAATTAGTGCATGACCATCAAAGATTGCTTGCCCGTTTCTTTCTACCATCGGGAAGCGGTCACTGTTGCTCGTGAATTGTTGGGTATGCGCCTGGTCCGCCGGTTTGATGGGCAGCGCCTGGCTGGATATATAATTGAGACAGAGGCCTACAGCGGCGAAACAGACCAGGCCTGCCATGCTCGCGTTGGCTGTACCCCGCGCACGGTGGTCATGTACGGACCGCCGGGACATGCCTATGTTTATTTCACCTACGGTATGCATTGGTGCTTGAACTGCGTCACGGATCAGGAAGGCTTTCCGGCAGCGGTTTTGATCCGCTCGATTTTCCCAAGTGAAGGTTTGGATAGGATTGTGCTTCAACGCCACCCGCGGCCACGGCAGGATTGGTGCAATGGTCCTGGAAAGCTGACCAGGGCACTGGCGATCGACCAGCAGTTTAATGGGATCGATCTGTGCGACCCGGCAGGGGACTTGTGGATTGAAGCCGGATATTGGGTCAAGGACGAGGATGTCATCACCGGCCCCAGGGTTGGAATCAACCGGGTGATTGAACCCTGGCGCAGCATACCCTGGCGCTTTATAACCCGGGCGGATCACTGGGAGGGTGCGTGAACCAGGCAGAAATACGGACCTCAGCGGGTGACGCTGACGCGCTGGTCATTTACGGCGGAGGGGGGCACAGCAAAACCATCATCGATCTGGTGCGCGCCACCGGATCGTTTCGGTTGGTGGGCATCATTGATGACAATCTACCGGCAGGGACGTATATTTTAGGCCTGCCCGTGCTGGGCGGTGCTGACCTCCTGCCTCAATTTATGTCCGACGGGGTGCGCCTGGCAGTTAACGCGGTGGGCGGTATAGGGAATGTGGCTGTACGGATCAGCGTGTTTGACACGATTGCCCGGGCGGGCTTTACCTGCCCGACCCTGGTTCACCCATCGGCCTGGGTGGAGCCAAGCGCTCATTTGGACGGTGCGGTGCAGATTTTGGCAAAATCGTACGTCAGCAGCGATGCGAAGATCGGTTTTGGAACGGTAATCAACGCCGGCGTAGTTGTTTCTCACGATTGTGTTCTGGGCCGCATCGTTAATCTTTCTCCGGGAGCAATGCTGGCTGGCGGGGTAGTATTGGAGGATTATGTTCAGGTTGGGATGGCAGCTACGATAAATTTGAATCTCCACATTGGACAGGGAGCGAGGATTGGTAATGGGGCAACTGTTAAAAGCGACGTACCTTCCGGCCAGGTGGTGCGGGCCGGCACGATTTGGCCGGTACCAGAAAACCAAATTGGGGGGAAACCAGTATGAATCCGGAGCCTGAAATCTCTTCCGCCCGTCCAGGCGACAAAAAAACGCTGACATCTGCCGATGAGGTGCTTTCTGGCACCAGCAAGAAAGGGCGTCTGGCGCGCCTTCTGCCATTCTTAGGCCCCGCTTTCATCGCCAGCATCGCATATGTCGACCCGGGAAACTTTGCGACCAATATCGCCGGGGGCGCTCAATTCGGGTATACCCTGCTGTGGGTGATCGTCGCCAGCAACCTGATGGCCATGCTGATCCAAATGTTGTCTGCAAAATTGGGCATCGCCACTGGTAGAAATCTGGCGGAGCACTGCCGCGCGCGTTTTCCGGCCTGGGTGGTATGGGCCATGTGGGGACTGATGGAGCTGGTCGCCATGGCGACCGACCTGGCGGAGTTCCTGGGGGCAGCATTAGGGTTCAATTTGCTGTTTGGGATACCTTTATGGGTGGCCGGGATCATGACTGCGATTGTGACTTTCTTGATTCTGGGCCTGGAGCGATTTGGGTTTCGCCCGCTGGAAGCGGTGATCACTTCTTTTGTGGGGGTGATCGCGGTGAGCTATGTGATCGAGACCATTCTTGACCGTCCGGATTGGGGCCTGGTGGCGCAGCACGCTTTCATCCCTCAATTCAGCGGGCCAGAAAGCATTCTGCTGGCGACGGGCATCCTGGGCGCCACGGTGATGCCGCATGCGATTTATTTGCATTCCGCCCTGACCCAATCGCGGATCGTTACCCGTGAGCCTTCGAAGCTAAAACGTTTATTCAGATTCGAGCTGGTGGATGTTTTGATTGCGATGGGTATGGCCAGCCTGGTGAACGGAGCGATGTTGATCATGTCCGCCTCTACCTTCTTTACGCAAGGGTTGGAACATATCGGCACAATCGAAGAGGCGCACCGCACATTGGAACCGTTATTAGGCCCTGCGGCCAGCGTCGTGTTTGCCCTCTCTCTCCTGGCTTCAGGCCTTTCCTCTTCATCAGTTGGCACTATGGCCGGACAGGTGATCATGCAAGGTTTCCTGCACCGTGAAATACCGGTCTGGATCCGGCGCTCGGTGACGATGATACCTTCCATCATCGTCATCTTCCTGGGACTGGATCCGACGAGGACTCTGGTCTTCAGCCAGGTCGTGCTGAGTTTTGGACTGCCGTTTGCCATCATTCCATTGGTGATGTTTACCAGCAACCCTCAGTTGATGGGTGTACTGGTGAATCGAAAACCTACCACCGTCATAGCGGCGATGGTAGCTGGTTTGATCGTCTTATTGAATTTCTACCTGCTGTATGTGACATTCGGTGGAGGTTAAGCGATGTTTTCTCACTTACTTGTACCCTTAGATGGTTCAAAACTGGCCGAAGGCTCCCTGCCGGTTGCATCCATGCTTTGCCAAAAATTGAATGCTGTCGCGACCCTCATCCACATTATTGAAAAGGATGCTCCCCAGGAAATACACGGCGAGCGCCACCTGACTGATGAAGAAGAAGCCTGCCGCTATCTGAACGAGATTGCCGAGAAATATTTTCCACCCGGTTCTGTTACCTGCCATGTGCATGCCGAAAAAGTCCAGGACGTAGCCCAGAGCATCAGCGATCATAGCGGGGAGCTGGCGCCGGATTTGATCGTGATGTGTACTCACGGGAAAAGCGGACTGCGGGATATTATGGTCGGGAGTATTGCCCAGCAAATTATTGGACTGGGAAAAACACCGATCTTACTGGTAAACCCGCAAGAGGGCAGTGCGGGAAATCCACAATTTAATAAAATTCTGGTTGCCCTGGATGGTGATCCTGGCCACGACGCGTCGCTGCCGGTAGCTGCGGAACTGGCCCAAAAATTGGGGGCTGAGCTGCACCTTTTAACTGTAGTTCATACCCTGGGAACGCTGCCTGGTGAGCGTGCTGCCACCGGATGGATGCTTCCAGGGGCAACCCGGGCCATGCTGGATATGGATGAAGAGGCGGCCCTTGAACACCTGCAAATGCTGGCAAGCCAGTGGCGAAAAACAGATTTATCTGTTACAACTGAGGTTCTGCGTGGCGACCCTGCCCAGCAGATTTTGGCCTGTACTGCTTCTGTCCAGGCGGATTTGATTGCTCTGGCGACACACGGCAAGGCGGGCATGAGCGCATTCTGGTCGAGCAGTGTGGGTCCCAAAGTGATTACCGCTTCACGAAGCCCTTTGTTATTGATCCCGGTTAAGAAATGAGGATAAATGAGCATGTTTCGTAAAACGACTCCTCCTACACCGCCCCCCGCCGTTCCTGCCGAACGGGTTACGTCGGTCCTCGGTCCGGGCATTAACTGGCAGGGAAATTTACGCGGCAGCGGCGGTGTGAGAATCGAAGGCACATTCGAGGGAGAAATTCAAATTCTTGGCCTGGTCGTGGTCGGTGAGACCGGACGGGTAACCTGTGAAAATCTGAAGGCCAACACGGTGGTTGTGGCCGGGGCAGTGCGCAGCAACATCACCGCTGAAAAGCTGGAAATACGCAGCTCGGGGCGGGTCTGGGGGGATGTGACCGTCGTGTCTTTCTCGACGGAAGAAGGCGCCTTCTTACGGGGTTCGGTCAAGATGGAAGAGAAAGTGGAAATAAAAATTGAGGGTGAAGGCGGAGAGGAGAACGCTTAGTCGGCATCATTAGGTCCAGGACGCTGAAAATTTCGGGATTTTACATCCTGGTTTCTGGTCCGGGATTATGGCCGAATTTCTTTGTGGACAACCTGTATGGATCAAATTTTATTGTACCTGTCGGAATGGATTGGCTCAATAGCCGTGGCGATGATTGCCGGCATCAGTCCGAAGTTCCGCCGAACCAAATTGGTTTTTAAATACCCGCGGCGTGAGGGCATCGTGGCCCTGGCTGTATTTGGCGTAGCCATGCTGATTACGCTAATTTTGGCCACCCTGCCGACATTTACCCTGGGGGGGTTGTCAAAACCGCTCTCCGACCGCCTGTTTGTCGCGGCAGCTGGCCTCATTCCGGTGGTTGTGGCGCTCTACCGACGAAAGCAGCCGGTGCGCAGCGCGGGATGGCCCCGAGATAAACTGGCAGGCGCTTTTCAGCTTGGCCTGGCGCTGGCCTTCCTGGTTATTTTTCTGCGCGGGAAATTTCTGACAGTGCTCACCAGCATGAGCGGCCCTGAAGCAAGCATGCTGGGTTTCCTGCTGATAGCTGCCGTGTGCGAAGAAACAATATTTCGCGGGTATATCCAGCAGCGTCTGGCGGCATGGTGGGGGCCAAACATCGGCTGGCTGGCGGCAGCGGTTTTATTTTTGCTGTGGCAGCTGCCAGGATTGCTGGCAGCTCCCGATCAGCTGCCGCTGTCTATCGCGGTGGCCGGAATTCAATCTCTGGTAGCGGGTTTCATCATGCAGCGCAGCGGTCATGTCCTGTCCCCGGCTTTGTATCGTGCGGTATCCGATTGGCTGATATTTGTTGCTTGAGGTGATTTTGTATGCGCATGTCACGCCTGTTCCATCAAACCCTGCGCGAACCCCCATCTGATGCGGAAGTAGCCAGCCACCAGCTGCTGCTGCGGGCGGGTTATATTCGTCCATTGGCAGCTGGCGTATTCAGCTATTTACCCCTGGCACGCCGGGCGATGAACCGGATTGAGACCATACTGCACGAAGAGATAGACGCCATCGGCGGCCAGGAAGTGACCATGCCGGTGGTCAACCCGGCGGAACTCTGGCAAGAAACCGGGCGCTGGTACCAGATTGGCAGTGAAATGGGCCGCTTTAAGGATAAAACGGGCCACGATATGGTGCTGGCGATGACCCACGAGGAGGCTACTGCTGACCTGGTGCGGAACGTGATCCGTTCTTACCGCCAGCTTCCGGCATTGATTTACCACATCCAGACCAAATGGCGCGATGATCCGCGCCCGCGGGCCGGGTTGATCCGGGTGCGCGAGTTTACCATGCTGGACAGCTACAGCCTGGATGCCAGTTGGGAAGGATTGGATGCCCAATACCAGGCCCATTATGACGCGTATTTTAAGATTTTCAAACGCTGCGGCTTGCCGGTGGTGGCAGTAAAATCCGATACCGGCATGATGGGCGGCAAGCTTGCTCACGAATATATGTACCTGACCCCTATTGGGGAGGATACCCTGATCTTTTGTGACGTCTGCGGGTATGCGGCCAACCGCCAGGTGGCGCGTTTCAAACGCCCTCCGGCTGAAGAGGAACCTTCTCGACCCCTTGAAAAAATTCCTACCCCGCATACAGCGACCATCGAAGACCTGGCAGCCCTGCTACAGGTGACTACCGCGCGCACAGCCAAAGCGGTGTTTTTGATGGCGGCCTATGATGTGAACGGTCAGACGGCAGAGCGGTTTGTCTTCGCCGTTGTACGCGGAGACAGCGAGGTAAATGAATATAAACTGGCCAATGTGCTCAGCCCTGTGCTTGAGGGCGCCGTTACCGGGCTGCGCCCGGCGACCGAAGAGGAAATCAAATCGATCGGCGCTGTTCCCGGTTATGCTTCGCCGATTGGCCTGGCTGCCAGTGCGCGCTGGCTGACCGTGGTGGATGAAGCCATACCGGCATCTCCCAACCTGGTTGCCGGAGCGAACGATGAGGGTTTTCACCTGCTGAATACGAATTACGGACGCGATTATACTGCGGCCCTGGTCGCGGATATCGCGGCTGCCGGTGATTCTGCGGTTTGCCCCGAGTGCGGCAGTACGATGCGCGCCTCCCGCGGGGTGGAGGTTGGCAATATATTTAAATTGGGCACGCGCTATTCCGAGGCGATGGGCTGCCGGTTCCTCGACGAGCAGGGCCAGTCTCACCCGGTGATCATGGGATCGTATGGGATCGGCGTGGGCCGCCTGCTGGCATGCCTGGCAGAGGAATGCCATGACGAGCGGGGATTGTTCTGGCCAGCCGCGGTGGCACCGTACCCGGTGCACATCATCCGTCTGAGCGGTAAGAGCGGGACGGCGGATGCCGCCGCAGATGAGCTTTACCAGCGCTACCAGGCATCCGGCCTGGAGCCGCTCTATGATGACCGCTCTGAAAGCGCCGGGGTTAAATTTATGGATGCTGACCTGATGGGCATGCCTGTCAGGATTACTGTTAGCGAACGCTCTCTAAACCAAGGTGGGGTTGAATTTAAACCGAGAACAGGCAGCGAGGTAAGCGTGATCCCAATGGAGGAGGTTGTCGAGCGCACCAGCCGTCTGGTCCGGTAAGGAAGATTTTTTTTCAGTGGAGGAACAATGTATTTTCGTAAACGATCGATTACGTTGTTTGTGATTTTGGGGGTTGTATTTATCAGTCTGGCCTGTTCAATAGGCAATTTGATCCCAAACCTGGGTGGGAATCCAACGGCGACCCCCGATGATGCGGTGTTAATCCAACCGACTGATGCGGCGCCAACCGTTTCCGCACCCACTCCCACCTCGCCAACTCTGCGTGCATCTCCGACGCCGACATCTCCGCGTGCATCCGCGACGCCGGCATCTCTGAAGACGACCCAGACTGCCACCCCAGAATTGGCGGATATCCAGACCGGGCTGGATAAGCTGGACAGCTACCAGATGGATTTTGAGATCGTCCTGGAAGGGAAAGATCCCAATGGCAAAGACGCTAAACAAAACCTCAAATTATTCCAGGAGGTTATTAAATCAAAAGACAGCATGCACATGAAAATTGAGGGGACCGGGTTATCCACCGGCCTGACCAACGGTGCAGTTGAGACTTTCCAGATCGGAAAAACCGGTTATTTGCTGGCGGTCGGAGAAAATCAAACCACCCCAACCTGCATTTCCTATTCCAGCGACTCCCCGATGGTGGATCTGGACACGCTCACGCCGGAGAACATGCTCGGCCAGATCCAAGAGCAGACTCTGATAGCCAAAGGCGAGACGGTGAACGGGGTGAAAACCGACCATTATAAAATCACGCGGGGCAGCCTGGGCATCGGAACGGTCACATCCGAAAATGGTGAAGCCTGGTTGGCCCAGGACGGCAATTACCTGGTGCGGTATACGGGGCAGGCAGAAGGTGAATTTGAGCTGTCTGACGATAAAATTACCGGCGTGATGACCTGGACATTCAATTTGAGTAAAATTAACCAGCTGAAGGAGATCACCCTGGCGCCAGAATGCGCTGCCGCGGGCCAGGCCAGCCAGGATCTACCCATCCCACCCAATGCCGCTGACCAAAGCACCTTTGGGGATATTATTACCTTCACCAGCCCAGACGCGCCCAAAGCAGTGGCCGATTTCTACCGCAGTGAGCTGCCAACTAAAGGCTGGAAAATTGACAAAGACAGCGCCCTGGGGACGATCGTGGTCTTAAAAATCTCTAAGGGCGAACGTGTAATGCAGATCATGATCTCTCCTGGAACTGGAGATAAGGGCAGTTCGGTCATGATCACGAAGTCGGAGTAATATTGCTGCGAACCCGCTGGAAAAGCGGGAACAACCTATATCCGGTCTCACCGGGCAGGTTCTACCCACCCGGTGAGACCTATGTGTACTTGTTTTAAGGTAAAATCACCCCTATGACCCGTTCCTATTCGATCCCGATGTCCTCACCCGATCTCACCGACGCTGAACAGCAGGCGGTGTTGGGCGTGCTGCAAACCCCGCATTTGAGCATGGGGAAGCAGATTGAAGCATTTGAAACGGCCATGGCCACCTTTAGCGGCGCGCGCCATGCGATTGGGGTTAGTTCCGGCACCGCTGGACTGCATTTATGCGTGCACGCAGCCGGGATTGGCCCTGGAGATCTGGTGATCACCACCCCCTTTTCTTTCGTGGCGTCATCAAACGTGCTGCTGTTTGAACAGGCCGTGCCTGTATTCGTTGACGTTGACCCGCTCACCGGAAATATCGATCCCGAACTTGTCGCCAGGGCGGCGCAGGATCTGGCCCAAGGAGGTTCAGCTGCCCGGCGCTGGCTGCCGCGGCGCGGGGCCGAACAACCGGGCGCGCTTAAGGCGCTGCTGCCGGTGGATGTTTTTGGCCAGCCTGCGGATATGGATGCCCTGCAGCGCGTTGCCGGCCAATACCAGCTGCGCATCATAGAAGACTCATGCGAAGCCCTGGGAGCTGAATATAAAGGACGCAAAGCGGGTATGTTGGGAGATTACGGTGTATTTGCCTTTTACCCCAATAAGCAAATTACCACCGGGGAAGGTGGTCTGATCGTCACCAATGATGACCGCGCCGCACAGATGATGCGCGCCATGCGCAACCAGGGCCGGGCGCCTGGCGATACCTGGCTGCAGCATACTTACCTGGGTTATAACTACCGCATGGATGAGCTCAGCGCGGCTTTAGGGGTAGTCCAGATGGGACGGATTGAGGAGCTGTTGAGCAAACGCGAACGTGTCGCGGACTGGTATGCCGAGCGCCTTTCCGAGATCTCACAGGTGGAGGCGCCGCACCTCTCCGCACAAACGTCGCGTGTCAGCTGGTTTGTTTATGTCATCCGTCTGACGGGTGGAATTGACCGCGGTGGAGTGGCTGACCGCCTGGCGGACCTGGGCATCCCTGTCCGGCCATATTTCCTGCCCATTCACCTCCAGCCGTATATGGTCGAACGTTTCGGCTACCGGCCCGGTGATTTTCCGGTCACGGAAGACCTTGGCGAACGCGGCCTGGCGCTGCCCTTTTCAGGGATGATGACCGAAACACAGGTGGATGCTGTGTGCCGAGCTGTGCAAAAATCGCTCTCATGAGCGCCGGATTTCCGGTCAGGATCGTACAATTTAAACGGATTGGGTATTATCGTGGATAGTTTATTTCATCCTTCGCGCCGCAACGGGCTGGTTTTCCAGGGCGTGTTAGTACTGATCCTATGGGCGGGCGGCGGGTTGGCGTTCTTGGTCCTCTTTACGCCAGGACAGCGGGTCAAATGTAATTTTTTACCTGATGCTTTCGGTGTTTCTGCTTGCCCCAACTCCTTTACTCTTATACCGGCTGTACGCTTTATTACAGGCTTCGTACACATTGGAGAGGGATGGTTTGCGCATCCGTTGGGGCCTGCGCGGCGAGGATATTCCTCTTCCCCAGATTGAATGGATCCGTCCGGCAAACGAGCTTGGTTTTCCATTGCGCATACCCTTATCTTCATCGCCCGGCGCTTACCTGGGCTCGACCCGCATGGAAGGATTGGGCCTGGTTGAATATATGGCATCTGACATACGGACGATGCTTTTGGTGGCAACCCCGAACAAAGTGTTCGTCATCTCCCCGGCTGACCCCAAGGCTTTCATGCGCTCATTCCGCCGGGTGTTTGAGCTTGGCAGTTTATCGCCGCTGCCCACTTACTCCGTTCGCCCGGCAGCTTTCCTGGAAAGGGTCTGGGCTGATCTCCCGGCGCGCGCCATGCTGCTGTCAGGTTTTATTCTCACCGCCGCCTTATTCATCCTGGTATCGCTGCGGATTCCTACCCTGGCAACGGTTTCCCTGGGTTTTAATGCATCCCAACAACCGCTGGACGCGGGCCCTGCTGAAAGTTTGCTGCTGCTGGCGGTGTTAGGCGGCTTTGCGTACGTGCTGGATTTATTCACCGGTTTATTTTTCTACCGCCAAACGACCAGCAGACCTGTGGCCTATCTATTGTGGGGCGCCAGTGTAGTGGCTCCTATCCTTTTGCTGGCTGGCGCGGTTGTGGCGCGCTGAGCATGCAGATTCTTCTTGGCGCTGTACTGGCAGTCGTGGCCGCGGCCCTGGCCTACCGGCTGGGAATGCTCAATCCATCCGGAGCGGTCGCCGCTGCCGGGTTGGGAACAGTGGTTTTTGGGCTTGGGGGGTGGGAATGGTCCGTGGTTTTGATCGTTTTTTTTGCGTCATCCAGCGCGCTTACCCGGCTGCTGGGGGCGCAAAAAAAGACCTGGCCTCTTCCTTTGGCAAAGGTGGCAAACGTGACGCCGGGCAGGTGTTAGCGAATGGGGGGATAGCAGGCCTGATGGTGATCGCGCACGCATTCTGGCCGCATCTGGATTGGCCGTGGGTCGCTTTTTGCGGAGCATTGGCAGCGGCCAACGCGGATACCTGGGCGACGGAGTTAGGGGTGCTCAGCAAGTCTACACCGCGCCTGATTACCACCTTTCAGCCGGTTGCGCGCGGCACCTCCGGCGGGGTGACCCTCACCGGCAGCCTGGCGAGCCTGGGAGGAAGCCTGTTAATCGCAGCCTGTGGGCTTGGGCTCCGGCCTTCACCAATTTTGTCGGCCGGAATCCAGCCTGGGCAGTTCGCGGCTGCCGTGACCCTGGCCGGCTTGCTGGGCAGCCTGGCCGATTCGGCTCTTGGGGCCGCTTTGCAGGCGATTTATTTTTGCCCGGCATGTAAAAAAGAGACGGAACGGCATCCATTCCACACCTGCGGAGCAGCCACCAGCCGGGTACGCGGCCTGGCCTGGTTGGATAACGACCGGGTTAACGCGATCTGCACTCTGACCGGTTCGCTGGTGGCTGTGTTTCTGATTTAATTATCAGGATAATGTAGTTTTTGGCCGGTGAAACCGGCCAAAAACTACGCAATATATTATTCCCTCGTTCAATTAATTGCCAGACGATTGCCGCGGTCGCCTGGTTTTTCCTCGGCTGCCCGTCCCACCGCGGAAGGGGGTGACCAGAATGGCAAACGGCGTGCACAAGCGGGTATCGAGCATGCGGCTCTGGATGCGCGGGTCCATTTCTTCCATGGTCATCGCCGTGGTGATCACGGTGGGCAGCTCGGCATTGTAGCGATAATTAAAAATCTGGTAGAGCTTTTCTTTAGCCCAGGGTGAGGCCGACTGGGTGCCCAGGTCATCCAGGATCAGCAAAGAAACGGTGCGCACCTGGTTGAACAGGTCGTCATACGAGATCGAGCTGGTCGGGCTGAAAGTGGCCCGCAGGTGGTCCAGCAAGTCGGGTACTACCACAAACAAAGGCGAATCGCCCAATTTATGGCGGTAATTACCCACCGCCGCCGCCAGGTGGGTTTTGCCGGTGAAGGTCTTGCCTAATAGCACCAGCCAGCCGCGGGGTTTTTCTGCGAACTGCTGAGCAGCGCGGAAGGCTTTTTCCAGGCTTTGCTGTTCTTCACCGGGCAGTTTCTCGGTTTCACGCAGGCTGAAATTACCAAATGTCTGGCTGGCATGCTGATGCAGGGTGGAAAGAGCCGGTTGGCTGGTATCTCGTAGGGGTGAGCGGTAATCTGGGGCATTGATAAAAGCGCGCGTTACCAGGTCGGGATCTTCCAGGCGCGAGCGAATGCGCCCATCTAATTCACTGAGCTGTTGATTGGTGGTGATTACGGTCGGCAGCCGGTTCACATAACGGTGGTTGATGATCTGGTATAGTTTTTCCTGTGCCCAGGCAGTGGTATTCTGGGTGCCGAGATCGTCCAGCACCAGCAGTGGGATGTTGCGGATTTCGTCAAAGCGCTCTTCGAAGGTGGAATCAGTGGAGTCATAGGCAAAGCGCAGCCAATCCAGCAGGTCTGGGACCGTCAGGAACAGGGTGGGGACGCCGACGCCAACCACAAAATTGGCAATAGCCGCGGCCAGATGAGTTTTTCCAACCCCATAACCGCCCAGGAAAAGCAGCCAGCCTTTGAGCGTATGCGCAAAGTGGGTGGACTGGTTCAGCGCGTATTTCAACGAACCAATCTGGTCGTCCCCCAGGCCTAACCGGCCCTGAGTGGAGAAGTTTTCAAAGGTCATCGTCCGGAAGGCTTCCAGGTTGCTCATCCGGAATAAGCGCTGGTGAACGGCTTCCGCGGCATCTTTTTGCCGGCATGTGCAGAGCTGCAGCTTGCCGAAATCCGGATGTTCAACGGGTAGATCCTGGCGGATGAAACCGACCCCGTGGCATACCGGGCAGTTGGGGTCTCCGGGCAGATCCGGGCGGACCGACTCAGTGCTCGATGAAGTCGGCGAGTTCGCCTTCGATATATCGGCGGCGATCTTTCTCAGAAGTCTCGTCGATCCGTGTCATCGCGTCCTTTCTCCTTCCAACGGGTCAAGATGGCCTCGATATAACGCCAGTGCCGGGCGTTGTTGAGGACCGCCTTGCGCATTGCTTCTTCAATCCACTCTGCCGGGTAAGTGATTTCGGCTTCTCGCAGGGCATCTGCGATCAGCGGGGTCAGCGGGCCAATATTTTCTTCGTACAGCCGGTAAATATTTGGCCGTTCCAATTCTAATTGTACCTGGGCGCGTGCGCCCAGGTCTGGCTGCCAGTCGCCGTTTTGGAGCGCTTTGAGCGCGGCGCGGCCCTTCGCGGAATTTAAAAAATATAATTTGAACTCTTGTTCCTGGTTTTTGAGCTGGGCTTCCAGCAGCGTCCCCCGGCTAACGGCGCGCGCCAGGGCATCCAGTAAAGCCAGGCGGGCTTCATCCGGGTACGGGTGCAGCGCCAGCAGCAGCTTGCGGTCGCCGGTGAAATCGGCCTAGGGTCAAGAAACGGATCTGCCCTTCTTGCCGGTCCAAAAACCACAGCGCATACAATGTGACTTTCAACTCGCCCAGGTGATCGATCTGAGGGAGCAGCTCGGTAAAGAATGGGGCCGGAATGGGGGTGGAACGCACCTTTCCGGAGGGGAAACCAGCAAATTGGGTCATCATAGCTTATTTACGCGCAGGTGGATAATTGGCGGTGACGGCATTGTCGAAACGCGCCAGGTTGTTGCGAAAAACCAGCTCGATCCCCGAATGGGTGGGACCGTTGCGGTGTTTGGCGACGATAATTTCGGCGACATTGGCCCGCGGGCTGTCTTTTTCCAGGGCATCTGGGCGGTGAATAAACATGACGATATCCGCGTCTTGTTCGATTGATCCGGATTCGCGCAGGTCGGAGAGGACCGGTTTTTTATCGGCGCGCTGCTCTACGGCGCGGGAAAGCTGGGCCGCAGCCAGGACCGGGATATTCAGCTCGCGCGCCAGCACTTTCAGGTTGCGAGAAATGTACGAGACTTCCTGGACGCGGTTGTCAATGCGCGTATCGCCCGACATCAACTGCAAATAATCCACAATTACCAGATCGAGGCTGTATTCCAGGTGCAGGCGGCGGCACTTGGTGCGCAGCTGAAGCGGGGTAATGGCAGGAGTGTCATCCAGGAAAATATGCGTATCAGAAAGTACCTCGATGGCGCGGGTGAATAAGGGCCATTCATCGTCGCTCAGCTTGCCAGTGCGCAGGCGCTGGGTATCGATGCCCGTTTCCTGGGCGATCAGGCGCTGGACAAGCTGTTCGTTGGACATTTCTAGCGAGAACACTGCGACATGTTTTTTGTGCTTTTGAGCGGCGTTTTTGGCGATCGAAAGCATGAGACCGGTTTTCCCCATACCAGGTCGCCCGGCGACGATCAACAGGTCCGATTTTTGCAGCCCGCCAAATAAACGGTCGAGATCGATCAAGCCCGTGGGCACCCCCATGATTTCATCACCGCGCTGAGACATGCGGTCTACGCGGTCGTACACCTCGGAAAGTACCTGCTGGATAGGCTGCAGATCTTTGCGGATGCGGCGCTCGCTGATGCCAAAGATCGATTTTTCGGCTTCATCCAGGACCGTATCAACGGTTTTTCCCTGGTCGTACGCCAGCTTGGCTAGCTCGTTCGCCGCAGACAGCATACGGCGGCGGACGGAAGTCTGTTCGATCAGCCGCCCATACGCTTCGGCATGCAGGCTGGTGGGGGTCTGGTTGATCAAGGCCATAATATAAGCCGGCCCGCCTACTTCGGCCAGTTGGGACTGCTGCTCGAGCTCGGAAATAACCGTCAGGTAATCGATCGGCTGGCGGCGCTCATGCAGGCGCGTAAACGCTTCCCAAATCCAGCGGTTGCGCACGATATAAAAATCGTCAGCCTGCAGGAATTGGGCAACATCGAAATAGGATTCGGCATTAATCAGCACTGCGCCAAGCACTGCCTCTTCCGCCTGCCGGTTGTGAGGTTGAGCTTGCATCTCAGTGGGCTGAATTTCGTCGATTGAAGGAGGAAAGTCAGTCATGGCGAGCTGATATCCAAGAATAATTCCCGGTGAGCTTACGGCCCCGGGTTTATTTTATTGAAATTACTTTTCTTTGTCCGGGTCTGGCTTCTCTTCGTCGCTGTCATCTTCTTCATCCTCAGGATTGTTTAGATCCCCTATATTGAGGTTAGAGAGAAAATCTTCGAAGACAGACAGCCTTTCTTGTGCTTCAGGTTCTTCCGCGGGCGATTTGGGACTCTTGGCGAGGGGCGCTGGCGGCGGTTCGTCTGATAATTCTTGTTCAGGCACAATTCCTGCGGTGTCCATGACTTCGCGGGAAACAAAGACTGGCACATGACCGCGGACGGCGAGTGCAAGAGCATCTGATGGACGGCTGTCAATGTTCAAAATCCGCCCATTGCTCTCCACCACCAGGTTGCCAAAGTAAACATCTTCGCGCAGCGCGACGACCTCAACCCGTACCAGGCGGGCGTTTAACGTGCTGATGATATTTTTCAACAGATCATGGGTCTGCGGGCGCGCGACCTCAATTTCTTGGAGGGCTATGGTAATTGCTTCAGCTTCATAAGGACCAATATAAATAGATAGGTATCTTTCAGCGTTCACCTCGCGCAAAACAACAATGCGCTGCTGGTTAGTAAGCGAAACGCGAACGCTGTCGATCACCACTTCAATCATTCGGGACATGAATGGCTACCTCCCGGTCTAAGTAAAAGCGCAACACCTGCTTGATTTTATCATGGGGAACACCATGTTGCAACCTGCTTGAGTTTGCGGGTGCATTTTAATCCTGGAGCGAAAACCCCTCCCCCAGCCCCCGCCCCTGCGGGCGCACCAAGGGTGTCACCCGAAATCCAGGGAGGGGAGTAAGAAAAACTGGGGATATTTTGCCCCGTTTCGGGGCAAAATATCCCCAAACCTCTTGTTTTTCTCCCCCTTCCCGAGCCGGGAAGGGGGGTGGGGGGATAGGTTCTTCCTGTGCCCCAAAACGTGAATTGCACCCGAGTTTGCGGGTGCATCCCAGTTTCAGAAAACCAGGGGTTTGGGGTGGGGTTATTCTGCCAAAAAATTGGAATTAACCGGAGTTTGCCTGCAGGAATTACGGGATGATCTTTGGAAAAACCATAATACAGAAATGACAGAAAAAAGGATAGATAATCTTAAGATAAAATACCATTCAGGACACAACCTGCGAAATGAAGGAAAAGTAAAATGCATGAGCTGCCTATATTAATTAATATTACCCTGGCGCTGGTAGTGGCTTTCATTGGTGGGGTGATCGCGCGGCGAATTGGGCTGCCGACGATCGTTGGTTATCTCCTCGCTGGAATCGTTATTGGACCTTTCACACCGGGTTATGTTGGGGACCCTGAAACGCTGCAGCAATTAGCCGAGCTTGGGGTGATCTTTTTAATGTTCGGCGTGGGCCTGCATTTTTCTTTTGCGGATCTCTGGCGTGTGCGGGATATTGCCATTCCAGGGGCATTGATCCAGACCGCCATTGCTTCACTGCTTGGCTTTGGATTGAGCCAGCTGTGGGGATGGACCGTATTAGCGGGGATTGTACTGGGATTGGCAATATCGGTGGCAAGTACCGTCGTACTTTTACGCGGGCTAATGGATAATTCCTTGCTCAATACCTCCCATGGGCAGGCAGCCGTCGGCTGGTTGGTGATGGAAGACATACTCTCCGTTTTGATCTTGATTCTTATGCCGACTCTAGCTTCTGGCTCAAGAACCTTTAATTGGGAAAACCTGGCATTCACCCTCTTGAAAGCGGCTGCATTTGTGGCGATCATGTTTTTTGCCGGCGTGCGGTTAATCCCGTGGCTTCTTGACCGAATCGCTCATACCCGCTCACGGGAATTGTTCATCCTGGTCATCCTGGCGGTTACCCTGGGAACTGCGATGGGCGCGTCAGAAATCTTCGGCGTTTCCCTTGCGCTCGGCGCATTTATGGCTGGAGCGATTATCAGCCAATCACATTTGAGCCACCAGGTTGGAGCGGACGTATTCGCTTTCCGCGAAACCTTTTCCGTACTGTTCTTTGTTTCGGTGGGCATGCTGGTGAACCCGGTTTTTTTATGGGAAAACCTGGGGATTGTAGTTGCCTTGACCTTGCTGGTGGTGTTCGGAAAATCAATCATTGTAATCCTGCTGGGGCTGCTTATTTCTCGCCCAGCAAAGACTTTCTTAGTCATCGCCGTCGGTTTGAGCCAGATCGGTGAATTTTCGTTCATTCTCGGCCAGGGCGGGTTGTCTCTTGGTTTGTTGAATTCTAATCAGTATTCAATGATCCTGGCGGCGGCCCTGGTGTCGATCACGCTTAATCCGTTTATGTATAAACTGCTGCCCTTTCTGGAGCGGATGCTGCGCCGAATTCCAGGTTTCTGGAAGCAGCTTGAAGCGAACAAGCCGCTGCCCGAGATTGATGAACAGAAACTTGTCAATCATGTGGTGATTATTGGATATGGTAGAGTAGGCAGGCACCTCGTAGAAGTGTTGGAGACGCTTTCAGTTCCGATTCTGGTTATAGAATCGGATGCCGAGAGAATCATCATTCTTAACCAGAAAAATATCCCAACATTATACGGTGATGCCGGTAATTCTGAGGTCATTAACTACGCCCATCTGGATCACGCCCGGGCTTTGGTGACCACGGTGCCAGATGATACGACAACCACAATGATTGTCACCGCAGCCAGGGACATTAATCCGAATTTACCGGTGATTGTTCGCGCAGCCACAGAAGAGGGCGTCCGTAACCTGGCGGAATTGGGCGCAAACCATATCGTCCAACCTGAGCTGGAAGGTGGATTGGAGTTAATTCATTATACGCTGCTGAAACTCGGATTTCCTTTACGCGAAGTTCACCAATATGTTGATGCTGTCAGGCACGATAACTATGACATCGAAAATATGAGCGATGAAGAACATCGATCCTTGCATGAGCTCATCCAGGCTTTTAAAGGGATCGAGATTATCTGGTTGAATATCGGTGAAGCCAGCTTTCTGGTAGGAAAAACTTTAGCCGAAGCCGGTATTCGCTCGAAAACCGGGGCCTCTGTGGTGGCATTGATCCGAGACAGGCAGTTGATAGCAAATCCTAAGTCAATGACTGTGTTTGAATTCGGTGACCGCATTGGGGTTATTGGGGAAAAAGAGCAAATAGATTTAGTGATTGACCTGGTGAATCCAAAGACTTCTCAACCTTCATTCGATTAAAATTTGCCAGTGAATTTCTACTGGGCAGGAAATAAACGAGCGCATCTGAATCGATCAGGTGCGCTCCAACAAATTGAGTGGTTTGATATCGGTTACAAAAAACTTCTTAATACTTAAAGGATTAACCTTGCACTGATTCTTTAAGTTTTCGGTTATAATAGTAGAACCTTATCCTCCTGAGCAAGTTATCAACGACTTATCTAGAAAATTTGAGGCCAGGGGGGACAGACGGCAAGATGTTTCTCTCGAGGATTGGGATCTCGATGCATCGATTTATAGACCCATTCAGTACAATAGCGTTGTTGGCCGGTTCGATTATCGCTATTTTAATGCGCTTCCCTGGATAAGGGCCATATAGGATGGTAAATATGATAGCCAGACTTCTGCTAATTGAGGGAAAACGGGCAGAGCGGCCTTCCTTCTTAGGTGGCCTGACAAAAAAAGGATTCCATGTAGACAGCGTGCCTAACGGCGCCGCGGCGCTCATCCACCTGGTTGGGAACATCCCGCATCTGGTGGTGGTGGATGCTGCCTCCATGCGCACCAGCGGTAAACGTATTTGCCAATCGATCCGCCAGCATGCCCCTGGGGTGCCCGTGGTATTAATTTTGGAAGAGGGTGCATCAGCACCGGAAAAGGTAGAAGTCGAAGTGGTTTTAATCGAGCCTTTTACTTTGCAAAAGCTGGTAAATCGGATTCGTCCCTTAATGCCTACAGAACCTCGGTCAATGATGGTGGTCGGTCCTATCCAACTTGATGCTGAACAACGCCTGGTTCGCTGTGATAACCGCCAGATCCGGTTGACGCCGCGGCTGGTGACATTGTTGAAAATATTAATGGACCATCCAGGCGAGCTGATCGACCGCAAAGATTTATTTCGCCAGGTGTGGGACACGGCTTATACGGTGGACACCCGCACCCTGGATGTGCATATCAGCTGGCTGCGCCAGGCGATTGAGGAAGATCCCCGCCATCCGAAATACATTAAAACGATCCGCGGGATGGGTTACCGCCTGGATATCGATCGAAATGCGCGGGTAGCTGCCGAGGGTGATCAATAGTTTGCCGCACGGGTCGGCGCTTTGTTTGCCATTGAGATAATAAGCTGGTCGGCCTGGCGGCGACCACGCAATACGCTGTTTGGGAGTTTTTTGAAAATTGCGAAGCAATTTTCAAAAAACTCCCCCAAACATCAAAAAAGCCGCTCGCAATGAATTGGACCACGCAAATGTGTAACTGTCATTGCGAGCGCAGCGAAGCAATCTCGTAACTTCGAGAAGATTGCTTCGGCCCAAAGAACGGGCCTCGCAATGACAGATTCATTATATAAGGATTATTACGGATTAATCTTCCGATTTTTAAGTGGCTCCGAAGTGCGACACGCGTTTTCGCCGCGTTAATTGGTAGGCGCGGGGCAGCCAATTGACACCTGGAACACACTCGCACTGCCCGCCTGCTTGCTCAGGCCGCTGCTTGCGTTGAAATGGTCTATCAGCATGTTGTAGGTGTATGTTTCGCCGCACTGCTGTCCTTTGGTGATGTTGACGGTGATCTCGGGGCTGGTTACCTCACCCTGGCTGCCTTTCCAATACAGCTTATTAATTTTAGGCTCATAACCCTCTTTGGCCAGGTTGGCGAGCTTGGCGGTAAAGGTCGGATTGCTGACGTTCGCGCTCAAAACCAGGTGGACATCGTTTTTTCGGTTGTTGACCATGATCTGGACGGCGATGGTGTCAGGCAGCGCCGCCTCGCGCACCACCGTAAAAGCATAATCGGCTGTCACCGAGAAGGACTCTGTCACTGTATAGTATCCGTTATAGATCTCTGCTGCCCGAGAGGCTTGATAATCGTTGGTCGCGCCTTCCTCGTTACCCGAATCCGGTATCACTACGCTAACTTTGTACGCCTGCTGCCCGGTTTTATGCAACCCGGTGACCAGCACCAGGTAAACCATCTGGTTATCCAGCGAGTTCTTGAGACCTTCCAGAGGAAAGCCGTATTCTCCCCTGGTTATTTCAGACACCTCTTTCCCGTGCACCGCCATCACGCGCACATCCGCGCCTTCGCTGACGCGCACGACCGCCTGGTCGCTGTCCTCAAGCAGGGTGGCATTGGTATCGTCGATCGTTAGCGCGACCAGCTTTGCGCCGTAGGCGTTCATGTTCAATGTGGTTTCCCCCAACACGGCGTCTTCATCAGATTCGTGATGCTGTTTGCGTTCAGATTCGAGCGGAACGATCAGAGGCAGTTTTGACCCGATTGTTGACTCGGTTCCCTCGGCGAGGGTCTTATGCAGCGTGTACGGAGCATAATCGCCAACCTGGCCTTTGACCAGCGCGGCGTAGAAGTCGCCTGCCCATTTGCTGGGATCGCCCAGGGCGGACGCCAGGGTATGTTCCCAGGAATAGCCCTCTTTTACCAGCTCGTATGCGCTGCGGATGAAGTCATCCGAATGAGTCTTTGCCAGGAACTGGATCATCGGCGCCCGGGCATAACCATCCCCGCTGGTGTTTTCAATCGGAATGACGCCGGTAAAGATGCGCTCCTTGTATTCGTTGACGATGGAGGGCATTCTACCTAGCTGCATGGACTCGAAATAGGTGGCGGTGGCTTCGTCGAACCACAGGTTATCGGTGTCGGTGGTTTCGTAATTGAACTGGACGAAATGGAAGAACTCGTGCGCCAGCAGCGGCTTGACTTCAGCGGCCAGATAGCCGTTCTGGAAGAACTTGCGGTTGATGTTGATCTCGCCTTGCGCTCCGTCGCTGCCGTAATCGTACGCCCCTTCGACATTCAGACGCTGAACATTCACTTCCATCGGCCAGTATTCGCGCTGGCTGTAGTTGAAGTTCTTGCCCAGGTAATCGCTGTGAACCCCTTCAAGATCATTCAGGAACGCGACCCGGTCATTGTAATTGATGAAAGTCTTGCCCGCCTGGGACGGGAAACTGACCAGAAAGTGCCCGCCGTTCTGGAAGATCGTGGTGCACCAGAAGATGCCCAGGGATAAGTGTTCCCCGGACGGCGTATCATGGGAAAAATCCTGGTTGAACTTGCCCCGGACGTAACTGCCGCCGGTATAGTCGGATGGGGTAAACGTGGTGCTGGCCTGGCCATCTGCCACGGCAGCTTCTACATAGCGGTAGAAAGTTTCTCTGCTGCCGCTTTCAAAGGCGACCGTGACGCCGATGCCCAACATGGCTTTCGCGTCGGGGTCGTCTTTTGGCGCATCGGCGACCAATGGAAAGGTTACCGTCACAGGCTGGTCGATCGTTCCGCTGGCGTCAAAATCGTATAGCGCCGAGGCGATGCCGTCTGGCTGGGCTTCCTTGTCAGTCTGGATGGCAGATAGCGTGACCGGTTTGCCTTGCGGCGCGCCGCCGATGGATTCTATGCTGGCGGGCTTACTCCCGCCGCTGCACGCGGATAGTCCTGTAATGAGAATCAGGCCGATAGAAAGCAGCAGAATCCAGATAGGGGATTTCCCTGGTACGCATGTTGGTTTTTTGGAGGCTGTTCGCATTGGATTGCTCCCCGTTGATGTACGAGCATTGCGACCCTTGATATCGTTTTAATCATAGCAGTATCCGTACTTATTTCATGTTTACAACTGCCTTTCACATTTTGGATCTCGGCTCCGCCTTGACTGAACTGCCGCAGCCGGCAGTGGAAGTTCGCGGTGGATTGGAGGAGGTTCTTTCCCGTTCATGCTGTATTCATCCTTTAGCACAACAAAGTGGAGCACATAATAATCCGGCTGAACTGGTTCAGCCGGATTATTATGTATTATGAGAAGCGCGTGGTAGTTATATTATTATAAGACGCCGGTCAGCGATGAGACCAGCACTAACAGCACGCTGCCAGCGACGACCGAAGCCAGCTGCCCGCCAGTATTGGAACCCAAGGCATGCATGAGGATGAAGTTGTTGTAATCGGTGTCCAGGGCCATCTTGGCGGAGAGGCGAGCGGCCATTGGAAATGCGCTGATGCCGCAGGCACCGATCAGCGGATTAATCTTACCACCGCTGAAGACATTCATCAGTTTCGCGAAGAGCAGGCCGGTGGCCGTTCCAACGACAAACGCAAAAAGTCCGAGGGCCAGCACGCCGAGTGTCTGCCAGTTGATAAAGCTCTCGGCAGTCATGGTTGCGCCGATGGCCAGCCCCAGAAAGAGGGTCGAGACATTGACAATTTCATTCTGGGCAGATTTGCTCAGGCGGTCAACCACACCGCTTTCCCGCAAGAAGTTGCCGAGCATCAGGGTCGCAATCAGCGGCGCGGCCTTGGTAGCGATCAGGCAGACCACCACCGTCACGACGATGGGGAGGATGATCAGGGCGCGTTTCGAAACCGGACGGGGAGAGTACTCCATGCGGATCGCGCGTTCTTTTTGAGTGGTTAACAGGCGCATGATCGGCGGTTGGATGATCGGAACGAGGCTCATGTATGCGTAAGCGGCGACCGCAATGGGACCCAGCAGATTCGGCGCCAAAATGGTGGTCACGAAAATGGCTGTGGGGCCATCCATGGCACCGATGACGCCGATGGAAGCAGCCTGTCGGAGATCAAATCCAAATAAGGTGGCCACGATGAGTGTGGCAAAAATATTGAAGTGCGCAGGCGCGCCCAGCAGCACCATCTTGGGCATGGCGAGCAGCGGGCTGAAATCGATCATTGCGCCCACGCCAACGAAGATCAGCAAGGGAAAAAGCTCGGTGCGGATGCCGGCGCAGTACAGCACGGTGAAAATGTTCTGCTCGCTGATCGCGCCGCAGGCATCGGGGGCCATATTGACCGCCATTCCCAGGTTCGCCACGATGCAGCCGAAGCCGATGGGCAGCAGCAAGACCGGTTCGTATTCCTTGGCGATCGCCAGGTAAACCAGCACCAGGCCCACGATGATCATAATCGCGTTGCCCAGGGTGAAGCTCGTAAAACCACGAAATAATTCGGTGAGGAGCGGGGTAAAATCCATGGCTGCCTCCGCCTAGTCGGCGTATTCCACCAGCGGCTGGCCCTGGCTGACGCGGTCCCCTGGATTGATCATGATTTTGGCAATGACGGCGGAGCGGTTTGCGCGCATGGCGTTCTTCATCTTCATCGCTTCCAGGGAGCAAATTTCCTGGCCAGCGGTGACGCTTTGGCCTTCCTTGACAGCAACCGCAACGATAACGCCCGGGATTGGCGCAGTCACCACTTTGCTGTGGTCAACCGGCCCGCTCATAGATGCGGAGGGAGCTGGTTTCACCACGGGGGTAACGGCAGCCGCCACCTGGGGACGAACAGCTGGCGCGGTGGGTGTCTCCCTGGCGGAAGATTCTTCCGGCCAAACTTCAAACGTTTCGCCGTCGAGCATGGCCAGGATAGGGCGGGCACTCAGATCACCTACTTCAACTTCAAAGGTTTGTTCATCAATTTTTACACGCAGTTTCATCACACACTTCCTCGGGATTTGCGGGTAACATGCAGGGGATGGTTCAATTGGTTGGAGCGGTTGACTGCCAGCCAGGCGCTGCTGGAATTTTGCGGCAGTGCGACTCGAGATGCGGGCCGGCGCAGGCTCAAGGCGACAGCCACTGCCGCTGCCGCCGCGCGTTTTTTCTGATCGGATACTGGAGAAGGCGTGGCTTTTGCTGCGCTTTCAACGATTTCTTCTGTGCCTTCAGTACTGCCCCCCTCACTTTCAGCGGCTGCAGAGCGAGCAGTCAGGCGCATCAAAACATCCATCACGCCCCATAAGAGGAGGACGGAGACGAAAATCAACACCATTCCGATCAGGGTGACCCACAGGGATGATTCCAGTGGACTCATAGATACCTCCTCGAGCCGGCTAGACCGGCGAGTTACCGTGTTTACGCGGCAGGCTGGGGATGAACTTATCACGCAGCATCTTCAGGGCAAAAATCGCCTTGAAACGTGTTTCGCGCGGCTCGATGACATCATCGATATATTCAGCCGAGGCGGCAGCGTATGGGTTGAGAAAGCGCCTGCGGTAGTCTTCGATGATCCGGGCGCGTTCCGCCGCCGGATCAGCCGCTGCCGCGATTTGCTTGCGGAACAGAATATTGGCTGCGCCTTCAGGGCCCATCACCGCGATTTCAGCGGAGGGCCAGGCGTAAGCAATGTCGGCTCCCAGCATCTTGCTGCTCATCACGATCATGGCACCGCCGTAAGCCTTGCGGGTGATAATGCTGATCTTGGGCACGGTGGCATTGGAATAAGCAAAAAGAACCTTGGCCCCATGGCGGATGATCCCGCGGTGTTCCTGGTCGGAGCCGGGCAGGAAACCGGGCGAATCGACGAAGGTCACCAGGGGGATATTAAAGCAGTCGCACAGGTGGACGAAACGGCAAATTTTATCTGCTGAGTTGATGTCCATCACCCCTGCCATCATGGACGGTTCCTGAGATACGATGCCTACCGGCATACCGCCTAAGCGGGCCAGGCCGATGATCGCATTGCGCGCCCAACTGGCCTGGAGCTCAAGGAAGGAGCCTTGATCGACGATATGTTCAATCACGGCATGCATGGAATAAGGCTCGGATGGATCCATTGGGACCATGTTGTTCAATTCTTCGTCCATGCGCTGCGGATCATCGCCGGTATCAACTACGGGCGGCGTATCAGCGTTATTAGATGGCAGGTAGGAAAGGATGGTGCGCACCAGGTTGATGGCTTCTTTATCGTCAGCGGCCTTGAAATGCGCGGTGCCGCTGATGGCGAGATGGGCATCTGCCCCGCCCAATGATTCCTGATCGATCACTTCGCCGGTGACAGTCTTGATCACTTCGGGTCCGGTCAGGAACATGAATGCCTGTTTATCGACCATCACGATCATATCGGTCAAGGCGGGTGAGTAGGAGGCGCCTCCTGCGCATGGGCCCATGATCACGCTGATCTGGGGGATGACGCCGGAATACTGCGCATTGCGGCGGAATATTTCTCCGTATCCACCCAGGGCGTAGATACCTTCCTGAATGCGCGCGCCGCCTGAATCGATCAGGCCGACGATGGGCGACCCATTCTGGACGGCCAGGTCCATGGCCTTGCAGATTTTTCTACCCTGGGTGAGGCCGAGCGAGCCGCCCTGTACAGTAAAATCCTGGGCATAGGCATAAACCGTGCGCCCATCGACGGTACCGTAACCGGTTACCACGCCGTCGCCCAGGAATTTTTCATCCTTGGTCTCCAAAGGGTCGTGTTCTTGTTGGGCAAAAGGCTCTAATTCCTGGAACGTGCCAGGATCCAGCAGCAGCTCAAGGCGCTCACGAGCCGTAAGCTTTCCCTTGGCGTGCTGCTTGGAGATGCGGTCTTCGCCGCCGCCGAGTTTTGCCTTTGCGCGCATGGCGCGCAGTTCAAGAATTCGGGGATCTTCTTCAGGCATTCGGATTCCTCATTTCAAAAATGGGTTAAAACGGGAAGTGTGGTTAATTGTCTTACAATTCCACTCCTACATTTTACAGTATTTATGATATGTTACCTGCCTGAGGAAAGCATGATTTTTTGTGATTTTTGTCATTAGTTGCCTGGAGCAGGACTGTTTTCACGCGGGATGGAAAAAAGAGGACTTGACAACCTTGAAATTGTGATTATACTATTTAAAACAAGTTTGTATCACAAACAAGTTTGTATGGAGGATATATGAATGATCCTATTAAAGAAATCCAACGCCAGACACAGCGCTATTGGTATGTTGATGGATTGACTGAAATCGGCGCCGGTTCATTGATCATTTTGCTCGGATTGCTGTATCTCCTGGCAGAAATTCTCTCCCCTGGCAACCTGGCGGACTGGCTGTTAAGTTTTGGACAGCCAGTAATCATCATCGCCGGCGGGTTGTTGGTCAACTGGGTGGTGCGGAGTTTAAAAGAACGCATTACCTATCCTCGAACCGGTTATGTAGCGTACCGGCGCGAACGAGGCGGTAAAAAGGTGTGGGCGATCCTGGTGACGTTTGGTTTAGCAGCAGGCTTTGCCTTTGCTGCCGTGTATTTTGGCCAGCTGGCGGGAGAAAGCATGATCCCAGTCTTGATCGGCTTGATGATGGCAGGGGCCGTCGCTTACCTGGGATTTACCTTAAGCCTGCGGCGCTTTTACCTGCTGGCACTGGTCAGTGCCGTCTTTGGCGGGATGGGAACCTTTTTCGAACTCAGGCAAAATCTCGCAATGGCTTTGTTTTTCTGCGCGTTTGGGATCGCGTGGGTGGTATCTGGCTCAGTGACGCTGAACAATTACCTGCGCAGTACGCAGCCCGCGGTGGAGGGCGAAGTATGAGCCCGGATTTCAGCGCTATGGCGGAGGTCGACCGTCTGATCCACGAGCCGGCACGCTTAATGATCGTCACCGTGCTCAATACCGTGGAGGAAGCTGATTTTCTTTACTTGCTCCATACCACCGGGTTGACCAGGGGGAATCTTTCCGCGCACCTGTCGAAATTGGCGGAAGCCAACTATGTGGAGATCGAAAAAACGTACCTCGGAAAAATACCGCAGACTCTGCTGCGGATCACCCCGGTGGGGCGTAAGGCATTTGAGACCTACCGCGATCATCTAAAGAAAATAATGCGGGCGATTGAGGACTAAACTTGACGGAGAATATGATAAACGCTATTCAGACGGTATCACTCAATCGAAAACTGAATTATATCTTCGGCGGTGTTCCCTGCCAGGTCGAATGCGACGACTTTTAATGTGTGGTTCCCCGCCACGACAGCCCAGGCCAGGTTGTATGGTGAGGAGCTGCGGCTTTCTACTAATTTTCCGTCAACCACAAAATCGACTTTCTCCAGCCCAACCGTGTCACTGGCGTCCACCTGGAAGTTGAGCGACGTTGTATCCAGTGAAAATTGCTGTTCGTTAAATGGTGTAAGAATCCGCAAACGGGGCGGGGTATTATCCACAGTGACTTGCAAAATCGCCGTGTCGAGGCGTTGGTCCTGGCGAACCACCTGCAGGCGCAAGACATACAAGCCGTTCGACTGCCCGGTATCCCAGGCGGCGAGCAAACCATCTTCAACGGGTGTTTTCACCTGGTCCCCCACAGTGAGCCAGACTTCGGGGTTCAGACCCTGCCCGACCTGCAGCTGGTAGTAAGAGAAATCAGTGCCGCTGGCCGATCCGCGCACAGAGATCAGCCCTCGGACCACTCCAAACTGCGCCGGACTGGAGATTTCTACCCCCGGTTGAACAGTGGGCGGTTGAATGCGGTCGTAGTTTTCAGGTGGGATGGGCAAGCCCGCCAGTTTTCCCCACTGCTGGGCCTCTTCTGGCAGTACCAGGAATGTGCGTTCTTCCACCAATTCTGGTTGGGTGAAAACTGTGGCCAGCAGCCCGGACTCGCGGTTGATTTGAAAGGTCCGGTAGAGTGTATCCGGGCCGGTGGGTTCATTGCCTATCAAAAATACCTCGTTTACCACGTTCGGGCAGTCCTGGGTCGGCAGCAAACCAGAAGGAGAACACACATCCATTTTACTGACACCTGGCGGTTCGGTCCAATTGGCAACTGGCAGGTCCTGGCTGGCATACTGGATTAACGCATGCCAGAGACCGGCGGCCAATCGAGGGTCCAATTTTTCGGTGGAAGCCGACTCTTCTGGCAGCCCCATCCAGGTTACCACCAGCCGCTGTGGGGTGTAACCGGCTGTCCAGGTCTGACGGCCATCGGCGGTGGCGCCCATCTTGGCCCCGGCGGGACGGCCAATTTCCAACAAGTTGGGATAACCCAGGCTGGCCCAGCGCGCGGGTTCATCGCTCAAGACGTTGTGAACCAGGTAGGCCAATGGGGCGCTGACCACCGGCTGGCTTTCTGGGCTGCCAGCATCTAATAAGCGCCGTCCCTGGATGTCGACCACCTGCAGCACGATCACTGGTTCAAGACGTGACCCGGGCTGCACGCGTTGGCCGCGCAGCTCGCCCAGGTTGGCGATCGTGCTGTAGGCCTGAGCAGCGTCCAGCAGGCGGACGGCGCCGCCTTCAAAAATTAGCTGGCTGGGATCGGCGGTCCGGGTTAAACCAGACAGGCCCAGCGGTTCAGCGAGCTGCCAGGCGTTCACCCCGCCGATCTGTATGAGCAGCTGCTGCAGCGGGGCCAGGATGTCATTAGCCAGTGCTCGCCTGAGGCTGATCGGACCGGCATATTTTCCATCGGGATGCGTGATGATATCCAGGCTTGAGGCAAGCTGGCCGGGAATATCCCACACCAGGCTGGCCGGCCCAAATCCGCGTGAGAAAGCAGTCACCGCCAGGATGGGTGTCAGGAGTGTCCCGGGAGCATGCCCGTTGCTGGTATTGGCTTCATGGAGGATATCGGAATCACCGGTGAAAGCCAATACCTGACCATTGGTAAGGTCCAGAACCGCCGCGCTGGCTTCCAGGCCCGAATCCTGGGGTTGAATGTCTGGGGGCAGGGAGGGCAGAAGCTGTTCTGTCTCACATCCCCTGGATGGTGTAGGCGTTTGCCCTTCGCTGCGAGACAATTGTGCCTGCAGGCTACAGTTGACCTGCGCCTGCAGTGCCAGATCCAGGCTGGTGGTGACCTGCAAGCCGCCCATTTCAACCTGACTGCGCCCGTATCGCCTGGATAACTGGTCCAAAACCAGGTTTATAAAAGCCGGGTAAATGGTTGGGGTGTCTGATGGGGGAACACGCAGCACCAATTCAAAACTGCGGGCAGCATCGTACTGCTCCTGGTCTACCATGCCGCTTTCAAAAAAAACATCCAATAAAGTTTGCTGGCTTTCCAGCGCGGCTTGAGGCGCATCTAACGGATTGAGAGCAGGCGCCTTCAGAACTGCCGCGAGCAGGGCCGCTTCACCCAGGTTTAATTCCGCGGCGGATTTGCCAAGGTATAGTTGGGCAGCGTTTTCCACCCCATAAGCCAGACGGCCAAAATATACGCTGTTCAGGTACCATTCCAATACCTGAGCTCTGCCAAAACGGCTCACCAATTGCCCGGCAAGCATACGCATGCGCAGGGAACGACTCACCCCGGGGGTTTCTTGAGGCAGGATCAAGCGGTCGATGAGTTTTTCGGCGATGGTCACCGGTTCTACATCTAACAGGTGCTGCCACGCGATCCCCGAACTCTGCCAGAAGTCAGGTTCTGAAACATGGATGGTCGCCTGGATCAGAAAAGGGGAAAGGTGATCGGGTTTTTGTGGATCAAAGACCAGGTATTTACGCGCGGTCCCTGCGTCTTGCACGGTATACAACAGGTGCTGACCGGTCCGGTCGTACAGGCGCGTTGGCTGCATCAAGAGCCCGTCATCCGGGTTGAGCAGCGCGGGCAGTTGTGAAATGGACGGTAAGTCAGAAGTTAAGCCGGCATACAAACGGCTGGCAAGCAAGATGCTCCCGGATATCACCGCGACAACCAAAAACCCAATCACCCAGGCTGCCTTGCCAATCCGTGAGGAAAAAGAGCGATGGTGAACTAAATTCCGGTGCCGGCGGCGTTGGAGCAGCAGGTAATGGGGCAGCGGTCGCATAATTCAGATCAGGGAGTGCTTGAAAATGTGGGGCTCGGTGAAAGGGACGGCGTGGTGGAAGGGGTTACTGTGGTAGTTGGCGTTAATGTTACCGTCATAGAAGCCGTGGCTTTCGCTGTGAGCGTGGAGGTCGGGGTACGGGTGGCAGGCTGGGTCTGGGTGCTTGTGGGGGTACGCGTTGGCGGCGTAGCCGATGCGACCAGGTTTTGCAAATGCTGGGAGGCCGTCAGGAACTGGCTGGCTGTGAGCGATGCGCCATTCAGATCCTGAACTTCGGTCCAGTCGGCGATGGCGGCAGAAAATTGCTTCATCTCTTCCAGAGTCAGTGCGCGCCAGTAGTAAGTCTGAGCGAACTCGCCATCGCTGTTTGCCAGGCGAAGCGCCGAGCTAAAAGAGCGCCAGGCCTCGGAGTTGTCGCCATCCAGGCGAGCAGCCCTGCCAAGGCCGAGATAAACCTGGAAAACATTCGCTTTGATTCCGTTTGCGATATTCAAATCTTCCCTGGCGTTGTCGGCATCTTCCAGATCAATATAAATAAATGCCCGGATCAAACGTGCATCGAGTGACCTCGCATTGAGGGCCACGGCCCGGTCAACTGCCCGCAATGCGGCTGCATGATCGCCCTGCGCGGCATAGGCCTGTCCCAACCATGCCAGGGACTGAGCATTATCTAAAATATAGCGGGTATAAATTTCCAATGGCGCAATCGATCCCCGCAGATCGTCATTGGCGCGGTACATTTCTGCCAGCAAGAGATAGCCGTCAAGCGAACCTGGGTCCAATTCAGTGGCCCGCTGCGCAAATCCCAGCGCCTGTTCAGGCTGATCCATCGCCAAACTGGCGCGCGCCTGCAAAACAGCCACCGCCGGCGAATCAGGATTCGAGCGCACAGCCTCAGCTAACACGGCCATCGCCGATTGGGGATCGTTCTGTTCGATCAAAAGTGTTGCCAGTTCCAGCTGCGCCTCAAGGAAATTGGCATCCAGGGCAACTGCTTTTTCCAGGTTGGTGCGGATTGCGCTTTTTAAGCCAGGGCTGGTTTTTTGCAGCAAGCGGGCCTGCCCCAGATACGGCGGGGCAAACCTGGGATCCATGTTTATGGCCTGTTCGTAGGCCTGAAGGGCGTCGGTGGGTTTATCCAACATGCGATTGGCCTCACCCAACAAGTAATATAAATCTGGCTGGCTGTCTTCTTTTATTGCCTGCTGCAGGAAAGTGACTGCCCCGGTCCAATCGCCGCGCTGTAATGCAATCAGGGAGGAACGGTATGATTCGGTCCTCGGATGGGGCGTGGCTACATACAGGGCAGTGGGAGTAGAGGTAATAAGTTCAAAGGCCGCTTCTCCCGTCGGTTTTGGGGTTGGCGTTACGGCCTCGGTTGCGGTGGGGGTTTCTGTAGGCACATCGCTGGTCGGAGCCGGTGTATAGCGTTGGATCCAGCGGATGAACGCCGGAACTTCCTGGCGGTTGAATCCGAAAGCCACCACGATGATCACCGCCGCCAGGACCAATACCCCAACGATGGTCAAGGCCAGGCGGAGTTTGGATGGCCCGGGAAGCTGACCGGGAATCGTCTGTTTGGCAAAATACTGCGATTCCCAATTGCGTCGCTGCAGGTTGGCCGGAATCGCCAGGCTGGGATCCGGCGGGAGCGCGCCCTGGAGGATTAATCCTCGCCGGGCGGTCACATTTTGCGGGTCGCGTTTGAGGGTCTCTTTCAGGCAGAATATCAATTCCCGGCTGCTTGTCACCACGGCGCTCATCCACATCCAGTATTGGGCGTTGTTCGGGTTGGTTTTGATCAAGCGGGTGAGCAGGTCGCGGGCCCGGTTCTTATCCCCAGCCTGGATCGCAGACATCGCTTCCTGAAATACTGTATCTTCCGGGGTGATCATCCTATGAGTTTAGCACAGCCCTGTTGTTGAGACAAGCCTTCAGACCCGGGTATAATTCCGGTCATGAACGTAAAAAACCTGATCCGTTTCCTGACCGCATCGATCATCTGGCTGGCTTCAGGCTGCCAGACGATTGCCACGCCGGTCATCGGAACCCCAACCCTGACGCGCAGCGGTGTTTTCATTCCGTTCCACACCCAAACACCCAGCGTGACGGCTACCCTGCCAACCTCCACGCCGCCAACGGCTACCCCGGTCCCAACCACAACGCCTACCCCGCGTACGCATGTGGTAAAGGCAGGCGAAGATATGACGGGCATCGCCTTACGCTACCGGGTGCCGTTAGCAGATTTGAAAACCGCCAATCCGACCGTGAACCCGCGTTTGATGCTGGTCGGCACCATATTAATTATCCCGGGAACGGCTCCAGCGGTCACTGGTGAGGCACCGGTCACAACGACTCCCCAGGCGGTCCGTTTGGAGGCGCCAGCCTGTACTGCGGACGCCGCCGGGGGGGTATGGTGTTTTGTGCTGGTGCATAACCAGAGCAAAACCCCGATCATCAATGCGACCGCACTGTTTCACCTGTTGGATGGCGCCGGCAAAGAAATAGGCAAGCAAAAAGTGTCGCCCCCGCTGGATCTGTTGCCTGGCGAGACGGCGCTGCCAATGGCCGTATTTTTCGCGCCTCCGCTTCCTGGTGGGTATAAAGTGACCGTTGAACTGGGCACAGTTTTACCGGCTTCCTCGGTCGCAGAGCATTACCCGGTGGTAAAAATTGATGCGCTGCAAACCCAGATCGAGGCGGACGGCCTTTCAGCCGTGGCTGCCGGGACGGTCAGCCTGGCTGAAAAACAGGTGGAGCCTGCCCAGCTGTCTGTGCTGTTGGTGGCATTTGGGACGGATGGTAGTGTGGTAGGGCTGCGGCGCTGGGATACATTAAATCCGCCCCGGTCGGATCAGCCGCTCAAATTTGAAGTTCAGGTCTATTCCACAGGGCGACCTATCCAACGAGTAGATGTTTATACAGAAGCGCGCAAGTGAGTAGAAAGTAGACGTTCAGATTTCAGGACGCAGACTGTACAGAATCAGCGCGTATTCCAGACGAAGAAAGACTCATTCGCGCAAATCTGTTCTTGCGCCGGCACATTTAGACAAACAATGTAAGGGATAATAACGCCATTTTCCGCATTGGATAATGGCGGTATGGTTACCCTGGCTAAGCCGTTCTGATCGGTAGGGGGAAGGTTATATGAAACCTTTTCGCCATTTGGCATGCCCAACATCACAAATGATTCGATGTCTGAGATCGGCATGCGCCCTTTGCTTGTGAGCAGAACGATCTGGATCACCTGAGATTCCTGATTGGAAATCTGGGGCTTAACTTCGGCCGCAGTGAGATCGACCATCTTCCGGTTGAACGAGAAAATTTCTTGATCAACCCTCTTTTGCTTTTCAATGTATGCCTGTCCCAATGACACCAGTTTTACTTGTTGGTCAGGGGCAAGATCAGAGTAGAAATCGAGGCAGTATTTGTCAAAACACTGGCGGGCGATCGTCTGCCCATCCGACTCGATTAAGTACGGTTCTGACAGCGGTTTTCCAGAGATCTCCAACCCGCCGTGGCTGGCGATAAAATGGTCAAATAAAACCGGTACATGATAACCCAGATCGTCTTTTACCGCGTAAAAAACCATGTTTTCTTTTGGGCCAAATTTTTGGGGAGCAGGATCGCTGTATGGAAGATTTAGAACCACAGCCAGCGTGCGCAAACGCACGGTCGCCAGGTTATCTTTGGGCACGTACACTACAACTTTTTCCAGCACCTGTTCCAGGTTACCATCAGGCGCGATGTAGGGGTTGGTCAACGGACTGCCAAAAAGGGTGTAGTCGCCTATACGAGCCACACTGCCTGGATTGAGAACCTCAATACCTTTATTCCAGCCGATGGCGTTTTCGGATGCACCGACATGGGCGCATTGTGTGCCGCAGGCGTAAATTCCATATGCCAGTAAATGAACGGTAGGTTGAGGATCATCTAAAAGAACGTAAAACCCCATTTTTTCAAAATACTGTTCCAAACGGTGGTTTTGAGGGTTGTAGCGAACCCCGGTGAGCGGTTTTCCCACATAGCGCAAACCGAAAAATTTTTTATGGTAGAACTCAGCAAATCCTTCATACACGGAAGGAGTGCTGGTTTGATTGGCCATCAGTCTCTGCGTGTCGAGCATTTCCCCGATGGGGGCCAGGTATGACCGGTCGGCTTCCGATTGGGCAGATGAGTTATAGCACATCAACACATTCGTGGTGAACTGGCATAAAACCCCACCGCGGTTAAATGGGGCTGAAATCGCCGGACCTAATTCTTTTTCCCCGCCCAGACTTTGGTAAAAGTCTCTCAGATCAGAGCTGACGGGCACCTGCCCCTGGGGTGTTGGGGAGGGAGTGTCAAAGGCGATCCCACTACAAGCAGATAGACCCAGCAGAAACCCCCAAAACAGCAAGGCCATAAGTTTTCGCCGAATTTTCTTAATCATCCCCATCCTTCTCCGAGAGCTTGTGATAATAAAATCAGGTAAGGGGCGTTTTTCCCCCATGAAAATTACCGTTAATAAGAGAATATTCTTCTGGGAGCAGTCCAATCGGCAAGCGAAAAATAATAACCTGGCATGACGCGCTCAATGGCGCTCATAGCGCAAGTATATTTAGGCTTATTAATAATGACTCAATGGGTCGAGGCCACCCTTAAGCAATTTTACATCAAAATGGGTATACGCACAATAACAATCACCTTACGAATTTTTATATTTAGAATAATGGTAGAATCGCCTTCATACACCGTTCAGGGGAGGTGGACATGACAGATGTAGTATTTGTTCAGGCGCTGCGTACCCCGATTGGGGCACTGGGAGGAAGCCTGGCAGGGATTCGCCCTGACGACCTGGCAGCGCTGGTTTTACGGGCGGTAGTCGCAAAGGCCAGCCTTGACCCGGCTCTGATTGAAGAAGTTTACCTGGGATGTGCCAATCAGGCTGGTGAGGATAATCGGGATATTGCCCGGATGGCCGTACTTCTGGCAGGCTTTCCGGTAGATGTGGCGGGGGTCACAATAAACCGGCTGTGCGCCTCTGGTTTGAACGCGGTCAACCAGGCCGCCAGGAGTATCCTGGCTGGGGAGGGTGACATATTCATCGCCGGCGGGGTGGAGAGCATGTCGCGCGCGCCGTATTCCATGCCAAAATCCGAACGTGCATATCCGTTTGGAAACCAGACCGCCTGGGATACTGCCCTGGGCTGGCGCTACCCGAATCCGCGCATGGTAGAAGCATACGGCATCGAATCCATGGGAGAAACGGCCGAAAATATAGCCCAAATGACCGGGATCAGCCGTGAAGAGCAAGATGCGTTTGCCCTGGAAAGCCACCGCCGGGCAGTAGACGCGATCGACGGCGGTAAATTTGCTGAGGAGATTGTTGCCGTACAGGCTCTCCAGCATAAAGGTGATCCAATCCTGGTGACCACGGACGAGCGCCCGCGGCGAGACACCTCTTTGGCAGCATTAGCCCGCTTAAAGCCCGCCTTTCGCCAGGGCGGCACGGTGACAGCCGGCAATTCTTCCGGCATAAATGACGGGGCAGCGGCCCTGTTGATGATGAGCGGCACTCGCGCCCGGCAGCTCGGTTTGCAGCCCATGGCGCGCTGGGTCGGTTCGGCTGCGGCCGGCGTCCAGCCCCGGTTGATGGGCATGGGGCCAGTTCCGGCAGCGCGTAAAGTCCTTACCAGATGCGGCCTTGAAATGGCTGATATCGGCCTGGTGGAGATTAATGAGGCGTTCGCAGTGCAGGCGCTGGCCGTTTCCAGGGAGCTGAGTTTGGACCCGGAGCGGACCAATGTCAATGGAGGGGCGGTGGCGCTCGGACATCCGTTGGGTTGTTCTGGCGCGAGGATCCTGGTCACGCTGCTGAACGAGATGCGCCGCCGTCTGCCAGGCGAATCGAGCCCCTATTATGGTATGGCAGCTCTGTGCGTGGGCGTTGGACAAGGTGAAGCGGTGATCGTTGAGGCATTGCCTTAATGAAGGTTCTGGTAACAGGCTCCACAGGTTTTATCGGCGGCGCATTATGCCGGGCGTTGCTGGAACGCGGATATGACGTACGCGCATTCCACCGCAGTACCAGCAACCTGCGCCTGCTGGAAGGGCTGCCTGTCGAGCATGTGATTGGCGACCTGTCCCAACCGCAGTCCCTCCTGGCTGCCGTACAGGGATTGGATGCGATTTTCCACGTGGGGGGGTGGGTAGGAATGAACGATCCGGGCCGCTTGTATGCGATCAATGTGGAGGGAACGCGGGCAGTCGTTCAGGCGGCGCTTCAAGAAGGGGTGGCCCGTCTGGTATATACCAGCTCGGTTGCGGCCCTGGGTATTCCCCAGACGGGCGTGCCGGGTCTGATCGATGAATACCACACCTGGAATTTCATCCCCGAGCAGTTCCCGTATGGGTATGCCAAGTACCTGGCGGAGCTTGAAATCCAGAAAGGGGTGTCGATGGGGTTGGATGCGGTAATTATTAACCCCACCCTGGTATTAGGTGCAGGAGACATCTACCGCCAGTCATCTTCCATAATTTTGCAGGTAGCCAGCCGGAAAGTGAGCATCGCCGTGGAAGGTGGGGCTAATGCCGTGCATCTCGACGATGTCGTGGATGGGCATATTGCGGCCTTACTGCGCGGAAAACGCGGCGAGCGCTATATTTTGGGGGGAGAAAACCACAACTATCTGGATCTTATCCAGCACATTGCCGGCGTGACAGGCGTTCCTGCGCCAAGTGTCGTCCTGCCTGGTTGGCTGGTACGTGCGCTGCGCGGTCCAGCCGGTTTTCTGGAGCGTTTCATCAACCTGCCGGTTACCGCGGACGTGTTTATCCTGGCAGGGCGCTATTTATATTACGATACGCGCAAAGCGCGCAGCGATTTAGTCTTACCCGCGCCAAGGCCCGTCGAGCAAGCTGTGGCGGAGGCGTTTGCCTGGTTTAAAGGGAGCGTTTAAAAAGCTTACGAAGCAAGCAATCGTCCTGGCATGGGGAGTGGACGCGGGTGATTAACCGCCTATTTCGCTCATCACCCGGTTGAGGGCGAAGTCGCCTTGCGCCAGGCCGTGCCCCCAGGGTTTATCCCAGATTCCGGCTGTGATCAGCTGGCGCAGGTCTTCCAATGAGGCGCCGGCCCGCAGCGGGGTGAGCAGATCCACTTCTTTTTCACGCAGCAGGCATAGGCGCAAACGCCCATCCGCCGTCAGGCGGGCGCGAGTGCAGCTGGCGCAGAAAGGCAAGCTGACCGAAGAGATAAAGCCGAGCTCGCCTTTTGCACCCGGCAGCCGGTAAATGCGCGCTTCACCATCCAATTTTCCGTTATTCGCCGGAGATAAAGGCCCCAGCGCTGCCTGGATGCGGTCGATCATTTCTTCGGCTTTCACCACCTGGGTCTGTTGGAATTCCGTCGCTCCGGCGAACGGCATCATTTCAATATAGCGCACCTGCCAATCGCGTTCGAGGGTCAGGCGCGCCAGGTCGACGACATCCTCTTCATTGTAGCCGCGCACGACAACCGCGTTTAATTTGACTGGTGCCAGACCGACCCTTTCTGCTTCCTGGATCCCTTCCCAAACCTGTTCCAATTTTCCCCAACGCGTCAGGCGGTGGAATTTTTCAGGGTTGAGCGTGTCAATGCTGACATTCACCCGCTGCAGCCCGGCTTCTTTCAGTGGGCGCGCCAATTTTCCCAGCAGCACGCCATTGGTGGTCATCGACAGCGAGTTTACCCCGGGAATTCTGAGCGATTTCACGCACCAAATCGACGACATGCGCCCGCACGGTTGGCTCACCACCGGTCAGGCGAAACTTATCAAAGCCAAGGCTGGCAAACAGGCGCGCCAGCATAACCAATTCGTGATCTTGCATTAATTCAGCGGACGGGCGAAAGACCATTTCTTCTGGCATGCAGTAAACGCAGCGCAGGTTACAATGATCCGTGAGAGAAATCCGCAGGTAATGTATTTTGCGACCAAACCGGTCGATGGACATATTCAGGCTCCGCAAAAATGCGATAATATTTGTCATATTATAGCAATATATTGTAAAAATTGAAAGGGGGATTGCTTAAATGGATTTGCTGTACGGGAGGTTTGAGCCGGTATTGAGCGATTTCATTTTTTCTGGCTCAGGCGCCGGTATTCATCGGTGGCAGCCCAGGTGCGCAGTTCGTTAATCCGTTTAAGGATCAGGGGATGGGTAGAAAGAAGCTCAGTCAAGCCGCTGGCGGCTTCCTTCCTCTTGTTGTTCAATAACCCGCAAGGCACGCGCTAATTCGTCCTGGGTTTTGATATCACCGACGGCCAGCTGCGCCAGGGCGGAGATCGATTTGTTCAAGCTGCGGCTCGCCAGCAAGCCTGCCCGGTCGGCTGAGTACTCGCAGGCCCGGTTCCACCATCGAAAGGCCAGGGTGAGCACGATTGCTGCCCCAAAACTGACCGGGACGCCAGCCATACCACCTAACAAGGTATTTAGCCAGGTATGGCCGAAGGCAACATGCCCCAATTCGTGACCGATCACAAACCGTAGTTCATCGGCATCCATCACCTGCAGTATGGGGCTGTAGAGCACCACCACATTGGGCTGCGAGAAGCCGAAGGTGTAGGCATTTAACACTTGCTGCGGCATCACGTAAAATTCCACCGCCCCCGGCTGCAAACGGTCAATGCACTCCTGGGTCATCGCTGCCAGTTGTGGAGCGGATTCCGGGGTAATGCGGTGCGCCTGGCTGAGAAGCTGTTTGTGGTGGGTCTGGCTCATCCAGTAAGATAGCAGAATGAATCCGCCTACCAGGAGCGGCATCAGGCAGATCGTGGGTAAAGCGCTGACCATCACAACCCCGACCAGCAGGAGCATGGTCAGGGAGTAGATAGGGGTTTCACTCGGATGGCGATATGATTTCATATGAGAGCGTCAAAAAAAATAGAAAGTCGCGCGACTTTCTATTTTTTTTGACGGTTTATCTGGCTTCGACAAAATTGCGCACGGCCGCGAGCTGCTCGGCAGCGACCCGGCCGGTCGCTCCCCAATAATCCAGAAGCGAGTTGAGCGTGAGCACCGCGTGCAGCCGATAGCCCTGCATTTCCAGGGCTTCTGCCGCACCTAACTGGCGGTCGATCAGCACAACCACATCCTGAACGACCATACCCGCGCCGACAAGCTTGGATATCGCTTCGAACTTGCTCAATCCGCTGCCGGCAATATCATTGATCACGACCACGGTTTCACCGGTATTGAACTTGCCTTCAATTTCTGCGCGATTGCCGTATGAGCGGGCTTCTTTACGGGGAAAAACCACTGGCCATCCCGACTGCAGGCTGAGGGTGGTCGCGATGGGTAAAGCGGCATACGGCAGCGCCCCGATCCGGTCAAATGACAGGTGGCGCAAGATCGGCAAATAAGAAGCGCTGACTTCAGCCAGGAGGTGCGGGTGGGAGATTAACTGGCGCAGGTCGATGTAAATGGGGGTTGTTTCACCGGATTTTAAGGTGAACTGACCGAAGCGCACGCAACCGGTTTGCAGCAGATCATCGGCCAGCGCGGCTGGGAAGCGCAGCTCAGGCTGCGAAGTAACCGGACCTTCGGCATGCAAGGATTGGCGGTGGTGGCAAACAGCTTCATGCAGGGTCAAGGCGGCCTGGTGCGGATCGGCTGCGCGCGAGATTGCCCGGCTGGCGGGCACCATCAGTCCTGAGCCGTCTGCGCGCAGTCCATTGCGCAGGGTATTGGCCAATTCGCCGTTGCTGGAGCCGATCCCAGTGGCTAAAATCCAGAGCTGCGGGGCAAGCTGGCGAATACGACCAAGTTCTTCGGGGTGGATGGCGGAGACGACCAGGCCCAGATTGTTGCGTGTATTCCAGTCCTGGGCAAGCAGGGCAACTTTTTCGTATAAGTGCAGGGGTAATCCCTCTCCCGCCAGAGGCAGCTCTTGCAGGTCGACTGTTCCAGTATTGGTGGTTTTGCATAATAGCAGGGCGCCGTGTTCGGGATCTTTAATGAAAGGCTGGAGTGAATCGTAACCCAGATACGGGTTGATCGTTACCGCTGTGGCTCCTAAAAGCTTGTAATCCACCTGGATGTGTATCGCCGCGTTGGAAGGAATTTCACCGATCTTGTTATCGATGATGGTCGGGATATCCTGCGGGACCATGGCAATCGCTTCGCGAAGCACATTCCAGCCTTCAGCGCCGAAAGCCAGGAAGCAGGCCGTGTTGAATTTGTAGGCCAGGGCCAGTTCGCTGGTGGATTCGATCATTCGCCGGCAGTAAGCACGGGCGGCTTCCGCAGTAGGCTCGGTTAATTCGGCTGGCATAGGATCCAGGCCGATGCACAACAATGAGCCTGTGCGGCGGGCGCGTTCATCGAGGAGGTGGAAAAAGCTGTCCATGGGCGAAATTATAACAGGCAACCATGAAATTGTGAGATATGCAAGGAAAACTGACGATCACTTAACAAAAAAGACAGGTACAATCGTTTATGTAGGTGATGATCGCTTTTTTCCGGAGGGGATAATGATTGGCTTTTTCGTCCATTGGATGCGATGGGTACTTCTGGCAAGTCTGGTGATCTCGCCAGGTTTTTCTGGGGGCCAGGTGCAGAAGATGTCACCGTTGGAAATAACGTATCCCACGCCAAATATTGTGCTGGCCGAATATCACGACCAATCCCTGCCCCTGCGCGATATGAAAGACAGCCTGGCGCCGCAGGCGCTTACTTTGCCTGATCCGCAGTTTCATCATTTGCCAAGATCCGGCTCTGGCAGCCAGACGATCGGTGACCCGATTGCGCCGTACGAGGCGACAGACAGCATGCCTGCCTCCGACAACCAGTGGGATGGAATAAAAAACTACGATAATCCATCCTACATAACACCTCCAGATACCAACGGGGATGTCGGCCCAAACCATTACGTGCAGTGGGTAAATCTCTCGCTGGCGGTCTATGATAAATCAGGCCAACTAAAGTTAGGACCCATTCCTGGAAATTTCTTATGGTCCGGTTTTGGCGCTCCGTGCCAGACCTCAAACCACGGCGATCCCATCGTGCTGTACGATTCGCTCGCCGACCGCTGGTTTGCCAGTCAGTTTGTGATTCCCACCGGCGGATCTTATTACCAGTGTATCGCCGTTTCGGCCAGCCCTGATCCGACCGGCGCCTGGTACCGTTATGCTTTTAAATGGAGCGACTCCAAAATGAATGACTACCCCAAATTTGGGGTATGGCCAGATGGTTATTACATGACGGTAAACCAGTTCATTGGCAACTCCTGGGCGGGCGGCGGGGTGGCGGTCTTCGAGCGCGATGCCATGCTGCAAAATCTGCCGGCGCATATGATCAGCTTCGACCTGTACGAGGTGGACAACCGTTTCGGCGGGATGCTGCCGGCAGATCTGGATGGGCGCGAGCCACCGCCGGCCGGCGCGCCGAACGTCTTTGCGGAGTGGGATGACAGCTCGATCTTTGGTGCGGGTGACGCCCTGCGCCTGTGGGATTTCCACGTCGATTGGAAAACTCCCGCCTTATCCACATTTGGGGTTAACTTCCAGCCGAACCTGGTTTTGCCGACGATCGACGTCGACCCCGATTATGCGAATACATACAGGATCCCCCAAAAGGGAACGTCTGCGAAGCTGGATGCCATTTCCGACCGCCTGATGTACCGCCTGCAGTACCGCAACTTCGGCGATCACCAGACCCTGGTCAGCAACCATACGGTGAATGCGACCAGCACCAACACCGGCATCCATTGGTTTGAGCTGCGCAAAACTGCTTCCACTGATTGGTACCTGGCGCAAGAAGGGCTACATGCCCCGAATGCAAATTCACGCTGGATGGGCAGCATCGCCATGGATAACAGCGGAAACATCGCCCTGGGTTACAGCGTATCCGGTCCCGAGCTTTACCCTTCAATTGCTTATGCCGGAAGGCTGGCTTCTGATCCAGCTGGGGTGATGGCTCAAGATGAAGTGACCATGATTTCAGGCACCGGATCGCAAACATCTGTGTATTCTCGCTGGGGAGATTACTCGATGATGGCGGTCGACCCGGCGGATGAGTGCACTTTTTGGTATACCCAGGAGTATTATGTCGCTACTTCCAGCATTTTTTGGAATACCCGGATCGGCGCGTTTAAGTTTCCGAGCTGCAACCAGGCGGATACGGGGATTTTACAAGGGACCGTGCGCGCGGCGTATGGTTTAACGCCCATCGCCGGGGCCCGGGTAAATGCCGGGGGCGCGGTGGCGTTTACCGGGGTGGACGGCACATTCCGGATGCTGCTGCCGGTTGGACAGGTGGATGTGCAGGTATCTGCGTTCAGCTACCAGAGCCAGACCCTGCCAGCGCTGATCGTCAAAGATGGGACCACGCAGCTCGATTTTTCCCTGGTCAAAGCTGCCCTGGCTGTGGTCAGCGGAACAGTGTCGGACGGCTCAGCTCACCTGGGAATGCCGCTGTTTGCGCGTATCGATATCCCAGGGGTACCTGAGAGCCCGATTTTCACCGATCCACTCACCGGGCAGTACCAGATCTCCCTCGAGCAAGGCAGCACATATACTTTCAATGTGAGCGCGGTTAACGGCGGATACCTGGCAGAGAATCGAACGGTGATTCCGGGGGCTACAGGAAATATCGAGGATTTCGCCCTGCTGGTCGACTCGGCACCTTGCCCGCCGGGTTATCAGACGGTGGTCAATTTATGCCAGCCAGAAAGCGGGGGGCTGGTGGTAGGGTATGTGAAAGATGCCAACAACCCGCCTCATCCTGTTTCAATCGCCTTACCCGGCGCTACGATCACAGATATCGGCAGCGGCGCGGCCGTAAACGCCGGTTCTGACCCGGCTGGCCTATTCTTTCTATTCGCGCCGGCTGGCCATCGCAGTATCAGTGCCAGTTACCCGGTGTATACAAGTTTAACAGTCCAGGTGCAAGTCTCTTTTGACCAGGTCGTTGGGGCAAATTTCAATTTGCCTGCCGGTTATATGCAAGCAACTCCCGGAGAAGTAAATCTCACCGTTTCTAAATGGGCCCCAACGGCAGATATGCAAATCAACTTCACCAATCAGGGCACAGCCCCGGCCTTATTCGCCCTTTCTGAAATGAGCGGGACTCCGCCTGATAATCTGCCAACCGGTCCGTTTGCGTCTGCCGGCAGGCGGTTATCACCGAAAAGCTTGAATGCGCTGACCGCGAACAAGGTTTATGAATTTATTCCCCCGGCTGCGCCAGCCTGGCCTGGTGGTGGAACTCCGATCCTGACCTGGGATACAGGGCTGGCTGCTCCGTGGGGATTAGGCCTGAGACAGGGCGCCGAATTATGGGTGAGCGATGCACTATCTGGGGGCGGCGATGGGCAGGACCATCCCTTCAATCTCCAGGGTGAAGCAGGATCGGGTTCAATTTCAACCGGTTGGGGCGGGGCCTTTGCAGCGGACATGGCGTACGATCCGCTGCGCGACCGTTTGTGGCAGGTGAACGCCGGGGGGGATAACTGCCTATATGAGCTGGATCCGGAACAGCAGAAGGCTACAGGAGTGCGCATCTGCCCGCCTTTCGGCAATTCACAGCGCGGCCTGGCCTATGATCCTTTCAGTCAAACCTTTTACAGCGGGACCTGGAATGATGCCATTCTGACGCATTTTGACCGGACAGGGACCATCCTGGATTCGGTGAATACAGGCATCAATATCGCCGGACTGGCCTATCACCCAGACAGTGGGCATTTGTACGTTCTGTCGAATGCGGCAGTTGGTTTTGATGTCTATGTTTTGGACGCACGCCATGCTTACACCATCCTGGGAGGGTTTGACGTGCCAGGACTGACAGATTTTGGTCAAGCCGGGATGGAGTTTGCCCAAGACGGCAGTTTATGGTTGGTGGACACCCTGGGACGCCGGGTTTTTAAGGTTACTTCTGGCGAAACGGCATTTTCCCCGATGGAGGATGTGCCCTGGTTATCAGAGTCGCTGACCGGTGCGAATATACCTGTTGGAGGAAGCCTGCTGGTGACGGTCAGTGTGGACGCCTCTGGTCTGCACCCGGGTTTTTACCAGGCATATATCACAGTGACTACGGATACGCCTTACGATATGACCCCGTACAAAGTTGGCCCTATCGCGGTGAATCTGACGATCACGCCGGTCCCGATATACTTGCCGTTTGTCGGTCGTTTTTCAGATTTTCTCCCGGATTGAGTAAGGGACACCCGACCTGCGGACGTTCTACAGACTGTGAGTCGATTCCACTACCTGAACTGTCGCTCTTCCAGGCCAGGTAATGGCTGTGTACTCCTGCTCTTCTCCCGATCTGAGGGAGGGAGAAGTATTACTTCAGATTAACTTAGCGGATATAATCCAGGTTAATGGCAAAATACCAGCCTGGAAGACATCTCCGCTATTTTTGAAAGGAGTGATGCATGCGATTGTTGATCGCCGCTGACATGGAGGGAATATCAGGCGTGGTCAGTTGGGACCACGTGAATATTGAACATCCTGAGTACCAGCGCTTCCGCCGGATCATGACTCAAGATGTGAATGCCGCTGTGCAAGGAGCTTATGAGGGTGGGGCCAGCGAAGTCATCGTCACCGATGGACATTGGAACAGCACGAATATACAAATCGAAGAGCTCGATCCGCGAGTACGGCTGAATTCGGGATCTCCTTCGCCATTTTCCATGGTGGAAGGCGTGGCAGATAACATCGACGCGGCCATGTTCATAGGCTACCACGCGCGCATGGGAACCCCGAATGCTATTCTGGATCATACCTGGTCGAGCACCCGGGTTGAAAACCTGTGGCTCAACCAGCGCCCGGCAGGTGAAACGGCGCTAAACGGCGCGTTGTGCGGTGCGTTTGGGGTGCCGGTCTTGCTGGTCTCTGGCGACCAGGCGCTGTGCGCAGAGGCCGCGGAGTGGATCGAGGGCATTTTTACCATTCAGGTTAAGAAAGCCCTAGGGCGCAATGCTGCTGACTGCCTGCCATTGGCAGAAGCACACAGCCGGATTAAAGACGGTGCGGCCCAGGCCGTGCGTAATTTTCTGGATGGCGCCGCCCCGGTGCCCCTTGACTTGCCAGCACCGATTCAGGTTGGAATCGAGTTTATGTATTCCGATATGGCCGATCGGGCCGCATTGCTGCCGGGTTCTGTGCGAACAGACGGGCGACGGGTGGATTTCAGCGCGGTGGATATGCCCAGCGCGTACCAGGGCTTCAGGGCGGCGGTCACCCTGGCGCGGCGCTGAATGCTTCTGGAAAAGGAATGATATGGATTCGTCAACGCAAAATTTTCTGTATTCGCTGTTTCTCACGCTGCATAACCTGGTTCGCTGGGTGGTGGTGGTATTTGCCATCCTGGCATTGGTGCGCGCTTTTCGGGGCTGGTTTAAAAAATTGAGCTGGGAGAAAAGCGATGATCGCGCCGGGATCATCTACACCAGTTTCCTGGATACGCAAATCCTGTTGGGGCTGGTGCTCTATTTCCTGTTCAGCCCATGGCCCAGCCAATTATTCGCGAACTTTTCGGCCGGGATGAAGAATCCCACGGTGGCGTTTTTTGGCATGGAACATGTCTTCCCTATGGTCATTGCGGCAGTAGTTGCTCACATAGGCCGCGCTTTTGCGCGTAAAGCCGCGGAAGCGGTTGTGAAACACCGCACCAGCGCAGTGTGGTTTACGATTTCCGTGGTCTTGATCCTTATCGCGATTCCCTGGCCGTTTTTACCATACGGGCGGCCCATTTTCCGCCTGTTCGGGCTGCAGTTTTAATTGGCGGAATACCCATCCAGGCAAACCGGGGCTTGAAGAAATTCGATCAGCTTGTATGCTGGCCGGCTGAGAGGTTAAAAAGGGAAACCAGGTTGGCCGTGGATGGCAGGATTTCATCCGCGCCTGCCCGGCGCAGCTCGTCTTCTGTACCAAATCCGCACAGCACTCCCACTGTCTGCGCGCCGGCTGCCTGCCCGGCACGGATATCCATGGTTGTATCTCCTACCATCAGGCACCGTTCAGGCGCGACTCCTAACTGGTGAGCCGCCCAGCGCACAGGGTCGGGGAAGGGTTTGGTATAGCGGCAGGTTTGCGCGGTGGCGACGGCGCCAAAGCAAGAGCCGAGATGGAATTGGTCCAGGAAGCGATGCGTGCCGGCCTCGTCTCGAGCACTTACCACTGCCAGGGGGAAAAGGGGATGGAAAAAATCCAGCATTTCGATCACCCCTGGGATCACCCAAAATTTTCGCGAGGTTCTGGTCCGGTGTATGCGTGAAAACCACTGCAGCAACCGGAACATCCCAGCATCCAGGTTCAGTCGGTCCAACATCGCGTAAATGCCGTTGCTGGGGCTTTCAATTGCCATGACCAGGCGACGCGCGAAATGCCGGGTAGATTTATCCGGGAATAAAAAGCGTATGGGGCGCAAGACGCGCACCATACGGCTGGCCCATTCATCATCCGTGTCGCTCAGGGTGCCGTCGACATCGAACAGAACTGCCTGGATGCGGGGAATGTCCAGGGGCATAATTTCACCCCTTAGTTTTTTTGCGCGAAATTGATCGCGTAAAGAGCATCTTCGTATTCCGGGTGGATATCCAAAGAAGATGTCCACAAATCGACGGCTTCTTGTTTCCGTCCCAGGCGGTACAATCCCCAACCGCGCCACAGCATGGTTTCCTCTGAGGTCGGGGTAAGCTTCAAGGCATAATCGGTAATAGACATCAGGTCATCCAAACGGCCTGCATGAAAGTAGGCGATGAAAGGGCCAAACTGGTAGCGCAGCATGCGCTGAGGCAGGTTAAGTTTGCGGGCGGTATCGTAGGCATTAGCGGCATCGAAATACTTATCGAAGTACAGCAAATTGGTGCCGTAATTGAACCAGGCCAACGGATTTTTGGGATCTTGCTCGGTTTCGCCTTTGGCCTGCGCCAGGGCATGTTTGCGGTTTTCAGTCAAATCCCAATCCGAACCGAGGATTGATTGAACCGTAGATAGCTGTTCCGGTTTATAAATCATGATATAAACCCGGTTGAAAGCCTGCCAGTTCCGGTCAATATCCGTATAGGCGACGACCCGGTTGGGGCCCAGCCAGGCATCATGGACAATAAAGCTTTTCAGTGATTCATCGTAACCGGTCAGCAGCAGGTAGTGCCCGCCCCACCGGTCATCCCCGGGCCAATATCCCTGGTCAAAATGGACGCCGACCTCGATCATGTATGGAATACCGGCGGCGATAAATTTTTTAGCCAGCTCGACAGTTCCACCGACCCGATATTCCGTTTGCAGCCAGCCGGCGCGCGTACGCGCGAAATATACCAGCTCTTCCACATTGACGTTGCGGTCATTCTCGTTTGGCTTGATCACCGCGTTGATCGCAGCCAGGTCGCCGCCCCAGCCATAAAAGCGCAAATAGTGGTTGAGCGTTGCCGGACCGCAGGAATTTAGATCCTGCTGTTCATAAGGTGGGGGCGGTAAAACCACTTTGACCGGCAGCGGGGTCGGGGTGAGGGTGATGGTAGGGGTGAGGGTTGGGCTTGGTGAAACAACCGCGGTGGCAGTGGGCGGAGCGGTGGTCATCGTTGCAGTGGGGGTGGCGGTCGCGGCTAATAAAGGGTCCGCGAGACCGGTCATCGCGATTCCGGCATTGACGATGGGGGTGGGCATTGGCTGGACAGGGTCCAGTGAAAGACGCAAGTACGTGGTGGCCTTATCAATCTCCCAATCCACTCGTTTATGCACGCGGGGGATCAGGGTGTACGAGGATATGGCAATGGCGGTGAGAACGATCATTCCCAGGAAAGCATTCCGATACCCATAATTGCGACGTTTTAACTCTGATATTTTTCGCATATTGCGATTTTACCACACAGTCATTATGGAAAAATAATGGTCGGCTGTGGCATTATAAACGGTCAGGGGAGGGATTCGGTGGATTGCTTGCCGTATTCGGCTTCCTTGATACAATGAAAGCGAGAGCGCTCCCAATCGAAAGGAGGCTGTGATGCCGCTCACCCTGGAAGATATCGCCCGTATGAGTGGAGTGTCACGTTCAACCGTTTCGCGGGTAATCAATGACGATCCCAACGTCAAGGAATCGACCCGGCGAAAAGTATGGGAACTCATTCATACGATCAACTTTCAACCTAACCTGGCAGCCCGCGGCCTGGCAGCCGGGCGTACCCAGGTGTTGGGGTTGGTAATCCCGATGGCGGTCACATCGATTTTCGCGGACCCATATTTCCCACTGTTGATCCAGGGTATTTCATCCGCATGCAATGCGCGTGGATATTCGATGATGCTGTGGTTGGCTGAGCCAGAGTTTGAGCGGCACATGGCGGGGCAGATCCTTTACAGCGGATTAATCGACGGTGTGATTGTGGCTTCGGCTGTAACGGATGACCCGATTGTGGTGGCTTTGATCAACGGCAAGAAGGTGCCTTTTATTATGGTCGGCAGGCATCAAAGTGATCCCACGGTCAGCTATGTGGATGTAGACAACCGTTCCGGGGCTGCCCAGGCCATTGAACACCTCATCCGCTTAGGCAGAAAGCGCATTGCCACCATTCGCGGACCGCAAACCATGATCGCGGGTTTTGACCGCTTCCAGGGTTATCTGGACGCGCTAACCCAGGCTAAAATGCCGGTCGAAATCAATCTGGTCGCCGAAGGAGAGTTCAGTGAGACGGGCGGCTACCAGGCGATGCAGAAGTTGCTGCCTCACCAGCCGGATGCGGTATTTGCAGCTTCGGATATGATGGCGGTAGGTGCGATGCTGGCTATTGAAGAAGCCGGTCTGACAATTCCAGCGGATATCGCGGTTGTGGGTTTCGACGGGATCCCATCTTCGTCCCATACCGATCCACCGTTAACCACCATGCGCCAGCCGATCGTCCGTTCGGGATCGATGGCTGCCCAATTATTGATTGATATGATTGAAAACCCATCGCCAACACCCCGGCGCGTGATATTAACTTCCGAATTGGTGATTCGAAAAAGCTGCGGCGCAAATCTATAATCCGGTTGGAAAAATGAGGATGCCATGCAATACGGACATTTTGATGATGACCAGCGCGAATACGTGATTGACAGGCCGGATACACCTTTACCCTGGATCAACTACCTGGGGTGTGAAGCCTATTTTGGCATCATTTCCAATACAGCCGGAGGGTATTCATTTTATAAAGATGCCAGGCTGCGGCGGATAAGCCGCTACCGGTATAACAATGCACCACTGGATGCGGGCGGACGATATATTTATTTGCGGGATGATGCCACTGGTGAATTTTGGTCGCCTACCTGGCAGCCCACCCGCCACCCCCTTTCCCAGTACAAATGCCGGCACGGCCTGGGCTACACGGTGATCCAATCCACCACGCGTGAAATTGCGGTCCAGATTCGCTATTTCGTGCCGTTGGGCGAAAATTTGGAGATCTGGCAGGCCACAATCACCAATCAGCGCGCCGAGCCGGCGCAGCTATCCCTTTTCTCCCTGGTGGAATTTTGTTTGTGGGATGCTCACGATGACGCCACCAATTTCCAGCGTAATTACTCTACCGGCCAGGTGGAGGTTGTGGATGAGGTGATTTATCACAAAACGGAATACCGCGAAAGGCGCGATCATTTTGCTTACTTTGCCTGTTCTGAACCGTTGGCCGGTTTTGACACGCAGCGCGACGATTTTTTGGGGCCTTACCGTGGGTGGGACAACCCGCAGGTGGTGGCAGAAGGCCGGACTCGCAATTCCATTGCCCACGGTTGGCAGCCGGTCGGGTCGCACCATGTCAGGTTGGCGCTCGCGCCGGGCGAGACCCGCCAGGTCATTTTCTTGTTGGGATACCATGAAAATCCGGTCGAAGATAAGTTTGATCCGCCTGGATCCCAGGTCATCAACAAACGGGCGGTCAGACCGGTGATTGCGCGCTACCTGCAGCCGGCCGAAATTCAACGGGCGCAGGCCGACCTGGCCCGCTATTGGAACAGCCTGCTGGATATTCTCCAGGTAGACACCCCGGATATCCACACCAACCGCATGGTAAATATCTGGAATGCGTATCAATGCATGGTCACCTTCAACATGTCGCGTTCAGCTTCCCTGTATGAATCAGGCATTGGCCGCGGCCTGGGTTTCCGCGATTCAAACCAGGACCTGTTGGGCTTTGTGCACCTGGCTCCGGCCAGGGCGCGCGAGCGCATCCTTGACCTGGCAGCCACCCAGCTGCCGGATGGCAGCGCATACCACCAATACCAGCCCCTGACCAAGCGCGGCAACAACGATGTGGGCAGCAATTTCAACGATGATCCCCTCTGGTTGGTTTTAGGTGTATCTGCTTATATAAAGGAGACGGGAGATTGGTCGATTCTGCAGGAAGCGGTAGACTACGACAACAAACCGGGCAGCGCCGAACCGCTTCTGGGTCATCTGCGCCGTTCACTGTGTTATACGCTTGACCGACTGGGGCCTCACCAACTGCCCCTGATCGGACGCGCGGATTGGAATGACTGCCTGAACCTGAACTGTTTCTCCGACACGCCCGGGCAGTCTTTTCAGACCACGACCAATAAAGAGGGCAAGGTCGCGGAATCGGTATTTATCGGCGGCTTATTCGTGCTGGCGGCGCAGGAAATGGATGGCTTGCTGCGCCACCTCGACCTGGACGCAGAAGGCCGGCAGTGGCTGGCTTTTGGACTCCAGATTGGAGAGGCGGTGATGTCCGCTGGCTGGGATGGGGCCTGGTTTCGCCGGGCCTATGATGATTTCGGCCGGCCGGTGGGCTCGCGCGAAAATGACGAAGGTCAGATCTATATCGAACCGCAGGGCATGTGCGTGATGGCCGGGTTGGGGTCAGGGGACGGTCGGGCAGCTTCTGCGCTGGCAGCGGTTCGAGAACGGCTGGCCACCGAGCATGGGATTGTCCTTCAGCAGCCGGCTTATTCCCGTTATTACCTGCATCTGGGTGAGATTTCCTCTTACCCGCCGGGCTACAAGGAAAACGCAGGCGTCTTTTGCCACACCAACCCGTGGATCATGATCGCGGAGACCATGCTCGGACACGGCGACCAGGCTTTTGATTATTATTCGCGCATTAACCCATCGCAGCGGGAGAAGATCAGTGAGCTTCACCGCTGTGAACCATATGTTTACGCCCAGATGATCGCCGGAAAAGACGCCCCGACTTTTGGCGAAGCGAAAAATTCCTGGCTATCTGGCACGGCAGCCTGGAATTACGTCGCCATTACCCAATGGATCCTCGGAATCCGGCCCGACCTGGAGGGACTGGTCGTGGCGCCAGTCATCCCCCAAGATTGGCGTGGCTTCAAGGCCGTGCGCCTGTGGCGTGGTGTACGTTATGTGATTTCGGTAGAACGCCAGGGGCCGGGCAGCCAGGTGGAGCTGTGGGTGGGCGGGCGCCGCCTGGAAGGAACGAGGATTCCGCTGCCGCGTGCGGGCACGTCCCAAGTCGAGGTGCGCGCCGTGTTGCAATAATAATTGAGGCTCAGGGGAGTTCCAGCAAACCTACAACTTGCAGCCAGGGTGGGTCCGGCTGTGGATTGCTAAAAAGGGTCATTCCGAGTTTGCGCATCACGGCCTGGGATGCCAGGTTATCATATTCGGTGGTGGCGACGATCCGCCCCAGGCTCATTTCTCGAAAGGCATAGTCGATCATCGCCCGGCCGGCTTCACTGGCATAGCCGTGGTTGCGGTGTGCTTCCGCGATCACCCAAAACAGGCCAACTTCTGGACGGTAATAAAATTTTTGCGATTCTTTATAACGCAGCCCGGGGATCTGGTCGAAAATATTAAAGCTGGGCACCAGGCCTGCGGAGCCGATCAATTCTTGATTCTCTTTCAGAACCACAGCTAAATCTCCGTACTGAGGCTGGTGCATCTTTGCCAGCCATTCCTGGCTGAGCATGGACCACTGCAGCCAGGATTTTCTTTCAGCCAGGGCAGCAGGATCTTCTGCCAGGTTTCCGTCACCAAAGCTGTGATCGAGAATTTGATGTATGACCTGCAGGTCATCAGGTGCAAAAGGCCGGATTTGCAGGCGGGGGGTTTCAAGTTGGATCATCTCCCAATTTTACCCGGCGCGGGTGGATATATCAAATAGTTGGCGCAGCGCATTTGCAGGGAATATGATACAGTTGTATGTATACAACTATACATTTCAATTATAATTTCATATTACATAACCCTGGAGGCGAGCATGAAACGTTCCTTGTATCTTGTTTTGATTGCGTCTGTGTTGCTGGCTTTGTTAGGGGCCTGCGCTCCGGCAGCCGTTGCTAATCCGGATATTATCCTGTCCACCACCACCAGCACCCAGGATTCTGGCTTGCTGGATGATCTGATTCCTGTGTTTGAAAAGCAGACCGGTTACAAGGTGAAGACCATTGCCGTGGGGACCGGGGCAGCGCTTAAGATGGGCGAAGAGGGCAATGCCGATGTATTATTGGTGCATGCCCCAGCCTCGGAAAAAGATTTCATGGCAAAGAGCGAGGGTGTCGACCGCCGCCTGATCATGCACAATGATTTCGTGATCGTCGGCCCTGCCGCGGACCCCGCGAGGATCAAAGGCCAAAAACTTGCAGTGGATGCTTACAAACTCATGGCTGAGAAAAAAGTGGTCTACGTATCGCGCGCGGATGATTCTGGCACCAACAAGATGGAGCTCAGCCTTTGGAAAAGCGCCGGGGTCGATTCCAAGACGATCCCGGGTTTGATCGAAACCGGACAGGGCATGGGTCCAACTTTGAAAGTAGCCTCCGAGAAAGCGGGCTACACGCTGACCGACCGCGCCACGTATTTGGCTCAAAAGGCCAACCTGCAGCTGGATATTCTGGTCGAAAATGACCCGATCCTGCTGAACGTTTACCACGTGATCAGCGTCAACCCGGAGAAATATCCCAAGGTAAATATCGCCGGGGCGAAAGCCTTCAGTGATTTCCTGGTTTCAGCCGAGATTCAAAAGCGGATCGGTGAATTTGGGGTTGCCATGTACGGGCAGCCGCTGTTCTTCGCCGATGCGACCAAAACGGACGCCGACCTGGGATTGCAGTAACGAGTATTTGTTCTTTGGTTTTTCTCCCGGTGACGCGGCAAAGACTAGTTAAAGCCTGTCGCACTGACGCGGGCCCCGCAAAATGAAGCCAGGGTGTTTTTTGATGCGACGAAGTCGCATCAAAAAACACCCGAAGTATCATATAAGGTCTTTTCTTCATGTGGGAGGAGCCTGGGGGCAATTTCACCAAAAGAGTGAAATGCACTCAGGATCTAAAGACCCTTGACATATCAGGTGGTTTTGGACATAATATAGCTAACTCTTGGTTAAGAAAGGCAAAGACGGAGGAAAGTAAGGCGGCTGGAACCGACAGGGAAGCAGAGGCATTGACTGAGACCTCTACTCGCGAAAAGCCGTTTGAAGTTCCCTCCTGAGCCGTCTGGGTGAAATTAAGCAGTAGTCCAGGCCGCACAGCGCAGCGTTAACTGGCGCCGCCAATCGCCGAACAGGCCGTTGGGTCGAGTGGACCGTCTTTAAAGGCGGTCAATAAGGGTGGTACCGCGGGAATTGCTCCCGTCCCTTGTGGGACGGGAGTTTTTAATTTGTGCAGGAGGAAGAATGGCAGACAACGATATTCTCATTGAGCTGGAAGAACTTCAGCGGGCATCCCTGGCTGAGCTGGAATCCGCTCAAGATGAGCCCGGACTGCAGTCCTGGCGCATCGCTAACCTGGGGCGCAGTGCTCCGGTAATGCAGGTGTTCAGCCGCCTGCCGCAGTTCTCCAAGGAGCTGCGCCCGCAGATTGGGCAGCAGGCTAACCAGGTCAAGGTAGCTTTGGAGGCTGCCTTTGCCCGCAGATCAGAAGAAATCCGCCAGGCTGAATTGGCGCGCTCCATGCAGTTGGATCGCCTGGATATTTCCCTGCCGGGACGCCGTCCGGTTTTTGGGCGCTATACCGTGCAGACCCAGATTATGCGCGAAATCTACCGGGTTTTCGGCGATATGGGCTTTCAGGTTTACCGCTCGCCGGATGTTGAAGAAGATGAAATTAACTTCACCCTGTTAAATATCCCGCCGCACCACCCGGCGCGCGACATGCAGGACACTTTCCACACCACAGAACCGGGCGTGATCCTGCGCACGCACACTTCACCCGGGCAGATCCGGGCAATGCGCGAGTATGCGCCCGAGCCAATCCGGGTCATGCTGCCGGGGATGTGCTACCGCTATGAACAGATCAATGCCCGGCACGAAGCCCAGTTCTACCAGGTGGAGCTGCTGGCAGTGGACAAAGGGATTACCTTCGGAAATTTGAAGGCCACCCTGGAAGATTTCGCGCGGCGCGTGTTCGGATCGTCCGTCCAAACGAGGCTGCGTCCGGATTACTTCCCTTTCACCGAACCCAGCGGCGAGATGGATATCGAGTGTTTTGTCTGCGGTGGAAAAGGCTGCGCAGTTTGCAAAAATTCCGGCTGGTTGGAGATCTTGGGATGCGGCATGGTTCACCCGGTTGTGCTGCGCAACGGCGGCTACGATCCCCGGGTATGGACCGGGTTTGCCGTTGGGATGGGACCTGAACGGGTCGCGTTGCTGCGCTACCGGATCGATGACATCCGCAATTTCTGGTCGAATGACGTGCGGTTCTTAGAACAGTTCTAGGTGAGGAAACCCATGAAAATTCCTTTAAGTTGGATTCGAGATTTCATTGATATCAAACTCCCGCTCGAGGACCTTGCCCGGCGTCTGACGATGCTCGGGCTGGAGGTGGGAGAAGTGCATTGTGTGGGGCTTCAGTCTCCCCCTAAAGACCGCAAGCAAGAATTCAAATTCACCGGCATTGAATGGGATGCCGAAAAAATCGTGGTTGCGCATATTAATGAGGTGCTGCCCCATCCCAATGCCGACCGCCTGGTGCTGTGCCGTCTGCAAGATGGGCAGGATGAGTACATCGTTTTAACCGGCGCGCCTAACCTGTTCCCCTATAAAGGCCAGGGCCCCCTGGCTACGCCGCTTAAAGTGGCTTATGCGCGCGAAGGCGCCCAGATCTATGATGGGCACCAACCCGGGCAGGTTCTGACTACCCTAAAACGGGCGAAAATCCGTGGGGTGGAATCATTCTCGATGGTTTGCTCCGAAAAAGAGCTGGGCATTTCCGATGAGCATGAAGGGGTAATCATCCTGGATCAGGATGCGCCCACAGGCATGCCGCTGGTCGAATATATGGGTGATGCTGTTTTCGAGATTGAGCTCCAGCCGAATATGATCCGCAATGCCTGCGTGATCGGCGTCGCCCGCGAACTGAGCGCGGCTACCGGTTTGAAGCTGCGCCAGCCTGAACGGCAGCTGCCGGCAACTGGTGCCAGCTTGGTTGGACAGGCCGCGATCCAAATCACGGATCCAAACCTGAACCCGCGCTTCGTGGTAGGCCTGGTGCGCAACGTCAATCCGCAGCCCAGCCCGTATTGGGTCCAGCGCCGACTGCGCCTGGCAGGGATGCGCCCGATCAACAGCGTGGTTGACTCCACCAATTACGTGATGCTCGAAACCGGCCAGCCGCTGCACGCCTTCGATTATGATGTGCTGGTCCAGCGCGCCGGAGGGAAACCGCCGACGATCATCACCCGCCCCGCCGTGCAGGGTGAGGTTTTGACGACGCTGGATAATGTGGAACGCAAACTGGACGATTTCACGATCATGGTATGCGATACATCCGGTTCTCTCTCCCTGGCAGGGGTGATGGGCGGGTTGGAAAGTGAAGTCACTGAGCACACGCGCAACGTGCTTCTGGAAGGGGCGACCTGGAATTTCATCAATGTGCGCCGGACGGTGCAGGTGCAAAAACTGCCTTCGGAAGCCGCCTTCCGTTTTTCACGCGGCGTGCATCCGGCCCTGGCGCCCTGGGCGGTGCAGATCTGCCTGGACCGCATGGCAAATTGGAGCGGCGGGGAGATTGCCGCTGATCTCGTCGATGAGTATCCCAAGCCTGCGTTGGACCCGGTGGTGAAGCTTACCCCGGCAGCCGTAAAACGCCTCTTGGGGATCGATCTGCCCCCCCAGAAAATTGCCGACCTGCTGACCCCGCTGGAATTCAAGTGCCAGGTCGAAAATGGAGCCGTTATCGTCCAGACCCCGCCCATTCGCCTGGATATTGGCGAAGGAGTGGTTGGAGAAGCCGATATCATTGAAGAAATCGCCAGGCTGTACGGTTACAACAATATTCCTGCCGCGCGTTTATCCGTGGAGCTGCCGGTGCAGCGGGGCAATAAAGCAGTGGAAAATGAAGAGCGGGTGAAGGATATCCTGGTGAGTCTGGGTTTGCAGGAGATTCTCAGCTACCGCATGACCACGGTCGAACGCGAGGGGCGGCTTCTGCCGCCGGGAACGGAGAGCGAGCCTTTGCCGTATATCCGCCTGGCCAATCCGATCACCCCCGAGCGCAGCGTGATGCGCCGCTCGCTGCTGGCTGGCGTGCTGGATGCGGTTGAAAGGAACACTCGCCTGCGGGAACGGCTGTCATTCTTCGAAATCGGGCCGGTTTTTTGGCCCGTCCAGGGACAGACTCTGCCGGATGAACCTGGCCGGCTGGCGATCGTCATGACCGGGCAGCGCCTGGGGCAGGCCTGGGACCTCCACGAGAATCCGAATATTGACTTTTATGACTTAAAAGGGGTGATCGAGGTCCTGTTGGAATCACTGCACGTTCCTATGCCGGTTTATCGACCGGACAGCCATCCCACCTACCATCCAGGAAAATGCGCTTCGATCGTGATTGGCGACCAGGTTCTGGGCACCCTGGGGGAGCTCCATCCGGCGGTGAAATCCAACTATGATTTTGGCGCGCCCGCTGTGCTGGCAGCTGAAATGGATTTTGACAGATTGCTGGCGTTGATTCCGTCCCATTTCGATGCGGAACCTGTTCCGGCTTACCCACCGGTATATGAAGATATCGCGGTGGTGGTGGATGAATCCCTGCCGGCGGAGCAGGTGGCGGCTTTGATCCGCCAGACCGGCGGAAAGCTGCTGCGCGAGGTGCGCCTGTTCGATGTTTTCCGCGGCGGACAGATTGGCGCCGGTAAGAAGAGTCTGGCGTACGGACTGGTGTACCAGGCGCCTGACCGGACGTTAACCGATGGCGAAAGCGCCCAGATTCGCAACCGCATCATCCGCCGGTTAGAACAAGAACTGGGCGCCCAACTTCGCAGTTGAGGTTTAAAATAAAAAAATGGGTTGAATTTGACGCGCCAGCGTCAAATTCAACCCATTAAGTCATTTTCATTCTGGCAGGTTGCCGACGATCTGCTCGATTCTTTCTAAAACTTCATCGTTCAGTTTTTCAACCGCCTCGCCCGCGGCGATATTCTCATCCAACTGCTCGGGGCGCGTGGCGCCGGTGAGCACACTGGAGACTTCTTTACGGCGTAAAACCCAGGCGATGGCCAATTGGGCGGTGGTTAAATCCAGCTCCTGGGCGAGTTTGGTAAGCTGGCGGACGATCGAAAGCCTTTCAGGGGTGATGCGGTCGCGGACCCAACCCATTTCGGGCAGGGATGCCCGGCTGCCTTCGGGAATGCCGTCATTGTATTTTCCGGAAAGGATGCCAAAATAAAGCGGGCTCCAGGTTGCGAGACCCAGCCCAAATTCCTTGCACAGCGGGGAGAGCAAAATCTCCACTCGTTGGCGGTGGAAAAAATTGTACTGCGGTTGTTCAATGGAAGGGGGGATGAGGTTGTACTGGCGGGCAATGCCGTACGTCGTGGCAACTTGAGCTGGTTCCCATTTCGAAGTTCCCCAATATAATATTTTTCCCTGGTGGACCAGGTCATCCATGGCCCATACAATCTCATCGGTCGGCGTATCGGGATCGTAGCGATGGCATAGATAGATATCCAGATAATCCAGCTTTAATCTCCCCAGGGAAGCATTGACGGATTCGACAATATGCTTGCGTGAAAGACCACGCCCATTTGGCCCGGGCATGGTCGGCCAAAAAACTTTACTGGAAATCACCAATGCTTCGCGCGGCAGTCCCCGGATGGCTTTCCCCATGATCAATTCGGCCTGGCCATTGGCGTACATATCGGCATTATCGAAGAAATTTACCCCCTGGTCATAGGCGGCATGGATCAGCTCCTCTGCTTTTGGCTCATCCACCTGCCCGCCAAAAGTGATCCAGGCGCCCAGCCCAATCTCGCTCACTTTTAAACCAGACTTTCCTAACCGCCGGTAATGCATGGGCAACCTCCTGAAAGGCAACCTAACAGTTTTAACGGTTATATCATATAAATTGGGATTCGATTTTAGTTGCGCGCTGCGCAATTGCCTGTATAATATACCTATGCGTACATGGGGCAAATATCTAGCAGTCGTTTTTGTATTTATTCTGGCAGCGTTTGCATTCAATACAGCTCAGGCACAAAACGGGGGCGATGAGCATTTTCCCGGCGGTGTGGTTCTGACGGGAGAATTCCTGAAGTATTACCGCAGCGTTCCGGAACGCCAATTGTTATTTGGCAATGCCATATCCAATGAGCTGGATATGAACGGTACTCGCGTCCAGTATTTTGACCGGGCGAGGTTCGAGTTGAAGGATAATGGAAGAGGTGTGGAAGTCACACTCGCACCGCTGGGTACTTTATATATTGATTTAAGTAAAACGGCGCCGCTTGAAGAGACTATTCCCAGCATGACCTGCCGGTACTTCCCCAAGTTCGGGCACCGGGTGTGCTACAGGTTTTTGCAGTTTTATGACGAGCATAACGGGCCGGTTTATTTTGGCGACCCGATCACCGAAATGGTTTACGAGGGCGGGCAATACGTCCAGTATTTTGAAAACGCTCGATTCGAGTTCCGTTTTAATATGCCTTCGGACATGAAGGTGGGGCTGACCAATATTGGCCGTCTCGCCATGAAGAAATATTACGGCCCGTCGGCAATACCCTCATTGAATAGTCCCATAATTCAGGTGAAAGCAACCGATATTCAGGCGCGTGCCTATGTGAGCCACGCCCTGGTTGCGCCTGGAGCGGCGAACACCTTATTTGTGGTCGTTCGGTTGCCGGATTATACGGCAGTGGCGGATGCTCAAGTGAACGCATCGATCCTGATCGGTGATAAATTAACGCGCCTGCCCGTTGTTTCTACCGACGCATATGGGATTGCAAAAATCGCGATTCCTGCCTTCGATCTGGCGCCGAAGCAAGTTGTGCAACTTCAAGTGACGGTAAATTTCAAGGAACAAACCGTCAAAACATCGACCTGGTACCGCATCTGGTACTAATCAAATTTATTTATAAAATCGACGGGCGCGGAAAGCGCCCGTCGATTTTTCATTTCTAGAAACTCACACAAAACGTTGCAGTTGCGCGAGGCGCTGTTGGTATTCGGCTGCATCGGGGGGATTCAGATTGAGAATCGCCTGGAGAGCTGTTATGGCGCCCTTGTGATCCCCCCGGTTCATCATCTGGTTTGAGATCGTTTCCAGCTGGTGGACGGCTTCATCCATTTTACCGGCACGCCGGTAGATTTCAGCCAACCGCTTGCGGATATCGGTCCGGTCAGATTGGTCGACCAGCACCTCCTGCAGAAATTCAATGGCCGCGCTGTGGTTATTATTGTTTTCCAGTAATGCCAGGAATCCATCCATCTCATTTAGAGCGGCTGCATTCTGGGAAATTCTAAAATTGATATCCACCAGGCGAGCCCGACTGTGAATATCTTCCGGTTCCAGGGTGCGAATCTGCTCGTAGATGCGCAGCGCGTTCCGTAAATCCAGGCGCTGCATATCGATGTCGGCAATTTTATACATGATTTGCACGAGCACGGCCCGGTTGCCGCGCGATTGTTGGGCAACCCGCAGGCTGGTGGTATAGGTCTGGCGAGCCATATCCAGTTCGGCCAGCTGGTAATAAATATCGGCCAGGTTGATATACTGCTGGATAGCGCTTTCGGTTTTTCCTTGAGCCAGGAGCAGGTCGATCATCCGGTTGCGTACATGCAGATCCATGGGAGCCATTTCAATAATCCGGTTGAATAAGCGGATGCCCTGGGTCGCTTCTCCCCGGATGGCGTATAAATCGGCCACGATCAACAGCTTATCCACCGCATCCTGGGTGCGTCCATCTTTGACGAGCAGCTCCGCGATCTGGATGTGTAGGGGTAGGTAGGTGGGGGCGTACTGCAAGGCATGGAATGCTTCTTCCATGGCTGAATTGACCTTACCTTCTTTGGTCAGGTTGCGCACGTGAGCCAGCATTTCCACTACCTGGGCACTGTTCGATTCGAGCAGCATTTCAGCCAGGGGAAGCGGGGGAGAACCGGCAGGCTGCTGCGGCAGCTGCTGGCGGGCAAGCTTCATATATACTCGCCAGTCTTTGCGCACCAGTTGATTATGGATGCTTTCACACAGGTTTTTCAAGCTGTCAAGATTGCTTTGGTCGGTCTGGGTCTCAATGATCGGCTCATACAACTGGCGCAGCTCATCCGCATCTTTTGGCTCGACGGTCTCGGAATCTGCCAGGCGCAGCGCCTGCAGGTGAGCTACCGCCGCTTCGAGGTATAAGCCGGCATCGTAGCGAATCTGGCCGACCAGCAGGTAAGAAGCGAGGGCATAATCGGGATGCTTGACCGAATCCTGAAGGTGGCGCAGCCCATTTTGGGGTTCCTTCTGGTGGATCAAAAGCCCCAGGGTAAACAGCGCTGCCGGATGGCGCAGCCCGGCATCGATGGCGCGTTCCAGTTCTTCAGCGGCCTGGGCGTCTTCACCTTTAGTTTGCGAATCGATAGCCTGTCCCAGGTGCAGCTGGATGCGGGCCCGTTCTGTCTGAACCAGTGACGAGCCGCCTGTCCCGTGGGTTAAATCGATTAAGGCCGCGCCGGCTGGGCTGGTTTTCTTCCGGGCCGGGATCTTCAGCCTGGTCAAACAGTATCCCGGCCAACTCCACCAGTGCTTTCTGACGAGCCTCACTGATTGGATCAGGACCAGCCAGCTCGGGGCCGGCTGGTTCCAACTGGAGGACCTCGGCCATTCGAGTCGGGCCGGTGCCTCCGCGCGGGCGGTTAGGCTTCGGCAAGGGCTGGTTGTTGCGGATCATGATGACTGCTTGTTGGGTATCAATATTTTCTGGGATGAGCTGCAAGGCGTATTCTGCGGCTTGCAGCGCTTTAACCTGGTCGCCAGCGCGCTGCATCAAGGCAGCTGCAGCCAGGAATTCAGTCACAGCTTCTGGCTTGCGGCCGATCCGGTCATAGATCATTGCCAGGCGGGTGCGGGCGATCAGACTTTCCTGCAGCCGCAGCACCTGGATCCAATTTTCGATTGACTTTTCGACGTCGCGCGCTTTCAAAAACAAATCCGCGGCCTGGATATAGGCCTGCACGGCATCCGAGATTCGCCCCATACGTTCGGTGATCTTGCCGATTTTTTCAAATGGGGCAGGATCCTGAGGAGAGACTTTCGCTGCCCGGCTGTAGACTCGCAGGGCATTGTCGTAATCCTTCATCTCGAATAGAGCCAAACCCAGGTTAGCCAGCGCTGATGGATTATCTGGAAATTCATCCAGCGCCTGCCGGTAAAATGACGCCGCCTTATCCCACATCTGGTCCCAGGCGGCTGAATGGCCGAGGTTTATGGCTTTTTGAAACGCTTCTTGGTTACCACTCATTCGATCGTACCCTCCGCTCAATGGGCCGCATGGGGAAGCGGTGAAAGTTTACCCCAGTTCACCCCCCAACGAGCTTCGGTGATCAAGGGGATCGATAAAGCATAGGCGTTTTCCATCACATTTTGAACGATCCACGCAGTTTCTTGCTGCGCAGGTTTCTCTACCTCAATAACCAGCTCGTCATGCACTTGAAGCAGCATGCGCGCCGGCAGCCCGGCCTTCTTTAAAGCGGGAGGGAGCAAGATCATTGCCAGTTTCATGATGTCGGCGGCAGTGCCTTGAATCGGGGCGTTAATCGCCTCGCGTTCTTCCCGGTTGCGCATATTTTGGTTCATCTGACCGCGTAAATTGGGGAAATAGCGCCGCCTGCCCAACAGAGTTTCTACATAACCTTGTTGGGTTGCCAGCCGTCGAATTCCATCCAGGTAGGATTTAACCCCCGGGAACTGTTGAAAATACGATTTGACGAAGTTTTCGGCTTCACCTAACGTCAGATCGGTGGTCCGGCTTAAACCAAATGAGCTCATGCCGTAGATCAGGCCAAAATTGATCGCTTTCGCGTGGCGGCGCTGATCCTTATTGACCTGGTCAAGGGGGATGCCCAATATGGCAGCGGCGGTCGCGGCATGAATATCCTGCCCGGCGTTAAATGCTGCCAGCATGGCTTCATCTCGCGACATATCTGCCACTATACGCAGCTCGATTTGCGAGTAATCGACTGAGAGCAGACCCCAGCCCGGTTGGGCGATGAAACCTTCGCGTACGCGGCGGCCTAGCTCGGTGCGGGTGGGGATATTTTGCAGGTTCGGTTCGGAAGAAGCCAGGCGCCCGGTGACTGAACCGGTCTGGCTGAAGGAGGTGTGGACGCGTCCGGTGCGCGAGTTTCGCGCCGCGGGTAGGGCTTCGACATAGGTGGATTGCAATTTGGCCAGCTCACGGAACTCGAGTATCCAATCCACAACCGGATGTTTGCCGCTTAATTCCGTCAGCACATCCGCTGAGGTCGAGAAATGTCCGCTGGCTGTTTTACGGGTGCGGTCGGGCGGGTCAAGCTTTAGCGTTTCGAACAATACTTTCGACAGCTGTTGGGTGGAATTAAGATTAAATTCGTATCCAACTTCCTCGATGATCTTTTTTTCCAGGCCGGACATCCCATCGTGCAATTCAACCGACATTTTTTCGAAGAAGGGCACGTCCAGGGCGATACCGGCCTGTTCCATGCGGGCCAGCACTGGAATTAACGGCATCTCAATCTCATCGAACAGCTTTTTACCGCTGACCTTTTCCAGCTTTTTTTGCATCACCGGGTAAAGACGCAGCGTGGAATTTGCATCGGCGGCGGCGTAAGGGGCGGCATTTTCGATGGGCACCTCCGCCATGGTGATCTGGTTTTTGCCTTTCCCGATCAATTCATCGATGTGAGTCATGGTCGTGCCGAGATAGATCTCGGCCATATCTTTAAGCCCCAGGTGGCGCGCGGCAGGGTCTGCCACCCATTCTGCGATCATGGTGTCAAAAGTGAGGGGCGCGGCCTCGAGCCCATTTTCAAGCAGGACCAGCCAGTCGTATTTCAGGTTGTGGCCGATCTTGCGTTTTACAGGATCGGTCATGGCAGGCCGTAAGGCCTCAATCACCTGGGCCTGGGGAAGTTGGGGCTGTCCGGTCTTGTGGCCGGTGGGAATGTAATATCCCTCGCCTTCCTGGACTGCCAGTGAAATGCCTACCAGCTCGGCTCGCATTGGGTCAGTGGAGGTGGTTTCCGTGTCGAAGGCGATCAGAGGGGCTTTTGCCAACCGGGATTGCAGTTCTGCCAGGGACTCAGGCGTGTCGACTACTTTGAGCTGGAAATCTGCCATCGGCGGCACGCCGATGCGCGTGACAGGCTCACCGAAAAGTGAAAGCTGCTGCCTGGGAGCGGGCTGGGGCTCAACCTCGGGTGAGACGGCCTTCCCGGCAAATTTCTGGATACGGCCGACCAGGGTGCGGAATTCCAACTCGCGAAAGAGCTTTTCGACCGCGTCAAAATTCATGTGGTCGGTGCGAGCCTGCTCGACATCCAGGGTAATTTCCAGATTCGTGCGGATAGTTGCCAGGTCGCGGCTGAGGAAGGCCGCCTCACGCCCGGCTTCCAGTTTATTGCGAAAGCGGAGCGCGATATTATCCAGGTGGGCGTAAATATCTTCCAATGTCGGATACTGTCCCAACAATGTAATGGCTGTTTTATCCCCGATCCCGGCAACCCCGGGAATATTATCCGAGCTATCCCCGGCCAGGCCTTTATACTCGATGATTTGGGACGGCTTCACGCCCATATATCCCAACACTTCTTCATCGGTGGCGTAATCTTTCGCCTCGGAAATCTTGTTGCCAGACAGGCTGACGATGATCCGGTCCCCAACCAGCTGCAGCAAATCGCGGTCGCCGGTGATGATTTTGACTCCTAAGCCCTTGGCCGCGGCCTGGTGGGCGATGGTGCCTAACACATCATCAGCCTCAAAACCCTCCATCTCAAGCCGCGGTAGGTGAAAGGCATCGATCATCTGGCGGATGCGGTCGATTTGCGGGCGAAGATCATCCGGCATTTTGGCGCGCGTTGCTTTATACTCGGGGAAAATTTCATCGCGAAAAGTCTTGCCGGTGTCAAAGGCCACAGCCATATACTCGGGACGTTCTTGTTCCAGCAAACGCAGCATGACGTTGGCAAATCCCATCACACCGGCTGTGGGTTCACCAGAGCTGGTTTGCAGGCGTTCGCCAGCCCCCATCGACAGGGCGTAATATGTGCGGTATGCCAGGGCATGGCCATCAATTAAATAAAGTGTGGGTGGCATAAGAATAGTTTCCTGGTTATCTGGGGCCGCCTATTGGGGAATTACCCCCTGGCGCTTGCGGGTCTGGCGGATATAATCCTGCACCAATTGCTGCGATGGCGGCTGAAAGCCGCTGATGATCAGATATCCGGCAGCCCAAAAATCACCGGAAGGGTTTTCCACTTCAAACTGTGGATATTCAGTAAAAATTTTTCGTGAAACTTGCTGGCGGATCAAGCGTACCACATTCCCAGGCGAAATGGCCGGGGCAGCCTGGACGGTCCACTGCAGGTATTCTGGTTGGATGAGCAGTCCATTCAACCGCCAGCCGTAAGACAGGCAAATTTGCGGCAGCCAATCCGCCAGGCGTTCAGCCAGAGCAGCCGCCAGGCTGTGGGATGGCAGTCGTGGGACCAGGACGCAGGTATAAGCCAGGTTGGAGAGAGTCGGAGCCATCGGCTCAACCTGGTGGATAGACTGCAAGCTGCGCAGCACGACCGGACGAGTTTGATCGGTGGGGGTGGGAGGCTGTTCACCAAAGGCCACATTGGGCAGGTTGGGGGGGAGGGACTGGTCTGGCATACTGCTCACCGGCGGCGCAGATAGCACATTTTCACTCACCTCGCCAGCCGCGTCCAGCGAGACCTCTGCAAGATTTTCCGGGGGGTTGGTTTGAGATGGGCTTTCGCTGGGTCCGGGTTCGCTCACCACCGGAGAGGTGGGCGTGAGCTGGGCGGCTGGGTGAAGTTTTTCCAATTCCCAGGGAAACAAGAATTCCTGATTATCCGTCGGCGTGCCCTGGGCCGCCTGAATCCAGTCTCCGGGTTCAACCGGACGCTTGCCGTTTGGATCGGGGCCGGGCATCTCCGCCAGTAAATCCGCCAGGCGAGTGGCTTCGGCCTCTAAATCGCTTTCCTCTGTTTCGGATTCATCTACCAGCATATCTTCATCCAGAAAGGCAGGCCCGCCGGCTGTTATTTCGATCTTGGGGTAGTCTTGTTTTTCCGTCCTGGCTTCACGCAGCTCGCGCGCCAATCGCCCGGCCTGGGCGCGGATCACGGTCAGAGGGGTGGTCACCAGGTATACCAGGGCCAGTACCATGGCGTCGATCAAAGGGGTGGCATAGATCAGGTACTGGCCTCCATCGGCGCGTAAATGAACGTAACGGGCCAGGTCAACGCCTTCATGAGCCTCACTGTAACGGGCTAAAAGGCTGGCTACCTCGGTTAAAGCCTCCTGGTTGAGCTGCCCGGCAGCTGCCCAGGGTTGGCTGGTATGGATGACCATCACCCCAGGAGCTGTAGAATCCTTGATAAATTCTTCCAACCGGTGAACTGCCAGTCGTGCATCCTGGAGAGAAGAATAGATCGGGGCTCCGACGACCCTGCCGATTGGCATTGGAGAGGTTGGCGTTACGTCGGTGAGACGGTCGATTGTGTCTAAAAGGCTGGGAGCATAAAATGGTTGGTTAACGCAGCCGTCAGGTTTGACCGCGCTTATCTCCGGCGTGGTGGAGCCTTCCTCCTGTGGAATTACCATCAGGCGTATGCCTGCCTGGCGGTCGCGCAGGCCTTGAGCCACGTAGCGAAAAGGTGGCTCAGTCAGGCCTGCATCCAGGATGGCGAGCGAAAAAACGATATGATCGGCGCTGGCCAGCGCTTCTCGCCCAGTTTGCACCAGGCGCACCCGGTAGCGGCCGCACTCTTCCAGGCTGAGGCGCAGAAGTTCGCCAAAGGCTGGTTGGGGAGTTGCCACCAGGATATTTTTCGCCATGTTAAAAGTTTATCACTACCCATGATACACGGCAAGCGGCGCAACATTTCAGGTGGTTTGCAGTTTGGCGGAGCGAAGTCAACCCTTATATTATCAGGCCAAGCAGGGGTACCACCATTTCTGTCTGGGTCATTCCCCCGTGCCGCCCGAGGAGCGGATTATCATGGTTGGCCCACCACAAGTATGCATCGTCTTGGGCGAAAAGGATGTAATCGCCGATCCTTTCACTCAGGTTGGGGTGGGCTGGCCCAGATCCAAACAGGCCTGCCTTCAGCGCATCCTGGGTGTGAACCAGCTCAAATTTTCCCGGCCAGGTGGCGCCAACGTAATCCCTGAGCCGCTGCTCAGCGCCTGGCTTCACATACAGATACGCCAGCCGGCTTTCTCCACTGGGGTATATAGATATGCAATCGTTTAATGCAGGGTGATTGCGCAATTCAAAAAACGGTGATTTTGGGGTGTATAGGTGGCCGTGGTCGGCAGTTATCAAAAACAGCGTATCGCCCCGCGCCTGTTTGCGCATTTCGTTGAGGAAACCTTCCAGCAAGAAGGAAAAAAGTGAAAACTCCAGGTCCACCCGTTCGTTCAAAGGACCATAGCGGTGTGAAAGCTCATCCAGCTCTCCCCAATAAATATAGGTATACAACCGTTGTGTAGTGTGCTGCTTCATCAGGGCGGGCAGCGTCACCCAAAAATCTGAAGGTGAGCGGAAGGGAATGACATTTACCCCCGGGAAGAGCATGGTAGAAAGGCCTGAACGCGCAATAGCCATGTGCTGCATGGCATTGACCTGAATGCCGTGACGGGCCAGGTGAGGGCCAAAGGTGGGTACGGGGAGAAATGTCGCAGGGTCGAAACCGGCGCGCTTGATCCCGCCCACATCCCCGGTAAAGCTGGCAGGGGCATGCGTAATCATGTTGGCGATCAGGCTGTATTCTTTCATGTACATTTCATAACCCATCACGCCGTGCACCGCTGCCGGCTGCCCGGTCCATAATGAGGTCAAGGCCGAAGCGGTGGTCGAAGGGGCAATGCTGGTGATCGGCGCCAGAACAGCTTCTTCCAGCAGGCGACCCCAGAAAGATGAGCGGCGGGAACCCACGCCATCCGCCGAGGTAGAAAAGTGGTTTAACTGCTCCAGGCCCAGACCGTCGACGACCAGCATCACGACATGCCGGAAGGGTCCACCCATGGCATTTAGAATTTCATCGGTTAAGGCTGGCGCGCCGAAAGGAGGAATATCCAACCAGTGGCAAATGGACGACGGCAAGCTGATCAGGGAATGGCGCTGGTAATTTGGATAGACTGAACCCAACCCTGCATTAAAATCTAGCAGACGATGGGATTTCAGGTGGGGGAGTAATGAAAGAATGAGAGATGTCATTATTTGCTCCACTCATGGAATATATCAATCTTAATCCAAATTGCGGATGGTGGGATTCATAAGGCCTAAAAAAATAAATATAGAGGTAAGAAGACCGCCAAATATAAACACAAGCGAAGGACCAAATTGGTCGGTTAGCACACCAGCGAGACCATAACCCACCGGCAGGAGCACGAAAGAACCCAGGTAATCGATGCTGGAAACCCGGCCTAGGAGCTCGGTTGGGACTTGCTCTTGCAAAGTATTGGTCCATATCAATCCAAAAGTAACAAGAGTGGCGCCGTTCACCAGCGCGGCTGCCAGGACGAGCCACAATTGCTGTGAGAACCCATAAACCACCAACATCAGCCCACCTAAAATCCAAGCGCCGTAGGCCAGCGATCCGCGGCGGCGCAGGCGTTGAAATCGACCCAGGAAAACCGCGCCCAGCATCGAACCCGCCGCGGAAAACGAGGCGATCAGGCCAAACGCATTTACGTCGCCGCCCAGGTTTTTTTCGACCAGAAAAGGCAGCGATACACTGAGCGGGCCACCATAGGTCACATTGCTAAACGCCGCAATGCTGATGGTAATCCACAACCAGGGTGAAGCCATTACAGCGTGGATGCCTTCTTTGAACTGGCGGAGCATGCTCGACTTTACCTCTGCCTTTCGCAGGGTTTGAGGCAATCGAAGCAGAGGTAGCAAACAAGCCAATGAAATGAAAAAGGATAAGCTGTCCAACCCAAAACCGAGTGAAGTACCACCTAACTTCACTAACAGCGCGGCGAAGGCTGGCCCGACAATGTTTGTAATGTTGCCACTCAGACTGGTGAGCGAGTTCGCACTGGTTAGCAGTTCTTGTGGGGTGATCTCTGGAAGGATTGCGGTATAAGCGGGGTAAAAGAAAGCGTCAACCACACCAAAGATTATACTTGCGGCGTAAACATGCCAGATTTCCAACAGTCCAGAAGCCGACAGGATACTCACTACAAACACCGTTAACCCCCGCGCCAGGTCAGAAAGAATCATCACCCAGATGCGCGAGAAGCGGTCCACTGCCACCCCGCCGATCAAAGAAAAGATTAACGCAGGTGTGAAAGAAAAGATCAACACCGTGCCCATAACAGCCGCAGAGCCGGTTTTTTCCAGCACCCACCAACTCAGCGCGATGCGGTACAGGCTGTCTCCCAGTCGCGAGATCGTCTGTCCACCCCAAATCCAGGCGAATGGACGATGCTTCAAAGAGCGCAAGAATGTCATGGATTTTTCCGCCTTCCGCGACGAATTGGTTGATCAATGCACAAATTGAATGATAAAACCAATCTTACTACGGATTTTTGATATAATAATCTTCTAAATCCCCTGAAGAAGGTTGGTCGCGCATGCGGCGTGAAATCCTCACCTGGACTGATGTTGATAAACTGATCGATCACCTGATCCCGCAATTTGAAGGCGAATTTCAAGGGATGGTGATCATAACCCGGGGTGGTATTGTTCCGGGAGGCATGCTGGCGGAAGCGCTCAAGCTGGATACGATCTTGACCGCGGCGGTGGACTTCCCTGCCGAAATGGAAATGGAAAAAGATAAAAACCGTTTGCTGGCGTGGCCCAAATTTCTCCAATTTCCAGAAAACAACCTGTTAACCGGAAAACGGGTGCTGGTTGTGGATGATGTGTGGGGGTCAGGGCGCACAATCACCGCGGTGAAGAACCGCATATCCAGTGCCGCCGCCACTTCTTTAACCTGCGTGATTCACTTTAATCCATACCGCAACCTGTTTGGCACGGTCCGTCCCGATTATTACGCGGCGATCACGGATGCGTTCATCGTATACCCGTGGGAGATCAGCCGCGGTCCCGAATCGGTCCTGCTGAGGGATTTTTAAGCACTGAGGCTACAGCTCATTATTGAATTGTGAGAAATTCTAACTGAAGGTTTTCCTCACCGACCAGGTCGGCCAGGCGCCGGTGCAGTTCAGATGAATAGCCTGTAGTATCGTTAGGAAACTCTACCAGGAAATAGCTCCCTTTTTCAAAAACCAGCAGGGCAAAACGGTCGCGCCCAGGGCAAGAACGCAGCACCCCCAGCACTCGCTTGAGGCGCAGGACTTCGCGTTCCTTATTGCCGTTGGCGCGCAAGATCACCTTAATCATTCGCGGGCGCTCATCCTGGGAAGATGGTTGAATTCCAGGCGGAGGGACGAGATAAGAAAGGGCTTTGACGTTGACTGCTGGGAGGGCGTGTGCTGCTGCGGTGGGAGCCGGTACGGCGGCAACCTGCTTTTCAACTGTCGCGATGGGCTGAGACGCAGGCGCCTGCGGTTGGGCAGCCAGAGGCTCAGCCACTGACGTTTCCGGGATCGTTTTCGGAGATACGCTGGCCTGCAGCGGGCTTTCGGACAGGACTGTTCCGACCGCGCGGTAATTATTGGGCGGCTCCATCAAATGCCAATCATCCGGGGCAGGCGGCGGTGGGGGGAAATCGTCCCAATCTTCCGTTTCGTTTTCTTGCGAGGCAGGCGCCTGCGCAGGAGCAGAGGCTGGCGGCTTTTCGATTTCTGTTGGGGCGGCGGCAGCTGCGGATTCTTTGAGTGAAACCTGAAAGGAAGGTAGGGGCGGAAGTGGTTCGAGATCCAGGTCCGGAAGATCGTCGGCATACCCGGCCAGATCAGATGAGCCTGGGGGCATCCAATCTAATAACGCTGCTCCGTCAGCCTGGCCAGGCGGAAGGTCGATGATCTCCTCGATCATCAATTTATCCACCAGAATTTTAGGATCACCGCCCTGCATATCTACTTTGCCTTCGGCGGTCAGGACGCGGTCCATCTCGATCAGCTTGCCGTATTTATCCCATGTTCTGGGGAAAAGCACCAGCTCAATACCGCCTTGAATATCCTCAAGGGTCGCGAAACCCATTGGGCTACCGGTCTTTGTCTGGTGGCGGCGGAAACGAAGCACGATGCCGGCCACGATCACTTTTTCTTTATGGCTGGCTTCACTCAATTGGCCAGAAAAATGGGTGATTTTATTTTTGAGCGAGGGCAGATAGGGTGTTAGAGGGTGGTCGGACACATACAGGCCTAACAGCTCGCGCTCCCATTCCAATTGGGCGCGGTGGTCGACCATCATCGCCAGCGGCAGGACAAATTCCTCATCGATACCGGCGACGGTGCCAAAGAAGCTCATTTGTCCGCTTTGCACGGCCTTGAAATGGCTGGCGGATATGGATATGATCTGGTCGAGGGCCTCCAGCAGCGATTGCCGTTCGCCAAAAGAATCCATGGCGCCGACCTTGATCAGGCATTCCAGGGAACGCTTGCCCACGGCGCGCAGGTCGACCCGGTGAGCAAAATCGGTCAGATCGCGGAACGGTCCGGCTTCTTTTCGGGCCTGGATGATCAGGTCTACCGGAGCCTGGCCGACATTCTTGATCGCGCCCATGCCGAAGCGGATAGCTGATTTAGCGCCAGGCCGGTCTTCGATTGAAAAATCCCAGCCGCCAGAGTTGACATTTGGCGGCAGCACGTCAATATCCATGGCGCGGCAGTCGGCCACGTAGAACGCCACCTTGGCGGTGTCATTCTTCGATGCTGAGAGCAGGGCGGTCATGAATTCGACCGTGTAATGTGTCTTGAGGTAGGCGGTCTCGACGGCGATCACACCATAATCGGCGGCATGCGCTTTCGGGAAGCCGTAGCGGGCGAAGTTTTCCCAGTCTTCGAAAATGGCCGTGGCAACCGCTTCGGAAATGCCGCGCTGCTGCGCGCCAGCGATGAACTTGAGGCGGTGTTTCTCGAGCACATCCGCTTTTTTCTTGGCAATCGATTTGCGCAGCTCGTCGGCTTCGGAGGCAGTATAGCCGGCCATGTTAATGGCGGCGCGCATGATCTGCTCCTGGTAGACCGGGATGCCGAAGGTCTCCTTGAAGATCGATTCCATTTGCGGGTGGCGGTACTCGACCGGTTCTTCGCCATGCATGCGCTTGATGTAGGTGGGGATAAATTCCAACGGGCCAGGCCGGAAGAGCGCTACCATGGCAATGACATTATCCAGGTTGCGCGGTTTCATCTGCATCAGGTAGCGTGTCATCCCTGAGCCTTCCAGCTGGAACACGCCCGCTGTATGGCCTTTACTCAAGAAGATGAACGTCTCCGGATCATCCACGGGGATGTTGTTCAGGGTCATACAGATATTGTGGCGATCGTAGATCAAATCGCATGCGCGCTGCATGATGGTGAGCGTGGCCAGGCCGAGGAAGTCTACCTTGAGCAGGCCCATGGCTTCCACAATCGACATCTCAAATTGGGCCACGGTCTTGATCGGCGAATCCTCTGAGCTGCTGGTAGGGCGGTGGAGCGGCGCATACGAGATGAGCGGGACGTCAGTGATGATGACCCCCGCGGCATGCGTGCCGGCATTGCGTACCACGCCTTCCATATTGGCAGCGGTATCGATCACTTCTCGCAGGTATTCGGTATTGTCGTAGATTTCTTTTAGCTCGGGCACCTGCTCGACCGCTTCCTTGATCGTGACCGGGTGGCTGGGTATCTGGGGGATGAGCTTGGTGACGCGGTCAACCTCAGAAATGGGGATATCCATGACGCGTCCCACATCCCGGATTGCTCCCCGTGCCCCAAGCGTGCCAAAGGTGATGATTTGGGCCACCCGGTCTGCGCCGTATTTCTCAGCAGTGTACTGCATCAGCTCGGAGCGGCGGTCGTCCTGGAAATCCATGTCGATATCCGGCATGGAAATTCGTCCGGGGTTCAGGAAGCGCTCGAAGATCAGTCCGTGGTGGAGGGGTTCGATCAGGGTGATTTCGAGGGAATAGGCCACAATCGAACCGGCGGCAGAACCGCGGGCGTTGTACCAGATCCCGCGCCGGCTAGCTTCGCGGCAGAGATCCCAGACGATGAGGAAGTAAGCATCAAACCCCATCTGGTGGATGATGCCTAATTCGTATTCAAGGCGCTCGCGTACCGGCGCATCCGTGGCATGTTCAGCATAGCGCCGGAGAAGGCCATTTTCACACAGCTCGCGCAGATAAGTATCGGCGGTATGGCCTTCTGGAACGGGGAAGCGCGGCAGATGGTAACCCTTGTTCGAAAGATCCACATTGCAGCGTTCCGCTACCAGCAGCGTATTACTGATAGCTTCAGGCACTTCGCTAAACAGCTCGCTCATTTCCTGCGGGGAGCGCAGGTAATAAGACTGGTCCGTCATGCGCATGCGGTTTGGATCGCTGAGCAGCGAACCGGTCTGGATGGCGAGCATAATATCCTGGTAGCGCGCGTCTTCGGGGTTGATGTAATGTGAGTCATTGGTGGCGACCAGTCGAGCATTGTAGCGTTTTGCCAGGTCGATCATCGTGCGGTTGATGGTTTCGAGCTCGGGAATATTATGGCGCTGCAGTTCGATGAAGAAGCGGTCTGGGCCGAAAACATCAAAATACCAATCCAGCTTGCTCCGGGCTGCGTCCGCGCCGCCATCAAGAACGGCGCGTGGGGCTTCTGCCGACATGCAGCCAGAAGTGGCGATCAAACCTTCAGAATGGGCTGCCAGAAACTCGTGGTCGATGCGCGGGTAGTAATAGAAACCCTCAAGCTGAGAAGCGCTGGCGATTTGCAGTAGATTCTTGTAGCCGGTGTCATTTTCTGCCAGCAGAAGCAAATGAGAAGAGGTCTTATCCAGCCTGGAATCGCGGTCGGTCATCCGGCGGGCTGCCATGTATGCTTCCAGGCCGATAATTGGCTTGATGCCCACCGCTTTGGCCGCATTGAAAAACTCGATCACCCCGAACATCGTCCCATGATCGGTCAGCGCAATTGCCGGCATGCTCATCTCGTGGGCTTTTTTGACCAGCTTTTTGATGTTGCTGAATCCGTCGAGCAGGGAGTATTCAGAGTGAACATGCAGGTGGGCAAACGACATAGCACCCCGTATCGAACAAATTTTTGATTATATGATTATAGCACCTGGCGCTGGAGGAGAGGTAATTTTTAACTTAAAATTTCCGGAGAAAAGCAGGTGGAATTGAGTGACTTAACGAGGGTGTGTTTTTTCGCTACAGGCGAAAAAACACACCCTCGATAGGATGAAACTGAAAGGTAAATTCGATCTTTATTCGAATTGGATACTCTGTAAAAAGGTGTTGTATAGCACCCAATCTTCCTTATCTCCCGTGTGGCCGAGGATGACCTGGTATAACTGCCCATCCCAGGCGAAATAATACGTGTCAAAGGCATAAGACTGCGGGCTGCGCTCATGCCGGAGGTGAACCGCAGGGGTGCCGGCGATTTGCGCGTCAGGCTTGCGTTCAGCGCCCAAGAGATTGTGATCGGTCAACCAGCGCAGCAGGTCGGCCCCCGGCAGAGGGCGGTATTCCTCGCGGTCGCGGGGATGGCTGACGCTGATCATGGGCCAGCTCTCACCATTTTTCTCGGGCCCGACGATTGAGAAACCCTTCAGCGGATCGTCATTCATGACAATTTTTGCGTCCGCGGGGTACGACAGCCGGTAACCGAGTTCTTCGTCATGGTAGATTTTCCATCCGGCGGCGACCGCAGAGGAAGTGGATGTTGGGGCAGGTTTTACGGATGAGTCTCCGGGCTTGCATTCTCCGCGAAAAAAGGCCCATTCATCGCACTCACTTCCATCGGGGAAGACGCACACACCGCTAATCGCGCCCGAGGCATCTTTCCTGAAATCCAATTTTCCACCTTCCTTCTCGCAGAAAACTGACGCAGGGTTTGGCATGTCTGCTGCGGAAGTTTGAGTGGGTTGGGGGGAGCTGCAGGCAGACAGGAGCAGCGCACATACAAATATTGCGAGGGTAAACCAGGTTTTGTTGAACATTTTGTCCTCCATCATGCGGTAATGCAAAAATGCATTCGCTGCATATTTGTGCTATTTTTCACATATAGGACGATGGAGTCCTTAAAATGTTCCTGGTTTAAGTAATAATTACCAGATCATGGCTTTTATTATGCCGCTTCGCTACCTGGCTTTTGGATTACGAGTCTGGATCTATCCTCGAATTTTGTGGATACGGTCTTTCGTGCGGTTGTCAATCTTTTGGCAGCGTGCCGTAGACCCAATCCCAGAACGGTGAGCTGACCCCGAAGCGCTGATCGGGGGTTCTATAGTGGTGCAGCATGTGGTGGCGTTTAAGATATCCCAGAAAACCCCAGCGCATGGGAATGTGGTGCGTCGCGTAATGCATCAGATCATAAATCAGGTAGCCGATGGTGAAACCGGAGACCATCGGCCCCACATCCTGAGGCAGCCCCAGACCCAGGCCAACGACGACAGAGAATAACAGCCAGAATACGACCCCCATGGGAATGCTGGCCGCAGGCGGCATGACCAGGCGGGTCTTCATGCGCGGTTGGGCATGGTGCACGCCATGAAAGAGGAAGACGATCCGCTCCTGCCAGGCTGTACGCGGATGAAAATGGAAAAAGAAACGGTGGATGTTATATTCCATGAAGGTCCAGATCAGGAACCCGACCACGAAGCTCAATACCATGCCTTCTGGTGTCAAACGGGGACCGCTCATAGCATAACCCGAGTAAAGCATGTAAATTGAATAGGGCACCCAGATCACGATGATAGTGATCGGGTGGACGTGGGTAAAAAATTCGAGGAAATCAGATTTGAACAGGCGGATGGGAATGTCGCTGTGGTTTATTTCGAGCTGTTCTTGCATGGTGGATTTCTCCCATAAAAAAGTTGATGGTATTAATCGGATAAAATTAGTCCGAATATTGCATATTATACGAGTTTTTATCACAAAGAAAAGACTTAATTTTTTTAAACTAAAATCATCAGCTGCCATTATGTTATCAGCGCTGCGAAAGCTTTTCGGAGAGACCAACTCGTGGGTATAATTGGGCATATGGCAGAAACATCACAGACAAGCTTCTCAATGCCGCCTGCTTCCGAGCATGGAAGAACCATATCGATACGCCTTCCCGTGCCTGGTTCACCGTTTATCGGTCGCAAGGCGGAACTGGCCGAAATTAGTTTTAAGCTGGCAGAACCAGAATGCCGGCTGATGACTGTGTACGGTCTGAGCGGCATGGGCAAAACTCGCCTGGCGCTGCAAGCTGCGCGGGAACAGGCCTCAAAATTTCCACATGGAGTGTGCTTTATCTCACTGTCTGCGCTGACAGACCCCGATCAGGTGCCGGTAGAAGCGGCAAGTGCGTTAGGTTTCAAGATCCATGAAAAAATGGAGTCAACAGGCCCAAAACGCCAGTTGATTGATTATTTACGCAACCGGCGGGTGCTGTTGTTGATGGATAATTTTGAGCACCTGGTGCAGGCCGCCGATTTTCTTTCTGAACTGTTAGCCGAAGCGCCGCAGGTGAAAATCCTCGCTACCTCCCGAGAACGTTTGAACCTCAGCGAAGAATGGGGATTCGAGTTAGCAGGAATGTCCTTCCCGCTGGCGGCTGGCGCAAATGAGCCTGAGTCTTACAGCTCAGTGCAGCTTTTTCTACACCATGCTCAACACGCCCAGCCTCATTTCAAGCCGACGGAAAAGGATCGTCACCAGATCAGCCGGATTTGCACGTTATTAGAAGGAATGCCATTAGGGATTGAGCTGGCAGCGGCCTGGGTAAATGTGATGTCGTGTGCGGATATCGCGGCTGAGATTGAAGGAAACCTGGATTTCCTCACAACCGATCAACAGGGAGCTGCGCCCCGTCACCGCAGGCTGCGCGCCGTGTTCAACCATACCTGGGAGTCGTTGAGCCCGGCCGAACAGCAGAATTTCCGCAAGCTATCAATTTTCAAGGGCGGTTTTACAAAAAAAGCCGCCAGAGAAGTGGCCGGAGTGGATTTCCCGCAGCTATCCGCGTTGTTGGAAAAATCGTTGGTGTACCGCCGCAAAGATGGCCGGTATAACCTGCACGACATATTAAACCAGTATGCCGCCGAAAAACTGGCCGCCAACCCGCCGGAACAGAATAAACTGCGTAATACCCACCGGAAATATTACCTGGATCTATTAATGCGGTCCACGGATGAGCTGGTCGGCGCAAGCCAAATTGGTGCCTTGCAGCGCCTGCCGGTGGAATCGGCCAATGTGCGAGCGGCCTGGTACCGCACCGTCGCGCAGGGGTCGCTTGACGAACTTGAGCGCATTACCCTGCGCCTGATGGTGTACTATATCCTGCGCGGCCTGCATCGTGAGGGGGCGGAAACATTTCGCCCGGCATTGGACCGGCTGCGAAGGGAACGGGCCTTCGATTCAGATAATCCACAGGTGAAAGCCCTGCTCACCTTGCTGTTGGCGCTTGTGGGTACAATTTCTATCTCGTTGGAACGGGCAGAAGGGCGAGAAATGGTGGATCGTGCGGCGGATCTGGCCCTTTCGCTGCCGCCTGGTATTCCCAAAGCGTATGCGGCGGTCTTATTACTGTTTGGGAATGATCGATATCCCGCCGATGTGGCGGGGACCTGGTTTAAGGAAACGATGGAAATATTTGCGGCTGCCAATGACTCGATGGGACAGGCCCTGGCTACGAATGCTTACGGCACTTTTCTCGAAAAGCAGCAGCTAATGAGCCAGGCGCGGGAAATGTATACGGCGGGGTATGCAGCATATTCCCAAATGGGCAACCGCTGGGGGATCGCCCAGTGCAGTCATAACCTGGCCAAAAATGCTTATTGGACCGGGGATTACCCTGAAGCCTGCCGACTGGTACGGGAAGGGATCGCGATTTATGAGAATCTGGACGATCCCTGGCGGAAGATGGAATTGAATATTATCCTCGGCCAGTCTCTCACTGCCCTGGGACAATACGGCGAAGCGAGGGCCCTGTTCATTACCGCGTTAGGTTTTACCGAGCATATGGGGAATCTTCATCAGACTGCCGTCAATCTGGACTGCCTGGCGTATATCGCGTTTCTGGAAGGTAGTTATTCCGAAGCAGAGGCCGCCAACCAGCGCGCCTTATCCATCTACCGGCGGATTCAACATCCCTACGGTACCGGCATCTCGCTGACAAACCTGGGAGACGTTGCCCTGGGACAGGGTGATCTGATCACGGCGCGCAAATTTTACCTGGAAGGATTGGAAATCCTGGGGGAGTTGAGCCTGATCTGGGGTAAATCGAAGTGCTTGAAAATGCTGGGATGGATCGATCTGCTGGAAGGTGAGCTGCCGCGGGCGGATGAAAATCTGAAGGCTGCGCTCAAGCTCTCGGCCGGCATCGAAAATTTGGCGGATGAAATTGAGACACTGGAGCTGCGCGCCGAACTCCATGCACGCCTCGGTCGACCCGAACGCAGCCTGGCGCTGTTGAGTGCCCTGAAAACTCACCCGGCGCTGACCGCAGAAGTCAAACGGCGGGCTGACCTTCTGGAGAAATCGCTGATTGGACAGTTAAGCCAGAGCCAGGCGGAAACCGCGCGCGTAGAAGGCCTCGCCCGCAGCCTGGATGGGTGGATTAATGAAGAGCTGAAATAAATAAGACTAATTCGGTAGTATTAACCGTTTGTTTTCTGTTATAATCGCCGCCATGAAGTATCACATTTGGACTGAAGGCTGCCAGATGAATGTGGCCGATTCTCAGCGGGTGGCGTCTGCGCTTGAACACCTGGGTTATGATCAAACACCCAAGGCCGAACAGGCGGATATCATCGTGATGAACACCTGCGTGGTGCGCCAGAGCGCCGAGGATAAAGCCTACGGCAGGCTGACATCCTTGCGCCCGCTAAAAAAGCACAATCCGCACCTGGTAATAAACCTGATGGGCTGCCTGGTGGGGGTGAAGGACAACACCCACCTGCGCGAGCGTTTCCCATACGTGGATGTTTTTTCGCCCCCTTCTGATCCGGCTCCCCTGGTCAATTATTTGCTGCAGAAAGAAGGCCGCCAGCTTGAAGAGGATCAGACCGCAGCCCGGTTTGCCTGGATGGACGGCGACCTGGTGCTGCCCCGGCAGGAGCGCAACAGCCTGATCTCAGGGTTCATCCCGATAGTCTACGGCTGCTCGTTTGCCTGCACGTACTGCATCATCCCATACCGGCGCGGGGTAGAACGCTCGCGCCCGGCGCACGAAATCATGGCAGAAGCGCGCGCGCTGGTTGCCCAGGGTGTAAAAGAAATCACCCTCTTGGGGCAGATCGTCGACCGCTACGGCAAAGATGAACCCTCATTTCCCCATCTTTCGGGCCTGCTCAACCAGCTGGCTGAAATTGATGGGCTGGAACGGCTGCGCTTCCTGACCTCGCATCCGAATTGGATGACCGATGAGCTGCTGGATACGGTGGCGAACAACCCCAAGGTGATGCCGCATATCGAATGCCCAAACCAGGCCGGGGATGATGAAGTGCTGGCAAATATGAAGCGCGGGTATACTGCCCGAGATTACCGCCATCTGGTAGAACGCATCCGCAGCCGTGTTCCCAATGTATCTATCGCCACCGATATTATTGTGGGTTTTCCCGGTGAGACCGAAGAGCAGTTCCAGCATACCTATGACCTGCTGGCCGAGCTTAAACTGGATGTGGCTCATCTTGCGCGTTATTCCGCCCGTCCGGGGACCGTATCGGCCCGGCGGATGGATGATGATGTGCCGGAAGAGGAAAAGTGGCGCCGCTTCCGCCTGCTGGAAGAACTGCAAGAGGGGATTGCGGCCCAAATTCACGCTGGCTACCATGGGCGCACGGTCGATATCTTATTTGAGGAAAAAGTGAAAGATCGTTGGAAAGGGCGGACACCGACTAACAAGCTGGTTTTTGCCGCTTCCTCTGAAGATCTTCGCGGTCAGGTGCGCGAGGTGAAAATCGATTGGACCGGTCCGTGGTCAATGATCGGCAGCCTGATATAAACGAGAATCCCCCGAGCGGGGGATTTTCGTTTATACTGCCAGCCAATGAGGATGCGCAAATTCTTCTTGTTTGGGCTTGTGATCGCTGTGCTGCTGGGCGCGGCCGGATATTTGCTGTTGCGGCGCTGGAGCGGTAACCCGATTCGCTTTCATTACCTGGCGGAGTGGTTTAGTGACCCGCGGGGTCATGCCGGGTGGATGGTGCAGATCGGCGAACGCTGCGGCGATGCGCCTTTTCAAATGCCGACCAGCGGCTATATCGGTTTCCTGTGGGGCGATTCTTTCCGACCGGGCCACAGCCACCAGGGAATTGACATCTTTGCCGGGACGCAGCCAGGGGAGATTGAGGTGCGGACGGCATACGCCGGCTATTTATCTCGACTGCCGGATTGGAAATCCTCAATCATTGTGCGTATTCCCGATGATCCATTGCAGCCGGGGCGCCAGATCTGGACCTATTACACCCACATGGCGGAAGCTGACGGCACTTCACTGATCGATCCCGCTTTCCCACCCGGCACATACGAAGCCTTTGTTCCGGCGGGGACATTGTTAGGCCGCCAGGGAAACTATTCAGGCACAGTAGGATCACCGACCGGCGTTCACTTGCATTTTTCCATCGTCATGGATGATGGACGGGGAAAATTCCGCAGTGAGCTGGCTATCCAGAACACGCTCGATCCATCTCCCTACCTGGGGATATTGCTGAACGCAAAAGAAAACAAAGATGTGATCCCGCACTGTCCGCAGGCTGGATTTACGAGCTCGGCGGCGAGATAACGCCCGGATTGCGCCAGGCAAGATCTCAATCGGCCGTTTCACCTGGGCCTTTACAGCTATAATACTTGATATCAGGCAGCTGCCTTGCCTGGGAGGGTAAGAATGCTTGGCTTTCGCGATCTCAGCAATGGATTGAGGCAATTGGGACTGGATGCCGGCTGTCCGGTGCTGGTGCACGCTTCGCTTTCGGCATTTGGTGAAATCCGGGGCGGAGCGGAGACTTTGCTGGGCGCAGTCTCAACCCTCACTTCAGGCTTGATGATGCCAGCTTTCACCTATAAGACCATGATCATCCCCGAAGTGGGTCCGCCAGATAATGCCCTGGTCTACGGCAGCGGGCGTGATCAGAACCGGATGGCGGAATTTTTCCGGCCGGATTTGCCTGTCGACCGCATACTGGGAATCACCGCCGAGACATTGCGCCGTATGCACGGCTCACATCGGTCACTTCACCCGGTGCTCTCCTTCACCGGACTCGGGGTGGAGCCTGCGCTGGATGTGCAAACGATTGCGGAGCCGCTGGCGCCTATTGGTGTACTGGAAAAAATGGGCGGGTGGGTGCTGCTGCTGGGGGTCAACCACTCCGTGAATACCAGCCTGCACTATGCCGAGCGTCTTGCCGGACGCCCGCAGTTCACCCGTTGGGCGTTAACGTACGAGGGGGTGGTGGAATGCCCAAACTTTGGCGGCTGCTCGCAAGGCTTTGTAAAGGCATCTGCCTGGTTGCAAGATCTTACCCGGCGCGTACAAATCGGTAATGCTCAGGTGGAGGCGATCCCACTGGCTGACATGATCGAGCGCGTCAGGTCAGCCATTCAGGACGATCCTCTAGCCTTGTTGTGCGACCAGGCGGATTGCGAGCAGTGCAACGCAGTTCGGCGCCGGTTGTCCACGGTAAATGCCCCCTGAGCGATTGGAGGAGCGCATGGTTTCTGACCACGCACAGTCATCTCTGCAGTTACTTTACAACATCAGCCGGCAGTTGGTTTCTTCATTGGATCTGCAAACCGTGCTGCAGAACGTGGTGACTTTCTCGATCCGCAACCTGGGAGCCGAGCGCGCCACCCTGATCGTTCTGGATGAGTTGCAGCATCCCGCCGAAGCGGTGTTGGTTTACAACAATCAACGTATGCCCTACACGATAGACCAACTGCAGCAGGTGGTTGACCAGGGATTGGCGGGTTGGGTGCTGCGTACCCAGGAATCGGTTTTGATCCCTGATACCAGCCAGGATGAGCGGTGGGTGCGCCGTCCGGATGACCAGGAGAACCGGTCGGGGGCGAAATCGGCGATCTGCATTCCGCTGCAAGCTCGCAGCCAGCCGGTGGGCGTGCTTACTCTCGTTCACCCGGAACCAGGATTTTTTTCCGGGGCGCATCTCAACCTGCTGCAGTCGATTGGGGACCAGGCCGGCATCGCCATTTATAACGCGCGCCTTTATGATTCACTGCAGGTAGCTACCCGGCGCTACCGTGAGCTTTTTGAAAACAATATTGACCCAATTCTGATCACTGATTGGTCGGGAAAAATCCTCGAAGTCAACCTCCAGGCGGCTCATCTGGGCGGAGGAGATGAAAAATCGCTGTTGGGGCATTCGATCCTCGAGCTGAATGAACCAAACCACGAAAAACTCGGCCAGGATTTCGCTAACCTGTATTCTGGTGAGATGGTTTGTTATGAGAGCATTTTCCACCCGCCGGAGGGGCGGCAGGTGCCTGTCGAGATCTATGTGTACCGGGTGCGTTTGCAGAATGATGATGTGCTGCAGTGGACTGTGCGCGATATCACCGCCCGTAAAGAGCTGGATATGATGCGCACCGACCTGGCAGCGATGGTTTACCACGACCTGCGTTCGCCGCTATCCAATATCGTCTCCAGCCTGGATTTGATGGAAAGCATGTTGGAAAGAAAAGAATCTGGCTCGCTGCCCATGATTTTCAGCATCGCTTCTCGTTCCAGCGAACGCATGCAGCGCCTGATCAGCTCGCTGCTGGACATCAGCCGGTTGGAAGCCGGGCAGCCGATCACCAATCAAAAAGAAATCGAAGCCTCCCGGCTGGTCGCAGATGCGGTGGATACCATTTCACCGTCATTGGAAGCCAGGCAGCAGAAAATCACCACTGAAATTGGCGAAGGATTGTCCACAATCTGGATCGACGAGGATATGATTCGCCGTGTGTTGATCAACCTGGTCGAGAATGCAGCCAAGTTTACCCCTTCCAATCGGGAAATTAAAGTCGTGGTGACCCCGATCAATGGGATGATCCAGTTTTGCGTGCAAGACTGCGGCCCGGGAATTCCGCAGGAAGCCCTGGAATTGATATTTGAGAAGTTTCGCCGGTTAACCACAGAAAATATGCCCAAAGGCCTGGGTTTGGGCCTGGCATTTTGCCGTTTGGCCGTTCAAGCCCATGGTGGGCGCATATGGGCTGAGAGCGAGCTGGGTCAAGGCAGCCGTTTTTATTTCACCTTGCCTTCGAACCCGCAAATGTAGTATAAATTGGCCTGGAAGCCGCAGCCATACTGAAAGAAGGATCAGAAAACCGAATGCAGGAAATTGCACCGCACATCTATATCGAAACCGCATATGCCGGCGTCACCCTTGGAGCGATCAACTGGCCGTTAGGCCTGGTGCTGATCGACGCTCCTTTCCGTCAGGAAGATACCCGATCCTGGCGTTCAGGCCTTTTGAACCTCGGAGGCGGTGTGGACCGCCTGCTGGTAAACCTGGACGCGCATTTCGACCGCACGCTTGGCACGCGCGCCATGGACTGCACAGTGGTCGGCCAAGAAAAAATGGCCCAGGCCTTTCGCAACCGCCCGGTGACATTTAAAACTCAGGCTACCGAAACCGGGGCCGATTGGGAGCAGTACAATGGTCTGGGCAGCATCCGCTGGTCTCCGCCGGAGATCACGTTTACGGAGCGCATGCAAATAAATTGGAGTGACCAGCCGGTGCAGCTAGAATATCACCCTGGACCTGGAACAGGCGCGATCTGGGCTGTCTTACCGGGCAGCCAGGTTTGTTTTGTGGGTGATGCAGTCGTTCAAGACCAACCGCCTTTCCTGGCAAATGCTGATCTGGCAGCCTGGATCGAACAAATCGACAAACTACTCCAGCCAGAGTACCAAAATTATTTACTGGTCAGCGGTCGGGGGGGATTGGTGACCCATGACGAGGTTCGCCGCCAGAAAAATTTCCTGCAAAGGGCGCTTGATGCGCTGGAAGCGCTTTCAGTCCAGAATGCGCCTGCGGATGAAGCGGCTGCCCTGGCCGATAAAATGATAAAAGATTTTCCGTATGCGGGGCCTCGCCAGGTGCAGCATACACAGCGGTTGAGATGGGGTTTACGACAATATTTCCTGCGCCAATATAAAGAAATACCCGGCGAAGAACTGGAAGAATAAATATCACCGCTCCCGCACCCGGCAACCTGCGGGAGCAATCATTCTGTGAAAAGGATCTGGTATGGCTTTTGAAAATTATGTCCCTGTGGTAGAAGTAACCCGCGGGTCGATGGTCGAATCGGTTCATTTCGGAGCCGCGGTAGTGGTGGATACAGCCGGGCAGGTGCTGGCTGCGGTAGGCGACCCACAAACGCGGGCTTTCCTGCGATCCACTGCCAAACCGTTCCAGGCGCTGCCATTTGTAGAAATGGGTGGGGTGGAGAGATTCAACCTGAGCGATCGTGAATTGGCGTTAATGTGCGCCTCTCATCACGGCACCGATGAACATGTGCGGGTGGTGACTGCCATGCAGGAAAAAATCGGGATCGATGAAAGCGACCTGCTGTGCGGTTCGCACGAACCCGCCGATAAAGAGACCTGGAAGGCCATGCTGCTGCGCGGCGAAAAGCCTACCCCGCGCCGGCATAACTGTTCTGGCAAACATACCGGCATGCTGGCGCATGCTGTGATGCGCGGGCTGCCGAAGGCGGATTACATCAATCCGCAGCACCCGGTCCAGCAAACCATCTTGCAAACTTTTGCCGAGATGACCGGAATGGAGCCGGACCAGGTAGAGTTGGGGATTGACGGTTGTTCGGTGCCTACTTTCGCGATCCCGCTGTACAACACAGCCCTGGGCTTTGCCCGGATTGCCGACCCCAGCCGGCTGGAGGCGCGGCGTGCGAATGCTTTGCGCCATATTTTCAGCGCAATGTCCACCTATCCCGATATGATCGCCGGCCCAGATGGATTTGATACGGTTTTGATGCAGGCCGGAGCGGGTAAATTTGTATCCAAGGGCGGCGCGGAAGGGTACCAGGGTATCGCTGTGACGCCTGGTGCATTGGGGCAAAATTCCCCTGGTCTGGGGATCGCCTTTAAAATCTCTGACGGCGATGGATTTGGCCGGGCGCGTCCCTTGGTCGCCCTGGCTTTGCTCAAACAGCTTGGTTTGCTGACCTCAGCTGAGGTTGAGAGTCTGGCAAAGTTTGACCGGAGAACGCAGTTTAATTTTCGCAGGCTGGTAGTCGGGGAAATTCGGCCGTGCTTTTAGGGCCAGTTAATGCCATACATGGGCAGCAGAATATTGGAGTTCAAGCGGAGGCTTATGAATTCAGGCAGATGAAGGCGATCCGTTGCAGTCCCTGGCAGATGTGGTGCACCAACGGTTGATGGCTTTTTATGGCCGCCCGGAATGGCGCGATCCCCTGCCGCCGCTGGATGAGCTGGTCTCGACGATCCTGTCGCAGAATACCAACGACCGCAACCGCGACCTGGCTTACCAATCCCTGCGGCGGCGTTTTCCAGCCTGGGAACAGGTGCGCGATGCGGCACCGGCAGCGGTCGTGGATGCGATCCGCATCGCCGGTCTGGCCAACCAGAAGGGCCCGCGAATCCAGGCTGTTCTGCGAGAAATCACTGCTGAACGAGGTGCGCTTGATCTAAAATTTTTAGCCGATTTGCCTGTAGAAGAAGCGCATGCCTGGCTGACACATTTCAAAGGGGTCGGTCCGAAAACTGCGGCGATTGTGCTGGTTTTTTCCCTGGGGAAACCAGCTTTTCCGGTTGATACCCATATCTACCGCGTCAGCGGCCGGATTGGACTACGCCCGGAAAAAATGTCCGTGGAGGATGCCCATTCCCACCTGGCGGGGTTGTTTCCGGCGGATGAATATGGGCCGGCGCACCTGAATCTGATCCGCCTGGGGCGTGAGATTTGCCATGCCCGCAAGCCGGAGTGTGAAGTCTGCCTACTTAAGGATATTTGCCATTATTATGCCAGTTTGAAGGTGGGACAGGGTTCATAATTTTTCGTGATAAAATTTTTCTGTTACACATTTTTCGTAGTTGAGGTGCTGGATGGCTGATCCTGTGCTGGTTGCGGTAGCCTGGCCGTATGCGAATGCCGAAATTCATGTTGGAAATCTGACCGGCTCGTATTTGCCGGCGGATATTTTTGCGCGGTACAACCGCTTGCGCGGCCGGCAAGTGCTGATGGTCAGTGGATCGGATGCGCACGGCACACCGATCATGGTTCGCGCCGATGCTGAAAAGACCACTCCGCTGGAGGTTTACCAGCGATACCACCAGGGTTTTCTGGAATTATTTCAGAAACTTGGATTGACCTATGACCTGTTTTCCAGCACGCATACAGAGAATCATTTTGATGTTTCCCAAAAGATTTTCCTGGCGCTGAAGCAAAATGGGAACTTATATCCTGACCATGAAATGCAGTGGTTTTCATCCGCGCAAAACCGCTTTCTCCCCGACCGCTACGTCGAAGGCACCTGCTATATCTGCGGATACACCAATGCCCGCAGCGACCAATGCGACCGCTGCGGCAACCTGCTCGATCCTTCGCAACTGCTCGATCCCCACTCGAAGATTGATGGATCGCGGCCTGAGCTGCGCGAAACCGAGCATTATTATCTGGACCTGGCCAGGCTGCAAGGCAAGGTCGAAGATTTCCTTAAGCTGCGCCAATCCTACTGGCGGCCGAACGTATTGCGCCAATCCCTGGGGCAGATCGAGGCAGAAGGCCTGCGTGGGCGGCCGATCACCCGCGATCTGGATTGGGGTATCCCCGTGCCGCTGGATGGATGGGATGGGAAATGCCTTTACGTGTGGTTTGAAGCGGTAATCGGCTATCTCTCGGCGACCATCGAGTGGAGCACACTGCATTCCAAACCGGATGCCTGGAAAGACTGGTGGCATACGCCGGATGTGCGCGCCTATTATTTTATCGGCAAGGACAATATTCCCTTCCATGCCATCATTTGGCCGGCGCAGCTTTCTGGCGTCGGAACGGCGTTCGATGAATTGCGGGGTGAAGCGCATCCCATGCCGCTGGCGATGCCTTACGATGTGCCCGCCAATGAATTTATGAACCTGGAGGGGCAAAAAATCTCCGGCAGCCGCAACTGGGCTGTTTTTGCCCTGGATTTCCTGAGTCGGTATGACCCTGACCCGCTGCGTTATTACCTGACCGCCAATATGCCTGAGAACAGGGATACGGACTGGGATTGGGAAGATTTCTACCACCGCAATAACGATGAGCTGGTGGCTACCTGGGGCAACCTGGCCAACCGGGTATTGTCATTTGCCTACAGGAATTTCGATGGAAAGGTGCCCAACCCGGGTAAACTGACCGAAGAAGACGTGGAACTGCTGCGCCTGGTGGATGATGGTTTCTTAACCGTGGCGCAGGAATTCGAAGCGGTGCGTTTGCGCTCGGCCCTGGGCGAGGTAATGCGCCTGGCGACAGAGGTCAACCGCTACCTGGATTTCACCGCTCCCTGGACAGCGATCAAGACCGACCGTGTTGCCGCGGCGCGCTCCATTTTCACCGCAATCCGCGCCATCGACTCGCTGAAAATAATGATGTCTCCTTTCCTGCCGCATACCTGTGAACGCTTGCACATGTTTATGGGATATCACCGGCCCATTTTCGGTACGCAAAACACAGCCCAGGTTGGGGATGCGCTGGGCACGCATTCGGTCCTCACCTATGATCCGGATGGAGCCAGCGGTGCCTGGGAGCCCAGCCGGATCGAGCCCGGTCGGGCCCTGGTCCAACCTGCTCCTCTTTAAAAAGCTCGATCCCAAGATCGTCGAAGAAGAACGGGCCCGTCTTGGCCCGCCTCAAGCCTGATGCACTTTTTTGATGATTCGGGTGTTATTTTGTGGCTTCGCCACAAAATAACACCCGTTGCTTCATTTTCGTGGCCCACATCAGCCCTGAGGTACGAACAGCTTACGGCGCCAGGTGAGGCGTGAGCAGCGTATAAGACAGGCCACCGTTAGCGGTGCGCACAAAGGCCTGCCCGCTTCCGGACCTGGCAATAACCCAACCGTTATTATTATCCACGAAATCCATATCGCCGCCCCATTGGGTGCCGCTGACCTGTTTCCAGGTTTTTCCGGCGTCGCTTGTCTGGTAAACGTTGACCCCTGAATAAGCATCCGGCGCGGTCTGTCCAAGATACCAGCCTTTCTGGGGCGTCAGGAAAAAGTACCCGCCGTACGGGCGCGGCATGGGCGAGGAGCTCCAGCTGGTTCCCCCGTTGGAGGTGCGGTAGATCCAACGCGAGGTTTTATTATCATTCATATTCATGCAGGTCACTGTCAACATGCCATTGTTTTTATCAAAGAAAAATGGAGAATCGGCTCCGCAGGCCACGGTTTCACTGGTGAAAGCGTCCGTCATGGAAGCTGGAGCCGGCAGGTTGACCTTGCTCCAATTTTCCCCACCGTTTTCCGTCGCGTACAGATACAGGCCTTTGACCACGCCGCCGCAGTTGCCTGCCAGTAAGCCGTGATTGGCATCGCGGAACCAAACACCGCTTTTGCTGCAAGCCATATCGGCGTTATTCTTATCCGGCGAAACCACCTGGGTCCAGTTTTGACCGCCGTTGCTGGTGGTGTAAATGGAAAAATACATGTGGCTCATTCCGGCGCCTAAAATGGCCATCAGCCAGCCGTTATTGGCGTCAGAGAAGCCGATCTGACTGGTAAAAAAACTTTCCATTGTCAGCCCAGAAAGACTGGTTTCGGCCGAACTCCAGCTGTCGCCGCCGTCGCTCGTTCGCCACACGGTAAATTTCGCGGGTGGTGTGCCGGCTGGCGGGGTGGCATAATTGACCCAGGCGTGCTGAGCGTCTTGGAAAAACGCCACGGCCTGCTTTCCGGCGCGGTTCGGCTCGGGAGGCGTAACAGGCTTCCAGGTCTTGCCGCCGTCCGCCGTCTTTACGATATCGTCGGTGGTATCGGAAATATACTGTCCAACTGCCCAACCGGAACTGACATCAATCATTCGGATAGCGTCTATCTTCACCCCAGGGGCCTGGGTCGCGGTCGCGGCGGGTGTCGCCGTTGCCGGGGGAGGGGTAACGGTGATCACCGGAGGAAACGTGGCGGTGGCGGTCGCCGGAGCCGGGACAGTAGCTGCCGGTGGTGAAGTGGGGGAAGCAGTATTCACCGCGCTGGTGGGAGTAATGATGGCGGCTGGAGTGCCGGTTGTGCTGGAAAAATTTAAGTTACAGGCGCTGAGCAATGTAGAAATAAGCAGCAAAAACACCAGGGCATTTCGTGTACGCATTTTGCAAGGTCCTTTTGCTATATCATACATCAATTCATCCGGAGGCAACTCGGACAAATGATTGAATATATAACTTAAATGATACTTCGGGTGTTTTTTTGATGCGACGAAGTCGCATCAAAAAAACACCCTGGCATCATTTGCCCCACACGAAGTGCACCCCACCCCTACGGGTGCACCACGCGACACTTGCACACCGCCAAAGGCGCACTTCGTGTGACGCACACTTACCCTCCCGTATACGCGAGGTACGCCCTTCGGGCGAGGACATCGGTACGATGTGGCGAAAAAGTGCCAGGGAGTGCATGCGAAGCACACCTGCGGTGCGTGAGCGAGCCTTCGGCGAGTGGTGTTGGGTGAGAGGCTGCACCCTCTATGCGCCCTGCGGGTGAAGCTTGCATGGCCTATGTCAGTGCGACCGGCTTTAATAACAATACCAGACCGGGTGTTTTCTGCCCGGTCTGGATGTGCATTAATTGGTCATTCTTATCTTGTGGGATCGGTCACCCGTCCCAGGAAGAGGATTTCGCCTGTAGGTTTATCCTGGATAGCGAACAGGAAAGGCCGGTCGACATTGAGATCCACTGGTTCAGCGGGCATGGAGGTTGTTCCGACCACGACCGCTGTCGCGGCTGCGGCTTCCGTGCCAAATTCATCCAGGTTGATGAAGGCTTTGTGCAAAACATCCGAGATATACAGGGTTTTGGTGCCGTCCATGCCTGAGAAATCGGCGCTTTCGGGCTGAAAGGCGATTGGCATCCCGCTGCGGCTCAATGGCTCATTCAGGGCTAACTCAGATGTAAATTTGAATTTCGGCATCGCCAGGTTTACCTGGGTAGAGTTCATGCCTTTGACGATCGCATCCCACTGCTCCGAGGTCAATTTATGTTCGAACTGGCCGAAATTTCCCTGGTCGGGGATGAGCAGGATCATCGAAACCTCGTTACCCGTATAGGGCAGCTCAACGGCTGTGACACCATCGCCTCTGTAATAGCCGAACCGCTGCGAGGTGTGCATGGTGGGCACGTTGATCGGATTGCCGTCCAGCAGGTTGAAAGGAGATGAGGCGGTGTTACCCGGGTTGAACTGGTGCAGCCATTTCGCGTTGAAATAGATGGCATTGGTCAAAACCAGGGTGGTCATCTGGTCCAGCGCCGATGGGGGGATCAGGTCTTTGATCTTATCGGCAGTCTGTTCTGCGACCCACTGGTTAATCACCTGGCGGGCGGCTTCAGTATCTGCCTTAAAGTCCAGCAGGCGCATACCGGCCCCGTAATTCAGCGACAGCAGGTCTAAATAGGCCGGCAGGAAAGTATAGCCTTTTTGCCCCCAAAGGGCATTCACAACGTTCAGGCGGAAATTGGATTCCTTTTCATTGTTTTTCGCCTTCTCGCGTTCAGCCAGCGCCTGTTGGAGCGCATTAAAAGCCGGGTGCAGGCTGGATTCGGGCAATGTTAAGTGCAGGGCCTGACGCATTTGGGATTCGGTTTCATTGCGAGCACCCGCGTATGTCATCGCCAGGGCAACCGAAATGCTGTGCGGTGAATAAAACAGGTTGCCATCCTGACTGCGCATCTGCTGGTAAAGGTTGAACGCAAAGGCGCGGTTATCGGCTGCCAATTTCTGCAGATCGCTAGCGCTTACATTGGGTTGGGTGTCGCGGGGTTTATCGGATTGGACCAAAGCCTGCTGTCCGCCGCCGCCGTTTGGGGTGGCGCAGGCTGCCAGCAGGGTGAGTATTACTAAAACATTCGCTAGAACAATCAATTTCTTCATTTCATTCCTCCAACCCTATGACGGAAAATCCGGGCCTAATGTTCCAAAAATCTGAATAAATAGGTATTGCCCACCACAATTAGTAAGAGCAAAAAGGACGGCAGCGCCGTCCTTTTTGCTCTTACCTTATTTTTCCCGAAAGATACGCCAGGATGATTTTCAGAGCCCGCTCGGCAGAGTATTCTTTATTTTGCACCCGGTCTCCGGGCCAGACATGCTTCCAGGCCCATTCACCGTTCGGTGTAGATAACCCCCACCATACCAGCCCCACAGGCTTGGTGGGGGTTCCCCCGCCAGGCCCGGCAATTCCGGTGACCGATAAACCAATGATATGTTCCAAACCAAAATCGGCTCCCAGTGCCTGGCGCGCCCCGCGTGCCATTTCGAGGGCCGTTTCTGCACTGACAGCCCCATAAGCGATCAGGGTATCATGTTTTACCCCAAGCAGGCGTTCTTTTGCTTCATAGGCATAGGCTGTGATGCTGCCCAGGTAGTAATCGGAGGACCCCGGAACGTTGGTGATCAAATGGCCAACCAGGCCCCCGGTGCAGGATTCCGCGATGACCAGTTTTAACCCGGAATCGCGCAGCAAGGGCCCAATCTGGAATTCAAGAGGGATTTCCAAGCGAAATTCCTTGCAAAATTTTGCGTGATTATACCTTGATTCAATAAATATAGGCCGGTCAATCCTGTTTACTTGCAAAATTTCCAATTGTCTGACATAATTTTATCGTTATTAACATTTTGTTAACCTTGAAAAATCGGAAGATTTACGGAGAGGTCATGAGCCTGCGTAATATATTTAAACCCAAACCTGACAAATTTCTCGAACTGTTGGTTGAACAGGCGACAATCACCGTCAGGGGACTGGAATTGTTACGTGAGTATGTGCAGAAGCGCGACACGGCAGTAGCCAAAAAAATTGCCGCTGCAGAAAAAGAAGAGGATGAAGTGCGGCGGATATTGATCGAAGAATTAATGCGCTCGTTCATTACTCCTTTCGACCGCGAAGATATTTTCAGCCTCTCGCGTGAGATCGATGATGTGCTGGATTATGCCTATACCACGGTGGATGAGATGGAAATCCTGGACGTCGATCCCAGCCCATTCATGGTGCGGATCGCCTCATTATTATTCGAAGCAGCCCAGGAGATTGAGATGGCCGTGCGCCGGCTGCAAGATAACCACCTGACGGTGGCAGGTGACCATGCCCAGCGCGCCAAGGCATTAGAAAATCGGGTGGAAGCAGTCTACCGGGAAGCCCTGGCAGATCTTTTTCATGGAGTGAAAGATTTTAAGGCGATGATGAATGTGCTCAAGATGCGTGAGATTTACCGCCATTTAAGCAATGCTGCCGACCGCGAAGATACGGCTGCCAATGTTTTATCGGATATTATGATGAAGATGAGCTGAAAGGCGGTATGGCAGCCAATTTTTCGCTAAAAGTACAGCGGTTTATTCACATAATTTTCAATACCGACGTAGATCAGGAGGGTTTTTCGTGCCTGTTCTGATTGTGTTGATCATCCTGGCGCTGATATTTAATTTCTTGAATGGTTTTCATGATTCCAGTAATATCGTCGCTACGATTATCTCCTCCCGCGCCCTGCAGCCGCGCGCTGCGCTGGCGCTCACGGCAATTTCAGAGTTTATGGGCCCTTTAATTTTTGGGGTAGCGGTGGCGAAAACGATTGGCGAGGGTCTGATCCCACCATCGGAGGTTACGAATGCGGTCATTCTGGCGACATTGATTGCCTCGATCCTGTGGAACCTGATCACCTGGTACCTGGGGATCCCCAGCAGCTCATCTCACGCGCTGGTGGGAGGGTTGATCGGCGCTATTTCTGTGGGCGCAGGTTTGGAGACGGTGCAGTGGGGGGGATTAATTAAGGTGCTTTTGGGGTTGTTTATCTCACCCGTGCTTGGTTTAATCGCCGGATTTTTGATCACCCGCCTTACATTATTCCTGGCTCGCAACTCTCGCCCGAGCATTAACATATTTTTCAAAAGGGCCCAGATCCTCACCGGGGTTGCCCTGGGTCTTAGCCACGGGGCGAACGACGCTCAAAAAACGATGGGTATCATCACCCTGGGATTGGTGGTCAACCAGGCGATCCCTGCTTTCGAAGTACCCATGTGGGTTATCCTGATTTCATCCAGCGCCATGGCGCTGGGGATCGCATCAGGTGGGTGGCGCCTGATCCGTACATTAGGAAACAAGTTTTACAAGATTCGTCCTGTGCACGGCTTCTGCACGCAGATTGCCTCCGCCGGGGTGATCCTGGGGGCGGGTCTTTTAGGCGGTCCGGTCAGCACCACCCAGGTCGTCAGCTCGGCGATCCTGGGGGTCGGATCCGCCGAGCGGGTTAACAAAGTTCGCTGGAATGTGGCGTTCAACATTGCGATTGCCTGGCTGGTTACCATCCCGGCATCCGCGCTCGTCTCCGCCTTGCTGTACCTGCTTTTACGCAATTGGGTTCGTTAGGATCAGCATTCCACTTCTAAATTTTATAGGTGGTCGGCAGCCCCAGCCGTCAAGTGAAAATCGCGCCATAGTCAGGTCCATCGAACTGAAATATAATGGACCCATTATGGCTAAATATCCCGAATTTGCGAAAACCTTAACCCTGGTAGTCCTGATAGTCACCCTGCTTTCAGCCTGCGCCGGTACTTCGCCGACGGTCGGATCAACTCCTACCGATGTTTCTGCTCCCACCCGGGTAAATACACCCAGCGCTGCGCCCACCCATACTTCGCGCCCGGCGCCATCTGCAACATCCTTGCCAAGCGCCACGCCAACCCTCACTCCCATCCCCACCGCCACACCCATTCCAGCGGGGTCGGTACCCGTGATTGAGTATCACGACCCGGATTTTAAGATGAATGAGCAAGTGCAGATGACCATTCCCTGGTTTGAAGAACAGCTGGGTTGGCTGGCAGCCAATGGATACAGCACCCTGGACGGCGATGAGTTTGCGGCCTACCTGGATGGAACAGCGGATTTCCCCCAAAAATCCGTGGTTCTGACGTTCGATATTGGGGTCGCCAAGCGGAAGATTTACATTGAATCGGTCATCCCGACCTTGAGAAAATTTAACTTTAAGGCGGTTATCTTTATCCTGGCGAACGATACCGTGGTGGTGGATGATTGCGCCAAAGACGATAGACATTTTTGCTGGTCTGATTTTACCCAGTGGGCGGATGAAGGGTTAGTCTCCATTGCCTCTCACGGCATTAATCATCCTGATTTTACAACCCTGACCTCAGCCCAGATCAAGTATGAAGTCGAAACGTCTCAAAAAATTCTCCAGGAAAAAACGGGGCGGTTTCCGGTTGCTTTTGCCTACCCCTTTGATACCTCATCGCAGGCTGCGATCAACATTGTCAAAGCTGCAGGCTACCAGTTCGCGGTGGCTGGTAATACGCGAAGCATCCTGGCGGCAGCACCGAACGACCCCGATCGGTTTAAGCTGCCCAGGGTGTATCCCTATTCCAACGCCCGCATGTATCCGAACTTGAATGGGTTTAATAAACCTTTTAGCGATGTGATCAGCGGCCTGACACTTCCAAAGACGTCTGTGGCGTCCTCATCTGTCACCCAAACGCCCCTCGCCGGCGGCGGCACAAGCGCGGAAGAGGTGTTGAAATTTTGCCGTTCGCTGTCCAGCGATCCCTCGACCCGCCTGAATGCGCTGATAAAATCGTCCTTCCAATCAGATATCAGTCCCGCGGCGCAGGCCAAATTGCCAGGCCTGTCCACGTCCATTTCCTGCAATATCCTGCCCAACAATCATCCTGAAGCCATCGTACTGCATTATACGGTCGGTGAGTTAACCGCCAGTTTATACGGTTTCCGCCAGGCCAACGGCACCAGCGCGCATTACATCATTGACCGGGATGGCAAGGTGGTGCAGGTCGTGCCTGAGGGGCTTTCTGCCCTGCATGCCAGCTGTACGGGCAACCGCTCCACCTGCCTGGCCTCCTGCCCGATCTGCGATGATGCCCAAGGACGGCTGACCGAACCTTACACCCGCTCGATTGGCATCGAACTGGTGAATAAAGGGCGCATACCTTCTATCACTTCCGCAAAAATGGTGTATGAAGATTACTTACGTTCTTTTACATACACTTATTGGGAAGATTATACCCAGGCGCAAATTGATGCCATGAAGATACTCGTCGAGGACATTGCGCAGCGCTGGGGCATCCCCCTGGATGAACAGCATGTCATCGGTCATTACCGTATCAATCAAAAGGTAGATCCGGGACCGGCCTTAAATCTTTTCTGGTCGCGTTCTGGCAATCCGCCCCGACCGCCGATTTTCGCGACGCCATCCACTCCTTAAGATCAAACGATAAACAGTGGATTTTGGATTGGGCCTCGCTTGACCATTCGATTTGCATGTGATATTATGCTCGCAGAGGACTGCTTAACTAATGATTGACCAATCGAACACGCCTCAACCGGCGGATCGTGAACCTACTCCGCCGCAGGTTGAACCTGAGACGCGAGGAAGTGGTTTAGATCGCATATGGGAAGGTTTGGCGCGTTTGGGATTGGGGGAAGTTACCTTACGCGTGGGCACAGGACTGGCCTCAGTCGCCCTGATTTTACTGGTTGTTTGGGTGATGGCGAATTTCTACCTGAAAGGCAATGTGAACACCCAAAAGGCCTCTGCGATCGCAGCGGCGCTGCCGACGGCTACAACTGAACCGCAGCCTGTCGTGTTAGCTGTCCTGCCGGATATTCAACCTGCCCAAGGCGGTATCAACCGCCTGGCGCAGCTGCATACCATCTTGCCGGATCGTCCGCGTTTTGAAATCACCATATACGAGGTACAAAAAGGCGATACCCTGTTTGGTATCGCGGATAAATTTCATCTCAAGCCAGAGACGCTGCTCTTCGGCAATTATAATACCCTGCGCGACAGCCCGCACAGCTTAAGACCCGGCCAAAAGCTCAATATCCTGCCTGTGGATGGGGTCTACCACCAGTGGTCCGCGGGTGAGGGTTTGAATGGGGTGGCCAAGTTTTACGGTGTGAAACCGGAAGATATCATCAATTATCCTGGCAACCACCTGGATGCCAAAACCATCGGTGACCTGAACAAGCCTAATATCGAAGCCGGAACCTGGTTGATTGTGCCGAACGGAAAACGTGGCTTTGTCAATTGGAGCGTGCCGATGGTGTCCCGCACCAATCCGGCTGCCGCGAAAGTGATCGGCCCGGGTTTCTGCGGGCAGATCACCGAGGGGCCGATCGGCAGCGGTACATTTATCTGGCCAGGCACACAAAAATTCCTCTCCGGCACTGACTACCTGCCGCAGGCCAACCACCCGGCCATCGATATCGCCGCCGGGATGGGTACCGCAATATACGCGGTCGACGCAGGTGTGGTGGTGTATTCCGGATGGAATGACTGGGGCTACGGCAACCTGTTGATCATCGATCACGGCAACGGCTGGCAGTCGATCTACGGTCATCTCAGCCAGCTCAACGTCGGCTGCGGCGAGGGCGTGAAACAGGGCCAGGTTGTGGCTTTGGCGGGCAGCACCGGAAATTCCACCGGGCCTCACCTGCATTTCGAGCTCCAAAGCGAAGCTTACGGCAAGGTGGATCCAAAACAATACCTGATTAAATAACTGCCAGGCAGTATCGATAGAGTCTTTACGAGGGTGGTTTTCTCGCACGGGTGGGAAAAATACCCTCTCTTAACATTGCCCTAACGAGATATGCTAGAATTGATTCATAGGCTGGTCGGCCCCCTGGGCCCAGGCGCGCTACGCGGGCCAGGGCTGACGGAGACCACGCAAAATGGTGTCAGGGTGTTTTTTCGCGCGACGAAGTCGCGCGAAAAAACACCCGAAACAACAAAAAAGCTGGTCGCGCTGGCGGCGACCACGCAATACGATGTGAGTGGTGTTTTTGGAGGTGCTTCGCACCTCCAAAAACACCCCCTTACATCTTATAAGGTATCTAAAGATATCTGAAGGAGTTAAAATTATGCCCGCCGTAAGTGAACTGCGCCCGTCACCGATCGCTGGGACGTGGTATCCGGGAAACCCTCAGCGGCTGGCCAGCCAAGTCGATGCCTACCTGAATGAAGCCAGGCTGCCCAAAATAGATGGAGAAGTAATCGCGGTTATCGCTCCCCATGCCGGGTACATATACTCTGGCCCGACCGCCGGTTACGCGTTTGCCAGCGTACGTGGAAAAACATATTCAAGGGTTGTATTGCTTTCTCCCCTCCATGGGTACCATCCCGCTCCCTTTATCACTTCGGCCCACCCCGGCTACCAGACCCCCCTGGGCCCTGTCTGGATCGATTTTGAAGGATTATCCGCGCTCGATGAAGAATTGGAAGCGCGCAGACTGCCCGGTTTAGATCCGGTCATGCACGATAAAGAACACTCCTTGGAGATTGAGCTGCCTTTCTTACAGCGCGCCCTGACCGGCGAATTCCGGTTGATGCCGATCATGGTTCGCAGCCACGATCCCGCGCAGTTGTTCAGCCTGGGGCAGGCCCTGGCGAAAATCCTGATCCAGTACCCTGCGTTGTTAGTCGCCAGCACAGATCTTTCACACTTTTTCCCGCTGGAGATCGCCAACCAGCTGGATGAAACCATGCTGCAAAATATCGTTGAACTGTCTCCCCAAAAAGCCCTGCTGGCGGAAGAAACGGGCACGGGATTTGCCTGCGGAGTGGGCGGCGTGGCTGCCGTTTTATGGGCTGCTTTGGCCTTGGGGGCCAACACCGCGCAAATTCTGCATCGCAGCACCTCAGCCGACCAGACGGGAGACACTGGCTCAGTCGTGGGTTACGGGGCAGCTGTGGTATTGAAGAAAGCATGATCTGGTTTAACATTTTAATTATTTTTGTTTTGGTGGCGCTGAACGGTTTCTTCGTGTCGGTTGAGTTTGCCGCGGTAGCGTCGCGCCGGGCGCGCCTGGACTTGATGGCGGAACTCGACAGCGCCAGTTCCAAACTGGTGCATAAATGGCTCGAAGATCCAGCGGCGCGAGAACGATTAATTGCCGCCACACAATTGGGGATTACCCTGGTCAGCCTGGCGCTGGGCGCCGTGGGAGAGAATACTTTCGCGGTTCTCCTGGAGCCGTATTTTGAGAACGCGCATTTCCCGCCGTCGCTGATATTTCTGGATTCGATCATTCCAGTCATCCCCCTGGCTATATCTCTGACCGTGGTGACTGCTATCCACGTTGTTTTGGGGGAGCAGGTTCCCAAGGTTGCCGTGCTTCGCTCGCCTGAAAAGTTCGCGCTGATCGCCGCGCCCATTATGGATGTGTTCAACCGCATTTTTAAAGGCTTTATCGATTTATTGGACTGGGCGACGCGCAGCATTCTGCGCGCTTTGGGTTTACCGGCGACCAGCACGCATGCCTCGGTGTTCACGGCGGAAGAAATCAAGGAGATGGTTTCAGGACCGGAAGTTGAAGGGGTGATCGAGGAACCCGAACGGCGCATGCTTTCGGCTGTGATCGATTTTGGCGAGATGGTGGTGCGCCAGGTCAATATTCCGCGCACGGAAATCGTCGCGGTGGAAGCCGATCAGCCGATCAGCGAGGTGGTCCGCCTGGCAACCGAGCATTCGATTACCAAGATGCCGGTATTTGAAGATAACCTGGATCAGATTTTGGGAATCATCCACGTGCGCGACATCCTGGCGCGGATGGTCGCCGGGAATTTAGACTCGTGTACGCCGCGGGAACTGGCCCGTGAGGCGCTCTTTGTGCCTGAAACGATCTCGGTCAACGACCTGCTGCGCGAATTCCGGATACGGCGCATGCATATTGCCATCGTATTGGATGAATACGGCGGCACGGCAGGATTGGTGACGCTCGAAGATCTCCTCGAAGAAATTATCGGCGAGGTGGGTGATCCCTTCGACCGGGGAGGGCCAGATATCCAACCACAGGCAGATGGGTCTGCCTTACTGGATGGATTGATGCTGATCGATGAGGTTAACGAACACTTTGGACTATCCCTGGCTGATCCAAACTACGACACGATCGCTGGCTTTATTTTAGGAAAGCTGAACCGTATCCCGAAGGTGGGCGATGTCGTCGATGTTCCCGACCAGTCGCTTTCTCTGAAAGTAATCAGCATGGACCGCCTGCGGGTTGCCCAGGTTTCAATCCGCCACCATAAAGAAATATAACAGGCTGAATTCCTGATGTATGCGCAGATTGCAGTCAATGTTCCCACGGTCAGCGGTGTATTTGATTACCATTTACCCACTCAGCTGGTGGGGCAGGTCGCATCTGGCTGCCTGGTAGTCGTTCCGTTTGGCCGCCAGCTCGTCCAGGGTGTGGTAGTGCGCCTGGTGGAAGAGGCGCAGGTGCAGCAAACCAGGCCGGTGGAAAGCCTGTTGGACCCGCTGCCGGTCCTGACCGCTGCCCAACTGACATTGGCCGAGCAAATGGCTGCGCAGACCCTGTCGCCGCTGGCTGCCTGCCTCGAAGTGATGCTCCCCCCCGGACTTTCAAAGCAGGCGGATACCCTTTTTCACCGCAACGATCCGCTGCTGCCTGGGCCCGATTTTTCCCTGACCCAGAAGAAAATTCTTAACCTGCTGGCTGAGCGCGGAGATTTACGGGTGCGGCAGCTCGAAGCGCTGCTCCCGCGGCTGCGAGTGCGCGAGGCACTGCTGGGTTTGACCAAACGCGGCGCGGTTACGTCACGTCCGGTGCTGCCCCCACCCGGGGTGCGCCCCAAGGTAGTGCGTACGGTGCAGCTCGTGATGCCCCCGGCGGATGCTGCGGAGCGGCTTACCCGGTTCTCGAAGGAAACTACCCTGGAAAGAAGGCGCGCGCTGGTACAGTTTCTCAGCCGTGAGACGCTGCCGGTTCAGGTGGCCTGGGCGTATGCAACCAGCGGAGCGAACTTGATGGACCTGGATAAACTTGCCGATGAAGGATTGGTAGCATTGGGGGAGACAGAAGTCTGGCGCGATCCGCTTGAAGGAATGGAAATTGCCCCGCATGAACCGCCAGACCTGACCGATTATCAGGCTGCCGCCTGGGGAACACTGCAAACGATGCTGCGAGATGTTTATCAGGGCGGGCCGGCCCGTCCGGCCCTGCTCCACGGCGTAACCGGTTCTGGTAAGACCGAACTGTACCTGCGGGCGGTGGCAGAAACGCTGAGCAGCGGGCGCCAGGCCATTGTGCTCGTGCCTGAAATCGCGCTCACCCCCCAGACCGTGCGCCGCTTCCTGGCCCGGTTTCCCGGGCAGGTCGGGCTGGTGCATTCCAGCCTTTCTTCCGGTGAGCGTTTTGACACCTGGCGCAGGGCGCGTTCCGGGCAGCTGCCGGTGATCGTTGGCCCGCGCAGCGCATTATTTACCCCACTGGCAAACCTGGGATTGATCGTGGTGGATGAATGCCACGACGATTCATATTTTAATGGAGAATCGCAGCCCTATTACCATGCGGTTCAGACGGCGTTAGATTATGCGCGCTTGACGCACAGCGGGATCATCCTGGGATCGGCAACCCCGGATGTCGAGATCATGTATCGGGCTGAGCAAGAATCCTGGCATATCTTACGCCTGCCGGACCGGGTGCTGGCCCACCGGGCGGTGATTGAGAGCGTAATGGCCAAACTGGGACAAACCGCGCCTCTCATAAAAATCGACGGAGAGGCAGCCGTTTTGCCTTTGCCCAAGGTTACATTAATCGACATGCGCTCTGAGCTTAAAGCTGGCAACCGCAGCATCTTCAGCCGCGAGCTCAAAGCAGCCCTGGAAGAGGTGTTGGCCCGCCAGCAGCAAGCGATCCTGTTCCTGAACCGGCGCGGAGCCGCGACCTATATTTTCTGCCGGCAGTGTGGCGAAAGCGTACGCTGCCCGCGCTGCGATTTTCCCCTCACGTTTCACCTGGATGAAAATGCTTTGCTCTGCCATACGTGCAATTACCGCCGGAATGTGCCGGTGAGATGCCCGCAGTGCGGCAGCACGGCGATTCGCCAGTATGGGATGGGCATCGAACGGGTCGAGGTGGATCTGCAGGCGCTGTTGCCCGAGGCGCGCATCATGCGTTACGATGCCGATACCACGCGTAAGAAAGGCGCTCACGATATACTGCTGGCTCATTTTTATAACCACCGAGCAGATATCCTGATCGGCACGCAGATGCTGGCGAAAGGATTGGACCTGCCCCTGGTGACCCTGGTAGGTGTGATCCTGGCGGATGTCGGTTTGAATTTTCCGGATTACCGGGCCGGTGAACGGGCATTTCAGGTGCTTACCCAGGTGGCGGGGCGCGCCGGGCGCAGCTCGTTGGGGGGACGGGTGGTCATGCAGACCTTTCAGCCTGAAAATTATGCCGTGCAGGCTGCCTCGCGGCACGATTATGCCGGTTTTTATCAGCAGGAGTTAATATTTCGCAAACGCATCGGATACCCGCCGTTTGCCCGCCTGGCCCGGTTAGAATTTCGAGGAAAGGATGCGGTTCTGGCGGAGGATAAGGCCCGCAGCCTGGCGGGGCAGGTTCAAACCTGGATCGAGCAGGGCGGTTTTCGCGCCACTGAACTGGTTGGGCCGGTGCCATGTTATTTTTACAAATTAGGTGGGGAATTTCGCTGGCAGATCCTGGTGCGTGGGCCAGATCCCGCCGCAGTCTTGCGCGGTAAACCGTTGGGGGAGTGGCGGGTGGAGATTGACCCGCCGACGGTTCTGTAGAATCGCGAGGGGCTGTCTCCAATACCATCTATTAAGACAGCCCCTCGACTGGATCAGTAATTCGACTCGGGTTTCGTCTTGAACACGATGTCCCACAGCGGGGAGCTTACTCCGAAGCGAGCGTCCGGGGTGCGGTAATGGTGAACCATGTGGTAGCGCTTGACATATTTCCACCAGCCTGAGCGCATGGCGAAATGATGGGTGGCATAGTGAGTCAGGTCGTAGGTCAGGTAGCCGATCGTAAACCCGGCTACCATCGGCGCCACCCAATGGGGCGCGCCGAACAGACCGCCCAGGATCAGGCTGAACAGGCCGTAAAATATGAAAGCCAACGGAATGCTGACCACGGGCGGCATGACCAGGCGGGTTTTGCATTGCGGCTGGTGGTGGTGGATACCGTGGAATAAGTAAATGATTTTTTCCTGGGTGGCATTGCGTGGGCGGTAATGGAAAACAAAACGGTGCAGCAGGTATTCGGCGAGGGTCCAGATAAACAGCCCGATCAAGAAAGCTGCCGGAATGAACAGCCAGGAGGCGTTCGCCGGTCGGTAGGAAATACCGCGGCCCAACATATATCCCGCGAAAGGCAGCCAGATGATGATCACCGCAATGGGTGAGATATGGGTAAAGAATTCCATAAAATCGTTTTTGAACAACCGGATAGGGGTATCGCTGTGATCGATAGGATAATGCATGGCGCCTCCAAACTATATATGGACTAACAGGTTGGGATTTATCTAATTGTACATGAATTTGGAATTTCAATCGCAGTGTTGGGCCAGTTCCATTGGCCCAACACTGCGATTAATAACCTCGATTTACCGTTTTGGCAGGACCGGCGGAGCCAGGTTTGGACGGGCATCGAACGCCGGCAGGGGAGGAACACTATCCAACAGAGCGAGCACTTCGCTCAGCGAGCGTTCGAGCTGAACATCTGCCCCGCGCGCGTAATCCTGAGGTTTGTTGTCGATCACGATATCCGGATCGGTGCCGTAATTCTCTACGCCCCAGCCCACGTCCTTGAACCACAGAGAAAACTCCGGTTGGGTGGTGATGGTACCGTCAACCAGCGTGTGGCGCGGCCAAATACCAATCACGCCGCCCCAGGTGCGCATACCCAGCAGCGGCCCTAACTTCATCAGTTTGAATGCATGCGCAAAGATATCTCCATCGGAACCGGCATGCTCATTGGTTAAAGTAACGATCGGCCCTTGAACCGACTCGGCCGGATATGGAAATGGCAGCTCGCCCCAACGGGTAATGTCATATCCCAGGCGTTTGCGAGCCAGCTTTTCGAGCAGCAGAGCAGAAACGTTGCCTCCGCCGTTGAAACGTATATCGACGATCATCCCCGGGTAATCCACTTCCGCCAGGTAGCCGCGGTGGAATTCGGCGTATCCATGCGAGCCCATATCAGGGATATGCACGTAGCCCACGCGCCCGGCGCTGGCCTGGTGAACGTATTCGCGGTTGCGGTTTACCCATTCACGGTAATGCAGGCTGCCTTCATTTCCCAGCGGTTTGACGGTGAAGGAGAGCGGTTTTTCATCTTTTCGTGGGGCGAATGTCAGGATTACCTCGGTGTTTGCCTGACCAACCAGGGCATTGTTGGGCGAGATGTCTCGACCCAAATGACGCCCATTGATCGCGAGCAAAATGTCTCCCACGCCGACTTCCACCGGGGGGCGAATGAGGGGTGAGCTGGCTTTTTCATCCCAAACATCGCCGGACACGATGCGGGTCACTTTCCAACCGTCTGCGGCCCCATCGTATTCAAATTCAGCGCCAAGCTGGCCCTGGCTGTAATGCGGGCTGGAACGATAATCACCGCCGAATTCATGGCAGTGGGAGGTGCCTAATTCTCCCTGCATTTCCCAAACCAGATCCGAAAACTCGGACCGGCTGGCGACGCGCTCAACCAGCGGCGCATAAAGGTTGTGGACTGCCAGCCAATCGATATGCGCCATGTCCGGCGTCCAGTATTGGTCGCGCTGCAAACGCCAGGCCTCATTAAACATCTGCTTCCATTCGACGCCTGGGATGACCGGGGTGCGCAAACGCCGGAGATCGATCCAGCCGCTTTTTCGCCCAGGAGAGTCGCCGCCTTCAGTTGAGGGTTTAGCGGCAGCCTTGATCACCCGCAGCCGTTTGCCGGCTTGTATCGCCAGCATTTTCCCGTCCCGAGACACCTCGAAATCGCTGATGCCGTTCACGAAGGTTTCTTCTTTTTGCTCTTCAAGATCGTATACCTGCAGCATCCCGTTGGCTGACGGCTCGTGCTCTAAAAAGCTTTCATTGAGCGTGCCTTCGATCGGGTACAGTGAGTAAAAGATTTTCTTTTCGGACGAGCCGGCGATCCGCCCATATCGCCCGTCGCGGGTAGGGAATTCGATGATCCGGTTTTGAATCCCTTCCAGGTCGATCTGTATCTTGACAGGCTCCTTAGCCTTTTCATCATTCTCAGCGTCGCCTGATTTTTCGGGGGCTGGCACGGCTGTTTCTTTTTTAACTTCATCCGGTGCTTCATCAGCGGAGAGCGGCGCGGGCAGCACCGGTTTGGCTGGAGCTTCTTCCTCGGGGACCTCAGGCGGTTCTTCTTCACCTTTTTTCTCTTCCGGCGGGAATTGAGGTTGGCGCAAGAAAGGAGAGGGGGTGTCTTTCTGCAATGTAACCAGGTAAGGCCTTACCCCGCGCGGGAAACCATAATCAAAACCGAGATTATCCGCGACCGGATCGAATATGCGGTACGATAAAAAGTACAGGTACTTCCCCGCGCTATCGAAAGCGGGCGATACATCCCGCAGCACGGGTTGGGTAACCGGGAATATTTCCCCGCTGGCCGCTTTCCACAGCTTCAAACCAGTGACCTGGTTGGAAAGAGATATACTGTAGGCCACCCATTCACCATCCGGACTCCAATCGAAGCCGGTAATCGGACCGGATTTTCCTTTGTCGATGTGCTTAAGCTCGTGCGTCTCCAGATCCAGGAAATTTACTTCGTAACGGTGATTGCTGAAGACGATTTGATCTTTGCGGGGATTTACCGCGATCGCTTCTGGGCGGCCAATATCCAGAAGCGGTAAATACTGGGCCGGTTGAGAGGCATCCGCGGTGAGGATGACGAAGACTTCCTCACCCTGGGCATCGGTGACGGCAACCAGGCGCCGCCCGTCATTCAACCAGGCTGCCAGGCGGAACCGCGCTGGCGTCTCCGGATCGCCGTGGCGCAAGACAGGGCCTTCCCAATTGAAGAAAGAAAAAACGTAACTGCGGCTTTGAACTGCCAGGGCTGTGCCCTGGGGATGGAGGGACCACTGGCCCATATAGTGCTGCGGATCGGAGAATTTCCGGTTGCGCTGAACCTGGGGCGTGTAAAACTGCACTTCTATTTTATGAGTGGCTTTTTCGGCAGGATCGTAAAGATAAAGATCTGCTCCGGCATGGTAGACGATGCACCGACCGTCGCTGGCGGCATTGCGGGCGTAAAAGTCGCTGTGATCGGTATGGCGGGTCAAATCGCTGCCGTCCGGCAGGCATGAATAGAGATTGCCAATCCCTTCCGCGTCGGAGAGAAAGTAGACGCGCTCCTCAATCCACATCGGAGATGCCAGATTCCCCTTTAGATCCAGCAGGGAATGGAACTCACCGCTCCCGTTTGGATCGATCCACAATGAGCCGGCGGTCCCGCCGCGGTAGCGTTTCCAGCGGGCCGGATCGCCGGTGTTGCGTCCGATGACCACCGCGCCTTGAGGACCGTACGCCACTGCCCGAGCAGGACCGTAGTTCAAGCGAACCGGCTGCCCACCATCGGGCGATATGGTGTAAAGGTGCATCATGGAGCGGAAAGGCTGTCCTGCATGGGTGGCGTAGATGATCTCCCCGGCGGAATTCCAACCGGCGACCAGGATCTGGCTGCTTCCATGGAAAGTGAGGCGGCGGGGCCGTCCGCCGAGAGCCGGCATGACGTAAATTTCTGGCTGGCCTTCATCTCTGCCAACAAATGCCACCAGATTGCCGTCTGGTGAGAGGGAGGGATGAGTTATCTCTCCCAGGTTGGAAGTCAACCGACGGGCTGTGCCTCCTGCGGTCGGGACCGTCCACAGGTCATCTTCACAAACAAAAATGATCGTATCACCCTGAATGGTGGGATAACGATAGTAACCAGATGGCATATACCCTCCTTCAGAATTGGAAATCAGAAATTAATTATAAGCCTGAGCAGAGTCAATTTTCCAGCCAGGAGTCACTTAAGCGCCTTTTCGGGCTGTGGAAATCCTGGCGATCAAGCCAGTCAAACCAACCAGGATCAATCCTACCCCGGCGCTTACCAAGGCCTGAAAAATGGCCAGGAATGCGATGAAAAAGGAAAGAAAGTCGGGTAAGGTCCAGGTGACAGTCAGGCCGTTGATCGCAAAACTTACCCCAAATGGCAGCGCGAGCAGCAGGAATAGTGCCATCAGATAACCCAGGGCAGCAATCATGCCATCTTTTGGGGAACTACGCAATGCGCCTAACCCCAACATGGCAACCAGCCAGCCTGCCACCAGGCTCAGGCCAGCGGTGATCGCGATATATACAATCATATCCATTTTGCCGGTGACCCAGCTTAAGGAATAAGGGTGCCCGTCTAACACGGCATACCGCAGGTGAAATACAGCGATTGCCAGGGCAGCTCCCCCGAAAGTCCAGGCTAATACACGCGGTTTGATGCGGGTGATGACCCCTACCACCAGCAGCAGCAGGAACCCAACTGCAGCCCAACGCGAGCCTCTCTCCAGGTAAAGTCGGTCATTAACCGTTTTCTGAAGAAGATCCTGATAAGCGGTCACGCTGGCATTCTGGGGGATTTCGGCGTTTGAAATCGGACGGCTGATGGCCTGGGTATAGGTCTGGAGCAGGGCCGTTTGCTGCGCTGCAGCTGCGCCGGGTAAGGCAGAGCTGATTGTGGACGGTAGGTTCAACATTTCGAGCAGCGGCTGGCCCTGGGCGGAGGCAGGGATATTGGTACCCAGGAGGGCAGCCAGGGTTGGGGCAACATCCACCATTTGAACGTCGGCATAATTACCCGGTTTGATACCTTTTCCAGCCAGCACGAAAGGCTCGGTCAGGACAACCGGTTCGATACCACCGTGCCCGCCGACATCGATGTGCCCATGATCGCTGGTTACCAATAGGGTATCCTGGGTGAGATCTAATTTTGAGACGATCTCGCCCAACAGGACATCCGCCCGCTCTGCGGCGGCGTTCCAATTGGGCGAGCGCGGCCCGCCTTCATGATGCCCGGCATAATCTACCTGGTCGATGTGGATCAGCACCAGCTGGTAATCCTCACCCAACCAGGGGATTGCCGCGTTCATCACTTCTTGATCTGCCTGTTTATCATCGCCAGGTGTGTAAAAATGGACTGAGACGGATTCCTGGGGGATTAATTTCTCAAACCAGTAATAACCCGAAACCGCGGTGGATAAGCCTGCCCGGTGGGCGGCGCTAAAAAGGTCATCCTGTGTCCAGGTTGGAATTTCAGCATAATCCAGGTTGATCGCAGGGCCGTCACTTAGATCTGGCCAGGCTCCGGTCAGCAAAACGGTATAACCCGTCTGCGAATACGAAGGTGGGCGGGAATGCATGGTAGCTGAGGCGCCTTGTTGGCGCAGTTTATCCAGATTGGGCATGATTTCAGTTCGGAGCGCAGTGTCATAACGCAGGCCGTCGATCAGAACAAAAACCACCCGGCGGGTTGCAGGCTGGCCCAGGACGCTGCCAGGCCGGGGTGGCGTATCCTTGAGCGGAGAACGGTAGCCATACACCGAATCGAGCATCGCCGTAGCCAAAAAATAAGCGGCGACTGCCAGGACCAGGCAAAAAACCAGGCCAGCGATGATGGTTTGATTTACGGATAGGCGGAAGAGTTTTTTCATGGTCACCAGTTCATCAAATTCTAAGAGTTGTATAAGACATGACCAGTACGCTTGACTTTATATTGACCAAGTGAATAAAATAAGTGTATGGAATACAAGGACTATTATAAGATACTTGGGGTAAACAAGAACGCCACCAAGGATGAGATCAAGAAAGCATACCGAAAACTGGCGATGAAATATCATCCCGATCGCAACCCGAACAACAAGCAGGCTGAGGATAAATTTAAAGAAATTAATGAAGCGCAAGAGGTCTTGAGCGATCCCGAAAAGCGATCACGTTACGATCAATTGGGAGATTCGTATTTCCAATGGCAGCGCGCCGGTGGACCGGGGAATTTTAATTGGGATCAATGGGCGTCCCAACAACAGGCCGGCCAGGGAAGAGCACGGGGCAATGTGGGTAGTTTCGAAGATCTGGAAGGGATGTTTGGGGGCGGTTTTTCCGACTTCTTTACCCAAATTTTTGGCTGGGATGGGCGGGATGGGCAGCCGCACGACCACGGGGACCCGCAGGCGAACCGCAGTCCGCCCTGAAACGCAAACGTACGAACAACCCGTTACGATTTCATTGTTAGAAGCCTACCAGGGCGCGGAACGCACCATACAGATCGGCGACCGCCGCCTGACTGTTAAAATTCCAGCCGGAGCTGCCAAAGGCACGAAGGTTCGCATGGGCGGCGTAGGACCCGGGAGCAGCGACCTGTATCTGGTGATTGATATCGCCCCGGACACGAATTTCGAGCGTAAAGGCGACGACCTGTATACTGAGGTGTCCGTGGATTTGTATACCGCGTTGCTTGGTGGGCAGGCTCGTGTTTCTACGCCCGGCGGCGATGTCGTTTTAACGATTCCGGCCGGGACCCAACCGGGACAATCCATTCGCTTGAGCGGGCGCGGGATGCCTCATTTGCGCGATCCCCAAAACCACGGCGATCTATATGCAAAAATGAAGGTAACACTGCCGCGACAGCTTACCTCAGAACAAAAGAAGTTATTGGAACAGTTAAGGAAACTCTCATGAAGCGGTTCACTCTTTTTGTCGTTGTGTCACTGGCGTTTACCATGCTGGCTTGCAGCGTTGGTTCGACCTTATTCACGCCGTCTGGCCCGGCTGCCAGTACAGCCAGCGCGACCTCCACGGCGCAGCGGGCCACTCCTCGTCCGGTACCCACGGTTGGTGGAAATGTCCCCCAGATTGTAGCGCCGCCGGCTTTAACCGGTATTGATATTGATACCCGCCTGCCAGATTTATATAATAAAGTTAGCCAGGGTGTTGTTTCAATTTTAACGGTGGGCGACCAGGGTGGAGGGTTAGGCTCTGGTTTTGTGTACGATAAAAACGGCCATATCATCACCAATTTTCATGTGATTGATGGAGCCAGTGACCTGGAGGTCGATTTCGCTTCAGGTTTGAAAGTGCGAGCGGAAGTTATCGCCACAGATCTGGATTCGGATCTGGCAGTCATAAAAGTTAATGCGCCGGCAGATGAATTGCTCCCGCTCAGTATGGGAAATTCTGACGAATTGCTTGTTGGGCAGCAGGTGATTGCCCTGGGGAATCCGTTCGGTCTGACCGGGACGATGACCTTAGGTATCGTATCGGCCAAAGGCCGCACGCTGGATTCTTTACGCCAGGCCTCGAGCGGCAGCTACTTCTCTTCAGGGGATATCATCCAGACCGATGCATCGATTAACCCAGGAAATTCAGGCGGGCCATTGCTCAACATGAAGGGTGAGGTTATTGGCATCAACCGCGCCATTCGAACGACCGGGACCACCGCTACGGGCGATCCCGTGAACAGCGGAATAGGTTTTGCAGTCCCCATTAATATCGTCAAACGGGTCGTCCCGGTATTAATTTCCCAGGGGGCGTACGATTACCCCTATCTGGGGATCACTTTTAGCTCATATTTATCTCTGGCGGATTATGAAGCGCTGGGCGTCAGCCAGACTTATGGCGCCTATATTGTGGATATCACCGCTGGCGGCCCTGGCGAAAAAGCAGGTTTGCGCGCTGCCAGCCGCACTACCAACCAGACGACCATCCCGAAGGGCGGCGATCTGGTGATAAAGGTCGACGATCATCCTGTAATGGAGTTTGGAGATCTGATCGGATACATTCTGGAAACAAAAAGCCCTGGTGACAAGGTCACTTTAACGATTTTAAGAGATAATCAACAGAAGGAGGTGATTATCACATTGGGCAAACGGCCCTGATCGGGGCATTTTGCTTCACATTCTAGCCTGCCAGATGATGAGCAGGAATTGATCCTTAACAAGAAAAAGCATATGGAGGTTGCCATGTTCAATGACAACGATCTGAGGGAACTGCTTGGCTTTGTTGCCCCTGATCCCGTTTTGAGTCTTTACCTGAGCACGGATCCGACGGAAGGAAATGCTGACACCTACCGGCTGCGGCTTAAGACCATGCTCAAGGATATTAATCTTCCACGGGATACTAACGAGGTCGAACGTTTTTTCAGCCATCAGTATGATGGATCTGGAAGAGCAGTGGCGGTGTTTTCCTGCGCGGCGCAAAATTTCTTCCGCGTATATCCGCTGGCAGTTCCCATGCGCAACCTGGTCCGAGTAAGCGACCGGCCTGCTGTGAAACCACTCGCTGACCTCCTGGATAATTATGGCGGTTATGGCGTGGTTCTGGTTGATAAGCAAGGTGCGCGTGCATTTTACTTTCACCTTGGAGAATTACGAGAACAGGAGGGTGTGCTTGGCGAAGCAGTAAAACATAGCAAACGCGGAGGTGCATCATCCTTTCCAGGTAGGAGAGGTGGGATTGCTGGAAGAACAGATCGCATGGAAGAAGTGGTTGACCGCAACATAAAAGATGCTGTAGATTTCGCCGTGCATTTTTTTGAAGAAAATCGGGTGAGGCGAGTGTTGATTGGCGGGACAGATGACAATATCTCATTGTTCCGCGGTCAACTACCAAAAGCCTGGCAGAGTCTGGTCATGGGCACATTCAATATGGCGATGACCGCTTCAAATATCGAAGTGCGCGAACGGGCTCTTCAGATCGGCATGGAAGCGGCGCATGAAGCCGAAAACACGTTGGTAGAGAACCTGGTGACGAGTGCGGCGAAGATAAGCGGAGCCGTCGGCGGCCTGGTGGATACATTCGATGCTGTAAACCATGACAGGGTCAGGACACTAGTTATCGTCGAAAACCTGCACCACGAGAGTTATGTTTGCAGCAAATGCGGCGCACTTTACCCGACGAAACCAGAAGAGATCTGTCCGCTGTGCACAGAAGGCAAGCTGGAACGCACCCGCGACGGGATTGAAGTGGCGGTAAATACGGTTATGCGCAAAGGCGGCGATGTGAATGTAGTCCGTTCCACGACTGCCATTGCTAAAGTCGAAGGGATTGGCGCCATTCTGCGTTATTAATCTGCAGCTGTGAAATCCATGGAAAAACTGTCGAACAGGTGGTAAACTGCGAGAATTTTGCTGCTGGTATTAGAAGAACAGGTTCAGGCTAGAAAGCGCCCGAACCTGTTCTTTTTATTTCTTTATTCCCCAAATATTTTTTTATGCAGATTGGCAAGATCGGTAGAAAGCTTCCCCAGGTCGCTTTGAGCCGCGCTCGGATCGCTGACCAGTTCTTTCCCAATCAGGTCCAGGCGGCTGGTAAGCAGATCGGCCAGCACTTTATCCTGGCTTTCAAGGTACGGCAGTGCCTGTTTGAGTTTCGATTGAGCTTGCTCAATGGCAGTCTTGGCGGCAGCGCCGTCTTTTCCGACCAGGGCGACCTGGGCGTTGCTGACGTCGACCATGATGTTCAGCACGGTATTTTCACTCTGCGCCGCATCGAGCTCATCCTGGATTTGCTTTACGGTAAGTTGAGCCTGGTCCAACCCGGTTTGAGCAGACTGCAGCCCCTGTTGTTTTTGGGTGATGAGCTGGTCAGTCGCCGCCAACCTGGCCACGGCCGCGTCCAGCTCACGTTGGGCAGGCTGGTAAAGCAAGATATAACCGGTTAAAAGGCCAAGCGCGAAGAGGCCTGTGATCGCACCCAGCCAGCGCAGCACCGGGCGATTGAAGCGTCCCAGGCGCGTTTCAGGGCTGAAAAGACGGTAGGCCAGGCTTTTCCGGGGCTTTTGTCCAGGGACGCTTTCAAGGGGTATGGAAGCAACAGGTGCTTTCTGCTGAGGAGGAGTGGAAGACTCAACGACTGTCTGAGAGGCGTTTACCGGGCTTTCCGCACCTGGCGTAGAGGAGGGGGTGGCGGGCAGCGCGGATGGCTCTCCAATAGAGGTTGCAGCTGGATTGACCGGAGCCGTGGTTTCTGTGGAATCCGGTACAGGTTGGTTTGGCTCTGGCATGGGCTGTACGTCTTTATTCTCATTGGACTTATCTCGTTTGAAGATGCTGAACAAATGGACCTCCTGAAATCAGGTTAATTGTACAACACAAAGAAGTGATTTATTGGATTGGAAGAATCTCAGATGGCTGTTTTGGGAAAAGCACAGCCAGAACTGGCTTTAAATCATTGGACACGTAACAGTCCGGAAATGCAAATTTCAATTCCTCGATGCTCCGGTAGCCAAACAACAGCTGGTAGAATGACAGCCCAGGAAAAGCAGCTTCGCCAAAATCCTTGGTGGATGGCTGCCAGGCTTCTACACTCTCCAGATGGTTATTTTGGAATTTCAAGTTGAGACCAGTCCGGTAAAAACCGAGTTTCACCTCTCCACTGAAAGGGTTTAACAATGATTCTTCCAGCCGCATTTTGAGCACTGGAGCGATTCGTTGCAGAAAGCCTGCCAGGTCAGGCACGCGCAGATACCAGGCATAGCGCCTGCGGTTCTGGGGCAGCCTGTCTTCGGCGATCTGGTATGCCGGGTGGTTCTCTCCCAGCCAGAAGCCAAACGCGGTCAGGGTCTTCTTATTTTGCCCAGCCAGGGCTTCCCCAGCCTGCCAGAGATAACGAATTACTGCGGGGACAACCTCTTTCCAGGAAACGCCGGGAATGAGCTCCAGAGCATTCACCACCAACATCTCGCCCCACAAGAAAAACGGATGGCTGAGAAATCCAACTGGGATGCCCTGGCTGGTTTCGATGACACGTAATTCCATCCGGTTGACATTATTGTAGCTTTTTCCGGTCAGCTCATAATTCCACAGGGTTTCGTCCCATTCCGCGGCGAGGAGCGAACGTCGGCAGCCTGACTGGTAAAGCTGGCTGATCAGGGGGGTGTCGGCAGCAATTGCCGGGCGGAATTGGTACGCTTCAGCTTGCCCTTCTTTGAGATGCGGCACATTGAAAGCTGCTCCCACCCGTCCCCCGCCCAAATTCACTGCCATTTCATACCCAAACTGCCGGTAATAAAATGGTATCCCGGTGATCCCTTGCAGCAGCTCACCGCGCTGCTGGCTCCATTCATGGAGGACTTCGAATTGGATCTTCACCAGGCCGCGATTACGATACTCGGGATCTGTGCCAACCAGCTCCGGGCGGCCCACTTTGATTGGGATGCCGGCGTAGGTCCAGGTCTGCGATATCAGGTTTGTTGATGAGATAATTTTTCCGGTTTTCGTATCTTCGACAATCGTGAAATCGTTGGCAGAAAAGGTGGGATGGTTTCCCGACAATAGATCGCTGGTCCAGGTTCCGACCCGGTTATCCGGCTCTTCCTCATCACTGTGAATGGCGGCATTGAATGCCGCCAGATTTTCAGCATCTGCGCTGGTGCTTCGCCGCAAGATGAGATCACCGGGTAATCGGCGCAGTATTTCTGGATGGGTGGTTGGATGAATCATGGGTTGTCCTTTTGAGGTCTGGCAAAAAAAATCCCGGGATCTATCATCCCGGGTATTATTGGAGCGCCCCCGCCCCAGGGCTGCCCACAAGAGGTCTTGCCAGTAATGGCGAGCGGGGGTTACTCGCTTTTAGTCTCACTCTTTGGGGGAGTAGTAGAATTTTCGACTGGTTTCGAATCTACCGGTTTAGAATCCGTCTTGGTTTCGGATTTTGTCTCTCCAGCTTTATCAGCATTGAACCTGGATTGGCCCGATGGTGAGCGGTGATCGGTGGCATAAAATCCCGAACCTTTGAAAACTATCCCAACGGGTTGGTACACCTTTTGTAAAGTTTTTTTATTGCACTCCGGGCACCAGGTTAATGGCTGGTCCTGGAATTTTTGATAACGATCAAACTGCACACCACAATTTTCGCACCGATAGGTATATACGGGCATACAACCACCTCATTGAACCATAAAGAACTCACTACAACCTCTTATTATAGTCCTTTTAGGGGGGCGGCGCAAGAATTTTTTTATTAATAATCATATTAAATCAGCGTGTGCGCACACTCCAAAACATCGTATTGCGTGGTCGCCGCCAGCCCTGGCCCGCGTAGCGCACCTGGGCCCAGGGGGCCGACCAGCTTATTCGGTGGTTACCAGGGTGCCGACCGGTTCGCCAAGCAGCAAACGGCGCAGCGCAGTATGGTCCCATAAGTTTAGTACCACGATTGGCAGCTTGTTTTCCATGCACAGCGACACGGCGGTGCTGTCCATCACTTCCAGACGGCGGTTAAGCGTGTCAATATAAGTCAGATGTTCGAACCGTTTGGCCTCAGGATTCAGTTTGGGATCGCTGTCGTAAACCCCGTCCACTTTGGTGGCTTTAATCAACACATCTGCGCCTATTTCCATGGCGCGTAAAGCCGCGGCAGTATCGGTGGAAAAATATGGATTGCCGGTTCCCCCGCCAAAAATGACCACCCGGGCTTTTTCAAGGTGGCGTATCGCCCTGCGCCGGATATAAGGTTCGGCGACGGTCTGCATGGAGATAGCGGTTTGAACCCGGGTAATAACCCCCAGGCTCTCCAATGCGTCCATTAAAGCCAGGGCATTCATCACCGTGGCGAGCATGCCCATATAATCGGCGGTCGCGCGGTCCATGCCGATCTCTGTGCCAATTCGCCCGCGCCACAGGTTGCCCGCGCCAATCACAATGGCGACATCCACACCCATTTCGCGCACATCGCGCACGCGTTCGGCGATCTGCTTGGCTGCTCGAGGATCGATGCCTGTTTTTGGACCGTCTGCCAGCGCTTCGCCGCTAAGTTTTAATAAAATCCGGTGATATTTTAAGCCGTCCATAAGTCTCCTTATCGGTTTATTCTGATGATTGGTCCCCGATTAATTTTCTGATCTGGTTGGCAAAAAAAAGCCAACCTTTCGGTTGGCCTTAGTTTCTATTCTTGTGACGATTCGCCTAATGCCCACCGGGCAAAACGGCGAATAACAATTTTTTCTTTGGTTGTAACGACCACACCGTCGAACAACTTTTGGATGGTCAGGCTGTCATCGCGGATATAAGTCTGGCGGAATAAGACAAACTCGTCTTTGAACTTGTTCAATGATCCTTCGACAATGCGGGGCAATATCGCTTCCGGCTTGCCTTCTTCACGGGCTTTGGTCTCGGCGATGTGTTTTTCGTGTTCGATCACGGTCGCGGGGATGTCTTCCTCACTGATATACTGGGGGGAAGCCGCGGCGATCTGCAGGGCCAGCTCATGCGCGAATTTCCGAAATTCATCCGAGCGCGCCACAAAATCCGTCTCGCAGTTCACTTCGACCATCACACCCACCCGGCCATTGCCGTGAGAGTATAGTTCTACCACGCCTTCAGCCGCAGTCCGGTCGGCCCGTTTGGCGGCAGCCGCCAGACCTTTTTCACGCAGCCAATCGATGGCCTTGTTTACATCCCCGCCAGCCTGCTCAAGCGCTTTTTTACAATCCAGCATTCCGGCTCCGGTAGCCTCGCGCAGTTGTTTGATCATTTCAGTCGTTACAGCCATGCTCAAAATCCTTTTTTCTCTGTTCTGTTTAAAAATATTGCTTTTCGTTACACTCCCACCGTTTTTCGGGCGGTGGGAGTGATGGATTTCTGAACCTTACTACTCGTCCAGTTCGTCAACTTCTTCGACCAGCTCGGGCTTAGGGCTGAGTTTCGCCAGGGTTGATTCTCCCAATAGAGCTGAGTCATCCAGTATAGCGTCTTCCTGCAGGCGAGCGCGGGCGGAAACAGGGCGCTGCGCGCCGGCTTCTGCGGCGGCCTCTTCTTCAAATTCTTCCTTGCGAGCTGCTTTCCCTTCGATTACGGCATCGGCAATCTTGGCGACCAGCAGTTTGATGGCCCGAATGGCATCATCGTTGGAAGGAATAATGTAATCGACCGCGGTCGGATCGCAATTCGTATCGACCAGGGCGATTACCGGGATATTCTTAATATTTGCTTCGTGAACGGCAGTGGCTTCACGCATCACGTCGATGACAAAAACCAGTTCTGGCAGTTTTTTCATCTGACGCAAACCGCTCAGACGAGATTCAAGGCGGGTGATATCCCGCTGGATCAGCAGTCCTTCTTTCTTGGTCAGGCGGTTGATCTCGCCCGAATCGCGCAGCTTCTCCAACCGTTCCAGCTCCAGGATGCGATTGTAAATGGTGGCCCAGTTTGTAATCATGCCGCCCATCCAGCGTTCAACCACGTAGGGCATGCCGCAGCGGATCGCTTCATCGCGGATTGTCTCCTGGGCCTGGCGTTTGGTGCCGATGAACATGACCGCACCGCCGTTCGAAACGGTATCTCGTACCAGGTTATAAGCGGTATTGAGAGATTTTACGGTTTGTTGGAGATCGATGATGTGAATGCCGTTTCGTTCTGTAAAGATGAACGGCTTCATTCGGGGGTCCCACTTGTTGGTACGGTGACCAAAGTGGACGCCACTTTCCAATAGGGCTTTCATGGAAATAACAGCAGCCATTGACAAAAAACTCCTTTGCGTTAGATCTTCCGCTGCCCTTCGCACGGCCCGTTCACTGCTTTTCTCAGCAGCACGCGGGGTCGTCTGGGAAGCGTGCAGGATGTGTTTTGCGCCGTTGGGACGCAAGCCGACGAAGTATACCACGGGGTATGTGAAACGTCAAACAGGGATACAATAACAGCAGTGCTTATCAAGCATAGAACCGATCAGGGAACACCGGGATGAACCCATGAATTTATCAGCTCGTTATGAAGAAGCAATAATCTATGCCGTTCGCCTGCACGCTCGCCAGGTTCGCAAAGGCAGCGGCGTGCCTTACGTGAGTCATCTGCTTGCGGTGAGCGCGTTGGTCCTGGAATTTGGCGGCGACGAGGACCAGGCGATCGCGGGACTGCTGCATGACGCCATAGAAGATCAAGGCGGCAGTGGTACCCGTGAGGAGATTCGCAAGCGGTTTGGCGAGCGCGTCACGGCCATCGTGGACGGATGTACAGATGCCGACACAAATCCCAAGCCACCCTGGAAGCCGCGCAAGGAGGCATATATCGCCCACCTGCGTAAGGCACCGGCTGAAGTGCGCCTGGTTTCGGCGGCAGATAAGCTGCATAATGTACGCACGATCACTGCCGATTACCGGCAGTTGGGTGAAAACCTGTGGAGCCGGTTTCGCGGAGGAAAAGAAGGAACTTTATGGTATTACCGCGAGCTTGTACGCACCTTCTGGGACATTGGGCCGCAAGCGATCGCCGATGAACTGGCTCAGGCAGTCGAGGTGCTAGAGCTCCTGGTTTCGCGGTGAAAATCTATTCTGGCGTGCATTAATCCTGTAGTTTGTTGCCGCAAGCGCCGCAGAAACGGGCATTTGGGTTGACTGCATTGCCGCACTGTGGGCAAATTTTTTGTTCTGATGGCTGCAGTGCGACTGCCATCGGCTGCGCGACTGGCTGTCCGCAATTGGAACAGACCAGGGCCTCGGACGGCAGGGGGTGACTGCAGCGTACGCATAACGCGACTTCTGCGGCTGTTTCTTCACCTAAATCTGCCGTAACCACGGGATCAATAGCGTGTAAGGGGGCAGGTTCCGCGAGATCCTCCGGCTGGGTAAAAGCGGCCGAAACCGCGGATTGAGCATTCCCGGGTTCTTCAACGACCTCAAGGTGCGGCTCCTGCGGCAGCGCGGGCTCTGCGGCGGTCTCCTGCGGCGCGGGTTCGGCGATTATCTCCGCAGAAGGCGCTTGGGGTGGTTCTATTTCTTCGACCATCTCTGCCAGCGGTGTGGGTTCTGCGGCGATCTCCGGCAGCGATTCCTCCGGCTGCTCTGACGCGCCACCTTCCTCCATCTCAAGGACGGGCATCTCCTCCGCCGGCCGGGGTGTGGTCGGCGATGGTGGGGATGAGGCAGGCAATTGCACGCTGCCCGGATAAACGCCACTGGAAACGCTGGATATCTTATCTCCACTGCGAATGACCTTGATCTGTGTTTCACCGATCGAGATCATATCGCCTTCGTGCAACCAGGACGGTCCGCTCAGCAATTCGCCATTGAGATATGTGCCGTTTGTGCTGCCGGCATCGGTTAATTGATAACCCTGGGTAAGCTTGCGGATGACCGCGTGGCGGCGAGATGCGCGCGCATCCAGGATATGTATCGCGGCCTGTTCACTGCGACCAACGACCGTTTCTTCAACGAGTGGGTATATCTTTCCAGCGCCGATCCCAGCCAGAATTGCGAGTGCAAGATCGACGGCTGCGATTGGTGGAGCAGGTACAGCATCGAAATTGGTGAGGTAAAAGTGAATTTTCTCAAGGGCTGCTGCCGGGGAGATCAGCTGCAGGCGGAGATTATCCCGCTCCTGGCTGATATTCAGCATCTCGGGGATACTGGATTGAAGCCAGGATTGGCGCAATAGGGTGAACCGCCCCTGCATGTTGGCGCTGCCTGTATCCAGGTGAACAACGGTGCCGATCAACAAGAAACGGTCAGCAGTTTGGATGGCTTCGGGAATGGGATAATAATTTCCATTTTGATGCCAGGCCTGTTTTTTCTCGACCAGGGCAGATAGAGCACCTTGAACCAGGGCGGCAGCGGGAGGGACGCGAATTGCGGTCGCGTTCTGTATGGCATTGGTAAGCCATTGTGGGTTTCCCCACATAGATTGGATGGCGTCGGTGATGGCAGTAACGTCACACGGCAGAGGAACGACGGGCTGTTGGTCTACAATCGCGTGCAGCACGGCTTTTCGGCGCAGATCCATCAAGGCTGCCAGACACAGCATTTCCAATGGGAGCAGTTCTACAGACCATTCAGGTACTTCATGGCTTGAAGAACCGGTGAAATCCTTGATTTGCGAAAAGATGCTTTCAGCATCGCCAGGCGAACTGAGCTCGAGTCCATCCGGGGTATTAGAGATCCCCACTGTGGATGTGCCTTCACCGGTGAAATGGATCGCTTCATCCATATACCCGGTGGGAGAATTTAAACGCACACGGGCAAAAGAAGGGGCTTCAGAAAGAGCAGCCAGCATCAGGCGAGCAGGTTCTACCAGACCATTCTGATCTAACATTCCGGCTTCAAACAGGTCTTCGTGCTGCTCGGGCGTCAATTCAGGCGGGTTTGGGATGTGCAGTGGTGAAAGCGGGCTTTTCTCGCCCGGCACTAATGCCGCCAGCCCTCCTAACAAAGCAGGCGAAATCACAAATCGGGTCACAGTCATCCGATTCGCCCTCCTATTGAGATTGGATTCTACGAACCTATCCGTAAAATATTGCAAACAATTTCTGGATAGATACTAATTGTAGCACCGAGTGTCTAGAAAAGGGCTGCTGGAAGCCGGGAATCCGCCCCAAAAATTCATCCCGCCGGCAACATTTATAAATCCAACAGAGTTTCCAGGTAAGCCCCCACCACCTGGTGGATATCAAAAACACTTTCCGCGCGCAGGCGAGCGCCGCGGCGAAAACTGGTCTGAGCAGAAGCAATCTCGCCAGCCGCCTGGGCAAGCGGCTCAATCACCGGCGGTTCTAACTGCCAATGATTGCTGCCGTAAGGAACTACCTGGCCTGCTCCTTCGGTGACCATTTCTGGTAGCGCGCCGGTGGCAAAAGCGATCACCGGCAGGCCGCAAGCCAGGGCTTCTACCACAGAGTTAGGACAGGCCGCGTTCAGATCGGCTGAGAACAGCATGTGTGCCGAACGGTCATGAACAGGCACCTGGTCGCGAGCGACGACACCGGCAAAAATCAGCGAATTGCCGGAGCGGGCGATCCAGCGTGTTTGTATTTCCGCAGGAACATCGCCCGCGACGACCAGTTCCCAGGGGAGGGTGCGAGCCTGGTTCAGATGCTCAAGCAGCCGGACGGCATTTTCAAGGCCGGGTTCCATTCCACCTCCCAGATGCGCTTCTACCATCAGAATGCGCACCTTATCGCCTGGAGGGCGACCCTCTCCTTTAGGGGAAAATGCCTGCAGGTCGACTCCGTTATAGATAACCCGGCTGGCTGCCGAAACCGGTCCAAAAGCGGTCTGCCACCAATCCTGAGTGAAGCGTGATTGGTATATAATCCTATCCGCTAGAAAACGGCGGGTAGAAGAAAGGATCCAGTTCGCAATCTCGGCTTTGATAAAATGCCGGGCGCCGGTAGCGAGCTTGCGGTGAACCCAATTCATGCCGTTTAAGCGCTGGACGATGCGCACACCGCGGCGTTTTGCCTGCCATAATAAATCCATCCGGCGGGTGCCGCCCATCACCAGAACAGCACGCACCCCAGGCGCAAGGGGGTCGCTGGTGACCGAATATCCCAGGTCGTGGAGGGCAGTAACCAATCGAGCAGCGAAAGAAGCCGGGCCGCCCAGCCCTTTGGGCAGCGGAAGCAGGCAGATACTGCCAGGCTGCGGTTCAGGGTTCGGCATAATCCTGAATTGCCTGGACGATGTGTTCGGCGGCATGTCCGTCCCCAAACGGGTTTTGCGCGGTGCTCATTGCGTTGTACGCCGCTGGATCTTCTAACAGCCGCTGAGCCTGGGTGAAAATGAGCTCAGGATCGGTGCCTACCAGCTTGAGCACACCAGCCGCTACACCTTCGGGGCGTTCGGTCACATTCCGCAAGACGAGGGTAGGCACTCCCAGGCTGGTGGCTTCCTCTTGAATCCCACCCGAGTCGGTCAGCACCAGGGTAGATCGCTTCATTAAGTGGACCATCGGCAGGTAATCTAACGGCGAAAGCAGGGAAATATTAGCGATCCCGCCCAATAAGCGGTAAGCTGGTTCCTGGATATTCGGGTTCAGGTGAACCGGATAAACCAGATGCAGCCGGTCTGGATATGCTTCTGCCAGGCGGCGCAATCCCTGGCAGATTCCTTCGAATGGCTGTCCAAAGTTCTCGCGGCGGTGGGCTGTTACCAGTACGAGCTGGCGACCGCCGGGACGGATATCGTGCTTTTCTAATAATTGGCTTGTCTCGACCGGTGCCGGGCGGGCTACAATCTGGCGCAAGGCATCGATCACCGGATTGCCGGTAACGGCGATCCGCCAGTCAGGGATTCCCTCTTTCAGCAGGTTTTGGCGAGCGTGTTGGGTGGGAGCAAAATGCAGGTCGGCGACAACTCCAGCGACCCGCCGGTTAATCTCTTCGGGAAATGGCTGCCACTTATCGCCGGTACGCAGACCGGCTTCGACATGCCCAACGTGGATGCGGTTGTAGTAACACAGCAGGGCGGTGGACATGACCGTGGTCGTATCTCCCTGCACCAGGACCCAATCTGGTTTCAGATCTTTCAGGACCGGGTCAAGATGAGAAAAAATATTAGCGGTAAGCTCAGCCAGGCTCTGGTTGGGTCTCATCAAATTCAAATCGACCTGCGGTGTGATGTCAAACAAATCCAGCACCTGGTCAAGCATCTCGCGGTGCTGCGCGGTTACCGCTACCTGCGATTCGATGCCGGTGGTGTGGGCCAACTGCCACACGACCGGAGCCATTTTAACCGCTTCTGGACGGGTGCCAAAAATTGATAAGACACGAGTCATAAATTTACTCCTAAGCGGTGGATGGTGAACCCGGCATTTTTCCAGTTTTCGCTGTTCCAGCCATTTACGGTATCCACAGCCAGGCGGGCAGGGGTCAGATTTGCCAGCGTGTGCGGATTGATCGAACGTAAGGCGGTATGGTTGACCAGGAGCACCAGCGCTTCCGATTGGGCAACCGCTTCGTCGATCGAGGCCACCGTTTTCAGACCGGCCAGCTGGAAATCCGGTTTAAACGGTTCGAAGGACGTGACCTTTGCGCCGGAGGCAGCCAGCTGGAGGGCGACCTCGATCGCCGGGCTTTCCCGCAGGTCATCGACATCCGGTTTATAGGCCAGCCCGAGGGCAGTAATATTGCGGCCATAGAGCTCACCGCCCATCGCCCGGCGTACCAGTTCAACCACAAATTTGGGCTGGGCATCGTTCACCAGGCGTGCGGTGCGGATCAACTGGGCATCGTCAGGGGCGGCCTCCACCAGGAACCAGGGGTCAACGCTGATGCAGTGCCCGCCAACCCCTGGGCCGGGATTGAGAATACGCACGCGCGGATGGCGGTTGGCGAGTTGGATCGCTTCCCAAATGTCCACTTCAAACCGGTCGGCCAGGCGCGAAAATTCATTTGCAATGGCGATATTGACATCACGATAGGTGTTTTCCATCAATTTGACCATTTCCGCGGTGGTCGCATTTGTCAGGACAATTTCCCCACGCACAAAAGTGGCGTACAGGTCTCGCCCGGCTTCTGCCGAACTGCGGTCGATGCCGCCTATCACCCGGGTATTTTCAATTAACTCACGGAGAATTTGCCCGGGGAGCACGCGTTCTGGGGAATAAGCCAGGTGAAAATCGATGCCGGCCTGCAGCCCGGAGCGTTCCAAGATCGGGCGCACCAGGTCAAGCGTGGTGCGCGGCGGGGATGTCGATTCGAGCACCACCAGGTTCCCCCGAGATAAATGCGGAACGATTGCCTCCGAAGCAGAAATGACAGCCCGCATATCCGCGCGCTTATCCTCATAAAATGGGGTGGGGACGGCGATGATGTACGCATCTGCGGCTGTGGGCTGGTTGTGCACTTCCAGATTTCCGGATTTCAATGCCGCTTGAACCAGGGTGCGCAGCCCCGGCTCGTGGATGTGCAGTTCACCATTTTGCAGCGTCTGCAATACGCTCGGGTTGACATCTACCCCCACAACCTTAATACCGTGCGTGGCGAAGGTACTGGCGGTCGGCAGCCCGATATAGCCGAGTCCCATCACGCATATTTTCTTAAATTCCATAAATTTTAAACTCCTGATCGAGGATAGCCTTTGCGAGCGGATTAACGTTAGCCCCTGGTAAGAGCAGCTCTTACTTCTCAGGCTCGAGGCCAGTCTGAATGTATTATGCCATAAGTCAGGTGGCTTGCGGAGTTAATCGCCTATTTGAATCAGTCCGCGAAACATTAAAAAAGTTCTCTGGATAACCTGTAAGCTGCCAGCGTGCGTTCTTTTGTTTGAGCCGTGTCCAGGATTGGCGCCGGGTAGTCAACGCTGATGCGGCAGCCAGAAGAAGCCTGGAGTTCGAGCGGCATCCGCCAGGGAGAATGAATGTACGGGGTAGGCACCCCAGCCAGCTCGGGCACCCAGCGGCGCACATAAGCGCCACCCGGATCGTGTTTGTTCCCTTGCGAGACAGGGTTGAAGATGCGGAAATAGGGGGCCGCGTCCGTGCCTACACCGGCTGTCCACTGCCAGCCGCCGTTATTGGCGGAGGGGTCGCCATCGATCAGGCGCTCCATGAACCATTTTTCCCCCTTGCGCCAATCCACCAACAGGTTTTTGACCAGGAAAGAAGCGGCGATCATCCGCCCGCGGTTGTGCATCCACCCTGTCTGGTGCAGCTGGCGCATGGCGGCATCCACCACAGGATATCCGGTCTTTCCCTCCTGCCAGGCATGGGTTCCTTCCGGATCGTCACGCCAGGGAATCCGGCGCAGGGTGGGGGAAAAAGCCGTGCGCAGCACGTGTGGGAAATGATAAAGGATGGAAACATAGAATTCTCGCCAGATCAATTCATTTAGCCAGGCACCAGCCCCGGCGCGTTGGTTCTGTGTGACGGCAGTTTGTGCTGAAACCAGGGCTGCCTGGCAGGCCTGACGCGGCGAGAGCATGCCGAAGCGGAGATAAGGCGACAGGGATGACGTCCCATCCAGATCGAGCCGGTCGCGGTCTTCCGCATAAGAAGCGATGCGCGTTTCTAAAAATGACCGCAAGCGCTGCTGGGCTTCAAATTCTCCGGCGGGAAAATCAGGGATTAGGCGGCTTTCCGGTATAGCAAGGGATGGCAGAGGCGGCACAGGCGGCAGCCCCCGCACCGTCTTGATCACTGCGGGCGTGGCCAATGGTAATGCTTTCCAGGCTTTGCTAAACGCGGTGAAGACCTTATAGGGCGAGCCGTCGCTTTTATGGATGGCGTATGGCGGATGGACCGTGACACCGCCGGTCAGACGTAGCGGAAGATGCCGGACGACGGCAGCATCTCGACGCCGGGCATAAGGGCTGTAATCTTCGGAGGCATAGACCGAATTCGCGCAGCATTCTGCAGCCAGGCGGGAGATTTCTTCCATCGGATCGCCCTGGCGCAGGATGAGCCGGCTGCCGTGGGCTCGTAAATCTGCATCCAGGGCGCGTAACCCGGCAAATAGGAAGTCCCGACGCAGCGGGGCGGGTCTATCCAGCAGGGCAGGATCAAGGATGAAGGTCGGGATCACCGTCTGGCTGCTTTCCAGGGCGGAGGTCAAGGTCAGGTTATCAGTTAATCGAAGATCGCGCCGGATCCACCAGATGGCAGTGTTGTCCAAATATTCCCCCGAACAGGAGCTTATTCCCAGGCGTACACGTAGTCGCCTTCTTTGATCCAATCGTACAGCCAGTGCGCGTCAGGAATGGTCAGGTTGACACAGCCATGAGAAGCTTTGCGCCCGTAATTTGTGCGCCAGTACACTCCGTGGATGGCGCGCGCTTCATCAAAATAAACCGTCCAGGGCACGCTCTCCAAATAATAAAAGTCTGAACGGTCGGCTTCGAAAGCCCCGGTCATATTTTCCGCCACCACTTTCTTGGTAACCTGGTGCAGGCCGGGGCGGGTGGCCATCTGGCTGATTCCGGTGGCTGCCAGGGCCGCAAAGACCAGGCGGTTCTGGTCGTAAACGGAGAGGGTCTGTTCGCCGAGGTTGATTTCCACCCAGCGTCCATTGGTGACGCCTTTCGGAGGAGTTGGGTTGTAAATTACCCTGGCTACCAGGCGGTCTTCGACCCATTCATTGGGCGCGACCATGACCCAGGAAAATCCATCCGCTTTTACCGTCTCGAAGGCGTACACCAGGTTATAAATGGGAATCTTGTGCCCGCTCTTGCGACCTGCCAATCCTGGCGCGGTGAGTGTTTCAACCGCTTCGATCGTCCAGCCGAATGTAGCCCGCGGAACGCCGGTGACCAGCACCCCGCGTGAGACCGTAGAATAACCTACTCTGGAGGAGACGCTTTCGCCCCGGATCCATTCGCCGGTCTGGAACTGGTAGAACACGCCCTGGTCATTTTCCACTCGCTCACGGTAGGCCAGGTATTTATTACCCGGGGCCAGTGTGCGCCGCGGGCTGCCAGACATAGCAGCATCCAGGGAGCTGAACACTGGAATGCCCTGGTCAGAGGCCTTCAAGTATTGAAACGGCACCGGCCCCAGTTCGGCCGGGATAGAATTCACCGGGAGCGGAATCTGCGGAATGCTTATACCAAGGCGGGCATAGCTGGTAATTGTATTGGAAGGTCCCAGGGGCAGGCAGCGGTCCGGTTCCTGCAGGTAGGCGCCGGGCAGGCACAGCGGCAGGCCCTGGTAATATTCCTTGCGGTCGGGGTCAGCGGCTTGAACCAACGTAACCGGGGCAGCCTGGAACGAAACAAAGGTGATCCAAAAGACCAATAATAGCTGCAGCTTTTTCATTACCCTATTCTAATACAGGATTGCCTACCTGTCTAAATCGATTGAAGTTATCGTCCGTCAAGATATTGGAGATAGGTTATTTGCGTGATCCCCGAAGTGCGATTAGTTTTTCACAACAACAGACCTTCTGGGCAGTTGGGGAGGTCCCATCCAACTTATCCCAGAAGGCCTGTTTCTATCAATCCCCTACCCTAATTGGGGATTCATCAAGTTTCGGTTAAGAACACCGGTAAAAAGGTTATTTCTTCGAGCCTTTCGGTTTGGGGGTCTTCACAGGTTTGTTGCCGTTACCGTTGCTCTTGCTATTGCCATAACCATTGTTCGATTTCTGGTTCTGCAGGGTGCTGGCATCTCCGCTGGGGACAGGAGTGGGAGTAAGGCTGGGGTTAGGGGTGACGGTCACTTCAGCTGGCAGATTCTTATAGGCTTTCTTGACATGACCGACGCCGAGCAGGGCGGGTTTACCATAGTCCTTGAAGAGCTGACCCATACCGGTGCCGCTAACGAATTCGGTGACCAGCTGGTCTACCGTTACAGCCACACAGGTGGTCTGCTCAGGATCGACTGCTTCGACGGAGGCAGTTAGCACCGACTGGTTGAGGCAGTCTTCCACCGCGGCTTCAGCCATCGCGTAGAGCTTGACCAGTACGCCAAAGCCCATGCCGCTTTCATGGTACAAGGCGATCTGTTCAGCATATTCCTGCGGGCCTGGCAAAGGCGTAGCCGTGGGAGTCCCAGTGGGGGTTTCGGTGGGGGTCGGCGAAGGGCCTTCCGTTGGGGTCGCGGTGGCGGTCGCCAACGGGTCCACCGTGGGGGTGACTGTGAAGGTTGCTGTGGGGGTAGGGCTGGCAGTCGGCAGCACAGGCCGGGTCAAGCGCCCAAAGTAAGCACTGAGGATTTGCACGATCGGGTGCCGGTAAAATGTTGATTCGGCCGGTTGGCTGGTTGGCGTGGCTGTCGGGGTGGCTGTTGGGCCGCTGTCTTGAGCCGCGGCGGTTCCTACAATCGATACCAGCATCAGAAGTATTAATCCCCATGTTGTTAGAATTTTACGCATCTTTTTTCTCCTTTGTCGAGGTGCGAGATTGTTGCTATGAACTGTACAATAGTAATAACGGCTGCGGAGCTAATAAGAGTCGGAGGTTGGTATACGGTCACCTTTCAAGATTGAAAGTTTTTTTACCTGTGAACCTTTTATCATGGAAGCATGAAAAAAACTTCATCGACCATCATTTTGATCCTTGTGTGTGTTTTCTTGATCTCCGCCTGCTCGCTTCCTTCGGGAACCAAGGTGCGGGATCCGAACCAGCCTGTGATTGACCGCGACGCCGCCGCCAGCTACTCGGCAGAGTTCAACATGCAATTCAGCGGGGCGAAAAACTGGAGCTACCAGCTTAAGACGCGCAAATCGCCGGCCCTGCGCGAGATCAGCCTGCATATTGATGGGGTGCAGGGTGCGCAGAATCCTGGGGATATCCGCATGGTGACAGACAATGCAACGACCTGGATGATTGGAGAGGGCACCGACCAGCAGTGCGTGCAGTTTCCCAACGGGCAGGGCATGGACCCCACTTACATCTACCCTGAATCGCTGCTTGATCTGCAGACATCAGGCAGCGCGTTCAAGCTGGTGGGCGAAGAGCAGCTGGCCAGTGTATCTGTGAAACACTTCCGCGCGACGGGAGCCACCAGCGGCCCATGGAAAGACGCGAACATCGATCTGTGGCAGGAAAATGAATCGGGGATGCTGCGCCAGTTCACCATGACTGCCACAGGTGTGGATCCATTTTTCGCGTCCGGTTCTGGAAAACTGACTGCCAGTTACAATGCAGGTGTGCTGGGCGATGAGCCGATTAACTCGATAGCTAACTGCGAAATCGGCGTGCCGCTTCCCAAGACGATCAGCATGTTTGTACGCCTGCCAGGGATGGCTTCGTTCGAGAGCAAGAGCAGTATTGCAGACCTGGTGAAGTTCTTCCAGACGAGCCTGCCGGGGAAGAACTGGGTAGAAAAAGAACCGCCCGCCCAGGCCAAAGGGGGCACCGTGCTCAGCTACCAGCGTGGCGAGGAAGGCGTCGAGATCCACATTGAAGCGAATTCGGCTGGAGGCAGCGCGGTCAAGCTGCTGTTCATGCAGGGGCAGTGAGAGTTCGGTCGAGATCCTGCTGGTGCACTTGCGTATTTTCTAAAAACTTTACCCGCACCGCCTTGTGCAGTGCGCCTGACATTAAAGATCTTTTTCCAGCTCCAGCTCATCTCGAATGGGGATGCCCTCGAATCCTACCAGCGGAATAGCAGGTTTCAGTTTTCGCGACTCCATCACTGCCCCAGGGCGCAGGGCACATAGCCGAAAACCGCGTTTTTGGTAGAAGCGCAGCGCATTCATATTGTCATTGGTCGTAGAAAGGTACATGCGCCGCAGACCTGCCTGTCGGGCGGCTTCGATGACGGCCTCGAGCAGTTGGGAGCCGATTCCCTGGCCTTCGATCAGGCTGTCGAGGGACATTAATTCGCACTCGTCATTCTCCATCCGATAAGTGGCCAACCCCAGCACCTGGCCATTTTCTTCTACCACAAAACCGTCCAGCCCGGCTGATGTATAGGTTTGGCCATGTACAACCATCAGGTCGCTGCCCCAGTGTTCTATCCAAAAGGCTTGCACCCAGGGGGCATCCTCAGGGGAAAGTTTTCTGATCGAGGTGTTGAGCATCTTTTTCTCCTCGACTATATTTTAACCAATCAGTCCTAGCAAAACCCCTCCAAAGAGCACCAGGGCGATGTAGCTGTTGATATTAAAAAACGCCTGATCGATTTTTGAGAGGTCAGACGGCGTGACCAGGCGGTGTTCCCATATTAACAATCCTGCAATGACGACCAGCGCCAGAAAATACGGCCAACCTAAGCGGGTCAGGATGCCGATCATCAATAACAAGACCAGCATCGCAACATGGCTCCATACGGAGAGGTTCAGGGCGAAGAGAACACCCCGGGTGGCCGGGATGGAGTGCAGACCGTACTGCCGGTCAAATTCGATATCCTGGCAGGCATATAGGATATCGAAACCGCCAATCCATAAAGTCACCACGGCGGTGAGCAGCCAGGCAGGCAGGTCGGCGAAGGTAAAAAGGGATCCGGTTACCGCCACCCAGGCCCCGGCAGGGGCCAGACCGTCGGTGAAACCCAGGATGTAATGCGAAAAACTGGTAAATCGTTTGGTATAGGAGTAGCCCACCAGAAAAATCAATGCCCCTGGCAGCAGGATTAAAGGCAGCGGGCCTAATTTCCAGGCTGCAAAGACCAGCACTGCCAGAGAAGCCAGGGTCCCCAACCAGGCGGTGCGCAGGGTGATGGCCCCGGTCACCAGCGGGCGTTGGGCTGTGCGCGGGTTGCGCGCATCCCACCAGCGGTCGGCGATGCGGTTGAACGCCATTGCCAGGGTGCGGGCAGCAGCCATGGCAACGGTCACCCAAAGCAATTTTTCCCAACCGGGCCAACCGCGTGCCGCCAGGACCATACCCAGGTAGGCGAACGGCAGCGCAAAAATGGTGTGTTCGAATTTTATGAGATCCAGGAATTTTTTCATTTGAGAAATAACCAGGGGCATAGACGCTTTTCAAGGGCATCGATCCCAAAGTACAGCAGCATCCCCATCAGGCTCATCGCTACGATCCCGGCATACATGGCTGGATAATTGTACAGGTTGCTGCCGTTGAGGAAGATGTAATAACCCAGGCCCCATTTGGTAGCGAAGAGCTCAGCCACGTAGAGCACAGCCACAGCTGTTCCCACCGATTGGCGCAAAGCAGTTAAAATCGCTGGAAGGCTGGCCGGCAGGTAAACAAAACGAAACAGCGCGCGTCTTCCGGCTCCCAGGCTGCGCACGCTGAGGATCAATTCGGGCCTCAGGGCAGCCGCCTGGTCGCGCACCAGCACCAGGATCTGGAAAAAAAGGATCAAGAATATGATCACGATTTTAGCCGGGTCATGGATCCCAAGCAGGAGAATAACCACCGGCACCAGCACGACCTTTGGAATGGGATACAGCCAGTAAATCATCGGTGACACCAGGCGGTTAATGCGCGGTGATTGTCCCAGAATCAGGCCGGCGGGGGCTGCTAAAAAGACCGAGACCAGCATACTTGCCACCACTCGCCACAATGAAGCGAAAAAGTGGGTCATGAGCTCGCCCTGGGTGATTTCTTTCCACAGCGTTTCAACCACGGTGATCGGGATTGGTAGAATATTCTTATTGACCAGCGCAGCCAGCAGGTACCATAAAATGATCAGGATCAATAAAGCGAATAATGTATCCCTGCGCCTCATTTTTTCTCCAGCTCGGTGCGCAGCGCAGCACATAGTTCTCTAAAGGCGGTGCTGTCGCGTCCGCCAGGCCGGCCGAAGACCGGATTGTTGAAAATCTTGCCGGAGCGGTTGGGCGTCTTGCCGAGGACCAGGATCGATTGCCCCAGGTACGCGGCTTCTTCGATGGTGTGGGTGACGATGACGAAGGTAAAGCCCTGTTCCTGCCAGAGCTGTAGGGTCAGGTCTTCAAGATCCAGGCGGGTTGGAGCATCCAGCGCGGAAAAAGGCTCGTCCATTAAAAGTAAATCAGGCTGCAGGATCAAGGTGCGGGCGATGGCAGTGCGCTGGCGCTGCCCGCCTGAAAGCTGGCCCGGGTATTTACCGGAAAGTTCTTCCAGGCCGAGCCTCACCATCCAGGTTTCCACGTCGGCGGGGTTGACCGGATGGGTCGGAGCATGCCGCCCATCCGGGCCGTAGAAAGTGCGTACCTCCAGCCCGAGCGCGATATTCTGGCGCACCGTGGCCCAGGGCAGCAGGCCGTATTCCTGCAGGATCAAACCGGTTTGCGGGCGCGGGCGGGTGACTGGCTGCCCGTCCACAAAAATCTTTCCAGCAGTCGGGAACTGGAGCCCGGCCAGCAGGTACAGCAGCGTAGTTTTCCCGCAGCCGGATGGACCCAGCACGGCCCAGGCCTCGCCGCGGTCTGTCCGCCAGGAGAAGTCTTGAAAAATTCCCGGCCCATTGGGATAAGAAAATGACACTGCTTCGATCGAAATCATACCTGCCAGAAATGGTTAGCTATAGAGAATTGATTTGCTCGCGGCTTATTTCTTCAAAAAACTGCCGTTGACCGAGTCGGAATATTTCACGGGAGCGGCGATCAATTTATGCTCCTGGGCGAAAGCGACCACATCCTCGAACTGCTGTGCCGTGGGCAGGCTGTCGCCGGGGAATTTGGGAATAGGGAACGCGGCCAGGATATTTTCGGGGACGACCTTGTATTTCCCCAGCAGGCTGCGGTACTTTTCAGGGTTGGCGTTGATCTCGTCACCTGCCTGGTTAAGGGCGGTCAAGAATTTCTGCACGGCCTGGGGGTGAGCGTCAATAAACTCCTTGCGAAAAGAAACCACGGAATTGCCCAACCCGGAAATCTGCGTATCGTCCACAACGGCTGCAGCTCCTTGTTGGACGGCGATGGTCGCGAACGGCTCGGGCAGGGTGGCGGCTTTGAGCTGCCCGGAGAGCAGGAGGGTCATGCGGTCCGGGATTTTAGGGACGGCGATGGTTTTCATCTGGTCGGCGGTCATGCCGCTTCCCGCCAGTATGCGGTTGGTGACGTAGTCGATGATCGAACCCTGCGAGATGCCAATTTCAACGCCTGCCAGATCTTTTACATCTTTAATGCCGCTGTTCGGAGCGGCGGCGATCACAAACATGGGTGTGCCAGGAGCAGATACCTGGGCAAAACGCACCACCTGGAGCTGAACGGAATCCCGATTAAACAGGGCAACCGCCAGCAGGTCGTTGATCATGCTGTCAGCCTGGCCGGCGGCGATGAGCTGGTCGCGTTCGGCGGCCGAGCTGACGGCAATAAATTCGACCTTCACCCCTTGTTTTTCAAAAAAGCCGCCGTCTTGCGCCGCGTAAAGAGGTAATCCATCCACGATTGGCAGCACCGCGATACGGACCGGGGCCGTGTCGGCAGGGATAGCCGGAGCACAACCAAATAAGGTTGTAACCAGCGTCGCCAAAAGTATCAGTGGCAAGGTTCGCAAGTTTTTTTTCATAGAATCCCTTCTTTAAGATGGCTTTTCAGGCGCAATTACAGATAAAGCTAACCATCAATTCTTTAACACTGGCAGTACCTCACCAATTAGAAGATTGAGCGTTGTCAGGTCAGGAAATCCACCGCAGTCAAATATGAATGAACTGACACCAAGGTCGATAAAGGGTTTCATCTGTTCGATAATCAGTTGCGGAGTGCCGACAAAGTCAAAATCATCTTCTTGAGGATCGGTGTTATAGCGCGACCCGGCTATGCGCTCTGCTTCTGCCTGGGTCGGCATGCAGATACAACCGCCGCCCCATGAACGACGCACCGTAGACGGATCGCGGCCCACGGCTGCGCAGGCGCGTTCAAACTCCGCTACCAGGCGGCGGTATTTGCCGATCCCGGTCGACGAAACATTCCACTCGTCGGCATATTTTGCGGTGACGCGCAGCGTCTTCGGTTTGAATGCGCCAACCATGATGGATGGCAGCGGATCGGGTTTGGGTTCGCAGCCAGCATCCTGTACCCGGTAATATTTGCCCATAAAAGTTACCTTTTGTTCAGTCCACATAGCTTTAATGATCTGCAGTGCCTCTTCTAGCTGTTCCACGCGCACGGAAGCTGGCGGAAAATCGTATCCGAAAGCCTTGTATTCCTCTTCTAGCCAGCCAGTTCCAATGCCTAACAGGAATCTCCCATCGCTGAGGAACTGAAACGCTGCGCCCATCATGGCAACCAGCGCGGGATTGCGAAATGACTGGCAGATCACCGTATGGCCAAACTTGAGCTGCGGATGGAGAGCCGCGAAGTAGGCCAGGGTGGTGAAACTTTCGATGTCGCCAGAATTGGACATAAGATGGTCTATGATCCGAGCCGATTCGAAATGCCCGCTGATCAGCGCCAGCGCCTGGTTAAGGTTATCGACGAATGTGGCCCGCCGGACTTTATCCAGCGGTACCTGGGGCATGGTGAAGCCAAATTGGATGTGTGTCAATGCGCCTCGGGCAAACTATGTCCCAAAATTGCGGGTGAATATTAGCTCTGTAATGGCCAACCGGTAAACCGGCTCATCTTACCTTGCGGATGCTCTTTAAAGCCCCAGCGAACCCCAAAGCTCGTCGATGCGCTGCTTAACCTCGGGCGACATAGAAATAACTTCAGGCCAGCCGCGCGAATATCCTTCTTCGGGCAGCTTAGCGGTGGCATCCACCCCGATCTTTCCTCCGAAGGAAGGCATGGTCGAGGCGTGGTCTAGCTGGTCAACCGGACCCGGCCCGAGGATAATATCCCGGCTCCAATCGACATTCCCCAGCACCTGCCAGGCGGTTTGAGAAAGATTTTGCACGTCGACCCATTCATCCACCACCACCACGGCTTTCGCCAGGGTCAGCAGGCCCAGCCCCCACAGCCCGTGGATCACCTTACGGGCGTGTCCCGGGTAACGTTTTGCCAGCCGTACCAGCACCAGGTTGTGAAACACGCCTTCAGCCGGCATGTGCACATCCAGAATTTCGGGCATGAACAGGCGGATCAAGGGTAAGAAAAGGCGTTCCGTGGCTTTGCCCATCCAGACGTCTTCCATCGGCGGGATACCCACCACGGTTGCCGGGTAGATTGGATTCTTGCGGTGGGTGATCGCGGTTACTTTAAAGGTTGGGAAAGTTTCGACGGGCGTGTAGTACCCGGTGTGGTCGCCAAACGGGCCTTCAGGACGGTAATCGCCCAAATCGACGTACCCCTCGATCGCAATCTCGGCCTGGGCGGGCACTTCCAGGGGCTGTGAAACGCAGCGAACGAACTCGATTGGCCCGCCGCGCAGGTAACCGGCCAGCAAATATTCGTCGATTTCCGGCGGGAGGGGGGCTGAGGCGCACCACATCGAAGCCGGGTCGCCTCCCAGGGCGATCACGGCTGGGATTCTGTCCTGGTGCAGGCTCTGGGCGCGCAGGGCATGGTCAGCGCCGCCTTTATGGCGCTGCCAGTGGACCAACAGCGTGGTGGGGTCCACCACCTGCAGGCGGTACATGCCCACGTTGCGCACCCCGCTTTGAGGATTGCGCGTGATTACCTGGGGTAGGGTGATAAACCGCCCGCCGTCCTTGGGCCAGCACTTTAAGACTGGGAGAAAATCGAGGCTGGCCTTATCAGTGAAGATAGTTTCCTGGACAGGCCCGTTTTTAACGGTTTTTGGACGCATGCCGGTCGAAAGCAGCGCACCGAGCAGGTCTCGCCCGCGTTCGAAAGCCTTGCCCATCCCGGTTGGCAGGCGGGGGTCGATCAGGCGTCCCAAGCGTTGGTTAAGTTCGTCCAGGTCATCCACGCCCAGGGCCCAGGCCATGCGCCTGGCGGAGCCAAAGGCGTTGATTAGCACAGGCAGCGCCGACCCGTTCACATTTTCAAAGTACAATGCGCGGTTTTGCTCTGGCGGACCTTTGGATACGCGGTCGGTGATTTCGGTGATTTCCAAATCTGCGGAAACGGGGGCGGTTACACGAACGAATTGGCTGCGCTGTTCGAGCAACTGGATAAAATCGCGAAGGTCTTTAAAGGCCATGAAGTTATTATAAATCGAATTGCAAACCTGGATAGGACAGGTTAAATAGTATAATTCTTTAACAATGGCGATCCAAATATTACCGGATGAAGTTGCATCACAAATTGCCGCCGGCGAGGTGATTGAAAGGCCGGCTTCGGTGGTCAAGGAGCTGTTGGAAAACGCAGTGGATGCCGGCGCGCGCCAGGTGAGCATTCATGTGGAACAGTCCGGGCGGCGTTTGATCGAAATTGCGGATGATGGGGGCGGTATTCCCGCAGAAGAACTGCTGCTGGCAGTGGCCCGCCACGCCACCAGCAAGCTGCGCTCCGCTGAGGATTTGTTTCATATCACCACCCTGGGTTTCCGGGGAGAAGCGTTGGCCTCGATCGCATCGGTCTCACGCCTGACCCTTCTTTCGCATAGTCGTAATTCGACGGCTGGGGCGCGGCTGCTCATCGAAGGCGGGCATGCCGGGCGAGTAGAACCGGCGGGTATCCCCAATGGGACCGTGGTGCGGGTTGAGGATCTGTTTTTTAACGTTCCGGCCCGGCTGAAGTTCTTAAAGCGGGATGCCACCGAACGACAGCAAATCGACGGCCTGGTGACGCGCTATGCCCTGGCTTACCCCGAGGTGCGCTTCCAATTGTTTCACGACAACCGGCCGGTTCTGCAGACCAGCGGCAACGGCAACCGGCGCGAAGTGCTGGCTAATCTGTACGGGGTGGAGACTGCCCGCCAGATGGTAGAGGTCGAGCTGGAAGACGAAGGCATGCGCATCTTCGGTTATACCAGCCCGGTGGCGCTGACCCGGTCCAACCGGCGCGAGATGACCTTTTTTGTCAATGGGCGCTGGGTGAACGATCCGGCATTGAATTCCGCATTATTGCAGGCTTACCACACCCTGTTGATGGTCGGACGCTTCCCCATGGCGGTTCTTTTCCTGGACCTGCCGCCGGAAGACGTGGATGTCAACGTGCATCCCGCCAAAGCCGAAGTGCGATTTCGCCGCGGCGATCGGGTGTTCAGCCTGGTGCAGCGGGCGGTGCGCCGCACGCTGCTGGCGCATTCGCCAGTACCTCAATTAAACCCAACTTTCTGGCGCTCAGAGACAACTCAGCGGGTGATCGATCCGGCCTGGGAAATGGCGGCCCAGGCCAAACTGCCTCCAGCTGCTGATGATGTGCCTGAGCCAATCCAGGGCAGCTCTCGGCCTGATACGGGTAACCTGCCTTCGGGCCAGATGCCCCTGCTGCGCCTGGTGGGGCAGGTGGGGGCAACCTACCTGGTGGCGGAAGGCCCGGATGGATTGTATTTAATCGACCAGCACGCCGCCCACGAACGTGTGCTGTTTGAAAAATGGATGAGCCAGCACGAAAGGCAGGTGCCAGCTCAGGCTTTGCTTAGCCCGGTGCTGATTCAGCTTTCACCCCAATCTGCCCAGGTAATTTCCAACCAGCTGCCCAACCTGGACCATCTCGGCTTTCAGGTGGAGCCGTTTGGGCCGGGCGCGTTCCAGGTGCGCGCATTACCGGCTATCCTCAGCCACATGGACCCGGCTGCCGCACTGCGAGTGATCGTGGAAGACTTCGAAGAGGATGAAACACCTCTCCAGGCTGAAGTGGAAGCACGCCTGGCGGCGCGCATCTGTAAACGGGCCGCAGTCAAAGGCGGGCAAACCCTTTCCATGGAAGAACAGCGCGCCCTGCTGACCGACCTGGAAAGCTGCCAATCCCCGCGCACCTGTCCGCACGGCAGGCCGACCATGATCCACCTATCCGTGGATTTGCTTGAACGCCAGTTTGGTCGGCGGGGCAGCCGCTGAACTTTGAAATGACCATATAATGTATGCGGTGTTTTTTGAGACGCGAATCCCCTCAAGAAACACCGCTTTACAACCTTTTAGCTGGTCTTGCTATCGCAGGCCATGCAAAATGATGTATTAGTATCATATAAGCTGGTCGGCCCCCTGGGGCCAGGGCTGGCAGCGACCACATAAAATGATGCCAGGGTGTTTTTTCGCGCGACGAAGTCGCGCGAAAAAACACCCGAAACAACAAAAAAGGTATTAATAAATTTTTGGAAAGGATGCTGGACATGCAGATTTTGACCGATCGAGGGATGGATTTGGCTCCAGAACAACTGGAGGGCTACACACTGACCTATGCGCCGCTTCGTTTAACTCTGGATGGAATCACTTATAAAAGTGGCGAAGACATCCAACCCGCCGAATTTTATAAATTACTTTCGGAGACAGAAAGTTTCCCCACTACCTCGCTGCCATCCGCGGGGGAATTTGCGGAGCTGTACCGGTCTCTGGCCAAAACTGACCCGGAAATTCTTTCGATCCACATCTCTTCCGGATTGAGCGGTACCCTGGATACTGCCCGGGCCGGGGCCGAGATGGTGCCTGAAGCCCACGTCACCTTTTTCGATTCGATGACCCTTTCCTGCCCGTTCGGCTGGCAGGTGGAAGCCGCGCTGCATGCCTTAAAAAAGGGTGGACTCTGGAAGCGATCCTGGAGATGCTGCCCAAGATTCGCGAAAAGGCGCACGGTATCTTTACCCTGCCGGAAATGAAATATTTGATCCACGGCGGACGGATCAGCCATATCCGCGGCCTGGTGGCGTCAATGCTCAATATCAAGCCGATCATTGGGGTGGATAAAATCACCGGAAAATATACTTCTTTTGGGCAGGAAATTACTTTTCGCCGGGCGGTGAATAAGCTGGCGGACACCATAACCCATTGGTTCCCAGAAGGTAGTAAGCTGCGCGTCCAACTACTGCATGCTTATAATTTAGAGGCCACTGAAATGCTGCGCCATCGCCTGGACCAATTATTTCAGTGTGTTTACATGCCCACGACGCCGGTTGCTCCGGTACTCGGGGCACACACTGGACCGGGAATGGTTGGCTTATCCTTCGGCCCGGCCGATTTATGGGATCAAATTCCTTAGCAATTTAAGGTAGAAAAAAGGGAGTTTTGGCCGCGTTTTGCGGCCAAAACTCCCTAAGCCTCTGTTGGGAGGATAGGTCTTAGACAAATCGTTCTTTTTAGACAGTCCCGTACTGATATGCGAGGAGTGATTGCTACAAAATAATTTTTTTCATTCGACCAACTGCGCGATACGTGGCAGGGCTTCGGCAACATTGGTTGTTATTACTACTTCGGCTCGTTCGTTCAGGTAGGTCGGGGTGTAATTATTGATTATGACAGCGGCGTGATGCTCGACCGCATAATACGGCAAGCCGGCGGCGGGCATGACCTCCAGGGATGATCCGGCGATCAAAAACACGTCGGCGCTTTCGCTGTGCGCTTCCGCCGCCCGCCACGTATCTTCGGGAAGCATTTCTTCAAACAGGACAAAGTCCGGTTTTAAAAGGCTGCCACAGTCAGGGCAGGCGGGCAAGGTCCCATTCTCGATAAAGGTAGTTAAATAGGGTATGCTGGCTACAACCAGATGGCATTTTGGGCAAGACAAGGTGTTCATGCCGCCGTGTACTTCGAATACGTTGTGCGACCCGGCTTTTTGATGCAGGCCGTCGATGTTTTGGGTGATCACCGCCTTCAAGATGCCAGCCTTTTCCATTTTGGCCAGGGCCAGATGAGCTGGATTGGGTTGGGCAAGTACGATCTGGGCTGCCAGGGGGCGCAGCCAGTCAAAGAATACCTGGGGCGTACGGCGGAAGCTGGTCAATGATGCGACCTTCATCGGATCGTTTTTCGCCCACAGACCGGAACCTGCCGAACGGAAATCAGGAATGCCAGAAGGAGTAGATACCCCGGCCCCGGTGAAGGCTACCGCGTGCCGGGCTTTGCGCAGCAAATCCGCCGCTTTTTGATAAGCGGCATCTGGAGTGAATTGACTCATTTCTTGACCCGTTGGTGGATGATCCCTGCTAACAGGTTAAATTGTTGTGATAGAAGGCTTTCAGGTTGGATTTCGATCAGCGCCAGATTGCGCATTCCGGCCTGGAAAGCCTGTTCGGGCGCAGGCGGAAATACGACTTGAATGGGCACATCCAGGCGTTCCTGGACCTGGGAAATAGAAAGCTGGATGTCGGCCCGCACCCGGTTGATCATCACCACCGTCAATAAACGCCCGCGGCCAAAACCACGATCACTTAATTCATCGATGAACTGCCGGGTGCGATTAATGGAGCCTGGATAAGGCTCGGTTACCACAATCATTTCTTGTAGGTAAGAACAAATTCGATCAAAAGCGGGCAGGATGGGATTCCCGATATCGAGCAAGCACATCGGCGCGAGGGTAGAAAGCTGCTGGACGATGGCTTCATATTGGGGGCCGGCATTAATTAACGACAGATCGCTCAATGAGTTGGAGGCAAGCAGCAGCCTCACGCCGTAATTGGTGCGTACCAGCTCTTTAGAGACCGATTCCGCGGTGATTTCTACGGGTTTCAAGCGCAGCAAGTTGCTCAGGCCGGTCGGGTTGGTAAAACCGAGATCGTGGCCCCAGGTGCCGTTGCCGGGGCGTAATTCAGAGGCTACCAGATCCACTTTGTGGTTTTGATGGAGACCAATCGCCAGGTTCAGCACCAGGCTGGAAACGCCCATGCCGCCTTTGGGCGCCGCTACACCCAGAAGGTACCCGCGTTCCGATGCAGCTATCCCAGGTGCCCTTCCTCGGTTGCGAGCCAGCAAGGCTTTTATCCGCGCGACTAGCTCAACCGGATGAACAGGTTTGGTCAGGTAGTCATCGACCCCGGCTTCATACCCCATCACTTTTGCATCCAACTGGTTGCGCGCAGTGAACATGAGAATAGGGGTCGGCCCGGTTTGTGGATCTTTGCGCAGCTGGCGGGTGACTTCGTACCCGTCTGTGTCGGTCAGCATCACATCCAACAAGATAAGATCGGGATGTTCACGGGCAGCCTGACTGAGGGCCTGAGCGCCGCTGTTGGCGGCAGCAATTTCGAACCCCTGGCGCTGCAGCATTAATCCTACCAGACGCAGGGTTTCAATATCATCATCGACAATTAGAATCTTATCGGGCATGTTAATCCTAACCTGTCCAGTTTTTGCAGTCTAGCATAGTCTGATGCGGTTGGCAAGCGCGCTCTACTTATATGATGAATCTGTCATTGCGAGCGAAGCGAAGCAATCTTCTGGCAAAAAGATTGCTTCACTGCCCTTCGGGCAGTTCGCAATGACGGGTTTTCATTATGCGTGGCCCGCGGTTGCACGACCTGCTTTTTTACCATGCTTAATTATAAAATAATTACAGTAAGCTTACCATAAACAAAAAAGTTCAAGGAGATATATATTTAAGCACTTATCTGCCGCGGTATGGTTATAATGATCATATGGAACTGGCGCAGATAAAAGACGCCTTGTTAAAAGATTGCCTGGTGTCGCTGGAAAAGCTGCTGGTCGTCGGCGTTTCTGGAGGAGCAGACAGTTTGTGCCTGCTTGACAGCCTGCACCACCTCGGTATTCCTCTCATAGCGGCTCATTTTGATCATGGTTTGCGGGACGAATCGGCTGAAGACGCGCGGCATGTGGCTGCGTTAGTCAAAGAAATGGGTATCTCTTTCCAGCAAGCCCGAATGGATGTGCGCCGCCTGGCGGCTCTAGAAGGATTGTCGATTGAAGAAGCCGCGCGGAAAGCGCGCTACCGGTTTTTGTTCTCTACCGCGCGACAAAACCAGGCCCAGGCCGTGGCAGTGGCACACACAGCCGACGACCAGGTGGAAACAGTGCTGATGCACCTGCTGCGAGGGGCAGGCTTGAGCGGCCTCAAAGGAATTATGGACCGGTTGGTGATTCCTGAATGGGATGGCGAGATTCCTTTGGTGAGACCGCTGTTGGGCTTCTGGCGAGCTGAAACGGAAGCCTGGTGCATGAAAAAAAAGCTCCGTGCGATCGTCGATCCAAGCAACCAGGACACACTCTTCTTTCGCAACCGCCTGCGCCACGAGCTAATTCCTGAATTACAGACTTACAATCCGAATATTAAAGAAGTCATCTGGCGCATGGCCAATTTATTAACAGGCGACTGGGAAATCATCGAAGGATTGGTGGACCAGGCCTGCCAGCGCTGCAGGATGGAAAAGGACGGTACCTGGGTGACATTGAGCCTGGCAGAGCTGCAGACGCTAAGTACCGGTCTGCAGCGGGCGGTTATGCGCCGCGCGATTGCCCAAATGCGTGCCGGACTGCGAGACGTTGACGCCGGTTCGATAGACCGCTGTCTGGATTGGTTAAAAAATCCGGCGCGCGGGCGATGGATGGAGGTGGCGGCGGGGCTGCACCTGAGGGTGGAATGGGGTAGGGTCATCCTATCTGAGACCAGGGATGTTCCGCCCGCGGAAGACTGGCCCCAGGTGCCGTTAGGTGAGGAATTGACCCTGCCGGTGCCGGGCGAAGTCCGCCTGGCTAACAATTGGTCAATCCGATCGTCGCGGACAATGAGCGGCGGTAATCTTCATGGGAATGGATTTTTCCAGGCCAGCCGGGGGGTGGGATTACTGGAGCTGGTTATTCAGCTCGATGCCAGCAAACTGACCTTGCCGCTGCAAGTTCGCGGTGTAAAGCCGGGCGAGCGCCTGGCGCCGTTAGGCATGACCGGTCACACGTTGAAGCTTTCGGATTATTTCACCAATCGAAAGCTTCCGCTGCGGGCGCGGCGCGGTTGGCCCCTGGTGATCTCTGCCGGCGAAACGGTTTGGGTGTGCGGACTGCGCATGAGTGAAAATTATAAGGTGGACGAAGTCACGAGGGATGTGATCTGCCTGGAACTGGTGCGGATCATCCCGACCAGAAGTTGACCGGGACAATTTGAAAGATGAACCGAGTAAACTAGTAAACTTACCTATTTGACAGTTTCCAATATGACGGGTATAATCCAGTTTTGCTGAAATTTAACCCCCTGGGAGTATAGTGTATGGACTTAAATACCGTGGCGGAGGGTGCAAGCTCCGTCGAAATCAAACCCAAAATGCACTTTGCCGGAAAGGTGGTGAAAATCAGCCTGGCCGGTGCGGCGATCGACATCGGGCAGGCGATTCCCGCCGTACTGCATGTCTCGCAGATCGTCCCGCCGACGGAAGAGCCCATTAAAAGGGTAAGCGATGTGCTGCAGATCGGTCAAGAAGTGGAAGTGTGGGTGAAGCGCGTCCGAGAAGATCATGTCGAGCTCACGATGTTCAGACCGTTGGATCTTGAATGGCGCGATCTGAAAAAAGGCATGACTGTTAAAGGTAAAGTAGTACGCCTGGAAAAATTTGGTGCTTTCATCGAGATCGGCGCCGAGCGTCCCGGACTGGTACACATCAGCGAGATGGCTCACGGCTACGTCAAACAGCCTTCCGATATTGTGAAGGAAGATGATGAGATTGAAGCGGAAGTGCTGGATGTCAACCGCCGCAAGAAGCAAATCAAGCTGAGCATGAAGGCTTTGATTCCGGAACCGGTCAAAGTTGAAGAACCCATGCGTGCGGTGGAAATGCCGCAGCCCAAAGAACGCCCGGCACGCAAACCTCAGCCGCCCAAGCGCCAGCCGCGCCGCAAAACCAGTGATAATGTTGAAATTTCTGATGAGCTGCTGGCAATTTCCGGCGAACCTGCGCCCGAAGCTGAACCTACCGCGATGGAAATTGCGATCCGTGCAGCCATGGAGAAAGCGAAAGTTCGCAAGCAAGAACAAGAAAAAGCTCGCAAGGCCAAAACCATTTCAACTGTACAGGAAGATATCCTGTCGCGTACGCTTCAAAGCAAGCCGAACGCTTAGTCGTCCCAAGGGACTGGATGATGGGTCTTGGCGGGTTTTCTCCCGCCAAGACCCATCTTTTTTTATATGCAGCGCGGCAGTTTGAACCCTCGGCGGATGAGGTTCGCGCAAATTATCAAGCCAGGAGGTAGGATGCCAACGAAATATATTTTCTTTACTGGTGGCGTGGTCAGCTCGGTTGGGAAAGGGGTCACCGCTGCTGCGTTGGGTAGGGCGTTGAAGCAGCGCGGATTTTCGGTTACCGTACAGAAACTGGATCCTTATCTAAATGTGGATCCGGGGACAATGAGCCCATACCAGCACGGCGAAGTTTTCGTGCTGGATGATGGCGCGGAAACCGATCTTGATTTAGGGCATTACGAACGTTTTATCGACATACGGCTCAACCGGACCTCCAATATCACGACCGGGCAGGTTTACGGAGAGGTGATCAGCAAGGAACGGCGCGGCGATTACCTGGGGGGCACCATTCAGGTGATCCCGCACATTACCAATGAAATCAAACGCCGCATCGGCCTGGTGGCAAAATCCAGCGGCGCAGAAATTGTGCTGGTGGAAGTGGGCGGAACGGTTGGAGATATCGAGAGCCAGCCTTTTATCGAAGCCCTGCGCCAGCTGCGTTATGAACTAGGGCGCGAAAACACCTTATTTGTTCACGTCACCTGGCTGCCGTACATTGGCGCGACCGGCGAATTGAAAACCAAACCTACCCAGCACTCGGTGCGCGAGCTGCGGTCGATGGGAATTACCCCGGATGTGATCGTAGCCCGGTCAGATACGCCGGTGGACGACAGTTTATGCGAAAAAATTGCATTGTTTTGCGATGTAGACCGTAAAGCAGTTATCCCCATGGTTACCAACCCAATTCTGTACGAGATCCCCCTGCTGATCGAGAAATCGGGCATCGCGGACACCGTATTGAAGCGCTTGGGGTTGGAAGCGCGCCGGGAACCGGATTGGAGCGAGTGGAAGGCGCTGGTGGAAAAAATCTCCCTACCCAATAAGCCAGTGATTAAGGTCGCGCTGGTCGGGAAGTATGTGGAACTGCATGATGCCTACATCAGCGTGCGCGAGGCGCTCAAACATGCCGCGCTCAGCCATGGGGTAGACGTCACGATCAACTGGGTACATTCCGTTGACCTGGAAAAAGGCCGCGGTTGGGAACTGGTGAAAGAAGCCGATGGGGTAATCGTCCCCGGTGGGTTCGGCAGCCGGGGAATTGAAGGCAAGATACAGGCTGTGCGCTACGCGCGAACCAGTCAGGTTCCCTACCTGGGTCTGTGCCTGGGTATGCAGCTGCTGGTGGTTGAATTTGCGCGCTGGGCGTTGGAGGATGAAAACGCAAACTCAACCGAATTCGACCGCTCCACACTTCACCCGGTGATCGACCTGATGCTCGAACAGCAAAGCATCACCGATATGGGCGGCACGATGCGCCTGGGACTGTATCCTTGCGAACTCCAACCCGGGACCATCGCCCGCGAAGCCTATGGGGTGGACAAAGTGGATGAGCGCCACCGCCATCGTTTCGAGCTGAACAACCAGTACCGCTCCGACTTATCTGCCAAAGGCATGGTGTTTTCCGGGATTTCCCCGGATGGAAGACTGGTGGAAATCGCCGAAATTAAAGACCATCCATTTATGGTCGGCACCCAGTTCCACCCAGAATTCCTCTCTCGCCCGGAACGCCCGCACCCGCTCTTTTTAGCGTTTACCCGCGCTGTCTGCCAGCGGGCAGGGATTTGTCCACCATGACCTTGAATTTGACTTAAATCACTATCGTTTTATAGAATTTACGTTTATACTTGATTGGCAATTTCCCAGGTTGACACAGTGACACAGTCACTTAACTCCCAGATGAAAAGAAAGGGTTGATATGGATACTACGATTGAGGCAGTTTACGGACAGGAAATTCTCGACTCGCGTGGCAATCCCACGGTTGAGGTAGAGGTTACCCTGGCGGACGGCAGCTGGGGACGGGCAGCTGTCCCCTCGGGCGCTTCCACCGGTGTGCATGAAGCGTTGGAGCTGCGGGATGGCGATAAAGGCCGCTACCTGGGCAAAGGCGTGCTCAAGGCGGTGGAAAATGTCAACACAGCCATCTCCGATGCACTGCTGGGGTGGGATGCGCTTGAACAGAAGGCAATCGATGCCAGCCTGTTGGAGCTCGACGGTACGCCCAATAAATCGAAACTGGGCGCGAACGCGATTCTCGGCACCAGCCTGGCAGTTGCCAAGGCCGCTGCCAATGCCCTCGGCCTGCCGCTCTATCGTTATATCGGCGGCGTGTATGCGCATGTGCTGCCGGTTCCAATGATGAATATCCTCAATGGTGGCGCCCATACCGCCTGGCAATCCACCGATGCCCAGGAATTCATGGTGATGCCTTTAGGCGCACCTTCCTTTGCCGAAGGCCTGCGCTGGGGAGCAGAAATTTATCAAAACTTGAAATTGGTGCTCAAAGCGCGCGGCTACACTACCCTGGTAGGCGATGAGGGCGGCTACGCCCCGGCCCTTAAGGCCAATGTTGAGGCAGTGGAAGTTATCCTGGAAGCGATCACCAAGGCCGGGTATAAACCTGGTGAGCAGGTGTGCATTGCGCTCGATCCGGCAGCCTCCGAGCTGTACGACGAAGAGACCAAAACCTACAATCTGCGCAAAGAAGGCAAGAAGCTGACCGGCGAGCAGATGGTCGCCTTTTGGAAAAATTGGGTAGAACAGTACCCGATCGTCTCCATCGAAGACGGCCTGGCCCAGGACGATTGGGACAGCTGGAAATTGATGACGGCTGAAATGGGCAGTAAAATCCAGATTGTGGGCGACGACCTGTTGGTAACCAACCCGGTTCGTGTGCGCAAAGCTATTGCCGAAAAGGCCGCCAATGCTCTGCTGGTAAAGCTTAACCAGATCGGCTCGCTGACCGAGACCATAGAGGCAGTCGAAACCTGCCATCGCGCTGGCTGGCGTGCAGTGACTTCGCACCGCTCGGGTGAAACCGAAGACTCCACCATCGCCGACCTGGCTGTGGCCCTGAATATGGGCCAGATCAAGACCGGCGCTCCGGCGCGCTCGGACCGCGTTGCGAAATACAACCAGCTGATGAGGATTGAGTCTGAGCTGGGCGATACCGCTCAGTATGCCGGCTGGAGTGCACTCCGGCGCTGATCTCCAGCCATCGGTTGGAAATCAAAATTGATTAATACCGGGTGTCCGGGCCGTTCGCGGCTTGATCACCCGGTTTTTTTATTCTCGCCAGATGGATGAGGCAAATCTTGCCAGTTGGGCTGTGACCAATGCAAAAGAAGCGTGACGGGGGAGGTTCAGGTTGTGGTTTCCCGGGACGACGACCAGTTCTGGGCGGCCCCCCAGGCGGCGCTTAAGCAGGCGAGACCACGCCGGGCGGACGGTCGTGTCATCGGCCCCCTGGATCATCAGGGTCGGCCCTTGCCACTTGCGAGCTCCGGCCTGAGCCATCCCGCTCAGGCGCAGGAATTGCTCGATAAAAATGAAGGGGAGGCGCACATGCTGTAGGGCTTCTCGAACCTTTGGATTACCCAGGGAAATATCGGGGATCAGCTTGCTAAAACCTTGCTGAATTTCCGCTGATTCGAAATCGATGAACGGCTCTACCCGGATGGAGAAAGGCGAAAAAATACGCGCCAGGGTGTAAGCTGCGCTTAACCAGGCCGGATGGGGCAAGCAGAAGGGCGCGAGCAGGACCAGACCATCCGGCCGGGTGCGGAGCGCGGCGGAGACAGCCAGACCGCCGCCCAGTGAAAACCCCACTAAAATCACCGGGTCATGATCTTTTTTGAGCCTTTCGATCTCCTGGCAGATGGCGTCGATCCAAAATTCGACGCGCTGCTGGTATAGGCTTTTGAGCTGCGGGCCAAATCCGGGCAGCAGCAGCCCGCTGACCGTCCAGCCCAGGCTGTGCAGGCTGTCTGCCAGGTCGCTCATCGCAAACGGGGTATCCGGAAAACCATGGATGAAAAGCGCCGCTGGACGACCGCCTTTGCGCTCAAAGGATTGGTGTTCTGCTCCATGAAACAGTCCCCAATCCGGTAAAAAGATTTCCGCGGAAATGCGCCAGGCATGCAAGCTGTCGAAGGCCAGTAAAAATATCCCCTGCAGCACAATACCCCAACCCATCCCGGCATTAAAGGGCTGCGTGCGCCCAAGAGTCAATGCCAGAACGATGCCTCCAGCCACATAAAAAATATCCAGACCGGCGTTAACAACCAGGACACGGCGCAGCCAGCGGGTTGTTTTGGCCGCCTCCGCCGGGTCGAAGGGAGCATTAATCCTTTTGGTAAGCCCGCGCAGCCCATAAAATGCAATCCCTGCGTCGACAACTCCCCAGATGGCCGCTTGCAGCCCAAAGCCGCGCCAAAATGAATCGCCTGAAGTTAAAGAAAGGCCGCCCCCGAAGATACTGATCAATGCCCAGAGCAGGAGTCTTAATGAAAGGAATCGCTGAAAATCAAAAATCATGATAATTCAAAATTATTGCTCATCATATTCCCCATTTTTTTCGAAGTAACCACATGAGATCTGCTCTGGTTCAAGGCGTTTCCTTGATGGGATTTCAGCGAAGTGTTCTGAACAGGCTTCATTCTACTATATCAACCTTTTGTTCGAAGTGACATCGTATCTGGAATCCCCCTTGTGGGGATATAATGGGCGGTACAGGCTGTGATCCAGCCAGCAAATCATCCTTGCGTTTTGCTCGCAGCGGAGGGGTATGCAAAATACAGGTTCTGAAACCCAGGTCCTGGCTGAACGGTCGCTGAGCAGGCTGCTGCCGCGCCTGGAATCGCGTTTTGCCGCTTATGCCTCAGGCCACCCTCAGGAATGGGCGGCATTTCTCCAGCGCTTAAAGGCCTATTTTCCCGGTTTATTTGGCATTTTACTGCAATTATATAGGCAAGCGTATGATTTCTTTTTCCACCTGGAGGAATTGCTGGCGGCCCTGGCACAGTGCTGGATCGACCGTCCTGATGATCTGAAGCAATTAGATGCCAGCCGCGAATTAGATTCCACATGGTATCAGTCCCATCAGATGCTGGGCGGAGTGTGCTACGCGGATTTATTTGCCGGGGATTTACAGGGGATCCAGGCTAAAATTCATTACTTTAAAGAACTGGGATTGACGTATCTGCACCTGATGCCGCTCTTTTTGGCTCCCCAAGGTGAAAATGACGGGGGTTATGCGATCAGCAGTTATCGTGAGGTCGATCCTCGCCTGGGCTCCATGCAGGCGCTCTCTGGGTTGGCCGCCGAGCTGCGCCAGAATGGGATCAGTCTGGTGGTAGATTTTGTGTTCAACCATACCTCGGATGAACACGAATGGGCTTTGCGGGCGAAATCCGGCGAGCAAGAATTCCGTGAATTTTATTTCATGTTCGCGGACCGCGAAATGCCGGACCGCTACGAACAAAGCCTACGCGAAATATTCCCGGACGAACACCCGGGCGCTTTTACTTACTTCCCAGGTATCAAACAATGGGTATGGACGACTTTTCATTCCTACCAGTGGGATCTCAATTACCAGAACCCGGCTTTGTTCAACGCCATGGTGCAGGAAATGCTTGTGTTGGCGAATTCCGGCGTGGAAGTTTTACGGCTGGACGCGGTGGCTTTCATCTGGAAGCGCATGGGCACCAACTGCGAGAACCAACCCGAGGCTCACCAGTTAATTCGGGCTTTCAACGCCGCTGCGCGCATCGCGGCCCCAGCGCTGCTTTTTAAATCTGAAGCTATCGTTCACCCCGATGAGGTGGCGCGCTACATCCGCGCGGACGAGTGCCAGATTTCATACAACCCTTTGCTGATGGCGCTGCTTTGGGAAGCACTGGCCACGCGGAAAACAGGGCTGCTCTCCACCTCCATGCGCCAGCGCTTTCAAATTCCCGAGGAATGCGCCTGGGTTAATTATGTGCGCTGCCACGATGATATCGGATGGACTTTTTCCGATGAAGATGCCAGGGGATTGGATATCGCTGGTTTCGACCACCGCCGGTTTCTTAATTCATTTTACACCGGGCGCTTTGCCGGTAGTTTTGCGCGAGGCCTGCCGTTCCAAGAGAATCCTAAAACCGGAGACTGCCGCATCTCGGGCGCTTGCGCTTCACTGGCGGGATTGGAGAAGGCCGTTAATGAAGAAACCGATCGTGAAGTCGAATTGGCCCTGCGCAGGATCTTGTTAATCCACGGGGTCACGCTGTTGATCGGCGGCATCCCTCTGATCTACCTGGGGGATGAGATTGCTACCCGCAACGATTACAGCTACCGCAGCCAGCTTTCCAAGATGAACGACAGCCGCTGGGTGCACCGGCCGGCAGCGGATGACCAGGCTTATGAACGGCGCCGCGATCCGGGGGCGATCGAAGGGCGATTGTACACGAGATTACAGCGGCTGATTGCGCTGCGTAAAAATAACCCGGTTTTCAGCGGGCATGATTTTCAGGTGATCGACACCGAAAATCCGCACGTATTTGCCTTCACCCGCTCTTACGAGGGAAAAAGGGCAATGGTTTTCGCGAATTTTATCGAAGAAGAGCTGGTCATCCCGGGCAACCTGCTGCGCCTGTATGGGTCAGGTTATCACTTCCTCGACCTGGTTCGTGAAAAGCCGGTTGGTTTGGCCGATATCCGGCTTGAGCCTTACCAGCTGGCTGTATTTTACAGCGAATGATAGGTAAATTTTTAAGTGGTTGGATTTGGCGCATTTACGCCAAATCCAACCACTTTTAATGTAATTTCGTCCAGGATTCGCAGCACCTCTTCGTTGGAAGGAATATCCGCCATCGAGTCGCCGTGATGGCTGTAGCGAATCTGCCCCTCTGTATCCAGGATAAATAGAGCCGGCATGCGCCCAAACTTAAACAGGTTGACTTCCTGGTGAAACTGGTCGGCAACCCGTGATTTGATATCCGCGCAGCCAATAAAGGGTATCTCGTTTTCCTGCCAGTACTGCCGAAAGGTGTGTGGCCCGTCTGGCCCCAGGGCGATAATTTCGGCTCCGCGTGATACAAACTGCTCATAATCCTGACGCAACTGCGCCAGATGCCTGCGGCAGTACGGTCATATAAATCCGCGCAGCAATACCAGCACGACCGGCCTGCCGTGGTAATCGCTCAATCGAACGGCGCGGCCCTGGGTATCTTTCAGTTCGAAATCCGGGGCTGTGACTAGCCTGGTTATTCGCTCATTCATTATTGATCCTTATCCTTCAGGTTATACATAAAATCATTTACAGCTGTTAAAAATTTTTCGGGGCATTCCTCCTGGGGAACATGCCCGCAAAACTGCATCAATGCCAGGTGTGCACCGGGGATTTCTCGCGCCAGACGCAGGCTTTGTTCTGTAGGCACGATCCGGTCATCATCACCGGTGACGACCAGGACCGGCAGGTTAAGTTCGGCAAGGCGGGATGCCAACCGGGATGGCTGTTGAGCCAGGGTAAGCTCCCACAATGCCCGGTCCCAATTGGCCATACGTAAGGGTTTGCGATATCCCTGGATGATTGCTTCTGTGATCTTGCCTGGATTGTGCCAGGCAACCTGCAGGAGGTCCATTCCTCGGTTTTGGATTTGCCTGACCAGCAGCGAGCCGAACCAGCGTCCTTGGGGCGTGCCCAGAACAGGCTTGATCCAATCGGGGATCCCGCTGCCAGAATATATCGCGGCATCAACCAGAATGAGCGCCTGAACGCGTTGGGGATATTTAAGTGCGGTGTACACGGCGACGGTGCCGCCGGCGGAATTTCCCACCAGGACAGCCTGATCGATCCCCTTGGCGTCGAATAACGCGGCCAACAGATCGGCTTGCGCATCTATTGTATACGGGTTCAGATCACTCCAATCTCCGGGAAGGGGGCGGGAGGTCAATCCGAAGGCAGGACGGTCATAAGCGATGACTGTGTGGGCAGCAGCCAGCGGCTGGATGACCTCTCGCCACGAAAACGTGCTCGCCCCAAAGCCATGCAGCAGTACCAGGGCGGGTCCGCTGCCAGCCTGTTTGTAATGGACCTTGAGGCCGTTGATTTCAATAAACTGGCTGTCGGCGTCAGCTAATGTTTCCACCGCAGCCAGGTCGGGCAGAGGCGGTAAAGCGATGATCAGCGGGATGATCAGAATTAAGGCCAGAATGACCAGCAGGGTTACAGCCAGGATTCTCACAACTTTTTTCATTGCGCAATCTTCTGCAGCAGCGCTGTCGTGGCATCAACAATCTGCTTCCACTGGGATTCGGCTGAAATGGTGGCTGTGCCGTCCTCAGGCTGGCTGCCGTAGCTGCCAAATTGGGCATGGTTGCCGCCCTCAATGACCACGAACTGAGTGGAAGCAGGCAGCAGCTTACGAGATTCATCGATTTTGGCCGGGGTTGACAGGCCATCCTGACTGGCGGAGATTGAGAGCACCGGTTGGGAGTAGCCGGTAAGGCTGCCCGCCGGGTAGGAAGCCCAGAAAATAAGCCCGGAGATAGCCTGTGGATGGTTCGCGGCAAATTGCGCTGCCATCGAACCTCCCAGGGAATGCCCGCTGATCGCCCAACGTTCAATCTCAGGGTAGGCATCGATGACTGCCTGGGCTTTCTCAACCCCAAACACCGCCAGGTTGAGCGGCATCGGTACCAAAACTACCAGATAACCGCGTGCTGCAATCGCGCCTAAGATTGGCGCATAAGCTCGGTAATCCACCCTCCCGCCTGGGTAGAAGATAAAGCCGGTTGAGACAGCGGCAATCTCCGGTTTAAATACGAGCCAGTCATTTTTTGTTTCCACGCTGAATAAGTGGGAGGATTGCAATGAACTCAACGCAGCAGATGTGGCCGGCAAGGGGGTTTCTCCCCAGACCACGAAACCAAGCATTCCCACCATTAATAATATAGGAAGACCGATGAAAAGTAATTTTTTTAGCATCATATCCTTGCCGCTGGCAGAAAGCTTGGATCAGGTGAATGTCCGCCAGATAGTTACCTACCACCATTTTAATACGATGGTTGTACGATCTCAAGCTTATCGATATACAAAGGTTATACACACAATTTATTATTTTCACCTATCACCCCGCCGTGCGGCGAATTGAGGACATTTAAATCCCCCGTTCAAACTCCTCTCCCAGGCGGTTGTTCTCTTTCAACCAGCGTCGGGCAGCCGGGGCTTCTGGGTAGGCTGCCAGAACGCGCTGCCAGAACATTTTGGAATGGTTCTTAATTTCCATGTGGATCAGTTCGTGAACGACGACATAATCAATCACCCCCAGCGGCGCCAATACCAGTCGCCAGGTGAAGCTCAGTGTACCGTGCGATGAACACGAACCCCAGCGGGTGCGCGCCGAGCTGATGCGCAGCTTGGTGGGAATTAACCCCAGGCGAGCCGCATGTATTCGGACCTGTTCCGCCAGGACGATGCGCGCCTGGCGTTTATACCAGGATAAAAAATACTTGCCAGCCTGGGCTGCACTGGCGGAGGAAAGCTGAAAAATGCCGTTTTTCAGGGCCAGCCGGACGGGAGCACTGGCTGAAAAGCGCAAAAGATGCAGACCACCCAGGTAAGGGAAGGATGCCCCTTCCGTAAACTCTAAAGGCGGCGTTTTTGGATGGGCCAGCATTTCTGCCTTTCGGGTGCGGATCCAGGCAGCTTTCTCGGCGACGATGGTGTCGATTTGGGCCTGGCTGGTGCGCAGTGGAGCGCGCACAACCAGTTTACCTTCGCGGGTGATGATCAGCGCGATGGTTTTTCGCCGTGAACGGATCAACTGGTCAATGGGGATCAAATTCACTCCGATCCGAGCTCTTCGCGGGCGCGAGACCAAACCGCGTCAAACATCGCGGGCGTCAGCCGGCCGGTCTGGGTATTTTGCCGGCTGGGATGGTATGAAGTGATAAGCCACGGTAATCCGCTGCCCAGGGGATAATAGGCCGCGTGGCGGAATTCCAGGGCGGGAAGGGGGTAGCCCTGGTCGCGGTAAATCGAAAGCAGGTTGTCAAAGGCGATCCGCCCCAGGCAAACGATCCCCTGAACATGGGGCAAAAGCCCCATCTCAGCTAATAGAAACGGCCGGCAGGCAAGCATTTCTGCTGGGGTGGGTTTATTGTCCGGGGGAACGCAGCGGCAGACAGCCGTGATCAGCACATCTTTCAGCGCCAATCCATCATCGCGGTGAGTGCCGCCCGGTTGGTTGGCAAATCCGGCGCGATGAAGCGCGGCAAAGAGGAATTCCCCGGAAGCATCCCCGGTGAACATGCGCCCGGTGCGGTTGGAACCATGCGCGCCAGGCGCCAGGCCGATGACCAACAGGCGCGCGCCAGGATCGCCAAAGGCAGGAACGGGTTTTCCCCAGTAGTCCCAATCACGGTAGGCACGCCTTTTTTCGAGGGCGACCTGTTCTCGCCAGGCCACCAGGCGCGGGCAGCGCCGGCAGGCAGTGATTTCGCAGTTATGCGCCTGCCAGGACGGGGGAAGCAGGGTTTCATTCGTCATGGCGGGCGACCCCATCAAAGAATGTGGAAATGATCAATTCCAGGCCTTCATCAAGATGGAGAGGTCGTTCCTGACCTGGATAGAAAAAGGGGTACATCATGCCCAGCAGCACCCACACCAGCTGGTGGCTGGACGCCGGGCGCAGCTCTCCACCCTGCATGCCCTCGGTAAGTATTTCCGCCAGGGCGCCGATGAATTCATCCTGGTAGAGCTGTTTAAAACCTGTACGAGCCTGCAGCGAAAGATTGGGCATCTCCTGGTTTGCCAGGCGAATGATAGCCCTTTTTTCTACCGGCTGGACAAAAACCGCCCGGATGAATGCGGTCAGGCGTCCTCGAGCGCTGGACGACGCGGCCCGGCAGTCTCTGATCAGGCGGCCAATTTCACCCAGGTAGTCGGTCATGATGGCGATGATCAGCGCCTCTTTATCTTTGAAGTGGTAATACAACCCGGCCTTGGTGATCCCGCAGGATTGCGCGATTTCGCGAATCGAGATCGCACTGTAACCGCTGCGGGTGAAAAGCAAGGTGGCTTCTTGCAAAATGCGCTGGCGCATGCCAGATGTGTTGCCAGGCGTTTCCTTGTCAGTCATTTCAGAGCTCCTTCAACAGACGAACGATCCCCGTGCGCGTGGATGATTCCAGGATGGAAAAATTTATTGGGCCGTGGCGGAATTTTGTGCCTGCTCAGTATGGGCCTTGACGGCTGCCAGTTCGGCAGCGCGGCCTTTCAACCCGTTCGCCAGGATAACCATCAGGATCGAGATCACCCCAATCACGGTGTAGGCCGCGCCGTATCCTGGAGCTCCTCCACCGGAAGAGGCAGCTACCGCACCGACCACGGCAGCGCCCAGCAGCTGCCCGATGCTGCTTGAAAGGGTGACGATTCCCTGAGCGGCGGAACGGTCTTTGGAATCAGCCTCGTTTAACAATATATAACGGATTGGGGCGCCCAGCAAGGATGACAATCCGCCGCCCACCAGGACACCCGATAGCAGGAACAGGGCGATACTGACGGCCGCCAGGCTGCCCAGGAAGAACATACCCGCCACCAGCAGTACTGTACCGGTCAACACCACGATCCTTGACCCAAAACGATCCAGCAAACGGCCGATGAGCGGTGAGAAGACCGCCATTGCCAGCACCAGCGGTATCAACAGGAAGCTGGCTTCAGAGCTTTTAAGAGAAAAAGCGGACACCGCCAGCGAGGGCATGAAAACCAACCCCGCTTCCCCGATCCCGGCGCCGATGGAGAGCAGGTATGCCAGAACCATCTGGCGATTCTGGAATAAATCCAGGCGCAAAATGGGATTTTCGGCTTTTCTTTCCCGCCAGACAATAACTGGGGCGAGAAGCAGCGCGGCAGCTAAAAACGGCAGGACATCGCCTGACACCAGGCTGCCGAAGAAATTCTGGATATCGATCTGGCTGAGCGCCACAGTCAGCGCGCCTAAAGCAACCGATAATACCAGCATCCCAGGCCAATCGAAACGGCCGGCGGCGGCAGGGCGCGTTGCAGGTAGAATGCGCAGGCTGAGCAGGATGATGACCAGTGCAACGGGCAGGTTGATGATAAACAACCAGTGCCAGCTGGCCAGGAGCAAAAGTCCGCCGATGATCGGCCCGATCAAGAAAGCAATTCCAAAAACTGCCCCGATTAACCCCAGGGCTGATCCGCTCTTCTCGGGTGGGAAGGTATCTCCGATCACGGCACTGGCTACCGGAAAAATACCGCCGGCGCCAAAACCCTGCACAGCACGGCCTATCAGCAAGACGGTGAAGGAAGTAGAAGAAGCGACAATCAGGGAACCCAACGCAAACAGGAACACATTCAGGATATATATCGGCCGCCGGCCGAACTGGTCGGACAGCTTGGCCATGAGGGGGGTGCCAATCAAGTTGAAGAGGACGTAAATGCTGAAAATCCATGTCACCAGGCGTTCGTCAACCCGAAAAGAATCCCGGATAGCGGGCAGAGCCGGCCCGACGATGGCGATATCCAGCGCGCCCATTAATACGCCCAAGAAAAGGACCAGCAAAATATTATTGCGTTTTTTGTTATCCATTCAGCAGCTCCAAATCTATTTATACTTACCTAACGGTCGGTAAGTTACTGAATGATATCACAATTTTGGGGAGAATCAAGAGCGGATAAGCGTTATTTCAACAAGATTCTGGCCTGAGGGGAAGAAAGAAATTCCGCGCCGTGGGCGGTGATCACCACATTTTCTTCTAGCCCGAGATATCCGTAACCATCCAGCATCAAGCCGGGTTCAACCGTGTAAACCTGGCCTGGTTCCAGCAGGTAATCAGGTGCATCGCCGTAGCGCTCCCAGGGTGGTCCCAACAGCCCGCCGCCGTCGTGCGCTAACCGGCCAAGCTGGTGGCCCGTGGCATGCATGAATTCGGGATAACCAGCCTGGGTGATGCGTTTGCGGGCCAGATCGTCGATTATACGTCCAGGGATGCAGGGACGCATGGCTGTGACCGCAGCCTGAATGGCGCTGCTCACGGTTTCAAAGGCCTGGCGGACAGCTGACGGGGCTTCTTTTTCACCGGGTTTAAGAAAATAAGCCACCCTTTGCAGATCGGAACAATAGCCAGCCTGGCGCACACCGAAATCGATATGCAGTATTTGTCCGGGGCTGATGCGCCTGTCGCCCGGCGCGGTGTGGCCTGCGGGCGAGTCGGGTCCAGCGTTGACAATCGGGCAGCCTTCGTAGCTCCAGGCGGGGTCAAGGTTGGCATCATCCAGCCTGCGGTGCATAAAATCTGAGATTGCTTTCTCAGTCATGCGGCGTTCGCAAAAAAGGAAAGTCTCCTCAAAGATTTTTTCCGTGGTGGCAATGGCGCGGCGGATTAAATCCAGCTCGGTGGGTGTCTTTCGCCCGCGCAGGGCGCGGATGATGTTTTCCGCCGAGACAAACCGTGCGGGAAAAGGGGAATCCTTTAAGATATCAAGCAAGATCTGGTACATGCCCTGCGTCAGGCCGTCCGCCATCACATCGGTGATGGAGGTGTTGATCGCGATCTTTTCTGGATGCGCACTTTCAAGCGCGGCGCGCAGCGCCGGGCGGATGGACTGGTCGTAGGGGATCACGGTGGCATAGGCTCCGGTTTCACGCGCGGCGTGTGCTTCAAACTGGCCTACAATCGCGGTGCACTCCCCCGAGCGGTTGATTAACAGCGCCGACTGCCAGGTCAACCCGCCTTCGCCGTAAATCAAAGGCAAAACGGGATCCCCTCCGGCAGAGGTCTCGCGCACAAAGGTCAACCAGGTGTCGATTTCCAGTTCTTTAAGAATGCCGACGGCCTGCTGAACTTTGGACTGGACAATGGCGCTCATTGGAAGAGCCTGTTAGCAATGGCTACCATGCACAGGCAGCTGATACAAAAAATTATCGTGACTGCAATGGCAATGGCTACCCAAAGGCGGTTGCTGGTCAGGCGGTTAATTAGCGGCTGTTCCACTGGTGTGGTGAAGGTGGGCGGGGTAGGGGGCTCGCCGGGTCCTTCGGAAATATCTTGAAGGGAGGGACGGTAAACATCCTCCGCTGAGGCTGCCGGACGGCCCGGGATTGGGGGGTTATACATCTCATCCGCGGAAGTTACAGAGCTTCCCGGGATGGGCGGGTTGTAGTCGTCCTGCACGGGCGGCCTAGAAGGTGAGGGCTGCACCTCGGCTGGCGGGACGGCTTTTTCTAACGCTGGCGTTGTTTCCCCCAGGTTCACGTTGAAATGATTTCCGCAGTACTGGCAGGTCACAGATTGCTGGTTTTCGTCGACTGAAAGGGTTGCCCCACAACCGGGACAGGTAGTAGTAATCGCCATGAGAGACTCCTTAATTGAGCGTATATTAAGTATACGCATAAATTGAGCATAAGTTGGAGAGATTGTTTAGGTTATAGAATCAACATCGCGTCGCCAAAAGAGTAGAAGCGGTACTCAAGGCGGATGGCTTCGGCATAGGCCGATAAGATTTGCTCGCGGCTGGTAAAAGCACTGACCAGCATTAATAGAGTGGAGCGTGGCAGGTGAAAATTGGTGACCAGCCCATCCACCGCTTTAAATTCAAAACCAGGCAGAATGAACAGGCCGGTTGCCCCGCTGAAATCCCTCACCACCTTTCCGGGCAAGGCCTGCCGGGCGGCAGTTTCGAGGGTGCGCACACTGGTCGTGCCGACGGCGATAATCCTTCCGCCTCTTTGGCGCGTGGAATTGATCTGTTCCGCCGCGGCTGGGGTGACCTCGCACCATTCGGTATGAATATGATGGGTCTGGGGATCATCCTCAGTTACCGGGGCAAAGGTATCCAGGCCGACGTGCAGGGTCACCTCGGCAAATTGGATGCCGTTACCTGTCAGGTGGGCCATGAGCTCGGGTGTAAAGTGCAGCCCGGCGGTCGGCGCAGCCGCAGAACCCGGCTGGCGGGCATACACCGTCTGGTAGCGTTCGGGGTTGGCGAGCGGGGTGTGGATATAGGGCGGCAGCGGCATCTGCCCGGCCTGCTCCAGGTACGCTTCGACCGGCTGGCTGAACCGCACCAGGCGGCGTGAGCCCTCCAGGTTTTCGAGAATTTCAGCCTGAGGACCATTTTCCAGGGCCAGTTTCATCCCTGGGGAGACTCGCTTGCCGCCGACCAGGGCTTCCCAGGTTAAACCTTCCTGCCGTTTCAGCAGCAGCAGCTCAATTCGCCCACCGGTGGGTTTGCGGGCATAAATCCGCGCCGGGATCACCCGGGTCTGGTTGATCACCAGCAGGTCGCCGGGGCGCAGATAATCGCCAATATCCCAGAATGTGCGGTGTTCCAAACGGCCTGCGGTGCGGTGCAGGACCAGCAAGCGCGAGGCATGGCGCGGTTCGACCGGCGTTTGGGCAATGCGCTCCGGCGGAAGGGGGTAGTCAAAATCTGAGGTATGCATGGAAAAGGTTGGCGGGCCTGGTTGCGGGATTAATAGCCAGGAAGTCGATTGCGGCGCTGGTTATTCATAGAATGGAGGTCACTGCTCGGGTGGAAATTCTTCCGGGGTATCGGGAGTATCGACATCGAGCAGGGTGAGCTGGTACTGCGTATTTTCCTGGGGAAAGGGAATGCCCAGGTGCTCATAAGCCAGGTGGGTGGCGATCCGCCCGCGCGGGGTGCGTCCGAGAAAACCGAGCTGGAGCAGGTAAGGCTCGACCACATCCATGATCGTATCCGGTTCTTCGCTGATCGAAGCGGCGATGGTGTTCAGGCCGACCGGTCCCGCCGCTGTATTTTTCGATGATCGCTAACAGCAGACGCCGGTCGCCATCGTCCAGACCGCGTTCGTCCACTTCCAGCAGCTTGAGCGCATCCTTCGCGACCTGTGCGAGATATGATCTTTTGGGCTTTGACCTGGGCATAATCGCGCGACGCGGCGCAGCAGGCGCAGCGCCACGCGCGGGCGTGCCGCGGGCACGCCGGGCGATTTCCTTGATCCCGGCCGGTTCGGCAGCCACACCCAGGCGAACTGCGGCCCGGTTGATGATCGACTCCATGGCAGCCAGGTCGTAGTAATTCAGGCGGTAGACCGCGCCAAAACGGGCGCGCAGCGGGGCGCTGATCAGCGCCATGCGCGTGGTGGCGCCGATCACGGTGAAACGCGGCAGCTTGAGCCGGATAGAACGCGCAGCGGGACCCTTGCCGACGATGATATCCAGGGCATAGTCTTCCATGGCCGGGTACAGCACTTCTTCCACTGCCCGTCCCAGGCGGTGGATTTCATCGATAAAGAGAATATCCGCCGGCGTGCAGGTTGGTGAGAATGGCCGCCAGATCACCGGCGCGTTCGATGGCCGGCCCGGCGGTGATTTTGATGTTGACGCTCATTTCATTGGCCAGAACGTACGCCAGGGTGGTTTTCCCCAATCCGGGCGGGCCGTAAAACAGCACGTGGTCCAGCGGCTCGCCGCGCTGCCGGGCAGCGGCGATCAGGATTTCCAGGTTTTTGCGCACCATGTCCTGCCCGATGATTTCTTTCAAGAACTGCGGGCGCAGGGCCTGATCGATGCGGTCATCCGGGCGGGCCTGGGGGGCAATCACGCGGTTTGGAGGTTCAGCCATGCAGTCGATTATACCCTGAAAATATAAAAGGATCCCTCAAAGATATGAACAATTGTTCTGGTGTGATCTTAGGATTTTGTTTCTTTAAAAATTGGGGCGGCTTTTCTAAAGAAAGGTATAATCGCACATCAGGAGCTACCCATGACCAATGTATATGTATCTTCTCATCCATTAGTTAGGCATAAACTCACGAAAATGCGCAGCGTGGATACCAATCCGAAGAAATTTCGTGAGTTGGTGCGTGAGATTGCCGGTTTGCTGGCTTATGAAGCGACAGCCGATCTGGTGGTCGTGCCGAAGGATGTCCAGACACCGCTGGCAGTCGCCCCAGGCTGGGAATTGAGGGAAAAAATCGGCCTGGTGCCGATCCTGCGCGCGGGATTGGGCATGGTGGAAGGGGTCTGGGAATTGATGCCCACTGCCGAGGTCTGGCATATCGGCCTGTACCGCGATGAAAAGACGCTGAAACCGGTGCAGTATTACAACAAGCTGCCGGTCGAGCCTACCGTTCAGGTGTGCCTGATCCTCGATCCCGATGCTCGCGACGGGTGGTTCGGCAGTGGCTACGGTGGATGTGCTTAAGAATTGGGGCGTGACAAAAATTAAGTTCGTGGGATTGATTGGCGCCCCCGAAGGCATCCGCAACATGCAGGAGCACCACCCGGATATGCCCATTTACCTGGCTGAGATCGACGATCACCTCAACGAACGCGGATATATCGTGCCCGGTTTGGGCGATGCCGGTGACCGCCAGTTCGGGACCGGATAAACTCACTCCGGCGTCTGGCGTGCGTGGTTGGCAACCGCTAACCGCCGATTTGCATCATACACCGTCCAGTGGGACGGTTATCCGCATTGAGTTCATGGGACAGCGGTTTTAGGGCAAGGGCCTGCGTAAAATAGGGTATCAGGTCCTCGCCGCGGCGCAAGGCATCCCGGATCGGTACTTCGATATCATTCAGCAGGCAGGGGCGTAAATTTCCATCCGCGGTTAGACGCAGGCGGTTGCAATCTTCACAAAACTGCTCGCCGAGCGGTGAGATAAAACCTATCCTTCCGGGGCCGCCGGGCAAACGGTAATCGCGCGCCGGACCTGAGCCTACCGTATTTTCCACTTTTTCCAGCCCCAAAGGCGCCAAAATATGCAGCATTTCCTGAATCGACAGGTACGTGTCTTGCGGAGGGGGAAAGCCATTCCCCCACGAATCCTGGTTTTTTACCGGCATAATTTCAATAAAACGCACATGCCAGGGATACTGCAAACTAAGCCGGGCCAGGGCAGGTAGTCTCATCATCATTAATGCCGCGCATGGCAACGGCGTTGAGCTTAATGGGCGATAAACCGGCAGCGTGCGCTTTTTCCAGGCCTTGCCACACCCGTTCCAGGCTCCCCCCGCGGGTGATGCGGGCAAATTTTTCGGTCTGAAGGGTATCCAGGCTGACATTGATCCGTTTGAGGCCTGCATCTACCAGGCGCTGGACCTGGTCGCCCAGCAGCAGGCCGTTAGTGGTCAGGGATATGTCTTCGATCCCCGGCACAGCAGAGACCATCGCCACCAGATGAGCCAGGTCCTTTCTGACCAGCGGCTCACCGCCCGTCAGGCGGATTTCGCGGATCCCTTTTTCGGCTGCCAGGCGCACGATTTGGGTGATTTCTTCAAAGCGCAGAATACTCTCATGAGTCTGCCATGATGACCCCTGCTGCCGGCATGCAGTAAACGCAGCGCAGATTACAACGGTCAGTAACCGAAATGCGCAGATACGTGATGCGCCGGCCAAAACGGTCTACCAGCATTACCCCACCTCCAACCCTTATTAAGTGGATTTTACCACAGCGGTGAAATACCAGGCGCGCATGTGAAAAAATCACATGCGCGCCTGGGCAGGTACTATTCAGATAATGTGCTTTAGACTTTATTCACGGTCACAAAAACCGATGGAGAGCGGTGCGTCTCCGAATACAGGTAATTGCGCACGGATTTCGCGACGTCTGCCTGGAGATTGCCGTTCGCCACGGCAGCCGTATCTTTGATTTTCCGGCGCAGCTCGGCCAGCATTTCTTTTTCATTGGGTCGAATCGGTGAACCCGCGGGTGATCACCTCAGGCTCGCCAGTAACTGGTATGCAGGAGATCATCCAGCGCCAGGCTGACGATCACCACCCCATCGCGGGAAAGTTCTTCGCGCTCGCGCATCAAATCCGGGCTGACATCGCCCACCCCAGAACCATCCACAAATACGTACGAGGTCGGCACCATGCCGCCCAGTTTCATCTGGTTTTCTTGCAGCTCAATTGTTTGCCCGTTGGTAGCGACGACGATATTTTCTGGCGCAATGCCCATCTGTTCTGCGATGAAGGCGTGTCGTTTCAGCTGGCGCAGTTCGCCGTGGATGGGGAGGAAGAACTTCGGCCGCACCAGGTTGATCAGCAGCTTCATTTCTTCCTGGCTGGCGTGCCCGGAAACATGGACCTGGGCGATGGCTTCGTACAGCACATTCGCGCCGCGTTCGAACAGGCGGTTGATGGTGCGGTAAACAATTTCCTCGTTGCCCGGGATGGGGTGTGAGGAAAGCACCACGGTGTCGCCCGGTTTGATGTCAAAGCCGCGGAAGGTGCCGATGGAAAGCCTGCCGAGGATCGAGGTGGGTTCGCCCTGTGAACCGGTGCACATGATAACCACTTCGTGATCTTTCATGCCCAGCGCCTGATCCAGGCTGACCTGCAGGTTTTCCGGCAGGTCAAGGTATCCCAGTTTGCGGGCCATCTTGACATTATCCACCATGCTGGGTCCCACAAAGGCCAGCTTGCGCCCATAGCGCACCGCGGCGTTGGCCACCTGCTGCATGCGCGAGATCAGCGAGGCAAAGCTGGCGATGATGATCCGCCCGGTGGCCTTACTGAAGACCTGGTCCAGGGCGGCGTCCACCACCCGCTCCGAAGGCGTCCAACCGGGGCGTTCAGCGTTGGTCGAATCGGACAGCAATGCCAGCACGCCCCGCCTGGAAAATTCGGCCAGCTTGGCAAAATCGCTCGGCCAGTTATCGACCGGGGTCTGGTCAAATTTAAAGTCGCTGGTATGCACCACCAACCCAACCGGGGTCTGGATGCCCAGGCCTACCGCATCGGGGATGGAGTGGCACATGTGGAAGAATTCCACCCGGAAAGGTCCAACCTGGATCACGCCGCCAGCCTGAACGGTTTCGAGGGTTACCCGGCTCATCATTCCGCCGCGGGCCAGCTTAACTTCCAGCAATCCCCGCGTCAGAGGAGTAGCGTAAACCGGCGCCTGCACCTCTTCGAGCAGGTGGCGGATGGCGCCGATGTGGTCTTCGTGACCGTGGGTAATGACAATACCCACCACCTGGTCGCGGTGCTGGCGCAGATAAGTCATATCGGGGATGATGTAGTCTACTCCCAGCATATCGTTTTCTGGGAACATTAATCCACTGTCGACGACCAGGATTTGTCCCCCATATTCATAGGCCATCATGTTGCGGCCTACCTCCCCCAATCCCCCGAGAGGAATGATCCGTAACGTATTTTGTTTCATATTATTTCTTTCCTTTTCTTTCAAAATCTAATCATTAAATAAAAACACCCCGGTTATGCCGGGGTGATAACAATCAAAGCTGCGTGGAGAATTTCATAAATGAAGTCACCCGTACAAACAGCCGGTTAACCGGCAAGAGACGATGAGATTTTAACACATCCGTGAGATTTTGTCAAAAAAGTCACATCCACACCTGCGTCAAACGGTGACTCGACTGCGTCCGAAGATCTGCTCGCGGACCTGAAGGACCAGCCGGCGCAGGCGGTCGTCGCGCTCGATCATGTCGGCGATCTTGTCACAGGCGTACATAACCGTGGTGTGGTCGCGCCCGCCCAGGGCTGCGCCGATCTGAGGCAAAGAGATGTTGGCGGCATCGCGCAGCAGGTACATGGCCACCTGGCGCGGCAGAGCAACCTCGCGCGCCCGGTCGCGGCCCATCAGGCGCTCGGTTGAGATACCAAAGGCAGAAGCTACCGCCGATACGACCTGCAGAGGTTCAATCGCTGAGCGCTGCGGCAGCAGGTCAGCCAGCGCGGTGTTGACGAGCTGAACACTCAGCGGCTGGCCGCTGAAATCGGCGAAGGCCAGCACGCGCGTTAAAGCCCCTTCCAGCTCGCGAATATTCGACTGTACCTGGCGGGCGATGGTTTCCAGGATTTCGTTTGGCACCTGCCGGCCGGCGCGGTCGCCCTTTGAGCGCAGGATAGCGATGCGCGTCTCGAAATCGGGCGGCTGGATATCTACCGACAACCCCCATTCAAAGCGTGAGCGCAGGCGTTCTTCGAGGGTCACCATCGCTTTGGGCGGACGGTCGGAAGTCATGACAATCTGTTTGTTTTGCCCGTAGAGCGTGTTAAAGGTATGAAAAAATTCTTCCTGGGTCGATTCTTTACCGGCAATAAATTGGATATCATCGATCAAGAGCACGTCGATCCGGCGGTAGCGGTCGCGAAAAGCGGTGGTGTTGTGCGAACGGATGGAATTGATCAGGTCATTGGTAAATTCTTCTGATGAGACATACAGCACCTGCAATCCCTGTTCCTGTGCTGAGCCGCCGATGGCGTGCAGCAGGTGCGTCTTACCCAATCCAACCCCGCCGTACAGGAAGAGCGGGTTGTAAGCCCGGGCCGGGCTCTCGGCTACAGCCATGGAGGCGGCGTGCGCCAAACGGTTGCTGGGACCGACCACAAAATTATCAAATGTATAGCGTGAATTTAATGTCGGGTTAGGGGGGATGGAAGGCAACGCAGCGGGTTTTTCCTCACCGAGGTGGATATCCAGGTACTCTTCTTCACTGTCGCGGTTCCAAACCACAAAATTTACATTTTGTGGAGAATCCATTAATCCGGTCAAGAGGCGGGTAACGGTTGAAGACAGGCGGCTTTCCAACCAATCTCGGGCATACGTGTTTGGCACCCCCACGGTGAATTGGTTTTCCTGGTGGGTGACCAGATCGGCATTCTTTACCCAGGTATCGAATGCTGCTTTCGACATATCCATTTGTAACTGCCCGAGGGTTGCCTGCCATGCCTGTTGTGGATTCATTAAAACCTCCTGAAAACTGAACGTGATGGTAAGACCGCGCAGGGACGCAAGCCCACTGCCGATAATTTGCAGTGGGAGATGATGGACTTTAAAATTCCGATATAATGTTAGCTGTGCAACGCGTTGGACCCAGTCCTTACGTTGTGTAAAACCATTCTATCAAGAAATAGCCAAATGAACAAGGCGAATACCCTACGCCAGCCTAAAAACTTGTCAAATTTTAAGGCATCTAACCTTAAAGAATTCTCCAGGGAAAATTCACTTAACGATTTCTTAAAGACATATGTTCTAGCCCAGTTGTGTCAGATAATTTATCCACACCCCCCATATATGGGGTATAAAAGGTAAAAATTGCGTTTGGCGCTATCTATGGCAATTCCAGACATAAAAAAAATTTCGAGGTAAATAAAAGAAATTCTAACCACGGCATACCAAATTTGGAGTCTATAGATATGCGAAATAGATAATATTTATAAATATTATCTATAATTTTCTGCTGACGCCGGAAATAATATTTACAAAGCAGTAAAGACGTTGACAGACCACAGCCGACTGGGATACACTACACCTCGGCATATGTTGCCTCTCGGGTCCTCAAAACGTACCTGGTGAAACCCAATTGGTTGTGTGTCTTTTAGAAATTAACTTTCCATGGCTACAAAATTAGCGATCTCCAGACAGGTAGAGACAACTTTCCAGGCTTATCCGCGCCAGTTCTGGTTGCTTTTCACCGGAATGTTGATCAGCACCGTGGGAACCAGCATGATCTGGCCGTTTTTGATGATTTATGTCACGGAGAAGCTGAATCTGCCGCTGAGCGTTTCGACCAGCTTGAATTCGATCAATTCCGCGGCGATGATGATCTCCGTTTTTGTATCAGGGCAGTTTGTAGACCGCATCGGCCGGCGCTGGGCTATGATCATCAGCCTGGCGTTGAGCGGGGTGGTTTATTTTTTGCAAGGCCAGGCATCCAGCTACCTGGGATTTGCCGTTGTCATGGCAATGGCCGGGGCAGCCAATCCGCTCTACCGCGTGGCGGCGGACGCCATGCTGACCGATTTGCTGCCGGTGGAAAAGCGGGTCAGCGGTTTTTCGATGATGCGCTTGAGCAACAATCTCGGCATCTCCATCGGTCCGGCAGTCGGCGGGTTTATCAATTCTTCTTCTTATGGGCTGGCTTTTTACCTGGCTGCCGCCGGAATGATCGGCTTTTCCGTGCTGATGTTCTTTTTTGCAAAAGAAACATTACCCGATCGCGAGTCTGCGGCCGAGGCGCCGCCGGTTCGTGAAGGGCCAGGCGGATATGGGCACGTATTGAAGGACCGCCAGTTCTTGAGTTTTATTGGAGCTTTCACTCTGGTGCAGTTTTGTGCAGCCCTGGTATGGATTCTGCTTTCGGTGTATGCCAAGCACCAGTTTGGGGTGGCTGAAAATCAGTACGGCTGGATTCCGACCACCAATGCCCTGATGGTAGTTCTACTTCAGCTATCATTTACCAACATAACCCGTCGTTTTTCCGCGCTGCCGGTGATGGCAATTGGCGCATGTTTCTATGCCATCGCCACGGCTAGCGTCGGTCTGGGCCAGGGCTTTTGGGCTTTCTGGATGAGCATGGTGGTGATGACCGTTGGCGAGTTGATCATCATGCCCACCGCCAGTACCTACATCGCGAACCTCGCTCCCACGGATATGCGCGGGCGGTACATGAGCTTCTTCAGCCTGAGTTGGGGGGTGGCTGCGGGCCTTGCTCCATGGATTGGGGGAAACCTGGGGGAGATATTTGCACCGTCCATCACCTGGTTTGGCGGAGCGCTGGTGGGAAGCGCAGCTGCGGTGGGTTTTGCGCTCATGGCTGCGCGCTCTAAGAAAGCGCTTCGAAAAATGCAAGCCAGATCAGGATAAGATTGAAAAATTTTTATTGCGAAGCATTATACAGGCGCTTGTAGACGATGTTTCATTTGTGGTAAAAATAATCGGATAATTTGCGAATAGCAACTGGGAGGGACTATGATTCGAAATCAATGGTACGCAGTGTTGGAATCGAAAGAGCTCAAAAAGCGAAAACCCTTGGGTGTCACCCGTCTGGGTGAAAAAATGGTTTTTTGGCGCACATCTGAAGGAAAAGCGGCCTGCACCTGGGACCTGTGCGCGCATATCGGAGCGCCGCTGTGCCTGGGTGAAGTCAAGGGCGATTTCATCGCCTGCCCATTCCACGGGTTTGAATATGACTCAACTGGACAATGCCGTACCATCCCATCTGTTGGTAGGGCAGGCGTGATCCCGAAGGCCATGCAGGTCCAAAGCTACCCGGTTTATGAAGCGCACGGTTGGATATGGATTTACTGGGGGGTGCCGGAGGGTGATATCCAGCCTCCAAAATGGTTTGATATCGATGACAGCTTCACCACCTCAGGTTTTCATGAACACTGGCCGGTTCATTATTCACGCATGGTAGAAAATCAGCTGGATGTGGGCCATTTGCCGATAGTGCACCACAATACGATTGGGCGTGGTGGAAGAATGGTGGTGGATGGGCCGCTGGTCAAATTGGAAGATGACACCTTATCTGTGTGGGTTTACAACCGCAAGGATGACGGCACGCCGCCGCGAAAAATGTCCGAGCTTCCGCAACCCACACGGCCTCCCTTTTTGGTCTTCAAATTTCCAAATTTGTGGCAGAACCGCATCAGTGAAGATATGCGTATTGTGGCTGCCTTCGTGCCTGTAGATGATGAAAACAGTATTATCTACATCCGCAATTACCAGCGTTTTGTAAAGCTTCCTATCCTGCATCATCTGGTAGACGCGGTTCAAAACCTGGGCTCTATTTATATTACCCATCAGGATCGCCGGGTGGTCTCGAGACAACTGCCAAAAGTGACTGAGCTGAAAAAAATGGGTGAAAAACTGGTCCCAGCGGATGGCGCAATTTTAGCCTGGCGCAAGCACCGGCACGCATTAAAGGTGAAGAGCGGGCAAATCCTGGAGTAGATCACGTCTCATTAGGATCGCATGAGAAACCCTCTACAACCCTTGATTTCTTAGAAATTTACTATAAAATAGATATAAATTAGTGTGTTTGTATGGAGGTTTCTATGATTGAGATCCTGGCTAATATTGCAGAAATCGCGGCGGCTATTGCCTTCATGGTTCTGCTTTCCGCGATGATGAATAACAAAAAGAATAATGACGACCATACCATGGAACTTGTGCGAATTCCGGTGAAATCCAACCGACAGAATCGGAAATAGTATAGGGAATCGAAAAGATTGTCTTGATTATGCCGTGAATCAGGATAAAGCCGGGAATTCCGGATCTGCTTGACCGCTGCAGCAGAGAGGAAAGACCCCGGCTTTTTCATTTAACACGAATACCAGCTCAAAGCTGCATGCACCCCAGGGCCCAGGCGCGCTCACCCCACCCCTGCGGGCGCACCACGCTCTTCAGCGCATCCGAAGGGATGAGGGTGTTCGGGTGTACCTCGCTCTGCGTATACCGCAAGGGTATCCTTTAGGACCCTTCGGTATGCGTAACGCGGGCAATGACTGATGTGAGCCACGCCAATAGCCTGACCCCCTGTCCGCAAGCCATCGCCATAAAGGGAGCTATTGCCTGTCATCGTTATTCCATTTATACTTGAATGGATGTTAAACCAGGAAAGTGATCGCCAGCCCCAATTCAGGGTGTTGCAGGGTGAAGCCATATTTGAGGATGGCGAGGATTCAGTTCACATTCACTACTTGCAGAAATTGGTGGGTGAGGAGTGGGTGAATGTATTCCAGCTGACCCTGGAAACAGGCCGGTCCTGGGGGGATGAAATTGATCTGCTGTATCGCCATAAGACGAAACCGGGCGAGCTGCTGATCCACGTGTACGGCTTTGGTTATTGGGGCGATACAGAGTATTATCAGTCAACCGATCACGGAGATAGCTGGCAGCCCACCCGTTTCCGGCGGCTGCCCGATCCGGCGTTGTATAGTAAAGAAAATTTTGTCAAGGTTTGATGTGAAACCATGCTGCATGCATAGGAGTTATCCACGCATATGAAACCGTACCAACCGAGCCTGGCTGCCCCGATCGTGGGGTTGTTGATTTTACTGCTGGCTGTTATTCTGGGCGGAGCAGCCATTGGGGTGCTGGTTGCTTTGCTATCCAACCTGATTTATTTAATCATCCTCTTTCCAGTTGGGATGGGCTGGTTGGGCGGTAAGCTGGTGGCAGGCGCAGTGCGCGCAGGAAAGATTCGTAATCCAGGCGTCGCGATAGGAGCAGGTATTTTGATCGCTATTGTCATTATAGCGGCGATGTGGACGATTGAATTTATCCAGTTCAGGAATGCGCAGGCAGCGACCATCCTTAAAGCCAACCCGCAGGCAGCCCAGGCAGAGATTGATCTGCAAATCGACTCGCAGTTAACTCAGGCGACCGGACAGGGCGGCTTTTTCGGTTTTGCGCTGCTGGAGGATCAAAAAGGGGTGGCGGTCGGGCAGCTTCCGGGCTCGGATAATGCCCTTTTCAATCTTGGACCAACCTTGAGCTGGGTTTACTGGGCTTTAGAAGTGCTGCTCACTGCCTGGTTCGCCGTGATGGTTGGACGCAAACAGGCTTATCTGCCGTTTTGCGAATCCTGCGGCCGCTGGCATGGTAAAGAGCGGCTGTTGGGCACCCTGGGTGCCAAACGCTCGAAAGAAGCGCTGGAACTTATCGAGAACGCTCAGTTTTTAAAATTGGGTGAAGAGCTTCAGACGAACCCGTCACTGCCAAATGTAGGTGTTTTCCTGGCACAGTGCGGCCCGGGCTGTGAGGAAGGGGATGCCTATCTTGCGGTACGTTCGCAGGTGCGCGGTTCGGGCGGTAAAGCTGCTGCGAAAGACCTGGCGACCGGCATGATTTCCCCCGCCCAAACCCAGGATGTGTTGCGCGGAATCGAAAACCGCAAGGCTTTATACGGGATTTGATCAATGCTTCTACCAGCATTTCCAGTGATGTAAGCTGTCGGCCTTGTGGCGACCACGTAAAACCAAAAACCGTCATTGCGAGCGACACTTGCACCGCACGCAAGTGCAGGTGAGCGAAGCAATCCATAATTACGAGTAGATTGCTTCGGCCCAAAGATCGGGCCTCGCAATGACCGAATCATCAAATAAGAGGATTATGGAAAGAACCATTCCAAGCACGGCTTCAGATGAAATTGAGCTGTACCTGCGCACAATGTACTCGCTGCTGCGTTCGACGGCTGAGGTGCAGATTCGCACCCTGGAAGAAACGCACGGTGGGATGAACTCTTCGCTTCATCTGGATGCGCGCAAGACCAGCCCGGATATTTCTGCGTTTATCTATAGTCTTCTGCGCCTGCCGGATAATATTCCGGATGTTCAAACGGTCGTTTTGGGTCAGTCATATACAGTTTTTGCCCAACACGGTTATACCGACCTGACTGACTGGCAGATGGTATCCGCTCGGGCGCGACGCAGGCGAATGTATTTCAACCGCCTGGATACCCTGGCGTGTTTTATCGCCAGCCGGTCGGATATTGACGATATCATTCCGGCGCTGACCGCTTACCAGATGGAATGGAACAAGCTGCATTATTTGCTGCAGCGAGCCAGGCCCGGCATGCTGGAGGCCGGTTTTTTACAGCAGCCGAATGCCTTGAAAGACCTGGCGGAAACGCTGATGATGCCGGTCGAGGATTTGAACCGCCTGCAGGTGATCTGGGAGACCGATTTTTTACCCTTCCTCAGCCGCATCGCTCACCAAAAACTGGCGTTGAAAGTACGCCTGCTGAGCGGTTCGTTGAGCGAATATTGGCGCGCGACCCGTGTCTGGTGGGATAACATCGAAGAGCGATTCCCGGATCTGTTGAACCGCCCGGTGTATTTTATTTCCAGCAACCCGCATTCTGTGGTCAATGTGCTGACGGGGTTTGCGTTGCAGTACCGCGAGGAGCTGGCAGCTTTTCTGGAGCGTGAGGAAAATGCCGACTTGAAAGCGGAGTGGCAGGATATTATCGACCAGAATGTGCCTTCCAGCAAAGAAAACTTCCTATATTACATTTTGAAAAAATACCAGCAGCACCGCCTGGGGCGCCACCTGGTTGAAGCACAGCATAAATATGAAGAAACCCATGGGATTCTGCGCATCCCCGGCGAGCATTCATTCGATCTGGAAGCACAAGTGATCGAGCTTGCCCGCCTGTCGCCCGATGATATGGACCCGCGCCTTTCGCCAAAAGACAATTCTATTTTTAAGAAATCAAATGCTTTGATATTGAACGTTGATTACCCCCTGGGGGTGGCGGCTTACAACCTGCTGGCAAAAGTAGCCGAGCATACGGGTGAGATCCAGGGGGTATACGTGATGGGCAAAGCGGCCACATTGAATGGGGTGAGGGGAGATGTGATGATCCCCAACGTGGTGCATGATGAGCATTCTCACAATACTTATTTATTTTCAAATGTGTTTGTCGCGGCGGATGTTGCCCCATACCTGGTGTACGGCACTGTCCTTGACAATCAGAAAGCCGTCAGTGTGAGAGGAACTTTTTTGCAAAATGCGCGCGTGATGGATGTGATCTACCGCGAAGGGTACAGCGATATCGAGATGGAAGCGGGGCCGTATCTTTCGGCGGTTTACGAAATGTACCGCCCGCAGCGCCACCCAGTAAATGAAATTGTCAACCTCTATGGGGTACCGTTTGATGTGGGCATACTGCATTATGCGTCAGATACCCCGCTCGGCAAGGGGAGAAATCTGGGGGCGGGCACGCTATCCTATTTTGGCATGGACTCGACCTACGCCACCACGGTATCGATCCTGCGGCGCATCGTCCAAAAAGAATGCCAGCGCTTGAATGGTTAAAATTTTAAAGCCGGCCGGTTCTCGCAGAGAACCGGCCGGCTTTAAATTAAATCGTTCAGGCCTGGCTCAGCCATAAATCGATCGCCGGGACGGTGTCAAAATCCTCGGTTGCAGAAAACAGATCGGTTCGTTTTCCGTTCATGGTAATTGGCGGGTTCTGGGCCACCTTAAGCGCCTTATCTTCTGACATGCCGCGAGACATCAGCCGCCGCACCAGTAACGGCAGCATGCGGTCTTTTTCCCGTTCGTACAACCCACCGAAAAAGTTCATCAGCTCGAAAACGCCTTCAAAAGGCCCGGCGGAAAGATGCACGCCGTTGTTGGAAATATCTACCTGCGACAGGCCGAATTTAGGCGGTTCGGCAAAGATCGAACCGCGTATCGAGTCGGAGGCGGCTTTCTCAGGATAGGTATTTCCCACCATCTCGTTGCGCAGTGTCTTCCAGGCTGTATCCGAATGTACCAGAAACAAGGCCACCCGGTGATCGGGATGGGTGAAATGGTGGAGCTGTCCCGGATGGAAGCCGTTGATCAGCACCAGCTTGCCGCCGTTCTTTTCGTATAGCTGAAGATAGAAACCGCTTTGAATCTTGATGGATTTCTTGGAAAACCAGAACTGATCCAGCTCCTCGAAGGTTTCTCCCGGGTATTTTTGCATATATTCGTGCCCACCCAGCAAGTCAATGCCTTCCAGGGAGGGTATCCCCAAAGCGACCGTAATCCTGGTTTTATCCTCAGCTTTCAGTATTTTTGAAGCATTTTTAGAAAGGCGGTTGATAAAACCATAATGCCGGTCCATGATGCCTTTATCTGCCAGGAACTGCCCGCCGACAATGGCAATTCCGTGGACAAAAGCGCGATATTCGGCCAATTTTTCCAGTACAAGGGTCGTTGAGTTGCGGATACAGGCCGGATCGGCGACCATAAAGAGCTCTGGCTTCATGAACAGCAGCAGTTCATTCTGCCAATTTTCACGGCCGATCTCAAGGCTTTGCACGATCTTCAGGTAGCCGCTGGAAGGTGCGAAAGTCGCGATTTCCGAGGCCATTTGTTGGATAGAGGTCATTCACTTACTCCTGGTATTGACGCCAATGATATCGATACGGATTATACCCTTGGTTAATGTTCGGCGTCCAATTTCACCCCACCGACGTGGATTTCAACGGGTTCGACCGCCAGGGCCCGCAGCTCAGGTTTACGCCGCAGCAAAAGCGCCCGCCCATGAAAAGTGACATCGCCGATGGTCACCGGACCGGAATTTTCTTCGCACAAAATGAACAGGTCATCCAGGGTCTCGTTGTGGATGCGGAATGCGGTCGCCTGCGCATCCTGGCGCAGGCGTTGGACGGCGGGTATCGCAGAAGCGCCCGCTGCCAGCGGGAAGAGCACAGCATCCATGCGGGCCGGAAGAATGGTGCTGCATTCCAGGGTGACATCCCAGGCGGGATATTCACCCAGGAGACCGTACCAGCCGACAGCCGGCGAGGTTTCACCCTTCTGGGCATGCACCTTCAGGAATTGGGCGTCAACCGGCAGGATGGCGATATTGGCATCGCCGCAGTTTGCGGAGCGAATGCAGTCTGGTGAAACCGCAACATCTCCCGCGACGAAGGGGATCGATTCGCCCGGCCGGTAGAGGGGAGCCAGGTGGAAAATCTGCTCCAGCAGGTGAGCCTGCCGGTCGCCATCCTGTCCCAATATCAGGTCGCACAGGATCCAATAACCGGATTTGACATAGAAGATCGCCCTGCGGTGAGCGAAAGACAGGTCCACCTGCCCGACTTCGCCGCGGTCCGGATATGGATCGGGCGCGAATCCTTCCATGTATTCGCTGCTGACAAAATCGAAGTGCGGGCGAGTGACCCATTCATTCTTTCCCAGGGTAGTCATCGTAGACCCATGGCGGAAGCGGCGCGCCTGTCCTTTGCCGTCGATCATGATAACGTTGTGCCCGCGCGAAGCTTTGAAATAATGGGTTAATTCAGTTTTAGAGTACGAATAAATGTTGGGATCGCCGATCAACAGGCGTTTGTGGGCGAACAAGGTGAAGTTGAGCTTGTCCTCGTGCTGGTGGGCTGCCCCCCAGGCAGCGCCGTCGAAGAACAGGAACTGCCCGTCCTCCCCCCATTTGTCGCGCATTACATAATACTTGGCGGAAGGCCAGGCATGCGAGGCATGGTCTGGAGCTTTTCCTTCCTTACCGTAGGTCGCACCCCAGCGCAGATCGTCACGGTTGAAAACATCGGCAGAAAAACGCAAGATGGGCGCCGGATCCATGGGAACGGGATTGCAGTCGTTAAAAGTCGGCAGCAGGTGGTCGGGCTGAACGGAGTACAGGTACATTTCCTGGGCTTTTTCGACCAGGGATACGTAATCTGCCGGCAGCTGCACCTCGCGCGCCCTGGCGACCTGGACGACCGAAAAAATGGCGTTGGTCGGGAAGATGTGATATCCCTGGGTGAGCTCGAATTGGAATCCATCGTCATAATAGGCAAAGCTGTTGATCCATTTCAAGCGGCGCAGGGCGATGCGCAGGTAAGCGTCAGTCTGCCTGAGCTCAGGTGAGTAAAGCGCCGCCACCGCCAGGCCGGAAGCCTCGACCTGGTACCAGTTGTTTGGACCCCCGCAGTAAGCCAGTCCGTAGCGCATGTGCTCGAAGCGCGAGCGCGCCAGCATGGCGTGCAGGGCATCGTCAAACGGCGCGGTCTGCCCCAGATAGCCCAACACGTCCACCCAAATCCGCCATTGGCGGCTGCCCACTTCCAGGGTGCGCCAGGGTCCCAGGTAATGCTTGTGATTAGGCAGCGGAGCGTTATTGTAAAAGGACCACAGCAGGCTGGCAGCCTTACGGGCGTATTTCTCGTCTTTGGTTCTGGCATAAACCCCAGCCAGGTTGCGGATGAAAGGCTGTCCGTTTATGCTGACGGTCGATTCAATATCGTCGAACAGGCGCAGGTGCCAATCAATTTCACTGCCGAACTGGTGGCGGACGAGCATGTGGGCGCGCAGTGTGATCAGGTTGCGCAGGGTGCCTTCGGCCTCTTCGACATCGCTCGCGATCAGGTATTCGGGATCGCGGGCGGTGATCTGCCACGGGCGCGCGCGCAGCAAAGCACCTAGCTGCTGCGGGGCAACGGGGTGGAGCATGTGGGCGGGATATTCGCTTTCCGGAACGTGCAGCCGTTCAGCGCGCAAATGGTCCAAAAGGCGGCCCCACATGCGTTCGCGCAGGGTGATCAGGTCGGAAAGGATCGGCGCCTCTGTTTCATCCGCCGCCTGGCAGACCGCCAACAGGCAGTCCGCCAGCATTTTATCTTCCAGGGCTGCCTTGCGCTCGTGCGCGGCGGTCGCCAGGCGGGCGCAGCCGGTGAGCCGCCACAGTTCCGCTTCAGGATGCTTCCCTGTGCAGAAGTAGCCGATCAATGCCAGGGCCGTGCCGTTCAGCAGCAGGGCATCGGGTTGGATGATCCAGCGGTCGGCGGCGGTGATGAAGGTTGCCAGATAATCGGCGTAAGCGTACAGGCGCGGACCGGGTTGTTCGCCAGCCGCCAGCAGGCCCAATGCGCGCCGGGCGGCGCTTTCCAAAGACCAGGGGTCATCGGCAGGCAGTGGAAGCAGTTCCGGTGGGTTTTCCTCCGGAGGAGTGAGGGAGTAAGAATTTAAGGAATGGAAGAGTTGATCCATCAAAGACTCCTGTGATTGCATATGGAAAATTAAATTTCGATGCCGAGGATATGCAAATAAATAAAATTATACATTGGAGTCGGATGCGGATGAACGTGATAAGAAACCTGGCAGGATGAATGCCATCCTGCCAGGCGAACAAACACAGATAGTGCCAGTATCTTATCCCAATTCTTGCACTTGCCCGCGCAGCTTTTGCGCCGTTTCCTGGAAAGTTGCCAGCTTCTGGCGTTCCTTATCCACCACAGCCGATGGGGCGCGCTGCCCGAAAGGACCGTTGACCAGGGCCGCCAGGCGTTCGATCTGGTTTTCGATTTCGGCCAGTTCTTTGCTCAACCGGGCGCGTTCCGCATCGCTGTCGACCAGGCCGGCTAACGGCACGTAAATTTCTACCCCGGAGATAACCAGGGCGACCGCGTTCTGCGGCTTTTCTGGCAGGCTGGCAGCCAGCTGAAAGCGGGCAGGGTCGATCGCAGCCAGGGAGAGAACAGCGGCTTTCTGCCCCTGCAAAATGGGCAGCTGGTCGCCGGCAGCGATCAGCACGGGGATGCGCTTGCCGGGGGGGACCTTTTTCTCGGAGCGCAGGTTGCGTACGGCGCGCACGACTTCCTGCAACAGGCCGAATTCGGCAGTTTTCTGTTCCTCCCAACCTTCAATGGGCGCGGGTTCGGGCCAATGGGCGGTGATCAGTGCCTCCTCCCAGGGGGATTTGGGGGCGAAGTGAGCCGATTTCGCCTGGCAGGCGCGCTTCAGATGGCCCCACAGCTCCTCAGTGATGAACGGGGTGAAGGGATGGAGCAGGCGCAGGCAGGTATCGAGCACCCGGGCCAGGGTTTGCGCGGTGTAAAAGGCGCGGTCGCCGCCTTCGTTGATCTGCAGCTTGGCAATTTCGAGATACCAGTCGGCGAACTCGCTCCAGAAGAAATCATAAATCTGGCGTCCGGCTTCACCGTACTGGTAGCTGGTGAACAGGCGCTCTACCTCACGTACCAGGGTCTGTAAGCGCGCCCAGATCCATGAATCGGCCAGCGTCCAATCTGGGGCAGAAACCGGCGCAGCCGGAGCCTGTTCCAGGATGCTGAGCACAAACCGCCCGGCGTTCCACACTTTGTTGGCGAAATTGCGGTTGGCTTCGACCTTTTTAATCGAAAGGTTCATATCGTTGCCCGGGGTTGAGCCCACCAGCAGGGTAAAGCGCAGGGCATCTGTGCCCATCTCATCCATCACCACCAGCGGATCGATCACGTTGCCCTTAGTCTTGCTCATCTTTTGCCCGTGTTCATCACGGATCAGTCCGTGCAGGTACACGGTATCGAAGGGCACCTGCCCGGTGTATTCCAGGCCTGACATGATCATGCGCGCCACCCAGAAGAAAAGGATGTCGTAGCCGGTTTCGAGGAGGGAGGTGGGATAGAAATAGTTGAAAGTCTGGGGTGTGGTTGGGCCAGCCCAGGGTCGAAAACGGCCATAAGGCTGAGGAGAACCATGTATCCAGCACATCGGCATCCTGGCGGATCTTCCGGCTGTGGCACTTGCTGCATTGGGTCGGATCTTGCCGGGCCACAGTCATCGCACCGCAGTCATCACAGTACCAGACCGGGATGCGGTGGCCCCACCACAACTGGCGGCTGATGCACCAATCCTCGATATTCTCGAGCCAGTTGTAATACACCTTGGTGAAGCGCTCAGGGATGATCTGGATGCGCCCGTCGCGCACGGCTTCGAGGGCGGCATCCGCCAGCGGCTGGATGCGCACGAACCACTGCGTGGAAACCATCGGTTCGACGATCTCACCGCCGCGCTGTGAGCGGGGTATGTTGAGCATGTAGGGATCTTCCTTGATCACCAGGCCGGCGGCGCGCATATCTTCCCACAATTTCACCCGGCAGTCGTAGCGGTCCAACCCGGCATACGGGCCCCCATTGGTGTTGATTTTGGCGTCGTCGGTCAGGATATTGATCACATCCAGGTTGAAACGCTGCCCGATGGCGTAATCGTTGGGGTCGTGGGCCGGGGTGATCTTGAGCGCGCCGGTGCCAAACGCCCGGTCAACGTAATCGTCGGCGATAACCGGCACCAGCCGGTTCAACATGGGCACGATGACCTGCATGCCAACGAATTTTCGGTAGCGTTCGTCTTCCGGATGCACGGCAACCGCGCTGTCTCCCAGGATCGTTTCGGGGCGGGTGGTCGCCACCGGGATGAAATCACCGGAGCCGTCTGCCAGCATGTATTTGAAGTAATACAGCTTGCCCGGTTCCTGGGAATATTCCACTTCCAGGTCGGAGACGGCGGTGCGCAGCCCGGGCGACCAGTTGATCATGCGCGGACCGCGGTAGATCAGACCCTTGTCGTAGAGGGTGACAAACGCCTCGCGCACCGCTGCTGACAGCCCGGCATCCAGGGTGAATCGTTCTCGCTCCCAATCGCAGGATGCTCCCAGGCGGCGAATTTGCCGGGTGATGCGCGCCGCCATATTTTTCCTTCCAGGCCCAGGCGCGCTTGACAAATTCCTCTCGGCCGACCTGTTCGCGGGTCAAGCCTTCGGCTACCAGTGACTTCTCCACCTGGAGCTGGGTGGCGATGCCGGCGTGGTCCGAGCCGGGCACCCACAGGGTAGGGGTGCCCTTCATGCGCTGGTAGCGGATCATCAGGTCTTCCATCGAGACAAACATGGCGTGCCCGAGGTGCAGCTCGCCGGTTACGTTCGGCGGAGGGATGGAGATGACAAAAGGCTTTTTAGACGGGTCATGGCCCGGTTTGTTAGGATCGTTGGACGGCTTGAAATAACCGGCCAATTCCCACCATGCATACAGGCGCTGCTCGGTCGCAGCAAAGTCGTACGTTTTCGGAAGCGTCGATTCGGGCATTCAAAAACCTTTCAACTTCCCTGCTTATTTTTTCCCATATCGCAGGAGAACATGGATGCAGGGTTCGCTTTTTGAAGGATTACCGGACACTGCCCTGAAACATCAAAGACATTTCAAGTTAGGCCACGATTTCAATTTGCAGCTCTGCCTGACCGGCGCCTGAAGCTGCTGTTCTTACCTCGATTTCCAGGGCGCGGGTTACGCTGGCCAGGTCGGCGATAGCGGCGCGTAGGGCTTCGGCCTGTGCGGGCGAGGCAGCGGTTAATTGTAACCGAGAAAATTCTACCCCCAGCCCCAGATTTTGCTCGCTTTTGAAGCGCCGCACGGCAGTTGCCGCCTGTACCAACAGCTCGCCGAGCTGCTGCGCAGCCGGCTCATCAAAGGCAGGGTTAACCGCAGGCCAGGCAGAACGGTGGATCGAGGGGCTGCCGTCCGAGGCCGAGAAGAGCTCCAGGTAGATGGCTTCGGTCGCGAAGGGGATAAAAGGCGCCAGGAGTTTCAGCACATTCAGCACAATGGTCCCCAGAGTAAACCTGGCCCCCGAGTGTTGGGGATGATCCGGGTTGTACAGGCGCTGCTTGGCCATTTCCAGGTAGTTGTCGGCCACATCCTTCCAGAAGAAGGTTTCCACTTCACTTTTTGCGGCTGCATACTCGTAGGCCTGCATGGCGGCGGTGGCGCGCTGCACCACCTGCTGCAGCCGCGCCAGGATCCAGCGGTCGGCGGGAGAAAGCGCGGCTGGCTCAACGCATGGCAGGGGTTGGGTGAGAAAGCGTTCAGCGAAGCGGGCCACATTCCACAATTTCGTGACCAGGCGGGTGCCCATCAGAATCTTTTCCTCGCTGATCAGCGCATCCTTGCCGGGGCTGGTCGATGCGGCCCAATAACGCACCGCATCCGCCGAATATTTTTCTATCATCGCCATGGGTTCCATCGGCCCGCCGCCGCGGCTCTTGCTGATTTTTCCCATGCCCTCACCGGCTAATCCCCATCCAGATATCAATACATCGCTCCAGGGCAGTTGGTCAAAGTGGTAGAGGGATTTGGTGATGGTATAAAATGCCCAGGTGCGGATGATTTCGTGGGCCTGGGGACGCAGCGAGAAGGGAAAAACTTTCGCGTATAGATCGGGATTCGACAGCCACTGCCCGCAGATCTGCGGACTGAGCGAAGAGGTAGCCCAGGTATCCATCACATCGGCCTCGGGAATAAAACGAGTTGAGCCGCAGGGGCATGCCCGTTGAGGGGAACGCTCTTTAGGATCGATGGGCAGCTCATCCTCATCCGCCAGCATCACCGAGCCACACGCCTCACAGGTCCACAGCGGAAAAGCCACGCCGTAGTAACGCTGGCGTGAAAGGCACCAATCCCAGTTGAGATTCTCCACCCAACTGGAGAAACGGGCGTGCATCCCTTCGGGGTGCCAGCGCACCTTTTGGCCGGCCTCAAGCAGCTCGGCTTTGTGGTCCTGAATGCGCACGAACCACTGCGCGGCCTGAACGTATTCGACCGGAGTGTCGCAGCGTTCGTGGACGCGGATCGATTGCCGGGTGGGCTGGCGCTCCAGGATTTCACCCTGACCTGCCAGCAGTTCCTTTACCCTGCTGCGAGCTTCCGTCGTCGTAAGGCCTTCCAGCGTGCTGCAAGATGCGGTCATGCGCCCGCTGCGGTCGATCGCTTCGATCAACGGCAGGTGATAGGTGTACCACCAGGCCACGTCGGCCTGGTCGCCAAATGTGCAGCACATCACTGCGCCGGTGCCTTTGGCAGGGTCGGCAGCTGCATCGGTCAGGACCGGCACCCACTGCCCGAACAGCGGGACCTGTACAGACGAACCGGCATACTGCTTGTAGCGCGCATCCTCAGGATGGATGAAGACTGCCACGCAGGCCGTGAGCAGCTCGGGCCGGGTGGTGGCGACCGGCAGTGATTTCCCGTCCGGTAATTTGAAGGCCAGGGTGACAAACTCACTGTCTCGTTCCAGGTCGTCGAGGTCAGCCTGGGCCAGCGAAGTCTGGCATTCGGGGCACCAGATGGCAGGGGCGGATTGGCGGTAGACCAGTCCCTGGCGGTAGAGTCTTATGAAAGAAAGCTGCGAAATTCGACGGGCATCCTCGGCGATGGTGGTGTAGGTATAACGCCAATCGATCGAGAGACCCAGGCGCTGCCAGAGCGCGCGGTAATCTGTTTCAGTTTCTTCGCTGACCTGCAGGCAGCGTTCAATGAAGGCCTCCCTGCCGATCTTTTGGGCGGTGACTCCCTGGCGTTTTTCAACCAGGCGTTCGGTGGGCAAGCCGTTATCGTCGAAACCCATCGGGTAAAAAACGTTATAACCGTTCATGCGGAAAAAACGCGCCATGAAATCGGGGTGGCTGTAAGAATAGGTGTGGCCTAAATGCAGGTAGCCCGAGACCGTCGGCGGTGGGGTATCGATGGAATACACCGGGCGCTCCGATCGGGGTTCGAATTGGTAAATGCCGTTTTCCTGCCATGCTTGCTGCAGGAAAGGTTCGGTTATGGATGGTGAATAATTTTTTGTGAGTGTCATTTTCGTGATCCTGTTCGTTAGAAGGCGTTTATTTTTCCAGCGGGGTATAAACCCGCGGACGGTTCATGTTCCGCGAGACAGGATAACCTCACGCGGGCTGACCGCCCGCGGGGACACCTCAAAATGTTGATACAAGTGATCGCTCATCATCGGCCTTCTTAAAATAAAAATCCTTTCATCCGTGAGGACGAAAGGATTCCTTCCGCGGTACCACCTCAATTCACTGCGCAGCGCAGCGCTCTTGACCGGACCATCATCCGGCTGCCGCGATATCGGGCGGACCCGTGCCGGTCTACTCTCCACCAGGATTTCTTCGGCACTCCTGCCAAACGACTTCGGCTTGGGATCGCGGGGGAGGCTCTCACCATTGGCGCTCCGTCTCTGTCCGCTAACCGCATGCTTACTACTTTTGGCGCAAGGTTATACGATTATTAAGGATTATACTTCAGAAAATTGAATTTTCAAGGCTCATGTTTCGAAAATATCTTACTCCCAGCTCTCCGCACGCCGTCAGAGGACCGTTTTTTAAAACTGTAAAATTGTGAAAAATTAGCGACCGGCTACGAGTTTATCCTGCAGGGTCTTAAGCTCGTCCATCTTCCCTTCAGCAGCCAGGCGGGCCTGCTCGGGCCAGGAGTTAAATTTCACAAATTGCAGCCCATTCTCTTTGAGGAGTTTCTCGACGACTGATAAATCTACGGTGGCCAGCTGAGCAAATGATTTGATGCCTGCCTGGTTGAGAAGTCCCGCGATTTTCGGCCCGATCCCCTCGATGAGGATCAGATCGTCCGCTTTAACAAGGGCTTCAAATTCTTTCGCAGGCGGTGTGACGCTCACAGCTTTTACCGGGACGGTTGGCTCACTCTTTTTATTCCCCCAAAAAATCAGCAGAAGTGTAATGATGACCAGAACTATGCCAATGATTAACCCTACGACAGATGCGTCCATACTCCCTCCCCAGATCGGATTGATTGATATTACTATAGCGCAATAAAAAGGACGCGTCAACTCAAAACCAAATTAAATCGTTTATTTATAGGGTTTGCAGATTTCATGAAAAAGCTGATCCATGCCGGCGGGGCTGAGGTCGGCTTCTACCAGCAGGCACAATCCCGAAGGATCGAGCTCTCGGCTCAATTCGACCGCTTCATGCGCCGGGACAATAACCTGCAGCGGGCGCCCGTGTTTTTGAATGTTTTTCAGCATTTCAAGATGGGTTAAGGCTGAATTGCCAGCGCCGGTGACGTATTGAATGGCAGTTATTTCAGGCGTATCCAGCAGCGCCTGGTAGTGTCTGGCTGCGCCGGGTCCGTCGAGGTGAAAAATGCTGCGCCCAACGGCTGCTGCCTGTCGGGTAATCTCCGGCAAAAAAAGCATGCGGAAGGGGCGCGGGCCGATCAGGTAGTTGAAATCGCATTCCAACACATGGTACGGTTGGTCGGACCACAGCCCCACCCAGTTCATCGCGCCCACCCCCACGCCCATCAAAACATCCCAAATCATCTGGTAGGCCTGGCGCCAGGCGCTGAAAATCTTTTCTACCGCCGGCTCGATTTTTTCCGGTTGGTCGACCAGGTCCATGCACAGCGGGTCCGCGCCGCGCATATTGAGCAGCACGTCGGCTGTCCCGCCCAGGCTGGGGGTCATGGCGATATAGCGGCCGCGAGCATTTTCGGCGTTGAGCCGTAGCAAGGCGCGGCAGCAGCTGCCACCACGGGTTGTCCTCATGGATCGTCCAGTCGGGGGCGTTTGACCAGTCATCCCGGATGAAGCTGTGCGTCCAGGTCGTATCGCTAACGAATTCAACCGGCGCGCCCAGCAGCATGCCCAGGCAAACCGGGCCGAAATCGACCCGGATGGAGGGTAAAGCGTCCCCGACCAGATGAGTCTGTTTCAGCTGCGCCAGGCGCGCTCCCATCCATTTTTCGGGTTGGGTAAGCAGATCCAAACAGCGCCCGCCGCGCACCGAAGGATCCTTACTGGAAGTCGCCAGGACCAATGGGGGACCATCCAGCTCGCCCCGCCACCAGGCCTCGTGCCGGGCGGCAATGCGTGGAAAATCGGGGCAGATATTCCAGCGGCTGTGAGGCAGTAGCTGCGCAGGACCCGGTTCCAATCGTCTACATTGGGGGAAAAAAGTTATTTGTGATGGATCTGTCATCGGATCATCTATCAGTCAATTCTATCATCGACAAACAACTGACAACCATCTTTAAGGTATCTGTCCCCAGTTCTCATAGTCAGTCAAGATGGATATGATTAAATAATAATGAAATGGTCTACTTTGGATCCCCCCCAAACTCAACGAGCAGTTCATCTATCGTGGCCCACAGATCGCGCAGACGACCGCGCTGCTGCGCTGCGGCAGCGACTTCAGGCGACAATGACCTGAAAAGAGCAGCAAAAGGTTCGCGAACCAGGTCCTGAATAAAAGCGGAATTCGTAAAAAAAGGATAGAGCGAAGCCAGGGCAAATAGCTCTACTGCACGTTCTAACTTGCCTTCCTCAACCAAAATCAAAAAAGCACATGGCAAAATATATAATCGCATGTTACGAAATCAAGTGATTCTTCTGCAAAAAGCATTGCCTCCGCCAGATTTTGGCGGGCATGACTGAGTTCTTTTAATCTCAACTCGGCAATTCCAAGGGTAGCCAGCGGTGGCCATCATTCCTAGTGATCATTCTTTACGTAAAATAGTTATACTTTCTTGTAAATAATGTTTATGCCTCAGCTCACTGGCTTTGACCAGCGCCAGTTCTCCGAGATGCCATTTTACTTTCCGCCATGCCCCAAATCGTGCCTGTCTCCTGAAATAGGGTATAGCTTTTTTGTAAAATTTCCCGAGCCTGATCATATTCGCCCAATCCTAATTTATACATTCCCTGGCGCATCAGGACTTTAGCCAGTTGTATATGATCTCCTAGCTTTTCATTGATTGATATACACTCTTCGATAAATTCAGAAATATCCCTATTCGTACCACCAAGCCAAAGGGTTGTAATCAAAATATAAAGTCCATTTGCCAGACCAGTTTGATCGCCAAGCCTGCGAGAAACTGCTATACATTCTCTCAACAATGGTTCTGCTTCCTCTAACCTTCCAATCAAGGACAGGACAAAACCCAAATATCGCTGCGTTTCCACTGTTTCCATTTGAACACCCAATCCACGAAATAAGACCAGGCTTTTCTGATAAAAGTCTACCGCTTCGGCATAATCGCCCAAAAACTGGGCATTTAAGCCTAAGGTTTTCAAGGCCTGCGCTTCTCCCCAGTAGTCATTAAGTTCATTGAATAACGCCTTGCTGGTGAAAATCTGTCTTTTGACTTTCCTTTCTATCTTCAAACAGGTGCGGAGTTCCTGACAACCAAAGAACATATGCCTTAAAGCCTCGGACATCCTGCCTGGATTTGGCTGCTTTGTCTACCAACTCCATGATCCGAGATAATCTTTCTTTGGTCATTCTGGAATCGTTCAATCCATTATCAAAATAACATTTCAGTGTCTTGAAGACCGCCCATAAGCCGAGCCACTTTGGCTGGAGAGAGGGCTCATTTGCTTCCAGTAAATCAGACGCCTGCTGAAACGGCAGTCCTTTCTCCGCAAGATGATTGCGCCAGAGAAAAAAATTGGCTAATCCTTCCCAGCTTTCTTCCAGTCGCTCAATTTGGCGGCCTTCAACCGCCCAGCCCCAGGCTGCGCGGATATTATCAAATTCAAGATCCATCTCTGCCAATGCATTCAACTGGGAAGGACCTTTGAGCTGCACAGACCAGGTTTTCAAGGCAGATGAATAGAAAGCCGCGTGTTGGTCGAATATGCTGTGTCCCTGATCTGGAAATGCATGCAGCTTTTCTTCGCCGTGCTGGCGCACCAGCTCGTGCAGCTGGTAGCGGCCCTCTCTGGTGCGCTCCAGCAGGGAGTGGTTCACCAGCATCATTAAATCCCGAAGAACAGCCCCACATACCTGTTGCGCCGCCGGGTAGCTAAAATCGCCCTGAAAAACGGTCAACCCTACCAGAACATGGCGCTCGCGCTCATTCAACAACCGCCAGGAATAATTGAAGACTGCCCGCAGGCTGCGCTGGCGCTCGGGCACATCCTGCCATTCACTTTCCAGGAAGTCAAGGCTGTGGGATGCAATCTCCGCGGCGATCTCCGCTGTTGAAAGCAGGCGCATCCAACCGGCTGCCAGCAATATCGCCAGCGGCGAACCCTGCACCAGGCGGCAGATGCGCTGGATCTGTTCCAGGTCAGCCAGGGTGGGCGTAAAGGCCGGCGCTACCCGCTGCGCGCCTTCGACAAAGAGGTGTAAGCTGCTGTGCTGCAGCGCCTCTGCCACGCTGGCAGGGGGCTGCTCTGGAACGCTCATCCCGGAGACCGGCACCAGGTGCTCTCCACTCAGGTTCAATCGCACCTGGGAGGTCACCAGGATCTTCACCCGCGGAGCTGTTTGCAGAATCTCTGCTACGAATGTGGCCTGCGCCAGAAGGTGTTCGAAGTTGTCCAGCGCCAGCAGCAGGGTCTTATTGCGCAGGTAATCCAGCACCTGCTGCTGTGGATCGCCTCCGTCGTGCGACTTAAAACCCAGTGCCCTGGCAACCGCCGGGACGATCGATCCGCCGGACTCCAGCCCGGCCAGTAGGGCAAAATACACCCCATCCGGAAAGGTCTGGGCTTGCCTGACAGCCGTCTCCGCTGCCAGGCGGGTCTTGCCGCTGCCGCCGGGGCCGATCAGGGTCAGCAGACGGCAGCCCGGATCCTGCAGTCGTTCCTGGATCTCTCCTAATAAGGCTCGCCGTCCGACAAACGGGATCTGCCAGTTGGGCAGGTCCGGCGATGTGAATAATTGGGTTGGCGGACTGGACGAACCAGAAAGATTGGTTTGCGCAGCCACCTCTCCGTTTAGGATGCGCTGGTACAGGAGGGTTGTTTCCGGAGAGACTTCCACCCCCAGCTCTTTTTGCAGCAAGCTGGCGGCAGATTTCGTATTGGGCCAAGGCCGCGCTGCGCTGCCCCTTGAGCGCCAGCAGGTGCATCAGGCGCCGGTGGGCTTCCTCCTGCCAGGGGGCCAGGTCGACCTGTTTCAAGGCGACCGCAATGGCTTTTTCCAGGTTTCCGGCTTGCTCGTAATACTCGCTCACCCGTTCCAGCGCGGACAGGCACTGGCGCTGCAGCTGGTCGCGCACCCGCTGCTGCCATTCGTCAAACAGCGGGCTGTCTTTCAGCCCGAAGCCTTCCAGAAAAGGTCCGCGGTAGAGCGCGATGCCTTCTTCCAGGCGTTCGATGGGCTGGTCCGGGGCGGTCAGGCTGCGGAAGGTGTGCACATCCACCCAGCTGCCCCCGCTGAAGCTGAACTGAAGAGTTTCCCGGTTGGCGGATATCGCCGGAACAGCGGCTTCACGGTCGCCAATGGCTTTGCGCAGATTAGCCAGGGAATTGCGCAGATTGGTCAGGGCAGAGGTATCCGGCCAATCCGGCCAGAGCAGCCCGGTCAGGGTTTCACGGCGGTGAGGTCGGTCCAACTCGACCGCCAGGTAAGCCAGCAGCGCCCGCACCCGGTCGGATTCAAAGCCGGCGATCGTTTTTCCGTCCAACGTCGCCTGAAACGAACCCAACAGGGAGAGCATCAACCCAGCCACCCATATCCTACTTTTTCTATCCAATTTACCTTAATCATTATAACACCCCCTCATAACTCCAGCCTTTGACACCAGAATCTGCGCCAGAAGTGGTGTTGGTGCCAGAGGTGTGCTTCACATACGAAAGGAATGCGTCACACTTGCGTTTTGCCGGCAATCTCCATGCGGACGCTGGGTAAACTGAAGACAGAAATTCAAACCAACCTGATAAAAGAACAAGGAGACTGAGCTATGAAACAGAGTGAATATAACAATCCCAAATCTGGAATGCCGACCATCTGGAACGTAGAATCGTATGCGTTCTCTAACGAACGCGTTATGAGTATTTTGCAGCAGGCCGAGACGGCTCGGGTGATTAAGGCGTTGCCCCCTATGCCCGAGTCAAGATCAGCGAAAATTGTTTGGCAGTGGATTGCGGCCGTCCTGACCTGGATAAAATAATGAATAAAAAAAGAAGGCCAGTAATCATTTACCCTGGCCATCCACATAAGACCTGTATTCGTATTCCGGATCAGGACTGCTTCCAGTTCTCCGGGCGCAGCGAGCGGACCGTTCTTCCGGCCTGCCAGATCTCAGATTCATGCATGGTACGCAGTTCGGCCTCGAGTTTTTCCTTGTAATCGGGGGCGCTGTTGGCTTCGAGCGTGATGCGCGTCTCTTCCCCGCTGAGCACGCTTTGATACAGCGTATCATAGACCGGGGCCACCGCATCCCGGAAGCGGTCTTTCCAATCCAACGCCCCGCGTTGGGCGGTGGTGGAGCAGTTGGCGTACATCCAATCCATGCCGTTTTGGGCCACCAGGCGGATCAGGCTCTGGGTGAGCTCTTCCACCGTTTCGTTGAAGGCTTCGCTGGGTGAGTGGCCGTGTTTGCGCAGCACGTTGAACTGCGCTTCCATCACGCCCGCCAGGGCGCCCATCAAGATCCCGCGCTCACCGGTCAGATCGCTGTAGACCTCGTGTTCAAAGGTGGTCCGGAACAGGTACCCGGAACCAATGGCGATGCCCAGGGCCAGGGTGCGCTCCAGGGCGCGCCCGGTGTAATCCTGCTGAATGGCGAAGCTGGAGTTGATCCCACTGCCGTTCAAGAAGTTCGCCCGCACGCTGGTGCCTGAGCCTTTGGGGGCCACCAGGACGACATCCACATATTCGGGCGGAATCACCCCGGTCTGATCGCGGTAGACAATACCAAATCCGTGCGAGAAGTATAGTGCGGCGCTTTTCTGCAGCCTGGGTTTGATGGCGGGCCAGGTCAGGCGCTGCCCGGCGTCTGACACCAGGAACTGCACCACGCTTGCCCGTTCGGCAGCTTCCTCCAGGGAAAAGAGTGTTTTTCCAGGCACCCAGCCGTCCGCCAGGGCTTTATCATAAGATCGGCTGCCGGACTTTTGGCCTACAATGACCTGAATGCCGTTATCCCGCATATTAAGAGCCTGCGCCGGGCCCTGAACGCCGTAGCCAAGAACCGCGACCACTTCGTTTTTCAAAACCTCGCGCGCTCTTTCAAGGGGAAACTCTTCACGAGTTACCACCTCTTCTTCAGTGGTACCGAATACAAATTTTGCCATTCCTCCTCCTCCAATTTATGAGTACTACGGAAGTTGGGGATTTTTGCAGCATTATGCTGCAAAAATCCCCAATATCCTCTTAGGCCTCTCCCTATTATTGAGAGGGGCTGGGATCATTCCGTACGAAAAAACATGCGCTAACTTACCGCGTACATGGATGCGTAGCTGCCGATGCCCGCCAGCAATGAGCTGGATCCACGGCCCATCGCCACCGAGCCGGTGCGGACCATCTCGATGATCCCCTGCGGGCGCATGACTTCAATAAAGCCGCTGATCTTTTCTTCATCGCCGGTTATTTCGACGATCATGGAGGTGCTGGTGACATCGACGATATGGGCCCGGAAGACATCCGCCATTTGCATGATTTCCGCCCGGTTTTCAGCGGTCGCCATGACCTTAATCATTGCCAGATCGCGCCGCACCATGGGAGCCGCGGAAAGGTCTTCGACCTGGATGACATTTACCAGCTTATACAGGTAAGCGATCACCCTTTCCGCGTTTACCTTTTCTCCATCCACCACAATCGTCATCCGCGAAACGCCGGGTTGGTCGGTATGGCCGACCGCCAAGGATTCGATGTTAAACGCTCGGCGGCGAAATAGGGATGCGACCCGGTTCAACACGCCGGGTTTATCTTCAACTAAGACGACAAAAATATGTTCCATGGGATCATCCTGAGACTAAAAATCCTGTTCTGCGGTTTCTACGATTGGAGACGGCATCGGCCGGCGGATCATGTTTTGCAAAGAAGCGCCAGAAGGCACCATCGGATAAACGCTGTCTTCTTGTTCAACGCGGAAGTCGATCACTACGGTGCCTTCGGTTCGTTGAGCCGTGCGCACGGCATTCTCAACCTCGCCGCGCTCTTTGACACACAGGCCGGTTAAGCCATGCGCATCGGCGATCTTGACGAAGTCCGGGCTGCGCATAGGGGTCGCCGAATAGCGATGATTGTAGAAGAACTCCTGCCACTGGCGCACCATCCCCAGGTAGCCGTTGTTGATGATGGCGACGTTGACTTTGATGTTTTCCTGGGCGGCAGTGGATAGCTCCGCCTGGGTCATTTGAAAGCCGCCGTCGCCGCAGATCACCCACACTTCTTTTTCAGGGCAGGCAAATTTTGCCCCGATAGCAGCCGGAAGGCCAAAGCCCATCGTGCCCAATCCGCCGGAAGTAATCAGGTTGTTGGGCAGGTCTTGATGGTAGTATTGGGCGGTCCACATCTGGTGCTGGCCCACATCGGTGACGATCAAGGCCTGACCGTTGGTCAACCGCCACAGATCATTGATCACATGCGCCGCATACAAATGTCCATCGTCCGGCAGGTTCAAAATATCACGCACGGCGCTGTCGCCTTTTTGATCCTGGATATAGGCCAGCCACTCGTCATGTTCGACCGGCCCGACCATCGGCAGCAGTTCATTTAATACCGCTTTCAAGTCTCCAATCAGGCCGACATCGGCTTTCACATTCTTATTGATCTCCGAAATATCCATGTCGATATGGATCTTTTTGGCTTGGGGAGCATAAGTGGTTAAATTGCCCGTGACGCGGTCATCGAAGCGCATACCGAATGCCAGCAAGAGATCGGCCTCCTGGATGGCATTATTCACCCAGGCTTCGCCATGCATCCCCATCATCCCCAGGCTGAGCGGGTGACTTTCGGGAATGGCGCCGATCCCCAGCAGGGTCACTGCGACCGGCGTATGGGTAAGCTCGGCAAATTCGCGCACCTCTTTCATGGCCGAGCTCAGAAAAACGCCCCGGCCGGCCAGAATCACCGGTTTTTTAGCGGCTCGGATCAATTCAACGGCGTTGGTCATATGGCGTTCGAGCGGTCGACGATCAGGCCGGTAGCCGGGGAGATGGATCGGGGTATCGTCGTATTCCCATTCAATCGACGCTTGTTGGATGTCCTTGGGGATGTCGATTAAAACCGGGCCCGGCCGGCCAGATTGGGCGATATAAAACGCCTCGCGCATGATGTAACCTAACTCCTCAATATCCGTGACCAGGTAGTTGTGTTTGGTGATGGGCAGGGTGATTCCGGTCACGTCGGTTTCCTGGAAGGCGTCGTAGCCGATCAATTTGCTGGTGACCTGTCCGGTGATGAATATGGTAGGCGAAGAATCCATGAAGGCCGTAGCAATACCGGTCACCAGGTTGGTGGCGCCAGGGCCGGATGTGGCTAAGGCCACGCCGACGGTCTGACCAGCGCGGGCAAAGCCATCGGCCATATGCGCGATACCCTGCTCATGGCGGCCGAGAATGTGGTGAATGGGATAATCCAGCATGGTGTCGTAAAGGGGAAGGTTAGCCCCTCCCGGGTAGCCGAACACATATTTCACTCCCAGACGAACCAGTGTTTCCCAAACGATTTGCGCTCCTGTTCGTTTCATCTTTCTCTCCTTCTACAATGGCTAATAAATATAGTTAAAGGTAGGTGTTCTCAACTCTGCAGCACGGCCCCGGTGTCGGCGCTGGTTACGAAATGAGCATAACGCCGCAGCCAGCGGCTGGTAGTGCGAGGTGTGAAAGCCGGCAGGGCTGCCAGACGAGCTTCGATTTCGTCCTGGCTCAGGCGCACACTCAAGGTGCGGTTTTCCAGGTCCAGCTCCACGATATCTCCGGGCACCAGGGCAGCAATTGGGCCTCCTGCTGCGGCCTCGGGCGAAACGTGACCGATGCAGGCGCCGCGCGTGCCGCCGGAAAAGCGCCCATCGGTAATTAATGCCACCTTTTCGCCCAGCCCCATTCCCATAATGGCGCTGGTTGGACTGAGCATTTCCTGCATCCCGGGTCCGCCGCGCGGACCTTCATAACGGATGACCACCACTTCACCGGCTTTTACTTCACCGGCCAGAATGCCGGTCATCGCCTCATCCTGCGATTCGTAGATCCGGGCAGGTCCGGCAAAGCGGCGCATGGAAGGATGCACGCCCCCGGTTTTGACCACTGCGCCGCACGGGGCCAGGTTGCCGAACAAAATTGCCAGGCCGCCGCGCGGTGAATGGGGGTTGTCGCACCGGCGGATCACTTCGCTATCCCGGATTTCTGCATCGGCGATTGTTTCTCCGAAAGATTTACCGGAGACTGTCGGCCGGTCCAGATGCAGGCGGCCGGTACCTGCCTGGATTTCATTGAGAATGGCGGGCACGCCCCCGGCGCGGTGCACGTCTTCGATATGCCACGGGCCGGAAGGGCTGACTTTGCTCAAGTGGGGGATATGATCGGCCACCTGGTTGATGCGCTGCAGCGAATAATCCACCCCGGCTTCGTTGGCGATCGCCAGGGCGTGCAAGACAGTATTGGTTGAGCCGCCCATGGCCATATCCAGGGCAAAGGCATCGTCCAGGGCATCGGCGGTAAAAATCTGGCGGGGGGTCAGCTGCTCGGCGACCATCTGGATGATGCGCGCGCCGGCCTGGCGGGCCAGGGCTTCACGCTCGCCGCTTTTTGCCAGGGCCGTGCCGTTGTACGGCAGGGCCAGACCCAAAGCTTCCATCAGGCAGTTCATGCTGTTGGCAGTAAACATGCCGGAGCAAGAGCCGCACGCCGGGCAGGCATTGTCTTCGAGCAGCTTCAAGCGGGCAGCGTCGATCTTGCCGGACTGATAAGATCCAACCGCCTCAAAGACCGAAATCAAATCGACGGTTTGCCCATCCGGCAGGCGCCCGGCGGGCATCGCTCCACCCGATATAAAAATCGCCGGGATGTTGACCCGCATCGCGCCCATCAACATTCCCGGGACTATTTTGTCGCAGTTAGGGATGCAGACCATCCCATCGAACTGGTGCGCCTCGATCATCGTTTCCACTGAATCGGCGATCAGCTCGCGAGAGGGTAAAGAATATTTCATCCCAGAATGGCCCATCGCGATTCCGTCATCCACCCCGATGGTATTGAATTCGAAGGGAACGCCCCCGGCAGCTCGCACGGCTTCCTTTACCAGCTTACCAAATTCCTGCAAGTGCACGTGCCCTGGGATGATGTCAACATAAGAATTGACGATGGCAATGAAGGGTTTTCCCATATCGGCGTCGGTTATGCCGACTGCCTTGAGCAGGGCGCGGTGAGGTGCTCGTGAATAACCGTCTTTGATCTGGCTGGAACGCATAATTCCTCCGAACAGCTTGTTTTGAATAAACAAAACAGCCGCCCCGGGTTGGGCGGCTGTTACGTTTTGGCTTTTTTCTTACATTACTCTCTATTTCACCGGAACGCTGGCCTTCCCAACCCGAAAAAGGTTCTCAAGTACGAGAACTGAAATCGATACAATAATAAGAGCGAGGGAGGCGAGATAGGCGTTCATGTTTAATTCACGCAATTGTAGCACAAAGGAAGAGGATTTCAACCCCTTTTGCCCAATTTTTAAGGTTGGATTTTTTTTCTCGTTCCTGGGGTAGAATTGAGACTTGAAAAATCTGCAGACTGAGGGAAATGATGACCGAAAATCGCTGGCTTCAACGGGTGCAGGCATTGCAAACCATCGCCCAGGCAGGGCTGACTTACACCCAGAATCCGTTTGACCGCGAACGCTACCACCAGCTGCTGGAGCTGGCGGCGGAAATATTAGCCGAGGGAGCGCAAATCGATCTGCAGAGCGCTGAATGTTTGATCGAAAGCGAAATCGGGTATGCCACCCCAAAACTTGACGTGCGCGGGGTGGTCTTTCGTGGTGAACGCATTTTACTGGTAAGGGAGCTGGCAGACGGGGGTTGGACCTTGCCCGGCGGGTGGATCGATCTCAATGAGCCGCCGACCCGGGCCGCCGAACGCGAGGTATGGGAGGAATCAGGCTACAGGGTGCGCGCGCAAAAACTGCTTGGCATTTACGACCGCAACCAGCACGGATATCCGGTTTCCGTTTACCATACCTACAAATTGTTCATTCAATGCGAATTGTTAGGGGGAGAACCCGCAAACAGCATCGAAACCGGCGGGGCTGAGTTCTTTGCCGAAAACGATCTGCCTCCTCTTTCACTGGCTCGCACATCGATTGAGCTTGTTCACCGTATGTTTGAATTCCATCGCCATCCGGAATGGTTCGCTGACCTGGATTGATGCAGTAATCGCTTATAATGTGGGGCATGAAATCCGCGTTGGGATGGCTTCTGGTGATTGGGATATTGGCGGCGGGCTGCGCCGCGGAACCTACCGGTGCACCGCAACCCTCTTCAAATCCGCCTGAGCCTACTTCGCAAGCCACAGCTACCCTGGCCCTGCCGCCACTTAAAACGGCTTCACCGCCTATCAGATCTACCCCGCAAGCGAATCCTACCCAGGAATTGAATGCCAGCCAGCTCCGCGGAACCCGGATTGACTTCTGGTATCCGGCCAGCGATGATCTGGAAGATGAATACGCCGCGCAGATAGCGGAATTCAACCAGACCAATATCTGGGGGATCGATGTCGCTGGGCGATCATTTCTCACCACGACCCTATTGGAAGAACAGGTATTATCTGCGGCGGGAGCTCTGCCTGAGCTGGTTTCTGCCCCGCTGGAAATGCTCCTCACCTGGCAGGCCCAATCCCAGATCGTTTACCCTTTGGATTCATTAATCCACGACCCAGCATGGGGATTAACCAGCCAGGAAATCAATGATTTTCCAGGTGTGTTTTGGAATGAGGAGACGGATGGACAGCGCCTGGGTATTCCGGCGGAGAGAAACGTCCAGCTCATTTTTTATAATGTAAGCTGGGCGCAAACCTTAGGATTTCAGCGCCTACCCACTAATCCGGAGGAATTCGAGGTCCAGGCGTGCGCCGCGATGAAAGCGAACGTCGCGGATGGCGACCCTGAAAACAACGGCACAGGCGGGTGGATACTTTCTACCGATCCGCTGGTTTTGGAAAGCTGGCGGATGGCCTTTGGGGGTGATCCGCTGCCTGGTAAAGAAGGCCAACCTTATATATTCGACACGGACTCGAGCGTGAGCGCTTATTCTTTTCTGAAAAAGCTGGAGGACAGAAATTGCGCCTGGACTGCGCGCAACCCTGCCCCGTATCCATATTTTGCCCAACGCCAGGCTTTATTTTATTCTGGATCGTTGTTAGATTTTCCCTTCCAGCAGCGAGCGATGGATTTTGTGAAATCTACCGACAGCTGGATCGTGATGAAATATCCGACCCCTCATGACTCATCCACCGTGCTCACGAGCGGAAATACAAACGCCGTGCTGCGTTCCTCACCCGAGGGCCAATTGGCAAGCTGGCTATTCTTGCGATATCTCATGCTGCCACGCGTGCAGGCCCGGTTGGCAGCCGTGAGCAATTTAATCCCCTCACGACAATCGGCGGTGGAGAGCATGTCTGATTTTCGATTGAATCATACCCTGTGGGCGCAGGCAGTCGGCTGGGTGGATGATTTCAAGCCCGCGCCTCGTCTGGCTTCCTGGCGCACCGTTCGGCGCATCCTGCAGGATGCGGCCTGGCAGATATTTTCTCCGATCGTAAAGGTCGATGGCATTCCAGCGGTGTTGGAAGAGCTGGATGGCATGGTTAAGGAAATTACTGCCAAACCCTAGCGCTTCATATTTGTTTTCTTTGATGCAGGTAGCAACAGGAGGATATTATGGATTTCAGTCAGGCACTTACGTTCCAATTCAAGGATCCCCGTTGGATTCAAAAGCTTTCCATAGCGGCATTGATTTCCTTAATTCCAGTGGTTGGTCAGGTAATCGTGCAGGGTTGGTCATTTCGAATTGCGCGGTCCGTCATCAGCGGTGAAGAGCAGCAATTTCCGGAGCTTGATCTGGCGGAGGATTTTCTGAGCGGGTTGAAGGGATGGGGGATCAGCCTGGTGTATTCGCTTCCGGCGATTCTATTTGCTTTTCCTCTGGCAATTGGATTGGGGCTGCTGATCGCGGCAACGGACAGCCGCGCTGCCGCAGTCTGGACGCTGATGGCCCTATGTTTAACCGGTTTGCTGGTCGCGTACTCCCTGGTGCTGGCGCTCGTCCTACCAGCAGCATACGCGAATTTTCTGGCCCAGGGCGAGCAGTTTCAAGCAGGTCTGAACTTCCGCCAGGTATTTGGTCTGATCCGCCGCGGGCCGGTCGCCTACTTCATGGTTTTCCTGGGCGGAATATTGTGCGCTTTTATTACGATGTTCGGTCTGGTGGGATGTGTGATTGGGGTGGTAGTGACCGGGGCATATGCGACGACGGTGATGGGCCATCTTTATGGTCAGGCCTACCGCGAAGCTACTGAAGCCAGCTAAGGTCAGCTTACTTCACGAAACTCTTCGACCTGATAAGTAAATACTTCCAGCGTTTTCCTGCGCCAGAGATTCGCCGGGGCACCCATCTTCAGGCATAATTGGGAAAGGAAGGTGTCGGGGGAGGGAAGTTTTTCCCACACCTGCGGTAAGAATGTCGAACGGCGAAAGCCATCTCGCAACACCACGCCGTCGATATGCGGGCGAAGGTGAGTGATCAAATCCTCCGGACCGTTATATTCCAGAGGCTGGGGGTCGGTCAGGCGAGATATTTCGATCTCGATCAGCGGAACTTCAACCGGTGTCAGGGGAGGAAAGCGGAAGTCTTCCAGGGCGGCAGCGGCTGCATGTTCGCACACATCTTGCACCAGGGGTTGGTATGGTTCTAATGCTCCAATGCAGCCGCGCAGCTCACCGCGAATCATCAGGGTAACAAATGAGGCTCCGTTTTCACGCAGCAGCGGCGAATATTCTTCCAGGTTGAGCCGCGGCAGCGAGCGTTGGTTTACCGCCAGCTCAATCGAACGGCGGGCCAGGCTTAACAAAATATCTTTTTCTTGCTCGTTTAATGCATGGATTGGGTTCATGGCATTTTTTGGTACCCCCGATTGAAATATACCAGCGGGCGGTTCATGGTCGACGGTTGGGCTGCGATCACATCCAACAGGAACAGCGTGGAAAAATCCAGTGGATGAACAGCGCGAATCCGGCAGTCGAGATAGGCCAGACCTCCAACCAGCATGGGAGCGCCGGTGGATAAGGTGAAAAGCTCTAACCCGTCAAAACGGTTTCCTTCTTCGGCAACATGACCGGCAAATCTTTCGGAAATACCGGCCTGGTCTTCACTCAAAATGGTGATGCCAAGAATGCCGGATTTGAGCAGCATTTTGCAGGTGCGGGTGTCATTGGCAAGGGTCACAGTGACGACCGGAGGGTTAAGGGATATGGAAGTGAATGAGTTGACGGTCATTCCGTGGCGTTCTGTGCCAAACAGGGTAGTCACAACCGTGACCCCACTGGGCCAGTGACGCATGCATTGGCGAAGCTGTTCTCCGAGCTCAAACATATTGGAAAATTGTCCTTTATTTGTTTATACAGTGGCAGTTAATGTACGTCAAGAGGAATTTCCTCTTAAAGAAAGCTTGCTAAAGTTTACCCTTTTAAGGTACTATGGTGGTTAATATGAGTGACGAGATCCTAAACGATTCAATCGACAATCCAATTCCACCCTCCCCGCGCCGTCCGGCGCGCTTTTCAATGTGGCATGCAATCCAGACCCTGGTCGGCATGGCCGTGGTGATCGCCACTCTCTTCACCATGTGGACATCGGCCAATCTTTTTTCGAACAACTTACTTGACCAGATGATGCGCGTCGCGCAGTCCGCGCCTTCCACTCCTTACCCGACACTGACGCCTTCAGCCAGGCTGCGGGTTGGGGTTGTCGCCGGTCACATGGGGCATGACTCGGGGGCGGTTTGCCCGGATGGCCTGACAGAAGCCGAAGTGAATTATAAAATTGCGACCCTCCTGGTGGCCATGTTGAAAACCGACGGTTTTGATGTGGATTTGCTCAACGAGTTCGATCCCAAGTTAAACCAATACCAGGCCATGGCGCTGATCTCGGTGCATAACGATTCCTGCATCTATTACAACGATGAGCTGACGGGGTTCAAAGTTTCCGCTGCATTGGATAGTGTTTCTCCGGAAAGTGCCCGAAAATTAACCGCGTGTATTATCGACCGTTACAGTAAGCAGACTGGAATGCGCTTCAACTACAATACGATCACCAAAGATATGACCGATTATCACGCCTTTGGGGAGATTAATAAATCAACGACTGCGGCGATTATTGAAACCGGTTTTCTTGCCACCAACCGTCAATACCTGCTCGAACACACCGACCGGGTAGCCGAAGGCATCCGCGAAGGCGTGTTATGCTTTGTCCGGAACGAGCAGGTATCTCCTACCACCACACCAAACCCATGACAGACTCACAATTCACTCAAGCACAAGAGTTCATTCGCCTGGCTTATCAGGCTCTGCGGACCAATAACCGCGAACAAGCTCGCCTTTACGCGACTCAAGCCGCCGAATTGGCCCCACAATTAGAGGATCCGTGGCTGATCCTGGCTGCAATTACCGACCCACAAACCTCGGTGGCATATCTTAAACGGGCATTGGCCATTAACCCATCCAGCGCCCGCGCTCGGAAAGGAATGCAGTGGGCCATCCAACGCCTGCGGAGTGAACCCGGGCAGCCTGTTTCTTCCCAACCGGTGTCTCAATTTGCACCCGTCGGGCAAGCGCAACAGGCGGAAGCGCCGATTGTAGGACCGACATCGCCGGTTGCGGTCCATCCCATTCCAAACGAGGTTGCCAGTAAACCATCTCGGCGGGTATGGTTAAATTGGCTGGCGGTGATCCTGGCGGTTGTAGTTTTGGCCAGCGCTGCCTGGTTTGCCTGGCCGATGATCACCGCCGTTTTTGCACAGAGCCCCAGCGCCATGCGCCCGGCGGGCATCTTGCAAAAGCCGACCCTCACACCCACATTTACACCCACCTTCACCCCCACCTACACTCCAACCGCAACTTTTACGCCAACAGCGACCTTTACCAGCACACCGACTGCCACAGCGACGCCTCTGCCGACAGCTACTCCTACGCGCACCCCGCTCCCAACCAAAACCAGGGTTCCGCCTACCAAGACCCCCGTAAAAAGCAATCCTTCGGGTTCGATTCCATCGAATATTGAGGCTGACCAGCGTTGGGTAGATGTAGACCTGTCTGACCAACGCGCTTATGCGTACCAGGGCAGCCAGGTGGTGCGTTCGTTTGTGGTGTCTACCGGAATTTCGATTTACCCGACGTTGACCGGTCAATACAAAATTTATGTCAAATATCGTTATGCAGATATGTCTGGGGTGGGGTGGTATTTGCCTGACGTGCCCTACGTGATGTATTATTACCGCGGATACGGCCTGCACGGCACGTACTGGCACAATAATTTTGGCACCCCAATGAGCCACGGCTGTGTGAATTTTAAGATCAATGATGCCGCCTGGCTGTTCGACTTTGCTTCGGTCGGGACGCTGGTGAATATCCATAATTAGCCGGTGAACGCCCCCCTGACAGCTTAGGAAATCAAATTACACCGGATTGGTCATTAACCAATCCGGCTTATCTTAAAAAACCGCTCGCGCTGCGCGGACCACACACACGAAGTGCGCCTGAGGCGAACGATGGCTGTAGTGTTTTTTTTGAAATCGCGTAGCGATTTCAAAAAAACACTACATAACATCATATAAGCTGGTCGGCCCCCTGGGGCCAGGGCTGGAGGCGACCACGCATAACGATGTGAGTGGTGTTTTTGGAGGTGCGTCGCACCTCCAAAAACACCACCTTACATCAAAAAAGGATTGATTTTCAGCGCACGTGCTGGCATAATGGAATTAGCCTGATTGACAGGCAAGACCGGTCGGTAATCGAAACGGCCGATATTGTGAAAGGAAATGGTGCCTATGCCCTACCAGCCGCTGTTTGCAGGATTAGTTGTGGATGAAGACGATCAACCGGTGACGACGACCACGGTGGGTGATGAATCGTTTTATGTGATTAATGACGCCGGGTTTCGCAGGCATGTACCTTCGGAAGAGGTAGACCGCCAGGTGTTGGAGATGATGCGCGGGCAAATTCAAGGTAAAGAGGATATCCTCGGCGAGCAAACCGCGAAAATGATCGGTCAGGATGATATCTTCAGCGTAGCGATGATCATGAACCAGTTAAAGAACCTGGATAAACAATTCGACCAGATTTTGAAAACAGGTATTCCGGAAGAAGGCAGGGCCTATTTGGGGATGATGGGGTTTAAAATCGTGATCAACATTCATGGAGAGGTTGTTCGTTTCGAACAACCCGCCGCGGCAGCGGATGAAGGTGAATAGAATAATCTTTAATTGGTCCGGTAATTTCTGAAAGGACAAAATTAAAGGAGTCTCACGAATTTCCGATATAATTCTTATAACGCGTTGTTAAAATCGTCACCAGTAAGAAATTGCGCTTTAAAAGGTTGATTTCAGGCGATCATCGCCTGAGGGAGACGAGCTGATGATGGCGTCCGATTTTATTATTGATGTTAATGAATTAGATTTTGAGTATGAAGTGCTTTCATACTCTCAAAATATTCCTGTGGTCGTAGATTTTTGGGCAACCTGGTGCCGGCCCTGTAAAGTGTTGGAACCCATGCTGGAAGCCATGGTCCAGGAAGCGGGGGGCGCTTTTCGCCTGGCGCGCGTGGATGTAGACAAGAATCCCAATCTGGCGCTGCGTTTCAGTGTACGCAGCATCCCTACGGTAAAAGCGTTTACCAATGGGCAGGTTGTCAGTGAATTTGTGGGCATTATCCCAGAAGAACGCCTGCGCGAATTCCTGGAAAAAATCACGCCGCCCAGCCCCCAGCAGCTGCAGCTTGAAAAGGCCGACAGCTTCCTAAAACTGGGCCAGTTGGAGCAGGCTGAAAAACTCTACCGTGATTTGATCGCACAATCAGGTGACACGCCCGAAATGCTGTTGGGCCTTGCGAAAACCTTGCTATTACGGAATAAAAGTGGTGAAGCCCTGGATATTTTGCGTAATTTTCCCGCCAGCCGATTATTCGCCACGGTTGAGCTGCTCCGCCCCTATGCCGAGGATGTGGTGGCGCTGGCAAATGGTAAGTTGGCCAATGACACCGATCTGGACACAGCGTTTCAAAGTTCAATCCGGTTAGCGAGCCGCGGTAACCTGCCCGCAGCGCTGGACGGGCTGCTCGAAATCCTGCGCCAGGATAAATCTTACCGGCGCGGTCGTCCGCGCCAGGTGATTCTCAGCCTGTTGGAGCTGTTAGGGGAAGAAGATCCACAAACCAGGCAGTACCGGGCAGAATTAGCCTCAGTTCTGTTCTAAACTGATACTATTTGTGGAGTGTATGGGCGCCGCAGACGCCCATACACTCCACTTTTTCTTAATTGCTACTTGAGGGTCAGGTCACCCCAGGTGGTCGGATCGGTCAGGATGCGAGTCTTGACATTTGAGACCATCGATTGCTGAATATTTTCCGAGCTCTTATCATTATCAGACGCAGAGAGCACAAAACCAAAATGGTCGCCGGAAGCGGGGGTAATCCCAAATAGCGACCAGGGGATCGAAACCTCAATCCGGGTAATGCCCTCTGCATTGTTGCGGATGGAGGCAATTTTTACCTGGCTGCGGCTGCCCGCCAGGTTGGTTGGCAGCCAGAGGTACGCTTCTTTGGTTCCGCTCACGTCCGGGCGCCCAGATGAGATGCCCAATTGGAAATCGTCCGGGCTGAGGGTTTTGACGTAATAATCGGCCGAGACGTCTGTATCCAGCAAGATCTCGATGCTGTCACCTTTGAACAGGTTGGCTCCGGCAGCATTTTGGACATAGGTATCATCGCGCACTTTAACGCCCAGATATAAATTAGTCGCGTCCCAACCGATCTTAAAGGAAGCAGTCAAATCGTCCGCGTTTTTCCAGTTCGCAGCCCCAAAGACGACGATCTCTGCTGGGTATTCCTTGTTGGGCAGGTCGTTCCAATCGCCATCGATGGTTGGCTTGGCAGACATACGGCTGGCAGTCACTGAGGTGATTGTGCGCCGTGACAGGTCAGGCGTGGAAGTTGGCGGGGCAAGGGTGGGCGCACTGGTTGGTACGAGGGTCGCCGACGACGCAAGGGTGGCTGTGGGAGGGACAGATGTAGGCGGGATGGCTGTGGGCGGCAGCGAGGTCTGGCTGGGTTCGGCGGGTAGCGTCTCAGTGGCGCGTCCCGGAACCTGGGTCATCACCAGGGTGGGCAGAGGCGTAGAAAAAAGGGCGGTCATCGTCTGGTTGGGAACCGGAAAGGTCGGCTGCACTGGCTCCGGTCCAGGTGTCAGGTTGCATCCGACCAGCAGAACCGCAAGTAATAAAGGAATCCACTTGATTTTGGCGATCATTTTTCCTCCATCATCTGAACGGTTAATTCTACGATCTGTGATGATACGGTGCAAGGGCAATACCAGGTGCGAGAAACCTGTATTAAAAGATCCTGGTGATTATGAAAAAGGTGTATGTTAATTAATACACAATCCGCGATAGATTATAGACGTACAAAAAGCGTGCCGGTTCCCTTATGATGAAATTCCGCCCTTCAGCCAACAGGATGGTTCATTTCACGAACACACTGATGCTCTCCACCGCGTAAGTCTGGGGGAACAGGTCGAATGGGGTGATCTGCTGCAAATGGTAACCTCCTTCCAGTAAACGGCGGGTGTCCCGGGCCAGGGTGGCAGGGTCGCATGAGACGTATATGAGTAGCGGAGGGGCAATTTTCAGCAGGGCTTCCAGTACAGACCGTTCCAGACCAGCTCGAGGTGGGTCCACCACGACCAGGTCGACCTCAATCTTCAAGGCAGGCAAAACCTGCTCGGCTGGGCCCTGGTACAGCTCCACATGCTCGAATTCATCCAAATTGACAGCAAAATCGGCGCATGCCTCGGGGGAGAGTTCTATCCCGATCAACTTCTCTACTCTGGGCGCCAGGAATGCACTGAATAAACCTGCCCCACAGTAGATATCCAGGGCAGTATGGATAGGTTTAAGAGATATCAGCTCTGCCAGATGTGTGACCATGGCTTCGGCCTGGAGGGTGTTAACCTGGAAGAAGGCGCCCGCCGAGACCCGGAAGATGCGCCCGAGGATTTCCACCAGGGTGTGGTCATCCCCCGCCAGGACCATCGCTCCTGCCGGGCCAATGTGCACGGCGGATACGGGGAAATCCACTTCAAATGGCGGCGGCTGGGGGTCATCGCCTTCCAGCGTGACCAGCACATCTTCATCCATGCCTGCGCGCAGCTCAACGCGCTGGATGCTCGAGCCGGGTTCAAAGTTCAAATGAGGCCAGAGCTCGCTCAAGATTTGTTCTGGAAGATGGCATTCGCGGATAGGGACGAGGCTGTGTGATCCGGCGCGCTGAAAACCGAGCCGGCCTTCCGGGTTGAGGCTGAACTGGATTGCATTGCGGTAGTGCCAGGTCTGCGGGGATGGAACGATGGGGGACAGGACGGGGGTTATGCCGGCGATCCGTTCCAGCTGTTCGCGCAGGATGCCGGTTTTTACCTCTAGCTGCTTTTCATAAGGCAGGTGCTGGTAATGACACCCGCCGCACACGCCAAAATGCACGCAGCGGGGAGGGATCCGCTCGGGATTGGCGCGCAGGATTTCGACCAACTCGGCCCGGGCATGACCGCGTTTTTCTTCAACCAGGCGAATCCTGGCCCGTTCCCCCGGTAGGGCATACGGCACAAATACAGCCCGTCCATCTGGCAAGCGCCCAAGCGCGTCGCCTCCATACACCAGGGTCGTTAAATCTACATCCAATTCTGCCATGGGGCTAGTATACCTGAAATAGGTGTAAAATTTCAGCGGGAACAGAACAGGATAACTTTACGATGAGTGGTACTCGCATTTTAATTGTAGAAGACGAACGAGCGGTCGCGCGCGGCCTGGAGTATGCCTTGAGCAAGGAAGGATTCAGCGTGCTATGGGCTATGGATGGAAAGCGGGCCTTGGAAATTGCTCATAAAGAAGATCCGCGCCTGATTTTGCTTGACATTCGTCTTCCGGATATCAGCGGATTTGATGTTTGCCGGCAGCTGCGCATTGAGGGGAAGCGCCAGCCAATCTTAATGCTTACCGCACGGGATGATGAATTGGACAAGGTCCTGGGACTGGAATTGGGCGCGGACGATTATATTGTGAAGCCCTACAATCTGCGCGAACTGATCGCCCGCATTCGAGCTCAGCTGAGGCGGGCTTACGGTGAGCTGGCAGAACCCGCCACCGGTGAAGTGCTTCAGTTTGGTGAGATCGAGATCGATCTGATCCAGTTTCAGTTGAAAAAACGCGGGGTGGTAATCAACCTGACCCCAATCGAATTTCGTTTACTGCGCTTTCTTGCCAGCCATCCTAACCGCCCATTTGACCGCGGTGCGTTGATCGAAGCCATCTGGGGGTATGAAGATGACATTAATAACGATCGCACCGTCGATGTACACATCCGACACCTGCGTGAAAAACTGGAAGACGATCCATCTGAACCTCATTGGGTGCTCACAGTGCGCGGAATGGGTTATAAATTTCAGCCCTGATTGTTAAGAAAAATTAATCAAAGCGCAAAAAAGCCGCAATCTAAAAAAGATACAATGACTCTGAAGTAAAACTTCAGGAGGAGATTCTATGAAGAGTCGATTAGTTTGGATATTGGCTGTTGTCCTGCTGGTAGGATTAGGAGTGGTGATTGGCGGAGGCGCAGTATATCTGGGCATGCACACAACCCCGGTCGAGGCGGCAGCCCGGCTGCAGACATCCCCCGACCGCAACGCTGGCATCCTGGTGGGCGCCGTTGAAGCAGACAGCCCGGCCGATAAAGCCGGTATCGTCCGCGGTGATATTATCCTGGAAGCCAATGGAAACGCGATTTCCGCTCCTGACCGCCCGATGGATTTATTAAAGGATCTGAAATCGGGCGATACCCTGAATTTAAAAATACTGCATGGCGATACCACCCGGGATGTGACGATCACCCTGGGGGATAAAAATGGGAATCCATACCTTGGTATCAGCCCGGCAGTTACCGTCCCATCTGGTAAGATGTTTGGTAAATTACCTCAGGTAAATGGACAGAGTGTCACGGGCGCGCGGATAGCTGAAGTGATCACCGGCAGCCCGGCCGAAAAGGCTGGCCTGAAAGTTGGGGATGTCATACTCAAGGTGAATGACCAGGCCCTGGACGCTGACCATGACCTGGCAGCCTTATTGGGCACCCTCAAGATCGGGGATACAGTGACCCTAAACGTGCAGCGCGGCGGCGAAACCAACCCGCTGGATATTCAAGCCACGCTCGGTGAAAATCCAAACCAGGCCGGTCAGGCTTACCTGGGGATTCGTTACCAGATGGCATTGAAAGGCCGAGGATTTAGCGGTACCCTTCCCAAAAATCTTCCCGATATACCTTTCTTTAGGGAGGCTGGCTTAATTGTGAGCTCAGTTACCCCCGGCAGCCCTGCCGAAAAGGCCGGATTAAAGCCCAAAGATATGATAACTCAGGTGGATGGCAGTCCGATCACCACAGCAGATGATTTTGTGAAAAAGGTCCAGGCAGCTAAACCGGGCGATAAAATGACGCTGACCGTCAGCCGCAGTGGAGAGCAAAAACCGCTTACCATTGAAGTTACCCTGGCGGCCAATCCTGGCAATAACGGTCAAACCTACCTCGGTGTGACGCTCGGCGCGTTCGGCCGCGGATTTCAACGAGCGGTGCCGCCTATCACACCGAAACCGACCCCGACCCCGACGGGCAGCAATACATGACAATAAGTCTGCGTACCGGCGTAGCAGTCTGATTATCCAGGGGCAAGGCGTATGCCTTGCCCCTGGGGCGCATCTTTTGAGGTAGCTGCAGATTGTGAATCCATCAAGTTTTTTTGGTAGGAGGCAGGTAATGTTTCATTCAATTCGCTGGAGATTGATCGCCAGTTACCTTGTCCTGGCAGTTTTGACCGTGGGCGCTGTCGGCATCCTGGCGATTGAGATTGTGCGGTACTACGCGTCTCAAAGTGAAGTGAATGAGCTGCAAGCCAGCGCTGAAGCCGTCGCCCGCCAGGCGCGTGCGATGATCACCCCGACCATCCATCCATATGAATTATCCCAGCTTGTTCGCACGACGGCTTTTATAGGAAATGTCCGCGTGCGAATCCTGGACAGGCAGAATAAACCCCTGGTAGATTCTGGGCAACCTGGCGAATGGTACGATATGGTGTGGATTACATCCGCCCAGGGTACAGACCTGGTATCGCCAGGGATGAGCGCCTCAGGCCTGGTTATTCCTTTAGACCGGTATAAGGCCATTGAGAACCGATCCTGGCTGAACACGCTTCCACCAGGAACTTCAGCGACTGTCATCCGGAAAAGCGCCGGCCCCTGGGGTGGGCGAATATCGTTTGAAGCAGCAAATGTTAACGGTGATATGGCTGCCCCCTCCCCGGATTCTGCCCAGCCGGCCGAACGGTCCGCGATTGTTGTGAAGGCTGGAATCGGTTCGGAGCAGGATCCACTGGCTTATGTGGAATTAAGCGATGGGCCAAACTATGCGGCGGAAGCAATCACCACGACCCAACGTGCTGTTTGGCTGGCCGGATTGGCAGCCGCTGTTCTGGCAACCATGTTCGGTTTATTCATGAGCAGCCGCCTGACTTCTCCCTTGCGCCGCCTGAGTGACACCGCGGCGGTCATGGGCGCGGGTGATCTTTCTGTCCGCTCGAATATCAATTCGGGTGATGAAATTGGGGAATTGGCCAATCGGTTTAACCAGATGGCAGAACGGCTGCAGGTCAGTTTTCAAGAACTGGAAACAGAGCGCGATGCGCTGCGCAGGTTTATCGCCGATGCATCTCACGAACTGCGTACCCCGATTACCGCGATAAAGAATTTCAATGCCTTGGTGCTTGGCCCGGCAGCCAATGATGCCCAGGCTCAATTTGAATTCCTCGCTGAGAGCCAGGTGCAAATCGACCGCCTGGAATGGATAACGCAAAACCTGCTCAATTTATCGCGGATCGACGCCGGTCTGGTGCAGCTTGAAAAAACCGACTGTGATCTGGTAGATTTGATGCAGGACGCTGCGAAGCCCTTTAAGGCGCTTGCAGTTGAAAAAGGGATCGAGTTGGAGCTTCATTTACCCGATCCTGGGACGAACATCAAATGCGATCCGGTGCGCATCGAGCTGGCGCTATCGAACCTGTTGGATAACGCGATTAAATACACCCCTGCCGGGGGAAAAGTTGAGATGGGATCGGAGCATACTGGAGAAAAGGTACGAATATGGGTTAAGGATTCTGGCTCTGGAATCACGCAGGAGGATCAGGCCCATATATTTGACCGGTTTTACCGGGGGAATAATGCCTCCGGACCCGGCAGCGGGCTGGGATTATCGATTGTGGCGAGTATGGTCCAGGCCCATGGGGGAAAAGTTGACTGTGAGAGTGAAGTGGGTCAGGGTGCGAGATTTACCATTGAGCTGTAGTTATGGTTAAAATAGAATAATAATATTCGGACGCGCCGTGAAGTGCTTTATTATGCTCAAAGCCTGCCGACCGGCCTCAGCAAAGCTACACCTGTAGCCTCATCCGAAGGGAGTCAAGGCACTTCCAGGCCAGCCGGGGGGTCTGCGCAGGACTGGATGACCGGTATATTGAATGGGATCGGCACGCTGGCATCCAGCCTGGGTTTTGCCCTTCTGGCGGTGGTTTTGTTAATTGCGGTTTCTTTATTGGTGATGTGGGCTGTCCGCGGCAGCCGTAAGTAACGCTCTTGACCCTTATAAAGACATTAAAAGAGCAGTCGCCTGCCGCCCCAATATCTGGGGTGAAGCAGACGACCACCGCCTTATTTCCTGGCGGAGAGGGTGGGATTTGAACCCACGTTCCCTTGCGGGAAACACGCTCTCCAGGCGTGCGCGCTAGGCCGGACTACGCGACCTCTCCATTCCCAATACCTTGCCTGATTGGGCGGGCAAATTATACCATAAACAAAATCGGCTTGGGGTAAAATGAATGGGTAGGCTGGCGAGGGAGGGTGGGGTATGGATGACCGGATTCAAAAGTTTATTAAGGCGACTCAAGATCTATCGGAGGGGAATTACCAGGTAGAAGTTCCTATTACCCCTCCGGATGAGGTCGGACAGTTGGGGAAGGCGCTGCGCGTGCTGGCGCAGAACCTTGAGCTGCGTTACCAGGAATTAGCGAAGCTCAACCAGATCACCGCCCGGATTAATTCCGGACTGCTGTTGAACCAGATTCTGGAAGAGGTTTACAGCGATTTTCGCCCGTTGATCCCATATAACCGCATCGGTTTTGCGCTCCTGGAAGAAGGCGGCGCGTTACTGCGCGCGCGCTGGGCGAAAACTGATCAGGCGCAGGTTAGACTGGAGATCGGATACTCAGCCCGGATGGCTGGCAGCAGCCTGGAGTCAATTATGGCCAGCCGAGAGCCGCGCATCTTCAACGATTTGCCAGAATACCTGACGAAAAAACCAGAATCTGAATCCACCCGGCTAATCGTCGCCGAAGGCTACCAATCTTCATTAACCTGCCCCTTGATCGCCAATGGGGTGCCGGTGGGGTTCATGTTTTTTTCTTCGATAAGCCCCGATACGTATGCCAATGTGCATGTAGAAGTATTCAAACAGATCGCCGACCAGCTTTCGGTGATCGTTGAAAAAGGCCGCCTGGTGTCAGACCTGGCTGAAAAAAACCTTCAAATCGAAAAACAAAATGAGGAGCTACGCCGGCTAAACTACCTCAAGAATTTTTTCCTGGGCATGGCCGTCCACGATTTGCGCAACCCAATCGCCAACATCCAGCTCATTTCAGATGTGATGCTTGGGGATGGGAAAAACCCCTTAACCCCGCTGGAGCAGCGTGATTTTTTGAAGGACATCAACCTCCAGGCCCGTTATATGGCGGAGCTCATTGGCGATATTCTCAATGTAGCCGAGATTGAAGCCGGGCAGCTGCAGTTGATGATCGAAGAGATTGAACTGGCGGGATTTTTGAGAACGATCGTTCGCCAGCACAATAAGCTCTCGGCTGCGAAAGGCACCAAAGTCACTCTGGCTGGCAGGCCAGCTGGATTGATGCGGGCAGATGCGCAGCGCATCCGCCAGGCGTTGGATAACTTGATTTCTAACGCGGTCAAATATTCTCCGCCCGGCAGCACGGTTAGATTGCGCGTCACACGATTGGGCGCAGGCTGGCATTTTGAGGTCCAGGATGAAGGGCCTGGGATCAGCGAAAAAGATCGCTCCCGGTTGTTCCAGGATTTCGCGCATCTTTCAGCGCGGCCCACCGGCGGGGAAAAAAGCACCGGTTTAGGGCTGGCGATTGCCCGGAGGATGGTGGAAGCGCACGGCGGGCAGATCGGCGTCGATCTCCGAGTCCGGGCATGGGGCGACCTTCTGGTTTGATATTCCATGATCGGCTGGGATTTTTCTGTTTTCTGGGAAATTGGCCGGGCGGTGCTGGAGGGGCGCAGCCCCTATGCGGTCGAATTTTCGCGCTACCCGCCTGCCGCCGCTTTCTTCTTTGTGATCTTTGCTCTGCTGCCGTTCGCCCCGGCATTTGCCGTCTGGACCGGGTTGAATGTCGCCCTTTTTATCCACCGCTTGCGCCGCATGAAGCTGGAGTTGGGGGGTTGGCTGTGGCTGCTTTACACCCCCTTCCTGTTCAATATCCTCACCGGGCAGCTGGATATCCTGTTTTGGTGGGTGGCGTTAGGGCTGCGCCCACCCCGCCGGCATTCCGCGCCGCTCGACTCGGTGGGCGACCTGGCGCCTTCCATGCAGGATCAGGGATCCTGGATCCCGGCCCTGGCGGCGGCTTTCTTTACTTTGAAACCGCAGCTGGCCGCGGTGGTCCTGCCGTGGTACCTGGTGCGCTGGCTGCTGCATGAACGCCCCCTGCTGCTGCGCTGGGCGGTGATCACCGCCGTGCTGCACGTCTTACCTTTGATCTATGATCCGGGCATATACGGCAAATGGCTGGCAGCCCTGACAGGCGTTTCAGAAATGAAAATGGGGGTGAGCGGAGGGATTTTTGCTTTTGGCTCGGTTGGGGCGCCGTTCTGGCTGCTGGCGGTGATCGGATTGGCACTGGCAGCCTGGGGACTGTTCCAGGATGAGCTGACCTCGCGAGCGGCGCAGCTCACCGCCTTTCCGATTACCATCTGGTACGATGATGTGCTCCTGGCGGGGATCGGTCCGGTGCGTTGGATGGTCGCCGTAAGCTGGTTGGCGTTCGTGGGGGCCTATTTGCTGGAAAGCAGCCTGCCGTTGGTGGCGATCCCGGTGGCTGCCCTGGGGTGGCTGCTCTACCGGCGCTACAGGCGATAGTACAGATAGTGCGACCTCGTGAGGGATTTTCCTCACATAAGATTATAAAAATCCAGACTTGACTCGAGCGATGGTTTTATTATAATTTCAATCATTATTTGTTGGAAAGTGCCCGAGGACGAAGCATGAATAAAATTATTATTGCCGATATAGATAAAAATTCTGATGAAATCAAGGAAATATTTAGGGAATACCTGGATTGGGCGGCTGGCATCTTAAATAGGGATTACGGCACTAATTTTTCGGTGTCAGAGATACTCGAAGACAACATGGCAACCCTGGAAAAATTTTCTCCTCCTCAAGGGAGATTAATAATCAGCCTGGATGATGATTATCTGTCTGGAATTGCATGTTTAAAGCACCTCACCGGAAATATTGGCGAAATCAAAAGGATGTATGTCCGCCCTCTATTTCGGGGAAAAGGCATCGGACGCAACTTACTTCAACGGGTAATCGAGGAAGCGCAATTAATCAGATACGAAAAATTAAAACTGGACAGCGCACGGTTTATGGTGGAAGCTCATTCACTTTACCAATCGATGGGATTTGTAGAAATTGAACCTTATGAAGGCAGCGAAATCCCCAAGCAATACCAGATACATTGGAAATTCATGGAGAAAACGCTTAAACCATAGTATAATACGCATCACCCGGGCGGTTAGCTCAGTTGGTTAGAGCGTTGCGTTGACATCGCAAAGGCCGTAGGTTCGAGTCCTATACCGCCCACCAGTCCCTGGCATAATTCTCGCCGCAAACATGGCGAGAGTTTTGCTTAAACTTAGCGGATTTGTTGACGATTCACCGTAAAATGTGGTATCATACAACCCACATTTCTGCCCGCTCGGCCAGCGGACAGAGTTTTATTGTGTTAATTTGGAAAAGGAGAGAACCATTAGTACAACGAACTTTCGAGTTAATGAAGCCATTCGAGTACCCGAAGTACGCCTGATCGGGCCAAATAATGAAAACGTCGGTGTCGTCCCTATCGAACAGGCTTTGCGGATTGCACGCGAAGCCGAGCGGGATCTTGTAGAAGTTGCCCCCACCGCAGTGCCCCCGGTTTGCCGGGTGATGGATGTAGGCAAATTCCTTTACGAACGTGAAAAGAAAGAGCGCGAAGCCCGTAAAGCACAGACGAAGATTGAGGTTAAAGAGATTCGCCTTCGTCCAAAGACAAACGAACACCACCGGGGTTTTAAAACTCGGGATGCCCGGCGCTGGTTGTTAGATGGGAATAAAGTGAGGGTCACGATCCGCTTCCGCGGTCGTGAGATCACTTACCCTGAACTGGCTTTAGAAGACCTGAAAGAAGTTGCAGAAGAGCTGTCGGATATCTCGGCGATTGAGCAGATACCATCCATGGAAGGCCGCGTGATGACCATGGTTTTGGCGCCCAATCGGCTCGGTAAGAAAGCGAAACCCGAGGGCGCACCTGCCAAGGTTGAAGATAGCGAAAAGAAACCGGAGAAAACATCGGCTGCAGGTAAATAGCAGTCAACCCGGTAACGAATGGTACGTCAGATCGCGGCTGGCAACCAGCCGCATCATTTTGTCGAGAGGAGTTTCGCTGTGCCAAGAAAGCATGTACCAGGAAAGAGCAAGCTAAAGACCCACAAGGCAACTTCCAAGCGGTTTCGCCTGACCGGGTCGGGGTTGCTGGTACGCACTAAGGGCGGCAAGAGCCATTTGCGCCGCCGCACCTCCAAGCGCACCAAGGCCCTGTTCGCTGAAATGATCCCGGTGAAAGCCAATAAGATCATCCAGCGAGTCAAGCGCCTGGCCCCCAATATGGGAGAAAAAGCCTGATCCAGGGGCGTTCGTATCCGTTTTAGTGCGGCTGTTGGGTGCTTGCAACTGGTGTGAAAAAGCACCGGCGCCCAGGGGTTCGCAAAGGAGTAAGCAATGCGTGTAAAGGGAGGCCCGAAAGGGCATCTGCGCCATAAACGAACGTTGAAAATGACTCAGGGTTTCTTTGGTACCCGGAGTCAGCTGTTCCGCCGTGCAAATGAAGCCCGGCTGAAGAGCCTGTGGTATGCCTACCGCGATCGCCGGGCGCGCAAGCGTGACCTGCGTAAGCTGTGGATCGTGCGGATCAATGCCGCCGCCCGCATAAACGGCGTCAGCTATTCTCAGCTGGTCTTTGGCATGAAGAAAGCCGGGATTGGCTTGAACCGGAAAATGCTGGCCGACCTGGCCGTGCGTGATCCTCAGGCATTTACCGCGGTGGTCAACCAGACCAAAGCAGTATAAAAGGCACCGGATTCCTCGAACGAGATGGTTTGTCCATCTCGTTTTTATTTAAGGGGCGGCAGTTGGCTGGAGAAATAGTTGGGGGATGAGATCAGAATTTGGATCCAGATAACCGCGTCCCTGCGCATCGCGCGCGGAAAAGATTTTTTTCGCCAGGTCCAGACCCACGTAGCGCAGGTGCCAGGGTTCAGCTTTATACTCGGTGATGAAAGGCTCAAGCACGTTGGTTTGGGACTGGTCAGGGGTGCTCTTGTACGGGTAGCTGAAGATAAATCCGTACTTGTGGGCGTTCTCTTTTAACCAATTGTAGAACTCACGCGCTTTGGGATAAACGTTCATCAGGTAGAAATTCAAGCGTTCCGCATTCCAGGCCAGGTCGACCGCGGTGCCCAACTGGTGTTCGCTGCGCCCTGGCGGCGCCAGGAAATTATCGTCATTTTCTTCACCGCCCGTTTGCCGTAGATATTCCTGGTCTTCAAAGGAGCGGTAGCTGGAAAGAACCGCCACCGAAGCCTGCACCTCCTTGTAAGCGGCGTTAAACAACTGGATGAGGTGCGCTAACGTCTGCGGGTCCCCGCGGATTTCGTCTCCATTCACCTGTTTCCCGTCCAAAAATATGGCCACATAACTTCGATCGTATCCATCTGCGCCGGGGATGGAGATGATCGGTACCGGGTGGCGTCCGGATCAATTCTGGCTGGCGCTGCGTGTCTTTGCCCAGATAGCGGTTATACAAATTGACCAGAGGAGGTGGGATGGGGGTGGTGCTGGGAAGAATCTGCTGCGCAGGCGAGGCTGTTGCTGTGTGTGTGCCCGAAACGGCGGTGGGCGCAGGGAGCGAGGGTTGAATGGCAGGAACGGGGTTGGTTGGCGTGCCCATCGCCGGCAGCGGAGAACTGTCCAGCGAGGGTGTAGACTGGGGAGCACATGCTGCCAGAAACGCTGCGGCCGCCAGGAGGAATAATGGGATGATGCGATTCACGGAAAAAAAGTATACCTCGATTCAATCCTTTCGGAGTAGAATTAGCCACCTCATGATCACGTCTTCACACAATCCGAAGGTTCAGCAGGTGCGGGCTTTGCTCGCTCACCGGCAGCCGCGAGAAGATGCGCAGGTTTTTGTCGCCGAGGGAGTGCGCCTGGTGGAAGAAGCGCTGGCTGCCGGGCTGCGACCCAGCCTGGTGCTGTATTCGGACGTTTTATCGGAACGCGGCCGGTCGATGCTGCAAAGACTGGATGCCGCCGGCACCGAGACAGAAGAAGTGCTCCCCAGCCTGCTCGACAGCTTATCTGCTACTGAAACCAGCCAGGGACTGCTGGCTGTCTTTAACCGGTCGGAACAACCGCTGCCCCTGGAGCCTGATTTCGTCCTGGTAGTAGACCAGGTGCGTGATCCGGGCAATCTGGGCACCCTGCTGCGCAGTGCGGCAGCAGCCGGAGTCCAGGCTGTTTTTCTGGCGCCTGGGACGGCCGACCCATATGCCCCCAAAGTGCTGCGCGCGGGTATGGGCGCGCAGTTTCGCCTGCCGCTGCGCAGTATGGATTGGTCGGAAATCGAGCGCCTGTGCAAACCACGCTTAAAATTATTCCTGGCAGAAGCGAGTGAGGGGGTCTCATGCTGGCAGCTTGACCTGCGCCAACCGTTGGCCCTGGTGGTGGGGGGCGAAGCCGAGGGGGCTTCATCGGAGGCACACCAGGCGGTGGATGGCCTGGTGACGATTCCCATGCCAGGGGAGAGTGAATCATTGAATGCAGCCATCGCTGCCAGCATTCTTTTATTTGAAATTATCAGACAGAGGTCACAATTATGAAGATTCGATCTATTACAAGTTTTTACCATCCGGTTGGGCCTAAAGCTGACCAGACTCTGGAGAACGTGGCGCGGTTATCTTCCGCCGCCCAGCGCCGCTACCAGGAGGCTGGCTACGAAGTGCAAACGACCCGCCTGGCTACCACGCCCTTCCCTATCGCTTTGAACGTCTTTACACCCGATGCCGCGGTCGAATATGCCCAAAAAATACAATCACAGGCGCAGGCGCGTGGTTTTGCATATGTTTCGCTTGGTCCGGCGCTGCCTGACTATCCTGAAAGTTATGCCCTTATTCTTCCCATGCTGTCCGCTACCAGCTCGGTTTTTTTGACGGCTGAAATTGCCAATCAGGCCGATGGCGTGCTGTTGAAATATGTAAAATCCTGCGGCATGATCATTAAGGAAGCATCCGCGATCACCGCGGATGGTTTTACCAATTTACGTTTTTGCGCGATTGCCAATGTAGCGCCGTTTGCTCCCTTTTTTCCAGCAGCGTATGCCAGGGATAGCCAGCCAGGCTTTGCCCTGGCAATCGAAGCCGCCGATCTGGCTTTAGGGATTTTCCAAAAGTCACGCAGCCTCGAATCCGCTCGCACACGCCTGGTACAAAGCCTTGAGGCACAGGCCAGAGGGCTGACTGAAATCGCTGAGGATCTGGCACATTCTTCGAAAATTAAATTCAAAGGTATCGATATCTCACTGGCTCCTTTCCCAGAATTATGCTGCTCCTTAGGAGCAGCATTAGAAAAACTGGGTCCGGTTAAATTAGGGTTATCAGGCTCGTTAGCCGCGGCAGCATTTCTCGCCGACACGCTGGATCGCGGGCAGTGGAAACGCACCGGTTTCAATGGAATGATGCTGCCAGTCCTGGAGGATGCGACCCTGGCTGACCGCGCTGCAAGCGGGACATTATCCATCAAGGATTTGCTGCTGTATTCCACCGTATGCGGAACCGGCCTGGATACTGTGCCTTTACCAGGGGATGCATCAGCCGAACAGCTAGCTGCGGTCCTGGTGGATGTGGCTGCCCTTTCTGTGCGCCTGAACAAGCCACTCACCGCGCGCTTGATGCCTATCCCTGGGAAAAAGGCGGGTGATCCCATCCATTTCGATTTTGATTATTTCGCGGATGGTAAAGTGATGGATCTTCCAGCGCTGCCCCTGCGCGGGGTTTTGGCCGGAGATGAGAATATTGTATTAAATTCAAGAAACGCCCGTAAATAATTAACGTGAGTTCTGGATAATTGCCTTTTTTTATAGACCCACCCACAGCCTCCCAAAGGGAGGGGAGAAAGAATCTTTTGAAGTGTTTTTGCACACTTCTGGTGTGCAAAAACACTTCAAATCCTCTGATTTTCCCCTTCCCACCTGGGAAGGGGGCAGGGGGATGGGCATACCTTCACTAACCCGAACTGACGTTTATTAAGGGAAATTCTGATTATTTAACCTGCTTGAAATTAACGATGACCAGGTTTTTGGTACAGTCGGATAAGGTATCGATGAAAACCCTATCTGAAATGGCATATCCAGATTGGTCGAGCAAACGAATCCACACGGCGCCTTTTGCAGCCACGGGCTTATTCGCCAGGGTAACCTCATAGCCTGCCGGGCCGTATTGAGTGGCGGTTCCGGTCAGGCTGGTAATATTGAGCACTTTTCCATCCACCACCCCTCCAACCTGGACGATGATGCCTAATGCCACAGGGCTGTTCTTCATATCGAATGCCTGGCCGGCCACGCCCATCCATTCGCAGCCCCGGCCGGGGTTGAACAGGCTGCTGTCAATTGCGCGCGGTTCGGCCTGCAGGTTGAAGGAATAAATTGAATTTACGCGTGGGGTTCCGGTGGGCGTCGTCCGGTCAGACGGGCCTACCTGGGTGGCAGCAATTGCGGTAGGAGTAGGAGTAAAGGTCAGGGTTGGCGTATATGTGAAGCGGGGAAGGGTAGCGGTGATGGTGGCGCTGGGTGCCAGGGTCGCGGGCATCCGCTGGGTGGGGATGAACAGGGTGGGCACCATGGTGGGAATTGGGTACGGATTGAGCGACGAGGATGGGTCCTGGTATATTTGCAGGACAACCCAGGCGACAGCCAGCGAGCCCACCAGCAATAAAATGGTCAGCAGATTCCATACCCACGCCAGGCTGCGCCTGGCGACCGGTTCAAGGGGTTGTGGAATGCTTTCTTCGTTGAGATCCATCCGTGTTCCCTCTTCTAACGGGGGTTAATTCACAATCATGTGAATCTGGCTTTGGCTCCGTTTATTTTCAAGCCATGTGTCCAGGAAAGCCTGGTTCGCTTTTACCTGCGCGTCAGGCGACAGCGGGTGGTTCGCATCACGCTCGATCAGGTAAATAATGTGGTAACCGTAGGCCGTCTTGATGATTGGGCTGTACTCTCCGGGCTGTAAATCGAATACCGCTGCTTCAATCTCAGGGAGAAACAAATAACCTCGGGGAAACCAGCCCAATTCGCCTCCCGTATCCGGGTCGACCTGTAAAGCCAGCGTTGCAAAATCCGCGCCAGCTTTAAGCTGTGCGTATAATCGGTCGGCCAAATCCTGGTTTAAAACCAGAATCTGGCGAGCATGGACCTGCTCCGCGGTGTTAGGCGCCTGGGAGATGATCAAATCGCGCTGCCAGGCGGCTGCCAGGGAACTATGTAAAGCTTTGCGAAAACTCTCCTCCGTGTAAAAATTCCGCTGCAGCCAGCTGGCGAAGGACTTTTCGCCTCCATTTTTCGCAATCACATCCTCGAGGCGTTTTTGAAAATCGGCATCGGACAGTGAATACCCGAGCTGGACTGCGCTTTGCGCGAGCAAAACTTGGTCAATCATCTCCCGGAGAACGGTCTTCTGTATATCTTCCGGCGCCATATCTTTACCAAGCTCTTTTAATGCGGCTTGAAACCGGCGGAATTCCGCCGTGTATTCTGCCAGGGGGATGCCTTCATTATTTACCATGGCAGCCATCGCCTCTGAGGTGGGCGTTGGCGGGAGCGGGGTATGGGTCGCCGCGGGTAGCAATGGCGTGGTGGATGGCTGAGATTGGCTGGGGAGCGGCGATACGATGGATGTAGACGATGGAGGTGTCTGACTGCAGGCCGCCAGGAATAACATAGTAAAAATGAGGGCTGATATTAATTTTTTCGTTAAAGCCATTTGGAGGATTATACCAGATCAAAAAAAGACAGAAATTCTATTCGGGCTTCTGGCGGCAAAAACAGGGCACTCCTTACGATACTGTTAATTCTTGAACTTAAAATGAAACGAGAGGGGTTGCACTGCATCAGCCGTGGTCCCTCTCGTTTTTTCCCGTCACCCAAAGGCGGCGGGGAGTTTCAACAATGATTTAATACTCCGGCGGCGGCATCGGCGCCTGTTTTTCCTTCTCAGGGATATCCGTGATCAGGGCTTCGGTCGTCAGGATCATGGAGGCGATGGAAGCGGCATTCTCGAGGGCGCCGCGGGTAACCTTGGCGGGATCGATTACGCCACCCTTGACCATGTCAATGTACTCATCGCGCATCACATCATATCCAATGGATTTGTTCTTCTGGCGCTTCTGGGCCTGGCGGACGTTCTCGACGATGACGGAGCCGTCTTTGCCAGCATTTTCCGCGATGCGGCGCATGGGCACTTCCAAAGCCTTGCGAACGATGTTGACACCCACTTTTTCATCTTCGTTTTCGGGCTTGACGCTGTCGATCGCGCCCATGGCATTAATCAGGGCCACACCACCACCGGGGACGATCCCTTCTTCAACGGCGGCGCGGGTAGCGGAGAGGGCATCTTCCACGCGATGCTTCTTTTCCTTGAGCTCAGTCTCGGTTGCGGCGCCAACCCGAATGATGGCAACCCCGCCGCTCATTTTGGCCAGGCGTTCCTGCAGCTTTTCGCGGTCGTAATCGCTGGTGGTCTTGTCAATCTCAACCTTGATCTGATCGATGCGGCCTTTGATGGCGCTTTCTTCGCCCTTGCCACCGATCACTGTGGTGTTGTCTTTGTCGGAAACGATCTTTTCGCAGCGACCGAGGTCGGCGACAGTGGTGGTTTCCAGCTTGCGGCCCATTTCATCGGAGATGACCATGGCGCCGGTCAGGGTGGCGAGATCTTGCAGCATCGCCTTGCGGCGATCGCCAAAGCCGGGGGCCTTGACGGCCAGCACGTTCAGCATGCCGCGCAGTTTGTTGAGTACCAGGGTAGCCAGGGCTTCGCCGTCAACATCTTCGGCAATGATGACCAGTTCGCGCTTGCCGAGCTGGACCAGTTTCTCGAGGACGGGGACAATATCCTGGGCAGCGGAGATTTTCTTATCGTAAATCAGCACGTAAGGCTCAGAGATTGAGGCTTCCATGTGATCGGAATCGGTAATGAAATAGGCGGAAATATAACCGCGGTCGAACTGCATACCCTCGACATATTCTGTTTCGAATTCGAGACCTTTGGATTCCTCGACGGTGATGACGCCATCTTTACCAACTTTGTCCATCACTTCAGCGATCAGGTTGCCAATCTGGCGGTCCTGGGCTGAAATGCTGGCGACATTGGCGATGTCTTCTTTGGTGTTGATGTTGATTGCTTGCTTCTTGATTTCATCGGCCACAACCTTCGAGGCAGCCAGGATGCCGGTCTTGAGCAGCATCGGGTTTGCACCGGCGGCCAGGGTCTTCAGGCCTTCGGAAACAATTGCGTGGGCCAGAACGGTGGAGGTGGTGGTGCCGTCGCCGGCAATATCGTTGGTTTTGCTGGCGGCTTCTTTGAGCAATTGGGCGCCCATGTTCTCGAAAGGATCTTGCAGTTCAATTTCCTTGGCGACCGTCACACCATCATGGGTGATGGTGGGAGAACCGAACTTGCGGTCGATAGCCACATTGCGACCCTTGGGGCCGAGGGTGGTCGCAACGGCGTTATTAACTACATCAATACCTGCTTTTAGTCGCCGTCGGGCATCTTCAGCAAACACAATCTGTTTGGCCATATAAAAATCTCCTTTATGCTTCTGGAAAAAATTTCAGTTTCAGCTTAGAATAGCGAGAATTTCGTTCTCACGTAGAATGATGACTTTTTTGCCGTCCACCTTGATTTCGGTGCCGGCATACTTGTTGAACAGGACGACGTCCCCCGCTTTTACTTCCATGGGGATGTATTTGCCTTTGTCATCCCGTTCGCCGGGGCCTGTCGAGAGAATTGTGCCCTTTTGGGGTTTTTCTTTCGCGGTTTCGGGCAGGAAAATTCCGCCCATGGTGATATCTTCGGCCTCAATGGGTTCCACGACAACACGGCCACCCAGGGGTTTGAGGTTAATGGTCATACGTTTTCCTCCTGCTGCAAGTTCTTTGAATTTGGGATTTTTTAGCACTCTAGACATACGAGTGCTAAACCTCCTCTATATTAATCTTATTTGAGTGGGAAGTCAAGAGTTTGGAAGGAACTCTAATAAAATTCTGATATTTTTAAGGATTAACGGTAGCCGTACGAAGCGCAGATTTCTTCCGATGGCGCAATGATCGAAATAATGGAATTATCATTAGCAAAAGCCTGGCGGACTTCTTTCAGCACGGTTACCGCCTCGGCACATAATGGCACTTTGTCCGTCTGGCGGTGCATACCCGCCAGAACCGAGCCGTACGTGTAGTAATAGACCACGGTGTTGTTTGTGAGGGGCATTCCCTGGATGACGATATTATCATCGCTGGTGCATTCATCGCCTCCCTCGCGCACCTGGCAGCTGGTATTGGCGTTGCAGCCGCGCACAGCGCACTGCAGAGCGGTGATGGCGCTTTCATAATTCCGGCTTTTAAAGTAAATAATACCCAGCGAACCGTAGACTTCGGGATTGCTAGGATTTAGCTTTAAAGCCGCCTTCACATTGAGCGCAGCGGTAAAAAATTCACCGATTTGAGAGTATGTCTTGGCAATCGCCAGGTTGGGGGTGGGGTCGGTAACGCCTAATTGTTTGTCGATCGTGGCTGCCTTATTGAACCATTTCAACGCTTCGTCATACTGGCGAAGCTGGCGATAATTGATCCCGATGCGGATGTATAGAAATGTCATGTTGGGGTAAATATCGGCTGCCAGTTTATATTCTTTAATAGCTTCAGCATAATTTCCGCCTGTTTCCTGGACGATGGCCCGGATGCGGTGAACATCCATCAAACCGGGGTCGGCATTCAGCGCGTTCGAAATATACTGCTCGGCCTGCACCCATTTTTGTTGGTCGAGCAGAATTTCAGCATAATATGCCATCGCCAGAGCGTTTTTAGGATCAAGCTGCAAGGCACGAACGGCAGCTTGTTCGGCCTCGGTTAAGGATTGCTGGACTTTATCGTCCTCTTTGTTTACCACGTTGGTCTGCTGGCTTTGCAGGACGGATGCATACCAATCAAGGACAAAGGCGTGGATCGCATTCACTGTGCTGTCATCCGGGGCCAACTTGACGGCGGTTTCGATCGATTTCAGGGACTCTTCCATGCGCTGCAGGCGGTCGTTGTCGGTTGCTCGTGTCGCAGAAGAATAGGCCTGGATGCGCGCCAGTTCCGCCATGACCTGCGCATTGTCAGGCTCGAGCCGGGCAGCCTCCGCATAAGCTGTGATAGCGTCATCCAGGTTGCCTGCTTTAAAATGAGTTTCACCCTCCAGGGTAAAGGAATCGACCGTGCGCGTGGGAATGGGCGTTTCCTCGAAAGGAGAGACGATCTCTTTGGTCAAGACGCTGCGCAGCAAATACAGGCTGCCCACCACCAGCATAAGCAAGATGAGCAGAAGGATCGAATTTGTGGACCGGCGCTGGCGGAATGCCATTTGCTTGCCGGATAGTGGGATGCTTTCTTTCATCGCGTTTTCACCGGTTTGCCAGTTATTTGACCGGGGTCGTCTCACGCGTCGGCGTGGAAGTGCCGGTAATCCATTGCTGGCAGATATTCACCATTTCTTTGGCGTTGAAGACAGCGGTTTCGTTTTCGGCGGCGTTTTCTTGCAGGTATTGTGAAATTTGAAGGGCGTCGCTGCACGCGTTGACGCGCGCGGCAGCCAGGCCAAACAGGTAATAATATTCAACCACGCGGTCGTTATCCATGGGCAATCCGGTCACCTGCACTCCGTCTACGGTTGTCCCGCCGCGTATGGCCAGACGGAAGGGTTCCAGCGACTCGCGGTACTGCCTGTTGCGGTAAAACATGGTGCCCAGGTTGCCGTACATATATGGATCGGAGGGGGATACTTTCACCGCCTGCTGCGCATACTGGATCGCTTTTGGAAAGTCACCGATCGTCAGGTACGTGCGGGCGATATAAGTGTTGGGCAGGGGGTCAGCCGGGTTCAAGGCATTGGCGCGGTTAAATTCTTCCACTGCTTTGGCATATTGATTGAGAGCGCGCAGGTTGCGCCCCAGCGCCAGGTGCAGATCAGCGATATTCGGATTCATGTTGATGGCGGCTTCAAACTCGTTGACGGCTTCTTCGTAATTTTGGGTAATTTCCAGCACGATCCCGCGCGCGCGGTGCGTTTCCAATGCATTCGGGGCCAGGCGTTGGGCTTCACGCGAGGCATCTGTGGCTTTTTGCACGACCCCAAGGATGTCTTTTCCGGCCTGGTACTGCAAGGCTAAAACTTCGGCTTCATAGGCGTACGCAATGCCGTTGTTTGGATCAAATTCAATCGCTTTTTTGATAGCCGCATCTGCCGCCAGGAAATCACCCTGGTAGCCCAGCGCCCAACCGTGAATGGCATGCGCCATGGAGTTGTTGGCATTGATCAGCAGAGCATTCTGGGCATTATCGATCGCGCCCTGGTAATCTCCGGAAAATACCTGCAGTTGGGCCAGGGTAATGTAATTGGCTGAATTCTTTGGTTCAGACTTAATGGCTTGCTTGTATGCCTCCATACCTTGCTGGATCTTACCTTGGGCGATTAAATCTTCCGCATTTTTTATGAAAGTAACCGGAGAAGTGGTAGGAGTGCTGGTGGGAATAAAGAGTGGGGGGGTGGCCGGAACAACCACCAGATTCACATAAAACATGCCACCGATCAGGATAAGCAGTGCCAGGATAAGAATTGGGCTGGAATTGCGCCGGCGGCGCGTCATGTTAAACTTGCTGCCGCGAAGATACATGATTTCATCTTACCAGAGGATGGAAGGCCCGGCAAGGTAACTCTAACCTGTCCCTCATCTCACAGGCCGGATTCAAGAGATGGATTGCGCTCAGCAGGCAGAGTTTTACTGGCGTCTCATGGTGTGCAGTTCAGCCGCCCAACTGCTGCATGCTCTGGATGAAATCCGCCCATATGCCTTCCGGCTCCCAGATTTGGGTCATGTCTTCATAGGCTTGTTGCGGATTGGCGCCCAGACGCAGAACGCGGTACAGGTAGATGAAGGCGGAGACGCGCATATTTTTTTGACAATGCACGAAAATACTGCGCTCGCGGCAGGCGTCCATCGCTGCGAAGAAATCCAGCAGGTTCTGCCGGGTGGGGTTCGCCCAGATCACCGGGATCGGAATATACTCCATCCCCATCCGGCGGACGTGTTCATCCTCGGACTGGAGGGCGCCTTGCGATGTCGGCAAGGCGAGGTTAATGACCACTTCACAGCCGGCATCCCGCAGCTCCTGCAATTCAGCCAATGTAGGCGAGCCGCCGCTGGCAAGGATCGGCGTTAATCGCAAAAAATTTTCCATAATTCGTTATTTTAATCGAAATTTGGCCTTCACAGGGGTAAAAAAATTCGTAGAACGGCAAAATTTTACCAGGATGCACAGCATTGGTGAGTTGTCCAGGCAATTCAGGATGATCTTCCTTGTCGATTTCTTTCAATAAGGGTAAAATTTTATACTTGGAAAATGTTCATAACCTGCCAGGTTTCTGGCAGTCATCATTCAAAGAAGGAGTATTCTGTGGCAAAGAAGTGGGTATATAACTTTCACGAAGTTGACCAGGCCGAAGCTTATGTGGGCGGGGATTGGGATAAAGTGCGCGGTCTGTTGGGTGGTAAAGGCGCCAACCTGGCAGAAATGACCCGCATTGGTGTGCCAGTTCCCCCTGGTTTCACCGTAACAACCGAAGGCTGCAATGCATACCTGGCTGCCGGCAATAAATTCCCCGAGGGGATGTGGGACCAGATGATGGCTGCTTTGAAAGATGTGGAAAAGGCCTCTGGGAAGAAGTTTGGTGATGCCAACCAATCCTCTTCTGGTTTCCTGCCGGTCTGGCGCGAAATTCTCGATGCCGGGTATGATGGACACTGTTCTTAACATCGGTTTGAACGATGAAACTGTGGCCGGCATGATCAAACTGACCGGAAATGAACGCTTTGTCAACGACTCCTACCGCCGTTTGATCCAGATGTTTGGCTCGGTCGTGCTGGGCATGCCCGACGAAGCATTCGAAGAAGTGCTGGATGATTTCAAGAAAGAAAAGGGCGCCAAGGTTGATACCGACCTGACTGCTGCTGATCTGCAAGAATTAATCGTCAAGTACAAAGCCGTGGTCAAGAAAATCAAGGGATTTGATTTCCCCCAGGATCCTTTCGAACAGATGCGCCTGGCCACTGAAGCCGTTTTCGGTTCCTGGAACGGCAAACGCGCCGTCGATTACCGCCGGGCAGCCGGTATCGCCGATGACCTGGGGACCGCGGTCAATATCGTGACCATGGTCTTTGGCAATATGGGCTGGGATTCCGGCACAGGCGTGGCCTTTACCCGCAATCCTTCCACCGGCGAACGCAAGCTGTTCGGCGAATACCTGTTGAATGCCCAGGGCGAAGATGTGGTGGCGGGTATCCGCAACACCGAATCCATCGAGAAAATGGGCAAGGATCTTCCCGAAGCCTACAATCAGTTCCTGGATATCACCAAGAAGCTCGAGCTGCACTACAAGGATATGCAGGACGTCGAGTTCACCATAGAACGCGGCCGGCTGTGGATGCTCCAGACCCGCAACGGCAAGCGCACCGCCAAGGCGGAGATCGAAATCGCGGTGGATATGGCCAATGAAGGCCTGATCACCAAGACACGAAGCCGTTGGGCGCGTAACCCCAACCCAGGTCGATGCCATGCTGCACCCGCAGTTTGACGACAAGACCCTCAAAGCGGCCCGCACTGCGCGCTTCTTTGCCAAGGGTGTCAACGCTTCACCGGGCGCTGCGGTTGGCCAGATTTACTTTGACGCCGATCTGGCTGAGAAAATGGCCAAGGAAGAAAAGCAGCAGGTGATCATGGTGCGTCCTTTCACCAAACCGGATGATGTGCACGGTATGCTGGCTGCCAGGGGCATTTTGACCAGCGAAGGCGGCGCCACTTCACATGCGGCAGTGGTGGCTCGCCAGTTTGGCGTGCCCTGCATCGTTGGCGCTTCTGGCGTGCATATCGACCTCGAAACCCGCAAGATGGTGGCGGGTGATGTTGTCGTCAAAGAAGGTGAGTGGATTTCGCTGGATGGGAGCACGGGCGAGGTGTTTACCGGCAAGCTCGAACTGTCCAACCCCTCACTGGAAGAACAGACTTCGTTGATGACCCTGCTGACCTGGGCAGATGAGATTGCCCGGCTGCAGGTCTGGGCCAACGCCGATTACCCCAAGGATGCCCGCCGCGCCCGTGCTTACGGCGCCAAGGGCATTGGCCTGTGCCGCACCGAGCACATGTTCTTTGAAGTTGAGCGCCTGCCTATCGTTCAGAAGATGATCCTGGCTGAAACTCATGAGGATCGCGAGGCCGCTAACAATGAGCTGCTGCCGTACCAGCGTGCCGATTTTGACGGCCTGTTCGAGGCGATGGACGGTCTTCCGGTCATCATTCGCCTGATCGACCCGCCGCTGCATGAGTTTATGCCTGATGAAGAAAAGCTTTTCGAAGAAGTGGTCACCATGCGCGCTCTGGGCCAGACCAAAGGTCTGGCTGAGAAAGAAGAATTTGCTGGCTGCCATTCGCGGCATGCACGAAAGCAACCCGATGATGGGTCTGCGCGGTGTGCGCCTGAGCATTTACATGCCTGAGATCGTTGAGATGCAGGTACGGGCCATCTTCGAAGCCGCCGCCGACTGCACGAAACGCGGTATTGTGGTGAAACCTGAGGTGATGATCCCCCTGACGGGTACCGTCAAGGAATTGGAATGGATCCAACCGCGACTGGTGCGCATTGCGAAAGCCGTGATGGAAGAGAAGGGCGTCAACTTCACCTACAAGTTTGGCACCATGATCGAAATCCCGCGCGCAGCTGTAACGGCCGGCGAGATCGCCAAGTTCGCCGAATTCTTTTCCTTCGGCACGAATGACCTGACCCAGATGACCTTCGGTTACAGCCGGGATGATGCGGAACGCAACTTCCTGGTGAAGTATATCGAGGAAGGCATTTTGGAAACGAATCCATTTCAGACGCTTGATTGGGGTGGTGTTGGCAAGTTGATGAAGATGGCAGTGACAGACGGCCGTCAAACCCGCCCAGATTTGGAAGTGGGTATCTGCGGTGAGCACGGTGGCGACCCGAAATCGATCGAGTTCTGCCATTTGGTCGGCAACAATTACGTGAGCTGTTCACCCTTCCGCGTGCCTGTGGCGCGCCTGGCAGCAGCCCACGCGGCAATCAAACACTCGACCGGTCTGACCGTAGACCTGTAAATTTGGTCTGAACCAGATTTTCACATGACACACCCCGAAATAAATCTACGGGGTGTGTCAGTCGTTTAATGTAATCACCCCCGACCTCGGCCCTCACACCCCTTCGGGTGGTCGATACGCATACCGAAGGGTACGCATAGCGAGGTACGCCCGAACACCCTGGGTGCACCCGCTGGGGTGGGGCGAGCGGCGGGGGCGTGAAGAAAGAGGAATCGGGGATATTTTGCGGCGTTTCGCCACAAAATATCCCCAAACCTGTGACTGGGGGATAGGCAAATTGTAGCGACAATGCCCGATGATTAAAAATGGGTTGGTATAATAGGGGCTTGAAGGAGAAGTCGTGTAGTGTCCGGTCGAAACTCATTGCGGATAGCCGGAATGGTCTTTGGCACCTGGCTATCCTGGCTTTACGCATTTCTGGCGGACGAAGTAAACCGTGTCTACCTGCCTGATATTCCGCTGCCCGATCCGCAAGGAGGGGTTTTGGGTTATTACGGCGGGGCCATTTTGGTCGGATTATTGGTCGGATTGGTCTGCACCTGGCCGGATAAACCATGGCTGGGGGCTATCTTCGGTGGACTGATTGGAGCTTTGCTGGCATTCATTGCGCTGTGGCAGCCAGTGGGCGGTTTGTCAATTCAAACACTCGGAAATGGCGGATTAACCGCCACAGCATTTGTGACATTGGCAGTTATCTTAACCCCAATTGCTTTTTTGATGAGGATATCAGTTGAGCGTCTGCAATCTTCTGGAGCATCGTTTTCGCTTCGCGGGGTGTGGCTCCCTGTCTTGGTCACTGGTCTGGTGGCATTCATGGGGATGTGCAGACTCTATCCGCGTGAAGTGCGCGCTGCATTTTATTCTACCCGGTCGACGATTGAAGCCGGCATGAATTCTTCCAGTCCCGGCCAGCTGCCGGATGCTTTGCGGGACGTCCGGGGATTTATTCCCAATGCGAATGGACGTTACAAATTGGAATGGAGTGATAAGGTCGACCTATTTTCAGGCTTCTACCCGCAGTTCACTCGCGATAAGAGGGATTTTTTGATTATTGCGCGTTATACCAATGGATTCGCCGTGGCATGCCTTTTTTCATATGGCGCAAGCCAACCACCTTGTGCGAATTTCCAATAGGTTTGCTCTGGTCTGATATAATTTTTGTATAGAATAGGTAATTCAATTCTGTTCAGAGGGACAGCAATTTTTATGGACAAGAAACAACACCTTAATTTATATCACCAGATGGTGGTGATCCGCCGGATGGAAGAGAGTGCTGCGGAACTTTATCAGCAGGGGAAGATTGGTGGGTTCCTGCACTTATATATCGGCCAGGAAGCGGTCAGCACGGGCTTGATCTCGGCTCGCCGTCCAGAGGACCGGGTAATCACCGCCTACCGCGACCATGGCGTGGCCTATAACTGCGGCCTGAGCGCGCGTGAAATTATCTCTGAGCTGCTGGGAAAGGTCTACGGGAAGTTCTCGTGGCAAAGGCGGTTCAATGCATCTGGCAGACGCCAACAAGAATTTCTGGGGAGGGCACGCCATCGTCGGCGCCCATCTTCCGCTGGCTACCGGGCTGGCTTTGGGAGACCACTACCAGGGCAACAAGGCGGTCACGCTGTGCATGTTTGGCGACGGTGCCACCAATATCGGGTTCTTCCACGAAGCGTTGAATATGGCTAAGGTGTGGGGCTTGCCTGTGTTGTGGGTGTGTGAGAACAACCAGTATGGGATGGGCACTGCCGTGGACCGGGCTTCGGCGGTTTCCGAAATTCGCCAGAAAGCCGAAGGATACGGCATGAAAAGCGAGCGCGCGGACGGCATGGATGTGCTGGCTGTGCGTGCAGCCTCAGAAAGAATCATTGAGGAAATCCGTAACGGCAGCGGCCCACAGTTACTGGAGATTATGACCTACCGTTTCCGCGGCCATTCGATGGGTGATCCGGAGCGGTATCGCAAGGTTGATGAAGTCCATAAATGGCAGGAAGAAGATCCAATTGGGATCTTCCGTAAGCAAATTGTTTCTAAAGGAATCGCTAGCGAAGAAGAGCTAGATGCTCAGGATGAAAAGGCACTGGCCGAAGTGCAGGATGCGGTTCAATTTGCCGAAGCCTCACCCGAACCTGGACCTGAAGAACTGTATCAGCATATTTACGTGGAGGATTAACCGTGGCACGGATGACAATGCGTGAAGCCATTTCCCAGGCTCTATGGGAAGAAATGGAACGCGACCCGAAAGTCTTTATCATGGGCGAGGAGGTCGGCGTCTGGGGCGGTACGTATGCCGTGACCAAAGGTTTTTTTGACCATTTTGGAGCGGAGCGGGTACGTGATACACCGATTGCTGAGGCAGGTATTGTTGGGGCCGCGATTGGCGCTGCGCTGACCGGATGCCGGCCCGTGGCCGAGTTAATGACGATCAATTTCGCATTCGTGGCAATGGACCACATTGTGAATGAAGCCGCAAAGCTGCATTACATGTTCGCCGGCCAGTTCCGCGTTCCGTTGGTCATCCGCACGGTCAGCGGTGGAGGACGCCAGCTGGGCGCGACCCATTCGCAAACACCGGATGCAATCTTTGCCCATTTTCCTGGGTTGACCGTCGTTGCCCCGGGGACCCCGGCGGATGCCAAGGGCCTGTTAAAATCTGCAATCCGCAGCGATAACCCGGTTTTATTTATCGAACATGCCACTCTGTACCAGACTCGGGGTGAAGTTCCGGATGGAGAATTCCTGGTGCCGATAGGCAAGTCTACTGTGCAGCGGCCGGGGAGTGATGTAACCATCGTCACCTACAGCAAAATGCTGGAAATCTCGATGAAGGCCGCGGATGAGCTTGCCAAACAGGGCATCGAGGCCGAGATCATCGATTTGCGCACCTTAAGACCGCTGGATATAGGCCCCGTTTTGGAATCCTTCAAGAAAACCAACCGCGCGGTTGTGGTCGAAGAGGGCTGGGGCACCTATGGGGTGGGTTCGGAAATTTCCACCCAGATTTATGAGAAAGCATTTGACTATGTCGATGCGCCGGTTAAGCGCGTATGCCAAAAAGACGTTCCCCTGCCTTACAACCGTACCCTGGAGCAAATGGCTCTTCCCCAGGTGGAGGATGTGATCGCAGCAGTCAAGGAGGTGCTGTAATGGCTGAAACTGTCAGCATGCCCAAGCTTGGTTTTGACATGGCGGAAGGCACACTGGTACGTTGGGTAAAGGCGGAAGGCGAATCGGTAACGAAGGGCGATGTGCTGGCGGAGATTGAAACCGACAAGGCGACAGTCGAGGTTGAATCTCCCTATACGGGGGTTGTCGCTCGCCACCTGGTGGAGGAGAAAACCAGTGTCCCGGTCGGTACCCCGATCGCGATCGTGGGAGAACCGGGTGAAAAAGTAGAACTCCCCGCCGGTGCGCAGCCCGAAAAGAAGCAAGCGGAAAGCAAAGGCGAAGCACAAAAGCCCGCTGCCGCTCCTGCCGCGGCTCAAACCACCCCTGCTGTGTCTGCTCCTTCTGGAGAAGGGATGATGCGAATTTCACCCCTGGCCAGAAAGATGGCCCAGGATGCCGGGCTCGACCTGGCAAGCATCGAGGGAAGCGGGCCTAACGGCCGGATAATCAAGAAAGATGTCGAAGCTGCGTTGGCCGCCGCAGTTTTGCCTGCCGCAAAGGCAGCTGCCCCAACAACGGCTGCTGCGCCCGTGGTTTCTGCGCCCGCGGTTTCGCTTCCGCTGCCTACTGTGGCCACCGGCGAAATCCCTGCCGACCAGCATGTTCCAGTCGAGCGGCTGCGGGCGGCAATCGGCCGGCGGATGAGCGAGTCAAAACAGCAGCTTCCCCATTTCTATGTCACCCATGAATATGACATGGCGGCGGTGATGGAAGTGCGCAAGCAAGCGAATGAGCTGTTGCCGGATGCGCAAAAGCTTTCGGTAAATGATTTCATTGTGAAGGCGGTCGCGCTGACCCTGCGGGATTTTCCCAATGTAAATGCATCCTTGGCCGGCAGTGAAATTATTCGCCACGGGCATATCAATGTAGGCGTAGCTGTAGCGGTAGAATCCGGCTTGTTGACGGTTGTCTGCGCCGACACCGATCGTAAACCGCTGCGGGTGATCTCGCAAGAGATCAAGGATATGGTGGCGCGGGCGCGGGTTGGTAAAGTACGCCCGGCCGATATCGAAGGCTCCACGTTTTCGATCAGCAACCTGGGCATGTTCGACGTCGAGCATTTCATCGCGATCATCAATCCCCCCGAGGCAGCCATTCTGGCGGTTGGTTCGGCCAAACAAGTCCCGGTGGTGGTGAATGGGGAATTGAAGGTCGGCATGCGCATGCGCGCGACCATCTCGGCCGACCACCGCGTGACGGATGGGGCGGAAGCTGCCCAATTCATGCAGCGGCTGGCGGTTTATTTGGAAAAACCAATCGGTTTGCTGTTGTAAATTTATGCCGCACGACGCCCCCCTTCCAATGAAAAGGGGGCGTTTTCTTGAAACAACCTGATTGCTGGCTGACGTGGCCGATTTCCTCTATTTACCTTGTCTGGGGCATGTAAGCAAACCTCAGAAGAGCGTAAAATGAAATACACCACGAATCCTTAAAATGGGATTGCATATGGACATACGCATTGAGCAAATTTCAGCGGACCAGCTCGACCAATATGCCCGGATCTCAATCGGCTTCTGGGTGAAATCGGTTTTCGATGTACAGGCGGTTGAAAACGGACTGGGTGGGCTGCGATTTGTCGAGGAGAGGGTCGTGGAGCCGTATTTCAAGGATTACGATCACCAGGAGGCAGAGGGCAGCCCAATTTTCTGGCCAAAGCAGTTCGATGTTTCCCAGTGGGGGTTCTTTCTGGCAATGCGCGGTGACATCCCGGTCGGGGGCGCCGCGGCAGCCTTCCACAGCGCAGGGGTGAATATGCTCGAAGGCCGGTCTGATCTGGCCGTGCTCTGGGATATCCGCGTCCGTCCTGAAGACCGCGGTCAAGGAGTGGGAGCAACCCTGTTCGGCCATATTTTGCCCTGGGTGCGAGCCCGCGGAGGACGGCAGCTGAAAATCGAGACCCAAAACATAAATGTGGGTGCCTGCCGGTTTTATGCCAGAATGGGATGCCATCTGGGCATGATTCACCGTTATGGTTATGCCGCGGTGCCCGGCTGCGAACGTGAGGTCATGATGTGCTGGTATATCAATTTGATGTAAAATGGCTGCATGGACATACATGATCTGCAAAGGATGACGGATGAGTATGGTGAAGGGTGGGCAGGACCCCATACCCGGCGCCTGTTGAAGCTGATCGACCGGATTGGGACCGGTTTTTCATACGACCAGGAAGCCCTGTCTTACGCAGTCTGGCTGCATGATTGGGGGGCATTCACCCACTTCCGCCGCGCCGGAGTCGACCACGGCTTGCGTTCCAGGCAGGTGGCCGAAACCGAGATCTTACCGCAGGTTCAGCTTACTAATCACCAAAAAACGATCATCCTGGATGCGATCGAATATCACGATTATCGCTGTGTACTTCCAGTCTGGTCGCAAGAAGCCATTTTATTACGTGAAGCGGATTTTCTGGATTTTCTGGGCGCGATAGGCGTGGCGCGTGAGGCAGCCTGGGGGCCAAACCAATTGAAAAAAGTGATCGCGCGCATAAAATCGCGCCGGGATGGGATTCGCGGGCATTTCACAATCCCGGCAGCCCAGGCGATTGCCGAAGAGCGGTTGGCGCGCATGGAAACCATCCTGAATTGGATCGAAGAAGAGGGGATGGGAGAGCTGTAGCCATCGATTTGCCGGTTGGTTTTTCGCGGCGGTCTTGAGATAAGAATACAGGTTTCGTCAGGTTGCCTGTGGTGGAGGGAAGCATGCCGAAGATACGTTTTGAGGGACGGGAATATGACACGCCGGAACAGATGACGCCGGAAGCCCGCGCCCGTTACGAAAAAGCCGCGAAGATGCTGCCTGACCGCGACAGCAACGGCATCCCCGATCTATTGGAAAGCGATGGAAGCGCTGCCGGACCAGCGCTTCCGGTTCTGCCCGTGGTCAGCAGCGCACTGCCTACGGCAGCATTACCGGTCGAGGGCGAAAGCATTCGGGGACCGGGGGTGAACATCCCTTCAACCAGCGCCCGTAAACCTGCCGTGGGATCTTCAAAGAAGGGTAAGCTGCTGATCGGGGTAGTCATTGGCCTGGTAGTATTTTGTGCAGCCTGTATTTTCAGTTTTATCGTGCTTATCTTTGCTTCAATAAGGAATTCCGGGGCTTACCAGTTAGCCATCGAAACCGCGAAAGGCAATACCACGGTGCAGCAGGTGCTGGGTGTCCCTGTTGAGGACGGTTTGTTTTCTGCGGGGTCGGTCGAAGAAAGTGATTCATCCGGTTCCGCCGATCTCGAAATCCCCTTGAGCGGACCGAGCCAATCTGGCACTCTGTACGTAAAAGCCGTCAAAGAGGAAAATACCTGGCGCTTATTATCCTTAGTGTTGGAAGCCGGGGGAAAACAATACCAGCTCTTTCCGTGAAGAAATTAACTGGTCGCGCCTCTGGGCCCAGGTGACCTGGGGTAAGGATGGGTTGGCGCGGGGCACGCAAAATGACCCACCATCATATGACCATTAAGGATTCTTCTGGTAAACCAGGCGGTAAAGGTTGTAGAATCCGTAAATTTGGGTGATGTAGTCGCGGGATTCTTTAATGCGGATGACCTCTAAGAATAAATCCGGATCATGCCCCGAAAGCTCTCGCCAGATTGCGGCATTGCCAGGCCCGCCGTTATATGCCGCCAGGGCAGTAAACAGGTCTCCGTCGAACGCATCTCGCTGGCGGGCCAGGTAGCGCGCCCCTAAGCGGATGCTGACCATCGGGCGGTAAAGATCATCCGGGGTAAAGTTCTGCGGCCAGCTCATCTGGGTAGAAATTTCTTGCCCGGTGGCAGGCATGATTTGCATCAAACCGCGCGCACCGGCCCCGGAACTGGCAAAACCTTCAAACAGGCTTTCCTGGCGCATCACGCTGAAGAGAAAAAGCGGGTTGATCTTCTCTGTGTTTGCGAATGAGAGCACCAGGTCCTGAAAATACGTTCCGAAGCGAATGTGGTTGAAGTAGGCGGGGGCATTGAGGGTGGCATTGTTATCCATGTCTGCCAGGGTCAGCACCTGCCGGCTGGTGAATATCGCTGAACGGTAAAAACCCATCTTCAACAGGGGTTGGATGAGGCGAAAGCTGTTGACCGCATCGGATTCGAGATCTCAGACGCAGGGATTCAAATTCTTGACTGGCCAGGTTGTATAAACCCAGGCTCCAAAACGCCGTACCTCGTTGAAAGCGCGGGTCTTTTGCCAGGTCGCCCGGAGCAGAAAGATCGGTGTCCTGGGGCAGATTAAATGTGACCCTCACCCAACCTTCCGCCAGGTGGCGCTCGGCTTGCCAGTCGACCGTCAGTGAATAATCAAAAGATTCACCCATGGGCGGCTGTCCCAGGAGGACTTCGCGAGCGCGAACGCTGTAGTAACCGGTGGGATCGCGGCCAGTGCACTGTTCCCAATATGCAGCAGCCTGGTCTTGGTTGCCCTGTGCCTGGTATGTCTTTGCGATCCAAAAATCGGCCGCAGATTGTTCTTCGGCATCCGCGGCAAAAACTAATGCCCGTTGAAACGTGGTCAAAGCCAACTCGTAATTTGCCAGGCGATAATAAGTGATTCCTGCCAGGAAAAGGGAACGCCAGCCGTAGTCAGAGCTGGCATATTCAGCCATCACCCGTTCCCAAATTTTAGCTGCGTCTGCCAGGTGGTTGTCTCGCTCCAGGATACGCGCAGCTTCGTATAGATAAAATGGAGCCTGCTCGATCCCTGGGGCGCGGTTGATTAATTCCAGCAAAGTATCAGCGGCTTTCTGATATTCACCGAGGACCGACCATTGGGTGTATGATTTTTCATCATAAGCGGTCACCCACCATTTGTCTTCGGTGTACTTTTCTATCACGACATCCCACTCATCGATGGCGGCTTCGGGCTGGTTCAATGCCAGCAGGCTGAGCCCCTTGTAATGATGAGCGGTGGCATCCTGCCCAGGATTCTGCGCGATATACCGGTTGAAAGCTTCCACGGCATAACCGTATTGACCGGCATAATAATCGATCAGGCCGCGCTGCAGCTCGTCAACCTGCACACCGGCGTTCACCAACGCTAACAGAGCATTATAGCTGTCGTACGGACGGATAAAATTGTTGACCGAATCCTGGTAACGGGCATAAGCCTGCTCTGGCATTCCGATGTTGATATATGCCAGCCCGGCAAGGTAATTGATCTGGGCTTTGTAATACTCGTTGTTGGTCTGGTCGTAGACCTCGAGGTAGCGGCGGATCGCATTTTCATAATTGGCAGAAGCGGCATACATGCGCCCGATTTTTATTTTTGCCGGGGTGACGTCGCCCAGGCGGGGTGCCTTAACCGCCAGCTCGTACGCTGCCAGGGCTCCTTGTGCATCGCCGCTTTCAGCCAGCAAATCCCCTCGCAGCTCTTGAACGTAAGCGTCGATCACCCCCGGATTGAGCTCTAGGTATTTGCCGTATGCTTCGACTGCTTTGGGCAGGTTGCTCTGGGCCTGGTATGCGTCGCCGATAAAATAGTAAGCTTGCAGCCAAAAGTGGGCTGGTGGGAAAGCGTTGGATAATGCTGTCGAAGGTCGTGATTGCCACAGAAGGCTGCCCGAGGTAGATCTGGCTGCGTCCCAGGCCCAGCAAAGCCAGGACACGGGTCGGGTCGTCGAGGGCTTCAGACAGAGCCTGTTGGTATTCCTGGTGGGCGCGATCATAATCACCGGCGAACAAAGCCTGGTCGCCCAGATCAAGCCGGGCGGCTGGAGCCGGGGTGGGGGTAGGGGTAGATGTGGGCGTTGGGGTGGGAGAAGGGGTTACTGTTGGGGTGGCGGTGAGTGTGGGCGTCGCGCTGGCAAACAGGGGAATGATGATCTGCGTTCCACAGCTTTGTAGAAATAATGAAAAAATGACCGCCAGGAGAACCACTTTTCTTTTCACAATGGTCTTATACCGGAGGATTCGGAATGTGTCAATGCTTTGACAACGGATGCAATGCGTGTTAAACTACCAGGAACTGAACCCGGCGCTCTCGGTGGAGGGCGTTTTTTGGTGTAAATACCATGCGTACTGTCGAGTGGGATCAAAACCGAACAGAGATCCGCCTTATCGATCAGCGTTTGCTGCCTGGGCGTTTCGAAATCTTCATCTGTAAATCATTAGACGAGGTTGTTTTTGCTATCAAAGACATGGTTGTGCGCGGAGCGCCAGCCATCGGTGTTACAGCCGCCTTTGGCATGGCACTGGCAGCCTGCCGTTCTGACGCTACGTCTGTGGACCAGCTGCGCGGCGAATTACGCCAGGCGGCCCAGGTGCTCAACAACTCGCGGCCCACTGCTGTAAACCTGCCGTGGGCTACACGCCAGATGGTGCTGTTCATGAACCAGCCGTTTGGGTCGATAAGCGTAATTGCCGAAGGGCTGGTGAAGGAAGCGCAGCGCATCGCTGACGAAGACGTGGCCACCAATAAACGCATGGCAAAAATTGGCGCCGACCTGATCCAGGATGGTGACACGATTATCCATCATTGCAACACTGGCGCCCTGGCGGCAGTCGATTGGGGGACGGCGTTAGGCGTGGTTCGCCTGGCGCATGAGAATGGCAAGCACATCCACGTTCTGGTGGATGAAACACGCCCGCGTCTGCAGGGCGCTCGCCTGACTGCCTGGGAGCTGGACCAGTTGAAAATTTCTTACGAAATCATCAGCGATAATGCGGCGGGTCATTTCTTGCGGCGACACCAGGCGGATAAGGTCTTTTTTGGCGCCGACCGGGTAGCGGCGAACGGCGACGTGGCAAATAAAGTGGGCAGCTACATGCTGGCGCTGGCAGCCCATGCCAATCATGTGCCGGTCTATTCTGTTTTCCCGACCTCGACCGTGGATTTGTCGCTGGAAAATGGTGACCAGATACCCATCGAAGAACGCGCTGCCTCCGAGGTATTGGACCTGCAGTTTCACGGAGAACGAGTGGCACCTATCGGGGCCAGGGCTCGCAATCCGGCTTTTGATGTCACTCCCAACCATTTGTTAACCGCCCTGGTGACTGAAAAAGGTATCATCTACCCACCCATGAAAGTGAATCTGCCGCGGGTTATGCGCGGCAAATAGAGGATGAACGTATGCCAGTGATTTGTACCGGCTCCATCGCGTATGACTATTTGATGACTTTCCCTGGATATTTCCGGGATCAAATCCTGCCAGACCAGCTGGAAACAATCAGCCTGTCGTTCCTGGTAGACAGTATGACCCGCCAGCGCGGTGGGATTGCCCCCAATATCGCCTATACCATGGCATTATTGGGTGAGCCTCCTTTGATCGTTGGCACGGTGGGTGAAGATTTCGGCGATTACCGGCGCTGGCTGGAAGATCACAACCTGGATACGCGTTATATCCGCGTGGTGCCGGGGAAGTTCACGGCATCGTTTTTTGCCAATACCGACCTGGCGAACTCTCAGATCAGCAGTTTTTATACGGGCGCGATGGCCCATGCGGGGGAGTTATCTCTGGAAGAGCTGGTGCCAGAGCACCCCGACCTGGTGATTATTTCGCCCAATGACCCGGGCGCCATGGACCAGTACGTGCGCGAATGCGCCAGGCTCGGGCTGCGGTACTTATACGATCCTGGTCAGCAGGTGGCGCGCTCCAGCGGGGATGAACTGCGGCGTGGGGTCGAAAATGCATACAGCCTGTTTTGCAACGAGTATGAATTTGAACTTCTGCAGAAACATACCCAACTGAGCCGCGCTGAGATGATCAAACGGGTGAAACTGCTGGTGGTGACCCTGGGGAAAAATGGGGCCGATATTTATTTCGATGGAGACTGCACCCATACCCCGGTGGTGCCTCCCCAACAAATCGCCGACCCGACCGGTGTGGGCGATGCCTTCCGCGGTGGGTTTGTGCGTGCATGGCAGTTGGGATTGGATTGGACCACTTGCGGGCAAGCCGGTGCTCTGGCAGCCACATACTGCCTGGAACAAAAAGGGACCCAAAATCACTTTTACACCCCGGCAGAATTTGTTGCCAGGTACCGCCAGCATTTTGATGACCGTGGTAAACTGGACGCCCTGATAAGCTGAAACGGTGATGCTCATCCATCAACTTTGGGCAGGGAAGCCCCTGGATTTTTGGCTCTTATTTTCAACGATTAGAATAGATGGAGGATAAAAATGGCAAATCATGATGTTAAGGATCTCAGCCTGGCAGAAGGTGGACGGCTGCGGATTGAATGGGCCGAACGGGAAATGCCGGTGCTGCGTCAGATCCATGAGCGGTTTAAGAAAGAGCGCCCCCTGGCTGGAATTCGGGTTTCAGCCTGTCTGCACGTCACAACCGAAACCGCCAATTTAATGAAGACTCTCCAGGCAGGCGGCGCGGACGTGGTGTTGACGGCGTCAAATCCGCTTTCCACCCAGGATGACGTGGCGGCTTCGCTAATTTCCCACGATGAAATCCCGGTGTTCGCGATCAAGGGTGAAGACAACGTAACCTACTATAAGCACATCAAGGCTGCATTGGATCATAAACCGCACATGACGATGGATGACGGCGCGGACCTGGTCAGCACTATTCACAAAGACCGCCGCGAACTGATCCCTGGTATTGTCGGTGGGACAGAAGAAACCACCACCGGCGTAATCCGGCTGCGCGCGATGGCTGCCGATAAAATGCTCAATTTTCCGGTGATCGCGGTCAATGATGCGATGACCAAGCACTTCTTCGATAATCGTTACGGCACGGGCCAATCGACCCTTGACGGCATTGTTCGGGCCACGAATATCCTGCTGGCTGGGAAGGTGTTTGTGATCGCCGGCTATGGCTGGTGCGGGCGAGGTCTGGCTTCGCGCGCGCAAGGCATGGGCTCTAACGTTATCGTGACCGAGGTCGATCCGCTGAAAGCACTGGAAGCGGTCATGGATGGCTTCCGGGTGATGCCGATGATCGAGGCAGCGAAAATCGGTGATATTTTCTGCACCCTGACCGGTGATCTGAACGTGATCGATCGCCAGCATTTCGAGGTAATGAAAGACGGCGCGATTGTGGCGAATTCGGGCCATTTCAATGTCGAAATCAATATTCCAGCCCTGGCGGAACTATCATCCACCAAGCGACTGGTGCGACCTTATGTCGAGCAGTACAGCAAGAAAGACGGGAGCAGGATTTTCCTGTTGGGAGAAGGCCGTTTGATCAACCTGGCTGCTGCCGAAGGCCACCCAGCCAGCGTGATGGATATGTCTTTCGCCAACCAGGCCCTCGCCGCTGAGTACATGGTGAAAAATGCATCGAAATTGCAGAAAATGGTTTACAGCGTGCCGGAAGACATCGATAAAGAAATCGCGCGTTTGAAGCTACTGGCGATGGGTGTGCATATTGATGATTTAACGCCGGAACAGGCGAAATATTTGAATTCTTGGGAAGAAGGCACCTAAAATCAGCAACCTGGTTTTTCGAGGACAAATTATGAAATACCGGTACTTTAGTCTAATTGTCCTGGTGATGATGATGGGTTTCTTTTCGGCGTGTACGGCTGCCGTTGAGCCGACCGCGACCGCAGCACCAACCCAGCCGCCGCCTGTCAGCGAGACACCGCGGCTTATAGAAACCCTGTCGCCTTCGAATACTCCATCACCCCAACCGACGGCAACGTTCACCCCATCGCCGTCGATGACGCATACGGCAACGGTCACTTCCACGCCGACCCCCTCTTTTGCCGGGTTTTCAGTTACCTATGCCCAATATACCAATTACGGCATGTTGATCGGGTTCAAAATCCCGGGTATCAAGGAAAACTACCGTTTAACCGTCAATAAGATCGAATACAAGTGCCAAATTAATGATAAAGCCCAGGACAGCCTGTACTGTTATGGCCCTCAATTCAACCAGAATGAAATCGTGACCCTTGATTTTTTCCCGCTCGAAGGGGAAGGTAAACCGCTGTATGAGGTATCTTACAAGGTGTCCCTGCTGGTGCCGCCGACCGTCGATCCGCGGATCTTAATGACCCAGGCTCCGGGGACCTGCCCGCAGCGTGGGGTTGATGTGACCTGTGAGACCGAATACCGCAATAATGGCAACGGCGGCTACTGTATCGTAGCGACCTGCAATGATGCCTGCGGGTATTACTATTCGATGGATACCTGCCCGGAAGGAAGCGTCAACAACGGGATTTACCCGATCACCGGCACGCCACCTTTGCCGCCTATCCGGTAATCTGCAAGTTCTGAAAAAATTGTTTACAAGAGGGAGTTCCGACCGGCAAAGCCGGTCGGAACTCCCTCTAAAAATTAATTACGGCGAAGAGCCAACCTGGATTTGGATGAAGAATGTGTCGCCGAAAGGCTCATTCTTGGGATTGTACGCCTGCCAGGCGCTCTGATAAGTACCCGGTTCTGCTGGAGCGGTCATCAGCATGCGGATCACGGCTTTTGTACCGCTGCGCGCTGGAAACAAGGACTGCACCGGATTGGCGCCCAGGGCGGGTCCCCCTACCAGTCGCAGCTGGTAGCGCTCATCCCAATTGCATGTGCCCGCATTTTGTACTTCCCAGCGCTTGTCGAGGGTGGAATTAGGCTCGACCACGGTTCCATCCGGTATGGTCTGATCACTTACATAAAGCAGGACGTCGGTGCAGGCCAGCTCTGGGGTTGGGCGGGTGATGCTGACCGGTGGAGGGATTGGGGTAGGGGTGTTCGCCGGTGGCATGGTGGCGGGCCGGAAGGGGGGAATCTCACTTGAGCCTGGCGCCGGAATCTGGGGCCGGAGAGAGCATCCGGATAACAGGAGCAGAAGCAGGAGGAAGAACCTCATCACCCCAGATTGTAGCACAGGTAACCTGGCTCGATATGTTAAAATCAACAACCCGCGCCTGGTGCATCAGGCGCGGGTTATCGTCCGGTAAATTAATTAAACGGGTTATTCGTCTTCGCCGGCGCTGTCTTCGGAGCCGCCGCTGGAAGCGAAATTCAGCGGAAGCTCGCCGCCCATCGCGCGTTGGCGAACTGCCAGCTCGATTTCACCCGCCAGGTCCAGGTTCTGCCGCAGAAATTCCTTGGCATTTTCGCGCCCCTGACCCAGGCGGATGTCGCCGTAGGAGAAGAATGCCCCGCGTTTGGTGATGATTTCCAGTTGGGTAGCCAGGTCGATGATGTCGCCCACTTTGGAAATACCTTCGTTGTACATGATATCAAATTCAGCTGTCCGGAAAGGCGCGGCAACTTTGTTCTTGACCACGCGTACCCTGACCCGGCTGCCGATCATCTCAGCGCCCATCTTGATCGTCTGGATGCGGCGTACATCCAGGCGGACAGAAGCATAGAATTTGAACGCCAGCCCTCCTGGTGTGGTTTCGGGATTGCCGAACATGATTCCGATCTTCTGCCGCAGCTGGTTTGTAAAAATGACCGCGGTTTTCGTTTGGTTGATCGCCCCTGAAAGCTTACGCAGGGCCTGCGACATCAGGCGGGCCTGCATGCCCATGCTGGCATCTCCCATATCGCCTTCGATTTCGGCTCGCGGCACCAGGGCAGCGACCGAGTCGACAACCACGACATCTACAGCCGCGGAGCGCACCAGGGTTTCGAGAATTTCCAGGGCTTCTTCACCTGTGTCCGGCTGCGAAACCAGTAAGCTATCAATATCCACGCCCAGCCGACCAGCGTATGCCGGGTCGAGGGCATGTTCCATATCGATGTACGCTGCCGTACCGCCCATATGTTGGGCTTCTGCCACGATGTGCAGGCACAGGGTGGTCTTGCCAGAAGATTCCGGGCCGTAGATTTCGGTCACCCTTGCCCGGGGAATCCCGCCGACACCCAGGGCGATATCTAAAGATAAGGAACCGGTGGGGATTGATTCCACCGCCAGATGCTGTGCTTCACCCATGCGCATTATTGACCCTTCGCCGTAGCGCTTGATGATATCGCCCAGCGCCTTGTCCAGGGTGGCTTTGCGGGCTTCTTCCATTCCCGGGCCCAGCATGGGCTCGTTGGTTGTCGTCGGTTGAACATTTTTCTTCGCCATCGTCAAATCTCCTGTATCGTGGTTACGAATATTGGTTTTGGATTAGCGTGTTTCGTGCGTAACCCGTTAGAGATATTATAGTACAAATGTTCAAAAAAGCAAGAAGAAATTGCTTAATTATTTCTTCCATTTTGCCTGATTTTCCTGGCAAGATCCCAGATTGCCGGGAAGATGGTAAAATCCGGTATCTATGCACACTGAAAACTTCAGCTTTGATCTGGCGGCGGTGGATCGCAAAGCCAGAGCGGGAATTTTTCACACTCCCCACGGTGCTTTGGAAACCCCGGTCTTTGCCCCGGTCGGCACCCAGGCTACGGTAAAGACATTGACCCCGGTCCAATTAGCAGAGCTGGGGGCCTCCCTGGTGCTTTCCAATACCTACCATTTATATTTACGGCCAGGGGCAGACCTTGTGGCAGAAATGGGCGGGCTGCACCGTTTTATGGGCTGGCCGCATCCAATGCTGACCGATTCGGGTGGATACCAGGTTTTCTCGCTGGCGGAAATGCGCAAGGTTGACGAGGATGGGGTTACCTTTAAGAGCCATATTGACGGCTCAACCCATCGTTTTACCCCGGAGAAAGCGGTTGAAATTCAGGAGCTATTAGGCGCGGATATCATCATGGCATTCGACGAGTGCTCCGAACCTCACGATCGAACTTACGTGGAACGGGCCATGCACCGCACGCACGCCTGGGCGGAACGCTGCTGCCGGGCACAAAAACGAACCGACCAGGCCCTGTTCGGCATTGTGCAAGGAGGGATCTTCCCTGACTTGCGCGAGTATTCGGCCCGGGTGATCAGTGAAATAGGTTTTCCTGGGCATGCCATTGGCGGTCTTTCGGTAGGTGAGGAAAAAAAAGACATGTATGCCATGATCGATGTGGTGAATGCCGTCCTTCCCGAAAACAAACCGCGCTATCTGATGGGCGTTGGCACGGTTGAAGATCTGGTCAACGGCATCGCCCGCGGCATCGACATTTTTGACTGCGTTTTGCCAACCCGCCTGGCTCGCCACCAGGCCGCAATGACCCGGCGCGGACGGTTGAACCTCCTCAACGCAATGTATGCTCGCGATTCGCGCCCCATTGATGAATCCTGCAGGTGTTATACCTGCCGGACCTTCACCAGGGCCTACCTTCGCCACCTGATCGTCGCCAAAGAGATGCTGGCGAGCACCTTGATCTCGATTCATAATCTCTTTACGCTGGTCGAATTAGCCAAAGATGCCCGGCGTGCTATCCTGGAAGGCCGCTTCGCGATTTTTGCGGCAGAAATTTTATCTCAAATGGAATGACTTCTCAGCTTGCGAACTCAAATGTGGAGTAAACCATGACCCTCATTCAGGCTATCATCCTCGGTATTATTCAAGGCTTAACCGAATTCCTGCCAATTTCCAGCTCGGCTCACCTGGTGATCGCGCCTTTTCTGCTGGGCTGGACGATACCAGAACAGCAAGTTTTTCCGTTCGATGTTCTGGTCCAGTTAGGAACCCTGCTGGCGGTGATCATTTATTTTTGGGGCGACCTGTGGGCGATCCTCAAGGCTTTTATTCAGGGCCTGGTACAACGCAAACCTTTTACAGACCCCTTGTCTCGCCAGGGCTGGCTGTTAATCCTGGCATCTATTCCGGCGGGCCTGGCGGGGCTGCTGTTCAAAGATCTGGTCGATCAGGCATTTCAAAGCATGCTGATCACCGGCTTGTTTTTGCTGGTCACTGCACTGCTGCTGACCGTGGCGGAATGGATAGGTAAACACAGCCGGTCGCTGGAGTCGCTGGGCTGGCTGGATGCTGTTTGGATGGGCGTCGCCCAGGCGCTGGCCATCTTCCCCGGGATTTCCCGATCCGGCGCTACCATGGCTGGTGGACTGGTGCGCAATCTTGACCGCACCGCCGCAGCGCGATTTTCATTTCTGATGTCCATCCCGATCATGCTGGCTGCCGGTGGGGTTGCGCTCAAGGATGTGCTTGATATTCCCGGCCTTTCGAGCATGCTTCCACAAATCGGGGTGGGTTTTATCGCCGCGGCAGTGGTGGGTTATCTGTCCATCCGCTGGCTGCTGCGTTTTGTGAGCACCCATTCACTGCGCCCGTTCGCGGTTTACTGCACCGGATTGGGGCTATTGGTAGTGATTCTATATGTTATTTTCCCGCATTAGCGTGGTCATTCTGGCAGCCGCTTTATTGTGCGCCTGCCAGCCAGAAATTCAAACTGCCCCACCTGTGCCGACTGTCAGCATCTGGCAGGTGCAGTATACCCCGGCAACTGCCTGGCTGGCGCCTCATTTCCAGGCTTGTGCCGCCGGGAAAAATGAAGCCAACCTTGTGGTCAGCGAACATGCCGCTCAAGCTTTAGATGTGCAAAACGCTGATTTCTCTTTTGAATGGGGTGAACGAAGCGACCCTCCTGCTTTCGCGGCGATTATTGGCCAGGACCAACTGGCGGTAGTGGTTAACCCATCCAACCCAATTACCAGCCTGACCTTGGCAGAAATTCAAGGGGTTTTTTCCGGAAAGGAAGCCAGTTGGAGCCGGCTGGTCAAAGCCGATTGCGCCACATGTGGATCGGAATTTGAAGTTCCCATTCAGGTGTACGTGTATGCACCGTCGTCAGAGATGCAGCTTGCCGCGGATTGGATTTCGGCCGGTCCGGAATCCATTCTGGCGCCCGATGCGGAGGCTGTGATCGCAGCCATATCTAAAGAACAATTCAGTATCGGTTTTGTGCCGGCGCGCTGGATTAATTCTTCTGTTAAAAAGGTGGAAATTGCGGGTGCTGGGCCGGATTTGCTCAACCGGCCGGTGCTGGCCATGGCGCCTGCCGAACCGCAAGGGGGTAAACGGGCCTGGTTGTTATGCCTCCAAGACCGGATAAAATAAGCAGCTTGCCGGGCTTGATCCATGGGAAATTTTTCGAGGTAACAATGGCGATAACTTTCATCCTGCGCAAACAGGAGATCATCTTAGAGGGAAACAAAACGTTAATGGTGAAAGAAGCGCTGCAGCAGCTGGGCTATTCGACTGAAACCCACCTGGTGGTTAAAGACGGCGAACTGCTCAATGAAAACGAGCCTTTACGCAATGGAGACCGGGTGAAACTGATCGCGGTAATTTCCGGGGGATAGGCCCATGCCAGCAATGTACTGCCACCGCTGCGGTCGAATGGCCGCCATTCGCATGAAGCAGCACCCTCTTCCCACAATATATTCCTCAGCGATCAGGTCCTGCCGGATTTCCAGATCGACCACATGATGTAAGCGCCGAAAGCCACAGAAAAAATGAAGGCAGCGCCAAATATGATGCGGGTCACGTCTTCATATTGGGGCGGCATAAATATCTGCACGACCATACCCAGGGCGACAATGGTTGCTCCAATGATGATCGAGAGCGCCAGCCGGTTGGCCATCTTCTGCATCTGGGAAATGATATCCCGGAATCCCTCGTAATTGATATTGAACTCGAGCTGGCCTCTTTCCACCTGCTTCAGCAGGCGCGAAGCCTGGCGAGGTAAATTCAAACTAAGCTCAAGCCCATCCAGGGCCGATTTGCCCAGGCGCGGGATTAACTTCTGCGGTGAGCGCTGTTCTTGCCAGTAATGGACCACGTATGGGGCGGCAAAATCGAGCATGCGAAAATCCGGGTACAGGGTCATGCTGATGCCTTCGTTGATGGTGGACATGCGGGCTAACATGGCTAATTCGCCCGGCATCTGCAGCCCATGGCGGTAAGCAATTTCCAGGATTTGGTTCAGCACCTGGGTGGCGGTTAAGAACTGTGCTGAACCGCCGATATAACTTTCAAAGATACGTTCCAGGTCCATCGATAACTGGCGCTGGCGAACAGGTTTGCGGGTAATACCGGCATCCATTAATTCGTCGACCAGGATCTCGGCATCTTTGGTGGCCATGGCGATGATCATCGTTAAAAGCGAATTTTTCATTGCGGCGGTCAGGCGGCCGACCATACCGAAATCCATCACCGCCAGGCTGGCGTCTGGCTGGATAAAGAAATTGCCGGGGTGCGGATCTGCATGGAAGAAACCAAACTCGAAAAGCTGGCGCAGGGTAAACCGGCCGGCATTTTCAGCCACCTGGCGCATATTGATCCCGGCTGCCTTCATTGCGTCAACATCATTGATCTTGATCCCATAAACCCGTTCCAGGGTAATGACCGCGTGGGTGGTCATTTCCCAAAATACATAAGGAATGTATACGGTGGGATCATCGCCAAAATTCTTCTTGAAGATGTTCGCATTTTGACCTTCGCGGATGTAATCCAGCTCGTTGCGCAGGCGATATGAAAACTCTTCCACAAATGCGTTCAGGTCGTACAGCTGGCCCATGTTCGTGTGGGTCATAATCCAATTGGCCATGGTTGCCAGAATTTCCAGGTCCTGATTCATGGTTTTGGCAACATCGGGCCGGCGGATTTTAACCACCACCTTGATCCCGTTTTTCAGGCGACCGGCATAAACCTGGCCGATGGAAGCGGAAGCCAGCGGCTGGCGATCAAACTCCGAAAAGATTTCGGCTGCTGGCTTTCCTAATTCCTGGATGAGCACTTTTTCCATCGCTTCGAAAGGCAGCGGAGGCACTTCGTCTTGCAGTTTTCCTAGCTCCGAGATGTATACGGGCGGCAGCAGGTCGGGCCGGGTGGACAGCGCCTGGCCAAGCTTGATGAATGTGGCGCCCAGCTCATTAAAGGCCTCACGCAGATGCTCCGCTTGCTGGCGGTTGTTGCCGTCTGGGTCCTGACCATGCGGCTCTCGCCGGGCGGCGGCATTTGCCCCCATCTGTGAAAGAATCCATCCCCAACCGTGGCGCGTCAGCACAGAAACGACAGTTCGAGTTCTGCTGACCAGGCCGCGCCGCGGAAGCCAGGGAATCGAGAAAGCTTTATTCATTTACGATTTTTATATTCTTTGGCCGGACGGCATCGGCTTTGGGCAGGGTCAGGGTCAGCACGCCATCTTTTAACCGGGCTTCGCTGTGTTCTCCATCCACTTCGACCGGCAGCGTCACCGAGCGGCTGAAGCTTGCAGCGCGCCGTTCGCGGCGCAAATAATTGGCGCCTTGAAATTCCTTACTTTCCTGCACGTCGCCCTTGATGGTAAGTGTATTGCCGGTAACGATGATGCTTACTTCTTCCGGCTTAACACCCGGCAGGTTCGTCTGGATAACCAGAGCCGGGCCTGTGTCAAGGATATCCAGGGGAATGACCACCGCAGCAACTGCAGACGGCATCAGGTCGCGGGGAAATACCCACCCCCCTTCAGCCATCTGGCGCAGCGCATCCCGGTAGGTATTAAATTCCACAAACGGATCGAAATTGAAGATAGCGTTTGCCATAGGAACCTCCTTTAGCACCTGGGCAATTATCACCTGACATTATTCTAGCCCAAAAATGCCAATCGAGACCATCGATTTGCCTGTTCTTCAGGACTCTACGCGTGTCACCGATGATAATGATATACTAACCGCCATGAATACGGTGGCATTATCGAACTGGCTGGAAATCGATCTGGCTGCGATTCGCAGCAATGTAAGTGAACTTGGCCGGTTAAGCGGCGTCAAGGTGATGGCGATTGTTAAGGCTAACGGCTATGGTCATGGGCTTATTCAAGCAGCGATAGCTGCTCTTCAGGGCGGCGCTGCCTGGCTGGGGGTGGCGCGAATTGAAGATGCGCTGGTTTTAAGAGAGGCAGGCATAACCCATCCGCTGCTGGTGACAGGTTACACCGCGCCTGTATGGGCAGCACAAGCAGCGCTTCACGAAATCAGCCTGACGATTTACGACCTTGACCTGGCTGACGTATACGCCCAACAGGCCCGAAAAACTGGCCGGCGACTGAAAGTGCACGCCAAATTCGACTCAGGGATGGGCCGGTTAGGCACTTTTCCGGAAGAGGGGTTGGACTTCATGCAAAATCTGGCTCGGATCGCCGGCCTGGAAATTGATGGAATGTTCACCCATTTTGCCCGCTCCGATGAACCGGATGCTCCCACCACCAATTGGCAAAATCAGCGCTTTCAAAACCTGGTTGCCCAGGTGGAAAAAGCCGGCCTACGCCCGCCGCTGGTCCACGCCGCAAATTCGGCGGCAGCGCTTTATTTTCCGGATGCGCGCTTTGACCTGATACGCAGTGGGATTGCGATCTATGGGCTGCAGCCCTCCGCCGCAGCACCCCTGCCGGATACTTTTCGCCCAGCGTTAAGCTGGAAATCGCATCTCATCTCGGTGAAATATTTACCTGCGAATCACGGCGTTGGCTACGGTTACCGTTATACAACCCGGGCTCGTGAGATGATCGGGGTGGCAGCGGTGGGTTACTCGGATGGTTTCCGCCGGCGGGTAGGTAATTTTGCCCTGGTGGGTGGGAAACGCGTGCCTTTGGCGGGGGGAGTGTGCATGGACCAGATCATGCTGCAGCTGGACAGCGTTCCCGAGGCCAGGTTCGGCGATGAGGTGGTATTGATTGGCCGTCAGGGCGATGCTGTGATCACCGCTGAGGAAATCGGCCTGGAATGGGGTACGGTGAATTATGATGTGGTTTGCGGGCTGCATGCTCGACTGCCGCGAGTATATCTGAATGAAAGTGATGAAATTATATGAAACGTGATCTGAAGAAGAACTGGGAAATAGCGCCACCTATCACACCAGAAGCGGCGAGCCGATTATCGGCCTTCAACCCTATCATGCGCCAGCTGTTAATCAACCGGGGTGTCACGACTCAGGAACAGGCGGTGATATATCTGGACCACCAGGGTTCGCTGTATGATCCTTTCCAGTTAATTGGGATGGGAGCCGCGGTTGAGCGTATCGCAAAAGCCATCCAAACGGGAGAGAGAGTCGCGGTCTACGGGGATTACGATGTCGACGGGGTGACGGCAACCTCGCTGATGGTTCAGGTTTTAAGGCAGTTAGGAGCCAACGTTGAGCCTTACATTCCGGATCGCTTTGAAGAAGGGTACGGTTTGAATAATGGAGCGCTGGATCTGCTGGCACAAGAAGAAGTCCGGTTAATCGTCACCGTAGACTGTGGGATTCGTTCGCTGATTGAAGCGGATCACGCCCTTACCCTGGGCCTGGATATGGTGATCAGCGACCATCATGAACCGAAGACAGAACTCCCAGCTGCCGTGGCAGTGATTAATCCCAAGCAGCCAGGCGATTCCTACCCTGAAAAGAACCTGGCGGGAGTCGGTCTGGCATATAAATTGGCCCAGGCGCTCTTCCAGACGCTCGCCGGAGATGCCGCCCAGGCGGATGCCTGGCTGGACCTGGTCGCCGTGGGAACTGTGGCGGATATCGTGCCCCTCAGCGGCGAAAACCGCGCTCTGGTAAAGGCGGGTATGGCGCTTCTGCGCCAGGGGAGACGGCAGGGGCTGCGATCCCTGGCGGGGGTGTCTGGTTTCACGGTGAATGACAATCTAACCGCGCGGGATATCGGTTTCATGCTGGGACCGCGGTTGAACGCGGCTGGACGGCTGGAATCGGCCATGGCTGCCTTCGACCTGCTGATGGCTGAGGATCCCCTGGCGGCAGGGCCGCTGGCAATCCAGCTCGATGATCAGAACCGGCAGCGCCAGCAACTGACGCAGTTCATGCAGTCAGAGGCTGAGAACCTGTTTTTAGAAGAAGAAGCGGCCCCGCTTTTAATCTTTGCTTATAAACCCGAGTTCGATTTCAAATCGGCGGGCCTGGTGGGTTTGGTGGCTTCACGCCTGACGGAAGCCTATTACCGCCCCTCGATCGTGGCTTGCCAGGAAAATGGATTTATCCGGGCATCGTGCCGCAGCATCCCGGAGTTTCACATCACCCAGGCATTGGACGAATGCTCCGATCTGTTGGTTCGCCACGGTGGGCATGCGATGGCTGCCGGGTTTACCGTACAGGAGGAAAACTTGTCTGGGTTGATCGCCAACCTGAATGTCATCGCCGAACGGGAATTAGCCCAGCGCGAGCTGCGCCCGATGCTGCATGCTGACCTTGAGCTGGCCCTGCGCGACCTGCGCCCGGAGCTTCTAACGGACCTGGATCGTCTTGAGCCGACTGGCCTCGGGAACCGCAGCGCGTATTTTGTCAGCCGCAACCTGCAGATCAAGCGTGTGATTGTCATGGGACGTGAAAACCAGCATCTGAAACTTGTGGTCAGCGATGGACGCATCACCTATGACGCCGTCGCTTTTCGCATGGGCCACCTGGCCAACCAGCTGCCGGTACAGATCGATTTGCTGTATGCCTTCGAGCGCAATTATTACAACGGGCGGGTCACTCTACAGTTGATGGTGCGCGATATCAAACCCTCCGGTGAAATGTAGAGTACCGCTTGCATTTTCACGCGCGCATTGCATCTTTGTAATTTATATTTTATGCGCAGGAGCCATCTACCTTTATAGCCCATGCTATAATGAATGATGGCTTAGCTTTCCATTAATTTCCTACTGCTGGAGGGAGTGCATGACAAACCAGACACAAGCACCATCCAAATCCGGCGCCAGTCCGAGCGTACCTAAAAACACAGGTTATTTGCCGCCGCCGATCACCCGCATCGAAGATACGGGTTTATCCCAGCTCTGGCTGCAGGATTTAATTCTAAAAGTGCTCTATTTTCAGGGATATTTAACGGGTTTTCGCATCGCTGAAATAGTAGCTCTTCCATATTCTGGTTTGACTGACCATATTCTAGATGACCTCAAAAAGGAAAAAGCGATTGAAGTTCGCGGGTCTCAAATGGGTCTTGGAGAAGGGGCTTACCAATATGCGATCACCGGCGCGGGCATTGCCCGCGCGCGTGAGGCATTGGAACGCAGCCAATATGCCGGCCCGGCGCCGGTTACGCTGGATGTTTATAATGACGCATTGAAACGCCAGAGTCGTCAACATACCATAGTTACCAGCCGGACAATGCGCCAGGTGTTGGGCAACTTGACACTGTCAGAAAAGATATTCCACCACCTTGGCCCGGCAGTTAATTCAGGCATGTCGATTTTCATCTACGGTCCGCCTGGCAATGGCAAAACCAGCATTGCGCGCGCGATTGGAAACCTGGTCGAAAGCCAGCCGTTATACATTCCCTACGCCCTGTACGCGGATGGACAGGTAATCAAACTGTATGATGAAGTCAATCAAAAGCTGGCGCCGGAGGACGAGGCTTATTCGGGCAGCACTACTGCTGAGCGCAGATCACAGCGGCACGACCCGCGGTGGGTGAAAATCTGCCGGCCTTTCATCGTGGTAGGCGGCGAACTGACCCTGGCGGGATTGGACCTTGTGTTTGACGACGTCCACCGCTTTTATGAAGCTCCTTTCCAGCTTAAAGCCAACGGCGGCATATTATTAATCGATGATTTTGGCCGCCAGCAAGTGCGCCCGCGGGATCTGCTTAACCGCTGGATTGTCCCGCTGGAAAACCGGATTGATTACCTGACCCTGCATACCGGGCGCAAAATTGAGCTGGTTTTTGATGTGCTGGTAATTTTCTCAACCAACTTGCCGCCAAAAGACCTGGTGGATGAGGCTTTTTTGCGCCGCTTGCGGCATAAGATCGAGATCACCGACCCCTCTTTTGAAGAATACCGCGACATCTTCAAACGCGTGAGCGCCCAAAAGGGAGTCGCTTATAACGAGCAAATTCTGGCGTATTTGCTGCAGGAATGGTATGTCAAACGCAACCGCAAGCTGCGGGCTTCGCACCCGCGCGATCTGTGCGATCAGATATTGGACATTGCCTACTATCATGCCGTCGAGCCCGCCATGACCAAAGAATTGATCGACCAGGCAGCCGAATCCTATTTTGTTGAATTATGACCAAGTTTTTCCCGTTTCAAAAACCGCTGATTCTTGGACATCGCGGTGCCTGCGCGCGCGCCCCTGAAAATACACTGGCTGCCTTTCAGCTGGCGCTGGAGTGCGGCGCGGATGGAATCGAACTGGACGCGCGGCTGACGCGGGATAAAGCGGTGATGGTGCTGCACGATGCATCGGTAGATCGCGTAACGAACGGGCGCGGGCGGTTGGCCGCATTGACCCAGGTAGAAGTAGAACGTCTGGATGCCGGCAAACGATATGCTCCACGTTTTGAGGGTGAACGCATCCCGACCCTGCGCAAAGTGTTTGAAACCTTTGGCGATCGCCCAATTTACGATCTGGAAATCAAGAATTTAGACGACCCATTGAATGCCCTGGAGGCCAGGGTGGCAGAACTGGTGCACTATTTTGACCTGGAAAAAAGGATGATCGTCACATCGTTCAACCCGCTGGCGGTGCGGTTTTTCAAGGAGAAATTCCCCCAGGCGCCGGTCGGGCTTTTATTATTGAACGGCAGAGCTGGACGGCTGGAAGATGATCTGCTGAGCGGCTGGGCGACTTCCGGTCTGGTAGGTTTATCCTCTCGAGAATGCACTGATAGCTTTACAAGCCGCTATCAGGGACGAGAATTCCTGGTGTGGGGGGTGAAAGATACCGAAGAGGTGCGCCGGGTGGTGGATATGGGGGCCTCGGTCGTGGTGGCAGATGATCCCGCGATGGCGCGCGCCGCGCTGGAGGGACGATGATCCCACCGGAGTGGCTGGATGAAGCCCAACAACGCCTGGCAGGACAGGTGCTGCACACACCGATGACCTTTGACCAGGAGCACGGTCTATATTTGAAATGGGAGAACCGCCAGCATACCGGTTCTTTTAAAGTACGCGGCGCGCTCAATAAAGTGCTCAGCTTGCAGCCTTGGGAAAGGGAACGCGGCCTGGTTACAGCATCTGCCGGCAATCATGGGCAGGGGGTAGCGCTTGCGGCGCAGCGCAGCGCGGGGCATGTCATCGTGTTTGCTTCAGAACAGGCTGTGCCGGCAAAACTTGAGGCTATGCGTTCCCTGGGAGCAGAAGTCCGTCTGGTGCCGGGGCTGTATGCGGAAGCGGAACAGGCCGGGATACGCTTTGCCAGAGACAATCACATGACCTGGATCTCGCCTTACAACGATGCCCAGGTGATCGCCGGGCAAGCGACTCTGGGTTTCGAAATCATGCAGGACCTAATCGATTTCTCCGAAAACGGCGCTCATCTGGCGGTCGTGATTCCGGTGGGGGGAGGCGGGTTGGCAGCTGGCATCGGTCTGGCGCTGCAGCGCATGGTTCCCAGGCCGCGGTTGGTGGGCATCCAACCGGTGAATTCTCCCTATTTTCATGCCCTGTACTACCGGGGATCTCAGCAGGACGTGCAAGAAAGGCAGACTCTGGCGGATGGGCTTGAAGGCGCGGTCGAAGAGGGTTCCTTGACCATTCCGCTGGTGCGTTCCATGCTGGATGAAATTGTGCTGGTGGATGAGGTAGAAATCGAGCGCGCCGTGGCGCTGGCATACCAGCGGTACGGAGAAGTGATCGAAGGTGCGGCGGCTGCCGCCCTGGCAGGCGCGCAATCTGGTAAAATTATCCATCGCCCGTTGGTTGTGCTGCTCACGGGGGGCAACATCCAACCGGAAGTGCATCAAAAATTAGTATCCCGTGGTTCGGATACAGCCTGGTGAAGGAAGAGACCCTTGAAGAACTGGCGCCGGTTCATTTGGTTGGGGATCATCCTGGGGATCGTTTTGTCGGCTGTGCAGCCGTCAGAATCAGCCCAGGCCTTACCGCTGTTCCAGGGGCAGGATCAAGCAGCACAGATTCGACAACTGATGTCCCGGATGACGCCAGAAGAAAAAGTAGGCCAATTATTCCTGGTCACATTTCGCGGGCGGGACGTCACCAGCAAAGATGCCAAAATTATTGACCTGATCTCCAATCGGCATGTCGGCGGTGTCATGCTGCTGGCGAATAACGATAATTTTTCAGGCTCTCAGACGGTATTGGAAGATGCATACCGGATGATCTTGGATTTGCAGTCCACCCGGTGGGGAGCTTCCCAAAAATCGATCCGTAACCAGTTTGGTTTTACCTATATCCCACAATACGTGCCGTTATTAATTGGCACTGCACAGAATGGCGATCTTTATCCCAACGACCAGCTGCTTAGTGGTATTACGCCGCTGCCGTCTGAAATGGCCATTGGGGCTTCCTGGAAAACAAGTGAAGCCGAAAAAATGGGCGTGATCCTGGGAAAAGAGTTATCCGCGCTGGGGATTAACCTGTTGATCGGTCCATCACTTGACCTGGCTGAAAATATCGGTCCTGACAGTACGCACGATATGGGCACGCAAATATTCGGGCAGAATCCATTCTGGGTTGGAGAACTGGGACAGGCCTTCATCCGTGGGGTTCATACTGGAAGCAGTAAGAAAATTGGCGTGATTGCGCACAGTTTTCCGGGAATTGGCGCGGCGGACCGGTCACCTGAGAGTGAAGTATCGACGGTGAGAAAAACGCAGGAACAACTGATCCGCAATGAACTGGTACCGTTTTTCGCGGTGACCGGTAGCGCAAAATCCCCGGATGCGGCTGCTGACGGGCTATTACTGGCTAATATTCGTTATCAGGGCTGGCAAGGCGCAATTCGGACCAGCACTCGCCCATTAAGTTTTGACACAGCGGCGCTTGACCAGGCGTTGGCACTGCCGCAAATCGCCAGCTGGCGAAAGGATGGGGGGGTTCTGGTCAGCGACGACCTGGGCAGCGCGGCGCTGCGCAAGTTTTACGATGTTTCGGGGCAAGGTTTCGATCCCCGTCAGGTCGTCCGCAGCGCCTTTTTGGGGGGCAGCGATATTTTATTCATCGACAACCTGGTCGCACCCGGAGATCAGGACAGCTACACCACATTGGTGCGCATCATCGATTTCTTCGTACAAAAATATCGTGAAGATACGGCGTTTGCGCAGCGGGTGGATGCTTCTGTGGAACGGATTCTGAGCCTGAAATTTGGCCTGTATCAATCATTTACCCTGGAAAAGGTAGTTCCTGACGCTAATCTGCTGAAAGCGATCGGGGTTTCACAGTCAGGCACCTTCGAATTGGCCCGCCAGGCTGTGACATTAGTTCACCCGCTGCAGACCGAACTTGGCCAGGTGCTGCCGCGCCCCCCGGAATTACGAGAGCGCTTGTTGTTTCTGACGGATGTGGTTACTTACCACCAATGCGCGCAGTGCCCCGCTGAACCTGTGCTGGCGGTGGATGCGCTGCAGAACGTGGTGATGCGCCTGTACGGTCCGCGCACCGGCGGTCAGATCAATACCGCCAACCTGTCATCATTCTCATTTCTAGATTTGAAGTACTTCCTGGACGATAACAAAGAAAAAATCCCCCCTAACCTGGAAGACAGCCTGAAACTGGCGGATTGGGTAGTCGTTGCGCTGCTCAGCACAGATACGAACCGGCCCGAATCGAGCGCTTTTCGACAACTGCTCTCGAAAAGGCCCGAGCTGCTGCGCAATAAAAAGGTTTTGGTGTTTGCTTTTGGTGCACCTTATTACCTGGATGCCACCGACATCTCCAAACTCAGCGCCTTTTATGCGCTTTACAGCAAGACGCCTCCTTTCCTCGAAGTAGCGGCGAGAATTTTATTCCAGGAATTACCGCCTGTCGGTGCACTGCCGGTAACAGTATCCGGAGCGGGTTATGATCTATCGGTTGCTCTTTCTCCCGATCCTAACCAGGTCATTTCGCTGGAAGTAGACCAGCCGTCCACTACCTCAGCTACCCCGCAAGGAACCCGGACCACCACCCCCACCCCTGCCGTGACGCCCGCGGGAACATTGGCGCCTGTCCCCACGGTTAAAGTCGGGGATATGCTGCCCTTAATGACCGGCATTATCTACGACCACAATCACAATCCCGTCCGAGATGGCACGCCAGTCACCTTTATTTTTACGGTTCCTGGCGGGGAGAGCAATGTCTCGCAGCAGATCAGCGCCACCACGCTGAACGGAATTGCCAGGGCTGCATACCGCATCCAAAGCGGAAGTTCACTGGAAGTACGCGTGGTAAGCGAGCCAGCCTTATCGTCCAAACAACTGCGCATTAATATTACCTCCAGCGGTGTGGCCATTACCGCGGTGACTCCTACCCAGCCGCCGCCCACGGCGACCATTACTCCGACGCTGACTTCCACCCCAACCCCCACTCAGACTGCCACACCATCACCGACGCCTGCTCCACCGCCACGGCCGGGGACCGGGGATTGGTTTATATCCTTGCTGGTTGCCTGGGGGGCGGCTGCCGGATTTTTCTGGCTGGGGCGCGCCACCAGCTCGCTGCGTTGGGCGGTGCGCTGGGGACTGCTGGCCGCTGCTGGCGGTCTGCTGGTTTATACCTACCTGGCAGCCGGACTACCCGGCGGGCAAGGCGTTATAGATTCAAACGGGACGGGCATACTGGGGTGGCTGACATTCACCGGTTCATTGGCGGGTTGGTTGGTCGGATTTATCTGGCAGCGTCTGGATGGTAGTCAAAGAAAACGAACATAATCAGCGAAATATCGACTAAAATCCTTGACAAATTTCAAATTCGCGTGATAAACTTTTGCTGTTCGATCCTAAGAAGAAAGGATGAAAAGTGTGTTTCATGTCTAATACTGCGTCGGTGCTTGTGCGAGAATATATTGCGTGAGTGTGCTTAGGGTTAAAGATCTAATTTTGAATTGATTTTTCAGCCACGGGTGCATTCATGCCCCGTGGCTTTAATTTAAGCAAACCGGCCGCGTGCTTCTCAGAAGCATCGTCACGGACAGGTATCCGCTTCATTGCGGCGCCAGTTAAGTGCAAGGTTCGCAGCAAAGCCACGGGATTCGTCCCGTGGCTTTTTATTTAAGGGAAATTTTCTAATGAATAAATTGGTAAAAGAACGGACCCGGCAGGGGTTCGTCATCAGGAAAACAATGGGAATTTTTATCGTACAGGTGGATGAGAGATCTATCCAATGTACGCTTGCTTCACATTTCTCCAAGTCATCCGCCGTAAAGCTACGCACCACGTCCGGAAGGAAAGCCAGCCGGAATATGGATGAGGACAAAGTGATCGATGATCTGGTGGTAGGTGATGAGGTGATCCTTTCTGAGCAGGCAGAAAATACAGGACGCATCCTTGAAGTTCTGCCGCGCCGCAGCCAGTTTTCACGCCGGGCTGCCGCTCCGATGCCAGGCTCGTACCCCAGAGAGCAGGTGCTGGCTGCCAACGTAAACCAGGTGGTGCCAGTTTTTGCGGTATCTAATCCCCCTCCCCGGTGGAATATGCTGGACCGCTACCTGGTGTCGGCCGAAGCATTCGGCCTGGACGCGATCATCTGCCTTACCAAGACTGACCTTTTGGATCAGCTGGATGGGACGCAGCGTGAGGAGCTGGAATCTGAAATCGCTGAATACCAGCGCATCGGCTACCAGGTGGTCCGGGTCAGCACGGTCACTGGAAACGGCCTGGCGGAATTGAAGCAAGCTTTACATGGATCGTTATCCGTGCTTTTGGGCAAATCAGGGGTGGGAAAGACATCCCTGCTGAATGCCCTCCAGCCGGGGTTGGGATTAAGGGTCAACAGTGTCAGCCAGATGACCGGTAAAGGCCGCCACACCACCACTGTCCAGGAGATGTTCCTTCTCGACTGGGGCGGGGCCATTGTGGATACGCCCGGTGAACGGGAATTTGGGTTGTGGCAAGTGGATTCGAATGACCTGGCGTTGTATTTTCCGGAAATGCGCCCCTTTGTCGGCCGCTGCCGATACGGGATGAACTGCCGCCACGATGAAGAGCAAGGTTGTGCGGTGCGTTCAGCGGCTTTATCTGGGGAGATCAGTCCCAGGCGCTACCAGAGTTACCATCGGCTGTGTGTTGATCCATGACAGATGCTTTGGTTTCACTGAAACACAGAAACCGATTGTGAGATTTGCCATGTTTGAAGATTTTGGACTGGAAATGCCTGTTAGAAAGAATGGGTCCAGGTCGAAATGGGACCGGACCCGTTCACCAGGCGGGAGGAATTGGAAAAATTCGGATTTTCGGTGTATGTACTGCCAGAATTATGTCTCGGCAGCGGCCGTGTTTGCCGGTGTGCACAACCGCAACCACTGCCCATACTGCCTGTGGTCAAAACATCTGGATCTGTACCAATCCGGTGACCGGATGGCAATATGCAAGTCGGGGATGCGCCCGGTGGCGCTGACCTTAAAACAAGCGCATAAGAAATACGCACACCCATACCAGGGTGAGTTGATGATCGTGCATCATTGTGACAGCTGTGGGAAAATCTCGATCAACCGCATTGCCGCTGATGATGATCCCGATCGGATTCTGGCGGTTTTGGATGCTTCTGAGCATCTTGATGAATATTTCGTTCATCAACTCGAAGCGCAAGGGATCTTGATTGTGGGTGAAGCGCAGCGTTGGGTTGTCCTGGTCCGCCTGTTTGGCAGCGAGGAGTCGGCTTGCCCGCGCGAGGTTGGCTTCGCAGTTTGCGGATAAAACGAAGGCTGCACCTGCCGGAAAAAACTTGCTGGCAGGTGCAGCAGATTTTAATCGCCAGTGCTGGCTATTTCTTTTTTACGCCGTTTCGTGTAAAATTTCACAAAGTATTAATTCATTTTAACGATCATGACATCCCAGGGTTAGGAGCGAAACATGGCGGCAAAATATGATTATGTGATCATTGGGGGTGGGGTGGTGGGGAGCATGCTGGCGCGCTTCCTTTCACGCTATCAGGCCAGTATTCTCGTGATCGAGAAAGAAGTGGATGTGGGCATGGGGGCCAGCTCAGCCAATTCAGCCATTGTTCACGCCGGCTATGATCCCCTTCCCGGCACCTTGAAGGCGAAGCTCAACGTTCAGGCTAATTCGATGTGGGATAACCTGGCGGGAGAACTAAACTTCCCATTTGAACGCCGCGGCGATTACGTGGTGGCGGTAGGTCCGGAAGAAAGACCCGGGTTGGAGCTGCTCATGGAGCAGGGACGGCTCAATGGGGTTCCGGGCATTCATTACATCTCCGCGGATGAGATGCGCAAACGGGAACCTGAAATTACTCCGATGGTGAGTGGCGCGCTGTGGGCCCCAACCGGCGGATTGTGCGATCCGTTTGCCGTGACGGTTGCCGCGGCAGAGAATGCCGTCCAGAACGGGGTCAAGGTGATGTTGGACACCGCGTTTGAAGATTTTATGTGGGATAAGCAGCGGATTATTGGGGTGAAAACCAACCGCGGTGTTTTCCACTGTCGGTGGGCGATCAATGCCGCCGGGCTTTATGCCGATGACGTCATGCACCGGGCCGGGGTCCGCCCGGGGTTCTGCATCACCCCACGGCGCGGCGAATACTGCATTCTTGACCGGGCTGAAATCACGATCCATAACGTGCTGTTCCCGGTTCCCACCCAGGCGGGCAAGGGGATCCTGGTCACGGGTTCGTTGCATGGAAACACGCTCATCGGTCCCAACGCGCATGCCGTCGAAAGCAAAGAAGATCGTTCCGTGACCAGCCAGGGCATCGATGAATTATGCAGCGGCGCCCACAAGCTGGTGCCTGGTTTAAATATGCGTTTTATCATTGCCTCATTTGCCGGGCTGCGATCGGCCGGGAATGCTCGCTGCGCTGATCCGTCGATCCAGTACGACAGCGATTTTGTGATTGAAATTCCCGACGGCGTGCATGGATTGGTCAACCTGGGCGGAATTGAATCGCCGGGTTTGACCTCTGCCCCCGCGATTGCCCAACACGTGATCGAAATGCTCAAGGATGCGGGCGAAAAGCTGGTGGAAAAGACCGGCTGGCAGCCAATTCGCCCTCCGCGTCCCCGCTTCCGAGATCTGACCCATGCTGGCCAGGCGCGGTTGATTACCAATGATCCTCGTTACGGCAGGGTGATCTGCCGCTGCGAGATGATCACTGAAGGCGAGATCGAGGCTGAAATTCACGCGCCTATCCCCGCTACTACATATGATGCCATCAAACGCCGCACCTGGTTGGGTACGGGGCGCTGCCTGGGAGGATTTGACCTGCCGCGGGTCGTGGCTCTGCTGGCGCAAGAATTGGGCATCTCACCCCAGGAGGTGACCAAGAGAGGCGGAGGGTCCGAATTCTTGTTCCGCCTGACCAAAGACCAGCCCGCGGGTACTGACGCGGAAGGTGAAGCGGAGGTGGCGCATGGCGGTTAAACAAAAATATGACGTGGTGGTGATTGGCAGCGGTCCAGGGGGATTGGCTGCGGCTATCGCCGCCCGCAAGAACGGGGCCGAAGATGTGCTGGTGATCGAGCGTGATGTTGAATTGGGCGGCATTCTCCTGCAGTGCATCCATAACGGCTTTGGTTTGGAAATACTCAAGCAGGATCTACCGGGTCCCGGTTATGCTCAGCGCTACGTTCATGAAGCCCTTGGTTTGGGCGTGGAAACCCTGCTGGATGCGATGGTGCTGGATATCACCCCCCAGCGCAGGATTTATGCTGCCAGCAAACAGGCGGGCCTGGTGGATATTCAAGCCCGAGCGGTGGTTCTGGCGATGGGCTGCCGCGAGCGCACGCGCGCCCAGATCCGCCTGCCAGGTACCCGCCCGGCCGGGGTGTACACTGCCGGGACGGCGCAGCGTTGGGTGAATGTGGAAGGTTTTATGCCCGGCAGCCGCTTTGTGGTGCTCGGTTCGGGGGATATCGGCATGATCATGGCCCGCCGCCTGACCCTGGAAGGGGCCAGGGTGGAGCGGGTCCTGGAGATCATGCCCTTCCTGACCGGATTGACCCGCAACTACGTGCAGTGTTTAATGGATTACAACATCGATTTGCAGTTGAGCCACACCGTAAAGCGCATTATTGGAAAGCAGCGGGTCGAAGCGGTTGAAGCGGTATTGGTGGACCAGAGTTGGAACCCGGTGCCGGGCAGCGAAGAAATCATCCCCTGCGATACCTTGCTGCTTTCGGTCGGCTTGATTCCAGAAAATGAATTATCCCGCAAAGCCGGGGTGCAGATCGATGCGGTCACGGGCGGGCCGTTCGTCGATGACAGCTTTGAAACCAGCGTGCCGGGAATCTTTGCCGCCGGGAATGTCGTTCATGTGTATGATCTGGTCGATTGGGTGACCGAGGCGGGATTTAATGCCGGCAAGGGAGCGGCTGCATTCGCCTTACGCGAGCGCCAGAAAGAAAATCGCCATGTGCCCCTGCTGCCAGGAGAGAATGTGCGTTATATTATTCCGCATGGATTGGACCAGGAACGCCTGGGTCAGGGCGAGATCCGCTTGCAGCTGCGGGTGAAGCAGCCTATCGAGGCTCCGGTTTGGGTAGAAGTACGCAATAATGGACACCTGGTGGCTCGCCGCGGCGAGCCGTATGCTCGCCCTGGGGAAATGGTCACGATGACCCTGACCCCACGCCATTACGATGATGTGCTGCATGCCAGCGAATTGACCGTAGCGGTCTGCAAGCGCTGAACGGGAAGGACAACGATGGAAACCACGATAACCATGATTTGCATAACCTGCCCGAAAGGCTGTACCCTCGAGGTTACCCATGATGGACAGACGGTTATAAAAGTAAACGAGGGCTGCAAACGCGGCAAAGAATATGTTCAGCGCGAGCTGGTCGATCCGCGGCGCATGGTTGCGACGACGGTGCGGGTGAAAAATGGGCGCCACCCATTACTTCCCGTGACCACCGCGGCCCCCTTCCCCAAACCCCTGATATTCAACCTGATGGCTGAACTGCGGAAATTGCAGCTCGCGGCTCCCGTGAAGATGGGCCAGGTGGTGCTGTCCGATGCCCTCGGGACCGGGATCGATGTGATTGCCAGCCGGGATATGTAAAATGATTCAAGCTTACATCATAAACGGCATCAAATAATATCGATATACGCCAGCATGATGCTGAAGGGAGTGAACCCGGCCTTGGCGTAGACCCGCCCGGCGTTTTCATCGGCTGCTGTCAGGCAGGCGGTTTGAACGCCGGTACGAAAGGCGGCAATCAATGCCTGGGAGGTCAGCCAGGCAGCAATGCCCCGCCGGCGAAATTTGGGCAGGGTGGCAATTCCCGTTATCTCGGTTACAGCGTCGATTGGCTGCCCAAATTCCGCCACCCCCGCTGGTTCGCCGTGTATGCGCGCCAACAGCGCCCGGGTGCTGCCTGAATTGAGCCGAGCCAGCCTGTCCTGGATATCGTCCTCGGTTGGATCTGCTTCACCTGGCCCGCCAAATCCTTCCTGCTGCACAATGATGAAATCCCGCACATCTTCTACGCGTGACCCTTCGCCGAGTTCGGTCACCGTTACCCCCTCTACCGATGCAACCGGGCGAAAGGACGACGGCGTGCAAAGCATGCTCCATTGGCGGGCTTCTTCACCGAAACCGCCCGCGCGCAGCGCCGCGGGCAGGTCAGGGGCAAAGGCTTCAAAAAATTCCAGACGGGCAGTCCTGCCTCGCTGCTGAAAGGCTTTCCGTACCGTCTGCAGAACCGCGCCCAGGTCGCCGCCGCAGGCAACATCGGGGATGGCGTAATTGAAATATTTGAAGGTGTCGCTGGGATGGAAGAACAGGGTGAAAGGCGGGATGCGTTGGGAATCGTAGACAGCCCGGGCACTCTCGCGCAAATAGCCCTGGATGCGTATAATTTCGGAGTGATTGACCATGATCCAATTGTAATGGGAAAATTTCGCCTGATATAACATCTCTCGGGCAATGCTGTGGAGAAAACATGACCAAAAAACGACTGCGCGACCTGGGAATCCACATTGGCAACCTCAACCCCGGCCCAATGAATGCCATCACCGATGTGCCCGGTGTCCTGGTTGGGCAAACGACCCTGATCAGCGACACCCAATTCACCGCCCGGACCGGGGTGACGGCGATTTTTCCGCGCAAAAACGTGCACCAGGATTTCGCGTTTGCCGGGTTCCATTCGTTCAACGGGATAGGTGAAATGACAGGCTTGCCGTTTCTTGAGGAAACCGGTTTTTTGACCTCGCCCGTTTTGCTGACCAATACCCACCAGGTGGGAATGGCATACGACGCGATAGTCCGTTATGGGGCGCACATGTACGGCGGTTTCAGCTACAAGCTGCCGGTGGTGGGTGAAACCTATGACGGCTGGCTGAACGAATTGAACGCCTTCCCGCTGACAGAAGAACACGTGGTCGCCGCCTTAGAATCGGCGCACGGTGGGGTGGTGGAGGAAGGCAACACTGGCGGCGGCACCGGGATGATTTGTTATGAGTTTAAGGGAGGCACGGGGACGGCTTCGCGCCAGATCCAAATATTCGGTGAGACGTACACCGTGGGTGCACTGGTTCAGGCCAATCACGGCGACCGCGCCGACCTGCGGGTGGACGGAGTGCCGGTGGGGCGTGAAATCGGTGCAAATGTGGTCCCGCTGCCCTGGCCTGCTGCCCCCGCAACCAGCTCGATCCTGATCGTCATCGCCACGGACGCGCCTTTGCTGCCCAACCAGTGCAAACGGTTGGCCCAACGGGCAACCGTTGGGCAGGGACGGACCGGCGGCCTGGGCCTGGATGGCTCCGGCGACCTGTTTCTGGCCTTCTCGACCGGCATTCATTATCCGCCAGCCGAGGAGAAGCTGGTATCTTTACAAATGGTCCCGTCATTCAATATGGATCTGCTGATCAAAGCCACCGTAGAAGCGGTCGAAGAAGCGATTTTAAATGTGCTGGTCGCAGCCGAAAGCATGACGGGATACCAGGGACACACCGCGCAGGCCCTGCCGCACGAGATGTTGTTAGAGGTGATGACGCGTTATCGGCCGCAGTAAAACTGATTTTACCCATTTCTGGCTGAAAGGAAACCGTGCACCGCGGTATTAACCGGTTGCCCCTTCAGCCTGGGATGAGTTTTCGTTCTTTAATCTTCCGCGATAACAGGAAAAGGCTTACCAGCACCACCCCGGCGTACAGCAGGCAGGAGCGGTAGCCCCAGGCTTCGCCGGCATACTGGTTGGTCAGGCCGATCACCATCTGGAACAGGCCGTTAATCGCCCCTGAGACGGTGATGATCACGCTGGTCACGGCGGGCGCATCCGCGCCAAAGACGCGCATCGCCACCGCCATCATCGTCGGCCACATGATGCCGATGAAGAAGCCGCTGACCGGCAGAATCCAGATGCCCTGTTCGCCCAATAAAAATCCGGCGAGATAAATGAGCATGGTGCAACCCAGGGCAAGAAACAGGCTGCGCAGGTAGCCGATTTTTTCGATCGCCAGCCCGCTGAACAGGCGCGAAACCGTAAATACGATGTAGAAGAAGGAGACAAAACTGGCGCCGGCCACCCGCGGATCCAGGCCGTACACGTCTTTCAGATACAGGCCGCCCCAATTGGCGGCGCCGAATTCGATCACCTCCATAAAGCCGAGCGTCAGGCAGAACAGCCAGACAATTGGCATGCGTAAAGCGCCCAGAAATGTGATCTTTGAGGGCTTTTCTTCTTCCTCGCCGCTGGTTGTGCGCCCGTTGAAACGGGTGAGAAGAATGAAGAAAAACACCAGGCCTACCGGGATGAGCATCACGATATAAACCTGCCGCCAGTTCAAAGCGAGGGTATCCGTCAGCACCCCGGCGCTTTTCGGGCCCAGGATGGCGCCAAATCCGTAAAAGAAATGCATCAGGCTCATTAACAGGGCCGCTCTGCTGGTAAATACCACGGTTCCCATGGCATTGGTGCCCACCTCGAAGAAGCCAAAACCGGCATTTACCACCAGCAAGGCAGCCGCTGCTGTCCAGAAAGTCGGCGCGGCCAGGGTGGCAATCGCGCCGCCTCCCACCAGCAGGTAGCCGGCCAGGATGGATTTCTTGATCCCGAAACGCTGCATGAACAGGCTGGCTGCCAGGCAGAATAAAACGTAGCCAAACCAGGTCATCGACGCCAGGGCGCCCTGGCTGTCGTAATTTACCCCATATTCGCTTTTGATCAACGGAAAAGAGACGCCTTTGATATTTTCGACCAGGCCAAACAGGAACATGGTGGCGTAAATAATGGCATACAGAATGATGGTACGTTTGCGGTTGCCGGCTGTGCTGGGGGCTGTCATGAGTGTCTCCGCGGTGGAATGCTCTATTATATCGACCAATTCCCCTCTGCGGGTATAATCAGCGCAGGAATATAAAAATTGCCTATGACTGAAGATCAACCCGGGCCAATCGGAGGCCGGCGGATCGCAAGGTCTGGTGCAGTGGAGCCTTGTGCGCAGTGCGGAGGTGCATTGGGTGCAGGCTACAGCTCTTGTCCGACCTGCCACGATGCTGTGGAGCGGTACTGGCTGGCCGATTGGCAAGCCGTGTTGGATAAGGAGGAAATCCAGGCCGGGACGTCGGAAGAGAAATTGCTGGCGCAGGTGGTCACTGCGGAACCAGAACGCCATCCATGGACGGTGGTGGATGTCGCGATGAGCCTGCAGCGGTGCAGCGAATGCGGGCGCGAATTAGGCGAAGGCTTTCCGGATTGCGGCGAATGCGGGATGGCTTTTGGGGCTTCGATCCTGTCAGAATTTGACGCCACACCCAATGAACACGCGCTTCATATTGGGCGCTGGATCCTGCGTTTCCCCCACCGCAACAGCGCGAATATCAACGCGGCCTGGCGGTGGTCGATGCCGCGCCTGCTAACTGGCTGGCTGCCGTCCACCCAGGGAGCGCAGCACATGATGGATAAGATTAAGGCCGGTCGACTTGACGAAGTCCGGCGCGAGATTAAAGAACTGGACCGGCTGATCAACCGGTCAAATCAGACTCTGGATAAAGGGAAACGATCATGAGCGTACCCAAACGCAGCGAAATCACCCCGGGGCTGCGCGTGCAGGTCATCGAAAAACAGAATCAAGCCACCGGCAAACTGACGGAGGGCATCGTGATGCGGATTTTGACCAGCAGCCCGACCCACCCCCACGGCATAAAAGTGATGCTGGTCAGCGGAAAGGTGGGCAGGGTGCAGGCGATTGTTATTTAGGTAGGCAGCGAAGCCTGCCACTCGGCGCGCAGCAGGCCAAACCACAACCGGTCTACGGGGGGACCGTCTTTCTTGTGGGTGCGCTCGCGCAGGCGGCCTTCCAGGATGAACCCGCAGCGCCGGGCTACACGGGCGCTTTTCTCGTTATCTGCCGCGCACTGCAGCTCCACCCGGCGCACGCCCAGGAGTTCAAAAGCGATCCGGCAGGCGGCACGGGCGGCTTCAGAGGCGTAGCCTTTGCCGCCCTGATGCTGCACGGTGAAGTAGCCAACCTCGATGCAGGGCACAGCCCAGTCGGCGTTCGCCAGGTACACTTCGCCCACGTATGCGCCGCTGCTCTTCTCCCACATGCTCATGATAAACAGCTCGCCGCGCCGCCACTGCCTGATGTACCAGGCGATCACCTTGCGGATATCTTTTTCGTTTTGGGCGGTTTCCAGGATGGACGGCATAAATTCACGCAGGTGGGCCTGGTTTTCGCGCCACATGCGCAAGTAAGCCGGCGCGTCAGCCAGGCGGTAGCGCCGCAGCAGCAGGCGTTCGGAGGTGTATCGGGTGGGTATTTTCGGAGGCATTTTGAATGTAATTATACCGTAGAGGGCGAGAGATACTTAAAAGTGTTAGCCTCGTTTCAGGAAGGTATAGGGCAAGGTGATTTCCCAATACCGCTCTTGAAATAAATCATCACGAAGGGCAAACAGAGCACAAAGAAAATTCATTCTGCGTGGCCCGCGACAGAGCGAGCGGTATTTTAGCCTAATATTTCTCCAGATCGCACAATAAGTAAATAGTAGTTGACAAATAGTAAAGTTTGCTTTACAATATGTAAAAGAAACTTTTCTGTTTCTCCACCAGGAGGTTACCATGATATTGGCGCAGTTAAACCCCCACCGCTCGCAAAAGTTCATGCGAATTTTGTTCGCCTGCTCACAATTCAGCCTGGTTGTGGCGATCGTTGTACCGCGATTATTTCTTTCCTGGGCGCCGGTCTGGTTTCCAGTAGACTTTGTGCTCGGCTTATTAACCGGGTTTTCACTGGTGGGTAATCTGGCCAGCCTGTTGTATTTTAGCCAACGATTTCCATTCAAGGATGAGGTGAGCGATGATCGAAAGAATTAAGGAACGGCTGCCGCTGGTGCGCCCTCTGTTTGTGCCCTTAATCCTGTATATTGGCTTGCTGGCATTTGCGATGAGCTGGCTGAATGCGAACCCGGAGTCAAGCTGGCGCTACCCGGTTTCACTACTACCCATGATCCCCGGATTGTTCCTGGTGTTGGGCCTGGTCAGGGCGATCGGCAAACTGGATGAACTCGCGCGCAAGATTCTGCTCGAGAGTATAGTGTTTGCCTTCGCTCTGACCCTGATCCTGACGATGGGCCTGGGCTTGCTGGGATTGGCCGGGCTTACACCCCCGAACTCGATTTATATCGCCTTTTTCATGGGCGCGGCCTGGCTGGTGAGCAAGCTGTGGATCACCCGCAGGTACCAATGAAAAACCGGCTAAAAGTGCTCCGTGCGGAACAGGATTGGTCGCAGGCCGAGCTGGCTGAGAAATTGGGGGTATCCCGGCAAACGGTGAATGCGATCGAGACCGGTAAATATGACCCCAGCCTGGATCTTGCTTTTCGTTTTTCCAGCCTGTTTGGTTTGCATATTGAGGAGATATTTATTTGGAATCCGGTGAATTGAGCAGATGCTCCAATTCTTCCCAGCGCTGGTACGCGAGCGCGATTTCTTCACCCAGCTCTGCCAGGCGGCTGGCTCCCTGGGCAATGCTGGAGCTTTCGCGTTGGTAATAAGCCGCATCTCCCATGGCAGCCGTCAAGCGGTGCTGTTCACCCTCCAGGGCTTCAATCCGCCCGGGGAGCTCCGTTAGCTCGCGCTGCATTTCTTCCAGGGCACGCTGCTCTTTGTAGCTGAGCTTGCGCAGCGGCTCATTGCGGGTGGGAGATGCGTCGACCATGACGGGTCTGGATATATTTTCCTCTGTCCGGCTGGTTTCCTCGGCCTGGCGCAGCCATTCGTCATAGCCGCCAACTGTTTCGACAACCTTCCCGCTGCCATCGAGCGCCAGGGTGCTGGTGACCAGGTTGTTCAAAAAAGCCCGGTCGTGGCTGACCAGCAGCAAGGTCCCGTTGAATTCGAGCAGCATATCTTCCAGCAGTTCCAATGTCTCGATATCCAGGTCGTTGGTGGGTTCATCCATCACCAGCAGGTTAGCGGGCTCAGCAAATAGGCGCGCCAGCAGCAGGCGGTTGCGCTCCCCGCCGGATAAGGCGCTGATCGGCGCCCTGACCCGGTCCGCCGGGAACAAAAAATCTTCCAGGTAGCCGATCAGGTTGCGCGTTTTTCCATTGATCGTCAGCATATCGCGGCCTTGCCCCACATTGTCCAGCACGGAAAGATTCTCATCCAGCTGGGCGCGCAGCTGGTCAAAATACGCAATTTTCAAGTTGGTGCCCAGGCGGATGCTGCCCTGGTGGGGCGGCAGCTCTCCCATCAGGACGCGCAGCAGGGTGGTTTTCCCCGATCCGTTGGGGCCGATAATGCCGACCTTATCTCCGCGCTGGATGACGGTGGAAAAATCCGACACGACCGGCTGCTGCGCATAGCTATAACTCGCGTTTTCGGCCTCGATCACCAGCCGGCCCGAACGGCGCTCTTCCTGAATCTGCAGGCGGATTTTCCCGGGTTGGTCGCGGCGTTCCTGGCGGACCTCGCGCAGGCGCTTCAAGGCGCGTACCCGACCCTCATTGCGCGTCCGGCGAGCCTCAATCCCGCGCCGGATCCACTGCTCCTCCTGGGCCAGCTTCTTATCAAAGAGCGTGTTTTGCTCCTGCTCGGCGTTGAGCATGGCTTCCTTGCGCTGCAAGAAGGTGGGGTAATTGCAGTTCCAATCGAACAGGCGTCCTCGGTCTAGCTCAACAATGCGCGTGGCCAGGCGCTGCAGAAAAAGCCGGTCGTGGGTCACAAAAAAAAGCGTACCCCCCCAACGCACCAGGAAATCTTCCAGCCATTGGATGGATTGGATATCCAGGTGATTGGTCGGTTCGTCCAACAGCAGCAGGTCCGGCTGCCTGACCAGACCGCGGGCCAGCATCACGCGCCGCTTCAAGCCCGCGGAAAGGGCGCTGTAATCAGCCATGGGGTTGAGCAGCATCCGTGAAATGACCTGCTCCACCTGCAGCTGGCGCTGCCAGGCATCTTCTGTACCTGCAGTCGATCCCGGCGCAGCCAATCCGGAAGACACGATTTTAAAAACCGTCCCTTCCAACCCCAGGGGAATTTCCTGGGGCAGGTAAGCCGTGCGCAGGTTCTGCTGGCGAGCCAGGCTGCCGCTATCGGGTTCGAGGTCGCCGTTCGCCAATTTAAGCAGGGTGGATTTACCCATGCCGTTGCGTCCCAGCAGGCCGACCCATTCGCCGCGCTCGATTTGCAGGTCTACATTGTCCAGAAGGGGTGGACCGCCAAATCCCAGGCTCACGCCCTTCAAACTGATCAAAGCCATGCCATCTCTCCAAGGGAAGGATTATACCAGCAGCCGGATCGTATATAATAGAAATATGCCCACACCGATCGTTTCGCAATTTCACCCTGAGTCGCCCTACCGCGGCCTGGCGCGCAGCCTGGATGCGCTGCCGAACCGCTTCCCGCCCGCGGATGATGAATCGGATCTGCGCTTGCTGGCGAAGATCTTCACGCCGGAAGAAGCGGCCCTGGCTGCTGATTTGCTGCTTGAGAAAGAGACGCCGGCCCAGATCGCTGAGCGTCTGGAACGTTCCTCGCAAGAGATTATCCCGATGCTGAAAGAGATGTCGAAAAAGGGGTTGATAAGCATGGGGAAGACCACGGAAGGCAGGTTGGGGTTTGGCCTGATGCCGTTTGTGGTCGGGATTTATGAAGCCCAAATCGGCCGGTTGGACGCCGAGATGGCCCAGTTGTTCGAAGATTATTACCTGCAATCCTTTGCCAGCGCCCTGCGGGTGAAGCCGCAAGTGCACCGCGTCATCCCGGTGGGGGAGAGCATTAAGAACGACCTGGAAGTGCAGCCGTTTGAGAGCGTAACGAGCCTGATCGATCAGGCGCAATCCTGGGGAGTGCTGGATTGTATCTGCCGGGTGCAAAAGGCTTTAATTGGCCAACCCTGCCCGCATCCCGTGGACGTGTGCATGGCGCTTAGCGCCAGGCCGGATGCGTTCAATGTGGGCGGCCCGGTGCGGCCTCTCACCCGAGAAGGGGCCTACCAGACGCTGCAGCGCGCTGCGCAGGCCGGATTGGTGCACTGTGTGAGCAACAAACAGCGCGAAATTACCTATATCTGCAACTGCTGCACCTGTTCGTGCGGCGTGCTGCGCGGGATGGCCGACCTGGGTATTGCTAACGTGGTGGCACGCTCGGCTTTTATCAACCGGGTGGACGAAACGCTGTGCATCGCCTGCGGCGACTGCATCTCCGCCTGTCCATTTGATGCATTGTCCCTGGAAAATTCGACCCAGGTGGCTGGAATGCGCTGTGTGGGGTGCGGTGTGTGCGTGGCGGTCTGCCCGCAGGGGGCGCTGGCGATGGAGCGCCGTCCCGGAGAGCATGTTCCGCCGCTCACAGAGGATGATTGGCGAGCCGCACGCCAGACGGCCCATGAATCGTGAGCAAAGACCCGTTCGATTAACCTAACACCACTTGATTTCAGGAGGATTGATGTCTCGTTTAATCCCTTCCGCGGAAAGGATAAAGAAAGCGCGGGTACTGATCCAAAAAGCGCGCGATCTGGAGGTGCCGCCGGAGGCTGGCCGGTACGATATCGCCTATATCGGGCAGGTCAAAACCCTGCTGCGCCAGGCGCGGGATCTCATCAAGTTTATCAGCTATACGCCAACGGCCTCCGATGAGATGAAGCAGGAAGTCGCCCAAATTTTCGAGGAGTGCGACCGGGCCGATCAGGAGCTTCTGCGGGGAAAATCCTGATCATTCCCAACCGGTGCGCTCCGCCAGCCAACCGCGGGTCACCTGGCCCAGCGCGGCCTGAAAAGGACGCAAGGTCGGCAGGCCGGGCGGAGGGGGCTGGAGGGAACGGTGGGTAAAAAAGCCGGCCAGGGACGCAACGGCAGCCGTGACGACGGCTGGATCGGCATTTTGCACGGCAGGATGCGCAGAGATCACTTCATCCGGGGGCGGTCCACCCTGCATCGTCACGCTGGGGGCGAAATATACCACATCCAGCCAGGCTGCGCCGGTGCAGGCTTGGGGCCAGTCGATAAACCATACCTTTTCCGGGGTCAGCAATATATTATCGGCGCGGATGTCGAAATGCAGCAATGTGTCCCCTATTACCGATTCGGCAGCCAGTTCATCCAGCTCGATCAGGCGGTCCAGGTAACGCCGCGACCAGCCGTCCAGCCGTTCCAGCTGCGACGGCTGCTCATCCCGCAGGCGCTGCCAGCTGTTTATCCGGGTGCGTACCTCGTCGCTGGCGGTGGGCAGTCCGGCTGCCGCCAGCGGGGAGGGGGTGAGCTGGTAGGATAAGTCCACCATCCCCGCGATCACCCGCTCTAACTCGCGCCGGCGCCAGGGTTGGGCGGGATGCTGCCCGGGGATATCTTCGAACAGCATCACAAACCAACCATCGCCGCCTTCATCGTATGACCACAGCAGGCGCGGGACAGGCAGGCCTGCGGGAAGGGTCTGGACGATGCGGGCTTCGCTGCGGTGAATCTCGGGCACGCCCCGGTTTGGGAACGGGCTGGCAGCCTTAACAAATACCCGCCGGTTGTCCGCGGTAAGCAAACGGGAAGCCACGCCTGGCGAAAAACCTTTAGGCTGCGAGACGGCATGCACGACCGGGCTGCCCAACCACGCCTCGACCCTGGCGCGCAAATGGGATGGAATAGACATCCATTCCTGGCGCACGCCTCCATCCGCGGGTGGTTGGGCTCCCGGGAGGAACTTTGAGCCGGTATTATTCGGTCATTATCACTGTTCCAGGCAAGCATAAGCGAGGTTTAAATTCGCGGCGGGCCGTCCAATACCCTGGCACGCAGCTGGTCGTAGCTCCAAAGTGGATCGCCGGGCATACCCATGCGCAGCGGCCCGATCGATTCGAGCCACCAGGTAGCGCCGGCAGCAGCGTAAGGTCGGACAATCCGGGCCGAAGTTTCCCGTTGACCGCTGGGTGTGGCCCCCAGGGCGATCACATCAAAGGGGGTAGCCGCCTGGCGCATCGCGCGCACTTTCTGGACCGCCTGTTTGAACTGCTCAAAAGCCTCGGCGGCGGATTTCGCGTGGAAAAAGAGCGGGTACATGCCATCCCAACGAGCCATGCGCGCCAGCGGCCTGTGGTTGGGCCAGATGCCGCCTACCCAGATGGGGATGCGCGGCTGCTGCAGCGCGGGGGGCAGGAAGCGCGTGCCCTGGATGTGGTAATGTGCGCCGTCATGGTGGAACGGTTCGCCTGACCACAGCCCGGTGATGATTTCCAGCGCTTCGTCCAACATATCGCCGCGCACCTTGTGGTCGGATTCCTCGCCAAAATCGGTCCACAGGCTGCTGCCGCTGCCGGTGCCGACCCCGACCACCAGGCGACCGCCGCTCAAGTGGTCCAGTGAGGCAGTTTCTCGGGCAAATTTCCACGGGCGTCGGCGCGGCAGGGGCGTGACTAACGCGCCCAGTCGGATGCGAGAAGTTGCCATTGCCGCTGCCGATAAAGCTATCCAGGGATCAACCATATCCACTGCTTCGCCCACCAGGTCATCCCAGATGAACAGCCCGTCCCAACCCGCGTCTTCTGCTTCTCGCGCCAGGGTTGCAATGATCCGGGCGCTGCCCCACGGCTCGAAATTTGGCAGGTATAAGCCGTATTTCATCCATCCCTCCCATTTGAATCTCAGGCCGGGTCAGACAGAAAATTCCCCTGTCCGGCCCGGTTTTCATCGAATTGCTTAGGGAAGCATTTCATCGATCTGCTGCACCTCGTCCGGGGTGAGCACCCAATCGGCAGCTCTGGCGTTGGCCTGCATCTGTTCCAGTCGGGTGGATCCGCTGATTACGGAACATACTTCGGGCTTGGCCAGCAGCCAGGCCTGGGCGGCTTCGGCAGGCGTGCGCCCGCGCCCTTCTGCCCAGGCAGCCAGGTGTTCCACGAAGGTGTAATTGGCATCCGTCATGTAGTTCTGCACATAGCGGTTCGACTCACCCCGCGATCCGGCCGGGGCGGGCTGCCCGCGCTTGTATTTTCCGGTCAGGAAGCCTCCTGCCAGTGGGAAAAATGGGACCAGGCTCACACCCTGGCTGCGGCAGAAAGGCAGCATTTCTTTGTCCAGCCCGCGTTCCAGCATGTGGTAGTGGGCTTGAATGACGACAAACGGCGACCAGCCGTGGACCTCGGCCAGCAGGTTGGCGCGTGCGATCTGCCAGGATAAGAATTGGGAGGCGCCGATGTAGCGCACCTTTCCGGCGCGCACCAGGTCATCCAGGCCGCGCAGCATTTCTTCGACCGGGGTGGCATCGTCATACACGTGCACGTAATACAGGTCGATATGATCGGTTTGCAGGCGGCGCAGGCTGGCTTCCACCGCATCATACAGGTGGTAGCGCGATGCGCCCCAATCATTGGGCCCTGGACCGGTCTTGTTGTAATATTTCGTGGCAACGACGAACTGGCTGCGTTTGCTTTTTAATGCACTGCCGATGGTCTCTTCGGAACGACCGCCCTGGTAGACATCCGCGCTGTCGAGGAAGTTGATCCCCAGGTCAGCCGCGCTGTCGATCACCCGATTGACTTCTTCTTGCGGCATTTGTTCATAACCGAAACGGTTGGTGCCCAGGCCGATGGTTGAAACGCGCACACCGGATTTTCCTAACTGTCGATAATTCATACGGTTTGCTCCTTCGGTAAACAACGAAATGATGATAATAATTCTAATATATTTTATCCTTCATTGCCTGACAGGAACTCTTTCAACACGCGGTTGAATTCTTCGGGGTGTTCCCGCATCGGCCAGTGCCCGGCCCCTTGAATCACCGCCAGGCGCGCCCCAGGGATGCGCTGCGCGGCTTCGCGCGCGGCAGCCAGCGGTACGAGGCTGTCCTTTTCGCCATGCATGATCAGAGTCGGGCAGTGTATCTCACCCAGGCGGTCCATCAGGCAGGTGCGCAGCCCGGAAAAACTGATTTCATAACGCTGGAAGGATGAGAAAGAATGCTGGGCGGTAGGGTCCTGGATGGCCTGCCAGACTTCTTCTTCCAAATCGGGGGTGATGTTGCGCCTGTCGGCGAAAATGCTGTTTAAAGCCCAGGCCGCCATGCGTCGGTCGCGGCGCACCCAGGCCCATGAAAGATCGATTAACCAGGGCATGCGCACTGTCAGATAGGATATCAGGTGCATGGGGGCTTTCCGCGCCAGGGCGTAGCTGTCGACTGGCACCAGGCGGGTTACTTGCTCGGGATATGCCAGGGTGTAAGCCAGCGCTCCCCCGCCACCCATGGAGATCCCGACCAATGCGGTTTTCTCCAGCCCAAGATGGCTTAATACCGCGTGCAGCCAATCGACCATGGCCTCGGTCGAATATTGTCCGGTGAAGATCTCACTCGCACCGTAGCCGGGCCAATCCGGGGTAAAGACACGGTGGTTGGCAGCCAGGGCCGGGATGGCCAGCCGCCAGGACAGCAAAGCCGAATCAGTGCCGCCGCCGTGCAGCAGCACCACGGGCGTGCCGCTAACACCGGCGGTGAAAATGCGGGCGCGGAGGCCATTAACGATTGTCTGTATCTCATTCATAGGTAAATTCCATAAAGGGTCTTGACGCGGGGCAATTAATGAGTAAAATAATCAACAATTCCTTCATAATTAGGAATACCAAAAATATAGGAGTTTTATGATGCTGCTCTGCATGTGTATGGGATAGGGGCCATTTACCTGTCTCATCTTGATTTTACCTGGTTCTCTACTCTGCACCAGTAAATAAGCCGGTTTTCGCAATAAGAGGCATGGCCCCTATTTCTCACCGTTATTGTGTGTGACGAGAAAATGGCAACCGCGAATACCGGCTATTTTATTTTAATGACTGACAAGATTGGGTTATCGATACCCATGAGAGGTTAATGATGTCCACGATTGATGAAACGTTAGCTGCAAATAAACAATATGCCCAGGCATTTCAGTTAGGGGGCCTGGCGATGCCGCCCGCCCGAAAACTGGCAGTGGTGGTGTGCATGGATGCCAGGGTGACCGTTGAGCAATTGCTGGGATTAAAAACCGGCGATGCGCATATCATCCGGAATGCCGGGGGCATCGTCACAGAAGACGCCTTGCGGTCTTTGCTCATTTCACATTATTTGTTGGGGACGAAGGAGTTCATGGTCATCAACCACACAGATTGCGGCATGCTTACCTTCAAGGATGAAGAGCTAAAGGCTAAATTGCACCAGGCTACCCACACGACCGCGGTTGTGCCGGAAGCATTTCACGCCTTCTCCGACCTTGAACAGAACGTCCGCGAACAGGTGGAAAAGGTGAAGTCGCATCCCTGGATCCCGAAAACAATTCCGGTGCGAGGCTTCATCTACGATGTGAAGACTGGAAAATTAAATGAGGTGAAGGTGTAGGTACGCGGTCGAAAAATTTATTTTCGAACTCGCATGCTTTTGGCTGAGTTGCAGGCAGGTAGCTTCTAACAAACCTCCCCTATCTCAATTGGGATGGGGGAGGTTTATTTTTAGATATAGGGCTTCTTCACAAACCTGGGATATTCCCCAAATGGGTAATAGACGGAGGATAGGCGGATTTCTATAATTCAATCAATCTAATTATAGTAAGTTGCTCCGATTTATAAGACATTAATCTGTACGCACTTTGTGGACCACGCAAATGATGCAACGGGTGTTTTTTGGTGGCGAAGCCACCAAAAAACACCCCCTTACATCAAAAAGGAGAAAACCAATGGAAGCGATCAATGCAGGAGATACGGCCTGGGTACTCATTTCTTCGGCGCTGGTGTTAATGATGGTTCCAGCCCTGGCATTCTTTTACGGCGGCATGGTTCGTAAGAAAAATATTCTCTCAACACTGAACCTGAATTTCATCATAATCGGTCTGGTCAGCATCCAATGGGTGCTTTTTGGGTACAGCCTGGCCTTTGGAGATAATTTTCTGGGTTTGATCGGCGGGTTAAATTTCCTGGGCCTGGCAGGCGTTGGCACGGAACCGAACAGCGCCTACGCCGCCAGCATCCCGCACCTGGCTTTTGCCGGTTTCCAAATGATGTTCGCCATTATTACGCCCGCCCTGATCACCGGAGCGTTTGTGGAAAGGGTGCGTTTTAAAGCCTTCCTGATCTTCAGCCTGTTATGGGCCACCCTTGTATATGATCCGGTTGCGCATTGGGTGTGGGGAACCGGGGGTTTTCTTCGCCAGCTTGGGGCGCTCGATTTCGCGGGCGGGACCGTGGTGCATATTACCGCGGGATTTTCGGCCCTGGCATTTGCCATGGTGATCGGCGCTCGCAAGGGATTCGGCGCGCGGATATTTGAGCCTCACAACATCCCCTATAGTGTTTTAGGGGCAGGCTTTTTGTGGGTGGGCTGGTTTGGATTTAACGGCGGCAGCGCCCTGGCAGCGAACGGCACCGCGGTAAACGCATTTATCACCACCAACACCGCTGCTGCGGCTGCGGGCATTGTCTGGATGTTCTTGAGCTGGAAAGATAATAAGCCCAGCGTGCTGGGGATCGTTACCGGCGCAGTGGTGGGCTTGGTGGCCATCACCCCGGCTGCCGGATTTGTAACGCCGTTGGCTGCCATCGCGATTGGCGGTGTCGCGGCGCCGATCAGCTATTATGCCATTCGTTTCCGCCAGAGCCGCAATCTGGACGAGTCTCTCGATGTTTGGGCCTGTCACGGCATGGGCGGTTCCTGGGGAGCGCTGGCAACCGGGCTGTTTGCGACCAAATCGGTGAACGCTTCCGGTGCGGACGGGCTTTTCTACGGCAATCCTGCTCAATTCTTGATCCAGCTGGCAACCATTGCCCTGGTCATCGTATTCGCCTTTGGCATGACCTTCCTGATCTCGAAATTAATTGCCATGGTTACCCCATTGCGTGTTTCAGACAATGAAGAAGAAGTAGGGCTGGACATCAGCGAGCACGGTGAACGGGCTTACGTTTAATGGTGGATATGGATAGGAGATATTGCGATGACAAAGAAAATTGAAGCGATTATTCGTGAAGACCAGTTCCCCAACGTTAAAGAAGCTCTGCGGAAAATTGGCATTGTGGGCATGAATGTCATGGAAGTGCGCGGTCATGGGCAGCAGGGCGGCATCGTCCTGGCCGGGCGCACGGGCACCTACCAGATTGACATGCTCCCGAAATTGCAGGTCAATATTGTGCTCAGTGACAAAAACGTCGAGAAAACGGTGCAGACCATCGTTAAATCCGCGTGGACTGGCAACCCGGGGGACGGGATCATCTTTATCTACCCGGTGGAGGAAGTTATCCGCATTCGAACCGGGGAGCGCGGCCACGATGCCTTGATGTATGACAATGACATCGACACGATGCCAGTCACCAACAACCACAACGGAGGGGAAAATTAACTGGAAGCGCCGGCGTATTTTTTTACACCGGCTTTCCACACCCTGGAGGCAACCAGGAAACAGGCCGCGCTGATCGCTAGAAAAAGAAGGATTTGCAGCGGGCCGAGTTCTCCGCGCAGCGCCTGGAGGGGTACGGTAGTCGCGACAGCAATCGGTATGAAATAGGTGATGATCAGGCGCAGCCAGAACGGGTACACCGTGGAGGGATAGCGCCCGGTATCCAGGAGCGCCTGCAGGATGGTGACGTTGTTGTCGAATTTGGTGAACCAGAATGTGGCCGCGATCATGACGATCCACAGGCTGTACAGGATAACCGACCCGGAGGCAGCGAGCAGCAGAAAACCCAGCAGGTTAAGCGGCGTGGCGCCAAGACCGCTCATATTCACCCCCACGGCGATCAGCACCGCTCCAAGAACCAGGTCCCACACCCGCCAGATCACCATGCGTGAAAACGTGACCAGGAACATGCTGTCAGCGGGCTGCAGCAGGGTGTAATCGAGCGTGCCGTCGCGCACGCTGGCGTTGAACTTCTCGGTGTTCGGCCAGATCAAAACCATCATCAAAGCGTTTACCAGGTGAAAAACGCCCAACAGGGCGATCAGCTCTCCCAGGCTCCAGCCGCCGAGGGTGGTGGTATTGCTGAAGATGATCCCCAGGCTGATCAGCTCCCAGGCCAGGGTGAGGATTTCAAGGAGGATATTAACCGCGGTGTCGACGCGGTAAGCCAGTGCCAGCTCAAGATTGACCTTAAAAAAAGCGGAAAGCAGGCGTAAGGTATGCATAATCAGGCACCCACCGCTGAGAATCGCTTAACCCCTTCGCGCCAGATCCAGCGGAAAAGGAAATAGAAAACCACCAGCCAGACCAGGCTGACGGCGTAATCAAACAGTATCGTTTCGGTAGATAAGCGGTTGCGGATGATCTCGACCGGGACAAAGCGAAACATCTGAAACGGCAGGAACTGCGAGATCTGCTGCACGCTTTGCGGCAGGAGTTGGAGAGGGACAAACTGGCCTGAGAGTAACATAACGAGCAGGTAAAAAAATTGCGAGATCGAATACACGCGCGTTGTCCAGAACGCCATGCAAGTGATCATCGCCCCCAGTAAAAAATTCATGCAGAAACCGATCAAAATGCCAGGAACAGCTAACAGGATTGAGTTAAGGGTAACGCTGCTGTAGTCCGGTTGGAAAAGTAGGAACAGGACGATCCATATGGGGATGAATACGATCAGGTTGAGCGCTTTGAAGGAAATATTAGTGGTGAGAGCGCTGGTCAACATCGGGTGGACCGGGCGCAGCAGATCGCCGGAGAGCGTGCCGTCTTGAATCTTGTAGGCAAAAATATGGATGGTAATTTCACTGGTCAGCTGGTCCACGACCAGCAGGGTCAGATAATATGTGATAAAGTCGTTTGCTGTCAGGCCGCTGACGCTGCCTTGAACGTTGGCGATAGAAACCCAGACCGAAAGATAAACAATTGGCGAAACAAGCCAGTACAGTAAATACATCAACAGGTTGGCGCGGTACTGCCATTGTTCGGCCCAGTTTACCTGCCAGAAGCGAGAGTAGATCTTGAGCATTATTTATTCCTGAAAAGCCCGCTCGATGACGGATTCGATGGGCGGGTCTTCGATGGTCAGGTCGTGGATGGGCAAGTCAGCCAGCATGCGGGCCGTGATCGCAGCAACGTCGCCTGCCGGCACCTGGACATACTGCTTGGAGCCGTTTTCACCCTCGCCCTTATGCAGGTCGACCGGTGTGCCGTATGGGGTCAGATCGCACGGGCAGGGTTCCCCCAGGGCTACGCTGATGAGCTTGAAGGGGGCGATCCGCCGCGAGAGGCCGGCAAGGCTGCCGTCGTACTTGAGCTGGCCCTGGTGGATGATGATGATCCGCTCGCACAGGGCGGTCACATCGGCCATATAATGGCTGGTGAGCAGGATGGTTGCGCCGGTGCGGCGGTTGAATTCACGTAAAAAATCCCGAATGCGGACCTGGGCGGAGATATCCAGGCCAATGGTCGGTTCATCGAGAAAGAGCACCTGGGGACGGTGCAGCAACCCGGCGGCGAGCTCCACCTTCATCCGTTCACCCAGGGACAGGTTGCGCACCGGCTTCTTGAGTATGGGATCCAGCTCCAACAGCTCGCTGAGCTCTTTGAGAGTGCGCTGGTATTCAGAGTCCGGGATGCGGTAGATAGCCTGGTTGAGCAAGAAAGAATCCGCGGCCGGAATGTCCCAGGAAAGCCGGCTGCGCTGGCCCATTACCAGGGTGATCGCCTGCAGAAAAGGCCGGTCGCGCTGCCATGGGGTATAGCCGAGGACGCGGGCGCTGCCTGAGGTAGGATGGAGCAGGCCGGAAAGCATTTTCAGGGTGGTGGTTTTTCCGGCTCCGTTGGGGCCGAGAAATCCCACCACCTCGCCGGCCTGGATATCGAAAGAGACGCGCTGGACGGCCTGGACATCGCGGTATTTACGGCGAAAAAAGCCGCGCACGGCTGAGCCAATCCCGCCCTCGCGTTCCGAGACCTGATATGTTTTGGTGAGCTGATCGATCTTAATTGTTTCTGCCATGAGTCAACATTTTAGCATAAAACCAGAAAAATGCAACATATGTTCTATATTTGAGGTCATATTTCTCTGGTTAATGGGCTGACTCAGTAGGTAACTGCCGGAATGTAGCTTCGCCAGGGGAGCCCGGACAGGTCCAGCTCTCCCCGGAGCTGGTAGATGGCGCCGTTCGAGATGTCGGCGACGTAGATCATCCCATCTTCATCTTCGCCAAAGGATGAAATTGAAAAAGGGGCGGTGGTCAACAACTTTGTTTGCCAGCTGGCGTCATATTTTAAACCGTAGATTTTGCCCTTGCAGTAATCCGCATAAAAATATACTCCCTGCATATTCAGGTAAATTTTCGGCCCGCGGTAAACGTAACCGCCGGTCACAGAGCAACCGTTTGAATCGTTAGTGCCATGCACGTAAGTGGCGACCGGGGCGGAGTAATTTACCGGGGGGGTGCACATGCTGCCTGGCGGGTAGCACTGGTCTCCCTCAAGGATCCTCCAGCCGTAGTTCTCACCGCCCGCGCTGTCAGCCTGTTGATAATCAATTTCCTCGATAGTATCTTGCCCGACATCTCCGATGTACAGGTCGCCTGTCAGCCGGTCAAAGGAAAATCGCCAGGGGTTGCGCACGCCCAGGGCCCAAATTTCAGGTTTCGCGCCCGAGGTGGAAATAAACGGATTTTTCGCAGGTATGCAGTAATTCTGCGCCTTCGGAGGATTCTGGACGCAGTTGGCGCCCTCCACATCGATGCGCAGGATCTTGCCCAACAGTTCGCTCATGTTCTGCGCATTGTTCGGCGGATCGCCGCCAGAGCCGCCGTCGCCGGTCCCCGTGTATAAATAACCATCCGGGCCAAAGGCCAATTGCCCGCCGTTATGGTTGGAATTGGTGGGGTGATTGACAGTCAGAACAATGACCCCGCTGTTGGGATCGGCCAGATCCGGATTAGCGGTCACATTGTAGCGGGCGATCACGATGTTGCCGTTGAGGTCGGTGTAATATACGTAAAAATGACCGGCGACGGCATAGTTGGGCGGAAACGCCAGTCCCAGCAGTCCCCGCTCGCCGCAGCAGGTGACCTTGGATTGGATATCCAGGAAAGGAGTGGGCCGTTTGACGCCGTACAACAGGATCTGGATCGTCCCTCGCTGCTCTACAACGAAAATGCGTCCACTGCGGTCGCCGGCGGAAGTGATGCCGACCGGGGAGGACAAGCCACTGGTAAGCAACGCAAGGTGAACGTTCGGCCACTGCACAGGCGCAAGGGGGGCTTTCTCTACGGCTGCCGCAGGCGCAGCGGAACTGGCAGGTTGATTGCCTGTAAACTGCCCGGACCATGTCGAAATCAGTAAGAATCCCAAGGCTAAATGGGTTAAGATACGATTCACGATACCTCCAGAGGCAGTCTCCTGCGGAAGAGCATGCTCATCCATCAAGGAGACGATTGTGATCTTAATGGTATATTTTGTCGGATTATACCCTGTCGGGTAAAATGGGGCAAACGGGGTGAATTGGGTGCTGGATAAGGGTGAGGAGCGCCTGGCTAATGGACGCGGATTTCCACCAGCCACTTGACCGAGGCGGCGCCTGCTAGGGAGGGGAACAGCGCGCGGATTGGAAATCCATGAAGAATGGGCAGCGGCTTGCCCTGCCATTCGTACGCCAGGTAGTTCTCGACTTTTAAGGCTTCTTCGAGAGGCACGCGCGCGGTATACCCATCTGCGCCGACCAGCTCGATCCTTTGGGCGCTGTTCTGGATGCCCGCCAGGTTAAGGATCGTTGCCAGGGGAACGCCGGCAAAGGACGCCGAATCGATAAACGTGCTGCACGTGATGCGGGTCACTGCTTCAACGCGCGGCATGCAGCGCAGCTCATCGTAGCCCAGGCTGAGGGGATGATCGACCGACCCGCTGACAACCAAGCGGTACGAAGGCAGTTCGATTTGCTGCACCACACCGGTCATGTGGAAGCCGGTGGTTTCATCCAGTTCGTTTGTCCGGGGAATCACTGCGGGGAGAGTTGGGACGGTAACCAGCACCGGCAGGCAAGGAGCGATGGATGCCGAGATTTGAAGAGCCGGGGCGCGGGTAGGAGGGAGCGGAGAAGGGGTGGAAGGTGGAGCGTAGGTGGTTCCTGAGGCGATTGGCGGTGAGCGCATAGCCGTAGCTTTGTCCACCGGCGCGCATCCCGCCAGCAGCAACAAAATTGCTAAACCACAGAATATTAAATGCATAATGGCATGATAACAAAATGGGAGCGGTGGACAAGTGATGTTTTGACCAATTTTTCAACTGTTTGTAATTCAAAATTCGTCCCCTTTAAAATACGCAATCGACAGGTCAGCTGCTTTATTTTAGTGTTTGATGATATGCATGGTGCAGGTAAAGAGTCTAAGGTTTGTATAACCCGACTCCTGCTTGACAAATCAGTTAGAATACAATAATATTTCAATCAACATTATCATATTTTTCGAGTAATATCACCGCCGGCTGCGCCTGAAAAAGATGCGCGGATTTTAGGAGATTTTGATGGTTAATCCTTTACCCAGCGCCGGGTTTTTCACCCAGACGAATGCCGGCTTTGATGTCAGCCTGGAGGGGGAAAAAGCTGGTGAGACCGCCCTTTTCAGTTCTTCACTGGAAAAGAAAAAGTGACCGCCAGGCGATTTGCTTTCCTGGTGGGCAACCACCACTACGATAACCCCAACCTGGCACAGCTCAGCGCGTCGATTGGAGATGCCACCGACTTCGAAGCCGTTCTGAAAGATGAGGGCTTCGGCGGTTTTGACGAAGTCATCACCCTGATCGACCGGCCAATGGACGAAATTCGCAAAGGGATGGCGCGATTTTTCTCCGGTCGTAGCCGGGAAGATCTCTTACTGCTGTATTTCTCGGGCCATGGTGTGCTGGATGACCGCGGCAGGCTCTACCTGGCTGCCATGGATACCGAACCTGACCTGTTGAGCGCCACGGCGATTGACGCAGCCTTCGTGACTGATGCCATGGACCGCTGCCGGTCCACCAGCCAGGTCTTGATCCTGGACTGCTGCCATTCCGGGGCATTTGCACGTGGGGCAAAAGGCGTGGTGGGGAGCAGTGTGGGTACGGCTACCGCCTTTCAAGGCACAGGTTCGGGGCGGGTGATCTTAACTGCCACGGACGCCACGCAATATGCCTGGGAAGGCGATCAGATCATCGGACAGGCGGACAACTCCCTTTTTACCCATTATCTGATCGAAGGCCTGCGTACCGGCAAGGCTGACCTTAACCAGGATGGTTGGGTCACGCTGGATGAATGGTATGACTACGTTTTTGACCAGGTGATCACCGCTACCCCCAAACAAACACCTGCCAAGTGGTCGTACAAGCAGCAGGGCGAAATCTGGGTGGCGCGCAACCCCCACCCTGCGCCCAAAGCAGCTACGCTGCCAAAAGAGCTGCAAGAGTCGCTTTCAGATCCGCGGGCCTGGGTGAGAGAAGGGGCAGCAGCAGAATTAACCCGCCTGCTGAACACCAGCCCTGACTTGACGCAGGCTGTAGTATCTGCCCTGCAAGGGCTGGCGCATGACGACAGCCGGCGTGTTTCGAGCGCCGCGGCAGCCGGCCTGGCGGCCTATCAATCGCACGAAGGGCAAGAGGTGTCTATCGCACCGCAGGCGATTGAGGCGGATACAGAGACAAACCCCCAGGCAATGTCAGGTTTACCGATTGTTACTCTGCAAGCGAGCGCAGTGCCTGTTGAGGACGCCTCAGCGATGGATATAAGCCAGGGCACAGCTGTCGCGGCTGTCTCAAGCGGCACGCGGGATAAAATCAGCACGTTTACTCATTTGCCCAGCTGGATCAAATCCCCATTTTTTCCGGTGGTCTCAGCCTGGTGTTTGGGTTGGCTGCTCAGCCTGGGCCTGGCCCTGCTGGGGGATGACTCGCGCTTATTATTCCTGGGATGGGCGATCGCCGGAGCTGGGGGTGACCTGGCGCTGTGGCGGTTCTACCGTTCGTCTCATCTCTCCCAAAGACCTTTGCTCACCCTGGGCTGGCCGCTCAGCCTGACGCCGGTGGCGATCTTCTTTTCGCCGCTTTATGCAACCTTAGAAAATGCTGGTTTCGATGTAGGCAAAGTATTGGTTGCTGTAAGCTTTGTGCTGCTGTGGATGGCGCTCGCCGGATTAATTACCACATTACGCATCCTGCCTGAGGATCAGGGCGCCAACCGCCGGCAGCTAGTCCTCAATGCAGTCTTGTGTTGGGGGGCAGCCTTTCTCCTGTCGTTGGTGATCACCGGGATAGATCCCTGGGGGACGTCCTTGATTCACTTTACGAATGGCGCTACCCATGCAGTCCTGGAAAATCTAAACGGTGAGCTGTCTGCATACTTCGCGCTTTCCTTGAACGGCATCATAACTGCCGCGCTGGGTTTCACCGCCTGGTCGTGGCTGCACCGAAAATCCCAGAATTGAACTGGCGCAGGTAACCAGGTTCCACAACACATTGATAATTAAATAGTACACCCCGAAATTTATATCGCGGCGTGCCGGGTATTCATTTGGACAGGGTTCACTTACTTACCGGGAGAAAGCCTTGCGCCTGGAGCCAATCAGCGAAGCGTTCGATCCAATGATCGGATGGCAGGCCCTTTTTATTCATGCCAAACCCATGTCCGCCTTTCGCATAGATATGAAGCTCTACCGGGTGACCGGCTTCCCTCCAGGCCGCATAAAAGCGCGTGCTGACTGCCGAAGCCATGTCGTCGTCGGCCGCGCAGAGCAAGAACAGCGGAGGAGCGTCTTGTGGAATGGGCGCATCTGGCGGGGGAGCGCTGTAAATCGGGGCGGCAAAATCTGGGCGGCTGGATGCGTCGTAATGCGTGGCTACCCTGAGGGTGGCCAGACCACCGGCAGAAAAACCCATGATGCCGATCCGCGCTGGGTTGAGTTTCCATTCCCCGGTATGGGCGCGCACCAGGCGTACTGCCTGGCAGCCGTCGGCCGTGATCAGCGGAAAGAGAGGCTCCACCAGGGATTTCATTTTTTTCGGATCGTTCAGATTTTCGTCCACGCAGCCCGGGAAATCGCTCCCGGTTTGCACGAGGCGGTATTTCAATAGAAAGGCGGCGATACCGCGCTGGTTGAGCCATTGCGCGACCTGGATCCCTTCATGCTCGAAGGCCAGGAAGTGATACGCCCCGCCTGGGCATACGATCACGGCGGTGCCGTTGGCAAGAGCCGGGTCGGGAAGATAAGCGGTGAGGGTGGGCTGGCTGACATTGCGGATGACCTTGAGACCGCTCTTCAGAAAGGCGATCTCTTCAGGCCTGTCCCAGCCGGTTGTATCGATTTCACCCTCTGCCCACAGGGGAATTACCTGCGGCTGGTCGGGGGAGGAATGACCGGGGATCATAGAACGACCTTTCGTTTAAAAGGGATTGGTTTTAAATCGTAAATTCCGAATCGATATTATAAGACAGATTCGTACCATAAATTTGGAATGGTTCGCCAAAAAAGTATCGGAGGGATATCCGGCACGATTATCAATATTACCTGCGGAATGTTCCAAAGCAAAATAGAGAGAAATCAAAGGTGAGATAAAAACTTATAGATCACTTTCAGCACAGTCTGCGGATCTTCCCAGAACAGCATGTGGCTGAGCCCGGGAAATTTAACGTGGCTGGGCTGGGTGAGCAGCGGCAGCGCCCGGGCCACCTCGGCGTCGCTCAGCGCACCATCTTTTTCAGGGTCGGCCTGAAGCAGCAGCACCGGGCAGTGGATGGCGGGGAGCACCGTTTCCATGTCATATCCGGCGGCCACATTTTCATAATCTTCTATCAGCATGCCCAGCATATCCGGGTCGTGGAGGTACAGGCGCTCGGCCAGCTCGCGGATGATTGGAGAGCCCTCGCCATAGATCGCGCGAATGGTTGAGCTTCCTTCAGGGGCGTCCCCAAGTAGACGTTCTATTTCTTCGACCGGGCGCGTACCCCCCGAAAGAGCCCGCCATGCCTCGTTCTTACCACGTTGCTTTAGCATAAGCTGGCCCCAGGTCACAGCATCCAGTGGGGCATCCCCTACAATCAAGGCACGGACCAGGTCGGGGCAGGCTTTCGCGGTCGCCACGGCGATAATGCCGCCCAGCGAATGGCCCATCAGCACCGCCGGCCCGCTGACCTCCCGCAAGAATGCCCCGATATCCTCGACGTAATCCCGGATGGCATAGCCCCACGGCACCCAGCCGGATTTGCCATGCCCGCGCAGGTCCGGGGCGTAAACGTGGCAGAGTTCGGCCAGTTCGGCCAGCTCTCCGGAATACGGCTGCCAGCGTCCTCCTCCGCCATGTAGAAACACCAGCTGAGGTCCCGCTGAGGGGCCTTCGGCGTAATTAAGCACCACTTTACCGGTATCGAAGGTGTTTTCTTTCATCATCAAAGTGTCCATTGTCGCCGTCCCTTCCCGTACGATAAAATTTTCGTTCAGACAGGGAGGATCGTAACAAATAATGGACCAAATAAAAAGATCTATCAATTCACAAAATTAATGCTATAATTAATATCGTAAATAGCAATATTACGGGTTTTCAAATTCCACCTATTTGCGCATAGCCCCCACCTGATTCACATAACAAGAATCGAAAATATGCCTCAGTGACCGGTTTCCGACCTGGTTGGATGATCAAAAGCGTTGAGCTGAATTAGTGTTTTCCTATATCAAGAACTTGTAGATGGTCGTTGACAGGTAAACGCTGCCCGGGTAGAGCGCGGTGGTTGGGAAGCTGGGCTGGTTGGGCGAATCGGGGAAGTGCTGCGTTTCCAGCGCCAGACCGTCCCCCTGCCGGTAAGCGCTGCGGCTGGGTCCGTAATTTTCCCCGTTAAGAAAATTGCCTGAGTAAAACTGGATGCCAGGTTCCGTGGTCCATACTTCCATGCACCGTCCAGAGGCCGGTTCGCTTAATTCCGCGGCCTTGACCAGGGTTTGATCGGCCTGGGAAGGGCGTTCAATCACCCAGTTGTGATCGAACCCTTTCCCAAATACGACCTGGGGATGGTCTGAGCGGATATCCTCGCTGATCATCTTCGCTGTGCGGAAGTCAAACGGGGTACCTTCCACCGGGGCATGCTCGCCCAGGGGAATAGCGGTGGCATCCACCGGGGTGTAGCGGCTGGCGTTAAGCTGCAAGAGATGGTCGTAAATCGTGCCCGATCCTTCACCTGCCAGATTCCAATACGAGTGGTTGGTCAGGTTGACGATGGTCGGCGCGTCGGTCGAGGCGCGGTATTCAATGCGCAGCTCGTTTTCGGCGGTCAGCAGGTAGGTCATGGAGACATCCAGGCCGCCCGGGTAATTTTCTTCACCATCCGGGCTGAAATAGTGCAGCTCGATGCCTTTTTCGGTTGGGGTGTTAATTTCACGCGCCGTATCCCAGACCCGCTTGTCAAACCCCCGCAGGCCGCCGTGCAGATGGTTCGGGCCGTCATTAGCTGCCAACTGGTAGGTTTTCCCAGCCAGGATGAACTTCCCGCGGGCGATGCGGTTGGCATACCGCCCGGCGACGCAGCCAAAGTAAGTGGTGCGAGTTTCGTAATTCAACAGGTTATCAAAACCCAGCACTACATTCTGAACCGCACCATCGCGGTCCGGTACATCGACCGCCGTGATGATTCCGCCGAAGTTAATCACCCGCACCTGCATGCTGTTGGCATTGTCCAGGCTGTACTCGAAAATTGGCGCGCCAGTTTTCGTGGTTCCAAAGGGTCGTTTTTGCAAAGCAGCCTCCGTGCGGGGTTGGGGATTTTGAAGAACGTGATGCATTATGATTATAACAAGGTCCGCTCGATAGTATCCGTTCTGCTGGTATCCCCCTTGACAGAAGATTAGTTAACCCAATGTGCGGGTTTAATCAGAGAGCAGGTCTGCAAAATGCAAAGGTGGCAAACCGGCTTGGATACAGCAAAACACGGCAAGAGAATGGCTCAAAATCTTACGCAACCAACGCGACAACAAATGCCAGGCATCTCTGGCCCATACTTTCTTCGCATGAAACCGATCGGTCAATTGGCTGAAAACGGTCTCGATCCGATAACGCATATGAGACAAATAGCGTGGCCAGGGCTGCTTCTCACAACTTGCCTTCCTGTAAGGAGCCAGCAGTTGGATCCCATGCGCCATCAGATCCGCCGCCAGTTCCGGAGCCCAATAGTTGCGATCCGCCAAAGCCCAGCCTGCAGCCCCCTCCAAGACTTCCTTGGCCATTTCGAGGTCATGGATATTGGCCGGGGCCAGGCTGACGGCGCTGATTACACCTGGCCAGGACACCCGCACATGGGCCCGCAGGCCGAAAAAGGTTTGTCTTGCCACCTGATCATGACCAAAAGCGGTCCAGCCAGGGATCAGTTTCGAACGCGGCGCCCGGGCAAACCGGCAGACAGGCACTGGGAGGCTATCGATCAGCGAAATCGCCGGGTCAAAATCCAATTGCGCCAAAACCCCTTGCCACAAATGATACTTGACGGCCCACAGATTGGCTGCTTGCCGGACAAAGGTCGTCCGGCTCACCTGCTGCAAGGCTGGAAACCAGTCTCGATAATACCGTCGAAAGTGCAAGTACAGCCCTTTATCAGTATCTATGCCCAAGAATTCACCCATAATTTCCATGGTCAACACTTCGCTATCTCGCAAAGTCGGAGCTGGGCCGCGTTGCCTCAGAGATTTTCCCTTCAACCAATCATCGATCAGGCAGAATATGGTGATCAGATATGTGGTAGTATCCATTTGGAGATCTCCTTACTAAAAAGTGATTGCTTGGTCGCATCACTCAAGGTAAGTTGATCTCCTTCGTTTGTCAAGGTGCTTTGGAAACTTGCACATTGGGTTAGTTAACCAAATTTGACATAAATATAACAATATTTATGATATTGATTTATAATTCAACTACCAGGTAGAAACCAATGACCGTCGCGTTTGACTGTCCCCAATGCGGTGCACCGCTCAGTTTCGAACCCAAGCCGGGCGATGAAACCGTGGAATGCTCTTACTGCCACGAAACAGTCATTATCCCCAAAGATCTGCGCATCAAAAAACCTAAGGCGGTGGTTGAACGGAGAACGCCAGAGCAACCCAAACCGCGGAATTGGGTGGTCACGACTTTTGCATGGATTGGCTTCGTCGCAGTATTTATGATCATTCTTGCCATCGTCGTCCCTTCGGATCAGCCCGCGGATGATCTTTCCACAGATACCCCGTCTTTCGACACGAGAAGCGCCACTCTCGAGGCTAAAGCTACCGTTGACGCGCTCCAGCCCATTCTCAAATTGGAGCAAAGCTGGCCGGCCAGTTTCACGGAAAATTTTTTGGATAACAGCCACGCCTGGCAAACCGGCGATGTGCGCGACAGCTATATCACCGGCAACCGGAGTATCAGCGACGGCGCCTATTCATGGAATGTCACCAGCGTCCAGAGTGCGTTCGATTACTCTTTCCCTGATATTCCGGACCAAAAAGACTTCTATGCCAGCGTGGATATGAAATTAATTAATATGCCGGATGATCCCGATGCCGACGCTGGGATGGTCTTTCACTACAACAGCATAGATCGAACCTGGTACTACTTCTCGGTAAATGACAGGGGGCAGTATTATTTTGGCTGGTACAACGGGAAGGATTGGAATTCCTTAATCCCTGAGACCGGTTCTGATGCCATCCATCCTGGACAGACCAACCGGCTCACGGTGGGTGTCAAGGGTTCGCAATTTATCTTCCTGATCAACGGTCAGATGGTCGATTATTTCATGGACGATCACCTGAAATCCGGCAGCCTCGGTGTGGCGATCAACCTTCCAAAAACAAACGAAAAAGCCGCAGTTTCATTCGCCAATTTTTCGGTTTTATCCCCCGCGAAAAATCCATAAATACTTTGTATGATGTTTCGTGGAGTTTTGGCGAGGCGAAGCCTCGCCAAAACTCCACATCACTACATCGGTTTACGAGCTCCGCGATTCCGCGAACGGTTTATGAACAAAATGAATACTTACCGCCGCATCTCGTCCAGCCGCCGCTGCAGGTAGGCGCGTTCGGCGCCGTTGGCGTACATTAACAGCATGTACTTCATGATTGTGCTCCTTGTGTATAGATTGTCGATCATTTTGATCTTCTATACAAACGTCGCACAGGATACCGCCAAAATGACAGGCCGGAAGAAACTCTTAACTGATTCTCATAATCGCTGCTGATCCTACCTGTTACGCCTGGATAGCTCGATATAATTGGGAAATTTCCTAAAATTGGGATAATATTTGATAGAAAGTATTTCATCAAGGAGGTCATCGTCATGGAATATCGCCTCTTAGGGAAATCTGGCTTAAAAGTCCCGGTGCTCAGCCTGGGTACCGCCACCTTTGGCGGCAAGGATACCTTCTTCAACACGTTCAAAGCTACCGAGGTTGCCGCAGCCACTCGCCTGGTAGATATCTGTCTGGATGAGGGGTTAACGATGTTTGATTCCGCGGACACTTACTGCGGAGGCGCGTCGGAGCAGATACTCGGACAGGCTATTAAAGGCCGGCGCGACCAGGTGCTGATCTCCACCAAGGCGACCTTCAGCAACGGTCCTGGCCCGAATGACGTTGGTTCCTCGCGTTTCCATCTCATCCGGTCCGTCGAGGAGAGCCTGCGCCGGCTGCAGACCGACTACATTGACCTCTTCCAGTTGCACGGCTTCGATGCCCAGACCCCGGTAGAGGAAACCATCCGCGCACTCGATGATATGGTCCAAGCCGGAAAGATCCTCTATACGGGCTGCTCGAACTTTTCTGGCTGGCAGCTGATGAAATCATTGGCGGTTTCAGAACGTTACGGTTGGACCCGCCACGTGGTCCACCAGGCCTATTATTCCCTGGTTGGCCGCGAGTACGAGTGGGAGCTCATGCCGCTGGCGGTAGACCAGAATGTCGCCACGATGGTCTGGAGCCCGTTAGGCTGGGGACGCCTGACCGGCCGGATCCGGCGCGGCCAGCCCCTGCCCGAAGACAGCCGCCTGCGCAGTCAAAGGGCATTCGATAAGGGCCCGCAGGTGCCTGAAGAAAGGCTTTACAGGGTTGTCGACGCATTGGAAACTGTGGCACAGCAAACCGGCAAAACCATCCCGCAAATTGCTCTCAACTGGCTGCTCGCCCGCCCTACCGTTACTTCACTGATTATCGGCGCACACAGTGAAGACCAGCTCCGCGAAAACATCGCAGCCACCGTTTGGAGCCTGGCCCCTGAGCATGTCGCCCTGTTAGATGAAGCCAGCGCACAGCCGAAAATCTACCCCTACTGGCACCAATCCGGCTTTTCCCGCAATCCTTCTCCGGTAAACTAAAAAGTGGTTTCTTCCCGTTGACCGCAGATATTGGGGCAGGTCAATATTACCTCCAGCTACCGAGCGAACCAAAGCCGCCCTGATCTGGGCTTTATTGAGAAATGGGCCGGGCGAATGGGATTAACCGCCATCTGGAATGAGTTAATCGCGGATATCGGAGGGCAGTCGCTAATTTTCCGGGAATATTTTTACGATCTTGTTCATTAACCCGAGGGTGTTAGGCCCGAAGAAATCCCCGGTTAATGGGTTAATGTTGGAGCGCATGTTGTACATCAAGCCCATGCGGCGCGTTCGCTCCTCAGGCTCGGGAACCATCACCATCTCATCGACTGCGACATGCACCACGCGAGCGAGCAAAATTTGCCAGCTGCTGCCCTCGCGGACCGGATGGTCCCACTCTAGACGACATTCGAGGTTGAAAAAACATTCGGCGATGCGCGGCGCGTTGACCAGCTGAGCCTGTTCGAGGGTAAAACCGGAATCGGATATCTCATCGTTCTCCAATCCATTTTGAGCGATCGTCTCGAAGCACGCCTTACGGTCCTTAAATGAAGGGTAATTCACGCAGAATTCAGCGGTGCGTTGAATGTCTGCGAAGGTATGGGTATTGTCCAATAAGGCCAGAAGGAATGAGTAGTTGTTGCGGTCTCCGACCGGAAATCCCCAAGAGTGCAGGTTGGCATTGGGCTTGCCGTTTTCTTTGAATGTGGTGACCAGAAAAATTGGATTAGGAACGGTGATGATGTATTCCAACCAGGAAAAGACATCATACTTGCCGGGCCAATCCTCGATCAAGTAATCCGGTTGGGCTATACCAAGTTCGTGTTTCATTTGTTACCTCACTCAGGCAGTGAAAAGAGTGGAAGCAGGGGCAGGAAATGTTGCTTTGTTCCAACAGCAAGTCGGTAATTAATTATAGGTCACCTGGGCCGTTATTTCAGACGCAGCAAGTTCGCCAATCTACTCATTGACCAACATCATTATGCCACTCAAGCTTTGGGTTATCGTCAAGCGGCTCCACTGCTCGTAAACCTGGACCGACAAGCGTTTGGCCGCAGATTTTGTATTTAACGTGAGTTCGGGTTAGTAGAAAAACCCATCCCCCAACCCCCTTCCCTGCTGGGAAGGGGGCAAAATCAAGAGGTTTGGAGATTTTGACGCCCTTCCAGGGCGTCAAAATCTCCAGGTTCCTCTTCCTCCCCTCCCATTTGGGAGGGGCTGGGGGTGGGCGCTCTTATCCCGTATTGACGTTATTTATGTCGATAAATTTGATTTACAATATATTCTTTATTGGAGGTGTCGTGCCAGAAGTAAAAATTATAATTGTTGGCGGCGGCCCGGCGGGGCTAACCACTGCCGGGGCATTGAAACAGATTGGACTTGAGTCAACCATCCTCGATAGATCCGACCGAATCGGCCAGTCCTGGGAAGAACGCTATGACCGCCTGCACCTGCATACCGTGCGCGCGTATTCTGGATTGGCGCATTTCCCGATCCCGCGCACGTTGCCAAAATATGTATCCAAGGACCAGTATGCCGGCTACCTGCGCGACTACGCAACCCACTTTAGCCTGCAGGTGGTTCCGCGCACGCTAGCCCGGCGCGTGCGGCAGGGCAAAATGGAAGGGCGATCCAGCTGGATCGTAGATGCTGGATCTGAAACCTGGTTTACGCGGGTGGTGGTGATTTCCACCGGGCAGTACAGCCTGCCTATCAGCCCGGATTGGCCCGGCCTTTCGCGGTTTGGGGGAGTGCTGATGCACTCCGCAAAATTCCGCAGCGGGCGAGCATTCCAGGGGCAGCATGTGCTGGTCATCGGCGCTGGCAACAGCGGCATGGAAATAGCGGCCGACCTGGTCGAGCAGCGGGCTCTGCGGGTGGCAATCAGCGTGCGGTCTGGGCCGCCGATCGTCCCCCGTGACCTGTTGGGTGTCCCAGCCCAGGTATTTGGCATTTTGATGAACTCTTTCCCGCCGGCATTGAGTGACGGCGTGGGGCAGGCACTTTCACGCCTGGCTTTAGGCGACCTGAGCCGGTATGGACTGCCAGCTCCGAGCTGGAGGGCTTTCAGTTCACACCGCACGCCGGTGATTGACGTTGGCTTTGTGTCGGCGCTTAAGGAGGGAAAAATCGATGTACGGCCGGCAGTCGAGTTCTTTCACCACCAATGGGGTGATCTTCGCGGATCAGCATGAGGAGGCGTTCGATACGGTGGTCCTGGCAACCGGCTTTCGCTCAGGCCTGGAACAGCTGTTGGAACCGGATGGGCTGATCGATAAGCATGGGATGCCCTTTACTCCCTCCGGCGCGCCGACCTCATGCCCGGGCCTGTATTTTATGGGGTATTTTGACTCATTGCGTGGATTTCTGTATGAGTCTAACCTGGCTTCACGCCGCCTGGCGCGAGAAATCAAGGCGAGTATGGAGTTATAAGGGGGGCAGTTTTTTAGTAATAACTGGCAGGAGTAAAGCTAGCGAGCGCAGCGGAAACCGAGGCTGTCGTTGCGCGCGGAAGGGGGGTCCCAGTTGCGGTACGTGGACCGGACGTACCAACCTTCATCATGCCAGGCGCCTCCGCGAAAAACTCGCGACTCCCCGCTGTACGCCCCCTTGGGGTTCGCCCTGGGGTTTTGGTTCAGGTAGCTCGAAGAATACCAGTCCGCCGTCCATTCCCACACGTTGCCGGCGAGGTCGGAACAGCCGTAAGGGCTGTCGCCTTGCGGGCTGAAGCGCAGGACCGGGGTGATACCCTGGTAGATCAGGTTAAAGTTGCACAGGTGGCCGTCCGGTTCTTGATCGCCCCAGGGGTAAGCGCGCCCATCGGTCCCACGCGCAGCCTTTTCCCATTCAGCTTCGGTCGGCAGGCGCACCGGCTGCCCGCTGGCCTGGGACGCCCAGGCGCAGAAAGCGGCCGCATCGATCCAGCTCACGTTGACCACCGGGAAGTCGTCTTTGCCTTCCGGCATTTTTGCCGTAAACGGATAATGCGCTGCCTTGAGAAAAACTTTGAACTGGGCGTTGGTGACCGGGTGTTTGCCGATCCAATATTCGTCCAGGTGCACCTGCCAGTTCTGTTCGCCGTACAAAAACACACCCGCCCGAACCTGGACCAGGATCATCTCGACGCCGGGGGCCAGGGCCAGCTTGAGCTCAACACCCTTGGGAGCGGTTGGTCCCGGACGGCGGGCGGTCTGCTCCCAGCGCAGGTATTCTTCCTCTGCGCGCCGCCGGGCGGTCTCAGCCTGCGCCTCTCGTTCTCGCTGTTCCGCCGCGTAGCGAGACTCCGCTTCGGCCTGTTCCCGGGCGCGGCGCTCTTTTTCCTCTCTGACAGATGCCGAGGATTGCGCAAATCGTTCGCGATCGTACAACGCTCGCCTGGTCGGGTTCCCCAGCACTTCATAAGCGGCGTTGATTTCCTTTATTTTTTCCTCCGCTTTGGCTTTTAATTCAGGGCTGGGAAATTTATCGGGATGCCACGCATGCACCATGAAGCGGTACTGGTCCTTGATATTCTCCAGGGTAGCTTCTGTCGAGACATCCAGAATGGTGTAGAGGTCTTTCATCTGGCAAATTATACTAGCACTTACAATCTAAATGTTTCGGTAATTAGCATTTTCCCTTTGCCCGCGCCGGCTCATGTTGATCGGCCCACTTGTTAACCACCCCGCATCACGCGCACGGTCACAGGTTGGCTGAGGCCCTTTAATTCCAGACGGCGGGTTTCCAATCCGGCGGCATCGATATCCGTCCTGGCGAGAGCGGCCTCACTGACGATGATTTCTCCCGCCGCGGCTTTGGAGGCCAACCTGGCTGCGGTGTTCACTTCTTCGCCGATGGCGGATATATTCACCAGGCCGCCCTCTGAGCCCATGGCGCCGAAAAAAGCCACACCCGCGTGCACGCCGATGCCGACCGGGATATCCTGTTTTTGCATCACCCGGATGATTTTTTGAGCGGCGCGCACAGTCCTCGCCACGTAAATTCTTGCCGGCAAAGCCTTTGCCCCAGAATGCCGCGACAGCATCACCGGCGAGCTTTTCGACCAGACCGTCTTCCTCAGTAATCACATTGGTCGCCCCAATATAAAAGCGGTTGATCAATTTCGTAAATTCGCTGGGGGCCATACCTTCTGAAAGCGCCGTGGAGCCGCGTACGTCCGCGAACAGCATCGACATTTCCACTTCCGCTCCACCGGGGTGCTTTTTGGCGATATCCTCGCACACGTTGCAGAAGCGCGGATTCAGGCTGGATTGTTTTCTGCCGAACAGCGCGCCGACCGCCACCCCCCCGATCCCGTTAAACGGCGAATGGCAGATCCTGCAGCGCGGGTCGTCCGGCAGGAGGCGAAAGAGGCTGTACATCCGCTTTTCAACCTTGAAGGCATCGGTCATGAACCAGTCGTGCCACATTTGGTCAGTATCATCTTTTTTCTCGGCCATCAGAACCATCCAATCATTTACGAATAAGAACCATATATTTCTACCCACAGATAAACGCAGATGAATGAATTTAATCACATTTGTTGATTTTTTTCAAAGAGAAAAAAGGCAGGCCGAAAGTTACGAGGCGCTTTAAACCACTTTCTGATTTCGCCACCTGTCTGTGGAGCAGGAACCCGGTGTGTTAGCAATTGAATTGCCCCCATGAAAGTGCGATAATATTTTTTGCAGGAGCAACTACACAGATCCATGCTATTTGCGCGCAACTGCTCGAAGGAGAAAGCGAATTTGCATTGCATCCCATAATTGCTAATCCTTGCTAACTCATGGGTCAGGTTTTAGTTTTCAGTCCTATGGAGAGGTCCGATGTCATCTTTCTATAAAGTCTGGCTGATGAATTATCGCCCGGCATGGTATGCGCTGGGCAAGTCCGCCCAGGATGAGCTGATGGGTAAAGTCGGTGAAAGCCTGAACAAAGTCGGCGGACGGGTGCTGTTAATTGCCGCATCTCTGTGGGCCGATGAGAAGTGGGCTGCATGGGGCGTTGAAGAATACCCGAATATCGAAGCGGTCATCCAGCACGCCCAGACGATTGGAGATTTCAATTGGTTCCGGTACACAAAATCCTGGACTACTCTCGGGATCTCCTGGGAACCGGATGCGAAGGTAGTCGTCCCAGAGGCGCCGGTCTACCGGGTAGCTTTCTTCAAAGTAAGCGAAGATGGTTACCGCTTATCGAAAGAAGACAATGACCGTTGGAATAAAAAGCACGAGGGCTTATACAAAGAGTTTGGCGCGCAAAACATTCTGGGATGCAATGCTTTCTGGTGCACCGAGGAATGGCCCTTGTGGGTGGTGGAAGCCTATCCCAGCCTGGAAGCTGTTCAGGGCTTTCGGTCGAAGGTTTACGAGGCGGGCTGGTACCGGTATGTTACTGCGACCAGCTTGCTCGGGGTGAAGTACCCGATGGGATAAGCCTTCCCGGCTACTTCACCTGGATCCCAAGTCGTTCGAGCAGTGCGCGGCTCAATTCAGCCGGGTATTTGATGGGCGGCTTTTCCGGATGGTGCGAGTCAGAACCGGCGCTGGTCAGCAGGTGATGCCGCCGGGCATACTCCAGATACACCGCCGTCTGGGCCGGGGTATGAAGCGGATAATAGATCTCCAGGCCGTCAAACGGCGCTGCCCGGCGGACTTGATCCAGCAGGTGAGCATCATAAGTCACGAAGCCGTCCGTCCGGCCGGGGTGGGCGATGAGGCATACCGCCCCGCTGCGGTGCGCCGCCTCCACTACCGCGGGCAGATCGTTCGACGCAAACGCGCAGCCTGCCTCCAAAACGATTTTCCCTGCCGACGGCTCGCCTGTGCCGTAGCCATGTCTTATTAAAAGGGCGACCAGTTCATGGGGCTGCTGCGGGCTGGGTTTTTCTAAGATGGCCGGCAGTTCGTCGGAGGATTGATCAAATACATACCCTTTCCGCCGCAGGTTCTCATAGACTTCCTGGGTGTTCTCCCGTTGGCGGCGCAGCAGGTCCTGGGCCAGGTCGTTCAATGCATTCCGGTCCGGATCAAACCCATAGCACAGCAGGTCGGTCATTTCGCCTTGCCACAGGGTGGACATTTCGACGGCCGCGAGCAAGGGCTGGTGTTTTTCCAGCGCAAGCTGTTGGAGAGCAGCGACGGTGTCTACCCGGTCGTGATCGCTGATGGCTGCCAGGCCAAACTGCTCGCGCGCCAGATAGTCGAGCAGCCCTTCCGGCGTCCAGGTGCCGTCGCTGAGGATGGTATGCAGATGCAGATCAACAGCGGCATCGAATGCCAGGCCGAGGCCAACGGTAGATAAGCTCATGCAGAAACCCTCTCAACACTCGCTGTACCCGCACGCATAGCACTTCCTACACCCCTCCTCGTTGACTACCGCCGCCATGCCGCACTCGGGGCATAGGTCGCCGATCTTGAGCAGCGGTTGGTCGCGGGGGGCTGGGGCGGGGGTGAGGGTGAGATTGGTGTGCACCAGGGTTGGACCGCTGATCTCACTGGCGGGGTCGGAAGTCGGTTCGGCGGGCTCGTTGTGGTTTTTATTGGACTGCACGCGCTCCTTGCGCTGGCGCAGGTAGTCTTCCAGCACCTGCGACAGGCCGTCTGGCAGCGAGCGCACCCGGTTGGGACCGAAGCCCAGCGAGCGCCCGCCGCCGATGCCGGCTAACTGGCGGTAGGCTTCCTGCAGGCGCATGGCGGGTTCCACCGGCGAGGCCAGGCGCAGGATGTACGATACCAGCCGGCCCAGCGCCTCGGAGACGGCGGCGGTTTCGGAACCGGCCTTGGCGGTGTTGACGAACATCTCGAAGGGCTGGTTGCCGCCGTTCTCGTTGATGGTCACGAAAGCTTTGCCCAAGGGGGTTTCGATCGAATAGGTGTAGCCGGTCAGGTAGCGCGGGCGCGGTTTCTTGAGGTCGTGCCAGATGGGCAGCTGGTCAATGACCGAGGGGGCCGGTTCCTCGGCGGGCTTGGGCTGCTTCTTTTCGGCGGTGGAGCGGGTCTCGAGGACTACTTTCTCGCGCGAGCCGGTGACGTAGACCGTGATGCCCTTGCAGCCCAGCTTCCAGGCCAGCAGGTAGGCCGTTGCCACGTCTTCTTCGCTGGCCTCGTTCGGGAAGTTGATCGTCTTCGACAGGCTGTTGTCTACGAAGGCCTGCATGGCGGCCTGCATGCGCACGTGCTCGTCGGCGGAGATATCGCCCGAGACCACGAACACATCCCGGATCTCATCCGGCACGTCCTGCAGCCCCTGGCAGGTGCCCTGTTCCATCACCTCTTCGAATATCGCCTGGCGCTTATCGGGATCGACCCCGGCATTTTCCAGGGCGCGCTCGAACAGCGGGCTGGCATAGGTCAGGCGCAGGTCTTTGCCGTTGTCGTTGACGTGGCGGAAATAGCCCAGGGCGAAGACCGGTTCGCAGCCGTAGCCTTCACAGCCGGCAACCGTGGCAATGGTGCCGGTGGGGGCGACGGTAGTCTGGGCGGCGTTGCGGATGCCGTGCTTGCGGATGCCGGTCACCACCAGGTCCCAATCGACCGGTGGGCGGCCGAATTCGTGGTCCGGCGGCACCAATGGGGTGGGCGGGGTCCACTTGAGATTGCCCGGGTCGTAGATCGAGCCGGTAATGGCGGGGAAAGCCCCGCGTTCTTCGGCCAGCGAGACGCTGGTCAGCATGGCGTGGTAGCGCACGAATTCCATCACCTGGGCGGCGAACTCCTGGCCCTGGGCTGAGCCGTAGCGCACGCCGCAGTGGTACATCAGGTCGCCCAGACCCATGATCCCCAGGCCGATGCGCCGCGCGCGGTGGGCGGCTTCTTTCAGGGCGGCGACGGCGGGCACGTATTTATTAGCGTCGACCACGTCGTCCAGGAAGCGGGTGGAAAGGACCACGTCGCGCTGTACCTTGTCCCAATCCACGCTGTTTCCCGGGCCGGCGCAGGTCGCCAGGTTGACCGAACCCAGGCAGCAGTTCTCATACGGGCCCAGCCACTGCTCGCCGCACGGGTTGGTGGCTTCCAGCTGGTAGAGGTGGGGCACCGGGTTGGAGCGGTTGGCCGCATCCAGGAAGAGCATGCCCGGCTCGCCGTTGTGGTGGGCCTGCTGCACGATCTTGGTGAACAGGTCGCGCGCTTTGATCGTGCGATAAACTTTCAGGGGCACGCCGGCCGCCCTGGCCTGCTCGATCGTGCCGTCGAATCCACGGTACAGGGGCGAGGTGACGTCGGGGAAGACCAGCTCCCATTCCTCGTCCATCTCGACCGCTTTCATGAAGGCATCCGTGATGCCCACCGAAATGTTAAAGTTGGTGATCGAATTTTCATCCGTCTTGCAAGTGATGAATTCTTCGACATCGGGATGGTCGACGCGCAGCACGGCCATATTCGCCCCGCGGCGCGAGCCGCCCTGGGCCACCTCGCCGAAGGCGTGGTCGTACACGCGCAGGAAGCCCACCGGCCCGGTGGCCTGCCCGGCGGATGTTTTCACCAGCGAGCCCTTGGGGCGGAGGCGCGAGAAGGAAAAACCGTTTCCGCCGCCGGTCTGCTGGATAAGGGCGGCATCGCGCAGGGTCTGGAAAATTCCCGAGGTTTTGCGGCCCATATCGTCCGAAATAGGCAGGACAAAGCAGGCCGCCAGCTGGCCAAGGGGCGTGCCTGCGCCGGTGAAGGTGGGGGAATTTGGGAAAAAGCTCTTCGAGGTTAAAAGGTAATAATACTGACGGGCGCGCTCGTCCACGTTTCCGCCCCAGGCTTCCTCGACATGGGCCACATGGTAAGCCACGCGCCAGAACATCTCTTCGATGCTTTCCGCCGGGCCGCCGTTATCCTCGCGGCGCACGTAGCGCCGCACCAATACCTGGCGGGCATTATCCGTCAGCTCAACTGAGGGTAAATCTTCGGGGAGTGGAGGGGTCTGTAATAATCCCGTGGGAGCGGGCGTAATGAGGGAAGTCATGGCAGTCTCCTTTAACCTTCAGACAGTAATCGGTCTATCTCGTGGCGGATAGCCTGGAGATCATCGAGGTGCAAATAAACGATGGCATAGCGAATATAAGCGATCTGGTCGAGCTCTTTCAAACCTTTTACCACCATATCTCCTACCACGCGCGAGGAAACTTCCGCCCGCCCCATGCGCTGCAGTGCGCTTTCGATCTCGCCCACCAGGCGGTCGATATCGGCTGCGGACACAGGGCGTTTGGCGCAGGAGATGCGGATCCCCCGGGCTAACTTTTCAGTCTCAAATACCTCACGGGTGCCGTCCTGTTTGATGATCAGCGGCGTTGCCAGGATAGGGCGCTCGTAGGTGCTGAAGCGCTGCATGCAGTTTTCGCATTCCCTTCGCCGGCGCACGCCGCCGTGGCTGTCATGGGTTGTATCGATCACTTTAGACTGGTCGTTCTGGCAGTACGGGCAGCGCAATGTCTGTTTCCTCCTGGGTTGAAATTGCTCTCGGTCAGCCAATTTCGGCGGTTGACCCGTATCTGGGCATACAAGCGAATATCGAATAAACAACCCCCATATATGGGGGTGATTTCGATATTGCCCCCTGTATTTAGTGCTAGGCCAACATTCTAGCACATATGAACGAAGAACGCAAGAGGAAAAAGGCCGTTTCTGGAAATTTTTAACTTAAAGAATTTGCAAAGAGAATCGTATTGTTGGCCCTGGACAGAAAAGAAAGAAGGACCGAATAACCGCGCGGGGCGCGGCTGCTCGGTCCTTCTTTGTGCATCCTGGCTTGTGGAGGGTTGAGCCAGGGGATGATAATACTTTACCGCTGTTCGTCCTGGCTGCGCGCGGCGCGCCTGTTGCGCAGGAAAGCCGGCACGTCCAGGTCTTCGGTGTTGATCGTTACCCGCTGGAAATCTGACTGGCTGGCCTGCTGGCTGCTGGGGCGGGCGGGCTGTTCTGGATGGGCGGCTTCGGAGGTTTGCGGGCGCACAGCGGAAGAAACGGGTCTGGCATCTTCCACTTTGCGGGGGTGCTTATCAGCCGCAGGCACTCCCGCCCGTTCAAAAACCGACTGGCTGGGAGCGGCCCGGTCGAAACCGGTCGCGATGACCGTGATGGTCAGCTCCTCGCCCACATCGGGGCTCACCACCGCACCAAAGATCATGTTGCATTCGGGATGGGCGGTTTCTTTGATGATCGCAGCGGCGGTATTGACCTCGAACAGGGTCATGGTCGGGCCGCCGGTGATGTTGAACAGGATGCCACGGGCGCCGTCGATGGTGATATCCAGCAGCTGGCTGGAGATGGCCATTTCGGCTGCGATGCGGGCGCGGTCTTCACCGCTGGCATGGCCGACTGCCATCAGGGCAGCGCCGCCTTCTGACATGATCGCGCGCACGTCGGCGAAGTCCAGGTTGATCAGGCCGGGGACGGTGATCAATTCGGAGATACCCTGGATGCCCTGGCGCAGCACATCGTCCGCGGTGCGGAAGGCATCCTGCAGGCTGGCGCGTTTATCCACAATCTGCAGCAGGCGATCGTTGGGAATGACGATCAGCGTATCGGCATGTTCTTTGAGCTTGGAAATGCCGGCTTCGGCCGACTGCGCGCGGCGGGCGCCTTCGAAGGTGAAGGGGCGAGTGACCACGCCAATGGTCAGCGCGCCAACTTCCTTGGCAATTTGAGCCACGATCGGCGCGGCGCCGGTTCCAGTGCCGCCGCCCAGGCCGGAGGTGACGAAGACCATGTCGGAACCCTTAAGCACTTCGTACAGCTCTTCGGCTGACTCTTCAGCCGCTTTGCGCCCAGTTTCGGGGTTGCCGCCAGCGCCCAGGCCGCGGGTGGTTTTGTCGCCGATCCGCACGCGGGTCGCGGCTTTGGAAAGCAGCAAGGCCTGCGCGTCGGTGTTGACGGCGATGAATTCGATGCCCCCAAGGCCTTCTTCGATCATGCGGTTAACGGCATTGCAACCGCCGCCGCCGACGCCGATCACCTTGATTCGGGCGAAAGATTCGGGTGTTGACATTTGGTCCATTATTATTTCCTCCACTTTACTAATTGGTTCCCGGTCCACCGGTTCTTGATTAGTTTTTGATCTATCAATTATATTATGAAACTGATTAGGGTAGTAGTCGTTTGAGGAATTCATTGATTGCATCCCAGTTTAACTTGCCTCCTTTCGCGCGCCGCCCTGGCTGTAGAGCGGCTGTCTCATTCATCAGCAGTGCCCAATAAAGCAGCCCTACGCTTGTTGAATAAGCTGGTGAATGTAATTGGTCGACCAAACCGATAAGATTTTCAGGCCTGGATATCCGCACCGGCAGGCCGAGGATCTCGGAAGCCAGGTTGCGGATGCCCGGCAGGGCGGATGTGCCGCCGGTGAGCACCATGCCCGCCGGAAGCAGGCCGTCATAACCAGAGCGTTTGATCTCCTGCAGCACCAGCTGGAAGATCTCTTCCACCCGGGCTTCGATGATGTGGGCCAGCTCTTTGCGGCTGACGCCCACGGGATGATCCTCGCCGAACGCGCGCACGGTGAAGCGGTCTGTCTCGCTGACCTCGTCTTCGATGGCATACCCGTATTGTTTCTTAAGCTCTTCGGCCTGGCTGAGGGAAAGGCGCAAGCCGTGGGCGATATCCGAGGTGACGTGGTTGCCGCCGACCGCCAGCACCATGGTGTGCCAGATGTCGCCGTCGATGTAAATGGCCAGGTCGGTGGTGCCGCCGCCGATGTCGCATACCACCGCGCCCATCTGGCGTTCATTATCCGAAAGCACCACTTCGGCCGAGGCCAGCGGGTTGAGCACGAACTGCGATACGCTCACCCCTGAGGCCTGCACGCACTGGCGCAGGTTTTCGACGGTGGCCGCGGCAGCGGTGATGATGTGCGCTTCCACTTCCAGCCGGTATCCATGCATGCCAATCGGCACGCGGATACCGTCCTGCCCATCCACGATGAAGCCGCGCTGCAAAATATGGATGATTTCGCGGTTGTGCGGGATGGCAACAGCCTGGGCAGCGTCCAGGGCGCGGGCTACGTCATCGGTGTCGATCACACCCCCGGAAATACCCACCACGCCGCGGCTGTTGACCGAGGAAACGTGGCTGCCGGCCAGGCTAACCAGGGCCGAGGCGATTTCCAGGCCGGAGGAGCGTTGAGCTTTATCAACCGAGCGGGCGATGGATTGGGAAGCAGCCGCCAGATCGACGATCGTGCCTTTGCGTATTCCCTGCGCGGGCTCGATGCCGACGCCCAAAATGCGCAAAGAACGCTCTCCCTCCACGCGCGCTACCAGGGTACATACTTTTGTCGTTCCAATATCTATTCCAACAACGATCGATTCATCCATGGTTTCAGCGCTCCACTCGGTAATACGGTGCGTTTAAGAATTCAAGATTGACGTAACTGGGATTAATCCCTTTTTGTGCGAGCTGGTCAATAATTGCCTGGTACATGGAGATTTTCATCTCCAGATCATCCAGGGTCTTACCAAAGTATACATCCCATCCGCGAGAATCATGCCATCCCAGACCTTCTTTTTCCGAATATACCAGGTTTGTGTCTTTGGGCATGTGGCCCTTCAGCAGCAAGGCCGAGGTCATGATCTTGAGATCCATCAGCGCAGGCTGGGGATCGATCTCTTGCGCATTATCCTTTAATGCTGCCGTTTCGCTGCTCGCCTCCGGCGTGGTCCCGGGGGTGAGGGCTTTTTCGGGCTGGGGTGGGTTATCTGCGGAAGTCACGGTCAGCAGGTTGGCGGGAGCTTTACCGCGGGCATTGAATATCACTCCCACGGCATCGATCCAATACGTCTGATCCTTGATTTTCCAGGCCAGCACGGGTGTCCGTTCGGTGAAATTTACATAAACCTGGTTTGGGAAGCCAACCAGCACGGAGACCTGCTGTAGCTCAGGGAAGGATTTCTCCAGCTCAACCCGGGCCGCAAAGGGGTCGATGGTAAATACCGAGCGACCGTTAAATTTAAGCACCGCCTCAATATCGTTCACGCTCACCCGGCTCGCGCCTTCGATGGTTGGTTTTTCCACCTGAAATTGCTCCGAATTCAGTGCGAAATAGAGCAGGGCGCACAGTCCAATCACCAGCAGGGCAGAGAGTGTGCGCCATCCCAGGCGAATGGTGGGGGCAGGCACAGAATATGCGCGCCCGGTGTTCTGGAAGGCGACGGTGTACATCCGGCGCGGGCGGGAAGCCGTGCGCTGCAAAAGTGGGCTGCCGAGGCCGGCCCCACGTACGGTGACCTGTGGTGTGCTGACATTGTATGCAGCTTTTTCTACGCGCGTACGCGACCGGTTGGAGCGGCGCTGGCGGACAGATTGTGAACGATTTGTGTCGGTGCGAGTTGCGGCAGGCCTCATTTGGCCCTCCCATAATGACGTTCGGTGTGGTCTCGGTCGGTTTTGCGTTCCATTGCCAGCTGGATGAGCCGGTCGAGCAATTCGGCATAGGGTATCCCGCTGGCTGCCCACAATTTGGGGTACATGCTGATGCGGGTAAAGCCGGGAATGGTGTTAATTTCGCTCAGGTAAAAGGCGTCTGTCTGGCGGTCCAGCAAGAAATCCGCCCGGGCCATGCCCGCGCCATCCACCGCCTGGTAAGCGCGCAGGGCGATGGCCTGCATGGAATGGACCATGCTTTCCGGTATTGGGGCCGGGATGATCAGCTCCGAACTCTCATCCTGGTATTTGGCATGGTAGCTGTAGAAGTCTTCGTGTGGTACAACTTCTCCCGGAACTGAAGCAATAGCCTCAGTGTTGCCCAGCACGCTCAGTTCGATTTCCCGAGGTCTTTCGAGGCCTTTTTCGACTAACACCCGCCGGTCGTAGCGGGCTGCTTCCATCAAGCCTTCCATCAGGTCAGAACGGCTGCGGCATTTGGTGATGCCCACCGATGATCCCAGGTTGGCGGGTTTGGTGAAAATTGGGTATGACAGGGATTGCTCAGCCTGGTAGATGACCCCGAGCAGATCCTTCTCTAATTCTCCGCGGGTGGCGACGATAAAAGGCAGGACCGGGATGCCGTTGGCGCGCATCACGTCTTTGAACAGCCCTTTATCCATGCCGACCGCTGATCCGAGCACCCCTGCGCCGATGTACGGCAGGTCAGCCAGCTCGAGCATCCCTTGCAGTGTGCCGTCTTCACCGAAAGTGCCGTGTAAAGCGGGAAAGACCACGTCAATATCCGTTATGGCCTGGATTTGAGATCCATTGATCGCGTACAGGGTGCGGCTGCCAGGGTACGGCAGAAGGGTGACACGGGTCATTTCTGACGTTTTGCCGGTCTCCAGCGTGGATAGGGGATCTTGCGCGGTAAACCACACCCCGTCAGGGGTGATGCCCACCGGGATCACTTCGTATTTCTGCGGGTCAAGCACCGCTAATATGGAACGCGCTGAATTCAGCGAAACTTCATGTTCGCCGGAACGTCCTCCCATCATCACCATAACTTTAATGCGCTGACCCATAATTCTCCTGGCCACTCAATTCGCGGGCCAATCCCCAATTTTCTCGATTTCCATTTCCAGCTTGATCGAGAACTTCTCGAAGACGGTCTGCTGCACCAACCGGAGCAACCGGTCGATATCACTGGCAGTGGCGTTCTCATCATTGATAAAGAAATTTGCGTGCGCCTGGCTGACCTGCGCCCCGCCAATGCGGGTGCCTTTAAGACCAGCGGCTTCGATCAAGCGCCCGGCATAATCTCCGCTTGGATTTTTAAACATGGATCCCAGGCTGGCTCCGGGCGGCTGAGTGCTGCGGCGGCGTCCAGAAAATACACTCATCCTGGCCTGCACTTCGGCCGAGGTGCTTTGTGTGAGCTTCAGCCGGCTGGATAAAATCACTGCCTGTCCGGGGTGCTTTTTCAAAAGACTGGTGCGGTAACCGTACTGCAGCTGGTTTGCTGACCATTCTTTTTTCCCTTGTTTTCGGTGCAAGATTTCTGCCAGCATCAGGTTTCCGTGGATATCGCTGCCGTAGGCCCCGGCATTGCCATACACTGCCCCACCCACGGTGCCGGGGATGGTGGCTGCCCATTCCAGCCCGCTCAACCCGCGTAAGGCCACCTGGCGGGCAATTGCGCCCAAATTTGCCCCTGATTCAGCCCAAACGCTGGGGGGAGTGCTGCGCGCGTCGATCTTCACCGTCTTTGCCCGGTTCAACAAAACGATCCCGCGAAAACCATTGTCACTGACCAGCACATTCGAGCCGCTGCCCAGGATCGTAAAGGGCACGTCCAGCTCCCACAGCTTGCGCACGGCATCTTCCAGCTCGAGTGCATCGTGAACGACCAGCATGGCGTCAGCCGCACCGCCGGCATGGGCGGTGGTGTAATTCGCCAGTTGTACGTTCTCTTGCAGCCGTCCGGCAAATGCCTGTCCGAGTGCGTTGAGCGGGGTGCTGCGGGGTGCGGTCATGTTTCAGATTTTCTCCTCTATTATTTTCCCAGGGGCGGGAAAATATCAATCTACATGCCCTTCAAGAAATCGATCAATTTTTCAACGAGCGTAACGCGCTGCTGGCGAGACAGCTGCGCGTAATATCCTGGACGAGCTTTTCCCGTCGCGGGTGAACGCAATACTTCCAGGCGGGCGCCAGAGTTCAGCGCGGATTGAGATGGATAATTACGCGTGTTCTTTTCCTCAGTCATGTTGTACCTTCCCAGAGCGAAGCTCATCCAGCAGTCTCAGGCCAATCTGGTTGGCATCTCCAGCAGATAAGATCAAGACCACATCGCCCGGCTGCAGTTCACCGGATAAAAAGTCCACCGCGTCATCCAAAGAAGGGGCAAACCAGGTTGGCGGCTTGCGCATTTCTGCTACAAGGCGCGCGGCGGAGAAACCGGGGTTGCTTTCACGCGCCGCGTAAATTTCGGTCACCAAAACCCGGTCGGCATGGTGGAATGCCAGAATAAAAGCATCAAACAGAGCCTGGGTGCGCGAATACGTGTGCGGCTGCCAGACTGCCCAGATCCTGCGCTGCGGGTGGCGCTGGCGGGCTGCAGCCAGCGTGGCGCGGATTTCGGTGGGGTGGTGGGCATAATCGGAATAGATTGTGATGCCGTTTACCTCTCCCATCAATTCAAACCGGCGCTCGGTTCCCTTGAATTCATTCAAGGCCTGGGTGGCTTGTTTCATTGGCAGGTCCAGGCGGTGAGCCAGGGCCAGTACCGCCAGCGCGTTGCGTACATTATGCAGCCCGGGCACCTGCAGCGCAACGCTGGCCAGCTGCCTGGCATTCCCCTCACCATCCTGTATCCATGCGCTGAAATCCATCCCTCCGCGCTGATTGGAAGACGTTTCTTCGCTATAATAGTCGGCCGCGTTGGTTAATCCATAGGTCCAGGACTGCCTTCCTTCGGGGACGTGCCAGACCAGGCCGGCGGTTTCGGCATAATCCTGACAGGTAATCAATCCCCCGCCAGGCTGCAGGCGCTGAATAAAATCATAAAATGCCTGGCGGTACTCATTCATCGTTGGGAAACAATCGGGATGGTCATGTTCCAAATGGGTGATCAGGATCCATTCTGGAGCCAGTCCCAGGAACATCCGGTCATATTCATCAGCTTCGACAATAAAATGGCTGCCATGCCCGGCGTGTGCGTTTGTGGAGAGGTTTTTCGCGACCCCACCGATAATGTACGATGGATCCAGCTGCAAACTGTGGAAGACCCAGGCTGCCATGGCGGTGGTGGTGGTCTTTCCATGGGTGCCGGCAACCGCCAGGGTGGTTTTACCAGCACAAAGCTCCCCGAGAAATTCAGCTCTTTTCAGCACCGGGATACCCGCGGCGCGCGCAGCCTGGACTTCGGGATTATCATCGGGGATCGCGGAAGAACGCACGACAACGTCCGCCCCGGCGATCTGTTCGGGGCGGTGGCCCTCAAAAACACGGGCGCCAGCCTGGGCCAGCTCATTGGCTAACGCCGAAAGCTGCCGATCCGACCCGCTGACCGAGTACCCGCTTTCGAGCAGGACTCGGGCAATGGCCGAAAGGCCGCTCCCGCCGATTCCAATGAGATGGACGTGTTTCATCATAAGAAGACCACCAGAACAAAGGCGAACGCTATGGCAACCGCGAAGAAGATCGTTGGCACACCCAACAGCCAGTTGGGCGGGAGGAAGCTGATCAGCGCCTGGGCGGATTCGGTCAATTCGGGTGAAATAACCTCCGGAAAAGGATAACCGGCGTGGTCCAGGAAATACCACAGGGTGCCCCACACCAGGTAACCGTTGACGGCGCCCAAAAACAATCCCAACAGGGCGTCCTGCAGCCGGTCGCGAGCAAACCGCCCACTGCCCGCCAGCTTGGGAATGTTGGGGGTCTGGTATCCAAAAAATGCCAGCGCCACCAGCAGGATGGTTCTCAGCCAGAATAAGGTCAGCACGTCGCCGCCAGGGCGCTGGGAATCCAAAGCAATTTTGGTGACGAAGGGCACATAGGTTTCCAAAACCGTAATTATAAAGAGGGCCAGGACCACCGCAAAGGTGACCATCATTTCCTTGGCCCAGCCCCGCATCATGCCGATGATCCCAAACATGATGATGAACAACCAGAAAAGGACATCCAGGCTGAGCATTATGCGCCTTCCTTTCGCGATGCGGCCAACGCCCGGACTAAATCGGCGATTGCTTGGGCTGCATCAGGACGGGCTAAAGCCTGCATGGCAGCCTTTATGGCTTTTAGCCGGTTGGGAGTAGAGAATAATTGCTGGACTGTCGACAGCAGGGAGGCCGCCATCTCTTCATCGGGGAGCAGCACAGCCGCCCCGTTTTTCTCAAGGAAGGCAGCGTTCACTTTCTGATACCGCCAGGCGTATGGATAAGGCACCAGCACTGCCGGTAGGCCGTAGTAAGGGTATTCGCCCAGTGATGAAGCGCCGGAGCGTGAGATCACCAGATCAGCGGCAGCCAGGGCCGCGCCCATATCGTTATGCAGGAATTCAAAGGGGTGGTAGCGCTGACGGATTCCAGCTGGCAGGGCGGTTTGTACCGATTGGATGTTCGACCAATCGACTGATCCAGTCAGGTGCAGCACCTGGCAAATGGACAAAAGCTCGTGTAAAACCGCTTCCACGGCGCGGTTGATGGTTTGGGCGCCTTTACTTCCCCCGGTGACCAGCAGAACCGGTAAATCGGCGCTGAGGCCGAAATGAGAGCGTGCATTGGACCGTTCCCAGCCGGTGAAATCGGGGCGCAGCGGATAGCCTGTGGTGGTGATGGCTTTTTCGGCAGGGAAAAATGGCCGGGATTCATCGAAAGTTACCGCAATATGGTCAGCAAACCGAGCCAGGAATTTCAGCGCCAGGCCTGGTTCAATATCCGGGCAGTAAACCAGCGAAGGAATTTTTCGTCCGGCGAATGCCATCGGCGCAGCGACGTAGCCACCGGTAAACAGCAGCACATCCGGACGGAAATCCGCCAGGATGCGCCGGGCAGCCAGGGTGCCGCGCGCCAGCCGCACGAGGTTGCCGGGGAGAGCCCGCAGGCCCACTCCGTGCACTCCCGCGGCGGGAATGGACGTGAACGGCACGCCGGAACGCGTCACGAGGCCGGCTTCCATGCCGCCCTCGCCGCCAACCCATAAAACCGGCTGTGCGTCATTCTTCAGTGCCTGTAGAACCGACAGAGCGGGATACACGCCGCCTCCGGTCCCGCCGGCGCATATCAATAACCGCACCGTATGACCTCCCTTCAGAGCTGGCTGATTCTTTCTTTGAGTTTGAACGGGCGATGTTCATTAAGATTCCAATGCCGACCATGGTCGAAACCATGCTCGAGCCGCCGTAGCTGACCAGCGGAAGGGCATTACCGGCAAAAGGAAAGAGATTGACCATCACGCCCGTATTCAAGATGGCTTCAAAAACAATCCAAAAGGTGATCCCGCTCGCCAGCATGCGTCCAAGCTGGTCGGGTGCGCGGTTCGCGATCTGCAGACCGCGCCATAAAATCAGGAAGTATAAAGCCAAAACTGCGAATGCACCCACCAGCCCGGTTTCTTCCACGACGACGGCATAAATACTGTCCGTCCAGGGAACCGGTAATCCGGTAAATTTGGTGATGCTGTTGCCAATCCCCACTCCGAATAAGCCGCCGCGTGAAATAGCTTCAAATACGCGCTGCATATGGTCGGAGGCCATGTTCGGGTTATTCAGCCCGGCGATGTATTTTTCCCAGCGGTCGCTGCCGGTGCCGGTGAATTTGACCACCATGAAACCGATCACTACCGCGGCGATAAGCACCAGGATTACCTGGCGCAGCTCAGCGCCAGCCAGATAAAACATCAACCCGCCCATCACAAAGATCGTGAGAGTGGCGCTGAAATCGGGCTGAATAAAGATCAAGGCCCCAAATATGCCGAGGATGGTCATCATCGGGATCAAACCGAAGGACAGGATATTCAGCACTTCACGTTTGGAATACAACCAGAATGCCAGGTAGATAATTACCACCAGAGACGCAATTTCTGATGGCTGGATGGAACCATTCAGCAGGGTGCGGGTCGAATTGAATCGGTCCTCGCCGAACAACAGCACTGCCACTAAGGCCAGCAGGGCGACCGCGATCATCGGAACCAGCAAACGTTGGTAACGGTGGTAATCAAACAGGCTGAGAGCCAGGGCGATAAATGCGCCCAGGGCGACGAACACCACCTGGCGGAACAAATAGTAAGTATCTGGCTGTTCCAGGCTTTGGGCGCTCTTCCAGCTGGTAGAATACACCATCAGCAGGCCGATCACCAGCAGGGCAACTACGAACACCATTAAAGGCACATCCAGGTGCAGCTGGAAGGACCTCACGACCTTTACGGTCGGGAACGGACGGGCAGGCGATTTTACGAAAGCTGTTTGACCCATTGTCGATAGCGCTCCCCACGCTCTTCAAAATCATTAAATTCGTCATAACTGGTGCCGCCGGGTGACAATAAGACCACCATTCCGGGACCCGCTACGGTTGCCGCAGCCTGGACCGCTTCCTGTAAACCAGAGGCCACCGCCAGGCTGTATGGGCGTCGACCGCGGACCTGAGGACCCAGGGCTTGCAAAATTTTAGGCGCGGCCTCGCCAAAAACGATTACATGATCCACCCGCTGGTGGACTAGCTCCGCCAGTTCGCTCCAAGGCAGGTTTTTATCTCTCCCGCCGAGAAGCAAGACCAGTGGTTCATTGAAAGACCGGATGGCGGCCATCGTGCGCTCCGGAGCCGTGGCGATCGAGTCGTTGTACCAGGCGGCGTCATGCCAGCGGCGTACCATTTCCAGGCGGTGGGGAACCCCGTTGAAGCCCTCCACCCCGGCGGCAAAAGCCTCGCGCTCAAACCCTGCGGCAAAAGCGATGGCACAGGCTGCCAGCACATTGAGTAAATTGTGCTGACCGCGTAAATTGATCTGGCTGACCAGCAGCAGATCGTGCGAGCGGGCGCCTTCTTGCAGGCGAATTTTGGCGTCTTGCGTGTAGGCGCCGCATTGCCCGCTGGGTGGGCGGTCCAGACCGAAGGACACCAACCGGCCTTTCACTTCCGAGGCCAGACCCCAGGACCCAGGATCATCCCTGCCAAGGACGGCGCTGTCATCACCGGACTGGTAAGCCAGAATGTGCGCCTTGGCCGCTGTATATGCTTCCATCGTGCCGTGCCGGTCCAGGTGGTTCGGGGTGATGTTGAGGATCGCAGCCACCTGAGGCGAACGGGTCATCAATTCGAGCTGAAAGCTTGAAAGCTCGAGCACGACCACATCTGCTGCCTGGATTTGATCCAGGAGATCGATCAACGGGAGGCCGATATTTCCACCGATCCAGGCGCGCGCGGGCGACTTTACAGCTGCCTGAGCCATCCGACCGACCAGGGTGGTGGTGGTGGTTTTTCCAGCCGATCCGGTGATTCCGATCACTTTACAGGGTACTGCCTCCATAAAAATTTGCGAATCATTGGTCAACAGCAGACCGCGTTTGACGGCTTCAACCAGGATGGGCAGGTTCAGCGGCACACCACCAGAGACGCATACCAGATCGGTTTTTTCCAGCAAGCTGAGAGGGTGTTCGCCCAAGACCCAGCGGATGGGTAAACCGGATAAGGCTTCCCGCGCAGATTCCATTTTTTCAGCGGGGCGCTGGTCGTTGATGGTGACCTGCGCACCGCAGCGCGCTAAATAACGCCCGGTCGCCAATCCCTGGCGAGCGCCGCCGATCATCAGTACGCGCACACCCGTCCAGTCTTTCATCTTCCCACCACTGCAAGAGCTATGCCAAGCATGGCAAACAACAGGCCCACCAACCAGAATCGCTGCACGACTTGAGTTTCGCTCCATCCTAACAGCTCGAAATGATGGTGGAGCGGGGCCATTTTGAACAGACGTTTACCCTTGGTCCAGCGAAAGTAAGCTACCTGCAGAACGACGCTCAGGTTTTCGCTGAAGGGGATCACTGCAATTAACGGCAGCAGCAGCCACTGTCCGGTCATCAGCGCCACTACTCCTAAAGTTGCTCCCAGGGAGAGGGCGCCGGCGTCACCCATGATTAATTGGGCAGGGTGGACATTGAACCATAAAAAGCCGAAAAGAGCGCCTACAATGGTAAAACAGAACCGCCCTAAAAAGATCTGTCCCTGCAGCAAGGCGATCCCGCCGTAAGCTGCAAAAGCGGTGGCTGAAATCAAGCCCGCCAATCCGTCGAGTCCATCAGTGAAATTGACCGCGTTAGAAAAACCGGTAATAATAATCGTCGCAATGGGGATGTAAAGAATGCCCAATGAGATCGATTCTTTCGCGCCAGGCCAAAACATATCCGGGACTTCGAGCATATACTTTAATACCAGGGATGTAGCTAACGCCATCACCACCTGGAAAAGAAATTTGGTGCGGGCACGCATTCCCAGACCGCGGCGCGGACCGCGAATTCCTTCCCAGTCATCGATCGCCCCCAACAAGGCGAAGCCCACCATGACCAGCAAGGGGACCAGAACCGAACGACCAGTAAAATACATCCCTAACAGGGTGGCGGCATTCAACAGCACCGTGATTAGCAAAATAGGCAGGAGAAACATGACCCCACCCATGGTGGGCGTTCCCATCTTCGTCATGTGGCTTTCAGGCCCTTCGACACGGATCACTTTGCCTACCTTAAAATGTCGTAAAAAACGAACCAGCGGGCTGCCCCAAATGACCGTCATCATGAAGCTAATCATGCTCAATGCCAGTGCCAGTGAGGTTTCTTTCACTGAATTTCCTCCAGCGCGCTGATGATTCGCTCCATTTGCAGTCCATGTGAACCTTTTACCAGGGCTATATCGCCTTCTTTGAGATACTGGCGCAGATAATCGATTGCTTCCGGTACCGTTGCCACCCACTTGACTGCGCGGGGATGCATTCCGGCGGCCAGGGCTGCAGAAGCGATCAATTTTCCACGCTCACCGACTGCCAGTAATTCCGAGCATACTTCAGCCGCTCTGGCGCCCACCATCTCATGCCCGATTTGTTCGTACTGGCCCAATTCAAGCATATCGCCCAGCACGCCCACCCGTCTTCCATCCAGTTCGCTCAAAAGGTTTAGCGCGGCTAACGTGGATTCGGGCGAAGCATTATAGGTATCATCCAGCAGCAGGGCGCCGTTCTCGGTATGCACTGCCACCAGGCGCAATTGGGTATGCCCGTGCTGCAGCCCATCCGCGATTTCACCCCAGGTTAATCCTTCAATCAACCCGACGGCTGCCGCACGCAGCACGGTGTGGACCGAATGCTGTCCGATCAGCGGGACTTTCAAGGTGACAGTTTCAACACCATAATGCAAACGGCAGCGGATCCCTTCCAGACCCAGGCTTTCGATATTGTCTGCCCAAAGATCGGCAATGGGATCCAGTCCATAATAAAAAACCTGGGCGCGGGTGACGTCCGCCATTCTGCGGACCCTGGGGTCGTCGATGTTCAATATCGCGACACCATCTGGCGCTGGTGGCAGGGCCTGTACCAATTCTGCTTTGCCGCTGGCAATGGCTTCCTGCGATCCGGCACGCTCGGCATGCACGGTGCCAATATTGGTGACGATGCCGATAGATGGTTGGGCAAGATCGCATAAAAATGCAATTTCCCCGGCCACAAAAAAGCCCATCTCGAGCACCGCTCGTTGATGCCCTGGCCCCAGGCGCAGCAGGGTGAGGGGCAGGCCGATTTCGTTATTCAGATTGCCCTGGTTTTTAAGGGTGTGAAAGCGCTGGCTGAGCACTTCAGCTACCAATTCCTTGGTGGTCGATTTTCCCACGCTTCCGGTAATCGCGACTACGCGCACGCCGAGCTTTTTCCGCCAAAAACCAGCGATAATCTGCAGCGCCTTCAGGCTGTCTTCTACCCGAATAAGAAATGGAATCTCAGGCAGGCCGGTCATCTCAGGCAGAACTCCGGAACGTAAATCGATCACCGGGTAAGGCAGATCTACATCCTGTTGAATGACCGCAGCCTGCGCTCCTTGCTTAAAAGCATCCTCGATGAAGTTGTGCCCGTCCACGCGTTCTCCTGGCAGCGCGAAAAACAGACTGGCGGGAATCGCCTGCCTGGAATCGATCGAAGCCTCACTTATGATCAAGGAGGCTCCGGCAACTCGCGCGCCTGTGAGGGCTTCAAATACATCGGCAAATGTTAGCACATTGCTTTCCTATTTGTTGCTGCTCCCAAGTAGCTGCTGGCGAATGGCATCCGGCGGGAGATTGGTGAGCTGGACGCTGGCCATGAATAAATCTTTGAACACCGGGGCGGCGACAATCGAGCCAAACGGCATAGGCCCGCCGGGTTCTTCCAACCAGACAGAGATGATAAAGCGGGGATCGTCCACCGGCCCCCAGCCGACAAAGGAGGCATTGGTCTTGCTGGAAAAATATCCGCCTCCCCCAGGGATGGGTATTTCTGCCGTCCCTGTTTTACCGGCGATCCGGTAGCCGTCAATTTTTAAGATCTTGGCTTCACCCTTGATCGCTTCGGCCAGCATATCACTGACCTCGTTCGCGGTCTGTTTGGAAATGGGCTGGCTGATCACCTGCGGAGGGTTATTATACTGTCGACCGTTATCGACCACTGCCTTGAGCACATGCGGGGCCATCATCTTGCCGTCATTGGCGATAGCGGCCAGGGCGGTGATGAGCTGAATGGGGGCGACTGCAACGCCCTGCCCAAACGCATTGTTCGCCAGGCTGAGCTTGGTCCAATTTTCATCTCCGGGCAGGCGGACGGGGTAATAATCTTCTCCATCCAAATCGACATTGGAAGGCTGACCGATGCCGAAAGCCTTGATGCCTTCGTAGAATTTTTTCTCGCCCAGCTGATTAACCACCCAGCTCAGACATGTATTCAACGAGTACTGCAAACAGCCAACCATCGTCTGGTCGCCGTATGCGCGGTAATCCCAGTTGGTGATGCGCCTTCCGGGGGCGTCAAAATAACCGACGTCATTATAATGGGTGTCGCGCTTGACCGCGCCGGCGTCTATCGCCAGGGCCATAGTAATTGGTTTGAACACCGATCCGGGTTCGTAGATCTGGCTGACTGCCCGGTTCCAGGGGATCTTCTTTAACAGCAATTCTTCATTCACCCGCCAGTATTCGTTGGGATCGATGCGCGGGGTTGAGACCATGGCCAGTATCTCGCCTGTGCGGGGATCCATGATGATCGCCGTACCCGATACTGAACCGGTGTTTTTTACCGCCTTGTCGAGAATTTGTTCGGTTACGGCCTGGAGTTCTCGATCGATGGTAAGGATCAGGCTGGCTCCGGACGGCAAATCGGGGATGCTGGTAATATCGTACGGTGAGCGAGGGATCGTGACAGTGGTTGTTATACCTGCCAGGTAGGAGTTGTAATGGCCTTCGATCCCGTTGACCCCGATTGGGCTTTTTGGATCCAGACTCTTCACGTAGCCGAGCACATTTGCAGCAGTTGATTTTTCCGGATAGCTGCGCTGCAGGTGAGGTACCAGCACCATAGAGCGCATCAGGTTCTTGCCTTCGTCGATCATCGCCTGTTTGATCTGGCGCAGCTGATCGACCTTGGCGGGCTCAACGCCGTCGGCAAGGCGCATGTATAGAAACGTGCTGCGGTCGGCTCGAGTCAATTCCAGCATGCGGTTGTAATCGGCGCCGGTCACGGTCGCCACGGCGCGGGCGATGGCTTCTGTTTCTTGCTCGGCGGTCTTTTCGTTGATAATCTTCAGATCGATCCCGACTTCATATACTTCTTTGCTGCCCGCCAGCAGCTTGCCGTTGCGGTCATAAATTGCCCCGCGTTCGGGGACTACCTTTAATGTGATGGAGTTGTTATTTTCTTCAATCTTGGCTTGCAGATCTTTAATATCCTGGCGATTTTGAATGGTCACCATCTGGCCAAAAATCAACACGCCGATTACACTGAAGGCTACACCGATCGTTAGAAAGCGTGAATTTTGGGCTGAGTTCATTGTGGCGATTCTCCCTGGCTCAATTTCAGACCATTCACCGTCTCAAACAGAACTTCCCACAAAGAGCGGGTATATTCTGGCCTCAGACGTGCGGTCGGGAGCATATCCGGTCCGGGTGGGGGGGCCAAATTAACCTGCTCTTTCCCGGTATAACCTTTCACCAGCACGTACATCCCTTTTTCGGCGTCGACCGGCTTGTATCCTGCTTTGGTCGCCCGTTGTTCCATGGTCGATACAGAAGTCAAATCCCCGAGCTGTACTTTTAATGTGGCGATTTTGCGTAATAAGATTTCGCGCTGATATTCGCCATCCTGGATATTCAAGCCGGTAGTGGCTGCCTGGCCAGATATATATAAATACATGCCGGTTACCAGTGTGAATACCAGAATCATCACGAAAAAAGTTCGCAGGCGCTGTACCTGAATGCGCCATGGAGCCTGTTGATATGCCTGGGTAATTTTTTGAGACATTGCAGCTCCCTGTTAAAGGTGGTTTACTACCCTTTATGCAACACTCATGCCAGAATAAGTCTTTCCGCTACCCGCAAATGAGCACTTCGAGCGCGGGCATTGGACTGTACTTCGCTTTCTGCCGGCGAAATAGGATGCCGGGTTATTTCCTTGATCGACGCTTTGTGCCCACAGGTACATACCGGCTGCTCAGGCGGGCAAATGCAATCGCGGCTTTCCTTGCGAAAATATTGTTTCACCAACCGGTCTTCCAGCGAGTGGAAGGAGATCACTGCCAGCCGCCCACCGGGTGCCAATGCTTCTACCGCGGTTGGAAGCACTTCACCGATCGACCGCAGCTCCTGGTTTACAGCAATGCGCAGCGCTTGAAATGTACGCGTTGCCGGATGAAGGCGGTCTTTTGAACGGCCCACGGCTTTTTCCAATGCCTGCGCGAGCTCGCGGGTGGTGGAAAAAGGCCTGCCCTGGACGATCACCCTTGCGATGCGCCGCGAATTGCGATCTTCTCCTAACTCCCAGATCAGGTCTGCCAGTTCTTTTTCTGGCAGGTCATTCACCAGGTCTGCGGCAGTGATTTTCTGGTCAGGGTTGAAGCGCATATCCAACGGCCCGTTTCTTAAGAAAGAAAATCCCCTCTCATCTGTATCCAGTTGCATCGACGAAACCCCCAGATCGAGCACAATACCCTGCACGCTGTCCCACCCAATTCGCAGCATTTGATCGCGCAGCGTAGTATAAGATGCCTGGATTAAGGTAAACCTGCCTGGAAAATCTGCCAGGCGCTGGTTCGCGAGCGATAGCGCTTGAGGATCCAGGTCCAGACCCAGGAGGCTTCCTCCAGGGCTGCTTGCATTTAAGATCCCCCAGGCGTGTCCGCCTGCACCCACTGTCGCATCGATGTAACGTCCCGGGCTTTTTGGGCTTATATAGCGTATAATTTCATGGTAAAGAACTGAGCGGTGCTGTTCCTGCGGTTCGCGGTCAGCGTCCATATCAGCGCATCGGAAGATTGAGTTCTTTGAAGCGTTGGGCAATCGCAGGAGAATTTTGGGACTTGACTTGCTCGGACCACAGTTCGGGCGGCCAGATTTCGAACCGTTTTCCCTGGCCGACCACCATCGCCGATGTTTGCAGGCCTGCGCCATCCCGTAAGAACTGCGGGATCAAGATGCGGCCCGACCGGTCAAATTCGACCCGCACCGCATTGGAAAAAATGAGGTTCTGCAGCGAGCGAGCTTCTGGATCGGTCACTGACAGGTCGATTAACCGGTCCGCCAACGTTTCAAAGACGGTTTCGGGCATAACGGTCAAATTTTGGTCAAACGCGCGCGTGATGTAAGCTACTTCCCCCAGTTCCTCGCGGAAGCGGGCGGGGATGGTCATTCGCCCCTTTTCGTCGATCGTATGCTCGAATTGCCCCAAGAACATAAGTTCTACCTTTGCTAGATATGCGGAACGCCGGATAGGCTCCGGCGCTCCACTTTGCTCCACTTTTCACCACTTTCCCCCACAGTATAGCCTAAATACGCCCTAAAAGCAAGTCTTTTAAGGGCTTATTTACAACTTTGTTAGTCAATGATTAATTTTTGGTGGAAATTCCCTGCTCGCGCTGCATGGAAATGGTAAATGCGCTTCCGCATCCCGGTCGGCTTTCGGCCAGGATGGTCCCGTGATGCTGCTCGATCACATGGCGGGCGATGGACAGGCCCAGGCCCACCCCGCGAAATAGATGGTCTCCTACCTTATCCAGGTGGAAAAACCGGTCAAAAATGTGCGGCATCGCTTCGGGTGGAATGCCGACCCCCCGATCTGTTATCTTTACCCAGACCGTCGTTTCGTCGTAACCTGCCTCAACCAGCACATCCCCGCCATCCGGGCTGAATTTAATCGCATTATCCAGAATGGCAGCTACTGCCCGGTTAAGGCTTTTCGTATCTGCCATAATTTGAGGTAAGCGGGGTAAGATCGATAATTGGATGCCTACTTTGCTTTGAGCGGCATGCTCACGTTGTAGCTCGACAGCGGAGGTAACCACCGAACCAATATCCGTTAGTCTAAATTCCGGTAGAATCAGGTCCATCTCTTGCAGGAATAAAATATCGTTGGTCAGCGCTGTAATCTCCTGCAGGCTGCGGTAAATGGTTTCGATGGCGCTGCGCAGGGATTCTCCTTGCAGCATTCCGGTCCGAATCACCTGCAGGAATCCGTTGGCGGCCATCAATGGGGTGCGGAGTTCATGGGCGATGGCGGTAATAAATTCGCGCCGGGCTTCTTCCAGGTCGCTGAGCTGTTGGTAAGCTTCTGCTAACTCTTTGGCCTTGGCGCGCAGGTCGCCGATGGCGATTTCGTCGTTTTCACGCAGCCGGCGGCTGACCTCGCGCATCAAAGCGATCGAGATTGAGCTGCTTTGCTCCAGTAAGGCGGCAAAAATTTCTTTACGCAGCTCCAGTACCGTACAATCGCATGTGGTGGCGACGGTGGCAGCCCGTGGGGCATTGTTGACGATCGCCATTTCTCCGAAGAAATCGCCAGGATGAAGGTGTTTAAGGAGGCGCTCTTCGCTCTTATCGAACCACTTGGTTACGCGCACTTCCCCTTCCAGCAGGATATAAAAGATCGATTCCAATGCTCCTTCATGGCACAAAATCGTATTTGCCGGATAGAATTTCTGCTCACTGGCAGAAATAAAATTCTCTGCCTGGTCAGACGGAATCCCAGGAAAAGCGCGCAAGAGCACGGCGCGCGTATCGATTTCAGCTTCCATTGCGATTCAATCCTTTTAATCCATGCATCGTAAATGAGGATGATTATATCCTGTGGAGTACGCCCAGAAATACGGCAGTGGTTAAACTGCATAACGGGTTGCAATAGTTATGCCCTGAGGCAGCGCTTCCGTCAAATAAGATAGATGACACACCCCGAATCTCATAATTTCGGTGGCTGTCTGGGAAATTATAAAAATGGGGTTCCGACTGGCAAAGCAAGTCGGAACCCCCATAAATATTAATTCCCCCGCCCTATATAGGGCGGGGGTTAGGGGGTGGGTGATTGAATCAAACGACTGACACACTGCGAAAATTAATTCCGAGGTGAGTCTTGTATCATAGGATTTTCCAGTGTGATTACTTGGTCAGTATGGGCATATAGACTTTTTCCGGTCCATATGGTCCCATATTCTTCTCGGCTTCCGTCATCAGCGCCTGATATTCATCCAGTGTAAGCACCTCATACGGATTGTCTGCCTGAGGTGAGAGCAAAGCCATGGGGATTGTGCCGGTTGCTTTATAGACCATCACGGCGAAGGCAAAAATGGCTTCCTCGGGGGTGAATTGGCAGTGGCCGTAGCGTACAATCGGGATGCTCAAGAACTGCGAGCCTTTTCCTGCAAACCAGATTTTCAACTGGTAAAGCAGCTCGTGCCAGTAGGGAACGATTGGGTCGCCGGTGGTGTGCATGGCGACTAACGGCGCTTTGATCTGGCCGGTCGTCTGGTAGGCCTTCATGGCAGTGACGGCGGTCGAAGCGGCATTGAACCTTTGCACCTGCAGGTTCAGCTTCCAATCATTGTTTGAACCGAAGTACCAGCGCGGGTTATTATCGAACGGTTGACCGCCAAGCGTGGTGACCCCATCATTGGTAGCCTTGATGTTGTAATCCAGCAAACCGAGCGAGGTCATGATGGCGGAGGCTGCTTTATTACTGGAATCAATGGGTGCTTTGCTGGTAGCGATTAATTGGGCAGATAGACCGGGATTGCTGGCAATAGCCTGGCTGATTTGAAGCATCAAAGGACCGGGTGCTTCTATCGTCCCCCAATTGGTGATTGCGGTAGGATTGATATTCACCGGGCTGCCCAATACCGGCTTGAAACCAGGGAAGAAGTAATCAAACAAAACACGGAAATCCCCCCAGTAATTGACTTGCCGGGTGAAATCTCCGACCGGGCCGCAGGTAGTGACACCCCCGTCGAAGAGATCATTATAGTTCTGCTCGATAGCCTTGGTGGTGACCAGCCCGCCTTCTGAAGCCCCCACCAGGAAAATGTGGTTTGGATGGTAAGCGGCTTTCAATAAGCCTGCCAGTTGATTGACGGCGTCAATGCCTTGGGTTACCGCCAGGCCATTTTTACTGTAGCTGGTGATGGCAAAGGCGTAGTTCTTCCCGACCAAGACTCTAGGAAGCGTAACGACGAGATCAGGATCTGGATTATTCTGTAGCACCAATTGGTCCCAGGGGATCATTCCGGCAGGTACGATTGGGTCAACGTAGCCGTGGGCGTAGATCACCAGGTCGCCGTTCCAGACTGAGGTGTGAGGGGAGCCCACAGGCAGTAGTTAGACACCTGCCCCGATCCGGGCCATAGGTACCATAAGTCCTCCACTATCCGATGCATATTTCCTGATCCGGTGGAAGTGGAGTAATGTTTCCGCTGCTACCGGCGCAGAGGGCAAGGCTACCAGTAAAATCGCCAATAATAAAACGAAACTCATGATGCGTGACATTGTTTTTCTCCCTTCATGCTGACGAATAGATCGATACGGATTCTTGAGAAACAAAAAAGACCAGTGTCAAATTGAGAAGAGAACCTCCTTTCTTTGACGAAAAACCTGGTCTACCAGCCATCGCATGGTTCTGCGTTGTTCGCCCCTGGCAGACATTACGTCCGGTCTGACTGCTGCGCCTCTGCGGCCAAGCATAGGAACCATTTTTTTGAATTATGCTTGCTCATTTTAGCACGCAGTCCACGCAGATACAACGGGTTTCAGGGCGATAAAAAAAGCATCTAATTTGGGTGAAGTTTCATTTCAACCCATGAAATAGATATTTATATTTTATTACAATTCTTGTATACTTATCTCATTCTATCCTTGAGGAGTACTCCATGTCTCCTGTTAATGGACCGTTCGATGTCGTAATTATCGAAGACTTATGCAACCAATGCGCGGCCTGTGTCGGAATCTGCGCATTTGGCGCGCTGCAGATGGACGGCAGCCGGCTTGTGGTCAATAATGATGACTGTACTGACTGCACCTGGTGCCTGAAGATATGCCCATTCCATGCCTTAAGCGCGAAACCCTTACAGCAGGCCGTTGTATGAAATCTTTCTATGATGTAGTTGTGGTTGGAGCAGGCCCGGCCGGGGCGGTGGCTGCCCGCAGGGCTGCTGAAGGTGGATTAAGCACGCTGCTGTTGGAAAAGCGGCAGGAAATTGGGGCACCAGTACGCTGCGCCGAGGCGATTGGGGCGGAGTTATGCCTGCCGTTTATTACCCCCGATCCTAAATGGATTGATGCCGAGATCAGTGCGTTCTGTGTTTATAACGCAGCCGGTGAAGGCGTCAAAGTCCCCCCGGCGGAGCCCACATTGGTGGTTAACCGCAAAGTATTCGACCTGGAACTGGTCAAAATTGCCGCGCGCAGCGGGGCGGAGGTATGCACCAGCGCTCCAGCGGTTGGGATTTTGCTGGATAATAAACGGGTAGTGGGGGTTAAAGTTGAACATTTCGGCAACGTGCAGGATGTTTTTGCCCGGCTGGTCGTTGCAGCAGATGGGGTTGAAGGTCAGATAGGGCTTTGGGCGGGGCTGCGCAACCAGCTCAGAATGGCAGATTTTTACAGCGGGGTCGAATTTCTGTTGGGCAATCTTAAAAACCGAATTGACCCATCCACGTGCGAATACCACCTGAACCAGGCGTATGCCCCGGGTGGATATTTGTGGGTATTTCCAAAAGGTGAGGATACGGCCAATGTCGGCCTGGTATTCAGCGGAGACAGGGCGCCGGAGCGTCCGGCTATGACCCTGCTTGAGGAATTTATCAACCACCGCTATCCGGGCGCATGCGTGCTGGGGGTCATTTCGGGGGGAATACCGATCTCCGGGGCGGTCAAGAATATGGTCGCGGATGGGTTAGTGCTGGTAGGGGATGCCGCCCACCAGGCAGACCCGTTAACCGCCGGCGGGATCAACCTGGGGATGATTGGCGCCGACCTGGCGATGCAGGCAGCCGTTCCGGCTGTGAAAGCGGGGGATGTTTCCGCTCGCCAGCTGAAGGCTTACCCGGATGCCTGGCGCAAGCGTTTTGGCGCGATGCATTCCGCCATGTATTCCATGCGCAAGATTCTGGCCGGTATGGAATCGCAGCGTCTGGATGCCCTGGTACATCGGGCCAGCCAGCTGGATATTCCCAATATGGCTCTGGGCGAGATCTTGCTATCTCTGCTCAAATCTGACCCGAGGCTTTTGTTCGAAGCGCGCACGCTGATCACCACCGGCCTCATCATGAAGTAACCCGGATAGATTACCTGGGTTTGGGGGTGATGCTTTCGACTGCCGCGATCATCCGATCCATCAAATCGTTGAGGGCCGGGTCTACTTTCTGGCGTACCGGGTCCGCCAGGTACCATGCGAGCACTTCTTCGGCTCCGCGGTGGTAAGGAATCTTCGCCGACCAGCCCGGCACAGCATGCTTGATCTTGGTGTTGTCGAACATCACGGAATGGGTTTTATCGCCCAGCAAGCGCATTCCCCATTCGGGATCGTACGTGTTGATCAAATCCGATGAAATATGAAACAGGCGGGGGGTGACGTTCAAAAGGCGAGCAAAAATTTCATGGATCTGGTCCCAGGTGAGGACTTCATCCGAGGTAATGTGGTACGTGTCACCAATGGCATGCGGGTTGCCTAACAAACCATGGAAGGCGCGCGCAAAATCCTCGTGGTGGGTCATCACCCACAGGGTTGTGCCATCTCCGTGGACGACTGTCGGCAGTCCGCGGCGCATGCGCTCGATGCCTGTCCAACCGCCGTGCAGGGGGATCGCCATTTTGTCGTAGGTATGGGATGGGCGAACGATCGTGATTGGGAAGCCATCTTCGCGATAAGCGCGCATCAAGCGCTCTTCACAGGCGATTTTATTCCTGGAATAGCGCCAGAAAGGGTTAGCCAATGGGGTCAATTCGCTGATCGGCAAGTTGGCTACCGGCTTTTGATATGCGGACGCGGAACTGATGAAAAGGTATTGGCCCACTTTCCCGCTGAACAAAGCCAGATCGGTTTCGATCTGGTCGGGCGTGAAGGCAATAAAATCGACCACCACATCGAAAGAATATTTTTCAAGCGCAGCGCGCGCAGCATCAGGATCGCGGATATCTGCCTGGATCAGGTGCGCCTCTTTTGGCGCGGGACGGGAATGGTTCTGCCCGCGATTCAGCAGGTATAAATCCATTCCACCCTCGATGGCCAACCTGGAACAGGCAGAGCTGATCAACCCGGTGCCGCCGATAAAAAGTACTTTCATGATATCTCTCCTCTAAAATAATGATGATCTGAAAGTTGGAAAATCCAACGGTTGTGAATATCTCAAAATTACTGCCGGCTGGGAGCGCATTTTTCCACCGCTGACGGATATCATTTTGCCGCTCAGCTCATCCAGGTAGGCGCCGTTCGGCAACGGGACCGCGATTTCACCGGTTAATCCTTGCACGTTGAAGACGCCCAACAGCCCGCCCTCGGCGGTTCGCCAGGCTGCCTGGAGGGTATCGCGGTTTTCAATAAGCCAGAATTTGCCAGAAATTAAAGCCGGATCCTTCTTAATGCGGGCCAGGTTGGTAAAAAAGGGCTGCAGGGGAATATCCTGCCACTGGATTTTATCCTCGTCAAACAGGGATGGGGTATGGCTGGCGGCGGCTTCCTGTCCGGCGTAAATTAAGAATGCGCCCCTGTTGAAAGCTTCAAAAGCAGTCCAGGTCAGGGCCAGTTCCCTGTTTGGGGCAAAGGCCATGATGCGCGGTTGGTCGTGGTTTTCGGAACAGCGCATCTTGATGAAATTCGCCGGGTAAATCCCATACTGGAGTAGAAGCATTTCCAGGTAACGACCGAAATGGACCTGCCCTTGCACGGCATGCCTGAATGTGGTCCAGATATCGTAATCGTAGGTCATATCAAAGGCGCGGTAAACCTCGCTGTCCGAAAGGGTAGGCAGGTCATTTGCGCGGCGCTGCACCACCCAACCGGTGTGCACCGCTTCGGCCAGCCAGATCACACCCGGCTTGACTTTGGCGACAGCCTGGCGAGCTGACACCCAGAATTCTTCCGGTAGACACGATGCGACATCGCAGCGAAAACCATCCACGCCCAGTTTCGCCCAATACTGCAGCGTTTCATGTAGGTAAGCGGTCAGTGACGGATTGGGATGTTTGAGATCGATGACATCGCTCCAATCTGGCACGGTGGTTACTGGTTTGCCGCTGGCATCCTGGTGGAACCAATCCGGGTGGTCGCGAACGAGCAGCGAATCGTGGGAAGTATGGTTGTAGACCACGTCGATCATGATGCGCATGCCGGCGGAATGAGTTTTTTCCACCAGTCTGATGAAATCTTCCAGGGTGCCGTACTCGGGATTGATCCCGCGGTAATCGGATATGGAATAAGGGCTGCCCAACGTCCCCTTTCTATTCACTTTTCCGATGGGGTGGATTGGCATCAACCAGATCAAATCTACGCCCATCTGCCGGATGCGGGCTAAATCCGCTTCCACATCGGCGAACGTTCCATTCGGGCCATGATTGCGCACATAAACCGAATATATGACCAGGTTACGCAGGTCAGCTGGGGTATCGAAAGCCATGTTAATCTCCTCGGGTATCAAAAGTTTGAAAAACTGCCTGGCGCAGAGCATCTCGCTCGGATTCATGGTTCCAGGCCGGGTTGATCGCCACAGAATCTGCGCGTCCCAGACACATAAGCATTTCAAATTCGCGTCTGGTTTCAAATATTCCCAACAACTCCTCCAGTTTTCGCCCGCTGAACAGGATTCCGCCGATGATATCATGGTACACCACCAGCTTGCACAGCAGTACTGCATCCTCGTACGCGATGCGCTCGACTTCCTCGGTTAAAATTCGCCGCAGCATAGGCAGGGCTTTGATTGGGTGGTCCGGATCGAGCTGTTGTTTTCCGTTGTAGGCAGCCCACCGGTTCTTCGGGCCTTTGCCAATGTCGTGTAGAAAAGCGGCGATCTCAACCAGCATGCAGTCGTGTTCGGAGAGAACCGAGTATTCTGGGGAACGCATGGTTTCGGCTACGACCCTTTGGGTGTGCGCGCCAATGTCTTCGAAATGAGCCCGGTTATCCGTTTCCAGGCCGTCTAACTCGGCTGTCTCAGGCAGACAGTTAAAATTTTGATGCAGGCATCTGCGCAGGTCCTCCAAACCGGCAAAGCGCGGGTGAACCGCCTGGTTAATCTCTGCCGCCAGCTGCTGGATGGTGTGCTGGTAAGTCTGGTAAATCAAGGTAGGCCCGCTGATCGCGGGTCTGGTTGAGTCTTCACTGGATAGGAAGTAGCAGGTGGGGTCGGTTTCAATCACAGGCGGGCGCCGCCCGGCGGATTGGTACTGCTGCAGCACCTGCCCGGCAATGCTGCTGTCCCACACGATGATGCGCGAAACTAAATCGATCGCGATCTGCCGCTGGACCAGCAGTTCGGACAGGCGCGCATGGCGCAGGCTCTCGGTGGGCATGCGCCATGCTGGAGAATCAATCGCCTGCCAATTCAGACGATTCAAATCGGATGGGTCAGAAAAAAAATGAGGATAAGAGTTGGGAATGATTGCGCCGTCAGAAAAAACCGAGGGGTGAGTAGCGAGAATATCGATGGGATATTCGAAATGAATGATCGTTTCCTCATCGATCACTTTGCTGCTTATGATCGCCAACAGCATGGGAGACAGCTTGCAGAAGTAGAACGGTATGTAGTCCTCGGGTGTCCCACCGGGAGCAATCGGGATCGTGACGCTGGCTCGATGGTGCTGGACGGCCTCCCATACGATGGTGCGGTGGAGAAATCCCCTCCGTTTTTGTTCGCTTTTCGCGAGCAGGCCGTGCGCCAGGATCATTGGCAGGTTGGTAACCGGAGTGAAATGATAAACCTTTTTGCCCAAGAAAGATTTAGCGATTGGCATGGGTCTATTATATTGCACCCGGCCTGGATTTGGCGATGGCTTTCACTTTTCAAAATGGAGAATCACAGCCATAATTGGAGAGTGGCATGAGATCGCCCAATTCGAGGAAAAGATGGAAATTTTAGATATTATTTTCTCCCGGCGGAGTATCCGCAATTACCAGGAACGAATGGTAGAACGAGATGTGCTGGAGAAACTGCTGCGAGCAGCTATGGCTGCTCCGACCGCGGCAAACGCTCGCCCCTGGGAATTTGTCGTAGTAGATGATCCGGAATATTTGAGCCAGTTGAAGGCGGTGCTGCCGTTTGGCCAATACAACCCGCCCGCGGCGATCGTGGTCATTGGCAATCCCGATATCGCGAATAATTCGGCGGGCAAAATGTATTGGGTGCAGGATTGCAGCGCTGCAATTGAAAATATCTTAATCGCGGCGACCGGGATGGAATTGGGAACGGTATGGATCGGTGTTTATCCATTGGAAAGCCGGGTAAAGAGCGTCCGGAAGGTGTTGAACATTCCTGAAAATGCCACCCCACTGGGAGTGGTATACGTGGGATACCCGGCCGAAAAGAAAGAAGCGCGCACGCAGTACGATGCCCACCGGGTATACTGGCAGGTATATGAAGAGCGCAAGCGGCGGGCCAAAATAAAGAATGCCAAGCACCAATGAAAAACTCCAAGGGAAAACTGCCGGAGAAAACCGCCTGGCGGTGGTAACCGGCGCCTCGGGCGGCCTGGGGGCGGAATTCGCGCGCCAGCTTGCTGCCCAGGGATATAACCTGATACTATCTGGGCGGCGCGTGGACCGGATGGAGGCTATCGCGCGTGAGCTTGGCCCGTTATATGCCGTCCAGGTCGAGGTTAAGCCGGCCGACCTGGCTAAAATCGACGAGCTGCGCTGGCTGGAAGGCGAACTGCGCCATCAAGAACGCGTCGATTTGCTGGTCAACAATGCCGGTTATGGCATGTACGGGCATTTTTGGGAGTCGGATCTCGAGGCCCAGGCCGGTATGATCCTGGTCCATGATCTTGCGAGCGTTCGGTTGGCCCATGCGGTACTGCCGGGGATGATCGCTCGACGATCAGGCGGCATTATTCAGGTGGCTTCCATGGCTGCCTTTTTGCGCAGGCGGAATTCTGTGATGTACAGCGCCACAAAATCATTTCTGGTGGCCTTCAGCCAGGCGTTAATCGACGATCTCAAGGGAACCGGGGTGCGCGTCCAGGGTTTATGTCCCGGATTTATCGTGACTGAATTTCATGATGCGAGCCAGAATACATCCTTCGACCGTGGACGGATCCCCAGGCTGCTGTGGCTGAATGCGCACGGTGTCGTGCATGAGTCGCTGGTCGCAATAGGGCGGGGCAGCGGGATCGTGATCCCCAATTTCTGGTACCGGCTGGGCGCAATTGTGCTGAACTTTCCGGGCATCGGTGGATTCCTGGGTAAGCTGGCTGGCGATTGACGTCCCCGGCCAGTTCTTCCGTGCGGCTTCACGGGATTGGCAAATAACAATACGAGTAAAAAGCTGGTCGGCCTGGAGACCTCCACGAAAAACGATGTGATTGGTGTTTTTGGAGGTGTCAAGCACCTCCAAAAACACCACCTTACATCTTTATAAGCGATGCCAGATGAGGTTATGGGGAAATTGGGGTATTGACAAATGCAGGTTAACATGATATTATTTCAATATCAAACGATTTGAGATCAAATTATGCCCACTCACTATTCCGGTACCCCCCAAGAAGTTCTCGCACTGGACACGTTCATCAAACTGACCAGGGCTACAAACTCATTAATGAGCCGCCTGGCAAGCTACGAATCGCTGGAGAACTTGACGATCAGCCAGTTTGGGGCGCTCGAAACGCTGCTTCACCTGGGTCCTCTCTCCCAAAGCGAGATCGGCGCCAAGATGCTCAAGAGCGGTGGCAATATCACCCTGGTGATCGACAACCTGGAAAAACAAAATCTGGTGCAGCGTACGACCGACCCGTCAGACAGGCGGATTACTATTGTTTGCCTGACGCAGCAAGGAGAATCCTTGATTAAGAAAATTTTTCCCCGGCAGCTGCAGGCCATTGTCAGTGAATTAAGTGCTCTTGATGCCCAGGAGCAGGCTGTCCTCGGACGGTTGTGCAAAAAACTTGGCAAGCGCGAGAGCAAAGGCTCCACAGCCGGAAGCAGCGAGTAGCATATTTTTTTAAGATAATAGTTTGATATCAAATTTTTTAACATAAATCTAATTTTTTGGAGGAAACCATGTCCTGGAAAATCGATCCTGCTCATTCCCAAGTAACTTTCTCGATCCGCCATATGATGATTTCAAACGTTCACGGACGTTTCGAAAATTTTTCTGGCGAAGTGGATTTCAATGAAAACGACCCGGTGAAATCATCTGTCAATGTACAAATTGAAGCTGCCAGCATCAATACCCGTGATACAAGGCGTGATGGGCACCTGCGCTCGCCCGATTTCTTGAATGCGGAGCAGTACCCGGCTCTGTCGTTCAAGAGTAAACGGATTGAGCTCGTAGACGATCATCACGCGAAAATATTTGGAGACCTGACAATCCGGGATATCACTCGCGAGGTTATTCTGGATACCGAATACTCAGGACAGTCTAAGATGTGGGGCAACACGTCTGCCGGGTTCAGCGCCTCGACCAAAATCAACCGCAAAAACTGGGACTTGAACTGGAACCAGATGTTGGAAAGCGGTGGATTGTTGGTCGGAGAAGATATTAACATTAGTGTTGACCTCGAGATCGTCAAAGTTGCTGATGAGGAGAAGGTAGCCTCCTGACCTTTTTAGAAATGAATTAATAGGAAGAATCCAAACGGCCGGCAGAATAACTGCCGGCCGCCTTTACTATCCGAATCATTGATCAGCGGGAAATCTGGGGATCTAAAAAATACCGAAATATATTGCGCATAGCCATTAATTGGGGTATCTAGAAATTGGTAGCATAAATCGTGTGAAATAGGCTAGACGCCCAGAATCGCTGCCACTTCAGCTACCATACCGCTTTGGCACTCATCTGCGTACCAGCCTTCCATTTCGCTTTGCATTTCAACCCGGATGCGAGCGAGGCGAGCCTTTTTCTCCGCGCTGGATAAGGAGAAGGACCGCCGGATTTCTTCAATTTCGGGATGCGCGGCTTTCCAAGCCGCTAATTTCACATGGGCATTTTGCGGACGCTCGACAAACGTGGCAAACTCATCATAACTTTCGTATAAAAATGAAAAGACCGGGATCGCCATCACCCCACGCTGGTTGTAATATTCCTTCAAAATCGGCCACTTATTGCGCGAAAATATGCGCAGCTCCATACCAGGCGCGGCGGCAGCGATTTGTCCCATGATGGGGATGGTCATTAAGCAATCGATACACCAATCATCACATAAGCCGGCAATTTTTATGGGGCGGTTTATCTGGCTCAAGCGGATGATCTCATCCGGCTTCAACCGCACTTCATCCAGGCGGCGGAGCATATCGGCCTGGTAGGCCTGCATATCGCGGGTATATTCATCCAGGTGAACACCCTCTTGCCAATTTTCAGCGTTGATCGGAAACAAGCCCAACTCGCCCTCCAGGCTCAGAACTCAAATTACCGTCTTCGAAGGTAGAAAGCCCAATTAGATACGTGGTGGAATACTCCGGGCTATTATACTCAACAAACCTGCTTACCAATCTGCCAATTGCTGGAAATACGGCGTTAAATCGTCAGCAGCGGTATAGTAGACGATCTCCCGGGATATCCCCTGCAAAGTCAGTGAAACATCGCTGCCGCGCGGGGCAATCGTCACGATTGGAATCCCGCGCGCGGCGGCATAGCCGCATTCAATGCCTACCCCGACTCCCTTCTCTTCCAGGTCCACGACCACCAGGTGAGTGCTGCGGATCTCGCGCAGGGTAATGCTCATTAATTCTTGCGGATCAAAATGAACCTGCCCCCATTTTTCGAAGTCGCGCGCAACGCAAAATGGGTTAATGCCGCAGCTTTCCAAAATCCTCATAATTATTTCGATCTTATCTTTATTATGCAGGTCTGGGTGATATTTAATCGACAAGAATGCTTTCAAAGGATGTTTCTCCAGCGAGATGATTTTTTTATATTAGTATCCCATATTTGAAATATGAAAGTGCGATACCGTATAACCTTAGAATTTGATCATCTGGCAGATGGGGAAAGTTTGATTTTTAAGGTTAACGTTCTATAATGATCATATTGATCTACTTAATGATCGCTATATTCTCAGGTTTCCCGGGAGGGTCCGATGTTTAAAAGCTCAAGGTTTACGACTATATTTTTGGTCACGATTCTGGTTGGTTCCATCCTGGGACCAGCCCAAGCCACCTCAGCCGCTGCCGTACAGCAAAGTGTGCAGCCAAAGTCCATCCTTACACCCTCGACTACGGCGATTGGCATCCTGAATATTCCCCAAACCGATGTTCCCATAAAAGTGGATGGGCAGTGCAATGATGCGGCTTATGCCAGCGCCTTCAGCCAGACCTTCACTGACGGCGGTGGGAGCGGAACGGTGCTGATTGTGCATACCGCCACGAAACTGATTATATGCATGATTGGCACTGCCGGAACATTCAGCCAGCGCTCAGGAGCCGTTTATCTGGATCCGCAGGGGGATGGAAATACGTACACCTACGCCGAAAAAAATGATTTCAGGCTTCAGGTCGGCATTCTCAGCGGCGCCAACACCAGCTATCAAGGCACCGGCGTGGCGGATGGATATGTTACGGATGCCGCCGTGGCGGGCTTTTGGAGTGGTTCAGCGACGGCAGATCCTAAGAGTGACATTGTGGAATATGAGATTGATCTCGCCAGCTTTGCGCTTGGAGACTGCGGGCAAGTATTTGGCCTGGCGGTGTACCACCACGCGTATGCCGCGATTGGGGATGATTATGGCTGGCCCAGTAATAAGTTTTATGACCAGCCTAGAACCTGGCAGTTATTGAAATTAACGAATGGGCCTTGCAGTACGACCAGGAAAGGGACTGTGGCTTACGTTTTCCGCGGTGAGCTTTCATCCGCCATCTCTTTTCACAATCTGCTGAGCGGTGCCGGGTATACCGTTACCCTGGTGCCGTTAAGCGACGTTGCCGCCACCGATTTTTCTGTCTTCCAACTGATCGTGATCGCCGATGACACGGGCAACTTAAATACCTGGGGCATACCACCAGCCACTGCAGCACAGGTGGATAAGATCAAGGCAGCAAATAAACCAGTCCTGGGCCTGGGAGAGGGAGGCTACTCCTTCTTTGGCCGGCTGGGGTTGTTTATTGGCTGGCCGCAGGGCTGGCATGGGCCGCAGCAGAAAATTTGGAAGGAGACGACTGCCCCTCCTGCTATTTTTGCCGGGATCCCGGTCGATCCCATCACCCACTACCTTGCGCCGCAAAACAGCGTCGGTATCTACCTGGGTGTGCCATCCATCCCACCCTGGGTGCTGCCGATTGCCAAAGAAGATCCCAATAAATTCAACCATGATTCATTGATCCTTCAGGGCTGCCGCATGTTGTGGGGCAATAGCGGCAATCCGACACAGATGACGGCCGATGGAAAAGCCATATTTCTCAATTCAGTTGCTTATATGGCAGGTTTTCAATGCCCTCTTCCCCCACCTCCAACGAATGATTGCTTCACGATCACCAAATCCGCCGGCCCAGCATCCGGGTTAGCGGTTGCCTATGGGGGCACGATTACCTATACCCTTACCTACACCTTTGTCGCAGGGATACCAAACTGCCCCGCGGAAGCCCGGCTGATCGATAAAATTCCAGATGGGACGATGTTTATTCCGGGCAGCGCCGACGGTGTTACACCAGCGGCGGACGGAACCTTCAACTGGGTCATTACCAGCGCTGATCCCCTTAAACAAAAAACTTTCTCCGTGAGAGTTATCCAGCAAAACTGCCAAGACCAGAACACTGCCATTACCAATGTGGCGACAATCACCGCTTCAGGGCAGCCCAACCTGGACAGTACGCCGACCAGCCACCCGGTGACCTGTCCCCCAATCAGCCTGCCCAATGAAGATCCGCCGTATATCGAAAGCGAGATCCAAGTCCATCCTTACCCGCTGGTTGCCGGAAGGGCCAGCCAGGTCTCGGTGCGCCTGACCAACACCTCGCCTGTGCCCCAACCGGTGGTTGTCAACTTCGAGTCCTCTCCCTCCCGTTTTGGGATCGGCCTGGCCTATACTCCATTTGCCAGCGTACCGGCTACCCTGCCGCCTGGCAGCAGCGCGGTGTTGAACGCCAATTTCACCCCGCCCACATCTGGGCTTTATTCCATCCAAATCCGGGTCACGAGCACTAATTTCACCACTCCGATCATCACCCAACACAATCTGGATGTGATGGAGGACCTTCAACCGGGGGTTGCCAGCCCACTCACCTTCAGCGTACGCAATGATTCTGGGTTGACCACAGCCATTGATCTGGTCGTGGAAAATACTTGCCCTGGTTGGACGGCAATGGTAACGCCAATCACTTTGCTCAATATGACGTCGGGCGAGATTCGTAATGCCACCCTGACGGTGACCCCGCCTTCCGGGATATCTACCCTGGGAAGCGGCTGCCATATTGATGTACAGGCCTGGGACGGCACGCGCCTGGTGGGGGGGATTCGAAAACTGGATGTGCCGATTATCAATCTTCCGGTCGGGGTGATCCCACCCTGGGAGGAGCCGGAGATCAGCTTTATACCCAGCGTGCCAGTCGCAGGTGTTTCCAATCAAATTTGTGTGGAGTTGCAGAACCCCACAGGATCGGTGCGCACGGTCACCATTCAATATCTGGTCGCAGATTTCGGAGCAGGGATCGGTTTTACGTCGGTTGCAGAACAGACGTTTAATTTACCGGCGCACAGCATCAATAAATACTGTGCGAGCTGGACGCCATCCGGCAGCGGGACACTGCATCGCTGTGTGATGGTCGTGCTAAAACAAGCAGGATACCAGGATATGCGCAGCCAGCGTAATGTGGATATCTTACCTGCCACCAGCCTGCCTACACTCGATCTTCCCTTTGTGGTCAATAACCCTGATCTGGTCAGCCATCTCCTCACCTTCCAGCCGCGCAGCGTCGGTATTGATCCTTATTGGGTTCCAGCGATACAGATGGCAGGCGGAGAAATGCCTCCTACGGTTGTAAATCCGGGTGAAATGATCTTGCTGCATTTGCGCCTGTTGCCCGCTGTTGCTTTAGCACCGCTGGCGGCACCTGCAAATCCTTTCTTTGGGAGTCAAAGACAGGTTGAAGTCGCTGTGCTGTTTGATGGCATCGAACATAGTGGATTTTCGGTCAAACTGGATTACTTGAGCTATATACCAAAGGTAAACAAATAAACCATCTGTGCGGCCGGTTCCGGATGAACGTGAATAAAACCGGAACCAGCCGCCATTTTTTCTTAACTTGACAAGTCAATAAAATCTCTTATAATCTAACCAATCAAACATAAAGCTGTGAAGAGGACGAGTACGTGCCACTTTGGCGGTAGCAGAGAGCAGGAAACGGTGAAAACCTGCCCGTACAGCGACACGGAATGGACCTCAGAGCTGCATGGCGAACGGAAACCCCAGTAGCCTGCGCCGGAGATGCCACCGTTATCAAGGCAAAGGGTATCGCTGAAAAGCCGTACCCGAAAGAGTGAGGCTGGCAGTTTTCCCGTGATGCATCATCATGGGATTTTTGGTTAATAAGCAGCCTAAATGAGGTGGCACCACGGACTATGCGTTCGTCCTCCCAAGGATGAACGCTTTTTTGTTTAAGGAGGTTCGATGAATGTGAAAAAGGGTCGCATTCTTACCGGGCACCGGCCCACTGGGCCGCGCCATATCGGGCACCTGGTTGGAACACTGGAGACCTGGGTAAAACTGCAGGATGCTTACGACTGCTTTTTCCTGGTAGCCGATTTACACGTTCTGACCACAGACTTTGATAATCCGGGCCGCATCCGCCAGAATTCGATTGAAGTCGTCACCGATTGGTTGGCTGCCGGGATCGATCCTGACCGCGCGACCCTGGTGCTGCAGTCAGCTATACCTGCCCACTCACAATTCAGCATGTTATTGAGCATGCTGGTGACGGTTTCACGCCTGGAGCGCGTCCCCACCTATAAAGAGCAGATCCAGAATCTTGGTCTGGTGCCATCTCTCGGCCTGCTGACCTATCCTGTTTTACAGACGGCGGATATTCTGCTGTATAAAGCGGACAAGGTGCCGGTAGGTGAGGACCAGCTGCCCCATCTGGAGCTGGCTCGGGAGCTTGCGCGGCGTTTTAACCAGCTCTATGCTCCGGCTTTTCCCGAGCCGCAGCCGCTGCTTTCGGCCAATCCGCGGCTGCCGGGGATCGATAATCGCACCATGCACACCTCTTACGGCAATGTGATTTATCTGAAAGACACTCCACAGGAAACTGCTCAAAAAGTCATGAAGATGTACACCGATCCCACCCGGATCCATCCCACCGATCCGGGCCACGTGGAAGGCAACCCGGTCTTCACCTATCTGGATATCTTTGATCCCAGGCAAGATGAGCTGGTCGATTTAAAGGAGCAATATCGGGCCGGAAAAATCGGCGATGTAGACGTCAAACAGCGCTGCGCTGCCGCGCTAAACGCCTATCTGGAGCCGCTGCGTTCCCGCCGCAAGGAGTTCGCCGCCCGCCCGCGCCAGGTGCTGGAGATCTTACAGCATGGCACGGATCGCGCCCGTCCGGTTGCTCAGGAAACCTGCGACGAGGTGATGCGCCTGATGGGCCTGTCTGCCGGCCTGGACTTGAATGCCGATACCGCGCCCATCCCCGAACTCAAGGGAGCATTTTGTTGATTTGCCTATTTCGGAAAAATCTGCGGAAGTTGATCTCCCTGATGACCTTAACCAAACATTCACCCAAATTTTTTACCCAAATCCAAGGAGGAATCCCATGTCTGAACTCACCCGCTTTATCCTGAACGAATCCGACCTGCCAAAATTTTGGTACAACGTGAACGCCGACAGCCCGGTTCAACCGGCGCCAGTCCTGCATCCGGGGACGAAAGAACCGGTCACCCCTGATTTTCTATCGGTCTTGTTTCCGATGGACCTGATCATGCAGGAGATCAGCACCGAACGGTATATTGAAATTCCTGAAGAAGTGCGTGAAATCTACCGCCTGTACCGGCCGACCCCTTTATTGCGCGCCCGGCGATTGGAAAAGGCGCTCGGCACGCCGGCTCATATTTATTATAAATATGAGGGGGCTTCACCTGCCGGCAGCCATAAGTCAAACACGGCCATTCCCCAGGCATTTTATAACAAAAAAGCCGGCACGCACGCCCTGACGACAGAAACCGGCGCCGGGCAGTGGGGCACAGCCCTGGCGATGGCAGGCAAGATGTTCGATATTGCCGTGGAAGTTTATATGGTCAAGGTTTCTTACGAGCAGAAGCCTTACCGGAGGTTCTTAATGGAGACATACGGCGCCCAGGTTTTTCCCAGCCCAACCAGGAAGACCCACGCCGGCCAGGCAGTTCTGGATAAGGATCCAGAAAGCAATGGCTCATTAGGGATCGCAATTTCTGAGGCCGTGGAAGTGGCTGCGACCTCAAACGGGAAGAAAAAATACAGCCTGGGGTCGGTGCTGAACCATGTCTTGCTGCACCAAACGGTGATCGGCGAAGAATCGCTCAAACAGATGGATATGGCCGGAGAATATCCGGACGTGGTCATCGGCTGTGTAGGCGGTGGGTCGAACTTCTCGGGAATCGCTTTTCCTTTCTTGCGTGAAAACCTCAAGAACGGGCAACGCACCCGCCTGCTGGCGGTTGAACCCACCGCGACCCCCTCACTGACCCGCGGTGTATATACGTTTGATTACGGTGATACCGCCCAAATGGCGCCAATCGTCAAAATGCACACCCTGGGCCACGATTTCATGCCGTCTCCGATCCATGCTGGCGGCTTGCGTTATCACGGCATGGCTCCCACGCTGTGCGCCTTGTACGATGCCGGGCTGATCGAGGCAATTGCTGTCAACCAGATATCGACTTTTGAAGCCGGGGTGCTGTTTGCCCAGACCGAAGGGCTGCTGCCGGCGCCAGAATCGGCGCATGCCATTCGCGCGGCGATCGATGAAGCTCTTAAAGCGAAAGAGACCGGTGAAAAGAAAGTGATTTTGTTCAACCTCTCAGGTCACGGCAATTTCGACCTGACAGCATACAATGCCTATAATAACGGACAGCTGGTAGATTACGCGATCCCCGAAGAGGCTATCGCCACCATCCGCGAGCGTGTGCCCCAGGTAAATATCCCGGCGGCAGCATAATAGAAACTGCCCTGGTTTGGAAAGCAGCACTCCAAACCAGGGCATCCCATGATAGAATAAATAAATGGGCTGTTTTCGCGCATTATTATGCATCATTTTTCCGCCCCTGGCGGTCCTGGATCAAGGCTGCGGGACAGTAGTGATTGTCACGCTGTTGACGTTAGCGGGATGGGTTCCGGGTGCAATCGCCGCTCTGCTGCTCAATTACCAGGCCAGCCAATACCGCCGCGGGTAAAACGAGTTTTTTAAGGGGATTCCGACTGGCACTACCAGTCGGAATCCCCTTTTTTACGGTTATGCTTCTCCAATGACTGCGGTCAGAATCGATTGGTTGTAAAACCGCACCAGATCATCTCTGCCCGGTGGACGGGTTATCTGGCCTAAAGTGTATGCGCCGATTAATGGCACGTCCCCTAATTCTTCGTGCAATACGGTGGTTAGCCTCCCTGGGTGGGTTTCCAGCAGGATATGCCAGGCCAGGTCTACAAAAATCAGCGCCAGCAGCGGCCGAGCTTTGCCAATTCCGGCCAAAGCCTGGCGCACTGAAACACGCGCACTTTCCAGGCAAGATTGGGCATCTCCCACCATCAGGTGAACGGTCTCTCCTTCGCCAATGCTGGCATTCATCCGGAAGCTGCCGTCTACTTCTACCTGGAGCGGGCTGCGAACAATTCTTTCCGGGCGGCCCTGGCTGACTTCCAGACCCAGGGGATACAGGCGGACAAGCTGGGTCAAAGGGGGAAATGCCCACTGGCGCGAAGGTGTGCCAAAGATACGCGCATAGATTTCGGCCGGGGTCTGATGGTCCAGACCCTGCAGCCAGACCCCGTGAGATTTGGTTACGGTGAAATAGATGCCGGCATCCTGCCAACCCTGGCCCAACCCTGTTCCCAGGCGCAAGCGCCCGCCCAGAGCCAACCCCGAAAGGGCGCCATTAGACCACTGGTTCCCGCCAAATTGGTAGGTCATGCCCAATTGAACTTCACCGGCTGCCAGACCACCGGCGACCGGAAGATCCAAACCCGTCAGGGCTGGGAGAACTTGAGTGGCATCCCCTTGAATGCCATCGGCTGCCAGCAGGAGACCCTTCCACTGGCTTCCGCTCTCAGCAAGAACCTGGCCCAATCCGCGCGCAGCTGCGTTGCTGTCGCGGCCAAACTGCGGCTGCCACACGGTTTGTATTTTCCAATCGGCCCCGGATAAGATCGCGACCACTACGGAACGCGGGTGTTCGCCCTCATGGGTGAATGCCCAACGGGTGGTCATTCCCCAAACCGGCACGTCAGCCGGTATTTTCGCCAGGCCAGCGAAGACTTCCGCCACAGGGTATTCCTGGGCTGCCAGGACAATGATCGCTGCCGGGCGGGCGGAACCCAGATGCTCTAATGCTTCTTGCGAAGCCTGGCGAGCTGCTTCGCGCCCATCGATCCCCTGTCCGCTACCCCACGATATGCCGCGCGCCATGGTTATTCAGCTACGGGAATGGTGAAATGGAAAGTGGTGCCCTGGCGGTAATCGCTTTCAAACCAGATTTTTCCACCCTGCATTTCTACCAGGCTACGGGTGATGTTCAATCCCAGACCTGTGCCGGGTACTTCCCGTGTTTTTGGATCTTCGGAGCGGAAGAATTTTTGGAAAATTTTCTTTTGGTCTTCCTGGCTGATCCCGATCCCAGAATCCTTCACCCAGACGTGCACCACCTGCGGGGAACCAGCGGGGTCCCATTGATTCTGACAAACTTCTGCCGCAACATCAATGACGCCGCTTTGCGGAGTGTATTTATTGGCATTGCTGACCAGATTCACCAGCACCTGTGCCAGGCGGGTGCGGTCTGCCCAGAGGTTGGGCAAATCTGTGGGGATGTGAATATTGAGCTGCTGGCTTTTCTCTTCGATCTGGCGCCGGGTGGACCGGACGATTTCCTCGATGGCGGAAGATAAAGGCAGCGCTTTGAAATCCAGACGCAGCCGACCGGCTTCGATTTTCGAGACGTCGTTCAAGTCTGAGATCAGCGTGTTCATTCGTTCGATGTTGGAACGGATGGTTGAAAGAAAATTAGCCTGAGCCTCATTCACCTGTCCGACCGCGCCCGCTGCCAACAGCTCGGTGTATCCTTTGATCGAGGTCATCGGATTTTTGAGCTCGTGTGATACGAAAGATACGAATTCACTCTTGGCAACATCGGCTGCCTGGATGGTGGCTATCAATTGGGCATTGGATATGGCTACCGCGGCATGATCGCACAGACGGGATAGGAATCCCAGGGTTTCATCCGTCACGGGTTTTCCCGGCAGGCTTTCGATCAACATTAAACCGATTGTATTGGTCTCGCGCCGGATAGGCAGGACTACCTGGCTGGCGGCGCTGGCTAGTATTCCAGGCTTGCCACCATCCGGACCATTAACAGTAAAGCGCTGGGCGGTGCCTGATTTCACGACTTCTTCCAGCGAAGTTTCTGCGACTGGCAGCAGACTGTCCGCGAACGGCTCAAGCTCGCTGGAATAGCCCTGTGAGGTCATTATTTTTACCCCATCGTCTTCGACCAGGCCGATCAAACCAGCCTCGGCATCGGATTGGCGCAGTGCCCATTCCAGGGTGATGCGCATCGTGGTGGCGACATCCAGGCTGGTGTTTAATTCACGGTCGATGCGCTGCATGGCTGAAAGCTCATCCACGCGGGCTGCAAGCGCGAGGTCGGTCATGGTAAACTGGCGGGCATTTTCCACCGCCACCGAAGCTTGCCCGGCAAAAGTGGTCAGCAGATCCAGGTCATCCTGAACGAAGGGCGATCCGTCCAGTTTGTTGATCACTTCCACCACCCCGGTCACCTGACCTTTCACCAGGAGCGGAACGACCAGGATCGAGCGAGTCTCAAATCCTGTGGTTTGGTCAGTCTTTTTGAACCAGGCTTTGGTATTCTGGACGTCATTGACGATCAACGGCGCGCGCTCATTGACGGATTTTCCTGCCAGCCCGGTCCCGGGCGGCAGGCGAGTATTGAGCAGATTGGCGGCAACCGGACCATTCGCTGCGCGAAAGACCAGTTCGCCGGTATTTTCATCGACCAACAGCAGGCTTCCCGCCTCACAGTCCAATATTTCTACACCGCTTTTCAAAATATTATTGAGCAAAGGTTCCAGCTCAAGGGTGGAAGTCAGCTGGCGGGTTACTTCGTTTAGGGAGGATAGCTGGCGGGCGCGGCGCTCAGTCTCCTGCAGCAGCTGCACTTTGACGATCGAACCGGCGACCTGGTCTCCGATTGCCTGCAGCAGTTCAAGCTGTTCGCGTGTATACAGGACGGTGGGGTCGTGTTTCCCCAGGCTGATCGTACCAATCGTCTGGTCGCCTGCATTAAGCGGAACGCACATCCAACCGGCGATATCTGTCCGGCTGGAAAGCATGCCGCGTTTTTGGCATTCGCGGTTGTAATCATCGGTCAGGATTGAACGGCGCTGCCTGACGACGTCATTTTCAAGCGGGCTGCCATCCGCGGGAGGGCGGTTTTCGAATTCCGCCAAACGCTCATCGTCAACCACCGTGAATACCTCGATCAATTGCCCGTATTCGCGGTTGTCCAACATCACATGGAATTCATCGGCAGTGATCACCTGCGATGTTTGAGCATAAATTAATTCCAGAGTATCATCCAGTGTCAGGGTGATATTTACTCCCTGGGCCACCCGGGCCAGAACGTTCGTCTCACGCACGCGTGTTTCCAGGTTGACCACCACCTGAGCCCGCTCGATTGCCAGGGATGCTTGATCGCAAATCGCGTCCAGGAAGGAGAGATCCCTTTGGGAATAAGGCTCTCCCGAGCGGCGAGGACCCAATGCCAGCCAACCTGACAGGCGCTGTCGCCCGGACAGCGGGGCGAAAAGCTGGGCGCCCAGGATATTCAGCCGGGTTTGTTCATTTTGCAGACTGGTTGGTAGCAGGGTGGTCCCTCCCAGGAAAAGAGGGAACCGCTGTTGCTCAAGATATGTTACCAGAGAGCTGCTTTTCGGAAAACGTAAATCGCTGGTTGGGTGTCCATTCGCATCGCGCGCTGCGGTGTATTGGTCGCTAAGCGGGTCGAAAATAAAAATATGCAGGATATTGGGGTCCAGGGAATGATCAATGGAGCCCCTTAATGTTTGTAAAATCGATGCCAGGTCAACCAGATGGGTCAGTTCACCGCTGAAAGTCTGCACTCGTTCCTGGTAAGCATGTTGTCCGCGAAAAAAGACAGAATCGATGTGGTTTTGTAGTGCCTGGCGCAGGGGATATATCGCCAGGGCCAGGATGAAGAATGCCAGGCCGTTGATCAGCAGGTTTTGCGTTCCAGTTGAGGCGGAAAAGAGCAAACCCAGACCGCCAGCGATAAGCGCATAGCCGATGGCAATCAGAATTGCCATCAGGCTGTAAAGAGCTGCCCGGCTGAAGACGTAATTCATTTGCGCCAGGCGGTCGCGGTGGATGCCAAATATGCTCAGGATGGGGAACACAACCATCGGCAGGATCAAAGCAGGAGTAAAGGAGAACGTGCCTGGTAATACCATCGTGCTTAATCCCCATAAGCTGATAGGGCCAAAGGACAGGATGCCAGCCAGCAGCAAGGGGCGGAATTGTTCACGATCCAGCGAATATGGATCTCGCAGCCGGCGCCCGCCGAGCCAGATCAGGTAGAATAAAAATCCTGCAATTGCAAACACTGACCCGGCAGCGAAGGCCACATTCCAACCATAAAAACCTGATGATGTCAGCAAAGGCACAAGCGCTGCCAGAAGGACCATTGCGCCAGCGAATCCGATCCAACCTAACCATGGATGACGGCTTACAGCGGCATCTTCATCAGGAAAAAGTATCGCCAGAGAGATTAACGAACCGGCTGCCAGAATCAGAGCGGTCGTCCACACTGGGATAAATTGCTGTGCAGTCATGATGTCGAAAGACAGGCCAATTACCAGACCGGCAGTGCTTGAAAAGAAGACGTATGCCAGCCCGCTGATCTGGTACCGGCGAATGGTAAAAACCCAAAAACCGCTGGCAAGAAAAATCAACCCGATAAAATATGGGAAATTAAGAACAGCCTGTCCCGCACCGTTTTCAGTCTGAAACTGGAACCAATCAGGCCCAATGAACGCCACACTGACCAGGACCACCAGTCCAATCAGCAAGGTTCCCAGGGCCAGAATTTGGCCCATCATCATCCAGAATGGGTACCGGTTAATCGACGCCGTGGTGGGTAAAGTTTTTTCGGCCATAGTCTTACTTGCGGTTTGAGTAGGGTGGGTGAGCGCGCTTCTTTTCGATCTGTTCAGAGTCTAGTTCTACCGGTAAATTGCGGTCATTCAACATTTTCAGCAGGACACGGACCCTTTCACTACCGGAAACGCGCAGGTCAAAGATCGCCTCATAACCAGCGAAAGGTCCTGAATGGATCAAAACGGGATCTCCCTGCTTGAGGCCGTCAAATAACTCTCCGCCGGCTTCGGCAATCTCGCCTACCCGCTGTCGAATGGCGGCAATCAGATGGTCAGGGACTTCCGAGGGTTCTCCGCCGAAACGTACCAGGCCGACGGCGAACGGCATGTATTGAAATACAGAAAGACCAGAAGCGGTGAGATCGACCTGTACGAATAGATACCCAGGGAAGTAGGCTTTTATTTTCCGAGCACGGGGATTAACAGGATGCACGCGGATCCTGGGATAAAACGCTTCGTATCCGCGGGATAAAATTTGCTGGAAAAGCAGGTCTTCTTTATTCGGATGGCTGTGAATGGTATACCAGGACTTTGTCATAACAGTTAACTGCCTATTACCATGTATTTTGATTATACCTTAAGCCTTTTGGCTGGTTTTTCTTATAAACTCTACATTAATGAAAGGTGCATGAAACAGGCCGACTAGCTTTTTTAAGGTCAGGTCATTATACTATTAGCAGGAATGATGCCAGATTTATCCTTCATCGCCGGAAAATCAGCGGTTCCAGTGCTGCCATTGGGCCGATATTTGCCGCCAGTTCCGGGGGAGATGGCAGCCGGATGGTTGAAAAAACATCTTAAGCCTGGCGACTGGCTCCTTGATCCACTTGGCGCGACACCTCAGCTGGCTCTGGAAGCGGCCCGGTCAGGGTATCGGATAATCGTCGCCAGTAATAATCCGATCCTCACCTATATGCTTGAAACATTGGCGCTTGCGCCAGCCAGGGCAGATTTCCTGGCTGCGTTGGCCGAGTTAGGCGCAGCCAGGCGCGGGGATGAACGCCTGGAGACTCACTTCCGCAGCCTTTACCAGACGGAATGCGCTGCCTGCCACCAGGTTATCCAACCCCAGGCCTTCCTCTGGCGGCGAGGTGAAAACCAACCATTTGCCCGGATTTACCGCTGCCCGAACTGCGGAGATGAAGGCGAGCGCTCCGTTACGCCGGGCGATCTACAACGACTGACCTTACCAGGCAACCCTCATCTGCATCAGGCCAGAGCCCTGGAAAGAGTGGCCCTTCCGGACGATCCGCTGCGGGAGGAAGTACAGGAAATAGCCCAATTTTTTCTGCCGCGTTCCCTTTATTTTTTGACAAACCTGATCAACCGTATCGAGGGGTTATCTTTACCGGTTTACCGGCGGCAGCTTCTGGTTGCGCTTGCGCTCAGCGTGTGTGATGACGCGAACAGCCTGTGGCCTTATCCGGAAGGGCGCAGCCGGCCGCGCCAATTGGTGATCCCCCCTGTCTTTCGAGAAAACAACCTCTGGCTGGCATTGGAAGCTGCTTTAGAGAGCTGGTGCCAACCGGGAGTCCCGGTGCCAGTCACGCGCTGGCCTGTTCTGCCTCCGGTCGCGGGCGGAATCTGCATTTTCCCCGGACGCCTTAAAGCATTACTGCCCCTGCCTGAGGCTATCCCCTTGCGGGCTGTGGCTGCGGTGATTCCCCGTCCGAACCAGGCTTTGTGGACGCTGTCGGCGGTTTGGTCGGGCTGGCTGTGGGGACGAGATGCGGTTGCTCCTCTACGCAGCGCGCTCGAACGGCAGCGATATGATTGGCACTGGCACGCGAATGCTCTGTGCAGTGTCTTTTCTCTCCTTGAACAATTTATAGCGAAAGATATTCCTGTCTGGAGTATGCTGCCTGAGCTTGTCCCGGGCTTTCTTTCCGCCGTGCTCATGGCAGCGGACACGGCTGATCTGCACCTGCAGGGGATGGCAGTTCAGCGTGAAGGTGATCTGGCGCAGCTATGTTTTCTGGGCAGCGCGCTGCCGGCCCCCAGAGAAAAAACAAAAATCTGGGAAGATATCATACAACAGGCTGTAAAGGATCATCTGCTGCAAGCTGCAGAGCCATCCCAGTATTTGCCTTTGCATGCTGCCGGTCTGGCTGCCCTGGTTGAAAGCCGGTTGTTGACGGACGGGCAGCGCAGCATTCAAAGTGAAAATCTTACGCGTTTGCAAAATAGTTTTGGCCGGGTCTTTAAAGGCCCGTTAATTATCCGTTGCGAGCGCCAACCTTCTACCAATATCGAGACGGGTTGGTGGTGGCTGTCTAAAGCCGGGCCGGTGGGTGAACTGGCGTTATCAGACCGAGTGGAAATTGAACTGGTCAAATGGCTCAATCGCAATCCCGGTCGATCATTTTCTGAGATCGAAGAAGCCCTTTTTCATATTTTTTCGGGTTTGCAAACCCCCTCAGAAGATTTGCTTCGGGTTTGCCTCGATTCTTACGCATCCTTAATGGGTTCGAGTCCACCCCTGTGGCAAATACGCCCTTCAGAAGTGCCGTCTGTCCGCAGGGCGGATCTTGACACCGTCCGCCGGGGGTTGGAACGATTAGCCAATAAATTGGGATATCTTGCTGATGCCGAGATACCGATGACCTGGAAGGCAAAACAGCAGGCAGAATACCTCCTGTTCCCAATGGCTTCCGCCATCATTGGCAAGCATGTTTTACAGAGCCAAATCCTGTCCCCTGAGCGGTGTATTTTGGTGGTGCCGGGCAGCCGGATTAACTTGATCCTCTATAAGATGCATCACAACCCTCTCCTCGGAGAAGCGGTTGGTTTGGGGTGGCGATTTATGAAATTTCGCCAGCTGCGCCAGATGCTCGACCAGCCCAATCTGACCCCCGCGATGTTTGAAAGCCTGGTCGAGGGAGACCCACCTCGTTGGGAAGAAGCCACCCAACTCAGTATCCTATAAGCGCAGCATAAGCAGTTCTCGTTTGCCCTGGATCATGGAGACGCTGACGGCGCTGGAGTTTCGGTGGGAGTAGCCGTTGGCGGAACTGGGGTTTCGGTGGGCGTTGCCGTGGGGGGTATCGGTGTTGGGGTCAGCGTGGGGGTCGCGGTGCCGGTAGGTGTAGCGGTGTTGGTGGGGGTAGGGGTAAAGGTCGCGGTCGGCGTGAAGGTTGGCGTGGAGGTAGGAACATTGTTCACCAGATGGATGTATTTCTTGGCGTAATATCCTTCGCGCGTGCTGTTCAGCCGGATGATCAGGGTGAATGTCCCGTTAGGGATTTCACTCATATCCAGACTGTAAATTTTGGTGGGATCCTTGGCTGGTTTATTAATCAGCCCGCCAAGCTTCTTCGCATCCAGGTTGTTTTCTCCAATTCCAACACTAAGCTGAAAATCTTTAAAATCTGGTGCATCGATCACCGCATAGATATCCAAAGGTGAGGTGGTGATGCTTTGGCCTTCAGAAAAAGCTGAATAAACTATCTTTGGATGCGGATCATCCACTTTGCATTCTCGTTCAGGGACAACAAAGGGGTTATTTCCAAATCCGTTTTGATCCGCCCAGGTTTTTCCTTGATCCGTTTCTCGCATCCATTTAATCGCCCAGGAATCGGATATATTCATAGCAATTTTTTCGTCGGTGAATTCACCGCACGCCGCAGAAGCCTGCAAACCAGTCCAGGTGTCGATAGTGATTTTCTTCCAGAAATCCTGGTCTTTGCTGGGCGGAAGCTGGTCGTAAGCAAAATATTCGCCGCGTTGTTTTTGGCACCACTGCGAAGGTTCCGTGCCAGATATCTCACACACGGCGCGCTCCACGATTCCCGCGGGGCGGGTAAAAGGGGTAGGTTTGCCGCCGGTCAGGCCCTGAATCGCTACCTTCATAAAATCAGCCCAGATCGGGGCAGCCCCAGTTAATCCGGTTGTATTTACCATGGGCGTGTAATCTGCATTGCCGACCCAGACGCCTACGGCGATATCCGGGGTGTATCCCACGGTCCAGTTGTCATGAAAGTCATTGGTGGTGCCGGTTTTGACTGCAGCCGGGAAAGGCAGGTTAATCACCGGGTTTGTGCCAAACATAGGCACGCGGGATACTGTGTCGGTGAGGATGGATGTGATCAGAAAGGCATGCTCAGGGCGAACGACTTGCTCGCCGGGTGGGGTCTTGTATTCAAATACCGTCTTGACCTTTATAATCTACGATCTTCGAAATGGCATACGGCGGCATGCGCCTGCCCCCATTCGCAAACACCGAATAAGCGCTGGTCAACTCCAAGGGGGTGACATCTCCACCCCCCAGGGTGAGGGAAAGGCCGTAATCCTGGCGGGTGAGAGTGGTAATGCCCATTTTCTTGGCAAATGGAATTAATCCGCCCGTATTGTAAAGGCCGATATAATTCAGCGTTTTTACCGCCGGGATATTGTACGAATTGGACAAAGCAGTCCTCACGCTGACCGGGCCGTGGGCTTTGCCATCATAATTGACGGGTTTATACGGCGGGCGAGTATCGGTCGCTGACCCTGAGGGTGGAAACTCGCTGGGCACATCCCAGATGACCGTCGCCGGGGTCCAGCCCTTTTCAAAAGCGGCTACATAGGTCAGCGGTTTGATCGACGATCCCGGTTGGCGGGGGCTGATCGCCATGTTTACCTGCCCGGCAATTGCATCATTGTAAAAATCTGCCGAACCGACCATCGCCAGAATCTCACCAGTCGCGGGGCGGATTGCAACCAGGGCTCCATCGGTCACTTTTTTGTCTGCCAGGGCGGTCACCTGTTGTTTGACAATTTTCTCGGCCTGGTCCTGTAAACCAGGATCCAGGGTTGTGTAGACGGTGAAACCAGAGCGGTAAATCGTCTGGGGGTCATATTCCGCTTCGAGCAGTGAGCGAATATAGGTTACCCAATGAGGGCTTTTGAACGCACTTTTGGACTGAACAAAATTATATTTCTCAATTTCATCCAGGGCACGGTTGGCCTCAACTGCATCTACACAGACCGGTTGAACATTCGTGGTGACAAAGATGCAATTACGCTCCTGACTTAAGGTAAAGACCAGCTGGATTACTGTAGAAAAGCGGTCCAGGGTCTGAGTTTTATTGGTGTAGATATCATATACCGAGGGCGCCTGGGGTAAACCGACCAGGAAAGCGGCCTGACCAAGAGTCAGTTTTCCTGCTGATGTGCTGAAATAAGTTTCGGCGGCGGCTTCAATCCCATAGGACATATTCCCATAAAAAATTTCGTTAAGATAAATCTCGAGGATTTCTTCCTTAGTATAACGACGCGTGATTTCAGCGGACAGCACGATCTCGCGCGCTTTGCGCTGAACGGTGCGTTGGCTGCGTTCGGTAGGTGATAAGAGCAGCATGCGCGCCAGCTGTTGGGTGATCGTCGAAGCGCCGGGCCCGGTATAAACTTCACCGAAGGTATAATTTTGCCAGAGGGAGCGGATGAGCGCCAGGACGTCGAAACCGGGATGGTTGTAAAAATCCTTATCCTCGGTAGCCAGTGTGGCGGCGATCAGGTATGGGGAGATGCGATCCAGGGGGACATACGTTCGTCTCCCAGCGCTGGGATCGATAATCTCGTAAAGTACATTCCCGTTGCGGTCCAGAATGCGTGTGGTTTCAAATTGAGAGGCGCGATTGCGCAAATCATCCACGCTGGGCAGGGTGGAAGCAATTGAAAAGTACTGGTAGATGGCGAAAGCGCTGGCCAAAACGACCACGACTGTGACCACAAACATCAGGATCACGAGCATTCTGAGAAAGCAGCCCCAGGATGAACGGCCGTTCCGCGGTTTGGATGGGGTTTGGGCTTTTGCCAAACGAGGCTGCTGGGGGGGCGGGTAAGCTGCCCGCTGCTGCGGTTGGGGTTGGGCATAGGTCGAGCGCGATTGGGGTTGAAGTGGGGGATAAACGGGCTGCTGTTGAGGAGGGGCCGCCCGGCGGGGATAATTCGCGGGTGGCGGCTCGCCTCTGCCCTGGTAGGCAGCCGGAGTGACCTGGGTGGCATGCATGTCCACCTGGTCGACGCGTTGTGGCGGGGGAGCAGCATGGTTTACAGACTGCGGCGGGATGGTAGCTGCGTCTGAAGCCCAGGTTTTTGTGGGTTGTGTTCCGCCGGGTTCCTGAGGAAGCATGGGCATTGTATCCGCTGTGAACGGTGAAACGGAAGCCGGCGGCTGGTTCGCCCCATTCCAGACCTGCTCAGATCTGGAAAATCGACCGGGTTCCATCGGGACGCCGCTCTCGAACGGGGGAGCAGGCGGTGCGGCAGGTTCGTTATCAGCTATCGGATGAATAGGAGGAATGGTATCTTCCAAAGAGCTTTTTTTTGTCTCAGATACAGTCTTCAGGTCTTCATGAACGCTGGAAGGTCGGGTTAAATCCAGCTCGCTGCCATCTGGCACGGTCTGTTCAGGAATCGATTGATCTACCGGGGTAAGTTCTGGCTTTATATGAGCAGGTTGCGTAAGGTCTTGCTCTGGCGCCTGTTCGGGCTCAGCAACGGGTTCGCTGGAAAGACCGCTGTCTTCCAATGGGGAATTAAGGATTCTCCTCAACCGCTCACCGGGTTGGGTCGGCGGTTCATCGCCTGCCGATCTTTGATTTGCAGGTTCTTGCGGTAAAGGCTTATCCGATTCAGTCATGGCTTGTTTCCTCAAGTGACGATTCTAGCACAAAAAAGAGGTGATTTAATTGACCGTCCATCCGACTCGATTTACAATGGATAAATGCCCTTTCAGCATTTGAACAAGGACGCCCCACTTTCTTTAACCCTCGCCGCCGATCATCGATTCTCACGACCTGAATTCACAAACGACCAGATTTGGGAACTGCGCTTACAGGGTGGTGAACCCCCGGCGGTCGTGCTGCAAACGACTTACGGTTTGCGAGCGCGCTGGATGCGCATTTTCCCGCGGTTCATACGCAAAAATAAGACGTATTCGGATCCTTCCCAGTTCCATACCGTTCCCCAAATCCACTGCTTCTATCCTAACTACATCCACCTGATCTGCGCCCCTTACAATGGGCTGGAAGTGCAGATCGAATATTTTGCCGTTTCATCTCAGGTTGTGGCCTGCCGCACCCGGCTCAAGAATACAACGATCCTAAAAGATACCTTCAGCCTGGAGTGGGCAGCGCTCCTTTCACCTATTGATGAAGGATCAGGGATGCTGTCGGTCAGCACTGCTCCCTGCCGTTTGATCGGCCATACGGCGGATCTCACCCCGGTGCTAATTGTCGAGGGATGTACATCTGTCGGTCGGGGATCATATCCTACCCTGGCCCTCGATTTAGAGCTGTACCCGGGCAGCGTTCACACCTGTTCCTGGAGCTGCGCAACCCTCGACCAGGAAGCACAATCGCTGGTGGCAGCCCAAGACGCCTTGAAAACGCCGTGGGAAAAACAATCTGCCAGGATTGCGTTGCAAAATTCCAGCCAAATGATCGAGATTCACACCGGACGAGATGATTGGGATTCAGCTTTGGTTCTCTCTCAAACAGTCGCTTCCAGCCTCATCATGCCCGGTGAAAATGTACTGCCTAACCCCACCTTTGTTCTCACCCGCCTTCCGGACCAGGGCTTCTCTTTCCGCGGTGACGGCAGCGATTATTCGCACCTTTGGAAGGGACAGACCGTTCTGGATGCAGTTTACCTGTCCGAATTGCTCCTTCCCGGCCAATTTGACCTGGTCAAAGGCATCATCGAAAACTTTTTTTCCACCCAAAATGAGGAGGGGCGCATTGATTGGCGGCCTAACCTGGCCGGGCAGCGCAGCCGTTACCTGGCACAACCCATCCTGGCAACCCTGGCCTGGCAGGTAAGCATTTATCACAGCGATCCCATGGACTGGCTGGCGCGGCTGTATCCGGCCTTGTTACGCTTTTACCGGACCTGGTTTACCCCTGAAATGGATTGTGATCAGGATGGTTTTCCGGAATGGGAGCATGCCCAACAAACCGGCCTGGAAGATCTCCCGATCTACAATCTCTGGCATCCCAATACGCACGGCATCCAGATTCGTATGCTCGAAGCACCTGCTTTGGCAGCGTTTTTATACCGCGAAGGGAAAAGCTTGAAGCTCATTGCCCAAATGATCGGGAAGGTTGAAGATCAGGCCTGGTTGGACGTGACACTTGCCCGCATCCAACAGGAATTGGAAAAGAACTGGCACGCGAAAAGCGGTTTGTACCGTTACCGGGATGCTATATCCCATGTGATCCAGGAAGGGGGAATCCTCAAAAACTGGCGAGGGTCTGGCCAATTTTCTTTCAAGCGCACATTTAAGTATCCTCAGCGCCTGTTGGTCTGCCTGACTCCGTTCGAAGAAAATACCCGCACGGTCACAGTGAAATTGATTGGAACATCAGGTGATGAAGAAATTCTGGAAGAAGTCGGCCCGCGGCGGTGGACATGGATTACTCGCCAGGCTCATTCTTCCAGCCAGAATCTTTTCCAAACGCTGTCAGGTATTGAAATTTCCGGCGCGGATACCAACGATGTGATTTCGCTTTCCAGAGCCAGCCATATTCAGGAGGATGCAAGTCTATTCTTACCGATTTGGGCTGAAATGCTCACCCCCGCCCGGGTTAAGGAGCTTGTGGATGGTTGGCTGCTGACATCATTTCATCGGCCTTTTGGCCTGCCAGTATGCAATGTGCAGCAGTTTCCAGCCAACCCGCCCGGTTTGAATGGGGTATCACCGCTGTGGGTCAGCCTGATCGGCCAGGGACTGCTGGCCTATGGGTATCGGGCTGAGGCGATGGAGCTCGTATCGCATACGATGGATGCGATCTGCGCTTCGCTGAAACACACCACGTCATTCCGCGAATACTATGATGCCGACAGTGGACAGCCCATCGGAGAGCGCAATCATTTACGCGGTTTGGCTCCTCTGGGATTGTTTCTTAAATTGATCGGCATCGAAAAATTGTCTCCTAAAGAAATACTGATTCAAAACTTTAACCCCTTTCCATCCCAAGTTACGGTAAAATATCGAAGTACGATATTAACTTGCCATGCTTCTGAAACAGTGGTAACTTTTGCGAATGGTCAAACGGCCCGGGTAAGCGGCCCCGGCCAGCACCGGATCATTATCGACTGAATAGAACTCTTGCAGCAACCTGGATGGGTGCAATCAAAACTGCAGCCAGGAAGGTAGAGCAGGTCGAAAATAAGGAGATATATGAGCGAATCAATGGACGATCCTAACCCTTCGGTGCTGCTTTTAGCAGTCGTACAAGCCCAAGACGCAGAACCGGCGGAGAATTCCCTGGTCAAAATGGGCTATTCCGTGACCCGGCTGCCCAGTGCAGGCGGGTTCCTGGGGCGCCGGAATGCCACCCTGTTGATCGGCCTACCTACCCACAACCAGGAGGCAGCGATCGCTGCCTTGAATAAAAACTGCCGTCAGCGAGTGGAATTTATTGCGGTACCCCTGGAAAGCGCGCCTTTGCCGCTGCCCGCTCCCACCCCAATCACAATTGGCGGCGCCACCATCTTTTCAGTCGAAGTTGAAAGATACGAGGAGTTTTAACTATGAAGATGATCATTGCTATTCTACGTGATGTGGACAGCGATCCGGTATCGCATGCATTGACCTCTCAAAGCTACCGCGTGACGGTTATCGCTTCGACTGGCGGTTTTTTGCGGCGCGGAAATACCACGCTGCTCATTGGCACCGAAGATGAGAAAGTCGACTCCGCGTTGGAAATCATCCGCCAAAGCTGCACCCCCGCAAGCGAGCCCAATATAAAGCGCGCCACCATTTTTGTGATAAAAGTTGACCAGTATACCCATTTTTAACAGAGTCACAGCAAAAAGAAACGACCGCTTGAAAAAGTGGTCGTTTCTTGCATCTATTTCGATGGGTTTTCTAATTTTCCAGTTTTCTTTTCTAATCGATCAATTCGCTGCCTTAGAATGTTGGCCTTTCTCTCCAACCGTTTTACCTCTCTTTCGAGCACATTCCGGCGGACCAGGTACATTTGAGAGAGCAGCTGTACGCCCATCAAGATATCGCATTCTTGCTCGATTTGTTTCTTAATGCGTAGGGTTTCATCCCCTTCCAACTTCTCAATGCCCAGGATGTGGAGCTGTCCATCTTTCATCCACACATCCGGCAGCGGGTAGTAATATTCAGAAGAAGGCAGACTCTCACCTTGCGGCAGAAAGGCGGAGGAAACATCTGCTTGTTGAAGTGATACAGGTGCAGCTTGCTCTTCTTTCACCTGTTCTTCCTGGAGTTTTGCCTGGGGTGGCGAAGCGATCTCCGCTTCTGCAGGTGGCAGCTCGGCAGCTGGAGCAGGTTTTTCTTTGGCAGTTTCGACCTTCTTACGGTTTAATATTGTGGTCGGTTTTTGAGATTCAGGCTTCTGTTCGACATTTTCGGTTTCCGCCGGAAATGCCTGGTTGAAAGGTTTGGTGGGGGGAAGGCGGAATTTTATAGGGGATGTTTTCGCTAAGGGTATTTTTTGAATTTCATTCCCTTGAATGCGCCACGAAAGGACTTTATATTTTGAAGCCTGCTGGAATTGCCCTAATTGTTCAAAAATGGATTGGGCGATCTTGTAATTCTGTGCAGCCTCTACTTTATCCCCGGTTTCAGCCAGCAAGTTGCCGTTGACCGCATAATAATTGGCTTCCATGAGCCAGTATTTGACCAGTTTTTCTTCAGTGGGTGGTTTGGTTGTGATCTGATCCTTGATTTTATTCAGGTGGCTGCGCATTGAGGGCAAAATGGCCTGGCGATCCAGCAAGGTCATAATCGGGTGCTGCACGGCCTGACTTAATACTTCAGTGGAGAACCACAAGTCTTTATCGAAAGACACGCGAAAAAGGTAGACTAACAAATTGTAAGAGTGCTGCTTTTCTTCCATATTCACGGCAATTTTCAACAGTTCATTCAGATTAACCCCCGTCAGTTCTTTCCAGGGATTTTTTCTCGCCAGTTCTTCTGGACCCATGCCGTTGTTTACTTGATCGATGATTGTTTGCGCGATAGCCATTGAAAACGCCTGCCTATAATTTCCTTATTTCTGAGGATGCAAGATGCGATCCTGAATAAAATACAAAATTTTGAAAGTCCACCCCTCTGGGTATCTGTTTTTGTAAATATTATATAAGTTTTCGGGCTGTGAGTTGAGTATGATACTTCGGTCGATATTCGATGCGACGAAGTCGCATCGAATATCGACCCGGGTTCATTTCCAACCGATCATGGGTGGCTGCGTTTGCTCAAAACCAGGCGTTCATACTGTTTGATGTCATCCATCCAGACCAGACCCACCGGCGCGCCTTGCTCCAGGCAGAATTGATCCCAGACCGGGCCGGAAGGCATGGCTTTCATCTCCTCCATCAAAGCCAGGCGTCCGGTGAAATCACCGGCGGTTTCCAGGCGGCGCAGTTCAGCGGCAGGCTCAAGCAGGGCCATCAAGATGGCGCGTTGGGTATTGCGCATGCCGATGGTCCAGGCGGCGATGCGGTTGATGCTGGCGTCGAAATAATCCAGGCCAATGTGCACCCGGCTCAAATACCCATCCGTGACGATGGCGTTAGCTATGGCTTGCAGATCATCAGTGTAGGTTACTACATGGTCGCTGTCCCAGCGCACACCCCGGCTGACGTGCAGCAGAATCTCAGGGATAAATAACAAAGCCGACGAAATTTTATCGGCGATAGTTTCTGTGGGATGGAAATGGCCTGAATCGAGGGTCAGCAAGACCTGGCGGGTGATGGCATAGCCGGTATAGAACTCCATCGAACCGGTAACATAACTCTCCGAGCCGATGCCGAACAGCTTGGGCTCGACCGCATCCAGGTTGTAGCGCGGGTCGATCTTATCTGCCAGGACGGCGTCCAGGGCATCGCGCAGCAGCTCGCGCGGGTCTTTGCGGACGGCGGGCGTATCTTTATACCCATCGGGAATCCAGATATTGGTGACGCAAGGCGAGCCCAGTGCGTGGCCAAAAGATTCTCCAATCTTCCGGCAGGCGATGCAGTGATCCACCCAGAAACGGCGGATCGCGGCATCAGGATGGGATAGGGTAAAACCGTCCTGTGCTTTGGGATGGGAAAACAATGTGGGGTTAAAGTCCAGGCCGTGCTGGTTGGCGCGCGCCCAATCCGCCCAATTTGTGAAATGCTGGGGCAAAATTGCGTCCCGCTCGACCGCCTTGCCGCCGGTTTCAGCATAGATCGCGTGCAGGTTCAGGCGGTGTTTGCCCGGGATCAGGCGGTAAGCCAGGTCTAGGTCCTGGCGCAGCTCAACCGCGCTGCGCGCTTTTCCGGGATAATTGCCGGTGGCGGCGATCCCGCCGCCTAATTCTCCGCCCGGGTTCTCGAAACCGCCCACATCATCTCCCTGCCAGCAGTGCATGCTCAATGAAACGCCGGCCAGGGTTTTCAGGGCGCTGTCGACATCGACGCCGAGCGCGGAGAAACGTTCTTTTGCCAGGCGGTAGGCTTCCTGGATATTCTTTTCTGAAGATGCCATGATGAGCTCCTATAGGTGCAGCACAAGTAATCGGGCACAGTGAGCTGTTCCGGGATGGACCAGCCTTAAAATATTTTTTGGTCCACATTCCACGCCTTGCAAATGGCGCGGATTTCGTCTTCGCTCAGCCCTTCCGCCGGGCTGCCGTATGACAGGTCCATGCATTCGTACTTGGCGCCTGTCTCGGCATATTCGATCCGGTCCGCGGCGCGTTTGACCGAGAGATCGGAGCGAGACATCACCCCGTGCTTGGCCCACACCACGATGCGGTGGCTGCGCAGCGATTCCACCGTGGATGCCATCAGGGCGGCGGAGCCGGGTATTTTAAACTCCACCATCCCGATACCGTCCGGGATCTGGACGATTAATTCGGGCTGCCAGCGCAGCAGGTGGCGGTTAAGGTAAGCCTCTGCTTGATAGCGCGGAATGTGGCTTAAATAGGTTAAATGGAGCGGTTGGGCGTGAACGATGGCGTGGAAGTTGGTGCCGGTGCGGGTGACCTGGTCGCGGTGGACGGCGAGATGCGAGTTCAATTCACTGGTCAGCTGCGCGAACAGGCGGCCTGGAGCAGTAAACAGGCGTCCGGTTTTCCCGCCTGGCTCAATCACCAGCGCACCCAGGTTTGCTGCCGGGTCGATGATGATCTCGCGCAGGCGCCGGCCTGAACCGCTGACCAGCAGGGTGCCTCCGGCCAGTTCGGGCACCTCCAGCGGGAGCTGGATGGTCTCCACCTCCGGGAATTTGCGGCGTACTTCGACTGGCCATCCGAGGTACATGGATATATTTCCGGCTGCGCCTTCGGTGGCTTCAATCTCTGAAAGCCTGCGTCCGGCTTCACCGATGGCGATGGTGTATTCGTTTAGATCAGGAAATGGGGGTTCTATGGACATGGCTGCTCACTCACAAAGCATGAAAGGGACACCGCTGACCGAAAGGCGAGACTGCCGCTCCGCAGCTGGTGGTTATATAGGTAATCCGCTCGACCCTTACGAAAAGAATCGCCGTTATGGACAGGTTCGGGATCACACCTATACTTTAGAACACAACCACGGTTCTGTCAATTATGACCAAGATTAACAATCGTGATATAGGGTATTTTTTTAGAAACGTTTTTTCCGGGGTTGAGTAAAGATGCACAATCACTTGACCAATCTGCTCAGCTTTGTTAGAATGCACCCTACAGTAAGGCGACGTGGCCAAGTGGCAAGGCAAGGGTCTGCAAAACCCTGATCATGGGTTCAAATCCCATCGTCGCCTCCTATAATTTAACGGCAAATTATCTTATGGGTTCAAACCCCCGGAAGGGGGCGATGTCCCATCGTCGCCTCTTTGTGTTTAATAGCCAAGTGTCACACCCGCATGGGGTGTAATAACACCCACAGGGGGTGTAATAAGGCAAGGGTCTGCAAAACCCTGATCATGGGTTCAAACCCCCGCAAGGGAGCACAGCCCGACATGCGAGGTAATCTCGAACGGCCTGGTGCACCCGAAGAGGCAGAGGGGCGAGCGGGAGGCACAGGGCGGCCCGGGATTGAGTTTTTTGGTTTTTTAGGATTTATGGGGCTTAAGATAAAAACTACCCCATAAATCCTTCGCATAGCCATTTTACGCTTTCTTTTCGTTGCTGGCAGTTTTGGTGAATTGAGGGAGGAGCAAACAGGGATATTTCCGCAGCGGATTGAGCTGCGTTTTGACCTTTTATTAATTAGTTTTGCCGATGAAGCTTATCAGGTTGGTTCGGGGGTGCCGATTTCGATGAATTCGCTAGAACCGGCACCAGAATGGAACCTTCGAAGCCTCAGCTGCTACCTGGGGTTCATGGCTTTGACGACCGCGCTGGGGAAGCGGGTCACGAAATCCAGAATTCCGACCCATTCCGGCTTAACGGCAACCCGCAAGAAATATTTAATGTTCGGCGCCAGGGGTTCCAGGGATTTAAACCACCCCTGCGCTACCTCGTTGCCCATGAGTTGAATACAGGCCTGGATGTATTCCTGCGGGATGCCCTGTTCGTGGGTGACTCTGGCGGTGCCGCGGATCATCAGAACCTTGAATGGAAAAACATTGTTGTCTATGGTGATGGCTACTTTGGAATGATCGATCACAGGGTTTTTCGGAGCGCTGTCGGGGCTGCACATCACGATATCTTCTCCTGTCCAAAAGAAGCCAATCGGGATCACCCTGGGGCTGCCGTCCTTCCAGTTATACGCGAGACGGGCAGGGATCGGGGCGCGCAGAAGTTCCTGCGCAATGGGGTCGTTCAATAAACCAACATCGCCTTGATTGAGAGCCATTTTTTTCCTCCTGAGAATAATTCTATATTAATATAATAATTATCAAGTATCAAATTAATGAATTAATTCACAACCGGCTGAGTGGGCCAATCTGATTCGGATTGGATTTTTCATTTTTCCTTATTTGTTGACAATTATTATATATTAGCTACAATTATTGTCAACATTGTTGGGTATATCCGATCATAGGCTAATCAGGTAAGCAGTGGCAAAGATGGTTTCGCCAAAGGAGGCGATAATGGCGGTATATGTTCAATATTCGCAAGTGATTGACAGACCAATATCGAAAGTTTTCCACTTTATCGCTGATGAGCATGTCCGAAATCATCCGCGTTGGGATCCTGACATAGAACTCTGGCTAGATGACAACGGTCCAATTGGGGTCGGTACACTGATCCATAGGCGTAATAGTCGTCATGGTACTCCCGTCGAAGGGACAATGGAAGTAGTGGAGTTTGAACCTAATCGGTCAATGGCGACGGTTATCCACGATGGTCCTATGGAAATCCGTGGACGGATTAATTTCGAGGCTGTCAATGAAAACCAAACCAAGATGACGACCATTGTCGATATTCCCAGTATGGATGAGTCGATGACAGGCTTTCTAACCAGCCGGATGGAACGGAGCGGGCAAAATCAGAAGCAGCTGATCGAGACTGAGGTCTAGCCATATTTACGATATGATCTGGGAGTTGATGCAACCTTTTTTTAGAGTCCGTAAACCGATTGCACCAATACAGTTTAAGGAGGAAAGGTGACGGATCCCATAATATTCATCAGCCGCAATCGTGTAAAAGAAGGCATGTTCGATGATTTCAGAAAGCACTATCAGAACAGCATCCCGCTGACAGAGGCAGATAAGCCGGGTACGTTCGGTCAACTTGCCTATGTCAGCGAAGATGCTGCGGAGGTAACGATTGTCCGCATTTTTCCCAACGCAGAAGCTCTGGATCTTCAATTACAGGGAGCCGATGAACGATCAAAGACCACGTATAGATTTATAGAACCCACCAGTATAGAAATATTTGGCACGCCTTCCAACTATGCATTGGGTATGATGAGGAAAGTCGCTGGTTCAGGAATTATTGTGAGCATCTATCCGCAATTTATCGGCGGTTTCATTCGTAATGGTAATTTCCATTAAACCAATCTTCACCACAGGTTGACTCTGTTATATCAACCTTTAAGGCGATAGGCAAAATGACAGGGACCAGTAGTTCAATAAGGCTGTTCCTGCGCGAGACTTCGGGTGAAGTAAGGAGGATTTATGTTTGTACAAGATAATGAGGCCGCCGTGAGAAGGTTTTTAGACGTGGCCTACAACAAGGGAAATCTAGCCATAGGTGACGAGTTGTTGGCTGACGACTGTGTGTTCCATGCCCTCCCAAAAGTAATCCAGGGAATTGAGGACTGGAAAATCTACGCTACAGCATTTCTCACAGCCTTCCCTGACGATTTACAGGTTACTGTTGAAGACTCCTTGCCCCTGAAGTTTACGAATTCTGTTCCATCATATTGACGTTCACAAACTACTTAGCGGCTCTGGTCGACCAATTTCGTCTAAATTCGGCAGCTAACCAGCGTCATGCTTAACTGACCAGAAAGGATCTCTTTGGTATCGGGTGATAGGAACACACCTTGATGAATTGAGCCAGGGTTGGAATTCTGAGCCAGGATGCTTTGCTGTAATACTGGTAATATTTTGGATGCTGCCCTGCCGGCGCCCGGGTTATCTAAAAAAGTTGGCCCTCAGGGCCAACATTCCATATTTCAATTACAATTAAATAGATACGGACGAATTTTCCTTCAGGAGGACGGCGATGCTCAAAGGGATTTCAAGCGCGATTTCACCGGAACTGCTCAAGATTTTGATGGAAATGGGCCATGGAGACGAATTGGTGATCGGCGATGGCAACTTCCCGGCAGCCAGCATGGCGCAGCGCCTGGTGCGGGCCGATGGGTTGGGGGTGCCGCCGCTGTTGGACGGTATTTTGCAGCTGTTTCCCCTCGACCCGTACGTGGATAAACCGGCTGCCCTGATGCAGGTCGTGCCCGGCGACTCTTACCAACCGGCAATCTGGCAGGAGTACCAGGAGATCGTGGCCCGGCATGAGGCGGACTTCCGAGGTTTTGAGCTGGTGGAGCGCTTTGCTTTTTACGAGCGAGCCAAAAAAGCTTACGCTATTCTGGCGACCAGTGAAGCGGCGTTGTATGCCAACATCATCTTGAAGAAGGGAGTGGTGAAATAAATTGGGTGGATGCATGCAAAATGGTGAAGTGGACTGTAATTAAAATCACAGAAGCCTGTTCATATACGAACAGGCTTCTGTAATGATCTGAGCGGGCGATGGGACTCGAACCCACGACCTTCTCCTTGGCAAGGAGACATTCTACCAACTGAACCACGCCCGCAGTTTCGAATGCGCCTTATTCTAGCATTATTTTCCCATAACTGTCAACCCCTTCAATCTGACACCCCTTCAATCTGGTGGAACAGGGTTTTCTTAAAGTCACCCTACCCCCCGCCGAAGGCGCGCAGAGCGACCCCCTCCCGATCCCCCTTCGGGGACGCGACACTTGCACCTGACGCACACTTGCCCTGGCGTGCAAGTGCCAGGGAGTGCAGGTGAGCGCGCGGGGAGGGGAGCAAAAGGAACCGAGGAGTTTTTGCAGCGCAACGCTGCAAAAACTCCTCGAACTTCTGCGGGGGGATGGGACCTACCACAAAACTGAAACGCACCCAGGGAGAAAGAAATTACGGGGGTTTTGGGGCCCATTTGGGCCCTGAAACCCCAAACTTATGAATATCGACCCGTGGTCAAGGTTAAGCAGGAGGATAGGGCGGGTTAGATGCCGGCGGTTGGTCCGTGGGCTGCTGGGGGGGTGTCATGGGCTGCTGGGGCGGCGTCATGGGCTGCTGAGGCGGCATCATGGGTTGGCGCTGAGGCGCCATGGGCTGCTGAGGCGGGAGCGGGGCAGATGGGGGCTGCGGGTAGAACCGGTCCCGCAGCAGGATGGCGGAGAAGCGGGTATTTTCCTCGAGGCCGATTAGCAGGTACAGCGCCTCGCCGATGGCATAGACTCCCAGAGCAGACAACCCGCCGGCGAAAAAGGTGACGATGACCCCCAAAAAGGCCCAAACGGGACCGCCGGTAAATCCGTAGCCCCTGAGGAATTGGTCGCTGGCTACTGTGCCAACAATTTCCAGGATTACGAACAAGACCGTTCCCAGGGCGATCAGCACCCCCGCAATTTTGTAAAGGGTCGCGATGACCCGCAGTACGGTATATTTCTTTTCCATTGTTACTCCTCCAGAGAAAGGGTATATCGATACCCGGTGCAACATCAATGCCGTCTTTTACCTTCTCATTTTACCTGTTTGTGTCTTTACCGCAAACTATTTTCTAAATCAGATATTTTGGACTATATCACTATCTAAAATAATGCTACAATATATTCGTCCCATATCAAATTTGGAGGTGTATATGTCAGCGATAAAAACTACCCTGAACGGCTATCTGAATTATCGCGGCCGTGAAGGGCACTGGAGCTTCCTTCTACACCGTATCACCGGACTGGGTACTGGCCTCTTCCTGACAGTCCATATCGTAGATACCGCCCTGGTGTACTTTGCACCGGCAGTGTACCAGGATGTGCTCAAAGTTTACCAGAGTACGCTGTTTGGCCTGGGTGAGTTGGCTCTGGTATTTTGCGTTTTGTATCACGGTGTAAACGGTCTGCGGGTGGCGTTTTTTGATATGTTCGCCCCAAAGAACTGGACGATACCCACCCAGCGCAAGAGCACATTATGGACCCTGATCATCAGCCTGGTATTGTGGGTACCGGCAGCGGGGATCATGCTCTACAACCTGCTGTACCACAATTATGGGCTGTTCCATTAGGAGGCGGATATGGCAACGACATCTTCCCACCGCTCGGTCAATGTTCAACAAAACCTCGAGTCGATTTCATGGAAATGGATGCGGATCAGCGCTCTGCTGCTCATTCCACTGGTATGGGGGCATGTCCTTCTCCAGGATGTGATTGTCGGCGTGCACCGCATGGACCTGGATTACGTGGCTTTTCGTTGGGCCAGCCTGATCTGGCGCGTGTACGACGTTCTGCTGCTGGCTTTTGCATTTGCGCACGGGGTTAACGGGCTGCGCCAGGTTCTATTTGACTTTATTTATAAACCCAGCAGCCGGCGGATCCTGGTGATCCTGCTGGCCATCTTCTGGTTCGTAATTACCCTAATTGGGTTTATCGCCATTGTTGGCGGGGTTAATACCCCGCTGCCGATAAAGTAATGGAGAAGCCATGCCCGAGACACATACCTTTGATGTGATTATTGTTGGCGGCGGCGGCGCAGGTTTGATGGCAGCCATGGAAGCCTCAAAGCGCGCCAAAACAGCCGTGATTAGCAAGCTGTATCCTTCCCGTTCCCACACCGGCGCTGCCCAGGGTGGGATTGGCGCAGCGCTCGGCAACCTGGAAGAGGACCATGCCGAATGGCATACTTTTGACTCGGTCAAAGGCTCTGATTACCTGGGCGACCAGGATGCGATCGAGTTTATGTGCCAGGAAGCGATCCAGGCGGTTTACGACCTGGAGCATATGGGGCTGCCTTTTTCACGCACCCCGGAGGGCCGGATCGCTCAACGTCCATTTGGGGGCCATACCAATAACGTGACCGGAAAACCAGTGCGGCGCTCGTGTTACGCCGCCGACCGCACCGGCCACATGATTTTGCAAACCCTTTTCCAACAATGTGTCAAGAATGGAATCAATTTTTTCAATGAATATGAGGTGATTGACCTGTTGATGAACGGCGGCAAGGTAGCCGGCGTGACGGCGGTGGAGCTGGCGACAGGGGAGCTGCATATTTTCCGCGCCAAAGCGGTCATATTTGCCACCGGCGGGCACGGGCGGATTTGGGAGATCACATCGAATGCCTATGCTTATACCGGCGACGGGGCAGCCGCATGTCTCAGGCGGGGAATCCCACTGGAAGATATGGAATTTTTTCAATTCCACCCCACCGGGATTTTTAAGTTGGGGATTCTGATCACCGAGGCCGTGCGCGGAGAGGGCGGGGTTTTGATCAACAGCCTGGGCGAGCGCTTTATGGAGCGTTACGCCCCCCATGTGAAGGATCTGGCCTCGCGTGATGTGACCAGCCGGGCCATGTACCTGGAAATGCGCGACGGACATGGCATTAACGGGAAACGTTTCTTATACCTGGATGCGCGCCCGGAAACGATCAATAAATATGCCAAACTCGACGGCCGCACTCGTCCAGACGGTTCCCCTTACACGATCACCGGCGATGAATTATTGAGCAAAATACCGGACATTGCCGATTTCTGCAAAACCTACCTGGGCGTGGACCCGGTTACCCAGATGATGCCCGTCCAGCCCACCGCGCATTACGCGATGGGTGGCATCCCGACCGATAAGCTTGGCCAGGTGGTGATCGATGGAAAAGGCACGCTTGTCCCCGGTTTGTTTGCCGCGGGAGAGTGCGCCTGCGTCTCAATCCATGGGGCGAATCGCCTGGGGACGAATTCTCTGGTGGATCTGGTTGTGTTTGGAAAATGGGCCGGGATCACCGCCGCCGAATACGCCCTGGGTTCAGACCTGGTGGCGTTGCCGGATGATGCCTTGGGATTTACCAGGCAGCAGATAGAAACCCTGACGCATGGAGACGGCACGGAGAATGTGGCAGAGCTGGCCAAGGAACTTAAGGCCGGTATGTTTGACGATGTGGGTGTCTTCCGCACCAGTGAAGGGCTGGCCAAAGCCGTCGACATGGTGAAAGAGCTGCGCGAACGTTACAAGCACGTGCGGGTCGCGGATACTGGCAAAATCTTCAATACGGAGTTAATCAATGCCTGGGAGATCAGTAATCTGATGGATCTGGCCCTGGTAACAGCCGTATCGGCCCTGGCGCGTACCGAAAGCCGCGGCGCCCATGCGCGTGAAGATTATCCCAACCGAGATGATCAGAACTGGCTGAAGCATACCATGGCCTGGTGGGATGATGCCCAGGTGAGGTTGGAATATAAACCGGTGGTTATCACCAAGTACCTACCCAAAGAAAGGGTGTATTAAAGTCACTCCAGGTGCCCTATGAATATCATCCTGAAAATCTACCGTTTCCACCCAGAAAAAGATACCAGCCCGCATTTTGATTCGTTTACTTTTGATGTTGACCCTACCGAGCGGGTGTTGGACCTGCTTGAGCACGTACGCGGATTTATCGACGGTTCGCTGGCCTTCCGTCGATCGTGCGCTCACGGTGTCTGCGGTTCAGATGCCATGCGCATCAACGGCCGAAATTACCTGGCCTGTAAAGTGCTAGTCCGCGACCTCGGGACCTCAACCATTACGGTTGAGCCATTACTTGGGCTGAAGGTGATCAAGGATCTGATCGTTGACATGGATCCATTTTTTGAGAATTACGTCAAAATCCAGCCTTTCTTAATCAACAACGATCCGCTGCCGGCCGATGGTAAGGAACGTCTGCAATCTCCAGAAGAACGCGAACGTTTTGATGATACGACGAAATGCATTTTGTGCGCAGCCTGTACCACTTCCTGCCCGTCATTTTGGGCGAATGGAAAATATGTGGGTCCGGCAGCGATTGTGAATGCGCACCGCTTCATCTACGACAGCCGTGATCAGGGAGCCGCGGAACGATTGGCCACGCTCAATGAGCAATTTGGCGTTTGGCGCTGCCGCACGGCATTTAACTGCACCGAAGCCTGCCCGCGCGACATTCATATCACCCAGGCAATCGCCGAGGTAAAGCATTCTATCCAGACCGGCAAACTGGATTAGGCTGACTGGGTCAAAGAAAACCCCCACCCGCTGGTGTTTGGCCTTTTGATAAAAAGGCCCTCATAAAAGATTCTTTTTATTTGCCGGGCTGTCCTAATAGAACGATTTGTCTTAGACCCATCCCCCTAACCCCCTTCCCAGCTGCCCTTCGGCAGCGCGCAGCGCGAGGGCGGGAAGGGGGTGAAATTCAGAGGTTTGGGGAGTTTTGGCCGCATTTTGCGGCCAAAACTCCCCATTTCCTCTTTCTCCTGCCCCCGCCGCTTCGGCCACCCGAAGGGGTGTGAGGGGCGGGTCGGGGTGGGGGTGGACTTTTGAGACAGCCTCGGTAAATTTGGGGTCAAGACGGCAAATTGATGAGATGAATAAAAAAAGCCAAAATGTAAAAATGATTAACCATTTTGCTATAATGATATTAGCGGAACGGCGAAAGGAGGTCGGTATGTACTGTACAATCCTGACCGGGAATGTGTCGCGAGATAACTGGTTGCCGCTAGAAAAATCCTACGCCACCGCGATTAAGAAATGTCCTGAAGGCCTGCTCCAATCTTTTTTACTTCATTCTGACGAAAACGCCAATCTCTGGCACATCATAACCATCTGGCGCAGTCAGGCCGCATACGAAAAAGCCCACCACCTGAAGCAAACGGAAACGTGCACGCAGCTTTTTTGCCAGGCAGGGACCGTGCCGACGCGTTCTACTTTTTCAGTTGGAAAGAGTTATCAAAACAGCTCGCAGTTGATCGCGGCTTAATCGCTGCCCCCGGCACTGACCTCAGAGAAGAAGCGCTGCTCAATCTCCTGCCAGGTTTCATCCCGGTTTACGCGCAGGTGCGCGCCGAGAAAAGGCGCCACCGCGTTGATTTGCTCGAATAAACGCTGCGCCACCCGCCGGATTGAAAAATGGGCGTTTGGAGCGGATCTCAGCGCGACGAAATGGTCGGCGGAGCGCAGATTGAAAGTCATCAAGACCCGCCGGTTGCAGGCATTCGGAACCACATAGGAAGCGACTGCTGGAAATACGCAGGCGATCTCTTCGTATGCCGCGCGTGCATTTTCCACAGTCTGGCGGAAGACCGGTTCCAACCCGGCTTTAGAAATGGCGCGGGGGATGGCGTAACCCAGGTGAGGGGTGAGCGCCTGCGGGCTCTGAGTCATCATGCGGTGGCGTTTCAGCTCAACGTATGCGCCCTGGTCAAGGATCACTTCCACTGTAAAAGCGGCATGCTCGAGTTCACGCAGGGGGATGTCGAATTTTCCGGCTGAGCCTAATAAGGTCATTGCCAGGCGCCGTTGACCGGCAGCATCGAGCCCGCGAACGTAATCGAGCGCCTGCGCGTAGCCTAGTTCGCCCTGTCGGAAAAGGGCGGCTGCCATCGCCCGTTTTTCGCCCTCGGGTTCGTAATGAACCATGCTGCACCACTCTTGCGGATGGGTCTGTAAGACTGCAATGCCATGCGCCTCAATTCCGAGCCTGGTCTGCGCGTCATTTAAGTACTGCACCGCATCGGCATACTTAACCAGGGTGGGGACTTCCTTTTGGGCTACCTGTTTGATTTCTTCACCCAGCTGGCGCACTTCGGCCAAGGGGTGAGAGAGCATCTTGCGGATGGCATGTTCGAGGGCGCGGGCATTAATCGTCATGCCGACATTTGCCAGGGAGGCTGCGGGCAAGAGGAAACGGCACACATCCACATAATCCGAACGGATGCGGCGCTCATATGCCCCATCGCTTTCGCCGGCGCGGCGCGGATTCTCGCCGGCAATCACCTCGCGCACAATGGGGAGTGACTGCAGGTAGGTAGAAAAAAGGTTGCGCACGATTTGCTGGTAGAGCGGCAGCAGGGGGTGATCTCGCAGCTCAGGCGGGGTGTAAAAATCATCAGGACCCCACTTCTGGTAGCGCGTTGATTTCTCGGTGTAGGATGCCAGCCGGTTCGATTCGAGCAATTCTACGGCCAGACGCGAGATATTTTCAACCGCGATGTGTAAAATGGCATGTTCGGCGACGGAGGCATGCCCGTAACCGACCACCCATTTTTCATGAAACTCGGCGCTTTTTTCATCGGTTAGCTCCGCCGCGATCTCACGGAACGATTGAGGTGAGCGCGATGTTTTTGCAAAAGCCACTGCGATGATCTCGGGTTTGAGGCATTGAGGATCCAGCAGATATACCTGGCGGTCAGGGGACATAAGGCAGAACCTCGCGTGCATTCTGAATATCGGTGTGGATTTGCTCGATCAACGCGTCGGCCGAAGGGAAGCGCTTTTCAGGGCGAAGGAATTTTACGAAATCAAGCTGCAGGTCCATGTCGTACAGGTCTTCGTGGAAATCAAGCAGATGGGTTTCAATTCTGGCTACCGTATTGTCCGCTTCAAAAGTTGGGCGCAAGCCGATATTGGTCACTGCGGGGAATGCCTGGTGGTGGATCCAGGCCAGGCAGGCATAAACGCCTCTCTCGGGGATTATTTGTTCCGGCCAGAAGGACACGTTTGCGGTGGGTATGCCGATCAACCGTCCACGCCCATCGCCGTGGACGACCTTACCACCCACCCGGTACCAGCGGCCTAAAAGGGCAGCGGCCTCACCGACCTGCCCCTGGATGATCAATTCGCGTATGCGTGTGGACGAAATCATCTGGTCGTTGACCATCGCCGGTTGAACGACGTCAACTTCGTATCCCAGGCCTTCGCCCAGGTGGCGCAGTATGTGAATATCGCCGCTTCTTCCCCGGCCCAACGCAAAATTATTACCGACAACCAGACGAGAAAGCCGGAGATGATCCGAGAGGAGGGTCATGAAATTCTCGGCAGTCATTTCGGCAAACTCATGACTGAACGGTAAAGTAATGACGTGGTCTACCCCTAAATCGGCCAACAGGGCTGCGCGTTCATCCGGTGTGGTGAGGTAAAAAGGCCCTTGCAGGTCGCGGAGAACAACCACAGGATGCGGATAAAACGTTACTACTGCCGCGGGCAAGCCGTTGGCATGCGCGCCTTTTACCAGATGATCGAGGATCACCAGGTGACCGCGGTGAACACCGTCAAATGAACCGATAGTGGTCCATGAGTTGGTCAGGGAGAGGCCATCCAGGGTGAGGTGGTGCTGCATGGATGAGGATTATGAGAAGAATACTTTCTTCGGCTGCCACTCAGAGGTAGCTTCGTCAAACTCTAATAACGCCACCAGCTCGCCCTGTTCGCTGATTCCGCGCACCATTTTCCCAACCCCTGGCTCGGCAGGAACGCGGTGACCATGGCGAACGGCTTCAACCTGCTCGTGGGACAGCTCCACGGATGCCCAATCTGAAAGGGCTTCAGCCGCAGGAATGAGAAGCTGGTACCAGGTGCCGTTATCAAAATGTTCCTTGAGTTTACGCAGCGGGACCGCATCTCGCAGGGTAAACCGCCCGCTTTTGGTGCGGCGTAAACCGACCAGGTGCGCTCCGCAGCCCAATTTCTCACCCAAATCGTTCGCCAATGAACGGACATAGGTGCCGGAAGAGCAATACACATCGATTACAGCTTCAGGCATAGCCCATTCCAACAATTCCAGATTGTAAACCTGGATCTTGCGCGGGGTGAGATCGACCTCCTCGCCTTCGCGAGCCATTTCGTATGCTTTTCGGCCTTTTATCTTAACCGCCGAATAGGGTGGCGGCACCTGTTCGATTTCACCCACAAAATTTTTTAAGGCGTCTTCAAACTGCTCTTCAGTAACGTTTACCGGAGAGGTGGATTCGATCCGCCCATCGGCATCATAGGTATCCGTGCTAACGCCCAGGCGAACAACTGCCTGATAACGCTTATCGGAAGCTGAGACATATTCGCTTAATCGAACTGCCGGCCCGATTAAGATAACCAGAACACCCGAGGCACGGGGGTCTAGCGTGCCGGTATGTCCAGCGCGCCTGATGTTTGTACCCTTACGGACAATCTGAACGACGTCATGCGAGGTGAGACCAATCGGTTTGTCAACCACAAGTACCCCTGATATGGCGTTTTTCAGATCGAGATTTTGTTCAACCATGATGAATATCACTCCCCAGTTCGACTGGAACTAACCAGAAGTGTTGATTTTATTTTCTTTGATGGCAACATGCCCATTTTTACCGTTTTCGCCATCTGCCAGAATCTGGCGGGTGGCATCCAAAATGCGCGCCTGCACATCTTCCATTGTTCCGGAAATATCCGCTCCGGATGCCGCCGGATGACCTCCGCCGCCAAATTGGAGAGCGATTTGCGAAACATCCCATCCGGGCTGGGCTCGCCAGCTCACTTTTACATGATTGTTCTGCTGTTCCACGAAAATCACACCAATATCACTTTCATCGATGGCAGAGATCACATTCACCAGGTCCGCGTCATCGTTGCCGCTGTATGAGGCAATTTCACGATCTTGGAGACTTAAAGCAGTCCAAACGATACGCCCGCCGCGTTGAAGGTGAGTCAATCCCTGTCCCCAGTACCGGGCAGCTTCAAACGACCGGCGAATGATTGCCCGATTATAAAGATCTGCCAGGTTCGCACCGTGATCCATCAGCCAGGCTGCCAGACGCAGCGTATTTGCGGTCACGTTGGAGGTCCGAAAACCGATTGTATCTGTAACCAGCCCGGTAAGCAAGGATTTTGCGGTTTTTTCGCTGACCTGCAGCCCCCAGGCTTCGAGGTTTTCAGCCAGGATGCCACAGGTAGCCTGCGCATCGGGGCATACCAGGTTCGTTCTGGCAAAATTGAGATTGGTGATGTGGTGATCGATATTGATATCTGGCGTCCGTCCGCCCAGGGCTGTGCCCGTCCGCTGAAGGTCTGAGCAGTCTACCACGACAGCCAGATCAAGCAATTTATCAGGCGATTTGCGCTGTACCAGGTTTGCCCCAGGCAGCTGGCGAAAACTGGCGGGGACGCCATCCGAAAGGACCATGGTCACCTGTTTGCCAACTTCTTGCAGGGCGAGACCCAAACCAAGGAGCGAGCCGACAGCGTCTCCATCGGGGCGAATGTGAGAAACGATCAAAATGGTACGGGCATTCTGAAAAGCCTGACGAATTTCACCATTAATTATTTCATTCATCATCTTCAGAATCACTTTCCGAACCAGGCGAATTTTCCTGACGCAGCTGGGCTAAGATTTGTTCGATATGATCCGCGCGTTCGGGTGTCGGATCCCAGTGAAACCGCAGGCGGGGAAATACGCGTAAATCAATGCGTTCCGCCAGCTTGCGGCGTAAGAAACCGCTGGCATGCTGTAAACCTTCAATTATCTCCGGCGCGCGTTCGTGACCTTCTACCGCTGATACGAATATATCCGCGTAAGACAGCTCCCGGTCGACTTTCGCACCGGTAATTGAAATGCCAGAGAGGCGCGGGTCGCTGACTTCGCGGATGATCATTTCTGCTAATTCTTCGCGGATTCGATCCGCGATGCGTTGTAATCGCAAGGGTGAGGGCATCTTTCCTCCTCATGATGCGGAAATGTCTGAATTCGATCCATATCAGCCCGTCAAAGGCTGCGAATTATGAGGAACCGAATTCAGGCGATCCTTCCAAATGCCGGGCTGCCTGTCGCTACACCCGTTCTACCGAATAACACTCGATCCAATCACCTGCTGCTACTTCCGAAAATCCTTTGAAGGAAATACCGCATTCAAAACCAACCCGCACTTCACGAGCGTCATCTTTCTCACGTTTCAGATTGGATATTTCGCCTTCGTAAACGATCTGGTCGCTACGATGAATGCGTACTTTCCCATTCCGCCGGATTTCGCCCTGGGTGACCTTGCAGCCGGCAATATTGCCTACCTTACTGACTTTAAAGACCGCCAGAACATCTGCCCTGCCAAGCGCCACTTCTCTAAATTCTGGCTCGAGCATACCTTTCATGGCTTTCTCGATGTCTTCGATCAAGCGGTAAATAATTTCATACAGGCGAATCGATACTGCCTCTGATTCTGCCAGCCGCCGGGCAGAAGTATCGGCCTGAACGTTGAACCCCACGATGATCGCATGGGATGCGGCTGCCAGCATCACATCGTTTTCAGTGACATTTCCGGTTTCGCTGTACAGGATATTGATTTTAATATCTTTGCTCAATTCGTTCAACGAATTGCGAATAGGTTCCAGCGAACCTTGTACATCAGCTTTTAAGATCAGGCTCAATTCCTGGACTTCGCCAGCTTTGAAGCGATCAAAAAGCTCTTCTAGGGTGGCCTTGGGAATTCTGGAGACTTCTTCCTGAGCCTGCACACGGCGTTCTTCGACCACGGATTTGGCTTCTTTTTCACTGGTGTATACCAGGAACACGTCACCTGCTGATGGCACATCAGAAAGCCCGAGGATCTGCACGGGGGTAGAAGGCTTCGCTTTCACCACACGTTTGCCGCGGAAATCGAACATGGCTTTTATCCGTCCCATTGCCCGGCCGGCTACGACGACATCGCCCATCTGCAGCGTCCCGTTTTGCACCAACAGGGTAGCGATCGTTCCCCGGCTTTTCTCGACCTGGGCTTCAATCACGGTCCCGATTACCTTGCCATTGGGGTTGGCGCGAATATCGACGCTGTCTGCCACCAACAAAATGGCTTCCAGGAGATCTTCGAGGCCTTTTTTCTGTTTGGCTGAAACGGGAACCATGATTGTATTGCCTTCCCATTCGTCGGGCACGAGCCCTGTTTCAGCTAACTGATGTTTAACAAAATCGGGGTTGGCGTCTTCGCGATCCATTTTATTCAAGGCGACGATGATCGGCACCCGCGCCGCGGTAGCATGCGCGATCGCCTCGCGCGTCTGGGGCATGACGCCATCGTTGGCAGCCACCACCAGCACCACTACATCTGCTCCCTGGGCGCCGCGCGCGCGCATGGCGGTAAACGCGGCATGGCCCGGGGTATCCAGAAAAGTGATCGATCGCCCCTTAATTTCTACCTGATAGGCGCCGATATGCTGGGTAATGCCCCCCGCTTCGCCACCGGCGACGTTGGTATGCCGTAGAGCATCCAGCAGGGTGGTTTTCCCATGATCGACATGCCCCAGGATGGTGACCACGGGAGCTCGTTCTACCAGATGCTTGGGATCTTCTTTTGCGATCAGCTGCCGCCAGAGTGGAACTTCACCTGTTTCTGAGACAGCTTCTTCTTCGATCGTTTCCATGTTGGCGTCATAGCCCATTTCTGAGGCCACAACCGCCGCTGTATCGTAATCGATTTGTTGATTTATATTTGCCATCACCCCGACGGACATCAAAATCTTGATGATTTGGATCGGGCTGGCTTCAATTCTCTGAGCCAGGTCGCGTACGGTGATACCGGCAGGAAGTTCAATCTTCTTGCGCCCATTATTACTCATACCGCACCTCCTTCAACGCACAAACAGCTTTTACTACATATCTTCGGGCGCTTCTTCTGGCAGATTTGCCATGAAAGATCTGAGTATTTCGCTTTCTTCACCGGTCAATTCGGTCTTGAGAGCATGCGCCAGGCTTCCCTGCAGGCCTCGCTCCCAACAGGAGCGCTTATTATGCAGGTAAGCGCCCCGTCCGGCGAGCTTGCCGGTGTGGTCAATCTTGACCCCTTCTGCCGTGCGAACAATTCGGGTTAATGTCCGTTTGGCAAGAATTTCCCGGCAGCCCACGCAGGTGCGCTGCGGCACATGCTTGACTCGTTTGACCGGTTTTTTGGTCATAACGCCTTCCGTTTACTCTTCCCATTCCCAGACGCCGTCTCCGCGTTTGTGCTTCTTCTTGGTCAGCATCAGATCGCGGTCAGGATCGTAGGTAATTTCAACGCTCTTGCGTGATTTCTTCTTTTTCTTGCCGGGTTTTGTCTTGGTCGAATCTTCAGTTTCTTCTTCTTCGTCACCATCCACGACCGGGATCATATCCGGCTTGAGGGCAAACAGGGTATCGAAGGAGGGTTCTTCTTCAACTTCGGCCAGAACAGGTTCTGCTTCTGCAACTTCAGCTGGTTCAGCGGCGGCAGGAGCGAATTCTGCGGCTTCCGGTTGAACAGCGACTTCTTCTTCAATCACGGGCGCGACCGCTTCAGCTTCTTCTACGGTGGGGGCGACTTCCGGTTGGGCTGCAACAGGTTCGACTTCTACCGCAACCTCGGCCAGGACGGCAGCCTTCTTGGCTTCTTCCAATCCATCGACCAGCTTATTGATCTCATTCATCGCCCGCGGTCCAATGCCCTGCAGGCGAAGAATATCATCTGAATGGGTCTTGATCGTCAATACCAGGTCGCCGGTTGTGGCATAGCCCGCTTCTTGCAAAATGTAAGCGACGTGCTCAGGCAGGCCGGAATCGAGGATATTCTGAAGGAAGATTGACTCGGGGAAGAGGCTGCGCAGTTCTTTTTCGGCGGCTTCTTCAGCGGGCTTCTTTTCAACCTTACGGGCGGCAGTGCGATGCTCGACCTTGTCCACGAATTTGGAAAGCTGATCGTATTCTTCCGGGGTAAGCGGGCGATTTTCAGCCTTCTTTGCCAGAATGACTACGATGGTCTCTACCGCGCCCTCAAGCTGGGTCAAACCAGCCAGAGCCGCGTCATTTTGGATCTTGTATAAGGCGTCCGCAGCGGCTTCGGAAACGCTCTTGATGTCGATGCGCCATCCGGTCAATTTGGCTGCCAGGCGGGCATTTTGCCCGTCGCGGCCGATAGCCAGGCTGAGCTGATCTTCAGGCACAACCACGGTGGCCGTCTTACCGTTGGGGGATTTTTCATTCAAATAGACGCCGCCGACCCGAGCAGGGCTGATCGCTTTGGCGATAAAGAAAGCCGGGTCTGTGTTCCATTCAATGACATCGATTTTTTCGTCGTGCAGCTCGCGAACGATGGCCTGAATGCGTACACCTTTGACACCGACACAGGCCCCTACCGGGTCGATACCTGCCTGCGTGGCAGAAACTGCCACCTTGGCGCGCTCACCCGGCTCGCGGGCAATCGAGCGAATCTCGACGATCCCATGGTAGATTTCCGGCACTTCGTTTTCGAGCAGCCGCCTTAAGAAATCTCGATGGGTGCGGGAAAGGATGATTTGAGGCCCGCGCGGGCTGTCTTTGACTTCCGCAATTAACGCGCGGACGCGGTCGTGAATGCGAAAACGCTCGCCAGGAATCATATCCTTGCGAGACATACTGCCTTCGGCGCGCATTTCCATGCCGATCGTCAGGCCCTGATTATTGATGGCCTGAACTACGCCGCTGACGATTTCTCCCAACTGCTTCTCGAAGAAAGCCATCTGGGCCTGGCGTTCAGCATCGCGGATGCGCTGCTGTATCACCTGCCGGGCAGTTTGGGCAGCGACGCGGCCAAAATCGCGCGGGGTGGATTCCACCACGACCATGCTGCCGAGCTCAGTCTCTGGACTGACTCGACGCGCTTCGGTAAGCGATACTTCCGTCCGTTCATCCTGGACGGAGTCGACCACTTCTTTTTCCGCAAGGATGATCACCTTGCCCGTTTCGGGATCGACCCGCGCTTCTACGTGCTGCGCACTCGAAGCATTGACCGCCCGACGATATGCAGATACCATAGCCGATTCGAGGGCACTGAGGATGACTTCCTTAGGCAGCCCTTTTTCCTCGAGGACCTCATTGAAAGCCAGCGTAAACTCGTTCTTCATTCCTTAACATTCTCCAACCATGTGGCCCATAACACGCAGAAAAGTGGGGGACACCCACTTTTCATTGCGGTCAACCTTGAAACAACCTACGATAGCTGATTCTAGCACATATTAATCCCTGATGCAAGGTCTGTGATGCAAATCTTAAAAAGTTCTGAGAATTGCTCCAGGATATTTACACGGCCGGGATCAAAACCGGCCGGGATAATCTCAGAAAAGTATTATTTCTCGGTTTCTCCAAGGACTTCCACATCGAATTCTACGCCGACCTCGTGCCCGCTTTTCTTCAAGCCGACCACGACCGGTTCCATCAATGGGACGCCTTCACGAGCATTTTTCTCGGCCAGTTCGAATTCTTTTTCGCCTTGAATGTAAATGCGCTCCTGACCCTTGGCCTTAGGTGAATTTTTAATCTGCCCCAGCAGCTCGTCCATATCCTGCTTAAATTCTTCCAACGGGCGGAAGGCTTCAATATTCACAGCGGCAAAGAAGTGCCCGGTTCGCGCGGTGTGTACGCCATCTTTGATATCCACGCCTGTGCCGAACCCACTTCCAGAAAGGACGCCTGAGAAAATGTCAACCATCAAGGCCAGGCCGTAGCCTTTGTAGCCGCGCATTAAATCGATCCCACCCAGCGGCATGAGAGCGCCGCCTTTCAACACCTCAGCCGGCTGATCGGTCACTTTGCCTTCCGCGTCGATCCCCCATCCTTCGGGGATGGGCTTGCCGGCCTTATCATAAACCGTGATCCGTCCAATGGGTACGATGCTGGTCGCCATATCCAGCACATATGGGCGTTCATTTTTGGCCGGCACCGCCACGGCAATGGGATTTGTGCCCAGCATTGCCTTCCGCCCGTAAGTGGGCGCAACCAGGGGCTGGCTGTTGGTGTAGCTGATGCCGATCATATTGTGCTCGAGGGCCATCATGGCGTAATAACCAGCAATGCCGTAGTGGTTAGAATTGCGCACGGTGACCATCGATAAACCGGTCTGTTTGGCTTTTTGGATGCATAAATTCATCGCTCGGTGCGAAACGACGTGCCCCAGACCATTTCCGCCATCGATTGCGGCTGTGGTTGCGGTTTCGGAGACTACTTTGGAAGGAGATTTGGGGTCAATCAACCCCTTGCGAATGCGGTCGCCATAATAGCTGTTGAGGCGGATCATCCCGTGTGAATCTACACCGCGCAGGTCCGCAGAAAGGAGAACTTCGGCGGATATCGCCGCATCGGCAGCGGGCACATCCAGCTTTGTAAAAAAACGTATCATGTAATCTTTTAGATCAGCATACCGAAAGAGAAACGCTTTGGTCATCTTTTCCTCACCTGTTCCAGCGGATTATTTTTTTACATGCGGCCCGGTGGGCCATTCCTTAATATATCACAATTTAGAATCGAGGGAATGTTATAATTAAACTATTCTTATCTACTTAGTTGATGGAGCCGGAATGAAGTGGTTTCTTGGGGTAAGTTTGGGATTGTGCTGGTTGCTAGTCGCTTGCGCCGGGGAAACGCCTGCGATCATAGATACGATCCCGACCAAACCGCCGGTCCAGGTCCTGCCGGGGGGAACCTCGATCATCGTGCCGCCGACCCTCAGCCCGGCCGAGAAAACGGCTTTACCAGCAGGATCGCTTATCCAATTGACTCTAGATAACCAGTCGGATTGGAATGTGTGCTACGTTTTCATTTCACCCCCCAGTGAAGATAGCTGGGGCGACGATCGGTTGGGAACTGAAGAAGTCATTGAGATCAGCCAACGCCGGGTTTTTGAGATTCAACCTGGAATTTATGATATGCGAGCTGAAAATTGCGATTATATCGGGTTGGAAGAGCAGTATGAGGTCGATTTATCCCGCTCAACCCGTTGGGAAGTCAATAATCCGGCGGTTCTGGATATCGAATCTTTTATAGAAAAGGGCGCATGGAAGACCAGCGGCAGCGGCGCACAGGGTTCGATTTCGGATGAAAGCTACGTCCTCCACACCAGCCAGCCCGACGTGCTGGCTCTGGCATCCTGGGGGAAGAAATTTGACAACCTGGTGATGACGGTGGAGGCTACCCCACTGGTGTCGAACGGCCTTGCTCCGGCGGGATACGGCGTGATGTGCCGCGCGCAGCCGAATGGGGATGGCTACCTGTTTTTGATCAGTGACGACGGCCTGTACGCTATTTTCCGCAATGACCACAACGAGCGCATCCCAATGGTCAATTGGAAGGCATCCGAAGATGTGCTCACCGGCACCCAGCTGAATGTGATTGAAGCGCGCTGTGACGGCGAGAGCCTGGCCCTGCGAATCAATGGAAAAACGGTAGAAGAATTGACCGATGCGAGTTATCGTAATGGAGATGTTGGCCTGGTCGTCTTGCCAGGGTCGACTGGGAATGCCCAGGTGCAGTTTGACAACCTGGTCCTGACCGAACCCTAAAATATGGTCTATCGCTGGTCTGCTCTAAAAACCGGGCCATCGATGATTGAAAAAGTTTCCATTCAGGGACGACAAGAATCAGGCGCCAAGGGGAGTGAGCCATGCAGAAGAGAGAATTTTTTGGTTTGCCACTGATTATTCTAATCATAATATTCTGGCTGGTGGTTGTGTTTTTTTGGGGATCGGCGAGCTTCAGTCCAACCGTCAATTGGGCAATCGCTTTTTTGCTGTTTGCTTCAACGATAGCCCTGGTCTATGCAGGAATTAAGTACAAAGTCGGGATTTTGGTCGGGCTTCTCGTCCTGGCGGGGCTGTTCATGCCCATCTCCAGCCTGACGGCACACCCCAACTATACCCAGGTGAATTCGTTCGCAAACGTGCTGGGGACCCTGTATTTCTTCATGCCCTCCCTGGCGCTGTTTACAGCAGCCTTGCTCCTGCGTGCCGCGGTTAGCCATTTTCGAAATTGGCGGGAGGGGCGTAAGGCTGGCGATATTGGCCCGCAGCCGCCGCCGCAGCGCTCAGGCAGAACCGCGGCGATCTTCCTTGCGCTGAGCATCATCCTCCTGATCAAAACGCTCGACAGTCTTTACTGGCTCACGGTGTGGGATAGTGCGAACGATTCTATCGGTTTCTTCTTGCTGGTTGTGCCGGTCATCGCGGTGCTTTTCTCCGGCCTTGTTTTGTTAATCACGCTGCCGGATAAATCAAAATTTGCCGGGGGTTTGTATGCGGCACTTACCCTGGCGCTGCTGTTCGCGGTTTTCACCCTGGCCCAAAGGGTAGATTTTCGCCAGCTGACGGAGGCGCGCGCCGGGCAGGTCAGCCAGGCGATAGAGAGCTATCATGCCCGCGAGGGCCGATATCCGCAAGACCTGCGGCAGCTCGTCCCCTGGACGGCCCTCTCCATCCCCGGGCCGGTCATCATTTACGGGCAAGAATGGTGTTATCAAGGGGGCGCAGATTATTACCGCCTGGGCGCGATAACCCGAGACGCCTGGTTTTCCCCGATCCTGACCGGGCGCATCTACGCGGCGAAAGGGCAGGCGCCGGATGTTTCTCACCTGTGCGATGGGGAAATGGCTGATTTACGCCAGAGCTACCTGGACTACCCCTGGGAATACTCGATGAATAGTGAGTGAAAGAGATAAACCCTTGTGATCATCTCCCTGGAAATTTCCTGAAAATATCAGTCGGTGGGAAATTCCAGTTATCGACAAATACCTTTTTTAGCCCGATTTAAAAATAACAGGCAGTAAAGAATGGTAAACCTCATTGACAACTGAAAATGTAATAATGATCGTCTGCTCTCGATTTACTATGGATGTGTCATCCGCAACAATTTTCAATTGGGTCTGGTATACCCCTAATGATATAGGCTGAAAAGTCAGCTGCAATTCCTGTCCACTTTCTCCATTCATTGTGGAGATTGCCAGCCAATCTGGTTTTTGATCAATAATGACTTTCCAGCCATTTAATGTGCCAAAGTTATAGGTAGATATCGATATTTTAATGCTGGTAGGTTGTGGAGGATCTCCTAATTCGCTAAGATGCCCAATATTGGTTGCAGAAACGTTCATAACAGGCGGGGGCAGTGGTTGGAATAAGTCAGTTATCCGTGCATCCGGTCGCCCAATAAACGCATTGTTATACTGCGGTTTCGGATCATACCAATAATCTTTATCCAACCACATAACATTATCTGGGTGATCTGGATGAGAAAAGCGTTCAACTGTTTTCGAATTGAAATCGTAGAAACTTTCATATGTTCCACGAAGCGTTTTGCCTTCAAAAAGATAGTGTACATATTTTTGGAAGGCATCCCCGTACCAATCGGCAAAATAACCAGCCGCTCCAATATCGAGAAATGGATGAGAATACATCGCAACCCGGCGCTGCGCTTCAGCACTGGAAATACTGATGGTGTCATTCCCTGCTGACCCGGCGGAAAAACATGAGTAAATCATTACAATGGAATTTGGAGCAAGTCGTAAATCATTCCGGATCATATCATTGGAAACGAAGGTAGTGCTTAAGGCAAATCCTCCAACTTCTGGAGCAGGCATTGGTGACCAATAGATACCATGGCCCCGGTACATTAAGAAGTTAGCTCCCATAGCAGCATTCTTTATTTCAGTCCAATCATTGTTGGGTGCATAGAATTTATAAACCGTGACACCATTGGTAGATAGCTCATTGGCTGCCTTATCCATGTCAGTTTTATTCGCGTTTGTTGCTGGTCCATTATCCCCGTCAATTGGCCCAACAATAAGCACTGCTTTTAAAGGTGGAAGATTGAGTTGATGGGAATCAGGTTCCTGGTCAAATTCCTCAATTGTTGATGTTATGGGAACTTTCGGTGGAAGTTTTGCTGTATTAGGTACCTGTGAGTCCGCATAAACGGGATTCAAAGGAAATAAAACAAGAATGCCAATCAAAAAAAGGAATTTTTCAAGTTGAAATTTACCATGCCAATTTTTAATCATAAATTACCCCCCTTTGAGATATTTCGGCGAAAAGTATTTTAGACAGTATACAAGAAATTTAAATATTCAGATGCAAATGCAAGGATTAGAAAAGAATGCTCGATATTGTTCCCGTGATGAACACCCGGTGCATTATTGAAGGCTTGAACTTAAAAAATGAACCCGCATGACAGGAATTGCCTGCGGGTTCGATCATTAAATTTCCTCACACTTCTGGCGCGAATTAAAAAATCAATGAAAACCTATTATTACACGTCCAGGTTACGCACGTCGCGGGCGTGGGTGGTGATGAACTTGGTGCGCGGGGGAACGGCTTCGCCCATGAGCATATCGAAGGTGCGGTCGGCGACGGCGGCATCCTCCACGGAGACTTGCAGCAAGGTGCGGTTCTGGGGGTCCATAGTGGTTTCCCAAAGCTGCTGCGGGTTCATTTCTCCCAGACCCTTGTAGCGCTGCAAGGTGACCCTTTCGGCGCTGGCGCCCATTTCTTTGATGATGCGGTCCTTGTCATTTTCGGTGTAGGCGTAGCGCACCTGGTTCTTAAATGCCACGCGGAAAAGGGGCGGTTGGGCGATGTACATGTGGCCTTCTTCGATCAAGGACTGCATATAGCGGAAGAAAAAGGTCAGCAGCAAGGTGCGGATGTGGCTGCCGTCGACATCGGCATCGGTCATGATAATGATCCGCCCGTAGCGCAGATTGGTCAGATCGAAGTTATCGCCAATGCCTGTGCCAATGGCGGAAATGAGGGCTTTGACCTCGTTGTTGCCCAGGATTTTGTCCAGCCGGGCGCGTTCTGTGTTTAGGATCTTACCGCGCAGGGGCAGGATGGCCTGAAAGTGGCGGTCGCGGCCTTGTTTAGCCGAGCCGCCGGCGCTGTCGCCCTCAACGATGTACAGCTCAGTTTTGTTCGAATCGCGCTCCGAGCAGTCTGCCAGTTTTCCGGGCAGGGTCAGGCTTTCGAGGGCCGATTTGCGAATGACCAGGTCGCGGGCTTTGCGGGCCGCATCGCGGGCGCGGGCGGATGTGAGACATTTGGAGACGATAGATTTCGCCGCCTGGGGGTTTTCCTCCAGGAAGGTGGAGAACCCTTCCGCCACCACCTGCTGCACGTAGGTCTGCACCTCAGGGTTCATCAGCTTAACCTTGGTTTGCGACTCGAACTGCGGGTCGGGGTGTTTGATGCTGATGATGGCGGTCATGCCTTCGCGGATATCGTCGCCGTTGAAGTTGGGGTCGGCGTCCTTCAAAAGGCCGGTGCGGCGGGCGTAATCGTTGATCGCGCGCGTGGTCGCCGTGCGCAGACCGGTCAGATGCGTGCCGCCGTCGATGGTGTTGATCGTGTTGGCGAACGAATAAACCGATTCGGCGTAGGCATCCGTGTACTGGACAGCGCATTCGATGCCGATGTTCTCTACTTCTTTCTCAACGTAAAATACGGGATGGAGAACTTCGCGGTTGCGGTTGAGGTAGCGGACGAAAGAATTGATGCCGCCCTCAAAATAGAATGACATTTCGCGGTTGGCGCGTTCATCGACCAGTTTCAGCAGCACTTTGCGGGTGACAAAAGCCATTTCGCGGAAACGCTGTACTAGGGTTTCAAACTTGTAATCCAGGTCGTCTTTAAAGATCAGCGGGTCAAAGCGGTAAGTGGTCTTGGTTCCGGTGCCGTCGGTGGTGCTTTTCCGGATCGGTTTGACGGCTTCCATCGGGATGCCGCGTTCATAGCGCTGAAAATACACCTGCCCATCGCGGCGCACTTCAACCTCGCACCATTCTGAAAGGGCGTTCACCGCCGAGACACCCACGCCGTGCAAGCCGCCCGACACTTTATAGCCGCCGCCGCCAAATTTACCACCGGCGTGCAGCACGGTCATGACCACTTCCAGGGCCGATTTATGTTTTTCCGGGTGAATGTCGACCGGAATGCCGCGCCCGTTATCCTCAACGGTCACACTGCTGTCAGGGTGAATGGTGACGTTGATCTGATCGCAGGTTCCAGCCAGGGCCTCATCGATAGAGTTATCGACAACTTCGTAAACCAGGTGGTGGAGCGCCTTGAGGTCCGTCCCGCCGACATACATACCCGGGCGGCGGCGTACAGCCTCCAGCCCTTCCAATACCTGGATATCTTTTGCTGCATACGAAGTGGGCGTTTGATTCACACAATCCTCCGCTTAAAATTAATCCTAATGAACAGGTTCGTCAGGCTTTACTGGCGCTGGACACCAATTTTCTCAGGTTCTCTTCCATCCAGCGCATTCCGCCCTGGTAATAAATAAAACTGGCAGCCAGCAGCCCGGTAGTGATAAAAGCGTGCCCGCCAATCCCGACCAGCATCATCCAGGAATCGGGCGGAGCGGCGCGCCAAAAGATATTCAACCCCTCATTTAATAGAAAAATAACGACCAGGAACATGCCGGTCCCGGGAAGGAAACCTCTGACCAGGCGCATGCTGGTGAGCATCGAGCTTATGGCACTGAGCCCGTACGAAAAGATGCCGTGAGGTGAAAAGACAAAGGGGATCACAATCCATAAAAACACGAAGCTCATCACCAGCAGGACGATCTGGGCGATACCCGGGCTGAGAATGATTATGATCGACAGGATGATAATGGCTGGGATCGCAATCAGAATCAGAGCCACCAGCAAGACCAGGGTGAGCGAGATCGTCTGGAAAAATCCCCAGGTGAATCGCTGGGTGAAAGTCACATCAAATCGGCGTTCAGCGCAGGAATAGGCCACAAGGTTAAAGTAAACGCTGCCAAAAACCAGACCCAAAACCAGGATCACCAGCGTGGCAGCCACGGTTGACCCTCCGGATGCAATTTCATTGTTCACAGCGCTGCCAAACGGCGTGGCGCTGTCATTCATCGAAGATATTAAGCTGGGAACGCCAATCGGCCAGGTCCGGATCAACCCCAGGAGGTTGAAGTGGTCGATCAGCGATTGGAATGCCGGTTTGCTGCTGACCATTAAGTCAGTCATATCGGATGATCCCAATTCCGAGACGGTCTGGATCCAGTGATCCAGCCAGGGCTGTAAAGAACTTTTAATACTCAAATGCGGACCCAGCCAGAGGAATAAATCGAGGATTATCGGGAATAAAATTAGCTGGATATGGCCTGCAACCATGTTAAATCCGGCAATTACAGCGCTCATTAAGCGGGGAGGAACGGCTGCGGCGGTCTCAGGCCTGGTCTGCATAATAGAACTATTTTACCACATTGGCCCTTTGGGGTAGAATTATCGCGATGGACGAGCACCAACACCTGCCCGATACCAACCAATTGAGCATTCTGGCAGCGACGATTTTGCTGGCGTACGCTCTGACGCCCTTTATTCGCATACCGGAGACTGAATTGGTGTTAAGGCTGCCTTTCGCGGTCTTTGAATACAAGCTCAGTTTTAACACAATCGTCTCCGTTTTAACGGCATTATTGGCCGCGGCAGGAACGGATTGGCTTTTACGCAGCCACCCTCACCTGGAAGGCGCCAACCTGTGGCTGCATCTGCTCTTGCCAGCGCTGACTGCCTGGACTATTGGCGTACCGCTCTCTACTTTAACCATCGGCCTGCAGTGGTGGGCAGTATTTACCATGGGCGGCATCCTGTTAGTGATGGTTTTTATCGCTGAGTATATCGTCGTTGATTTTCAAGACGCCCGCCACGGACTGGCAACGATTGGACTGACGGCGCTTTCTTTTGCCTTGTATCTGATCCTGGCGATCGCTGCCCGCACGGCCAGCTTGAGGTTGTACCTGCTCCTACCGCTGCTCATGGGTCCGCTGGCGCTGGTCTGTTTGCGCACGTTATATCTGCGCGCCGGCAGCGGTTGGTTCGTAACCTGGACTTTTGGCATCATCGCGGTTACCGGTCAGGTCATCGTCGGCCTGCAGTATCTGCCCCTCAGTCCGCTGGCTTACGGCTTGATTTTGACCGGCCTGGCGTATGCGCTTACCAATGTGGCCGGGTCGATCCAGGAAGGGCGAAGCTGGCCCGGTCTGCTCATCGAACCGGCATTTATCATGGGGTTTTTATGGCTGCTGGCCTTTATTGTAAAAGTTTAAGATGCCGAACACTGTGATTTTGACCGTGGATCAGTTTGACCAGATCACCCGCCATATCGAAAGCTGCCTGCCGGAAGAGGCATGCGGGCTGATCGGCGGGAAAGGGGGGGTGGGCAGGTTGGTGATCCCGGTGGAGAATGAGCTGCACAGCCCGGTCCGTTTTCGCATGGCGCCGCTGGCCCAGCTGAAGGCGATGGACCAGATTGAGGCGTTGGGGTGGGATCTACTCGCCATTTTTCACAGCCACCCTCAAGGACCGGCAGGCCCTTCACCCACGGACGTCGCGGAATTCTTTTATCCGGGAACGGTGGTGATCATTGCCAGTCCAGCGGACCATGAAAACGCACACGATGAGCTCAGCGATAGCCTGGCCTGGGGAAAATGGAGAATCCGGTCTTTCATCATAGAAAATAACCGGTTCCATTCAGTAAAATTGAGCATGGTTGTTTAAAGCAACGTTTATTGCGCTTTAGGGTTATTTAATGCATCTGGAGGGATTATTTTATGCCGTTTTTAATGCTTTTCATCGTGATTATCGCGAGCTATGTCATTGGCGCAATCCCCTGGGGAATTGTGGTCGTATTCCTGTTTACCGGAAAAGATATACGGAAAATGGGCAGCGGGCGCACGGGTGGCACGAATGTCATGCGGGCGGCCGGGCTGGCAGCTGGCGCTCTGACGGGGGTGTTGGACGTGATGAAAGGTGTCGCCAGCGGTTGGATCGCCGATGCATTGATGCCGGGCAATGTCTGGGTTAAAGTTTTGGCGGCCGTGATCGCGCTGCTGGCATCTACGAAATCGATCTTTTACACCCAACGCGATGAGAACGGCAAGCTCCATCTGAAAGGCGGCGCAGGCGGCGCGACCGGGTTGGGGGCCGCGGTTGCCTTATGGCCCTCCAGCATATTTTTTATCTTCCCGGTCGCCGCGCTGGTTTTTATCCTGGTGGGTTACGCTTCCGTTACCACAATCAGTGTCGTCGTGGTATCAACGATCCTTTTCGCCGTCAGGGCGGTAGCTGTGGACGCTCCCTGGCAGTATATTGTTTATGGCGTTTTGGCATTGATGATTGTGTTGTATGCTCTGCGCCCCAACCTGAAACGGCTGCGAGAAGGCACGGAGAGGGTGGTTGGGCTGCGGGCTTATTATCTCAAGCGAGCCAACCAGCAGCAATCAAGCAATAATTTATAAACTCACTCGTTTGCCACGAGTTCCGGAGTTTCCATCAACACCTGTTTATACAGGTAGCGGAGATTGCGGCGGTGCAGCTCTTCCGCAAGGCCACCCAGGTAAACCCTGCTTTTCCCGCACGACTCGATATCGATCATTGCCAGGGCATCCACCGGATTACGCCTGCGCGCTGCTGCACGGACCGACTTGCGAATATTCGTAAGATATGCCAGGTTTTCTTTGACGGCATCGTCGATTTCACCCCGCAGGATGATATCGCCATGTCCTTGAACGATGTTTTCCAAGCCCATTTTTCCGATCTTTTTGATTGTCACTGCCAGTTCATCGATGTTGCCATCGACAATATAAGGCAGCGGCAGGAATGCATCTCCGGCAAAAAGCACCCGATCTTCCTCGATAAACACCGATATTCCATCCCGGCTGTGGCCTGGGGTGTGGATCAGGATCAGGTTCTTCTTTCCTACGCGCAGCGAAAATTCGCCTTCCTCAAAAGTCATCTGCGGGAAAACCAGCTTAACCTGTTTGAACACTGGATTTTGGTGTTTGGCGCCTTCTAATGCGGTGGGGCCTTTTTCAATCATAAACGCGCGGCACAGGTTGTGGGAGATGACCGTCGCGCCTGGGAAAAAACCGTTCCCCCAACTGTGATCGGCGTGATAATGGGTATTGATAATGTAGCGAACAGGGACAGCAAGCTCCTCTTCGATAAAAGCTCGCATCGCCAGGGCTTCGTCTGGCAAGGCCAGCGTATCGATGACGACTGCCCATTGGGGGCCTGTTACCACTCCTGCGGTAACCTGGGCATAAATTTCACTTTGGAACCAGTAAACATTTTCTGAGACGCGTTCGCGATGCATATCACAATCCCGTTGCAAGATAACGGCCTATAGAATAGCACACTTGCAATGAATTGTCAAAAATTCTAATTCTGGCCTTTACACTACCGGAGCGTGCGTTGTTCACGCGCCAGGTATATGGCCCCACCGACCAGGGCTCCGACGGCCAGAACTGCCATCACGATGGTTAATGGCCCTGTGCCAGCGGCGGTTGGCTCCGGGGTGGTGGTCGGGGTGGGCGTTTGGGAGAGCCGGGTGTTTTCTGTACGGACAGCCCTTGTTTCTGCCAGCGCGGTGGCGGCATCGATGGTTGCCGTCGATGGGGTGATCGAGCCAGTCGGACGGGGTGATGCCAGGCTGGTGGCTGCCCTCGTCAGGCTGGTGGCGGAAGGCGCGGGTGTGTTGGTGATCGTCTGAAATGGCGAAGTCGGTGTAGCGGTACGAGTTCGCGTGGGAGTAGACGAGCGAAATATAAAGGTGGAAGTTGGGAAACGCGTCAGCGTACGAGTCCGGATGGGGGTTAACGTCACCGTAGGGGTGATGGTGCGGGTGGATGTAGGAGTCGGTGTAGGGGGAATGGGCGTGACCGAAACCACCTCAGAATCGATAAAATTCCCATCCAGGCCCACAATCCGCAGCCGGTAGTAATACGGGGTGTTGTTTGTCAGGCCAGTATCCGTATATTCGTATGATGCCCCGCCTGAGCCTGCGCCCTGGCGCGGCAGCATTGAGATATCGGCGAAGCCGGTCGTGGCCTGGGTACTGCGCTGCACGATATAACCACCGATGTTGATTTCACTGGATGTTGTCCAAAGAACCCTGGCACTGGCATTCAGAGGTTGGGCGGTAAGGCTGCTAAAAACAACCGCTGTGGGCTGGCCTGGTAAACCTGCCACCAATGGCAGCCGCGCAAGGTCAATGAAATTCGGATGCCCATCGGTCTTGACCGTTACCTTGACCTCGTTCTTATCCATGTCGCAAGAGGTGAGCTGCCCGCCAGGAGACCCCGTGGTTTTCCAGGCGGACTGCACTGTGTCAAACCACCACAGTGGAAGAGAAGCCTGGTTGGTGGTCTGACCGCAGTATTGGGCAGATTCGATGGTATTAAGACAGGTCGCGTTAAGATCGTATTTGAAAAACAGGTCAAGCGTGGCACCGCTGTCCGGCGCGGTGGTGCTGGCCAAAAATACATCCCAAAAATTACCGCAGACAAAAGGATTGCCGATTTGTCCGGGAGTAAAGGGGATATTGTCTGTGCTTCCCTGGCCATGGTTGACGATCACCAGGCCGAAATCACTGCCGGTGCCGCCGCGTTGGAAGCCTATGCCGTTGCCAAAAACATATTGGGCACCGGTTTGAGCGGTTACTGCCTGAGCCTGCACGCCGGGCTTTTCCGTATTCCGTAAAATCGCAGCCCCTAACCGGTGGATGTCATTGGCGGAACACTGCGAGGCTCCCTGGCTGGCTAAAACACCTGACCCCCAGAAATTGTGATCCACCCTTCCTTTAACGCTGGTGGTACTTCCATTGCATTCTACCTGTGCTCCGCTGCGGTTGCTATGCAAGTTGTTGGCGAAGGCATTAAGCACGCCGGTGTTGGCGGTATCCATGTAGATCGCGTAGGCGTTGTTTCCGGTGATCTGGTTAAAGTTCAGGGTCACATTCGCCCTGTTGCTGGCGGTGATGTGCACGCCGTCCTCACCCTCGAGCAGGTCGTTCGACTCAATCACGAGGGTGTCAGGGTTGGGATCTGCCACCCAGATCAGGTCCCGATTGGGATTGGTACAACCGCCATCGTCGATTGCCAGGCCGCGGATCGTGGCGGCAGCAGATATTTTTAGCACTGCCTGATCACAGGAAGGGCCGGTGGCAGTGATGGTGCTGGTTCCCGTTCCCTGAATGGTATGTGGATGATCAACCAGGACATTATTCTGTTTGGTTAAGTAATTGCCAAGGATGGTGATCACGCCGGGCGAGGTGGCTGCATCGATAGCGTCTTTCAATCCAGTACCCAGACCATCCGATTTATCATCCAGACTGTTAAGATAACACGGCGAAAGGTTTCCACAGGCGGCAGCGTCATTGGCAGCATACACCTGGGCGCTGGCAGCAATCACCGGAACAGCGCGAGCGTCTTCACTCACCTTAATCCAGTTGCTGCCCGTGCTTAATCCGTAGACGCGCCCGATGACAGAACCGATTGGGCTTCCCCCAGCCGCGGATTTTCCAATACGCAGGTTGAATGGAAGCAAATCGCCGAATGTACCGGCGGGAAGGGTGAAATGGCTGAGCGCGCCGCCTATTAAGCTGAATCCGGATAGGGATTCGCATTTTGTCGAGTCGGAATCATACGCTCTTCCACTGACCGTCCCCACTGCGGCGAATTCAAACTGGTCCACTGCCCAATTCTGAGGGGCGTAAATGCATACTAGCAGGTCTGGCTGCGTGATCGTACCATCCAGCTTTTCGACGGAAAAATCTATTTTAAAATTTAAGCGCTGTCCGGCAGCGCACCCGCTGGATGGGCACACATTGGGGCTGACCAGGTCCACAGCGGCGGTTTGCGGTGCTTCAGGTCCGCTGAATTGGCTGCCCAACAGACCAATGAAAAAGATTGCCAGCGCCAGGGTTCGAAAGGTGTTTGACAGCATGCAGTCAGCTCCAGATGATGGTTCGCGTCACCTGTATTTTACATCATTAACCAAATTGCCCGCATTTCACGGGGGGATGGTTTGTGCATCTCGCCCGACCATCACGCCCAGTGATTAATGTTAGAATAATTAACATGCTGCGTTCATTTTTTATCTCTCTCGCGCGCTCTGCGTGGGCCCAGCGGACCTTACCAGGTTGGCGTATCACTAAAAAGCTGGCTAGCCGGTTTATCGCGGGCGAGAGCTTAGACGAAGCGATCCAGGTGATCCGCCAGTTAAATGAGCGCGGCATTCAGGCCAGCATCGATTATTTAGGGGAAAATACCACCACTCTGGATGCAGCCAGTCTGGCGGTTGAGGAAATCATTCAAATTTTGGAAAAAATAAACCTTTCCGGAGTGCGTGCGAATATATCGATCAAGCTCAGCCAGATCGGTCTAAACCTGGATGCGGATTTCTGCCAGAAGAACTTGACGGAGATTTTAACCAAAGCAAGCCAGTGGGGTAATTTTATCCGAATTGATATGGAAGATTCGTCCCTCACTGAAAAGACCGTTGGCGCTTATATCGGTGCCCGCCAGCTGAAAATGGATAACTGCGGCATCGTCATCCAGTCTTACCTGTACCGCAGCCAGGCAGATATCCAACGCATGTTGGCCTTCAATGGAAAAGTGAGATTGTGCAAGGGGGCATACCAGGAGCCGCCCGAAATCGCATTTCGCAAGAAACGCGAGGTGGACGAAAATTACGAACAGCTGGCGGATCTTTTAATGAATGGGGCGATCAAGGCCGGCGCGCCGCGATTGAGCGCGGATGGACGCACTCCGCCCCTTCCGGCTTTTGCCACTCACGATGAACGCCTGATTCGAAAAATATGCACCTCCGCCGCTAACCTTAACCTTCCGCAAGATGCGGTGGAATTTCAGATGCTGTACGGGATTCGCCGCGATTTACAAGATCGGCTGGCTTCCGGGGGATACCCGGTTCGAGTGTATGTCCCGTACGGCACGCATTGGTTTCCCTATTTCATGCGCCGCCTGGGCGAACGCCCCGCGAACGTGTGGTTTTTCCTTGCCAATTTCTTTCGCAGATAGGGATTTGATGGATTCTACTGACGAAGCTGCACCGTTGGCCGTGGTAACCGGGGCTGCACACCGGCTGGGTAAGGCAATTGCCGTTGAGCTGGCTCAATGCGGGTATGTGATTGGCCTGCATTACTTTCGTTCTGCGGTGGCAGCACAGGAAACAGCTGACCAGCTCAAGGAAGGTGGAGCCACGGTTGAGCTCCTGCAAGCTGATCTCCGAGACGCAGCCCAGGTAGAAGGCCTTTTTCAGCATCTGGACAATTTACCGTACCGGCTCAAGGTCTGGGTAAATTCTGCCTCGGTCATGGACCGGGGTGATCTACGCATGCTGGCGGTCGATGATTGGGATGCCACTCTGGCGCTCAATTTGAGGGCTCCCTGGTTGTGCGCTCGTGAGGCAGCCAGGCGCATGGAAGAAGGTGGGGTGATCATCAACCTGACGGACAGCGGCGCGCGCAAGACCTGGACCGGTTTCGCGGCGTATGCGGTGAGCAAGGCCGGTTTGGAAACGCTGACCCGCTTGCTGGCGAAGACCCTGGCGCCTAAGGTTCGGGTAAATGCCGTTGCTCCGGGATTTATTTTACCGGCGGAAGGCCAGGATAAAGCCGAGTGGGTGCGCCTGGTGGAACGCCTGCCTCTCCGGCAGGCCGGTTCGCCGGCAGATGTGGCTAAAGCGGTCCGCTTTTTAGTTGAAAACCAATACATCACCGGTGAGACGATCGTCGTCGACGGAGGTTACCAATTGGTCTAAAGAATATGAACGAACCTCAAACCCCCACTAATTTCCAATTGTTGATCCGTTATACCCATCCCTGGCTGCTGCTGGCTGGCGTTGTTTCCTATATCTTGGGCGCTGGAATCGCCAGGTATTTGGGCTTCGCGGTTTATGGGATCAATTTTTGGGGCGGTATGCTGGCGGTCGTCCTGCTGCAGTTAGCCAGTTATATGCTCAAGCTGTATTATGACCTGGCAGAAGCGGCGGGGCCATTACGCCAGATACAGAAAGGTGTTGAAGACATCGATAAAATCACCGCCAGGCGCCTGTCCAATTCCTCTGTCTTGTTTTTAGCTTTTACCATCCTGGCAGCAGGGGCAGCCATCACGGTTTTACTCGTATCTCAAGGCGCCATGCATTTCTCCGGGGTGTTGATCCTGGGCGCGGCTTTTTTGCTGGCCTTTTTTTATGGGGTGCCTCCTTTCCGCCTGGCATATCGTGGGTACGGTGAATTCAGCGAAGCGGTTTTGATCTCCAGCCTTTTTCCGGCATTGGGATATGTCATCCAAACCGGGGAGCTGCACCGGTTGTTAGCGATGATCACTTTTCCTTTACTGGCCCTATTCCTGGCGATGCGCCTCGCTCAATCCCTGGAGCATTACGCCCGCGACCAAAAGCTTGCCCACCAGACGATGATGATCGCGCTGGGCTGGCAGCGAGGGATGCAGTTTCATAATATATTGATATTGGTTGGCTACCTCTTGCTGGGGATCGCCAATATTTTTGGCCTGGCGTGGCCCCTGACCTGGCCCGGCTTACTCACCCTGCCGGTTGGCCTGTTCCAAATTTTTCAGATGAGCCAGATCGCCAGCGGTGGGAAACCTTCCTGGCGCCTGCTGCGCGTCACTTCCGTGGCGACCTTCGGCCTGACTTTGTATTTTCTGACGCTGGCGATCTGGACAGGGTAAACCTTTATGCCTGAGTTCTTGACACTGATGCCTCCATCCAGTGCGCTGGCGATATTAACCCGGCATCTTCCACCGCCTGAGCCGGAGATTGAAAAGATCCCGCTCAGGTCCGCAACCGGGCGGGTGCTGGCAGCCCCGGTGGTCGCTGCCGAACCTCTACCCGGCTTTGCGCGCAGTACCGTGGATGGGTTCGCAGTGATTGCGGCGGATACATTCGGCGCCAGCGACAGTCTGCCCATTTACCTCTCTCTGGTAGGTGAGGTTGAGATGGGCCGTTCGCCTGTTTTTAAGCTGAAACGCACCCAGGCAGCCTTGATCCATACAGGCGGCATGCTGCCGGAAGGCGCAGATGCGGTGGTCATGGTCGAAATGACCCAAAAATCACGCCCGGGTGAAATCGAAATCCTGCGGGCGGTCGCGGTAGGGGAGAATATCCTGCAGATGGGTGAAGATGTGTCTCCTGGCAGTGAGGTTATCCCGACAGGAACCTGGCTGAGGTCGATGGAAATTGGAGGGTTGGCCGCGCTTGGTGTAACAACGGTCAGCGTCGCGCGTAAGCCGCGCATTGCCATCCTTTCCAGCGGGGATGAAATCGTCGCTCCCGACCAGATTCCCGAACCCGGGCAGGTGCGGGATGTCAACAGCTATACCCTGGCAGCGCTGGTAGAGAAAGAAGGCGGCAGCCCTGAACTGTATGGAATCATCGCGGATCAACGCTCGGAGCTTGAAAGGGCTGTGCGCCGGGCCCTGGCGGAATGCGATGCGGTCGTGATCACCGCCGGCTCATCAGCCAGCACGCGCGATTTAACCGCTGATGTGATCCAGGCGATGGGCCAGCCCGGTGTGCTGGTGCATGGGGTCAATGTGAAACCCGGTAAGCCTACCATCCTGGGTGTTTGCGGTGGTAAAGCAGTGATCGGCCTTCCTGGAAACCCGGTCAGCGCCCTGGTTATTGCTCAAATTTTTGTGGTTCCCGTTATCCGGCACTTACTTGGCCTGAAAAGATCGCTCCATACCCCGGCAGTAACCGCCCGTCTGGCGCTCAACCTGGCATCTCAGGCAGGGCGTGAAGATTGGGTGCCGGTGCGTCTGGTGCAAACGGCGCAGGGCTGGGAGGCAGACCCAATTTTTTATAAGAGCAACCTGATCTTTTCCCTGGTCCGCGCCGATGGGTTGATCCATATTTCAGCCGATGCCAACGGCCTGGAAGCGGGTGAGCTGGTCGAGGTGGAAATTTTATAATGAAACGCGTTTATTTACACGACATTCCTCTCTCAGAGGCAGTTGAGCGATTTACCCAGCAGTTAATAGCAGCCGGAGCTGGCGGAATTCTGCGCGTCGAGGATATTTTGATCGACGAACAGGCGGTGGGCCGGGTGCTGGTGGAACCTGCCTGGGCGAAAATTTCTTCACCCCACTACCATGCTTCCGCCATGGATGGTTTTGCCTTACGCGCGGGCGATATCGCCGGGGCGATGCCCACCGCGCCGGTGACTTTGGCGGTGGGCGAACAGGCGGTGTATGTCGATACCGGCGACCCGCTCCCGGATTGGGCCAATACCGTGGTCCCGGTGGAAAACGTAGAGGCTTTCGATGCAGCCGGATATGTGGCGGCGGACCCACGCCAACCCATTGCCATTCGAATAAGGACCGGGCAACCTCCGTGGAGCCACGTCCGCCCGATGGGCGAAGATATTGTGGCCACCCAGCTGATCCTGCCGGCAGGACATGTGCTGCGCCCGGTGGACCTGGGCGCGTTAATCGCCGGCGGACTGACGAAGGTGCGAGTGAGCGGTAAACCGCGGGTGGCGGTGATCCCCACCGGGTCAGAGCTGGTGCCCCCCGGGCAGGTGGTGAAGCGTGGGGATATCATCGAATACAACTCGATTGTACTGGCGGGACAGGTAATCACCTGGGGTGGGGAGCCAATCCGTTCAGGTATCATTGCGGATGACTACGCGTTGATCTGCCATGCCGTCCAGCAGGCAGCGGATACCTGCGACCTGGTGCTGTTAAATGCGGGTTCTTCGGCCGGGAGCGAGGATTTTTCGGCGCGCGTGATCGACGAACTGGGCAAATTGCTGGTGCATGGGGTGGCAGTTCGTCCCGGACACCCCGTGATTTTGGGCATGCTCAAGCGCAGTCCACAGTCTGACCAACCCGGCAGGCAGATACCGGTGATCGGCGTTCCCGGATACCCGGTATCGGCGGCATTGACCGGTGAGATTTTTGTGGAGCCCTTACTGGCGCGCTGGTTGGGGCGAGCGCCGTCGCGACCGGTGGAGATCGAAGCGACTTTAACCCGAAAAGTGAATTCCCCCGCCGGAGATGATGATTACATGCGGGTTGTTGCAGGGCGGGTCGGAGAAAAAATGCTGGCTGCGCCCGTCTCACGCGGGGCGGGCGTTATTACCTCGCTGGTGCGGGCGGACGGGATTGTGATCATGCCGTCTGGCGTACAGGGGCTTGAGGCCGGGGCGAAAGTGAAAGTGCGGCTGTACCGCGAACCCCATGAATTGGAGCACACCCTGTTTGCCATCGGTTCGCATGACATGACCCTCGATTTGCTGTCGCAGTACCTGGCGCAGCGCGGACGGCGCCTGGTTTCGGCGAATGTGGGCAGCCTGGGTGGGCTGGTGGCACTGCGGCGCGGGGAGGCTCACCTGGCAGGCACGCATCTGCTTGATCCGGAAAGCGGCGAATATAACGTTAAATATATCCGTGAATATTTACCGGATATTCCGGTCAGGTTGATCACCTGGGTTCACCGAGAACAAGGATTGCTGGTTCACCGGGGGAATCCGAAAGGTATTGTTGGCCTGGGCGACCTGGCGCGAGAAGATATCACATTTATGAACCGCCAGCGGGGCGCCGGCACGCGGGTTTTACTGGATTATGAACTGCAAAAATTGGGTATCCAACCTGAACAGGTGCGAGGGTACGACCAGGAAGAGTATACCCACCTGGCTGTGGCAGCGGCGATAGCCTCCGGACGGGCGGACTGCGGCCTGGCGGTGACGGCATCTGCCAGCGCACTCGACCTGGATTTCGTCCCGTTATTTCAAGAGCGCTATGACCTGGCAATTCCAGTGGAATTCCTGCAGAATGATCTGATGGATCCATTGTTTGCGGTGATGGATGACGCAAATTTCCGTAAAGCAGTGGCTGCCCTGCCTGGTTATTCGGTCGAAGAAATGGGGAAGGTAGTGAATTTATAAAGGCTGGTTTCATTAGCATTTGATGAGTATTTTCCCCAAAGGTTCTTCTCTGGCTTGAACCTCTCATCCTCTAGGTGTATGATAAAAGTCGGTTGTTTTGATCGATAAAACAGATATAAACCGTTAATTATCGCTCACCATGTAGGAGGTTAGGATGCCAATCTCTGCTAAAATTCCCGCCCCGGAATTTAACCTGCAAGACGAAAATGGAACCCTGCGCCAGCTGGCCGATTTTCGCGGCAAAGCGGTGGTTTTATATTTCTATCCCAAGGATGATACTCCGGGCTGCACCACTGAAGCGTGCGCCTTTCGCGATGACTACTCGGCTTATACCGACGCCGGGGTGGTGATATTAGGGGTCAGCCCTGACGATCCGAAATCTCACCTCAAATTTAAAAAGAAGTACCATTTGCCATTTACTTTACTGGCTGATTTTGAGCACAAGGTATGCGAGCTGTACGGCGTATGGGGTTTAAAGAAGCTTGCCGGGAAGGAATATTACGGTGTGCTGCGCACGACCTTTCTCATCGGTCCGGATGGCAAAATTTTGAAAGTGTTCGAAGGTGTCAAACCGGACGGTCACAGTGCGGAAGTTCTGGCAGCATTGAAACAGGAAACTGCTTAGGATTTTGCCAGATACAATTTGTACGGATGAAAAAGACATGATCGACCTCGATTACGGTCTTCGAGGCTGATCATGTCTTTTATTGCTGTGAATTAGTTATGAAATTGCGCCTGTTCAGGACAGCTGCAGCGCTTCGGTCTTGGCAGGCAACATCTGCATCGAGAAGACTGGCAGTTTCTGCGCATTATTCGCCAGATTGTCCAGGCGAACCCCACCCAGGTAGTTGATCACCACCTGTTGCAGCTCGTTCCAGGCAAATTGCGATGAGCAAACTTCAAAGCGCTCGCACTTCGCATCGCAATCTGGGCACGGCTGCAAAGCAATCGGTCCTTCGAGGACCTCAACGATTTGCATGGCTGTGATGGACTCCGCGGGGCGGTTCAGGCGGATGCCGCCATGCGGACCGGGCGAGGCCTTGATCAGGCTGGCTTGCATCAACATATGACCGATCTGATGCAAAAAAGGTAATGGAATTTGCAGTTTTTCAGCGAGGGACGCTGTGGATTGTGGTTTTCCCTCGGGCTCATTCGCCAGAGCGATCATCAACTGTAATCCATAATCGAGACGGCGGCTGATACGAAACATGGTTCACCTCTATTTTGTAGAATATGTTTGATTGACGTTCCGGTCGCGTCTCAGTAACAGCTGCTGTGGACTAAATCGGATATTATATGTCTGAGTCCTGAATATCAATCAAATCTGATATATAAAATACTCAATTTAGGTTTATAAAAATAGTGACATTTATCCTATCCTTTATGACCAAACATCTCATTATTGATTTATTGGATAGATAATAGTTGCGCACTTGAGATAAAGGACGATCTGGATTATAATTTCATTGTGAACAAATTCACTACAACTGTGATGGAGGAAAAATGAAGAAGTCTTTGTTTGCTTTGATGGCTATGGTCATTCTGGGCGCGCTTGTCCTGTCTGCTTGCGGCGGCTCTGCTCCAACGGCTGTGCAACGTGCCACGCCGCCGACCGAATACGCGAGTAAAACGAATCCCCTGGCTGGAAATGCAGATGCGGTGGCGAAGGGCAAAGAGCAATTTGCCGCTTTATGCCAATCGTGCCACGGTGAAAAGGGAATGGGAGATGGTCCTGCTGCCTCAGCGCTGACCCCCAAACCCGCTAACCTGGAGGACACTGCCAAAAATGCAAGCGACGCGTATATTTACTGGCGGATCGCTGAAGGCGGTGGAATGGCTCCCTTCAATTCTGCTATGCCTGCGCACAAAGATACGATGAGCGAAGAGCAAATCTGGCAGGTAGTTTCATTTATCCGAACCTGGAAATAGCAATATAACCACCCTCCCTTTTCCCCGCACTGCTTCATGCGCCTATGGCGTACAGGGCGGGGAATTTTTTTTGACATGACACACCCCAGAATTAATATTTTTGGGATGTGTTATGTTTTTCTTAAGAATCACAGCACATTTTCCCATCCCCCTGCCCGCCGCCCCTTCGGGCGCGCTGAAGAGCGTTCCCGCAGGCAGCGATCCTTGAAAGTGGCTATCTTATACGGGAAGGGGATCAAAGGGGTGGGGGCTTTCTTAAAGCTGTAGTCAAATGACATGAAGAACTCCGAGATTAATTTCGGGGTTCTTCATGTCATTTATTAAAACTTTCTTCCCCAAGGCGACATTATTGCCATTCATCTGATTTGTCAACGATGGTCCTTTTCGGGTAAAATTCAGGCGTGCAAAGCTCCAGGTTGAAACAACTATCGAAACATTGGATCCGGGGAATCGCGTTCTTTGTTACGCTGATCGCCTGGATCATCGCCGAAGTCATATCCGGGTGGCAGGCGATCCACGCCGGTTTTTGGATCGGCGCCATCCTGATCAGCTTCCTTGTAGCCTGGCTGGCTGGAGAACTGGTTTCCCTGGTTCGCGAACAAGAACGCATTGAAGCGCGTTTAAACGAGCAAGAATCGCGCTCCGAAGAAGCGCAGCGCAGGCTGGACAGCGTCATTTATCTCAATCACCAGCTGGTTGAAGTCGAGGACGAAAAAGCGCTGCTGGATAAAGCCTTAGATGCTGTGACCCGGCTGACCGGAGCCCTGGCTACATCCTTCGTCCCGCTGGATGAAATGGGCGAACCCCTCTCGGCGATGGTGCACGGCAGCCTGCCCCAACCCATCCTGGTCGCCTGGGCTGAACACCTTGCCAGCCACCTGGTGCGGCAGACCTGTGGAAAATGCCAGGAATTGCACGCTGATGCCGGACAGGTCTGTCCACTGTTGCAAGGTCCATTCGCCGATGCTTTCAGCGTGTACTGCCTCCCACTGAAGAGCGGTATTCGTTCCTATGGATTAATGAATGTATATTTTGGCCCTCACCATAAATTAAATGATGATACAAGGAAATTCCTGGAGAATTTATTGACCGAGATTGGGAATGCCTTGCAAGTGGTACGGCTGCGAGGTCAGGAACTGGCGGCCCTTCGCCAGATTCAATTGGCCAGGGCGAATCGGGTGGGACTTTCCTCTACTTTAGGGGAATTATTGGATAATTTAATAAAATCCTTCAATATGAAAGAAGCCTGGCTCCAGACGCGTTCCGGGGAAGGGCGCTTTCCTGAGATAGAAATTATTCGGGGGAGCGGCGAGTGGACAGGGCATGAAGAAGTGCTTTCTTTTTACGCGCGGGTGCTGAGTGAAAAGCATGTGTTATCCAGCGCGGAGGCCGATCCAAATTTGATCGGCGCGCCGCTAATTTTGCCCGACGGCCAGGTCATAGGCGCGATCCTGTTATCTGCCAGCCAATCGCATGAAATCGCTGCGCACCAGCTCAACGTGCTTCAGACCATTGCCGCGCAGGCTGCCCTGGTGATTGAGAGCGAACGCGCCCGCAAATCGCTGGAATTTGCCATCGTGATCCAGGAACGGAACAGGCTGGCGCGTGAAATTCATGACGGCCTCGCGCAGACCCTGGCATATCTGAAACTTCAGACCGCACAGATGCAGCGTGCCCTGGCTCAAAATGACCTGGCTGCGCTTAAAGACCTGGTAAACCAGAATTATTCGGCTCTGGCAGATGCCTACCTGGACGCCCGGCAGGCAATCGATAATCTACGCCTGACCCCACAAAAGGGGTTCAGTCACTGGCTGGAGCAAGCGGCGAATGATTTTGAACGCGTCAGCGGCATCCCGGTTCGGCAATCTTTCGGGCAGATTCCAGCGGAAGTTCCAACGGAAGTGCAGGCGCAGCTTATTCGTATCGTTCAGGAAGTTTTCAGCAATATACGCAAGCATGCGCAAGCCAAACAGGCATGGATCGTGCTCAAAGAATGGGAAGGGGATCTGGTTCTAGAAGTGGGCGACGATGGGCAGGGTTTTCAAGCTGACGATGTTCCGGGTATGACGCAATATGGTCTGCGGGGGATGCGCGAGCGGGCAGAATTGATCGGCGCAGATTTCCAGATTTCCAGCCGACCGGGTGCTGGAACAGTGGTATACGTTCGCCTGCCGTCAAAATCGTGGGAGACGCTTCTATGAAATCACCCCGCATTCGTCTGGTGGTGGTGGATGACCATGCCTTATTCAGGCGAGGTCTGGTTGGCTTGTTAAAAGATATGCATGAATTTGAGGTTGTGGGAGAAGCCGAAGATGGTTTGCAGGCATTGGAGCTGGTCACGCGGGTAAAACCGGATGTGATATTAATGGATGTCAATATGCCTCGCATGGATGGGATCCAGGTGGTGCAGTCCTTGCGCAGTAAAAGGTTTGATGTTCGCATTTTAATGTTGACCATTTCTCAAGAAGATGAAGACCTGTTGGGCGCGATTCAAGCCGGTGCGGATGGGTACTTGCTGAAAAATACAGAGCCAGAGGATCTGCGGCGCAACATCATCCGGGTAGCCCAGGGACAGGGGGTATTATCTCCTGAAGTAACCGCCACCATTCTTAAAGCTGCTTCTCGTAAAGGTCTGCCGGAGGGTGAAGGTCTGTTGAGCGATCGAGAGTTAGAGGTGATGGGCTGCCTGGTCGAAGGCCAGACGACCATGCAGATTGCATCCAACTTATTTATCTCCGAAAATACAGTAAAAACCCATATCCGGCATATTCTTGAAAAATTGGAAGCGGCTAACCGCACCGAGGCCGTGAGCAAGGCCATTCAATTGGGTTTGATCTCAAAAAAAGAGTAATCTGAAAGCCTAAAAACTCGTAGTATAGGAGGGGTGATATCCAAATCACCCCTCTGTTATTTTTAATTAACCCATACACGCAGCCAGGTGGGATGAGAAATTATGCCTGATTTGGTAAAGTATTGTAGGTATTATCAGCGGGAAAACGTGTTGGGAGCGAAAAAATGGTACGACAAGAAAATCGGACACCGCGAAAAATCTTAATAGCTTCCGCGAATCCACTGTTCGGCAAGGGGTTAGAAAAGATGCTGCGGCAGCGGGTATCTGGCGGACTGCCTGATATCCAGATGGCGGCGAGCATGGCTGAAACCCTGGAGATTATGCGAGCGTGGACGCCGGATCTGGTCGTCGTCGATTACGATGACCGCACGATCGATCGCGGTGAATTCTTAAGCCATTTTGTCGCCACTGACCAGCCCATGCAGCTGATGTTAGTCTCGCTCCAGGCCAGCGGCGCCGTGGTGGTATATGATCGCAAAACCCTGACCCCGGCCCAGGCGGAAGATTGGCTGAAGTTGACCCCAGAAAATATCCCCCCCAGTAAATCCCCACCAAAAATGGAGAGGAGCACAGGTTCTATGAGACATTTTGTAATTGTCGGCGTGCTGGTTGCCATCACTTCCGTGGTGGCTTACCTTTTTCTAACGAACGCGGGACTGCTTCCAGTTGAAGCCGCCCAACAAGCGGCGACCATTGACCAGCTGTTTAACTTGCACTGGGCTTTAATTTCATTCCTGTTCTCGTTAATCGTGGTTTCCATGGTGTACAGTTTTATCGTATTCCGCAGAAAACCGGGCGATGAAGGCTACGGCAAGTTTTTTAAAGGTAACAGCCGGCTGGAAGTATTCTGGACGGTGATCCCCCTGGCCACCGTGATCACGGTTTCATACCTTGGCAGCCAGAACCTGGCTTCAATCCGCGCCGTGGATCCGCAAGCGATGGAAGTTAAGGTAACTGCATTCCAATGGAACTGGCAGTTTGAGTATCCCCAATATGGGATCACGACCGACACTTTATACCTTCCGGTGAACAAACAAGTATTGCTAAAAATGACGTCGCGGGATGTGATCCATTCTTTCTGGGTGCCTGAATTTCGGGTAAAGCAAGATGTTTTACCCGGGGCAAACCTGGTGAAAGAACTGCGCATCACCCCTTCCTTAATTGGCAATTATAAAGTGCGCTGCGCAGAATTATGCGGTGGGGCGCATGCCGCGATGGAACGTCCGGTGATCGTGCAAAGTCAGCAGGATTTTGAGGCATGGGTGGCCCAGGAATTAGCCTCCAATGTACAGGATCCGGCCACCCGCGGACAGAAAACGGCGGAAATTCAATGCAAGGCCTGCCACTCTGTCGACGGAAAAGCAGGCATCGGCCCGACCTGGCAGGGGCTTTTTGGCCACCAGGTTGAGCTGACGAACGGCACAACACTCACCGCGGACGAAGCTTACTTGAGAGAATCGATTCTCACCCCGGCAGCCAAAATTGTTAAAGGATATCAAAATATCATGCCGCCCAGTTATAAAGATACGCTTACTGACCAGCAGATCTCCGATCTGATTGCATATATCGAGACGTTGAAATAGGGAGAGAAACGATGAAAAAGTTTTTCTCAATGGGTTTGATTAGAGGGTTGTTGTTCCAGGCGGCTGGCACCGCTGTGGGAATCGGCCTGGTGTACTTGCTGCAGGCGATCCAGGGGATGGCGCTCAATCCAGAGCCGGCCTGGGTGGTAGGCGGCGTGATCGGCGCGCTGTCATTCATGGTGGGAGTCGGCGCTTTCCGGGATTGGTGGCACCAGGTGCGGGGCAAAGCGGTAGTGGAGCCGCACGAAATAGAAGACGAGCCCACCGGGCGGCGTTTCTTTAACTTGAGCTACGACCATAAGGTGATCGGCGTGCAATATGGGTTTACCTCATTGGTTTTACTGGTGCTGGGTGGTACTTTTGCCTTGCTTTTCCGCACGGAATTAATGGCGACCGGCCTGCAGTTTCTGAGCTATATCCAGTTCAACACATTGATCGGCATGCACGGCATGGTGTTGATCATCTCCATTCTGCTGGGAATTGCGGCGATCGGCAATTACGTGGTTCCGCTGCAAATCGGCGCCAAAGATATGGCTTTTCCGCGTTTGAATGCCTTTGCTTACTGGCTGGCGGTTCCGGCGGCGGTCCTATTGGTTTTGGCCATGCCCCTGGGCGGGTTCGAAACCGGTTGGACGGGGTATCCGCCGTTGTCGGTACGCGGCCCGATGGGCGTGCAGATGTTCTTCCTGGGCGTGTTTTTCGCCGGGTGGTCGTCCATTTTGGGCGCGCTCAACCTGATCGCGACCATCATCCGCGAACGCGCGAAGGGCATGACCCTTTTCAAGATGCCCATCCTGGTTTGGGCGGTCCTGGCGACTTCCATCATGGCGCTGACCGCCACCCAGCTGATCGGCCTTTCCTTCCAGCTGGTGCTCTTTGAGCGTTTGTTAGGGATGCCTTTCTTCGAGCCGGCGCAAGGTGGAAACCCGATCTTGTTCCAGCATCTCTTCTGGTTCTACTCGCATCCGGCGGTGTACATCTTTATCCTGCCCGGGCTGGGCGTAATCAGCGAGCTGCTGCCGGTCTTTGTGCGCAAACCCCTGTTTGGCTACCGGTGGATAGCCATGTCCTCAATGGCCATTGCTCTCACCGGTTTCCTGGTTTGGGGACACCACATGTTTGCCGCCGGCATCGAGGAATATCTGCGGGTGCCGTTCATGTACAGCACGCTGCTGGTTGCCGTCCCGACCGGGGTCAAGTTCTTCAGCTGGGTGGCCACGATCTGGCAGGGGAAAATCAGATTTCCAACACCCATGCTGTTTGTGCTGGGCGGAATCGTCGTGTTCCTGTTGGGTGGGTTGAGCGGTCCCCCGGCAGGTACGGTTTCGACCGACCTGCACCTGACGGACACCTATTTTATCGTTGGCCATTTCCACGACACCATGTTCGGCGGGTACATCTTCCCGATGTTCGCGGCGATATATTACTGGTTCCCGAAAATGACCGGCCGCCGGATGAGCGAGAAGCTGGGCAAAATCCACTTCTGGATGATGACCCCGGCCTTCTTCTTGATGACATTTGGCCAGATGCGCATAGGCTTGCTGGGTATGCGCCGCCGGATCGCCGATTACGATCCGACCCAGGGTTTTCAGCTGCCAAATATCCTGATCACCATCGGCGGTTTCTTAATCGCGATTTCGGTGCTGATCTTCTTTATCAATCTGATCAAGAGTATTCGCAACGGTGAAACGGCTGCCGGTAACGTGTGGGAATCGCGTTCACCGGAATGGCAGGTCCCTTCACCGGCGCCGGCCCACAATTACGAATATGGATTAACCGTTGTGGGCGATCCTTATGACTACGGGATACCCGATTCGAAGTATGTCGAAGTTGCAACTGAACCGCAAGAGGGGTAGGGAGTGAAATATGGAAAAAGGTAAATTAAGCGATTTAAGCAGGGGTGTGGTGGTGTTCCTGGTATTGGCGGTCTTGACCGCGGTTGAGTATTTCCTGGGCGTCAGCCAGGTTCCTACAATCATTTTGTGGGTGATCGCCCTGACCAAAGGCGGCCTGGTGGTCTGGTTCTTTATGCATGTGTTCCGGGTTTTTGGATCTGAAGGAGGTCATTGATGAGCACTCACGAACAGGCAGCCGCGGCCGACCCGCGTATGCAGCCCGCCTATAAACTTCTGACCAACCGGATTGGGTTATGGCTTTTTTTCATCTCGGACAGCTTTGTGTTTGGCGGTTTGATGGTCACCCGCTTTTATTTGTTGGGTAATCACCGTCCTGACCTGGAGCAGTTCCTGGGATTGATCGTGACTTCAGTCCTGCTGATTTCCAGTTTCTTTATGAACCGGGCCGAAGTGCAAATCTCAAAGGGCGATCGCAAAGGCTTTGTGACCAGCACATTGATCACCATGCTGCTTGGAATTGGTTTCCTGGTGGGTGTGGTCGGTTTTGAGTGGCGCAATGCGCCCTTCGGGCCGGGCGACGGCGTGCAGGGCGGAGTATTTTTCATGATGACGGGCATGCACGCCTTCCATGTGCTGACAGGTGTGATTTTCCTGGCGATTGTGCTGCGCAATGGGATGAAAGGCGTGTACACCGCAGAACGGCATTGGGCAGTTGAAGCGGCGGCGAACTACTGGCATTTTGTAGATCTAGTGTGGATCTTCTTCTACCCCGCGTTGTATCTGATTGGGACACCGGTCTAATCGATAAACAATATGGGGCTGTCCGAAAAGTTCACTTTTCGGACAGCCCCACTGCACAGGTGGAGGTTTTTCGATTTTTTGGCCGCCACATGTGGCGGCCAAAAAATCGAATGGGCCTTTCTGGACAACCCCTTGTATGAGGATTGATTATGAAAAGCAAGTTGATTCTGGCGGTAGGAGCGGCTGTGTTAGGCCTGGGGGTGGTGATGGTCTTCGCCTTCGCCCAACCATACGTGCTGCACGGCTCTTTGATCGAACCGCCGCGGCCAGCCCCGTCCATTTCCTTGCCAGCCAGCTCCGGCGAAGTTTTTCAACTGGACCAGCAGAAGGGCAAGCTGGTATTGCTATTTTTCGGATATACATCCTGTCCGGATGTTTGCCCGGCGACGATGTCAGAAATGCGCCAGGTTTTGGCCGGGCTGAAAGACCGGGCTCAATCCGTCCAGATCGTTTTTATCACGGTCGATCCGCAGCGCGATACGACCGAGAAATTGAAACGCTACTTATCTGTTTTTGGGCCAAACTTCATCGGCCTGTCCGGATCAATAGATCAGCTAGAGCCGGTGTGGAAAGAATACGGCGTTTACCATCAGATCCAGCCGATTGGCGCGTCTGACAACTATACCGTCGATCATTCTGCATTTATTTATGTGATCGACAAAAACAATCATCTTCGAATGACTTATCCCTTCGGAACCGATGTGGATTTCATCATCAAGGATGCCGAGTTCTTGTTGAAAGAAGGTTGAGATGAAAACCTGGTTTGGAAAACGCTGGGTGCGCATGTCGCTGATGATCGTCATTGGCCTGATCTTTGGCTGGGTGGTCAGTGAGGTGTCATTCCTGGCGAGCCCGGACCGCACCCAACGCGAACCACGGCGCATCGAGCTGCTTATTCCTGAAGGGACCGCGGAAAAGATAAAAGCAGGATTATCGGTGCCGTCCATCCCTACGAATATGACTTTCAGCGAGGGCGACCTGCTGGTAGTGAAAAATATGGATGTGGTCAGCCACCAACTGGGTCCGGTGTGGGTGCCTGCCCAATCCAGCGGCGTGCTGCAGATCGGGAGCGAGAGCAGCTACACCTACCATTGTTCCTTCACCCAGACACAGGAATTTGGATTGGAAGTCCAGCCAGCGCTGACCGGTTGGATCAGGCTGCAGGGGATCATTTCCGTCGGTCTGCCGACCGGAGTAATGCTGGCGTTATACACCCTGGCCATCCCTGAAAAAAAGAAGGATCCGACCTCGGAGGGGTAATTGGCGCGGCGATTATTAACCCCCAAATGGATCCTCACTTCCCTGCTGGTCGTGGCGGGAGCCGCGTTATGCGTACGCCTGGGATTCTGGCAGCTGGACCGCCTGGCGTGGCGCCAATCGTTCAACGCGCGGGTAGAAAGCCAGATTAACGCCGCGCCCCTGGACCTCAACCAGGATCTGCCGGTGGACCAACTGTATGATATGGAATACCGCAGCGTGACCGTCACCGGTACGTATGACTTCAGCCAGGAAATAATCCTGTTGAATCAAGTCAATGACAGCCGATTGGGGGTGCATGTGTTCACCCCATTGATCATCGACGGCAGCGGGGAAGCCGTTCTGGTAGAACGCGGCTGGATACCGGTTGCAGAATCCTCCCCGCAGGCTCGCCGGCAGTATATCGAGAATGGACAGGTAGCTGTGAAAGGCGTTTTACGGCGTCCCTTGGAGACCCCCGATTTTGGCGGGGTGGCAAATCCCACCCTTTCGCCAGGTGAAACCCGCCTGGATGCCTGGAATTACATCAATCTGAAGCAGGTTCAAGCCCAATCCACGCTGCAACTGCTGCCCGTATATATTCAACAGGCTCCCGAGGCAACCCTGACCGGGTATCCGGTGCGTGAGGTGGTGATGCCTGAAATCACAGAAGGGCCGCATTTGGGGTATGCGGTGCAATGGTTTTCTTTTGCAACCATCCTGGGCGTGGGCTATCCTTTCTTTCTGAGGAAGCAGGTTGGCAGGAAAAAAGAATCTGAATCATAAGCTGGTCGGCCTGACGGTGACCACGCACGCGAAGCGCGCCTTCGGCGAATGGTGCCCGGGTGTTTTTTCGCGCGACGAAGTCGCGCGAAAAAACACCCGAAACAACAAAAAAGAGGAAAATCCCTGACTAAATGCATGTCTGGGGTAGTGAGGCTTGAATGAAGACATTTCGCTATTTTTTACTCGCAACAAGCGTCGTCATTTTTATGTTGGTGGTGGCAGGGAATGTGGTCAGGGTGAGCGATTCTGCCCAGGGCTGCCCGGATTGGCCAACCTGTTTTGGGCAGTTCGGCTGGCCGGCCGCAGATCAGGCGCGTCTGCAGGTTCTGCACCGCGGATTGGCGGCCCTTGCCGGCCTGATGGTTGCGATCTCAGCCTGGTGGGCTTACCGCCTGCACGCGGCGCGTATCATCCTGCTCCCCATGGCAGGAGGGGTTGGCTTAATGGCAATCGAAATTGGGCTGGGAGCCGGGTTGGCGCTGGCGGCTAATCCTTTGCCGCTGGCAGGTACTCACCTGGTGTTGGCCCTGGGGGTTTTAGGCCTGGCGGTGGGCGCGACGACCGCGGCCTACGGCCTGTACCCGGCTCAATCCGCGAACAGCTTCGCACCGCCGGCCTACGGCGACGATGCGGTTGAAGATGAGCTCCCCCATGCGCAGCCCTGGAGGAGCCGTTTAATTTTTCGTTCGCCGTTTGCGCGCTTATCCCTGACCGCGGCCCTGGCCGTTTTCCTGGTGCTGGTCAGCGGGGCGGTGGTGGTCGCCGGTAACGCCCCGCAGGCCTGCAGCGGCTGGCCTTTGTGCGGGGGAGGTCTCCCGGATACTTTCCAGGGCTGGCTGGCCTTTACCCATCGCCTGGTTACATTGGGAGCGGGGCTGCTGGTGGCCCTGGTTTTTTGGATAGCTTGGCGCACGCAGCGCAGCCAGCGGGTGATCCTCAGCGCGAGCTCAGCCGCCTTTGTGCTCTTCCTGGGCGAAATTCTAATCGGTGCGGCGAAAGTCACACGCGGCTTTCCCACCGACCTGGTAGGCCTGCATGCCGCGGTGTCAGCGGGGCTGTGGGCGGTTCTGGCAGTGCTGGTGGCGGCAGTCGGGCTGGCAGGGCGAACCCGTGAAGCAGAAGGGCTTGAGGCAGCCCAGCGCAGCCCATTCCGCCAGCGGGCAAAAGATTTTGTTTTGCTCAATAAACCGGTGATCGTGCTGCTGCTGCTGGTCACGACCTATGCCGGGATGGTGTTGGGCGGGCGTAGACTGCCCGATTTTAGCCTGGCGTTGTGGACGATGGTCGGAGGGGCGTTGGCAGCAGGCGGGGCGAGCGCCCTCAACCAGTATATCGACCGCGAGCTGGATAAAAATATGCAGCGCACGGCGAAACGCCCGCTGCCGTCCGGCCGGATGCAGGCTGCCGAAGGCATTGCTTACGGCCTGGCAGCGTTCCTGGCGGCTTTTGTGCTGCTGGCGGTATTCGTCAACCTGCTGGCGGCTCTGCTTTCGCTGGCTGGCATGATTTATTATGTGCTGCTGTATTCCGTCTGGCTGAAGAAGCTGACCGTGCAGAATATCGTCATCGGCGGCGGGGCAGGGGCGATTCCACCCCTGGTGGGTTGGGCGGCGGCAGCCGGCAGCCTCAATATCCCTTCCCTGTTCCTTTTTGCCATCGTGTTCTTGTGGACCCCACCGCATTTCTGGGCGCTGGCCCTGGTGCGGCGCAATGATTACGCGCGTGCCGGTGTACCTATGCTGCCGGTCGTGCAGGGTGAAAAAGCCGCGCGCTGGCAGATCTTGCTGTACACGCTGGAATTGGTCGGCCTGACGCTATTGATGCCCGCCCTGCACATTACTGGGGTGATTTTCCTGTTTTCAGCGTTGGCTCTCGGCGCCTGGCTGGTTTCGACCGCCTGGCGGGTGTGGAAAACCGGAGGCAATAAAATCGCCTATAAAATGTACCGCTATTCCAGCATGTATCTGGCTTTCCTTTTCCTGGCGCTGGTATTGGACGTGCTGCTTTAATTTTTTGGGATGATGGAGTTGAATCTGGCGCTGTTGCGCCAGATTCAACTCCATATCAAGAATTACTGCAGGCGGAGCAAGACTTTCCCCCGCTCCCACAATTTTTCGATCTGGTAATAATCGCGCTGGTCTGGTGATAAGAGATGGACGACAATGTCGCCAAAGTCGACGACGATCCAGCCGTCACTCGGCCGGCCTTCGCGCCGCCCGTGCAGCTTGTAGCTGTTGCGGGCGGTTTCCATCACCGAATCGGCCAGCGCATCCAGCATGCGGTCGCTGGTGCCGTTCACCAGGATGAAATAATCAGTAAATGAAGCGATATCATGGATGTCAAGTAAGATCAGGTTTTCGCCTTTTTTATCCTCCAGGGCATTCACCAGGGCGCGCGCAATTTCAACCGTAGCAGTCAGAATTCACCTCACAAAATAGATAGTTAATCTCCATTATAATCGCACTTTTCCGATCTACAAGCCGGAAAGGCCAGTTTTTTTATATTTCACCACCATGAACACAAAGGGCACCAAGTAGATATAATAGGAAATGCAAGTGCCATGTGCTTGGCCCACGGAGTCAAAACAGCTAATTTTCTCAGGAGCGCATGCGAAAACCAGACATGTTTACGGCAAAAGGGGCACTTTTAACAGCGCCGAATATTCCGCCCCTTTGGGAGTGAGCACGCTTTTAAACAAAACTACTTCACGCACATCGGCATTTCCTAAACTGCCCACTTTTATTCCAGCCAGGGCATCCGCCACCTGGCGCACCTGGAGGGGTGAGGCATTCTGCGAAACCCGGCCCAGGGTCAGGTGGGGTGAAAATGGCCGGTCTTCCGCGGCATATCCTAATTTTCGGGTTTCACCCTCAACCAGGCGTGCCAGGGTAATTAATTGCGAAGGGGCGCTGATCCCGATCCACAGCACCCTTGGACGGTGCGGCGTGGGAAATGCTCCCAATTCCCCAACCGTGATGGAAAACGTTTTTTGCCGGCTGACTTCGGCGCGCAGAATATTCATCAGCATATCCATATTTCCCGGTGAGACATCCCCGAGGAACTTTAATGTCAGGTGGATATTTTGCGCCGGTACCCACCGGACCGCACTGGTCATAGGACCTTTAAGCTGCCCAATGATTTTATCCAGTTGATTTTGGATCGATACCGGCAGCTCTATCGCAATAAATGAACGAATGGCATTCATGGCATCTCTCGGCATGAGTCGGAGCGAACGGGAAATCGATTTAAGGTAAAGCAATATGGACTATTTATGAGTATACAAATCGTGCGGTTGACTGTCAAGCCGAGATAGGGTTATTCACTATAATAATAAAATATGCAAATTACTGAAACGGCCGACGCGCGCAATGATGAAGTTCTACCGGCGCTTTTATATTTCCTGGGCCGGATCGTGATCTTTCTAGCGCTCATCCCCGGCAGCTACACCGGGGTGGGCGACCTGCCGGAATACATGGCCTGGGCGGGCCTGCCCGGCTGGCCGTATATCCATTATTGGAGCGAGTTTCCTCCATTGTTCCCGCTGCTGAACGCGGGTCTGTATAAACTGGCAGACGGGCAAACCTTTCAATACTACCTGTTCCTGGCGCTGGTCCTGGCGCTGGCCGGCTCAGCCTGCCTGGTGCTTTTTCGCAAGATCGCCGGGCGGATTTTTGATCGCAGCGAGGCCGAGGTCCGCACCTGGGTCTACCTGGCGCTGCTGCTGCCGCTGCCCTATACCTGGTGGTATTTTGACCTGCTGCCGCTGGCAATGATGCTCCTGGGCACGTGGTGGATGCTTGTTGGCCAATCCTGGCGCAGCGGGTGGGCGATCGGGATTGGGATGCTGTTAAAATGGTTTCCCGGGCTGCTGATGGCAAGTGCCTTGCGTTTCAGGAAACCAGCCTGGGCCGGAAAAGCCGCCCTGGCGGCATTCGGCTGTGTGGTTGGAGTGCTGGCAATTCTTTACATGATCTCGCCGCAAATGACCCTGGCATCGATCAGGGCCCAACCCACCCGCAGCTCGTGGGAAACTGCCTGGGCGCTGATCGATGGCAATCTGACCACAGGTGCTTTTCTTTTGGTGAACGACCGTCTTGACCCGGCGATTGCCGGCATTCCCCGCGGGCAGCCGGCGGTCATCCCGCCCCTTCTATCACTGCTGGGTTTCGGCGCGCTGGGCGCCTGGCTTTTCTGGCGCACGCGGCAGCGCACTGACCGGGCCCTGGTCTCTTTCCTGGGGTTAACCTGGATTGTGTTTATCACCTGGTCACCGGGTTGGAGCCCGCAGTGGATTCTATATTTTATACCGCTCATCCTGCTGACTTTTTCGTTCAAGGCGGGTGTTTACAGTGCGGCGTTGCTCATTTTGCTGGCTCTGCTCGAATGGCCAACCCTGCTGGCGCACGCCGTCTTTGAAGGTTTATGGCTGGTCGTCCCGCTGCGGTTGGCGCTGTTTGCCTGGATGGGCTACCGCTGGTACCGGTTGGTGCGCTGACAGGTTTGTAAGTTCGAACAGATTACCTATGCACCAGGTTTGTTTTATGGTATAAAAAAATTACCCTGCTGTGTACGTGCTGTTGCTTTCTGGTTTTGAGCCAACAAGTACCTTATGGGAACCATCATTTCACCGGTAATGCGATAGGCCTCGGCCAAGGCAGCGCTAGTGAAGAGGATCCCGCCCTGCTTTTGCAGGTTCAAAACTTTGCAACACACGGCATGGCGGGGGCTTTTTTTATTTTTTATGCCGTCTGGCTAACTCGTCCCTGATATCCTGGGGTGAAAGCCCGGCAAAGACCAGCAGCACCAGGGTGTGGTACGTCAGATCCGCGATTTCCTCAATCAGACGCTGGCTGCCCTGGCCCTTGGCGGCTAAAACCACCTCGATGGCTTCTTCCCCTACTTTTTTTATAATTTCATCCTGGCCTGCGGCAAATAAGCTGGCGGTATAAGATTTTTCCGTTGGGTGGTCGCGCCGGTCGCAGATGATGGCGTAGAGTTCATCGATTGTCATGGGATACGTCTCCATAGGGGGTGAAAAAGCAGCTCGCTGCGCCGGTGTGGCAGGCAGGTCCTGCGGGTTTGACCTGCACCAGCAGGCTATCCTGGTCGCAGTCCAGATGGATAGCCACGACCTTTTGAGTATTGCCAGATGTAGCCCCTTTATGCCACAGCTCCTGGCGGCTGCGGGACCAAAAATGTGTTTCGCCGGTGCGCAGGGTTAACGCCAGGGATTCTGCGTTCATCCAGGCTAACATTAGAACTAGTCCGGACTGCGCATCCTGAACGATGGCAGGGATCAAACCGCGTTCATCAAAATTGGGTTGAAGTGGTGGTTTCATGGCTGCACACTGATGCGAACATTGATGCCCTGACCGGCCAGGTATTTCTTCAAATCCTGGATCTTCAGGACGCCATCGTGAAATAAAGAGGCCGCCAGAGCGGCATCTGCCTTGCCTGCGGTCAGCACCTGGGCGAAATCTTCAGGTTTTCCAGCGCCGCCGGAGGCGATCAGCGGGACGGCAACCCGTTCGGCAACGCAGCGGTTGAGCTCGATATCATATCCCGCCTGGGTGCCATCGGCATCCATGCTGGTCAACAATATTTCACCCGCCCCGGCTTTCACACCGCTCACGACCCAATCCAGGGCATCCAGCCCGGTCGGACGCCTTCCCCCGTGGGTGAACACCTCCCAGTGAAGGGTTTCTCCAGGCGACCGGCGCGCATCCACAGCCAGGACGATGCACTGGCTGCCGAAGTGCTCCGCAGCTTCGCTGAGCAGGCCTGGGTTCTGCACGGCGGCAGTGTTAAGACTCACTTTATCCGCTCCGGCTAACAGCATTCTACGGATATCATCTACGCTGCGGATCCCACCCCCAACGGTGAGCGGCATAAACACCTGCTTCGCCACCCGGCGCACCGTTTCCACCGTAGTTTCGCGTCCTTCATTCGTGGCGGAGATATCCAGGAAAACCAGCTCATCCGCGCCGGCCTGGTCATACAGCCAGGCCTGATCCACCGGGTCGCCGGCGTCGCGCAAATTGATAAAGTTGACCCCTTTGACCACACGGCCATCTTTAATATCCAGACAGGGGATGATGCGTTTTGCCAGCATCAGCTTTTATCCTTCTTCACATTGATATTTGAATAATTCGTCCGGCTCAAACCGGTTCTCGTAGAGCGCCTTTCCCACGATCACCCCTGGCAGACCTGCCCGGCAGGCGCTTTCGATATCCTGCCAGCCGCTTACCCCGCCGGACGCAATGACCGAAAGGCCGGACTGCTGCGCCAGGTCTGCGGCAGCCTGGACGTTCAGGCCGGTTTGCAGGCCGTCGCGGGCAATGTCGGTGTAGATCAGCCAGCGCAAGCCGGTATTTGCCAGCCTCAAGGCTAATTCATCGACCGGCACGCTGGTGGCCTGCTGCCAGCCGCGCACCTGCACCATGCCGCCGCGCGCGTCCAAACCGGCTGCGATGCGCACCGCCCCCCAGCGTGCCAATGCCGCCTCGACCAATTCTGGATGCTCGACCGCGATGGTGCCCAGGACCACCCGGCTCACGCCCAGGCACAAGGCATCGTCGATGGCATCCAGCGTGCGCAGCCCACCACCATACTGGATCTGGGCAGAAAATCCTTGAGCGGTTTCGATGATCTGGAGCAAAGCGCCGCGGTTGGCGTCGCTGTATTCTCCAAATGCCCCGTCCAGGTTGACCACGTGCAGCCATCTTGCGCCCAGGGTCAGCCAGCGCCATGCTGCCTGGACCGGATCCGGGTCGTAATTCGTCTGCCGGGTGGGATCGCCCTCTTGCAGGCGCACCACCTGGCCGTGACGCAGATCAATCGCTGGAAAAACAATAAAGGGTGACATGCTGACCTTTCCGCGAATTAACTCATCCGCATAAAATTGTCCAATAAATTCAATCCCACGCGCTGGCTTTTCTCAGGGTGGAATTGGACAGCATATAAAGAACCGCGCTGCACGGCGCTGGCGAACGGGATGCCGTAATCAGTCGTTGCCAGCACGTCTTCGGGTCGAGCGGCAGCGCAGTAATAAGAATGATTAAAGTAAGCATAAGCGCCGGAAGCAATGTTCTTGAACAGGGGTGAATCGCCTTCAATTATGAGCTGGTTCCAGCCGGTGTGAGGCACTTTTAAATCTCCGTGCGGCGGGAAATGAGCCACTTTCCCTGGGAGCAGCCCCAGGCCCGGATGCTGGCCCATCTCTTCACCGACCTCAAACAGGGCCTGCATACCAACGCATATCCCCAGCAGCGGGTCTCCGCGCTCCACGGCGGTCTTGAGCGGCTCATCCAGACCTGCGCCGCGCAGCCCATCCATGAAACGGGCAAAAGCGCCGACCCCAGGCAGGATCACCCGCGCTGGTTGGACCAGATCTTCGGGGCGGCTGGTGATGCGGACGGCATATCCCAGGCTGAGCAAGGCGTTATGCACGGAGTGCAGATTGCCTGTTCCGGCGTCGATGAGCAGCGCGTCATATTTTTCACTCATAAGATCCCTTTACTGGACGGCACGTTCCCAGCCCGGCGTGGGTCAAGAGCGACAGCCGCGGACAGCGCCCGCGCGAACGCCTTAAAGATGGCTTCGACCTGGTGGTGGTCGTCGCGCCCATAAAAGGCGCGCACATGCAGGGTGCAGCGCGCCTGGGCGGCGAAGCTTTCTAGAAAATGAGGGAAAAGCGTCACCGGCAGCCCGCCAACCGCAGGGGTACGCCATTCGGCCTGCGCCACGACATACGGGCGGCCTGAAAAATCTACCGCGACCGAAACCAGGCACTCATCCATGGGATACTCAAAGAAAGCTGCGCGGTTGATGCCGGCCCGGTTTCCCAGGGCAGCGGCGAAAGCCTGTCCCAGGGCGAGAGCGGTATCTTCCAGGGTGTGATGCGGGTCTACATTCACGTCGCCCACCGCGTGAATATCCAGGTCAAACAGCCCGTGGACGGCGACCTGGGCCAGCATGTGGTCGAGGAACGGCAGTCCGGTATCGATGGAATGGCGTCCGGTTCCGTCCAGATTGAGGTAGACGGTGACGTCAGTTTCACCGGTTTTACGGTGAATCCGGGCGCTGCGCATAGCTGTTTTGATTTCTGGCCTGGCAGGGAGCGGTTCTCCGCGCAGCGCTGCCAGAACAGCATCCGTATCGGAGGAGCGTCCCACGCTGATGCGGATGAAGTCCCGCAGCAGGGGGGTGTTGTAGTAGCGCACCAGCACGCCCTGTTTCATTAATGCCTGTTTCAATTCAAGAGCGGACCTGCCCACGACTTTGCACAGGATAAAGTTGGCTTGAGAAGGGTATGGCTGCAGGAAGGGGATGGTTTGCAATCCCTGGTATAGCCGGTCCCGCTCCTGGCGCAGGAGGGACACGTTTTCAGCCAGGAGCTCCAGGTCGTCGATTGAGGCGATCGCCGCCTGGCTGGCAGCAACACTGACGTTGTACGGCTGCTTGGCGGTCCACAAGACGGGCATCAACCACTTCGGAAAAGCGCCGTAGCCGACCCTCAGCCCGGCTAACCCGGCCCATTTTGAGAAGGTGCGCAAAACAACCAGGTTTTCCCTGTCCGCAACCTGGCGAATCCGGCTCAGTTCTTCGCCCAATGCGCCACCCCGGTCGGTAAACTCGATGTATGCCTCGTCGATCACGACCAGCACCGGCAGGGCGAGCAGCGCTTCTATTTCTTCCGGATCGGGGAAACTGCCGTCGGGGTTATTGGGCGTGGTGATAAACAGCACCTTGGGATGGCGTTCAGTCACGGCCTGTTGGACCGAATCCAGATCGATATTAAAACCTTCTTTACGGGGAATATCGATCACCTGACCGGCGTTCAACCGGACGTCAAAATCGTACATGCCAAAGGTCGGCGGCAGGTTAATGACGGTGTCGCCCGGTTCAAGCATCACGCGCAGCACCAGATCGATGAGCTCATCCGCTCCGGCGCCTGCCATCAGGGTTTCCTGGGGAACGCCGGTCAGGCGGCTGAGGGCGGCACGCAGTGCCCGGCTTTCAGGGTCAGGATAAATGTGGGGAAAAGCCAGTTCGGCCAATGCCAGGCGAGCGCGCGGCGACGGCCCGTAAGGGTTTTCATTGGCGTCCAGCTTGACGATTTGTCCCGCCGGAATGCCCAGGCGCGCCGAAAGCACTTCGAACGGTTCGATGGGCGAATAGGGTGGAAAAGACTGGAAACGGCTGGCAATTTTCATAAGCGCACCCTGGCGGCATTAGCATGTGCATCTAAACCTTCTGCCTGGGCGATCACCGCGGCGGCAGGAGCGATCTTGCGGGTCGTACCCGTATCCAGGGCGACCAGACTGATCAGGTGTACAAAATCAAGCACATTCAGCGGTGAAGCGAAGCGCGCCGATCCGCTGGTGGGCATCACGTGGCTGGGACCGGCGATATAATCGCCCAAAACTTCGCAAGAATTTTCGCCGATGAATATCCCGCCGGCCGATTGAACCCGGTCCACCCAGCTCCAGGGATCGCTGACCGCCAGGCAAAGGTGTTCGGGGGCGTAAAAATTTGCCAGCTCCAGCGCTTCATCCAGGTCTTCCGTCAAGACGGCCCCGCTGCGGTTGCCCAGCGATGCCCGGATGATCTCTGCCCGGCCGCGGTCTTCCAGCTGGCGGCCGATTTCAATCGCCACTTTTTCAATTAACCCGCGCGCAGGCGTGAGCAGGATCGCAGCCGCGAGCACATCGTGTTCGGCCTGGGCCAAAAGATCAGCAGCCACCCAGTCGGCGCGGGCGTGCTCGTCAGCCACCACCACGGTCTCGGTGGGGCCGGCCAAAGAGTCAATTCCGACCATGCCGTAGACCTGGCGTTTCGCCAGCGTGACAAACAGGTTTCCCGGCCCGAATATTTTATCCACGCGCGGGATAGAGGGTGTGCCGTAAGCCAGGGCGGCGATGGCCTGGGCGCCGCCGGCGGCATACACTTCTTTTATGCCCAGCAGGGCGGCCGCGGCCAGAATTACGGGGTTGATCAATCCGGTTCCGCGTTGAGGCGGGGAGATTAAGACGATTTCGGGCACCCCGGCGACCTGGGCGGGAATGGCCGACATCAACACGCTGGAGGGCAGGGGGGCGCTCCCGGCAGGGATATATATGCCCACGCGCTGGATAGGGCGGACAAGCTGGCCCAGCGTGCCGCCCATGGCCTGGGTGACCCAGGAGGTCACCGGCTGCGCCTGGTGGAAACGTCTGACGCGCTCGGCGGACAGCTTCAGCGCGGCTACCAGGCCCGGTTCCAGCGAATTGAGGGCTGCGTCCAGGGCGACGAAAGGCACCCGGAAGGTATCCGGCGCGCCTCCGTCCAGTTTTATTGTCCAATCGCGCAGCGCGGCATCTCCTCGTTCGCGCACATCCATGAGTATCCGGTCCACTACCTGAGATGGGGTCAGTGGTTCGCCAAACATGCGGTTAATGCTTTCTTGCAGGGCGGGCGTAAGGGGCGTGTCATCCAAACCCTGGCGAACGAGGAAAGTGCTGCGCGCAGTTTTCGCATCGAATATTCTTAGCATCATACCCTCCCTTTATTTTCCGCTCTCCAGCGCCGCCAGCATGGCTTTATAACGGGGCGGTTCTTCTTCAAAAATATAGGTGACAGGCATCACCACAACGCCACTGCCGCCAATCGCGCGCAGCTCGTTGATCGCCTTGAACAACTCACTGCGGTGCACGATCACATTTACTGCAAACCAATTTTCGGTTTGCTCGCGCACCACCACCCGTGAAATCGTGGGACCCTGCAGTCCGCCAATGGAAGTTTTGGTAAAAATCATTTCACCGATCGATTCAGGCGACTTGCCGCGCATGTTGGCGAAGATTGCCAGGTTGCCTTCGGCGCGCAGGTGGGCTTCAAAAGATTCAAGCAGGTAATGCGCGACATTTAACACCTGGGGATTCTCGCGTAGGGAGTGAATATTGGCGATGAGGGCTGCCTGCGAGGTCACGATGACCCCGTCTGCCAGCTGGCGCAAGCGGTTATCGCGCAGGGTTTGACCTGAAGACACAAGGTCACAGATCATATCGGCGTAACCGATCGCCGGCGCGGTCTCGAGTGTTCCTTCGGCGGAAATCAGCGTGTACGCAATTCCATTCTGGTCGAGAAAACGCCCGGTCAGAACCGGGTATTTGGTGGCGATACGCAGCGGGCGCGAAAGAGAAGCTGCATACTGCCTGAGGGTGGCGACATCGACCACATCGGACCAATTTTCCGGCACTGCCAGGGCCAACGCGCAAGCACCAAATCCCAGGGCTTCGTGCAGCACGAGCACATCGCCGTCATCCCCTTTTCTTTCTTCGATCACATCCAGCCCAGAGAGGCCGAAGTCGACCGAGCCATCGCGCACGCTGGTCACGATATCGCCTGGGCGCTGGAATAAAACTGTCACGCCTGGCAAATCTTTAATTGTGGCCTGATACTGGCGCGGATTCGGCTTGTAAATGCTTAACCCACAGGCATCCAGGAAGGCGATACTTTCCTCCGCCAGGCGGCCTTTTGAGGGCAGTGAAATCCGGACCTGGGTTATTTCGGTGTTATCCATCCATACTTCCTTTCATAAATAAAAAACACCCCCGGCTTGACCGAGGGTATTGATTGGCTGCATGGTAAACGAAGCTACCAGCCTTCCGCGGTCAGGCCGTTGGTGAAGCTGGGATGATGATGGGCGAACAACAAACCTGTCACCATAATGTGCTTTTTATACCAGATGCCAGGAAGGTTGTCAATAACATAATTTAATCCAATTTTTCACCTAGTTAGCCGCTGGATGTGAGATAATGGATGAAAATCAAAAATAAGGAGAGGGAAATGAGCGCCAACCCTGAACCCAAGACAGATACCCTGGCTGAAACCGATGCCTATATGGCCTGGAAAGCCGAAGAGCCGGATGGGGAAGTGACCTACCATCTGGAATTGAATAATATTACCCTGCACTTCTTCACCGAAGAGTGGGAGGAATTTCTCGAACTGGTTCGAAACCTGGTAAAGTAAGACGGAAAACGAGGGCGCTGTGGATCAGCGCCCGTTATCATTAATACCAGCTGCATGTCTGGCGTGCGTTCAGTTTGGCTGGCTCTGACGGGGGTCATTGGAAGAGCCATTTGCTGGCATTCTCACAATATTAGCCTTAATTAACCAATTAAAGGTGATCTTTGATTACCGGGACAGGAAAATTGACATCTTATCGGGCTTAATATGGAGTAGAATCGAGAACAGAACATAGAAGCTCTATGAAAAAAGCCGCAGTATTATCCTATCCTTTGCTCTTTATCCTGATATTAACCGCTTGCTCTCTGCTGCCGCAGACCGATGTGGCAGATCTCCCCAGTTCTACCACGGTGTATGAAACAATCGCAGCCGGACTGACGGAAACTTCACAGCCAACGGACAGCCCCGCAATGCAAACGATCACATCTCTCCCCAGCTCAACCCACAGCCCCGTCCCCAGTCCGAAAGCCACAACCAGCCCTGCCCCGACAGCCGCCGGAGACGCACAGGTCACCCCAACGCCGACCGTGCATGTTATTCCTTGCAACCTGGCAGCCCCTGGACGGCCTTATGTGGATATTACGGTTCCCGATGGTACCCGGTTTAAACCTGGAGAAGGATTTTCCAAAACCTGGCGGTTGGTTAATGCCGGTTCGTGTAAGTGGACGGGCGATTATGCCATTGCCTGGTTTTCAGGTGAAGTATTTGGGGCAGTAACAGAACAAAAATTTGGGTCGGATATCCTCCCAGGGCAGTCCATTGACATCACCGTGGACATGATTGCCCCCAGGCAGGCGGGCGTTCACCAGAGTAATTGGAAGCTGCGCAATGCGAGCGGGACTCTATTTGGGATTGGACCCAATGGAGATGCCCCATTCTGGGTGCGGATTGAAGTTGAGGCTATCTCAACTGCGACCAACTCTCCCCAACCCACACTATCACACACGCCTACGCCGGGCTCTTTAGCGAAAGGAGCCCTGCAATTGATCGTTGGAACGCGGGTTGATCTGGATACAGGGAAAGAAAACACGGGTACAGGGGATGATCTCGAACTGCAGGAAAAGGACGGTAGCCCAATGATGCTGGCGCTGCTTAATAATACAACCCTGGCTGAAATGAAGGAGCAGGCTCCCGTGTTGTCTGACTGCCAGACCGTCAGTCTTAAGAACCAACCCATCCCGGTTGAAAGCTTGAAAGAAGGATCAACATTTTGTTATCGATCTAACCAGGGGCTGCCAGGCTTCTTTCGGATCAAAATCCTGGACTTAGGCGAAAAAAAGCTGACAATAGAATATCTGACCTGGGCGATTCCTTAGAGCGCTGCACTCAATCGCTGGCATTTTGCTTTCGTAAACGATTCCACCAGCTTCTGGCGCGAGCAGCAATTTCCCTGGCGATATTCCACCCCGTTGTCAGGTAATGCATGACCACCTGGTGCAAGGGAGCCGGCGGGGTTGTGCGCTCAAAATCAGCCCAAGGGTCCATATCCAGCAGCTTGTGCACAATGTAATCGAAGATTAACTTTACGGTAGCGATCACCGGTGCGGCGAGAACCATGCCGATAATCCCTATAAAATTAAAAGCGACCAGCGCGGTTACCATCACCGCCGCCGGGTGTATTTTCAAAACGTTTGAAAAAATCCGGGGGGAAATGAAATTATCGATCATCGCATCCGATATCCATGCCGTTGCCACTACGATCAGGGCATAGGTTTGGGGCTGCAGGCCAAATATCGTGTAGCCTTGGGACAATGAAACGATGGCATCTGTGGTTAAGGAGATCACCGGACCAATATAAGGTAAGAATTTTCCCAGCCCGGCCAACAGCGCCAGACCAAAATAATAACGAACACCCAGGATACCCAGAGTGCAGGTGTAGATCGCAGTGGTAATAAGAAAAACTAACAACTGGCCGCGTAGGAAGGCATTCCAGATGATGGTAAGTTCTTGACCGATGCGTTTAAAATCAGCGGTATATCCTGGGACCTGCAATTTGATCGTACCGCGGCGTGTTACATGGGTTTCTGAGACAATAAAGTAGGACAGGATGAATGCAAAAAAGGTCCAACCGACAATACTGGCAGCGCTCCCCGCGATCGTCCCGACCAACGTGCCGGCTTGCGCGAGGATAGGTTGAACGATCGCTAATGCCTGATTGAGCAAGGTCACGACATCCAGCTTGGCCCAATCGAGGGTGAACGGGCCGATTAACTGGGGTTGAGCAGTGAGCTTAGCGATGAAATCAGGCAAATTTGCCACAGCACCCTGCAAAAATGTAATCAAGTTTTGGATCTGTTCAACCAGCGTGATCCCACCCCATGTGACCAGGCTGATTAGACCGATCAATGCCAGCAAATACATCAACGTTACTGTAATGCGCCAGGGAATATGAGCATAATGGTGAATCCGGATTGCCCAGGGATAGAAAAGGTAGCTGATGATCACGGCAAAGAAAATTGGTCCCAGGAATGCCCTAAAGCTAACAAAAAGTCCAAAGGCAATTGCCGCCAGGGTAAGGCCAATAACCAATTTGGTGGTTGGACTCCAGAAGGGTGATTTTTCAGGATTCTCGTCCATCGGGTTCTTCGCCATTTTTAGATTCTAATGCTAATGACTGCGTGATGCAACCTTCGTTCCTTTGTTCATTAATTTTTAATTAAGAACCTATCCGAAAAATATTGCCAACAATTTCTGGATAGATACTAAGTTCAAAATATTGGAAAGAGTATAATCCCGTTTTCGCTGTGGGTCATCTAATTAATTCTGGTCAGTTTATTTATCTTCAACCCAGTTTATATTTCCACGCAGGTTCTACAAAGGGCAGACCTTTGCCGACCGGCGGGCATCAAAGGGCGCTACGACCCGGATGGAAACCTGATTGCGGGTGATCATGTCTCCATCAAGGTCTCAGCTTCCGATGGATATGATGGGAATGAAGCAAAAATACAGCTCGAACCAGGCAATTCTGGTTTGCAGCCGATCGCGACAGCCGCATTTGTGTGGGAATGGGATATCCGCAATTTGCGGTCCGGAAAGATTATGTTTATGTAAAAAAAGAGAGCTTATCAATGGGTAATTGATAAGCTCTCCGCGGATACTGGGGATACTGGATCAACACATCCCAAATAGGGGACACCATAAACTGAAATCGTCGATCACCAATACCAGGATGATCAAAAGCAAGATCCCAATCACGATATAAGGCCAGATAGGGGCCTTAACTCGCGGCAGCGGGGCCTCAGCTTCTATGGGATAAGGCACCTGGCCTGAAAACGGGGATTGAACTGGTTCGTAAGAGGGCGCTTGCTGCATCGACTGGTATCTGGGCTGCTGTTGAGCGACAGGAGGAGGTGATTGGTACGCCGGTGGATTGGCAGGGGGATAATGTTGCGCCGGTTCAGGTTGGCTGACAGACCGCGCCTGGGATGCCGGCAGGGGTTCGTAAGCGGAAGAAGGCATAGGATAGACAGGCGTTTGGACTGAAGGCGGTACATTAATGACATCTGGTGGGACCGATCCCGGCTGCTTTAGACTGCTGGTCGAGACGGTGGAACTTTCTCCCAATTCGACTGCATCGAACTCCAACGTGATACGTTCACCCAGAGTGATTACCTCTCCCGGATGCAAAGAATAAGGGCTGACCAGGCGCTGTCCATTTACAGAGGAGCCGTTTGTCGATCCGAGATCTTCCAACACGAACGCCCCATTTTGAATGTACAGGCGGGCGTGGCGGCGAGAAATTTCGGGATCGTTGATGACAATATCATTGCTTAAGTCACGACCGATGAAGATCTCGCTTTTAACCAGAGGGTAGGTTTTCCCCGGGGTGGGTCCGGAACGGATAACAATCTGAAATGATGGGCCCATGATTAACCTCCTGCCATGATTCTACACAAAATAAGTGTAGTCCTTTTGATATTTCATGTCAACTTTAAAACACTGGCGATTTATTAACACCTTAAGGTTTGCTTCGTCTTTCGTTTTGAAGTAGTACGGCATTTTTTTGATAAATGTCATTACTGCCCTTGCACAACTTGCAGACACTTATCCAGAATTAATATCAAGAATATACATTATCCATACCAATTCAGTATAATTATAACGTTCAGGAGGATCACTTTGACAAGTATATTGGTTGTGGACGATGAACCTGTAATCATGGAATCGCTGGCTTACAGCCTGAGGCGAGAAGGCTACGAAGTGAGCGTGTCGCCGAACGGTTTGGAGGCTCTGGAATTATTTGACAAGATACATCCTGACCTGGTGGTGTTGGATATTATGCTGCCTGGGATTGATGGATTGGAAGTTTGCCGGCGTTTGCGCTCCCGCAGCGCTGTTCCGATCATCATGCTCACAGCGCGTGGCGATGAAGTAGACCGGATTTTAGGTCTTGAAATTGGTGCGGATGATTATCTCCCCAAACCATTTTCGTTCCGCGAGCTGCTGGCGCGCATCCGCTCCCTCGTCAGGCGGGTAGTGCTGGATACTCAAAGTGATGCCCAGGGAATATTAAAGATTGGCGATCTGGTGCTGGACCCGACCGCCAGGCGGGTGCAGAAAAAACAGCAAGACATGCAATTATCGGCGCGGGAATTCGACCTGTTGGATTTTTTAATGAGGCAGGCCGGACGCGCTTGCAGCCGCCAGGAGTTATTAAACCGGGTGTGGGGTGAGGATTGGTCAGGGGATCCACGCACGTTAGAGGTGCATATTCGTTGGCTGCGATTAAAAGTAGAAGATGATCCTACCAATCCTGTTTATATTCAAACAGTTCGAGGTTATGGATACCGGTTTGTGAGCCCAGATGAATTAACATGAGGCTGTTTTTTTTGAAAGGCCTCGCGTCTCGCCTGGTTGCGACCCATTTATTTGTTGGCGTGCTAAGTGTCGGGTTAATCGCCTCAATCGCCGGTCATTTTATATTGGACAGCGGGCGGCGGGAGGTCGAAAACGTTTACGATGAAATGGCATTCCTTTTAAGCAACAATCTGGAAATGCCTTTTCTTGAACTTGCCAATGGAAACTCACTAGACCCCGCAGAAATAAAGAGCGTCCTTGAAGAAGGATTAAAGGGGCGCAGCAGCGTAAAATATACCGTTTTCTTATCAAACGGGACAACGGTGGTATCGAATGAAACCGGGGCAGATTTCTCAAAGATCCCGCCTGAAGTTCAAACCGCGCTGCTGCAAATCGAAGGTACTCAGATCCGGCGTGACGAACAGGGGAATGAGACATTTTATGTCGCGGTACCCATTACTCATGAAAGCATCATTTATGGGGTATTACGGCTTTCGACCACGTTTCGCGATAATATGGAACCTACGTATCGATCGCTTTACTTGCTGGGAGCGATCTCCCTGCTGCTGCTCATCGGCGTGGCAGTAGGTTCCTGGTGGTTTTCGTATAGCTTAACGCAGCCAATCAAGAACTTGACCGTGGTCGCCGGTCGGGTGAGTAATGGTGATCTCTCTTCCAGAGCAGAGTTAACGGGGCCTGATGAACTTCGCCAGTTTGCCAGCACATTCAACCAGATGGCCAGCCAACTGCAGAACAATATGGATGGGCTGAAAGCGTTTGTGGCCAATGCCAGCCATGAACTGCGTACTCCGATGACCGCGATCAAACTGCACGTAGATGCACTGGCAGAAGGCGCGATCGCGGAACCGGAAGTGGCCCATCACTTTCTGGCTCAACTGCAGGATGAAATCGACCGGATGAGCCGCACGGTTAATGATTTGCTGGACCTTTCTCGCATCGAGGCTAACCTCGGTATGGTTCGCTTGGAAGAGTTAAACCTGGCGCAAATTTTGCTCGAAACCCGGGATTTCTGGCGAGCGCGGTCAGTGCAGGCTGGGGTCGACCTGCGCCTGAGCATCCCTTCGCCAATGACGCGCATTAACGGTAATGAGGATCAATTGAGCAGGGTTTTCCATAATTTGGTGGACAATGCGATAAAACATACACCTGCTGGCGGTTGGGTTGAGATCTGTCTTTTCAATTTACCCCAGCGTGGCGTGATACGGGTGGAAGTACGCGATAATGGAGTCGGCATTCCGGCTGAAAATCTTCACAAGATTTTTGACAGGTTTTACCGGGTTGAAGTTCCCTACGCCAAGAAAATCTCCGGCAGCGGCCTGGGATTGGCGATCGCGAAGACGATTATAGAAGCTCATCATGGGAAAATCGGTGTGAGCAGTATTGTGGGGGTAGGAAGCACTTTTTGGGTCGAGCTTTCAAGTCTGAACCTCAGTTCTACTGATATGAAGACAATCCCGGTCGCCATTAATACCGATCACGAGTAAAATTCAAGCGGGAACCCGCTTTTAGCTTTTACCACAATATTAAGAACCTATCCGAATAATATTGCCAACAATTTCTGGATAGATAATAAGTGCGAATAGTGTGGAATGTGAACCTTTTCTGGCATCTGGTCAAACTTGCATTTAAACAACAGATGGCATACCGTCTGGCTTTGTGGGCCGGGTTAGCCACAAACCTGTTTTTCGGCCTCTTGCGGGCGGTTCTGTTAATTGCTTTATACGGACAGCGCAGTGATGTGAATGGGCTGACCGTACTCGGCGCGGTCACTTATGTTGGGGTGACACAGGCGATGATCGCTTACCTTTCGCTGTTTGGCTCGTTGGACCTGACAAACGCGATTTATTCAGGCGCGATCGGATCTGATCTGCTGCGGCCGGTCAACTTTTTTATCTATTGGATGGCGCGCGATTTTGGAAGATCCCTGGTCAATTTAATCGGCCGCGGAATATTGTTCATGCTCTTGTTCAGTTTATTCTTCCCGTTAATCGTTCCGCGCAGCCTGGAAAATTGGCTGATCCTCACTCTTTCACTTTTAATGGCCTGGTTGTTGAGCTTTTCCTTCCGTTATGTGGTAAGCCTGGCAGCTTTTTGGACGCCGGATGCCCGCGGTATACTGCGCATGACCGGGGCAGTCTTTCAACTTCTCTCCGGTTTTATCATGCCGCTGCGCCTGCTTCCGGATTGGTTCGTTTCTTTGGCGAACCTGACCCCCTTTCCTTCGATGGTCAATACTTCTGTCGAAATCTACCTGGGTACTTTTCAAGGCGTCCAGGTGTGGAATGCCCTTTTCATGCAGCTCATCTGGATCGTAATCCTGGTGGTTGCAGCGGAGCTCGTTTTTCGCGCCGGTTTACGCCATCTGGTGATCCAGGGAGGGTAATTTGAGGCACCAGGCCTCTCTTTATTTCCGATTGATCTCCATCCAAATCCGGTCTCAGATGCAGTACCGGGTATCATTCTGGTTGGAGATGTTATCCACCGGGCTGCTGAATGCGTCTTATTTTATCGCCCTGGTTTTAGTGTTGGAGCGGTTTGGCAATATTGTGGGGTGGACGCTGGGAGAGGTGGCGTTTTTGGCCGGAATGGTCGAAATGTCATTTTCAGCCATGGATATGATTTTCAGCGGTTTTGATGCGGGGGCGTTTTCAAGATTGGTACGGATGGGCGGGTTCGATCAAATGCTGCTGCGCCCGGTTAACATCACACTCCAGGTGTTTGCCTCAAGGTTTGAAGTGCGCCGCCTGGGCCGTTTCCTCGAAGGTGTGGTCATTTTCATCGTGGCTTTATCCCTCAACCCCGTTCATTGGACCCTGGTAAAACTGATCTATTTGCCGGTTGTTTTTGCCAGCCAGGTAGTCGCATTTGGGGCGTTGTTCATTGTAGGTTCAACGCTTACCTTCTGGACTGTAGAGCCGGTGGAAGCTGTGAATATCCTGACATACGGCGGAAATGAATTATTGACTTATCCGGCAACGATATACCCAACCTGGCTGCAGCGTTTTTTTACCTATGTCGTGCCGTTAATTTTCTTGAATTTCTTCCCGGCGCTCTTTTTTCTGGAGAAGAACGATCCCCTGGGTTTTCCAGGTTTCACGCCTTTTTTGGCGCCGGTTGCGGCCCTGGTGATGATCGCGGGAGCAGCCTGGTTCTGGCGGTTTGGGGTCAATCACTACCAATCGACCGGGAGTTAAGATGAGCGAGATGATCAGGGTCAATAATTTATACAAGACTTTCCGGGTAACCCGCGGCGGTAAAGGATTGGCGGGGGCGATCAAAAGCCTGGTCCTACCGGAATATAGACACATTAAGGCGGTGGATGGAATCAGTTTTTCACTGCGAGAGGGTGAGTTAGTGGGTTATCTCGGCCCCAATGGCGCGGGAAAATCAACCACTTTAAAAATATTGACTGGCCTGTTGGTGCCCACCAGCGGAGAAGTACAGGTGAATAATAAAATCCCCTGGCAAGACCGCACGTCCTACGTTTCTCAGATTGGAGCCGTCTTCGGCCAGCGAACAACCCTGTGGTGGGATCTGCCTCTTCAGGATTCGTTTGAGCTGCTGCAGCCTATGTACAAGATACCCGATGCGCGCTTTCGCAATAACCTGCGAGATTTCACCGAATTATTGGAAATGGCCTCGTTTTTGCATACACCTGTCCGCTCCCTTTCCCTCGGTCAGCGCATGCGCGGAGACCTGGCTGCGGCGCTGCTGCACGAGCCTCCCTTGCTTTTCCTGGACGAACCGACCATTGGGCTGGACGTGGTGGCAAAGGAACGCATCCGCCAGTTTATCAAGCACATCCATACCCGGCGGCGGACGACGATCATCCTCACCACGCATGATATTTCAGATGTTGAAAAGCTGTGTGAGCGGGTGATTATCATCGATCAGGGTAAGCTGCTGTATGATGGGGCATTAGAGTCGCTCATCGACCGTTTTCAAGGGAGGCTCTCTCTGGTTGTGACTTTTGCCGAATTTGTGCCGGATGCCGGCCTGCCCGGATTGCCAATCCCGCAGCAGGATGGGATGGTGGCTATCTACAGCTTTGATGGCAAACAGATCACCGCAGCGCAGTTGATCGAGCAGATCTTTCAACGATTTAAAGTGGCTGATGTCGAAATCCGCCGGCCTGAAATTGAGGAAACGATCCGTCGGATTTATGAGCAAAAATTATTGTCATAAATCTTGACCGATTCTTGCGGACCCTGTACACTGAACAAATAACGAGGTCGCGATGGGTGATAGAAAGATCCTGCATCTGGACCTGGACGCTTTTTTTTGCGCAGTTGAGGAATTAATCCAACCGGAGCTGAAGGGAGAGGCCTTCGCGGTCGGTGGCAAACCAGATGAGCGCGGCGTCGTTTCTTCTTGTTCGTACCCGGCTCGCCAGTTTGGGATCCATTCGGCTATGCCAATGAGCCAGGCGTTGAGGCTTTACCCAAAATTGGTGGTCATCCCCACGCGTCATCATGAATATGAAATAGCTTCCGAAAAGGTTATGGCAATTCTGCGCGATTTGACCCCATTAGTGGAGCAAGTCTCGATTGATGAAGCATTCCTGGATGTGAGCGATCTGCCAGATTCTGGGGAAGTGATCGCTCACAGGCTGCAGGCGCGAATTGCGTTAGAGACCAATTTACCTTGCTCCATTGGCGTGGCTCCCAGCAAGCTGGTGGCCAAAATCGCCACGGACGTGGGCAAATCGCGGCACTCCGGGACGGGTTCTCCGCGGGCTGTGGTGGTTGTGCTTCCGGGCGAGGAAGAGAGATTTCTGGCAGAACTGCCGGTCAGCATGCTGTGGGGGGTTGGGAAGAAAACTGAGCTGCGTTTGAAGGGCCTGGGGATCAAGACGATCGGTGACCTGGCCAAAATGCCTGAAACGGTTTTGCGCCAGATTTTCGGAAAGAATGGAGCTGAACTTGCCAGAAATGCGCGTGGGATTGATTTACGTCCCGTCGTGACCGAGCACGAGGTAAAATCCATCAGCCAGGAGATCACCTTTGAACGGGATGTGGCGGACCTCAGGCGGTTGAGGGATACGATTCACCTGTTGTCTGTCCAGGTGGGATACCGCTTGAGAAAAAGCGAGCTTTGCGCTGGAACCGTTCGCCTCAAGCTGCGTTGGGCAGATTTTACAACCTTGACCCGTCAGGTTTCGCTGGATCAACCGGTTGACCAGGATGGGGTGATATCCAATGCGGTCCAGACTTTATTTGACGGTGTCTGGCAGGCAGGCAAGAAAGTGCGGCTGTTGGGCGTGGGGGCAAGCAACCTGCAAGTGAAGCCGGAGCAGCCCGGGCTTTGGGATACCGCCCTGGATAAAGAGCGGCGTTTGTTAGGAGCGCTGGATGAGCTGCGGGAAAAATTTGGGGCTGATGTGATTCTCCCCGGCCGGACGATCAAATCGACGGGGGGAAAACGCGATAAACAGGCGATAGATTGAGGTGTTTCTTCCGGTTTCAATGTAGAATGAATCTTATTGTGCCGCATTGATCGGAGGTTATCGGATGGAGCAAAAATTTGACTTGCGCAGCAAATTAATCGATGGATTGCTGGCCGCAGGGGTCTTAGTTCTCCTGGATATGGTGATGGTGTTGTTCGTTAAGCCGATCATGATCCTTTTTGGCCGCCCGGGCATGCTGGTATATACGGTGGTGCTGGTGGCTGTCACAGTAATTTGCCTTGACCGGTCTTTATCCAATCGAGATCCAGAAATGACGCGCATCTGGTGGGGTATTTTAGCCGGGGTGGTGGCATGGGTTGTTATTGAATTTAGCAATTGGCTCGGCAGTCAGGCGATCATCAATGAGACCGGGATCATCAACCTGATGTTGGCTATGCTGATTGCGAGCGTACTCTGGCGAAAGGTCGCGTCTATCGGTCTGCGTTATTTCATTTTATTATTGTTTATGGGTTGGTTAGGACATGCTGGTCTGGCCTCGGTCATATTTTTGGCCAGTTTTATCCCTCAATTCCAGACCGTGCTGACCGGATTAGGTATTGTGAGCGGCGTGGTTATGGCAGTCTCGGTACTTTATATCTTCATGCGCAGCCGCACTCGAATGGATCGGGTGAATGCCGCCCTGGTCATCTGGTTTGCCGCAATGGTCATGATTTATGTTTTTCGCGGGGGGTTGATGTAAACGGTGGCAAAGATTGGGTCGCACCCTCGACCCGGTAGAGTGGCCGGCTAAATTTTTCGCTTTTTACTCAATTCGACTTCGTAAATCTCAATCATTCGCCGGGCTATTTTTTCCCAGGCGTAATTTTGAGCGTATGCTGCGGCCTGCTGGCCTAATCTGGCGCGTAATTCCGGCTGACGCAGTAATTTCTCCAACCGGTCGGCGAGGAGGACCGGGTTACCGTCTGGGACGACGTAACCGGTTACCCCATCTTGCACCAGGAATGCCAGTCCGCCGACCTGCGACGCCACCACCGGCGTTCCGCAAGCCATCGCTTCCAAGGCTACCATGCCAAATGATTCGTAATGGGACGGCATCACCAATACTTCAGCGGCCGAATAATAGTACGGCAAGGTATCCTGCCCGCGTTTGCCCAGAAAAATTACCAGGTCATCCAGGTGAAGCTCATGGCACAGTGACTTTAAGCGAGCCATCTCGATATTTGTCACGGCGGCGTCATCATTGGGATCTCCCCCGATGACTGCCAGGTCGTGGGGCAGTTCAGCCAGGATTCCCCGATCGCGCAGGATCGCGATGGAGCGGATCAGGGTGTCAACGCCCTTCAGCGGTTCGATCCGCCCCACGAATAATAAAATGCGGTCATTGGCCGGCATGCCCACGGCGGACTTTGCTTCATCAGGTGGTATAGGATAAAAGTGACCGGTATCTACACCGGGAGGGATGATGGTAATTTTAGAAGTAGGCGCCTGATATAAAAATTCCAGTTGGGACTGCTCGGCCGGTGTCGCCGCGATGATGCGGTCAGCCGACTGAATCACATCGATTTCACCATTAATGCGGTAATCGCCTTCCATTTCATCCGGGTTGCGGGCAATGCGGTTTTTCATCAAACCCAGGGTATGGAACATCTCTACGATGGGTACATCCCATGAGGTCGCCAGCATCCTGGCGGCAACTCCTGACATCCAATAATGCGAATGGATCAAATCGTAATGGATTTCTTTTTCAGCGGCAAAAGCTTGGATCCCCTGCGCGAATTGGGGGATAAATTCAGCCAGCTGCTTTTTCGGTAAAGGTACTTCCGGCCCGGCGGGCACATGCACGACCCGGTTTCCGTATCCCAGGTCGTGAAGGATGTGGGGGACATGTTCGTCCTGCGACCGCGTGAAAACATCAACATGCACACCCAGCAAACCCAAATGACGGGTCAATTCACGCACATAGACATTCATCCCGCCGGTATCTTTTCCACCCAGAATTGCCAGGGGGCAGGTATGAAACGACAACATGGCAATTGAAAGCATCCGATCCAACCTTTTCTCTTGCTGATTTAATCCAGGTTCTGATATAATTTCGCACGCGCCACCATAGCTCAGATGGTAGAGCGGGCGTTTCGTAAACGTCAGGTCAAGGGTTCGATCCCCTTTGGTGGCTTTGGTTCTACGATCGTTTTTGTTCAGGCCTTGAGGTGAATAACAAACTTCAAGGCCAATTTATTTTAACGTCGGTTTGAACAGGTGTAATTATATAATTAACGTGCAAAACCAAGAGGTTTGGATATTTTGACGCCCTGGAAGGGCGTCAAAATATCCAGGTTCCTCTTCCTCCCCTCCCATTTGGGAGGGGCTGGGGGTGGGCGCCCTTATCCCGTATTGACGATAATTATCGACCATCACGCCGACCGATTGGGGAAAATATGACTTTACGGTTGGTCAGGATTAATTGTAATTCAATCCGGGTGGATTGGATGGACTCCATGAAATCCAATATGATAATTTTAAATAATGGTTTGATATAATCAACACATGCCTGATTTACCCGTTCCGATAGTTGTGGGTATCGCCGGAGGATCCGGTTCGGGAAAGACAACAGTAGCAAGCGTTATTTTGCAGCGAGTCGGTGCGGACCGGATCGCTTATCTGGCGCATGATGCCTATTACCGCGATTTAACTCATTTGCCTTATCAGCAAAGGGTCGAAGTGAATTTCGACCATCCCGAATTGCTGGAAACGGAACTGATGATCCAGCATATCCTGCAGTTAAAATCCTGGCAGGCCATTGATCTACCGGTATACGACTTTACCACGCACTCGCGAACGGATAGGACCATCCATATCGAGCCGCAGCGGGTGATCCTGGTAGAAGGCATCTTAATCTTCGCCGAACGGGCACTAAGAGATTTATTCGATGTAAAAATATTTGTCGATACCGATCCGGATATCCGCTTGATTCGCCGGTTGAAGCGAGATATCACCGAGCGCGGACGCACCACAGAAACGGTGATAAAACAATACCTGGGTACGGTCCGTCCGATGCACCTGGAATTTGTCGAGCCTTCCAAGCGATATGCGGATGTAATTATTCCCGAAGGCGGTTTTAATGAAGTCGCGATGGGAATGGTCACCACGCGCATTGAAGCATTATTACAGGTAGAGGGTCAATAAGTGGAAAACGATATTCCGCGGAATGATTCTGTCTGGCGTGTAGTGCTCGTGGTGCTGGCGGTGATCGCGCTGTCGATATTAATTTATGTCGAACGGGATTGGATTCGCAACCTGGGCGTATTAGGCTATCCGGGAATTTTCCTGGTGGGATTACTTGCCAGTGCAGCCATGTTCGCCCCCATGCCCGGGCTGCTGGTTTTGGGAGCAGCCTCCTCTGCGCTTAATCCGTTTTGGGCAGCATTACTTTTCGCGATTGGCGCATCCCTTGGGGAATTGTCGGGTTACTTTGCCGGAATCGCCGGGCGGGGAGTCGTGAAGCGCTCAAAATGGTACGACCGCATGGAAAGATACATGAAGAAGTACGGCGGGGTCACGATCCTCGTCCTGGGATTCATCCCCAATATACTGATCGATGTGGCAGGCATGGTGGCTGGGGCATTGAAAATGCCCTGGTATTCTTTCTTATTTTGGTGTTTCCTGGGGAAATTGCCCAAATGTATGTTAATTGCCTATGGGGGGCTGGCGCTGTTTAATTCTTTCAAGTAATGATCTGGTCATTCCCTGGCAATCAATAAGACCAGACCATAAAAAGGAGGAGCTGTGGCCGATTATTCTCGATACGATGCTTTTCTTGAGTCTCACCTGATGGAGAACATCAATGAGCTGTCCAAGCTGGTAGCGCAGCCAAGCGTGAGCGCCCAGAACTGGGGATTGACCGAATGCGCGGCGCTGGTGGGCGAGATGTTGAAACAGCGAGGATTTTCCGTTGAGATACTGGAAACCGCAGGAGCGCCCGTGGTGTACGGTGAGCGGTCAGGTAAAAGCGCCAGGACATTAATCATTTACAACCATTACGATGTGCAGCCGGCGGAGCCCCTGGAATTATGGGAATCACCGCCTTTCGTGCCCACATTAAGAGACGGCAAGCTTTACGGCAGGGGGGTCAGCGACGACAAGGCCCACATTACTAACCGATTGTTTGGCATCGACGCTCTTCTGGCACTGGACGGCGAAATACCGTGTAATATCAAATGGGTGATCGAGGGCGAAGAAGAAATATCTTCGATCCATCTGCACGGGTTTGTCGTGGAACACCGCGAAAAGCTAAAAGCCGATGCCTGTATTTGGGAATCTGGCGGGGTAGATCACCGCGAACAGCCGACCCAATATTTGGGAATGCGCGGGATCTGCTATGTTGAGCTTTCTGTCCAGACCGCTTCCCAGGACGTTCATTCTGGCCTGGGCGGCTCGATTTTTCCTAACGCTGCCTGGCGGCTAATTTGGGCTTTAAACACACTCAAGGGTCCAGATGAACACATTCGCATTCCTGGTTTTTATGACCGGGTGAAAAAGCCCAGCCAGCGAGATATCGAATTGATGAAGGCTATGCCTGAGACGTCGGATGAATACCTCCAGCGCTATGGGCTCAAAGGATTTTTAAAAGGGCTGAAAGGCGGGGTGGAGCTGCGCCTGGCAGAAGTATTTGAGCCGACCTGCACGATTTGCGGACTGACCTCCGGCTACCAGGGACCGGGCTCGAAGACGGTGCTGCCGGCGAAAGCCAGCGCCAAAGTCGATTTCCGCCTGGTTCCGGACCAATCCCCGGAGGAAGTGGTTAAACTTCTACGCGCTCACCTGGATGCGGAAGGGTTTCCCGATGTTGAGGTAAATTTTATTGGCGGAGAAGCACCTGCCCGCACGGATCCGGACGATCCTTTTGTGAAATTGGTGGTCGATACCTCGGCAGAAGTCTACGGCTTGCCGATGCAGATCGTGCCCATGATTGGGGGATCCGGCCCCAATTCCGTATTTCGCGAATATCTGAATGTGCCCATCGCTTCAGCCGGCGCCGGACATCCTGGTTCGCAGGCCCATGCGCCCAACGAGAATGTGCGCCTGGACCTCTACCTGAAAGCCGCCAGGCACATGGTGCGGATTGTTAAGGAGTTTGGCAAATAAAATTATTTTGATGTTCTGGGGGTTTTTGCCCTCGCGAGGGCAAAAACCCCGAACTCAATTTTGCGTGGCCCGCACAGTGGGGCAAAAACACCACAAATTTCATTCGCCTTCGGCGCGCTCACCTGCAACTCGCCGAAGGCGCACTTCGTGTGCGTCAGTTGCAAGTGTCGCGTGCGTTGCCGCCTGTATTAATCAATTGAATCGAGCAATTGTCGCGCCAATTCGGAGACGTAAGGCTCGATCATTAATTGCACATGCTCCCCCGGGATTGTTCTGGTCGTGACCTTTCCAATCGCCACCTCCCCCCAGGCTTGCATGGGATCACCGTTGATATGCCACTCCCGGTGACCTGCCTGGATCAAAACCATCGGGCCGCCATAAGGCTGCGGTTTATAACAAGCCAATGCAATTAATGCAGAAGATATAGGGGTATCTTCAGGCGGAGGGACCTTCTGTGCAATTTTTTTTGTCCAATTGTGCCGGATCAGGCGCAAATAAATATGGTGCAGCCGGTTGCGAAAATAATTAACCGCCTCCCCTTTACCATGCAATCCCCGGATATTTTGGTAATGAAAACGAATCCGCTTTCCCAATGTGGGGTTGCGCAAAGGCTTCGCGGGAAAGGTATCAATCAAAACCACCAGGGGTAGTTGTCCACCAGATACAGTCATTCGTCGCGCGGTTTCAAGCGCGAGATGCCCACCAAATGAATAACCGATCAGGATGCACGGACCCTCCTGTCCAACGGCCTTTATGGCATTCAAGTAGCGTTCCGCAGCCTGTTCTATGGATAAGATTGTGCCATCTAAATTCTTATAATCAATCCCCTTAAATCCATAAATGGGATGCCGGCCCGCCAGGTGAGCAGCCAGGGTACGCCCCGTCAACACATCGCCGTCGATCCCCGGGAAAAAAAACAGCGGTTTAGCACCTCCAAAAGGTTGGATCGTAAACAACAGGCCATTATTTTCTGCTTTCTGCTGGTCATCGATGGCAGTCGCAAGTTCGCGCAAAGTGTGATATTGAAAAAGAGTCCACAACGGATATTTTCTTTGAATCCGGGTTTCAATGCGCGCCATCATTGTGGATGCCTTCAAGGAATCTCCGCCGAGATCAAAAAAATTGTCTTCAAGTCCGATCTCTTCCACCTGCAATACCTCTCGCCAGATCTCAGCCAGGTCAGTTTCGGTTTTTGTTGTGGGCCGTTCCAAAGATTTGCGACTGGCTCGAGAAAAGGGGATAAAACCTTTTTGCAGCGCCTGTCGATCGACTTTACCACTGATGGTATGGGGCAATTCATCGCAAAGGGCAAACACGCTCGGGATCATGAACTGTGGGATGAACTTGCGCAATTTCTTTCGAAGGGCGATCTCATCTGGCGATTGTGCATCTACCGTCCGGATAAAAGCCGCCAGAAAGTCATCGCCGTTCTCAGAAGTCTGGCAAATGACCGCGGCTTCACTGATCTCATCCAACGACCGCAATACCTGTTCGATTTCCAGCAGATTGACGCGCTGACCACGCAGTTTTACCAACCAATCTTTACGGCCTACCAAAACAAACCGTCCATCCGGTAAGCGATATCCCAGGTCGCCCGTGTGGATTATTCTCTTTGTACCAGGTTGGGTGGTGTTTGTAGAAACGTTTTTGGATCCAGCGATCGGGCGATAATCCACCCCAAAAAATTCACTCGAAACCACCACCTCACCGGTTTCACCATCCCTGGCGACGCACCCCTGATCGCTCTCTACCCACACGACTTTATCTTGCACGGGGAGACCAACCGGCACATGACCGCTGCCAATCAGGGTGTGGTGATCGATGAAATTCTGGCAGATCGTACCGGTCTCAGTCGAAGCCAGACCATTTGCCAGGATACAGCCCTGGCTAAAATACTGTTGAAACCTGTTCACATCTTGAGGATATACCATATCTCCACCCAGGCGGACAATCCGCAGATGGGGAAATTTCTCGCCCTGCAAGGTGTCTAAAAAGGTACGAAAGACTGCCGGGACCATATACAGCATACTGATGTGCTTTATCTCAAGCCATTTTTGTAAATGATGAACCCCTTCTTTTTTTAGTGAATAGATATGTAAGGCTGCTCCATTCAACAGCGCCGAGTAAATATCCCGAACCGAGGCGCTGAATACAAACGATTGCAGCAATGCGATCTGGTCGAGCGGGCCGACGGCATAATCGTTGGTATACAACATGACACGATGCAGTACAGCCTGCTGGTCAAGCGCAATCCCTTTAGGCCGGCCTGTCGTACCCGAGGTAAATAAAAGACAGACCGGCGATGCGGGAGTATGAGCGTGCGCCGGAGGAAATTTGACAGCCGAATCCGGCAAATGATCCAGGTTGAGGATATGATCTTCTGCAAACCCTGACGAACGTGCGACCGATAAGCTCTCATCATCCGTCAGGATGATATCTGCACCGATCTCCTCAAGAAGGATCCGGTTCTTCTCAGCCAGGCTGCCCGGATCAAGGGGGGCATACCACCCCCCTGCCTTGATCACACCCAGCATGGCGATGATCATGGACGCTTTATGAGAAAATAACAAAGCAACCGGTGCAGCCGGTTTCAGGTCACAAGCCAGTACCGCTTGCATTACCCGATCAGCGGCCAGGTTTAAATCTTGATACGTCAGGCAGACTTCACTGTCTGTGAGCGCGAGAGAATGCGGCGTACGCTCAACCTGTCGTTTGAATAGCGCCGCGATGGATTCCTCCAATTTTTCACGCCCAAAGGGAATAAATCCGCTGCCCGGCTTGAGACGCCTATTTATTTCGCTTGAATTAGCCGCGACCTGGAATTGCGGCGGCAGGCCAAGCTGTCGATCACCTTCCTTACGCACCATTTTGAATTTCAATGCAAAGAAATCATCCCAGATATGCTCCACCCGCCGAACGATGAATTGGGTGGGCACGCCTCCCCATTGTCTCAGAAGTTCAGCCGTCCGGTCACGTAAGAATTCGTCCAACGGCTCCTGGGCGCAATATTCCAACACGATCGTATCTGGATTGGAAGTAATGAATTGATAACTATCCAGCCCATACGCATCAAATTTAGCCAGAGCGTAACTGGGAATTTCACCGGTCAGGCCATTTTCCAAACGGATCGGCAAATTTTCAAAGGTCCGGCTGATAAACCCGCGTAGCGTACTGTTTCCGAGGTGAGTTCCACCACAAATGACATAATCCTTCAGGTCGTAGCGGATCAAAGGCATGATCCGGTTAGTATAAAGAGTCAAAACGGATCGCCCCAATTCTCCGGGCTCCACCTGGCAGTCATCGTCATTGAGCACCTCAATGGTCTGAATTTCATCCAGGATCTTCCATTCAACCTCTCCAGGCCCTTTGATCGCGATGTATAACGACTCTGTCGCGGCATAAAGGTCGTATATCCTGGGATTCCAGGCTTGGCGGATGAGTCTTTCACGGTATGACGTCAAGCGGTCAGCACTGGCGACGACATCTTTTGGCGCAATTTTTAACCCTCCATCCTGGGCTAATTCGGCCAGCCAACCAAGACTGCTTGAATAACTCGTCAGCCGGTCGGGCTGGAACGCATTTAATTTTGCGATCGTGTCCTCGATGGGGTCCTTTAATGACATGATCAGGGTTTCAAAAGCGGCCGAAGCCAGGTTGGCAGCGGTGGTGGCACTGGCGACATGACCACGGTCGCCAATGAAGAAAGCGTTGCGATAACGGGTTTCAGCCGGAAGATTGGAAGGATAAAGATATGCCGCCGCAGCCGCAGCCATGCTCTGCCAACCCATTTCATCATAAATAATATTCGCCTGCTTCCCGGAAGAGCCTGTACTGTGCAAAACCAGGAATTCCCCCAGGAAGCGGCTGCGGGGATCGTTATCGATAGATAACCAGGCTTCCAGGGCTGCTTCATTGATGCGCGAATCTGTGACCACATCATTGAAATTGGCTATGATCATATCTTTGGTCACGACTGGCAGATCATGAATGGTAATGTCTGCCAGGTCGCATTCGCGGATACCATGTGAGCTATAAAGATTTTTGTAAAAAACGGAATGTTTCCATACATAGTGTAAAAAAGGATGAAACGAGGGATGAGGACTCATTCTTCTCTCTATTTTTATCAAACGTTTTTTTTCAGCGTTTTTTCAGAATGCGACCAAGCAATATGAGGTTTGTGGTGATTTTTTGAAATCGCGATTTTAAAAAAATCACCACAAAAACATTAAATAAGTGTATCATGGTTGGTTTTTCGCCCGGCTTGAAGCTGTTTGCCGTGGATTTTGATTCGCTCCCAGCCTGATAAAACTACCTGCACTTCTTCATACGTTTCAGGAAGCTCGCCATATCGCACCTTCAGATAGGCCTGGGTTATCGCAGCCAGGATTTCACCTTCGCCCGGAAATAAGGCCTGTAGCGTGGGCAGAAATTCCAATGGGGTGGCAGATAGCTGGCGCGGTTTTCCCAGGCGAGCGGATAATTCCATCAGCTGCGCATAAACCCAGCGGATGCGAGCGGCGGCCAGCACCCGGCTGCCTGAGGGCAGGCGGCCTGAAAAGCGTTTAAGCAAAAACCTAGGAAAACGCAAGGCTGCCCGCAAAGGCAGCGTGCTCGTGTTTTCTTCCGCCAGCAAACGACGCTGCCAGGGTTTCCAGACCACAGCGACCCAAACCAGCACCAGCACACCGGCCAGCGCGCCGATCAGCACCACCGGGCGAGTGGTGCGCGCGGTAGCTTCCAGCCATTCCGGGGTGATGCCGATTTTTCTGCCGGCGGCTTCGGCCAGCTTAATCATTTCAGCAAACAGGGTTATTCTAGAGAGCGTATCCAGTAAATCTCTCAATGCCGGTCCGAGGGCCAGGATCAACAGCAGTAAAGGAGACAAAATTATCAGACCTACCACCAGCGCGACTGTGAGCGAAATGGTAAAGGCGATGGAAACGGCGTCAGACGCAATGTTGGTGGTGAACCAGCCGAACAGCACGGCGATCCCTACCACGATTGCAGCGGTGGCTAGAATGCCCATCAGCCAGGTGAGCTGGAGGCGCGGCAGCCGGCCTCCGCGGTGCTCGCTCAATGTACTGATGCGCGCGGCGCTCATCGCCGCGATGCCGCTGAAAAGAAAACCGTAGGTGGTCGTGATGGCCTGAGCCGGTTTATCCCAGCTGAACAACAGGCCGTATAAGAGGAGCAAAAACAAACCCAGTTGGAAATTTGCCTGCGGCGTATAAACCTGCATCGGCTCCCTGGCCAGGCGCACGGCATGCAGAACAATCAGCAGCAGCAGCAAAATATGCCAGAATTCAGCCAGATCCGAACCGAGCGTGGTAAAGGATGCGCCAATTCTCTGGCCGATTTCAACGAGAGTCAGCCCTTCGCCGGCATACGTCAGCAATGGAAATCCGCAGGTGATGACCGCGGCCAGCCAGGCGATGATTAATCCCCGACGCCAGTTAATGGCCAGGCGAAAATGGCCGACTGCCCGAGCCAAAATGTGCGACAGAATCAACGCGCTGGCGATGAACAGGTCGACACTCAACCATCCTGCCCTGGGATGCGCCAGGACATCGTACCAATCCGTGATCCAGAACGATTCCATCAGCAGCAGGGCGAGAATGGCAAAATCGCCCCACAGGCGCAGGCGCGCATCGGACTCTACGTGAGGCCGGCGCAGGGCGCTCATCCTCCAGGGAACTCCATCTGTATCGAGAGAACGCCGGGTATGGCGGGCAAGGGTTGGGGGGCAACAGACAACAGCGTGATGTTGGGCCGGTAGCGCTTCAAACGCAGCAGGCTGGCGCTTAGGTCCGGCGTGATGAGGGCGCTCACCACGAGTAAGCTGGCGCCATAAGGTATTTTCGGCATCGATTGCATCAAGTACGCTTCAAATGGAGCCAGCGTAAATGCCGTCACTGCAGCCAGTGAGCTCAGCAATTGAGCCAGATGGTCGGTGGAACTGCCGGGAGGAATATGGAAAGGCTGGTCCGAATGGGTCAGGCATCCATTAGACAGCAGCCCCACGGAGTAACCGTCCATAATGCCCTGGTAAGCCAGGGTGGCAGCAATCTTTATCAGATATTCGAGCCGTTCCTGGTCTACTCCCAGCCAGAATTGGGCCTGCGTGGAGGCGTTCAGGCAGATCATCATCACCCTGGCAGAAACCGGTTGAAAGACCTTTACCTGCAGCTCACCGGTGCGAGCCGTGGCCGGCCAGTGGATGCGCCGAAACCCGTCTTCTGGTTGGTAAGGTCGGATAGACATAGTCTGGGTTGGATCATCGAACAAGCGATGGATCGACCGCCTGAAGCCGAAGGGATCCTGGGTGGGCAAGGACAAGGATGACAGGGGCAGCAGTTCTGGAAAGACCACCACCGTATCCGGTTTTTCCAACGAAAGCTCAGTCTCATAAATGCCGAACAGGTCTCCGGATTCGAGGACTGCCGGGCCAATTCGATATAAACCACGCTTGCGCAGGGTTAGCAGGTAAAGCCGCTCGATGCGCTGGAACCAGCGCAAGCTGTACAGGTTGATCAATTCACCTGTGGCTTCAATGTGGGAAGGGCTCAGGATGGTTTCGTCGGCAGGGCCGACCGCCTCAGGCCAGGTGTCGGTTGCTCTCACCCAGGAAACCGGCAGCAGTTTGCGGTTTTCTATTTCGACGTGCACCGTTAGCTGCTCCTGGGGAAAACCGCGGCGGTACGTCCACTTCCGCCTGTAATTTACCCGTTCCAGCGCATGCCGCCGCCAAAAAGCGGTGACAAAAAAAACAATGGCGGCTGCCACAGAAAACGCCACGGGCCAGGGTTCGCGGGTCACCGCGCCGATGATGAAAACCAGGAGCAGCGTATAGGCCCAATTCTTCAGCAGCATCAGGTTTCAACCGGCACCGGCACGGCCGAGACAATATCGGCGACCAGCTCGTTCGCGTTCCGCCCGCGCAGCTGTGCTTGAGGGGCGATGATCATGCGGTGGCATAAAACAGAGAGGGCCACAGATTTAATATCGTCCGGAAGGACAAACTCGCGCCCATGGATAAATGCCCAGGCCTGAGAGGCCTGGTAAAGCGACAGCGTGGCCCTTGGACTGGCGCCAAGCTGGATATCAGCGGTGCCGCGGGTGGCGCGGGCGATGCGCACAATGTAATCGCGCACCGAATCTTCCACGCGAACCCGGCGGCGAGCCGCCTGGAGGGCAATAATCTCATCCGCGGAAGCCACCGGTGCCAGGCTTTCCAAGGGATCTTCCAGGCGGAACCGTTCCAGGATGCGGTTTTCCTCTTCCTGGGTAGGATAGCCGATCGCCACTCTCAACAAAAACCGGTCTAACTGCGCTTCAGGCAGGGGAAAAGTGCCTTCTAATTCCACCGGATTTTGGGTGGCAAGCACCAGGAATGGGCGCGGCAGGAGGCGAGTCACCCCGTCCGACGTCACCTGGCGTTCCTGCATGGCTTCCAGCATCGCGGATTGGGTGCGAGGAGTTGCCCGGTTAATTTCGTCCGCCAGGATTACCTGGGTCTGAATGGGGCCCGGGCGAAATTCAAACTCCTGGATTTTTTGGTTGAACCAGCTTACCCCGGTTACGTCCGAAGGCAGCAGGTCAGGCGTGAACTGGATGCGGCGGAAGGTACAGCCCAGAGAGGCAGCCAGGGCGCGCGCCAGGGTTGTTTTTCCTGTTCCAGGCACGTCTTCCAGCAGGACATGGCCCTCACAAAGCACCGCTGCCAGCAGTAAGTGGATGACTTCATCCTTACCGACAATGACTTGTTGGATATTCTGAGTAAGTTTTTGGATGACATCCTGGGCCAAGATGATCTCCTGCATATCTGGGGTTGTTTTTTTGTTTATGTTCTGTGGTGTTTTATCAAGGCTTCGCCTTGATAAAACACCACCTTACATCAAGAAAGCTGGTCGCGCCCCTGGGCCCAGGCGCCCTGGGGCAAGGGCTGGCGCGGACCACGCAATACGATGACCGGAGTGTTTTTTTGAATTCGCGTAGCGAATTCAAAAAAACACTCCATAACATCATATAAGAATTGTACCAGCGCCCGGCATGAGAGGCAACATGCCGATCGACAACAAGTATTTACCTGGCATGGTATCAAATTCGGATAGAATTAATCCTGGCGTAGTTATATGAAAACATTCATTTTTGGGAGACGCCGGATGAACTTGAAGCGATTTACCTTGATTATTCTCGCGTTTTACCTGGTCATCACCATTTATGCGATCGGAGTCATCGGGTTTAAACTACCGCAGTCTTTTACGATTACCCCGATCAGCACCGTGTTAGCTTACCTGTTTGCGCTGATGCATGCCGGGCAGCGTGAAGGCTGGCGCCGCGCGATACTTCTGGCCTTGATCGTGTTTCTCACCGGGCTGGCTTTTGAAAGCGTCGGCGTTGCCACCGGGTGGGTGTACGGGCCCTATCACTACACCGAAAAATTGGGGCCTAAGTTCCTGGGACTGGTTCCCTACCTGATCCCACTGGCGTGGACGATGATGATTTACCCTTCTCTGGTGATTGCCGGGCGGATTGTCCCTATTCGCTGGTCAGGCGCCAGGCGCATTCTGGCTGTGGCAGCGCTGGGCGGGGTGATTATGACCGCCTGGGATGTAGCGATGGATCCTTTGATGGTGAGCGGAGGGCATTGGGTTTGGGAAGTGCAGGGGCCGTATTTTGGCGTCCCGCTCCAAAATTATTGGGGATGGTGGCTGACCACCTTTATAGCACTGTTGATCTACCTGGGTGTGACGGCTTCGCACAGGGCTCAAGTCGACTCAATTCCAGACCGGTGGGCAGTATGGTCTTACCTGATCACCGCGAGCAGTACCATCATCATCAATCTATTGACCGGGTTGGGCGGTCCGGCCCTGGCTGGCATCTTCGCCATGTTTCCCTGGATATGGCTTGGGCTGCAAAATACCCTGGATGCGCATAGATTAGAGAAAGAGGCGGCATGAATAAGCAGGAAAAAATTCAACTGATCCAAAAATCCGGAATCATCGCCATTATGCGCACCAGGAGCTCCGACCAGCTCGTCGCCGCGGCACAGGCCATCCGCCTGGGTGGGGTGCAGGTGATTGAGGTTACGATGAATACGCCGGGCGCCCTGGAAGTGATCGCCGCAGCCAGCCAAAAGCTCGGCCGCGATGTACTGTTTGGCGCGGGTACAGTGCTGGACGTGGAGACAGCCAGAACTGCCATCCAGGCCGGAGCGGATTTTATTGTCGCGCCAACGCTTAACCTGGAAGTGGTGGAATTATGCCACCAGCTCGATCTCCCGGTCATGCCAGGATGTTTAACCCCGACCGAAATGCTGACTGCCTGGGAAGCAGGCGCTGATTTTGTAAAACTTTTTCCAGCAGAGGTCGGCGGGCCGGCCATGGTGAAGGCGATTCTGGCGCCGCTTCCGCAGCTAAAAATTGTGCCGGTCGGCGGTGTCGATTTAACGACCGCAGCAGCATACCTGCGCAGCGGCGCGGCAGCGCTGGGGGTGGGCAGCAGCCTGATCAACCAAAAAATCCTGGAAACAGCCGATTTTCAAGAGCTGACCCGGCGCGCGGCAGCTTTTATCGAGGAAGTTCGCAAAGCTCGCAGTTAATCCCCTGTCAAGCGTAACCTGCCTTATATGATACTTCGGGTGTTTTTTTGATGTGACGAAGTCGCATCAAAAAAACACCCTGGCATCATTTGCCCCAGAGGGGCCGCAAAGCGTGCGTGGCCGCGTCAGCGCGACCGACTTTTTTGATAATTCACCACGAAGTGAAAAAAGAACACCAAGAAAAAATTAATTTGTATGGGCCACGAAGTGAGCAAAGCTTATTTAATTCATTCAAGCATTATACCGAACGGATTTAATTCGGAGCATCATCCAGCCCGGTAATTTCTACGGCGCGCGCGGTAGCAAGCTCCAGCAGGTTCTTCTTGGCCCTGGAGGCTTCGATTTCTTCGACTGCAGGTTGGACTGTTTCGCATTTGACCAGGATTTTTTTCCTGGTCACCTTGCAGTGCAGGTCCCTTATGCGCTGCTGGTGAGAGCGGTCCAGGCCATCCGCCAGGCGTAAGCATCCAGCCAGGATATCCACCGCATGGCGCTGCGCGGGTAAAAGGGCAGAGTAATGATCGTGAGATAAATCGGGCAAGGATCTGCGGTGGTAACGCGCGATCGAACCGATGATCAGGCGTTCTTTGTTGTCAAAAGGCAGCATGGATGTGGCCAGGATAATGCGCAGGGATACTTTATGGTGATTTTTCCACCCTTCGATCCATCCAATATCATGCAGAAGTGAGGCATATACCAGCCAGGCACGTTCCCGCTGGCCCAAATGGTGGAAACTGTGCAGCTCGTCAAATAAACGGACCGCGAGGAAGGTTACCTGGTTGGTATGCTCGACCTCATATTCACAGGTCTGCGCCAGGCGGAGCACGGTTTGCAGAATGGCCTGTTGGTCAGGGGGGAGAATGGGAAGATTAGCCAACCTGGCTCCCTACTCTGTTTGGATGGGGGGGAAAAGATCTATATGTACAAATGACGCAATCGTCTGGCTTAATTCACTCCACAAATTCTTGCGGGTCCACTGCTCCCACTTGCGGTGGAACTCCTGGTACTGTTCAGCGCGCAGTGTGAACCGGTTCTGGCGGAAATATTCGAAACCGGGCAGCAGGGGGTGCAGCGGGTTGGCATGACCGAAATATGCGATGGTGCGCTGCTTCTCTTCTTCGATGAATTGCGGGATGAACGCCTGCCAGACGTCGCAATCATGTATATCTCCCAGCAGCTCCTGCGATGTTTTCACCGCTTGCAAATAGGCTTGCAGCTCTCCGGGATAGATGGGGGCAAAAACCTCCATAGTATAGCGCAGCTGCTTGGCAGCGATGCGCATGGCATGCAGCTCAATGGCACATTCGGGGCGATGGACGAAAGGCTCATAAGCCAGATATTCGTCCAATCGTTTCTGAATGGCGCCGGCAGCGTTCAAATATAAAGCATGCGGGAATGGGGTCGCGGGGGTAATCTCTGGCAGAGCCTGCGCCAGATCTCTTTCCATGATGGCGTAGAATCCATCCCCATCCAGCTTATCCAGGGCAGTTATGATCTGGTCCTGCAAAGCCTGGCGATTTTGAAAAATTCGCAACGCCAGGCGGCGCAGCCCGGATTTATATCTGTCATCCGCCAGGTCTTTGACTGTTTTCTTCAAAACGGCAAGCTGAACATCGGCATCGCGCGCCGTCCCCAACGAACGGGTGATCCCTTTTATTTCCTCAAGCCAATACCTGACCTGCTTCTTGCGAAAGCAATTCGCGAACAATGGAATAGCCGACCGCAAACGGCGAGAAGCCACGCGCATGCGGTGGATCGACTCAATATCTTCTGCAGACCGTACACCGTCTATTTCCTGTCTCAGAGCAGCCAGGTGCTTACGCATGACTGCGGCGCCGTATGAACAGGCCATGGCATCGGGCTTTGTCATTTCTCCAACACTTTCCGAATCTGCTGTTTGAGATCATCCTGAATGGCCGGTATGGAACGGGTGGCGTCGATGGTCACAAACTGGTACTCATCCGCCATCTGGTCAAACTGTTCGATCAGGCGCGTCTGGTAAACGCAGAAGCTGTCGTACAGGTTATCCGCGCAGCGGATATCCATGCCCGATTCCCAATATTCGAAACCGCGCCCGTGGGCGATGCGGGTTGCCAGGGTGTCCACGTCAGCGCGCAGGTAAAAGACCACATCTGGAACCAGCGCAAAACCGTACACTTTGCGCGCCCAGACCGGATCAGCACCTCTTACCACATCACGGGCGATGATGGAGTAAAAATAACGATCTGAAAGTACGATAAAGCCGGCTTTCAAGACGGGGATGATCTGGTTTTCCAGGCGGTCGGCATAGTCTGTGGCATAAAACAGGCTCATGGTGCGCGAGCCCAGGGTATGCCCTTGTTTGGCGGCATCCAGGCCGGGCGAAGTTAAGGGAGAGCGTTTTAATCCGGTATCGGAAACAGCATACCCCTCGGACTCAAGCCAGCTGCGCAGAAGCTGAATATGGGTGGAGCGCCCGACGCCGTCTGAACCTTCCAGAACGATCAAATGCCCGGGCATTTCACCCAGCGGATGGTAAGGGAACCCTGCCCCATAAGAATTTCCCCCGCTCATTGGGTCGCCTCCGCGGTCTGGATAGTTGGGGCTTTTTTGCGGTGAGATGATCTGCGAGGTGCCTTGGGATTGGGAAGGCCTTCCCAACCGCGTAGAATTTTTGAAACGATTTTACGAATGTCTTTCTGCTGGACTTCGACTGGGAGCTCGCCATCGATGACCGTCATACTAAATTCACCGACCATCCTTTCGTACTCATCGATGATGCGTTGTTGAAACAGGCGGAAGCTGGTGGTCTTGTTGTCGGATAAACCAAGATCCATGCCGGCTTCGTAATATTTGATCTTTGCCCGTGAAGAGGTGATGCGCTCCACGGCTACATCCAGCGAAACACGGAAATAAAAAACCAAATCGGGCTGGGCAGCAAAGGAATATAAATTGCGGATCCAATCCGGATCGACCCCGCGGGCCACATCCCGGGCGTAAGCTGTAAAGGCATAGCGATCTGCCAGCACGATTGCCCCGGCTTTGAGCAGCGGAAGGATAAAGTTTTCCCACCGGTCGCAAAAATCGGTCGCCTGCAGCAGGCTGAAGGTGGTGGGGGTGAACATTTTCTCCTGTTTACCCAGGCGAGTGGTGCTTTTAACCAGGGCTGAGGAGTTCCACTCGCTAAAATAAACCGATTTTCCCTGGTTATGGAGCCATTTATTCAGCAAATCAATCTGCGTCGATTTGCCACTGCCGTCGATGCCTTCGACAACGATCAGTTTGCCCTTGTAATTTGGTCGCTTTAACACTGGCTAACCTTTCCCTTGTTATTTAGAATTGATTATAGCGAATTTTTATGAAAAAAGAAAACTATGACATAAACCATAACAAGCAAAACCGGCAGCTTACACGGCTGCCGGTCTTTTAATCCATGACCCAACAAGATTTATCAAGGAATCCCGTAACTCACGCGGCAAAAATTGTTCAGGCATCAATCTCCTCGTCATCTTCTTCCGTTTCAAATTCGAGCAGATCTCCGGTTGCCACAAAAACAGTACGTTCGCAGATGTTGGTGACGCGGTCTGCCAGCCGTTCCAGATTATGAATGACCCATATAAGAAGATTGACATTATCGATGATCTCGGGATTGGCGATCATCGTGCTGATCAAGATTCGGTTCACGCGGTTAAATAATTCGTCGACCTGGTCGTCTTCCAACGGTATCTGGCTGGCAACAGCCGCGTTTTCGCTGATGAAGGCTCCCAAAGCGCGGTGCAGCATATTGACGCCTAACTCCGCCATTTGTTCGAGCTCGCGCATTGGAATGGGGATATCGGCATCTCCCAGCTGGATCACGACCTTGGCGATCCCTTTGGCGTAATCGCCCATCCTTTCCAATTCGGTGCTGATTTCCAAAAACGCTGCCAGGGTGCGAAGATCGTGCGCCATGGGCTGTTGGGTTGCCAGGGAGATGATAATTGCATTTTCTATTGCAAAACGTTTTTCATTTACCTTGATATCATCCAGCAAAATCCGGCGGGCAAGACGCGTGTCACGGCGCTTCAGTGCGTCCATGGCGGATAAAGTTGCCTGTTCCACCATGCTGCCTAACAGTAATATCTCGTCCTGGAGCTGGTGGATCTGGCGATCTAGAGTTTCACGGGGCATCTTCACCTTACCTTGTGTTTAACCGAAACGACCGCTAACGTAGTCTTCGGTCCGTTTTTCACTGGGACGGGTAAATATGATCTGAGTTTCATTATACTCGATGACCTGTCCGGCCCGGGCTTCGTCGACCATCATCATCGCCGTGAAATCAGATACGCGAGCTGCTTGCTGCATGTTGTGGGTGACAATGACAATGGTGTAATGTTCCTTGAGGTCCTGCATCAGTTCTTCGATCTTCAGCGTCGCTACCGGATCCAGAGCTGACGCGGGCTCATCCATCAAAATCACTTCAGGCTCGACGGCAATCGCGCGCGCGATGCACAGGCGCTGCTGCTGCCCGCCGGATAAGGACAGCCCGCTGACCTGCAGTTTGTCCTTGACTTCGTCCCAGAGCGCGGCCTGTTTCAGGCTGCGTTCCACGATTACATCCAGATCGGAACGGCGATGCACCCCATATAAGCGCGGACCGTAGGCCACATTATCATAGATGCTTTTTGGGAAAGGGTTTGGCCTTTGAAAGACCATTCCGATGCGGCGCCGAATATCCACCACATCAATACCGGGCGCATAAATATCTTCATCATCCAGCAGGAGCTTGCCTTCGATACGCGTGCCGGGGGTGAGATCATTCATGCGGTTGATGGAGCGCAGCAAGGTGGATTTACCGCATCCGGATGGGCCGATGATCGCGGATATTCTTTGGGAGGGAACTTTCAGGTTTACGTCTCGCAGCGCGCGGAATTTTCCATAATAAAAAGAAAGGTTATCAATCAGGATCTTTAATGACGATTCAATACTTTTGATTGAAGCGTCAGGTTTATTCTTGATATCTGCCGAAAGGGTGACTAATCTTTCGGTTTTTATTTTCTGATCAGAAAAAGTCATCATGCCGTCCTTACTTTTTTTTGATCGACGTCTTGGATTGAATCCAAAGGCGTGTACCAATATTGATCGCCAAAATAATGATCATCAACACCAGGGCAACCGCCCAGGATTGCTCCACTCTTTCCGGGAAGGGCTGCTGCGCGTATTTCCACAGGGTCAGCGGAAGCGAATCGACCGGCTGCGAAAATATTCTGCCAATAATGGTGAAGATGTCCTGCCCGCTGGCGATACCGCCCGAAATGACCCTGCCAAGCTCGAAACGTTCGTTGCCCAGCGCGGTAAAAAGCAGGGGGGCCGTTTCACCCATGGCACGGGCCAATCCTAACAGAAAACCGGTAATCACGCCATTCGCCGCGGCAGGCAGGATAACATTCAATGAGGTTTTCCATTCCGGAGCGCCGAGCGCCAGTGAGGCCTCGCGCAGAGAAGCTGGAACTAATTTTAGCATTTCTTCGGTCGTTCGGATCACAGTCGGCAGCATCAAAAGCGCCAGAGAAACACCCCCGGCAAAAGCTGAATAATGTCCCTGGATTTTTACGATCAAGGCATAACCGAACAGGCCAACCACAATCGAAGGCACCCCTGAGAGGACGTCCGTGCCAAAGCGGACGGCAATCCCCAGGGGAGTATTGGGATTGCGCGAGACATAAAATGCGGCTAAAACACCCGGGGGGACGGCAAACAGCGCAGAGAGCAGCACCAATAGCAGGGTGCCTTCAATCGCCGGCAGCACCCCTCCGCCCACGGTGCCTAAAGGTTTAGGCATTTGAGTGAAAAAATCGAGATTAATCGCCGCGCCGCCGCGGATGATGACGTAAATAATGATCCAGAAAAGGGGGATTAATGCGAGCAGGGTCATTAATCCGGCGCCGATCAGCATCACGATGTTAAAGAACCGGCGCCTTTTATGCCTGCTGCGAGAATTTATAAAACGTTTTTGGGTCAACTCCAGCGCCACGTTCATGCCCTGGCCTCCGCGGTTGGAACTCTATTGGCCACGCGCCACACGAGCAGGCGGGCGAAAAGATTCAGGCCCAGTGTCATCACAAACAGCACCAGGGCGATCAGGATCAAGGCCTCGCTGTGCAGAACGTTCACCGCTTCTGCAAATTCGTTGGCGATGATGCTGGACATGGTGTAACCGGGGCGCAGCAGAGACAGTGAGCCTTCGATGCTGTTGCCGATGACCATCGTGACCGCCATCGTCTCGCCCAGGGCCCGCCCCAGGCCCAGAATGACCGCTCCCAGGATGCCGGAAAGACCGTAAGGCAGAAGCACCTGACTGATCATTTCCCAGCGGGTAGCTCCCAGGGCCAGAGCCGCTTCGCGCTGGGAATTTGGTATGGCAAGCAGCACATCGCGTGAGACCGATGAAATCGTCGGAATAATCATAATGGTCAAAATTAATCCGGCTGCCAGACGGCTGGCGCCGCTGGCTGACATGGGGCCAGTAAATAATAATCCGATGCCTGGAACGGCTCCAAGAGTTGAAGCTAGAAACGCGCCAATAGGCTCCACTACAATTGGGAGAAAAACGAAGATTCCCCATAAACCGTAGACCACCGAAGGTATTGCTGCCAGCAGCTCGATCATCCAATTTAAGGGGGTGCGCAGCCAGGCCGGACACAATTCAGCCAGAAACACGGCGATGCCCAGACTGATGGGGATCGCGAACGCGATGGCGATGAGTGAGGTAATTAAGGTGCCGTAGATAAAGGGCCAGGCCTGAAATTTATCGAGGACAGGATTCCACGATGGATCGGAGGTAGGGAATATGAATGGAAAACCAAATTCCTGGCGGGCGTTACTGGAGTCGAACCATAATAACCCGCCGATTGTGATAATGACCAGTAAAACGATGACAGACATACCCATGATGAGCGCTTTCCACGGCCTGTCTCCATGCCGAAGAAAATATTTCAGCCGTTTGAATTTGGTCCCCTGGTGGGCTTTACCAGACCTATCTAAATTCGGCATGATCCAATTCCTGTGATATTTTCTTTTTTTAATGTTTCGTGGTGTTTTGTCGAGGCGAAGCCTCGACAAAACACCACATCCCAACACCATTTTGCCTGGTCCGCGATGCGCGACCTGCTTTTCAGGTCATTCACCTGCATTACTTAAGCACGGGTTGGCCGCTGCATGTTACCTGGGCAAGCTTGCCGAGCACGTTCTTTTGTACTGCTTCGGGTAGAACCGAATACCCAAGTTCAGCGGCGCGCTTAGCGGCGGAGGCATCCGTCAAGGACCACTTGATATACTCGAGCAGTTTCTGAGCCTTGAGACAATCCGTCATGCTGGTGGTGTGCAGGACAATGTAGGTGTACCCAACAATCGGGTAGCTTTTCTCGCCACCGCCGTCCACGATGGTTGCGGTAAGCTTATCGGAGAACTTATCAGCGAAATCCGCCATGGCAGCCTGGGTGCTGGCTGCATCGGCCATGATCGACTTGCCGGCTTTATTGACCAACGAGGCGAAAGTGATTTTGTTTTGCACGGCGTATGATAATTCGACGTAGCCGATGGAGTTGGGTGTGTTTTGAACCGCCGCCGCGACGCCCTGGTTGCCCTTACCACCCACGCCGTTGCCAGCTTTATCGACCGGCCACTCCACGGATGAACCGGCCCCTGCCGTCCAGTCCGCGCTGAAGGATTTGAGGGCGTTGGTGAAAATTTCCGTCGTGCCAGAACCGTCCGAGCGGTGCGCGACAGTGATGGGTTTGTCAGGCAGCTTGGCTGCCAGATCTGGGTTTAGTTTTAGGATCGCGGGGTCATTCCACGTCTTGACGGACGCGTTGTAGATGCCGACCAGGGTCGGGCGGTCGAGCACCAGCCCAGGGGCGTCAGCCGCGAGACCCTCGATATTGTAAATTGCGACAACCGCACCGGCGATCATCGGATACATCTGCAGGTCTTTTCCGGCGGTATATTCGGCGTCGGTCACCAGCGAGTCGGAACCGGCGAAATCCACGGTGCCGTCAACGATAGCCTTCTTACCGCCGCCCGAGCCGATGCCCTGGTAATTAATCGTTACCGATGGATCCACGTACTGGTAGGCGAAGGTCCACTCTGTGTAAACGGGGACCGGGAAGGTTGCGCCTGCGCCGTTGATTTGCACAGAGCCCGGGGGCAGACTGGTAGGCTGGGTGGCTGTTGTGCCCTGCGTTTCTTTGACTGCGGCAGCAGCGGGCGCAGCACAGGCGGATAACAGCATGCTGGCCATAACGAGTAAGAACCCAAAAACGCTCAATTTACGAGACATATCTCTTTCTCTCCTGTTAATTTTGATGTCGTGTTTATAATAACCACGCTCGTTTAACAGGACACAAAAGAGATGTTAACGGGGGGTAATGAGTTAGTAAATGTTTGGATTATTTTGATTATGCTATGGGTATCGAGAAGGAAAACACGGAGCCCTTTCCCAGTTCACTCTCCGCCCAGATGCGCCCGCCGTGAGCTTCCACCTGGTGGCGGGCTATGGATAATCCCAATCCTGTGCCACCACTGGACCGGCTGCGGTCTGCTTTATAGAACCTTTCAAAAATACGCGGCAGTATCTCGGCATTGATTCCAACGCCAGTATCCCGAACTTCAAAAACCACCATATTGTGATCCTGGTGCGCGGTAACCACGATCTTACCCCCCGGCAAGGTAAATTTAATGGCATTATGAATCAGGTTTACCACGACCTGTGCCATCCGCGCTGGATCGGCATTGACATTGGGCAGCTCAGGAGGACATTCCAGCGCCAATTCGACTCCGGCACGCTGCGCCTGTACCGTCATTCTTTCAACTGCCGGGGAAACCATCTCACAAGGATGGATGATTTCTTTCTTAAGCGGCACCTTTCCCGATTCGATGCGGGAGAGCTCCAGCAGCTCCTGAACGAGTTGGGTTAAATTATCAATTTCATTATCCATGCGCAGTAAAAAACGCCTGGCTGCCGGCGGATCCTCCAGCGCGCCTTCCTGGAGGGTTTCGGTGAGCGCTTTTAAAGATGCCAGCGGTGTGCGCAATTCATGAGATACATTACTGACGAAATCCTGGCGGATCATCTCAAGACGGCGCAAACGGGTGAGATCCTGGAAAACGATCAGAATGCTGCCCGGCATTGCCTGTGAAAGCGGCGTGGCGATTGCCTGGATGAACAAGCGGGCCGGGCTGGTCTCAAAGGTCACAATTTGCTGTTCACCGGTTTGCTTACATTTCCGCCACAGTTCAATGGGCTGGTGGTGGCGGACCAGCTCGACCAGCGACAGCCCCACAGCCTCGCCGCGTTCCCGATCAAACATCTTTACTGCAGCCTGGTTGGTCAATTGAACCTTGCCGCCGCGATCGACGATGATTACCCCATCCGTCATGGAAGCCAGGACGGCTTCCAGGGTGCCGCGTTCCGTGGATAAATCCGCGATGCGTGAATTTAGCTGGCTCGCCAGGCGGTTAAACGCATATTCTAATTGCGCCACTTCGTCCAAATTGGTGGACTCGATATTGCCGGAAGATGGAGAACTGCTCATTTCAAGCACGGTTTGGGTTAATCGCCGTAAAGGAAGGGTCGTGAAATTGGTCAGAAGAACGGCTAAAATAATGGTTACAGCAATGGCGATCAGGGCAGCCGCCAGGAAAGTAGAGCTGATCATGGCGATATTTTGATTTACCGCCTTAAGAGAAACAGCCAGCCTGGATACACCGATGATTTGCCCGGCGAAGCGGATGGGCACCGACCCATACAGAACATCTTCTTTCAAGGTGTCACTGTAACGAATAACCGTCGCATTTACACCACCCAGAGCCTGGACAACTTCAGGCCGGGTGAGATGGTTTTCGAGCACATTAGCCGGTGTGCTGGAATCTCCAGCCACTGTGCCGTCTGTTAGGATGAACGTAACTCGCGCGTTTAACAGGTCCGCATAACGGGCCGCCAGAGAGCTCCACCCCTGCGTGCCGGAAGCCTGCCACTGCCGCTCAGCTTCAGAAGAGACAATTTTCGCCTGGCTTAATAAATATTCCTTGGAATTGGACAGATACGTTTCGCGAGCGAAAATAGATAAAAACAGGTTTAGGCCGGCTAAAGCGACGACGATCAGGCTAACATAGGTAAATGCAACCCGCTTGCGCAGCGTCCCACGAAACATTGGCTATCCCTCGAACCGGTAGCCTGCGCCGCGTACCGTGATAATGCGTTGAGGTTTGGCCGGATCGGGTTCGATTTTTTCCCGCAGCCAGCGAATATGCACATCAACTGTTCGGCTGTCGCCCACAAAATCCCACCCCCATACTTTATCCAGGATAAATTCACGGGTTAAAACCTGTCCGCGGTGATTGGCGAGGAAGACCAGCAGCTCATATTCCTTGGGTTTTAATGCGATTACCGTATCTTTCAGGCGCACTTCGCGGCGGGTGAGGTCGAGCGCCAGGTTCTCGAAGACTAAAAGCTGATTTTGCACGAGGGCTGTTTCGGTACCGATTTCCTGGCGGATCAAGCGAACCCTGCGCAGCATCGCCTTAACCCTGGCTATTAATTCCCGCATACTGAAAGGTTTGGTCAGGTAATCATCTGCGCCGACCTCCAGACCAACAATGCGGTCAATTTCATCATCTCGCGCAGTGAGCATTAAGACCGGCGTATTCATTTCCTGGCGCAAGATACGGCAAACTTCAAAACCGTCGATTCCAGGCAGCATAATGTCCAACAAAATCACATCCGGATGAATCCTGCGAGCTGCTTCCAGGGCGGCGTTGCCGTCGCCCACTGTTTCTACATCGTATCCCTGGCGGCGCAAGTTGTAGGCCAGGGTTTCCTGTAACGAAATTTCATCCTCAACGACCAGAATCTTTTCAGGCATGGCTATTCTCCATCTCTTCCAACACGATCTGCAATTTTTCCGACAACTGCACCCGTGAAAAATTTTTTTCGATACAATCTCGGCCGGCCAGACCCATTTTTCGAGTGTCTTCTGGCCGAGCAGATAACTGCCGGACCACTTCGGCCAATTTATCGGGGTCGCCGGGAGGCGTAAAGACCCCCGCGCCGGCTGCCTCGACCACTTCACGTATGACCCCATCGATGGCCAATATCACCGCACGACCGGCAGCCATATAATCGAAGACCTTGTTTGGATAGGTGGTCTTGTAGGCATCCAGAGGCTTCAGGATGGCAATACACGCATCCGCAGCTGCCAGGGCGAGGGGCATTTCCGCCTTCGGGATAGGTGGAAGAAACAACACATTTTGTAATCCCAGATTCTTTGCCGCGGCGACCAGGTTCTTCTTCTCTTTCCCATCTCCGATCAATACAAATTGTACCCTGTCTGAGGGTGAAAAATTCCTGGCTGCCTGCAGGATAACTTCAAGATCATTGGAGATCCCGTGAGCCCCGGCGTATAACACCACGAATTTTCCGTTGAGCCCGTGCTCCTGCCGGAAATGATCTCCATGCTGGCAAGGGTCAAACATGCCGGGATCGGCCCCATTCGGCACCAATTCGACCCAACGCGCGCCGCGCTGGGTGACATGAGATATGAAACCTGGGGAATTAACCATCACCCGGTCCGCCCGCTGGTAAAGAAATTTCTCCAGCCAGAGCGAAGCCCGAATTAAAAGGGGGTTGCGCAGCACACCAACAGCCATCGCAAAGGCCGGCCAGAGATCGCGAACTTCAAATAAGAAAGCGGCTCCCTTCAAGCGCGCCAATGCCCAGGCGGTGAAGCCCTGGAAAATGGGCGGCGAGGTTCCCCAGACCACATCCACCTTCCCGGCACCTAAACCGGCGGTAAATGAAGATATCATAAAGCTTACGAAGCTGATCACGCGGTGAAAAAAACTGCGGTGGAAAGCGGAATAGGTATACGTGCGGATGAGGGTGATGCCAGGCAGCGGGTTTTCTTTTGCCGACCAAACGGCGCGAGTGCTGCGGTTTTTTCCACTCAGATAACTGACCGGACTGGCGATAATCGTAATCCGGTGGCCGTGTTCGGCCAGGAAACCGGCCATTTCAAAATGGCGGGTTCCCCCAGCCTCGTCAAGGGCCGCGAACGCCTGGTGGATGAGAAGAATGTGCATCCCCCCAATTCTACTCGAAAGCCCCCTGCGTATAAACAATTGACTTGATTGAGTTATAATTTTGCCTGGAGCTCCCAAATGAAACCATCCCGTTTTTCACGTCTTTTTTCGGCTATGTCATCCGCAGGTTTGGAGGTTATTGCCCTTAATCCGGGACCGAGCCTGACCTACCTGACCGGGCTGACCTTTCACTTGAGTGAACGCCCGACCGTGCTGCTGGCTGCCTTGCCGGACCAGGTGGCGATCATTCTCCCCAGGTTGGAAGCAGGCAAGCTGTCGCACTCCGACCAGGCAATGCAGTCGTTCACATACGATGATAATCCGGCTGCCTGGCCCGATGCTTTTCAAAAAGGGTGCCAGGCTTTACAGGTCGATGGCAAAAATGCGGGCATAGAACCGATCCGCCTGCGCTATCTCGAATTAAATTACCTGCAGCAAGCAGCCCCCACCGCGCACTTTGTCTCCGCGGCCGGCGTCCTGGAAGGCCTGCGTTTGCAGAAAGACGCGGCCGAAGTCGCAAAAATGCGCCGGGCAGTTAAAATTGCTCAAGATTCCCTGGAAGCAGCTCTAAAATCAGTGCAGGTGGGCATGACCGAGCGTGAATTGGCCGCAGAATTAACGATCCAAATGCTGCGCGCTGGCGCCGATCCTGAAGCTCCATTTGCGCCGATTGTCTCCAGCGGGCCAAACAGCGCCAACCCGCATGCCGCCCCCAGCGAACGCAGGCTTGGCGCCGGTGATATATTGGTGATCGATTGGGGCGCCTCTTACCAGGGCTATGTCTCCGATTTGACCCGAACCTTTGCGATCAAAGATATGGATCCACAGATGCGGGTTATCGCAGGGATTGTGGCTGAAGCAAATACCGCCGGGCGCGCGGCAGCCAGGCCGGGGATCGCCGCAGGAGATGTTGATCGTGCGGCGCGGGCTGTGATTGAACGTGCAGGTTACGGCGAATATTTTACCCACCGCACAGGCCACGGCATCGGCATGGAAGGCCACGAACCGCCGTATATGTTTGGCGAAAATAAGCTTGTGTTAGCGCCGGGGATGGCGTTCACCGTTGAGCCTGGTATTTATCTTGACGGCAAAGGTGGCGTGCGCGTAGAGGATAATGTCGTCATCACGGAATCCGGCGCGGAAACCTTAAGCGATCTGCCGCGTGAATTAAGAATTATTGGATAAGATAGTTTCCGCATGAGCCGCGATCTTGTGTTGATGTCTTTCTCCCTGATGGTATGGGGGTTGGGAGAAGGAATGTTTTTTATTTTTCAACCAATCTACCTCCAGCAGTTTGGCGCAGATCCGCGTATGATCGGGGGCATTTTAGGCGCGGTTGGACTGGTGATGGCGGCGGCACAGGCTCCGGCCGGGTTCCTGGCTGACCGCATCGGCAGCCGGCCGCTGATGTGGTCGGCCTGGGTCCTGGGTGTTCTCGCCGCAGGATTGATGGCACTGGGTCAGACCTTGGAGATTTTTGTGGCCGGTTTGCTGTTGTATGGGTTTACCGCGTATGTCGCCACTCCTATGAACAGTTATGTGGCCGATATGCGCGGTAAGTTGGGCCTGGGCAGAGCATTTGCCATGATGCAAGCCTTATACAGCCTTGGCGCGGTAGCCGGACCGGCGCTTGGGGGATGGATCGGCGACCAGTTTGGACTGCGGTCGGTCTATCTGGTGGCGTTTGGGATATTTATTATTTCATCTATCTTGATTATCTTTATTCGCCCGCAGCCGGCGGCAAACAGGATTCAAACCGGGCCGGTGGTAAAGCTGCACCGCAATTCGGGATTTATTTTATTACTTCCGTTTTTCTTCTTCTCCATCCTGAGCGCTTATCTTCCGCAAACCCTCACCCCCAATTACCTGCAAAATCAGCAGACTCTGTCGCTAAGCCAGATCGGTCAGTTGGGATCCATTGGCAGCGTGGGCGTGGTGGTGATTTTAACGGTTCTAGGGGGGGTATCGCCTGTCGCTGGCTTGCTGTCTGGCCTGGCAGCAATCGCTATTTTCTCGTTGACTCTCTGGCAAGGCAGCAGTTTTGCCTGGTTTGCTGTGGGTTATTTCTTTATTGGCGGGTACCGCCTGGCTCGGACGATGATTCTGGCCTACGTTCGCCCTTTGGTTCCGCCAGGCCAGACCGGGGCTGCATTTGGAATGGTGGAATTGGTGAATGGAATGGCGCTGTTTATCGCGCCAGTGATTGGCGGTTGGTTGTATGCTGTTCGTCCAGAATTGTTATTTATTGCAAGCCTGGTCTTATGCGGGTGCGCTTTCTTACTGAACCTGGTTTTTCTGCCTGGACGGAGGCGTGCATTACAGAGCCGTCTGGATCGTGGATTGGAGGTGGACAATGAAACCTTCCGTGCCTGAAATTTTTACTTATGTGTTGGGCAGCCTGGAAAACAATTCCTATTTATTGGTGGATCCGCAAAGTTTTGAAGGGGTTGTAATTGACCCATCCTTCGACTCTGAAAGACTGGTGGCCGATGCGCGGATGAAAGGGGTTGAAATACGCATGGTACTGCTTACCCATGCTCATTTTGATCACATTGCCGGCGTTCAAAAATGCTGTGAAAGTGAGACTCCGCCCATCCCGGTGGCCTTGCATCCGGCTGATTTCGAGCTCTACCGCCAGGGAGGGGGAGCGGCGAATTTTGGCATTACTGTAGAGAAAGGGCCATCGCCGCAGGTGCACTTGGTGAATGGCCAGGTGCTGCGCGTTGGAAATATTGAATTTTTCGTCTACCATACCCCAGGTCACACGTTGGGGCATGTCATCTTCTACTGTCCGGCGGCAGAGGCAGCTTTCTGTGGAGACCTGATCTTCGCCGGCAGCGTGGGACGGACTGATTTACCAGGGGGAAATTACGATCAACTTATCGCCAGCATCCGAGCCTCGATCCTGGTTTTGCCGCCCAATACCCGCTTATTTTCGGGTCACGGCCCAGAAACGACTGTGGCTGAAGAAATCGCGTCCAATCCCTTCTTGCAAAATATATAGTGTTTGGGGCAGTGGAACTGGCCCGATCACTATGAACCAATTCGAAAAATATTGCTTGAGAGTTTTATTTGCGGGGCGAAGCCCCGCAAATAAAACTCTCAAAACAATTATATATCGTGAGCCACCATGAACAAGGTTCACCACATGGCATCAAAGCGAGAATACCGCCGGGTTATTTGGCGTATTCAACCGCCCGCGTTTCGCGAATCACAGTCACTTTGATCTGACCGGGATACTGCATGGTTTCTTCTATCTTTTTAGCGATATCCCGCGCCAGGCGAGCTGAGTCGAGATCGTCGATATCATCCGGGCGGACAATGATGCGAACTTCACGGCCGGCCTGGATGGCGTAGCTCTGTTGAACGCCCTTGTAAGAATTGGCAATATCTTCCAGGGCGCGCAGGCGTTTGATGTACTGCTCCATGTCTTCACGGCGAGCGCCGGGCCGGGCGCCGGAGATCGCGTCCGCAGCTTCGACGATGACGGCTTCCACGCTCTCCTGGTCGACCTCGTGATGATGGGAGGCGATAATATTCACAATTCTGGCGTTTACCCCATAGCGCTTGGCTAACTCTGCTCCCAACATGGCATGCGTGCCTTCGGTGTTATGGTCGAGGGCTTTGCCTAAGTCGTGGAGCAGTGCGCCCGCCTTCGATGCTTCGATATCTGCTTTCAATTCAGACGCGATGACCGAGGCCAGTTTGGCGACTTCCACCGCGTGATTCAACTGGTTTTGCCCGTAAGAGGTGCGGTATTTCAGCCGTCCCAAGACTTTTAAGATTTCTGGGTGTAAACCTGGCACCCCGGCGTCGTAAGCGGCTTGTTCGCCCGCTTCGGCGATCGTCTTTTCAACTTCTCGTTCTTCTTCATTGAGAATTTTTTCAATGTGGGCCGGGTGGATGCGCCCATCTAAGATGAGACGCGATAGGGAGCGGCGTGCAATCTCTCGCCGAACGGAGTCGAAACACGAGATGGTCACGGCTTCCGGAGTGTCGTCAACGATCACATCCACGCCGGCTGCCTGTTCGAAAGCGCGGATATTGCGCCCATTACGGCCGACGATGCGTCCTTTCATTTCTTCATTGGGTAAAGGAACCACAGAAGTGCTTATCTCCGACACATGCTCAGAGGCAACCCGCTGAATGGCGTCGGCAATGATCTCGCGAGCCCGTTTTTCACCTTCGGAGCGGGCCTCACCTTCCACCTGGCGAATAATGCGGGCCATATCGTTGCGCGCTTCTTTTTCAGCTTCTGCCAGCACCACTGCGCGCGCTTCTTCCTGCGACATCTGGGCGATGCGCTGCATCTCGGCCATTTCTTGAGCCACCATTTTCTCAACATCATTGGTGCGCTTGTCCAGCGCGCTCTGGCGTTTGTTGAGATTTTGTTGGCTCAATTCAAGCTTTTCCATGCGGTGGTCCAGATCGGTGCGCCTCTTCTGCAGGCGTTCTTCTTCTTTTGCCAGCTCACTGCGGCGCCGGATGGTCTCTACCTCCGTCTCTTGCATGAATTTTAATGCGCGGTCCTTGGCTTCGAGGTTGACGGCTTTCGCCTTTTCCTCTGCCACGGCGATGATATTGTCAGCGCGCGATTCTTGTTCCTTGCGGTACTGTTCGATCCTTGAACGGGTAAGGTAGTAAACGAGACCCGCCACCACCGCGATATCGACAACGATCAAAATTAACCAAATCCATATACCTAATCCATTTCCATTCGTTGGCATTCTTAAGCATCCTCATCGTCTGAGTATCGGATGTCCCCATTTTCTGACCGGAGGTCGTTCCAGACCTGGCGTACCACCGTTTTGGCGGTTTCATAAGAGAAACCTCGTCTTGCTAAAAACGACGTCAACCGGCGGTGAAATTCCTGCCAATCGGCTGCCGATAATTTATGGGCATACCGCCTGGCTGCTTGAAACGCAAGGTCTTCATCCTCACTGGTTGTTTCCAGCGCTTGTTCAATGGCTTCCTCTGCCACACCTTTTTGGCGAAGTTCATAGGCTAACATTTTGCGGCTGCGAGGCCTGAGCGCGCTTCGGTTTTCGACCCATTCACGGGCAAAACTTTCATCACGCACCAGCCCTGTTTCACGCAGGCGGTCGAGCACTTTCGCTATCACTTCAGGATCGAACCCGGCCCGGCTCATCTTTTGACGGATTTCGGTTTCGGATCGAGGCCGGTAGCTCAGCAATAGCAAAGCTTTTTGCAAGGCGGCTTCTTTTGTTTCCTGATCCTGCAGTTCGGCAATTTTTTCTTCGCTTAATTCTTGCCCGACCTGCAGCCAGGCTGCCACGATCCGAGAAACGCCAAAAGCGAATTCCTCATCCAGGTAGATACTCACCCGGTCAGGATTCTTTTTTTGGACCTGCAAAGAAGTGATACGACGCTCTACCATAAAAAAATACAGCCATAGAACTGCCCTGGCAGGTCATGGCTGTGAAAAAGACGAACGAGAACGAGACCGGAGTAAAACCCAAACCATACCCAAATAACCTGGCATGGATGTGTTATTTAAATGGTCAAGAAGAAGACATGCTCCTCCTGAATTTCGGCAATTGAACCTGCTTTCTCCAGACTGAACCCATTTTTAACCGGGTGTAATGTCACCGTACATTTTTCAAATGTCAATTATCACCAAGTCAACAGCACTTTCGGTTGGTCCTTGAAGCTCAGTATTCGGGTTGCCGATCTTTAAAACACTCCGGTAGGAGTGGTAAACCACGTTCATTATTATTTGTCAGTCTTTTCCGCCACGATCATGAAACAGGTCTTCCTGCTGCGGCAGCGGAATATAGATTCATCCGTGCATATATTATAACAAAGATTTAATATTTATTGAAAAGATAATTGTAAAAACCTGTACAACCCAGGATGGTTTTATGGGCTCATCAACAGTGACCAATTTGATAAACAGCTATTCAAACTATATACGCGGCATAGGGAGGTATGCTAAAATAGATTTATGAGCCAAATGGAATCTTCTCAAAAAGATTTTTCGCCTGAGCAAATGCATAAACGGCAGGCAACCTGGCAAATCTTCCTGCCAGCTTTTTTGGGTGCGGTGGTATTCCTGGCACTGTGTGTATGGGTCGTTTTCTATACAATCGGTTATGTGCCAGACGCTGCTTTACCCGACCAGCAGTCGCCACCGGCAAAAGTGGCAGTTATCTGGCTCTTACTGCCGACTTGTTTTGGCGGATTGATCCAGATGGCGATTTTAGGAGGGCTGGTCTATGGGATGGGGCGCGGAATCAAAGGGTTACCATCCCTGGCACAAAAGCTTCAGAATGCCATGTACCGGGTCTCGGCGGGAATAAGCCGCGCTGCGGATGTGGTTGCAAAACCCGTAATAACAGTTGGAAGTCAAAAAGCCGGGTGGGATCATCTCATCGACTTTATCGCTTTTTGGAAACACAAAGGTTAAGGAGAAAGGCATGGAACAGCCTAAAGATAATTGGAAGGTAACCACCCTGGTGATTGGGGGCGTGATCGGCCTGGTGTGTGGGATTGTTGCGGCGTATATATTGATCCAACGCGCTGAAGATGAGGAAAGCCGCCCGCGTATTACCGCCGGGGAAGGCGTGAAAGTGGGGCTGGGGGTTTTGGGCTTGCTGCGCCAGGTTGCGGATATGGCCACCAGGCGTTAATTCTTGATGTGTAGCCGCGGTTTTTTCGAATTATTCGGAAAAACCGCATTTTTTTAATGGGCTGGCATGGATTCATCTCCTTTTCTGCGATATCTCATCATCGGCAAATTAAGCCGCGATTTTATTCTGACTCCTGACGGCAGCGCATATTTAGACAAACCGGGCGGCAGCCTGTTATATGCCGCTGCCGGGGCGGGCCTCTGGGAATCTGGTATTGGGCTGGTGGGAAGGGTCGGTGAAGATTACCCTCAAGAATGGATCGATCAGGCGAAGCGGGCTGGTCTTGACATACGCGGCATCCATTTTCTTCACGATGCCATTGATCTGCGCGCTTTTTTTGCCTACCTTGATTTTAATACCTGCCAGACGGATAATCCGGTGTCTCATTTTGCCCGATTAGAGCTTTCTTTTCCAAAATCTCTTTTAGGCTACACCGCTCCAGGACCAGTCGTCGACAGCCGGATTCAATCCACTCCACTGACGATTCGCGCCAGCGACATTCCGCCAGATTACCTGGATGCGACTGCAGCCCACCTTTGCCCGCTTGATTTTCTCAGCCACAGCCTGCTGCCACCTGCGCTGCGCCAGGGACAGGTGACCACGATCACCATGGATCCGTCTCCAGGATATATGGACCCGAACTTTTGGGATCATATTCCGGCGTTAGTCAATGGAATTACGGCTTTTATTACCTCAGAACAAAAATTACGGAATTTGTTTCAAGGGCGAAGTGAAGACTTATGGGAAATGGCGGAAACGATCGCGAGTTATGGCTGCTCAATGGTGATTATCAAACGAGGCAGCCAGAGCCAGTATTTGTATGAACGAGCAAAAGGCGGAAAATGGCTCATCCCTGCCTATCCAGCGCGCGTTTTCGATCCGACAGGAGCCGGGCAAGCCTTCTGTGGGGGTTTCTTAACGGGTTTTCGGGCGACTTACAGCCCACTGGAGGGGGCGTTGGCTGGCAATATTTCCGCGTCTTTGGCAATCGAAGGCCACGGCCCTTTTTACGCGTTGGACACTTTACCCGGTTTGACTCGCTACCGGATGGAAGCCTTGCGAGATATGGTGAGGCGGGTATAGCTTTTTTAGGCCCGAAATTTACCCTCAAGTGAAATATAAACTGCGTTACAAAATACCAACCACCTCATACACCTGGAGTGGATCACGTTTTCCTTTGGCTTGAATCGGCTCCACGGCTTCGAACCGAATGTGTTCTCTAACCACTTCCAGGACAGGTTGGCTGATTAATATCTGCCCAGGATCTGAATTTTCTTGAATACGCTTCGCCGTATTTACACAATCTCCGATGGCGGTGTAATCCAAACGGCGTTCTGTTCCGATCAGCCCCAGGACGGCTTCGCCGAGGTGAATGCCGACCCCAAAGGATAGATGGGAGGAAGCTGGTAAACGGGCGTGCAGAGCAGTAAGCGCCTTACGGATGCCCCATGCTGCCCGGATTGCCCGCAGGGTGTGATCCGGCTGCGCGATTGGGGCATTGAACCAGGCCATGACAGCATCCCCTAAAAATTTATCGATCGTGCCTTCTTCTTTGAGAACCTCATCCGCGGCAGCTGCCAGGTATTCATTTAAAACCATCACCAGCTGTTCGGGAGATACTTTTTCTGAAAAACTGGTGAACCCGCGAATGTCGGCGAATAGGACGGTGATTTCAGCGCGGTGCCCGCCCAGCCTCAACTGGTTAGGATCAAGCTGTTCGATGACCTGTGGGGACACCATGCGTTCGAACAGGCTGCGCTGTGCTTCAAGCTTTTTCTTTTCGGTCAAGTCTTCCAGGACGATTGCCAGGCCCTGGGTAGTGTGCTGCCCATCTTTCAAAGGAGAAATGTTAAAGCGCAGAACAACCTGGCCGCGGTCCTGCAGGGTGGGACTGGCTTCTAAACCCTGGATAGCCCGGTCTGATTTAAGCACTTTGCGGAATTGGGTTTTCAACGTGGACGCGATTGGAGCCAGGATCTGCAGGATTTCTTGTCCGACCAGCTCGCTGGAGGTATGTCCCAGGATTTGCTCAGCGGCTTGATTGCACATCAAGATTCTTTCGTTTAAGTCGGCTGTTAATACGCCGCTGGCGATGGATGAGAAAACATTATCCATGAGATTTTTTATTTCGGTTGTCTGCGCCAGCGCGTCGCGAACAGACACAAAAAGGCGGGCATTTTCAAGCGAAACGGCGGCTTGATCGGCAAATGCGGTCAGCAATACCAGGTCTTTTTGCGTAAAGAGCCCGCTGCGAATTCGGTTATCGGCATAAATCACCCCGATCAAGCTGTCTTTTACCTTTAATGGGACGCACAGGATCGAACGCAGGTTGTAGTTGACGATGCTGTTCTGGCCGGTAAACCGCGGATCTTCCTGGGCATTCGTGGTTAAAACTGGCTGTCCATCACCGGCGACGCGGTTGATCACCGTGTGGCTGATGGCAAATTCAGATGGGTCAATTGATTCCTGCTCCCAATTTCGCGCGATGCGCATGGCGAGCTCATCATGTCCGTTCTTGAGCATTAAGAATCCGCGTTCGGCGCCAGTCAAGCGGATGATCGTATCCATTACCACTTGCAGCACTTCATCGACTTCCAATGATGAATTCACCAGACTGCCAATTCTGGCCAGAGCCTGTAAGCTGATGCGTTCTTGCTCGAAAGTTAACAACTGCTTACGAACACTGCTGACCATACCGGCCAGCTGGTCAACGCTTTCGAAAATGTGGCTGGGAATCGTGGCTGGACGGTCTATCTGCAGCGCAGTGTGGAGCTGGCTTGCCAGAGTCTGCAGCTGTGAAATCTGTTGATCGAGTTTATTGAAAGTAGCTGAAGAATCAGCTTTGTTCAAAGTGGACACCTCAAGGTTGACGTGCATTAATCATATTCAATTTTTAGAAATGATGCCAATCTTGCAGAGTTAACTGTGGTCATTGGCGCAGGATATCGTAAGGTGATCATTAAAAATTTTTAAAAAAAAATTCCCCCAACCTATTAAAAAAGTTGGGGAGTATCGGCCACCCGAAGGGGTGTGAGGGGCGGGTCGGGGTGGGGGTGGACTTTTCAGACAACCCCACAACCCATCTTTATCATTTCTCACCTGCCCACGCGGGGTTCAGCGGGACGGGCCGGCGAACCTATGAAGATTGACCGCCGAATATCCGCCGGATGGTGCCGAGGGCTACTTCGCGCCACAACCGCCGGTTAGCATCCTTGGCTACGTCGTAGTTGCCTTGTCGATTCGAATATTCATCCTCGTGGTATTCCGCCAGGAAGGTATAGGCAGGCTCTTTTGCGTCGGGGGCACCTTCAATCAGGGTATCCACCCGTTCAGCTGCGGTCTGGTTGGGCTGCGGGCGCCGACCAATAAGTATCAGCATCCAATTGATCCGCGAGAATAGCTTCTCCATGGGTGAGAGTTTTACATGGTTTGACCAATTGCGAAGCCATTTCGGTGGCGAAATACCGCGATTTTCCATATTGCTGGTTACCAACACTGGAAGCGGAATAGTCAGGAAATTTAATCGATTTGTGCGTTTGAGCCAGAAAAATAGAGCGATTAATATTCCGATCGCGAGCGGGACGATGATTACCAGCATTAATTCTGGCGAGTTTGGATTGGTTATGGGGCCAATAGGTCCAGCACCTGAAGGTATTTCTTCAGTGGGAATTCCATCAGGATTTAGGCCGGGATTATTGGGATTGCCGGCTAAAGAATTGGTATCGCTCACCTCACCGGATGGGAGATCCGTTACAGGTTGTATGGCGGTCGGTTCAAATTCGATCCAGCCATAATTTTCAAAATAGACTTCAGGCCAGGCGTGGCTGTCTTTGCGGCGTACGGTAAAAGTGTTTTTATCTTCTCCCGTCTCGCCTTCGGCATAGCCAACGGTCAGGCGGGCTGGGATCCCCAGCGAGCGCAGCATTATTACTTCGGCGGTTGCATAATAGTTGCAGTAGCCCTGCTTGAGGTCGAACAAAAACCATTCCAGAATATCACTGTTGGATGGCACAGGTGGAATCAAGATCTGATACTCGATGTTTTTGCGCAGCCAATCTGTGACAGCCATCGCCTGGTCATAAGGGTTACTGAGACCTGCAGTAATTTGCTTTGCCAGACCTGAAACCCGGGCAGGCAAATTTTCAGGGAGCTGAAGATATATTTTTTTGATGTCAGCGGGATACTCTTTGGTTGTTTCTTTCAAATCCAGAATGGTAGGGGTCGAAATCCAGGAGCGGACCTGGATAGCTTCTCCTCCCCGCAAGGGCGGGTTGGCAATTAATGCCACAACATCCGTCGTTCCATCGGCGAAAGTATCAGCCAACACATCTGTCTGCCGGCTGATTTGCAGGGGAATGCCGGCAGTATAAATATTGCGCATCGTGGTTACATTGGGTGAAAAGTTTAGGGTAATTTCATTGCGAGACGCGAGGAGAGGGTAGCGGTATGGCCATTCATTGGCAGGTACGGTTTTTGGGTCTTGTTCGGTGGTCGTCCATTGAGAGCCATCATACGTATCAAAACTGCGGGCGCGCCAATAAAAACGCGCGCCGGTCGGGCGCCCTCCTGGAACGTTGACAGTGAAGACGATTTCATCGCCCTGGGATCCACCGGTGCCCAAAGCCAGTTCAGGACCATAATAATCGCTGGTCACACTGACCGGATTCTGCAAGCCGGCTACCGCATTTTGAAACCGGTTGCGAACAGAATCCCATTGTTTTGCCAATTCTTTTTGCAGATCTGTGCCTGGGGTTAAAGCGTCTATCATGGTTGGTACGTTCCAGGCAAGCATCACCAACACCAATCCGCTGACCGCCACCGTACGACCGAGGTCGTAACCAATCTCCGGATCCACTGTCATTCCTTTATCGCTCCATTCACGGCGCGACCTCATGAGGTATATTCGGGCGACGAGCAGCAGGACCATTAATACAAAAAAACCGCTGTAACGATCGCGATGAGCCTGGTAAGGGGTATAAAAGTCGATGATTGCCAGTGCAAGGCCCATTATGAAGAGTGGCACCCATGGTTTTCCATTGCGGGCTAACTGGTAGCCAGCCAGAATGGATAAAATCCAGAAGAATATCGACATGGTGGAAACGAACAGGATCGGATCCTGAATAGGACGGTTGCTGACCACTTCGTTTATCGAATAGGAAAGCCGGCCAATTAGACTCAACAGGCGTTCATCCCAGGGAATTTTGGTGCCCACCAGTTGACCGAGCTGCCATGGGATGAAGAATAATGAAAAGTTGAGCGCAAATAACTGGCAGGCGAGTTGGCTGAACCGGCTGGCCCCCAACAACAGCCCAAGGACACAGGCGAAAAAGACCAGAACTTCAACCACTTCGAGGTTTTCAGTCCATGCGGTGACCTGTAAACGGATTGACACGGCCCCGAATGCGGCAACCAAGAGAACAGCGCAAAACCAGTCGAACCAGTGCGCAGAATGTGTTTTCATGCCAGTAGTGTACAATAAGATAACCACATAAGTCAATTTGTACAATCCTAAGAATTTCTTAATTCGGGCCAGTTTCATCAAAAGCATTTACAAGGTGATCCATGGACGTATTATGGCAGTTTGAGATATTAATAAATGTGTTCTTTCAACACCTGGGCAACTGGCTATTGCTTCCGATGAAAGCCATCAGTTTTCTCGGCCAGGAGGAATTCTTTTTGGTGGTCATGCCGGCCATATATTGGTGCGTGGATTCAAGAAATGGTTTGCGTCTGGGGTTGATGTTGATGGCAACTACCTGCGTGAATGGGTGGTTAAAGCTGGCATTTCATCACCCACGTCCTTATTGGCTTGACCAGCGCGTCTCTGCACTGGCGACAGAAGCGTCGTTTGGTATGCCTTCCGGTCATTCTCAAAGCGCGATTGCGATGTGGGGATATCTCTCCAGGATTTACCGCCAAAATAAAACGATATTGTACCTGGCCGCGGGGGTCATATTTCTCACCGGCATATCCAGAATTTACCTTGGGGTCCATTTTCTGGATCAAGTCGTGGTTGGTTGGCTTGTAGGCGCGGCGCTGATCTGGTTTTTTGTCCATTATGAAGCGGCGCTGCTGCGTCTGGTACACAAGCTCGCATTGGTTCAATTGATCGCGGGTATATTCTTAATTTCAATGGGAATGATCGGGGTGAACTTTATGCTGGCATCCGCAGCAGGTGCAGTGCCAGTTGAGTGGCAGGTGGCTGCCTTAACCGCTTCGGATGCGCCGATCGATCCGCTCGATACGAGCGGGATCATCTCATTGGCAGGTACGAGCATGGGGCTTGCGGCTGGCGCCGCCTGGGATTGGAGAAAAAATGGGCAGCCAGCGACGAAGGGTGCTCCGCTGCAAAAAATATTTCGTTATTTATTGGGGCTTGCCGGATTAGCGGCCGTTTATGTCGGTTTAAAGTTGATTTTTCCAGATTCGATAGATTTATTGGGGCTTGCACTGCGCTACGTGAGATACGCGATGGTTGGCTTGTGGGTAACCGTATTCGCTCCATCTTTGTTTCGGCGTTTGAGACTGGTATAATAAAACCAGGAAAAGGAGGATGGCATGGGAAAACTGGTTAATTTTTTGCTCGGGGCTGTGACTGGGGCGCTTGTGGCTGGTGTTGTGGTGACTCTATTTGCGCCATCTTCAGGCATCGAACTGCAGGACCAGGTCAAGGCATATATGCATAACATGCAGGATGAGGTGAAGTCTGCGCGCGAAATGCGGCGCCGCGAACTGGAAGAACAATTGGCAAAATTACGGCAATCATAGCCGTTCATAGAATCGCAAAGCTCTCCTGCAGAACTGGCAGGAGAGCTTTGCATTCATCGCGTATTCCACCATGCGCGGCGGATTATTGAACAGAAATGGTCATCGCGGAGTACTTTTTTAAGGTTTAATGCTAAACGTGTAATTGCCAGGCTGGCGGGTGAAGCGCGTTGTCCCGCTAACTACCAGGGTGACGTCGCTGGTCAGATTCAGGGGCAGGCTGATTGACTGGTTTGGCGCGATCTGCAGGTATTGGACGGAACGCGGTTTGTCATCTGTGACCAGGGAGAGGCGGAACGTTTGCGGCAAACGGTTCTGCATGCGCACAAAACCTGATGCTTTCCAACCACCGTCATCGGCTTCAAAATCGGTTTTGTAATTGATCTGGGGGATTTCGACATCATCCAGGAGCAGTCCTTCTCCGTTCACCGCGGCATCCGTGATGTATTCAAACTGCAGGGTAACCTTCTGCCCGGCGAATTGGGATAAATCGACTTTTTCCTGGATCCAGGTATTAGTTTTACCGTTATATCCACAGCTGTAATTAGCGCCGGTGATATTTTCTTCGGTGCAGGAAGGTGTCTTTATGATTTTCCAGGTGTTTCCGCCGTCTGTGGTGGCCGTCAGGTACAGATAATCATAATGCTCTTCGAGGTCGTACCAGGTCCAGTAATTCATAGAAATGGGACCCTGAAGGTTCGAAAAATCGAATGTTTGGGAAAGAGTTATATCCGATTCGTCCCCTTTATTCGACCAGAAGGCATAATTTCCACTGTGGACGTTGACCGGCAGCACGCCGACTTCTTGAGCGCCCTGGAATGACAGGGTGTAATTGCCGCGGCAGGTAATGTGGATGTAATCTGTGCCGTATTGGTTGACCGTCCGCGTTTGGTCGGTGGTAGGGCAAGCGCGGATGGTTTCGGTGTCTTTTACCGTGGGCGCTCCGGGATAGTTGACATAGGTATACCGGCCGTCACCCACCCTGGCATCATCGATATAATTCGTAAGTGTCCAATCGACAAACACATCGTCAGCAGTCACAGGCTGGCCGGTGGCGGCATTGGTGATTTTTTCCTCACTCAAAACATGGTCGATACTTCCCAATCCATTGGCAGGATCCGCCACGACAGACTGGGTCGCTTTTTCGCCAAAGCGGTTGAGAAAGTAGTTCAAGAAGAGGAACGACGCGCCGTAATGAGGGCTGGTGGAATTTTTATCGTTTGGCCAGTCGGTCAGCTGCAAATCGGGGTTGCGCGCAAAAAGAAAATCGTGGCCGCCAATATCATATCCATTTAGGAAGGCTGCCAATTCGGAGAAACCCTCGTTCACCCAGGATTCTTCATTGCGGTCGCGGTACCAGTGGATCATGTGTTGAAATTCATGGGCCAGCACGGTGTAAATATAGCTGTCCGCCAGGTTCGTAAAGCTTGCGGCATTCATCACGAACATTTCGTGGCCATTCGAATAGGGGGATGCTTCTGGGGGAATGGAATCGGCGGAGGAAAAATATCCGGCGACACGGCTTCCCAGGCCGCGGGTCAGCAGGATATAGAGGTGAGGATCGTTATCTACCCCAGGCGTCCATTCACTACCAAAAAATTCACGGTCGGTTGGATAAATTTTATTCTCGAAGGTCTCACACAGCTTTTGGAGATCAGCCGCATTATACCGGATTCCGTCCTGGATCCAGAAATAAAGGTGAGGGGTTGAAAAGGCAAGTTTGGCCTTTACCTGGCTTTGCACGTCGGTATCCCCGTTCACGATCCAGAAGGATTGGGCGTCTCCTAATTTGTAAGCCGTCGGCTCGCCAGGAAGGGTGGGTGGGATGACGGGTTTGCCCTGCAGGCGGTGTGCCAGATCCAGTGGATCGTTAACCGGCACTTCGGCCTGGCTTAATGTCTTTAGCGTTTCCCGCGCCATAGTCAGGTCGACCGCGAGAACGGCCGTGGGAATGCTCTCTGGGGTGGTGGTTGAGGTTATAGCTGAAATAGTGGGGGTTGGTTTTTCTATCTGCGCGGATGCGGTTGGCGTGGGGGTTTCTGTTTTTCCCCTGGTTTCGAGCACATACCGGATAACCAGGTAGCCGCTACCGACCACACACACCATGATCAGGCAGCCCATCGCGACCAGGAATATGCCCAGGAGGCCTAAAAAGTTATTTTGACGCTGAGGTTGGGGAGGTTGGTTTTCAGTAGGTATATTCATTAAAATTGTCTTTTCAAAGCAAGGTGCAAAAATTATAAACGAACCGCTGTCAATATCAAGCTACCTTAAAAAATCCTAATATGCCCCTTTACCTCTTAAAACCACCCAGATGGTTTTGAGGATGATTTGCAGATCCAGCCAGATGGTGTAATGTTGGACATAATACAGGTCTTCTTCGGTATGCAGGTGCATGGGTTTGTCACTGCGCCCATGGATCTGCCACCAACCGGTCATGCCCTGAGGCATGGCGAACCGCTTGCGCTGCCAGGGTTGATAATGGTCGACCAGCATGGGCATTTCGGGCCGGGGACCGACCAGGCTCATCTCTCCGCGCAGCACATTGAATAACTGGGGGAGCTCATCGATGCTGGTTCTCCGTAAAAAACGGCCGAGCGGCGTAACGCGCGGATCGTTTTGAATTTTATGGATCGGGTTGCCCTGGGGATCAACCTGCATGACTTGAGGCAGGAGCTGGTCGGCGTTTTGCACCATGGTGCGAAATTTGAGCATATCAAAGATGCGCCCATTTTCGCCGGCGCGCCTGGCGCGGTAAAAAACCGGGCCCGGGCTGGTCAGACGCACGAGCAAAGCTACAACCGCCATTAAGGGAAAGGCAACCGTCATCCCGACCAGGGTGACGGTGACATCAAAGGCGCGTTTTGTCATGCGCTGGTATTCAGTGAGCGCCGGCGCGCGCAGATTCAACATGGGGATGCCCGCCAGTTCTTCCACTGAAGCCCGGTGTAAAGTAAGCGAAAAATAATCCGGAATGACCCACACCTGCACCGGCAGGTCGTGCAGTTCGCTGACTGCCCAATTCAGGCGTTCATGGGCAGAGCGCGGCAAGGCGACCACCACATCGTCAACGCGCTCCTGGCTGATCACCTGCCGCAGCTGGTCAATGCTGCCCAGCACCGCCAGATTCTTGTGCTGCAGCTCAGGATCATCGTCGAGCAGGCCTACCAGGTGCAGCCCCAGACCCGGCTGAGTGGAAATCAACTGGGTTAATTGGCTGGCGCCCTCGCCTGCGCCTAAAATCAGGATTCTGCGCTGGGCGACATGCTCTTTCAACTGGTGGCGAAACAACCAGCGCGCCACGGCTCGCCAGCCGACAAACAGGCAGAACGTCAGCAGGCAGAAGAAAAAGAACAGGACGCGCGAAACATCGCGATACGTGATAAACAGCACTCCTGCCATAGCCACCATTGCCAGCATGGAGCTGGCGGTCAGGCTGCTGAATTCATCTACCACGCGCAGGTTTTTTCGTCCGTCGTACACAGCAAAAGCCAGCATGATCCCTACCCATAAAATGGGGAAGAGATAATACAGCTCCTCCGGCAGGCGGATGGGGAAGGGTACGTCCTCCACCCCCGGCAGGCCGTTGAGCAGCGGGCGGATCGGTCCGGAGATGCGCAGGGTAAATCCGGCCAGGATGCCATCCAGCACCATGGAGAAGATCGAAAAGGTAATGGAAAATCGGCGGAGCATGAGAATATCAGTCGGTCGGAAATTTTTTGAGGCCGGTTAGCTGAAGGAAAATCAACCCCATAAACAATGGATTATTGATCAAGTAGCGCTTCCACAATCGGCGCGGTTCCGTCGCCAGGCGGAACAACCACTCCAGCCCACTGCGCTGCATCCAGTGCGGAGCCTGTTTTTTTACGCCAGCGTGAAAATCGAAAGCTGCCCCTACGCCGATCATCACCGGGGCTGTGACCTTGCCGAGGTGTTCTGCCATCCAGATCTCTTGTTTGGGGGTGGATAACCCTACCCAGACGATGTCTGCGTGGGAGTCGTTTATTTTATTCACCGCGGTAAGGTCTTCTTCAGGGGTTAATGGCCTGAATGGGGGAGTGTCACATCCTGCCACCGCCAACCCAGGAAATTTCTCCGTGAGCCTGGACGCCAACTGCTCCGCGACGCCAGGAGCACCGCCGTAAAAGTAATGTTTCCACCCATTGACCGGCGACCGCTGGCAAACCGCCAGCAGCAGATCCGGCCCATATACCCGCCGGGTGTTTTTACAGCCGTGCAGCCGACTCAGCCAGACCAGCGGCATACCATCCGGCGTGACCAGTCCAGCATGATTGTGAATTTGCCGGAGGCGAGGCGAACGCTGCAATTCCATCACACCGTGTACGCCGGTGACACAGATATAATTGTTTTTCTTATTTTCGATCCAGGCATTAATTGTGGATAATGCTTGCCCCATATTGATTGTGCTTATATTAACACCCAAAATATTGAGCATAGTATTTTTATATATTTTTATTACGATTGAAAATTGAAGTATCTCATTTATCGAGATGAGGAGCTTTATGAAAGTACTGTTTGATAGACTTTTTCCGTAAGCTCAGCAAGATGTTCCCATGAATATCGACTTGACACCTTTTTATAACCATTCATTCCCAATTGATCTGCTATGGATGGATTTTCGAGGAGATATATAATTCTTTTAGAAATTTCCTGAGGTTCTTGATTTGCTAAATATCCATCTACCCCGTCACTAATCACTTCACTGACTGCTGGGATTGGACAGCCGATAACCGGTTTCTTAAATGACCAGGCTTCAGTATAAACTCCGCCAAAACTTTCTTGTAAAGAAGGAACACACAATAATGTACAGGCTGCCAGGGCGTTTGTCTTGGTTTGTAGGTTTACTAAACCCATTCGGATAATTCTAGAATCTAAATACTGTTTGAAGTACTCTTCTGACTTACGGATAGGCGGGCCGATAAAAACAAATTGAACTTCTGGTCTTTTTTGCCAAACAAGCTCTGCGGCCTGGAGGACCTGACGATAGCCTTTATATTCATAATGTTGGCCTAAGAATAAGACAATCGGACCGATTTTTTGTTTATCTGGCAAAAAATTTGACGGTTCAGCAGATTCAGCAAGTATGGGGCCATGTCCAGTAACATGCACGCGTTCAGGTTTAACCCCTGTTGAAATTAAGTATTCTTTTTCAGCCATTGTTAATGCCATGAGCGCATCGGCTTCACGATAGATTTGATGGTAAACGCGATATAAGAATCCTACCCAGCGCGGGTGGTGTAAAGGAGTAAAAACAAATGGTATTTTTTTTCTCTTTGCGAATTGATACGAAGCAATGCTGATAGGTTCTCTTCCCAATCTAATATTATGAATTATTTGAGCAGAATGACCGATTTCATCAAGTTGTTCATTGAACGCTTCTGCTATTTTATGAGCTGACCGATTCATATAAAAATAATATAGGCTGACCTCAGGGATAAGTCGTAATTTCTGTGATGATGTTAAACCTATAATTTGCACCGATAGATCATGATAAAAATACTTGTTTCCGGGGTCAGAAGCAAATATTGTTGTACCCAATAGCCAGTCCGTGCGATTTTTATTCCAAAGGGTGGCAATATTAATTGAATGGTGTTTTCCCAATTGTTGGATTAATTGTTGTAAATGAAGTTGGGCTCCTCCCAATGCAGGAGGAAAACTGGTTATCGTAAAAAAAAGGTTCATCAAAACGATACCTTCGTCAATGAAAATTGACACACAGGTTATTGGTAAGTGTGTGGTCTATTACAAAACAATATGAAGGTCGGGTTTTGCTCTTTCCCCGATGAAGAAAAATGCATTATGTCTTTAATTTTCCAGGCAATACATTTCTATCCTAATTTATTTTTTGAAACCGACAAATCTTAACTCTCCATCGAGCCTTAATAATTGAAGCCCCCAATCCTTGATTTTTACTATTGGATTTTTGTCATAAATTACATTCCAATATAATCTATTGATCTTCATATAACCACTTTCACGAAGAACTTTGGCAAGACTGAAACTGTTGAATAAAAATAAGTGTCCACGACGGTGGGCTTCGCGCCATTCAGCTCCATTTATTCTCGCATTTAGGCTGTTGGCGTTAGGCGTAGATACAAAAATCCAACCCCCAGGGATCAATACCTGATAAATAGTGTGCATATCATCCCAAGGTCTGGGTAGATGCTCAACGACATCTAAACTGACAACGCCGTCAAATTTAATATCGGCTGGAATTTCACTTATATCCTTAAAGACGGTAATATTCTTTTGCTTTAGAAAATGATAGCCATACGGTTCCACTGCATAAACATCTGCACCATCGTTAAGCAGAGCAGTGGTCATATCTCCACGACCAGCGCCATAATCGAGGATTTTCTTTCCTTGAAAGCTCTTTAGCCTTGAAAATTTTAATAAGTAATCGGAATACAAACTGGCAAGTTGCGGAGTAGTCCCTCCAGTCTCACTGATTTCTTCATCTGGCTTGGTCCAACTGTTTTCATATAATTGATCAAGGTCCTGGCTTTTATATAGATGATTACGGATTAGCAATCTACAATTTGGACATTGCATAAAAATATTGTTTTCCCATTTCCTTGTTAATAAGGTATTGCAATAATTACATTTCATTGCTTCTTCCATTTATCAACTCCTTCAATAAATTAGAATCCTAAAGTTGTTTAGATGAGTGGGGCAAAAAATAGTAAATTGGGTAAGAAGATTAATAACCTGCTTTCAAATAAGCTTTCCGCAGGTTTTGTAGATAAAGATATAAACACGTTATTGCCTCTGCGAGACTTCCCAAAATCAGGCAAAAAGCGACACCTATCAACCCGTTTGAGATTATCGACCATATTCCGATCGTTAGTATAAAAAGGGCAGAGATTGCTTTTGTCCAAAAAATTTTGGAACTTTGCCCCATCGCGCGAAAAGTTAACCCCATAAATTGACCCGGGATAAATATTACAACGGACAGACCCAGGTAAGGTAATAGCCAGATACTTTCTTTGTAGTCCTGTAACAAATATATTGTATTGACTATTAACGGGCCGAATACAACCAGAAGAATTGTATATATTCCTGAAATCAATAATCCGACTGCACTGATAATGTTGATGTTTTTAGACAAATATATGATGCCATGTTCATGATATTGGCGAGAGAGCAATGGTAGAGTGTAAAGTGTTATTGCTGCAAAACCTTGTTGCAGAGGTAATATCAAATTTTGCATTGCTCTGAATGCGCCTGCCTGGGCAAGACCTGTAAATGCGCTAATTAGTGGAGGATAAATCCAAACAATTATCCAGGCTGCAATTGATGCAACAATGATCCATTTGCCATATGCCCAGTTTTCATTAATGACGAACAAAGAGAACGATACGTTTATTTTCACCTTAAGAAGGCGAACAAGATATAAGGATGAAACTGTACCACAAACACCCATTAATACAAACGCAGAAAAAGGTGATAGCCTACTATTCTGATAAAGCAAGATAACTCCGATAATTAGACATAGGGCATAGAAAATACTCCCTCGCGCAGCCATCTCAGAATGTGATTGGACATAGCATGCCTGGCGCATTAACCAATATAAAAGGATAAAGGGCATTGAAACTGCCAATCCGAACAGCGAACTTTGAACGATAGTATGAAAAAAAAGTGCCCCAATTGCCAGGAATGAGCTTAATAGAGCCGTAAAAATTAATTGATAGATTGTAATTTTTCCAATATATTCCTCTAAATGCTTGCTGTGATGGGTTGGCCCAAATACAGCCATTGGCTCGAGAATCAACGCAGTCTGCAATCCAGCTAATTGGATAATCCTAAATACGGCAGTAACCAGGTCGCAGCGATAAAATCGTTCTTGGGGTAAATGATCCTGACTAAATAGGGTCCTGCTACTACGAGAAGGATCGTATATATGACGGAAAAAATTAACCCTCCGACAACAATGTTTTTGGTAATTTGGTTAAGATATTGAATTCCTTTCTCATGCAAAAAGCGGGACATCAAAGGCAAGAAAAGCACCACTAAAGCGATAAGGCCCTGTTGGAGGGGTTGAACGAGGTTCTGCATCGCTCGGAAGATACCAGCCTCGGATAAACCGCTAAAGAGACTGATCAAAGGAGGATAAATTGCGACAGTAACCCAGTTGGCGATCGAGGCGATCAAAATCCATTTTCCAAACCCCCAATTTTCATTAATAATTGAAGACACGTCACTTTTTTGAAAATGAACAGGCAGTATCCGCCATAAAACCATTGAAGAAATCAGGCTGCAAGCGCCCATAGTCAACAGGACTGTCCATGAGGTTAAATGACCTGTAAAAAACAATAAAATTGTTCCGGCGATCAATAAGATAAAGTAAAGACCACTTGTGATTAATGCCTTATCAGGTTTTGACTCTATATAGCAAGATTGACGCATCAACCAATAGGAGAGAATTAAAGGCATTCCACATGCCACACCCCAGAAGGCAGGACGCAATGCTTCGTCAACAAAGAGAGCCGATAACGCGAAAAGTAGGCCGAAGATTGCAGTCAGACAAAATTGTAATTTGACGAGATGCCCGATATATTGGGGGAGGTTGTCCTTATGCCTGGTCGATCCGTATATCGCCATCGGTTCAAGGATTATTGCTGATTGAAAACTTGCCAGCAATAAGAAAAGGGAAAATGCTACTGAAAATGCGCCATATTCATCATTGGGAAGCCAACGAGCTAACACTAAATTCAGGATGAAATTGGCGCCTGAAAATAATCCTTGATCGATAAAGCTAAAAAATACCTTCTTCCCAATTGAAAATGATAATAATTTTTTCAAGTTAATCGCTTGAAGAATATGCAAAATTGTTTTCTAATCAGAAAAACCTGTATGGGCAACCGAAAAGAATTCTCTCACTGCCCGGTCAGCATGGACGTATCCGGCACGAGCCCAGGCACAGCCATGATCCCGGTGCCGTCTTTTCCGGCCAGGAACGCCGGGTAGGTGAATGTCACGCCGACATCCAGCATCATCTGGTCCTGCTCTACCAGCTGGCGGAGCTGCTCTTTCGCCTGTTGGATGGCCGGCTGATCTCCTCGCGCTTCGGCCAGCTGGATATCAATTCTGGCGATCTCGATCCCCGGTTCATTCAGAAGACGCGCTTTGGCTAACATCTGGGCGGCCTGGTCCAATTTTCCTCCCTCGATGGCAGCTTGCGCTTTCCGCCAGAATGAGTCTTCCGCTTCCGCAGGCACAGGGGAATTGGGCTGCCATAAACTCAGCGCCTGCGCGCGAACATCCGTTTCGCCCCAGAATGCCAGGCCGCGCCAATCGGGTTCAAGGGTCAGCGCTTTTTGGTAGCTGAGAATCGCCATTTCTCCAAGATGGGATTGTTCGTAAAACCTTCCCAGGTTAAAAACATAGGCGGCCATGTTGGGCGAGCTCTTAACTGCCCTCTGCATGTGGCTGACAGCAGCGTCAAGATCACCAGAGGCTTCGTCCAGCATCGCCAGATTGGCCCAGGTCCACGATGGCGCTGGTTCGAGCTGGAGCGCCTGTTCAAAATATCCGCGAGCGCGGATTAAACCGATAGGGTCTTTTTCATAATGAGCCTGCCACGCCCAAAGCAGTCCGGCTTCGGTGGCGTAGAAATGAAACTCGGGATCACGGCTGGCGCTGATGCTGGCTTGTTCGGCTGCCTGAGTCCAGCTGCCGGACCGGGCGTAATCCAGCCAGCCATTGTACGGCTGGTAGGCCCATATTTCCCACCCTGCGCCACCGAGCAAGAGGAAAACCGGGATGCACAACCAGCCCAAGGAAATGCGGCGGTGTGTGGGCAGCGGCGTTTCTGTATTCGAGCCCACCCAGGCCAGGAGGAAGATCGACGGTACCATGACCGCAATAAATGCCGTCAGATCGTCAAAAACCAGTTGGGTCAGCAAGCCGCATTCCCCGGCCAGGACGGCTGCTGTCCAGGCTTGCGCCTGGGGTGTCGACCGTCTCAACATGCGCCAGGCCCAGGCGATGATGGCGGCCAGCAAGCAAAGCAATCCGGCCAAACCCACCAGGCCAAATTCGGCAAGCGCTTCCAGGAAGATGTCGTGGGCCTGCACCGGCCAGAATCCGGGAGGAATGGCCGGTTCAATCCGCAGATATTCAAAAGCGAAGCGCCCGGGACCGGTGCCGAAGATGGGAAATGCCTGCCATATTTTTACGGCATTGGCCCAGAATATTTCACGTCCACTGCTGCCAAAGGGATCGCTCCCGTGCGAGGGGTGCGATGCGAATTGGATCAGAAAATTTACGCCTAAAAAGCCGGCCACAATCGCGAGGATCAACACCCCGGAGACGATCAGGAAAAGCCTGCGCCGCGACCAGCGGCGGATCGCTGCGAAGATGTTTGATTTCCAGGCCCAATATACCCCAGCCACGGTTAAAGTCACGGCCAGCCCTAACCATCCGCCGCGCGACGACGAAAAGGGGACCGCGACGGCATAAACGAGGAGCCATAATCCACATAAAACACGGATCAGCGGGTTTGAAAAACGGCGGATGGACAGGAATACAGCCGGTACGAACAGGTTGGCGAGAGCCATGAGCGGAATCGAGGAAGTCAGCAGCCCGGTGAAACGGTACTGTATCGGCGGAAGCTCAAAACCCCCTGCTACCTGGAACCAGCTGCGGTACCATTGGTAAGTTTCCAGGTCAGCCTGGAACAAGGCCAGACCAGTGACGGTCATAGCCGCGGCCAGAAGGCCCCACCGGTCCAGGTCTGTATCCAGTAAATTTAAAAATAAATAAAAGAAAAGCGTATAGGCGAGGAGCCAGCTGACCCGAGTGAGACCCTGGCGAATGTCCGGCGAGGCAGCCAGCGACAGCAGAACTGCTGATAGGGCCACAATCAGGGCCCATTCCAGGCCGGTGCGAGGCAGATGATCGCGCCAGATCACCCAACGCCAGATCAGCCACGACAAGGCAATGGTCAAAGCCAGGCCAAACCCCACCAGCTGCAGGGTGAAATTGCCTCGAAAGGTGAACCCCCCCAGAAGAAGAATGTAGCTGAAACCCACAAACCCCGCGATGAATGCCAGCCAGAAACGCAGTTTCTTGATGATGGGGAGGGGAGGATAAGCGGTAGACATCAAATGGGTATGCTCCGCCCCTTCGACAGAAGGCGAAGGGTTTAATTCTGGATTTGCGTTTGGAGGCGGCTGACCAGAATTCATATCAATAATCTTACATCCAAAATTGTACGCGGAAAAGTTGCCTGCATTGATTTACAAAAAAGCAAACTGAATCCTGAGATGCACCTTGCATGCCCGGAATGCTGTAAACTATACCAGAAAACTGTTCCCCAGAATGCAATTCAGATCTATTTCGATCTTTGCTGCCTTTTAACGCACCAGCCCTGGACAGGCTGCCAATGGTAGGCTGGTGTGATGGCGGATGATCGGAAAATTTCATGATAAGCCGCAGAATAACACCGCAAATTTGTTGGATATAATCAAGGCATGAAACAGGTCTTGCAATCTATGCGTGATGGTAAAACCCTGGTGGCCGATGTCCCGGCTCCGCAGGCCAGGACGGGAATGGCCCTGGTATGCACGGCGGCTTCGCTGGTTTCGGCTGGCACGGAGCGGATGGTGGTGGAATTCGCCGAGAAAAACCTGGTGGAGAAAGCTCGTTCCCGTCCCGACCTGGTGCGGCAGATGATCGATAAAGCCCGTCGAGAAGGAATCCTTCCGACCATCGAAGCGGCCTTTAACCGGTTGGAGCAACCGATGGCCCTTGGATATTCTTCCGCCGGCACGGTCATCGAAGTCGGACCCGGATTAACTGGCTTTCAGCCAGGCGACCGGGTGGCGTGCGCCGGCGGCGGTTTTGCGGTTCATGCCGAATTTGCCGTGGTCCCCAAGAATTTGATGGTTCTCTTGCCATCCGAAGTGAAATTCGAAGCTGCGGCGTTCACCACCCTGGGAGCAATTGCCATGCACGGATTTCGCCTGGCTCATCCCCAGCTGGGAGAACGGGTGGCGGTGATTGGCCTGGGCCTGCTTGGTTTACTAACCGCCGGGATCGCGCGCGCAGCTGGTTGTTCTGTTTTTGGAGTAGACATTTCACCCCAAAGGGTCGCTTTAGCGGAAAAAATGGGCGTCCTGGCAGTGCTGCGCGGGGAAGCAGAGACAGCCGGAAAAGTATTCAGCCAGGGTCAGGGATTTGATGCCGTGATCATTTGCGCGGATACGACCGGAAATGATCCAATTGAATTAGCGGCAGCATTGGCGCGAGACCGGGCGTATGTGATTTCTACCGGATCGGTTGGACTGCACATTCCCCGGACGGCTTACTTTTACAAAGAGCTTCATTTCAGGGTGTCCAGGTCTTACGGGCCCGGCAGATACGATCCCAATTACGAAGAAAACGGTCACGATTACCCCCCCGGGTACGTCCGTTGGACAGAGGGCCGCAACCTGGCTGCCTTTGTGGACCTGCTGGCTGAAAGGAAACTGGATGTCTCACCTTTAATAAGCCACCGTTTTCCAATCGACCGCGCCCCTGAAGCATATGAATTGATCACTGGAAAAACCAGGGAGCCCTTCCTGGGGGTGCTGCTGACATACCCGGATGTCGATACGATTGAGCTCAACCGCCGCGTAGATAATGCTCGCATAAAGCATGAACAAGCTGAAAACCAGCTGTCTTTAGGGGTATTGGGCGCAGGCAACTATGCCCAGGCCATGTTCCTGCCAACCATTGAGAAGGTGGGCGGCGTTCAAAAATCCGGCATTGCGTCGGCCTCAGGATTAAGCGCGCGGCATGCTTCAGAAAAATACGGGTTTCGTTATGCTTCTTCATCCGCGCATGAAGTGATCAGCGACCCCGAGATCAACCTGATTGCCGTCCTTACCCGCCACAACCAGCACGCCTCACAGGTGTTGGAAGGTCTGCGTCTCGGCAAACACGTATTTTGTGAAAAGCCTTTGGCCCTAAATGAGCCGGATCTGGCGGAAATATTATCTGTATTGAGCCAACCCGAAACACCCTTGTTAATGGTGGGATTTAACCGCCGGTTTTCCCAATATATCCTGCAGATGAAGAAATTTCTACAAGGTGCGGGCGAACCATTAGCCGCTCACTATCGGGTCAATGCCGGCTATTTGCCGCCCACGCACTGGACGCAGGACCCGCAGGTGGGTGGGGGCAGGATCATCGGCGAGGGATGTCATTTCGTGGATACCCTGACCTACCTGGTCGGTTCTCTGCCGCAGGCGGTCACTGTGCAGGCGCTGCCGGATCAGAATCGCTACCACCAGGATAATGTGGTGATGACCCTCAGCTTTGCGGACGGTTCATTGGGCACGATTCACTATCTCGCGAACGGTGATAAATCTCTGCCAAAAGAAAGGCTGGAGGTTTTTTGCGGCAGCCGCGTTGCCATATTGGACGATTTCCGCAGCCTGGATCTGATCAAGAATGGGCGGCGAAAAACGATTTCTAATCCACTGGCTCAAGATAAAGGCCACAGGGCAGCCTGGGAAGCATTTATTAACACGGTGAAGGCCGGCGGACCCGCGCCAATTTCCTACGCGGAGATTGCGGCTGTACACCGCACCGTATTTGCCGCAGCGCGAGCCTTGACCAGCGGTGATTCCTTCCTGCAGCGGATAGGATAGCTTCATGGCAAGCCTGGAAAGGCTTTGGACGGCAGCCAGGGCATTGGTTCAACTCGGACCACCGCGTATGGCAGAGAACGGCCTGTACCGGCTTGGGCTGAAGTTAAATGCATTTAAAATCCCCCAGATTGGTCACGACGAGCGCGCATTCCCGATCAATCTGGACATATTACCCGCGCTGCCGGTCGTCAAGGCATGGTGGGAGAAAGATCAAACTACCGCGCAGGCCCAGGAAATCACTGCCGGATATGTGCGTTTATTCGGCGGCGACCCACTGCCAATCGATCTCAGTCCTATCCTGCCGCTATACCCGTGGAGCGATTACGAACTCGGACGGGTGGAAATAGGCACTGAAGATATCAAGTTCACCTGGGAGCCAGCCAGGTTCAACTGGGCAATCCAGCTGATGCGAGCTTACCAGCTCACCAATAAAGAAGAATATGCGGCTGTCTTCTGGAAATACCTGGAAACCTTCCTGGCAGCCAACCCACCGTACCAGGGGCCAAATTGGACATCCGGGCAGGAGGCTGCTTTGCGGATCATCGCCTGGGCGTTTGTGATCAAAGGCTTTGCACCTTCTGCGAGCAGCACCCTGGAAAGGATGCAGATCCTGGCTCGTTCCATCGCGGCGCATGCCAGCCGCATCCCGCCGACACTCATTTATGCCCGTTCGCAAAATAACAATCACCTGCTTTCAGAGGCCGCCGGTTTGTACACTGCCGGACTGCTTCTGCCCGGGCATCCCGGGGCTGAGGGGTGGCGGCGCACTGGATGGAAATGGTTCAACCGGGGAGTGCAGCGCCAGTTGGAAGCGGGCGGCGCATATATCCAGCAGTCGACCAACTACCACCGTTTGATGCTGCATCTGGCTTTATGGGTAAATGCCCTGGCGAAAGCCACCGGCGACCCCTGGCCTGCTGCCAGCCTGAAGCGTTTGCAAGCGGCCGCGGGCTGGCTGCACCAGCGGCTGGATCCAAACTCGGGACAGGTGCCAAATTTTGGCCACAATGACGGGTCCAACCTGTTTCCCTTGGGAGAATACGGCGATTACCGGCCCACCGTCCAGGCAGCCAGGATTGCATTTACCGGACACTGCGCTTTTAAGATAGGTCCATGGGATGAACTGAGCGAAAGATTGGGTTTGCGCATAGCCGAGGCGGAGCAAGCCGTGCTGGAGGTCGAAAAGCGTAAATCCACCAACCAGACGCATCACGATGCTACCGGGGCGATCCTTCGGAGCGAGAATTGCTGGGTAGGGCTGCGCGCCGGGCGATTAACTGACCGGCCCGGGCAGGCCGACCAGCTGCAGGTCGATCTATGGTGGCGCGGGATGCCGGTGTTCTTGGACGCCGGTACTTACCGCTATACTGCGGGCGCTCCCTGGGATAATGGGCTGGCGAGCGGCTTTGCCCATAACAGTGTAACGGTGGATGGCAGGGAACCCATGACGCGCGCCGGGCGTTTTCTCTGGCTGGATTGGGACCAGGCAGAGATCGAGACCTGCATTCCCACCCAGATCGTGGGGCGGCGCAGCGGATACCAAAAACTGGGCGTACAGCACCGGCGGAGCGTGCAGTTTGTCGAAAATGGGCTTTGGAAGGTTACCGATGATTTCACCCCATCCGGGCGAAGAAGTCTCCCGCATACGTTCACCGCGCACTGGCTGTTGCCGGATTGGCCCTATCAATTCGAAGGAACGCAGTTAAGTCTGGCGTCTCCGCGCGGCAGCGTCCTGGTAAACGTTGACTGTTCAGCCCCCACCCAACCTGACTTGCACCTGCAGATCATCCGGGCCGGCGAACTGCGAGCTGGTGAAGGTGATTTTCCGGAAATTTCAGGTTGGTGGTCGCCCACGTATAATACAAAATTACCGGCTTTATCCCTGCGCGCCTCGTTCTCCGGCCGCCTACCGGCGCGGCTGACCACTTTTATTGCCCTTGACAGGCCATCTATAAGCAGGTAAAATTTTTGAACCTTTAAAAAGGGCCTGTAGCGCAGTTGGGAGCGCGCCTCAATCGCACTGAGGAGGCCGGGGGTTCGAATCCCCCCAGGTCCACCTGGCGATCGACAGGCCGCTGAATTTTTACAGCAAAACATGGGCCCATAGCGCAGTTGGGAGCGCGTCTCAATGGCATTGAGAAGGCCGGGGGTTCGAATCCCCCTGGGTCCACCTGGCATCAGGCACTGATCGCATCGGTGCCTGATTGGCTTATAATATGCTTTCAGAATAGTTGCGTTCGCAGGAGTAGTAAGTCATCCTGACAGCGAGCCGGGAGAGTGAGGTGGAAGCCCGGCGCAGTGTCCGCAGGAGCATATCAGACTGAACTCGCCTGCCGGTTCGTTTGACCAGCGCGCGCCGGTGAATTGTTCAGCCGGGGCCGGGTTCGCCCGTTATCGCGATCCAGAGCGGCCCGAACAATCGGGCAAGCAGGGTGGTACCGCGGAGAACCTCCGTCCCTGATGGGCGGGGGTTTGTGTTTTTTTTATGTGCCAGGAGACATTTTATGTCCGAGACCCCTTTTTATAATCCGGCTGAAATCGAGCCCAAATGGCAGGAACGTTGGGAACGAGATGGCTTATACCATGCCGATATCGATCCTTCTCGCCCCAAATTTTACGCATTGACCATGCTGCCTTACCCTTCGGGAGATTTACACATCGGTCACTGGTACGCGATGACACCTTCCGACGCGCGCGCGCGCTTCAAACGCATGCAGGGTTATAACGTGCTGTTTCCGATGGGTTTTGACGCCTTTGGCCTGCCGGCAGAGAACGCAGCCATCAAGAATAATATCCATCCCAAACAATGGACCTACCGGAATATCGACCGCATGCGCAAGCAGCTGCACAGCATGGGCGCGATGTTTGACTGGCGGCGCGAAGCGATTTCAGCCGACCCGGAATACTACCGCTGGACGCAGTGGTTCTTCACCCAGCTTTTTAATCACGGCCTGGCTTACCATAAAATGTCCCCGGTGGATTGGTGTCCGAACTGCAATACCACCCTGGCGCGCGAGCAGGTGCTGGGAGATGACCGCCACTGCGAACGCTGCGGAACGCCGGTTATTAAGAAAAATCTGGATCAGTGGTTCTTTAAAATAACCAATTATGCCGAAGAGCTGTTGGAATACGAATCCATCGATTGGCCTGAACGAGTCCAGACCCTGCAAACGAATTGGATCGGCCGCTCGGAAGGGGCCGCGGTCACATTTCGGACTGCCCAAGGCGATCCGCTGGAGGTTTTCACCACTCGCCCGGATACGTTATGGGGCGCGACCTTTATGGTGCTGGCCCCGGAACATCCCCTGGTGGAAAAAATTACCACCCCAGAGCAGAAATCTGCGGTGGCCGATTATGTCCAGCAGACCCTGCGCCAATCGGATATTCAGCGCGCGCGAGAGGAAAAAGAGAAGACCGGCGTGTTTACCGGTGGGTTCGCGGTTAACCCGGTCAACGGACAGCAGATTCCTATCTGGATCGCTGACTACGTGATGATGACCTACGGCACCGGCGCGATCATGGCTGTGCCGGCGCACGATGAACGCGATTTTGCCTTCGCGATCAAATTCGGGCTGCCCATCATCCCGGTCATTGAGCGCAACGACGGCACCGCCAAGAGCCTGGTTTTCCCCGGTTCGGTGGCTGCTGGTTTTGCCGATCAATTAAAAGCAGGTGGATTAGAATATACCGCTGCCCCGGTCGGGAACGTTGGTGAAGGCCTGTTTGTCACTCTGCATGGATCCAGCCAGATCGAGCAGTTCATTGACATGATGCAGGCCGCGATTCTACCTGGTAACTGGAACGAGATCGTCGGCGCACGCTGGGCTTTCGTTTTTTCGGATGGGGTGCGCGAGCTGGATTCGGTTGCAGCCGACCGGGAGATCCTGGAGCGCTGCAAGGCCATTTACCCGCCGGTCTGCCGCCAACCGCACCACAATGGAAATGCTCAACCAGCTGGAATTTTATCAGGATGTGCTGTTTCACCCCGAATACGGAACGATGATCCATTCCGCATCCTTCAGCGGCACGCCCGGCAGTACCGCAAAACCTAAGGTGATTGCCTGGCTGGCGGAGCGGGGTATTGGCAGCGGGACCATGCAGTACAAACTGCGCGACTGGTTGATTTCGCGCCAGCGCTACTGGGGCGCGCCGATCCCCATGGTTTTCTGCCCAAATTGCGGCGTGGTGCCAGTGCCGGATGACCAGCTGCCGGTACTCCTGCCGGATGACGTCGAATGGAAGCCGACGGGTGAAAGCCCATTGAAGCTGCACCCCACCTGGCGCTTCACCACCTGCCCGAAATGCGGCGGAAAAGCCGAGCGCGAAACGGATACCATGGATACCTTCATGTGCTCGAGCTGGTACCATCTGCGCTACCTGAGCCCGCAGTATACCCAAGGTCCGTTTGATCCCAAGGAATATGAGTATTGGATGCCGGTGGATACATACACCGGCGGGATCGAACACGCCACCATGCACCTGATGTACACGCGCTTTTTCCACAAAGCCGCGCGCGACATGGGCATTACCCGCGGTTTGGAACCGATGATCCAGCTGCGCAACCAGGGCATGGTGCTCGGGGAAGATTCAGAGAAGATGTCGAAAAGCCGGGGGAATGTGGTTTCGCCGGATGAACTGGTGCAGAAATACGGCGCAGATATCGTCCGCAGCTACCTGATGTTCTTTGCCCGTTGGGACCAGGGCGCCCCGTGGAATTACAGCGGTATCGACGGACCCGCCCGCTGGATCCAGCGAACCTGGATGACGCTGTTGGAATCAACGGAAATCAAGAAGGAAGACCCTGATCTGACCCGAGTACTGCGGCGTAAACTGCACCAAACCTTGAAGTCGGTCACCCGTGATTTTGAAACCTTTGAGTTCAACACGATCATTTCCTCGTTGATGGAATTAATGAACGAAATGAGCCGCGCCAAGCAAGCCGGCGCTTTTGGATCGACCGCCTGGCAGGAAGCCGCGGAAATTTATCTAAAAATGCTGGCGCCGGTTGCCCCGCATATCAGTGAAGAGATATGGAGTTTGCTGGGCAAACCCTACTCGATCCACATCCAGACCTGGCCTAAGGTTGATGAAGAAGCAGCCAAAGAGGATGAAATCACGTTGGTGGTGCAGGTCAACGGTAAATTGCGCGACCGCATCACGCTGCCAGCCGCGGTCAGTGACGCGGAGGCCAAAGAAAAAGCCCTGTCCAGCGACGCCGTACAGCGCTATCTAAATGGACGCCTTCCGCGCCAGATCATTTATGTGCCCGGGCGATTGGTGAATATCGTCTCGTAAAAAAAAGACTTGCGGATTTTACGCCGCAAGTCTTTTTCTTCAAAGTCCTGGAGTGTTATTTGTGAGGGCCGCCGCCAGTGGGTTGGGTAAGGTGGCAGACGGTGCATTTATTGAGAGTGCCCGGGTATCCTTGCAGGTTGACGAACTTGATCGCATCTTCAGGTTGGGAGCTTTGCACAATGGCATGCGTGCTGTCGTGACATGCTTCGCAGTACACCCCGCCGTGCCCCTTCGATTGGCGGTACAGGGCCTGGTCCTGGTGGTACGCAGCGCCGGTGTGGCAGGTATCACAGCGCGGCTCGTTCAGCCATGGGTTGGGATTATTCTTGACCTGATCCATCGTGCCGTGGCAATCCGTGCATCCCATATTAAAGTTCGTAGACATCACATCTCGCAAGCATTTGGTGGAAGGGCCAGGATGGCAGTTGTAGCAGCCTTCTGTACTATTTGGCACCTTACCCTCATGTTTCGAGTGCATCGCCTTGGAGAAATTCGGGATACCCGCTACCCCTTGCGCGCCGATGGCATTAGAAGCGTGGCATTCCGCGCACAGAATGGGGCGGCGGTTCATCAGCGGGCCGCTGTGCCCGGCGGGATAATCATCTCCTTCTTCCTTATCGTGCAGGGTCAGGATATTGGTTTCTACTCTGCCGGTGCTGATGCCAAAAGGCCCATCAGAGTGGCAGTTGTCGCAGTGCATTTCGGTGGAGACCGGGGCAACGACCTGATTGGTAGCGAGCACCTTGCCGGTATTATCTTTGACCACGATATCCGCCAGCTGGTACGGCATGGGCGTGTTCCAGTCGTTATCGTTGAATTCGGTCAGGGGAATGCCCTCGGCAACGAAATGGTCTACTTTATTATCCATTGCCCCAGCCAGGCCTTTACCTGTCAGACCCACGTCAGGCGCCAGGGTCACACCAAACAACTGCTGGGCGTAATCCCAGAAATTGGATTTTCCGACCGAATAGGTATTAAGCGGGAATGAGTATTCCACGTTTAGGCCGGAAGAAACGATCTGCGGTGGATTCCCGCGTTTGATGACCTGCACGTACAGGTTGTTATACGGCGGCAGGATGGCGACATCTTGAAAACTGCGGTTGTAGCAGTGCATGCCGAGATCGTTCCAACCTAACACGATGTATTCCGGACCTGTGCCGGGGGTAGGGTTAGCAGTTGGCACAGGTGTCGGCGTGGGCTGCGTCCCAGTATTATTGGTTAAAAATGGAATATGAACGGTAAAAGGGGAGTCAGCGCGAGGGGTGGCGCCATTTTGGACTGGTTGGCTGGCCTGAGCTTATGACGTACCCACCATGAGAACGACAGTCAATACAACCATTAGACCAATTGAAGTAATCCAGCGGTGTTTATGATTATTCTGATCCGTATCGATATGATCCATTACACTCTCCTCAAATTTTTTGATGATAACCTCGCAAGTCTCGATGCCGATTTTTTTTGCCTGGGAACATGCTGGCAGCAAGCTATTTGGATAAATCACATTGATTAAGTTGTAGATTAATGATTAATGTTACGCTAATCTATACACTCATTTAGCGTTAATGTTTTTTTCACTGTATTTTCTGGACTTGCTGGATTTCACTGGTTCCAGAAAATATTAGCCCGGCGTAGTAAAATTGGTTTCGGAGGCGTCAATGGGGCTAAACGAAGAAATCTTACTGCGCTGCCGTCGAAAGGGTACGCCAATCATTGAGCAAGGCAAAGCGGTATTCTACTGGTTTGGGGAAATCCCTCCCCGAATAATGGGAGATTTTAATGGCTGGGAAACTGGTGAACCAGTGTCAATGCAGGAAGCCGGGGAAAACCTATGGGTGTTCGAGCTGGAACTGCCGGATGAGGCTTACGTCGAATACATTTTTATCGACGAACAGCAGGAACGCGTTTTCGATCCGTTCAACCAGCGCAAAACCTCCAACGGCATAGGCAAGGCCAACCACTTTTTTTACATGCCCAAAGCCAGGCCCACCCCGTGGATGATGCGCAGTTATGGGGTCCCGGCGGGATCCGTCAGCCATTCAGTAGTTCAAGCGGGAAATTTGCTGGCAGGCGGAAAGAGGACCGTCCATTTCTACCAGCCACCTGTGCAGGAGCCCGCCCCTTTAATCGTGGTTTGGGATGGCGGCGATTACCTGCGCCGAGCTAAATTGGCGACCATCGTGGATAATATGATCCATTCCCGCCGGATTCAGCCCGTGGCGCTGGCCATGGTTGAAAACGGCGGCCCGGCGCGTATGATCGAATATGCCTGCGGCGAAGGTACAATCTGGTTCATTCTTCAATCCCTGCTGCCGGAGGCGTACAACTGCCTCAATCTTTTGAATCCGGACGAGCATCCCGGGGCGTTTGGCGTGTTGGGCGCTTCCGCGGGTGGATTGATGGCTTTATATACCGGACTGCGACTGCCGCATATTTTCGGGCGCGTGCTGGCTCAGTCTGGCGCATACGAAATTGAAGGGTTTGAATTTGTTACCGGCACGCTGGTGGATCACGGACCGAAGCTGCCGTTGAAAATATGGATGGACGTGGGAAAATTCGAGTATTTGCTTGATACCAACCGGATTATGCATAAGAAACTGGAAGCGCACGGTTACGAGGTGGAATATCGCGAGTACAATGCCGGGCATAATTACCCGGCCTGGCGCGACGATCTTCCGCGAGGTTTGGAATACCTGTTTGGCTGATCCATGGGGATTATTGAATAGAAAATGCCATGAATTTTGAAAGGATGGGAGCGATGCGTTTTGAAGAACTCAATTGGTTGGATGTGGAAGCGTACCGCAAGAAGGATGACCGCGTAATTCTTGTCCTGGGGGCATGCGAACAGCATGGATACTTGAGTTTGCTCACGGATATCAAGATTCCCCTGGCGCTGGCGGACGCGGCCAGCAAGAAAAGCGGGGTGCTGGCCGCTCCGCCCCTTAATTTTGGTGTATCGCCCTATTTCATCACATATCCCGGCACGATCAGCCTGAAAGTCAGTACCTTTCTCCAGGTGGTAGAAGATATCGTCTTGGGGTTATATGCCCAGGGGTTTAAGCATATGTTGATCCTGAACGGTCATGGCGGAAATACCCCGGTGACTGCCCGCTTAACCGAATTGTGCAACGACCATGCAGATCTTAAGATCAGCTGGTACGCATGGTGGACGGCTGAGTCGGTTACAAAAGTTGCCGCGGCACACGGATTGAAATCGTATCACGCCGCCTGGATTGAAGCTTTTCCATTCGTGCGGGTGGCTGAGCTGCCCCGAGGAGAAAAGCTTCCGGCGGCGGCTAAACCGGTGCAGAGCGCGCGGGAATCGCGCGGGGTATTCGGTGATGGCGTATTTGGCGGTCCGTACCAGGTCGAAGATAAAATCATGGACGAAATTTTTTCTGCTGCCCTGGATGATATTCTGCGGCTGCTCAAGTTTGAAGCATAAATTTACAATGTTTTTACAATCAGCATACATCTCAATGATCTCCTGTGGCTAGAATGATCAGTGTAAGCACAAATCAAGGGGTTCGCGACCGAAATTCAATCCCCAAAAAACAAGGAGAATTGACATGAATCGGAAGAAGTTCTTAGCTATGAGCCTGACGGCGGTTCTACTGGTGAGTGTGATTGCTTTTGCCTTCCCCAGCGGAAATGCAGCCGCCCAATCGCCTACACCTCAGCCCAATGATCCGCAAAGTAAATTAAATATCATCGATGCCCGCCTGCAAAGAATGCTGCGGCTCGAAAAGGCCACCCTGGCTCGCATGAGGAGGAATTTTGAGCGCCTGGATCGATTTATCACGCGCGTGGATGCTCTGATCATCAAGGCTAAAAACAACGGCAAGGATGTAGCCGCGCTGGAAGCTGCGGTGGCCGAATTTCAAGCCAGGGAAAGTGAAGCTCGTGTGGTTCTAGACTCAGCCACCAGCCTGCTGGCCGCCCATCCTGGATTTGACGCCAACGGTAAAGTCACCGACCGCGAAACGGCCAGGAAGACCCTTGAGGAAGGCCATAAGCAGTTCAAGGAAATTCGCTCAACGATCGGCGAAGCCGCAAAAGACCTGCACGAGGCAGTAAAAGCCTGGCGAGAAGCCAATCCGGCAGAGCCCGCACCCTAAAAAAAGATATGTCCCGTGGGCTGTATCAAAAGCGTGATACAGCCCACGCAAATATTGTCGTTTATTTGTCTATAAGCGGTTTTTTGCCCATTCATGTGGGCAAAAACCGCAAATAATGCTTATTATGCCCTCTTAAAAAGCCGGTCGCGCCCCTGGGCCCAGGCGCCCTGGGGCCAGGGCTGTCGCGGACCACGCACACGACACTTGCACACCGCCAAAGGCGCACTTCGTGTGACGCACACTTGCCCTCCCGTATACGCGAGGTACGCCCTTCGGGCGAGGACATCGGGACGATGTGGCGTGCAAGTGCCAGGGAGTGCAGGTGAGTGCGCCTGAGGCGAACGATGGCTGCAGTGTTTTTTTTGAAATCGCGTAGCGATTTCAAAAAAACACTGCATAACATCATATAAGGGGCAGGCGTATTGACATACACAGCGTCCTCAGGCAGAATTCTTAACATGAGCTTTGATCGAAGAATGCTGACATGGGCCAGGCAAGCCTGGCGCTGGCTGGCAGCGGCTGTGCTTTCCGGGTATGCCAATGGGTTGTTGACGATTGCGCAGGCCTGGCTGCTCAGCGAATTGATCAGCGGTGTTTTTTTGCTCGGGTATGACTTGCAAGATTCGCTGAACAGCTTTTGGGGGCTATTGATTATCTTTGCGACCCGAGCGGCTCTTACCTGGCTGCAAGAGATAAGCAGCACGGCGTCTGCCGTGAGGGTTAAGAACTTCGTCCGCGAAAAAGTGCTTAATCATCTTTACCATCTCGGTCCGGCGGTGGTCCAGGGACAGGCTACCGGGGAAATCATTGCCACTAGCGTGCAAGGTGTGGAGGCGCTGGACGCCTTTTACAGCCAGTATCTCCCCCAGGTAGTTCTGGGCGCTTTGATCCCCGTGAGCATCATCGGGGTGGTTTTACCGATCGACCTGCTCAGTGGGATCATTTTTATGCTGACCGGACCGTTAATCCCATTCTTTATGGTTCTGATCGGAAAGGCAGCCGAGGTTGCGACCCGCCAGCAGTACACGGCCCTGGGGAAGATGAGCGCTTATTTTCTGGATACGCTCCAGGGATTGACCACGCTAAAACAGTTAAATAGAAGCCAGGCGCGGGTCGAAAGTATCGCGGCGATCAGTGAAAGCTACCGCGAGAAGACCATGCAGGTTTTGCGCCTCACCTTTCTATCTGCACTGGCGCTTGAGCTGGCTGCCACACTTAGCACCGCGGTGATCGCGGTAGAAATTGGCCTGCGCCTGCTGTACGGCCAAATGCTCTTTCAACCGGCCTTTTTTATCTTGATCCTGGCCCCTGAATTTTACCTACCGCTGCGGCTGTTGGGGCAGCGCTTTCATGCTGGTGCCACCGGGGCAGCGGGAGCCAGGCGAATCGCAACCGTATTGGATCTGAAGCCGGTCGCCTATGGGGAGGTTTCACATCCAGAAATATACCCGCCGGGTGAGAAAATCCACCGGATCCAGATCATGGGGGTGAAGTTTGCTTATCCCGAGCGGAGCGAAACTGCGCTGGAAAACCTGGACCTGGTCTTGAGAGCCGGAGAAATAACCGCCCTGGTCGGAGAAAGCGGTACGGGTAAAAGCACCCTGGTTCAGCTGTTGCTGGGCTTTTTGCGGCCGCAGTCAGGGAAAATCTTGATCGACGGAAAAGACCTGGCGGCATTGGATCCAGTTTCATGGCGGCAGCAGGTAGCGTGGGTGCCGCAGCAGCCCTATTTATTTCAGGATACACTGGCAGCCAATATCCGGCTTGGCAAGGCAAATGCCAGCGATGATGAGATCGCCTCCGCCGCGAGGGCAGCCGGGCTGGACCGGTTTATCCAGACTTTACCTGAGGGCTACGAAACGCGCATCGGCGAAATGGGCGCTCGCTTGAGCAGCGGTCAGGCGCAGCGCCTGGCCCTGGCAAGGGCCTTTATCAAAGACGCCCCGGTGATCCTTCTGGACGAGCCGGCGGCGAGGCTCGACCCGGAGCTGGAGTTTGAAATTACAGAAACCATCGAGCGCCTCAGCGCCGGACGGGTTTCACTGGTGATCGCCCACCGCCTGGCGTCGCTCAGAAGGGCGCGGCAGATCGCGGTGCTGCAAGCCGGGCGGATCGCAGAGTTGGGCACGCTGGAAGAACTGCAGGCGCGCCGGGGTGTCCTGGCGGACTTGATGCGCCGGTCCGAGGGGGCGGGATGAAGACTGTGACCCGGCTGCTGCAGTTCCTTCGTCCGCTTTCCGGCTGGGTGATCCTATCGATCGTGCTCTCGGTGGGTACCATCGCCAGCAATATCGGCCTGTTGGGCACCGCGGCTTATCTGATTGCCCGGGCGGCGCTGCATCCTTCGGTTGCCGACCTGCAGGTAGCCATCGTTGGTGTAAGATTCTTCGGCATTGCACGCAGCGTTCTGCGGTATGCCGAACGCCTGTCCAGCCACTCGGCAAATTTCAAGCTGCTGGCTGAACTGCGCACCTGGTTCTTCCGGCGGTTGGAACCGCTGGTTCCCGCTCGACTGATAGATGCGCACAGCGGCGACCTCGTAGACCGGGTGGTAGCGGATATCGAAAACCTGGAGGATTTTTACGTAAGGGCGGTCGCGCCACCCATAACCGCCTTTCTAGTAACCGTTGGGATAGGCATTTTCACCGGCGTTTCCTACCCACCGCTGGGCGGTGTGCTGGCGGCAGGTATGTTCCTGAGCGGGTTTGCGGTTCCACTTCTCGCCTGGAGGCTCGGGCGTAAACCCGGGGTCGAAATGGTGAAAGCCAGGGCAGAATTATCCGCCGGGTTGGCGGACGGCATACAGGGTCTGTCAGACCTGATGGCGTTTGGTGCCGAAACACAATTTTTTGCGCGTCTGCGCGTAGCCGGCAATTCCGCCGGGAAGGCGCAAATGCGCCAGGCAGCCCGGACAGGGTTAACCAGCGCAATCAATGGGTTTGCCGTCCATTTGACCTTGTGGCTGATTCTGCTGCTGGCAGTGCCGCTGGTTACTGCTGGCGGCATGGACGGCGTCACCCTGGCAGTGATCACTTTGATCACATTGGCCAGTTTCGAAGCCACCCTGCCGGTCGGACCGGCGGCCCAGCGCTTAGAAGGCTCGCTTGAGTCTGCCCGACGTTTGTTTGCAGTTTGCGATACCCCACCGGATGTTTCCGCCCCAACTGAGCCTGCGCCTCATCCGCTAACAACGGAGGTACGCATCGACAGGCTGTACTTTCGTTATGAAGAGCAGCTGGATTTCGCGCTGAAAGATTTTTCACTGGACCTGCCGGAGGGGAAAAGAGTGGGGATCGTTGGCCCGAGCGGGGCAGGAAAATCGACCCTGATCTCGCTTCTGCTTCGCTATTGGGATATTGAGAGCGGGCGCATCCGGGTCGCAGGGCGCGATTTTCGCGAGTATATGCCAGAAGACATCCGTAAGATGATGGCTGTTGTTGACCAACGCCCCTATCTTTTTAATGGGACGCTGCGCTCGAACCTGCTTTTAGCCTCGCCTGACGCGAACGATCACGACTTGCAGCAGGTGCTGCGCCTTGCGCTGCTTGAACCCTGGGTATCCGCCCTTCCACTGGGGCTGGATACGCCGGTCGGCGAGCGCGGAACCCAGGTCAGCGGAGGAGAGCGGCAGCGTCTGGCAGTGGCGCGCGCCCTGCTGCAAAAAGCCCCCCTCTGGCTTTTGGACGAACCTACCGCGCATCTCGATCCGTTGAACCGCCGGTCCGTGGCAGACAACCTGCTGGAGCTAACCCGCGGGAAAAGCGCAATCTGGATCACGCACGAGCTCAATGAGCTTTCTGCCATGGACGAGGTGCTGGTGCTGAGCGCAGGCCAGGTTGTGGAACGCGGCTCACCTGGAGAGCTGCGCCAATCGGGGGGTTGGTTTGCGCGCTGGTCCTCTCCCAAAATATTATGACGATAAAAAAGATCCAGGAACTTTTAGGCTTGCCCAGGCGTCTGAAGATTACACCCCTGGAGGAAGCCATGATCCGACGATTTTGGATTGTTCTGATACTCACGTTTATTGCCCTGGCCGGCCTGTCAAGTGTGGCCCAGGCAGACGGGATCATCGTACCGGATCCGCCGTGTGAAAACTATAACTGCACGCCCTGGATACCTCCTGACTGCCCAACCGGGAAGCCCTGCCCGCCTGTACCACCCCGCCCGCGACCTATTTCACAATTAGAAATCAAGTATCACCATGTAACCGTAAAGATCGACGAACAGGTGGCGGTGACGCATATCGACCAGGTTTTTTATAATCCAAACCAATGGTCGGTTGAAGGCACCTATATTTTTCCTCTGCCGGCCGACGCGGTTGTGAGCCGCTTCGTTTTATGGGTAGATGGCCAGCCGGTGGACGGGAAAGTTCTGGACGCGAATGAAGCTCGCCGGTACTATGAGGATACCGTCCGCTTGCAAAAAGACCCGGCCCTGCTCGAATATGTCGGCCGCGGCGCTTTACAGGCGCGCGTTTTTCCTATCCCGTCAAAGGGAGAAAGACGGATCGAAGTCGAGTACAGCCAGGCTTTAACCGCCGAAAATGGGTTGGTGCGTTATATTTACCCGCTCAACACCGAAAAATTCTCCACATCGCCGCTGGCATCGGTTTCGGTGAATGTTGATATTCATTCAAGCCAGCCGCTGCGAGCGATCTACTCCCCCAGCCATCCTGTGTCCATCACCCATAAAGATGAACACAATGCCGCCGTAGGTTGGGAAGCCAGTCAAACCCGTCCAGATAAGGATTTCATCGTTTACTACTCGATTGGAGAAAGCGAAGCGCTTCATTTGCTCAGCTATCGCGATCCCAAGGACGCGCAAGATCCAGACGGTTTCTTCATGCTGCTGCTCGCACCGCGCCCCGAACTTCCGGATCGGGTTATTGCCAAGGATCTCATCTTTGTGCTCGATCATTCTGGCAGCATGCAAGGTGAAAAGTTTTCCCAGGCACAGGCCGCCTTGAAATACATTTTGCAGCATCTCAACCCAGACGACCGCTTTGGCCTGGTTTCCTTTAGCACGACCATCGAGCCCTATGCCCGCGGGCTGCGCTCTGCCGATGAAGCCAGTGAAGCCGCGGCCTGGGTCGATCGCTTGAGCGCGCAAGGCAGCACCGACATCAACCGCGCCCTGCTTGAAGCGGTTTCTATGGCAGACAAGGAACGCCCGACTTACCTTATTTTCCTCACGGATGGACTGCCGACCGTTGGAGAAATCAAACGCGAGCGTATTCTTGAGAATTTCTCTGCTGCCGCCCCTCAAAATGTGCGCCTGTTCTCCTTTGGCGTGGGAAATGACGTAGATACATTCTTGCTGGATACCCTCAGCGAGCAGCATCACGGCTTGAGCAGCTACGTACGCCCAGGAGAGAAACTGGATGAGAAACTCTCGACCTTTTATGAACGGATCAGTACGCCGGTGCTGACCGATCTGGCGATCGATTTCGGCGGATTGAGCGTTTACGATCTGTATCCCAACCCGCTGCCAGACCTTTTTGCCGGCAGCCAGGTGATCGTGGTTGGGCGATATCGCGCGGGTGGGTCGTTTGATCTCACATTACGGGGTACGGCGAATGACCAGAGCCAGGTTTTCCCCTTCCCGGGGCAGGTTTTTTCGGCGGACAGCCGTGGAACCGACACAGATCTTTCCAGCCTGCCGCGCCTGTGGGCCACGCGCAAGATCGGCTACCTGCTCAACCAGGTCAGGTTGAAAGGCGCTGACCAGGAAACCATCGACCAGATTGTCAGGCTCAGTATTCGTTATGGGATCGTGACGCCTTACACCTCTTACCTGGTCACAGAGGCGATGCCGCTCGGGGCTGAGAACCAGGAACGGGTAGCCCAGGATGCATACAGGGCAGCTCAGGCCGCTCCGCAGGTCGCCTCCGGGGCAGGCGCAGTTCAAAAGGCTGCCGAACAGGGCGCGCTTTCTCAGGCGCAGCAAGCTCCCAGCCTGCCGGAAGATGGCGAGCAAACCCTGGCGACGGTTGGCTCGCGTACGTTTGTGCTCAGCGACGGCATCTGGATGGATACGGCCTACGATCCCCAAAAGATGCAGACCCAGAAGGTGGCATTTCTTTCGAATGATTATTTCCGCCTGGCCGCAGAGCGGCCGGATGTATCGGCAGCGCTGGCGCTTGGTGCAAAGATCATTGTGATGGTGGACGGCAAGGCTTATGAAATTTCGGAAGCGAGCGCAGCCTCTGTCACGCCGGTTTTGCCAGAGACCCTGACCCCACTCGCGGTAACGCCGGTTGTGCAAGTGACGGTTAAACCCGGCGATCCCACGCCTCGCGCCACGATTACTGCCACAAATGCTGTGGGAGCACCAAGTGTAGACTGGATGCCTCTGGCAGGCATTGGATTAGGAGCCGCAGTTTTTGCCGGGTTAGGTCTTTTCCTGCTGGCAGCTTCCAGAAGACAGAAATAAGGCTTTTATTTACGGCGCGAGGGGGGTGACCAGCCAATCCGTGGGAACGGGCGTGGTCCCGGGGAGATCGTTGGAAAAACCTCTACCTTCCCGGTACATAAAATAGGTGATCCCCCCAGGGCGGATTGAAATGTCCGCTTTCTTTAATTCTTCGTTGTACTCAAATGAAACTTCATAGTCGCCAGCAGGCAGGTCGCTGAGCACCAGGTTTTCGCGGTAATAATCGTCATAATGAATATTGTTCGGCCCGTAGGTGCGCACCTCCCAAATCTGGTTGGTTGTTTTCGAGCGCACAAAGACAGCCTTCTGGTACAGGGGGGTGGTATCTTCGCGCATCAGACGCGCCACCAGCACGCCCCATCCCTGGGGCGGCGACAGCCATAATTCGGGATTACGCGTGGCCCCATAATCACCGAACTGCAGGCGCACTTCGAAATGCAGGTGCGGGCCGGTGCTGTTGCCGGTGGTGCCAACGATGCCCAGCTGGTCGCCGGTGGCAACGCGCTGGCCTTTGACCACGTCGACTCTTTCGAGGTGGCCATAGACGGTGGAAACGCGGTGCCCGTTGTAGCCGTAATCGTGTTCAACCAGCACCGCCAACCCATAAGGATCGCTGGTTTCTATCTCATTGCGGTTGATCAGGCCGAACCCAGCCCAGGCTACGATACCCCCCGCGGCGGCGACCACGGGAGAATTACGGTTCGCGGCGATATCGATGCCTGAATGAGCCAGCTCTTTTCCTTCCGCGACCGCTCCGTAGCGATAATCCCATTCCGGCCAGTTTACCTCATCCGCGTTGATCGGCCGGGTCAAGAAAAAATGGTCGTTTGGACCCAGCGCCCAGGGTACATCGTACAATGGCGGGCGCCAGCGAGATGCCGGAATGGGTGCCGGGGTTGGAAAAGTGAACCGCAGCGGGTCGGCGCTGCGCACAGGGGCCACAGCCGGTGTCTGGGGTGTCGGATCTCCTTGCAAACCGTTTTGCTCAGGTTGAGACAGGTCAGGCAGGATGACGGCGGTAGGGGACAGACCATTCTCGGGTGGATTTTCAGGGAGTGATGTTGGGGTCGGTGTGAGCGTCAAAGCGGATTGGCAAGCGGAGAGCATCCATATAAGAAGCACCATCATTTTGAGCAGAACCGAATAATTTTTCATTGTTACCTGGAGCCAGGTGGGGTTAGCGTTGGGTGGAGGGTGGCGGTGCGCGTCACGGTGGGGGTGATCGAAGGCGTGATCAGGCGCTGGTACCACAAAGTTGGGGTCGGTGTGATGGAAGGGGTCAATGTGACCCACAGGGTGGGAGTGGCGATGGCTTCGCCGGGGTACATCTGATCCATAGCGCTTCTCCAGGTCAGGCCTTCGCTCATTACAAACGTGCCAAATTGGGTGGCAGGATAATATGTGCGCCAGCTGATCAGCGCCGGTAAGCGCTGCCAGCCGTAACGCGCCGCCAGGTCGGTGAAATCTATCCAATAGCCTTCGGGGATGGCCCCGTACTCACCGCCTTGATCGTACGCGCGCGGATCTCCTTTATAACGGGCGTTGAGATCCCAGGGGCGTTGATCGAGAGGCCGGCCCGCGGATGCGTCCTGGTAGAGGCAGCGCACGAACATTCGCCAGTACGTCTGTCCATTAATATCTTCACGCACCAGGGCGATCCAGCCAGCGGATAGGGGCGTGGGGTTGATGGCCACAGCCCGGCCCGTGTAAAGCCAGTTTTCATTGAGCTCGGGCAAGGAAGGGGTAGTCACCGGCAGGTAGGCATTTTCCAGGTTTCCCAAAAAATCCCAGCCGATTTCACGAGCGATCTGTTGGCGAAGCGCCTGGAAGGACTCGTCCGCGCCGTCCGACAGGTATGGATACGGCGCGGCAATATCTTTGAGCGGGACCAGCGCCTGGCGATTGTTCAACATCCCGGATTGGACGGTTATTACCGGCTGGTAAAGAGCGGCTGCGGGGGCCTGGCTGTTGACTGGGACAGGATAGGAAGCGATCAGATCTGGGACGGACCCGGAACGCCAATCGATTCCCTGTACAAGCCCGGGCAGGCGGGTAGGAGGATAAACCACGGCCCCATTGGATACCTCATAAATCGCCAGGGATGTCTGGTTAGGCTCGCGAATCTCAGACAATATCACGCCGCCTTGCGGACCCCAGACAGGCGTGCTGCCAATTGCTACCTGGCGAGCCGAGCGTCCTGGGTTCAGCGCATCCCAGATCATCAATACGCTCGTCCCGGGGGTATCTGCCGTCCATGCCAGGGAGTCCCCGCTGGCCGACCAACGCGGCGAACGGTCGCGGCCGGTCCCATTTTGCGATATTTCAATAAAGCGGTCATCGATCCGGTCGAGCCGCGCCAGCCAGATATCTTCTTGATTGGAGCGGGTCGAAACAAGCGCAATTTCTCGGCCCTTTGGCGACCAGGCCGGGGAAAAATTCTGTCCAGGGGCAAAGGTGAGCTGGACTAACGCCTGAGTCGGGTTTGCCAGGCTGTGGATAAAGATCTGCATTCCATCGCCGGTATAGGATTCGAATGCCAGAAACTGGCCGTCAGGCGACCAGGTAGGCGCGCCGTCATATTGCGGCGTGTCGGTGATTCGGCTTTGGCGCCCGGTTTTCAGCTCCAGCAGGTAAATATCCCAATACCCATTTTGCCGCGAAGCGTATGCGACCAGGCTGCCGTCCGGACTGACCGCCGGATCGATATCATCCCAGGGAGTGTTCGTCAGGCGGGTTAGCGGCAAGAATTGGGGATGGTAGGCGAACAGGTGATAGTTCAGCCCATCCGCCATGGATAAAATGATCACGCCTTGCTGTTTTAACCCTTCCAGAGCGTCTTTGGGCGGCAGGGTTGGGGTCGGATTGGTTGGGGAGGGACTGGGGAGGGTGGTCTCAGTGGGAGGAACGGTAACCGAGGCCGTGGCAGTGGCCGGGTTGGTTGTGACCGTTTCCACCGGTGGGGTTGTAAGTGTAAGTGATTGAAATGCCGGAAGGACCCAGCCCAGGATGATGCCCAGGTTGGCTGCAAATAAAACCACGATGCCGGCTAACAAGACCAGAATGGGGAGGTTCGTTCGGCGCTTCATCACTAAATATCTCACTAAGGCTGCTGCGCTAAAATCGCCAGCGGATCGACGACCTCAAACCAGCCGCTGACCCGCCACACGCAATAATTATTGCGTTCTTCCGCGGTGGTACGGGTATCATAATGGCCAAAGCTTGCAAACCCTGCTCCGGCTGGGCCTAATCGGGTTTCAAAATGCAGATGCGGGTTTACCGATGCGCCGGTGGTGCCTGCTTCGCCCAACACCTGCCCGCAGGATACCCTTTCCCCGGGTTTTAACGGTGAAGGCTGATTGAGATGGCCGTATAAAAGGTAAAGCGACCTGCGAGAATCATCCCATTCGGGCAGCGCCAGCGGGTCCGGACAGGTCAGCCGGGCATCCGGCGGCACAGGCGGGGCAGGGGTGGGCCATTTTAATAGCGGCAGCCAGGATAGAGGCACCTGTTCAAGCGGTACCTCAATGATCACGGCATTGCCGTACGGCAGGCGGTCCGGAAGGACGGCTGCAACCCTGCCGGCCATTGCGGCTTTCAACGGCAGCCCCAACATTGTCGTACGATCACCGTGGCGGTAGAAAGCAAAATCCACACCGGGATGGCCGCTGTCCTGGCCCGGCATGGGTGTCTGGAAATTATTTCCGGCGACCATATCAGGCAGCTCCTCGAGAGTTACCCCATCCAACGGTGAACACAACCACGGACCGGGAGTGGGCAAAGGTTGGGCGGCGGTCGCGATGGACGTGGGGGTTGGCGGAACGGCGGTCTGCGAAGGCGAAACCGCGACGATGACCGTTGCGACTGGAGGTGGGCTCTGGGTATTTGGAAGTGACGTGGGAGCAGGCGGTAGAGCCGCAGCACAGGATGCCAGCGAAGCGAACAGCGCCGCACCCAGCAAGCTCCTGAACACGGCAAAATGGGATATGACCATGCTTGTCACGGTACAACCATCCAAATTGGTTCATTCCTCCTCAAATCGCATGCTGTACAAGTTGTAATAAAGCCCATGTTTGGCCAATAATTCCTGGTGAGTGCCTTCCTCTACCAGCCTGCCGCCTTGAACGACAACAATCCGGTCGGCGTTCACGATGGTCGATAAGCGGTGAGCGATGACGAAGGAGGTACGACCCTTGAGCAGGGTGGCCAGGGCGCTCTGGATGACGCGCTCGGTTTGAGTATCAACGGAAGACGTGGCCTCGTCCAGGATTAGGATCCTGGGATCGGCGAGCAGGGCGCGTGCAAACGAGATTAATTGGCGCTGTCCAACCGAAAGGATCACCCCACCTTCCTGAACCGGCGTGTCATATCCCGAGCTTAATTTCTGGATGAACTCATCCGCGCCGACCGCGCGGGCTGCTTCCTCGATCTCGGCATCCGTTGCATTTAACCGGCCAAAACGAATATTTTCTCGAACCGATCCGGAAAACAAGAATGGGTCCTGGAGCACAATCCCCATCTGGCTGCGCAGGCTGTTTTGGGTGACATCGCGCAGGTCAACCCCATCGACCAGCACCTGCCCGCCGGTCACGTCGTGGAACCGTCCCAGGAGCTTGATCATGGTGGTCTTTCCGGCGCCCGTTTTTCCCACGAAGGCGATAGTTTCGCCCGGCTTGACCTTGAGATTGACCCCGGTCAGGATGGGGGCGGGATCGTCGCTGTAATGAAAATCCACATCTCGAAATTCAACTTCTCCTTGAATGGGGGGCAGCTCTTCGGCATCCGGGCGGTCTTTCACCTCGATTGGAGTCGCCAGCAGGGCCATGATGCGCTCGCCGGATGCCATCATCGCGGTGAAAGTATCAAAGCGGTTGCTAAGATCGCGGATGGGGTCAAAGAAGCGGTTGATGTACAGCACGAAGGCTACCAACACGCCCGCGCTGATCTGCTGTCCTAATACGGCGGTTCCGCCCACCCAGACCGCGATACCCAGGGCGAAGGTGCCCAAAAAGTCAATCGCCGGGAAGAAACGTGCTGCCAGGCGCACCGATTTTAAATTGATATCCAGGTTAAGTTTATTGACTGTGTCTTTGAAAAAGGAATAATTGAAATCTTCGCGGGAGAAGCTCTGGACGACGCGTACCCCGTTGATATTTTCTGCCAGGACCGAATTTACCCACGACATCGCAGCCCGTGAATCGCGGTAATACTCGCGGGCTTTCTTGCGGAAGAAGACCGTGATGACCGCCATCACCGGCAGCACTGAAAAGGTGATTAATGACAGCTTGGCGTCCATCGCCAGCATGGATATGACGATAAAGATCAGGACGAATACGTCGCGCAAGACTGCCATCAAAGCATTGATGATGAAATCGCGCAGCACATTTACGTCGTTGATCACCCGCACGATGATCCGGCCGACGCTAAAGCGGTTGAAAAAGCTCAACGAGAGCTTTTGCAGATGGAGATACATCTGGTGACGTAAATCGAAGATGACGGATTGGCCGATGCGCGACATTAACAAGACCCGGAAATACACCGTCGCCCACTGCAGAACCGCTGTGCCAAGATACAGCAGCACCATATCCCGCAGTACCCAGGGATCGCCGGCGCTGATCCCGGAATCTAGCGCCACTTTGATAATATACGGTCCCACCGCGGACGCGGCAGAAGTGACGATCATCAGCAGCATCGCCCCGAAAAGGGGCAGTTTATAAGGCGTTAAAAAGCGAACAACCTGGCGCGTTACTTTAGAATCGTAGCCTTTCCGGGGTAAATCTTCGGTTTGAACAGGAGGAACGATTGCCATAGTTTTTCCTGTGCGCCTAATCAAGATAGCCAATGTTTGCGGCCCGATCAACCTGGGATGACGATTCTGTGCCTTTAGGGCGAACTTGCTGGATTTCTCCCATGGTGGCCAGGAATTCTTCCTGGTCGCGCAGCTGCAAGTCATAAATGGTGCGGTACAGGCCCTCCTGAGCCAGCAGTTCTTCATTCGTGCCGCGCTGTACGATCTTTCCCTGGTCCATCACCAGGATCAGATCGGCCCTGCGGACCGTGGAGAGTCTTTGGGCAATCACAAAGGTCGTCCGACCTTCCATCAACAGGTCAAGGGCCTGTTGGATCATATGCTCAGTCTGGGTATCGACGGAGGAAGTGGAATCGTCAAGGATCAATATACGCGGGTTCATCAACAGGGCGCGGGCAATCGCCACCCTTTGCCGCTGCCCGCCTGAAAGGGTGACCCCACGTTCACCCACGACGGTATCCAAACCCTGGGACAGGTTCTGGATGAAATCGTAAGCCTGGGCAGCTTTGACTGCAGCCATGACTTCTTCTTCCGTGGCGTCAGGCCGTCCAAATTTCAGATTGTCGCGCAAGGATGAGGAGAAAAGCAGCGAGGTTTGCAGCACCATTCCAATCTGGCGGCGGAGTGACAATAGATCGATATTCCGGACGTCAACCCCATCAACCCGCACGGTTCCTTTAAAAACATCATAAAATCGGGGAATGAGATTGATGATCGTAGTTTTGCCTGAGCCGGTGGAACCGATCAACGCGACGACCTGGTTCGGCGCAACTTTCAAGCAAATATCCTTCAGCGCTGGTTCTTTTTCACCGTAATAAGAAAAGGTAACGTGGTCAAATTCAACCTCGCCTCGCAGAACTGGCAGTTTCACGGCATCTGGGGCAGATCGAATTTCCGGAACCAGCTCAAGTATTTCGAAAGTGCGCTGCAATCCAGCGAATGCCTCGCCGCCCGCATTTACCAGGTTGCCGATCTGCTGTGATGGCTGCGCCAGCAGGAGCATATAGCTGTTGAAGGCGACCAGCTCACCCAGGGTCAATTTCCCTTCCATCACCATCTGGCCGCCGAACCATAAGATGAGAATGGTGCCAAGTGTGACCAACAGGGTGGTGGTGGGCATGACTTTGCTCCATTCCTTCAGCACCCGTATTTGAGCATCATACAGCTCGCGGTTGGCCTGTTGAAACCGGTCGATCTCGTAATCTTCACGACTGAAAGCGCGCACAGCCTGGACACCGGTCACATTTTCTTGCAGGCGCGAAGAAAGCTCGCCCAAAACATTGTCGACGTGCAGGAAAAGCTTACCAATGCGCTTGCCAAAGCCGGTGGTTATCAGCACCAGGGGGAGCATGGGCAGCAGGGAGATCAATGCCAGGGTAAGATTGCTGGTAAAGAGAATGGTCAGAATCGCCACGAGCAGCAAAGTCACGTGCACTAAATCGACGATGCCGTTGCCGGTAAAATTCTGGATCGAACGCACGTCCTCGATCACCCGGCTGATCAATTGCCCCGACTGCGAATGGTCGTGAAAGCTGAAGGAAAGACGCTGGATGTGATCGTACAGCTTGTTGCGCAGATCATAAGCCACCAGGTTAGCCAGGGAGCCGGTCTGGTTGCGTTGGACGTTGGTAAATACGGCTTTTATGATCCCCAGGCCCAGAATGATCCCGGCTGAGATGATCAAATAATTGGTCTGGCCCCCTTCCAGGCCGAGATCAATCACCTGGCGAATGATCGATGGAAAAACCAGATCGATAGCGGTAAGAACAAGGAGCAGTAAAGTACCAATCACGACTTTGCTGCGATATGGATGGATGAGGATCGATAAACGCCTGATAGTTTTCAATGGTTCAAGCATCTCCGCTCGCAGCCGGATCGAAATGAAAAGTAATCGTTCTTGTATCGACGATTCCGGCTTCGGGGTAGGTAATATTCGCAGTCAAACGATACGTGTCACTCAACCTATGGTTACGGATGTGCAGGGTAAAAACGATCCGGTTTTCAGCGGTCTCGATGATGTCTGCCCTGGCGACCTCCTCTGCATGGTCGTCGGTCAGAATGACTTCAAGGCTGGGATTTTCCTGAAACAAGGTCATGTCAAGATGGACTCGCAGGCGGCGACCATCCGGCCAGGGTTCGACTCTCAATTCAGTAAAGCGCACCTCAAGAGGAGGTTTGGCTTCTTCAGGGTAAGGCCGCGGGCGGCGCATGGGAAGCATAGGGTAATTATAGCCCCTTAAAACGCCTCTCCACTTAGTTTGGGGACATTACAGAAATGATGACCGGGAGCAGGAAATTTCAGGGCACGATTTTCCGGCATTCCATATAAAAACGTTTCTCGATGGCTTCACCCATTGAGAAGGTTTTCCGTGGCAGGGCGCCGTCGCGGACGACCGTTTTGAAAAAATCATTTTTTTGGATGACCGGCAGGTAAAAACCCAGGTTTCCGGGCTGCCGTCCGAGGGTTTCGACCACGTCTGTGCCGTGAAGATAATCGATTTTCGCATAGCCGTGGTCATTTTGCCACTCGTCCAGGAACGACTGGAGAGTGCCGACCGGAATATTCGAATCCGGGCTGGTTATGGCTGCAGCCGCATAGCCAGTGGTGGCAATGATCCCAAAAATCTGCTCATCGGCGGCTTGCTGATCGACCAGTCGCAGCATCTCGTCCAGATCACGGCAGGGGATAAAGCGGAAACGATCCCCCCAATATTTTCGCATGGCAGCCTGGAAGTTGTCGCGCACATTAAATACGACCCGGTGGATCGGCTCAAAAATTAAGCCTTCGTCATGCACATTTTCGATTTCCACCAGGGCATAACGCGCGGGATGGTTCGGACCGACCCGAGATTTAATATCTTCCCAAATAGCCTTTGCCGTGGCAAAAGAATGGTTGCCGTCGCCCATTGCGAACAACAGCACCCCCTGGTCCACACTGGTGCCGTATTTTTGCTGAAAAGCGGCCGGATCGGATAGTTTTTCCAGGGCAGAAACCACCTGCCGTTCTAAGGTGATATCTTCAATAAAATACCCGTTGAGATGCCCGCTGCCCAGCATCAGCTCCACATTGTAGACTTTTTTCAGCTCGTTTTTGCGCGAAACCAGGGGTTCGATCACGCTCTGCGCGGGATCATCGATCAGCACTAAAATGTGAGGCACTTCGAGAGGCGCGCCCTGGCGGATCTTTATACGCGGCGGCAGCCGTTCAAGGATCGTGCCTTCTGAGGCTCGAATCAACGTTTGCGCGCTCTTTTGAAAATTGTATTTTTCGAGGTCAAGCGCGAGCATTAACCCATGGCGGGTGCGTCCGGACACAGTCCTCTCGACCAGGATCAGACCTTCATACGGCTGTAAAAGTTCCTGGTCAAGGTACTGCCGCATCGCAGCCTGGATCGAGACCAGCCTTTCTTGTTCAACGGGCGTTCCTAACAAAGCTTCTGGCAGGATGATATGGTATGTAGAAGGCGCACCCCCGGTAATTTTAGCCACATTCTGCCAGTATTCCGGTTGGGATGTAAACTGGTCGCAGGCGACGACCGCCCACCTAGAAAGATCAACTCCCGGTCGGGGAAGTAAAACCGACGGTACAGCCACACCGATCGATGCATAGGTTCGCATATCACCATCCTTAAAAAGTAGGGGTTGTCAGAAAAGTCCCTTTTGAGTTTTAAGCCGCCACTTGTGACGGTTGAAAACCCTGAGTGTCAAATTTGTATGATAGTAATCACCCCCACCCCGGCCCGCCCCCTCGCGCATCGCGCTACCGCAGGGCAGCGAGGGGGCGGGAGATTGTAAATTTGCGGTTTTTTGCCCACATGTGGGCAAAAAACCGCTTTAAAGAATGCTCCCCCGCCTCGGGGCGGGTGTATAGAACAGGGACATAGTAAACAGGTGTACGGGGACATGGTAAACACCTGGATTTGTTAAGGTTGTACGGCGAAGTTGATTTGATCAACTTTGGTGGTGCAAAAGAAAACATCGAAGCAGCCATCTACCTCGGTTGAGCACAAACGGACAGGTTGACCCTGCAGGGCTTTGCCAACCCGGAACTCGCGGTTCTTGAAATTAATAATACCTCTACTTTGGACCTTACGCACGATTTGGCCATTATCATACTCAACTGGGGGTAGAACCTCAGGAAAAGGGAGTGGTGAGGGTTGGTAGTGTTGGCCAGGAGTATCCATGCCCAACGCCTCGTGGGGGCGAACCAGGTTATAGCGTTCCCGAAAGGGATCGAAGTGGCGTTGGCAATCCTCCAGATCGGCGAAGGCAGAGCCTTGCAGGACTTCTGCCTTGAGGGTGCGGTGAAATCGTTCGTCTTTGCCCTGGGTCTGTGGGTGACTGAGGCGACCGTGCGTAACTCGAATGCCCAGGCGGATCAGCCAAACCGTGAGCCTGGTCAGCTCCAGGTGCGGGTAACCGCTGCCCCATGGAGCACCATTGTCGCACAAAAGGGCCAATGGCAGTCCATAGAGGCGAAAAATACTGGCTAAATGGGGCTGAATGGTCTCCATGGTCTCATCACCACAAGCCCGCAGCCCCAAACAGAAGCGCGAATGATCATCCAGCAGGGTCAACGGATGACAACGGCCCTGGAGCATGCCAAAATGGCCTTTGAAATCCATCTGCCACAATTCATTGGGTTGGTCGCGTTCGTAGCGCTGCCAGGTCGTATGTTTCTGGGACTCATCGACCGCGATTTTCCCATTCCGCCGCAGAATATCGGTGATCGTGTTGGGATGCGGCACATTTTCTTGCTTTTCATCACGCAATACTCGGGCAATCTTGCGCCCACCCCAGCCGGTTTCCTCTCGTTTCTGTAGCACAAGTTGCTCCATCTTCTCTGCCGTCCGTTTGGGACTTCGCTCCGGTCGCTTACTCCTATCCGCCAGGCCTGACTTCCCGGCCTGTTTGTAGCGCTGGATCCATTTATAGGCCGTGCGTGAACTGATCTCATACCGCCGACAGAGCATGCGGATGTTGCTCCCTTTTTGCATCCCTAGCTGCACAAACTCTTCCCGGATTGACATGACATCCATTTCCTTCCAGGACATGGCCTTTTCTCCTTCCATGTCCATTTTACTGAAATGTGTTTACCATGTCTCCGTACATGTGTTTACCATCTCTATGTGCTATACAGCGGGGGTTGGGGGGTGGGGAAAACACATAAAAATCAATTCATATCGAATAGACAATCAGGGGGCTGAAAACTCATCTAACCACTACCTGTGCTTGGGGCAGTCCAAAAAGCGAAGCTTTTTGGACTGCCCCAACGGATATATCTGAAGTTTACATACCGGTCATATATGCAATTCCCAGGGCTCCAGGCCCGGAATGCACGCCCAATACCGGGCAGACGATGCCCTGTATGGTTTCTGCGACATCGCTGACCCCAAACCGCTGGCGCGCATTCTCCAGCAGGCTAAGCGACACGTCAGGCGTATCGGCATGTAACGTGGCAATACGGATGGGGCAGCGCGCCTGGTCGACGCGTTCGAAAAACAGTTCGATCATCCGCTCTCGCGCTTTGGCTGCCGTGCGCACACGCTCGACAGCTTCAACCCGGCCATTCCGCACTTCCAGAATCGGTTTAAGATTAAGCAGTGTCCCCATGAATGCCTGTGCCCCACCAATCCGCCCGCCGCGGTGCAAATATTCAAGCGTATTCAGCACAAATAATAATCCCGTATGCTCGCGAGCGCGCTCTGCCTCAATTTTACATTCCTTTAAAGTTGCGCCCTGAACTGCCAGGCGCGCCGCCGCCAGGGTTTGAAATCCCATCGCCAGACTGGTTGTAAAGGAGTCGACGATTTCGATTTGGGCTCCCGGCAGCATATTACGAGCCTGGATAGCCGAGTCGATCGTCCCAGATAATTTGGAAGCGATGTGGATGCTCAGAATATCATAGCCCTGGTCGATCAGGCTGGTGTATAAATCATGGAAGGCAGCTGGGGAAGGCTGCGAAGTCGAAGGGGTAATTTTGGAGGACTTTAGCTTTTCGTAAAACTCATCATTGGTGATATTGACATTATCGAGATACGTCTCCTCACCCCAGATGATGTGCAGGGGGATATAGAATATTGGCAAATTGCGGGTGATCTCCTGAGCGATGAAACCCGTGCTGTCGGTCAAAATAGCGACTTTGGCCATGCAAGCCCTCCGGGGGATCTCTAAAAATTTTATAGATTATAACCCATTGAATACGTTCGCGTTACGTGATCTGGTTTATTCCGAAAAGAGATGGATATAATTGAATTCCCAAATAAAAAATGCCCTTGACCTTTATTAAGGAACAGGCTAAAATCCTGCCTGCACTGCCTCCCATTGGGAGGTGGCATTTGGTTGCTTTTAAGGAACGAAATTGTTCGAGAACTTGACCGAACGCCTGAATAGAGTTTTTGAAGACCTGCGCCGCCACGGAAAATTAACCGAGGCGGATGTTGACACTGCCATGCGGGAAGTGCGAATGGCACTGCTCGAGGCGGATGTGCATTACAGCGTCGTCAAAGACTTTGTGGCGCGCGTAAAAGAGCGTTCGATCGGTGCCGAAGTGAGTAAAGCACTCAACCCGGCCCAGCAGGTCATTAAAATCGTGCATGAAGAGCTTATCGCCACCCTGGGCGAACCGGCCAAGCTCAATCTGACCGGGGTCAAGCCAAGAGTTGTCTTGCTGGTTGGGCTGCAAGGATCAGGAAAAACCACGGCAGCTGCCAAGTTGGCGCGCCTGCTGCGTGCCCAGGGTGAACGGGTAGAAATGGTCGCCGCTGACCCTTACCGCCCGGCTGCCGTTAAGCAGCTGCAAACCCTCGGCGAAAGGGTGAGCGTGCCTGTTTTTCACGAGCCGGGCCTTAAACCTCCTGAGCTGTGCGCGCACGCCTTCGACCAGGCGCAAAAGGGCGGGGTCACGGTGCTGATCATCGATACAGCCGGGCGTTCACAACTGGACCAGGCATTGATGGATGAACTGCGGGCGATCAAGCAGCGGGTGCCGACCAATGATGTTTTATTGGTGGTCGACTCAATGATCGGGCAGGAAGCGCTGCATGTGGCGGAAGGTTTTCGCGATACCGTCCAGCTTACGGGTTTGATTTTGACCAAAATGGACGGCGACTCACGCGGCGGGGCTGCCATTTCCATTCGCACTGTAACCGGGGTGCCGATAAAATTTCTCGCAGTCGGGGAAGGGATTGATGCCCTGGAGGCGTATGACCCCGGGCGGCTGGCCTCGCGGATTTTGGGCATGGGAGACATGATTGGCCTGATCGAAAAGGCTCAGGCCGCCTTTGACCAAAAAACGGCCGCCAGCCAGGCTCAACGAATGCTTTCTGGTCAATTTACCCTGGAAGATTTTTCGAACCAGCTGCGCCAGCTGCGCAAGATGGGACCTTTCACCGCACTGCTCGAAATGCTGCCGGGCGGGATGGGGCAGCTTGCCAAGCAAGTTGATCCCAAGGACGCAGAATCGCAAATGAAAATGACCGAAGCGATTATTAATTCGATGACCCCGGGCGAAAGAAAAAATCCTGATATACTCAATGCCAGCCGGAGACGGCGAATTGCGCGCGGTTCTGGTACGGATGTGCAGGACGTCAACCGCTTGATCAAGCAGTTCCGTGAAGCGCAGCGCATGATGAAGACCATACAGAAGACGGGCGGGCGCGGAATATCGCGCCTGTTTGGCTAAACCGGAGCGCCAGGCCTGGCGGAATAACGTGTCCTCCCACGTTCCTCAACCGCAGAACAGCAAACCGGAAATTGAAACTACAACAGATGAATTTTTGAAGGAGTACGTTAGAATGGTTCGAATTCGTTTACGCCGTACAGGCTTGCGCCATCAACCCAGCTACCGCATCATGGCAGCGGATAAGGAAGCTCCCCGAGATGGCCGCTTTCTTGAGAATTTAGGCTCTTACAACCCGCGTGAGAATCCTTTTGGGTTCAATGTGGACGAAGGCCGCATTTATCACTGGTTGAGCGTTGGCGCTCAGCCGTCCGAATCGGTTATGCAGCTTTTCAAAAGTGTTGGCTTAATGGACCGGTATGCCCGTTTTAAAGGCGGAGAGCCGGTCGAAACGCTGTTGGCTGAAGCAAGCGCATATTACACGAAGCGCGCAGCAAAGTAACCCTACCATAATACTATCCGGTCAGCCTGTTTGAATGAAAAATCCGATTATGGGTTGGAACCTGGCCCATCCGCCGGATTACTTTTTATAGGCTGGCCGGACCAAAGAGTAATTCGAAAGGAGCCGCCTTGAAAGAGTTGATAGAATATATCGCCCGATCATTGGTGGATGATCCCACGGCTGTTCTGGTGCGCCAGGACCGCGGTGGGGGAAAGGTGCGGTTAGAATTACGCGTGGCCAAGGAAGATATGGGACGCGTGATCGGAAAAGGCGGCCGGGTGGCAAATGCGATGCGCATTTTGCTGCGGGTTGCCGCTGCCCGCGAGGGCAAACTGGTTACGATGGATGTGATAGAGCCTCGATGAAAGATCCTCGCTCATTATCCAATAACCCGCAGGAAGGCACAGGCTCGCCCCAGCCGGGCGAGCCTGTTTTTCTGATGGTCGGCAAGCTTCGACGCCCGCATGGGGTTAATGGCGAGATCATCATGGATGTCGAGACGGATTTTCCGGAGCGCCTGCGCCGCGGCAAGACCATTTATGTGGGTGAAGAACATCAACCCATGATCATTAAAACCATTCGCCCCCAGGATCGTGCCATTTTATTGTCTTTTGATGGATATGATGACTGCGACCAGGTCGGTGTTCTTAGAAATCACCTGGTGTATGTGAAAGCCGCTGATTTACCCCGCCTTCCGGAAGGTGAATATTATTATCACCAATTGCTGAACCTGCGCGTGATCGATGAACAGGGGCAGGAATTGGGAGTGCTCACGGACATCCTCGAAACAGGCGCGAATGATGTATATGTAGTCACATCTTCCGACGGCACTGAACTGCTGTTCCCGGCAATTGCGGATGTGCTCCTGCATGTGGATCTCAAAAAGCGAGAAATTCAGGTACGTCCACAGGAATGGAGCTGAGTAAGGCGCAGTGGGGATGGAGCGCAAAGCATACTGGGTCGGTTTTAACCTGGTCAGGGGCATTGGAGCAGTGCGCCTTAAAGGGCTGCTGGATTTTTTTGGCAGCCTGGAAGTAGCCTGGCAAGCTCCCGCTGATGCTCTTAAAAACGCGGGCATAACGGGCAAGGTCATCGAGAATCTGTTAATTGTACGCAAGCAGGTCGATCTGGCCCGGGTGTGGGAACGGATTCAAAGCCAGGGGATTCAGGTGCTGACCTGGGAAGATGAGCTTTATCCGCGCCGCTTGAAAGAAATCGACCAGCCTCCACCCGTACTCTACCTGCGTGGGGAAATTCTGGATGAAGACAGCTGGTCCGTGGCGATCGTGGGTACCCGAAAAATTACCGTTTACGGCCGGCAAGTTACCGAAGAACTGGCCGGTTTTCTGGCTCAGCACGGGATCACCGTGGTCAGCGGCCTGGCGCGCGGAGTAGATGGGGTGGCGCACGACGCCTGCCTCAAAGCGGGTGGGCGAACATTTGCCGTTTTGGGCAGCGGTGTCGACCTGGTGTATCCACCTGAACATTTACGATTGGCTGACCGTATCCGTGAAAGAGGCGCATTAATCAGCGACTACCCACCGGGTACCCCGCCAGACAGCACCAATTTTCCTCCCCGAAACCGGATCATATCAGGACTGTCATTGGCTACGATCGTAATTGAAGCGGGTGAGACCAGTGGAGCCTTGATTACTGCCACCTTTGCCGCCGAACAAGGGCGAGATGTGCTGGCGGTTCCAGGAAATATCAACGCTCCTCAGAGCAAAGGCACCAACCGGCTGATACAACAAGGGGCGCGTCCCTTGCTAAGACCTGAAGATGTGCTCGAATCGCTGCAGCTCGAACTGGTCAACGAACATCATGAAGCCCGCACAGTGCTGCCAACCGAACCACTTGAAGCATGTATCTTGCAGGTTTTAGGCAGCCAGCCGCTGCATGTAGACGAGATCGGCGCGCAGTCAGGCTTGTCAATTGATAAAGTATCGGCTACACTGACGCTCATGGAGCTAAAAGGCATGGTGCGCCAGGTCGGCGGCATGAATTATGTCGCGGTTCGCGAAGGACAGTCGCCATATTTTACGGAGGAACATGAATAACCATACCTATGCGGTGATCATGGCCGGAGGCGGTGGAACGCGGTTATGGCCTCTTTCGCGTAAAACTCATCCCAAGCAAACGTTGAGCTTTGGCAAACCGCGTACATTGTTTCAAATGGCGGCAGACAGGTTGGGCGATCTCGTATCCCCTGAACGTATTCTGGTGGTGACGGTTGCCGATCAGGCGGCCATTCTGCAGGCTCAAATGCCCGCCATTCCCCAGGAGAATTTCCTGCTTGAGCCCATACCTCGCGGAACAGCCTCGGTGGTAGGACTGGCAGCTGTTGCGCTGCATCACCGCGACCCGCAGGCCGAGATGATTGTGCTGGCAGCCGACCATATTATCGAAAACGTGCCTTATTTTCAATCGGTGGTAAGATCGGGTCTGGCTGTCGCCCGCCAGGGGTTTCTGGTCACCCTGGGGGTTACGCCCACTTTCCCTTCCACCGGTTATGGGTATATCCAGTACGGTGGGGAATTGGGAACATTTGAAGGGCAGCCTGTGTTTCACGGCCTGAAATTTAAGGAAAAGCCAAACCTGGAATTGGCCGAGCAGTTTCTTGCTGCGGGAGACCATGCCTGGAATTCCGGCATGTTTATCTGGACGGTTGAGCGCATTCAGCGCGACATTCACCGCTTGATGCCCGATCTGGAAACGAAACTGGATGAGATCAGCCAGGCGTGGGACTCTCCCCGGCGGCAGGATGTTCTGCAAGAGGTGTGGCCCACGATCCATCCGCAGACGATTGATTTCGGTGTGATGGAAAAAGCAGACCATGTGGCGGTGATACCGGCGCGCGATTTGCAGTGGAATGATGTCGGCAGTTGGGATTCGTTATTTGATGTTTTAGAAAAAGATCCGCAAGGTAATATTATTGTGGATGGTGAGCGTCTATTGGTTGATACCCAAAACACGCTTATTATTAGTGGAACGCCCGATAAATTGGTGGCTACCATTGGCGTGAACAACCTGATCGTTATCGATACCGGTAATGCGCTGCTGATTTGCTCGCGTGAAAAGGCGCAGCAGGTACGCCAGGTGGTCGACCGACTCAAACAAGATGGGCGCGACATTTATTTGTAGGAGATGATCGATTTGATAGCTTATTGTGTCAAATGCAAGGCCAAGCGAGAAATGTTAGAACCGCAGGCCGAATTCAATGCCGTCGGCGCGCCGGTTACCCGAGGGACCTGCTCAGAATGCGGTACAAAACTCTACCGGATGGGGCGCACCCAGGCTCACGAAAGCCTGACCCCACCGGATAAAAGCCCCAAACGAAACGGAAAATTGGTGATCGTAGAATCGCCCGCCAAGGCAAAAACCGTCGGGCGTTTCCTGGGCAAGGGTTTTACGGTGAAAGCTTCGATTGGTCATGTCCGCGACCTGCTGCGTTCTGAGTTATCGGTAGATGTCGACCACAACTTCGAACCTAAATATCGTGTGCCCAATGAGAAACGCGCGGTGGTGAAGGAAATCAAGGATCTGGCAAGGCGGTCGGAAGAAATATTTCTGGCAACAGACCCTGACCGCGAAGGGGAAGCCATTGCCTGGCATTTGTTGGAATCGGCAGAAATCGATCCACAGCTTGCCAAGCGGGTGGTTTTTCATGAAATCACCGCCCCGGCCGTAGCCGAGGCTTTTGCTCACCCGCGAGAAATCAATATGGCCCTGGTGGATGCCCAACAGGCGCGGCGAGTGCTCGACCGGCTGGTTGGGTACAGTATCAGCCCGCTGCTGTGGGAGAAAGTGCGCAGCCGGCTGTCTGCCGGGCGAGTACAATCTGTGGCGCTGCGCTTGATCGTCGAACGAGAAAATGAGATCGATGATTTTACACCGGTGGAATACTGGTCGATTGACGGAGAATTCAAACCTGAAGGCGCCAGGCTAAGTTTCAAGGCGCATTTGTCAAGAATCGACGATCAGGATCCGTCCCTGCCAGATGAAGAATCTGTCAAGCAGTACCTGGCTGATCTAGATCAAGCTGCGTATGTAATCAGCCGGATAAAGCGCAGCGAGCGGCGGCGCAAACCCTCAGCGCCATTTATCACCAGCACTTTACAGCAAGAGGCTTCTCGCCGCCTGGGTTATACCGCGCGGCGCACAATGGCGCTGGCGCAGCAGCTCTATGAAGGCATCGAATTGGACGGGGCCGGCACGACCGGTTTGATTACCTATATGCGCACCGATTCGACCAATATCTCTGAGCTGGCGATCAATGAGGTGCGCCCCTACATTCTCGAAAATTACGGCAAAGATTACCTGCCAGCTGCACCCTTGACGTACAGGACGCGGGCTGTGAGCGCTCAAGAAGCCCACGAAGCCATCCGGCCTACCTCCGTGCTGCGCTCACCGGACAAGGTGAAACCTTTTCTCAGCCCTGACCAGTTCAAACTTTATCAGTTGGTCTGGAAAAGATTTGTGGCCTGCCAGATGGAATCGGCGGTTTATGATACCCTGGCGGTCGAAATTACCACCAATACCGCCAATCATTCCTATCTCTTTCGAGCTTCCGGATCGACGCTCAAATTTCCCGGTTTTCTGGTTGTTTACGAAGAAATGCGGGATGAAGACCTCAAAATCAGTGAGGAAGAAGAAGCCGAATCGGTGCGTATTCCGGCTGAGGTGGAAGAAGGGCAGAAGCAAGAGCTGGTGCGCCTGGCTCCAGAACAGCACTTCACCCAGCCACCACCGCGTTTCAGCGAAGCATCGCTGGTGCAGGTATTGGAAGAGTACGGCATCGGGCGGCCTTCGACCTACGCGCCTATCCTGTCAACCATTCAGGAACGCGGATACGTTGTAAGAGAGAATAAACGCCTCATACCAACCGAAACCGGGCAGCTGGTCAATTCGCTGCTGGTCCAGCATTTCTCGGAAATTGTGGATATGAACTTTACGGTCCATATGGAGGAAGACCTGGATAAGGTGGCTGCCGGTGATCAGGAATGGCGGTCGGTTATCGGCGAATTTTACCAGCGGTTTGCGCCGCAAGTGCAAAAAGCGCAGGCCGAGATGCCTACCCAGAAAGCGGAGCTGGAAAAAGTGGGGCGAGAATGCCCTAAGTGCGGCCACGATCTGGTAATCCGCTGGGGACGGTTTGGCAAATTTATTTCCTGCAGTAATTTCCCGACCTGCCGCCATACCGAACCGATTTTAGATAAAATTGGCGTACTGTGCCCGAAGTGCGGCGGCGAAATTGTGGAGCGAAGGACGCGCAAACGGCGAGTATTTTTCGGTTGTGCCAATTACCCAACCTGTGATTTCACTTCCTGGAAACGGCCTATCGCCCATGCTTGCCCGAAATGCAATGGGCTGCTGGTCATTTCCAATAAACGTGAAGCGCAGTGCATTCAATGTTCAGAGTCCTTTTTACTCGAATCTTTGGGTGAAGCTGCCCCTGAAGCGGTATAAACGCTGAGATTGGGGCTCCAATTCTTTCTGTGGTAACAATCTGACACTGCTTATTCTAAAAATGGATTTGATCCGGCATGATAATTGCACCAATCTTGAAAAATAATGCTGGATAGCGGTTGCTTGTTTTGACAATATGTTCTAAAATGATTAATATTGGTTAAGATAAATGCCAGTCGCTATCTGGACGCTTTTCTAAGGAGCTGATGACGATGGATAAGGTACGTGATTTGTTAAAAAATCCGCTTTACGTAGGGATTGGTGCAGGACTGCTGGGTTTAATCGTTGGGTGGTTTGTTATCGGTTGGGGTCTCTGGCCGGTGACGTATTACGATGCGGCCCCTGTGAACCTGCGTTCAGATTTAAAAGTCGATTACCTGAGAATGGCGATCGATTCTTATGCCAAGTCTGGTGATACTGCCACGGCGAAACGGCGCTACCAGGATGTCGGCGCAGATGCAGCCACATACCTGGATGAAATTCGCAAAGCGCCCGGCAAGACCTTCCCAGATGACATCACCAAGTTCGCCAATGCACTGGCAGTGCCTGCCGGCCAGCCCGGCGCGGTTACGACCATTCCCGGCACAACCGCCCCGCAGGCGACCAAGCCGGCGGGGCTCCAGCCCACGGTGGCTGTGACCCCGGCGCCTGCAGATGGCGGGGGCAGCACGTTGTTATTGGTGCTGTGCCTTGTTTTACTGGTAATTGGCGGCGCTCTGGCTTATGTTTTCCTGGTACGCAACCGCAAAGGCGGAGACTCGCTGTCGCGCATGTTCAGTGGAGCTAACAAGCAGGTTCCGGCTCAGGCGCGCCAGCCCGAATATGCAGCCCAGGGCGTTGAGGCCCCGATTGCCCAATTCATGACGACCTACAAACTAGGTGTCGACATGTACGATGACTCATTCAGCATCGACTCGCCTACCGGCGAATTCCTGGGCGAGTGCGGTGTGGGGATTTCCAAGCATATCGGCGTAGGCGATCCCAAGAAAGTGACTGCCTTTGAAGTCTGGCTGTTCGATAAAAATGATATCCAGACGATCACCAAGGTCTTGATGAGCGAGAATGCATTCAATGACCCGGCAGCGATGCAGGAACTGCAAGCCAAGGGGGAACCGGTCTTGATCGTGCCGGGAGCCGAAGTCTATCTGCAGACGGCGACATTACAGCTTACCGCTCGTGTCGTGGATATGAATTATGGTCAGGGCGCCCTGCCCCAAAACAGCTTCTTTGACCGGTTGACGCTTGAGCTGGCAATCTGGCCAAAACTCGCGCAATAGAATATTTATAATAAAAGGGTTTTGACTCCTACCGGGTCAAAATCCTTTTATTTATTGCCTTTACCCCAACCCCCGCCCCCGGGCGGGGGTAAAACTTGAAAGCGTTTTTTTGCCCACAAAGTGGGCAAAAAAACGCAATTAAAACTTCTCCCGCCCCCATATTGAAGTAGCGTGGAATTTAAGATTTCTATTCGATATTAAGGATTTTTAGCGTAATATTCCCAGAAGGGATTTCCACTAAAACGACGTCGCCGACCCGGTGATCCATCAAGGCCCGACCAATGGGAGATTCGTATGATATTCGTCCATTGGCTGGATCTGCCTCTTTTGGCCCCACCATTTGATATGTTTCAGGAGGATATTCGTCTTCCTGGATGGTGACGCGAGCGCCAATGTCCACACTCTCTCTGTACTTCTTCTTTTCATCGATGATGACTACATTGCTTAAAGATGCAGTCCAGTTCCTGAATTCTGCCTTCCAAAAATCCTTGTTCCTCTTTGGCCTGGATGTAATCTGCATTTTCAGACAGATCACCTTGCTGGATGGCAGCTCGCAAGCGTGCAGAAAGCTCCTGGCGGCGAGGACCCTTTAGCTCTGCTAATTCTTTTTTTAGTTTTTCAAGGCCTTCCGCGGTTAAATAATTGACATCTGACATCCTGGGGCAACTCCTATTGAAATAGTAATAACTCACCCCGAAGGGTGAAAGAAAAAAATTACGGTAAAATTTCCGGATCGAAAAGCTTGCGATGTTCTTCGATCGCAAACCGGTCTGTCATCCCGGCGAGATAATCACAGATGGTCCGTTCCAACCCGCGCTCCGCGATCGTGTCTTGAATGTGATTGGGAAGCATGCTTGGCTCGGCCCGATAAGCATCAAAAAGGGCGCTGATGATGCGTTCTGCTTTTACCGCCATACGAATGACGCGCCAATGGCGGTACATATTTTTATACAGGAAATCTTTTAACTGGCGATTCCGCCGGCGAAGATCATCGCTAAAACCGACCACATTATAAGGCAGTTGCTGCAATTCGTCCACCGAGCGTACTGCGCTGTCCTGCAGCTTTTGGGCCGTGCTCTGCGCAACGTCAGTCACTTCCAGGCCGATCAGGCGCCGGATCGCGCGGTGGCGGGTTAATTCATCAAGCAGCCCGCTGTGCCAGCCGACCGAGCCGCGTAATATTTCCCACAGGTCGATTCCTTCCAGCATCCCAGGCGTGATCATGCCAGAACGCAAGCCATCGTCTAAATCGTGGGCTGTGTAGGCCAGTTCATCTGCGATGTTGGTGATCTGGGCTTCCAATGAACCGCGTAAATCCGGGTTGAATTCGGCCGCATCCGATTTGTCGTACTCGGTTTCGTGTTTGACGATCCCTTCCAATACTTCCCAGGTCAGGTTCAACCCGGGGTATTCCGGATAGCGGTGCTCGAGCTGGGTCACGATGCGGAATGACTGTTTGTTGTGGTCAAAACCGCCGTAATCTTTCATCAGCCGCGCCAGGGTGGTCTCGCCGGAATGGCCAAACGCCGGGTGTCCCAGGTCGTGAGCCAGGCAGATTGTCTCTACCAGATCTTCGTTTGCACCCAGGGCGCGGGCAATCGTCCGCCCGATCTGCGCCACCTCAATGGTATGGGTTAGGCGGGTGCGGTAGTAATCACCCTCGTAGTTGACGAATACCTGGGTTTTATATTCCAACCGGCGGAATGCGGTGGTATGAATAATCCGGTCGCGGTCGCGCTGAAAACAAGTGCGGTAATCGGGTTCATCTTCCGGAAACAACCGTCCGCGAGAACTGCTGGCTTTGATGCCGTAGGGGGCCAATGAGGCTTCTTCGTTTTCTTCCAATCGATTTCTAGAGAATACCATGGACAACTCCTTTACGATCTAATTCGGGTGCCAAAACCTTTTCCGGTTAATGCCTGGGTTACATTGCCAGGAATCAGGCCCGAAAATATCAGAATTTCCATTTCAGGAACGTCCTCCAGGAGGTTGAGCATCGTCCGCACTTTGCTTAGCATACCGCCCGTGACGTCGACTGCGGCTGAACCACCCAATCGACCGGCGACCTGTGTGAAGCTGGCTGGCGTGATGCTTTCGATCAATTGGCTGCGAGTTGGAAAATCTTCCCATACACCGGTTTCAATCCCTGCCAGGGCAATCCGCCGCGGTTTGAGCTGGCGAGCCAGGTGGAAGAACAGCTCTTCCGTAGAAAGTATCGTCCCTCCCCGGTGGATATCGAAAATTGTGTCTCCATTGATCAACGGCACCAATCCGGAAGCCAACGCGGCTTGAATTGGTTTGAGATCCCAATGGAAAACCTGCCCATCGGCGGCTGTCACCGATGCCGATGGAGGCATTGCGATCACGGGCAGCCCGGCTTTTATCAAACTTTCGACAACGATCTGGTTTAGGGCGCGGGCTTCTTGCCATACCTCCACAAAACCGGCCCATTCTGAAGAGGCATGGACACCTGCGCGGGTATTGTGCCGGTGGGCTGGGACGTGTCCAAAGGATCCGGAACCGTGCCCAACCAGCAAACGCAGGTCCGGCTGGGAAATCACAGCGGCATGAATTTCGCCTGCCAGGCGGTGCAGCACCTCCGGCCGCACCGTATGGGGGCTGTTTTTATCCGTGATCAGAGATCCACCCAGCTTGAGGAAATAAAGATCCATTATCCCCGACCGTTTATCCTGGTTTGATTTCCGTTACCCAGGTGCGCACAGCCCCGGCTACTCGCAAGCTGTCGGCGACCGCACCGGCTCTGGCAGGTTCCGCGACAGCGATCATATTCCCACCTAATCCGCCACCTGAAAGTTTTGCTCCCCAGGCGCCCGCCTCGCGGGCTGCGCTTACCAGGCGTTCAAGCTCTGGACTGGATACGCCAATATCTTGCAGCAAACGCTGGTCTTGATCCAGCAGGGTTCCCAATTTCTGGATCTCGCCGGTTTCAATACACAGCCTGGCCTGGTGCGAAATTGCGGCGATCTGGTCGAATATGGCGTCATACGCGGCGAGATCGTTTTGCCGGCGTTCGCGGACCTTCGCCACCGCCGCGGCAGTGGGGCTGCGCACGCCGGTATCCCCAATCACCAGGGTAAATGGGGCGGCCGGGTGCAGCAGCTGGAAGGGCAGATCGCGCACAAAATAGATCGGTTGCGCATAGGTTATGACGGTATTGTCGATGCCGGAAGGGGTTCCGTGAAATATTTTCTCCTGCTCGAAAGCCAGGGCCGAAACTCGCTCATCCGGTAGGGGCCTTCCAATAAAAGCTGAAAGCGCGCGAATGACGGCAACGGCGACCGCTGCCCCCGATCCGAGACCCGCGGCGATTGGAATGGATGATGTGACCGTGAGGCGCAGGGCCGGGAAGCGTTTGATATTTAATTCGTTCGCAATAGCACTGATCAAGCGGGCAATGGAATTTGTTTCCGGAAGCTGCGAGAGGCGAGTTGAGAGATTGATACCGGGGGCATCGATCCAGATTTCACCGGGTTGGCCGCGAATTTCAGCAAAGACCGCTGCTTTCACCTGAACCTGGGTGACCGGCACAGCGATGGCCGGGCGACCGTAAACGACGGCGTGTTCACCCACCAGGATCGCTTTACCAGGAGCTGTGGCTGTGATCGCGGGCATGATGGTTCCCTTTATTGAAAACCGTAAAATATTGCCACCACAGCCACCCCCCACAGGATAAAAGTCGCCTGCAGCGGCCGGTCGGTCAGAATCATATCTTCCGGGGCGCCGCCCAGCTGCTTGACCTGTACCAGGTAGAGGTAGCGGAATATGGCATAAACCACGAAGGGGATGGTCAGCATCATGGTGTGGTTTTCAGGCACATTGGGTGCGGAAAATGTGTATAAACTGTAGGCAATGATGGTTGCGGCCGGACACAATATTAATCAATTGGTCGAGAAAGGCGATTGTGTATCCTTCCAGCACCCGGCGGTGTGAGTTGGCCTCGACGGTCAGCAGCGCCAGTTCCGCCCGGCGCTTGCCGAAACCCATATATAAAGCCAACAGGGTCATGCACACGTACAGCCAGGGTGAAAAGCGTTCGACCGAGATCAGGCTGACGCCTGCCGCGACCCGCAGGACGAACCCGGTGGCGATAATCAACACATCGATAATTACCACATGTTTGAGCCAGTTTGAATAAGCCAGGTTAATCAAAAAATAAGCTGGCTGCGATCAGGAAAAATCCCGATGAAAGCAGGTAAGATGCGATTAAGGTAAATGCCAGGAGAATGATGGCTGCCCCCATGGCGACGGGGATGGGCAGCTTGCCAGAAGCAATCGGACGGTTGCGCTTGGTGGGATGGTTGCGGTCGGCTTCCACGATCGGCGATATCATTGATGATGTACACCACGCTCGATAGAAAGCAAAACAGAAAAAAGCCGGCCAGGGACCGGACGATCGCTTCTGGATCTCGCAGTTTCAAATCAAAGACCAGCGCAGCGAGGACAAACACATTCTTTGTCCATTGACGGAGACGCATCGTTTTGAGCAGAGCCTTTAACATGAGATTATGATACCACAAGGGTCATCCATGAAGTAAAATTTTCAATATGGAAAAGGTGCGCCTGGATGTGCTGCTGCTCGAAACGCGGATTGGTGGAAAGCCGGTCACTGGCCCAACGCCTGGTGATGGCGGGCCAGGTGCGGGTGAACGGTGAGGTTGAATTAAAGCCCTCTACCAAGGTATCTGAAGGATGCTGAATTAGCCGTTGACCAGGGACCGCGTTTCGTTTCGCGGGGCGGTGAGAAATTGCTGGCAGCCCTGGATGCCTTTGGGCTGACCGAACTGGACGGCGAAATTTGCGCCGACCTGGGCGCGTCGACGGGCGGATTTACCGACTGCCTGCTGCAGCACGGCGCCGGGCATGTCTTCGCGGTGGATGTGGGTTACGGCGAGCTGCACTGGAAGCTGCGCAACGATCCCAGGGTGACGGTGATGGAGCGTACCAATGCCCGGAATGTGAAGGGTTTTCCGGAGCCGGTTGGCCTGGTGACGATCGATGCCTCATTTATTTCGCTGAAAATTCTGCTGCCGGCGGTTGCTTCCTGGTTTGAGGGCCGGTCGGGCCGGGTGTGGCGTTGATCAAACCTCAGTTTGAGGCCGGGCGCAAAGATGCCGCCAAAGGCGAAGGCGTGATCCGCGACCCGGCTGTTCACCGCCAGGTGCTGATTGAGGTGCTGAACCATGCCCAGGATTTGGGTTTCGGGGTGGCGGGATTGATCCGTTCTCCTTTGCTTGGGCCTAAGGGAAATGCGGAATTCCTGGTGCACTGTGTATGGCAGGGGGAGAAAAACACGAACCTGGAAGAAATGATCGAAAAAGTCGTAGGGAATGAGCCATCTATTGGGTAACAAGCTCTAAATCCTCGCTGCGGATAAGCCCCTGAAATCATTTTCTGTTTTGGTCGTGTTTTAAGGTAAAATTCAGGGGCTATGGATGAGCACGTCCGCAATTTTTGTATCATTGCCCACGTCGACCACGGGAAATCAACTCTCGCGGACCGTTTGCTGCACCTTACCGGCACCATTTCGGATCGCGATACGACCGAACAGGTGCTGGATACGATGGATTTGGAACGCGAGAAGGGGGTAACGATCAAAGCCTCGGCGGTGCGCATGAATTACACCGCCAAAGATGGCCAGACGTACGAATTGAACCTGATCGACACCCCCGGCCATGTGGATTTTAATTATGAGGTCAGCCGCGCTCTGGCCGCCTGTGAAGGCGCGCTGCTGGTGGTGGATGCCACCCAGGGGATCGAGGCGCAAACCCTGGCCAATCTTTATCTGGCGCTCGAACACGACCTGGTGATCATCCCGGTGATCAACAAGATCGACCTGCCTTCCGCCCAACCGGATGTGGTCGCCGAGGATGTAAACAGCCTGTTGGGGGTTGACCCGGACCAGCATCGCTGCGAATTTCCGCCAAAGACGGCACCAATGTTGCTCCGCTGCTCGAAGAGATCGTGCAGAAAATTCCCCCTCCAAAAGGAGACCCGGACCTGCCGCTGCGCGCGTTAATTTTTGACTCACATTACGACTCCTATAAAGGCGTGATCGCTTACGTGCGCATCTTCGAAGGATCGGTCCTGCTGACCGATACCCTGCGGATGATGGCCACCGGCATCGAGACCCGCCCGGTGGAAATCGGCGTATTTTCTCCGAATATGCGCCCGGTCGACAGGCTCACCGCCGGGGATGTGGGTTATCTCGCCACCGGGTTGAAAACGGTGTCGGAATCACGCGTTGGGGATACGGTCACCCTGGCTGCGCGCCCTGCCAGCCAACCGCTCCCCGGCTATCTGCATGCCAAACCGATGGTTTTTGCCGGGATCTACCCGGTGGATAATGACGATTACCAGGATCTGAAAGATGCCCTGGAAAAGCTTCAGCTAAATGATGCTTCCTTGAGTTACCAGCCGGAGACCTCCCAGGCGCTCAATTTTGGTTTTCGCTGCGGTTTTCTGGGCTTGTTTCACATGGAGATCATCCAGGAACGGCTGGAGCGTGAATACGACCTGGATATTCTGATGACCGCTCCCTCGGTCGAATATGAAGTTGAGCTGCTGACCGGCGAAATCATGCTGATCAATTCGCCTGTTGATCTGCCAGATGAAGCGGCTGATCAAGGAAATCCGCGAACCGTGGATGACCCTGCAGATCATTACCCCCACTGAATTTTACGGCACGATCATGGATCTGGTGACAAAGCGGCGTGGAATATACAAAGAGCAGGATTTCCCGGCCCCGAACCGGGTCCAGCTTTCTTTTGAAATCCCGCTGGCGGAATTGATCGTTGATTTCTTTGATAATTTAAAATCGCGCACGCGCGGTTATGCCTCGATGGATTACCAGTTTGCCGAATACCGTCCTGAAAACCTGGTGCGGTTGGATGTGTTGATTAATGCTGAAGCGGTGGATGCCCTGGCATCCATCGTCCACCGCCAGGATGCTTATCACAAAGGGCAAGCGCTGGTCACCAAGCTCAAGGATCTGATCCCACGCCAGTTGTTCGATGTTCCGGTGCAGGCATCCGCCGGCGGGCGGATCATCTCCAGCGCCAAGGTGAAGGCCACCCGCAAGGATGTACTGGCGAAATGTTATGGGGGTGATATCACCCGCAAGAAGAAATTGCTCGAAAAACAAAAAAAGGGCAAGCGCCGCATGAAAATGGTGGGCAATGTAGAAATTCCCCAGGAAGCATTCATGGCAGTTTTACGCCTGGAGGAAGAATGACGGTTAATACAAAGGCATCTATCTGGCGCGATGCGCGCCGCTGGCTTCCGGGGGTGATCGATCAGCCTGGTAGCGCTGGTGATTTTGCTGACTCTTTCGAAATGGAACTGGTCGGATCTGATCCAATCCTGGCAGGCATTTCAATGGCCAACCCTGGCAGTGAATCATCGGTCTGACCATCTTTTCTCTTGTGGTGAGGTCGGCTTTATGGCGTACGCTATTAGAAGAACGAACGACTATTACGCGTACATTCTTCATCATCAACATCGGCTACATGCTGAACAATCTCTTCCCACTGCGCATGGGCGAAATCGGCAGGGCGGTTTTTATGGGTGGAGCGACCCGGCTCAGCCCGTTTCATGTCGCTTTCCACGATTGTCATTGAACGAGCTTTTGACCTGGTGATGGCGGCAATCCTGGTTTTGTCCACGCTGCCCCTGGCTCTTGGGCAGGATTGGATGCGCCCCGTTGCGACGGTTACCCTGGTGATTGTGGTTGGAATGCTGGCATTGCTGTTTTTAATGGCGCGTTATCGGGAGAAGGTACACCAGATTTCAATCCGTTTGGGCCAACGCTGGAAATTGGTTCAAAAATATATCATTCCGCAGGTAGATGCCCTGCTCGAAGGCTTGCAGGCGCTGACCAGCCCACGCCGGTTTCTCCTGGTGCTGTTCTGGGTCGTGCTCAACTGGTTGCTCTGGATTTTCATCTACTATATTGGCATTCTGGCAATTGCCCCGGCTGCCCCATTCTGGTGGGCAATGTTTGCCGATGCCCTGCTTGCCCTGGGAGTGGCTATCCCCTCAGCACCGGCGGCATTGGGGGTATATGAAGCATCGATGGTGGCAGCGCTGACAATTCTGGGCGTGGCTTATGCCCCGGCTCTGGCTTACGCCTTCTTAATGCATTTCATACAATTTTTGATCACAGCGGTATTTGGATTTTGGGGTTTAGCCCGCGAAGGAAAATCTCTTTCAAATCTTTGGACTGAGATTCGCATGGCTAAAAATTCCAAAGTGGAGTGATGGATGGCAAAACAATTCTTGGTCACGGGTGGAGCAGGTTTTATTGGATCAAATTATGTGAGCCGGCTGCTTCAGCGCGGGGAACAGGTGACGGTTTTGGATAATTTATCCCGAGCCGGGGCACGGTTAAACCTGGAATGGCTGCGCCAGACTTATGGTGACCGGTCCTTTAAGTTGGTCGTTGGGGACGTGCGTGAGGCACGCGCCGTCCAGGACGCTGCTCGGGAAGCGGATGTGATCGTCCATCTGGCGGCGCAGGTGGCGGTCACTACCTCGGTGACCAAACCGCGCGAGGATTTTGAAATCAATGCCCTGGGTACATTTAACGTACTCGAAGCGGCACGCTTATCGGGCCGCAACCCGGCTTTTCTGTACGCATCCACCAACAAGGTGTACGGCGAAATGGAAGACGTGGCGGTGATCGAGCGAGACAGGGCGCTACGGCTACGAGAATCTGCCAATGGGCTGCTCAGAAATCTCAACCACTCGATTTTCACTCGCCTTACGGCTGCTCGAAGGGTGCAGGCGACCAGTACGTGCGTGATTACCACCGCATGTATGGGCTGCCCACCGTTGTTTTCCGCCAGTCCTGCATTTATGGACAGCGCCAATTCGGCATTGAAGATCAGGGTTGGGTGGCCTGGTTTGTGATTGCCGCCATCACCGGGCCGGCCGATCACCATTTACGGCGACGGCAAGCAGGTGCGAGATGTGCTGTTCGTCGATGATCTTCTGAATGCTTATGATGCAGCTCTGCAGCGCATCGGAACCGCCGCGGGCCAGGTTTACAACCTGGGAGGCGGTCCGGATAAAACCCTGGCGATCTGGACCGAATTTGAACCCATCCTTGAAAACCTGCTCGGCCGGAAGATCGAAGTGGGACGGGGGTCCTGGCGGCCTGGCGATCAAAAGATTTTTGTTTCCGATATTCGAAAAGCTGGGCGTGAATTAGGCTGGACACCGAAGGTCGGGGTGCAGGAAGGAATTGTTCGTTTATTCGATTGGGTTCAGGCAAACCAATCAATTTTCTAACATGAAACTGCTTATTGTACTGACTTATTACCGCCCCCATATCAGCGGTCTGACGATTTACGCGGAACGCCTGGCGAAAGCCATGGTTAAACGCGGGCACCAGGTGACGGTGCTGACCTCACGTTACCTGCCTGAATTGGCGAGTTATGAAGTTCAATCTGGGGTAAAAATTGTGCGCGCCCCGGTTGCTTTCAGGTTGTCGAAAGGCGTGATCATGCCGACCTTTGGCATGTTGGCTAACAGCCTGGTGGCAGAACATGATGCCATCCAGCTCCATCTCCCCCAATTCGATGCAGCCGGGGTCGCTCTGCGCGGAAGATTGTTGAAAAAGCCGACCGTGATCACCTATCACTGCGACTTGCTCATGCCCCCGGGTCTGCTGGCCCTGACGGCCAACCTGGCAGTGAAGGTGATGAACAACCTCGCCGCGCTAACCACGAACCGCATCGTGACCTATACGCGGGATTACGCCGAAAATTCGCCTTACCTGCGGCGCTACATGCATAAGCTGCAGGTAATTCCCCCGCCGGTCGAATTGCCTGCCATACGCCCTGAAGCAATCTCGTCATTTGCCATGCAGCACAATCCATATGGCCGAAAACCGGTTATTGGCATGGCTGGACGTTTTGCTACCGAAAAAGGGATCGAAGTCCTGTTAAATGCCCTGCCGCGCATCTTACAGTCTTTCCCAAATGCGCAGGTGCAGTTTGCCGGTCCGTATCAAAATATTATCGGGGAGGAACATTATTTCAAGCGTTTATCCCCGCGGATCGAAGAATACCAGGCTAAAGGCAGCTGGCAATTTGTTGGCTCGCTTAACCCCGAGCAAATTGCTGCTTTTTATCCCAACCTGGACCTATTTGTGTTTCCCAGCCTTAATTCCACCGAATCTTTTGGGTTGGTGCAAATTGAGGGCATGATCAACGGCGTGCCGTCTGTGGTATCCAATTTGCCAGGCGTGCGCCAACCGGTGACCTTGCATGAAATGGGAAAAATATTTTCCATCGGCGATTCAAATGCCCTGGCAGATGCTGCTCTGGAAGTTTTGAACCACCGCCAGGATTATGTCCGCCCAGCCGGGCCTATCATCGAACGTTACCAGCCCGATTCTATCGCGGCAGCCTATGAAAAGTTATTTGACGAAATAAATAGAGATCTATAACCTGAAACCGAAAGCGGATTTTTTCTTTCAATGACGCCGTTGACTCAAACGACTGAAAAAGATTATTTGTGGCTGCAGCTTAAAGATATGCCGTATTTCCGGGCTGTGCTGCGTGCTGTCGAATGCCGGTTCTACCAGGCTTATCCATTAGAAGCGCCTACGCTGGACATGGGCTGCGGAGATGGACATTTCGCGGCAGTGGCTTTCAACTGCCCGCTCGATGTCGGGGTTGATCCCTGGACCGGCCCGGTATTCGAAGCCGGGCAGCGAGGCAGCTACCGGTTAACCGTTCAAGGTTTTGGCGATCTGATGCCGTTTCCGGATGGTTACTTCGCCAGTGCCGTCAGTAATTCGGTTCTTGAACATATCCGCGGGTTGGATGAGACGGTGCAGGAGATCAGCCGGGTTATGCAGCCTGGAGGGTTGTTTTTATTCTGCGTGCCCAATCACCAATTTTTGGCAAATTTGTCGATCTCTCAATTCATGGATAAGATCGGGTTGAGGTTCCTGGGGGATGCCTACCGGCGATTTCTTTAACCGGATTTCCCGCCATCAGCACTGCGACAGTCCACAGGTATGGCAGGAGCGCCTGGAGAAAGCCGGTTTTAAGATCGAGAAATGGTGGCATTATTTTTCACCTCATTCGCTGCATATTCTTGAATGGGGGCACTATTTTGGATTGCCCTCCTGGATCAGTCGTGCTGTTCTGAAACGTTGGATCCTCTCGCCCACCCCCTGGAACCTGGCATTAACGCGCAAGATCGTTGAGCCGGCCTATACCGAAAAATGGGAACAACCTCAAGGGGCTTATACGTTTTACGTGGTTCGCAAAAAAAATCCATCCTGAGTAAACACCGCGGTTTATATTGCATATGGAAGAACCAAGTGTCCTCGATTATCTAAAATCTTTATTAATGCCCTGGAAAGGGCAGCGCATCCATTTACCGGATGTTGAGCCTGTTCGGGTTGAAGAGAAGTCTGGTTCGCCAGAAGAAAACACTCCGGCCGTAGTTGAGCCAGACGCTCAAGAAAGCGAACCCATTCCAACGGCCGCAGATACAGCCGGGGCTCAGGCCGAAGAGCGGGTAGAACTATCCGCGCAGCCAATCGTGCCCCCAACCCTTTCCAGGGCCAGTCGGCCTTACCATTGGCCGTGGCTGTCCATCCTGGCCTTATTGCTGGGAATTATTGCCCAGTCCGGACTCGATATGGCCACCCGCTCGGCGGGTTTGGGGATCGCATTCTATGGGTTGGCCGCTGCCGCATTGGTGGCGGCTGTCTTGCGCAAGGAATGGCAGATCGCCGATCTGCCTGAGGATGCGCATGGACCCTTGCCGACCACCGTCCACGGGTTGATTTTGCTGCTTGGCGGGGTGTTTGCCGTCCTGGCATTCATCACATTTTCGAACAACCGCTTTACCCCAACTAACCTCTTTCTTGGCCTGCTGGCATTGATTTATGTCGTCGCGGCTTTTTATCATTCTGCAAAGAAGTTTAAAATCGCGTCATTCTGGCAAAACGCCAGACAATCATGGCTGAAATTTTTTCGGTCACGGCCGTCCTATTCGTGGGGAATCATTATTATCACCGGATTGGTAATCGGTTTGGCGCTTTTTTTCCGCTTTTACCGGTTGAGCAGTGTGCCTGGGGAAATGTTTAGCGACCAGGCTGAAAAGTTGCTGGATGTTTCCGACGTGCTAAACGGCAAGCCTTCGATATTCTTTCCGCGCAATACTGGACGTGAAGCCATACAGTTTTATCTGACGGCGGCAATCGCTTCCTGGTTAGGGACCGGGTTATCTTTTATCAGCTTGAAATTGGGTACAGTGCTGGCCGGTTTTTTGACCCTGCCTTTTATTTATCTTCTGGGTAAGGAAATCGGCGGTAAAAGGATCGGGCTTTTTGCCGTCACTCTGGCAGCGATCGCATATTGGCCAAATGTCATTTCCCGGGTCGGTTTGAGGTTCCCTTTTTACGCTTTGTTTGCGGCCCCGGCTTTGTTTTATTTCATCCGCGGGCTGCGCCGGCAGAACCGCAATGATTTTATCTGGTCCGGGATCGCCGTGGGGTTTGGACTGCACGGTTACACACCATTTCGCATCATACCCTTTGTATTGATCATTCTTATTCTCCTATATCTGCTCCACCGCCAGTCCAAGGGTAAACGCAGCCAGGTGTTGGCGGCTTTTTTGATTACGGGGTTGATCGCTCTGGTGATTTTCTTACCCCTGGCGCGTTATGCCCTGGAAAATCAAATGAATATGGAATATTTTGGATTCCGGGCGATATCGCGTTTAGGCACATCCGAACGAGCATATCCTGCGCCGCCGTTACAAATTTTCTTCGAAAACCTGGGGAAATCATGGCTGATGCCCTTTTGGGATAATGGCGAAACCTGGGTCACCTCGGTCACCGGCCGGCCGGCGTTGGATATGGTCACGGCTGTTTTATATTTCTTGGGATCGATAATGGTCTTGATCCGCTATATCCGCCAGAGGCACTGGATCGACCTTTTCTTGCTGGTTATGGTCCCGCTGTTGATGATGCCATCGATATTATCCCTGGCATTTCCAAATGAGAACCCTTCGCTCAATCGAAGCGATGGCGCAATCATTCCAGTGTTCATCCTGGCGGGGATTGGGCTGGACGGCGTTTTACGGGCAATCAAGGGCCCCGGCGCATCAAAATTGGGGTTGGCTCTGGCGATTCTGGTTGGAGGCGCGCTGTTCACTCGCTCAGTGACTCAAAATTACGACCTGGTATTCAACCAATACGAAAAGCAATATATGCAGGGTGTCTGGAATACATCTCAAATCGGGGCTGTGGTGCGCGAATTTGCAACTACCATTGGCACACCGGATTCGGCTTTTGTTGTTCCTTATCCCTATTGGGTCGATACTCGCCTGGTAGGGATTAACGCAGGTTACCCGAGCAAGGATTATGCAATCCAGCGCGAACAGCTGCCTACAACCAGCCAAACTCAAGGGCCAAAGCTGTTCATCTACAAACCCGAGGATGTTCAAACGGAAGATGTGCTCAATAAGCTTTATCCATCAGGATATTCTCAGTTAATTCCAGGATCTTACGAAGGAAAAGATTTTGTGGTGTTCATGGTCATGCCTTGAGCAGGGCAGCGACCTATATGAAGGATTTTATGGCTGAAGGTGTCAGCGTTTCTGAGAATGAGAAAAAGAGTCAAAATAGCCCGGCCTGGCTGGTTGGGGTTTGCCTGATTCTCATATTAGCCGCGGGCGCGTATTTTCGGTTTACCGGATTGAATTGGGATGAGAGCCAGCATTTGCACCCGGATGAACGATTCTTGACAATGGTCGAGACAGCGATCAAACCGGTCAACAGCCCGGGTGATTATTTTAATACGGCCCAATCTACCTTAAATCCGCACAATGTCGGCTACGGATTCTTCGTCTATGGAACGCTGCCAATTTTTATCGTCCGTTATATCGCGGAAGCGCTGGGCCAGACCGGTTATGATCAGGTATTCCTGGTAGGCAGGGCTGCTTCGGCAGCGGCCGATTTATTGGCTGTGGTCCTGGTATATCTGGTCGCCCAAAGATTGTTCAAACGCCGCTGGCTCAGCTTGATCTCAGCAGGATTATACGCTTTCGCTGTGCTGCCGATCCAGCTTTCTCATTATTTCGCCGTCGATACATTTGCCAATACCTTCGCTTTGGCTGCATTTTACTTCGCTGCCGTAATCCTCGATTCCGGATCATCAACCGGCCAGGCTGAACCCGAATCACCGCCCAGAGGGTGGGATTGGGCCAGGCGGGACTGGAAATCGGTCGTTCCCTACCTGTTGTTTGGCCTCTTTTACGGCATGGCGCTGGCTTCAAAGATCAATATTGCCCCGATGGCCGTGCTCCTGCCAGGGGCAGCGGTAGTGGCCTGGTCGCGGCTTTCGCCACAGGCACGCAACCGGCAGTGGCCGGTGATCGTTCGCAACCTGGTGCTGGCGGGTTTCGTGGCTTTTTTTATCTTTCGCATCGGCCAACCTTATGCTTTCCAGGGCCCCAGTTTTTTTGGGATTTCGCCTAACCAGAAATGGATTGATAACTTAAAAGGGCTGCTGGTCCAATCGAGTGGGGATGGCGATTCTCCGCCCGAGTTGCAGTGGGCGCGCCGTCCGGCCAGCTTTGCCTGGACGAACATGGTCGAATGGGGGCTGGGCCTGCCTTTAGGACTGCTGGCAACGGTTGGATTGGTTTGGATGGGGTGGAGGATCATCTGCGGTCGGTGGCGCGAATACGGCGTATTGTGGGTCTGGACCGTCGCCTATTTCCTCTGGCAGGGCTTGAGCTTCACCCGCACGATGCGCTATGAAATTCCTGTGGTTCCGCTTTTAATCATCAGCGCGGCCTGGCTGCTCTTTGAATTGTGGGATGCTCGCCCCAAATGGGCTCGTTCTCTGCAGCATGGGTACTTGCGGGTGCCCTGGGGGAAAATCCTGGCGGGCTTGCTGGGGGTGGGTGCACTGGCAGCGACTTTTGCCTGGGCTTTCGCTTTCACCCGCATCTATAATCGGCCGATGACCAGGGTCGAGGCGTCGCGCTGGATTTACCAGAACGTACCGGCTCCCATTAACCTGCAGATGCAGAACGACCAGGGTGAAACCAGCAGCCTTCCGTTAAGTTATCCAAAAGATAATGAGATTACACCCGAAAATGGGGTTGAGCTTGCTTTTACCGCGCAAAATAATGGGGCGGCCAATGAGGTTACCCTAAACAAAATTAACCTGTCGATCGGGAATTCAGGTCAAACGCAGCTAAAGCTTGAGCTGCACAGTCTTGAAAATGGAATTCAAATTCTGGCCCGCGGCGAGGTGGCGTTCCAATCCAACGTGCAGGACCAGCCGGTTTCAATATCGTTTGACCAGCTGGCGGTCTTAAAAAAGGGCCAGCGTTATGCGTTGAAGGTCGATCTCACCGGCAGCAACAGCCGACTTCTCCTGGCAGACAGCCTGTTGCTGAAAGTTGCCGAAAATTACCAACAGATCCCATTGGGTTCCGTAAACCCGATCATCCAGATTGGAAAACCATTTACTGCCACATTTTTTTCACAATCCCCCGGCAGCGTGAGCCAGATCAGCCTGCCGATACAGGTGTCAGCGTCATCACAACCTGTTCAGGTTCCAGTGAGTGTCACCTTCATCGAAGGGGGCGCGGTTCTCGCGGCAAATGCCAATGAAGTAATCAACGTCGCACCTGGCATGCCCGCGGCGATGATCCGCTTTAACCCCCCGGTAGAAATCCATGCAAAGGTTGGTTACCTGCTGACGATTGAAGTGATTAATGCTCCATCTCCAATCCAGATTCAAGGCCAGCTTCATCTTGATTTGCTGGATGGGGCAAGCGACCTATCTCTGCCTGCACCAACCCACCTGATCCAGCCTGATGTCCCTTACACGACTCCTTTTACCGCCCATGAGGCCGGATATCTAAAGAGCGTTCTCCTGCCGTGGGCTTCCCAGCAAGATCTTGCGGCAGTCAATCCCGATACCCTTACCGTTACGATTAACGACACCCAAAATGGGCGGTCCATAGGCGAAGCGCAAATAACTACCAGATTGTTTCCGGGGAATAACCCACGAGGCAGCCAGGCCCAGATAGTTTTCAACCCTGCCCTGCACGTGGAGAAAGGCCAAACTTTTTTCCTTCAATTATCTACCAACCAGGGAGCGGTGGCGCTGCGCGGCAGCGCCCCAGCCAGCGAATCCAGTTGGGATGACGGCCTGCCCTTGCGGGTCGACGGTCTGGATGGCTACAGCGGTTTTTATCAGGGCGGGCTGAATTTTGAGATGTATTGGACTGATGACGCCAGCAAGCTGGAGCGCTTCACTTCCGTCCTGGACCAGGCTGATTTCATCTTTATCTCGTCCAACCGGCAGTGGGGCACTACCACCCGCGTTCAGGAAAGATACCCACTCACCACGGAATATTACCGCGATTTGATGGGCTGCCCTGCGGACCAATCGATCATCGAATGCTACAGTAATGCCCAACCTGGAATGTTTCAAGGGCAGTTAGGTTTTGAATTGGTGAAAGTATTCCAATCCGAACCGGCGCTGGGCGGCTGGCAGTTCAACTCACAATTTGCCGAAGAAGCTTTTTCGGTTTACGACCATCCCAAGGTAATGATTTTCCGGAAGCGGGCGGATTATTCATCCCAAACCGTGCGCGATCTTTTGGGCGCGGTAGACCTGGGCAAAGTGGTGAACGTCACCCCACGCAAAGCAGGAACACCCGGCAACCTGATGCTCCCCAGTGAAAATTTGGGACAGCAGCAGGCAGGCGGCACCTGGTCGGAATTATTCGACCGAGAGTCGCTTCTCAACCGCTGGCCGGCCTTCGGGGCTGTGATCTGGTATCTTTTTATTTTCTTGTTAGGCTGGCTGGTATATCCCTTCGTGCGCCTGGCACTGGGTGGTCTGGCAGACCGGGGTTATCCGCTGGCGCGCCTGGTCGGGATGATCCTGCTGGCTTTCCTGGTGTGGTTCGGAAGTTCGAACGGTTTGCCTTTCACCCGGGGCGTGATCTGGCTGGTCTTAGCGGGCTTGCTGGTGGTCAATTTGCTGCTATTCCTCAGTCAGCGCACACAGATTATTGCTGAGATTAAATCCAGGCCAAAGTATTTCCTGGTGGTTGAAGGCCTGTTCCTCGCCTTTTTTATCCTCGACCTGTTGATCCGCTTGGGGAACCCGGATTTGTGGCACCCGGCCAAGGGCGGAGAGAAACCGATGGATTTCTCTTACCTTAACGCGGTCATCAAAAGCACCAGTTTCCCGCCGTACGATCCCTGGTTTGCGGGCGGCTATATTAATTACTATTATTACGGCTTTGTCCTGGTGGGGGTGATCATCAAGGCGTTGGGGATTGTCCCGGCGGTCGCCTATAATCTGGTACTGCCGACACTGTTTGCCATGGTCGCGCTTGGCGCATTTTCAGTGGGCTGGAACCTGCTCAGCCGGAACCATTCCGGGGAAGACAAAGCCACACCGCTTGAACGGAAGGGTATTGAGCGCGCACCTTTGTTCGCCGGGTTGGCGGCAGCCGTGGGAATGTTAATCCTCGGCAACCTGGGTACGATCAATATGATTTGGGAAGGGTTCCAATTGACGATTGTGTCGCGCGAGGTGATGGAAAAGGCCGATTTTTTCACCCGTATCGGATGGACCTTCCAGGGGCTGTTCAATTATTTCCGCGGTTCACCGATGCCTTACAACATCGGCGAGTGGTACTGGAACCCCAGCCGGGCCATCCCTGGGGAGCCGATCACCGAATTCCCATTTTTCACCTTTTTATACGCCGACTTGCATGCCCACATGATCGCCCTTCCGGTGACCGTCCTGGCATTATCCTGGGGCTTAAATATCCTGCGCGGGCGGTGGAATTGGCGAATGGAGGGCCGGGGCGAAATCTGGGCGTGGGTACAGTTCGGGTGCACTTTTGCCCTGGGTGGATTGGCGATTGGCGCCTTACGGCCGACCAATACCTGGGATATGCCAGTCTACCTGGTTTTAGGGGCGGTCGCGGTTTTGTATACAGCGCTAAGGTACAGCCCGACGCCGCAGCGCATTATCCGGTTGGTCGATCATATGCACCGGTTCTTTGCTGAAATGGATGGGGAGACGATCGAAAGCAGCATCGACCGCTCAAAATGGGCGTGGTGGATCTTGAAATTTGGGACGGTTGCCCTGCCTTCAATCTTGCTGCTGGCCGGTTTGTCCTTTATTCTTTACCAGCCGTTTGCAGATTGGTTCGGCCAGGCATATAACTCGATCGAAGCCTGGACCGGAGATCACACTCCCATGTGGGCCTACCGGCTGCATTGGGGCGTCTTCTTGTTTATGATTGCTTCCTGGATGGCGTGGGAATCGATTGATTGGATGGCAAAAACCCCGATATCTGCTTTGAATCGGCTGCGCCGGTTCATGGCGATCATCGGCACGGGCGTAATTGGCCTGGTTGGAGCAGTTATTTACCTGACGATCAATAATGTACAGATCGCCTGGGTTCCGCTTATTTTTGGCGTGTGGGCGCTGGTTTTGATCCTTCGCCCAGGACAATCCGATGCCAAACGAGCGGTGCTCTTTATGACCGGCAGCGCGCTGGCGTTAACCCTGGCCGTAGAACTGATCGTATTACGCGGCGACCTGGGACGGATGAACACGGTCTTTAAGTTCTATATGCAGGCCTGGACGCTGTTTTCAATAAGCGCCGCGGCGGCAATGATCTGGCTCCTGCCGGCTATCAATAAATGGCGGTCGAATTGGAGCGGTGCCTGGCAGGTGGCTGCGGCAGTGCTGATCGGATGCGCAGCGTTATTCCCTATGCTTGCAGGTCAGGCGAAAATTGAAGATCGCATGGCGGCCAACGCCCCGCATACATTGGATGGGATGGCCTATATGCAGTATTCGCGATATTCGGACCAGGATACCGAGATGGATCTTTCCGAAGATGCTCGCGCGATCCAATGGATGCAAGAAAATATCCCCGGTTCGCCGGTCATCGTTGAGGCAAATACGCCTGAATACCGCTGGGGTTCACGCTATACCATTTACACAGGTCTGCCGGGTGTGGTGGGGTGGAACTGGCACCAGCGCCAGCAGAGGGCATTGACCCCTTCTGAGTGGGTTACCGACCGGGTCGATCAGATTGGAACGTTTTATTCGACAACTTCCGAAACGGTTGCCCTGGATTTCTTAAGGCAGTATAAAGTTAAGTTTATCGTGGTTGGGCAGTTGGAGCGCGCCTATTATTCCACGGATGGATTGGATAAATTCGATCAATGGAATGGCAAATATTGGCAAGAAATTTACCGCGACGGCCAGACTGTGATCTATGAGGTGCTACAATAGGGCTACCTGACATGCTCGATCTTATTCTCTGGTACCTGGTCATTTCAATTATTGGGGTGCTTGTTCTGCCGGTTACATACCGGTTTCTTCCGTTCCTGAGCGATCGCGGATATACCCTGGCACGCACCCTGGGGCTCTTGTTATGGGGATTCATCTTTTGGATATTAGCTTCGCTCCGCATCTTGCAAAATGATACTGGGGGGGTTATCATCGCCCTGCTGTTGGTGGGATTATTAAGCCTGTGGGTAGGCGGTGGGGTTAAAAGCTGGCGCACCATCTTTGGGTGGCTGCGACTCAGGAAGCGCCTGGTTATCATCGGCGAGGTTTTATTTTTTTGCGCGTTCATTTTTCTGGCTGTGCTGCGCTCTACCAACCCGCAAATATCCGGACACAGAAAAACCGATGGAGCTGGCGTTTATTAATTCAATTTTGCGCTCGCCTTCATTTCCTCCGGCGGATCCCTGGCTTTCTGGTTACGCTATTTCATATTATTACTTTGGTTATGTTCTGGTGGCGATGCTCTCCCGGCTGACCGGCGTGATTTCTGGGGTTTCATTCAACTTGATGATCTCGCTCGTATTCGCGCTAACTGCCCTGGGCGCGTACGGTGTCATGAGCTCACTGCTCGCCTGGTGGTCGCAGCGCAGGCAGGCTCAAGGGAAAAGTGGATTATTCTCCCAGGGTTGGGCGCTACTGGCGCCCCTTTTTATCCTGCTGGTCAGCAACTTGGAGGGCGGTTTCGAAGTTCTGCATGCCAGAGGGCTGTTCTGGCAGGATACTGATCAATGGCAAGCAGTCCACGTTCTGGTCATGGTTGGGATTGCTGGAATTAAACGAACCACCCGGCGAGCCTTACCAATGGAATCCAAATCGTCCGGGAGGGATCTGGTGGTGGCGAGCTTCGCGTGTGATTCAAGATTACAACCTGCAGACCACCGTCGAACAGGCCATCCCTGGGTTTCCATTCTCATCTTATATCGTGCCGATCCCCCAACGGAGCGGGCCAATCGAGGTGATCGACGAGTTCCCGTTCTTTTCGTATTATCTGGCTGATTTGCACCCGCATGTGCTGGCGATGCCTTTTGTGATGTTGGTGGTGGCCCTGGCATTAAATCTTTACCTGCATGGGGCGCAGGAATCTTTCAGCAAATGGAGAATGTGGACCTGGATCAAACAGGGCGAGTTCTGGATCACATCCCTGGCTGTGGGCGCGCTGGGCTTTTTCAACACCTGGGATTTTCCAATCTACGTGGCGCTTTTCAGCGCGGTTTTTACCCTGGTGCGCGTCCAGCAGGCGGGATGGAATTGGCGGCAGCGGCTGGCGGACTTTATCAAGATGGGGATTTTGTTGGGAATAGCCGGATTTGTGCTGTATATCCCCTTTTATGTCGGCTTTTCCTCTCAAGCGGGGGGGATTTTGCCCAGCATGGCATTCTTCACCCGCGGGGTGAATTTCTGGATCATGTTTGGATCTTTACTCACCCCGGTGGTGATCTGGCTGCTGTGGCTGCCCCGAAATATGGGCACGAAGGTTGTTTTCCGGACAGGTTTTAAGTTTGCCGGGATGGTGGTGGGCTTTTTGTGGGTTGGATCATTCTTGCTTGGTTTCCTGGGATTGAACCTGTCTGCCCTGGGCAATCTGGCTTCAACTGCCGGCGGTGGCAATTTCATGTCCGGCCTGGCTGCCAACCTGATCACCTGGGGGTCATTGTTCACCGGCCTTCAAGGGGGGGCATCCTCCGGTCAGATTTTTGGAGATGCGCTGATCCGCCGGTTCGAAATGCCGGGCACCTGGATCACCCTGCTGCTGGTGATTGCTTTTGTCTGGGCACTGCTGGCAAGCCTGCGGAAAGCGCCCGAAACAGAAGAACAACCTGAGACATCTCCCGCGACCGGCGGCCCGAATGGGTTTGTATTGGTGCTGGTTCTTCTGGGGGCAGGGCTGGCCCTTGTGCCTGAATTTTTGTACCTGCGAGACCAGTTCGGCACGCGCATGAATACAATTTTCAAGTTTTATTTTCAAACCTGGATGTTATGGGGTCTGGCGGCTGCTTTTGCAAGTGTCCTGATATGGAAGGAGCTGCGCGGTAGTTTGGCGTGGCTTGTGAAAAGTGCCCTGGTTCTGGTATTATGCTTATCGTTAATATATCCCCTTTTCGGGATTAGCGACCGGGTAAATGTCCAACAAATCGGCGACTGGACGTTGGATGGAAATGCCTACCTGGCGCGATATGATGCGGATGAGTGGGCCGCCATGACGTGGCTGTCCACAGCCCCTTATGGGGTTATCGCGGAAGCGGTGGGCGGAAGCTATGGATCAGCCGCGCGGATGGCAACTCAATCGGGTTTGCCCAACGTGTTGGGTTGGCCGGGGCATGAGGCCCAATGGCGCGGCGGCAGCCGGGAAATGGGATCGCGCCAGGAAGATCTCAGCAAGCTGTACCGCACTCGCGATTGGAACGAGGCGCAGTCCATCCTGGAGCTTTACCATATTCGCTACGTGGTTGTGGGAAACCTGGAACGCAATACCTACCTGGAAAGTGCCCAAAACGGCCTGCGCGCCTTGGACGAACAAAAATTTGCAAATAATTTAAGAGTCGCCTTTCAGAATGGCGGGGTCACAATCTATGAGGTCAGCGCAATCAGCCAGGTTGCGTTGAGGGAGAACCATTAACCGTATGAAATCAAGCAAATTAACCACAGAACATTTTTTATACGGTCTGGCGATCTTATTGGCGGTCGGGCTGCGCTTTATTGGATTGGGGACTTCGCCTTTAAGCGACGTAGAGGCCACCGCGGCTATGCAGGCTGCCTCGGTTTTCCAGCCCGGGCATGCCGTTCTCGGGGCGCAGCCTGGCTATATTTTATTGACGGGCGCCAGTTTTTTCTTCTTCGGATCCAGTGAATTCTGGGCGCGTTTTTGGCCGGCGGTGTTTGGTTCGTTGCTGGTGTTGGTTCCATATCTCGGGCGCGAGCGATTGGGCCAAAAAGCAGCCTTATTGATGGCTTTTGCCCTGTCTGTGGAGCCGTCCCTGGTAGCCGCTTCACGCCAGGCCGACGGGCGAATCCTGGCGATAACGGGACTGGCATTTGCCCTGGTATTTCTCTTGCGGCACAATGCCATTTGGGCGGGGATCGCTGCCGGGTTTGCTTTGTTGGGCGGACCGACCGTGTGGAATGGATTGCTGGCTATCGGCCTGGGATGGAGTGCGTTCCGGCTGACGGCGAAAACATCCACAGAGGACAGTGAGCCAGGCATTCTGACCGGGCGTGACTTCTGGCTTGGGTTGGGGGGGACTATTGCCGTTTTGGGTACCTTGTTTGGTATTCTTCCTAACGGGCTGAGCAACCTGGCGAACAGCCTGGTCTATTATTTTCAAGGTTGGGGGACCACTGCAGCCGGGCCTATCATTCCATTAGCGGTGGCGTGGATTGGATTGTCGCCTCTGGCATTCATCTTTGGAATGTCGCGGATCTTTAGCAATTTTCGGGAGAAGGACCCGATCGATGCAGCTTTGATCTGGCTGTGGGTTTTTCTTCTGGCGGCGGTGTTTATTTACCCGGAACGCCGCCCCGTGGATCTGGCCTGGGCGGCAGTGCCGTTTCTGGCTCTGGCTGCTCGCCAGGGCGCGCGTTTGATTATTCCTGAAAAGAATAAGGTTGCGGCTCTGGGATATGCGGGTTTGGTAATTGTGTTGTTTGTCTCGCTTGGGATGAATTTCTCCGGTTTTGTAGGGGAAACACCGCCTATCGATGAAACGCTGCGCCTGGGTGGCTTGCTGGGGGGAGTCTTTCTGCTTCTGGCGAGTTTTATTTTAATGATCTGGGGGTGGTCGTGGAAGGTGGCTTCAACAGGCGCCGTATTTGGCTTGAGCGTCTTTTTGCTGATCTATACCCTGGCGACTGCCTGGGGTGGAGCCAGCCTGGGGCGGCACCCGGATATGGAATTATGGGTTAACGATATTTATCCTAAGGAACAAGCATTAACCTTGAAAGTGTTGGGGGATGTTTCTGAATGGAATACGGGCCGCAGGAATTGGCTGGACCTGATTGTGAGCGGCATAGATACTCCTTCTCTGCGTTGGGGGCTGCGAAATTATGCCAACGTTGATTTCGTCAGCCAGCTTCCCCAGGGGGTTCAGCCCGGGGCAGTTATTACACCTGAATCGCAAGGCGCAAATCTCGGCCTGGCATCACCTTACACGGGACAGGCGCTGGCCTGGGGTCATAACGTGAACTGGAGTTTACTCAGTCCGGGAGAATGGATGCGCTGGCTGTTTTATCGTGATTTGCCCGCGCTATCTGGATTGGAAGTCAGTCAGAACATCATCCTCTGGTTGCGCAGTGATTTATTTCCAGGCGCTTCCAAGACTACGGCCAATCCATAGGGTTAATATGATTATCAGGAGAATGTTGGACGACATGCCACTGCCACAAATAATAGCGATAGACGGCCCCTCAGCTTCAGGAAAATCAACCATTGCAGAAGTAATAGCCCGAGAATTGGGCTATCTTTACTTCGACACGGGATTAATGTACCGGGCAGTAACCCTGACAGCGCTTGACAGGCTGCATTCCGTTGAAAACGAAGCTTTGGTATCGGAACTGGCTCGGTTAATCGATATTGATGTGCGACCGAGCAGCGTGGCCGATGGGCGGAAATGCGATGTGCTTGTGGACGGTCGGGATATTACCTGGGATATTCGAAAACCTGAGGTGGAAGCGCATGTCTCTCAAGTTTCTGCATATCCAGAAGTGCGTAATGCGATGACACTCCAGCAGCGAAAGATTGGACAGCGCGGAGAAGTCATCATGGTAGGTCGGGATATCGGAACTGTTGTTTTTCCTGAGGCGGAGTTAAAAATTTTTCTGGATGCATCGGTTGAAGAACGCGCTCGCCGGCGATATGAAGAATTCTCCCAGAGGGGTGAAACAGTGAATTATGAGGAAATTCTGGCTGCCATGCGCCGGCGAGATAAAATAGATTCTACCCGGGCTATTGCGCCGTTGAAAGCCGCTGATGATGCAGTTTGGGTAGAAACAGATGGCCTGACCATTGAACAGGTGCTGTTAAAGGTGTTGGGCCTGGTTTTTGCTGAGGGGTAGATCATTCGGTAGAACCTGCCTGATCAGGTAATGCGCGGCGTTTCCTTGAGAGAGATCCTGGAGTTCGATAGAAAAAAAGTTTGCACACCAAGCGCCTTCATACGGCTAAATCTCCAGCATCTTTCACGATTGAAAATAATGGAGGGGAGGAATGAGCAAAATATTGGTGATCGAGGATGAGGTTGCGGTCCGAGAAAACATTATTGAGCTGCTTAGTGAAGAGGGGCATGAAGTTAGCGGCGCGGGCGATGGAGAAGCAGGTGTTATCCAAATTTGGAAGCAATTCCCGGATTTGATCATTTGCGATATCTTAATGCCGAAGCTCGATGGTTATGGCGTCCTGGCAAAGATCAATCAGGATGTCAGGTTGGCGAGCATCCCTTTCCTTTTTCTTACCGCAAAGATCGGCCGCGATGACATGCGTAAGGGGATGGGTCTGGGGGCAGATGATTATATTACCAAGCCGTTCACCCGCAGCGAATTACTGCAGGCTATTTCTATCCGTTTAGGCAAGGTGCAAAGGGTGGAAGCCATCGCCCAAAAAAAACTGATTGATACTCAGAAAAAACTTTCATCTTTTTTGCCCCATGAGCTGCTTACCCCGCTGAGCGTGACGCTTAGTTACTCAGAACTGCTTCAAGAAGGTGTAGAGAACTTTTCTAAGGATGAAATCAGGTTTATTTCTCAGGATATCCATCATTCAGCTCAACATCTGTTGAGACTGATCCAGAATTATTTATTGTTTATTGAATTCGATGCGATTTCAGCCGAACCCTCAAAAGGCGATCGATACCTGCATACCGGCGGTATCAGCGCTGTTCCAATTATCAGGGGGATTGCCGAAGAAAAATCTCGCCAGGCTGGCAGGTTTATGGACTTTTCGATTGATTTGCAAGATGTCGATTTATTGATCTACGAGGCCCACCTGACCAAAATCGTGGAGGAAATCGTTGATAACAGTTTGAAATATTCCCGAAAGGGTACTCCGATTTGTATCAAAGGTGAAATCATTCCTGGCAAGAAAATTTACCAGCTGCGATTTATTGATGAGGGACGGGGCATGTCTCCCGAACAGATTCGAGCGCTGGAAGGGTTTAAATCATTGGATTGGCAGCTTCGCGAGCAAATTGGCCTGGGATTGGGACTTGTTTTAGCCCGGCGCATGGCAATATTTTACGGTGGGTCTTTGCAAATCAACAGCCAGATAACCAGGGGAACGGAAATCGATGTTCAATTACCCTTGCAGGATGCTTAGAAGTGAGAATAGAAAGCACTTTCCTGACCCTATGCTATAATTTTCTTACACCTGGATGCTAGATCAAAATGCCTGGTACCATACCAACATCATTATCTTCGTTTTACATCGATCCGCCATTTAACTTACTCGGCGGATTGGGTTGGTTAATTTTGTTTGGATTGGTGGTTCTCACCAATTGGCAGTTTTGGGAAGCAGATAAAAGCCGGATGAGGCAGCGCTGGTTGGTGATCGCCGCGCTGCTCATCGCTGCGCCGGTGGTGGCTGTTATATTTCCGATCCGAATTCCACTTGAGAATCCGCTGCCGGTGCCAGGGCTGCCGGTAGAACCAAGCCTTCCCACCATGTATTTACTGGCGGGAATTCCTTTCGTCCTGGCTGCGGGGATGTTTGCACCAGTATGGGCGTGTGCCGTAGGTGTGCTTACCGGCCTGGCAATTGGCCTGGTCGACACCCATCACTTGTTCACGATGCTTGAATATGCCGGGTTAGCCACCCTTTTCAGTCTGGCTGTACGCCAACGGTACCGGACGCTTTTTTTTCAAATATTAAGACATCCGCTTGGCGCCGCGATTTTTCTGGGGATTGTGTTTGCGCCGATTTACATTTTATCCTCTTTTTTCGCGGCAAACGGCACGGTGGTTGCCCGCTTAGATTACTCGATCACCCAGACGTGGCCGATCATGCTCTCTCGGGCAGGTGAATTGGTGGCTGCCAGTTTGCTGGCGGAAATCATTTACCTTACTCGAGCACCTTTTTGGGGCAGGCAAGGGGCACCTGTCCCTTCTCCATTTGAAACCAGCCTGCAGTTAAAATTTTATGTTGGTACAGCGCCTTTAGTTTTCATATTGCTCCTGACTTTAACGATAGGTGACTGGCTGGTTGCCGGAAAAGCTGCCAGGGATATGATCCAATCCCGTCTCGAAAACACCGGGTCTGTAGCCGGAAACAGCCTGCCGTATTTTATGGAGGTTGGTCAGAACCTGTTGACTCACCTGGCCACTCCCGACCTTATGCAAATTCCCGTGGATAAGATTTTTGAAGAGCTCCACCAGCGTACGTTGTCTGTGGCTTATTTTCGGCAGCTCTTTTTGCTGGATTCTCTCGGCAAACCGGTAAGCGGATATCCCAAATCGAACCTAGATGAAATTCAAGCCACGGCTGAAGAATTAAGCGGGATCACCGTGGCATTGAAAGGGGTGAGTGTTCTGACCTATGTAGTTCCTCAGATGGCCGGAGAGGAGAGCGTGCAAGTATCATTTATGACACCGGTTTTTGAAAATCAAGAAAAGGTCATTGGCGTGCTGCTCGGCCGGACAGATCTCGACTCAAATCCCTTTACACAGGCCACTTTGCAAGCGCTGAGAACAATGGCAACCATGGGAGGCCATGGGTATATTTTGGACGAGGAATACCGCATCCTGTATGGGGTAGAGCCCAACCTGCTTCTGTCTGATTATCGATCCCTCGGTAATATTCCAGAAAGCAACAAGTTTTTCGAAGAAGTAGGTGGATTAGGTACACGCCAGATGGTTTATTTCCAGACGATGGAAGGCAAGGGTTGGAGCGTGGTCTTATCGGTGCCTGCTGAACGGGCGCAGGAGATTGCGCTTGGAATTGCGGTACCGCTGCTGGTGATTCTGGTTGTGCTGGCAGCGGTGGCGTTTATCGCGCTGCGGGTCAGCTTGCAATCGGTGGCCCGGTCCATGAAGACTTTATCCAATGAAGCGACCCTTATATCTCAGGGTCAATTAGCCCATCCTTTACAAATCACCCGAGTGGATGAAGTCGGCCAGGTAGGGCGAGCTTTTGAGCAGATGCGGGTTAGCCTTAAGGCCCGCCTGGAAGAGCTTAGCCGATTGTTGCAGGTCAGCCAGGGGGTAGCCGCCAATCTGGAAGCAGGCGACGCGATGCGGCCCGTTCTGGAAGCAGCCATGGGAGATGGTGCGGCTGCGGCGCGGGTTGTCTTGCAGCCGGACGTGGTTCAGGATCTGAAAGCGAAGCGTCCGGCGGTGTTTGGTGTCGGAGCGTCATCCGACACTTATTCCTATCTCGACCCCCAAATATTCGACCTGATGCGATCGCAGGAAGTGATGTCGATCACCAATTCAGCGCGCGTGCGGCGGGTGACCTTCAAACCGGGTTCTGCCCAGCCAGGGGCGCTGGTGGCGTTGGCCTTGCACCATGAGAGCCGCTACCTCGGTGCGATCTGGGTGGCATACGAACAGCCCAGGAATTTTACGGAGGAAGAAATTCGTTTCCTGGGGACCCTGGCAGGACAGGCAGCAATCGCGGCTTCGAATGCCAGCCTGTATGCGTCCGCCGAAATTGGCCGCCAGCGCCTGGAAGCGGTCCTGGTTTCCACGCCGGAACCAGTCCTGGTGGTTGATGAAGATAACCGGCTGCTGCTGCTTAATGCATCGGCTATGCAAGTCCCCGGCTTGATTGCATCGCCTGTATCCGGAAAGCCTGTTCAGGAAGCAGTGGCCCAAAAGGACCTGGTGAACCTGTTCCAGCAAAACCAGGCCGAGAAGCTGGCTTCCAGGGAGATTGCCCTGGGAAATGGGCGAACCTATTTTGCCAGCATAAGCCCGGTCAATGCAGACGGCCGTTCTGTTGGCAAGGTCTGCGTGCTGCAAGATATTACCCATTTTAAAGAGCTGGATTCCCTCAAATCTGATTTTGTGGCGACCGTCAGCCATGATTTGCGCTCGCCCTTAACTTTAATGCGCGGGTACGTGACCATGCTGCAGATGGTCGGTGACCTTAATGACCAGCAGAAAAATTACACCCGCAAGATCATTTCCGGCGTTGAAAATATGTCGCGCCTGGTGAACAATTTGCTGGATCTGGGCAGGATCGATGCCGGGATCGGTCTGCAAATCGAAAGGGTGATGGTCCAGGACGTAATCGAACAGGTGCTGACTTCGCTCCAGCCGCAGGCCACACAGAAAAGCATCCAGTTAACCCAGGAAGGCCTGGATCTTCCGCCTATAATCCTTGAAGCCGACCGGGCTTTACTGCAACAGGCAATTTATAACCTGGTTGAAAATGCGATAAAATATACACCGACGAATGGGAAGGTGCGGGTAAAACTAAAACCGCAGACCAATAACCTGGTCATCGAGGTTCAGGATACCGGCATTGGAATTGCGCCGCTGGATTTGCCCCGTTTATTTGAAAGGTTTTACCGCAGCTCGCGCCGCGAGGCGATCAACCAGCGGGGGACAGGTTTGGGATTGGCGATTGTCAAGTCGATCGCGGAAAGACACCACGGGAAGGTGACTGTGGACAGCACCCTTGGTAAAGGAAGTGTTTTCTTTCTGGAGTTTCCATATAAAACCCAGAAGGGGGAAAACTCTAAGGTTTAATTAACCATTTGCTTCTGATTTGTGATATAATTTCAGTTTGCATGTATATCCGAGAAATACTTTTATCTCTATAGTAAGCGCTTGAGATGATTCCCTCCGGCGCTTCGTTCGGTTAAATCCGCGGGGTCACAGTTCAGGAGGCAGCTTAGTGGAAACAAAAGGTTTAGTCGCATTACGGATTAGCCTTGCTTCACCAGATACTATTCGTAGCTGGTCATATGGTGAAGTATTGAAGCCGGAAACAATCAACTATCGGCGGCTGCGGCCAGAAAAAGATGGGTTGTTCTGCGAGGCAATTTTTGGTCCTACTCGCGATTGGCAATGTTATTGCGGGAAATATAAGAACCCGCGCTATAAGGGCATTGTTTGCGATAAATGCGGTGTTGAAGTCACCCGTTCTTCTGTTCGGCGCGAACGAATGGGGCATATTGATCTGGCGACCCCGGTTGCGCATATCTGGTATACGCGCCGCATCCCGTCTTATTTGGGATTGCTGCTGGATATATCCCGACGCAATCTGGATCGGGTGCTGTATTTTGCCCAATATATCGTCACCTATGTGGATGAAGATGCTCGCCAGAAGGCCTTGAAACGGCTGGAAGACGAGATTAACGTCTCTGAACGCGAACAGGCCGGCCAGATCAACACCAAGATTCTGGAAGTCAAGCAAGGGCGCGACCGCAAGCTGGCCGAGCTTAACCAGCGCAAAACCGATCTCGAAAATCGAGCTGACGAACAGATTGCGCTGCAGCTTGAACCGGTAATCCAGGAAGGACAGCGCCTCGAGCGCTCCCTGCAGGAAAAAGTTAACAGCATTACCCACAATCCTGTCGCCTTTGAGGCTGCCAACCTGATCGTAGCGCAGCAAGGTGAAACGATCACTTCAGGCCATATTTCCAAAGTGCAGAAAATTGTAAAAGAGCGCCTGGAAGAAATCGAGACCGAGGCGAAAGCGCAGTTGGTGCGCGATCTTGAGCAGATCAAGATGCAGATGCAGACTTTCCGCGCCGAAGCCGAAGAGCAGATGGAATCGCTGCGCAACCAGCTGGAAGACCAGTCGACGGTTTCGCAGAACCAGAATGCCCACCTGCGCGACGAATTGATGGAACTGCGCCCCTTCTCCTTCCTGAGCGAGAGCCGCTACCGCGAGCTGAAAAGCCGCTGGGGGCAGGTTTTCCGCGCGGATATGGGCGCTGAAGCCTTTTATGACATTCTACGCCGCCTGGACCTGGACAAGCTTTCCGAAGAGCTGTGGGTTGAGGTGCGCACCTCGAAGAGCAAGCAGAAGCGCAAGAAGGCCACCACCCGCCTGAAGGTGATCGAGAATTTCCACCGTTCCGGGCAACCGTCCCGAGTGGATGATCCTGACCGTTCTGCCGGTTATTCCGCCCGATCTGCGCCCCATGGTGCAGCTGGATGGCGGACGCTTTGCCACATCGGACCTGAACGATCTGTACCGCCGGGTGATCAACCGCAATAACCGCCTCAAGCGGCTGCTCGAGCTTGGCGCACCGGACGTGATCGTGCGCAATGAAAAACGCATGCTCCAGGAAGCAGTGGACAGCCTGATCGACAATTCCCAGCGCGGCAAGGCGCTTTCGCGCCGCGGCCGGCGCGAGCTGAAGTCGCTGAGCGATATGCTCAAAGGCAAGAAAGGCCGCTTCCGCCGCAACCTGCTGGGCAAGCGCGTCGATTATTCAGGCCGCTCGGTGATTGTGGTTGGTCCGACCCTCAAGCTATACCAGTGCGGTTTGCCAAAGGCGATGGCGCTGGAGCTCTTCCGCCCGTTTGTGATTGCTCGCTTGGTCAGCCACAATTACGCGGCCAATGTGAAAGGCGCGCGGCGCTTTATCGAACGCAACCGGCCAGAGGTTTGGGAAGTGTTGGAAGAGGTGATCAAAGATCGCCCGGTCTGCTCAACCGCGCTCCCACGCTGCACCGCCTGGGCATTCAAGCCTTTGAGCCTGTTTTGATCGAAGGCAGCGCGATCCAGCTTCACCCGCTGGTGACCACCGCCTTTAACGCGGACTTCGATGGCGACCAGATGGCCGTGCACGTGCCGCTGTCTGAGAAGGCGGTCTGGGAAGCGCGCAACCTGATGCTTTCATCCAAAAACCTGCTCAAGCCAGCAGACGGCGAGCCGATCATCAGCCCTTCCAAGGATATGGTTCTAGGCGTTTACTATCTGACGATGCTGGATGTCCGCGATCATAAAGGTGACGGCCGCATATTTTCCACGATGGATGAAGTGAACTTGCCTACGCGATGGACGAAGTGGAAGTTCACACCAAAATCAAAGTCAACGCCACGTACCTGGTATGACGAAAAAGATAACCGGCTGGTAGAACCGAAGACGGGCATGCTGGAAACGACCGTGGGGCGAGTGCTCTTCAACTACATCCTGCCGCCGGAGACCCAATTTGTGAACCTGGTGTTGGACAAGGGCGGCGTGAAAGACCTGATTGCCGATGTCTACGAAATCTGCGGTCAAGAAGTGACCACCGAAGTCGCGGATGCGATTAAAGATATTGGTTTTGAGTATGCGATGCGTCCGGATCGACGATCGCGGTTTCGGATATCACCATTCCGCCGGAAAAGGCAGAAATCCTGGCCAAAAGCCAGCAGGATGTGGAAAATGTCAGCCGCGCTTTCCGCCGCGGCCTGCTCACCGAACAAGAACGCAATGAACGCGTGATTGATATCTGGCAGCAGACCACCAAAGTTGTGGCGGAAGCTGTGCGCAAATCGATGGATCCCAACGGCAACCTGTCGGTGATGGCCCAATCCGGGGCTACCAAAGGCGGTTTCGGTCCTATTGCGCAGCTGGCCGGTATGCGCGGCCTGATGGCCGACCCTGCCGGGCGCATTATCCGCCTGCCGATCCAATCCAACTTCCGCGAAGGCCTGACCGCGTTGGAATACTTCATCTCCACCCACGGCGCTCGCAAAGGCCTGGCGGATACCGCTCTGCGTACTGCGGATGCCGGTTACCTGACCCGCCGCCTGGTGGATATTGCCCAGGATATCATCATCAACGAAGATGATTGCGGCACCGAGGATGGCCTCTGGCTGCGCAAATCGGATGATGTCGCCGGACAAGCGTTTGGCACGCGCCTGTACGGGCGCCTGGTCGCCCAGCGTATTGTCGATCCGCTGACCGGTGAAGTCCTGGCCGAACGCGACGAGATGCTCGACCATGTGCGCGTGCGCAAAATTGTGGACGCGAAAGTAGACTCGGTCAAAGTGCGCTCGCCGATGACCTGCGAATTGGTCCACGGAATTTGCGCCAAATGCTACGGCATGGACCTTGGACGCGGAAAGATGGTCGAGCAGGGTTCCGCGGTGGGTATCGTGGCTGCCCAATCGATTGGCGAACCCGGCACCCAATTGACCCTGCGCACCTTCCATACCGGTGGTGTTGCATCAGGCAGTGACATCACGACCGGTCTGCCCCGCGTGGAGGAGCTTTTTGAAGCGCGCCGCGCCCCGAAAGGCGAAGCCGTCATCACCCGCATCTCGGGTGTCGCCAAGGTGCTGCAGTCTGAGCGCGGCATCGAGCAGCGCGTGGTGCGGGTCGAGCACAGCGAAATGGTCAGCGATGAGTACGATGTACCTGAAAGCTGGGTCCTGGTGGCCGCAGATGAAGGCACAGTCTCGCTTGGCGATCCGATCGCCACACACGGCGAGGCATCTATCACTGCCCAGCATACCGGACGGGTGCGGGTTGAAGGCCGCAAAGTGATCGTGTCTTACGAACAGCGCGAAAGTGAAGAATACGATATTCCGAGCACGTCGCGCCTGCTGATCAAAGATGGGCAGCATGTCGAAGCCGGTGAGGCGCTGACCGAAGGTTCGCTGAATCCGCACACCATTTTGAAGATCAAGGGCCGCGATGCTTGCGAAATGTACCTGCTGACCGAGATCCAAAAGGTGTACCGCGCGCAGGGCCAGAACATCAACGACAAGCACTTCGAGGTGATCATTCGCAAGATGTTGGGTAAAGTGCAGGTGCTGCGCCCGGGCGACTCACCCTACCTGCCTATGGACCTGGTCGGACCGCCTGGAGATCCGCAAGATCAACGACCGCATGATGCCAGAAGGCAAGCAGGCTGCCAAGTACACCGAGATACTGCTGGGCGTCACCAAGGCCTCCTTGAGCACGGATTCGTTCCTTTCGGCTTCGTCCTTCCAGCATACCATCAAGGTGCTGGCAGGCGCGGCAATCGCCTCCAGCGAGGACCCACTGTTTGGCTTGAAGGAAAACGTGATCATCGGCAAGCTCATCCCAGCCGGGACGGGCTTTGTGGCGGGCCGGTTCGACAGCATCAAAGAGGGCATCCCCTCGGCGGTCGCCACCTTACCAGAGGAGTAGAATTCCGTTTTGCACCTGTTTACCCTCTCCTCTTCTCTTATTGAGAAGGGGAGAGGGTTTTGTTAATAATGATTTGCGATTAAAATTAAATCCAGTTAAAAAACATCGGTTGACGAAACCAGAATTTAACCGTAAGATTGGGGAGGATTGATCGAATGTTCTATATGGAGAAAATTGCATGGAGTTAGGGCTGATTCGCAAGGTTGATATCGATACCGAAATGCAGCAGTCTTACCTGGACTATGCCATGAGCGTGATTGTCGCGCGCGCGCTGCCGGATGCGCGCGACGGGCTGAAACCGGTCCAGCGACGGGTTTTATTCGCGATGTACGACATGGGGATACGTCCTGATTCGTCCTATAAAAAATCAGCCAGAATTGTCGGTGAAGTGTTGGGCAAATACCATCCTCACGGCGATGTGGCGGTCTACGAATCGATGGCCCGCCTGGCGCAGGATTTTACCATGCGCTACGACCTGGTGGATGGTCAGGGCAATTTTGGCTCCGTGGACGGGGATCCACCGGCTGCGATGCGCTATACCGAAGCCCGGCTGAGCGCATTTGCCATGGAGATGCTGGCGCAGATCGATCGAGATACGGTCAACTTTACCCCAAATTTTGACGGCACGCTGTCTGAGCCGCTTGTGCTGCCGGCAGCGGCGCCAAATTTATTGGTCAACGGCGCCAGCGGCATCGCGGTTGGCATGGCGACCAGCATCCCTCCGCACAACCTGGGCGAAGTAGTGGATGCGCTGGTTTTGATGCTGCATGAATGGGACCGCCTGGATGATATTTCGATCTCAGACCTGATGCGTTTTGTCCAGGGGCCGGATTTTCCGACCGGCGGGATCATCCTGCAAGAAAACGGGCAGAATGAGCTGCTGCAGGCATACGCCTCGGGCAGGGGGCGGGTCATGGTGCGCGGCAGGGTACAGAAAGAAGATATGGAACGCGGCAAGAGCCGCCTGATCATTTCCGAGCTGCCCTATCAGGTCAATAAGTCCGCGCTGATCGAGCGCATCGCTGAATTGGTGCGCGAAAATATACTGGAAGGGATCGCTGACCTGCGCGATGAATCAGACCGCCAGGGGATGCGCATCGTGATCGAGCTGAAGGCGGGCATCGAAGCCGAACCCGTGCTGTTGAAGCTCTACCAGCGCACGCCGCTCGAATCAACCATTGGCATCTCTCTGCTGGCCCTGGTGGATGGCGAGCCGCGCTTGCTCTCCTTGAAACAGGCGCTGCGAGTGTACCTGGAACATCGCCTGGTAGTGATCAAGCGCAGGTCCGAATATGATCTGGCGAAAGCCAGGGCGCGGGCGCATATTCTGGAAGGCTTGCGTATCGCGTTAGCCAACCTGGATGAAATCATCGCATTAATTAAGGCTGCTCCCGACGTAGAACAGGCCACGCGAACGTCTGATCAAGCGTTTTAAGCTCTCTGATCTGCAGGCCCAGGCGATCCTGGATATGCAGCTGCGCCGCCTGGCTTCGCTGGAACGGAAGAAGATTGAGACCGAATATAAAGAGCTGCAGGCTTTAATCAAAGACCTGGAGACTTTGTTAAAATCTCCGACCAAAATGCGCCAGGCAGTGGAGACCGAGCTGCTGGCAATTAAGGAAAAATACAATGATAAGCGGCGCACGCGCATCGTCGTATTGAAAGAAGGCGAGTCAGCCAAAGACCTGCTTACCACCAACGATATGACCCCGGCTCAAAATGTGTGGATCGGGATTATGGAAGACGGGATCATCGGCCGGGCCCATGAAGATGCTCTGCCGCGGTTGAGCGGGCGCGCCGCTCCGCGCTGGCTGCTGCGCGCGACCACCCACCATACCCTGTATCTGGCGGTGGAAGATGGAAGAGCCGCAGCCGTATCCGTCGAAGCGATTCCCGACGTCGAGAAATTCTCTGACGGCGTCCCGCTGAACAAAGTATCCCCATTTGAGCAAAATGAGCCGCTGGCAGCGGCAGTCACACTGCCGGCTGCTGGTGAGATTGAGGGTGAAGTCTTTATGATGACGGTGACCCGCATGGGGATGGTTAAAAAATCGCCCGTCGAAGAGCTTCCTGGTCCTTCTACCCAGCGGTTTGTGCTGGCCAAAACCAATCCCGGCGATTCTCTGGGATGGGTTTTTCTGACCGGCGGCAATGCCGCGGTCCTGCTGGTCACCGCCCAGGGGATGTCTATCCGTTTTTCTGAACAGGATGTGCGTCCGATGGGCCTGGTGGCAGCCGGCGTCAATGGAATAAAGCTTGGATCAGCCGACCAGGTGGTTGGGGCAGCTCAGCTGTTGGATGGATTAGAGATGCTGGCCCTGGCGGCGAACGGTAAAGCCTGGCGTGTGGCTGCCAAAGACTTTCCGGTGCAGGGTCGCTACGGACAGGGCGTGCAATTATGCAAGCTGGAATCGGGTTTAAAGCTTGCCGGAATACTGGTTGGTAAGCGCACGCAAAACGGCCTGGTCCATTTTCGCCAGGCAGCGGCGAAATCGATCCGCGTGGATGAAATTCAATTGGGTAAACGCGGCCGAATGGGACAGGATCTCATCCCGGTAAAAGCCGGTGATGGGGTGGTGGATGTTACCCCGGTTCAAGATGGGTTGGCTTTCTGGAAAAAATCAGCAGCTACGGCCAGAAAAAGGGACTCTGACGATGGCTCAGACGCAGATGATGGGACAGTGCTGCAGATCGTCGAAGAAAATCAGCTGCAGGTGGCTTTGCCCGGACTTGAGACCGCGGTCATTGAGGAAGTGAAACCGGAAAAATCATCAAAACATGTCCTCGAACCGGTTCGACAGGCAGTTAAGGCCGATAAAAAGCCCGCCGGACGCAAAGCAGGCAGCGCAGTATCCCGTGGAAAGGAAAAACTTGCCTCAATCGCGCCGCTTCTTCAGCCGATCATCTCACCCGAGAAGCCGGGTGAAACAGGAAAGCCTGCGCGGCGAAGGGTGAAAGAGGCCCTCCAACCATCAAAGCTGCTTCCTGGCAAAAAAACTGCGCCGGTCAGCAAGGAAAAGACAGTTGCGCCGGCGGAGAAGAAGATCGCGAAGACCGCCGCGCGGGCTGAAAAGGTTCCGGCAGCAGCAAAAAAGACTGAATCCAGGGCCAAATCACCCGACAGGATAAAGATAGCAAAGGAACAAAAATTGCCTGTACAGGCCGCGGAAATTATACCCGGCAAAAAACGAAAACCGCAGCCCGGGGTGAACATCCAGCTGGAAAAGAACGAGATACGGTTGAAATCACCTGCCGCTTCGAAAGCTGCAGCCGAATCAAAACCGTCTGTGCCTGCTCCCGCTGTTGAAACGAAGCCTGGCAAAAAACAGAAATCGCAGCCTGCCGCGGCAAAACAACCGGAAGGCAGGACTGCTAAATCTTCAACAGGTAAAACGCCGGCAAATAAAGGCCAGGTTGGAAAAAAAGAAATCAAGCAAGCAACAGTGACAAGCAAAACGCCGCCAAAAACCCCTGCCCGGCGCTCGTCCGGTAAAACTTCGCCAACGAGCAGCGCTTCACAAACTGATGCGCACGGCTGGGAGCAGATTGAGATCCCGCCGGTTATCTCCTCCGAGCAGCTAAAACGGCCCGGGGCGAAAAAAACCACTCGAAAGCAGAAATAATCTCGAGTCGTATAAGAGCTGTACACTGCCAGAGCCTGGCAGTGTACAGCTCTTGCGATAAAGGTAGGACAGCTAAACCGGGAGCGTCAGGTTCCCTTCCAGGCCCAGCTGAGGGGCGATGCTGCGCATGGCAAGGATCACATTGTCAACATGGGTCCACAGCTCGACGCCGAATTCTACCGCCGAACGCGCAATTTCGTCGCGGTTAGCGCCTGCGGCAAAGGCTTTATCCTTCCATTTCTTTTTTACCGATGACGACGTCAGATCGTACAGAGAACGCGAGGGACGCACCAGGGCAACCGCGGTCACCAGGCCGGTCACCTCGTCGCAGGCATAAAGCGCTTTTTGCATCGGGGTCACGCGCGGCACGCCGGTATGGTCGGCATGACTCATAATTGCCTGGATGATTTCCTCCGGAACGCCGCGTTGGCGGAGTATGGGCGCCCCTGACTGCGGGTGGTTTTCCAAAGTAGGATGGATTTCCCAATCAAAATCGTGCAGCAGGCCGGTCAATCCCCACAATTCGATATCTTCACCCAGACTTTGCGCATAAAAACGCATGGCTGCTTCAACCGAAAACATGTGATTGGCCAAATTAGGGTTCTTAATAAATTCGTTGACAATCGCCAAGGCTTCAGACCTATCCATGATCTTCTCCAGTAATTTCTATATTGCTAAAAATGGGCTCAGGATCTCCCAAAACTGGCAGGGGATGCGCGATCCACACGTCCCATAAGGCGACCACACCGGCTGGAATTTCACGCATATTTGCACCCGTGACATATTTTCGCCGGTCAGCAATGACTCCTTCGGCGGGAAGCCCTAAGGAATTGCAGGTAAACACAGCTCGCGGCAGGTGGAATGCCTGGGTCACGAGCACCGCATCCGTGAGACCGAATATCGCTTTTGCGCGGTAACAGGTATCATAAGTGCGCCGGCCGGCATAATCCAGGACGATGTCTTCTCGAGGTACGCCCAGGTCCAAAGCATAATTTAACATTGCCCCTGGTTCGTTGTAATCAAGAAAACGATTGTCACCGCTCATCAAGATCTTTTTTACTTTTCCAGAGAAGTACAGATCCGCAGCGGTTGCGACCCGATCACGCAAGACAGGACTGGGAGTGCCGTCCCACTGCAATCCCGCACCAAATACAATGGCAACCCGCCTGGTAGGCGCCTGAGCAGCCGGGAAAATCCTCGGGCTGGCATACAGGTTGATGATGACCCAGGGTATGCCCAGGATAAGGACAGCCGCCAGGATCACATAAACGGGCATACGAACCAGTCCGTGCAACGACCTTGAAAATGAATTTCTGGGTAATCCTTTTGAATTGTTATTTTTTGGTGTAAACAATATTCAACCATCCTACTTTCCCAACAGTGTATCAAGATTTACCTCGGAAAGCTTCAAATATTTTCGCAGCGGGTCGTATAGCGTATCGTCCGCAGGTTGAAGATCAGAAATTTCGTAATCATTGGCGTTGGAAAACAGCTGTTTTTGGTCTTTAACCAGGTTCTGCAAGGCAAAACTCAGGTCGTCACGCATTTCCTTCGGCACACTGGTGTGGAATGAGATATTTAAATTGGGAATGATGGGATCGATCTGATAAATGATCACCACCCGATTCATCACATCGGTAAGGTCCTGGGTTATGGCAGATGCGGTGCGCGGATCCCCGGTCGTGGCGAAGGTGATGCCAAAATCGCAGATACCATTCACATAAAGCGCGCGAACGACGGAGGTATGGCTCAGGGTGATGACACCATCCTTGATTTTGACGCCTTGCTCCGCCAGCAATCCAAGCGGCACTACATATCCTGAAGCGGAAGTTGGCTCGACCCAACAAGGGCGTTTATTCTCAAACTGCTTGAGCGCGATTGCCGCATTGGTCGTATTCAGATTTTTGGCAGGGTCAAAATAAATTGTGAAATTGCTGGTGACGTTCGCCAGGAATTGGCCGCCGTACTGGTAAACGCCAAAGTGATTGGTCACAAAGGCCGGTCGAACCAGCCCTCTTTCTTGCGCCCAGAGATAGGTGAACGGCTGCAGAAAGACGATATGGACTTTGCCGGCCCGTAAATCAGAGATTAAATCGGCGTATTTCGCATAGGTTTTGGATTGCATTTTGAAATTGGTGATCCGCGCCAATATTTGGGCTAATTCTTCGGCCGCTGCGCTGGCTTTGGGGTTATTGCTCTCAGATACGATACCCAGGATCAGCGGATTTTCGCTGGATGCCAGGGGGTAGGGGGTGGGGGTTCGAGTGGGGAAAGGGCTGGGCGATATGATGGGGGTGATCGTTGGGGTGGGGGTTGGCGTTTCCGTTGCACGCCCGCATGCCCCCAGCAAGAATGCCAGAGAAAAAAAGAGCAGGCGCGCCGACCAGGTGTGCAGTGATCGATGTCTAAGCATACGGGGAAGATTGTACCCTTGGAAAGATACCTTGATTATAACCGGAGTCTATACCCTGTTTGTCCAATCCGGATGGGCATACTTGGAAGAGACCAGTTGGCTGGCCCGTGCCAATTCTAACGGTGATGGCTCCGCGGATATGAGCTTAAGATCGAGGGCGCTTTCAAATCCGGTGATAAAGGCTTGGGCGGCCTCTTGCCAGGTAACGATCCGTCCCAGGCAGGTTTCTACCGTTAAAGCACGGTCCAGCAGGCGAGCCGCTGCCGATTGGCGCAGTGGCTTCGCTGTCAAATACCAGCACCTGAACGATTCGAGTCAGGTCGCCGTACAGCGGAAGTGAGCCGTGCTGTAAGACGCCTTCACGGCGACGGGCCTGGGCGCTGCCGATCAGTTTTTTCCCGGCGACAGTGATTTCATAATTCGATGGCACTTCGAAGCATACCGGCCCGCTAGGCACATTTTTTTTGCTTCTGGCATGATCCTTATCGGCTTGTGCATCCAGACCAATCACAGCCAGGGCGGACAGCAGCGCCTGTGCAAGGCGGCGGTAGCTTTCTAAAATACTACCGTAAACGCGCGGTTCGGTTAACGGGGCAATCACCGAATAGGTTAATTCATCGGTATGCAAAATCGCGCGCCCTCCAGTGGGGCGGCGGACAAGATCCCAGCCGTGATTTTCCAGCTGCTCGCGATCGACATCTGCCACAGACTGGGCGTACCCCAAAGACAGGCAGGGCGGCTGCCAGGCGAAAAGGCGCAAGGTCGGCGGGACGGTATTTTGTCCAACGGCTTCCAAAATGGCTTCATCCAGGGCCATATTCCACGGGCCTGGCGCCGCAGGGGTTAGCAGCATGCGCCAAACGGTTTTCTCCATCATTTACCTCTTTTTATCAGATCCAGGTGATTATAACTGGAAAATAACGCGCGGAAAAATTCGCAATTTTTAACCCGGGGGTTCCTTGTTAATGTTAAACGTTTTGCGTTTGGTTAAAATAATGTAAAAAATATTGACACTAAAATTAATCGAGTTATAATTTTTACATCCACTCCCTTTCAGGACCCATTGTGAGATCAATCATTTGGACGATCCCGAACCAGAGCGTTAAGAATCTGACCAGGCATGCCATTATTGACCTGATACGCTTCACGCCGGGGGGAATTTCGCGTGGAGAGCTTTCTCGCCAGTTAGGTCTGACCAGAGCGGCAATTTCAACCATTGTAAATGATATGCTGAAGGGGGGGATGATCAGCGAACAGGAAAGCCAGACCCCAGGCGGCCGTAAACCTATCACGTTGGAAATATCCCCAAACCAGGGATATGTGATCGGTGTGGACATGGGGGCCACCCACGTTACGCTCATCCTGGCCGATTTTGGGGCCAAGGTCATACAGGAAATGCACATGCCCCTGGATATAAATTTGGGCCCCCAGGTCTGCCTGTGTCAGGTAGACGCCTACTTGCGAGAGATGGTGAATACCTCCGGTCTCCAAATGGCGGATATAAAAGCCGTGGGCACCGGCGTGCCGGGACCGATCGTCGCCGAGGCAGGAATGGTCAGCGGCCCTCCTATCATGCCTGGCTGGGATGGATTTCCCATTCGGGATACACTGCAGCAGCTTTGGAAGTGCCCGGTCACCGTCAACAATGATGCGGAATTAGGCGCACTGGGAGAATGGTCCTTTGGCGCCGGGCGCGGAGAACGCGACCTGGTTTACATCAAAGTTGGCGTTGGGATAGGATCGGGATTGCTCCTGGATGGGCAAATTTACCGCGGTTTTACCGGCAGTGCTGGCGAAATTGGGCATATCACGCTTGAAGAAAATGGACCTTTATGCCAATGCGGTAATAAGGGCTGCCTGGAAGCGTTGGCAGGAGGGCGAGCGATAGCCAATCGCGCGATTGAGGCAGTTCATAAAGGACAGAGGACTATCCTGACCGAAAAGACGCCCGTCGAATCGATTTCTCCGCAGGATGTGATCGCCGCGGCCCGGCGGGGGGACCTGGTTTCACAGAAAATCGTGGCTGAAGCGGGAGCCCACTTGGGAACCGCGATTGCCAGCCTGGTCAATCTGGTGAACCCGGGGATGATTGTCATCGGCGGGGGAGTGGCCCAAATTGGCGACCTGCTGTTAGAACCGATCCGACGCAGCGTCCAACAGCGCAGCCTGCGGGTAGCCTCGCGCGCGGTTCGGATCACTTCTGCCCTGTTAGGGCGCCGTTCTTCGGGCGTGGGTGCGGTGGTCGAAGCATTATCCCTGGTGCTGCACCAGGCCATTGACCAAAATTAAAAAAACAGCAAGCCAGGCAGAAAAAGGCTTGAAGTAATTGTAGAAAAACAATTAAAGGGAAACTACCCTACCTTGCGATCCATGAGAAATTGCGACCTTTTTTACGCGGAGATATGATCCAGGCTTTTGCGGAACCAACAGAACGGGTGAGCCTTGGCTTCCAGATCGTATATGGTCTGGCGAGCGCCAGCGCATACCTGGCGCTGATGCCCGTGCTGACGATACTGGTCCCAGCCCAGGTAGCGCGGGTTGATGTCGCTCAGACTGCCGCTAACCTGGCTGTGGTACTGCCGGCTGGGGCGGTGGGGGCATTAATCGGCAATCCCCTGGGAGGGGCATTGAGTGACCGAACCACCTCCCGCTTTGGCCGCCGGCGGCCCTGGATTTTTTGGGGCGGCCTGGCGACTACGGCGGGATTGGCCTTGTTGGCCAACAGTTATTCGGTGGTGTGGCTGGCGATTGGGTGGTTCCTGGTTCAATTTTTCGGCAATATTTTGCTTTCGGCCTATTCCGCGATTATTCCCGACCGCGTACCTGCCAACCAACGTGGGACGACCCAGGCAATATTGGGGTTGGCATCCCCTGTGCTCACGATCATAGCGGCTTATTATCTTGGCCAGGTGCAGGATTTTCGAGCCGGATATTTTGCGATTATTGTGACGTTGGTCCTGTTATGCGCGGTATTCCTGAGCGTGTACCGCGAACCAGCGTTGCCACGAGGGTCCTTCCCCCACTTTTCTCTTAAAGATTTTGCAGCTTCATTCTGGATGAAGCCCAGCACAAAGACGGAATATGGGCTGGCATGGTTGGCCTGGTTGTTTTTCTGGACGGGTTTCGGCCTGGGAACGGGTGGTTTTATCTTTCTCTACCTACAAAATGTGGTCGGTTATGAAGCGCTGTTTCCGGGGCACGCAGTAAAAGAGGGCGTTTCGTATATCCAAATCCTGTCGACGGCCTGCGGTGTGCCATTAATGATGATGGCCGCGATCCTTTCGGACCGGCTGCAGCGGCGGAAGATTTTTATCGCAGCTGGTTCCACCCTGGTGATGGGTGGGTTGGCCATCTTATTCACTTCATCAGACTGGGTGATGGTCGCCATCGCCGGAACAATCATCGGCGTCGGGTTCACGATATTTTACAGCCTTGGATTAACGATGATATCGCAAATCCTGCCTTCATCTGCCAGCCGTGGAAAGGACCTGGGCGTGATCAATATTGCCTCGACACTGCCGCAAATTATCCTCCCGGGTGCAGGTGCGGTTGTTTTAGGTTTCTTCGACGCTGCATCGCCGGCCGGTTTTCAGATTCTATTTGGCGCTGGCCTCGTGTTCCTGCTGTGCGGAATATGGTTATTAATGAAAATTCGGAGTGTCCGTTGAAGAGAACTGCTGCGATTATTTATTGGGTTGTGCTTGGGTTAGCCCTGATCGGACTGGCAACGCAACTCTACCCTGCTCTGTCAGACTACTATCAGAACGGGAATATTGCTCTATCTTATCCGTATTCGCTTGATTATGGAGAAGGGCCGCTGTTAGACCAGACCCTGCGCATGGCGAGGTTCGAAAGCATATATCACAGTTCGTTTGACGTTCCGCCTTATACCATTTCCAATTATCCGCCGTTGTTTCCGCTGGTGCAGGTACCTTTTGTATGGATTTTTGGCCCGGCATTCTGGTACGGGCGCATGATATCGATCTTCTGCGCATTCCTGACGGCAGTGTTTATCTACCTGACGCTTTATTCGATTTCCCATAGTTGGGCCGGGGCAGGAGTGGGGGGGCTGTTATTGCTTGCCTTTCCTTACCTGCAGCACTGGTCGATGTTCAACCGGATCGATGAATTAGCATTATGTTTATCCTGGGCCGGGTTGTATGTGATCGTGCACAATTTTGGGCAGGTAAGAACTACTGTAAATCCTGCCGGGTCCGACGCGCAGGAAGAACCAGAAACGCCCACTGTGCATAAGCTGGCCGCGCTGACGCGGGCCACGCAAAATGATGAACCCGTCATTGCGAGCGAAGCGAAGCAATCTATGATTACGAGCAGATTGCTTCGGCCCAAAAAAACGGGCCTCGCAATGACCGATTCATCAAAAAAGCCGGTCGCGCTGTCGCGGACCACGCAAAATGAGAAACCGTCATTGCGAGCGCAGCGAAGCAATCTCGTGACAAAAAAGATTGCTTCGGCCCAAATAACGGGCCTCGCAATGACCGATTCATCATATAAGGAAACCCTGGCGAATCTGGCCAGAGAAATCCTGGCTTTCCGGCCTTTCTGGATCGCAGCTGTTTTATTTATCTTATCGATTTACACCCGGCAGACATACGCCCTGGCAGCCCCGGTTTCGGCTTTTTTCTGGCTGATCTTCGGCGCGCAAGGCAGCTGGAAAAAGCGCTTCGTGCAGGCAGTGGGGTTGGGTATCGTCGTTGCCGGCATTACGCTCGCCCTTTTTCTGGTGATAAACGTGGCAACTGCCGGTGGGTTCTATCTCAATATCGTGGTTTCAAACGTAAATAAATTCATATGGGATACCGTCTGGCATTACGGCCGCGAGATTTTGGATAAAATGTGGCCGTTGATCACTCTGGCGGTAGTATTCTTGCTTTCAGAAGGGATCATCGCTGTCATCTGTTGGGCCGTACGGTGGTATCGCCGGCGCAAGGCAGCCTCCGGGCAGGTCGCCGAACGAAAGCCGGCATCCTGGAAAGCAACAAGCTGGGCGCTTGTTCTGCCCTATATTATTACCGCCACGGTGGGGTCTGTCACCATTGGAAAAGATGGCTCCAATGTGAATTATCTGCTTGAATTTTCCGCGGCATTGAGCCTGGCGGGCGGCGCAGCCCTGGCCGCTACTTTTCAATGGAAACGCTGGTATGTTCGCCTGCCTCTGCACCTGGTGGTGATCGGAGTGCTGGCGTATCAATGCAGCCTGCTGGTTGATTTAACCCGGAAAAATTACGATAATCATTTGAAAGACCGCGTCACCCATCTGGCCGACGTAGCCAGGGTTGCTCAAATTGTTAAAGATGCACCGGGAATTGTACTGGCGGATGAATACATGGGGCTGCTGCCCCTGGCAGGCAAGCAGCTCTATTTCCAACCATTTGAGTTCAAACAGATGGCAGATGGCAAAATATGGGATGAAATGCCATTTTTAGAGGAGATCGGAAAACATAAATTCGATGTCATATTGTGGTACGAGCCTGCGTCGTGGAAAGATGCCATTAAAGCGCGCTGGACAGGATCACAGGCGGCGGTTGTGGTGCTTTCATACGATCTGGTGCAGAAGATTGGCGACGTAAACGTTTATCGACCTAAAAAATAACAGCAGTCCAAATGCTTTTATGGATCAGCAACCAGGGATTAGATCAGAAATGGTTTTCTGTCAGGGAGTAAGGCGATGAAAAAAGCATGGTGGAAAGAAAGTGTTGTTTACCAAATCTATCCCCGCAGTTTTTGCGACAGCAACGGCGATGGGATCGGCGATCTGCGCGGCATCATTCAGAAGCTGGATTATCTCCAGCAGTTAGGAATTAACGTTGTCTGGCTGAGCCCGGTGTATAAGACCCCCAATGACGATGGCGGGTATGACATCAGCAATTACCAGGATATCCAGGCTGAATTTGGCACGCTGGCAGATTGGGATGAATTAATTGCCGGGATGCACCAGCGCGGGATCCGGCTGTTAATGGACCTGGTGGTGAACCATACCTCAGATGAGCACCCCTGGTTTGTGGAGGCGCGCAAATCGAAAGATAACCCGTACCGCGATTACTACATCTGGAAGCCTGCCAGGCAAGGTCAAATCGCTGCTCCCGAGCCAAATAACTGGTTATCCTTCTTTGGAGGTTCTGCCTGGCAGTATGACGAAGCCAGCGGCGAGTATTACCTGCACCTCTTCAGCCGCAAGCAGCCCGATCTCAACTGGGAAAACCCGAAGGTGCGGTCTGAAGTTTACAGAATGATGGATTGGTGGCTGCAGAAGGGGGTGGACGGGTTCCGGATGGATGTCATCAATTTGATTTCGAAGGTGCCGGGGCTGCCGGATGCTCCCATTACCAATCCCAACAGCCGGTATCAATGGGGTGGAGCGTATTTTGCGAACGGCCCGCGCTTGTATGAATTCCTGCATGAGATGAAGGAAACCGTGCTTTCAAAATATGACATCTTTACCGTGGGTGAAACGCCTATGGTCGACCCACGGATTGCGGCTGAAATAACCAACGAGCAGACCGGGTCGCTGAATATGGTGTTCCAATTCGAGCATATGGGGCTCGATACAGCTCCAGGCGCAATGAAATGGGAGTATGTCCCCTGGAAACTGCTGGACCTGAAAAAGGTGATGACGCGCTGGCAGAAGGGGTTGGAAAACCAGGGCTGGAACAGCCTGTATCTTATCGAATCATGACCAGCCTCGCACCGTTTCCCGTTTTGGCAATGACGGACCTTACCGGGTCGAATCGGCAAAAATGCTGGCGACTTTTTTGCATATGCTGCAGGGTACCCCGTATATCTACCAGGGTGAAGAGATTGGCATGACCAATGTTCGCTTCGATACGATTGATGAATATCGAGACGTCGAAATCCTCAACTTTTATCGAGAACAGGTTCTTGAAAAAAAGGTCGATCCGGCAGTCGTGCTGGCAAAAATAGCATGGAAATGCCGGGATAATGCCCGGACTCCCATGCAGTGGGATGCCGGCCCGCAGGCAGGTTTCTCCAGCCATACGCCCTGGATTAAAATTAGCCCCAATTACACCCAGATCAATGTTCAGCAAGCGCAAAAGCAGGAAGATTCCATCCTGCACTATTACCAAAAATTAATCCGGCTGCGCAAGGAGAATCCGGTGATGGTTTACGGATCCTATGATTTAATCCTGGCTGAACACGAACAAATCTATTCCTTCACCCGCACATTGGAGGAAGAACGCCTGCTGGTGATGCTTAACTTCAGCCAGGAAACCCCATTATTTGCACTGCCTGAGGAGATCCACTTCACAAAGAGCCAGTTAATGATCGGTAATTATCCAGTCGATCCGCTGGAGAATATCCACCAACTGCGCTTAAGACCGTATGAAGCCCGGGTTTATCAATTGGGATAAAGAAATAATCATCTGGCGATTTATTTAATTTTTGATATAAGATTATGAATCTGAACGAAAAATTTTTATATGGTAAAAAAATTTATACACCTGCCGTTCCGCTTGTATTGTAGCTAAGATAATTGTGGTATATAATGAATAACAACATATGTCAAAAATGCCGTTCAGATAAATCAAACGCCGTAAGAATAAAAAATGGGGGATTGACAATTTATAACTTAAGGGAACATCCAGTCGGCGGTAGCATAGCGGTGAGTTGTCACCCTGATGAGCGCTACTTAACACCGGTAACCAAAATGGTCGTTGCAAAGAACCGATCTAAAAGAGTTTTGTAATCGCAACCTTTTAGACGTTTTTTGGAAAGACTTTAGCAATCAGGAGGTGAACGGGAAGAATAAGCTCAAGAATTCGGATTAACCACATCTTTTTCTCAACCATATTCAAATTGGAGGATCGTAATGTCTGTTAAGAAACTTACACGCCGAGAGTTTTTGCTCATGTCTGCGACCGGCATCGCTGGATTAGGACTTGCCGCTTGCGCACCTGCTGCGACTCAAACTGCGGCCCCTGCTACTTCTGCTCCTGTTGCAACTAAAGCCCCAGTCGCGGGCGCAACCAACACCCCCATTCCTGAACAGAAAGCCACAGCGACAACAGTCCCGACTGCAGCAGCCGTTTCCAAAGAACCGCCCGCGTTGGAACAGCTGGTGAAAGACGGAAAATTGCCCCCCCTGAAAGACCGCCTGCCGAAAGTCCCCTTGACCCTGGCAGTGCTGGGTGGTGTGGGCAAGTACGGCGGCCGCCTGCGCGAGTTCTGGCCGGGCACCGGCTGGAGTGGACATTTCCAGGAAAGCCAGTACGGTCATTCAGCCCTGCGCTGGATCGATGACGGTCTGGGCATCGCCCCTGGAATGTGCGATACCTGGTCGGCCAATGCCGATAATACTGTCTGGACGCTGCATGTCCGCGAAGGCCTCAAGTGGTCCGACGGAAAACCCTGCACGGTGGATGATATCCTGTTCTGGTGGGAAGACCTCAACCAGCAGTCCGATCCATCCCATCCGGACGGCGTGCCCGACTTCGGGCAGGACGCCAACGGTGTGCTGGCCAAGTTTGAAAAGAAGGACGCCACCACTCTCACCATCACCTACGGCACCCCGTCTCCTTTGACGGCCAAACGCCTGGCGATGTGGGTGAACGGCCCCATCGGCCCGCGCTGGATCGCCCCCAAGCACTACCTTTCTCAGTTCCACCCCAAGTACACCCCGTCCAATCCAGATTACAAGATCTTAAATGAAAAGATCGTCACATTCAACAACCCCGATTTGCCCGTGTTGAACGCCTGGATGCTGACCAAGTACGAAGCCGGCAAGAGCATGACCGCCGAGCGCAACCCGTACTACTACGCTGTGGACACCGCAGGCAACCAGCTGCCCTACATCGATGGTCAGGACTGGGTAGCCACCGCTGACCGCCAGGTTCAGCTGCTGCTGGCCCGCCAGGGCTCCGTGGATCACAACCACTTCAACGACTTCACCATCGCCGATATTGCGACCTTGAAAGATGCCCAGGACGCCGGCGGCTATGATGTGATCCTGTGGGATTCCGGTTCCGGTACAGGCCGGATGTTCTTCTGGAACTATGACGTGGCTGATGCCAAGATGCGCGCGCTTTACCGCACACCCAAGTTCAAGCAGGCCATTTCGTTCGCGATGGATCGCGCAACCATCCAGAAGACGGTCTACTACAACACCGGCCAGCTGACCACCGGCACAATGAGCCCCAAGGCCTTTGAATTCAACTTCAATGCCGATGCCCAGGCCTTTGGCAAGAAAGCCTTCGATATCTACGCCAAGTACGATCCGGAGAAAGCCAAGGCCCTGCTGGATGAAATCGGCTGCAAGGTCGGCGCGGACGGCAAGCGCACCTACCCAGACGGCTCGAAGTTTGAGTTCCGGGTTGACCTGCAGGCGGATGCTATCAAGGAAACCACCGACGTGCTCGAGATTTGCCAGAAGAACTGGGAAGCGGTTGGCCTGAACGTGATCGTCAACCAGGTCACTCCCACCGCCTTCGGCGATGACTGGGAAGCCGGCAAGCTGGGCTTCCGCACCAACTGGGAAGTAGGCGACGGCCCCGATCACCTGCTCTATCCGAGCTGGGTGGTCCCGAATGAGCGCGAGCGCTGGGCGCCGATGTGCGGCAACCTGCTGCGCTTCTCCGGCACCCCGACCGAGAAGATCGACGTCGACAAGAGCCCGTGGGAACGCAAACCCGCACGCTTCATCAAGACCGACAAAGACTACGTCGGCACCCCGATCGAGAAGATCCACCAGATTTACGCCAAGGCGATCATCGAGACCGACGAGGTCAAGCGCGCCAGCCTGGTGTGGGACATGTGGACAGATTCATGAGAACGATGGTCCGTTCTTCCTCGGCACAGTAGCCAACTACCCCCAAACCGAAGATCTTCAGCCGCAAGCTGACCGGTTGGCCGAAGAAGGAAGATCTCAAACTGGGTGGGTTCGATAATCCGTGGATTATCCCGTATCCCGCCGTGGTCAATCCTGAGACCTGGTCCTTCAAATAAACTGAGTATGTAGATCTTGAACGCTGGGGAGGAGGAGCCGCAAAAACCTCCTCCTCCCCTTATTCAACAGAAGAACCTGGACGATAAGGAGCGAATCATGCTAAATTACATCCTGCGCCGTTTGGGCTATATGGCAATCACCCTGGTTATCGTGGCTGTCCTGGGCTATATCATCATCGAGCTGCCGCCAGGTTCTTATGTCGAGGCTGAGATGAACCGCCTGCGCGCCCAGGGCGGCAACCTGGCGCAAACAGAGATCGACGCGCTCTACCGGCGGTACGGGCTCGACAAACCCCCAGTAGAACGTTTCTTTGTATGGATCTCCGGCTTTATTCGAGGAGATTTTGGAGAGGCCTTTGCCTATAATTTGCCTGTCGGCGACCTGATATGGGGCCGGCTGGGATTGACGTTGCTATTTTCAGTCGGTTCGCTGATATTTACATGGGTGATCGCAATCGCCTTAGGGGTGTATTCTGCCACCCACCGCTATACCATCACGGATTACGCCATCACGGTGCTGCAGTTTATCGGGCTGTCGGTGCCAAACTTCCTGCTGGCCCTGGTGCTGATGGTGTTTGCCCAGAATGTGCTTCATATGCAGGTGGGTGGGCTATTTTCATCAGGCTATGAAAATGCCCCCTGGTCCTTTGCCAAGGTACTGGACTTGCTGAACCACCTGTGGATTCCCATTATTGTGATCAGCGCCAGCGGCACCGCCTGGCTGAGCCGGGTGATGCGCGCCAACCTGCTGGATGTGCTCAATATGCAGTATGTGCAGACGGCGCGCGCCAAAGGCCTGCAAGAAAACGTGGTGATTTGGAAGCACGCCTTCCGCAATGCCATCCATCCCTTGATCATGGTGTTGGGCAGCAGCCTGCCCGGCTTAATTTCGGGCGAAACGATCGTGGCGCTGGTGCTCAATTTGCCCACCGCCGGGCCGTTATATTTCAACGCCCTGATCCAAAAAGACATGTACCTGGCCGGCGCCTTCCTGATTTTTCTGGCGATTGCCCTGTTGGTGGGCAACCTGTTAGCAGATATTCTGCTGGCCTGGGTTGACCCGCGCATCCGCTACGAGTAAAGTGCTGACGCACACTTGAGAGAGAGGATAAAATGACAGAAGTAGCAGCACCTGTTCCGCAAGCTCATGTGGAAGAACCCGTCAGCAAAGTGGGGCAGCTGTCCCAGGTTACGCTGATGCGCTTGCGCTTTGGCCGCAATAAGCTGGCCATGATCGGCCTGGTCGGCTTGATCGTGATGTATATCCTGTGCTTCCTGGGACCCTTTCTCGGACCCAATGAGTACAGTTTCCAGAACCCCGATTATATCTTTGGCCCGCCGAGCAAGTTTTCACTCTCGGGTCCAGAAGGGCAATTTGGGCTTTACATGAATGTACTGATCACCGAGCTCGATCCGGTAGCGTTCAAGTTTGTCTATAAATTTGACGAGACTCAAAAGCTCCCGGTAAAATTTTTCGTCAAAGGTGACCCGTACACCCTGTTCGGTTTTATCAATACCGATGTCCACTTTATCGGCGTAGACCTGCCGCAGCGCATTTACCTGTCGGGCGCCGATTCGATCGGGCGGGATATCTTCACACGCAGCCTGGTGGGCGGGCAGATCTCGATGACGGTCGGTCTGTTGGGGGTGGCGCTGAGCCTGGTCCTGGGCTCGATCCTGGGCACGGCTTCGGGCTACTGGATGGGATTGGCGGACGACATCATCCAGCGCGCGATAGAAGTGATCAGCTCTTTCCCCACCATCCCACTGTGGGCCGCCCTGGCGGCTGCCTTGCCGCCCATCTCAGGGAGTTTCACAGCGATTCACCGCTATTTCCTGATCACGGTGGTGCTCTCCTTTGTGGGGTGGACCGGGCTGGCGCGCCAGCTGCGCGCCAAAGTGATGGCTTACCGCTCGGCTGATTTCTGCCAGGCCGCTATCGCCGCCGGCGCCACCGACACGCGCATCATCTTTGTGCACATGCTGCCCAACGCCGCCAGCCACATCATCGTGACGGCTGCCCTGGCCATTCCCGGGATGATCCTGGGCGAAACCGCGTTGAGCTTCCTGGGATTGGGCATCCTGCCTCCAATGGTCAGTTGGGGCGCCCTGCTGCGCGATTCCCAGCAGATCTCTGCAATCCTGCTGGCCCCCTGGCTGCTGATCCCAGGCGTGTTGGTGATCATCACGGTACTGTTCTTCAGCCTGGTGGGGGATGGCATTCGTGATGCAGTCGATCCCTATTCGATCTAACCCATGAAAGGCAGTGAGAATCCAATGAGCCAAATACCGGGTGAAACAACTGCAGTAAAAGCTGATACCGTACTTCGGATCAACAACCTCCATACCTATTTCTACACCGATATCGGAATTTCCAAAGCATTGAACGGCGTGACACTGGACATACCGGCGCGGAAGGTGATGGGGGTGGTGGGAGAAAGCGGCTGTGGAAAGAGCGTCACTGCCCTTTCCTGCCTGCGCCTCCTGCCAAAATCGGCCAAAATTATGAAGGGAGATATCACCTTATTCCGCCCCAAGGAAAGCGGTCTGCAAACGGTGACCCTGACTAATCTGGATCCCATGGGTGCTGAAATCCGCAGTATCCGGGGTGAAGAGCTGGCGATGATCTTCCAGGAGCCGATGACTTCGCTCAATCCCTCCTACACGGTAGGGGATCAAATCGCGGAAGCGATCATTCTCCACCAGAAAGTGGACGCAGAAGAAGCCAAGACCCGCACCATAAAAATATTGGACCAGGTGGGCATGGCCAACGCCAAGGGCATCTTCTCACGCTTTCCGCACGAGCTGAGCGGCGGGATGCGCCAGCGCGCGATGATTGCCATGGGATTGTCGTGCAACCCGGCGGTGCTGTTCGCCGATGAGCCGACCACTGCCCTGGACGTGACTACCGAAGCCCAGATCCTGGATCTGATGCGCGATTTGCAGTCAGAGTTGGGCATGACCATCGTCTTTATCACCCATAACCTGGGTGTGGTGGCGCAGATGTGCGACAATGTGGCAGTCATGTACCTGGGTCGCATCGTCGAACAGGCTGCCATTGATCCTTTGTTTTATAATCCCCTGCATCCCTACACCAAGGCCCTGTTGAATTCCATTCCGCATGCCGGGAGCAGGGAGCACACCCGCCTGCAGCCGATCCGGGGTGTGGTGCCCGATCCTTATTCCAGCATCAAAGGATGTGCTTTTCACCCGCGCTGCAGCGCTTTCATGCCTGGGAAGTGCGATCAAGCCATGCCGGCCCTCACTACGATGGCGGATGGGCATACCGTGCGGTGCTTCTTGTACTCGGATAAGGTGGAAGAATGAGCGACCAACCATTAACCACGAATAAAGATGATCTTCTGTTAGAGGTTACCGACCTCAAGAAACATTTCCCGGTCCAGGGTGGGTTCATTAAAAAAGGCGTGGGCACCGTAAAAGCCGTGGATGGGGTCAACCTGTTCGTGAAAAAAGGCGAGACTCTTGGCCTGGTGGGCGAGAGCGGCTGCGGTAAAACAACCGCCGGCCGGACGATCATGCGCCTGCTGGACACCAACCGCCGGCACAATCCTCTTCAATGACCCCAAACAGGGCTGGATCCACCTGGAAAATTTGGACCGGAAACAGATGCGCGCTGTGCGGCCCAACATGCAGATTATCTTCCAGGATCCTTTCTCTTCGCTGGATCCGCGCATGACGGTGGAACGGATCGTGGGTGAGCCGCTGGTGATCAATAATCTGTTCAGCGGGCAAGATTTGAAGGACCGGGTGGCTGAGCTGCTGCGGGTGGTTGGGATGCGCCCCGAGTACATGAGCCGCTATCCGCACGCCTTCAGTGGTGGGCAGCGCCAGCGCCTGGGAATTGCCCGCGCGCTGGCATTAAACCCCAAGCTGATCGTTTGCGATGAGCCCGTATCGGCGCTGGATGTCTCGATCCAGGCCCAGGTGATCAACCTGCTGGAAGACCTGCAGAAAGATTTCAACCTGACCTATATCTTTGTGGCGCATGACTTGAGCGTGGTCGAGCATATCTCTGACCGGGTGGCGGTGATGTATGTGGGCCGCCTGGTAGAGCTGGCCAAGACGGAAGACCTGTACTACTCGCCGCTGCATCCCTACTCCGAAGCGCTGATGGCGGCCGTGCCCAAGCCCGATCCGCGCCGGCGCGACCGGCCGATCAAGCTGCCGGGCGAAGTCGCCAGCCCGGTCAACCCACCTTCAGGCTGCTACTTCCATCCGCGCTGCCGCTACGCGAAAGATATCTGTTCGAAGGAAATCCCTCCATTAAGAGAAGTCGCTCCGGAACGGTTTGCGGCCTGTCATTTCGCGGGCGAGCTGGATTTACGTGGGATTGCAACAACTGGAGCTTAAGTTGAAAAAGAGTTTTAATTGGGACAGCTGGCAGGTAAGCATCGGCATGGTCGTGGCCTGGTTGGTGACGAGCGTTGGGGTGTTGTATTCTGCCCTTTATATCCGCGAAGTCATCATCCGAATTGCCAGTTTTTTCCAGGTAGCATCCGAGCAGGCTTATAAGCAAAGGGGCGGGATCGGGTTTGACTTCACCCCCGGGCGCGTCGTGTTCTTTCTTGACAATCTCATCCTGATTGTCCTGGGTATCGCGGTGATCGCTGTCGTGATTTGGATCGAGTATTACTTCCGCAAAGGGCGCCCCCAGGGATTGCTGTTGAAGCGGATCGCGAAAGTCGTCGGGGTCGAGGTGGGGATCATCCTGGTCTCGATCATTTTCTTGCTCGTGGCCGTGTAAAGGAGCTTTTCCCCCAGGCCGGGGGACACTTACCCAAAAGAAACAGCCATCAGGGCGGAATATCCGCTCCTGATGGCTGTTATTTTTATCCGTGCCATCAGCGATTTATGGCTTCCAGGTTTTGTTGCGCGCTTTTGGAGGATCGGTAAATTCGATTTCCTTTTCCAGCGAATCCAGTTTGAGATCCAGTTTATCAAGGGATCGCAGCAGCTGTTTCTGGCGCGAGTTCCAACGCCAGCGCCTGATCAATGCAAGAGGACCGATGGCCGGGTTGCTAAGCTTTATTTTGAGCCCGTCATATTCTTTCTGGGCAGTTTGCACGACCATCAGCGAATTCCAGTATTGGGTCTCCAATGGGGAGACCATCATGCGCTTTAAAAATTCCTGGCTCATACTGCTCATCATTTCTACGGCGAGCATGCGCTGGTTTTCTTCCAAATCTGCTTTAAATGCGAGTTGGAGGGAGGTATAGGCCTGCATGAAAATATCCAGCGCCTCTCGCTCTTTTGCCAGGAACTGGCGGAGCTTCTTGGGATTTATTTTTTGGTAGATATCCTGGGCTTCTTTAAATGCATCCAATCCGCGCAGGTAAGCAAACTGCGAGTCTACGTCGAGCTTCTGGCCACAATGACTGCATGAAACTTTCCAGACATCACCCGGGATCAATATCTCTGCGTCACAATACGGACAGGTGATAGGAAGGGTGGCATCCATAGCGAGACTGAAAGATCTTAGCTTATCTGGATCGTGGTAATGGCATTAAAGAACATCGGCAGCCAGTACTCAAAGTCTTCTGGGGTTTTACCCTGGGCGATGATCACCAGCTGGGCATTGGCCCAATACACATTCCGCACCCAGCGTTTGCGCCGGATTTCACCTTCCAGGAAAGAAAATCGAGCATCAAATAAATTTATCGTATTCGAAAGCGATTCATCGAACAGCTCGATTTCTACCCCGGGAAGAGAGCGAATGTCTTGCTGGAAGGCCTCACGCAAGATGTCCATATCATCCCGGGTGGTCTTCACTTTGAGCATTTTCTTTTCTACCAGGAGGCTGGTATTGATATCATCCGCATAGGGCGAGGCTAGAAAGCCTCTATGGTTGCGTTTTAACTTGGTCTCATGCCAATCGCTGGGCAGCCAGACCGAATATCCGCCTGTTTTATCAACGCGGCATCTTAAGCCTGTGTAGGCCGGGTGCCCATTTAATTCATTTACCATGCGTTCCTCCAATGAAATATTAACCACGAGAAATGTGATTATAGCAGGGAAAATAGAGTAAGAAAAGAGATTGAGATAAATTGCAGAAGGCATTGGGTTTATAATCGCTTCAATCATTAAAAATAAAAGGAATTGCATATGGCACTCACAGAAGGTTGGAAGCGTCGTCTCGAACGGTGGCAGAAAGCCATAACCGAAAGCGTCTATTCTCCTTTGAGTCCGGTCGAGCTGTCCGGATTCACCACCCTGGATCAGCTGACGCCGGAACAGGCTACAGCCCATAGGTTTAATCCCATGCCTGCTGGCACAGCCTGGGGCGCCAAATGGGAATACGGGTGGTTTAAGGCGCAAGTTGTTCTGCCTGAAGCCGCGGGTGGGAAAAGGATTGTTTTGGCGGTCGATGAAAATGTTCTGGATATCAACTGGCATTTCGCGACGGAAGGTTTGGTTTGGGTGAATGGACGTGAAGTTGGGGCACTCGACTTTGGCCACAAAGAAATTACCCTGACCCCCAACGGCCGTCCAGGCGAGAAATTTGATATCTTGATGGAAATTTATGCTGGTCATGGAGTGCGCAACGAGGGCGGCGGGCCGGCTTTGTATGGCAAGCAGACTGTACCCGAACCTGGACCGACCCAGATGGTCGTTCAGCAGCCCAGTTTAGGAATCTGGCGCGAGGAAGTCTTTCAACTCGCGGTGGATTTCATCACCTTAAAGATGGCTCGTGAAGGGTTGGATCAAAATTCGCTGCGAGTAGCAGAAATCGACCGCGGCTTGATGGATGCGACCAACATCATCGATATGGAGCTGCCTGAAATTGAAATGCTGGAAACGGTGAAAGCGGGGCGGGCGCGACTGAAACCGCTGCTGGAATGCGTCAATGGGTCTACGGCGCCGGATTTCTTCGCGTTCGGTCACGGGCATCTGGATATAGAATGGCTGTGGCCTTTAGCTGAGACTGAGCGCAAGATGGCGCGTACGGTAGGCACCCAGTTAAAATTGATGGAAGAATACCCGGATTATAAATTTCTTCAAAGCCAACCCCATCTGATGAATATGCTCAAAAAGCGCTATCCGGATTTATATGCACGCTTTAAATCCGCTGTAAAATCTGGCAATATTATTATCGAAGGCGGAATGTGGGTGGAAGCAGATACGAATATTACCGGGGGTGAGAGCCTTATCCGCCAGTTTATCCACGGGAAGCGTTTTATGAAAGACGAGTACGGCGTCGACAGCCAGATATTATGGCTGCCGGATGTCTTCGGATATTCTGGCGCGCTGCCCCAGATTATGGCGGGCTGCGGTGTGACCGGCTTTATGACCTCTAAAATCTTCTGGATCTATAACGGCGGCGACCCCTTCCCCTATAATAATTTTATATGGGAAGGGATCGACGGCAGCGGGGTAAAAGCCCATCTATTCAACGGTTACGGCCATTTTCCCATGCCATCCGATCTGCTAGAGCAGTGGAACACGCGCAACCAGCGCAACAACATCTCTTCGCTGGTTTATGCCATCGGTTGGGGAGACGGCGGTGGTGGGGCGAGCCGTGCGCACCTGGAATTCCTCAAACGACAAAAAGACCTCGAAGGGATTCCGCGCGTGCGCATGTCTGGACCGGTGGAATTCTTCAAGGACCTGGAAACCCGCGGTCCGATTAAAAACCGCTACGTAGGAGAGCTTTACTTCCAAAATCACCGGGGTACATATACAACCCAGGCCAAAACCAAAAAAGGCAACCGCAAGAGCGAAATTGCCCTGCGGGAAGCAGAATTGTGGGGTACGGCTGCCCGCGCCCTGAAAGGCATGGAATTCGGTCCAACCACCCTGGATGCGGCCTGGAAGATCGTGCTGCTGCACCAATTTCATGATGCTTTGCCTGGTTCATCGATCAACCGGGTCTACCAGGAAATTGAGCGGGATCATGAAGCCGTCATCGCCCAGGCGCAGGATCAGGCTCACCGGGCCGCCGGCGAATTGGTGAAAGAGGCCACAGCCTCTGCCGCGGCCTTTAACTCCTTATCCTGGCCGCGCACCGCGCTGGTCGCGCTGCCGGAAGGTGTGACCAGTGTTGGCCTTCAGCAGAAGGTGGGGAGCCAGTTTATGGTTGAAGTCGACCTTCCGGCCTGTGGATGGGCTGCAATCCCCCTGAAGGGGCAGCCTGCTGAACCTCTGGCGGGAACGGTGACTGCTACCAGCCGCAGCCTGGAAAATGAATATCTGCGGGTGCAGTTCAACGATTTGGGTGAAATCACCAGCCTGGTGGATAAAGAAACCGGACGAGAACTGGCTGCTGGTGCCTGTAACAGTTTCAAGATGTTTAAAGATGTGCCGGCCTGGTTCGATGCCTGGGATATCGATCCGCAGTACATGGATGCCCCGGTGGAGCTGCCTGAAAAAGCCAGTCTGACCCTGCATACCGCCGGACCGTTAGTCGCCCAACTTAAGCTCACTCGTAATTTGTCCGAAAAATCTTTACTTACTCAGGTAATCAGGCTGCGCCGGGGCAGCCGCAGGATCGATTTTGAAACTACGGTTGACTGGCAGGAAAGCCATAAAATACTGAAGGTTGCTTTCCCGGTGGATATATATGCGGATACTGCCATCCACGAGATCCAATTCGGACATATCCGCCGTCCCAACCATTTTTCTCGACCGTATGATGCCGACCGGTTTGAGGTCAGCAACCACAAATGGTCGGCCCTGGCAGAAGAGAAGCGGGGGGTGGCGGTGTTGAATGACTGTAAATACGGTCTGAACGTGCTGGGGAACCAGATCAACCTGACACTGCTCAAGTCATCCCTCGCCCCGGATATGGCAGCGGATAAAGGTATGCAGGCCTTCACGTACGCGGTCTACGCCTGGAACGGAAGCCTGGCGGAAAGTGGGGTGGTGAAAGAAGCCTACGACCTTAATATCCCGGCCTGGTCAGTCCGGGGAGCGGTCGACGGCCCCGTATCGCTTTTTTCACTCAACGCGGAAAATATCGTGATCGAAGCGGTCAAACCAGCAGAAGATGGGAGCTCAAATGTGGTCGTCCGGCTTTATGAAGCGATGCGTTCGAAGACCAGCTGCCATTTGAAAACGAGCTTGCCGGTGAAGGGCGCTGTGCAGTCAAATATGCTCGAATCCAGACAACAGGACCTGATATGTAAGGATGGTGTGATCGAGTTAGAGTTCCGTCCGTTTGAAATCAAAACGGTGATTCTGAGCCTGTAGCACTGGCAAAAAGCGCCTCCACCTAACTCTACGGGTGGAGGCGCTTTTTATTATTCGACGATCCAATAATGGCGAATCCTGGCACGAAAAGTACGTGGGTTAACAAGGGGTCGAAATGAGACCAACCGTTGCGGTAGAAGAATGCGATGTGGCTGTGATTGGGGGAAGCCTGGGAGGAGTGGCAGCCGCCCTCGCCGCGGCTGAATCTGGGGCGCAGGTAGTACTCACCGAGGAAACCGCCTGGATAGGAGGTCAGGTTACCAACCAGGCAGTCTCTGCGCTGGATGAATACCGGTGGATTGAGCAGGTGCAGGGCAGCGCAAATTACGCCCGTTTTCGCATAGCTTTGCGCAAATATTACGAAGAAGAATATCAAGCCCCGGCCTGCATGCCTGACGGATCACCCCTCAACCCTGGCAACGGTTGGGTAAGCCGGTTGTGTTTTGAGCCCCGGGTAGGGTTATCTGTGCTGCAAGAAATGCTGGCCCCTTACCTCCAGGCCGGACGCCTTAAAATCTTTACCCGGCACCATCCCGTGCAATGCGAGGGGGATCCTTCGCTTCTGCGGGGCGTAGATGTCGTTTCTGCATGGGGAGATCGGATTTTGCTGCGAGCTGGCTATTACCTGGATGGAACCGACCTGGGCGACCTGCTTCCACTGGCAGGCGTACCTTATGTGAGCGGGGCCGAAGCCTGGGAAGACACCCACGAGCCGCACGCCAGTCGGGACGGCGCGCATCCGGAGAGGGTGCAGAGCTTCACCGTATGTTTTCTCGTGCAGTACTGTCCAGGTGAGGACCACACGATAGCGAAACCGCAGGGTTATGCCGACAATCGGGTAAAACAGCCCTACAGCCTGACACTCACCAACCACCTGCATCAAACCGTGCCGTATAATTTTTTTGCCTCGACTGAAGAGCGTCCTTTGCCTTTCTGGACGTACCGGCGAGTTTTTGATGCGGCGATGCTCAATCCAGCCGGTAGAGGCGGCGACATCGTATTAATCAACTGGCCATCCAATGATTATCGCTGGGGGAATCTGATCGACCGTACACCTGAGTGCAAAACCAGGGTTCTCAGCGCAGCCCGCCAGCTATCGCGAGGGTTCTTATACTGGTTGCAAACCGAAGCCCCGCGTGACGACCGCCGGGGTTATGGATACCCCGAATTGAAAATATTGCCTTCCGCCGTCGGCACTCGCACCGGATTCGCCCAGGCGCCGTACGTGCGTGAATCGCGGCGGATTGTCAGCCTGCGCAGGATCGTAGAGCAGGATATTACATTGGAGGCGAATGCCGGGAAGAAACAAGCCGTTTTTCCGGATTCCGTGGGTATCGGCTGGTACCCGATCGATTTGCACGCCTGCGTCGGCGATGAAGGCACAATGTTTGCCCCGACGATCCCCTTTCAGATTCCTTTGGGCGCGCTCATCCCGCGGGACTGCCGCAACCTGATCGCATCCTGTAAAAACATTGGCACCACCCACCTGACCAACGGCTCGTACCGTTTGCACCCTGTCGAATGGTCGATCGGCGAGGCAGCCGGCGCACTGGCAGCCTTTTGCGGGCAGAAAGGCTGTTCTCCGCAAAGCGTATGGGAGGACGTGGAAAAGCTGGCTGATTTTCAGGCACTTTTACGCAAACGCGGTGTAAGGTTGGAGTGGCCCAAGGAATTTACATGAAATCGGAACTTCTTCACACTACAATGGAAAAATTCAGAGGATATTACTTCCCCAAATTCTTTCTTGCCAAATTAATTTTGCGGTGGATGTCGATATTTTCCAGGTAGGTCTTGCGGTAATAATTCTCCCGGGGGATGAAATCATAAACTCGCATCATTTCCGCGTAGGCTTTTTCCAGAAATTCATCCGATTCAGCCTGGAGATGGTTGGCCGCCAATGCCTGGCTGTGGATGAAGAAGATTTTTTCCACGGAACATTCGATGATGTTGACGTAATTAAATGATTGGTATATTTCTACCGCCAGGCGGGATGACTCCAATGCTTTTTGTATATGTTCTTGCATTTCCTGATCTTTGGTGGATAATCTGGCCAAACTGAGATGGCTCACCGCCGATTCACAAGCAGCTGCCATCAGGTATTGGCGAGATATCAGTTTGTTTTTTCCCATCTGGGATATTTCTGTGGTAATTTCCAGGGAACGCTTTAGATGGGTTTTATCACCCATGGCATTGTAAAGCAGAACAAACAGCAATTTCAGGCCCACACGGCCCAGCTCATATACGTTCCGCCCAGCCAGCGGGGTAGCGTCATCCAGAGACTGTTTGGCGTCATCCAGCTGGCCAAGAGCGACCTGGATCTGCGACTTACGGAGCAGAGGGAATATCTTGCCAGAAACTGCGTCTAAAATATTCAGAGACTCCTGGACCTGCAACAGGCCTTCCTCTAAATTGCCCAGATTTAAGGCCTGGATTTGCCCGCAGAACATGAGCGCATTTGCTTCCTCGAAGCGGTTCCCGATCTCCCTGGCGATCTTCAGCCGTTTTTGCTCGAATTCTACCAACCGGCGATAATGGTCGCCAGTCCTTTCGTATTGGGCGCCTGTCACCTGCAGCAAAGTCATTTCCGCGAAGCGATCATTTAACTCCTGGCAAATCGGTAAGGCGGCGTTGAGATATTCCATCCCTTTTTCTAACTCATCCCGTCCCACATAAGAATGGCCAAGTCCCAGCAGGATCATCGCTTCATATTGGCGGTCGTGGATTTCTCTGGAAAGGGCGAGAGCTTTATCGCCAACGGTTACCCAGGATGGGTTGTTTAACAGATTGTACTGGCTGGCAATTGCCAGCAAACAATTCATTTCTCTACGCTTATCGCCTATTTTTACCGCTAGATCCAGAGCTTCATTTGCCAGGGGTACACCCTGCTCTAATTCATCGTAGTCGTCTACGGAGGCCACACCGGGCTGCTCGAGTAACGCATCGATCAGCCAGGCCGGATCGTCATCCATCTCGCGCGCCAGGGGGAGTAAGGCCAGGGCATCTTCCCAACCCTCTTGAATATTTCCCATCAAAAAATGAACTGCACGACGTCCGTTCAGGGCTTCAAATTTTTGGGTCTGGATCGCATAAAACTGGGGACCTTTGCCAGGCGCTTCCTTTTCAATACCAGCCAGCAGATCCAGCGCACGAGTATAGTAGCGCAATGCTTCTACATTGGCGAAGATATTCTGGGCATGCTGCGCGGCCTGCAAGGTATAAAACAGCTCTTTCTTGATATCTCCAGCAAGGCGGTAATGGTGCGCCAGGATGTTGTAGTACCTGCGCTTTCCTTCGCGGAAAACTAAATCCTCAATAAATTCGGCAACCTTGAGATGGTATGCTGTACGCTGGCTGTTCAGCAAACTCTCATAGGCTACTTCCCGGATGAGTGAGGAGTCAAATATATATTCCATTCCCAGGTCTTCAACATTAGCGCGTTCATGGATCAAACCCGATCGCTGCAGAGCAATAAGCTCCATTTGCAGTTCCTTGTTTGAAATGGAAGGGGAAGCCAGCGCCTGGAGAGGGTTAATCCAAAATATTGAGCCGATGACGGCAGCCATTTGCAGAACCTTGCGCTCACCCTGTGCCAGCCGATCTATACGCGCCATGAGCAAACTTTGCAGGCTATCTGGCAGATCCAGGGAGGTTACCGGCCTTTCCTGTTTCCAGACATCATGTTCTTCATCTCGGGTCAATGCACCCTGGGCAATCAATGAGAACAACAATTCCTTTATAAAATAAGGGTTGCCTTCCGATTTTTTAATGATTAAATCGCGCGTATCGCTTAAGAGAACCTGTTTACCCACGAAATGATCAATAAATTCTTCACTATCCGCTTCTGTTAACGGGTGCATCGGAAGATGGACCAGGCGGTGAGGGTAATTTGTCTCAAGATGGTGCTCAAATTCCCAAATTGGTGAATCTCTGTCCTGACGGTATACGAGCAGCCATAAAATGGGCAGGGTGTCGCATAACGGCAGGCAATAATCAAGCAGGCTCAAGGATGATGAGTCAGCCCATTGGGCGTCTGCGAACGAAATCACCAGCGGGCCTTGTTGAGCCAGATTCTGGATCCAATCGCGTATCGTTTTGAAGAGCTGCTGTTTCAATCCTTCGGCATCCATGTGCCTTAATTTTTCAGCGGCCATTTCTTCTATGGGGGTCGAAAGGAATGTAGACAGGTTGGGATACTCTTTCTCGACGTCGCTGTCCCAAAGTGTCTCGATTTGAGCCCGCAACACGGCTGTAACTTCTCCGGCTTGATTCTCAGGTTGGGCTCCGAGCCACCCGTAAATTAAATCCAGCCATATGGAGTAAGGGCGTAAATGTCCATAGGACCGGCTGCGGGCAGACATCCATTGGATCGGCTTATTCGGCGCATGAATGTCTCTGGTTTGGGAGGATCGGGCCGCCGCTAATAACGCATTTTGGCGCATAAAATGCAGACGGACCTGGTTCACCAGGTAAGATTTGCCCATCCCTTTGACACCGGTAATCCGCACGATTCCGCCAATACCGGCATGCAGATCTTCAATGCTTTTCTTGAGGATTTGTTGTTCTTGATTACGCCCGATGATCTCATGGGTGAAGCCAAAGACCTCTGCATCTTGCCCTGGTTCCAAGGCCTTATTAACCGCCAAAGGCCGGTATACTGGCATGGGTTGGCTCATGCCCTTTACCGGGATCTCGCCTAAAGGGTTCCAATCGAATAAATCGCGCACCAGGCGGTAGGTATTATCACTCACCAGTACCGTGCCAGGTTCAGCGGATGTTTCCATGCGGGAAGCCAATGTCAAAGCCTCGCCCATGGCTGTATCTTCGCTGTATTTAGCATCACCAACATTGGCGATGATCACCTCTCCGGTATTAACGCCAACCCGCATGCTGAGCTGGTTTCCTTCATTTTTTGATAATTCCGCAGCTACCGGGATCAATGCTTTTTGCATCGCCATGGCGCATAGTACTGCGCGCTCCGGATCATCTTCATTGGCTAATTTTGTGCCAAAGAATGCAACTAATCCATCCCCACGGAACTGGCCAACCTCCCCTCCATAGCGGTGGATTTCGGCTTCCAACACCTGGAAAACATTGTTCATCACTTCTACCCAGGCTTCTGTGCCGATTTTCTCCAATAGCTCGGTGGAGCCCTTGACATCTGCAAATATGACCGTGGCTACCCGGCGCTCGCCGGAAAGGGGGGCAGCAGGTTCAGCATTAGCGGCGGGGCCTGTCTCAGCGGCAATTAGACCGGGCGTCCGGGTATGGGAGCCATTGGGGAACGTTTTGGTGGGTGCGGTAAGCTGCAGGCCAAATTCGTTTGGAGAAAAGGCGGTGCCGCACATTCCGCAGTAGCGATATGTGACCGGGTTGACAAACTGGCATTCCGGACAAACTCGCGTGAGGGCGGTCCCGCAGTTCCCGCAAAAACGCATTTCTGGGGGAGAGTCAAAATCGCAATTTGGACACTTCATTGGTACCATTGTATTAGCAATCGAAGCGCTCTATACGGAGCGCCTCGAGGATTAATAAACTCCTGACAATCGTGACTATAACGAATCTAAGGCGACGCGGAACCTTTTGGCCAATTCTTGCAGAATATAAACTGCCATATCCGCGTCCTGCCGAAGGGTGGCAATAAAATCCCATCGGGTCAAGACCAGGCAGGTGGTGGGTTGAGTGGCGACGATTGAAGCGGTGCGAGTGCCCGTTTCATCCAGCAGCGCCAATTCGCCAAAAAAATCTGTGGGTCCAAATGTGTTAACCGGAATCTTCTCTCCATCCAGGCGGGTGCGGGTCGCTTCAGCTTTTCCAGCTGTGAGGATATAGAAACCTTCACCGCCCTGACCTTGTTCTACGATGACATCGCCGGCAGCAAACGTCCGCTCGACCATGCGGTCGGCAAGACGTTGAAGTTGGCGATCCTTGAGCCCAACAAACAAAGGCACTTTTCCAATCGCTGCTTTCTTTTGGTCCGCACTTGCCATGTTTCGACTCCTTTCAACAGAACTTTTTTTGGTTGATAACACATCGCAAATTCCAGAACAATAATATTATACTCGATCTGTTTTTTTAATCTACAAGAAAAAAGCATTGGGTAAAAAATTAAATGTTGGATCTGGCGACTTATATGATAAAAGGCTTTCGTAGGGGAAAGGGGGGGCATCGTCATATTGCTCCATGAAATTTCGCCGTGCCCCTACCTGGTTAGCTTTCGCCGAAGGCGCGCTGCGCGTGCGAGACCGCGATTACGCGACCGGCTTTTTTTCGCTGGCATTTAGATTTCAGGCTGATATCAGCCAGTTGTTAACTTCCTGAAAAGGAGTGGTCAGACAATTTATGTTAGAATGGATTTCCACTTAATCCATATTTTCGAGTAAACCATGAAACCTGCTTCTGATTTGATCCATCTTGTTACCCCTCGCACATCAGTCGAAGTACAGCTTCCGGATGGGCGAGTGCTGTGCGGTCCGCGCAATACTCCCATAGGTACTTTTCTGAAGGAGCTTGCGGAATGGGATCATCGTGACCCCATTGTGGGTGCGGTGGTAAATGGTGAATTGCGTGAATTAACGTACCCGATTGAGATGGATGCCAGAGTGCGCGTAGTAAAAATGTCCGATTCGGACGGATCTCGGATTTACCGGCGTTCGATTACATTCTTGCTGGAGGCGGCTTTTGAAGACCTTTATCCTGATGCTGATATATCCGTAGACCATTCTATGTCTTCAGGCGGCTTTTATTGCACGGTGATCAACCGCCCGCCGCTGCTTAAAGATGAACTCGATAAACTAGAAAACCACATGAAAGAACTGGTGCGGGCGGATCTGCCGTTTGAACGTAAGATCGTGCCTTTACAAGAAGCGGCCGATTACTTCACGGCGAAAAACCAGTTGGAAAAGGTTCAGCTGCTTAAGTACCGAAAAAAGGAAAACCTGGTTCTTTACAATTTGGGGGAGCGGCGCGATTACCACCACGGGTATATGGTGCCTTCGACCGGTTTCTTACGTTGGTTTGCCCTTACACACATGGGAGAGGGGTTTGCCCTGCGTTTCCCACGCCGCCAGGCGCCAAATGAGCTCCCGCCGCTGCCAGATTCGAAGAAGCTGCTGGCAACATTTCGCCAATACAACTCCTGGCTGGTGCGATTGGGCATCGAAAATGTGGGCGCACTCAACAATGCCATCATGGATGGTCGAGCTGCAGAAATTATTCTGGTTTCCGAGGCGCTACATGAACACCGGATCGCTGAAATAGCCAGCCGGATCCTGGATGCGACCAAGGATCTGCGTATTGTTTTAATCGCCGGACCTTCATCATCCGGTAAAACTACATTTTCCAAGCGGCTGGCTGTACAGCTGTTGGCACAGGGCATATCCCCATTCCCTCTCGAGCTCGATAACTATTTCAAAGATCGCGAAAATACCCCAAGGGATGAAAAGGGCGAATATGATTTTGAATCCCTCGAAGCGTTGGATACGGGCCGCTTACAGGCCGATCTACAGCGCATGATCGCGGGTGATGAAATTCAACTGCCCAAATTTAATTTTCGCCTGGGGATCAGCGAACCGGGGGAAGTCGTCCGCCTGGAAAAGGATCAACTGGTTATTCTTGAAGGCATCCACGGTTTGAACCCGAAGTTGCTACCGGAGATCTCTCAAAATAAAACCCTGCGGATTTATGTATCCTGCTTGACCCAATTAAATCTTGACCGGCACAACCGGATCTCCACCACGGACACCCGTCTCTTACGCCGGATCATTCGAGACGCACGAGACCGGGGATACAGCGCTCAGCAAACCATAAAACGATGGGATTCGGTCGGGCGTGGGGAGAAGAAACACATATTTCCTTACCAGGAGAACGCGGATGAGATGTTCAATTCCGCCCTGGTTTACGAATTGTCTGCCCTCGCACCCATGGTGGAACCCTTACTGCGCCAGTCTGCTTTTGGCACCCCGGAATATATCGAAGCCAAACGCCTGCTCGCATTCTTGCAGTGGTTTGAGCCGATCGATGAAGAATTGATCCCCGACAACTCTTTATTAAGAGAGTTTATCGGGGGATCAATCTTGAAGGGTTTTACGTTGTGGGAAACCACGAAAACCAACGGCGATAAGTCTTTCGCATAATCACGCCTGGCGAATGGGGGAACTACGGCTTGAGGGCTGTTTTTTCAGTTAATCTGCCGCCGAATCACGCGGGCCAGGCGTTCGATCCCGTTAACGATTTTGACAGGGTCTGAATAGGAAAAGTTCAAACGCATGGTATTCTGACCGCCACCGCGGGGGAAGAACGACTCTCCTGGAACATAGGCAACTTTTTCGCTGACCGCCTTTGGGAAAATTTCAACGGTCGAGATGTTTTCGGGCAAAGTGGCCCATAAGAATAGGCCGCCATGCGGATGCGTCCAATAAACGCCAGCCGGCATAAATTCCGCCAGAGAATCCAGCATAACATTGCGCCGTTCGCGATAACAGGCCACGATCTTCTGAACGTGGCGGTCGATGAAACCATCTTTGCTGACCTCATACGTTACAATCTGGTTAAAAGTAGAAGTATTCAGATCGCAGCCTTGTTTAGCCTGGACAAGTTTACGAATCACTTCCGGAGGGGCGACGACCCAGGCCAGGCGGATACCCGGAGCCAGGATTTTTGAATAGGTGCTGAGGTAAATCACATTTCCGTTGTAGCTGCCCTTATTCTCACGGATCGCATCATCCAGGACGTAGACCGGAGGAATGGATTCACCCTCGAAACGCAGCTGACCGTATGGGTCATCTTCGACGATCGGCACACCGTACCGCTCGGCCAATTCCACAATCTGTTTGCGCCTTTCAAGTACCAGGGTGGTGCCGGTTGGATTCTGGAAGTTTGGCAGAACATAAATAAATTTTGGCCCATGACGCAGCGCCTGTTCCAAATCATCGGTACACATGCCGAACTCATCAGAACGGACCGCAATATACTCTGCGCCATAAGCATTCCAGGCCTGAAGCGCTCCCAGGTAAGTGGGCAATTCGACCACAATGTGGTCACCCTCATTGATGAATATTTTTCCGAGCATATCCAGGGCCTGCTGTGAACCGGAGGTGACCATCACGTTCTCTATGGATAACTGTGATCCCTGGCGATTCATATACTGTACCAGCTGATCGCGCAGCGGGGTGTATCCTTCGGTGGCACCGTACTGCAGGGCAAGTGGAGCAGTGTCACGCAACACGCGAATGGATGCTTCTTTAAATTCCTCGGCAGGAAATATTTCCGGCGCTGGCATTCCTCCGGCAAATGAAATGATCTCCGGATTTTCAGTCAGCTTGAGTAGCTCGCGGATCGCGGAGCTTTTCATCCGGCGCGCGCGTTGAGCGTAACGGATCTCCCAACTGGTTTGCATTATGTCCATCTCCTGATTCTGATCGAATAATTTATAACTTCGGAAAACGGCTGCACACCGTCGCTGGTGTAGGCAGGGTCACACGTTCACCTGGTTTTAATTCTGCCGGCATCTTGCCGGTAGTTTTTGGCGCCCCCTGGTAAACCGCGATAGGGGTTCCTTCAACCGCATATTTTAATTCGATGAACGCCTGCCCGGTCAGGAAGCCTTCACTATCGACTGCACAGGATGTGACCGTACCGATCACACGGCCTTTTGGCTCCAGGACGGGATCGTTGTGGTGGGCCATACGCACTCCCTTTTCGTTAAAGCGGAAGCGTACGACCACGCCTTTGCGATTTTGTTCGCGTTCCAAAAATGCCTGACGGCCAATGAACCAGGGTTTGTAGGTTTTTACGTAGCTGCCGAACCCGGCTTCAGCCACGCCCAGGCCTAAATCTCCCCCCATTTCATGCTCGTAGAGGGGCAGTCCCGCTTCTGTGCGCAGCGAATCGCGCGCACCCAACCCGCACGGTTTCAATCCTGAAGGGGAGCCTGCAGCGATCAAAGCATTCCACAAAGCAACCGCTTGATCCGGATGCACGAATAGCTCAAACGCCATTTTTTCACCAGTATAACCGGTCCGTGAAACGACCAGATCAAAGCCGCCGACCTTCGCGTCACACAGCTCGGTGCGTTTCAGAGCGATGATTTTTTTTCGTGCAGCGCTGTCTGTGCCCAGGGCCAGCAGGATATCGCGGGATTTAGGCCCTTGCAGCGCGATATCCACACGCATATCTTCCCCGGCTTTGGGGTCGCGCAGATTGCGCAGGATAGCGTTGCGTCCTAACGCGCGCACCCACGGCCGGCCTGTGTCGATTTGCACCTCGCCTTGCCGTACTGCGTTCAGCCAGGCCCAATCTTTGTCATCGTTCGAGGCATTCACGACGACCAGGTATTTTTCGTCAGCGCGGCGGTACACCAGAGTATCGTCGATTACATTGGCCTGCGGGTCCAGAAAATGGGTGTAGCAAGATTCTCCGACCGCCAATGCGTGGATGTCATTTCCACACACGCTGTCCAGGAACAATGCGGCATCCGATCCTTCCACCTGGTAAACGCCCATGTGTGAAACGTCAAACAATCCGGCTGCCTGTCGGGTTGCCAGGTGTTCTTCGACTACCGAGGTGTACCAGACCGGCATATCCCAGCCGGCGAAGGGAACCATTTTTGCACCAGACTGGCGGTGGGTGTCATGCAGCAGCGTCAACCGTAGGGGCGTGTCACGCTCTTCCCATCGAAACTCCGGAAGAGCAGAGCCGCTGCCAGCGGGAATGCCGATGTAATAGGGTTTATTTGCAGCCGCGGCAGAACCGTCGGCCAGTGTGACCGGATCGGCTGCCGATTCATGGATGGCTATTGGCCCGGGAATGCGGCGGATTTCTTGCGGATCGAACGCGCAGTACCCATCTGAAAGTGCGCGCAAGAAAGTGGCTGCCAGCCCGGCTTGTGGGGTCGGTACGCTGAAGCGGTAAAAACCAGGATTAACCAGCGTGATAATGCCTTCGACCTGTCCGCGCGGTGTCGCCAGGCCAGCGGGTAGGCTCATCCCGGGTTGGAGAGCTTCGACATCACTCGAAAATACATGATTGACAAAGGGCAGCACCGGCCCACCCTGGATATCTAATACCGACCAGCCTTTTTTCGCGTTGAATTTGTCATCGATGTAATAAAAATGTGGATAACCGTGCCGGGTTGGCTGAAAATCGATTCCGGCTTTTTCAGCTATGGCGCGCACGGCCAGTTTGGTATCCTCTAAAACATCAAAGTCCACTTTGGCGCGTTGGGATGGGCCTTTACGCGATTCCACGGTGTAGGGGGTCGTCGCCAGGAGAACATTGGCCATCAGATCCGCGACCTGGGTCATATCTCCTTCTTTCAGACCGCGCTGGGTCACCCAGGGGGTGCCGAAGCGAATGCCAGAGGCGACTAATGCGGTCTTGTCGCCTGGGATTGTGTTGCGGTTCAACACGATCCCGGCTATATCTAAAATGCGCGCCGCGATATCGCCCGAAAGGGAGGTCCCGTCAGGGCCGACGATCGTCTTGCAGTCGACATTGGCCATATGGGTATCGGTTCCGCCATAAGCAATTTTCAAACCTCGAGCTTTTAGCCTGGCAGTCAGGGCGACGCTGTTCAAGATAATTTGGCGCTGCAGCTGGCGGAACTGCTGGCTGTTGTCCAGTTTAAAGGCCGTGGCGAGGGCCGCGATGGTGTGCATATGGGGGCCGCCCTGTTCGCCAGGAAAAACGCTCCGGTCCAATTTCCTGCCTAAGGCGGCATCAGTGGTCAGGATGCAGGCTCCGCGCGGGCCGCACAGCGTCTTGTGGGTTGTAAAAGTAATCACCTGCGCGTAGCCGAGGGGAGATGGGATGGCCTTGCCGGCGATTAATCCGGCGATGTGTGAAATGTCCGCCAGCAAAACCGCCCCCACCGCGTCCGCGATGGCGCGGAAACGCGCCCAATCGGGTACCCAGGTATATGAGGAATAACCGGCGATAATGATCTTGGGATTATTTTCGCGGGCTAATTTTTCGACCGCGTCATAATCTATCTGTTCTGTTTGCGGGTCGACATTATAGTGAATGACTTTATAAAGCTTGCCAGAGCGATTAACCGATGATCCATGGGTCAGGTGACCGCCGTGCAGCAAATTCATGCCGAGAATGACATCGCCAGGATTGAGCAGGGCAGTATAGACCGCGTTGTTGGCGGGGGCGCCGGATAGGGGCTGGACGTTGGCGTAGATTTGATCAGCGGTAAAATCATCCGTGGCAAACAGCTCTGCGCAGCGGCGACGGGCCAGCGACTCGATGATATCCGCGTATTCGACCCCCTTGTAATATCGAGGATCAGCATAGCGCCGATAAAATGAGAGGCGATCGGTATAATTCAGGATTTCGTCTTCATTCATCCAGCGTGTTTCTTCATCCGGATAGCCTTCGGCATATAGATTTTGGAAAACCGAACCCAGGGATTCGCGGATCGAAGCTGGAGCGGTGCTTTCACTTGGGATCAGGATCAATTTACGGTATTGGCGCTCGGCTTCCAGCTGATTGAGCTCATATACGGTAGGGTCGAGATCGGCCAGGTTACCGCGGAATAGGAAATCGGTCATGGATGTACTCCTGAGAACTATTTTTTTTGGAAAAGAATTATAGTTAATTCTAGTCCGCCGAAGAGGGTCGGTCAAGTGAAGATCGTTACCATAATCTGAGTTGTCCGACAATATCCTGCGGCCCGGATTTATGGATGCAAGATTTCCAGAAATTGTACCATTCCAGCCTCGGGAGTTGGTTTTGATCCAATGCGTTGCTGGTTTGGCTGTAAAGGTTTTGGGTGGGCTTATAATCAGGTCCAATCAGAGCAGAACGCGGAACCATAATGACCAATCCAAATTCATTGAACAACGCTTATCCATCCTACCCTCCCGCGAATACAGGCTGCTGGAATACGATCCTGGTTCCGCTGGTTGGGTTTTGGATCAGTGGGGTAATTGCCATCTGCCAGTTCGCGACCTGGTCATTGGAGCAGACCTATTTTAACAGCATCGTCCCCCCGGTTGATCCGCGCTGGATCATTGGGCTGGTTGGTGGCGCGGCAATCTGGCTGCCCAGTTTCTTCTTATCACGATCTACGCGATTGGTCCACCGCGCGGCTTTCAAATCATGGGAGACGGCAGCCTATCTTGTTATAGCAATGATGCCAGCCCGTTTCTTAAGCCTCACCGACAGCCAGGGGGTGGAATTGATCCAGCTGGCCGCGCTATGCCTGTTCTTATTGGCTGTCTTCCTGGGAAAAGGCAGCCAGCGATCCGAAAAAATTTTTCCCATCCAGACCGTTCTTACGGCAGCCGCCGTCGGCGGCCTGCTGCTCATCCCTTGGGCGGCCTGGGGGGCATTGGGCTCTTTGCTGGATGTTGTTTTGGGCGGATTGGCGGCGTTTTTGGGGGGAACAGCCGCCGCAAAGGTATTGGAGGTTTACAAACCGCCGCAAGGTCAGATCCAATCCCGATACCAACGCTGGTTGATGGTGATTGGCGCGCCAATCACCCTGGCCATTTTCGCTTTTGCCTTCGGCTTGAATGGCAATGAATGGTTGTTATTGCTTGTTTTCCCACCACTGGGATGGTTTGCAGCTGTTACGCAGAATCAAGCGGATGGACGCAAGGTATTCTGGTTATTGGCATTGGTGTTAGGCCTGGGGTTCAGCGGCCCGTTGGTTTGGATAGACCCGGATGAACTGGCTGTGATTGTCACCCTGGGCCAGGGCGAGCTGATGGAATGGGCGCTAAGGGCGGGATTGGCGAGCGCCGGATTAACAGTGATAGGATTGATCCTGGCAGGATTGCTCGTCGTAAAAATTCCACCTGCCAGGCAAAAACGATGGGCAATCTTGTTCGCGGGGATCGTTTGCGCCGGGTCAGGCCTCATATATTTTCTCGCCGGTCAACCCGGTTTATATGGCGAGCAGATTTTCGTGATTTTAAAGGAGCAGGCAAATTTATCCGCCTTCGAGGGAATCTCAGATGTTTCGTATAGGCGTAGTGAAGTTTACCGCGCACTGGTGGATACCGCTAACCGCAGCCAATCCGGGCTGCGCCAGGACCTTTCGCGCTGGGGGCAGAAGTTTCAATCGTACTATCTGGTAAACGCAATTGAAGTAGAAGCCGGTCCGTTGGTCAGGGGCTGGCTGCTCAGCCGCCCTGAAGTCGACCGGGTGCTAACCAGCCCGCATCTCCGCCCTCTGCCGGAAACCCTGCCTGTTGCCAGCGGAAGCCAACAAAAACCGGCTTCACCCCAATGGAATTTAACCATGGTGCATGCCAACCAGGTTTGGGATGAATTAGGCGTTACCGGCGAAGGAATCGTTATCGGCCAATCTGATTCTGGCGTAGAAGGGACGCATCCAGAACTGGTTGACCAATACCGCGGCAAGGACGGCCAAAATGACGGCTCATGGTTTGATCCCTGGTTTCATTCGACGCAGCCGGTTGATATCGGCGGTCACGGCACCCATACCCTGGGAACGATTCTAGGCAAAAACGTGGGAATTGCGCCGGATGCGCAGTGGATAGGATGTGTAAACCTGGCGCGCAACCTGGCGAACCCGGCCTTATACTTGAGCTGCATGCAATTTATGCTGGCTCCATTCCCGCAGGACGGCGATCCAATGGTCGACGGGCGGCCTGAGATGGGGGCGCAGGTGTTGAATAATTCCTGGGGCTGCCCGGTTGTTGAAGGCTGCGATACGAACACATTTACCCCGGCAGTCCGTGCACTGGAGACCGCTGGATTATTCGTGGTGGCTTCTGCCGGGAATGACGGGGAGAGCGGTTGCGGAAGCGTGCGCGATCCTATCGCGATTTACGCCGAGGTATTTTCTGTTGGGGCGGTCGACCGCTATGGGCAAAGAGCCAGCTTCAGCAGCCTGGGACCGGTGACTGTGGACGGCAGCGGGCGTTTGAAGCCAGATCTGGCAGCGCCTGGAGCAGAAGTGCTTTCAGCTTTTCCTGACCATACTTATGAGGTCCTCAGCGGGACATCAATGGCAGGGCCCCATGTGGTTGGCACTGTCGCATTAATGTGGTCGGCCAATCCCAATCTGGTGGGGAATATCGCACTCACCCGGCGTATTTTGGAATTGACTGCCTCGCCATACTCGGGTCCAGTTTCAGCATGCGGCACGAACTCTGCGCCCAACGATACGGTCGGCTATGGCATTGTGAATGCGTATGCGGCCGTGCAGTTGGCGTTGGCGGAAAAGTGAAAAGCTCTTGCATATTCCCCAATAATTTATTATATTTTGGCTTCGACCAATCTACATCAGGAAAGATGATGAAATACTTTACCTTGCCATTTTCAGAATGGAAATATCGAGATATTGCGCATCCTCACCAGCCAGGCGGGGTTAATATAGATAAAACAGGCTGCATCCTCCGGTGATCGATTCAGACGATAACGAGGCTCTGGAACGAGCCATCCAGGGGGATCCTGAAGCGTTCAGCATCTTGTATGAACGGTATATCAGGCGTATTTACAATTATGTATTTTACCGCACCGGCAATGCATACGACGCAGAGGATATAACTGAAAGGGTTTTTCATAGGGCTTTCGGGCACATTCAGACCTATAATAATCGTGGTGTACCTTTTTCCGCCTGGCTTTACCGCATTGCCCATAATCTGGTCGCAAATTGGCACAGGGATAACAGCCGGCGCAAGGAAGTTCCCCTGGAAGACCGGACGATTGTCCAGGTGCACCGCACTCACCCTGAGCTAGAATTGGTGAACAACCAGGAAAAAGAGGTTCTGCTCAAAGTGATCCGTTCTCTTCCTGAAGATCGGCAGCAGCTTTTGATTTTGAAGTTTGTGGAGCATCTTTCCAACCAGGAAGTTGCCGTAATTATGGGGCGCAGCGAAGGTGCAATAAAAAGCCTGTACCACCGGACATTACTCACCTTGCGTGAAGAGCTCGATAAGATTGGTTTCGTAGAAGGAGCCTGACGATGTTTAGGATCGTGACAGATGGCGCGGTTGACATGCCGCGAAGTTGGGAGAAAGAATACGACATTCATATCCTCCCGCTTTGGGTGCGTTTTGGGGATCGCATGTATACCCAGGGTGTCGATGTGGGGCCTGAAAATTTCTACGACCTGGTTCGCAAAAACCGTGTTATCCCCAAAACCTCGCTGCCTTCTCCCCAGCAGGTGGTAGATTTTTACCGGAAAATTGCTCAGAAAGGTGACAATATTCTTTCGGTACATGTCGCCAGCAAATTGTCTGGCACATTCTCTGTCATCCAGATCGCCGCGCGCGAATTATCCAATGAAATGAACGTGGTCCCATTTGATTCGGGAGCTGGCTCGGCAGCGATGGGGTGGATGTGCCGCGAAGCCAGGATTTTGGAACGAAGCGGTGCAGCCATGTCGGAAATTGTGCACAGACTGGAGAGGATCCGCCAGCGCTTAACCCTGATATTTACAGTTGACAATCTGGAATTCGCTGAATTGAGCGGGCGGGTGAATTCACTACAGAGCACGATTTCTTCTCTGCTGCGCATCAAACCGATCATCATGCTGAAAGACGGATTACTGTATGCGGGTGAAAAGGTGCGCACCCGGCATAAAGCCCTGGACCGGATTTTAGAATGCGTTCGAGAAAAAGTAGGACAACAAAAAGTTATGATGGCGGTGGTGCATGCCGCCGATCCAGAGACAGCTCAGATACTGGTAGACAAAGCAAAAACTTTGTTCAATATCAAGGAGTTAATTGTTACCGATCTATCTATCCCGGTAGCGGCTCATCTGGGTCCAGGTACGGTAGGGATCATTGCAATCCCGGTAGAAGAGGATCGGTAAAATGATTGAGGTAGACCGCTTTAATCGAAAAAGCTTACGCGCACAGGATCTGGAATTTGCCCTGGTTTCGTCGCTAAATCCAGTCGACCCAGATCCAGAATTCGTGACCCGGTTACGCAGCCGCTTTGATCATTCTCCCTCCACGGTGGTAGAACACCGTACTTTTTGGGAAGCATACGTCATAGCAGCTTCCGGTTTATTTTTGGGTACTTTTTTGATCTGGTTGGTACAGCGGCTTGCTGGCGGGCGTAAAACAGGGGTTTAATAATTCTATTCGATGATGACAACGAATACCGCAGTGGTGTCCACTGCGGTAATTTTTTATATTCGGGGGAGGCCAAATTTGGCGGCAAGCTGCCCGATCGAGGGCTCAACTAATTTCGTGCCATCCGGGAAAATTATGGTAGGGACTGAGCGAAAGCCGCGATTTACCGATTCAACGAATTTTCGGGCCTGCAAATCGGTGTCGATATCTACCCATTTGTATGCAATGTGATTTTCGTCCAAGAATCTTCTTGCCCGGCGGGTGTCTCCACACCACACAGTCCCATAAACGATGATTTCTGTCGTTTCCATTGAATACATTCTGGTCAGTCCTTGTTCAGAGTTTGAATTAACCAGCGGGTTTCTGCAACGAGATCGATCTGCGAGGGCAGGTGAAAATCTTCGTTGACCCGCATCAAAAGATGATCGATCACCTGGCGAACCTCATCGGAAGTCTCCCATTCGTCGCGAAAGAATTGCAGGATGTCAAAGGCTGAAGCGGTCGCAACCGGTACCCCCTGGTTGCCCAGGAAAGAGCGAACGGCAATTCCTGCTGCCCGGCGAGCGCTGACCCTCGCCCGGCCCTCAAAACCAGCGGAGCGGGCCTTTTCTGCGCTGGCTAACTCCGCGTTGGCCTGGGAAAGCGCTTCCTCAGCAATCATGCTTTTATTTTACTTCAATCCGCCTGGTAAAAGGTTTGCAACCTTATCATCTTTGAAAATGGCGGAATTGGCAATATAATGAGTAATAATATAGAACCTATCTGAAAATATTGCTTGAGAGTTTAATTTGCGAGGCGAAGCCTCGCAAATTAAACTCTCAAAAAATTTTCTGGATAGATACATGGAATATAAGATTTATTCGGGATAAGGGCAATTTTGGCATGCTTATCCTGTACAGACTTCGGACCATTTTGATCGGAGTGATCTTGAGCAATCTCGGTTTAATAGCTTTACTTGGATCAGGCGAAACTTCAGCGACTGGCGGTCAAATTTTTGAGACGATCGCCAGCAAATTAAATATACCGGTATCTATTCGTATCCTAGAAACACCCGCCGGATTTGAATTGAATGCCAGTCGTGTTGCCGGACGGGTGGGTGAGTTCCTGAGCACCCGGCTCCAGAATTACCAGCCCGATATCAAATTAATCCCTGCCCGCAAACGCGGCACGCCGTACAGCCCTGAGTCTCCCGCTGTTCTGCAAGATTTATTAGATGCCCAAATGATATTCATGGGGCCCGGCAGTCCGACCTACGCCGTCCGCCAGCTAAAGGGCAGCCTGGCATGGGATTATCTGCAGACTTTACACCGTCTGGGCAGTGCCGTGATCCTGGCAAGCGCTGCGACCATATCCTTTGGTGAGGTTGCCCTGCCGGTTTATGAAATTTATAAAGTTGGAGAAGATCCATTCTGGAAGCCGGGTCTGGATTTCTTCAAACCATACGGCTTATCCCTGGCATTTATCCCGCATTGGAATAATTCGGACGGGGGCAGCGAGTTGGATACAAGCCATTGTTTTATTGGAAAGGCCCGTTATGAACCTTTATCCCGCCAGCTGCCTCCGGGGCTGACGGTAGTTGGGCTGGATGAACACACCGGGGTGGTGATCGATTTCAACGAGCAAACATGCCATGTGATTGGACGTTCGCAGGTGCATATCGTTTCTAATGGGAATGAAACGGTTTTTCAAAACGGCGAGCGGTTTGAAATTCGCCAGTTAGGGGATTACCATCCGCTAAAAGATGCCCAGCACGGCATTGATCAGGAAGTCTGGCAGAAGGTATCCGAGGAACGGCAATCTCTGCTGGCGGCGCGCAACCAACCAGAACAGGCCCCAGAGCGGGTGCTGGAATTGGTGGAGCAGCGCCAGAAGGCGAGGCAGAACAAACTTTGGGAAGAATCAGACCAGCTGAGAGATAAAATCGCATCCTTGGGCTGGAATGTGAAGGATACACCTCAAGGGCCGCACCTCGAACGGTCATGATACAATTAAAGGCATGGATTACCGTGTCGTTTTTATGGGATCTCCGGAATTTGCCCTGCCCAGCCTCGAACGATTAGTCGAGCATTACCATGTCGTGGGGGTCGTCACCCAACCGGATCGTCCTGCCGGAAGGGGGCGTGTATTGACCCCACCCGCGATAAAAATTCTGGCCGATGGGCTGCACATTCCCACGATCCAACCGGAAAAATTGCGCGAGCCGGGGGCATTTGAACTTCTCCAGGCATGGCAGCCGGATTTGATCGCGGTGACTGCCTTTGGCCAGATTCTACGCCAAAATGTCCTCGATTTACCCCAATTCGGCGTTATTAATGTGCACGCTTCCCTGCTCCCACGGTGGCGAGGGGCCGCGCCGATCCAGGCCGCCATCCTGAACGGCGATGAGCGGACCGGGGTGACGATTATGAAAATGGATGCCGGTATGGATACCGGTCCTATCCTGGCTCAGCGAGAAGATATCATTTGGCCGGAGGATACCGGCGGAAGCCTGGCCGGACGTCTGGCGACTGTTGGGGCGGATTTGCTGATTGAAACCTTGCCGGGATACCTGGCAGGAGAAATTTTACCGATCCCGCAGGACGCCAGCCTGGCAACCCGCGCGCCCCTGCTCCATAAAGAAGAGGGGCTGCTCGATTTTCAGCTCCCGGCTGAGAACCTGGCCAGAAAAATCCGCGCCTATCAGCCCTGGCCGGGATCCTTCTTTCCCTGGATGGAAGGTATGCTGAAGATCCACCAGGCCCACGCGGTAAATGATGTGGGTGGGGAGGCGGGTCAAAAAATGGTAATCGACGGTTTTCCGGTTGTAGTCTGCGCTTCAGGCTGCCTGGTGCTGGATGTGGTCCAGCCGCCTGGGAAAAAACCAATGCCGGGGGATATCTTTCTCCGAGGCGCCCGCCAATGGTGAGCGGGGATCAACGGTCTTAGCATCTTTCTACTTAACAATTATGAAGTTCTTATGCTTCGGCGTGGGTGCAATTGGAACATATATCGGCGGCAGCCTGGCAGCTTCGGGCCAGCAGGTAGTATTCATCGACCGACCGGCTGTAGCTGCCGAGGTGCGCCAGCATGGTCTACGATTAATGGAACAGGATCAAGAAAAACTGGTCAGCCAGCCCGAAGTCGTGGGCAGCCTGGCAGATGCACTGAGCCGCGGCTCCTACGATGCCGCCATCCTGGCAGTAAAATCTTTTGACACGTCGGTTGTGATGGCGGAGGCGCAGCGTTTCCGCGAGTCGATGCCGCCCGTGCTTTGTCTGCAAAATGGGGTCGAAAACGAGGCCAAGATCGAGGCAGCCCTCGGTCTGGAGAAAGTGGTCAGCGGAACGGTGACGACCGCCATCGGACGGGGAGGGGTGGGAAGCATCACGGTCGAAAAATTGCGGGGTGTCGGCGTGGCTCTGGATCATCCGTTGGGATTTTCGTTAGTGAACGCACTAAACGCAGCCGGCCTGAAAGCAAAGGGTTACCCCAATGGACCCAGCCTGAAATGGTCGAAGATGCTTACCAATTTGCTCGCCAACGCTTCGTCCGCGATCCTTGACATGTCGCCTTTGGAGATATTTTCCCACCCGGGGTTGTACCGCATTGAAATGCGCATGTACCTGGAAGCGCTGGCGGTCATGTCCGCCCAATCGATCCGGGTTTGCGATCTCCCGTCCACCCCGGTGAGGCTTTTATCCTGGATCATCCATTCTCTTCCGGCAAAGCTCAGCCGGCCCTTGCTGGTTCAATCCTTAGGCAAGGGTCGGGGTGGGAAGATGCCATCCTTCCATATCGACCTGTACAGCGGGCGTGGAAGCAGCGAGGTAGACTATCTTAATGGGGCCGTGGTTCGCTTTGGAGGGAGACTTCGCGTAGCCACAACGGTAAATCGCTGGTTAAACGAAACCTTATTAGCGATGACCGCGGGCAAACTGGCGAAAGAAGAATATGCTCGCCAACCAAAGAAATTTATCCAGGATATCACATCAGGAAGGGGACACGCATGAGCATACCCTATTGGGTTGAGGACGCGATTTTTTACCAGATATTTCCGGACAGGTTTGCGAACGGTGATCCGGCGCATTTAACTGCCAGTACCTTACCCTGGGATGCGCAGCCCACCATTCACGGCTTCCAAGGCGGAGATTTGCGTGGGATTATTCAAAAATTGGATTATCTGCTTGATTTAGGGATTAATGCCATCTATCTGAATCCTATTTTTCAAGCGACCTCCACGCATCGCTATAATACTACCGATTATTTCAAGATCGATAACAAGCTGGGCGATATTCGCGACTTCGAAGCTTTGATCCAGGCCGCCCATACCAACGGAATCAGGGTCGTATTGGATGGGGTGTTCAACCACTGCGGGCGCGGTTTTTTTGCGTTTAATGATTTACTGGAAAACCAGGAGCAATCTCCGTATAAAGATTGGTTTCATGTCAAGCGCTTTCCTGTACGGGCTTACAATCCCGGTGAAACTGAAGATTACCTGGCATGGTGGGGGTTTAAAAGCCTGCCAAAATTTAATTTTTCTTCTCCGGCCGTGCGCAAGTACTTCCTGGATGTGGCCCGTTATTGGATTGACCAGGGGTGCGACGGTTGGCGGTTGGATGTGCCTAACGAAATCGATGATGACCAATTTTGGGCTGATTTTCGCCAGGTTGTGAAGACGGCCAATCCGGATGCTTTTATTCTGGGTGAAATCTGGGATGGCAACCCAAATTGGGTGGGTGAAACCAAGTTTGATGGGCTGATGAATTATCCAATCCGCGATGCGGTATTGAATTGGCTGACTGGCAAGGGTTCAGTTTCCCAGTTTGCCCAGCATGTTGAAAAGCAGATGACGCTTTATGCCAGAGAAAATGTTTATGCCATGTACCTGCTGCTGGGCAGCCATGATACGGAACGGATCTGGACGGTGCTCGGCGGGAATATTGCGAAAGTAAAACTCGCCTTCCAGTTTTTGTTTGCTTTACCTGGGGCTCCGGCGATCTATTACGGGGATGAGATTGGCATGGAGGGCGGCAAGGATCCGGCCTGCCGGCATACATTTATGTGGGAAGAACGAACCTGGCAGAAAGAGCTGCGCGCATGGCTGCAAAAATTGGTGGCCTTGCGAAAGACGCGGGTAGTATTGCGCCGGGGTGAATTCCAGCGTGTCAATGTAGACGATATCCGCGGTTGCTACGCGTTTATGCGCAGCCTGGGAGAGAGCCATGTTCTGGCAGTTTTCAATGCCAGCAACACCCGCCGCCACCTGCGTCTGCCGGTTGGCGGGTTTGGCTGGTCAGATGGCCTGATTGTTCATAACATCATGGAACCCGGTGATTTCATCGTTTCGGGTGATACGCTGGCGGTCTCGCTATCACCCTGGAGCGGGATGCTGATTGCGTAGATAGGGCGGGACAAAACCAGGGCCTGATTTAAGATGTCAAATCAATCCGATGCCATGCCGGGGACAAAACCCCAGGCGTAGAAGGTCGGGATATACAGGATGCGTTCTCCAGCCTGCCAGGCCGCGGCGTCTCGGTCTCGATAGATGCGCAGTTGCTGAGGGCTTATGAAATTGGCAAGGTCATCCGCCAGGACATTCCATTCTGAATCCATTGCTTCAGCCGTTAATGGGGTTCCCCATTGACCGCCGAGTACGCCAGCCTGTATCTGGATAAAGCCGGCGGAATGGAAGAGCTGTGCCAATTTGCGCCCGATTTCTGGATCTGCCCCTTGTTGTCTCAAGGCCTGGCTTTGTTTCTGCCCGACGGCCGCCAACTCTGCCGGATAATCGATCCGCCCGCCATAATCCGGTTCGGCCAGGGCGAAGATCACCCCACCAGGGCGGGTCGCCCGGCGCATTTCGTTCAAAGCCAGCAGCGGATCTGCTGCCCAAAGCAAAAAGTAATGGCAAAAGGTAAAATCGAAGACACCATCACCGAAAGGCAAATGGAACGCATCGGCTTGCGACAGGCGCAGCAGGGGATGAGCATTGTGCCCATATTGGAGAAAATCGCGGCGGAGATCGATCCCATGGATCACCGCCTGACCGGTGCGGCGCATGTCTTCAGTGATCACCCCGGTCCCGCAGCCCACCTCCAATCCCCGGCGAGCGTTTTCCAGTCCCAGGCCGTCAAACAGGACCCGCCGGATCTGTTCCGTCCAGCGGGCCTGATGGGTAAAGCGTAAATTCCACTCCAGCGTCGATCGCATCACGTCATTTATGTTTTAACCAGATCGCTTCCCATGGATCCACCAGGAAGTTGCCTAATACTGTATTTACGCCCTGGGCAGGCAGCACATCCCCATCTGGTTCGACGTATAACCAGGCTCGTCCGCCGCCTTGCACTTCTTCTCCTTCGGCCAGCTCCGCGGCAACCGGGTGGAAACTGGAATAAGGCACCGGGATATCCCAGACCAGGGATAAACCTTTTTCAGCTGCCTGGTGGCGCACGGCAATCATCGAACTGCGCAGTGCGGCGTCATCCGCGGTCAATGAGATTTGTTTTACCTCCATCTTTACCAGCCGGTCCAGCAGATCGGGCACGGTCGAGATCGTCTGACCGGTCAGCGTCAGGTGCACCGTAACGGAAAGATCTTCGACCATCATGTCACGTAAAGCTTCCCAGGACTGTTCTTCAGAGGGATCGAGCAGCAGCATCACATGATCAATCCCGGCATATAGAATGCTGTGCAGGTAATTGCGGTCGGTAAACCTGAGGCCATCCGTCGCCAGTCCGCTGACCATTCCCAGTTTCTCAGCGTATGCGATCAATTCGGGCAAATCCGGGCGCAATGTGGGTTCTCCGCCGGTGAATATGACGTGCGGGATACCGGCATTCCAGGCCTTATTCAGAATGGCCTGCCATTCTTCTGTAAGTAATTCTCGTTTAACCCGTTCAACAGGGGCCAGCTTTTCCAGAGCGGGGGTAGTGAGCTGGTATGTCAGGGCGCAATCCAAGCGGTAGGGGGCAGTGATCGCGGATGAATATGGGGAGGTCCGGTCGTATCCAAGGAACCCGACCGGGTCAAGATCGGGCGAGTTAATTAACGTTTCCAGGCGTTCTTTAAATTCTTTATAATCCTTGAGGGCGGTTTCGGGCAAAATACGGTAGCGAGCGGCCATTTGCTGCCCGATTTCTACTTCCGGTGTTTCCCGAACCAGGTGGTAAGCCAATTCAGCTGCCGTCTGGTTCAGCCGTAAAACGGTGCTGGCATTCACGATCAGCACCCCTTCGCCATCGGAATCGATGCGCAGATGCAGGCGCAGGTTGGAAGGAGAATTCGAGCGGCGCCTGGTAGTGGTAGATGCCGGCCGGCAGTGGCTGCGCCGGGGGGAAGAAATGTTGGATAAAATGCTGTATGCGTTCCATTGATTAAACCTCCAATCCATGCTGGTGAGCCAAAGGGCAGCCACCACCGCATTCCGCCAGCAGTGCGCAGGCTGTACACTTTTCCGGCAGGTTTTTGCGTTCGCGCAGCTGCACCGCTAAGGGATGATTCCATATTTTTTCCCAGGGCTGATCGGTCAGACTGCCAAGCGGTTCGTAATACGACTGGCAGGGAATTACCTGCCCGTCGGGTTCGATGCACATATTATAGAGGGCAGCCGTGCAGCCCTTGACGCCCAAATCGAGCAGGACCGGATCGAAGTGACAGTATTGAGTGGGGGTGTACCAGATCAAGCGCTGTCCGGTGCGGGCGGTGTGGGCGCGAGCCAGAGTCAACAAGGGCGGCAGCGCTTCTTCATTCAAGCCGGTACCCACGCTTTCACCATGGCCTGAATAAATCAACGCATTCAGGCCGAAAGTGGGCACGCCCAAGTCTGCCAGAAAATCCAGGGTATCCGCCAGGTTACGATAATTATCTTCCAGCAGGGTCGTATTGGTCATCACGAACAGCCGGGTTTTGAGCACATTTTTCAAGCCTGCGACCGTGTCCTGCCAGGCGCCTCCGGCGCGGACCATAGCATCGTGGATTGGCGGGAGGTGAGATTCCAGGGTGATTTGCACATGATCCAACCCGGCGTCAACCAGGGCTTGAACGTAAAGAGGATCTTTCAAGCGCCTGCCGTTGGTATTGATCCCGGTGATCTGGCCATTATGCTCCGCGTGGGCGATCAGCTCGGGCAGATCTTTGCGCAGGGTGGGTTCGCCGCCGGTGAAAACGATATGGGGGATGCCAACTTCCCATAAGCGATCCAGGATTCCTTTCCACTCCACCGTGGTTAATTCCGGATACTGGCGCGAGCGGGCATTGTAGCAATGAGCGCAGTCGTTATTGCAGCGGTATGTCAGCGCCAGGTCCATGCGATAAGGCGCGGACGGCCGGGTTGAGAATGGGGCGATCGTATCCAGCTGCAAATCGTGGATCGGGCAGGCTCCATCTGGGGCGATCATTTCATCCAGCTGGTGGTGAAATGCCTGGAAGTCCTGACTTGCCTGGGTAGAGGACACCTGGTACCAGCTGGTCAGCGAAAAAAGCGCGTCTTCGGTGGAGGTTGAGCGCAGCGCCAGGTGAGCCATGAAGGCGGCGGTGGGGTTCAGGTGGAAGGCGCGGCTGGCATTCACCAGAAGCAGCCCGTGACCATCCAGCTCGATGCGCAGATGGATACGCGTCTTTTCACTGCCATTTTCCCGCAGGAAATGATAGACCCCAGGCGCAGGTGGTTCCAATGCCGGGCTTTTGTGGAAACTGCGCCGGATGCGAGCGCTCAGATCCGCCAACGTTACCATTAAAGGTCCCTTTTCATCTAACGCCCGCCGCCGGCGCAAGCACAGGCACAGCCGGCGCAGGCGCATGCGCAGGCACAGGCGCAGGATGAACCGCTGCTGCCTCCGGACCTGCCGGAGCTGGAGTAGCTGGAAATCGGAATGGGGTTGGTTTTCGAGGTAACCCCGCCGGTAAACGAAGTTAAATCGCCGACGGTGCCAGCAGCCACGCCCTGGATGGAATTGACGACCGATGCGGCAAAATCTGAGCCGGGGACGTTGGGACGTGAGACCGAAATTGGCTGCCCGCTGGGCAGATTGATCGAGCTGCCGCCCCCCGATGAACGGAAAACTGGGTCGTAGCGGCCCCACCAAACGGGTACAAAAACCGGCCCGGTGCGAAAAGTGTCGCGTGTACGGTCGTTGAAGCGGCGGTCAAGCATCGTCCAGTCCAAATTCTCATCGAAGGCTTGAGATTTCACTTCTGGGGTAGCGGCCGATTCTACCTGCTGCCAGGCGGTCTTGACGATGTTTTCATAATAGTCAACGGACTCTTTACGGCTGAATCCTTTCATCTTTTCGGTGACGGTTTTTACCAGGTTGATCATCATCGTCTGGAAAAGCTTGCGCCGCTCAGTTTGATTCGATTCCTGCATCGCAAAGAGAAATTCCTTCTCGTACCCATTCAAACTATCCGGCAGGGGATCGACCACAGTCAATTTTAGCGGTTCTTTCGTGACGACCGAAGCTGCTTCCTTCTTGAGCGTTCCAAATAAGATCATGGTCATTATCTTATCCATGGGCTGCTCCATTAAAATGGCCGCTTCAACCGCGGTCAGGCCGCGTTTAATCCCCATGCCTTCGATGGCGACCTTGGGGGGAAGATATTTCAATTTACGATTGCGAGAGCCCCAGATAGAGCCGTAGATGGAAAGCCCAAAGACCAGGGCAAAGAAACCGCCAACTCCCCAGCAGATCAGGTCTTCGAGCGGCGGCAGAGTGAACAGTGGCTTGGTTTGGATCGAGGAAGCGGGTACCAGGCGAGCCGGGAAACTGGCGCCAAATATATATTGAGTAGAAATATTGGCGGTCTTATCCTGCCACGAGTAAAACTTCAAGCCGGTCGCCTGGTCTACCCCGGTAAAGGGTTCATTCGGCCCCGGCCAATTCTCAGGGATGTGGTAGCGCGGCTCTTCTGCCAGAATTTGGGGCGGGAAAAGGATGTTGACGGTGTAATCGGTCGTGCCGGAAATATATTGGCTGCCAAACCAGCTAGGCGAAAAACTCACGCTGGCGTAAGCTTCTTTTTCGTTGGTCAGGTCCGATTCAAAGACGATCTTGCGCACCATGCCGATGCGCACGTGCAGACGGCCGCTACCCCCCGGGGGAATCGCATAGCGCCCTAACCCGACGACGATCCCGGGTTTGACCAGGTCTGAGACCTGGACGTCCGTGACCGGGTTGCCATCCACGTCGGCGGTAATCGAGCTCATATCGTAATCATTGGTTTGGGGAACGCCGAAATCTACATAATCAAATAAATGGGCGTTTCGCTGGTTAACGACATCGTAAAAATATTCGATGGTCGCCGTTCCATCTTCGTGGACAAAGAAATTAACCTGGGCACGCACCACCGAAAATAGATATTCCTGGGCGTGGACGATGGCCGGTTGGATGACCAGTCCGAGAATCCCCACCAGCAGCAGGACTGCCAGCAATCGTTTTTTCATGCAATTCCCTCCCGATAATTTCAGGCTACCATTTGGGTTCTTCAGTTAGTTGGTAGGTTGAGCCGCAGTAAGGGCAGGTTACGACCGGAGCCCCGGCGACCATATTGATATCCTTCGAAGCCAAAACGCCCCCGCAAGACTTGCATTTCAATGAGTCCATCTGGACGTTCCCTGGCAGGTCAATATTCAGGGTCACATTGGTGTTTTCAACTTTCTGGCGGCGGCCGGCAAACCAGATCAGACCAAATCCGATCGCAACCGAGATGATGCCAATGAGAATCCAACCCCCACCGCCGCCCTGGGCGCTGAATGAACCCCAGATGAATAAAACGCCAAAAAAGATCAGGATAGCAGCGAAAATATAGGCAATAGTTTTGCCGGCGCTCATAAATTCCTCCGTTTCAAATTAGTGTAGCATCGAATCAAATTGGAGGCAATCAGGTAGAATATCACTTTTGTAAGCCCTGCGCTCTTAATATATACGGAATATTGATGAAAAAAGTTACTATTTGCTATAATTCAGGCTATGGACACCATAAAACAACAGCAGGAACTTGAGGATCTGCGCCGCCAGATCCATCTTCATAACTACCGCTATAACGTGCTCGATGATCCCCTGATCAGCGACATCGAATACGACCGTCTGATGGCGCGTTTGAAAGCGATCGAGAACGAACATCCGGACTGGATCACGCCGGATTCGCCCAGCCAACGGGTAGGCGGGACCGTTTCTGAGAAATTTGCCAAGGTGCAGCATCCCAGGCCGATCCTCAGCCTGGCTAACGGCTTCACCCTTGATGACGTTCAGGCCTGGTTTGAGCGCGTGACCCGCCTGGATGACCGGGTGGAACGGACTGACTTCATGCTCGAGCCGAAGATCGACGGCCTGACCGTTGTCCTCCATTACCAAAATGGATCCTTTGTCCAGGGCGCCACGCGCGGCGACGGTGAAATTGGCGAAGATATCACTTCAAATTTACGCACGATCAAGGCTGTGCCCCTGCGGATTCCGGTAAACGCCGGCGGTCCTCGGCCGCCGGAGCGGTTGGTGGTGCGCGGCGAAGCGTTTATGCTGATCCATGATTTTGAAAAACTGAACGAACGTCTTCTGGAGGCGGGAGAAAAAACCTATCAAAACCCGCGCAATACCGCCGCAGGCTCGCTCCGCCAGCTTGATCCCGGACTGACCGCTACCCGCCCTCTGACTTTATTGACATACGAGATTGTCGCTTCCTCCGATCCACTGCCCCGTACTCAGCGTGACCTGCTGGAAACCCTGAAAGCTTACGGTTTCCCGGTTGCGGCGGATATCGAATACTGCGCTGATTTTCAAACTGTGCTCCAATCCTGCGGGCGCTGGCAGCAGCGGCGCGACACCCTGCCCTTTGAGGCAGATGGGGTGGTCATTAAAATTAACGATCTGCGTCTGCAAGCAGATCTGGGCGTGGTGGGCAAGGATCCGCGCGGGGCACTGGCTTTAAAATTCCCGGCGCGCGAAGTCACCACCCGGCTCATCGATATTGGCGTTAATGTTGGTCGGACGGGAGTGCTGGCGCCCTACGCCATCCTGGAACCGGTCGAGGTCGGCGGGGTGATCGTCAAACGAGCAACGCTGCACAATTTCGATTACCTGGATGAAAAAGATATCCGGGTGGGCGACCGGGTTTTGATTAAACGTTCCGGGGATGTGATCCCTTACGTCATTGGTCCGGTGGTGGAGCTGCGCGACGGGACGGAACGCAAATTCGAACGTCCCGCAGTCTGTCCGGCCTGCGGGCAGGCTGTAGAACAGATGGCAGGTGAAGTCTACCTGTACTGCGTGAACGCTTCCTGTCCGGAACAACTGGTGAGAAACGTCGAACACTTCGTATCCCGGGGCGCGATGGATATTGTCGGCCTGGGGATTAAGATCGTCGAGCAGCTGATCTCAACCGGTTTGGTCCAGGATGTTGCCAGCCTGTATACCCTGAGGAAAGATGATTTGTTAAAACTGGAAGGTTTTGCCGAAAAGAAAGCGGAAAATCTTTTGCAGTCGATCGAAACTTCAAAGCAGCGCCCGTTGGAACGGCTGGTGACGGCCCTGGGGATCCGTGGGGTAGGGGAGGTGATGGCGCACGATTTATCCGCGGTGTATCCCGATCTCGATCAGCTCAGCCGGGTTACAGTCGAAGAATTACAGCAGATCGAGGGTGTCGGACCGAATATCGCCCAGGCGATTGTAGATTGGTTTGCTCGCCCGGCCAACCGCCAGCTGTTGGAGAGACTGCGCTCTGCCGGAGTATGGCCGGTAGCGCAGGAAACCGCTGCCAGACTTGCTGCCGGAGGCGCATTAAATGGGCTGACGCTGGTCGTCACGGGAACCCTTCCGAATTACTCGCGGGATGGAATCAAGGAATTGATCCAGCAGCACGGCGGCAAGGTGACCGATTCGGTCAGTAAAAAGACGAGCTATCTCGTAGCCGGCGAAGCAGCCGGTTCCAAGTTGGACAAGGCGCGCGAATTAAATGTGTCTGTAATCGATGAGGAAGGGTTACTACGAATAATAGGTCAATAGAGAGTGATTTTCCCGCCTACGGCGGGAAAATCACTCTCTTACACAGGACCTTATAACGAGGTGCGATTTGGATGCAATCGTCTTAAGAGCCGGGCGTGAAAAATCCTTGCGCCAGCGCCACCCCTGGATATTTTCAGGGGCGGTCGATCGCGTACTTGGCGAACCGCAGGTGGGCGATACGGTGGATGTATTGAGCAGCGCCGGAGAATGGTTGTGCCGGGCAGCCTACAGTCCAATGTCCAATATTCGCGCCCGGGTTTGGACTTTCGAACCGGATGAAGAGGTGGGTGAGGCTTTACTGCGCAAGCGATTGGAGAGCGCGCTGGCTTTGCGCAGGGCTCTGATCCCCGCGGCGGAGACGGATGCGCTGCGCCTCGTGCACGGTGAATCGGATGGTCTGCCGGGGGTAATTATCGACCGCTACGCAGGCTGGCTGGTGATCCAGTGCCTGACCGCCGGGGCAGATGCCTGGAAAGATGTCGTTATCGACGCCCTGGAAGAAATGACCGGGCTGCACCAGGTCTATGAGCGTTCAGACGTCGATGTGCGCCGCCTGGAGGGATTGCCAGAACACGCCGGGCTGGTGCGCGGCAGCGCGGCCCCAGCGGCAGTGACCATCACTGAAAACGGTCTGAAATTCGCCGTGGATTTGCAGGCAGGTCAGAAGACGGGATTTTATCTTGACCAGCGCCCCAACCGCCAGCGGTTAGGCCAGCTTTCCGCAGGCCGCGAGGTGCTCAACTGCTTTTGTTATACCGCTGCCTTCAGCGTTTATGCCCTGGCTGGTGGAGCGCGCTCCGTGTTTTCGGTGGACAGCTCCGGCGATTTTTTAGAAACAGGCCGGCAGAATTTGCGCTTGAATGGGGCGGATGAAGAGAAAGCATCCTGGCTGGAGGGGGATGTATTCAAGGTGCTGCGCAAGCTGCGCGACCAGGGACGCAGTTTCGACCTGGTGGTGCTGGATCCGCCTAAGTTTGCGCCTACAGCTGCCCATGTTGAACAGGCTGCCCGCGGCTACAAGGATATCAATCTGCTGGCGATGAAACTGCTGCGCCCGGGTGGGCTGTTGTTTACCTTTTCCTGTTCGGGTGGGGTTTCCGCGGACCTCTTCCAGAAGATCGTGGCTGGCGCAGCGCTGGATGCCAGGGTGGATGCCCGCATTGTCGAGCATTTGGGGCAGGGGCCTGACCATCCTGTGGCGCTGAACTTTCCCGAGGGGACCTACTTGAAAGGACTGGTTGTCGCCAGGAAGTAAAATCCATGCAGTATGAAATTGTTGCCTCCCTGGGCCCTGCCAGTGCGTCTCCTGCCATCTGGCAAAAAATGATTACTGCCGGCGCGACGGCTTTCCGCTTGAACACATCCCACCTTACCCTCGAGCAGTTAGCGGTCTGGCTTGGAAAAATTCGTGATTTTCGTGAGCAATCCGGCCTGCCAATCCCCCTGGTGCTGGATTTACAGGGCAGCAAATGGCGATTGGGGGAGTTTCCAACCTGCGACCTGCAAAAGGATGAGATCGTGGAACTGGTCCAGCGCGCGCAGATCGCTGATGCGCATCACCTTCCAGTGCCACACGCCGATTTTTTCCGCGCCGCGCAGGATTCGGACGGCCAAATCATTCTTAACGATGCCAAAAACCGGCTGGAAGTCATTTCCACGGCTGCAGAGAGCCTGACCGCCCGGGTGGTGACCGGAGGAATAATATCTGCCCACAAAGGGATTACCTTTGGTGAAACCCAATTCAGGGTTGAAGCGATCAGTGATAAAGACAACCAGATCATTCATATGGCAGCGCAAGATACCCCCATCAGGTACGCGATCTCTTACATCAGGGATGCGGACGAAATGAAGAAATACCGCCAGCAGATAGGAAAACCCGCTTATCTGATTGCCAAACTGGAGCGCGCCCCTGCCATCACCGGCGCAGAGGGGATCGCGGAATATTGCGATGAATTATGGCTGTGCCGCGGGGACCTGGGCGCTGAGTTAGGCCTGCGGGGCATGGCGGTTGCCGCGGCGGCATTTACTCAAAAAATCACGCGGCTCCCTCTGCCGGCCTTGATGGCGGGACAGGTTTTGGAGCATATGACCGCGCAGCCAGCGCCGACGCGTTCGGAAGTATGCTACCTGCTGGAAATGCTCATGCAAGGGTACCGGGGTTTTGTCCTTTCGGATGAAACCGCAATCGGGCAGTACCCGGTGGAAAGCTGCCAGACCGCGGGACTGTTTCTTAGCGAAGATATTCAACCTATGGTTTGAGGGAGGTAGGTATACCTGGAGATCACTGGCGGTGAAATTAAGGGGAGTGACGAAGGTCCAGCCAGGATCGTACCATTGGCTGAAATTCCGCCGATCTCACCCACGCGGACAGGCAGCCAGAGGGCGCTGCAGGCCTATCTGGCGAAGATTGGTGGGAAAAAAGGTGATAATAAGTAGAATTTGGGCCAGTTTTACTGGCCCAAATTCTACAAAAAGTAATCCCTTCCCAGGTGGAGATGGCGGGAATCGAACCCGCGTCCGAAAGAATCGACCCGCGAACATCTACGAGCGTAGGAGTTCTTTGTTGTCGCCCGTTACAGGAGGAACTACAGACCGGTAACAGGCCATCCGCTCAGACCCGAAGGCCCTCTTTCGCGCCGGTCACGGCAGCCGGTGCGGCACCACTGGCTTTGTGACGCCTGTTCCACCTCCGGCCAGGGAGCGGGGTGGGCAGACGTGACCTTAAAAGGTCATTGCGCTAGCCACAAGCTTATGCAGCGAGGGGCATTGCAGCATAGGAAGTGCGATTGGCACTTGATTTTTTGTGCTGAGTTTACGAGGTCGGCACCTCTCGGCTCGCAGTTCGGGACCAGCCTCTCCCGTCGAAGCCTGTCATCCCCGAACACCTGTATTATACCGGATTTCAACCCAATCCGGGCGCCATTTGGTAAAATTGGAGGGCACGCTCTACCGGTCGGGTGGGGAGAACATCATGCTTAAAGGAGGGCTCCGTGATCACTTATTTTAAGAACACTGAGAGCGGTTTGACCCAGATGGATGAGCCGGTAAACGGCTGCTGGATTCGGGTACAGGATCCCAGTCCGCGGGAGATCGTCGATATCACGGAATTAGGCATCCCGCAGGATTTCATCACGCCTGCATTGGATATAGACGAGCGAGCACGCACCGAACGCGATGATGACGGTATCATTTTGATCGTGCTGCGCGTACCGCTTTTCCAGGGCGAAAAAGTGGACGTACCCTATACAACCCTGCCCATCGTGATCATTTTGTGCGAAAAATATATCCTTACAGTTTCAAAATACGCGAGCGACATCCTGGAGGAGTTTTGTACAGGCAAGGTCAAAGGTTTTTCGACCAGCAAGCGCAATCGTTTTGTGCTGCGTCTTTTATTCAGCGCTGCCAACAAATATCTGATGCACTTGCGCGAGATCAACAAGACGGTGGATGGGCTGGAAGACCAACTCCAGTTATCGATGCGCAATAAAGAAGTTCTGGATCTGCTGAAATACCAAAAAAGCCTGGTGTATTTCACGACGGCCTTGAAAACAAATGAATTTGTTCTGGAACGATTGCAGCGCACCCAGATGTTCAAGATGTACCCGGATGATGAAGATTTATTGGAAGATGTGATCACAGAGAACCAGCAGGCGATTGAAATGGTGAACATCTCCAGCAGCATTCTGAGCTCGATGATGGATGCCTTTGCTTCGATCATCTCCAACAACCTGAACGTGGTCATGAAATTCCTGGCCTCGATCACCATCGTCATGAGCATTCCAACCATCGTCACCAGTTTTTTTGGGATGAACGTCGACCTGCCGTTCCAGAACCATCCACTGGCTTCGATATTCATTATTCTGATATTCGTGCTCATTTCAGCCGGGGTGATCTGGATTTTTATGCGCCGGGATTGGTTCTAGCACTTTTTCATTATCCCAAAAAGCCACGTATATATCACCGGTTGGCGGTCGCAGCCAGCCGGTTTTGTATAAACTATGTACAATGTATTGGAAAATGGCAGTAAAAAGACTTAGAATAAGTCCTGACAGGAGCTGAAACGCGTGATGAAAAATGAGTTGAATGAACCGGTCCGCCCCATGGGTGAAACGAATAAATCGGACGGACTGGCTTTCTTACAATTATCCCATCTGACCAAAAGCTATATGGAAGGCGGGAAACGCCGCATCGTATTGCAAGACGCCAGCCTTGCCATCGGGCGGGGTGAGTTTCTCGCCATACTGGGAAAAAGCGGTAGCGGCAAGACGACCCTGCTCAACCTGATCAGTGGTATTGACCGGTCGGACCAGGGTGAGATATGCCTCAACGGAACCAACCTGACCGAGTTGAACGAAAACGAAAGAACCCTGTTCCGGCGCCAGAAAATAGGTTTTATATTCCAATTCTTCAACCTGATTCCAACGTTAAGCGTATGGGAAAATATCACCCTGCCGCTCGAATTAAACGAAAAAATGGATGAAGAGGGCATCCAGCGGGCCGAGGGACTGTTAGAAGCGGTCGAGCTGGCAGACCGGAAGAAAACGTTCCCGGACCGCCTGTCAGGCGGGGAGCAGCAGCGCATAGCCATCGCCAGGGCTCTGGTCCACGATCCGCTCCTGGTGCTGGCGGATGAACCGACAGGCAACCTGGACGAAGATACCGGCCAGCACGTGCTGGCACTATTGGATCGATTGACGCGCCAGGCGGGAAAAAACCTGGTGATGGTCACTCACAGCCTGGAAGCAGCCAGCCAGGTGGACCGAACGGTCTGGCTGCGAGAAGGCAAATTGGTGGAGCAAACCGCCCCTGAGGTCGTATGAACGCCGGACTGTTTCCGCGCGGATTGTGGAATGTTGGTTGGCGCTACCTGCTGCGCCATCGCTGGCAGTCGTTTTTAATGATCCTGGGCATCACCTTGGGCGTGGCAGTCATGGTGGCGATTGACCTGGCGAACGCCAGCGCCAGCCGGGCTTTTGAATTGAGCACCGAATCCATCACCGGCAAGGCTACTCACCAGATCCCCGGCGGGCCTTCAGGCCTTGACGAAGCGGTATATACCCGCTTACGCCTTTCAGTGGGGGATATTCCCATGGCGCCGGTCATTTCGACCTATTTCGTGTCTCCTCAGCTGGGAGAAAGGCCGCTGCTGCTGCTGGGGATCGATCCATTTGTCGATGGGGATTTCCGTTCGTACCTTAACCCCGGCAGCTCCCCAGACATTGCCTCCTGGAGCGCATTTCTTACCCGTCCGGGTGCGGTGATCTTATCCCAGACCCTGGCGGAGCGCTACGGATTAATCCTCGGCTCGCCCCTTGTCCTGGAAATAGAAGGACGCGCCAGCCAGGCTTTCGTGGCGGCATTGGTGAACCCCACGGACGAGCTGCAGCGCCGTTCTCTGGAAGGGACCATCCTGGTCGATATCTCAACCGCGCAAGAATTGACCGGCCGGATTGGAAAATTGGACTGGGTGGACCTGATCCTGCCAAAAAACGATCCGGCAGCGGAGCGGCGCATCCAGGATCTTCTGCCGACAGGGGTGCAGGTCTCCAGCGTGCTGGCCCGCCAGGGAGCGGTGGAGCAGATGACTTCTGCTTTCCAATTGAATCTGACCATGCTCAGCATGCTGGCGCTGATCGTCGGCCTATTTTTGATCTACAACACGATGACATTTTCCGTGGTACAGCGGCGAGCCCTTTTTGGCACCCTGCGCTGCCTGGGCGTCACGCGGGTAGAAGTATTTGGCCTGGTGATCAGCGAAGCCCTGGTGGTAGGAGTGCTTGGGTCGGCTGCAGGGCTGGGGTTGGGGGTTTTAATGGGACGCAACACGGTGGGAATGGTCACACAGACCATCAACGACCTGTATTTCACCACCACCGTCCAGGCGGCCGGAATTCCAATCCTCAGCCTGGTTAAAGGAGCAGCGGCCGGCATCCTGGCGACGGTCCTCGCTGCAGGATTCCCGGCCTGGGAAGCAGCTTCTGTACCGCCTCAAGCCGCGCTCAGCCGATCGGGTTTGGAGATTAAGACCCGGCGGATCGTATTATGGGTCGCGGCAGCCGGCATTGGGATGGTATTGGCCGGCGGGGCTGCGTTCAGTATTCCCCAGTACAACCTGCTGTTCAGTTTTGGGGGTACGGCTGCGGTGGTGGTGGGTTTTGCCATGTTGGCGGCCCTGGCGATGGTGTTAATTCTGAAGGTGATCGCCCCAACTCTGGAAAGGGTTTTAGGGTTGATTGGGCGCATGGCGCCGCGCAACCTGGTGGCCTCGCTCAGCCGCACTTCGGTGGCAGTGGCTGCTTTAATGGTCGCGGTGGCCGTGACGGTGGGGGTGACGTTAATGATCGACTCCTTTCGTTATACCGTGACCATCTGGCTGGCGCAAACACTCCAGGGTGATGTGTACATCACCGCGCCCAATTTCAATGCCACGGCCTCCACCACGCCCATCGACCCGGCGGCTGTACGCGCTCTGCAAACCTGGCCGGGCATCCAACGCGCTGACCTGCTGCGCACGGTGCGGGTGGAGATGCCTCAAGGCGAGGTGCAGCTTTCCGCTACCGATAATCCGCGTATCGGTCTGGAGCGTTATTTCCTATGGTCGAAAGATCCTCCAGAGCAGGTCTGGCAGTCGATGCAGGACGGGGGAGTGTTGATTTCAGAACCGCTGGCCCGGCGGTTTGGCCTGTTGGGACATGACAGCCAGGTTCTCATTGAAACCCCAGGTGGGTCGCGATCCTTTCCGGTGGAGGGTATTTATTACGATTATGCGTCCAGCGAGGGGGCTATGTTCATGGCTCACGAGGTTTATCGGGAAGTGTGGTGGGACGACGCCGTCACCGCGATTGCTCTGCGGCTGCCGCCAGGAACTGACCCGGATATTGTGACCCGGCATCTGGAGGATGAGCTGCAGGTGGGCCAGCGTTTGCTCATCCGCCCCAACCGGGCATTGCGTGCGGATGTGATGGAAGTCTTCGACCGTACCTTTGCCATTACTGCCGCGCTGCGTATTCTGGCGACGGTGGTAGCATTTATCGGCGTGCTGAACACACTACTCCTCCTTCAGCTTGAAAAACAGCGCGAAGTGGGCATTTTACGCGCGCTGGGTCTGACCGGTGGGCAGCTCTGGCGCCTGACCATGCTTGAGACCGGCCTGATGGGCCTTTCAGCTGGGCTGCTGGCAGCCCCTACGGGCTATGTACTGGCGTTGATCCTGGTATATATCATCAACCAGCGTTCATTTGGTTGGACACTCCAGCTCTCAATTCGGCCTGAGGCATTTGGACAGGCGCTTTTGGTAGCAGTAACGGCGGCTTTACTGGCTGGAATTTACCCTGCCGGGCGGATGAGCCGCCAGCCGGCCGCGGAAGCGATCCGTTATGAGTAAACCGGAATGAGAAAATTCTGGATCTGGATTATTATCCTGGCAGCCGTAGCGGGCATAGGAGTAATTCTATTTTCCCCAAGACCGCTGGACCAGCCCGATTCCGGGTTGAAAAGCCTGCAGGTTGTTCCAGTACAGGGGTTTACCCGCGCCAGCGGTCCCCGCCAGTTCAGTTTTCCGCAAGATTTTGGTCCGCACCCCGATTATCAGACGGAATGGTGGTACTACACCGGCAATCTGGCAGCGCAAGACGGGCGCCATTTTGGCTACCAGCTCACGTTTTTCCGGCGCGGGCTCTTGCCTGAACAGGAAAAGCCACAGCGCGACTCTGACTGGGCGGTTAACCAGGTCTACCTGGCGCATTTCACCCTGACCGACGTGCAAGGCGGGCAGTTTCATTATTTCGAACGATTCGCGCGCGGCGCAGCCGGTCTTGCGGGAGCATCCGTCGAACCGGGCTTTCAGGTATGGTTGAATAACTGGTCGGTGCTCCAAACCACCGAAAACGGTTATCAGCTGGGTGCTGAGGAAGGCACAATATCCATCCAATTAGATTTGATCGATCTAAAAGGTCCGATCCTGGAGGGAATCGACGGTTACAGTCAAAAAGGGGCTGACCCGGGCAATGCCTCTTACTACTTCAGCCAGACCCGCTTAGAAAGCGCGGGAACCGTCACAATCGGAAGGCAGGCTTACGAAGTGAAGGGCGAGAGCTGGATGGATCATGAATTCAGCACCAGCGCTTTATCCGGCGACCAGGTGGGATGGGACTGGTTCTCGCTCCAGCTAAGCGACGGTAGTGAACTGATGGTGTATGTCATGCGCCGTACCGACGGCAGCGCGGATGCTTATTCACAGGGAATGATCATCCACCAGGATGGAACGACACGACAGTTATCGCCAGAAGATTATCGTATCACCCCATTGGCTCAATGGAAAAGCCCGCGTTCCGGGGCAACCTATCCTGCCGAGTGGCGCATTGAAGTGCCTGCCGAGCAAATTGACCTGACCGTCAGGCCGCGTTTGGCGGACCAGGAACTGCGGGTATCTTTTACCTATTGGGAAGGGGCGGTGGCACTCTCGGGCACGCGCAATGGGCAGGCGGTCAGCGGGGCGGGGTACGTGGAACTGACCGGCTACGCAAAGAGCATGCAGGGACAATACTAAGCGCGGGCAGGTGGAACAGAACCCGAACCAGACGGAAAAATCCAATATATGAAAATATTGGTCAAATTGGCTTTACTTCACATGCGGTCCTGGACCAGCGGGTTGTGTCAGGTGGCAAACTGTACAGGCATCGATCGTTCCTGTGGTTCCTTGCAGTTGGAGGAATTTAATCCCATCATTTGACTCGCGGCTGGTGGCAATCGCGTGGGTACTGTCATGACATGCCTCGCAGTAAACACCACCATGCCCGGTTGAGAAGCGGTATAAAGCCTGGTCCTGGTTGAACTGGTGCGTTGCTGTAGGCAGATGGCATTCATCGCAGCGCGGTTCATGCAACCAGGGATCAGGATTTTGAGCAACCTGGCTCATCGGGCCGTGACAATCGATGCAGTTCATTTTCCGAGTGGGATCAATACCCGATTGAATGTTAACAGACATACTGTCGCGCAGGCAGCGCGTCGAGGGGCCGGGATGGCAGGAATAGCATCCGTCCAACGTGTTGGGAATTATTTCAACGTGCTGAGAATGCATGGCTTTCGACAGGCTGGGCAGCCCTGGCACACCTGGCGCTCCCAGGGCGTTTGAGCTGTGGCAGCGAGCGCATAATACCGGACGGCTGTTGGTCAAATTGGTATTTTCTTCATCATCGTGAAGGGCGAGAATATTTAGCTCGACTCTAGCCTGGCTTCCGCCCGGATCCTGTCCAGTCGCATGGCAGGTTTCACAATGCATTTCGGTTGAGACTGGCGCAACGACAGTCAACGTAGCCAATACAATCCCAGTCGATATATCTCTTGCCGTAAGGTTTGCTTTTTGATATGGGTATGGGGTGGTAAGTGCGCTGTCGTTGAATTCGGTCAAAGGGATCCCTTCGGCGATGAAATAACCTGCTTTCGCATCCATCACATCCGCCAATCCCTTGCCTTTTAACCCAACATTATCTGGTAGATTTACACCAAAAAGCTGTGAGGCATAAGTCCAAAAATTGGTCTTGTTGGATGAAGTTTTATTGTCAGGAAAAGCATACTGGACACGTATGCCGTTGGTCACGATTTGCGGGGGATTGCCGCGTTTGATCACCTGCGCCCATAACGTGTTATACGGCGGAAGTACTGCCAGGTCTTGAAAATCGTGATTATAGCAGTGCATTCCCAGGTCATTCCATCCGAACATCACGTAATCACCATGATATGGTCCGGCATGAACGAATGGGAGATGCTGGCTGTAAGGCTGATCGCCAGCTTGATCGTCAATATAGGTTGGATTTTGCATTGATTGGGCGGACGATGTTGCGATAACTAGCGCCGCAGCGATAGAAAATATTGTGATAAGCGCCAAACGTGAAACGCGCGCCCGAACATGAAATCGCCCCGAGTTTATTAACATAGGCACCTCTTTTTTGAAAAATTTTAAAAGAAGTACCAATAAGTTTTTATGGTGAATTAATTATAGCATGCCAGGCAATAAACCAGCCTTATAAATCCCCTCATTGATAATTACTAGTTTGCGCCCCCATCCGCGTCCATCATCCCCTTCCAGGGAAAGGATGCGCTTTTAAATCAAAAGTGGGCGGAAGAGGACTCGAATACCACCCTCCGCAAGAGGGCCTGCGACCCCCATTGTTGTACACTGTCCCCTTCCGGGGAAAGGATGCGCTTTTAAATCAAAAGTGGGCGGAACAGGACTCGAATACCACCCTCCGCAGGAGGGCCTGCGACCCCCATTGTTGTACACTGTCCCCTTCCGGGGAAGGGATGCGCTTTTAAATCAAAAGTGGGCGGAACAGGACTCGAATACCACCCTCCGCAGGAGGGCCTGCGACCCCCATTGTTGTACACTGTCCCCTTCCGGGGAAGGGATGCGCTTTTAAATCAAAAGTGGGCGGAACAGGACTCGAACCTGCGACCCCATCCTTGTAAGGGATGTGCTCTAACCAACTGAGCTATCCGCCCGAAGCGATGCTGATTATATCATATGCTCGATCAGCCAGAAATGCGAAATCCCCACTTCTCAAAAATTTTCACAGCCAGAATCTTGGCCTCGTTGCTTTCCGTATCCAGCTTTCTTTGGGTGATTTCGCGCTGTGTCTCTGTGATGGCATTGATCAAGCGTTCACGCAAGGCGGATGGCAGTTTGATCAATGAAGCCGCCATTCCTTGATTGGGAAGCGCGGGGGAGGGAAGTCCCAGAACAGCATAGATGTCGCTGCCCAATTTTGCCGCCAGTTTTGCCAGATCATCCCCAAGCGGCTGGCTCACCCCACTTACCCACTGCGTCAGCGCGGTATGTCCCACATCCAGATAGCGAGCGAAGTTGTAATAGCTCTGGCGGGTTGGCTGAGCTTGATCCCATTCGGTATATTTTTGTTCGAGCCAATCTTGAAAGTTCATTTTCGGTTACAATCATACCAACAAGGCTTTTTTTCTTTCATTATATATGAATTCAGGAGGAATCATGCGTTTCGTACGCTATTTGCAAGGCAAAGAAGCTCCCAGGTACGGCTGGGTGTATGAAGATGGGGTAGGGCCCATTGAAGGTGACCTGTTTGGCGATTACCGGCGGTTAGAGGCGGATCTTCCTTTGAGCAAAGTGCGTCTGCTGGCTCCGGTCGTACCCTCGAAAATAATCGCCGTGGGGCGGAATTACATCGAACATGCGCGTGAACATAATGTTGACGTGCCAGAAATTCCGGGCATATTTCTAAAACCTCCGTCATCTGTGATTGGGCCAGGCGATACCGTGATCTTGCCCCCACAATCCGAAAAGGTAGAACACGAAGGTGAATTAGCGGTGGTGATTGGCACCCGGGGACGCTGGATTCCCGCGGAAAAAGCCAATGATTTTATTTTTGGATATACGGTTGCGAATGATGTCACCGCGCGTGATTTGCAGCGCAAAGATTTGCAGTGGACCCGTGGGAAAGGTTTTGACACGTTCTGCCCGCTTGGACCGTGGATCGAGACCGAGCTGGATGCCGCAGACGTGCAGATATCTTGCCGGGTGAATGGTGAACTGCGCCAGATGGCTTCCACCCGAGAAATGGTATTCAGTATTCCCCAATTGATCGCATTCATTTCCGGAGCGATGACTTTGCTGCCCGGCGATATCATCCTGACCGGTACCCCGGCTGGCGTAGGTCCTTTGAAGCCAGGCGATACATTGGAGACGACGGTGGAAGGCATTGGCAGCCTGGTTAACCCGGTGGCTGCAGAAAAATAGCCTGGCCCGTTTTTCCAAAGGTGCGATTGACTTTCTTCGCGTAATTCATATACTATTATTGTTATGATGTAGAAAAAACATAACGAACCTGTTATGGTTTGGTAAGAAATTCAATTTGTATCGCCATGAGGGGTGGCGGCAAAGCCCCGGCGGTCATCCATTGGTCGCATTTTCCCTGATAAGAAAAACCAGGGCGCCATAATCGGAACTGGTCTCCCAGGCCGGTTTTCATGTAGAGAAAGGATGAATCTCGTGAATGATGACTTGCCCCTACGCACCGTACCTGTAATTGAGCGTGCCAAAGTGGTAGGGCGTGATCTGGATGAGACGACCATCGACCGTCAGCGGGTCCTGGTGGTAGAAGATGAGCCGGATACCGTTCTGCTCTTGAAAAATATCCTCCGCATTGGCGGTTATGATGTTTTGAGTGCCAGCACAGGGCAAGAGGCGATAAAAAAGTACAAGGAGCATGTTCCAGATATTATATTGCTAGACCTGATGATGCCAGAAATGGACGGATGGGAAACCTTACGATATTTGCGCGAAATGTCGGATGTGCCGGTGATCATCATCTCAGCCCTGGGGGCAAAAGAAGATATTGTACATGCTTTAAAAACGGGAGTCGATGATTATCTTACGAAGCCGTTTTTTAATGCCGAGGTGTTAGCTCGAATTCAAGCTGTAATGCGCCGTGCTGGAAAAATGCATCCCATCACCCGTATGGTTTTTCCGAAAATTGATTTGGCGATCGATTTGACTGCCCAGGAAGTGATTTATAACGAGCAGGCCATTCACCTGACCCCGAAAGAATTTGCTGTGCTGTCAGTGCTGGCGAAAAATGCACCCTCAATCGTGAACTACTCTGATATTTCTAATTCGGTCTGGGGTGAAGATTCGGAAGACGCCCGTAAACGAACCAAGTATTTAATTTATCTGCTGCGGCGAAAATTCGATGCTGTCCGCGCCAATACAGATTTCATCCTAAATATCGATCGGTTGGGTTACAAATTGCAAACGGAAAATTAAGATTTACGATTTTTTTAGGAGGTTAATGCACGGTTGTTGCTGCCAGGGCCTGTTCTAACCAGGAAAACGCATCTTTAAGATCAGAACGAGTAGGCTCAACCGGTCGCGCCAGGACGAACATCCGCCCCCAGGAAGGGATATTTGGAGTCGATATACAGGTTTGCAGTACCAGGGTGGAATTGCCCAATCCATAAGTGCGGTAAAAGAGCTGGTCTGAAGTGAAATTCACCCGATCTGATAAATCCACAAACTTCGAATAAGGGCTGGATGGCGATAGGGCTTGATACTGCTGGACTTCGTATACCCGAAAAACCTTAAGGCTTCCATCCCCATAGACCAGCACCACATCAGTACCGGGCTGCAGTTTAGAAAAAGAAGCGCCTGCCAGATAATCATGTGCCAGCATACCGATTGAATTATATCGAGCAGCTAACTGAAATTCCGTTATGGTATCTGGTGCGGAGGATACGTAGCCCGCATCGGAGATAGGCTGCTGCACCACCGGGAACGCCATCGCCCCCTGTACATAAATTCCCCGGATCTGATTCGGAAGGTCATTTTGAACGGAACGCGCGAAAGCGCTCAGGCCTGGGAACGAAGAGACTGCTTCATTATCATTAATCCCAAGCTCTGACGGACCAGTCCTTAAGATATTCGCAGACGCAGTTTGGGCGGCAAGGCCAATTGCAAATACCAGAATAATGAGAACACCCAATAATCGCAAAAATTTCATCGGTTAAAGGCCAATAATTCTTAAAGGATTTAGCTATTTTATCGTAACGTGAATTTTCTTGCCAGTGATAAAAAGCATGCTTTCACAACTGTCAGGTCATCGTCTGTATCATCATAAGCCTGGGTCGAGGTACATGCTAGGGAAAGCGATAGATATGGTATAATTTTCGCAGGCGTTAAATCCCCCCACCCATGTCTAAGGAGATAAAGGTATGTCAGGTCATTCTCATTGGGCCACGATCAAGCGAAAAAAGGGCGCCAGCGACGCCAAAAAAGGCGCGGTCTATACCCGGCTGGCGAGAGAGATAGCTATGTCAGCGCGTGCCGGTGGCGGCGATCCAGAATCAAACTTCTCGCTGCGTCTGGCTATAGAAAAAGCGCGTACTGAGAATATGCCCAAAGACAGCATCGAACGTGCGATTAAACGGGGAACTGGCGAAAACAAAGACGGGACAGTGCTTGAGGAAATGAAATATGAAGGCTACGCACCGCATGGCGTGGCATTAATCATTGAATGCGTTACCGAGAATCGCAACCGTACTGTTGCCGAACTGCGCCATGCGCTGAGCCGGGCGGGAGGCAATTTGGGTGAATCTGGATCGGTTGCCTGGCAATTCCGTCAAGCGGCTTATTTCGCTGTACCCGACACCGGAGATAACTTCGATAAAGTCTTTGAGCTGGCTGTCGAAGGCGGCGCAGATGATGTTCAAACCGACGGTGAGTCAATTGAAATTATTGCCCCGGTTGAAAACTTCAAGACTATGATCGATACGATGCACAAGGCAAAAATCAAACCAGAAGCAGCGGAGCTGCGCATGCTGCCAAACCAGGAGATGGAACTGGAAGTTTCTCCCACCATCCAGGTGATCCACACCATCGAAATTCTGGAAGAATTGGATGATGTGCAGAACGTTTATTCCAACCTGCGCTTTTCCGATGAAGCGATGGCAGCTCTGGAGTCAAATTAGACCAACATGGTGGTGATGGGTATTGATCCCGGAACCGCCACAACCGGGTACGGATTTGTAGAGGAAACAGAAGCAGGCGATCTGGTTGTAGTTGAGTATGGGATAATCCAGACTCCGCCCAAAATATCGGCGGAAAAACGCCTGTTAATGCTTTACCATGAGCTAAAACGTTTAATTCTTCTCCACCCACCCAGCAGCGGTGCGGTGGAGAAATTGTTTTTTCAACGTAATGTAACCACTGCCATTGCTGTCGGGCAAGGTCGTGGGGTCGTGCTGCTGGCTATGGCAGAGGCCGGGATTGATGTGGCGGAGTATACACCGTTAGAAGTAAAGCAGGCGGTGGTCGGGTATGGTGTGGCTGAAAAAAACCAGGTGCAGCATATGGTTAAAGCTTTGTTAAACCTGGATGAAATTCCAAAACCAGATGATGCTGCTGATGCTCTGGCTGTCGCTATCTGCCATATTCACAGCCACCGCTTTCTGACCCTAACCAGGGGCGAATGATCATATCAAGCTCTGCCAACCCGCGGATTAAATGGCTGCGAAAACTGCGCGAACGCAAGTTTCGCCAGGAGAGCGGTTGTTTTTACGCAGAAGGGCTGCGGATTTTGGTTGAGGCTGCCCAACAAGGCGCAGAAATCACAGCAATGGTGGTTTCTCCCGGGTTGTTGACCAGCCCGGTTGGCCTGGAATTGGTAGAACAACAACGCAGTCGGGGAACTGAAATCATTGAAGTGGCTGCCGAAATTTTTCAGGTTTTTGCCATCAAAGATGCGCCTGTCGGTTTAGCCGGGGTGATTCGCCAGCGGTGGCTGCCGCTGGAAAAAGTCAACCCCGGACGTGAAGACACATGGGTAGCATTGGACGAAGTCGCCGACCCTGGAAATTTGGGGACCATTTTGCGTACTCATGATGCAGTAGGTGGAAAAGGCGTGATTTTGCTGGGAAACACCACTGACCCCTATGATCCCTCCTCGGTCCGAGCCAGCATGGGAGCGATTTTTTCTCAGCAACTGGTCAAGGCTTCGTTTGATGAATTTTCTGCCTGGAAACAAAGTTTGAACATTCCTGTCATTGGCACCTCCGATTCGGCCCCAACAGACTACCAGGAAGTACAATATCCATTGCCGATGGTGCTCTTGATGGGTAGTGAACGCCAGGGATTAGCAGAAGGCACCATACGCCTGTGTGATACGATGGCGCGGATCCCCATGGTGGGGACCAGTGATTCTTTGAACCTTGCGGTAGCAACCGCTGTAGTCCTTTACGAAATTTTTAACCAGAGGCGGAAGTCAAAGGAGCGGGCATGATCGCTTTCATTGAAGGTGAAGTCATTGCGGTGGATGAAGACAGCCTGGTCGTCAAAGTGGGAGGGGTTGGCCTGCGCGTGTTCGTTCCTGTGGAATTAAGAGGTTTACGCCCCGGAGATCACACCCAATTGTTCACCCAATTAATCGTCCGGGAAGATTTATTAGCTCTATATGGGTTTACCACTCAAACGGAATGCGATACCTTCAACCTGTTACTTGGCGCAAACGGTGTCGGCCCGCGCACTGCCCTGGCGATCATTTCGACCCTGTCCGTCGATACCATCCGGCGGGCAGTTTTTGGCGAGCAGGCAGATATGTTTGCGCGTGTGCCGGGGGTAGGAAAAAAGACTGCGCAAAAAATTCTGCTCCATCTGCAAGGAAAAATCAGTGGGGGGTTAAGCGAAACCATCCCGATCCTGGATGTCGATACCGAGGTGATGGAAGCCTTAACCTCCCTGGGTTACAGCGTGGTCGAAGCTCAAGCTGCACTTCAAGCCATTCCTCGCGATGCAGAGAAAGATGTGGAAACACGCTTGCGGCTGGCACTGCAGTTTTTTTCGGGATAAATTTCACGGACAGAACTAACTGGACAGGCGATAGCAAGTAATATAAACTAACTTAACCGCTTACTTTTATTCACGGCGAGGTGTGTTTTGACTGCGCAGGGTGTTTCAAAACCACCGCCCAAGAGACCTGTTCAATTCTTGATTGATCACAATTGAGCCACTGCTTTTTTAGCCTCAGAGAGGTTGAATGTCAGATTTGATCAGACAGCTCACCATCGACTTACAGGATAAGATCGAATCGTTTGAAACCCGTTTCGAAGTTCGGGATATTGGGGTTGTCCTCGAAGCGGGTGATGGCATCGCGATTGTAAAAGGGCTTGCCGGTGTTCATTCCCAGGAATTAGTTCAATTCGAAAACGGCGTGATGGGAATCGCCTTCAACCTGGAACGAGAGCAAGTGGGGATCATTTTATTGGGTGATTACTCAGAAATTGGGCAGGGCATGAAGGTCAGCGCAACGGGGAGAATCGCCTCTGTCCCGGTGGGAGATGGGCTGATTGGACGGGTGGTTAATGCCCTGGGTGAGCCAATTGATGGAAAGGGTTTTCTGGCTTATAAGCGGTACAGGCCAATCGAACGTATTGCCCCAGGGGTTGTGGAGCGGCAGGATGTAGATACTCCGGTACAAACCGGAATTATCTCGATCGATGCCATGATCCCTATTGGCCGCGGGCAGCGAGAATTAATTATCGGCGACCGTCAGACTGGTAAAACTGCTCTCGCAATCGATGCAATTATCAACCAACACGGCAAAGATCTGATCTGTATTTACGTGGCAATCGGTCAGAAGAAAGCCGCTGTGGCGCGCACCATCGCTACCCTGGAGAAATACGGCGCGATGGAGCATACGATCGTGGTTGTGGCTGCGGCGGACGAACCTGCCGCAATGCAGTACATCGCGCCTTATGCGGGCTGTGCCATTGCTGAAGAGTTTATGGAAAGCGGGCGCGATGCGCTCGTGGTCTACGATGACCTTTCCAAACATGCCTGGGCTTACCGCCAGGTTTCCCTGCTGCTGCGCCGCCCACCGGGCCGAGAAGCATACCCAGGGGATGTCTTCTACCTGCATTCACGCCTGCTTGAACGTGCCGCGCGCATCGCCACCAAGTATTTGATTGTTTCAAACACATTCATGTACGCCACTGCCGAGCCGTGCGACGGAAAAGATTGTATGATTTTTGAAGGTCCAAGGGCACGCCATGAAGCAGAGCTGGCATTAAAAGAACTGCCCAATTCGGAAGGTTATAAAATTGTCACTGTCGAAGGTACGGGGGGATCAGTGACCGCCTTACCGATCATTGAAACGCTCCTGGGTGACGTATCGGCATACATCCCCACGAATGTGATTTCGATCACAGACGGACAGATTTACCTCGAAAACAACCTGTTCAATGCCGGCATCCGCCCGGCGATCAATGTCGGCATTTCGGTATCCCGGGTCGGCGGCTCTGCTCAAACCAAAGCCATTCGCCAGGTAGCGGCTCGTCTGCGGCTGGATATGGCCAGCTACCGCGACCTGGCGGGTTTTGCCCAGTTTGGCTCGGATCTGGATAAAGCCACTCAAGATCAACTGACCCGTGGGCAGCGGCTCCAAGAAATATTAAAACAGCCCCAATACCAACCCATGTCCCTTTCACAAGAAGTTGTGCTGCTATTTGCCGGCACAAACGGCTTTGCGGACTTTGTGCCATTGGAAAAAATGCAATTCTGGCGGAATGATCTACTGCACTATGTGGAAATGAACTATTCAGAAGTGGCACGGGATATAGAAAAAAAGAAACGGATCACCAACGAGACTGAATTGCAACTGCGCCACGCCCTTGATAACTTCAACATCAGCTGGAAATAGCGGAGAGGTCTGAGTATGTCATCTGCGCGAGAAATGAAGCTGCGCATTCGGAGCGTAAAAAACATCGCCCAGGTGACGAAAGCGCTGGAAACTGTCAGCGCCAGTAAGGTGCGCCGGTCAACCAATGCTTTCCTCTCAGCCAGGCCCTACTCAGAAAAAGCCTGGAAACTGCTTGTCCACCTGGCGCGCCAACCTGGACGATCCAGCACCCATCCTCTGTTACATGAACGCACCAGTATCAATAAACTGCTGGTGGTACTCATCAGCAGCGATCGCGGCCTATCTGGAGCTTATAACAATAATATCCTGAAATATACCCTCGACCATTTTTCTGAAATCGACCGACCGGTTTCATATGTGGCTGTGGGCCTGAAGGGTCGAGAAATGTTAATTCGACGGCATAAAGATGTGATCGCTGATTTCAGTGGGCTGCCTCCAGCGCCGAATTTTGGTGACGTTTCGGCGATAGGCCGTCTGGTCGTGGATAGTTTCTTAGCGATGCAGTCCGATCAAGTATTCATTGCCTATACTGAGTTTATCAACATCCTGCGCCAGAATCCGGTAGTCACCAAGCTTCTCCCATTGGATGTCGTTTACCAAGAAGACGCCGACATGTTAACCACAACGACCCATCCGACAAAATCGGTTTTTACGTATGAACCAGATGAAAGTGGAATCCTGGACCAAATTGTGTCGCGGTTTACCGCAGTCCAAATTTACCGCTGCATCTTATCGGCTGCTGCCAGCGAGCATGCCGCGCGTATGGTGGCGATGCGGAATGCTACCGATAATGCGCAAGAGTTAATGGGCATGCTGCAGCTGGACTATAACAAAGCCAGACAGCAAACCATTACCAGCGATATGCTGGATATCACCACAGGCGCAGAGGCGCTGACCAAGATTCAGGCATAATGATCGAGAGCCGAAATATATTTGCGGGAGGAATTAATGGAACAAGCTGAAGGTAGGGTGATCCAGATCCAGGGTGGGGTGGTGGATGTGGAATTCCCCGGTGGAGAGCTGCCTTATGTGTATGAAGCTCTGGAGGTGCTTGTTCCAGATGGGCCGGTTCTGGTTCTTGAGGTCCAAAAACAGAGTGGAGACAACCAGGTGCGCTGTGTGGCGATGGATTCTACGGATGGCTTGCAGCGCGGCACAGTTGTCCGGCGGACGCAAAGTCCAATCCGCGTTCCAGTGGGGGCTGAAACACTCGGGCGGATATTTAATGTACTCGGGAAGGCGATTGACGGAAAAGGAGATCTTGAGGCAAAAGCATATTATCCCATTCACCGCCCGGCGCCCAAATTCGCGGAACAAACCACCCGGGTAGAAGTGTTTGAAACCGGATTGAAGGTGATTGACCTGATCGCCACTTTTACAAAGGGCGGAAAAACCGGCATCTTTGGTGGGGCCGGGGTAGGTAAAACGATCATCATCCAGGAGTTGATTCGCTCGATAGCCACCGTGCACAAAGGCAAGTCTGTATTTGCGGGGGTTGGCGAGCGCACCCGCGAAGGGACTCAGCTGTACAGGGAAATGCTGGAGTCCGGGGTAATGAAGGATACAGTGATGGTCTTCGGGCAGATGAACGAACCGCCAGGAGTTCGTTTGCGTGTAGCCTTAACGGCTTTGTCCATGGCTGAATACTTCCGCGACGATGGCATGGATGTTTTACTGTTCATTGATAATATTTTTCGCTTTACCATGTCTGGTGCGGAAGTCTCTGCATTATTGGGCCGCATGCCGTCTGCGGTTGGCTACCAGCCGACTCTCGCGACTGAAATGGGCGAACTGCAAGAGCGCATCACCTCGACACGCACCGGGTCCATCACTTCGCTGCAGGCGGTGTACGTGCCTGCCGATGACTATTCCGACCCGGCGCCGGTAGCAACTTTTACCCATCTTGATGCCACGGTTGCCCTGGAGCGAGCGATTGCCGAAAAATCGATTTATCCGGCCGTCGATCCGCTGATATCCACCTCCCGCATTCTGGATCCGCAAATTGTCGGTGAGGAACATTACCGGGTGGCACGCGAAACACAACGCGTGTTGCAGCGGTATAAAGATTTGCAGGATATCATCGCCATACTAGGGATAGATGAGCTGAACGAAGATGATAAATTGATCGTCAGCCGGGCGCGCAAAATTGAGCGTTTCTTTTCACAACCCATGTTTGTCGCTGAGCAGTTTACCGGTATTCCTGGGGTATATGTCCCGCTTAAAGAAACTGTGCGCGGCTTCCGCGAGATTCTTGCCGGTAAGTATGATGATTTACCGGAACAGGCTTTTTATATGGTCGGCACCATTGATGATGCAGCTGCCAGGGCGAAATTGCTCGCCCGCAGCGGGTGAATCGGATTGGAGGTGAGGTAACGTGCCTATCCGATGCGAAATTGTCTCTCAGGACCGGGTGGTCTTCTCCGATGATGCAGATATTGTCGTTCTGCCTGGCGCTGAAGGTCAGATGGGTATCTTGCCCAATCACACCCCATTGTTGACTGTGATACAATACGGTATTGTAAAAATACGTAATAAAGATGGAGAGGCATTTTTTACAGTATCGGGTGGGGTAGCCGAAGTACAGCCAGACCAGGTGACGATTCTTGCGGATGCTGCCGAAAACGTTGAAGAAATTGACCTGCAGCGAGCTGAGACCGCACGCCGGAAGGCAGAAGAAAGGCTGAAGCAGAGCATACCTTCCGATCAAGACGCTTATCTGAAAATACAGTCAGCGATACATCGGTCTACATTACGAATTGACGCAGTCCGACGTTTCCGCCAGGGGCGGGGATTGCGATCCCAGAAGTAACACTGCGAGCAATTATTTATGCCCGTTTTTACCCGAGAAATAGGAATCGACCTAGGCACGATGAACACAGTCATTGCCGAGGGAAACCAGATTCTTTACAATGAACCCACTGTGGCAGCTCTGGTTATTGAAGAGCTAAAAATTGTTGAATTGGGACAGGCTGCCCGGGATATGTTTGGGCGCGTGCCTGAAACGATGGAAGTCGTCCGCCCATTACGGCATGGGGTGATAGCCGAGTATGAAATCACTGAACGCATGTTGTGGTCGTTGTTAAAGAATATGCGCGGCCCCCTTTCATTCTTTCCTCCCCGGTTGATGATCACCGTTCCCTTTGGCGTGACGAGCGTTGAAAGCCGGGCTGTGCACGAAGCCGGATTAGGGGCCGGCGCGCGTGAAGTTTATCTCATTCATCAGCCGCTCGCGGCTGCGATTGGGGTTGACCTGCCTATCGCTACCCCGACTGGTAATATGATCATTTGCCTGGGCGGGGGAACAGTGCAGGTGGCAGTCATGGCGATGAATGGGGTAGTCACCGCTGAGACCGCGCGCAGTGGGGGGATTAAATTGGACGAAGCGATCATCTCTTATACCCGCAAAAAGTATGGGGTGATCATCGGCCAACCGACTGCGGAACAATTGAAAATGAGGATCGGGGCGGCACTTTCATTGGATCAGCCCCTTTCCCTGGAAGTCCAGGGTCAAGATCAAGTATCCGGGCTGCCCAGGCCGGTTAATTTGAATACCGATGACATCGTCGATGCCCTTCAGGATCCTTTAAATGACGTTGTCTTTACTGTAAAACGGGTGCTAGAAAAAACGCCTCCAGAGCTGATCTCAGATATTATCGACCGCGGCGTTGCTCTGTGCGGCGGGGGAGCGCAGCTTCGCGGAATCGATAAATATCTAACAAAATCCTTAGGAATTCCAGCGTACCAGGTGGATAACCCCACCACCTGCACTGCTGAAGGGGCGGCGAAGGGCATCACGATTCGTGAAGCGCTCCGCCGCAGTTTGATCGCCACGTAACAATTCTTTTCATGAAGTTTTTAGGCCAGTGAAACTGGCCCAAAAACTTCATCTTGTTTAAATTAACCCAGTTTGGATGAGACTCATCATCAGCCGATGTAATATGTCATGTGCTGCAGTTGGATAATTGGATCGATATACTGCACAAAGACTTCCGCTGGCAGATTAAGCGGGATAGGTGCGTAACTTAAAATCGCGCGTATACCGGCGCGCACCAGTTCTTCAGCCACCTTTTGGGCAGCGGCGGCGGGCACGGTCAGCATGGCAACTCTAATGCCTGATTCACGGATCGTAGGAACCAGGTTTGCCATATCCTGGACGACAAATTCACCAATCTGGCTGCCAATCTTGTGCGGATCGACATCGAACACCGCCGCGACGCGAAAGCCGCGGTTGGCAAAGCCCTGGTAGCGGGCAATGGCGTGCCCCAGATCACCCGCGCCGACCAGGGCGATTCCCCATACTTGCTTTACTTTGAGAATGGTTTGCAGCTGGTCGATCAGGTACGGAATGGAATATCCAGTTCCCTGTTTGCCGAATTCGCCGAAATGCGAAAGATCCTTTCGTATCTGGGCTGCAGAAATGCCGATACGCTCTCCTAATTCCTGAGAAGAAGTGGAATGCTGGCCTTCTTCTTCCATCCGATGTAATGCCTGCAGATATCGCGGCAGCCGGCTTACGACTATATCCGGAATTAAGGTAGAATCCATTGCTCATTCTCCCGTTGGGAATTCACTGCGTGTTTACTTTATCATAAAAGGACAAATTGCGCAATTTTTCACGCAATCATAATAGATGAAAAAAGATGAGATATATCGGTTACTTTCTAAAAATTAAGATAGAAATGTTATCATGATTAGAACGCTTAAAATTGCATAAATGATGGATTGACAGCAATCATTTGAAAAGGTATGATCAACGCGATGTACTAATAAAAAGTTGGAGGATGGATGAATAACCGAATAAAAATTTTAACAATACTGATCGTCTCTGTATTTGTGCTAAGCGCCTGCAACACCAAAGCAGCAACTGAACAACCGACCACTCCCCCTAAGGCAACTCAAGCCCCCGCGGCGACCTCAGTCTCAGCCACACAGGCCGGATACTCGGAGCCCACCAAGTCTGACCTGGGTTCGACCACTCCCTCGGATTATCCCGGGCCTTCTGCTGGAGTCCCTGCCCTTTCCAATCTCGGTTACCCCGCACCAGGCACCTTCAATCTCATGCTGGCTGACGGCAGTGTTAAATCGGTGGCGGTCGACACCTTGAACACCCTTCCGAAAGAAAAAGTTTCATTTGACGGGACCGAATTAGAAGCGCTCGCCCTGGTGACCGTGTTTAAGCAAGTCGGGGTTGAAACCTATAACCAGGTTACTGTGAGCGGATCAGGCAATAACCAAACCTTAACGAAAGACCAGATCGCTCAATCCTATTTGCAACTATTTCCAGATGGCACAATCCGCGTGGCAGTACAAGGCGAGCCCGAGAATACCTGGATTGTAGCTTTAAAAACCATGGCAATTGAGTAAATTATTAAACACAATCGAAAAACGCACCGATCTTTCGCGGTGCGTTTTTTCATACTTTCGGGATATTGTGATGTCTCAAATTTTTGCTCGGTGATATGATGCAGCTTTATGAACCCGTATTAGACCTGGTGCGCAGTATTCCGCCCGACATCCATGCCGGTTTGATCCTGCGGCATTCGGCCAGATACCCGATTCTAAGCGAAGAGGACGTATATTCCGCCGGTCTGACTGGGGAGGGCATTGCGCAGGCAGAAATGTTTGGAAAAGCTCTGGCTGAAACCCGCCATCCAGGCCGCCTGTTTTCCAGCCCAGTCGATCGATGCCTGGATACGGCTCTGGCTATCTCCAGGGGAGCCGGATGGGATCTTCCCGTGACAGCGGACTACCGGTTGAGCCATCCATTTATCGAGCGATTGTGGTCTGGACCGCAAATTCTATGGCTAAAAGACCCGCTCCCAGAGCCAGTGCAGTCAATCCTCGATCTTGTGTTGAACTGCGCTGGGGTAGGTGGAGGGCTGGATATTTTTTCCACACACGATACTGTGGTAGCAGTGCTGGCTGGTTATTTTACCGGTATGTGCTTTCACTACCCGGAATATTGGCCCAACTTTCTCGAAGGGGTTTTGGTCTGGCGCAGCGCCAACCAGGTCCATTTGAAATGGCGTGAATTCGAAACTGTACTTGACTCGTGGCCGGTGGAAGGATCCGGGCAGATGGAATTGGGTTTGTAGCTGCCCAGCCAATTTACAGGGCGATAAGCTGGCGATTCCAGCCATTATTTTTCCCACCCGGCGGGTTATTTTCCGTCAGATTCCAAACCAACACGTTCGCGCAGAGATTTTTTTACCGCTATTTCGTGTATCCATGCCTCTTTTTCTAATTCCTGAAGACGAGCCAGGTACGGTGCGGCAGGGGCTGCATCTTGCAGGCTGTGGCAGTTGATGCGTACGTTCAACCCGGCGCTGGTCAGGGCCGCACGCGCCAGCGCCGCGGCGCTGGCTGCGTCTGAAATGGCATTGAGATTGGCGATAGATGCTGCTTGAGCCGCTAATTCCAAAACACGCACCGTCATTTCCGCGGTGTGCAGCGGAACTTCAGCGGCGTGCAGCGTTGCCCGGTCGATCTGCGCTGCCCGAGTATTCTGTTCCTCCGGGGTGGATTTGGGCAGCCGCATGGCGGTTAAAATCGCATCGAAAGATTGCGCATCTTCCTCGACCGCCCGGGTGAGGGCGGCGCGCAGGTTTTCCGCCTCGTCGATTAATGCCCACATTTGCGCCTCTACCCCCGCATATTTCTTCTTTCCAACGGTAAGGCGCGCTACCATCGCGACCAAAGCCGCGGCAGAGGCGCCCGCGTACGCGGCCGCGGAACCACCCCCGGGAGTAGGCGTTGCCGCCGCAAGCCGATCGAGAAAACCTGGTTCCCTGGCAGCCGATTGGACCGCAGGATTTTCAGCTAACGCTTCATACAGGCGTTGTTCTAATATTTGCTCGGGTTGGAAACCGTCCAGCTGCATGTACCAGACAGCAGAATCGATCAAGGCTTCCTGAGGGATTAAACCTACCAGCTCACTGTGATGGATGGCTACCCCGTAGCGCTGCGCCTCGCGGCGAACCATTTCCACGACCCGAAACACAGGTGTCTGGCGGGTATTGGTTAGATTCATCGAAACCTGGGCGCGCCCTTCCACCAGAATGCCCATGGCTTTCACAAAACGCAGCCCACCCGATGAATTGCGCACAGCCTTCGCAATATTCTGAGCAATGCTGACGTCATCCGTTGAAAGATACACATTATACGCAACCAGAGGTTGGCGCGCGCCGATCACCGTGGCCCCAGCTGTGCCTAATTCGGCCGGTCCAAAATCTGGGAAGCGGTCTGGGTTAGTTTTGATTTCTTCCTTCAAGCCTTCGTACTGGCCGCGGCGGATATTTTCCAGGTTCTGCCGGTCGGGTCGAGTAGCGGCTTCTTCATATAAATAAGCCGGAATGCTGAGCTCCTTGCCCACCCTTTTGCCTAACCGGCGGGCAATCTCGATGCATTCTTCCATGGTGGTATAGCGGATCGGCACGAATGGGACCACATCCGTGGCGCCGATGCGCGGGTGCTCGCCGGTATGCTCATCCAGATTAATGATCTTCGCGGCGCATTGGATCGCCAAAAACGCGGCTTCTTCCGCCGCCCCCGGCGCGCCGATATAGGTAATCACCGTGCGGTTGTGGTCGAGGTCAGAATGCCGGTCGAGAATTTGCACCCCAGCCACAGATTGGATGGCTGCGATGATTTTTTCTATCACCTCGGGACGGCGTGCCTCGGAAAAATTGGGAATGCATTCCACCAGGGGAGAAGGCATAAAGACCTCGTGCGAGCCAGGATAGGGTAATTATACCTGGATGAGAATAATTCATTTGATTATGTTAAAATCAGAAAAAAAGCAAAAGGAGACGTCAACTATGTGCGGCAGATTTACGATCACATTAGCAGCGGATGAAGTCCATGAGCAGCTCGAGCTGGGTGAGCTGCCGCATGACTGGCAGCCGCGCTACAACGTTGCGCCGTCGCAGCCGGTGGCGGCGGTGCTGGATGCTGCCAGCCGGGAGGTCGAATGGCTGCGTTGGGGGTTAATCCCCTTTTGGGCCAAAGATATGGATATCGGCAACCGCCTGATCAACGCCCGCTCCGAAACTGTTACCGAAAAACCATCCTTCCGGCAGGCATTTGCCCAACGGCGCTGTTTGATCCTGGCAGACGGATTTTATGAATGGCAGCGGTCGAAAGAAAAGAAGGGTCCTTCCGTTCCGTATCACTTTCACCGCAAGGACCGCGCTCCCTTCGCATTTGCGGGGTTATGGGAGCGGTGGCGCAACCCTGAAGGCGGCGAGCTGCGTTCGTGCACCATCTTAACCACCGCTGCCAATGGGGTGGTGGCGCCGGTCCACGACCGCATGCCGGTGATGCTGAGTGGGGCCGACCTGTGGGCCTGGCTGGCTCCGGGAAAGCCGGAAGAGCACCTGGCTTTGCTCAAACCCTATCCGGAAGATTGGATGGATCGTTTTCCAGTCTCGCCGGTGGTCAACAATCCCGGACGAGACGTGCCGGAATGCGCGCAGCCTCTCGGCAGGTAGAAAACCTTTCCTCCGTCGAATTGGTTTGGCAAATGGCTTGACCCTTTGTGGGGTCAATGGTAAAATCTCACCCGTTGCCCCCATGGTCTAGTGGTTAGGACACAGCCCTTTCAAGGCTATAACCGGAGTTCGAGTCTCCGTGGGGGCACCACCGAAAAACACCTTTTCAGGTGTTTTTTGTTTTCGAGTCTCCGCGCCCTGCGGGTGTCATGATGGGGGCACCAAAAAAGCCAACCATAAGGATGGCTTTTTTATTTGGTTCGAAGTCTCCGCGCCCACATATGTCTTAGCAATAAAAGCCGAAAAATTTTGAAAATTACGAAAAACCGATCACGGGATGCGGCAGGTAAGCTTCTTCTAGCTGCTGAACCTCTTCCGGTGTGAGCCGGACCGAGAGGGCCGCGGCGGCATCCTCCAGGTGATTCGGCTTGGTGGCGCCGATAATCGGGGCGGTGACGAATGGTTTGGAGAGCATCCAGGCCAGGGCGACCTGGGCCATGGGCAGGCCGTGCGCCGCAGCCAGCTCACTGACCCGCTGCACGATGGCCACATTATCTTCGCGGTCATAACGCTGTTTCGTGACGGCATCGACCTGTGCTCGCAGGGTTTCGTTTTGTTCGAGCGACGGTTTCCGCGCCAGCCAGCCGCGCGCCAACGGCGAAAACGGGATGACGGCAATCTGCTGATCCTGGCAGAGCGGCAGCATTTCGCGTTCATCCTCGCGGTAGATCAGGTTGTAATGCGGCTGCATGGATACAAAACGCGTCCAGCCGTGCAGGTCCGCCGTGTACAGCGCTTTCGCGAACTGCCAGGCAAACATCGCCGACCCGCCGATGTAGCGGGCTTTGCCGGCGCGGACCACATCGTTCAGCGCTTCAAGGGTTTCCTCAATCGGGGTTTCATAGTCCCAACGGTGGATCTGGTACAGGTCGACATAATCCGTTCCCAGGCGATTAAGGCTGGCGTCGATCGCGGAGAGGATATGCTTGCGTGAAAGGCCTTGATTGTTGGCGCCTTTACCCGTCGCAAAACGCACTTTCGTGGCAATGACCACCTCATCGCGCCGGGCGAAGTCGCGCAGCGCGCGCCCGGTCACTTCTTCGCTCATGCCGTTGGAGTAGACATTGGCCGTGTCGAAAAAGTTGATCCCCAACTCCAGCGCGCGCTGAATATAAGGGCGGCTTTGCTCTTCGTTCAATGCCCAGCCATCCCGAGCCGGGTCGCCGTAGCTCATACAGCCCAGGCATATGCGCGAAACCTTCATGCCAGTGTTTCCAAAGCGAACGTACTCCATGGTTTTCTCCTTTCGAGGGCATCCTGTGCTCGTCTTTTCTCACGCCTTGATTTATGCCGGTTGGGCGGCCTTGTGGCGCGCCTTTCGATCCAGATACATTATGTACATCCTGCACAACAGAGTCAATGAAGCGGCGACCAACATCTACGAAGATGGAGACATATGCTTTTCCCAAAACTGGACGGCATCCTCGAGCCAGCCCTCCGCATTTGTCCCAATCCCCAATCCAAAGCCGTGACCGACGTTCTTGTATACGTGGAATTCCACATCGACGCCGGCGCTTTGCATCGAATTTACGCGCCCCTGCATCGTGGATGCACTGGCTATTCCATCTCTTTCGCCCACGACAGCAAACGTGGGCGGATCGCTTTTTGTGAAGTCCGTATGCCCGGTATACGCCATGACGACGGTGCCTGGGCGGGGGATCTCGTCCCCCCCGTAAGCAGAAGCGCCATACGAGCCAATTCGGGCTGCCATTCTGGCTCCCGCTGAACTGCCCCATACGGAGTAGTTTTCTGTGTTAACGTCCAGCGTTTTTGCGTTTTTAAAAATATAGGATAGGGCAGCAGCAAGATCTTCGCAAGCGATCTCCTCGCCACCCACCCGATATTGCAAAACAAAAGCGTTGTATCCCATTTGACTAAGCGCGATCGCATGTGGAAATCCCTCGTGGACAGAGCCGACATAGGAAAATCCGCCGCCGGGGCTGATCACTGCAAAGGGCGCCCCCGGCTTGCCTCGGAAGAAGAACAGCCCGGTAGATTCTTTTGTGGGGTCCGACTGCTTCTGCTGGTCGGTGTAAAAGTCATAAAAAAAGGTTTCTCCGGAGCCCACCTCATCGATCATAGCGTTAATCGCATTCACCACTGCGTCAGGGTCAACATTGCTGTGGTAGGGCAGCAGCGAAGTGACGTTCTCCAACGGCATATCGTTGTCGTAACGCCCACCGTCCAGCGGGAGGATAAACTGGCCGAAGCCTTTAAAAGCCGGATGGTTTACGACATCACGGATGGTATTAATGGTTTTCAAATGCATCTCTTTTTGCGTTATGCTTCCAGAATCCTCCCTCTTCGTTATTTCTTCGCGCATGGCAGTTGGTGTAGATGTTTGGCTAATAAGCGCAGCATTGGGGGGCGCTCCCACAGGAAATGTACCAGTCTGTACCGCGGGTTGTGTGGGGGGAGCTTTCGTGGTCGAATCTATTTGATAACAACCGGTTAGAAAAAGGAGAAAAAAACAGAATAAGCCCACCCTGACAATTAATTTCATTTTGCTAATTGTTCTCAAAAATTTTTGTTACCCAGTGATCGAAGTCTTGAATCCACTGACCATCCCCGGCACCAAAACCATGCGGCCAGCCCTGGAGGACATGAGCTTCCACGGGCACGCCCGCCTGCCGGAGGGCTGCGATACATTTTTCAAATTCCCCAATAAAGGGGTCTTTTGTACCGATAGCAAAGAATGTTGGCGGCAGATTCGATTTCTTAAACTTCTCGACATCTGTAGAAGCAAAACTCAGTCTTCCATAAAAAGAATAGATCATCCCATCGGCACTGGCATCGGCTGAAACCTTATCCAGTTTATCCGGCACATACTTCGGATCGATCGCGGTTCCGTTTACTGTTCCATCAAAATTCAACAACTCCTCACCCCAGAGGATACCTCCGGCTGAGAAGCCGATCACGGCAATATCATTCTCATCCATGCCATACTCCGCCGCATGGTCGCGGACATACCGCACTGCCCGTCCAAGATCCAGCGCTCCTTCCTGCACCGAATAAGGCTGCAGCCGATAGTTCACCACAAAGCTTTGATACCCAAGATTATTGAATGCTTCGGCAACGGGCGCACCCTCGGTTTCACTGCGAAACCGAAAAGCGCCGCCTGCAGCAAGTAGCACCGCTCCTTTCACTTCCACGCCTTGTTTGGTTGGAAAGTACACCATGTTGGGGCGAAAATCAGGTGGGTCAAAGTAAGTAGAGTTTGGGTTTTCCGTATACACCGTGGTTGTCGGCATGTTCCCTTTCTCCCAAAGATAAATCAAATTTTGTCGTGATCCAGGTTTCGTCATATCTCCGTCGCTTTCCGCATTTGGGCTGGGAGTGCTGCTCTCATTGGTTTGGGTTGAGCTGATTTTTGTCGGAGACGGTGTGTCTGTCTCCGAGACTGCTCCATTTTCCGCTATTGGATCGGGAGTGCTGCTCCCGTCGCTTTGAGGTGAGCTGATTTCTGCCGCAGGTGGTGTGCCTGTCACGGAAACTGCTCCCTTTCCCGAGCATCCTGAAAGGAGTGTGAATACTAGAAGAAAATAGAGCAATCTATTTCTTTTTCTGAACATTGGGATTCTCCGCTGCTGGCTTCAGGTGTTGCGTTTTACCCCGCTCAACATTTTCACGATGTTCGGATCGCGATGATCAAAAAAGCTGCTCTTTTTGGTATCCAGCGTTGCAATAGCAGCCATGTCTTCGGCGCTGAGTTCTACATCGAATACGTTGAAATTCTCTTCAATTCGCTCTTTCCGAACAGACTTGGGGATTGCAACAACGCCGCGTTGGGTCAGCCATCGCAGAATGATCTGTGCCACGGTTTTCTGGTATTTCCCGGCGAGCTTAAGCAGCAGCTCGTTATGGAAAATATTATTTTTGCCTTCGGCAAATGGCCCCCAGGATTCGATCTGCACCCCATTGTCATGCAAAAATTTTTGGGTTTCAATTTGCTGGTTGAACGGATGGGTTTCGATCTGGTTGACAGCCGGCGCCACCTGGTGATGGCAAATCATGTCCATGACTCGATCGGGTTGGAAGTTGCTGAAGCCGATGGCGCGTATCCGGCCTTCCAGATACAGCTCTTCCATCGCCCGCCAGGCGCCGTACACATCCCCAAAGGGTTGGTGGATCAGGTATAGATCCAAGGTTTCGAGCTGCAAACGCTGCATGGATCGTTCAAACGCCTTTTTGGTCCTGTCATACCCCGCATCCGCAATCCACAGCTTGGTGGTGATAAACAATTCCTCTCGTGGCACGCCGCTTCTTATAATGGCTTTACCGACTGCTTCTTCATTGCCGTAAGAAGCAGCGGTGTCAATCAGACGGTAGCCAGTGCGAATGGCGTCAACCACGCTCCGTTCACATTCTTCGGCATCGGCGATCTGAAAAACGCCGAACCCAAGCAGGGGCATTTGCACCCCGTTGATCAATTTTACGGTTTGCATCATTTCCTCTTTTGTTTCTGTGGTTAATGGGTGTCGTTTGGTGTAAGCAGCCGGGTAAACGAGAGCGAGGCTAATGTCCAGGTACTGCCTTGCTGCACATACACTTCGGTCACCATGAAGGGGTTGGTGACCTCATTGCCGCCGACCACGGCCAGCAGCGTAATTCTGTTTAAAAGGATGGCCGTATGATCAATGATATTCACTGACACTTCATGGATGTCTGCTTTTTTGTAGTGGATCCCGCCGCTTTTTATGATCTCTATTTCACGCTCTTTGCCCCAGGCTCCGCCCATGTGTACAAAGACAGATTTTTCATGGAAGAGAGCGTCCAGGGTGTCTGCGTTGCGCTCTGACATCCAGACCCACTTCTCTTTAGAGAGGTTGATAACTTCTTGTTCAAGGTTTTCATTTTCCATCATTCACTCCTTTTATACTGTTGGTCAAGGCGGGCTGGGAAGTTCCTGGCTGTGGAGAAAGTTTTGTTTGATTTTCAGCAAGCACCATAGTTGATGCTTGAGCCATCGTTGGATTGGCAGGCTGTGCAGTGGTTGGCGTTGGAGTCTCTGGTGGGAGACCCACCTGAGGTTGGTTGACCACCGCAGTCGTACCATTGGGTGTAGATGAATTGCCTGTGGCGCGACAGGCGGTAAGGATGGCTGCCGATGATAACACCAACAACCGCAGCGCCTCTCGACGGGATATCTTTTTTTTCATTTTAAAATTGACTACGAGCCTGTCAGCCGCGGCACGAGCTGGATCGTCGCGGCCCGGGCTTGTGGTGTAACACAAGCATCAACGTACTCTTTTGGCTGCCGCCGGTACTTTTCTCGGTAGGCGGCATCGATTTGATCATGAATCATGGAATTGTTCATTTCCATAAAGGTGACATCCTTTGCCACCCCGCCCGCCTGGATGCGACCCTTATGGCGCGTCAGAACGCCGCGGAACCAGTCAGAGCCGCGCCCATTCACCGACCGCACGTACAAATCGTCGGCCACGCGAACTACCCAAATGGTTCTTGACTTTCGCAGCGTACCATCCTGTCGAAGACTCGCTATCTCCAGTTCTTCCGCCGCAACAACCCTATCGAGCTCGCTCCTCGTCCAGGCTGTCATTGATACACCTCCTACTCTCGATATAAAAACCCTTGCCGTGTTCCTTAGCGGCCCGTCATTTTTAGCACTGCTTCAGGGAGCCGAGCGCCCTGGATCTGAATCTTTACCGCGGCAGCATTAATCTCGCCCAGATCTCCTGACGTCAACTTGACATTCACCGCGCCGATGTTTTCTTCCAGGCGGTGCAGCTTGGTGGTGCCCGGGATGGGGACAATCCACGGCTTCTGCGCCAGCAGCCAGGCGAGTGCAATCTGAGCTGGTGTCGCCCCCTTTTGTTCCGCAATGCTGTTCAGCAGATCAACCAGAACCTGATTGGCTTTGCGGTTCTCCGGGGTAAAGCGCGGCGAGATATTGCGAAAATCTGTGCTGTGAAAAGTTGTGCTTGGGTCGATTTTACCGGTAAGGAAGCCCGCGCCTAAGGGGCTAAAGGGTACAAAACCAATCCCAAGCTCCTCGCAGGCTGGCAGCACTTCCGCTTCTGGATCTTTCGTCCACAGCGAGTATTCGCTCTGCACCGCCGTGACCGGCTGGACAGCATGGGCGCGGCGGATCGTCTTCGCGGCAGCCTCTGAAAGGCCGAAGTGTTTCACCTTACCTTGTTGAATCAGGTCTTTCACCGCGCCTGCGACATCTTCGATCGGTACATCCAGGTCAACCCTGTGCTGGTAGAACAGATCGATCACATCCGTGTGGAGCCGTATAAGCGATGCATTGGCCACTTCTTTGATATGCTCGGGCCGGCTGTTCAACTTCCCCGTCCGCGCTTTGGTGACGGGGTCAATATCATGCCCGAACTTGGTGGCAATCACCACCTGGCCGCGGACTGGGGCGAGCGCCTCGCCCAATAGTTCTTCATTGGTAAACGGGCCGTAGCCCTCTGCCGTATCGAAGAAGGTGATCCCACGGTCTACAGCCTCGCGGATGAGGGCAATCATCTCCTGTTTATCCGGCGCCGGACCGTAGGACTGGCTCATGCCCATACATCCCAGCCCAAGAGCTGAGACTTCTAATCCATTATTACCCAATTTTCGCTTGAGCAATTGAAACTCCTATTTTGATGAATCGGTCATTGCGAAGGCTCTTTCTCGCCACTTCAGGTGTAAGTGTCACATGCATGGCTCACACAGTGCGACAAGCTTAATACCGGTCTCCGACTACTTTAATATGGGCCATTGCCTCGTTAATCCGGCGCAGATCGTCCACCGTCAACTGGATGTTCACCGAGCCGTTGTTCTCATCCAGCCGCTCGAGCTTGCGCGAGCCGGGGATAGGCACAATCCAGGGTTTCTGCGCCAGCAGCCAGGCCAGGGCAATCTGGGCCGGGGTGCCGCCTTTTTGCGCCGCGATCTGCTCCAGCAATTCGATCACCGCCCGGTTGGCTTTGATCGCTTCTTGGGTAAAGCGTGGGTTGCGGCTGCGGATATCCGAGCTGGCGAAGGTGGTCGTCTCATCAATTTTGCCGGTCAGGTAGCCGCGCCCCAGCGGGCTGTAGGGCACCAGGCCAATCCCCAGTTCCTCGCAGGTGGGCAGGATTTCCGGTTCAATCGTCCGCCACCAGATCGAATATTCGCTCTGCAGTGCGGTGACAGGCTGGACAGCGTGCGCGCGGCGGATCTGATCGGCGTTGGATTCGGACAGCCCGAAATGCTTTACCTTACCCGCCTGGATCAGGTCCTTCACCGCCCCGGCCACTTCCTCGATCGGAACGTTCGGGTCCGGGCGGTGCTGGTAAAACAGGTCGATCGCCTCCACGCGCAGGCGTTTTAGCGAAGCCTCAGCCACCCGCTTGATTTGCTCTGGCCGGCTGTCCACGCCCATGCTGGTAAGGGGACCCTTGAAAGGATCATGTTTCCACCCAAACTTGGTGGCGATCACCACCTTGCCCTTGTAAGGCTCCAGCGCTTCGCCCACCAACTCTTCGTTGGTGAACGGTCCATACACCTCCGCTGTATCGAAGAAGGTGATGCCGAGATCTACAGCCTTGCGAATGAAGGCGATCATCTCCTGTTTGTCGGTCGGCGTGTCGCCAAAGCTCATCCGCATGCAGCCCAGCCCGAGGGCTGAAACTTCCAGGTTGCTGTTTCCAAGGTTACGCTTTTGCATTTTCTAAATTCCTCTCATTGTGTTTTATTCAAATGATTTCTGACACTTGTTCTTCAGTTTGAGCCAACTCTCTCTCTTTTTTTAAAACTGCGTTTTCATACACATCAATTTTATGATCCAGGATGTCCAGCGTTTTTTGTAATTCTTTCATCCTGGCCGCTAGCAGATCCCGCTGCTCGATCAAGATTTCTTTTCGGGCGGCAATGGTCTGGTCGCCTTGTTTTACCAGTCCGACGTACTCAATCAGCACTTCGATCGGAAGCCCCGCGCTCCTCATGCACTTGATGAACTCAACCCGCCTTTCATCGATTTCGTTGTAATCTCTGATGCCGCTTTCATTTCGATTTACAGTCGGGATGAGTCCAATACGTTCATAGTAGCGCAAGGTATCCGACGTGATACCATACTTCTCACTTACATCCGCGATTTTCATCATTTCACCTCTACGGATAGTGTATCACCTGGAGTCGACTCCAAGTCAAGTGGTTTTCGTCAAGAAATCAGAATCAGAGGGAATAGCGTCACGACAGGTTCAGGCTGGCGAGGTAAACCTGCAAATTCGGCACATTTTACCGTATCTTTACTTTGCGCGGAGTTTTGGTTGAAATACAAATATAAATAAATTCGATAAACGATTATAATTACTATAAATAAAGTTTAAATATTTTTCGAGGGAGGCAGCCATGAAATTAGTATTAACCATTATCGGTTTCTTAATCTCTGTGGCCGGGTTCATCTGGTTCTTACAGGGGATCAATGTCTTTCCGGGCAGTTTCATGACTGGTCAAAGCCAATGGGCAGTCTATGGGGTAATCGCGTTTGTCATTGGGAGCGGGCTGATTGTCTTCGCTAACCGGCGAGACAGAATGACGCCCAAGTCGTAAAGCCAAACCGAATTTACTGATCAAACCAGCCAAATTTTTTTCTTACCCAGGCTGTGATTGCTTCCCAGGTGCTCATTCTGCTGTCGCGTTCTGGCTTTTTACATATCCGCAGGTACCGCATGGCCTCAGAAATTGCTGCCTGAGCCATTTTCTCCCTCAACTCTGAGCCGGTTATTTTCCCGCAGTAAGACAGAATATATGGCATGTTGACTATGCATATCACCATCGTCGCGGCAAATTCCGGGTCGCTGACCATAAATGAACCCTGCTCACTACCCGCACGGATCAAACGAGCCATAAGATCGATCGTGGGCTGCATCCAGTGAGCCTGACCGGTGCCTTCTCCAGCCATTTCAGGCATGATCCAGGCCAGGCGGAACACGTTGGGGTTATTCTCGGCGCTCTTTTGAAAAAATATCAGCGCCTCCTCGACAATAATTGGAAAATTTTTCAGCCCGCTGCGTGTAGTCAGCAGCATCAGTTGGTCAAGAGTTTTGAGCTGCTCGCGTTCAGATAGAGCCTGGAGGATCGCCGGCTGGCTCGGAAAATAAGTGAACAATCCCATATGGGTGAGGTCGAGGTGCTCCGCGACTGCGCGTGAGCTGATGTGTTCGGGGCCTTTTTCGATCAGAATGGAATATGCGCTGTCGAGAATGTTCTCGCGCATCTGCTGGCGGTGTGAAGCGGTCATTTTTGGTCGGGACATAATGCACTTCCCAAAAACATGAATTTATATTTATTTTACATTGTAAATTAAATAAATCAAGCAGGTATATACCCTATTTGGACCGATGACAAGCTGATTAGAATTGGAATTTGGAAAAGGTGGAAGTTTTGGCCAATAACTGTGATCCAACATCTCCCCTTACTCCCGCTCCTACAGGCGTACCATACGCTGGGTGCGCCCAATCCTCTTCTGAACATCTGCGGTGGTATGGAAGGCGTTCTGCGCTGGATAAGGGAATCAGGGAGGGTAGGCTACATTAGCTGGCCGCGCCCCTGGGCCCATGCGCCCTGTGGCAAGGGCTGGCGCGGGCCACACACGCGACACTTGCACCTAACGCAATGCAGGTGAGCGCGCCTGCGGCGAGTGGTGTTGCCCGTAGGGGCGAGAACGGGCCTCAAATGACCAATTCATCAAAAATGCTAAATAAAAAGGGAGCAGCCCCCTCTTGAAATATCGATTAAAACGATTTAGACTGAAAACGACAACAAAGACTCCATTGCTCGGCAGTGCGAGAGCTGCCGCGGTGTTCCGTTTCTTCAAAAGAGGCAGCGATGGACATTCTCTTAGGAAAGGTCACGCATTATTATTCCCGTTTGGGGGTGGCAGTGGTTGATTTGAAGCGGGAGATCGAAATCGGCGAGGTCATTTCCATTCAAGGGCATACCACCGATCTTGTTCAGCAAGTCATTTCCCTTGAAATCAACCATCAGAAAATAAAAAAAGCAGGCCCAGGAATGGAAGTAGCCTTAAAAGTTAATGATCCGGTGCGCAAGGGAGATTTGATCTTCAAGACTGCTGAGGTAGATGCGGAGTTGGAAAAGTAGTTTTTAGCGCACTGATTGAAAAAAAGCACCCGACCGGAGGGTTTTATATCCGGGCGGGTGCCTTCGGGTAAATTTATTCGTTAGCGCTCTACACCAGGCAGGTAGATTGGGTATGCGATATCAACCGTGACCGATGTGCTGCTCGATATGCCGTAGCTGTCAATTACCATCAGGGTGATGGTATGTTTTCCAGGTGTCAGATTATTGATCGGCACCGACGGCCCGATCCCTAAACCACCCTGAACATTGTCACTCCACTGCAGCGCCGAGTCTTCCAGCGTTCCATCTTCCATGTCGGTTCCACCGCCGTGGAAAACAATCAAGTCGCCAGGATTGATGATACTCAGGTTGGCAGGATTGGTTATAAATGCTTCCGGCGCATGATTTGGAATGGTAATGGTCTGGGTGGTTTCATCAAAACCGGTGTTCACGCCATCACTGGCAACCACGCGGAACCGAACATCGGATGAGCCCGCCATCGAGTCTACATCAATATCGTAGCTGGGATTATTGAGGCTGTCCGCAATCAGGCTCCAGCTTCCGCCGCCGTCGTTGGAGAAGAATACCGAAAAGGTCAGGGGATCCCCGTCCAGGTCGGAAGCACTCCAGGACAGCGTTTGGGTGGTCTTCGCAGGCCAATCCACCGCAGCGACCGGACTGGTGATGGTCACCTGGGGTGCGTTCAGGCTGACATTGCGCGTATCAAGTACGTCAGTATTGTGGATAAGCACGATACTCTGGGTACCTTCTACATAGGGCATGACAAACGAAATATTTTGAGAGTCGGCCGGTGTTCCGGGGAAAGGTGGCGGCGGGAGCGGGCCGCCGGTATTTTGGTATTCGCTGGTGAAATCCACGTTGAACTCCTGGAAAACCAGAACATTCCCGCCACCATTCGGAGCATCATGCAGCTCGATTTTATACTGGCCGATGGGAACCGAATAACTGAATCCGCCGTTGATGCGCTCCAGGTTACCCAGCATCCCGGGCACAATTGGATTATTCGCCGGGTTGTAGATCGTCGCATTGACCGCCAGCGATTGTAAGAAAGCGGTTGGAGAAAACGTGTAGGGTTGGACCATGTGAACCATGGATGGGCCGTTGCCTGAGATCGCATCGGCAGAGGTGGGGGAAAACTTGTTGTACATCGTGGTCCAGGTAAACGGAGAAATCCAGCCCTGTTTCGATCCGCCTGAAGGGCAGTAGCTCATTAAGTCGTGGGTGTTGGAGGGATTGTAAATCTTCCCGGTCAGGGTATTGAAGCCGAAAGCCTGGATGCTCGAATTGCCGTAAGGGAAGTTCGAATTGCTGTCATTGGAACCGCAGGCATCGGCCGTGTTGGTATGGTAGATATCGTAATCGTGGGTCAGTTCATGCCCAAAAATTAACGCGCCGGAGCCGGGATTATCGGTGTTTGTGCCCGGCGCATCTGAGCCGATGCCCACCACGCCAAAACCACCGGCATGTGGATAAACAGGCATATCGGCGTGGCCGCCGCTGTACCCCTGGGATGGCGCCCAACCGTAGACGTGCCTGGCGCCGGTAAACGCGCCGCTCCCGAACAGCCAGGCAAAGGCATTTTCCTGGATCCACTGCCAGTTAAGCGCGCCAATCAGGCTGTGCTGGCCATCTCCTGATCCCAGGCTGGTAGTCCAATTCAAGTAGCCGCTGCGCAGGTAATAAGTAATGGCGTTATTCCTGAGAGGCAGGAGCTGGTTCCACCATTGGGCGCCGCCGCCGTTCACCGCCCACCCTCCGGCATATTGGCTGCCAGTGTAGCCGGATGGGTGATAGCGCAGGCGGTCGCCAACCACGGTCATCACCCTGCGGTTGTTGAAGCTCATCGTGATAAAGCCAGTGGGAGGGTAGCGGTTGTTGCTTTCATTGGTTTCTGAATAAATATTATCCGGGTCGACTACCGCATAAAACTGGATGGTGGCCGGGCTGCCGGAAAAGGCATTGAAATAAACATCCGCGCTGTCTTTGACCGCCTGGTTGATGGCGGTGGTTGGTTTTCCATTGGAGTTGGCGACATAATCATTGCCAAAAGCCAGGATGTGCAGGCGCACGGGTACATTGGAGTAACTTGAAAAGATATTATTTGCTTTGAGGTATATACGGGCTGTCGCATCTTTGCTGAGCACCATGGGCAGTGAATTAGCCGTGCAGCCTGCTGGAAGCCCATTAAAACACTGGATACCCTGCGTAATTTCTATCCCGTGGATCGCAAAATCCGGCTGCAGCAAAATGGGGGCAATCACCAGATTGGTGACACTTTTCTTGAACGAGTATAATGGCACCAACGGCGTCGGGGTAGGGGATGGTCCTGCGGTGGGTTTTATGGTCGGGATGGGTGTCCATTTGGGAAGCGGGCGTCGTCCGCTGGGGTTCAGGCCGGGAGCCAGGTACAGGTTATCGATCGATTCGTCTCCCCCTTGCACGTAACTGATATCAACGCTGGCAATGCGCGCCAGACTGTCAGAAATGCCGACAAAAAAGTTATGAGGGGCGCCGACATTATCGAAGCGGAACTGGCATAAGATGCTTTTCTGAACATCGTAGGCGGTTACCTCAGCGAGGACATGGCCCCCGGTGGGTAAAATGCCGTTGCCCAGGTACATGGCGACATGCGTGCGCGGAAACGTAAAGGCGATGGATAGAGGCGTATTGGGCACACCTGCGGCAGTGAAATTCCGGGCAACATTGGGTGGCGACTGAGGCACGTCTGGGCTGCCCGGTTTTACCGCATAAATTCTTACTGGAGGAGTCTGAATGGGAAAATACACCCCGTAACCGGCCTGGTACTGCGTAGACAGGGCCGTATTATCGGGCAGATCGTCAAAGGTGATGATTTTTGGAGAGGGTATATCGCGCTGGTCAAAAAATTGAACACAAGGCTGAATCTGAGCGCTGGCGGAAGGGAGCTGGTTGTTTTGCATGATAAATATGCCGGTCAATAGAATCAAGACCGGGATGGCAGCGATCACAAAGTTTTTTGTCTTTGCTTGAGAAAAGAGATTAATCATCCTGGCAAACTCCTTGCGATCCGATAGGTTTTTATAAGCAGTACTCCAATAAGCAGGCAAAATGAAACAAAGCCCGCCATGGCATGAAATCAGATAAATATTACATTAATTATCAATAAATTGCAATTAAGAAAAGGTTTATGAAATTCTCAGAAAAGGATTTACGGGTTAGAATTTACTGAATCCATCTGGTGAACCGAGATATCTTATGCCGGGCTTTGAAGCGTTGGGAAAATGGCTGGTAATCATTGGGGCGGTGCTGCTGGTTGTCGGAGGCCTGATCTGGCTGGCAGGGCGTATTCCAGGATTGAAGCAGCTCCCCGGCACAATTCAAATCAACCTGGGAGGTCTGACCTGCATCATCCCAATTTTGGCTTCAATTGTGTTGAGTGTGATTCTTACGCTTTTACTAAATCTGGTGCTGCGCCTGTGGCGCCATTAAGACGGCGATTATTAAACATGAAAAAACCCCGAAATTAATCTCGTGGTTCTTCATGTCATTTGACTACAGCTTAAGAAAGCCCCCACCCCTTTTCACCCCTTCCCGCATAAAATGGCCGTTTGTCAATGATCGCTGCCTGTGGGAAGGGGGCAGGGGGATGGGTAAATAGGCTGTGATCCTTAAGAAAAACACGACACATCCCAAAAAATTTTTTCGGGGTGTGTCATGTTTTTTCAGGATAATGTATCCTCAGGATCAGGCGCTTAATTTATGCGTGAGGTCTTTCAACGCGGGATAAAGCTGGCGGTACAGCGCGTAAAATGGTTCGTAGGCTGAAACCCCCTGGGGATCGGGTTGGGTCGAACCGGTAACCTGTATTCCGGCCTGGCAGGCATGGTCTACATCTGGCCAACAGCCCGCCCCCACGCCTGCCAGCAGGGCAGCGCCATAGGCAGCCCCTTCGGTGGTGTTTACCGTCACCAGCTCAGAATTAAATACGTCCGCCAGAATCTGGCGCCAGAGGGCACTGCGCGCGCCTCCTCCGGATACCCTGACCTGGCGAATCTGGCTGAGCCCGGCCGATTTGATCAGCTCGAAGCTGTCTCGCAGTCCAAAAGCCACGCCTTCCAGCACGGCCCGGCTGAAATGGGGCAGGGTGTGGCGAATGGTTATCCCTGCGAAGGATCCGCGTGCCAGTGGATCCGGATGAGGTGTGCGCTCTCCGGTCAGGTACGGCAAGAAGAGCAGCCCTTCGCATCCCGGCGCAACCTGTTTGGCCGGGGCAAGCAGGGAATCATAATCCATGCCCGGCGCGAAGGTATCGCGGAACCAGCGCAGGCTGCCGGCAGCCGAGAGCATCACGCCCATCAGGTGCCAGCGGTTGGGGACGGAGTGGCAGAAGGCATGCAATCGGCCTTCCGGTTCGATGAAAGGCCCATCTGTCGTGGCAAAGACAACCCCCGAAGTGCCCAGGGCAAGGGATACGATGCCTGTTTCTACCGCACCTACCCCCACCGCTCCGGCTGCCTGGTCGCCCCCACCGCCAACGACCGGCGTTCCGGCCATCAACCCGGTCAGACGTGCCGCTTCAGGGGTGATTTCTCCAGTAATCTGGCTGCCTTCGAAGGTGATCGGCAGCCATTCCAGGGGGATATCCAGGGATTTGAGCATCTCTGGCGACCAATCTCGGGTGCGGATATCAAAAAGGATCGTCCCCGATCCATCGGCGCGGTCCACGGCGAAGCCGCCGCTGAGATGGTAGCGGACATAATCTTTTGGCAGCAAGATATGCCTGATCCTGGCGTAGATTTCCGGCTCGTTCTCGCGCACCCATAATATTTTTGGGGCTGTAAACCCGGTCAGCGCATCATTTCCGGTGATTTGTATTAGCCGTCTGCGCCCTAATCGAGCGCGGATCTCATCGCACTGGCTGCCGGTGCGCTGGTCGTTCCAAAGGATCGCGGGACGCAGTACCTTCCCTTTATCATCCAGCAGGGTCAAACCGTGCATTTGACCCGTCAAGCCCACTGCCGCTACATCTCGACCGGAAATGCCGGTTTGCGAAAGAACCTCACGGATTGACTTCACCGCCCCGGTCCACCAATCCTCTGGATCTTGCTCGCTCCACAGGGGGTAGGGGGTGGAAAGCGGATGTTCTGTATTGGCAGTTCCGACTACCGTGCCCTGTGGATCGATTAATAACGCCTTGACACCCGTCGTAGATACGTCGATACCCATGAAATAGGCCATTGTTTTCTCCCGGGTAAGGTTAGAATTATTTTTTCACTTCCGCGATCCACTGCAGGATCGAAGCGGTTGTTTCCTGCATTGCCTGGAAATTTTTCGCCGCCACCCAATCTTTGCGCACCAGGTTGCTTCCCAACCCCACGCAGCAGGCCCCGGCTTTCAACCAGCTTTGCACCGATTCTCGGGTAGCCTCGACCCCACCGGTGGGCATCAGCCGGGTCCAGGGCAGCGGGCCTAACACGGCTTTAATAAAGGCAGGTCCGCCCACGGTTTCGCCTGGGAATACCTTGACTATTTCTACCCCTGCCTCTTCAGCCGCGGAAATCTCGGCAACCGTCGCGCAGCCAGGCAGGTAAGCGATTTTTCGCCGGTTGCACAGGCGGGCCACTTCCGGATTGAACAGCGGGCCGACGATAAAATTGGCGCCGTGAGCGATATATAAAGCAGCGGTGGGCGCGTCGACCACCGATCCCACCCCTAATATGATCGGTAATTTTGTATCTTCGATATACGAATTTACGTGACTGAACACAGGCAGGGCTTTTTCTCCCCGGTTGGTGAACTCTAGCACGCGCGCTCCGCCGTTTGAAACCGCTTTGGCAATTTCCTGAGCGACCATGGGGTCGTCATGGTAAAACAGCGGCACCAGACCGGTCGAGAGCATCGCATCATACACTTGCAAGCGAGTATAACGGGCCATGCTTTTATCCTTTCAACAACTCCTGGAGATTTGTTTTTATTGCAGCGAACCGTGGATATTCTTGACGAGCGACAGGTTAATTATAGCGTGTCCGCAGGCATCAGTTGTAAGAAAAAAATCGCTTATTTAGGAGGCAAATTTCCCAATTTTAACGCTCGGTTTATTGACAACTTTATATAAAGGTGCTACTATCCGTAAATCTTTTTAGCCCAGGCGCTGATGAAAAAGCTTTCTCTCAAGACTACGATTGTCACTATGAATCCGACTACTGGTCAAACCATTGTACGGAGGCCCGGGCATTTTCAGAGATAAGTCATATAGGATCTGAATTTTTTCCAAGGCTCTCCGCAAGATGGAGGGCTTTTTTTTTATCGGAGAGGAGTGAACGAAAGATGAACGGTCAGGCTAACCGAACCTTAGTGATGAAATTTGGCGGGACCTCAGTAGGTTCACCCCAGGCTATGAGCCAAATGGCCGCAATTGTTCGCGATACACGGGTGAGTTGGCAACGGGTAGTGGTGGTGGTGTCGGCATTAACCCGGGTAACCGATTTGCTGCTCGGGCAGGCTGCGCAGGCAGCTGCTGGTGACATATCTGGATTAACAGAAGCGGTGGGTGAGTTGCGCCGGCGGCATGCCGAGATCGCGGATGCAGTCGTGCTTGCCGAGCGGCGGGTTGGCGTAATGGCTCAAATCACAGCCTTGATTGACGAATTTGAGGCGTTATGCCGGGCAATCGCTGTGCTGGGCGAAGCCACGCCGCGGGCTTTAGACGCGGTCGCTTCGTTAGGCGAACGCATGTCAGCCCGCCTGGCAGCCGAAGCGGTCATCGCTTTGGGCGTTCACGCCCAGGCAGTTGAATCCACCAAATTCATCATTACCGACGATTGCTTCCAATCCGCTGTACCGGATATCCACGCAACCAACTTAAAGACGCGTGAGATCTTGAATCCAATACTGGATGCCGGGATCGTGCCGGTCGTCACCGGTTTTATTGGCTCCACGAAGAAAGGGGTAGTGACCACCCTGGGGCGCGGGGGCAGCGATTATCTGGCGGCTCTGGTCGGAGCAGCTTTGCCCGCAGACGATGTCTGGATATGGACGGATGTCCCTGGGGTTATGACCACTGACCCACGTCTGGTGCCCGAAGCCTGCACCATCCCGGAACTGTCGTTTCGAGAAGTGTCCGAGCTGGCTTACTATGGAGCAAAAGTGCTTCATCCGAAAACCATTCGCCCGGTGATCGATGCCGGTGTGGGTCTGCGGGTGTGCAACACATTCCAGCCAGACCATCCCGGCACGCGCCTGGTGGCGGACATGCCGGTCAAAAAGAACGGCAGTATAAAGGCTGTTACTGCCATCAAAGGACTGCAATTGGTAACGGTCGAAGGGCGTGGTATGTTGGGCGTGCCGGGCGTGGCAGCGCGAACTTTTGCTGCTGTCGCAGCCACCGGAACCAGCGTTCCTTTAATCACCCAGGCGTCATCCGAGCAGTCCATCTGCTTTGCGGTGCCCGTGGAATCGACGGAAGTGGTTCTGTCTGCCCTGACCGCGGCTTTTGCCCATGAAATTGCCAACCAGGATATTGACAGGGTGTGGGCGACGAGTGAAGTGGTCATTATCACGGTCGTCGGCGCGGGGATGCGCTCTACCCCTGGCATCGCGGGAAAAATATTCAGCGCGCTCGGCAGTCAGGGCGTGAATGTAATCGCGATTGCCCAGGGTTCATCCGAAGTGTCCATCAGCCTGGTAGTTGACAGCGCCGGCATCCAACCAGCGGTTCAGGCGTTACATAACCTGATCCTTTAACCCGCGGGAGCGGTACCCGGCGAACCCTGCCGGCATGAAATGGAGGTTTTGATGAGTAAAATCCCGGTCGCTATCTTAGCCGCCACCGGCTCGGTGGGCCAGCGTTTTGTGCAGCTTCTCGATGGGCATCCCTGGTTCGAAGTGGTCGCGTTGACCGGCTCGGACCGGTCGGTTGGACGCGCGTATGGTGAGACCTGCCATTGGATTCTGGGCGAATTAATGCCCGATTGGGCCAGGAACATGACCGTGATCCCTACCCAACCGGAAATGGTGAACGCCGCCCTGGTTTTTTCGGCGCTTCCGTCTGATGTGGCGAAAACGGCAGAACCATTATTTGCCCAGGCGGGAAAATTGGTCTGCTCCAACGCGTCGGCTTACCGCAGGGATGCGGACGTACCGATATTAATGCCGGAAGTAAACGCCGCGCACGCGGAGATCGTGACGGTGCAGCGCCGCAACCGCGGCTGGACGGGTGGAATCGTGACCAATCCGAACTGCACCAGCACCGGCATGACGGTGGCCCTAAAAGCCCTCCAGGATGCTTTCGGCTTGACCCGCGTTCTGGCAGTATCGATGCAGGCTGTTTCCGGCGCCGGTTATCCAGGGGTGGCCTCGCTGGATATTCTGGATAATGTGATCCCCAATATCGAGGGCGAAGAAAGCAAAGTGGAGTGGGAACCGCGCAAAATGCTCGGCAGGTACTCCAGAAATGAAATCCAGTTGGCGGATTTTATCGTCTCTGCTCATACGAACCGGGTGGCAGTGATCGATGCCCATTTGATGTGCCTTTCGCTCGAATTGAAAAAAAAGGCGGCATTGGAAGAGGTCCGCGCAGCCCTTTCCGGGTACCAGCCCCAGGCTGCCGCCCAGGGCTTGCCTTCAACACCCCAGCCGGTGATCCTGGTGAGAGAAGAATCCGACCGCCCGCAGCCCCGCCTGGACCGGATGACCGGGCGCGGAATGACCACGGTGGTCGGGCGGGTGAGGCCGGATCCGCTGCTGGACTATAAAATGGTGGTGTTGAGCCACAATACGATCCGCGGCGCGGCGGGTGGCGCTATCTATAATGGAGAGCTTCTGGTAAAAATGGGGCTGCTGGAATAATAAACTTTCACGCGTTGTGAATGATCAGGATGAATTCGGCCTTGCGTTGGGCAGCACGCTGTTTGACCTCGCTCACCGGGCCGCGGTATATGGTCTCTTTGGGCAGTGTCAGGTCGCAGGCCAGGGTCACCTCTGCGCCCTTGCCAAATGTTTTAGAAACATCATCCAGCAAGGCAGCCATGCGGTAGGGCGTATCCATCAGCACCACCGCCATGCGCAGCCCGCGCAGGCGCGTCAGCTCGCGCCGGCGCACATCTGGATCGCGCGGCAAAAATCCTCCGAAAACGAACCGGTCCGCTTTGAAGCCCAATACGGACAGGGCGGCCATTAATGAGGATGCGCCGGGAACCGGGGTCACCTGAATCCCGTAATCGGCGGCCTGTCCGATCAAGGCGGCCCCTGGGTCGGAAAACACCGGCGTGCCGCAGTCCGAGATCAAGGCCATATGCTGGTTGGTCTGGACCAGGCGCATCAGCAGGGATGGAACCAGCTCAATCTCATTATGCTCGTTAAGTGGGATCAGCTCTTTTCCGGTAATTTCCAGGCGCTTGAGTAGCTTGCTGGCTTCCTTGATTTCTTCACAAATGATCGCATCCGCCTGGCGCAGGGTTTCGATGGCGCGCAGGGTGATGTCGTCTGGGTGTCCGATAGGGATGGCTACGATAGAAAGCAGAGGTTTTGTCGGCATAACGTTTCTCGGTTGCTGCCTGAAAAGGGATGAATGCAGGGGGTATGGCAGCTAAAAATTAGGTTAAGGGTTGTTCTTTCTCAACGCTTTCCAGGCCAATCCACGCCGGGGAGAAAAGAAAAAAGCCAGCAAGAAGAAAAATGTAGCCACCAGCACAATGGCCGCGCCAGAAGCGATATTCAGGTAGTAGCTCAAATACAGCCCAACCACGCTGGAAAGGCCCCCGATGATCCCGGAAACGACCATCATGGATGGCAGGCGGTGCGTCAGCAAATAGGCTGCCGCGGCCGGGGTAACCAGCATGGCGGCTACCAGGCCGATCCCCACAGTCTGCATGGAAACGACAATAGTCACCGCCAGCAGGACCAGCATCAAATTCCGCAGGGCATCAGCGGGTAAGCGCAAAGTTTTCGCCAGGACCGGATCGAAAGATACCACCAGGAATGGGCGGTATAAAACGATCAACGTTGTCAGCACAAGACTTGACAGGATGATCACCCCCCACAAATCTGAAGTGCTGACGCCCAATATATTACCGAAGAGGATATGGCTCAGATCGACCGCATACGTACGAATGGAACTGATCAACGCCACCCCCAGAGATAATGCGGCGGCAAAAAGGATGCCAATCGCAGTATCTTCGCGGATCGTCCCGCCGCGGCTGAAAAAACCGATGCTTAAGGCGACAATAATGGCGGCTGCCAGAGCGCCGACGATCAATGATCCCCCGAGCAGGTAAGCCACGGCGACCCCGGGGAGGATGGCATGCGCCAGGGCGTCGCCCAGAAAGGCCATGGACCGCAGCACCACATAGCAGCCGACGACGGCGCATAAAACGCCGATGATAATGGCGGCTGCCAGGCCGCGCTGCATGAAGCCGTACTGCAAGGGTTCGATCAGCCAGGATATGATCATTTTTTTGCTGAAGGCGGTTCAAACGCCGGGTGTGGGTGGGCGTGATCGTGTTCAGGATCATCACCGCCGCAGCAGTCATCCACAACTGCCGCTCCGTTGACGAAAATCACCTGGCTGAAAGCCGCGGAAATGTTTTGCGGCTGGAAAACTTGCTGTGCCGGGCCAAAAGCCACCAGTTTTCGATTGAGCAGCGCGGTCAGTTCGAAACGTTCCGCCGCCATGTTCAGGTCGTGGGTCGAAACCAGGACGGTCACTTTTTGAGACTTCAGCTCCTCGAGAAGCTGCAAGGTTGCCTCCTGGGTGCGAATATCGACGCCTGTAAATGGTTCATCCATCAATAAAATGTGCGGTTCCTGGGCAATCGCTCTCGCCAGGAACGCGCGCTGCTGCTGTCCACCTGAGAGCTCGCCAATGGCATGTTTGGCCAGGTCTGCAATTCCCAACTGGGCCAGGGCATGGTCAACCACCTGGCGGTCGTGGCGCGAGTACCTGCCAAACCAGCCAAATTTACCCAGGCGGCCCATCATCACCACGTCCCAAACGGTTACCGGGAAGCGCCAATCGACTTCTTCGCGCTGCGGGATGTAGGCTACGCAATCTTGATGACGGCCCAGCGGCTGGTTGTGAATGCGAATCTGCCCGCTGCGGACCGGCAATAAACCCACCAATGCCTTAAAGAGGGTCGATTTCCCGGCTCCATTTGGTCCGACCACCGCCACCTGGGCGCCGTGCGGCACTTCAAACGATATATCTTCCAAGACCGGGCGGCCGTTGTAGCTGACAGTGACGTGTTCAAATTCCAGGCGAGCTGGGTCCACAGGAAAATCCGTCTTCAATCGAACCTCATTTCAATCATCCTGGCTCTATTTTACTCCACCTTCGACCGGGACGCGAAAATGAGGGTTGGCCCATCACGCTGTCCCGAGGGTCAGAATGAACAGAGTTCGCAGGTATAATAGCTGCTATGTCCCGATTAACCCGCAATACATTGATGCTCGCTGTACTGCTGGCAGCAGATAAGGGTCTGGCAATCCTGCGCCAGGTGATTATTGCCCGCCAGTTTAGTTTTTCTAAAGACCTGGACGCGTTCAATGTGGCCAATAATATCCCAGATTTATTGTTTGCATTAATCTCCGGGGGGGCGTTGGCGTTGGCGTTTATTCCCATTTTGACGGATATGCTGACCAAACAGGGCCGCCGGGCCGCCTGGGATTTATTCAGCCGGATCGCTAACCTGGCGTTCCTGGGAACCGCAGTTTTGGCCGTGGTTGTGGCTTTATTAGCCGGCCCGATGGTGCGGTCAGAGATTGGCGTGGCTCCCGGGTTTTCCAGCGTGCAGCAGGATGTGGTGATTGCCTTGATGCGGCTGAATTTGATCGCCACGCTGCTTTTTTCGATCAGCGGCCTGGTCATGGGCGGCTTGCAGGCCAACCAGCATTTCTTGCTCCCTGCCCTGGCTCCCATGCTGTACAATCTCGGGCAAATATTTGGAGCGCTGGTGCTGGCTCCGGATAAGCCGTATATTTTGGCTGGTATCCAACTGCCGGCAATGGGAATGGGAGTTTACGGCCTGGTGTATGGGGTGATCATTGGGGCGGTGCTGCACCTGGGCATCCAAATCCCAGGTTTGATCAGGTACGAATTTCGCTGGATTCCCAAAATCGGCCTCGGGAATCCAGATGTGCGCCGGGTGCTGCGCGTCATGGTTCCGCGCCTGGGGGTTATGCTGTGCATCCAGTTGATGTTCGTGATCCGCGACAACCTGGCTTCGCGCCTGGCCGAAGGATCGGTTTCCGCGCTGACCTATGGATGGATGATTCAGCAAGTGCCTGAAACGATCCTGGGAACAGCCTTGGGGATTGCGCTGCTGCCGGCGATATCCGAATTGGTGGCGCTGGAGGAGAGGCAGAAGTTCCGAGAAACGATCGAAAAGTGCGTTCGCATCCTGGTTGGCCTGACCCTGCCGGTGGCTGTCGTCCTGGGCCTGGGATTAGAGCCGTTAGTCAAACTGGTTTTTGGCCTGGATGCCGCCCAGGCAGACTTGATGATGTGGGTATCCCGCGGATTTTTGCTGGGTTTGATGGGCCACACGGTCCTTGAAATTGCGACCCGTTCTTTTTATTCCCAACAAGATGCGCTGACGCCGTTCAAGACCGCCCTGATGACACTGGCGATCTATATCGTTCTGGGTATTATCCTGTACCGATGGTTTGGCGCGCCAGGGATCGCATTAACCGATACGATCGCCTACACGACCCAGGCAGTAGTGCTGCTGGTCATATTTGGCCGCAAGGAAAAATCGCCAATTCGCATAGGTGACACCATGCCGCGAGTGATCATCGCTGCCGCCGCAGCGGGAGCAACCGTGGTAGGAGTATATTTTCTGGCGGGCGACCGGCTTCCGCAGGTGCTGGTTTCCATTATCAGTATGGCGGCCGGCGGGGTGGTATTCTTACCCTTCATGTGGAAAGAAGTGCGCTCCCTGGTACGCTTGTAGGTTAGGGTATAATAGCGCTCATGCCTGATGAAATATCCAATAACGACGCAACGCAACCTGTTAGCGTCAACCCCGAAAAAAAACAACCTCTCCCGCAAAATCCCGAAGAAGCAACTATCCCGGTAAGCTTGGGAGCCTCAGAGGGTAAGAACAATCTATCCGTCAATATAGAGCCTGCCGCTGATTCGGTTGAACAGGATTCTGAGCAGCAGGAAGATGAGGTCGTCGAAAAACCGCTTAAGTCGTGGCGCGGTCGGCTGGTTTTGGTCGGCATTTTCGCTGTCTTGCTTTTAGGCGCGTTGGGGGGCGTGTTGGGGTATAACGCCGGATTGCAAAGCCGGATTCAACAGCAATCCAGCCAGGTCGCTGCCGCGGCAGCCACACAATTCCAGCTGGGTTTGGACGATATGGTGAACGGGCGGTACGTGATGGCGCGCGGACGCTTTGAATATGTCATCAGCCTGGATCCAGGCTTCCCCGGCGTGAAGGAAAAACTGACCGAGGTCATGATTGCGTTAATCCCGACCACGATTCCCACGGCGACTTTGACCCCAACCCCCATTTTTACTCCCACCCCGGATACCCGCGGCGAACAGGAAATGTTCAAAAATATCAAGCAGAGTCTGGCGGATAAAAAGTGGGATGAAGCCATCGTCTCGATTGAAGCCCTGAGAACCAAGAATCTGAGCTATGAGACGATTGCGGTGGATGGTTTTTATTACATCGCCTTGCGAAATCGAGGCGTGGATAAAATATTACGCCTGGGAGATCTCGAAGGCGGCATGTATGACCTGGCCCTCACGGCCCGGTTTGGACCTCTCGACCGGGACGCCGAAAGTTATCAGGTGTGGGCGCGTTATTACGTGACCGGCGCCAGTTTTTGGGAGGTAGATTGGGAGAAATCCGCCTATTATTTTGGCCTGGTTGCGCCCTACCTGCCGAACTTGCGCGACTCATCCAATATTTTTGCGATTGACCGCTATCGCCAGGCCGCGACCAAATATGCCGAAAAGTTGCTTAATGACGGCGAAGCTTGCAAGGCGAATGAATTATTGGCGAATATCCTGAAAAATAATTTCAAAAACGCCACCACAGAACCACTGGCCACCAAGGCTTACGGCGAGTGCCATCCGCCAACGGAGACTCCCAAACCCCAGCCACCTACCGCTACGCCGACGATTACCCCAACCCCCAGTTTGAGTCCCACCCCGGGTGCGACCGAACAGACGCCCCAGGCGACTGCGACGAATACGTCTGCCCCGGCAGCGTCAGCCACGCCGACCACGAGCGCTCCCACACCGACTTTCACCAACACTCCGATTCCGCCCACCGCGACGTTTACTCCCACGCCTCCCCCTACGGCTAATCCATGACGCCTTACCCGGCAGGCATGCTAACCGTTATCTACTGGCTGCACATGCTGGCAACCGTGGCATGGGTCGGAGGTCAGGCTGCCCTGGCATTATTGGTGCTGCCTGCCGCGCGAAAAACGCTGGAGGGCGAAGTTTACTCTAACTTTCTGGAGCAAATCAACCGCAGGCTGAAGCTGGTGGGCTGGATTTCCTTGATCGTTCTGGTGGGAACCGGTATGTTTCAAATGAGCGCCAGCCCGTCTTACCAGGGCTTTCTCTCAATCACCAATACCTGGGCAGTGGCGATATTTTCCAAGCACATGGTGATTGGCTTGATGGTGGTGTTGAGCGCATACTCGACGTGGGGATTATCCCCCGCGCTGCAGCGCCTTGCGCTCCTGCGTTCGCGTGGAAAAGGGAGCGAGGTAGAGTTCGAAGGACTGCAAAAAAGGGAAGAGTTGTTGGTCCGGATTAACCTGGTGATTGCGATTGTGGTCTTGCTGCTGACCGCCTGGGCTCGATCGGCGGGATAAACTTTCCTGATACTACGGCAAAGAATTAAGGAAGAACTCTCCAGGGTGTTGGGGGTAATAATGGAAAACCTGGCGGGCCGGAAACTGGACGGTTAATAGTTCATCGTTTGCTGGGCCCATACTCATCGCGAAGATATAAGGTGAATTCAGCAAGGGGGTTTCGAGCTCCAACAAGGCGGCATACTGGCGCCAGTCGTCATCGGCATGGACGATGACCAGCGCGGGCGTCCGGGCGGCAGCAGCTGGCCCCTGGAAAGGGGTCAGCAGAGTGCGGTCGATGCCGTAAAGATGAGTCAGGCTTCCAAAACGGATGGGATTATAAAAGAATAAATTGGTGGCGATCAAGGCTCCTACGATGAGCGTGAAGGTAAAACAGGCTAACGAAGGAATGCGCAGCGTGTGGAGTTGAATGTTGCCAATTTTTGCAGGTGATAAGGTTTTCCATCTGACCGGTATTCGTTGGTAGATCCAGGCGATCCCTGCTGCAGTAAGCAAGGTCAAACTATACAGGCCTTCGTAATAATACCGGGGGCCTAACAGCCAGGCGCCGACCCAGTAAAAGAGATAAACAAAAATCAGAGATGGAAACACTGCGCTAACAAGCCTGGCAGGAGGATTGGACTTAACGGCTGCGATCCCGAATGGAAGGAACAGCCAGGAGATAAAAGGCCATCCCATTAAGTCGTGCGCACCAATCGATAATGAAAACAGGGTATCGTGGAGTGCGGTCAAAAGGTTATGCCCGCCGGGCAGCACCCCAATGCCCGGCCCAAATCCGACCTTATCGAACGGCCACCATAGGGTATATGGATTTACCCACGGGCTGCCGGTCAGCACCGCCTGCCAGACTAAGGTGCAAACTGCTGATACCACCTGCCAACAAGGCGATGCCCACAATCTGCTTTCGCACCAGGGGTGTGCCTTTCCATATCAGCCGCAATGCATGCAGGGCAAATGGCAGCGCCACCCCGACCGCCGTCCAGGGACGGGTCAGAGCGAGGGCGCCGATGGATGACCCGGCAACAGCCACAGTAAGCCATTTTGGGACTGAGGTTGGAAAAAAGAACAAATCTAACCAGGCCAGGGCCAGGGCGCAGCTTAGAAATAAACTCCAGGCGTGCGCGAGATAATCTGCCGAGTTGATCAAAAAGAAAGGGGACGACGCGGTTAGAAACGCCGCCAGCAAACCGGTGCGCTCTCCCAACAGCTTTTTACCAAGGCGGTAAATCAGCCATACAGTCCAGGCAGCGATCAGGGGATTGACCCATTCTCTCGCGCCCAAACGAATGCCGAAAGAAAGCAACACCGGGAATCCCAACGGGTATTTACCAAATCGCCAACCCTGGTGATCGATCACAAACGGCACCAGAAAAGATAGCGGTGATGGCGGGCTGGGGATCAGCAGGTTCCCATCGGCAATGGCCCGCGCTTGCCAGATATAGGTCATCTCATCTTCGAGATGGGGTAGATTGTCAAAGACCCTTGCTGCAACCTGAACGTTGGCGACCAGCGAGAAGATGCATATCAGCAGGGCGAAACGGTCAAAACGACTCATACCCTCTGGACTACGGATGTTTCAACCTGGATTCAGATATAAATGGGCGGGCGACCAGGTCGTGGGCCAGGGCACCGGTGATTTGCACCGGAACAATCTTGCCCACCGGCGACTTACCTTCGATCAGCACCATGCCATCAATTTCCGGGGCATCCCGGTAAGATCGGCCGATGGAAACTTGCTTATCGATTCCTTCCACGAGCACATCCAGGGTTTTTCCGACATAACTCTGATTGCGCGACAAAGAAATCTCCTGCTGGAGCAGCATTAACCGTTCCAGGCGCTCGTCTTTGACTTCTTGAGGGATAGGATCACCGAGAGGTTCGCTCGGGGTGCCCGCTTCGAAGGAAAAAGTGAACGCTCCGACATGATCGAAGCGGATTTCTTTAATGAACTCAAGCAGGGTCTCAAATTCTGACCTCGGTCTCGCCCGGGTAGCCCACAATAAAAGTTGTGCGCAGCGCCAGGTCGGGGATCGCTTGCCTCATCTTGCCGAGTGTCCGGTGAACCCATTCCATATTCGCGGGGCGGCGCATTCGCTTAAGCGCATCGGGATGGGCATGCTGTAAAGGCATATCGAGATAAGGCAACACCTGCGCATTGGCTGCCATAACCTCGATCAGGCGGTCGGTCACATATCCGGGATAGGCATATAAGATGCGAATCCAGGGCAGTTCGGGGACTGTCTCCACCATTTTTTCAAGAAGCTGGGCCAGGCCGTCTTTGATCCCCAGGTCGTGCCCATAATCCGTGGTATCCTGGGCGATTAAATTCAGCTCCAGTACGCCTCGCTCCACCAGGCTGCGTGTTTCCGCCAGAATTGCCTCCGGAGGACGGGAGACTGCGGTGCCTTTGATCAGCGGGATCGCGCAAAAAGCGCAGGGCCGGCGGCAGCCGTCCGCGATCTTGAGATAACTGCTGGCGCCTTGGACGGCTACCCTTGGCGCTCCATGTTCATCATTGCCCACGGTGGCAACTTCAGGAAGATGGTAAAGGGTGATGGGGTGGGGGCGGTCGTTGCGTAATTCATGAACGACATCCACGATATCCATCCAGCGGCGAGTCCCCATGATGCCGTCGATACCGCGCACGCGTTCCACTACCTGCTGGCGGTAACGTTCAGTCAGGCACCCGGCGGCAATCAAAAGCTGTCCCTTGTGTTTATTGCGCGCCAGGTCATTCAAGACCTCGTACGATTCCTCGCGCGCGGGTCCAATAAAACCGCAGGTATTAACGATCAAAACCCCGGCCTGCGAGGCTTTTTCGACAGGTGAGTAACCATCTTTGACCAATAAATCCGCCATGGATTCAGAGTCGACGGTGTTTTTAGCGCAGCCAAGTGATACGAAATAAAACGTCTTTTTATTCATTTGCCACCAATAATTAAGGGATGAATGGGGTAATTGTTGCTGTTGGCGAGGTCGGTGAAGGACGGCTGGTCGAAGAAGGTTGCGTGGTGCGTGTAGGCGTAGCAGTAAATATGGGGGTAGGGGTGATCGCCCCATCTTTAGAGAAAATGTAGGCCGTCACCTGGCCGACCAGACCGAGCACGCCGAGATCCTGCTGGTTGAAAAATACCTGAACAGCGGCTGCGTTGCCCGTGAGCAGCTCGATTTTATCATTACCGCTGAAGGGATATGCATTTCCAGGAACAACCCGACCATCAAACACTACCTTGTTATCCACCGTTATTTTTAAATAGGCGCGCTGCAGGGCTACGACGTAGACCTGCAAGGGAAAGCCTTCGCTGGAAGGCAAGGTGACGTTCACATCTGGCGTGGTCGCGCCGCCACCAGGCCGGCTTTGCACCTCGCCCGGGGCCAGCGTGCTCAGATTTGCCAGGGAGGTAGCGGTTCCGGACGAGCGGGGGGTGATGGTGGGATTGCTGAGCAGCACATCCGCGATCGAAGGCGGGGTGCTGGTGCCCGAACGGTCATTGTTCAGGGCATCGACCTGGGCGGCGGTCCATAACGCGAAACCGAGGATGATCATTACCAATAAAACACTGACTAACAGATCCATAGACAGCAGCCGCCGGGGTACTTTCCTGGTCCGCGGGTTCTGAGAAGATGATCCAGATTCATTTTTCTTCTGGACCTGGTCAGGCGGGAGCCGTTCCTCGCGGCGCGACTGCAGACCCTCGGCAAAGAGCAGCAGCAAGCCTTCAACATCCAGGTTCAGAAAATGAGCATAATTGCTCAACATTCCGCGCCCCTGGACCGGCGAAGGCAAATCTCCGATCCGCCCTTCCTCTAGCGCGGTCAGATAATGCTGGCGCACATGAATATACCGCTCAATTTCCGGGATCGATAAATTAAGAGTGAGCCGCTGCTTCCTCAGCTGGTCGCCAATCTCGATAAAAGCAGAGCGCGCCGCAGAGGGTTTTTCCGGAAAAATCGGAATTGGTACTTCATCGACCGGTTCCAGGGGCAGCTCGACGGGTTCCGCGGCAGGCTGATCTGCTCCTGCCAGAATCGCGGGCGGCGGAGCCTCAATCGCTGAACGATCCGCGGCCTCATCTTCAGGTGTACTTTCTGGCGCTGGTTCGCTCTGGGGGGTTTCGGTTGTTTGCTGGGGGAGTTTACCTTCCCAACTGTCGAGCAAGGCTTTCGCTGGCAGCCCCAGATGTTCGGCATACATGCGCAGGAACCCCCTGGCGTGAACGGGCGATGGCAAAACCTTTCGTTTTTCTTGTTCCAGGGCTTCGAGATATTCAACGCGAATATGCAGCACGCGGGCGACCTGGTCCAGGGTCAATCCTCGTTCTGTTCGGGCTTTTTGGAGCTGTTGGCCTACGGTTTCAGGCATCATCGCGGCAGTAGATTAAGAAAGACCGGCCGCCAGCACATGGCTGAACTCGGCCGGTCGGTCAGATCGGAAAATAAAGAAATTTACTCGGCCTTTGTTTCAGCTACCGGCGCTTCAGGCAATTCGGGCTCTTCCCCTTCACGATGAACGGTCACTTTGATCTCAGGAGTGAGGTCCACGGTCAGGCGGGCATGGATCTTGAATTCACCCAAATTGCGAATTGGTTGGGCTTCAACTTGATGGCGGTCGAGCTGCAGGTTATATTTCTTGTTAATTGCATCGACCATCATCTGGTTGGTGATGGAGCCGTACAGTTTTCCGGTGTCGCCGGCACGCGTTCCAAAGGAAATCTGTGCGCCTTTGAGCACCTCGGCGATACTCGACATTTCCGTATTGAGCTCGGCGCGGCGAGCGGTGGCTTTCTTCCGGATGGTCTCCACCTGGCGCAGCGCGCCAGCCGTAGCCAGCACTGCCAGGCCCTGCGGGAGCAGGAAATTGCGGCCGAATCCATCGGCAACGCGTTTGACGTCACCTGCCCGGCCCAATTTATAAACATCTTTAACTAAAAGAACTTTCATCGTGGTCAAGCCCTTTCGAGGCAAAATACTCTGAAGCGAAGGGTACAACGCTTCAGGCATCGCGATTGTACCACAGGATCGATGAAAAACCTATCCTGCATAGTATAATTTGACGATGTCCGCGGCGGCATCATCAAGTGAAAATCCTGCAAAATCATGGAAACTGGCAGCGACCGGCCTTTATTCGGCTTCGTTTGCCGCCCTGGGGTTGACCTTTTCAATCCTTGGCCCCACCCTGCCGGCCCTGGCAGAGCAGACCCATTCCAGCCTGACCGATATCAGCCTGTTGTTTATCGCCCGGTCCATCGGCTCGCTGGTTGGTTCGGTCGGTGGCGGGCGATTATTTGACCGGTTTGCCGGGCATAAAGTTGTGGCGGCGGTGATGGGGATAATGATCGCGGCTACCGCACTTGTTCCGGCGGTCGCGCAGCTGTGGGTATTAACCGCGCTCCTGTTTCTATCCGGTATCGTGCACGGCACCTTGAATGTGGGCGGCAATGCCATGCTGGTCTGGGTCCACGGTAAGGATGTGGCTCCGTATATGAATGTGCTCCACTTCTTTTTTGGCCTGGGCACCTTTCTCACGCCCATTCTTGTCGCCCAGGTGGTGCTGCTCAACGGCAATATGAGCTGGGCTTATTGGCTGGTAGCCCTGACCTTCCTGCCCATCACCATCGCTGCCCTGGTTCTACGCAGCCCGCGGCCGCAGATTTTACCCAGGCTGGGAGGAAAAGGTGGCGCAGATCGCTGGCTGGTGCTAGGTTTTTTCCTGATTTTTATGGGTTACAGCGGAGCATCGGCAGCGCATGGAGGCTGGATTTATTCTTATATAACCCAGCTCAATCTGGCAAATGAAGTCACTGCCGCCTATATCAATTCTTTCTTCTGGGGGGCGCTGACCGCCGGACGGCTGCTCTCCATTCCACTGGCCGTCCGGTTTTCACCAAGGTCGATGTTGAGAATGGATTTGCTGGGATCCCTGGCCTCTGTGCTGTTGATGGTCTTATTTCCACACGCCTTATGGGCTTTAGCCGTGGGTTCGGCGGGGTTGGGATTCTTCCTGGCGACCATATTTCCAACTAATATGTCGCTCGCCAGCCGGCACATCCCGATCACCGGGCGGATCACCGGCGTGCTGTCGATCGGCAGCAGCCTGGGTGGGCTGGTTTTGCCCTGGCTGGTAGGGCAGTGGTTTGAAACGGTTGCCCCCGAACTGCTGCTGGTGACCAACCTGGTCAATATCGGGCTGACATTGGTGGTTTTTTTCTGGCTCGATCGGCGGCTGAAAAAAATTACCGAGTAACTTTTACCCGGTACGCTGCTCGGCCTGGCGTTACTTAAAAAGGTGCCAGAGGCTGTCTCAAAAGTCCACCCCCACCCCGACCCGCCCCCTCACACCCCTTCGGGTGGCCGAAGCGGCTGGGGCGGGAGGAAGAGGAAATGGGGAGTTTTGGCCGCATTTTGCGGCCAAAACTCCCTAAACCTCTGAATTTCTCCCCCCACCCCTGCGGGTGCGCTAAAGAGCGTCCCGCCCTCGCGCTGCGCGCTGCCGAAGGGCAGCTGGGAAGGGGGTTGGGGGGATGGGTCTTAGACAAATCATTCTTTTTGGACAGTTCCAAAATAACAAAAATAAGAATTAATCGCTGATATCCCACGGCGGGGTACCGGCACCCCCCTTTCCGGATAAAGACGCACGGATAGGACCTGCCAGCTCCGGCAGCACATCCGCAGTCGCAGCCAGCAGTCCAAAGCATCCAGTGATCATCATGTCGCCAAAGGGCACCGCGAAATATGGGCGCAGTTCTGATCCGCGCAGCAGTCCCCGGCGCGGGCCGGTTACCACCAGGTTCGTCCCCTGTTTTTGGACCGGCATCGGGTTGTGATCATACATCAATGCCCCATGTCCCATATCCTGAAAAACGTCTTCGTGTTTTAAACTGCCGTCCGCCAGTCTGCGCAGGTAAGATTCCAAGGCGGGCCGGTCTAATTCACCGGTATGGTGTTCAAAGACACCTGCGATACCCTCTGGCCCCATGCGGAAAGCCAGGGTATGAAAATTGCCCACATTCGCGATCATCACCGGTTCACGGTTCGACACCTGCGGATCGAAAGTTGCCCCCAACACCGCGGCTGGAGCAGTATCCATCACGACCAGCGGCGCGTCCAATTCGGGGGCCGAACGGGCGACAGCCTGCAGCCGGGTCATGATGGGCGGTATCTGCTCGCTCTGAAATGCGAAAGTACTCAACCGGTTGGCAGCGCGAATACGTTCATCCAGGTAATCAAAACGGAACTGCCTGTCAGAAATATTGGGCGGGGCGGCACCATGGTCGAAAACAGCCACTGCCACCGCATCCAAACCGGTAAGAGTCACCCCAAAAGCGTCGAAGGCTCGGCGGATGGTAGAAAAATCAAAATCACGCATCTCGATACGCGCAGTCTGGTCAGGGAGACGGCGGATCTCCTCCTCTCCTACCAGGTGGATCCCCATTTTTTCGACCGCAGCTAAATCATCGTTCAGGGTTCGGGCAGCATCCGGTGTGGCGTAGATCGGCAAACCGGCACGGGCATGCCCTTCGGCTGCCCAGGCGCTTGGCCCGCCGCCCATCATGACCCCGCTCAACGCCACAGTCTGCCCAAGGCGGGTAGCCTGCACGATCCTGCGGTGTACGATCATCGTAGGTGAAGGGAGGACCAGCTTGAATCCGTTTTCAATGTCAAGGCGGGAATCGTAAAAGTAAATATCCTGAGTTCCTGTGCCAATATCGACAGCAAGTATTTTCATGGGGGTGCCTGCTTATGATTAATACCGCCAAAGGACGATGTTTTCGACCATAAAAGGATGAAGTAAGGAAATTTGTCCGAAGTTTACCATAAAGATGTTCACTCCCAGGGGTCTGGCCCCTGGTGTATACTCAGGTTACGTCAAGAAACGGTTGAGGGAATGCATGGGTATTGAAGAAGAATTCCAACGATGGGAAGATAACACTCTGGGTCCGGTGGTTCGGAAATTTCCAGAGCGAAAGGCGGAATTTTCAACGGCATCGGGCAACCCTATGCCGCGGCTTGCCGTGCCTCGCGATCGCGATTATCTGGAAGATCTTGGATTTCCTGGTGAATATCCTTTTACCCGGGGTATCCAACCTACGATGTACCGGGGTCGGTTTTGGACGATGCGCCAGTATGCCGGGTTTGCGTCCGCCGAAGAATCTAACCAGCGCTATCGTTACCTGCTGAAGCAAGGACAAACCGGGCTTTCTGTTGCTTTTGATCTGCCCACGCAAATTGGATACGATTCAGATGACCCAATGGCGAGCGGCGAAGTGGGTAAGGTGGGGGTGGCAATTTCCTCATTGGCGGACATGGAGACCCTTTTCCACGATATCCCCCTGGACCAGGTTTCGACAAGCATGACGATCAACGCCCCCGCCTCGATTTTGCTGGCGATGTATATCGCGGTGGCGAAGAAGCAGAATGTGCCTTCACGCCGGCTGCGGGGTACGATCCAGAACGATGTGTTGAAGGAATATGTCGCCCGCGGTACGTATATTTTCCCGCCGTCACCTTCCATGCGCTTGATCACGGACGTATTTCATTTCTGCAAGCAGCAGGTGCCGAGCTGGAACACGATCAGTATTTCAGGTTACCATATCCGTGAAGCCGGCTCCACCGCGGTGCAAGAGATCGCATTTACGCTGGCGGATGCGATCGCCTACGTGCAGGCGGCTATCGACAGCGGGTTGATCGTGGATGAATTTGCCCCCCAGCTATCATTCTTTTTTAACGCCCATAACAATTTTCTCGAAGAGGTCGCGAAATATCGGGCTGCGCGGCGCCTATGGGCCCAGATCATGCGCGGTCGATTTAAAGCCAAAGATCCCAAATCGTGGATGCTGCGTTTTCACACCCAGACTGCCGGTTCCACCCTGACCGCTCAGCAGCCGGAAAACAATGCGGTGCGTGTAGCCTTGCAGGCATTGGCGGCTGTCATGGGCGGAACGCAGTCACTGCATACCAACAGCATGGATGAAGCCCTCTGGCTGCCGACGGAAAAATCGGTGCGCCTCGCGCTGCGCACGCAGCAGGTCATCGCCTATGAATCGGGGGTGGCGGATACGATTGATCCGCTGGCGGGATCTTATCTGGTCGAAGAATTAACCGACCAGATCGCTGACCAGGCGATGGCCTATATTCGAAAAATTGATGCCCTGGGTGGGGCGCTGGCTGCAATCGAGAATGGTTATATGCAGCAAGAGATCCAGGAAGCAGCTTACCGCTATCAACGGGCTGTGGAGAAAAAGGAACATGTGGTGGTCGGGGTCAACGCGTTTGAAGTGAAAGAGGTCATTGACCTGGAAAGCCTAAAAGTGGACCCGGCTATCGAAGCTGGCCAAAAAGCCAGGCTGGTTGAAATGCGCGCTCACCGCGATCCGGTGAAAGTCAGCGAATTGAAAACCAGGTTGGACGCTGCCTCGCGCTGCGGTGAAAATCTGATGCCCTTATTTATTGAATCCGTCGAGAATTCGCTTACCCTGGGTGAAATATGCGGCGTTCTGCGCCAGACCTGGGGAGAATACCAACCTCCAGCCTGGATTTGAAATTACTTAACCAGAGCTTCTTCGGCTTCAGCCACCAGAATCCCTTCTTTTTCATTGACACTGGTCAGCATCAGGGCTCCCAGGATGAAGAAAATGATCAGGGAGATGATTCCCATGCGCCCTCCGCCCAGGAATTGAGTCGCCAATCCAAACACCAGCGGGCCGAGCGCCCCGGCAATTTTCTCGCTGATGCCAAAAAAGCTGTAAAATTCTGCCGACTGGCTTTTGGGCAGCATCCGGCCAAAAAGCGAACGGCTTAGAGCCTGGCTTCCGCCTTGCACGGTCGCGACCATTGCCCCGAGCAGCCAGAACTGCCATTCCTGGCTCAGGAAATAACCCAGAATCGCGATCAGGGTATACACCCCCAGGCTGATAAAAATTGATCGTTTTGTACCCAGGCGTTTAGCCAGCCAGCCGAAAAGAAAGGCGAATGGAATGGCGACGAACTGGACCATCAGCAGAGTGCCAATCACGGTGACATCGCTGAAACCCAACTCCTTGCCGTAAATGCTCGCCATGTAGATGATGGTGCCAATCCCGTTGTTGTACAACCAGAAAGCGACCAGGAATTTGAAGAGCTGGCGGTATTTGCGGATCGAAGCGAAGGTTTTACCCAGCCGGTTGAGACTTGAGGCGATCGGGGCGCCGCTTTTTTCACCTTCCAGGCGGCGCCGAGGAGGTTCCGGCACCCAGCGCCACAGCGGAATGGTGAAGACTACCCACCAAACCGCCACACTCACGAATGAAAGTTTGGTCATTAACAGCCGGGTATCGCCCTGGGTGAGCTGGATCATCGCCAGGTTGATGGCTAAAAGTAAACCCCCTCCCAGGTAGCCCATGGCATACCCGCGAGAAGATACCTGGTCGATTTCATCCGGGTTGGCCACATGGGGCAGAAGCGAATCGTAGAAGACAATCGATCCTGAAAAACCCAGCGCGGCAAAAACATATAAAGTGGATGCCAGCACATAATCTCCCTGTCCCACGAAATACAGCAGGGCGGTAGAAACCGCTCCTAGAATGACAAAAAACGTTAAAAAGCGTTTTTTAGCCCCGCTGTAATCCGCCATGGCCCCCAGGATCGGGCCGAGAATGGCTACCAGCAGCAGAGAAATCGTGGTGGTGTAAGCCCAATAGGCAGAACGCATATTTTCTGGCAGGGTGGCTGCTGCCACGTTGGCATAATAGACTGGAAGGACGGCAGCCATGATGGTAGTGGCAAAGGACGAATTGGCCCAGTCGTACATGGCCCAGGCATTGATCGTGCGTTTATGGTTGGGTGTGTTCATGGTTTTAAGTGGGGAAAGTCAAATAGAAGATTATAAAAATTATATACAAACCAGGGCAAGATCCATAGTTTAAAACCCGCTCAATCTTGAAAAGTTGTTTATTCTGAATGGTATAATTATCGATCCATTTTATGACTGACCTGATCAAACATGAAACATTTGTGCTATAATCGGGATGACTCCCGTTCAAAAGGTTGAGATATGACCCAGAATAATATTCGTGTGGTTGGCGCCCGGCAGAACAACTTGAAGAATATCACTGTCGAAATACCCCGAGACAGGCTGGTAGTCATCACCGGGCTCTCCGGATCCGGGAAATCTTCCCTGGCATTTGACACGATTTTTGCCGAAGGCCAGCGGCGTTATGTCGAATCTTTATCATCATACGCCCGCCAGTTTTTGGGACAGATGGAAAAACCGGATGTGGATTATATCGAAGGGCTGTCCCCTGCTGTTGCGATCGACCAGAAAGCCAACTCGCACAACCCGCGCTCAACGGTCGGCACTGTGACCGAAGTTTATGATTACCTGCGTTTGCTGTTTGCCAGGGTAGGCATTCCCCACTGTCCAGTGTGCGGCAGGGTTGTCCAGAAGCAGTCCGCACAGGAAATCGTAGATCATATTGAAAAGCTGCCGGAAGGTACCCGCATATTGGTCCTGGCGCCGATTGTACGGGCGCGGAAAGGGACCTATCAGGCAGTATTTGATGAAGTTCGCAAAGCGGGGTTTGTGCGGGTGCGCGTCGACGGTCAGGTGATCAACCTGGATGACGACCGCGAAGTGCAGCTTGAAAAATATAAGATCCACACGATTGAAGCGGTGGTTGACCGCCTGGTATTTAACCGGACTGAGACAGCGGAAGATGAGAGGTCATTTCGCTCGCGCCTGACCGATTCGGTTGAAACGGCGCTAAAAGTTGGGGAGGGGTATCTTACCATCCAGAACTTATCCGTGGAACCACCCCTGGACCTGCTGTTTTCGGAACACCTGGCCTGCCCTGAACATGGGGTAAGCCTGCCGGAAATCGAGCCGCGCACGTTTTCCTTCAATACTCCGCACGGCGCCTGCCCAGATTGCCAGGGCCTGGGCAGCAAACTGGAAATCGACCCGGATCTGATCATTCCGGACAAAGAACGTTCCCTGAATGAGGGCGCAATCGTCGCCATGGAATGGAACAACGGCCGCGATCAAGGCGGTTATTACTGGCAACACCTGGAAGCGGTGTGTGAGTTTTACCACATCGATATGGATGAAGCGGTGGGCACGATTCCCCCCGAAAAATTTAGAATGATTTTATTTGGGACTGGGGCCCAGGAAGTAAAAGTTCATATCAAGGGCCGCGAGCGAGAGACCACTTTTTCAGCCGCCTTCGAAGGTGTGATTCCAAACCTTGAACGCCGCTACCGCGACACAAACTCAGATTATATTCGCAACAAAATCGCCGAATTTATGGCAAATCGGCCTTGCCCGACCTGCAAAGGAGATCGCTTAAGGCAAGAAGCGATGGCGGTTACAGTCGATGAGGCCAACATCGTCGAGGTGACAAAATGGCCGGTTTTACAGACATTGGCCTGGGCGCGCCGCCTGGGAGGATCCGAATCCCCATTAAGCACCAGAGATCAGATGATCGCTGAACGAATAATCAAAGAAATTGAGGACCGTCTGGGTTTCCTGGTAAATGTCGGCCTGGATTACCTGACCCTGCAGCGCTCGGCGACCACCCTTTCGGGCGGAGAAGCGCAGCGCATTCGCCTGGCAACCCAGATTGGCTCGCGTTTGATGGGCGTGCTGTATGTGCTGGATGAGCCGTCCATCGGTCTACATCCCAGGGACAACACCCGGCTGCTGGAAACTCTTAAAAACCTGCGCGATTTGGGCAATACGGTGCTGGTGGTGGAACATGATGAAGAGACGATTCGCACTGCGGATTGGATCATCGACCTGGGGCCTGGCGCCGGGGAGCACGGTGGAAAGCTGGTCGCCGAAGGCCCGGTCGCGGATATCCTGGCAAATAAAGAGTCTTTGACCGGCGCATATTTATCGCACCGGCTTCAGGTCCCTCTCCCCAGTATCCGTCGCACGGGCAACGGTAAGCACCTGCGCATCATCGGTGCGCGAGCCAATAACCTCAAAGACCTGACGGTCGAGATTCCCCTGGGGAAATTGGTGTGCATCACCGGGGTTTCAGGATCAGGGAAATCAACCCTGATGGTGGACATTCTATACAACGTTCTGGCGCGCGAGCTGAATGGGGCCCATACCCAGGCCGGCGATTACGACCGGATCGAAGGGGTGGAGCTGCTGGATAAAATCATTAATATCGACCAGTCGCCCATTGGTCGTTCGCCGCGATCCAATCCCGGAACCTATACCGGCATGTTCGACGAAATTCGAGCCTTATTCGCCGAGCTGTCAGAAAGCAAGATGCGGGGTTATAAAGCCGGGCGCTTTTCATTCAATGTCCATGGAGGCCGCTGTGAAGCCTGCCAGGGCCAGGGCCAGCTGCGGATAGAAATGCAGTTCCTGCCAGATGTTTACGTTCCATGCGACGTTTGCCACGGGGCACGCTTTAACCGAGAAACCCTGCAGGTCAAGTTTAAGGGGCACTCCATTGCGGATGTGTTGAACATGACGGTCGAATCTGGGCTGGCTGCTTTTAATTCCTTTCCCGGCATCCTCTCTAAACTGAAGACACTTTCGGAAGTGGGTCTGGGTTATGTGCGCATTGGCCAGCCTGCGACCACATTGTCTGGGGGCGAAGCCCAACGGGTCAAGCTGGCGCGCGAATTATCGCGCCGGGCGACCGGAAAAACTTTGTATGTGCTGGACGAGCCTTCGGTCGGTCTGCATGCAGCGGACGTCCACCTGTTGATCGAGGTTTTGCAGCGTCTGGTTGAAGCTGGAAACTCGGTCTTGATCATCGAGCATAATCTGGATATCATCAAGGTATCCGATTACATCATTGATCTCGGACCGGAAGGCGGAGATCGAGGTGGGGAATTGGTTGCTGCCGGGACGCCGGAAGAGGTCTGCCGCACTGCAAATTCATACACGGGCGAATACCTGAAACATTACCTGGCGGACAACCACCAATTGGAGCCACTCGCTAAATCACGGATTATCAGGTAGAATGAATTGTTTCCCCTCGGGCAGGCAGCAAGTCTCTGCCCACCAGGAGTCGCTATCCGAAAGAAAGAAACCGGAATGGCGGCACAATATTCTACTTAGGAAAATTTATGGCAAAGCGAAGCAACCCTCAAAATGTGATTGATTCATACAAAAGGCGCCAGCGCGTTACTCCGTATGTCATTGGCGGTCTGGCTGCTCTGCTGGTGATCGCCGGAGTGGTTATCCTCTTCCTGGCGCTCAAGCCTGGAGGATTAGCGCCTGTACCTACAGCGACCGCCACAGAAATCCCGCCCACAATGACCACCGCTCCCACAGACACCCAACCACCGCCAACAGCGACTCAAACAGCTACTATTACCTCAACCCCGACGCCCACGGTCACCGTAACACCCACTGGGCCATTTGAATACAAAGTTTTGGAAAACGACAATTGTTGGGATATAGCGGCCAAGTTCAAGGTGGATTTAAACACGCTGTTGGCGCTCAATTCCTTCCCGGCAGGCCAGTGCCCAATTGCTACCGGTCAGACGATTTTGATCCCGGCCCCCGGGCAAACACTACCCACGGTGACACCGGTGGACGTGAGCAAGCTGCCGCCAGGAACGTTGTTTGAATATATAGTCCAGCCCAACGATACCTTGCGAGCCTTAGCGCTGCAGTTTAACAGCACCCAGCTGGCGATCGTGAACCAGAATAAACTGACCGACCCCAACAAATTGGTGCTCGGGCAAAAATTGGTGATCCCGGTGAATATCGCCACCCCGGTGCCGACGACGACCAATACCTCCTTACCAAGGACCAGCACGCCTGGGCCTTCGCTGACCGCCACAAAACCGGCCGCCACAGCCACTGTTACACCCACAAAGCTGCCGTAGTACGATCCGTTTCTTATGAATGGTGGGGTTTTGGCAGGGATTAACCACCTGCCAGAACCTCATTTTTAATCAATGAGCTTTGTAATTGACCTGCTGAGCCAATTCACCGCCGTATTTCTCGGAATCTTCATCGAAGCCGTGCCATTTCTTCTATTAGGCACCCTGGCATCCGGCCTGGTAGAGGTATTTTTTGATCGTGAAGAGCTGGCGCGCATTCTGCCTCGCCAACCCTTTCTGGCGGCCCTGACAGGCAGCCTGCTGGGGTTGTTCTTGCCGGTTTGCGAATGCGGCGTCGTCCCTTTAACCAGGCGCTTATTTCAGAAGGGTGTCCCCAGCGCCGTGGGAATCTCTTTTTTACTGGCAGCGCCGGTGATCAACCCGGTGGTGATTGCCAGCACGTATGCTGCGTTTGGTTTCAGCCCGGTCTTTTGGGGCAGAATTGCCCTCACCCTGGGTGTGGCGCTGGTGACCGGTCTGGTTTTCTCATTGCAGCCGGATATAAACCAGATTTTGCGCGATCCTGTGCCTGTTCACGCTCACGACGCCCCTCTGGTCGTTTCCCTGGATGCCCAGCCAGCCGTTGCGCCTTTAGGACAGCGGCTGCGCCAGGTGGTGATTATCGCCGGGGATGAATTCTTTGAAATGGGGCGGTATCTGGTCATTGGATCCATGATGGCGGCCTTGCTGCAGACTTTCATCCCGCAGCAAGTTCTGGCGGCCCTCGGGCACGGTCCGGTGCTGTCTGTGGTAGTTATGGCGGCGATCGCCGTGCTGCTCTCGGTTTGCTCCACTGTGGATGCATTTATTGCCCTGGCGTTTATTGGGCAATTTCCAACGGGTGCGCTGCTTTCTTTCCTGGTCTACGGGCCGATGGTGGATATCAAAAGCACGCTGATGTTCACCCGCGTATTTCGTCGGCGGGGTGTGGTTTATCTGGTTTTACTGCCGCTGCTGCTCACGCTGGTCAGTACAGCATTGTGGAACCTGTTCTAAAGGATGGTGGTATGGAGGCTCGCAGGTTTCGCACATTTCAATCACTTATCCTGGCTTTGACCGGTTTTTTCCTGTTGGAGAAAGTATGGAGCGGGAAAATCCTTTTATATATCAACCAGCGCTTTGTGTTATTGGTTCTATTTGCCGGTGTTCTCCTGATCGCTTGCGCCCAGTTGATCTTCCAGGAACGAAAAAAAGGGTCTGGAGAGGAAGGAAATGCCCAGGGAGCGGATGCTCACCCTGACCGAGTGGGATCTCGCGCCAAATTGATCTGGATGGTGATTCCCCTGATGCTGGGCTTGCTCGTCCCCCCACGGGCATTGGGCACTAGCGCGTTACCCAACCGCGGAATTACCCTCAATTCGCCGTTCACCATACAGAACACGACCAATGCTTTATCAGTAGAGCGTCCGTCTGACCAACGCACCGTATTGGATTGGATTCGGGCTTTTCACGCCCAATCCAACCCTCAATCGTTAAATGCTGAGCCGGTCGATGTGATTGGATTTGTCTACCACGATCCAAGATTGTCCGTGAACCAGTTTTTGATCGGACGTTACACCATCGCCTGCTGTATCGCGGATGCGACTGCTATCGGTATCACGGTAAATTGGCCGCAGTCCGCTAACCTGGAGAATAATGCCTGGGTTCGAGTTCAGGGGACAATGGCAGCGGGCGAATTGGAAGGGCAGGCTGTGCCGGTGATTAACGCTGCCCAGGTGAATCCCATTCAAGAACCTGACCAGCCTTACCTGTTTCCATGAACCGGACAGCCAGCCATTTTGACCGTTATGTAATTTTGGTCATCGCAGTGCTGGCGCTGATCCTGGCAGCGGCTGCGCTGGCTGCCAATTTATTCGGATTACAACCGCCGGAACTTCTTCGAAACAATATCGGCGAGCACGGTCCGGTTGGTATTAAGTTCCGCCAGGCGATGCGGGTTGAAAGCGTGCAGCAGCGCTGGCGCAGCCAACCGCCAGTAGCCGGTCGCTTTTCCTGGAATGATCAGACGCTCTGGTTCTGGCCCGAAAATGCGCTGGCGTCCGGCTCAGCGGTCACTTTTTTTCTCGATCCAGGGGCGGAGGGTGTTGACGGGCAGGTGATCCGCCAGGCGGCAAGTTGGGTGGTATCCGTCCGCCCGCCGCAGGTACTTTATTTATCCCCCACGGTGGGCGGCAGTGAGATCTGGCGGGTAGATCAGGATGGCAATAACGCCAGCCAGGTCACCCATACGGGCGGAAAAGTGTATGATTTTTCGCCGGGCGCGGATGGAGAAACGATCGTCTACGCGATTGAGAACGCGCAGCAGGGCAATGACATCCATATCATCGCCCGCGACGGAACAAATGACCGCCTGGTATTGGCCTGCGGAGGAGACAGTTGTATTCAACCGGTGTTATCGTTGGACGGAAACACAATTGCGTATAGCCGGACAAGGCTTTCGGTTGTCCAGGGTGAGACATATTCTCCCAACCCCCGCATCTGGACGATAGACCTTTCCAGCGGGGAGACTGCCCCGTTATTTCAAGATCCTGCCATCAGCGGGGAAGATCCATCATGGTCGCCGGACGGAAATCGCCTCGCGTTTTTTGATCCATCCGCTCACATGATCCATGTGTTGGATGTCACCACCGGAAAGGATCTATTATTGCGTTCACAGTTGGGGGTCGTGGGGGCGTGGACAGCGGACGGCAGCCAATTGTGGTATGGAGATCTGGTCAGCAGCGAGACACTGCCATTTGGTAGCGGGTACAAAGTGGATTTGACCGATGACCAGGTGGAGGGGTTGTTCACGAAACTGCAAACGCAGGAAGATTTAGGCGTTCCCATTCCCAACCCTGACGGGAGCTGGGTGGTGGTCGGGATACGCTATCACAGCGGCAGCTACAGCGAGCAGCTGGTGTTGATGCGCCCGGATGGTTCGCAGCAAGTTACCATCACCGATGAATTTACCTATTCACACGGCGCGTACAGCTGGGATGCGCAAGGCAAGCAAGTCCTTTACCAGCGCTTTCAGATCGGGTCTTCTTCTGCCAGGCCGGAAATATGGATCTGGGACCAGGACAGCGCCACAGCGCGGCAAATTGCTGCCGATGCGGCCCTGCCGGCATGGCTGCCTTAAGCATTTTGGAGAGCTGACTTTATTTCGGCAATAACCTGGAGTTCTTTTTCTGCCAGACCGGCAGCAAATAATGCCCCTTTCGCCTCTTCTCCACCGATCCGGCCTAATGCCCAGGCGGCATGCGCGCGCACCATTATTTCAGGTTCCTCTCGGAGAACGGCACTCAATGCCGGAACAACGGCAGGATTTGCCCGGTTGCCCAGTGCAACGCAAATATTACGCAGGTACCCGCGCCGCCTGGCGCGCAGGATCGGGCTGCGGCGGAACTTACGATTGAACGATTGCGGCGTAATCGACAGCTCACCGATTAGATCTGCGGGTTGGGTCTCAGGCGATCTTGGCAAGGCTATCTCAGGCCGGGCAGAAGCAAAGCGGATATTCCAGGGGCAAACCTGCTGGCACACGTCACATCCGAATATCCAATCGCCTTGGTAGGGACGTAGATCAGGGGCGATTTCCACTTTATTTTCGATTGTCAAATATGAGATGCAGCGAGTGGCATCGAGGGTGCGGTTGGGTAAGATGCATTCAGTCGGGCAGGCATCGATGCAGCGCGTGCACGAGCCGCAGAAATCATGGCGGATGGCCGTATCGGGCGCTAACGGGATATCCCAAAGAATTTCCGCAAGCAGGAAATAGGAGCCGTATTGGGGGGATATGAGGCACGAATTCTTTCCGATCCAACCCAGTCCGGCGCGCACGGCGACTTCTCGCTCCAGGATAGGGCTGGTATCGGTATATCCCTTCCATATCACCGGCTGGCCGAGCCTTTTCTGGGCAAAAAGCGCCAGCTGCTCCAGCAGCGGCGGAATGGTGAGGTGGTAATCTTCTCCGGCTGCGTAGGCCGCGACCTTTCCTGTATTCTCATTATCTACTTTATCGATTCCTTCGACCGGGGCATTGTATGCAAAACCCAATGCCAGAATAGACTTCACCTCCGGCAGGATCAAATGCGGGTCAGACCGGCGCAAACGGGCTCGTTCCGTCTCCAGGTAAGCCATTTGGCCGTGATGCCCTGCCTCAAGCCATTTCTCAAAGGTCGGATAAGAAGATGGTATATCAGGAACGGTCATCCCTGCGAGAAGAAAGCCGAGGCGGTGGGCCTCGGCTAGTATTTCAAACTTCAAATTCAACATGGTAAATATCGACCATTATTTTACTTTGATGGTCAGGGTGAAAGAACCGAAATTTCTGCCTTCCGGATTGGTGATTACCCAAATGCCGGTGTATTCGCCTTGTTTATCCGGGGCGCGCATATCCACCGAGATTTTGGCCTGTCCATTTGGCTTAACCGTCTGTCCAATCGAACCATCTTTAGCATCAAATCGATCGCCACCGTAAAAACGCACCAGATAGGTCTGATCCCAGGTGGTCGTCCCCACATTTTTAAGGGTCCAGACTTGGGTAAAGCCTTCGCTGCGCTGGTAGGTGGTATTATCCGCGACGGACTGTGAGACGTATACCATTTTGTCAGCGGATGACACTGGCGGCTGGGTGCCCAGCGTGGCTGTTGGCTTTGCCGTGCCGGCCCCTGTGGTCAGGGTGGGAGCCTGAGTATTTGCGCCCATCGGCGTGCTGCTGGGGCGCAGGGTGGCAGTTGGGCCCTGGGTCTCGGTTGGCTGTGGCGTATTGGTCGGCTTTGGGGTTAATTTGGCATTATTGGTAATCTGAGCTTGCACGGTTTGTGCAACTTCAGTGTAAACCACTTTGGGATCCACCGTTGGGGTCTGAGCTGCCTGACCACCGCATCCGGTCATCAGAAGCATAGTGGCAATTAATAGCAGCAGCACTAGCCCATTTTGTCTTTTCTTCATCGCATCCTCCAAAATTTTTGAAAACAGTGACGCGCAAATTGTCAACCGGTATGGAATAATTGTCAAGGGATACCTCGGATTGCAATAATGATATTATCCTGTAGGATGGTAGAATCGAACAAGGTGAAGACATGGAAGGAATTGCAGATCAAGACTATTTAAAAAATAGGCAGTATAAAAAGCCAGATAACCTGGTGGCGCGCCAGAATATCCATCAACGATTCAGCACCAATTCGTATGGATGGTTTCGCTGGCTGTTTGGTGTTTTGGGGATTGGGGATGGTGAGCGGGTGCTGGAAGTGGGCTGCGGCCCGGCAAACCTGTGGATTACACAACGCGACCGCCTTCCGGATGGGGTCAGCGTGGTCTGTATTGACCTGTCGCAGGGCATGTTGGAAACCGCGAAATCAGCCTTGAAAGAGGATGACCGGTTCACGTTTCTGTGCGGTGATGCCCAGGCAATCTCGTTCGGGGACAGCACTTTTGATATCGTCACCGCCAATCACATGTTGTATCATGTGCCCAATATCCAGCAAGCTGTGAGTGAAATTAGGCGGGTTTTGCGTTCTGCTGGGCGGCTGGCAGCCGCGACGAATGGCGTGGGGCATATGCAAGAATTACACGACCTGGTGCGGCGCGTGGTACCGGCTTACCTGCCCGCCAATGAAAGCGCCTCCCGGTTTGGACTGGAAAATGGACCGGCGCAGCTCTCTACATCTTTCTCGAAAATTGTTGTAAAAACTTACCCGGATTCTCTGTGGGTAACCGAAATCGAGCCCCTGGTCGACTATATCGGTTCGATGTGGGGTTTGTGGGGCTTTTCCACAACCTGGGACGAAGATTGCCAAACGCGAATCAGGAATGAGCTGGCAAAGGAATTCGCCGGCTCCGGCGGTTATTCAATTCAAAAATCCACCGGGATCATTCTCGCTGAAAATTAGGTGCCAAAGGCTTCAGCCAAAAGATTATGCACGCCACCCCTGAATTTCCCGTTCGAATGCGCATCCTGCTGCCGTTATTGGCTGCGCTGGCTTTTTTGGTGGCGCCAAAGGCCGGCGATCTGCAAAACGCTTTGACCAACCACTCCGCTGCCCAGGAGCTTGGCCAGCCAGTTAAATCTGCGGAGCTACTGGCGTCCATGGCTGTATGGGAGCCCTGGCGTCCTGGTTTGTGGCAGCAGGCTGGCAGCATGGCCTTGCGTAGTGGCGATGTGCAGCTGGCTATTGTCGACCTGGAAAGAGCAAAGAGCCTCAACCAATTGGATGATACCGGGTTGTTGACCCTGGGAGAGGCTTATTGGACGGTCCAACGCTGGGAAGAGGCTATCAAAATTTGGGCTCCCCTCATGGAACAGCAGCGTGTGCCAGGGGAAATATACCAACGAGCGGTTAACCTGCGGCTGTTGACCGGATGGGTGGAAGATGCAGCCCGTTGGGCCAAAGCCTGGTGGCAAGCCTTTCCTCAGGACGGCAGAGCCGCCTACAAATTGGGTCTGGCAAGCCTGCCGATCGATGAGGGTGAAGCTCAAAAGGCATTAACCGCAGCTTCCAGGCTGGACCCGGGCTGGACAGCCAATGTTGCCATCCTGATGCGGGTAATTTCTAACGCTGCCCCCGATTCTCCGGCAGAAGCTCGTTTGGTGGAAATCGGCCGGGGTCTGGGCAGTATTGGTGAATGGAGCCTGGCACTGATCGCGTTTGAAAATGCGAAAAGAATCAATCCGCAGTTCGCAGAAGCCTGGGCTTTTGCCAGTGAAGCCAGGCAGCAGCTCCATCAAAATGGCAATCCTGATCTGGAAATGGCTCTGAAATTAGCCCCGGAATCACCGGTGATCCTGGCGTTGGCAGCGGTCAATTACCGCCGCCAGGGAGATTCCACCCAGGCCCTGGAGCGTTTCATCCAGGCATCGTCCCTCGAACCTGACCGGGCGATCTGGCAGGTTGAAATCGGCAATACGTATGCCGATATGCACAATATTCAAAAGGGATTGGAGTATTACCAGGCTGCGGGTAATGTTGAACCCCAAAACCCAATGATCTGGCGCCTGACAGCTCAATATTGCCTGATTAATGAGCTGCAAGTGCGAGAAACTGCATTACCCGCAGCCCGCCAGGCTGTCGCCCTGGCCCCGGAAGATGCTGCGAATCTGGATGTTTTAGGGCAGGTGATGATTGCCCTGAATGATGAAATAAGCGCGGAACGTTTCTTGCAACAAGCCATCGAGAAAGACCTTGATTATGCACCGGCGCAGCTACACCTGGCCCAGCTTTATCTTCGCCAGGGACGCATGGATTGGGCTCAGTACTATCTGGCTCTGGCGGCGCGGCAGGTTGGCCAGGTTACAGAGGCAAACCTTATGGCAAAACGGCTTTTGGCGCGCTATTTTGGCGCCCAATAAAGCCGTCAAGGTCTTGGATACCTGCCAGGAGTGGTAAAATTGGCCTTACTGCCACATCCTGGACATTTCCGGAGGTGGCTATGGAAAGGCTCTTTAAAATTATTTTTGTAGCAGGACTGATCTGGGTTCTGGTTGGCTGTTCGAACAACACCGTAAGTACACCGTTTAGTATTAATGGAACGCCGCTCCCCAACGCCATTTATGCGGATGATTTTTCAAATCCGGAAAGCGGCTGGGAGACCTGGGCGGATGAGAATGGATCTTTTGTCTCTTACCAGAATAACGGGCTGCGTATTTTAGTGAAGGATCAGCAGTTTGATTATTGGTCTCGACCAGGGAAACGATTTGTGGATGCCAGGATTGAGGTAGACGCGATTAAATTGGCCGGGCCAAACGATAATGATTTGGGTTTGATCTGTCGTTATCAGGATAAAAATAATTTTTACGCATTTTTAATCAGCAGTGATGGCTATACAGGGATCGTAAAAGTGGTAGATGGCAAGTACAATGTATTAAACGGCGCTCAACTGGCCTATTCACAATCCATCCACCAGGGTGAGGCTTTGAACCATCTTCAAGCAGATTGTGTTGGCCAGACGCTTTCGCTGACCGTCAATGGGCAGGTAGTTGCCCAGGCGCAGGATTCTGGCTTTGCTGCCGGGGAAGTAGGCGTCATTGCAGGAACCAATGATTCTCCGGATGTGGATATTTTCTTTGATAATTTTGTGGTGAGCAAACCTTAACGGTATGAAAGTATTTCTGGATTCGATCGGCTGCCGTCTCAACCAGAGTGAAATTGAAAGAATAGCTTTACAATTCCGCGCTGCCGGGCATGAGATCGTGGAGAGCCCATCCGGCGCGGATTATGTGGTGGTGAATACCTGTGCCGTGACCACTGAAGCTGCTTCAGATTCGAGGCAGAAAATCCGCCAGGCGCACCGCGCTGGCCAGGCTGCCATCGTGGCTACCGGATGTTGGGCGACTCTGGATCCAAAAGGGGCAGCTTCCATTCCTGGAGTGGATTGGGTCATTAAAAACCAGGATAAAGAAAACCTGGTCGCCGATGTGCTCCATCTTTCGTTGGAGGAAATGGATCTTGAGCCTCTGGCAAGAGAACCCCTGCCCGGGATTCATCTGCGCACGCGCGCCTTTATCAAGGTGCAGGACGGCTGCGACAATTTTTGCACATTTTGCGTCACACGACTGGCGCGGGGGAAAGGACGCAGCATCCCGGTGGCTAATGTCATCCAGGATATTCGCCGGGCCCTGGCAGGGGGCGCTAAAGAAATCGTTCTGACCGGCGTTCACCTGGGGTCATGGGGGCAAGATTTTGAACCTCCCTCAACGTTGCGCCATCTGCTGGAATCGATTCTCAAAGTGCCAGATATCCAACGGCTCAGGCTATCATCTCTGGAACCCTGGGATCTGGATGAGAGCTTTTTCTCGTTGTGGAGCGACCAACGCCTGTGCCGTCACCTGCACCTGCCCCTGCAATCGGGTGCAGCCGCGACCCTCCGGCGCATGGCGCGCAAAATTACCCCCGATACGTTTGCGCGCCTGGTGGATTCCGCTAATTCTACGATCCGCGACCTGGCAGTGACAACCGATGTGATCGCGGGTTTTCCGGGTGAAACAGAGGATGAATTTGCGGAGAGCCTGGCATTTGTGCGCTTCATGCGTTTTGCCGGGGGGCATGTCTTCACTTTTTCTCCTCGTCCGGGAACGGCAGCGGCTCGCTATCCTGACCAGGTCATTCCAGCCGTTCGTAAGGAACGAAATGCGACGCTGCGTTCGGTTTTAGCCGAGTCAGCCGAAAAATTCCAGCGGGCATTCATCGGACGGACCATGCCGGTATTGTGGGAAGCATCCCCCGGGTTGGGTCCGGACGGGTGGAAGATGGAAGGCCTGACAGATAACTACCTGCGGGTAACCACTCAATCGCCTGAGAAAAGATGGAATGAGATTACTCAGGTAAAGATCGTGGCGACCTCACCGGCTGGTCTGTTCGGACAAATTGTGTCATAAATCCAGCTGTTCGATCGTGCTCCTTAAAATTGAAGCGGAATGCTGCAAACCTGCCAGCTCTTCCTCATTTAAACCAAGATTTAAAACTTTTTCGATCCCGCCGCGGTCGACAATCGTGGGCAGGCTCAGGCAGACGTCAGAAATTCCATATTGATCTTGAATCAAGCTGGAAACGGTCATTACCGTGCTCTGGTCGCGTAAAATCGTCTCGACAATCCGCAGCAAGCTGCTGGCAATCCCATAATAGGTTGCTCCCTTGCGCCGGATGATTTCGTATGCGGCGTGGCGGGTCTTTTCCAGGATATCATCCAATATTGTATCTTCACATGTCTGGTGATTGGCGGCGCAGTATTCCGGCAGATTCATGCCGGCAATATTCGCCAGAGACCATACCGGCACTTCACTGTCGCCGTGTTCTCCGATGATATAGGCATGCACGCTGCGCGGATCGACGCCAAATGTCTGGCTGAGCAGATAACGGAAACGGGCCGAATCCAGGATTGTGCCCGAGCCAATGACCTGGGTCGCCGGAAGCCCGGATATTTTAATAGCTGCGTAAGTTAACACATCTACCGGATTAGAAGCGATCAGCAGGATCCCTTTGCGATTGTATTTTGTGATTTGGGGGATAATCTGCTTAAAGATCCCGGCGTTGCGTTGGGTTAAATCCAGGCGTGTTTCGCCAGGTTTTTGTGCTGAACCGGCGGTGACCACCACTACCGAGGCGCCGGCACAATCTGCGTACTCCCCGGCAAAAATCCGGCAGGGCTGGTGCATGGGTACCGCGTGATTCAGGTCCATGGCTTCGCCCTCAGCCCGGTCAAGATTGGCATCGATCAGGACGATTTCAGCAGCCAGACCGCTGGTCATCAGGGCGTATCCAAAGGTAGCCCCCACATTGCCTGCCCCCACAATCGCAATCCGCGTGGGTTGGCGGTGAACTTCGCTCATAAAAATAACCTCTCCAGCAAAAATTTACTATAATTATCATGGTTACTTGATTTTCTGGCAATGGTTGCAGGAGGGTGTCAGTAAAAGGATTGTACAATTTGTATAACTATTTCGTATCCATTGACGCCCAAATCTTGTTTCAGTATAATCACAATCTTTGCTGATCGATTTCAGGTGTATAAAGGGTAGTATGAACCTTGATGCTGAACAAGGTGCGTCGGTTCAAAGGCGATTAACCGAATATAAAACACCAAAAACTATACGGTCCTGGTTGATTGGCCGGCCGCTGCCAACCGCGGATGCACTTCACCGAAATTTATTCCGCAGCATTTCTGGACGGAAGCGCTTCACGCTCAGACTGCCGACATGCTGCGCAATACGCTGCTTAACCGCAGGGGAATCGTGATCACCGAAGTTCCCTATCAGGTGAATTAAATCCAGTTTGATTGAGAAGGAAAAGATGAGGTTGTAATGAAAGTGATTGTCATTGGATGTGGGAGAATGGGTTCGGAGCTGGCTTACCGGCTGTTTAAACGCGGGCACGATGTCGCCGTAATCGACCGGAAAGACGAGTCATTCAATCATCTACCAACAGATTTTGAGGGGCGGCTGTACGAGGGGGAAGGGTTAAGCCAGGATGTTCTAGAACGGGCCGGAATTAAAACTTGCGATGCGCTGGCTGCCGTCACATCCAGCGATTCGGTAAATATTGTGGCTGCCCACATGGCGCGTACTGATTACAATGTGAAACACATTGTTACCCGGAACTTCGACCCGAATTATCGCAATTTGTTTGAAGCCTTTAATTTACAGGTCGTCAGCGCCACAGGATGGGCCGCCCAGCGGCTGGAAGAATTGATTTACCATGCTGAGCTGCGCACGGTTTTTTCAGCCGGGAATGGTGAGGTCGAATTTTACGAGGTAACCATTCCAGAAAGCTGGAACAACCAGAAACTTGGTAAATTGGTAGCCAACCAGAACTGCCTTCCGGTATCCGTGACCCGAGCCGGGCGGGCCTTCTTGCCCACACTTGAAACTATTCTAGAAACCGATGATGTGGTGGTCATCAGCGCGGCCCTGACGGGAATTGAAACCGTAAGAGAAAAACTCGGGTTGAATCGCGAGGAGGAATAATATGTTTGTGATCGTAGTAGGCGGAGGACGGACAGGGTCGCAGCTGGCGCGCGTTTTGCTCAAGCAAGATCATGAAGTGCGGGTTATAGACGATCGCAAAGATATACTTGCGCGTATTCACCGAGAATTGCCAACTGAAGTCATTTATGAAGGAAGTTCGACCAATCTTAAGGTATTAGAACAAGCCGGAATAAGAGAGGCCGATGTATTGGCTGCCGTCACTACCAGTGATGAGGATAACCTGGTCTTATGCTATGTCGCCAGAACGCTGTACAATGTTCACCGCACGATCGCCAGGGTCAATAACCCGCGCGATGCCTGGTTGTTTACCGATACCTTTCATGTGGATGTCATGGTAAATCAATCGGAAATTATGGCCCACTTGATCGAGGAAGAAATGTCAATGGGCGACATGATGACCCTGCTCAAGCTGCGCCGCGGCAATTATTCACTGGTAGAGGAAAAGATCGTCGAGGGAGCGTTGGCGATCGGAGTGGCGATCAAGGATCTTAAACTGCCGGAGCACTGCGTGATTGCTGGCATTATCCGCAAGGGAGAGGTAATTGTCCCCAGGGGTATCACTGTTTTTGAAGCGGGGGATGAAGTATTGGCAGTTACCGATACCGATGGAGCCAGGCAGCTTGTCAAGCTGTTCAGCGCTAACACGGATATCAGCAAAATTACGCGAAAGGTTTTGTGATATAATAAACCTTCGTGATGTTTCACGGAGCGTTAGATATTAAAAATTAGAAAGGAAGAGGCATGACAAAACGCACTTATCAACCGAAAATCCATCGCCGGCTGCGTGTGCACGGCTTTCGACAGCGTATGGCGACGGCGGACGGACGCGAGGTATTAAAGCGCCGGCGTGCTCGGGGTCGCCACCGCCTGACAGTCACGATGAACAATCACGTCAAGCGGATCCACTGGTAAGAGGGACCTCCCAGGCTGGTTGCAGTCCTGGTTGTTTATTGGGGAAACGCTCTGTTTCATGATTAAAAAGCAGGCAGGTTATGGGTGAAACGAAGGTTTCGCCTGACCCGATCAACAGATTTCAGGCGGGTGCGGCGTTTGGGAAAATCGTATGCCCACCCGCTAATTGTGTTGGTTACCCTCCCCAACGAAACAGGTCAGCTGCAAATCGGAGTGACGGCCAGTCAAGCTGTAGGGCATGCCGTCCAGCGCAACCGGGTTAGGCGTCGATTGAAGGCCTGTTTGGATGAATTTATCCCCAATATACGTCCCGGTTGGGATCTGGTCGCGGTTGCGCGCCGGCCCATTGTCGAAGCGGATTACAGCGAAATTCGTACTGGAATGGCCAGATTGTTGAAGCAAGCTGGTTTAATGGTTGAACGGTAAAGAAGTGAATTCACAAAACGAATATCCAAATGAACCTCGCCTGAAAGAACTGCCGGTTACCGTTTGGAATCTGCCAAAACTTGTTTTACTGGCGATAATCCGGTTTTATCAGGCCGTGATCTCACCTTCTCTACCGCCCAACACCTGTCGATTCTACCCAAGCTGCTCGCATTATGGTTACCAGGCGATTTACAAACATGGGGCAATAAAAGGAGCATTGATGGCCGTTTGGCGCGTGCTGCGATGCAACCCTTTTAACCCCGGAGGGTACGACCCAGTACCATAAGCGTCGATGAGGCCTGGAGGCTTTCCAGGCTTCGCAGGTGTAAAAATAGAACCCATGAAGCTCAAAAAAATCACGATAAGCATGCTTTTGATCGCGGTGGCAATGTTGGTGTCCGCCTGTACCACCATTATCAGTGGTGGTTTTCCCAGTGGAACTGTGGATCAGGATGTCCTGTATCTGTCCGGCGGCATGGGGGTCGTCGCGGTAAAGTCTGACGGCTCCCAGGTTTGGCGCTACCCTGAAAAGGTAGACGCGGCGAAATCCTTTTACGCCGTGCCGGCGCTTGCCAGCGGCCAGGTGATTGTTGGCGATTACCAGAATACCCTTTTCAGCCTGGATGCTGCCACCGGTGTGGAAAAATGGAACTTTGCCGAAGCGAAAGGGCGTTATATTGCCAGTCCGATCATTGTGGGAGATAAGATTATCGCTCCCAACGGCGATGGCGCAGTATATGCGCTGGATCAGACCGGCAAGAAGCTGTGGAAGTTTACCGGCAAGGCTGGCTTTTGGAGTGCGGCCGTCCGGAACAAAGACGGCTCGATCGTATTTGTGGCTTCCATGGACCACAGTATTTATGCGATAAACGTAAGCGACGGCACCCAGGTATGGTCGGTCGATGTGGGCAGTCCGATGTTAGCCGCGCCGGCCCTGGCCGAAGATGGAACTTTATACGTCGGTACAATTGGCAGTCAGGTCGTCGCGGTTAATAGCTCCTCGGGCTCGGTTAACTGGAAATTTGATGCTAAAGGCGCTGTCTGGAGCAGCCCGACCATAGCAGATGGAGTCCTATATTTTGGGGATATTAGCAGCAAGGTGTTTGCGGTTAATGCCAATGATGGTTCCCTGGTCTGGTCTAATGATGCCCCCGGTCCGGTCTATGCCGCTCCGACAGCTATCCCAACCGGATTGGTTTTCGTTTGCGAAACCGGCGACATCTTCATGGTTGGTTACGGCGGCGAGCGCTCTTGGACGGATAAAGTGAGTAATGGTAAACTTTACAGCACGCCAGTCGTTTTTAGCGAACGATTGATCATCCCTGTTGATACCGGGGACTCCTTATTGGTAACCTATGATTTCACTGGCCGCAAAGGTTGGACCTTTGCGCCGATTAAGTAAAGGCGAATGAACTATGTGGGATTCCCTGATTGTTACCCCGTTTGTTAATGTCCTCCTGTTCATCTACTCGTTGATCGGGAATTTAGGCGTTGCCATCATCCTGTTCACGATCTTGATTCGCCTCTTGACCCATCCTTTGACTGTTCAGCAGTTAAAAGGCACGACGGGTATGCAGAAGCTTCAAACCGATCCGCGCTGGAAAGAGGCGCAGGTTAAATATAAGAATGATAAAGAGAAGTTAGCTCAGGTGCAGATGGAGCTGTATAAAGATCTGGGTGTGAATCCGCTGGCCTCCTGTTTGCCTACCGTGATCCAATTCCCGATCTTGATCGGCCTGTACCAGGCATTAATTGCAGCGAATGCCAACACCCCGATCGAGATGATCAACCTCAGCCGGCATATTTACCCGTCTTTCTTGAACATCTCCACCCTGCTTCCCCTCAACAGTCAATTTCTATGGATGGATTTAGGCCAACCTGAGCGTCTATTTATCCCTGGAATCCCGTTTGGGATCCCAATTCTGGCAATCGTGGTTGTCGTGACGACCTACTTCCAATCCCGTTTGATGAGCCCGCCCACGACAGGGGATAAGCAGTCATCGATGATGACGGGCATGATGAATATTTACATGCCGTTTTTGATGGGTTGGCTGGCTTTGACCCTGGCTTCAGGTCTCTCCTTGTATTTTGTGGCCTCAAACCTGATCGGTATTGGCCAATATGCGCTGCTGGGCAAATTGAATTGGTCAAACTTAATCCCGGGTCGGAAAAAAGACCAGGTGACAGGACAAAGCACAAGGACCAAGCAGATTGAGGAGCTAAATCCTCAGCCGAGCAAGCCTGCCCTGGCTGAAAAAACCGGTAAGGTTTCCGCAAAAGCGACCAAGACGGTGAAAGCCACAAAACCCGGCGTCAATAAGCCGACGAAAATGCACCCTAAACCGAATAAATAACTTGCTGGAAAATCATTGAGGCAATGATGAATCAAGAAAAAACCACGCTAGAAATTATCGCCCCCTCGATCGAAGAAGCAGTTGCCAAAGGATTGAGCCAACTGGGCCTTTCGAGAGACGCGGTGAATGTCGAAGTTTTGGATTCGGGCAGCAAAGGATTGTTTGGCTTAGGTGTGCGCCAGGCGCGCATCCGGCTGCGAATCCTGACTGACGAAGACAAAAATGAGAACGCCAGCGAAGAAGAAAGCCTGGATGAAGATCGAATGTTGATTGAAACTTCGCCCCTGGAAGAACTGTTTGATGATTCGGATGCAGAGCCTAAGGAAGCAGAAGAGGTAGTCGAAGGCGATGAAAATGCGATCCAGGTAGCCGAGCAAATCGTTGAGGAACTTCTGGAACGGATGCGCGTCCACGCCAGCGTCAAAGCGCGCTATATCCAGCCTCAGGATTCGCATGATCAACCGGTCATCCTGGTAGATATTCAAGGCGACGACCTGAGCATCCTCATCGGACGGCGTTCGGAAACGTTAAATGCGTTGCAGTACATTACCAGCCTGATTGTGGGAAAAGAATTAGGCCGGTGGACGCCGATGATGATCGACGTGCAGGGTTACCGTGTGCGCCGCGAGCGATCACTGCGCCAGTTGGCGCGCCGGATGGCCGAGCAGGCCATCCACACCGGCCGGCGCCAGATACTGGAGCCCATGTCGGCAGCAGAAAGACGGGTCATCCATCTGGAGCTGCGCGACCACCCGCAGGTGATGACGGAAAGCACGGGGGAAGAACCCAACCGCAAAGTAACAATCGTTCTGAAGAAATAGCAGGGATCAATCACCGAAAATTTTGGGAAAGCCTTTCAGGCTGACCAAAACAGCAGGCCAACAAGTTTTCAAGGGCTCCCCTTGGCAGCTTGTTGGCCTGAATGCTTATTGACCAACTCTTTCAGGAAGTGAGATAATTGAGCCAGACAAAGCTGGTCAGGAGCAAATATGCGAGCGGTAGATATCATTATCAAGAAGCGCGACCGTGGAGAATTGAGCCGGGAAGAGATCGATTTCTTCGTGCAGGGATTTACCCGGGGCGAGATTTCCGATTACCAGGTTTCAGCCTGGGCGATGGCGGTGCTGTTGAATGGCATGACCGATCGAGAGACAACCGATCTGACCATGGCCATGGTTCATTCAGGAGAAACATTGGATCTAAGTGGAGTGGTGCCGATCGCCGTAGATAAGCATTCCACCGGAGGAGTCGGCGATAAGACGACACTGGTAGTGGAGCCGACCGTCGCCGGCTGCGGATTGGCGGTGGGGAAGATGTCGGGGCGAGGATTGGGGTTCAGTGGTGGAACGCTGGATAAAATGGAATCGATCCCAGGATATCGAACAAACCTTACCCGCGCAGAGTTTTTAAGACAGCTCAAGACGTTAGGTCTGGTGCTGACCGGCCAAACCAGCGACCTGGCCCCCGCAGACGGAAAGCTGTATGCCCTGCGCGATGTTACCGGCACTGTTCAGTCGATTCCCTTGATCGCTTCTTCAGTCATGAGTAAGAAGATTGCCGCGGGCGCCCAGGCTATCGTATTGGATGTGAAAGTCGGCCTGGGGGCCTTCATGGAAACCCTGGCTGATGCCCGGCAGCTGGCGCGGTTGATGGTGGCAATCGGCAGATTGAGCGGGCGCCAGGTGGTGGCCTTGCTCTCCGATATGAACCAGCCTTTAGGTAATGCGGTGGGAAACTCCCTGGAAGTCGTCGAAGCGATTAATACCCTGCATGGAAAAGGACCGGACGATTTCACAGAACACTGCCTGACAGTCGCCAGCCAGATGCTGGTATTAGGGAAAAAAGCCGAAGACCTTGAAAGCGCGCGCCAGATGGCCGAGGAATCGCTCGCATCTGGTCGGGCCTGGCAGGTCTTCCGCGATCTGGTGGTTGCCCAGGGCGGTGATGTGAATTTTATCGACCATCCTGAATTGCTGCCCTCCGCACCGCTGATCGAAACGGTAGCTGCTCCACGCGCTGGACATATTTGTGGAATCCACGCCCGTGAAATTGGGGAGACCGCAGTCGAATTAGGTGCGGGACGCGCGCGGAAGAACGATCCCATTGATCATGCCGTAGGGATCGTGGTCCACCGTAAAGTGGGTGATTTTGTGCCGGCGGGAGAGAAGCTTTTTACGATCCATGCCAACCGCCAGGACCGATTGGAAGCCGCCAAGACGCGCATTCTAGGGGCATACCAATGGAGCGAAACGGCATGCCCACCGCTGCCGTTGTTTTACGACGTTATAAAATAAAGCTGTTCTTACAACGCAACAGCATCTTTGGTGAGAGCCTGCCAGCGCTGGATCCGTTCGGCCAGCGCTTGAAATCGCGCCTGCTGGTCAGTTTGAAACGCGAGGTTGTTCGTTTCGGAAGGGTCGTGGGTAAGATCATACAGCTCGTGCTCACCGGCCGGGCTGTAATTCAGCTTCCATCCATCTGGAGAGATCAAGGTGCGCACCGGATCGGTGGTCGCCGAGATGATCTCATCTTCCGTGGCAAGCGCGCGCATCGCATCCGGAATTGAAACCTTGCCGGCGACATCGCCAAATCCGTTGTTATGCCCATTCCATTCGATGATGATATTTTCAGGAGTCCTGATGCCGTTAGTTGGGTCAAACCAGGGCCGCAGGCTTTTTCCCTGCAAATGATCCGGAATAGGCTGCCCGAGCAGATCGAGCAAGGTGGGGACGATATCCACCTGGCTGGTGGGGTGTGGTACGTGCATGCCCTGGCGCTGTCGGGGTAAACGCAGCAAGAAGGGCACGCGCACCGCCTCTTCGAACTGCACACATTTAGCAATCAAGCGGTGGCTGCCCATCATATCGCCGTGATCCGAAGTAAAAACCACGATGGTGTTGTCAGCCAGGCCGCATTCCTCCAGGGTATCGAGGATGGTTCCGGCATGCGTATCCACCAGGCTGCACAATCCCCAATAATTGGCAATCATACGCCGCCAATCCGCTTCAGTTTTTAGGGGCAATCCGAGTCCTTGTTCAAAATAGGTGCGGTAGAAAAGGCGGGTTTTCAGGGGGTTACCAGCGCCGGGAATGTGATTGAAATTTGGCGGGAGGTGAACCCGCGCAGGATCATACTGGTCGTCGCGCGGGCTGGTGAAGGGCATGTGCGGTTCGAAAAAATTTACATAAAGGATGAACGGCTGTTTCTGGTGATCGCGAATAAATTGGGACGCTGTTTTCGCCAGGAAGGCGGGCTTGCCGTAATCTTCTGGAATGTGCGCGGCCTCAGTCCGGCTGAACAATTTGCCGTTGGCGGGAGAAAATCCATTGCGGATTAAGAATTGGTGGTAATTGGACCGGGCATCGGGATCGCGTCCGGCGCTGTAATATCGCTGGTATTCATCCTCAACGCTGATGAATTCTTCGAATCCATGCTGAGCGAAAATTTCGTCGCCCAGATGCCATTTGCCATGATAGGAAACGGCATAGCCTGAGGTTTTCAGCATTTCAGGCAGGCATGCGATGCTCGCCGGCAGCTGCAGATTGTTTTCTGTCAGCCCGTGGCTGTGCGGGTAAAGACCCGTGAGCAAGCTTGCGCGAGAAGGGGTGCACACCGCCTGGGTCACGTATGCCCGTTCAAATACAACGCTCTGCGAAGCGAGGTGGTTGAGGTTTGGCATGGCAATGTGAGGGTTGCCATACGCTGTCAGGGTGTCATAACGCTGTTCATCGGTGAAGATGAATAAAAGGTTGGGTGGTTTCGGCATTCTTCTTTCTCAGGCCTGCGGAAAAACGGTGATCCGCAATAATGTCGCCCCATACGGAATCAGGTCGATTTCTTCGATGGCCTGGCTTAATCGGGCGGGCAGATGCTGCTGGTCAGGCAAGGGCGGTGTGAACAGAAAATCGCCGTGAATCGTGCGCTTCCCGCGGTGGAATTTGCCGTTCTCAGTCCAATGCCCACGTTGTTGAGTGCGCCTGGTATTCACGATGTGCCAGTTGCGTACACGGCGGGCCTTGACGCGCACCTTGAAGGCCGGGTTTTCCGCATCCAGCGGGTCGCGGCAGTCCTCGTTCCATACCACCCGCAGGTCTTGCAGCGATTGCTCATCCACACACAACGCATAATTCCACGGTCCGGCGGGAAAAAGATTCCAGGCCGGGAATTCTGGTTTCACGGCCAATGCCCGCGGCTGATAGTGTTCAGCCAGGGTATTTTGGCGTTGGAGCGTGGTCGAGTTTTCGAGCTCTATCTCTGCCCGCGCCGGAATTGGCAGGGCCAGGGAGTGCGGTCCATAGGTCAGGCTGACACCCCCTCCAGGCCAGCGATCCAGGGCCAATGCAAACGGCAGCTCTAACCTCACCTTATCTCCGGGCTGCCATACACGTTCGATCTTGAAAAAGCTCCCGGGCTGCAGATCTGCATTGAGCGCTTGCCCGTTAGCATAAAGGCCGGCGTGCGCGCACCAGGCGGGTATCCTTACTGAAAATGAAAAAGCGCTCGTTTTGGCAGGTTCGATGGAAAAATCGATTGACTGTTGAAAAGGATAGCGTGTCTGAGCGGTGATGATGACCGGGACCTGGTCGGCTCCGGCGGTGGTTTGCAGTGAGCCGGGACCGTACAGCGCCGCGGCGATACCGCCGTCCGCCGTCCGCATCCACATGTGCGAAATGAAGTTGGGCATCGCGCGGTGTATATTGCCTGGACAGCACTGCACTTCGTGATCGGGCCGGTAGCTCATCCAATTCAAGCCGCGCATGAAAAAGTTATGGTTGGAGGTGCTAGACGCAACCACCTGGTTGGGACAGGATAAGTACTGCAGGGCGTGGAAGTCTTTGGTAACGGAACCCGGCAGGGCGTTGAAGATGACCCGTTCGATGCGGTCGGCATATTTCGCATCACCGGTGGCTTGCAGCAGGGTTGATAATGCCCAGGTGTGGTCGGTAATATCACACGTTTCATGCATGTCGCGCGAGCTCTTGCCCTGGATGTGTTCCGAGCAGGAATGCAGCCCATCCGCCAGCAGGGCATCTCTGTCAAGTTTCGCGTAGCCGTGGATTACCGCGCGCAAATATTCGATGTTTCCAGTTGCAGAGAATAGCATGGCAGCCAGCTTGGCTTCCTCGTTAAAAGTTACCCCGTGCTCGGTGGGTTTTTTGTCGGATAGCAAATTTTTGATAGTGCAGTCGCGATCGGGCCACTGCTGGTTGAAGCGGGTGTAGAGATCTTCCGCCAGTTCCAGCAAGTCTGCCTGCCCGCTTTCCTGGTAAAGGTTGAGCAGGATTTCCACGCCGGTCACATCTCGATCCCAGCCCATTGGGTGAGGTGTGGAGCGGTAATGGCGGATGAGCTTCTCGAGATAATGAGCATTTCCGCTGATTTCATATTGGGCCAGTACGGCTCGGAAGAACACGGCGTGAGGCCAGCGGTCTTTCGAGCGCATGCTTTCTGGCCCAATAAAACCGTCAGGGGCAGCATGATCGACGGCAAAATCGATCTCATCGAGCGCCTGCCGGTACAGATCGGTGTCTCCGGCCAGGTAGCCGCATTTTAGGGCTCCATCGATCCAATAACCAGTTTGTTCATAAGGCCACCAGCTGCCATAAGAGCCGGCGGTGTCGCCTTCCTTGCTGCCCCAAAACTTGTACCCGTATGGATAGCCTGAAAGGCCAACATTTCCGGTAAGGCCTGTCGATTGACGCGCTAAGAAATCCAGAAGCCAGCCTGCCGGGCGAACTTCTCGCAAAGGTGCGGGTTGAAAGCGTGCGAAGGGAAGCATATTCATGCAGAAAGCTCCTATTTTGATAATCCACAGCAGCCCTCAATCCTCCCCGGCCCTCCCTTCTCCCAAAAATGGGAAAAGGGGGGGAGCGGGTGGGATGAGGGTTGGCAGGGCGCGTGCCCAGGAATGAGAATTCATTTTGCTTGGTTCGCAGAGTGCAAGCAGCTGCTGAACGATTATGTGTCATCTATAGTTTACTATCAAATGTAGATCAAGGGTTGCCTTCACCAAAACAACACATATTGATATATTTTGGGGTTTGTGGCATAATTCGCCCATCTAAACAGGCGATGATGGAAACGAGTAAGACCATGATCCATGGGAAACAGGGTGATACCGCGAGATCTCTCGTCCCTGCCGGGCGGGAGATTTTTTTGTCGGCTTGAGGAATCATCGTACCTGGCAATATATTTCGCTTGATTTTAGGAGGCCGCATGTTCAAACCTGTATCGCCGAAACTCAATGTCACTCTGCTGGAAGAAAGTGTTCTACGATTCTGGAAATCCAAAGACATTTTCCACGAATCCATGAAGCAGCGTGAAGGCGGCCCTGAATATGTGTTTTTTGAAGGCCCGCCGACGGCGAATGGCAAACCCGGCGTGCACCACGTTCTGGCGCGGGCATTTAAGGACGTGTTTCCGCGCTATAAAACCATGCGCGGGTATCACGTTTTGCGGCGCGGTGGCTGGGATACGCACGGTCTGCCGGTTGAGATTGAAGTAGAAAAGAAACTGGGCTTCACCAACAAGCAGCAAATCGAAAATTATGGGATTGCCAAATTTAACGAACTGTGCCGCCAATCCGCCTTTTCTTATATCCAGGACTGGGAACGCCTGACGGACCGCATTGCCTTCTGGGTTGACCTGAAAACGGCATATGTGACCTATCACAACGAGTTTGTAGAAACGGAATGGTGGATCCTGAAGCAATTTTGGGAGAAAGGTCTGCTTTACCAGGGATTTAAGGTGGTCCCGTACTGTCCGCGCTGCGGCACACCGCTTTCAGACCATGAAGTAGCCCTGGGCTATGATGAGGCGGTCGATCCTTCGCTGTTCGTGCGGTTGCCGCTGGTCGGTCAGAAAGACACCTCTTTGTTAGTCTGGACCACTACCCCCTGGACCCTGCCGGGCAATGTCGCCGTGGCGGCCCATCCCGATGTGGATTACGTGACGATCGTGCGGGATATGCCGGAAGGCGGCCAGGAAAAACTGATCCTGGCCGAGGCCCTGGTGGAAAAGGTCTTTGGCGAAGAAAAAGTTAAGATTGTGGAGCGCTATAAAGGCAAACATCTCAAAGGCAAGCGTTATCAACCTCTTTTTACCTTCATGCCTCCTGAAAAACTCGCTCATTACGTGGTCCTGGGTAATTTTGTGACGACGGAAGACGGTTCTGGCCTGGTGCACATGGCCCCGGCATTCGGCGCGGAAGATATGCAGGCTGCCCTCGAGTTCGACCTGCCGATATTGATGACGGTCGCCGAAGACGGCACCTTTAAATCAGATATCCGTCCCTGGGCTGGAAAATTTGTTAAGGATGCCGATCCCTACATCATCCAGGATCTGCAAGCGCGCGGTTTGCTGTTTAGGGCCGGGACGATCACCCATACCTATCCTTTCTGTTGGCGCTGCAGCACGCCCTTGCTGTATTACGCACGCCCTACCTGGTATGTGCGTACCAGCCAATATAAAAATCGCCTGGTGGCGCTGAATGAGAAAATTAACTGGTATCCGGGCCACATCAAGAATGGGCGTTTTGGCAATTGGCTGGAGAATAATATCGATTGGGCTTTGGGTCGTGAGCGCTACTGGGGAACCCCGCTGCCGGTTTGGGAATGCGGCAGCTGCCATCACCAGGAATGCATCGGATCATTGAGTGAGCTGTCAGAGAAAGTTGGGCGCAATATGCAGGGTACGGACCTTCACCGTCCATACGTGGATGATATTAAATACCGCTGCCCGAAGTGTGATCACGGGACGATGAAGCGCGTTCCGGAGCTGATCGATGTGTGGTTCGACTCCGGCTCCATGCCGTATGCCCAGTGGCACTACCCATTTGCCAATCAAGCCGAATTTAAGTCCCAGTTTCCCGCAGATTACATCTGTGAGGCAGTGGACCAGACCAGGGGCTGGTTCTACTCCCTGCATGCCATCAGCACCCTCTTGAATGACTCTGAATGCTTCAAAAACGTCATCTGCCTGGGTTTGATCCTGGATGCCAATGGGCAGAAGATGTCTAAGACAAAGGGAAATATTGTAGATCCATGGGAAGTCATCAACCAGAACGGGGCGGATGCCATGCGCTGGTATCTTTACACGGCTTCGCCGCCGGGACAGGAGCGGCGTTTCTCGTCCGATCTGGTATCGGACGTGGTGCGCACCTTCACCCTCACTCTGTGGAATACCTATTCCTTCTTCATGACTTATGCCAGCCTGGATCGATGGATGCCGGATCCTGCTTCCCTACTGGAATACAGCCCACTCGACCGCTGGCTGCGTTCGGCGCTGCATACCCTGGTACGGGATGTGACCACCGCGATGGAGACATACGATGTTTTGGGTGCAACCCGTCCCATCGAAACTTTTGTAGACCAGCTCTCCAACTGGTTTTTACGCCGTTCCCGCCGCCGATTCTGGAAAAGCGAATCGGACGCGGATAAGCAGGCGGCCTACGCCACCCTGTACGAGGCGCTGGTAATGCTGAGCAAACTGCTGGCGCCGACCATGCCGTTTATGGCCGAAGAAATTTACCAGAATTTGGTGATGTCTGTGGATGATAAGGGCCCGGTTTCGGTCCATCTGGCAGATTGGCCAGTTTTTGATGCCGCGGCGATCGATGAGAAGCTCAATAGGGAAATCTCCCTGGTGATGAGGCTGGCTTCGGTCGGGCACGCAGCCCGCAATAAGGCCAACCGCAAGGTGCGCCAGCCGTTGGCTGAAGCCGCGTTCTCGGTGGGCAGCGCGGACGAGCGCGAGGTGATTTCCAAATACGCGGAGATGCTGGAGGATGAGCTGAATGTTAAACACGTCCGTGCGCTGGATACGGCCAGTGAAGCTGTGTCATATACCTTGAACCCGCTGCCCAAGCAGCTGGGTCAAAAATACGGCAGCCGTTTCCCCGGGATTCGCAAATCATTGCTGGAAACCGATCCGGAGATTGGAGCAAGGTCCTTGCTGGCAGGTAATCCCTTGGCCGTGACGGTTGAAGGGCAGGACTACCAGATACTGCCTGATGAGGTTGAAGTGCGGGCCCAGGCGAAAAGCGGCTTTTCAGTCGCGTCAGAGGGGGCATTGATGGCGGCGTTGGTAACCGACCTGACCCCGGAATTGGAACGGGAAGGTCTGGCGCGTGAATTTGTGCGGCGGGTTCAGGATTTGCGCAAGCAGGCGGAATTTGAAATCGCCGACCGCATCCGCATCTATTACGAAGCCACTCCCAAGCTGACTGGAGCATTGGAAGCTTTCCGGGAATATGTGATGAACGAAACCCTGGCCGTAGAACTGCTCTCGCAGGAGTTGCCGCACGGCATACCCACAACCAGCGATGCATTTGACGGAGAAGAAGTGAAAGTAGCCCTGGCGAAATCGTAGTGCTATCTCATTAACGCCCACCCTCCCCTTTTTGAACTGAAAGGGGAGGTTTTTATTTTTTAGTCCGCGGATACGAAATTTGGAAGGATTTCATTGGCGATTATTTGAAGGCTCTCCAGGTCATTTACCCCAAACCATTGGATCACGAATTCTTCTACCCCTGCCTCCGAATATGCCTGCATTTTCCTGATTACCTCATCTGGCCCACCCACAATGCAGCGCATCGAAGCCATAAATCCCATGATATTCTCGTCACTTGACCCGTTGAAAATGGGGATCATGCGATTTTTATCAAAAGCATTGTGCATTTCTTCTGGAGAGTGAAAACAAAGCACTGGGATCATGACGGTGCGTTTGACACTACCAGGCGTGCGACCTGCCGCGGAGATCAGATCATCTAACTGGGCGGAAAGCTGCTGAAAACGCTCCGCTGTTTCGATCTGGCAGTTCCAAATATCAGCGTACCTGGCAACGAGCGGCAGGGTGCGTTTTGGGCCGTTACCACCGACCAGGATGCGGGTGGGGTGATGCGGACGGGGGAGCAGCCAGGCCTCTTGCAGCCGATAGAAACGACCCTTGAAGCTGACCGGGTCTTCGCCTCGAACCAGACTGGTAATGACCTCCAGTGCTTCCTCTAACCGGTCAAGGCGGGTTTTCGGGTTCCCCAGGTTGTAACCAAACTGGGTATGCTCTTCTTCCATCCAACCCGCACCAACTCCCAGGATCATTCGGCCGCCACTCAGATCGTCAATGGACATGGCCTGGCGGGCTAACATGACAGGGTCGCGTACGGAAAGGGGAGCAACCAGTGAGCCAAAGTCTACTTGCTTAGTATGGTCGGCCAGGAAAGTGAGCGAAGTTACCAATTCCAATGCGTCGGTCAGGGGTGGATTGCCAAAAGGGAAATGATCGGAGCGGAAAATTGTGGCGAAACCCATAGTTTCCAGTCGGGGCACCATTTTTTTCCACAGCGGCCAATTTAGGCCGACAGCATTTTCAATTGTTATGGAAATTTCCATCTTGACTCCACCCTACTTGGGAATTTAATTTTTGGTTCGACCATTAATTAGCAGTAAAACGGTAATCAAATTATATTTAATATTATATAATACCTACTCCCAAATTGAGCAGAATATTCGGAATTTTGCTGGAGATCTGCTGTCCATCAGTTCTAAAATTTTCATAAGAATCCGTTTACATCCGGCAGCTATTTATCTGCGTATGGTTAACCAGGAGAATAATATGAAAGCCAATTCCGCAGCACCAAACTACGTGATTCCGGGAATCATTGTATTAACCGCCGCCACGGCGTTGATCCATTTCTCGCTCAGCATCATTATGGGCAAATTTGACCTGATATTCACCCTGAATGGGCTCTGCTACCTGGCGCTGCTGGCTGCGCTATTCCTAGACTTACCCTATGCCAGGGATAACCGCAAACTTGTCCGTTTTGCATTCATCGGATTCACAGCCGTGACGATCATTGCCTGGGTATTCATGGGCGATAAGTCCTGGTGGCTGGGTTGGCTGGATAAAGTGATTGAACTGGGCTTGATTGGGTTGTTGTGGATGAAACGCCCGTAAGCTTTTATTAATTCTGGTCTTTAGTTATCATCCGCAGTCTTTTGGTCCAGACCTTTAATTTGGGTTTTCTTTCTGGACGATTGTTCGCACAAATGGCTTAAGCTGTTCGATGACAGAGTTTGTGATTACCTGAGGTTCGTGCAGATGGACCAGGTCGGCTGCGCAGATTGGGGGAGCAAACCTCACGCGGACGGTGACATTCCATAAATCTGGCCAGAGAGCAGGGAACAGAACGCTGGAAAGAATCTGGATCGTCGCTCCTAGACGTTCCCGGTCTTTAGCGAGGCGGCGAATGCGGGTAAAGGGATGGAGGGTAGCTTTTGGAGCCAAAACCCCGCTGACGATCACGGGGATAATGGTGGTCGAAGCCATCAAACGGGCAAAAACGCCAATACTGGGGGACCAACGGTCCAGGGATTCAACCGCTCCCGGCAGAACAGCCGGATCAGGCTCAATTTCCCCGGCAGGAAAGGTTAAAATCGCACCGCCTGCGCGTAGATATGAGGCAACACGGCGTACCACGTCCAACCGTTGAGCAGGGTCGTCATTTACATAAATTAATAAGGGGTCGGTCGCGGGCAGAGCGTGGAGAAAAGGCCGCTCCGCAGCCACGATGCGCAGATCCGGGCGGGGGATACTGGCAAATAGCGACACCGTATCAGTCATCCCCGGATGGTTTGATAAAAATAAAACCGGCCCGTGTGGGGGAATATTCTCCTGGCCTTCGACCACCAGTTCTTTTAACAGCGACTTTAGGAAAATACTGGAACCGGCATGAAGGCCATGTGCCTCCACTGCATTGTCATAATCCATTACCTGGCAGGCAAAACGGCGAGCTGCACCTTTGAAAAGCCAGCCCACCAGGCGCCGCCCAATCCGGTTTTTGTCCATGCCCAGGGAGATCAACACATCCTCCAGGTTGATGGTGGTCAATTCTTTCACCAGGTCTGGATTATAGGCCTTCACGCCGTTCCCCGTTAAATGATCAAATATCTTCCGGTTGGATGCCAACCGCAGCCAGGCGGCGGCTGGCTTCCTGGTAAGTGCTCTCTGCCAGTTTGCCCTGGTTTGCGCTGTGGATATTCTCTGCCAGGTGATCCGGGTTGCGGGTGCCGATGATCATGGTGTGGATCCCCGGATGGCTCAGGGCAAAGCGCAGGATGAACTGGCTCATCGTTTCACCCGGCGCGCACAGCTCGTTTAGGCCGGCTCTGGCAAACAGGTTCGGGAAATTGGACTGGTACTGTTTGACCACACCGCGGATAACAGTACCCAATCCCCGGGCGGCGGTTTTCGCGATGGCGATTTCGTTTTTGCGTACCATCCCCCCGTACACGATCTGCATCACGTCGAACACGCCCAGGTCAAGGAAATGCTTGATATACCGGTGGGCATACCCGGCCGGGTAGAGCGGGTCGCCCGCCCCGCCGTTCTTATAGCTGATCGCAATCCAGCCCACCTTTCCCTGTTGTTTGAGCTCCTGCATTGTGCGGATCACGTCATCTTCAGCGCCTCCCGGAAGCTCTTCCGGCAGCGGGCCGTGCAGCTGCCATACATCCAGGTGGTCGGTTTTTAACAGCCGCAGGCTGTTTTCGATGTTTTTCACCAATTGCGCGCGTGACCAGACATGGGGCGGAGTTTGGCCCTTGCCAGCATCATCCACGTTGCAGCCGCATTTTGAGGCGAGGAAATATTCCGACCGCCGGTGGGCAACGGCCTTGCCAATATACTCCTCGCTGGGGCCGTAATCCGGGGAAGTGTCGATATAATTAATTCCCTGATCCAGGACGGCATTCAGGATTTTTCCGGCATCATCCTGGTTCAAGTGGCGCAGCTCCATCGCGCCGTAACCCAGAACCGTTACAGGCAGTTTGGTCCTGCCAAGCATTCTTTTTTCCATGGTACCTCCTGCGGGTAATATTGATATTGAAAAGATTATAATCTATTGAAGCCCATCTGGATTCCCAGGTCAGGTATTCCTTGCCGGACCTTTGCCGCCCTGGCAGGATTTCAAGGGTTGGACCTGAAAACGTAGCCCTCCGGCTCGATTTTCTGGCAAGCCAGCCGTTTTAGGGTAAAATCAATCCATTAATCACAGCGGAGGATTGGTTGAAACGAACCTTACAAGACTATTTATTCCTGGGAACGATCGCTGGGATCATCGTACTCCTGGATCAAGTGAGCAAGGCACTGGTACGCACATACATACCGCTCAATGGCATTTGGGCGCCGTGGGATTGGATGATGCCCTACGCACGCCTGTACCATATTCAGAATACCGGTGTAGCATTTGGCATGTTTCAGGGAGCCAACCTGCTTTTTGCGGTTTTAGCGGTGATTGTGTCGGTGGCGATCATCCTATATTTCCCCCGTGTCGCTAAAAACGATTGGACATTGCGCGTAGCCTTCAGCATGCAGCTGGCAGGCGCCCTGGGTAATCTAATCGATCGGATATTTGTCGGGCAGGTAACTGATTTTATATCCGTAGGCAGTTTTGCCATTTTCAATATCGCGGATGCGTCCATCACCGTGGGCGTTGTAATTTTACTGGTCGGGGTATGGCTGCAAGAACGAAAAGCAAAAAAGAAACCGGCAGCCGATCTTCCGCTGGCCGGGGAACCTGCTGATCTAGAAGCGCTCAGTTCAGCCGATAAATTGCGCATAGATGAGACACACCGTGAGTGAGCAAGTATATTCCTTTCTCTTTTCTGAGGTGGCTCCGCAGCGCCTGGACAAATTTCTGGTGATCTGCCTGCCTGATTATTCCCGCTCTCGCCTGCATGGTTTGGTTAAAGACGGATTCGTCAGGATCAACGGGATTTTGGCTGGCAAAGGCGGGCAGAGCCTGGGTAAAGGCGACCAGGTTGAAATCCGGATACCGCCTGCGGTACCATCCGATCTGGTTCCTGAAAATATCCCCCTTGAAATAATCTTTGAAAACAGCCATCTCATGGTGATCAATAAACCGGCCGGGATGGTTGTTCATCCGGCCGCGGGCCATCCCTCTGGGACTCTCGTACAGGCGGCTTTGGCCCATGCGCCTGAATTGGAAGGAATCAGCGGTGAACAGCGACCTGGGGTCGTCCACCGCCTGGATAAGGATACATCCGGCCTGATCCTCATGGCGAAAGATGACCGCACGCAGCGCTGGCTGCAAGACCAATTTCGTCTGCGTAAGGTGAAAAAAGTTTACCTGGCCCTGGTGGATGGAAAGCCTCCCACACCCTCCGGGCGGGTGGAGGCGCCAATTGGCCGTTCGACATCCCAACGCAAAAAAATGGCGGTTGTCACGCCAGAAAAAGGCCGGGATGCGGTTTCTGAATATTCTACCCTCGATTCATTTCCAGCGCATACCCTGCTCGAAGTCCATCCGCTGACGGGACGTACCCATCAGATTCGCCTCCATATGGCTTTTCTGGGCTGTCCGATTGTAGCGGATACGATCTATGGGCACCGCCATTCCACACTTCCGTTGGAGCGCCATTTTTTACACGCGGCACGCCTGACGATCACCCTGCCGGATGAAGCGAAACCGCGTGTATTCGAAGCTCCACTGCCGCCTGATTTATCCGCCGTGCTGGATGAACTGCGGGCCAAATTTCGATAACCCTGGAGAGTTTAAGTATGACAGCAGACATTGTTGATTTGCGTTCCGATACGGTGACCGTCCCAACCCCCGCTATGTGGGATGCGATGGCTCACGCCGATGTGGGCGACGATGTGTATGGTGAAGATCCCAGTATCAACCGGCTGCAGGTGCTTGCGGCGGCAAAAATGGGTAAAGAAGCCGGTTTGTTTATTCCATCCGGTACGATGGGCAACCTGACAGCCGTTTTAACCCACTGCGGCAGGGGAACCGAGGCCATTATGGGCAATCTCGGGCATACATTCCTCTTCGAAGGCGGTGGAGTGGCGGCCTTAGGAGGGGTTATGCCCCATACATTGCCAAACCAGGCAGATGGCACGCTGCTTCTTGACGACATCCAGTCCGCAATTCGTGGAGATGATCCGCATTTTCCGGTTTCAAAGCTGGTCATCCTTGAAAATACGCATAATCGCTGCGGCGGAGTGCCGCTGACAGCCGAGTACACTCGTAAGGTCGGAGACCTGGCACACCGTAACGGCTTAAAATTGCACCTGGATGGCGCTCGTATCTTTAATGCCGCAGCAGCCCTGGGAGTTCCGGTGCTCCAATTGGTAGAGCCAGTCGATTCGGTCACATTTTGCCTGAGTAAAGCCTTATGCGCCCCGGTCGGCTCGGTGTTGTGTGGGTCGGTTGAATTTATTAATCAGGCCAGGCGTATTCGCAAGCAGCTGGGGGGTGGAATGCGCCAGGCTGGCATTTTGGCTGCCGCGGGGATTGTTGCCCTGCAAACGATGGTGGACAGGTTAGGCGAAGATCACGCCCGCGCGCGCATGCTGGCGGACGGATTGCGCGCCATCCCAGGATTAATTTTGGATCCTGCGCTGCCGCCCAGCAATATGGTTTTCGTTAATTTAAGCGACCAGGTCCCGTTAAATGCGCCGGATGTAGCTGCAAAATTAAAATCGCTTGGCGTAAAAGTCGGAGCCACCGGCAAACGGCGCTTCAGGCTTGTTACCCACTATTGGGTGGATGACGCCGGAATTGATAAAACGATCGCCAGTTTCAAGAAAATTTTGGACTTGGCCTGATTCAGCGCTTGGATCAAAGGCAGCTTTTCTTCGCTCTGATATAATTTGGATGAGGCAATGATGGAAGAATTTGTGACGATCCAGCAAATTGATGCGGCTGCAGGTTTTATACGCGATCATACGCGGCACCGTCCAATAGTCGGCCTGATCTTAGGCTCAGGGTTGGGAGATCTGGCGGAGTTGGTCGAGGAAAAGGATATAATACCGACCGCTTCCATCCCGCATTGGCCTGAGTCTACCGTTTTAGGGCATAAAGGCCGGTTGGTGGTAGGCAAACTTGGCGGTCAAATCGTGATGGTGCTGCAAGGACGCACCCATTACTACGAAGGTTATCGGATGGATCAGGTCACCCTGCCAGTACGCGTGATGCAGCGCCTGGGTATCCAAATCCTGGTCGTGACCAATGCCGCAGGCGGAATTTCTCCGGAATTTGTACCTGGCGATGTCATGCTCATCGTAGACCAGATTAATCTGATCGGCATGGGGGGATTGAATCCTTTACGGGGACCGAACCTGGCTGAATTTGGAGAGCGTTTCCCGGATATGAGCCAGCCTTATGATCGTCATTTGATGGCGTTAGCGCGCGAAGCAGCAGCAAACGAAAAGGTGGCACTTCGTGAAGGGGTGTATGTATGCCTGGCGGGGCCTTCCTTTGAGTCGCCTGCCGATCTGCGATTCTTAAGGACCGCTGGAGCGGACGCGGTGGGGATGTCCACCGTCCCAGAAGTGATCGTTGCCCGGCACGGCAAAATGCGCGTTTTAGGTTTATCCGGGATCAGCAATAAAGCCAACCTGGATGGAAATACAATAACCACGCATGAAGAGGTCTTACAAGCAGGGAAAATAATCGTTCCCAAGCTTAAATCCATTATTCTCAACGTCCTCAAACGGCTTTAGGTGTCAGGATTAATGGTTTAAGCCTTGCCGGCAGGGCAAAAATAGACGCCATTCATGGATGAAATACTGCGCTTCCTGGTAAATTATGAGGCGTGGATTTATACAATCCTGGGGGTGGGAGGGCTGATTTATCTACGAAGAGTGCTCCAGGCCGTCAATGAGTGGCGTGGAGCGTCTTTTGGTCTGGAGAAGGAAAACGCCAGGTACCGCTTCAGCATCTCAATGACCATCCTCCTGGTTTTTATCGCGCTGGCAGCGCTCGAGTTTTTCCTGGTGTCATTCCTGGTGCCCAGCCGGCCGCAAAGCACAAATCTTGCAACTCCCACCTTAGACCTTTTAGCCACGCCCACCATGACCCTGCCGGCCGGCACGAGAGCCGCAGCGACGCCCACTGGGGTGAGCCGGACGGAAGTACCTGTGACTCAGACAGGGTGTATCCCGGGTGTGGTGGAGTGGCTTTTTCCGAAAGAAGGCGGTGAACTCAAAGGCACGGTTATCCTGAAAGGGATCATCAAAGTGCCCACGATCGGCTTTTTCAAATATGAATACAGCCCGGTAGGATCAGAAACATGGGTAACGATCGCCGCCGGAAAAGAAACAAAAGCAGATAATGAACTTGGCGGTGCCTGGAATACAGCCCAGCTGCCCACAGGCGATTACCGTTTACGACTGGTGGTGTATGATAGCCAGAATACTGCCTTACCGGCATGCGTGATCAATATCCGTATTGCTTCGCCATAACATGGAGGGTGTCAATGCCAGAAATTGAAATTAGGCCTGCAGCGCTGACCGATATGAATTCTTTGCTGCAAATGGATCACTCCTACCAGACGGCATATGTCTGGCAGATGGACCGTTTTATCGAAAAAGGCGTGATCAACATTCATTTTCGCGAAACCCGTTTGCCCAGGCCGGTGAGAGTCGATTATCCCAATCCGCCAGAAAAATTGGTCACCGATTTTTCCTCAAAAGGAAATATCCTGGCGGCTGTATTAGGAAATGTGGCGGTTGGATATATTCAAATCACAGAAAATATAAGCACCTCCACTGCCTGGGTGGTCAATTTCGCCGTCATTGAAGAGCTGCGCCACAAAGGGATCGGATCCGCCTTGCTGCTCGCCGGGCAGAATTGGGCCACCCAGCGCAATCTTCGCCGAATGGTAATGGAAATGCAATCCAAAAATTTTCCAGCAATCCAGCTCGCAAATAAGCTGGGTTTTGAATTTTCAGGGTACAATGACCATTATTACGAGAATCGAGACATTGCATTATTCTTTTCAATTTTCCTGAGATAAGCGTGGAGTAAACTCGGCAGTTTATGTTGGACAACTGGCAGCCCATCCTGCTCGGTCTTTTACGTACCCTGACCGAAATTTTAACCGCAGGGATCGCCATAACGGCATTATCTCTGCTGGTCTATGCCCTTACTTTTAATTTACGCAATCGTGTCGCCAGGTCATTTATGCTGATCCTGGTATGTGTGGTTGCAGTCTTCGCTGCCGATGCGATGGGTTCCAGTGCCGCAGACCTTTTTGACACGGAATTCTGGCTGCGAATCCAATGGGTAGGGATTTTATTCTTACCTGCCACTTACCTCCATTTTTCAGACGCCCTGCTCGAAACGACCGGAAAACCCAGCCGCGGCAGGCGCCGTTGGGCAATCCGCTTCAGCTACTTTGTTTCCAGTCTATTTTTACTCAGGTTGGGATTTTCGAATTTCGTCGGTCCGATCGTGGTCGATCGTGGTCCGGCACCGTTTTTACAGCCAACCACCCTGACAGCGATATTTTTGGGGTGCTATCTGCTTGTCATGGGTATTTCGTGGTTTAATTTTTACAGAGCATACCGCCGCACTACCAACCCTACCAGCCGGCGGCGCATGGTATATCTGATTACCGGGTCTGCCGCTCCTGCCTTGGGTTCATTCCCATTTTTATTATTTGACGCCGGGTTTGCTAACCTGCACCCGTTATTTTTCTGGTTAACTGCATTTTTAAGTAATCTTCTGGTCGCCTTGCTATTAGTGGTGATGGCGTATGCCGTGGCTTTTTTTGGTGTTTCATGGACAGACAGGGTGGTGAAGGCGCGTTTGTTCAAATGGCTGATGCGCGGGCCAATCACAGCCAGCATAACATTAGGCCTGGTGACGCTTGTGCGGCGGGCAGGTGAGGCATTTGGGGTCAGCTATTCTGCCTTTGTTCCCATCATTATGGTGGTCACCATCTTGCTTTTAGAACATATCATCACCCTTTTCGCGCCACTCGCGGAGCGATTCCTTTTCGATGGAGCAGACCGGACTGAACTTGGTTTGCTGCGCGAACTGGAGGATCGGTTGCTGACAACCAATGATCTACGCCAGTTCTTGGAGATGATTCTGGCCTCAGTCCGCGATCGTTTTCAAGCTCCGGGAGCTTATGTTGCCGCACTCAATGGTGACGGACTTGACATGATTGCGCAAACTGGACAGGCAGGGTTCAAACCTGAAAACGAGGCGGAAATTCTCTCTTGCCTTGAGGCAGGAATGAATGACCAGGCGCCATTTTTTCACTGGCAGCAAGATTACCTGGTTCCCTTATTAAATGACGGCGATCTTGAGCGTAAACCGGTGGGGATATTAGGTGTCAGCGGCATCGCCAGCCATGAAATGGATGAGGACGCTACCCAGGCGCTTTCGATATTGGGCCGGCGGGCTGCTCTGGCCCTGCGCGACCGCCAGATTCAACAACAGGTATTTCAGACATTGGTCGAGCTGACACCCCAGGTAGGGTTGATCCAATCCTTGCGCGCAGCCGGTAGATATAACGAGACCCGACTGTACCAGGAAGATATCCCCATGCTGGAAACAGATTTCAGCCACTGGGTAAAGGAAGCCTTGACCCATTATTGGGGCGGTCCAAAATTAACGGAAAGCCCACTTATCCAGCTGCGGATTGTCAAGCGAGCGGCTGAAGAAATGGATGGTAATAGTGCCAATGCACTGCGGGCAGTATTGCGAGAAGCGATCGACCGGATTAAGCCCGAAGGGGAGCGTAAATTCACCGGAGAGTGGATATTATATAATATCCTTGAGATGAAATTTATGGAAGGGCGTAAGGTGCGTGATATTGCTCTGCGCCTGGCGATGTCTGAGGCCGATCTTTATCGAAAACAACGCGTCGCGATCGATGCCATGGCGAAAGTAATGGTAGAAATGGAGGAGAGCGATCGAAACGGTAAATAAAGTTGTTTTATTATTTGGTAGTTCTAAACTTTTCAAGATATAATAATCCAACTGTACCTTTTTATTTATTATCAACGGTAGTGTTTGTCGGGGAGGAAGATCGATGTTTCAGAAGCAGGTGGATTCGAAGGTGGACGAGAAGGACCCTGAACTGGATGAAGGTTGGTGGGCATCGGTTTTAGCAGATGAAATCGCTCAAGCGGATACTGGTAAAGAAGCTTTCGCCAAGTCTCCCGCGCACCAAAATGTCTATAAAGTAGATTGGGATCATGTCCGGGATCTATATGACCACGATGAAATCGTGGAATTAGAGGTCCAGGGTTACAACCGCGGTGGGCTGCTCGTGCAGAGTGAAAATATCCAGGGTTTCGTGCCCATTTCCCATCTTGTAGATATGCCGGGGGGCATTGACGAAGAGAAGCGCAAGCAAATTCTTACCAGTTATATCGGCAGGCTGCTAAAATTAAAGGTGATCGAATGCGAACCTTCTCAAGAGCGGATTGTCTTATCAGAGCGGGCAGCCTTAGCCGGGGAAGGGCGGCGCAAACAGCTTTTCCTGGCATTGAAGAACGGGGATGTGGTGTCTGGGACGGTGACCAATGTGACCGAATTTGGCGCTTTTGTCGACCTGGGTGGGGTTGAAGGGCTGATCCATGTCTCAGAATTATCCTGGGGACGCGTGCAGCATCCCTGCGAGGTTCTGTTTATTGGACAGATCGTTCAGACCCTGGTCCTCCAGGTTTCGGAGGAGAATGCGCGCGTTGCATTAAGCCTGAAGCGTTTGCATTCTAATCCCTGGGAGATCCTGGTTAAAAGATACAATCCGGGGGATGTAGTGCAGGCGACGGTTACAACCATCGTACGCTACGGCGCATTTGCCAAATTGGACGAAGGCGTCGAAGGTTTGATCCACATTTCCTCCATTACTTTGCCACCAGGTGTGCGTGAGTTAGAAAAAATAATCGAACCCGGACAATCCGTGCAGGTTCGCATTCTGCATATCGATTCCGAGCGGCGGCGCCTCGGATTAGGTCTGGTAACGCTTGAATGACGAGTCCGGCAGGTAAATCTACATCTTCTTCGTCGAAAAACACGAAATTAACTGCACCGCCTGAGAGCCCTGTGGATTGGGTAAGCAGGCTGGCGCAGTTTTGGTTTCAAAGCGAACGCTTTGTTTGGGATGTTGTGGGGGTAATCCTGCTGGCATTGGGGGTTATTCTCCTGCTGGGCCTTTTAGGATTAACTCAGGGCTCAATCCTCACGCCGATGATCCAGGTCGTTGACCGTGGATTTGGTTGGGGAGGTTTTCTGGTGGTGGCTTTCGTGGCGGTTCTGGGACTATTTGCCCTGCGCCGCAGGAAACAGATCGAATCGGTGTTCCCCGTGAAGCCCTTGCTGTTGTTAGAGGGGTGGGGCTTTTGCCTGCTGGCATTATTTACCCTCTTAGGAGGCCGTTCTTTAGATCAAGCCGAAAGAGGTTATGGCGGTGGTTTGGTCGGTTGGGGGTTGGTTGAGCTGGTGGGCAAGATCATCCCTGAACCTTTCCTGCCGGTTTTCTTTATTGGATTATTTATTATCTTCGGTTTGTTTGGTTTTGGCCTGACAACGCGTTTTTCTGAATGGATAGAGACCTGGTTGGCGACGCCCGAGGAACCCGACCTGGTAGATATGTCACAGTTGACGCCGGAACTAATCCAGCCAGGCCGCCCTGTCCAAAACCCCACTTCTCAGCAGGTTCAAAAACCGGAAAAACATCGCGGTCTGATTAATATTAACCCGCCTTCCAGGCCAGCCGTCAACCTGCGCCGAGATGAGCGCCTGCCCCCCTTCAATTTACTGAGCAATGAGCATACCTCGCGGGTCGATGAATCTCATATCCACGAAATCGCCGCGCTGTTGGAGCGGACATTGGCGGAGTTTGGCATCCCAGCCCGTGTGATGGGGTTTCGAGTGGGCCCTACGGTTACCCAATATGCTGTGGAACCTGGGTTTGTCGAGAAAGCCGGCCCTGATGGGGAGATAACCCGTCAAAAAATCCGGATTTCTCAGATCTCAGCCCTTTCACGTGATCTGGCATTGCGCCTTTCAGCTGAACGATTGCGGATTGAAGCGCCTGTCCCCGGAAAATCATTCGTTGGCATTGAGGTGCCTAATCCGCGGAGCAGCGTTGTTCGTTTGCGGCCAATCCTGGAATCGGACACCTTTCAAAAATTAAGCTCGTCATTAGCCATTGCGCTAGGGCAGGACGTGTCGGGCCAGCCGGTCGTAGCGGACCTTTCGCGCATGCCGCACCTGTTGATCGCGGGCACGACCGGGTCAGGTAAATCGGTGTTTATCGAAGCCTTGACGACCTGCCTGGTAATGAACAATACTCCAGACGAACTGCGCCTGGCAATGATGGATCCCAAGATGGTTGAGCTGGTGCGTTTCAACGGGCTGCCTCATTTATTGGGCAAAGTGGAGACCGAAATCGACCGCATGCTTGGGGTGCTGCGCTGGGCGCTGGCAGAGATGGACCATCGTTATCGCCTGTTGGAAGAAGCCAGAGCGCGCGATTTGGAAAGTTACAATCGCAAAATGGAGCGCAAGAAACAACAACCTTTACCGCGCGTGGTTGTGATGGTGGATGAACTGGCAGACCTGATGATGAGCGCCCCGGATCAGACAGAGCAATCCCTGGTGAGATTGGCCCAGATGGCGCGCGCCACCGGAATTCACCTGGTCGTAGCCACGCAGAGACCCAGCACGGACGTTGTCACTGGTCTGATCAAAGCCAATTTCCCGGCAAGAGTGTCATTCTCGGTGGCTTCATCGATCGATTCGCGGGTCATTTTGGATACAACCGGGGCCGAATCGCTTTTAGGGCGGGGAGATATGCTGTTTCTAAATCCGGAACAGGGCGTGCCGGTCAGATCTCAGGGTGTTTGGGTCAATGACCAGGAAATCGAAAAAGTGATCAACTACTGGAAAAAAATGCGCCCGGTTGAAGCAGAGGCGGCTCCCTGGGAAGAACTCATGGAAGATGATGAAGATTCCACCGATAAACTGGTTGCAGATGCGATCGAAATCGTACGCTCCAGCCAGCGGGCATCTGCCTCAATGCTGCAGAGGCGCCTGCGGATCGGCTATCCGCGGGCTGCCAGCCTGATCGATCAGCTGGAAGCCCTGGGGGTGGTAGGTCCTTCGCAAGGCGGCGGGCGAGAACGTGATGTGCTGCTTCCCCCGGAAGAAGAAAATGAAGATGGAGACCAGGGCGAAGGATAAGCTGGTCGCATTCTTGGGCCCAGGCGCCTTGGGGGAAGAGGTGGCGCGGTCCACGCCAATGATGCAACGGGTGTTTTTGCAGGTGCGCAGCACCTGCAAAAACACCCCCCTTACATCCTATAAAGGTGTTCTTGACGGATTGATACGGACAAGGTAAGATACCTGGGTGGTTGCAAGTTCCTGGGATATAGTCAGAAATATGTTAGCAAATGCAGCTGGGCGGACAAACCTGTCCGCCCATTTTATGAAAATCGAAACAGAACTTTTTTCTGAAGGGTTATCATGCAAAAAAGAATTTTAGCATTTGGCAATCCAGTGTACGATGTAATCTCCACTCCGAGTATCGTGCGCAGCGAAAGGATTCTCTCGGGTTGTTCGACCAACGCGTGCCTGGCTGCTGCTCTCCTGGGAGAACAGACAACCCTGGTAGGCACGGTGGGTGAAGATTTCCGTTCGCGGCTGGAAACCGATTTACGATCACGCGGGGTGGATTATCGATTGTCTCCCTCCAAAGAGACTGGTGGGTTTTCACTAATTTATTACGACGACCAGGGCAACCGCCATCTAACCATTTTAGGAACAGCGGATCCTATCCCTGCCTCCATGGATTCTGCGGTGGAGGCCGATATTATCTTAATCGGTCCCATACTGGGCGAAGTGGATGCGAACCTGGTCGAGAAAATCCGACGTACCAACCGCGCTCCGATTGTGGTTGACCCGCAAGGTTTGCTGCGCGGAAGCAAGGATGGAAAAATTTTTCACGAGAAAACGGTAGATTTTGAAAAGATTTCCGCCATGGCGACAGTTGTTAAAGCCAACGAATTGGAGACAAAAGTCGTCACAGGGATTGATCCCCGGGTCGACCCGGAGGGAGCCGTTCGCGCGCTGTATCGTTTCGGCTGCAAGATTGCGGTTACCACGATCGCGGAAGCGGGTTCTATCATTTTCGATGGGAAAAAGATATATGTGATCCCGCCGTTTACCACCCATGCGATCGATCCCACCGGAGCAGGTGATACTTATGCCGCTGGTTTCATGGTCAAATACCTTGAAACCCCGCATGATCTCACTTCTGTGGGTTGTTTTGGGTCAAGTGTTGCATCGGTCATGGTTGAAAACAGCGGCCCCGATTTTCCCTTATCTCGCAAAGAAGCGGATAGGCGACACGCATTTTTGATGAATCAACCCAAGAAACTGGTTCTATAGATTCCGGAGGAACGATGCTGACACGCTGGAGAGCTCTTTATGAAAAATTATCCATCCCTTTCGGTAAAGCCAGCTTGCGCTTGGGTTTAACTCCCAATTTTTGGACGCTTTTCAGTCTGTTCTCAGGGGCAGTCGCTGCCCTGGCGATTGGCCTGGGTTTTTTGGGCTGGGGTCTGGCGATGATCATTGTCATGAACATAACCGATATGCTGGACGGCGCCACGGCTCGGGCAGGTAACTCAGGCACCCCGGCGGGGATGGTTCTGGACCATGTTTGTGACCGGTATGGAGAGTTCTTCTTGTTCGCAGGGTACATGCTTGGGGGATGGATCTCTCCGGGGCTGGCCTTATTCGCTGCCTCAGGCGTGATTATGGCATCGTACGTGCGCGCTAAAGCAGAATCGACCGGTTTGGTGAAATCTTGCACGGTAGGTTTAGCTGGCAGGCAGGAAAAATTAATTCTCATGATGCTCGGCCTTATTTTCTTCATGCTGAACTTTATGCTGGCCGGGCAAATTTTTATTTTTTTGGCTGGTCTAATTTCTCATATTACCGCAGTGCAGCGTCTGTTATACGCGCGTAGAGAAATATTACATCCAGGGTTAAAATAGGTTATTGGGATTTTTTCGGCCCGGAGGATAAATGAGTATCGACCGATATGGCATTTTAATTGGCACTTTTAAAATTTACTTTTATGGGATCATCATCATGACCGGGGTGATTGCGGCTGCTTTTGTCGCGTATAAACGCGCGCGAAAATATGGGCAGGACCCCGAACGTGTGTGGGATATGGTGACCTGGGCCGTGATCGCCGGGGTAATTGGCGCTCGGTTATGGCATATTCTTACCCCTTCTCCGTCCTTACAGGCGCAGGGAATCACCACCCTCTATTACCTGACCCATCCGCTGGATGCAATCGATATCCGCAACGGTGGATTAGGCATCGTGGGTGCTGTCGCTGGCGGCGCGCTGGCAGTATTTATCTATCTGAGAAGAAATAAATCAAGTTTTTTTACCTGGGTGGATATTATCGCCCCAGGATTACTTCTGGCTCAAGCGATCGGCAGGTGGGGCAATTTTGTCAATCAGGAGCTGTACGGCGCCCCGACCAATCTGCCCTGGGCCCTCTTCGTTGATCCTTCGCACCGGCTGCCGCAATTCGCCGATGTCGCCTATTATCACCCGACATTTCTTTATGAGAGTTTGCTAAACCTTATTGGGATGGGATTATTGATCTGGATCTCGAACCGTTTCTTCGAGGCGCTTAAGCCAGGGGATATTTTCCTGGTATACCTGGTTTATTATCCAATTGTGCGCATTTTTATGGAAATGCTTCGGTTGGATTCCTCCACGGTGGCTGGCTTGAATGCCAACCAGGCATTTATGGTCGTGGTCGCGCTGGCTGCAGCTGCCGCGCTCGCCTTACGCCATCTCAGAAAAACACCTTCTAATGAGATCCAGGGGGTATAAATTAACGTGCATTACATGACACACCCCTGAACTAATGTTATTGGGATGTGTCATGTTTTTACTAAGGATCACAGCCTATTTATCCATCCCCCTGCCCCCTTCCCACTGGCAGCGATCAGTGAAAACGGCCATTTTATGCGGGAAGGGGTGAAAATACCAGGAGGTGGAAGGGCCGAAGGCCCTTCCACCTCCTGGAGAACCTTTCCCCGCCCCCGGCCGGAGAAAAACAGATCGATGAATCAAGCTGGGGGCGGGGATCAAAGGGGTGGGGGCTTTTTTATGCTGTAGTCACATGACATGAAGAACTCCGAGATTAATTTCGGGGGTTGTAATGTATTCCGTTGGATTCTCGATTTTAGAAAAATCGATCGCCTGAGGTCTTATGGCAAAGGTGTGATTGCATACACCTCGAGGAACATCTTTACAAGTTTGTCAGGTTAGTTGTTTACCAATTCGAAAAAAGGTAAGATGGAGAGGATCGCACGATCTTTGTGAAAGTGGGTTTCAATGATCTTCGCTGAGGATTTAACAAAAAAATTTGATGATTTTCTGGCTGTGGATGGCGTCAACCTGGATGTGAAAGCCGGCGAGGTTTTGGTCTTGCTGGGACCGAATGGGGCTGGAAAGACCACCACGGTACGCATGCTCACTTCGATTTTACGTCCTACTCGGGGAAAAGCCACCATCGCCGGCTATGACGTGGTTGCGCATCCTGATAAAGTGCGAGCCTCAGTGGGAGTGCTCACCGAGCATCACGGCCTGTATAACCGCATGAATGCGGTTGAATACCTGATGTTCTTCGCCAGCCTGTACAACTTGCAGCCTAAAGTTGCCCGTGAACGGATGGATGAACTGCTGTTGAAGTTTGGATTAGATTCAGCACTGAAGAAACGGCTTGGAGAATTTTCGAAAGGGATGCGTCAAAAGCTTGCCCTGGTCCGAGCGCTGCTGCATGAACCGGCGGTGTTGTTATTGGATGAACCGACATCGGCTATGGACCCGGAAAGCGCCAGGACGGTCCGAGATGCGATCCACCGTTTGAAATTCGATAAAAGAACGTTCATCTTGTGTACTCATAATCTGGTCGAAGCCGAAGAATTGGCAGATAAAATCGCCATCATCCGCATGGGCAAGATCATTTTTAATGACACCCCACACAACTTAAAGCTTCAGCTTCTCGGCCCAATGGAATATGAAGCTCACCTGGCAAACGCACTCAATGGGTGGCTGCCGGATTTACCGGACGGGGTTGAATTGTTGCACAAAACAGAAAACACCCTTCGCTTCAGCGTTTCTCAGCCCGAGATCGTCAATCCAGTGTTAATGCGGCAGATGTTGGAACACAATCTGGATATCGTAGCCTTTCAGGAAGTCCCTCGTAGCCTGGAAGACGCTTATTTACAGGCTGTCAGCCGGGTGGGATAGGCATTTTTATGATCAACAGTTTACGACCTGCATGGTATATCGTCCGTAGAGAAGTGCGTGACCAATTGCGTGATTGGCGGATTATTTTCCCGGTATTGGGCCTGACCGTTTTCTTTCCTTTCCTGATGAATTTTACTGCCCAACAAATCTTGAATTTTGTGAAGCAGTATGAAGCCAATATTGTCGGGGAGCGGCTTATCCCATTTCTTCTGATGATCGTGGGTTTCTTTCCAATTTCTGTTTCGATGGTGATCGCTTTAGAATCATTTGTGGGTGAAAAAGAACGAATGAGCATTGAGCCTCTCCTGAATACCCCTTTGAAGGATTGGCAGCTTTACCTGGGGAAATTGCTATCGGCGACAGTGCCTCCCCTTTTATCAAGTTTTCTTGGCATGGCAGTGTATATCTTTGGCCTGGTATACCAGCAGATAACCCTTCCCGAACCAGGTGTTATGGTCTTGATTGTTATCTTAACCATAGTTCAGGCGATAGTCATGGTCGCAGGGGCAGTTGTGGTATCGTCTCAAGCTACGTCGGTGCGAGCCGCCAACTTGCTGGCGAGTTTTATTATCATTCCCATGGCGCTGCTCATCCAGGGTGAAAGCATCATCATGTTTTGGGGAGATCTCAGCACTCTCTGGTGGGTCGTGATCGGGTTGCTCTCATTGACGGTTTTACTGGTCAGGGTCGGGCTGGCTCATTTTCAACGTGAAGAACTGTTAGGCCGGGAAATTGACGTATTAAATTTAAAGTGGGGTTTTAGGGTATTTTGGCGAAGCTTCACCGGAGATGCACGCTCGGTCGTCGAATGGTACCGGGTTGCTCTACCCAAATCTATCCGTGCATTGTGGAAACCCTCTGTTGTGATGGGATTGATGGCTCTGTTTGGGGTATTAATGGGCTTCATCGTCGTCTCGCAGTGGACAAAAACCGGGGGCATCCCAGAGCAGTTCAAATCATTTACTGACCCTGGCAGCCGGATTCAAGGGTTGATGCAAGAATGGCCCTTATTTGCTGGAGGACCGGTGCTTTCGATCTGGTGGCAGAATATCCGCGCCCTTTTATTCGGGATGGTATTGGGTGTTTTTTCTATGGGAATCCTGGGTGTTCTGCCCATTTTTGCAACCATGGCTGTCCTGGGAGGCTTGATGAATATTCTCGCCCAGGCCGGCGTGCCCGTGATGGTATATCTGTTGGGAATGATATTGCCGCATGGAGTGGTTGAAATTCCGGCAGCCATTCTGTCAACCGCGGCAGTTTTACAGGCCGGGGCCATTCTTGCGACACCCACGCCCGGAAAAACTGTGGGTGAAGTGTGGATCACAGCCATGGGAGAATGGGTTAAAATAATGATAGGTGTAGTTATTCCGCTGCTGCTGGTTGCGGCTGCATTAGAAGCCTGGATTACGCCAAGGATCGCGTATCTTTTCTTTGGGTAATCCTGGTAATAGATTACCGGTCACTGGAGGAGAAATGGGGCGAGTTATAATTTTGGGATCAGGGTACGCTATTGCGGAAGATGGGCATGAAAACACGCATCTCTTGATCGAACAAGGTGAACATTGCGTGCTGGTGGATAGCGCCAGCAGTCCGATTGTCCGCTTAAAGAAAGCAGGAATCCCTTATGACAAGGTGACGGATCTTCTCTTGACCCATTTTCACCCGGATCATGTGGCCGGTGTGCCGGGATTCCTGATCGAAAGCTGGCTCCTTGGGCGAAAACATCCCCTGCAAATTTATGGTCTCGCACACACTATAGACCGCTTAGAGATCATGATGGGATTGTTTGATTGGAAGAAGTGGCCGAATTTATACCCGATCATCTTCCACCGGCTTCCCGATCAAGAGATGAGCCTGGCGATCGGCAGCCCCACCCTGCGCATCTACACCTCACCGGTCAAACACCTGGTGCCTACAATTGGGTTGAGGGTTGAATTTTTGCAGGAAGGGAAAGTGATAGCTTATTCCTGTGATACCGAACCCTGCCCGCAGGTGGTCGGCCTGGCGCATCAGGTAGATGTCCTCATCCACGAGGCTTCCGGCGGATCGGTCGGGCATTCATCCGCTGCGCAAGCCGGGCATATTGCCCGGCAGGCAGAGGCGCGCAGCCTGTATTTGATCCATTATCCGCCAAGATCGGAGGACCAGGCGGCCAGGCTGGAAGACGCCCGCAAGGTGTTCATGGGGAAGGTTTTTCTGGCGACGGATGGGCTGGAGCTAGATTTTTAATTAAATAAAGAATCATCATTAAAATGAGGTTGTCCAGAAAGTCCCTTTTGAGTTTTTGACCGCCACACGTGGCGGTCAAAAACTCAAAAATTCATCACCTGTGCTATCGGGCTGTCCGAAAAGTTTACTTTTCGGACAGCCCCACTTTTTTTTTACCAGCCATCGATAAACGGCTGCCATTCTGAAAATTCGAGCAAATGGTGGCCAAAAATATATTGGACCGAGGCCTGAGGTTCGCGGGGGGATTTGAGCAAATGCATACCGGCTTCTTCCAAAGTGCGGCCACCTTTCCGGTGATTGCACAGCGAACATGCTACCACCACGTTAGGCCAGCTGTGCGGCCCGCCTAAATGGCGGGGGACGACGTGGTCAATGGTCAAATCAACGGCCTTCTTTCCGCAGTATTGGCAGGTATAAGCATCCCGCCGGAATATTTCGCGCCGGGTCAGCTTGATTTGCGGCCGCGGTCGGTGGATCATATGCATCAGGCGGATCACAGAAGGACGGGGAAAATCGTAACGAACAGTGTGGATTTCGCCGCGCCCATTGAGCACCAGGATTGCTTTTTCCGCGAGAATGAGATTTATTGCCCTTCTCATATTGCAGATATGGATGGGTTCAAAGTTGGCATTTAAGACCAGCACATCAGCAGACATGGCCACCAGGCTCCATTGGATGGATTATAGCACGAGTATTTTCCCTGCCAATTAATCGAAGGTTAAATATTTTATAAAGAATTCGAAAAATGGTTGCACATCCATTTGATAAGGCCATTGCTGTATGATATAAATGGCGTAGAGGTTTTGACGAAGATAAGCTGGTCGGCCCCCTGGGCCCAGGCGCCCTGGGGGCCAGGGCTGGCGGCGACCACGCAAAAAGATGTTTGGGAGTTTTTTGCCCTCGCGAAGGCAAAAAACTCCCCCAAACATCAAAAAAGGATGGTCCCGTGCGCGTATTGATTCCTGGAGGTTCTGGTTTTTTAGGGAATGAGCTGGCCAATACCTTGCTGAAACAACAGCATCAGGTGATTGTCCTCTCACGCAGCCCGCAAGCTGTTCAGCCGATTCCTGGGGTTCAGGTTGTCGGTTGGGACGGCAAAACTTCGCAGGGTTGGGGGCACCTGGCGGGTGAAGTGGATGCGATTATCAACCTGGCAGGGGCCAGTATCGGGTCAGGCCGTTGGACGAGTGGGCAAAAGGCCAAGATCCGTTCCAGCCGCAAGCAAGCCGGTCAGGCGATCGTTGAGGCAGTTGATAAAGTAGACCGGAAACCCGGTGTATTGATCCAGGCTTCAGGGATCGGCGCCTACGGCAACCAGGGTGATCTTGAGTTGGACGAGTCCGCTCCCAGGGGGAAAGATTTTCTGGCAAATGTCACTGAAGATTGGGAGGCTTCCACAGCCCCTGTAGCGCGCCAGGGCGTGCGCCATATTGTGATCCGCACCGGTCTGGTAATATCCCGCCGGGCGGAGTGGATCCAGCCTGTGCTGCTCATGAATCGATTGTTTGTTGGCGGACCGTTGGGAACCGGCAATCAGTGGTGGCCCTGGATCCACATGCAGGATTACCTGAAAGCAGTAATGTTCTTATTAAGCCAGGCCGATGCCACCGGGATTTTTAACCTGGTTGGCCCGAACCCAAACCGGATGAAAGATTTTGGAAAGGAGCTTGCCGGCGTATTGAAGCGTCCCTTCTGGCTGCCTGCTCCTGGGTTTGCCGTTAAGCTGGTTTTGGGTGAAATGAGCATGTTGGTTTTGGAAGGGCAGCGTGCTTTACCGAAACGTTTGCTGGAATGCGGTTACTATTTCCAATATCCCACACTTCGTCCGGCGTTAGAGGATTGCTTCGGTTAATACCTCTTGCATCCAAGAACGCCGGTGAGAAGTTGGTGGCCCTCTCTGGCGTTTTTTGATTTCAGTTAGCCGTTCGCGCTGGCACGGGCCGCATAACATGAGGTTGGAGTTTTATTGAAAATCGCGAAGCAATTTTCAATAAAACTCCCCAAACATCATATTAGGAGAAAGATAGATGGATATCGATGCCCAGGTTGAACTGCTCATGCAGGGGACCGCGTATGGTGATGAAAATTTACACCGCACGATGGCCCTTGAACTGCGCGAACGAATTGTTGAGGCGCAAACCGCCGGACGTAAATTGCGCGTTTACTGCGGATATGACCCACGCAAGCCTGATTTGCACCTGGGACATACGGTCACGATGCGCAAGCTGCGCCAGTTTCAAGATTTAGGCCACGAAGTGCTTTTCGTGGTTGGAACGTATACTTCGTTAATTGGAGATCCTTCCGACCAGGATAAATTAAGGCCAATTTTAACCTCCCAGCAAGCGGATGATTATGCGCGAACTTATGCCGAGCAGGCCTTCCGCATCCTTGACCGGGATAAAACCGTGGTGCGCTACAACGCGGAATGGCTGTCAAAACTGACGTTTGCCGACTTGATCCAATTAGCCTCGAATTTCACCATTCAGCAGTTTCTCACGCGCGATGCCTTCCGCCAGCGCTGGGACCGAGGTGATCCCATCTACCTGCATGAAACATTCTATTCAATGATGCAGGGATACGATGCGTTTATGCTGCAAGCTGACGTGCAGATCGGCGGCACCGACCAATTGTTTAACATCGTGACAGCTGCTCGTAAAGTGATGATTTCACTTGGCGCTCGGCCCAATGTGGCGATCATTCTTGGAATCCTGCCCGGCACTGACGGCGTGTTGAAAATGTCAAAGTCGCTGGGCAACCATATCCCCATCTCCACCAATGCGGCGGATATGTACGGCAAAGTTATGAGCATACCCGATATTGCTATGCCTTCTTTTTGCCGGTTGGTGACACGCTGGACTCCCGATCAAATTGCCCAGTTTGAAGAAAGCATCCACACTGGTGCTCTCCATCCGCGTGACGCAAAAATGAGTCTGGCCCGCGAGATAACCGGGACTTTCTATGACGATACTGCCGCACAAAGCGCAGAGGAAAAATTTGTTAGCCTGTTTCAAGAACATGCCGTTCCTGAGGCAATACCCACCTACACGTGTCTGCCCGGACAGACCGTACTGGATGTGCTGGTTGCTTGCGGGGCAGTCGCCACGCGAAACGATGGGCGGCGTTTGATCGAACAGAATGGGGTGCGCTACGAGGGTCTGGTGGTGACCGAAAGCGGAATGATTTTCGAAAAGTCGGGCGTATTGCAGGTAGGCAAGCGAAAATTTTTCCGGATCCTGGTTTGAATTCAAACATGAAAACCCCCGGAATTAATCTCGGAGTTCTTCATGTCATTTGACTACAGCGTAAGAAAGCCCCCACCCCTATGATCCCCGCCCCCAGCCTGATTCATCGATCTGTTTTCCTCCGGCCGGGGGCAGGGGGATGGGTAATTGGGCTGTGATCCTTAATAAAAACATGACACTTCCCAAACATTAATTCTGGGGTGTGTCATGTCAGGATTGGCTTGATTTTTATGCGCAGTTTTTAACCAATGCACTGGCCCGAATCCGCGACAGGCTCAATTCCGGTGGATTTACTTCCAGTTTTTCAGGTATTCCCATATTTCTGGCTCGCTCTGCTGAAGTTCCGGGTCAGGTCCCGCTCCCAGAGCATCAAAATAGCGGCTGAGGAAATTGCGTGCCACCGCTGCCAGGGCAACATCTGAGATCTGTTGGTCACTCAACCCATCCTGATGCAGCAGGTCGATATCCGCTTGAGATACGGAACCCGAATCCGTGCTGATTTTATGGGCATAATCCATCATATGCACTTCAACCGGGCTGAGGCCGGCAGTGTGATAATTTTCCAGGATGGCGATTACCTGTTGGGGAGTAAACCCATTTTTGTGGAGCACCGCTCCATGCGCTAACATGCAATACACACAGCCGATCGCGTGTGAGGCAGCTATGGTGATTAATTCGTAGGTACGCAGGCGCAGGTGCGAACGGATCCCCTTGAGCAGCTGCTGCCAGACGGGTAGCAGCTCGGGCCGGCAGTTCCACGCACGGGTGACGTTCCTTACATAACCGGTTTCTTCTCGATCCTGGTCATACAGCTCGCGAAGTAAACCTTCAGCATCTTTTTCAGAAACTGGTGAAACAAACCACATATTCTCCCTCCTACGTGAAAGTATTTAGTTAACGCGCATATTATCGATCTTAATTATCGATTTGTCAATTACAACAAGGGATAAAAGGTTGCTTTCGAGTAATAATTAATCGACCGAATCGGAGGGCAATACCTGTTGAAACAGGCGGATCAGGTCCATGGGAGCCGGTTTTTCTTTTGCCTGGCGGCGCATGAAGTCTTTCAGCTTTTCGATATGCAGGGTGGCAAAATGAGCGTTGGGCGCATCCACGACCGCTTTGGGATGGACAAAAACCAAAGCCGCCTGTGGTTCGGGCAAGCCATCAATCTTTACATTCTTAGCCAGAAAGGAATTGACATCGGCCAACGAGGCATTTACTTCTTGATCCGGCCTGCCCAGGCTTTCCTGGCCAAATATTTTCATATACCAGTTGCCGCCTTTTTGCATCCAGCGTGATTTCTTGGGATCGTAGGTGATTCTTCCCTGCTGCTGGTAAGGCGCAAGAACCCAGATACCGGCAGGGCCGGTGAGAAGATGGGCTACATTGGTAGTGTAATGGTACAAAATATACTTATCGTCCAGGCCCTTCAAGGCGTTATTCATAAATTCATCCGGTCGCGGAGAACGCCCCCAGCGGTTGCCGAAGAATATGCCCACTTGCGAACCGAGAAAACCAAGAAGCAAACAGACCAGCGACCATAAAAATCCGTCTGAGGTCTGGGCAGTGAAGCTGATATACAACCCCAATCCCAGAATAACCAGGCTGCCAATGGTGGTGTAATTTCCAATACGCTTGTTGCGTCGAATTAATTTATTGTTGGAGACGATTTTCATGGGGAAAGAATTCCATATTTTTTGAATGAACTACACTGCCGGACCGGCAGCAACCAGGTGAGATAATTTCTCTTGAACGGCATGCCGCATTTCAGCCAGCAGGTCTACGCTCGCCGCATGGCGGGCAACGGCAATTGCGCTGGTAATTGCCCTGGCATTGGACCGCCCGTGACCGACGAAGACCAGGCCGTTGATCCCCAGCAGGGGAGCGGCGCCTACTTCGGAAGGATCGATCAGCTTCTTTACCCGGCTGAACGAAGAGCGGATTAAAAGCGCCCCAATTTTTCGCACAAATGATGAGGTGAGTTCTTCCTTGAGCACGTCGGTGATCAGCTTCGCAACCGCTTCGCTGGATTTGAGCATGATATTTCCGGTAAAGCCATCGCAAATCACCACATCCGCACTGCCGGCGAACAGCTCCTTGGGTTCGGTATTGCCGATAAAATTGATCCCGCTTTTTTCTAACAATGGATAAGCGCTTTTCACCAGCATATTGCCTTTTCCAGCTTCTTCCCCATTGGCTAATAAACCAACTCTCGGGTTGGCTACGCCCAGAACTTTTTCGGCGTATATGCTGCCCATAACGGCAAACTGGGGGAAGAATTCCGGACGGCAGTCGGCATTGGCGCCAATATCGCAGACCACACATCGTCCGCTGCGCGTGGGAAAAATGGCAGTCAGAGCAGGCCGCTGGACATCTTTCAGCAGTTTTAAGGTGCGCAGGGCGACAAACATTGCCGCCCCGGTGGAGCCGGCGGTGACGAATGCGCTGCCCTGACCGCTTTTCAACAATTCCATCCCAATTGCCATGGAGTTGTTGGGTTTTTTGATCGCCGATTCGACCACATGGTCTCTCATTTCGAGCATATCGGGAGCATGGTGAATGCGTACCGGGAGATTGTCCGGATTGAGCGCTTTCAGCTTAGGCGCTATTAAATCCTGGTTTCCCACCAGGATGATTTCTTCGCCAAATTCACGGACAGCGTCGACCGCCCCCTGGATCTCAGGATCTGGAAATTTGTCGCTGCCCATCGCGTCTAAAATAATGGTCATCTGGCCTCCTTACATTCGTCGTGACTTGACAAGGGTTTCAACCCGGTTATAATTGCCATGCAATCGCGCTGGTGCTGGAATTGGCAGACAGGCATGGTTGAGGGCCATGTGCCGCAAGGCGTGGGGGTTCAAGTCCCCCCCAGCGCACTGCAATAAGCCGCTATCGCGGCTTTTTTTTATTCATAACTCACGATTCAAGAAAAAAGTTGCCAGCTCCTGGAGTGAATCACGTTCCAGGCTTGGTGGAAACGTCAGCAAAGCGGCAAGCCCGCGGTCCACTAACTCGCAAGCTTCCTGGATAGCCAGGCCGATTGCGGAGCTGGTGCGAATGGCTTCCACCAATTGGGTAATTTGCTGATCTGACTTGCTGCAGTCTCCATTGCTCAATTCTTGGGCCAGCCGATCTTCAGGGTGGTTTTCGAGATAGTAAATGGTTGGCAGTGTGATCAGGCCCTGGCGCAGGTCGCTGCCCACAGGCTTTCCAAGGGTTTGCTGCTCTCCGGTAAAATCCAGCACATCGTCGACAATCTGAAACGCCATCCCAATGTTGTAGCCAAACTGGCGCATGGCCTCGATGGTTTTGTCATCGCTCTCGCAAAGTAAAGCTGCAGATTTGGCGGAAGTCTCAAACAAAGAAGCTGTTTTGGCGTAAATCCGCTGGTAATATTCCTCGCGGTCGACGTTGCAGTGGCCCATAAACAGCTGGGTGATTTCTCCATTGACAATTACTTTCAACGTCTGGGAGAAAAGACCCATCACAGGGATAGAATTGGTGTCAGAGGCCAGCTTGGCGGCACATGCAAACAGAAAATCCCCGGTCAGGACGGTGGCGCCGGGAGACCATTGCGAATTGAGGGTTGGCATCCCTCTCCGTAAGAGTGAGCCGTCGATTAAATCATCGTGGACCAGGGTCGCCGTATGGAGCAATTCAATAGCGGCAGCCAGGGTCACCATTCGATCTGATGAAACACCCAGCATACGCCCGGATAGCAGTGTCAAAGCCGGGCGAACCCGTTTTCCACCGGCAGAAAGCAATAAATCCAGTGCAGCGCGCAGGTCGGCGTGACGTCCGTCTGCCTGGGCGCGAATCAATGCCTCAACGGCAAATATATCTTGTTCAACAGGAGCAACAAACGAAATTTTTGTGGCCAAATATCCTATCTCCATCCCAACAACTGGTCGGAGTTGGTGAAGGTGACTTCGGCAATCACCTCGAGAGGTTGAGAATGCAGCTCAGAGATCTTCCTGGCGATCACCGGAATATACGCAGGTTCGTTCCTTTGCCCGCGGTAAGGCTGTGGAGCAAGAAAGGGTGCATCCGTCTCCAATAAAATCCTTTTAATTGGCAGGGCTGTGACCACCAGCTGCCTGGCTTGCGCATTTCGAAAAGTGACCGGACCGCCGATTCCGATGTAGAATCCCTGAGCTATTGCTTCCAAAGCTGTTGCGAGGTCGCCCTCGTAGGAGTGTAATACCCCGCAATTTCCAGCCAACCGGTGCTGCTTGCCCAATTGGACCTGCCAATCAGACAGGATAGGCCAGAGGTCATGGAGCGATTGGCGTGAGTGGATCAACACTGGCTTTCCATATTCAGCGGCAAGGGTCAATTGATCGCGCAGGATTTTTTTCTGCAGGTCATGTGGTGCGTGATCGCGGTAAAAATCCAGCCCAATTTCGCCGACAGCCAGAACCTTGGGGTGATCCGCGAGGATCCGCAGTTCGTCGAACGTGGCATCATTCCAGCTGAGGGCATCATTGGGATGTACGCCAACGGCGGCGTACAATCGGGGATCCATTTCGCTGATTTTAATCACCTGTCGTGAGGATTCTAAATCCACGGCGGGCATTAATATTCGCTCGATTCCGGCTTGCCAGGCATTTTCCAGGACCTGTTCCAGATCAGGCTCGAATGAGTTAAAGTTCAAGTGGCAGTGCGTGTCGACAAAATTCGCCAAACTAAGATAATCCCGCGACTTTCAAACCATCCTGGAGAATGGCTGGAACCCGCTCACGGTGGGTCGTTTCACAATATACCCGCATGATGGGTTCAGTGCCAGAAAAACGAATCAGCAGCCAACCGCCATCTTCAAGATTAAATTTGTATCCATCCGATGAATTCAAGCTGGTGACGCGCAGCCCACCGAAGGTTTCAGGCCTGGCATTGATGATCATTTGCTCGCGTTTTATGCGGTCACCGCTGAATTTGGTGTCAATCCGGTCATAATAATGCGGACCTACTTTTTCAAACAGGAGCTCGAGCAAACCTGAAGGCTTGCGTTGAAGTTTAACCATCATATCCAGTATATACAAACCGGCGAGAATGCCGTCGCGTTCTGGCACATTCCCCCGAAATGCGTACCCGCCCGATTCTTCGCCGCCGATCAGGGCATCTGTCTCCAGCATTTTTGGCGCGACGTACTTGAATCCCACGCCGGTCTCATAAACGGGGACATGGTAAATTTTTCCTAATTTCTCCAGCATACTGGTAGTGGAGAGTGTTTTAACAATCGGCCCGCGTAATTTCCGCACTTCCAGCAAATAATAAGCCAGCAAGGCATACACCTGCAGCTGGTTGACGAAATTACCATTTTCATCGCCCACACCTACCCGATCCGCATCGCCATCGGTGATTAACAGAACATCCGCCGCTTGCTCGACCGTTGTCCGCAAGCCGACGTTGATGTTGGGTGGGATCGGTTCCGGGCGGCTCATTTCCGGAAAGATCGGGTTGCGCGTATTATGGATTTCAATGATTTGCGTTTTTCCGCCTGAAAGCAGCCGGGTGAACCAGCCAGCCCCATTTCCCCACATTGTGTCGACCACCACCTTCAAGCCCGCATCTTTTAAAGGCTGAAGGTCGATAAGATCCTTGAGATGCTCGATGTAATCCGGCGCGGCATCAAAAAATACCAGGCTGCCTTGCTTTTCGGCTTCGGCAGCCGGCATGGTTTTAATCCCGGCGTCCGAATCTGGGATCAAGCTTTCGATTTCCGCCAGTCCCTCAGGGGGGATAGCGCCGCCGTTAGGATCTCGTACTTTATACCCGTTATCCGTGGGTGGGTTGTGCGAAGCGGTGATATTTACCGCCCCGACTGCTTTACGATGGACGACAGAATAAGCGATGACGGGGGTTGGCGTCGGTCCGTTGGTTAGATAGACCTTCAAGCCGTTCGCGGCTAAGACTTCGGCTGCGGCAAGCGCGAAATTTTCGGATAAAAAGCGTTTATCGTGCCCTACCACCACCCATTTTCCTGAATTGCCGTGCTTGAGGAGATAGCTGGCAAATCCCTGTGTGCACCGTCTGACGTTCTCGAATGTATAGTCATTGGCGATACCCCCGCGCCAACCGTCGGTGCCAAAATGGATCTTTATTGCCATGATTCCTCCGATATGTGAGATAAAGAACAAGTAGTGTTATTATATCAGGGGATTGGGCTCGCGGAAAGTTGAATGCACAACATGCTATAATTGGACCTCATTGCCCGGAGGGCCTGAAGGATGAACAACCACACACAAATTTATCTGGATTACGCCGCAACGACCCCGGTGGATGAACGGGTGCTGCAGGCGATGATCCCCTATTTTAGCGGTACTTTTGGCAACCCGTCTTCGATCCACCAGTATGGTCAGCTGGCAGAAGCTGCGGTAGAAGATGCGAGATTTCGCGTAGCCAACGACCTTCACGCTGATCCGCACGAAATTATCTTTACCGCCTGCGGGTCCGAAAGTGATAATCTGGCGATGCGCGGCGCAGCTTTTGCGCAGCATGGTCTTGCGCAAAAAAAGCACCTGCTGATCAGCCCGGTAGAGCACCATGCCGTGTCTCATACCGCAGAACAACTAGCCGGTGAATTTGGCTTTGAACTGGAATACTTACCGGTGGACGAATACGGAATGGTGCATCCGCATGAAGTAGCGCGGCGCATCCGCTCCGACACCGCCCTGGTCTCGGTGATCTATGCCAATAATGAAATTGGCACGATCAATCCGGTAGCGGAAATTGGCCGTATCTGCCGTGAAAAGCAGGTCCTATTCCACAGCGACGCGGTTCAGGCTGCTGCCCATCTGCCAATGGATGTTCAGGCCGATCAGGTAGATTTGCTGGCGATCGGCGCCCATAAGTTCTACGGTCCCAAGGGAGTGGGAGCCCTTTATATTCGGCGCGGGACACCACTGATGCCGGTCAACACAGGCGGTGGGCAGGAATTTGGGCTGCGGTCTGGCACGCAGAATGTACCTTACATCGTCGGCATGGCCGAAGCATTCCATCTGGCGCAAAGCAGCTCGCCGGATCAAACCAAACACACCACCCAGATGCGCGATTTTCTTGTGGGTCGAGTGCTGGAAACGATCCCGGATGCGCGGTTGACCGGCCATCCCTCGCACCGCCTGCCAAACCATGCCAGCTTTGTGTTTGAAGGGGCGGACGGCAACCAGCTGCTCATGCTGCTCGACCTGGCAGGTTTTGCCTGTTCTTCCGGGTCGGCTTGCAAGGTCGGCAGTCCAAAACCGTCTGAGGTCTTGCTTGCTATCGGATTATCACCCGACTGGGCGTTGGGTTCTCTGCGCGTCACCCTGGGGAAAGATAATACCCCGGATCAAATCGAAAAGTTCAATACAATCCTGCCCGGATTGGTAGAAAAAGCCAGGAAGGGCCGGCGCGGAGAAAAATAATGGTAGATCGGCCAACAGTTGTGGTCGCGATGAGCGGCGGCGTAGATAGCTCTGTTGCCGCCGCGTTACTGGTCGACCAGGGATATCCGGTCATTGGTATGATGCTCCGCCTGTGGAGCGAGGTGGGCCGCGAGGATGAAAACCGCTGCTGCACCCCGGATGCCATGGCGCAGGCGCGGCGTGTCGCCGCTTTGATCGGGATCCCTTTCTATGCCCTGGATGTGCGCGAACGGTTTCACGGCAGCGTCGTGAAAACTTTTCTTGAGGGCTATTCCCAGGGCATCACCCCCAATCCTTGCATCGTTTGCAACCGCATGATCCGCTGGGGCTACCTGCTCGAGCAGGCGCTGAGCGTGGGTGCCACATTTATGGCAACAGGCCATTATGCCCGAATCCACCGTGATGAAAACGACCAGGTAACGCTGCTGAAAGCCCTGGATGACACCAAAGACCAATCCTATGTGCTCAGCAGCCTGACGCAGTCTCAGCTGCAGCATACCATCTTGCCGCTGGGAGAATATACAAAGACCGAGGTGCGCGAGCTTGCCCGTAAGTTCAACCTTCCCGTCGCAGAAAGGCCAGACAGCCAGGACCTGTGTTTCCTGGGCCAGGATGGCTACCGTGCCTTTCTGAGACGCCACTCTCCCGAAGCAGGTCGTCCCGGTGAGATTGTCAACCGCGCCGGTCAGGTGCTTGGTCAGCACCAGGGATTGGCTTATTACACCATTGGCCAGCGCAAGGGATTGGGAATTGCTTCTCCCCGACCTTTGTATGTTTTAGAGAAAAATCAGATCCAGAACCAGTTGATTGTTGGAAACGAAGAGGAATTAGGGGGTCGAAAAATGCAGGTCGGCGTGATCAACTGGATTTGTGGATCAGCCCCGCAGGATCCATTTTCAGCCGAGATTAAGATCCGTTATAAAGCGGTTCCAGCGCCGGCTGAAATCACGCCGGAAGCCAGCGGTAAAGCGAACGTGGCGTTCAAGCAGCCTGTGCGGGATATTACCCCGGGCCAGCTTGCGGTAATATACCGGGGAGAGGTAGTCCTGGGCAGTGGGCTTATCGAGAATTAGGCGGACCTGAGGAGGAGAAGTATGACGATTCCTGGTTTAATCTTGGGGACGGTCGTGGGGGCTTTAATTGGCGTACTGCTTCATTTGATTGTGGGGGGCAATCTTGGACGGTTGATCCTTTACCTGATATTTGGCTTTGCCGGGTTTTGGGTGGGCCACATCGCCGGGGAAATCCTGGGCTGGACCTTTTTTAGCGTCGGTCCCGTACATATGGGAATGGCTTTGTTAGGCGCCGTCGGAGTTTGCGCCATTGGCTATTGGTTAAGCCTGGTGCAAACGGTAAAGAAAACCCCTTGAGTCGTTGACTGAATTACCCCTGATTTTTCAAATCTAAGTGAGCTACCCTTCCATCATTAGCTTTAGCGCTTTCTTCCAATGCGGCAGCGATAGGTGAAAGGTTTGCTCAAAAAGGTCGCAGTTCAGCGGTGTATACAGCGGTCGCCGGGCCGGAGTCGGGAAATCTGCAGTCTGCGCCGGTAAGACTTCTTCGACCAGCTGTTCGCCGGGATGCGGATCATGTTTAAGGATTTCTTGCGCCCATTCCAGGCGGCTGGCAAAGCCGGAGCCCGCGAGATGGTACAGGCCGGCCGTTTGTTTGACCCACTCGAAAGGATCCTGCCGCCCCTGGACGAGGGCCAGGGTGGATATCTCCGCCAGCATACGGCACCAGGTCGGTCCTCCCACCTGGTCGGAGACTATTTTTAGCGATTTCCTTTGACGGGCCCATTCCAGCACCTTGCTCACGAAGGAATCCCGGCGCGAGCTGTACACCCAGCTGGTTCGAAAAATCCAGTATGCCTCGCCAGCCTGTTGAACATGCTGTTCTCCGCTAAATTTTGTTTCGCCGTAAGCATTCAATGGGGCCGGCGCATCCCCTTCAACATAGGCTGCCCCTTTATTTCCATCAAAAACATAATCGGTCGAATAATGGATAAAGGCAGCCCGCAGCCGGCTGGCTTCATCTGCTAAAACTGCCGGCGCGACCGCGTTGATTGCCTGGCAAAGCTCGCGTTCTGTCTCGGCGCGGTCCACAGCCGTATATGCGGCGGCATTAATGATCACCTGGGGTTGTAAGCCGCGAACCAGCTCGCGCAGAGTTTCCGGCTTTGAGAAATCCACATCAGGCCAATCCAGGGCGGTTATCTCACCCAATGGAAGTAAGGTTCTTTGAAATTCCCAACCGAGCTGCCCGTTTTTTCCTAACAGCAATATTCGCATAGCCACGCTCTATTCCTGCTCATCTTCATCCAGCAATCGCAGCAGGTACTGACCGTACTGGTTGCTGCTCATCGTTTCCGCTTGCGTCCGCAGCTGAGCTGCATTGATAAATCCCTGGCGGAAGGCGATTTCCTCCGGGCAGGCCACCATCAAGCCCTGGCGTTCTTCAATTGCCTGCACAAAGCTGGAAGCTTGAAGCAGTGATTCGTGCGTCCCTGCATCCAGCCATGCGGTTCCGCGACCTAAGACCTCTACCTGCAATTCGTTTCGTTCCAGGTAAATGCGGTTGATATCCGTGATTTCTAATTCACCGCGAGGGGAGGGTTTTAGATTTTTAGCAAACCCAACCACCTGGCGATCGTAGAAATAAATCCCAGGGACGGCGTAATTGGAGCGCGGCTGTTTTGGTTTTTCTTCGATGCTGATGGCCCGGCGGTTTTTGTCAAACTCCACCACGCCGTACCTTTCCGGATCGCGCACCGGATAAGCGAAAATCAATGCGCCTTGCTGCAAAGTAGCCGCCTTTGATAAATTGTCAATCAAGCCAGTCCCATGGAAAACATTATCTCCCAGGATCAAACATACTGGCTCATCTTTGATAAAGTCCTGGCCCAAAAGAAATGCATCCGCTAACCCTCGGGGTTGGGTTTGGATGGCATATTCAAACCGGATCCCCCATTGGCTTCCGGTTCCAAGCAGGCGCTTAAAAGCGGGCTTGTCTTCAGGTGTGGTAATGATCAGGATCTCTTTTATCCCGCCCATCATTAACATCGTCAGCGGGTAGTAAATCATTGGTTTATCGTATACGGGCAGCAGCTGCTTGCAGCTTGCCAATGTGATCGGATATAGCCGCGTTCCCTTTCCGCCTGCTAAAATAATGCCTTTCATTTTGTTTCGCCCCTTGATGCGTAGTTTTTATCCATCCAGCTTTCAAAGTCTGCTTTGTGCCTGACCGCATTGACCCAGTCCGGATGGTTGAGATACCACTGGATGGTAAGCTCCAGCCCGGTTTCTAAGGACTGCCGCGGCTGCCATCCCAACTCGGATTTTATTTTTTCAATATTCATCGCGTAGCGCCGGTCATGACCGGGCCGGTCGGTTACGTAGCGGATGAATTGGGCATGTGGTTTTTTTAAAGGATCATCCAGTGATTGGTCAAGGACCGAGCAGATTCGCTGGATAATTTCCAGATTAGCGGGCTGGTTATCCCCACCGATATTATATGTTTCACCCAACCGGCCGCGGGTGGCCACCAACCAGATCGCCTCACAATGATCTTCAACGAACAGCCAGTCGCGGATCTGCTGCCCATCACCGTATACCGGTAAGGAGCGCCCTTCGACCGCGTTGAGGATCATCAGCGGGATCAGTTTTTCTGGGAATTGGTAAGGGCCGTAGTTGTTGCTGCAATTGGTGATAGTAACCGGCAAGCCGTAGGTATGATCATATGCCCGCACCAGATGGTCACTCCCGGCCTTTGAAGCCGAATACGGTGAACTTGGCGCGTAGGGAGTGGTTTCTGAAAACGCGGGATCCTGCGGCTTCAGCGTTCCATAGACTTCATCGGTAGAAACGTGGTGAAAATGGACCTGGTCAATAGGGAGGATTTTATCCACCAGCCAGGCCTGCCGGGCTGCTTCGAGCAGGGTGAATGTGCCAATGACGTTGGTTTGGATGAACTGACCGGGTCCCAGGATCGAACGGTCAACATGGGTTTCCGCGGCGAAATGAATAATTTCTTGTATGGAATGTTTATGAAGGATTTCGTCAACCAGCGCGCGATCGCAGATATCACCCCGAATGAAGGTGTGCCTTTCTGGGTCAGGTAGATCTTTTAAATTTTCCAGGCTGCCGGCGTATGTCAACAGGTCCAGGTTAATAATATGGACATCAGGTTGCGTTTTCAACAAAAATCTTACGAAATTGGAGCCAATAAAACCAGCGCCCCCCGTTACCAGGATATTTTGCATCATGCCTCCCTTGAAAAATTCGGATGACTTTATCGCAATCGATCAATCGAACAGCTCGATTTCGTTAAGCAGCTTGCCTTTGATATCTTTTCCCGATAGAACTGGCTCCTGACCTGGTTCAAGCGGCCATTGAACACCGATGGTCGGATCATTCCACAACAAGGTTCGTTCATAGGCGGGCGCATAATAATCGGTTGTTTTGTATAAGACTTCAGCCCAATCACTGACCACCAAAAAACCGTGGGCAAACCCTTCTGGGACCCAAAGTTGCAGCTTGTTTTGGGCTGAAAGAATGGTCGCGACCCATTTCCCAAATGTCGGCGAACTGCGCCGTATGTCAACTACCAAATCAAAAATTTCACCGACCACAGCCCTCACCAATTTTCCCTGGGTCTGTTGGATTTGAAAATGCAGCCCTCTTAGGATTCCCCGGCGCGATCCGCTGTAGTTATCCTGTACGAATTGGCTGGTGATCCCTGCCGCGGCATACCTCTCTGCCTGGTAGGTTTCCATAAAAAAACCTCGATCGTCTCCGAAAACTATCGGTTCGATCAAGATCACATCAGGTATGGAGGTGGGGGTAAAATTCATTGCCCTATTATACTTGATGCTCGACCCGATGAAAGATAGGTGTGCGTCGATTTTACGGGAATCGATGGCCTCATAATAGAGGAAACATGTGAGAATGTGCGGCGAAAAGTCGCACATTCTCACAGAACCTTTGCCGGGGGGATGGGTGATGAAATTTTGATCTGTACCCATGAAGAATTTCAAGTTAGGAGGCGGGTAGATTTGGGAATATAATGGGGAGAAAAGAATTTGGAGAAATCTATTGACCTGGAATTTGCACGGAACTCACGCTCAAGACGGTGATCTTGCCCAACTGGTTGGCCTCAGGCACAAACATTACATTATCACCCTGCAAGCAGGTGGTGCGCTGCATACTCACCGTGGGATTTTATATCATGACGAGCTGATCGGGAAACCCTGGGGCAGCCAGGTCTACAGCCATATGGGGAGCCCATTTTTTTTATTCCAACCTGCCCTGGGCGATCTGCTGCGCAGCCTGCCGCGCAATACCCAGATCCTTTACCCCAAGGAAATTGGTTATATTCTGGTGAATATGGGCATTGGCCCGGGTGCGCGCGTGTTGGAGGCAGGGACAGGTTCAGGTTCGTTAACCAGCGCTTTAGCGTATTCCGTGGGAGCATCCGGACAGGTGATCACGTATGAATCGCGCCAGGAGATGCAAACCGTGGCCCGGAAAAACCTGGACCGGTTAGGACTGACCGAAAGGGTCATTTTTAAATTAGGAAATATTGAAAACGGATTCGAAGAAACAGGAGTGGATGCCCTGTTTCTTGATGTTCCCAACCCGTATGATTATATTTCCCAGGTGCGGGCTGCTCTCAAATTAGGCGGTTTCTTTGGCAGCATTTTACCCACCACGAACCAGGTGAGTAATTTGATCCGTGAGCTTCGCAGGAATATGTTTGCTTTTATCGAAGTTTTGGAAATCATCATGCGTTTCTATAAACCGGAACCTGACCGGCTGCGGCCCACGGATCGCATGATTGCCCATACTGGCTTTTTAATCTTTGCCAGGCCCGTTTTAGCTGCCCTCAAGACGGATGTGAGTGCGGATGAAGAAACCAGTTTATTACAGGAATTGCAAAGTGAAGGGGAATTGTGAACGGGGATAAGGTTTGTGGAACCGAGATCAATCTCGACACCATTCGCCAACGATTATCAGAAAAGGACCCAACCAGGCTGCCGCTCTCGAATGATCACTACCGGGCTGCCGCGGTATTAATTCCGATAGTGTGTCACGATGATAAGTGGCATTTATTGTATACCCACCGGACCGATCAAGTTCAGAAGCATAAGGGCCAGGTATCCTTTCCGGGTGGCGCGGTAGAAATTTATGATAGCAGCCGCGAACAAACTGCCTTGCGCGAAGCGTATGAAGAAATTGGCGTGCGTGAGGGGGAAATTCAAGTTTTAGGCCGGTTATACGATATGCTGACCATCACCGGGTATGTGGTCACACCGGTTGTCGGGCAAATGAACTGGCCTCTCGATTTACGGTTGTCTCGAGATGAGGTCAGCCGGGCATTTATCGTTCCGATCGATTGGCTGGCAGACCCGGAAAACCATTCCGAAATGGAGATGGTTCTTCCGGATGGGCGCCGAGAAAATGTCGTCCAATTTAACCTTTTTGATGGCGAAAAAATTTGGGGAGCAACAGCCCGGCTTACGCTCAATTTTTTGCAAACAATTCTTTAAAACAAAGGTGCGGGGTCGAAAAACCCCGCACCTTTTTTTGTTAGAAAATTGGATAGAAACCGAGCTGATTACTCGCCTTCTTCCTCTTCCTTCTTGCCCTTCTCAATGACTTCTGGTTCAGCACCAGTAGTTACGACTGCTTCGACTTCTTCCTCGGCTTCCTCAGCCGTTCCGGCAGTTACAATCACCAGCATTTCATCTGGATCACTCATAATTTCGACCTCGTCGGTCACTTTAAGATCGCGCACATACAACCCGTCGCCAATTTTTGCCAGGCTGGATACGTCGACCACATACCGCTCGGGTAGATATTGGGGAAGGCTTACCACCTCCAAATGATCCAAACCGATCACAATCACACCATTGAGATCTCTTACCGCTGGGGAGATACCCACGAGTTCAATGCTCACGTCAGCGCGGATCTTTTCGGTGAGAGAAACCACCTGGAAATCGATGTGTTTTAGGGTACCCCGAATATAGTCACGCTGCTTTTCGCGAATTAATGCAGCGTGTTCACCGTCTTCCAGGGCAATATAAACCAGGCTGGAAGTGCTCAGGCCGGCTAAAGCCAGCGTAGAGGTATGTAGATCGAGGGTAATGGGGGTCGGATCGAAATGATGCCCGTACATAACCCCAGGCAGTTTACCCTGGCGCCGCAGCGCTCCAACCTGCTTGCCGGTAACGGTCCGCCGGGTAGCTTGAAGAACAACCTTTTCCATTTCTTTTCATCCTTTGAGCGCCTCTCACCTCTTTTGTGTTGAGGTTACCTTCGCTCGTTGTCATAAATTCGGCTCTCGCCGTGGATCAACGTTTGAATAATCGAAACAAACTCAAGACCAATCCGATCGAAATGCCTGTCGCCAGCCCAAATAAAGCAACGGAGCGCTGATCGACAATCGTCTCAACTGGAACAGTGCTGTTCCCTGCCAGGAAAATCACCGATTTAATTTGGCCGCCTGTCACATCGCGGGTAACGACCAGGCCGGTTCGCTGGTTATTCAACGCTACCGATTGTCCAATCATCACGCCAACATTGCCCTGGATATTTGCCTCTGAAGCACTGCACACACCCAGGTTGCTATTGGTAATGTTGATATTCGAACCCTGGACGATGCCTGTAACGCTGTTAGTAATCGTGGTCGTTTGACCGTTGACATGCAGTACGCCGCTTTCGCGGATGGTGGAAGTATTGGCTGTGATATGGTTTGCGCTGCCCTGGTTCAACTGCACTACATCGGCCTGCACGTTTTCAATTGCAGCCCGATTTTTTTTCAAAACATTTGGGGCAGGTTCATTTTGCCCTGGATCGGATTGTGTGACAGGTAAATCATCAGCCATTTTGATCTCCTGGTCTGGATGGGACCATTCCTCTAACAAGCGACTTCTGATTTTATCTGCCTTAGATCATTTCGTCAAGACAGGGATTTGAACTGCACTGCTGGTGATCGCCAGACGTAAAAAAGAATGCCATTTCGAGGAAAACTCGAAATGGCATTCTTATCCTATACTGGATTCTAAATATTTAAGGATTAGTGGTCGGTGGTTGGGCAGGTGTCGTAGGCGTCACCGGCACTGTAGGCAGGATATTATTCCCAAAAACGAGATTGGGCATCATACCTTCAGGCGTGAAGACAATTTTATCCGTGTTCTTGAGCGCAGATGCATTGGCCAATGCCATTTGCAGCTCTAAATAGCCCTGGTTCAGGCGGTATATATCCGCCAGTGCGGTTTCCCTGGCCAGATCGGCCTTGGCTTTTTCTAATGCCGCCGCGGCCTGGGCCCTGTTAATTTCCAGGTCTTTTTGAGCCGACAACAGGTCATTGGCCTTTTGAGCTTCGATCACCGCTAATTGGGCTTTTAATTTCTCTTCGTCCAATTTCGCCAGAATGGTCTGCTGTCTGGTCTGCTCCTGGATACGCGACTGCTCGACCCGGATGGCAGCTTCTTGCTTGGCCTGTTCCGCCAGACCTTCCGCGGTTGCTTTTTGACGGTCCTGATCAGCCTTTTCGGTTTCCAGGCGGCTCTTGGTGATTGAGTCGAGCAGCGCTTGGACTTCCTGGGAAAGCACAACATTGGGGACGGTAACATTCGCAACGGATAAGCCGTAAGTCGTTGTCAGCCCATTGAGCTCTTTGTCGATGCAGGTTCGCAAAGCATCACGTTCCGAGCCAATCACCGAATCTTTGAATGGGCGGTCGCCCACGCATACCTTTATCGCCTGGAGGGAAAGGTCGCTGATGACCTTCTGAAGCGCATCGGTGTTGGTGTACACCGCGCGGTATTTTGTCCACAGGGTCTTTACCAGTTCGATATCGGTTTCAGCTGGGCGAAAAACACTACCGGTTGCGGTCACGCCAATGCGCTGGTTATCCGCAGTCAGTACTTCAGGGTCGTTAACCGAGAACTGATAAGCTTGGGTGGAATACGTAGACATGCTGACAAATAAGCCCACGTCTGAATAGATACCGGGCGGTACAACATCTTTGATGCGTCCGCCGCTGAGCTGTACGCCGACTTCATCGGGATTTACCCTGACAAAGAAGTAAAAATGGGGGGTTAAGAATACGGTTGCCACGCCTAAAATGACAATAACAACCACCAAAATGATTAATGCTCGTCTCACGCCAGCCTCCAGGTTGAAATTTATATTTGAGTTACCACGGTTCGGTCCACGGAATGCCATATCATCTTCTCCTCTAAAGATATACGCTTGAGATCTGAATTTGTTCTAAATGAATTATAAAGGATGCCAGGTCAGAATAGGCTTTTATTAATAATAATTTAAGGCAACTTCACAAAACTGAATAAAGTTTCTGGATATCTATCGGTTACCAGTAGAAATCCGCGCTCATCTAGCTGCGCCAGGCCCTCCCAATTGCGTGAGGTTCCGTCTGGCATCAGTTGCAAATAGATCGGAGGCTGATCGACCAACACAATCTGGTTTTCGCTAAATTGGAACTGGACCAGCCGCTCAATGGTTTTTGCCTGGCTTTGGGCGGGCGGAACCCCATATTTTTGGATGATGGGATCGATCACCGGAGCAATTTTCGTATCGCCGGGGAAAAAGTAATTCATCACCCAAAAACGGCCCTGGTCATCGGCAGGGGTGGCATCGGTGATTCGGTATTCAAGATTGGGTGATATGATAACCCCCCCAGGATCAAGCAAAAGATCATATATGTGCGCAACAGGGCTGGGATTATACATGGTCCCGTTGGCCTCATAAAATGTGACGAGTTGATTCTTTACCAGGGTGAGTGCTTCATCGCTGAAATTTGCCAGCGAAGCCTGGGCTGAAATGTCGATCAGTTTATCTGTATCGATATGAATTTCCGTATGGTCATGATTAAACTCGCCTGCCAATAAAATCCCGACCATGCCCCCGGTTTGTTTGGTTTCGATCGTAAAAAAGATCCGCTCCCCCGCAACAACGGTTGCTTCGAAACCTTCATACCCGGTAATTTTCTGCCTTAAGCCAGGTGCAAAAACTGCCACTAGGTGTGGGCTGAGCGGACCAGTAATCTTCCCATCTAGAAAGGCCAGAATGTCTTCCTTTGATAATGCGAACAGCGCCCCATCACTTGCCGGAAGCCCGGCAGTAAACCGCTCAGGATATTGAGGAAGCATCAACAGCATGTCCTGATCCCAGGCAAGACCGGAGAGTTCAGTTTCAGGATGGTCGATTGGCCCGGAAAGAGGAATTTGTTGAACCGGCGATTCTGCCAGAGTAGCGGCGAGGGGCATGCCGGTCGCTGTAAGTACGGCTGAATATGAGGTCGGTACCGCGGAAGGTACGGGGACTGGTTGGCAGGCAGAGAGTAAAAAAAACAGCCCTCCAAAAATCGCCGACTGGATAAATTTCCCTGGCGGCCAAGTCCGTTTCCAAAAGCGAATGGTTGGCATGCACCCATTATAAGTGCCGTGCGACGATATCAGGAAAAGAGATCTGGATATCTGACATTTGATCGCTGAAATCGATTGCTAAAAATAGTATAGGAATATATAATTTAACCACTATATACATTCCGGAAGGAGGATTTGCATGTCTAGTGTATCTTACAAGCACGTGTTCAAGAAATTTGGGGATTTTACCGCTCTGAACGACCTTGACATCGAGATTGCCGATAAGGAATTCTTGGTGCTGGTTGGCCCTTCGGGCTGCGGTAAGACGACCGCATTGCGCTGCCTGGCTGGATTGGAAGAAGTATCCGGTGGGGAAGTGCTGATTGGAGAACAGGTGGTGAATGATGTGGCCCCCAAAGACCGCGATATCGCCATGGTGTTCCAATCGTACGCGTTGTATCCTCACATGACCGTGTTCGACAATATGGCTTTTGGGCTCAAGCTTCGCAAAGTGCCGAAAGCGGATATCAAACGCCGAGTTGAAGAGGCTGCGGGTATATTGGGCATTGAGCACCTGCTCAAGCGCAAACCTCGCGAGCTTTCCGGCGGTCAGCGCCAGCGTGTGGCTGTGGGACGGGCCATCGTGCGCGAACCAAAAGTATTCCTGTTCGACGAACCGTTGTCAAACCTGGATGCCAAACTGCGCGTTCAGACGCGTGCGGAAATCAGCAAGCTGCATCAAAGGCTGCAAACCACCTTTATTTACGTCACCCATGATCAGACGGAAGCCATGACCATGGCTACCCGGATCGCGGTTATGAATAAAGGGATTCTGCAGCAGTTGGATTCCCCGCAGAATTTATATGATCGACCTGCCAACTTGTTCGTCGCCGGGTTTATCGGCTCGCCGGCCATGAACTTCTTCCCGGCCAAAATCCAGAAGGACGGCAGCAATCTAATGGTCGATGCCGGTTCCTTCATCGTCAAAATCCCAGATAACCGCGTCGCCACCTATGCCAATTTAGCTGGCAAAGAGATCATATTTGGCATCCGCCCAGAAAATATCCACAATCCCTTGTATGCCCCCTCTGGCATCACCGCCGCCTCCGTCAACTGCAAAGTGGACGTTACCGAGTTAATGGGTAATGAAATCTTGCTTTACATGCTGACCGGAGAAAACTCGTTTGTGGCGCGTGTCGATCCACGCACACGTTTCCAGATTGGCGAACAGGTCCAGTTGTCATTCAACATGGATAACTTCCATATCTTCGATGCATCTGAGGACAAGGAAAATCCGGTCGCAGTTCGCTAACCCTGTTCGAGAATTGGCAATTTAAGTTATACTTTGTAGCGCAAGTTCAAGCTTGCGCTACAAACTTATTTCTGTAGGGAAGGTAAACATGATTAAGCTGGTTTTATTACGCCATGGGCAGTCAAGCTGGAACCTCGAAAACCGCTTTACCGGCTGGACCGATGTGGATCTTTCTGACACGGGGGTGGCGGAAGCTCACCAGGCGGGAAAGCTGCTCCTCGCCGGGGGTTATATTTTTGATTTAGCATACACTTCGGTGCTCAAACGCGCTATCCGCACCCTGTGGATAGCGATGGATGAGCTGGATCAGATGTGGATTCCGGTGATCAACGCCTGGCAGCTGAATGAGCGCCATTATGGTGCGCTTCAGGGGCTGAATAAGGCAGAAACCGCGGAAAAATTTGGACAGGAACAGGTGCATATCTGGCGCCGCAGCTACTCTGTTCCCCCCCCCTCACTCAACCTGGACGATCCGCGCCACCCGAAATTCGATCCGCGCTATGCGACTCTGACCGCAAAAGAGCTGCCCGCCACCGAATCTCTGGAGTTGACTCTAAAACGTGTTCTACCCTACTGGTTCAATGAGATCGTTCCGCGGTTGAAAGCCGGGCAGCGGCTGTTGATCGCGGCTCATGGCAACAGCTTACGGGCGCTGGTCAAACATTTAGACAACATCTCAGATGATGAAATCGTCGAATTGAATATACCCACCGGCATTCCGCTGGTGTATGAGTTGGATAACGATCTATACCCTATCCGTCATTACTATTTAGGTGATGCTGCCCTGGCTGAGGCCAAAGCAGCTGAAGTTGCCAGACAGGCGATGAAAAAATAACAAGAACATGACACACCCCGGAATTAACCTTCGCAGTGTGTCAGTCGTTTTATTCAATCACCCACCCCCTAACCCCCGCCCTGAATAGGGCGGGGGAATTAATATTTACGGGGTTTCCGACTGGCAAGGCCAGTCGGAAACCCCATTTAAATAATTTTCCCCCTCCCCGAGGTGATCTTTTCACCTTGGGGAGGGGCTGGGGGTGGGGAATTCCTGATCAATTTCATGACAACCACCAATATTATGAGATTCGGGGTGTGTCATGTTGATTTAACTGCGTTTGCTTAATTTGTTTCCAAAATAACCGACCAGCAAACCGAACACGATGGTAAAGACGCCCATCCAGATGAAGGCGTCTTGCCAGAATTTAATTGGAAACAGGCGGATTAACGTATCAGAATAGAGGAAAAGCCAGGAATCGCCGCTAAAAAAGATGCGGTGGAAATCCGTAAACAGCGTATTGAAACTGAGCGCCACAAATATCAAGATGGCAAGGATCAAACCGATCGTCAGCCATCCGCCGCTCGAAAGGGCTTTAAAATAGAGCCTTAATCCTTTCCACCACCAGCTGAGCAGGCCAATCACGACTAGGGCCGCCAGCAGCACCCACCACACCAAAAACATCAACCGGATTAGATTCTTCACATCGACCATATGGCTTAACTCGCGGTCGATATATAGGGGTGTTCCATCTGCCAGTTTTTGGTTTGCCAGCCAGGATATTTCCTCATCGTTAAGCAGGTAATCCATGGATATTTTTGACCAATGCAGCCGTTCTTGTAAAGTAAAACCGTAGCTGTCGGCGGGAAAACCTGGGCTGTTGTATTCATAATCCAGGTAGAGGTACGGGACGAGTAATATCCGGATAGAAGTCATCAAGAGGAAAATTGGGATGGCAATCGTGACTGACAGCATACCGATGCGGGCGAGCAGTTTCATTGTAATTTTTCTCCGGAAAAAATAAAACGTAAGATCATATCGTTCGTGATCCATTCCACCGGGGCAAGATCGTCAGTAAATACCGGACCGGGCGCCGGTAGCGGCTGCAAGTTGGCGACGGCGGTCTTGGTCGTCTCCAACAATAAAGTGGGGATATCTCCCCGGCTTATAAAATAGGCGTAGTTGCGATAAAGATTTTCATCGGTCGTCGGTTGGACGGTGGCATAAAGGATGGTGTTATATGTGCCGGGAACGTCCACCACGTGGACAGACGGGAAGACGGTCAAAATGGTGCTGGCGAGGGCTTCAATCAACCGCCGGTCGTTGGGAGCGCGCCCGACATTGATCACCATTACCCCATCCTGGGTCAGGTGCTGCTTGACGATTTGAAAGAACTCACCTGTCGTCAGGTGCCATGGGATGTACGGCGGGCGGTACGCATCCACGCTGATGATTTGATACTGCTTTGTGGAGTGTTCTAACCCCCAGCGTCCATCCTGAACGACGACATTAAGGTTGGGTTCATTCATATCAAAGAACCGCTGCCCAATCTCGACCACTTTCTGGTCGATTTCGTAACCATCGATTGGAATGGGGCCATAAACAGAGGTAGCCTGGCGTGCGGTTGTGCCGGCAGCCAGGCCAACAATTGCCATGCTTTTCACTTTTTCAGGTTGAAATGGCGGCGAATTGAAATATGGGGCCACCAGTACCATCTCCCAAGGACCGTAATAATTTAATATGGTCGGGTGGTACACCGAGTGCATGCCCTGGCCTTCATTCATCCGCAGCACCCGGTATTGGTCGGATTCCAGAACCTGAAGATAGTTATAGGCTGATTCTGTTTCATAGATCATCCCGGATGTGTCTTTGTCCGGTCCTGAAAGACCGGCCCACCAGATCAATGCTAGGATCAAGGGAGTCCAAAGATACGCCAGGGCGATGCGCCTGCCGGCTGTGCGCCACAGGCCGACCAGCCCGGTAAATAGCAGGATCGCGCTCAGCACCAGAAATGTGCGGTAGGTGCCGATGGTGGGGATTAAGAGCAAGACCGGCAGGAAGGTGCCGATAAAAGATCCCAGGGTAGAGATAGCGTAAATTCTTCCGGATATTTTTCCAACAGAATCCGTCTGCTGGATGGCTAAACGTATGGCGAATGGCGAGGCGGTCCCCAGCAGGGTCACCGGGATAATGAGCAAGACGAGCACCGCGATGAACGCCCCTGCCAGCATGCCGATCTGCAGCTGATCAAATGCGTTTGAGGCTGAGCGCAAGACCGGTTTTGCAATCAGGGGGATGAGGGCGATCGAAAGCGCGGCCCAGATCAGGATCTGAAAAAATGTGCGGTAGGAAGGGGATCGATCCGCCCAATAGCCGCCCAAAAAATATCCTCCCGCCAGGTAGATTAAAATTAAGCCGATGATGCAGGCCCAGACGAGGTTGCTCATGCCGAAAGTACGCTCTAACAGGCGCGAAGCGGCCATTTCGAGTGCCAGGGAGGTAAGGCCTGAGATAAAGACAGCTGTGAACAAATATTTTCGCATAGTCATTGAGATGTTTTGTTTCGGGAATTATAACTGTATTTATCCCTCAGATGGCGATCCCGCATTCCTTAGTTTGAAATATAATCTTATGCAGGAGGCAGGCAATGGCGAAGATCGATTCTGTGATCAAACGCAGTGGTGCGGTTGTACCATTTAATCCGGAGAGGATCACGAATGCCATCTACCGGGCGGCAGTCGCGGTAGGCGGGCGCGACCGTTCTACGTCCGAGGGGTTGGCGCAAGAAGTGATCGCAATCCTTGAGTCGAGATCCGCGCAGGGCTATATCCCGACTGTGGAAGAGATACAGGATGTCGTTGAAAAAGTATTGATCGAGAACGGGCACGCCCGTGTCGCAAAAGCATATATCCTTTATCGTGAAGAACGAGCCCGCACACGCAGACTGCGAGCCAGGATGGCCGCAAAACCTTCCGAAAATATTCCCTGGGCAAAAATCTGGCGCGTATTGGACTGGGCAGTCAGCCATCATCTAAATACAAGCGATGCTTACAATGAACGCGTGCAGAACGGCGAGATTGCCTCCATCATTCAGGAAAGTGAAGCGGCCTACAACGAGGATGTGGAAAATGCAGCAGAAATGATTGGCTCGCGTGTTGACCAGTTAAAATTGGTGATTATTTCCGGCCCTTCATCCTCCGGAAAAACTACTACGACCAAAAAGATAGCCCAGCGGCTGGAAAGAATGGGCTTCAGCCTGGTGGCGCTGAACCTGGACAACTATTTTTTCGACCTGGCTCTCCACCCGAAAGATGAATTTGGAGATTACGACTTTGAGACACCCCAGGCGCTGGACATCGCCCAAATAAATGAACATCTCAATGCCCTGGTGCAGGGAAAAACGATCCACATGCCCTCGTACGATTTTAAGACCGGTAAGCGCAGCGAACAGGTAACGGAGTTCAAACTGAAGCCAGGTGATCTGATCTTGATCGACAGCTTGCATGGCTTATTTCCCCCGCTGACCGAAGGTATTGATTTGGAGCAGACCTTTAAGGTGTACCTTGAACCTTTGCTGCAGATGAAAGATCCGCTGGGAATTTACTTTCACTGGACGGATATTCGATTAATCCGGCGTATGCTGCGCGATGCCTCACACCGGGCATATTCCCCTCAAAAAACGCTGGAGCACTGGCATTATGTGCGCTCCAGTGAGATGCGCAATATCGTGCCGCATTTCCAAACAGCGGATTACATCATTAACAGCGCGATGCCCTTTGAATTATCTTTCTATCGTTATAAACTGGCGGACCAATTCGCCATGTGGGTAGAGCATTACCGGGGAGATCCGTTGCGCGAAGATGCTTTTACGCGAGCGGAACGGACTCTCAAGATGCTGCAGCAAGTCGCACCCTTATCGGATGACTCAATCGTCCCTGGTGATTCAGTGATCCGTGAGTTTATCGGAGGCAGCATTTATGAGGCTTATTAAGGAATTCAAAGTATGACGCTGCGAAATTACATTGAGCGCCTGGAAAGCGAAGGCAGATTGCTCCATATGCGCCGACCTCTTTCCAAGGTGTATGAAATCGCCGGTGTGCTAAAAAAGCTTGAGCCTGCGCCGGTTATTTTTGACCGTGTGAAAGAATCCCAATTTCGCGTGGCAGGCAATTTGTTTTGCGGCAAAGCTGCCTTTGCGGACTACTTCGGCATATCCACCGCCGAGATCATCCCTATGCTTTCGTCTGCCATCCAAAACCATCGGTTGCCTGAGGTGGTTGACAGCGCCCCCTGCCAGGAAGTGGTAGAAACCCAACCCAATCTGGACCTGCTGCCGATCCTGAGGCACTGCGCGCTGGATGGAGGAAATTACATCAGTTCTGGCGTATTCATTACGCGCCACCCACATTGGGGCCAAAATGCTGATTTCCACCGCTGCATGCAATTCTCTGGGCGAGAAATGGCAGTGCGTGTGGTTGCTTCCCGCCATTTTGACACATTTCTGAAGGAGCGCACTGCGCTGGATGTGGCAATCTGCGTCGGACTGCCGCCCCATATTCTCGCTGCCGCCGCGACATCGGTCGAAATTGGGCTGGATGAGCTGGAAATAGCCAATGCGCTGGAACCCATCCAGGTGGTCAGAGCCGCCACGCTGGATTTACTGGTTCCCGCGGAGAGTGAATTCGTCCTGGAGGGGACAATCTACCTGGACCGCCTGCATACAGAGGGGCCTTTTGTGGATCTCACCGAAACCTATGACGTCGTGCGCCAGCAGCCGGTTTTCGAAGTGAAAACGATAACCCACCGCAAGGATGCAATCTGGCAGGCCCTTTTACCCGGGGCTTTAGAACATAAGCTTTTGATGGGGATGCCGCGCGAGCCAATCATCTTTAAGAAAGTGAACAGCGTCGTCAAATGCCTGGATGTTAATGTAAACCCGGGTGGATGCTCCTGGCTGCACGCAGTGGTAAAGATCGAGAAAAAATGTGAAGATGATGGGCGTAAAGCGATCACCGCGGCATTTGAAGGCCACCGCTCTTGCAAGCATGTTTATGTGGTGGACGACGATATCGATATCTATGATCCCGCGCAAGTAGAATGGGCGATGGCTACCCGTTTCCAGGCGGATCGAGATCTGATCATCATGCCGCGTGAGCCCGGCTCCAGCCTGGATCCCAGCGCAGAGGTTGGAACTCATCTGACAACGAAGGCCGGGTTTGATCTAACAAAACCGCTTGCGACCGGAGGGAAATCATTCACAAAAGCCAATTTCCCCGACATCGACCTGGCCCGGATTCTTCAGGAGAAATGACGCATGCTTCTTACGGATGAGCAGAGCAGGATGCTGGCAGGAAATTTCGGGCGGTCGCAAAAAAAGGCGCTGGAAATTCTTTCTGCCCTGGGAAAAATCTACGAAGCGCAACGCCTGATCCCGGTTTCCTCAGTCCAGATCGCCGGGGTTAGCTACGACAACCTGGGCGAAGCCGGCCTGAGCTGGCTGGCAGAAATGGCTGCTGGAGGTGGAAAGGCGCGCGTGTTTGCCACGCTGAATCCTGCTGGAATGGATATCGAAAATTGGCAGGGTATGGCAATCCCGGCTGAATTTGCGAAACAGCAAAAACGGGTGCTCGCCTCTTTTGGACAGATGGGGATCGTGACCACATGTACCTGCACCCCTTATTTAGTGGGCAACGTCCCCCACTTTGGCGAGCATATTGCCTGGGCCGAAAGCAGCGCCGTGTGTTATGCCAATGCAGTTCTCGGGGCGCGCACCAACCGCGAAGGCGGCCCCAGCGCCCTGGCATCTGCCTTGACTGGTTACACACCTGAATACGGTTTGCACCTTGAGGCAAATCGCCAGCCAGGGATTGTGGTGGATGTATCGCCGTCTATTATGGGCAGCGCATCCTTTGGAGCCCTGGGGAAAGTAATCGGCGAGGTGGTTGAGAAAATGCCAGGCAAGCCCATCCCTTACCTGAGAGGAATCCATCGTGCTTCCATCGAAGAGCTGAAATCCTTTTGCGCCAGCATCGCCACCTACGGCGGCCTGGGGATGTTCCATATCGAAGGCATCACCCCTGAAGCTGGGATGGTGAATCTGCCTGGCTGCCATTTTGAAGTTGAAATGCAAGCCCTGTCGGCAGCCGTTGATTCGATGGGTGACGAATCGGATGAAGTAGTAGATTTCGTAAGCCTGGGATGCCCGCATTTATCGCTCCTCGAGCTGGCACACCTGGCAGAATTGTTGGATGGAAAAAAAGTGAAGAAGACCTTTTGGATCACCACCGCCAGACCGACCAAGCAAATGGCGGACCGCATGGGTTACACGCAGAGAATCGAAGAAAGCGGCGCGCTGATCGCGGCGGATACCTGCTGTGTGGTGGCTCCAATCCGGGGCAGGTTCCATGTGATGGCGACGGACAGTGCAAAAGCATGTTATTATGCGTATTCTAAAAATAAATTTAAGACTCGCTTGTTGGAGTTTGACCAGGTGGTCGCTGAGGCGCTGCGATGACCATGGAGGGGCGGATCATCTTTGAAGGGCATGTCGAAGGCATCGCTCTGACCAGCAAGATGGGTATTTCGTTCTTCGGCGGCATAGATCCAGATAGCGGTGTGGTCGTGGAGAAAGGTCATGATCTGGAGGGGCAGTCCATCGCCGGTCGGATTCTGGTGTTCCCGACCGGCAAAGGTTCCACGGTTGGCTCATATACCATTTACCGGCTGAAACAAAACGGAATGGCTCCGGCGGCAATTCTCAACCAGGAATGTGAAACCATAACCGCGGTGGGATGTATTATTGCCGAAATTCCATGCCTGGACCGGATTCCGATTGACACCATCCGCAATGGGGCACGCCTGGCCATTGATGGAAACCGCATCGACGAAATAGATTGAAAGTGTAATTAATTCTTATGACTGATGTTGCAGAAACCAACACCGCTGCCCAAAAGGAAATCGAGGGCAATTTCCGGTTTAACTTTATCGTCAACGCTTTGGATGGCGCGAGTTTTTGGTTCGGGTTTAGTTTTTTCGCCCCCACGATTATTCTGCCGTTGTATATCAGCCATTTTACGAGCAATCCGGTGATCATCGGTTTGATCCCTTTCATCAACACCGCCGGTTACCTGCTTCCCCAACTCTTTACTTCCAATTTTGTCGAACGCGCCTCGATAAAAAAATTTTTTCCGGTTAATCTTGGCTTCTTCCTCGAACGCATCCCCATTTTTCTGCTTGCTCCTAGCGCGTATTTCTTTGCTTCCAACCAGCCTGCGCTGGCTTTGATCTCTTTCTTGCTGTTATATACCTGGCACTGTGCCGGGGCGGGACTGATCATCGTCGGCTGGCAGGATATGATCGCGAAAATTATTCCGGCGGATAGGCGCGGGCGTTTCTTTGGAATCACTAACTTTATCGGTAATTCATCTGGGATTCTTGGCGCAGTAGCCGTAACTTTTGTTTTAGATCGAACCATATTTCCACAAGGTTACGTGCTCGCCTTCGCGGCAGCAGCAGTCCTTATTCTCATTTCCTGGTTCTTTCTCAGCTTGACACGTGAGCCAGCGATAAAAAGCACCAAACCGCACATATCACAGCTGACGTACCTGCGGTCTCTTCCTGAGGTGATGCGCAGCGATCGTAATTTCCTTCGATATCTCGTTGCCCAGATCGTTTTTTCACTGAGCGGGATGGCGACAGGTTTTTTGATCGTCTACACAGCTAAAAATTGGAACATGCCTGATTCTCAGGCTGGGGGATATGTCATTGCCATGCAAGTCGGCCAGTCTATATCCAACCTGTTTTTTGGCTTCCTGGCCGACCGCAAAGGCCATAAACTTAGCCTTGAGATCGCTCTGATATTGAGCGTCTTTTCCCTGGCAATCGCCATCATGGCTCCTGACCCGTCCTGGTTCTACCCGGTGTTCTTCTTACGCGGAACCGTTCTGGCAGGCACTTTTATCTCTGGCATATCCATTGTCATGGAATTCACCGGTCATGAAAACCGGGCAACGTATATCGGTCTGGCCAATACCATTCCCGGTGTAGCAGGTTCGGTAGCTCCCCTCATTGGTGGTTGGTTGGCAGGCGCCTTAAGCTACCAATGGATGTTTGTGCTCAGCGCGATTATCGGTATGATCAGCTGGGGATTGCTGCATTTTGCGGTGAAAGAACCCCGGGGAAAATATATTTACTCAAGCTTGCCAGTCGATACACTGCCTGTCGATGAACAAGCCCCATTGAAATAGAAATATGACACACTTCAGAAATAATGTTTTTGGGATGTGCCTTGTTTTCCTTAAGAATTACAGCCCATTTACCCATCCCCCTGCATTCCCGCAGGCAGCGATCATTATAAACGGCGATTTTTTGCGGGAAGGGGTGAAAATTCTAGCAGGTAGAGGGGCCTTCTCCCCTCTACCTGCTGGAGAACCTCTGCCCGCCCCTGGCCAGAGGAAAACAGTTGAATTATTGTGGGGTTAGGAAATCCTTTGTTTCAGGCTGAGATTTGCGCTTTAACAGGGTCTTCTGCCTGGCGACGCGATACGGCAAATTGGAAACCGATCAGCATCAAGACCGCTCCGACTAATTCGCTGACGTACAGGATATCGACCAGACCAGCTTTGACGAAGGAGCCTGCCATCGCCGGGGACAGCGCCCCGGCAGCGATGAAAAGGTTGCCAATCACCCGGTTGAGCAGCACCTGCTTGTGCCAAAACAGATACGCAGAATAAAGCGCGCCGCCGACCATTAAGATCGTCCCGTATATGTTCAGGAGGATGGTCAGGGCTTTAACCGCTCCTCCGCGGGTGAGGATTTCCTGGTATTGTCCGGAGACAGGTTTTGCGGTTATATAGGACCCGGCAGCCGCGGTGAGCGGGCTGGCAATGACCAAAATGATGCTGATCAGGCTGAGAACTGCCAGGCCAATGGCAAAACCATTCACCAGGTTCTTGCGGCGCACCAGCAGGTAAAATGTGCCTTGGCCTAACCAGGCAGCCGTCAGCATGGCCCCGGAAATATACCAGATTTTCAGCATCAATTCACTGAACGTTAGCGATAGAACCAGCTCCGAAAGGGTGCCCAAACCATATAAGAGCAGGCCAATTGACCACATGGCCAGATGATTGCCGCCTTTCACCAGGAAGCGGCGGAAAACGACGGCTGCAAAAACAAAGGATATTAAAGTAGAAAAGACCGGTAAGATGTTCATTTTGCTCCTATTTGATGACTAAACGGGGGTGATAAGAAACGCGATGACCAATGTGATAATTAGGCCGAGGATGAGGATGGCGATGATGGCGGGAATTAGCCAGCGGGTGACTGTAGTTTGATGAAAACGGGAAGATGGTTTCCGTTCCATAGGTCGTAAATATACTACATTTATAATTCGTTCACATGAGAAACGGTTTAGACTATGGGCAAATATTTTTAATCACTTATTTAATTACCATTTATGAAGGTAAATCACTATTAATCATTGAAAATAATCGCAATCTTAACTTGTTTTTACCATTTCAAAGGTATCTCCAAGTATTAAAATCGTTTCTTCCCCTTGTCGTCGTAAAAACGTAAAGCCACATTTTTCCAACACGCGCCGTGAGGCGAAGTTGTGGTTGGCGACATACGCAAACAATGGGCGCACGAGAACGATTTTCAGAAATTGAGCCAGGGCTTGAGTGGCAATCCCCTTGCCCCAATAAGCTTTTCCGATCCAATAGCCGACTTCTCGCACCCCTGACATTTCAAATGCCACCACATTGCCCGCCACCTGCCCTTCGTAAAGGATGGTTTTCTTATCGATGTCAGGGTTTGACAGGATTTTAGTCCAGTGTGCTAAAAATGGTTCCCATTCGCGAGCTGCGAAGGCTGCCATCTGATTCGCCTCTGGATCAGCCTGGTGATCGTAAAAGATGACCAGATCTTCCTCAATCACATCCCGCAGGCTCACCTTGCCGGGTTGGGTCTCGTCTCTGCCTGGAATCGCGTTGGAATCCGTCATTTTTTTCTATAATCCTGGGCGCCAGTCTTCTGTATTTAAATCCTTGGATGGTTATAAAACAACCGCCAAACTTGATGTTTTATTGGCGGCTGCCTTTGCAGCTTAAAATTCGATCGGGTTACGAAGGGACCTCTAATCCGGCTCGCTCGATACCCCATAAGACCTCTTCCTGGTCAACCGGCAGGTGGTCAATTCGCACCCCCACGGCGTTATGGATGGCGTTGGTAATGGCTGGTGCAGTGGGGATGATGACAATCTCGCCCACCCCCTTGGCGCCAAAAGGACCCGTGGAGACGTTATGTTCGACCACCAGGGGGATTATTTCAGGGGTCATGGAGATCGAAGGCATCCGGTAGCGGGCCAGGCGGTCGGTGATCACCCGTCCTTCTTCCACCTGGAAATTTTCGGTCATGGTGTGACCCAGGCCCATCATCACCCCGCCTTCGATTTGACCGCGCAGGCCAAGCGGGTTAATTGCGTAGCCTACATCGTTGGCAGAAATGACCCGCAGCACTGTCGCCTCGCCAGTACGGGTGTTGACCTCCACTTCGGCGGCCTGAGCGGCAAAAGAAAAGGCGAAGTGCATATCTCCACCTTCGCCGAGTGGGGATGTGGCCGGCGCCCAGTAGGTAACTCTGGCGCAAGGGGTACGCCCGGAAGCAATGATTTTTTCGGCAGCTTCCGCCATGGTCAGGGTGCGCCGACCGACCTGAGCCAGACCTTCCACGTAGCGGATTTCTTCAGGAGACACATCATATATTTCTGCCAGCTCGCTGGTAATCATCTGGCGCAGCGCCTGGGCAGCCTGCCTCACCGCATTGCCGCTCACAAAAGTCTGGCGAGAGGCAGTGGTTGGGCCACCGTCGGGGGTAAGGTCCGTATCCGAGAGCAGCACGGAAATTTTTTCAGGAGCTTGCTCCAGTATTTCTGCCGCGATCAGGCGCAGGACGGTCGGCAGGCCCTGCCCCAGCTCGGCTGAAGAAGTGCGCACCTGGAAGGTGCCATCCGGCAGCAGCTCGGCATCGGCGCCGGCTTTATCCGGCGCGCCGCCGCCCAAACCGGTATTTTTATACGCCACGGCAAAACCCCACGCCCGCCGCAGGTGGGCGGCTCCCACCACGGGTTTGGGTTTAAAAGGCTCGCTCCCGCCCAGGAGCTTCATTTCCTGTTCCACCCGGTTGATACATTCAACCAGGCCGACACTGTCGCGCAAGGTCTGTCCGGTATTGGTGATGCTGCCGACGCGCAGGGCGTTTTTTCGACGCAGTTCTACCGGGTCCATCTCCAGTGTTTTGGCCAGCATATCCATGATGCTTTCAATGGCGAAGGCAGATTGAAAAACGCCAAAACCGCGGAAAGCCCCGGCAGGCGGATTGTTGGTATACATGGCGTAGCAGTCGGCCCGCACATTGGGGACTTCATACGGACCGGAAGAATGGGTTGTCGCGCGGGTCATCACTTTTTCACCCAGCGATGCGTACGCGCCTGTATCTCCGTACAATTCCGTCTCAACTGCGGTCAGGCAGCCGTCTCGGCGAGCGCCCAGCTTGACGTTAATCTGGGTGGCATGGCGTTTGGGATGGACGAGCAGCGATTCATGGCGATCGAACAACAGCTTTACCGGCCGGCCGATGGTGCGCGCCAGCATCGCGGCATGGATCTGCCCCATGACATCTTCTTTGCCGCCAAAACCGCCCCCAATGAGCTGCCCGATAATATGTACTTTATCCTGGTTCATCCCCAGGGCGCGGGCTACCTGTTCGCGGTCCTGGTAGGGAATTTGCGACCCAACATAGATTTCTACCCGCCCATCCGTGGTCAGGCAGGCGATACTGCATTCGGGCTCCATGAACGCGTGATCGTGGATCGGCGTTTTAAACGTATGCTCAAGGATTACCTCCGCCGCCCGAAAACCCTCGTCCATGTCGCCCTTGCGGACCTTGATGTGTTTGAGCAGGTTGCCCGCCGGATGGATGGAGCGGGTCTCGGGCAGGCGGGCCTGCACTGCGCTGCTGACCACAGGCAGCGGCTCATAATCTGCTTCAATAAGATCCAATGCCTGCGTGGCAATCTGGCGCGTTTCGGCGGCCACAATCGCCACGGCATCCCCAACCGTGCGCACGTCCTGGCCGATTCCGACCAGCACCGGCCAATCCAGGATAACCAGGCCGGAAATATTTTCCCCGGGAACATCAGCGGCGGTCAACACGGCCGCCACTCCGGGTAAAGCGCGGGCTTTAGACACATCCAGCCTGCGCAGCACGGCAGCGGGAAGCATAGCGCGTTTGACCCGGGCATGCAGCATGCCTTCAAACCGGAGATCATCCGTATAAACCGCCAGGCCGGTCACTTTTTGAACAGCATCCGGGCGCACATGAACCCTGCCAACGGCTTTGCCGGGGATTGCCGCCTCGGGAATGACCGGCGGTTTTACCGGCGCGTTGGTGTGCATGGCCGCGGCGGCAGCCTGAACCGCGCCGAGGATGCTGGGATAGCCGCCGCAGCGACACAGGGTATCTTTGAGGGCATATTTAATTTCATCTACACTCGGAGCGGGGTTGTGTTCCAGCAGCGCGGCGGAGGTCATGATCTGCCCGGGGATACAGAAACCGCATTGCACTGCCCCATACTGGATGAACGCATCCTGAAGGGGGTGAAGGCTTTTATTACCTTCCATTTCCGGTTTGGAACCAGAGCGGCGCGAGAAATAATAATTGGCCAACCCTTCGATCGTGACGATATGGCGGCCTTGAGCTTTGACGGACGGAAAGCTGCAAGAAAGAACAGGTTCTCCGTCCACCAGGATGGTGCAGGCGCCGCATTCATTTTCCTGGCAGGCGATTTTGGTCCCTGTCAGACCTAAACGCAGGCGGAGCAGATCAGAAAGCATCTCGCCTGGCTGCTCTTCGAGTGAAACAGGAAGCCCGTTAACCGTAAATTCGATCATTTTTCCTCCACCGATAAAAAACTGCGCTCCCAGGCCGTGGTCAGCACTTCCGCGAGCAGGATTTTGCACAGGTGATAGCGGTAGGCGGCGGTCGCTCGGGCTGCGCTGGTGCGGAAGCTGAGAGTTGAATCCACGAGGGTCTGGGCTTTTTGTATAATCGCGGGGTTAAATAGCTGCCCACACAGGGCAGCTTCTATGGCCTGGGCCCGTTGAGGGGTCGTACCGGCAGGCCCCACGCTAATGCGAATGGATTTTATGCGGTCTTGTTGGCGTTCCAGCCAGGCGGCGAGGTTGATCACCGGCAGCGCCACGCCTTGCGGGCGCATCACCCGGCTGAATGCGGATGCCTGGCCCGGTTTTCGCAGGGGCAGGTGGAATCCGACAACCAGTTCGATAGCATCACACAGGTCAGTTCTGCCGACCCCTCGAAAAATACTGAGGATGGGCACAATCCGCCGCCCGGAAAGACCAGCGATCTCCACAGCCGCATCGACAGCCGCCAGGGCAATAGTACCGTCCGCTGCCGGTAGGGCATGGGCCACATTCCCACCCAGGGTAGCCGTATTGCGCACCTGAGGACCCCCAATCAGGGCGCATGCCTCAGCCACAGCCCGGGCGTGCAGCATGACCCATGGAGAGGTTGCAATAACGCTCACCGGAACGCTGGCGCCAATAAACAAAGAATCGACGCGCACTTCGAGCGCCTGCAATTCAGGGATGCGGCTGATATCGACCAGGGTGTGAACGGGGGATTGGTGTCCTTGCTGAAGATCCAGCAGCAGATCGGTTCCACCGGCGATTGGACGGGCTGGGCCTGTGGCTGAGGCCAGGGCTTGCAGGGCTTCGTCAACAGACTGGGAAAGAATATACTCAGACCAATAACTCATAGGGATCGGTGGGTTCCTCCTGAAAGGCTGGCGGCACTTTTCGACGGGCTCTACGGCCCGACGCCGGCAGGTTTTCCTGGCCGACCACCGAATCCAGATTGGTTTTCAATTCAGGAAACTGTCCTGAATTTTCGATTATTATACTACGCCGGCCATCATTAATCCGAGCTGCTGAAGCGAAGCATCTTTGATAGCCACAATGCCAACGATGCGACCTTCATACATGACCGCGATGCGGTCTGATAGGGCTCGAATCTCATCCAGGTCTTCAGAAATCAAAAGGGTCGCGGTACCGGCCTGGCGCTGTTCGAGCAAGCGCTGGTGGATATATTCACTGGCGCCGATATCCACTCCACGTGTGGGCTGAGCAGCGATCAGGACTTTGGGCTGGCGAGATAGCTCGCGCGCCAGAATAAGCTTTTGGATGTTGCCTCCCGAAAGGTTTTTTAGCGGGGTATCCAGGTTTGGGGTCTTAACGTTGAATTTATCGACCATTTTCTGAGATTGGTCTGCAATGGCTTTGAAATCAAGAAAAATACCCCGGCTGTAAGGCGATTTACCGTGATCTTCCAACACCAGGTTGTCTGACACGCTAAAATCCTTGATCGCTCCATCTCGCATGCGCTCTTCCGGAATGTACGATTGCCCGGCAGCAATATGCTCCGCCGGAGAGGAATGGGTGACATCTTTTCCAGCCAGGATCACCCTGCCGTGTTGGATAGGGCGCAGTCCGGCTAAGGCCTCGGCCAATTCGCGCTGCCCATTACCGGAAACGCCGGCCAGGGCGAGGATTTCACCGGCACGCACATTCAGGCTGAGGTCTCTAACGGCATCTCCGCCGCGGTCGCCGCGGACGGTGATATCTTGAATATCCAGCAGGGTCTCACCTGCCTGTACAGGCGGCTGGTTATACTGCAGTATGACCGGACGGCCAACCATCATTTCAGCCAGTTCAGCTCGGGTTGTGCCTGCGGCTGGGCGCGTCCCGACTACTTTGCCATCCCGCAGCACGGTGATCCGGTCGCAAATTTCAAGAACTTCGTGCAGCTTATGGGAGATAAAAATCAAGGCATGCCCGTCGGCTGCCATTTGCTTCAGGGTTTTAAACAGGTCGTCTACTTCCTGGGGTGTCAGCACTGCCGTCGGCTCATCCAGAATTAGCAGCGCAGCCCCACGATATAAGGCTTTGACAATCTCTACGCGCTGCTGCTCGCCAACAGCCAGCTGCCAGACATAGGCGCGCGGGTCTACTTTCAAACCATACTGCTTGCACAGCCCCATCATGCGTTTTTCAACGACTTCCAGGTCCAGCAGTGTTCCGCGAGAAGAAGGCAGACCCAGGGCAACATTTTCAACCACGGTCAAGGATGGTACGAGCATAAAGTGCTGGTGAATCATCCCAATCCCGGCATTGATGGCGGCTTGAGGTGAATTAAAGCGCTGTTCCTGACCGTTGATCAAGATCTTGCCCTCATCCGGGCGGTAAAGACCGTACAACTGGCGAACCAGGGTGCTTTTTCCGGCTCCATTTTCCCCCAGCAAAGCCAGGATTTCGCCGGATTTCACATAAAATTCGACATGATCGTTTGCCAGCACGCCCGGGAACCGTTTGACAATCCCGGTCATGCGCATTTCATCGATGCGTGGCTTGCCTGTGGGAAGGAGGTTGGTCATAGAGATCCAAAACAGTCAGGTGGGGCTGCTCGGGTGAGCCAGCCCCACCTTTTCATGAGTTTTTACTTGGTCGCTAATGGATCAATCTTGCCGTCTTTGATGCCTTGAATGGCATCATCAGCGGCTTTCTTGGCATCGGCAGGAACCGGAACAGCGTCGTTGTACTTGATGACCAGGCCGTTGTTCTTAAAGGTCAGCGTGTAGGACTTGTTGCCCAGTACGCCTGCCTTGCGGCTGGCGATGATGTCTTTGAGAATACTGGTCCAGTCGTAGACCTGGCTGGAAACGACGATCGTGGGCGCCAGGGAGGTTTGATCCCACTGGGTGCCAAACCACAGGGCCTTCTTATCTTTGCCAACCCCAATCGCACCGATCACGGATTGAGAGGAGCCGGTCAAAATATCGGCGCCGGCTTTAATCTGGGTGTCGGCTGCGGTTGCCATTAGAGAGGCATCCGAGAAGGAACCGGTATAGGTGACATTGACCTTGGCATCTTTTTTGGTCGCCAGAATGCCAGCCTTAAAGCCATCCACGTACAGCTTGGCGTCGCCGGCTTCAACCGGACCGCAAATTCCAATCACGCCCGATTTCGACATCATGGCCGCGATCACGCCTTGAACATAGCCGCCCTGCTGGGCTTCTGCCTGGTAAGCAAACACGTTGGTGATCCCATCTTTCTGGAATGTATCCAGGCTGGTTCCCCAGGCAAAGCTGGTTTTGGGAAAATCAGGGGCAATCTGCTGCAGTGAGGTGCCGTACTGGGATCCGTGAGCGATGACGATGTCATAGCCTTTGGCGGCATAATCGCGAATTGCGGCAGCCGCGTCCGGCACCTTGAACATGTTCTCCGACTTGGCAATTTCCAGTTTGGAGGGACCGCCCATCTCAGTCTGGATTTTCAACCAGGCCTCGTACATCGATTGGCTGAAGGAGGCGTCAGTCACCGGGCTGGGGAAAATCAAGGCGACTTTGAGCGTGGTTTCAACCGGCGGCGTGGTTGGTTTGGTGGTAGCCGTGACCACAACCGGTACCATAACGGTTTCCTTAACCTGGACTGTCTCCTTGACTGCGACCGTCTCTTTCACCGTGATGGTTTCTGGTGTAGGAGTGGCGGCAGGAGCACAGGCACCCAGAATCATTGAGAGCAGGGCGATCAACAGGATCGTGCGAAAGATTGGACGTTTCATTTTAGAACCTTCTCCTTGTTTGAATTGTTGGATCAAAAAATTTCAAATATAAGTGTAAAAATTATTCCCCAGCACCTCCTCCAGGAAAACGCATCCAGATCTGTAATCTGCACTCAGTTCTCTCCCCTCTCAAATGGTTTGGCAAGGGCGGTCGGTGTTTGGGTACGCCGGGCAAAAGCCAGTGCCAAAATGGTCAGGATATACGGCAGCATGACCAGCACATCATAGGGAATGGCAATATTTTTATTCAATTGGACTGTAAATTGGAAGGCATTTACCAGGCTGAAAAGCAACGCTCCGCCCATCACGCCCCAAGGCCGCCAGCCGCCAAAATAAACCAGGGCCACGGCGATAAAGCCCATGCCGTTGGTCATATTCTCCTGAAACAGGTTGACCCAGGCGATCGAAAGCGTGGCGCCGGCTATACCGGCCAACACCCCCCCCAGGAGCAGCGTGGTATAACGAATCTGGCTGATATTTACGCCGAGAGAATCCGCGGCCATGGGATTCTGCCCGGCAGCCCGTACTTTCAAGCCAAACGTGGTCTTGTTAATGATAAATGCGGATATGGGAACGAGCAGAAAGGCAAAGTAAACCAGAATATTGTGGTTGAAGAATGCATCCCCGATGTAAGGGATTTCGCTTAGCAAAGGAATGGGAATGGGTTGAAAACCAGTGATCGGTTGAGGAGAGCCAATCGTCATTTTGAAAAGCAGGCTGGATAAACCAAGCCCAAAAAGCTGCAGGCCGATCCCACTGATGCCCTGCTCAGCTTTCATGGTGACGCTGATTACAGCCATCAGCAGCCCCATCAGCGCTCCAACAATGGCAGCCGTTAACAACCCCAACCACAGGTTCCCTGTTTTCAAGGTCACATAAAACCCGCTGTAGGCCCCCATGAGCATAATACCATCCACCCCCAGGTTTAAAACGCCCGAAAGCTGGACAAATGTCTCGCCGATAGCCGCATATAAATAGGGCGTTGCCAGGCTTATGCCTGTGCCGATGATTCCCAGGGCGACAACCAGGAAAGACAGAAAATCATTCAAGGATTTCACGCCTCCTTGCCCGTAAGGTGGACCAGATTTTACTGCCAACCACCAGCAGCACAACCAGGCCCAGCAGGGTGTCGATTAACGCCGAAGGAACCTGAACTGCCCGCTGCATTTTGTCGGCCCCTACCAGCAGGCTGCCAAACAGGATGGATGCCGGAATAGCGCCAAGTGGGTGCAGGCTGCCAAACAGTGCAGCCACAATCCCTGAGAAACCGTACCCTCCGGAAAGGCCTTCGAGCATGCGGTGCTGGACCCCCATCACTTCAATGGCTCCCGCCAGGCCCGCAAAGGCGCCCCCCAAAACCAGGGAAAGCGCCTGGTAAAAGGGCACGCGAATACCCGCAAAGTGGGAAGCGTTTGGATTTAATCCCACTGCCCGGATGCGGTAGCCCAGGGTGGTGCGCCAAAGAAAAATGTAAACCAGGACCGCCATCACTACAGCGATGATGGCCCCGGCGTTCAGCAGCGTGCTTGGTACCAGCTTGGGCAGCCAGACCGAGCGCGGCAGCAGGGCTGATTGGGCGATGCGGGTACCAAACTCGATTTCTTTGGGATCGATCATCGGTCCGCGCAGCAGGTAGTTCCCTAACTGCACGGCAATGGCGTTCATCATCACTGTGCTAAGAATTTCGTTCACCCCCAGGCGAGCCTTCAATACGCCCGGAATTCCGCCCCAGATCGCACCGGCGAGGGTGCCAACGACCAGGCACGACGGAAGAAGAATGATCCCCGGCAGTTCCGGGAAGCTGACTGCCAGAGCTGTGGTCGCTAAAGCTCCGACCAGCAGCTGCCCTTCACCGCCGATGTTAATGACACCGCCTCGGAAGGCGATGCAGATACCCAGCCCCACGAGCAAGAGCGGGGTGGCTTTAGCCAGTGTTTGGGTGATCCCAGATATATCACCAAAGGCGCCGGTTACCAACGCAGCATAGGCTTCCAACGGGTTTGCGCCCAGGGCCAGGATCATTACTGCCCCTATCACAAAAGCAACCGGGACAGCCAGCAATGGTAAAAGGGCATCAATCGTGCGATTGAGGGACCGGATGATTTTAATGCGATCTAGCATAAATAGTACTTCTCATAGCCGTAAATTGGACCAGAAAGAGCCTCTTTGATATTGGAAGAATATGCTGCTCTACTAACGGAAAGAACTATTCAGAACTAACACAATAAAATTATAACGAAAAAATTGAGCCTGTCTATCACCCAGAGGGATCAATTGCTCGTTTGTCTTACAATTGGACCGTTACCGCGAGGATTTCTTATTGGGTGGTTTTGAAAGAACTCCCATATTATTTTGGTCGCATCGATATCTCGGGTGGTGCGCCCGACAATGAATTTCGGCATGGATCCTCCGCCAGGCCAGGAATGGCCCCCGCCTTCGATCGTATAAAAAACTACGTCCATATTCTGCCCAATGTTTGAATATTGGATGCCGCTCACTTCTCCAGCGGTGGGTAGCAAAACTGGATCGGCGTCACATCCGCCTCGCCTGGCATATTCCGCGATCCAATTCGGGACAGCAGGAAAAGGCAGCTCAAAAGAACGGGATGGGCCTCCAAGATAGGGGACGATAGGGTCGCCGGTGCCGTGGAAAGCAATCAGCGGCACAGGGCGGGATGGCCGGCAGTCGTCCCAGGGGAGCAGGATTGCGCCTGCAACAGTCCCAATCGCGGCGATGCGTTCGGCCAGCCTGCATGAAAGTAAAAACGACATTCCACCACCGTTCGAAAGTCCGTTGGCGAAAATGCGCGCTGGATCGATGTTGTACTCGTTTTCTAATGTATCGATCAGGTCTGATATGAAGGCAACATCCAGGGCCGGGTCATGCGCGCTGCCGGCTGCTCCCCGAACACGCCAACGCAAAGGAAAGCCCGTCCCGGAAGGATAAACGACGATAAATCCCTTCTGGTCTGCCAGGTCATTCCAACCGCTGATCTCCATCTGGTGAGCCGGCCACTCGGCAAAGCCGTGCAGGCTGATGACTAATGAGGTAGGTATTTGAGGATCGTAGGTTTTGGGTACATATAGTAGAAACTTTCGCGATCTTCCGGAAGATATGATTTCACCGTTCGTTTTGTTTAACCTGAGGAACAATAAGACAAGTGCTGAGGTTATAGAAACCAGGAAAATCAGCAAACCAGAAAGGGTCCGGACCAAAATTTTTTTCATGGCGAATCCTGGGGTTGAGTGGAAAATTTCTCTTTTCATTATAAGCTGGTCGGGCTGTAAAATCGTTTCAACAACATGTTCATATACTATAATTTGATCAGAAACATTTCCGGAAGATGATGTATATAAAATGCCAGCTCATCTAGGCAGCCAGGTTAAAGAAAGACCCAGTGGAACGGTAACTTTCCTTTTCACCGATATTCAAGGCAGCACCCATCTTTGGGAGCATCATCGAGAGGCAATGCAGCGCGCCTTCCGCCGCCACGAAGAAATCGTGCGCAGCGCTATGATCTATCACGGTGGTTTTGTCTTCAAAATGATCGGTGATGCTTTTCAAGTTGCCTTCGCTGCCGCCAAAGATGCCGTGCTGGCGGCCCTGGAAGCACAACAGAACCTGCACAATGAAAACTGGGGCGGTACTATACCCGAAATTAAAGTGCGAATGGCGCTGCATACCGGTGTCACAGAAGAACGGGGGGATGACTATCTCGGACCGGCCTTGAACAGGGTGGCCCGGCTTCTGAATGCCGGGCATGGTGGGCAGGTCCTGCTTACCGAAGCCGTTTATTTGCTGGTGCGCGACGAGCTGCCTGCCGGAATTAACCTGCAATATTTAGGTGAACATCATTTGAAGGATCTGATCCAACCTGAACGGGTATACCAGGTGGCAAGTTCTGGCCTGTCCCTGGATTTTCCACCATTGCGTACGGAAAGCGCGCCTATGCGTACGCTGCCGTTCCAGAGTACACCTTTTATCGGGCGTGAGGCTGAGCTCGCCCGAATTGGCGAGATGCTCAGCGACCCTGCTTGCCGCCTGGTAACCTTGCTGGGGATCGGAGGCAGTGGGAAAACCCGGCTGGCGGTCCGCGCAGCACAACTATATCCCCAATTTAAAGATGGCATTACCTTCTGCGCCCTGGAAAATGTGGATACCGGGCAAGGCTTGATCCTGGCTATCGCCGAATCAATGAATCTCGCTTTCAATTCACTCCCAGGGCGCTCAATTTCCGCAGAAAATGCCCGCGAACAGCTGTTTCAATACCTGGTTGGGAAACATATGTTGTTGGTGCTGGACAATTTCGAGCAGCTGTCCCTTCATGCTGAGATGGTGGATGATTTGTTGAGCCTGGCCCCGGAAATAAAAATAATCGTTACCTCACGCCAGCGCCTTAATCTGCCCGGTGAATGGGTCATCGAAGTGGGGGGATTGCTTTTTCCAGACAACCAATCGAATGAGCCGTTATCGGGGTTTTCAGCAATTCAATTGTTCGTAGAAACGGCTGAACGAAATTCATCTTTCCATCCACAACCGGGCGATTGGCATGCCATCTTGAAAATTTGCCGGCTTCTTGAAGGAATCCCTCTGGGATTAGAAATGGCCGCAGCCTTGACGCGCACAATTTCCTGCGCCGAGATTGCGGAGGAGATCGAACGAAACCAGGATTTTCTTTCTACATCCTGGCGCGGTATGCCAGAAAGACACCAGACGCTGCGTGCCGTTTTTGATCATTCCTGGAGATTGCTGAGCGGGGTAGAACAGGATGTTTTCAGCCGGTTATCAATTTTTCGAGGCGGCTTTACGCGTGAAGCCGCCCAGGTTGTGGCTGGCGCTCCATTGCCGATGGTCAGTTCTTTAGTGGATAAAGCTTTGATCCGCAAAACGTCTTCCGCCCGATTTGAAATTCACCCGTTGCTGCGCCGGTATGCATCTGAAAAGCTATCCGCCAATCCTGGGTTGTTGGATGAAACCTGTTCGCGAATGGCTGATTATCACACCGATTGGTTGATTCGCATGTTTCAGAAAATGAAAGGGGATGAATATCTCATTGGTCTGGATGCCATCCGCCTGGATATAGCCAATTTGACCGTTTCCCTGGAATGGATGTCTGGGAAAGTAGACGTAGAAAGACTTTCCCGGGCATTCCCAGCCTGGATACTTTACCATGTGATGAACGATCAGCGTTTCGAAATGCAGGAAGCCAGCCGGTTGATTGTCGATCTGATCAGCCGCTTGCGCCCGCGGATCAGCACTATGGACAGCCTGGATGCTGTTCTGCTGGCTCTAGCCTGTGCCACGATACGTTTCTTCTGCGGTGATTATTCGGAATCCACGCCGGTGGAAACCTATTTCAAGGAAAGCATGCGGTTGATTTCTGACCTTCCGGATCATATAAACAAAGCCTATGCCCTTCTGGTGAACAGCATCAATCAAGGATTCATGTCCGTACCGGAGACGGTCGATTCATGCCTTCAGGCGAACCGCATATTTGACCGGTTGGGAGAACGCTGGGGGAGTGCGATGGGTTACCTGGTGTTGGGGGATACGTATACGTTTGCAGCACTGAACCCTGATGAGGCTCGGGCTGCTTACGCGATATGCATGAGAGAATTTACCCGCCTGCGAAGTGAATGGGGAAGGGCATTATGCACCTCGGGATTGATGTTTTTGGAGAGCAAAGTGGCGAATCAGGAACAAGCCTATCAATTAGGCACAACCTGCCTGGAATTTTTCGCTGAAATGGCCAATTTTGAACGCATGGTTGGCATCCGCCAGGAATTGGCTGAAATTTCTATAAAGTTAGGATATATCCAACAAGCACGTGAATTTATCCAGGCCAATCTGGCGCATTTCACCCGGCGCGGAGACGAAGCAGGCAAACAAGATTGCCAGCAAAGATTGGCTGAGTTAACTGGAAAATGAAGCGGTTGAAAGGCTGGGTTTTCCCAGGTAACTGGGTCTGAAGCAGACTGTCACTTAATGTCGTCATCTATACCCTACGACAATCACCCCCAGCAGTCCCCAGCCACTGCCCAGGATGGCCCCCGCCAGTACATCCCGGGGATAGTGCGCCCCCACATACATGCGCGTAATACCTACCAACAAAGCAATGGCATACAGCAGGATGGCTACCCAGGCGCTGGTGTGAAAATGCTGGACCAAAAGCGTCGCCATGAAAAAAGATTGGCTGGTATGACCGCTAGGAAAAGAGCGCCCTCGGGCCTGGTATCCGACGATGCGCGCCTGCGACAGCCGGATAAATGGCCGCGATCGGTTGATGATAAATTTTACCAACTCGACCACCAGCCATAATGTCAGAGTGCCCAGCATGAGCTCATAAGCCAAAAGACGTTCGCTGGCAAAAAATAAAATCAGGGCAAATGCCAGGGTGGTTATACCATTCCCAATCTGGGTAAAGCCCAACATGATCCTGTCCAGCCAGAGCGGACGCAACCCTCCTCGCAAATTAAAAGACAAAAAAATCCAGGTATCTAACCGCTGGCCGGCGGACCACACCAAAGATAGCGCCACCAGGCTGAAAATCAACAGCATGCTGACCAGAATGGCCTGCGATTGTAATCTGCGCCAAAAAACCGCGCGAATATCCGCAGGCAGCAACAAAAGGAATAAGAACAGAACGATGGTGATGCCTGCCAGCCAGGCCACCGGGCGATTACGTTTCACCAGCTGAACTGGAATTTTCAAGGCGGCCGGAAGAATTGTCTCCGGGTCTTGCGGAGGAGGCAACGGCTCGTTATTCAAGAATCACTTCCGCTTCTGGGGGCGAACTGACCATCACTGCCAGGGCATGCCGGCGCACTTGGATATGTACATGTCCATCACCCAGGGCATTTCCATCCGTCATGATTTGCATGGCAGGAATCGTTACGATATCCACCTGGCGCACGCGGAAGTGCTGGATGCGTTCGTCTTCCGGCTTACCTACACCTACCCCTTGAAACACGTAAGCCAGCAGATCCAGCTTGGTTAAGTCGGCAAAGAACAGCACATCCAGCAAGCCGTCATTAAACGCGGTCTCGGAGGCAACCTGGTAATGAAAGCCAAGATAGGGCATGTTAGAAACCAGCACAATGTGGCCTTGATTGCGGATCTCTTGCTTGTTATCCATTAAAAGGCGAATCTCGGCAGGCGGGGAAGAGGTCAACGCGGCCAGAAAATCGCCTATTCGCGCCAGGTTGCCGTGCTGAATATCGTCGACAGACGGAAATAGGGTTGAAACCAGCCCCACCGAGCAAACTTCCAGAAATGGGGTGCTTTTTTTATCGCAGGTGGCCATGCCAATGTCCACTTTGATCCGCCGGCCTGTTCGTAGGATAGCAACGGCAGCCACGATATCTGATGGAATACCCAGGCTGAGGGCAGTGTTATTCTGGGTCCCGATGGGAATAATCCCCAGGGTCGCGGGTGTCCCAGCCAGAGATCCTGCCACGGTAGAAATGGTGCCATCGCCCCCACAAACCACGAACATACGAAATCCCTGTGCCAGGGCATCTCGCACCACGCCTGGCAGGTCACAGCCCGGTTCGACCAGATATGCTTCTGGCACAAGCTTCCAGGACTGCATTTCATGGATCACATCCACGATCTGTACCGGTGATGGTCTGGCTGCTCCTGCGCTGGGATTGAAGATCAATTTAGCCCGCATGGGGCGTCTACCCTTACCACGAGACTCAACATTCATAGGTTTATCCAATTTTTAATGGGTTAAGAAGCACAGCGTAGCGCAGCCCAGATGAGTTGCTGAATAACACAGGATGTCCGTGCAATGCCGCGGAAAGGTGGGACAAAAGGTTGGGCGATGCATAGGATTCGATGTTTTCAGAAACACTGTCATCCATGACCACAAACAACCAGGCGTTACCCCGCTCACTCTCAGTCAAAACAAAACGGCTGATCAGAGGATCCAGACCCTGGTCGGTGAGGATACCTGGGATCGCTTGAGCATCTTTTTGGGCGGCATTCAGGTAACGATAGGCACTCATTCCCTCAGTCCTCCTTCATCAGCCAATTGATGCTCTACCTCGGCGATCCAATTCGCGATAGGTGGTTCGGCTGCATTAATAATTACGACATGTACAGTATTTTCAACGGACGGTCTGGGAGTATTGGCCGGCAATAATTCGGTTGGGATAGCCGGGTGAAGCTGGGGATTAGGGTCCGAAACCACTCCGTCGATGATCATCAAGGGGGTGGGATTTAAATTTACCGGCGCAATTCTCAGGCGAGGCGGCGACCAGGGCAGAGGCAAGAAACGGCGAAATGCCCACACAATCCACACGATGAACAGCACAAGATCCAGGACTGCCAGGATAGGGATCAATGGTTTAACGACCCGGTTCACGAAGGATTGTTGTTCCCGGTCATATTGCTGCATGAGAAGCGCTGCCTGGGTCACAGCGAAAGGAGTGGCCGTTAATGGATAAGCGGTCAATGTCTCAATTGCCTGAGCGGCTTGCGTTGCCTGGGCGTATAGAACCATCTGGGCTTGACCAGTTTCGGAAACATTCAGTTCATGAGCTGAATAAGTGGCCGTCAACGGATATGCCGTCAAGGCAGCCGCGGATTGAGCAGTCTGCTGCGCAAGAGAATCCAACGCCGCCTGGGCCTGTGCAGTCTGGGTAACATTCATCAGATAGGCTGAATGGGTGGTCGTAGCGGCACTACTTTGGGCCGCAGTGGTGGCATCCCTGGCTATTTTCGTTTGCTGAGTGATGAACCTCTGGGTAGCAGCGGCCTGAGTGATGTTCAAGCTGACGACGGTTGCCTGATAGTCCAACTCTATCTTCCGACGATGGTTTGCGTCCTTAGTGGATTGTGCTGCGGCATTTTCTGCCTGAGACATGTTCAGGCTGAGTTCTGTGGCTTTGCGTGATAGATCCGACAACTGGCTCTGGCCATAATCCACAGTAGCTTGTGCGTTTTCGTAAGCCGGAATGGGCGATGCGATCTTGCCTGGAACGGTTGTAGACCGGTCCGGTGTGGATGAATACTCCGTTGTGGTTGGCAACAAACTCACACACCCCAACAATAGCAGAATCAACAAGAATATGATCAATATTGTTGGGATAATCCGCCTGTGAGTGTTCATTGGATAATTTTTCTTTCTATACCCTGATGTCAGAGCATGCAGGTTCTGCCCTAAAAAGAATTGACCAGTGAGAACCTTGAGAGAGCAGGGGTCATCTTTTAATATAAATGAAAGAAGCTATCTATGTCCCTGATACAACCTATAAAATACCTAAAAACGGAATCCCCGAAAAACATAGGAATGACCTGGCCCAGGGTATAGTGGGTCAGGTCACTTTTCCTTGACGAATTAATGTAGAACTCGGCTTATCTTTACTGCTTTCAAACTACCAGGCGGTTAAAAAAGGAGCGGTAACGCTTCAAGGCATTGCGGAGATCTTCAGTAGAGACATCATTGCCCTGTTTCCACTGGCCTTCCAGCGAGCTATGTTCGTAGGTAAACATCTGGGTGATTTGCCCGATCACTTCAGATACCAGCATATCCGCCTGCTGGACAGCATCTCGCGGTTCGTCGACAAATTTTCCCTGGATCTCATTCCAACGCGTGCGAAAATGCTCTGATTCCTCATGAGTTAACAGTGCCACTGATGATACAGCACTTGTGCCGACAGGGATTTCGTGGGTTGTCGTCTCGATTATCGGGGCCTGATAAGGGATCGCAGCAACTACTGGGGCCTGATACATGACTGTCTCGGCTACTGGGGCTTGATCAGGCGTCGTCTCGACTAACGGGGCCTGGTAAAGGATTGTTTCGGCCACCGGGGCCTCGTGCACAATCGTCTCGTTCATTGGGCCAACGGCTGCAACGGTTCCGCCCATAGGGATCTCTTGGTGAGGAGTCTCATACATCGGGATCTCATCGGCAAGCGGCGCATCCACCGGGCCAACGGCAGCAATGGTCCCGCCTATCGGCGTCTCTTGGATCTGTGACCCATCCAACGGGACTTTGTCGGCAAATGGATCCGAATTTACTACCGGGCTGTTCGTGAGCTTATCGATTCCCTCAACGTTTTCTAGGGGATCAACTCGTTCTTCCAAATACTGTTCATTCATCTCTATTTCTCCTATACAACAACTGCCTCTGTTTCGAGGAGTTCCTCGAACAGGGACCGGTAATAAATCATTGCCTGCCTTAATTCTTCTGTATCTGCCTGTCCCTGCTTATTTTTGAGCGCAATCTCCCGCGCGGCGCGGTAATTGCTCACCAAAGCAGGATATTTGACCGAGATATCGGCTGCCCGCTGATCAAAATCAGATACTGGATAGGCACGAACCTGCATAACTTCCATGATGAGATGGTCGGCATCTACGATCGCCTGTCCCGGCTCGTCGACAAATTTGGATTGCACGGCAGTCCAATCCACTAAATATCGCTCGCGCTCGCTAACAGAAAGTGGGTGAATATTCAAAGACTCAACATGCTTCTGGCGCGCATTCAGCTCTGTTTGTGCTTTCTTCTCGCCGCCCAAGGTCTGCACTGTGCGGTCATATTCAGATCCGAATTGTTTTTGCAGCTTCTGTGTACGTCTCTGGCGAGCAAAGACCACGCCTACTATGGCGCCGATTATCACCAATACCACAACAGCGGTGATAATAATATATGGTTGGTCCATAAAACACCTCCTTCATAACTCATGAACAGTCATTAGAATAACTGCTCACATATTAAAAGCTTTTTTTACACGTACCGTGCGGATACCGGTAATCTTTCTCTGATCAATACTATATTACCGAGATGTTCCCATCTATGTCCCTTAAAAAACCTATATTTTTCCTAAAGAAATATACAGAGGGTAATGCAAGTTGATGATCAAATCCACATCTCCGACTTGGAAACGAGCCAAACCTGGTGAGACAACAGTCCAAAGGATTACTCACCCTGTTAATGCCGGTGTTTTTCGATTCCTGCCCAGCAAAAGGGTCAACACAAAACCGGCCACAAAACCACCAATGTGCGCCATATACGCCACTCCGCCTGTATCTGTTGTGTTAGCAATCGATCCAATACCACTAAAAAACTGCAGTACGATCCAAAGCCCAATGACCACCAGTGCAGGCATGGGAATCACGCCTCTGCCCATCAATACATTGACTTTGCCTTTTGGAAACAACAAAAGGTAAGCTCCGAGCACGCCGGCAATCGCGCCAGATGCTCCTAAATTCGGCACGTTCGATCCGGTGCTAAAAGCCAGCTGTGCGAAAGTTGCCGCGACCCCACACAGTAGATAAAAGATCAGGAAGATAATGTGCCCGAAACGATCTTCCACATTATCTCCAAAGATCCACAGGTAAAGCATGTTACCTCCCAGATGCACCCACCCGGCATGCATAAACATGGAAGTGAGTATCGTCAGGAAATCACCAGTGGGATTGGCAAGAAAGCGGCTGGGTACGAAGGCCCATTTCTCAATAAAAGCGTCACCGCCACTTAATTCCACAAGGAAGAAGACCACATTCAGTGCAATCAAAACATAGGTCACCAGCGGAAAAATTCGACGAGCACTATTATCATCACCAATTGGAAACATAAGGTTTACCTCCTTTAATTTTCAGGTAAAAAATTTGCGCCTCGCGGTCACCTGATTCTGCCCGCCTTTTAAAAATCCAGCTATCAACACCGGTTCAATAGACAGGTGATGATAGCTGGTTGTTTAACAATGAAGACTGTATCAGCATCGACCGGCTTGAACTAACCAGCGAAGCGTCGAAGGCCTCAAATTACATGAAGCAGATTTAATATGACGAGAATGACAGCGATAACAAGCAGAGTATGGATCCAACTGCCCGTTTGCGGGATTCTTTGACTGATGTTCCGGCCAAAAAAGCCGAGCAGCCACAGGACTACCAGAATTACGATGATCGTCCACAACATGAGATTTCTCCTTTTGAATGAACATCCTTCTCTTCAAGAGAGAAGGGAACGTGGTATCACCCGATCATTTACCGGGTGTGGAATCGGGTTTTCTGTTTCAGACTGGTCTCTAACTCCGTCATGTGTTTTTCAATTTCCTCGTCTGCACGCTGGCGGGTATAGCCATACTTTTCCTGGAGCAAGCCGGCGAGAATGTCGAGTTTTCCGGCAGCCCGATCCAGATCGTCGTCGGTGAGTTTCCCCCACCACGATTTAGCCTCACCCCTGATTTGTTTCCACTTGCCTTCCAAAATATCTTTGTTCATAATCGCGTCTCCTGATCTTTGAGATAGCTGTCCCAGTTTACGCCGGCGCTCGGGACAGCGAAGTGCGCCGGTTCTTCTCCTGCTCCTTAGTCTGGACAAGAATATGGCTCGAACCAGGCTATGTTTCACTTCACCGTTAATTTCGATCTAGGTACATGGGCCTTTTCTTGTCCAAAAACATGATATTAGAAAAGGGCTATATATGTCCCTGATACAACCTATAAAATACCTAAAAAAAATCCACGAAAAAACACAGGATTTATGTGTCAATTTCGTGGATTAGCTGCCTGGCTCCGCGAGGATGGCGATTTTTCATCACCACATCGCGAACGATGCTGTTCTAACGTAAAATGCTTCTTCGACCACCACCAAGAGGCGCAGCACGACGAGAAGTACCACAGCACCCAAGGAACGCCACCAGGATCGATTCCAGGTTAATGCCATTCACTTCGGCGCCAATTTTTAAGACAGAGGTCGCGAGCCAACCTCCCAACAAACCACCAACCACACCGACGATGATGTCCCCAACCAGCCCATAACCGCCTGTACGCATCACTTTTCCAGCTAACCAGCCGGCGATCAAACCAACGACGATCCAGGAAAGTATACTCATAGTAGTCCTCCAATTTTTCGATCAAAAATTATTTTTGTGGTCATGCGAATGGATTCTTACCTTGTCGCATGTTCGCTATCACCGTTATTATTAACAAGAAGTTTAACCCTCTTGGGATTGCTATTTTGGCCATAAGAATTTCCATCACAAATCTGCAGGCCATTGTCGCCAACTCCGCGGATCACATTTTGTTGTTGGAGATGGTCGTATGGGTGGTGCGTACGTTTCCTTCACCGCCAGGCGTCTGTTCACGTGTCGTACGGGTGAAGGAGCGTGCGCCTGGGCGGTCCATTACCAACCGGATGACATAGGCGACCCCCCAAAAAATCAGCGCATAGACGGCCATGGCAATGAGCGAGGTCACTTCGAGGGACGACCCTCCGGATATTGGCGTGCCGATCAACCCGTTGAATGGCCCAACAAAGATTCCCGTAATCCCGTATATGAGGACGGCAAATCCGCTATTTGGATTGGCTGCCATCAATCTCAACACGACACGGAAGGCCAGCAGAATTTCCAGAAAGGCCAGAAGGCTCCACATGATGCGGTTGAATTGGAACCATCCCCACCGGCGTTCTGCGGCGACGTCGCGCACAACTTGCTCCGTCGCAGCGTAACCGGGATGATGAGTAACCAACGTTTCTTCTCGACGATCCACCGACTCATCATTGATCCTTTGATCTTCGATCATAATAACTCCTTTCCTCTCTACACTGCCTCACGGATTGATTGGGGATCTGGGTCGACATTATTTCTTTTATCGTCTACCATCACTCATGGTTCTTCGACCGCCGATCATGCGCAAAACGAGGATCAGCAGCACCGCTCCGGCAAAAGCTATCAGAATCGACTCCAGATTGATCCCAGACACACCCGCATCGATTTTTAGGAAAGTGGTGCCAATCCAGCCTCCCAATAAACCACCAAGCACTCCGACGATGATGTCACCGATTAAACCGTAACCTCCACCTCGCATGACCTGTCCCGCTAAAAACCCGGCGATCAAGCCAACGACTGCCCATATAAGTATTGTCATGATAATCCTCCATTTTTTTCATATGTCTGCCCCTTACCACTAACTCGTAGGGAGCGTTTGGGTCAATTTATTACTCTTGCGCACAGGATCTGCGCCTTTCTGATTCCTGTAAGGTCAATTCTGATCAGAAGGTTAACCCTTCCTGGATTTTTTCTTCCGGTCAGCACGGGTGGATCAGATCGCGGTATCGTTCTCAAGGCCGCGATCTGATCCTTCCCAGGTAATGGTTAGCGCGTCCGCCTGCGTTCTATCTGAACCATCCGGCTGGCAAACCAGCCGATTACCGCTCCAGCGGAGAGCCAAACAATGAAATTCATCAGGTTCATACTTATTCCCTCCAAGGTTTCCGCAGTTGCACAGCGAAACCGGTAGTGTGCCTATCTCACGATCAAAGAACCGGAGCGTGGGTATTTGTACGTTCGGTGACGGTGGTTTGACTGACGCCCTGAGGGGCTTGAGTCGCCACGCGATCCGTGGTCGTCGTTTGGCTGACACTACCCAGAGGCACTTGCATAGGAGTATGTTCGGCAACCATCGTTTGCCTGGTGCTCACCGGTCCGCGCGAGCGGTAGAACAGCACGTAAACAATCCGCTCAAGCGCCCAGGCGATCAGCAGGTACACGATCATGGCAATGATCGATGAAAATTCAAACACCGAGTTGCCCGCTGCTGGAGCGCCCGTCAAACTCGCAAAGGGAGCCACGAAAATGTTGGTCACGTTGTAAAGAAGGGTCGCGAATGAATTGGCCGCATTGACCCCGACCAGCTTGAACACAACCCGCAGTGCAATCGCGGCTTCGACCAGGCCCAGCACCAGCCAAATTAATTGGGTGGCTTTAAAGGTAGCGAAACGCTGCTCTTGACCTTCTTCATGTTGTGTGGTTCTTACATCTTTATAGTCTGTCATTTTGTCCTCTTTTTGTATTCTTCTTCGGCTTGTTGTTGGGTGTAACCATACTTTTCTTGCAGCAGACCGATCAGTTTATCGTATTGACCGCCCACTTTTTCCAGGTCGTCATCCGTGACTTTCCCCCACCATGCTTTTGCCTGGCCGCGAACTTGCTTCCATTTACCTTCAAGAATGTTATTGTTCATCGTTTTCTCCTAAAAATGGTTTGGTAAAAAATCTAGATCTGCTCAAGAGGCTGCTGAGCTGGTCTAAATAAAAAGCCGATCAGGAAGCCAGCCGCCAGGACGATTGTTACCGCTACCCAGGGATATCTGGCAACCTTCTTTGTAAAACTATCCGGAAAATTGCCGGCCATATCCTGTGCCTTCGCATTGTATTGGCTCAATCGATGGCCTACGTCTTTCTTCACCGTCTTCGCGGCATCCACCAGGGTTTCCTTGGCATTGCCTGAAAATTTTTCATATCCTTTGCTCAATTTAGAGGCGCTGTCTTCAACCCATGTGGTTGCATCTTCTTTGGCTTTGCCAGTGGCCTGACTTACGTTATCTTCTAATTTACCCAGGCGAGCGGCGCTATCTTCTACCAGGTTGCCAAAATCTTTTTTTACTTTGGCTGCGTCCTGGCTGACTTTCTTATCTAATTGTTGATCATTCATCTGTTTAAATCCTTTTCTATCTGTGATATGGTGCTAACTATTATTTGACTGGTACTGCGAGGTAACAATCATTGGATATGAAATGGTACTGATGCTTTAGTCCCGGCTTGCTTTACTCACGAAAACGGTTTCGCTGGACGAACTGTAACCTGCCCAGTAAGTCTTTCCATCCACCTGGTACTCGTTTAACATGATGGAGCGTCCAGATTCACCAACCTGCTCGACGTACACCGTCTTGTAATCCGGCACTCGGATGACCTTAACCTGTCCATCGACTGGTTCACTTTTTCGGCTAAATTGTTCCACGATCTTGATCATCTGCATTTCATTCATTTTTCCCACCATCTTTTGATGACTTTATGATGACTTTTCCAGATTCAACCAGAGGATGAAACGATGTGATCTGTTTTTCATGATGCGCCATCTCTGGCTCGATATAGGAACGCAGCATCCAGGCCATCTTTTCATGTAAACGCATGATGCTGACCAATAAATCGAAAGTGCCTTCGTCCTCGTACTCCTCGGAGCATTTTCTAACATCTTCGCGCAAGTAACGAATCGAGGTTTCATGGTCAGCCAACAGGTGCAAGATGTCGGGAGCAAAACCGGATTGTTCTTCTACCCGAGAGTACCGCTTAAATTCCTGGAGGCTGCCGATGACCATCCCACCCAGCATGCGCACTCGTTCGGCGATCTCATCGGAGATATGGTTAAGTTGCTCATACTGGGAGGCGAAAAGGATATTCAGCTCGATGAAGCCTGCTCCACTCACGTTCCATTGGGCACTGCGGGTCTTGACTGTTAGCACGACCTCGTTGGCCAGAGTGTGGTTGAGGATTTCCACAATCGAATGGCGAACATCGCCATCCAACCCAATGTTTGGCTGGATGAGAATATCTAGCATCGGGTTGTGGCCGTCGTTACGATTGTGTCCCATATAGCTCCTTTCACAAGATGGTTTTTTCTTACCTTATCATCCTATCCGAATGGTGCTATCTACGTCCCTGTCACAACCTATTAAATACCTACTAATAAATCCGTTTTAAACCAAAAAACTCGCCGGGTCAGGCGAGGATCGTAAACCAAATATATTTGCAAAAACCACAGAAAGCACCGCGTCTGCGATAGCTTGTTTTGCTGGTATTGATGTTCGTTGTGGATTAGTTCAGTGGTACCGCACAAAATATGGTATAACTATACCCCAATAGTAAATAATTCTGCCCGATCGTGACACAGAATACCTACCTAGGCCGTCTGCCTCATTATATGGACAGCCTGTTTTGTTTTTAAAGTTGATCCTGCGATCGCTCCCGATTAATACTCAACGCAAGATCAAAATTCACTCACTGTTCACTGCTCATGGTTAACTGTTTACCAATTTACACTGCTCGAGATCATGAAACGTACGGATCGGAGCAACCCTTTAGGAGGAAAAAATGGACGACATCGATATTGTGAAAGCATACTTTGCTGCACTGGATTCGGCTGATATGGAACAGGCGGATCAGTACCTTTCTGAGCAATATCAGCTGCTTGATTTTACCCCGCAGCCGATGGACAAGCAGGCTATGTTTGGCTTGATCGGCCATCTCAAAGTCGCACTCCCTAATCTCAGGCATTCCCTGAGCAATATTTTCGTTGATGGACATGTGGTGAAATTAACGGTTCAGCTCAGTGGTACAAACTCTGGCCATTTAGACCTGCGGGAAATGGGAATCGGCGTTGTTGCTCGTACCAGAAAGTTCGTTATTTTTCCCAATGGAAATTACGAATTTACCCTGAACAACGGAAAAATTACGATAGAACGGGATGTTTCCCCCAAATCGCCAAACCGGCGCATGTCAGGAATGCTCAAAGCCATGGATGTTAACGTGGCAGCCCTACAATTTTAGTTAAAGCCGCCTCGCATGAATGGAGAAAAATAAACGCAAGACCATTCACTTCTTTGCTTGGTTAAAAAAAGCCGCTCGCACTGTGTGGGCCACGCACGCGAAGCGCGCCTGCGGCGAATGAGAAACCGTCATTGCGAGCGGAGCGAAGCAATCTCCCAATAATCAGAAGATTGCCACGCCCCTTCGGGGCTCGCAATGACGATTCATCAAAAAAGAAATGGATTTGGTAAAGCCAAAAAAACATCAAATCCTATCCGCAAGTTGGATAGGATTTGATGTTGCAAGAGAGGTTGTGTTCTAATAACTACGCGGGCGTTCCTCACGCGGGCGAGCTAAATTAACTTTTAAATCTCGGCTGCCAAGACTTTGCCCATTGAACTGTGCAATGGCCTTGTTGGCTTCTTCCTGGCTGTTCATCGTTACAAATCCAAATCCTTTTGAACTGCCGGTGTCACGATCTTTAATGAGAATGACCTCATTGACCGTCCCAGATTGGGCAAACAGACTGCGTAAATCATTCTCGTTGGTTTCGTAGGAAAGGTTCCCTACATATAGCTTTATTTCCATTTTTTCTCCTCTTTTTTGTTGTTTCGGGTGTTTTTTCGCGCGACGAAGTCGCGCGAAAAAACACCCTGGCAACATTCGCCAAAGGCGCGCTTCGCGTGCGTGGTCGCCGTCAGGCTGACCAGCTTATAATATTCATTATGGATAAACCACCGGCGCAAATCGATCTGATAGGCCGGGTATGTATCTCATCGATCTATGAGTTCTGGCAGGCCTCCTCGCAATAAAACATCTAACTCATCGCCGGCATTGGTGCGTTCGACACTCAATGAACGCACCCATTCATCCAGCAGTTGCTCCTGAGCACGGGAAAAAACAGACGCATCATTTAGATTGAGGGTATGCTGGCGTGATCGATCCGCCAGGTCGCGGATCAAATGGCACAGGTCGGCTAAAGTCTTTTTTTGCATCCGTTCCTGGAGCACAATTCTGCGTTGATATTGATGGTCAGGCAGAAGCTCCCCTGGAGCTTGGAGGATGGCGAAAAGTGCGCCAAACTGGTTACTTTCGGTAGGGAAGCGAATCGAGCTTACTATTGACTCTTCGACCGGCACCCATATTTGCATGCGGTCGACCTCGACCACATAATACTGCTGGGTTACCCCGGCGTATTCCTTTTTTTCTATCCTCACAATAGTGCCCAGGCCATACGTCCAATGTACGATGATGTCGCCAATTTTGAATTTCACGTTAACCTATGTCCCAATGAGCTCATCATGAAGATGGTGATTTCATATAAAGCTGGCGAACTTTCGTCGTAAACTGGCGATCGGTCAGTTTCTCCAGGGTTTCAGTTCCAACAATGATTGGGAAAAATTTTTCGCGCTTAAGGTGTTTCATAAGCTCAGTTTTGGCCTCTCCAGGACCGAATATCCAGATTGAATCAGCGTTGCGGATCATCAAGACAACATTATCGTAAAACGCAGTGAGGCAATTTTTCAGTATTTGACTTTGTTTGCCTTCGCCAAAAATATTACTGGTGCCGTAAAGGGGGTTGGTTAAAGAACCGCCTGAAAATCGAATATGGCTTTCTATGTTCGATCTGACCTGCCGTAATTCGTCTTCGGCTCCTGTAATGGTCACAATGATCGCTTTGGTATGATTTATCCACAAGCCAACTTCTCTTTTCATTCATGTTCCTTTGTCTGCCGCCAATAAATGAGGCCTGGTGAAGATCCGCTTAATTGTCAAACTTCTCCAGGGCAATATTCTTGCGAAGGATCCAGGCCATCTTTTCATGGGTACGCATCACATTGATCAGCAACGCAAAAGTGCCCTGATCCTCATACAATTCCGAACATTTCTGGGCATCCTCTCGCAAAAAGCGTATAAAGGCTTCCTGGTCGGCTAAAATGTTCAGGATACCCGGGATAGTGTTCAGGTCTACCCCTAACCGGGCATGTTCTAGTAAATCCTTAAAACCGCGGAGATGCGTGCCGCCCATGATTTGAACTCTTTCCACGATCTCATTGGATACGGAATTAATCTGCCTGTATTGTTCATCGTAAAGCGATATCAGATCAGGAACGTCTGTCCCGGTTGCATTACCTTCCGCTTTATGGGTTTTAAAAGATAACACGGCCTCGTCAGCCAGCAGAAGGTTAAGGATATCGATGACAGAATTACGGACACTGGCCTCAAGTCCGATGTTCGGTTGAAAGGTCACCTTTAAATTTTTATGCCCATAATATATATTTTGCGACATACTGCTCCTTTATTGATGAATCGGTCATTGCGAGGCCCGTTTTTTTGGGCCGAAGCAATCTGCTCGTAATAAAAGATTGCTTCGCTCGCCCCTGCGGGCGCACCACGCTCTTCAGCGCATCCGAAGGGATGAGGGTGTCGCTCGCAATGACGGGTTCATCATTCGCCGAAGGCGCGCTTCGCGTGCGTGGTCCGCGATGCGCGACCAGCTTATTACTTCTTTAAAAACCTTTATTGAACTCCTGGTCGATAAACCACTCCTTCTTTACGGGCTTCTTGTTTCATCCTGCGCACATGCTTTCGCTGACCTCTGGACGTTTGTTTAGCTTTGCTTTTAGCTGACTTGGCAGGCTTGACTGGTACGTCTGTTATAGGTGTAATGATTGTCACTTCTGTCTTGGGCGTCTTGTCTGCCACGTCCATCTTGGGTGTTTTGTCCGTCATCGATATATCCTTCCTTTGTATTGGGCTTTCATTTCTTCAATCGATTGAATAGACCTGGTAGTGAGGCCTCATTCTTATCATACAGGCTGGAACCAATCTACGTCCTCGCCAGAGTCTATAAAAACCCTAATAAATTCATATAAAAAAAGTATCGAGCCCCGAAAAGCAGGCTCGATACCGGTCATTGAAATTTAGAAGGCTTTTCGCTTCTTATGGTTCTGCTGTTTTAGCGCAGGATGTGACTGCCGCTTACTGCGGGGCGTTCTTCCCTAGTCTTGGCGATGTTTACCTTAAGCGCCTGTCCATGCAGATCTTTTGTATCGAACATGCTGATGGCTTTATCTGCCTCAGCCTGGCTGCTCATCGTCACAAACCCAAAACCCCTCGGTTCGCCTGTCTGGCGGTCCATGATCACGTTTACAGAGCCCACGGTACCTGCTTCACTAAACATCGTACGTAAGTCTTGTTCAGTCGTCTCATGAGACATATTTCCTACATAAATTTTTATTTCCATTTTTTCCTATACTTTCGCAATATTAGATTGCCTTTTGGATAATCTATATTATCCGAAAGGTTCACTCCATGTCCTTGAAAAAACCTCTTAAATCTCTATTAAATTGGACTGGTTTGGTCAGGAATTTAACCTGGCATGCAGGTTATACCCCATGCCGGGCACCGTTTCGAGCAGGCCGCCGTATTCGCCCAGTTTTTTTCGCAATCGCCCGAGATAGTTGTGCAAATAATGGTTCGATCCTCGGTACTCTGGTCCCCACACCTGGGCAATCAACTCATCATGGGTAACAATTGCGTCCAGATGCTGGGCGAGTTCGGCCAGAATGGCATATTCGGTTCGGGTGAGATGCAAATCTTCTGCGCCGATAAATACCCGGCGCGCATCAAGATCGATGAGCAGTTCACCTACCTGGATTTTTGCGTCGGGGGAGTTTGGTGCGGCGTAGGACCGGCGCAGAAACGCACGCACCCGCGCCAATAATTCCTCTTGTCCAAACGGTTTGGTGACGTAGTCATCTGCGCCTGCATCCAGCGCGGCAACTTTCAGGTCTTCTTCCGAACGAGCGCTCAGCACGATGATCGGCACGTCAGAACGAGCCCGTATCCACAGGCACACATCTACCCCGGAAAGGCCTGGAAGCACCATATCCAGCAAAACGAGGTCCACCGTTTCCGCCTGGAACCGAGCCATCGCCTGGTGGCTGTCCTCCGCTTCAATGACCGTATAACCTCGTTTCACCAGGTTAACTCGCACAAGTTTGCGAATGCTGGGGTCATCTTCGACAATTAAAATATTTCCCATACTATCGCTCCTCAACCTCGGCGTCCACCGGGATTTGCCTGGGGACGAGTGGGATCGTAAAGGAAATGGTAGCTCCTGGCGAGCTTTTTTTCTTGATCCAAATGCGGCCACCATGGGCTTCGACCAGCCCTTTGCAGATCGCCAACCCTAACCCGGCGCCTTGCACTGGACTATTCTCCACAGTTGCACCTCGTCGAAAAGCTTTGAATACCCTTTTATGATCGGCTGATGGAATACCAGGCCCCTGATCGCTGACATTTACCTGCACAAAATCTCCCCGCGCATTGGCTGAGATGTTGATCTCAGTCCCTTTTGGGGCGTAGGTCGCAGCGTTCCGCACCAGGTTTACGAGTACCTGGGCAATCCGTTTTGCATCCACGTAAATCGGCGGCAAATTAGCAGGTAGATGCATGGTTAATCTTTGCCCCTTTGTTAATATCTGAAACTGCGGCAGCGCATCTTCCATTATTTCTTGAAGGGAATGAGATTTCAACGAAATCGGCAGCATGCCCGCTTCCAGGCGAGACAGAACCAGCAGCTGGTCTATGAGCTCCTGGAGGCGATTGGCTTCACGCTGAATAGTCAGGAAAAAATCACGCTGTTCGTCCGGCTCCCAGGTGACATCATCGGCTAACAATGTGGTCGTAAATCCAAGAATTGATGTCAGTGGTGTACGCAGCTCATGGGAAATCGTCGCCAGGAATTCGGTTTTTATTTCGTTGGCTCGCTCTGCTTCGTGGCGAGATTCCGCTTCGATTTCCAGTAATTTGAGATTATACAAGGTGATGGCAGCTTGATCCACCAGCACTTTGATATGCCGCAGCTCAATCGGTTCGAAATACTTTTCCTGTGGAAAAAACACCAGAAGACAGCCTAACCAGTTCCCCAATGCGACCATGGGGAAGACAGCCACTGTTTGGATTTGATCATCTACCAGAAAATCTCGAACCTCCGGTGTCAGGCGCTGGTCTTTTAGAATTTCGGTGACAATCACTGGTTTTGATGGGTTGAAAAGATCCAATACAGCCAGATCCTCGAACAGGCTGATTTCTTTCGAGGATACAATTGAATTGAGATTTGCCTGATAGGGAAGATTTGACCAGGATGTGATCACCTCGATTTCGTGAGAAGGGCCGCCCGGTGGAGATTCAAAAAATAAAACAAAGGCGCGTTTAGCGGTTCGCAGTTCAGAGGCAGAGATCAGCGTTTTAAGCACAGCTTCCGGCATCCGAGCCAGGCTCATCCGGTGACTGAGGGTAGACTGCTCCCTAGAACGATCCAGAGCCTTGTGCAAGGTTTGGTCGATCTGGTTCTGGTCGGATATATCCTCGGCAACACACACCTGGTAAGACATATTCGACGATTCTTCATGAATCAGAAATGTTTGGGCAGAAATCCATCGCAAGCTTCCATCCGGTCGCAATATCCGGTAGGATTGGTTCAAAGACTTGCGGTTATCGTCAGGACTGGCGGTCATCACCTTAACCCGATCTTCTGGATGAACGCTTTTGATCAGAGTCAACGGGTCTGTATAAAGACTTTCGCAGGTGTGGCCCCATACGGTTTCAAAAGCCGGGCTCACATATAAAAACTGATCGGTACTCAGGTCAATCATCCACACTACTTGCTTAATGTTCTGCAATATCTGTTGGAGGGAAGGATAGCTTTCCAGCAGTGTTTTCAATTTCAAATGAGTCTTATCTCTGTTCAGCATATCTATCATTCTATCTTACAGGCGCGAAAAGAGGACATTTATATATATTGTGAGTAAGCAATTTGATTATACAAAAAAACGTATGAAACAGTATCTCTCTAACTACATAAAGTTGTTTGAAGGATACCTGGTGGTGATGCTTCGTCCTGGCGGAGCAACGTCAATAGGGCATGAACCGGTGGTTAGCTCAAGTCTACCAGCCCTAAGCGAAGCGCTGTGATGACCGCCTGGGTGCGATCGGAGACGTTAAGCCAGGCAAAGATGACGCTCCTGTTTTCACGCACCGTGCCCTTCGAAAGATACGGGCGCTCATCCACGTCGCCGACGAGGGCGAGTTTACCCCGCACAACGGTCAAACCGAGTAGTGGCTGAAATCCAGCGTGTATGGGGCAAGATAAACGTGGAAAACGCCGACAAGAACTCTTCACCGTTGTTCAATGAAGATTTTAATCGGCTCATTATTATTTGAGTTAATTGGATAATGTAGATAAATATGGTATATTTTAATCTATAAATATATTGAAGAAAAAACATGCTTTACGGGCTTTGACTTCGAATTGCCGGTATCACCGGCCGGTGGAAGGGGTTTTCGTGAAAGACGATTTGGTTGAAAAGAGGGATATTAATCATTCGGACTCGAGAGAAAATATAAAGTATTTCCTCCCGCTGGACGAGTTTGAAGTTACCTGTATTCGCCAGGAAGCGACCTCATCCGGGCGTTATCGCATCTCCCAGCTTGGGGTAAGGTTGGGTGGTGAAATTATCTTTATCGATGTGCCAGTTGCGGTTTTTCTCATCCAAACGGGAAAGCGTTTTTACGTCAGCCGTGCAGGTTCGAAGACCTTTCTTCGCACAATGATCAGCTCAAATGGGCGTCCTTATGTCGAAACAAAAGAAGATACCACACATCTCAATAATTTAAAATCCTTGTCAACTTGCCGAGAAGTTGAGCAGAAAAAATCAGAACAAGATGACCCTGCCTCTGATCCCACACCTGAACCCAAGCTAGATACCGTAAGCCTGGTCAATCGGTTACCGCGTGTCGGTTGGATATGGCTGCTGGGCGCCCTTATACTGCTTTCTGTTTTGCTCCTGATTCTCATGAACCCAAAAGTGCCTACGATTTCTTTCGAACCGGTGCCAGATAAGACTTATCTCGATCCGGATTTTAGTGTTAATGCAGCTGCAAGCGACGGTGGGCGAGTCAGTTACAGAACCTCCATGGATTCTTTTTGTTCGGTAACACCAGAAGGCCAGGTTCATATTTTCAATGCCGGTGGATGCGCGATTACCGCCTATAGCTCAACTAATCCGCGCGTAAGCGTAGTAATCCAAACCTTCACCATCCATCGCAAATCCCAAACACTCACCTTTAGCAAGATACCTGACAAGGTCTACGGTGATCCTGATTTCCCGCTGATAGCCGCAGCGGATTCCTCCTTACCGGTGAGTTTTACCACTTCTGGGGCCTGCGCCTCTCAGGAAAATGCAGGCCATATCTTCAGCGCCGGAAGCTGTACCATTACAGCTCATCAACCCGGGAATGAAAACTACCTGCCTGCCCAAGATATTCGGCAGACTCTTTATATCGAAAAGAAATCACAGACAATCAGTCTTGCTGGGCCTGGAGATCAACCCCTGAGCCAACCTTTCGTTCCAATAAGCGCCTCCGCCAGTTCTGGTTTACCAGTCCGCCTTGTAGCTGCCGATTCTTCCATTTGCAAGACCGATGGAAATGTGGTTAATATCATCGACACCGGTACCTGCGCCATTATGATAAGCCAAACCGGAGATGAGAATTATCAAGCGGCTCCAGAGGTGGAACAAACTTATGAGATCACCGCAGTTCAGCCTGCGAATAAGAATGATCAAGAGATCAGCTTTGGTTCTTTAAGCCCGACCGTATTTGGCAGCCCGGATTTTGCAGTCAACGCCAGTGCAAGCTCAGGTTTGGCTGTTAGTTTCACGGCTGTGGGGAAATGCAGTGTTAGTGGAGCGTCTGTCAAAATCATCGGCGCCGGTTCCTGCACGATTACCGCTCACCAGGACGGCGATGATCATTACAATCCCGCCGCGCCTGTATCGCAAAGTCTCTTAATTGCCAAAGCCACGCCGGTGATCTTCTGGGTAAATCCTGATGAGATCACGCCTGGCACACCCTTGGGCTCTGCCCAGTTATTTGCCAGCGCCGGAGCAGTCGTCTGGAATGCGGCCAATCCTTACACATTGGTCCCCGGCAAATATACCTACACACCCGGCTTTGGTACCGTTTTACCGGAAGGGGCCCATCCATTGCATGTAATCTTCACTCCTGCCGACAAAGATAACTACAATGGGGTTGAAAAAACGGTAAAAATCATTGTCACTTCTCAAGAATGTGATTAAACGGTAAATGCAGGTCGGGTGTATCGGGCATAGCAACCGTCGACACATTTGGCGATCCAAACACATATCAGCGTTGGCAACAATCGGGCGGTTGAAATTACCAATTCGCGGAAAATAAATAGGCCTCGCACGTTTGGCACAGTACTGGCAGCCAGAACGATTCCTGAGAGGATCGTGGCAGTTTAAGTTTAGGTAGACTGCGTCGTGAATCGTGCCTTCCCGCGATCTTCTGACCGGTTTGACCACAGAAGTTCGCCAGAAGTCAAAATAAATGTGGTCGTATCGATGCAGTTGGAAAACGGCAAATTGTTAACTCATTCGCTGTTCATGGTAAACTGACAATCAAGCAAAATGAAAGGATCATCTACCCTGAATGCCTGATCGCTCCCTCACTGCAACCGCCCTTGCTCATCCGAACATCGCATTCACAAAGTGAGGTCAATCGACCCCCAGTCCGCATCACCGCAAGGCTGGAAATCCCAGCCCCTGATAATCGAAGGAGGAAATAAGAAAACCGGACAGCACATTTGGCTGTCTGGTTTTCTTATCCTTTACCCATACCCCTTCGGTATATATTTATATGTGACATCGATCCGGGCGTGACCCAGCAATTCAGAAACTTGCCTTCGTGCTACTCGCTCATTCATTCCTTGAGCGAGAAAATCCTGATATTTATTCTGTGCGAAATTAGCCCTCAGCCGGTGAACTCCGCTGATCTCAATTCCAAGAGTTTTGGTCGCATCCCGAACCGTTCGACGGAATCCGGCTCGCCAGGAAGCGCTGGGGGTAAACAGATATTGTTTGGACCGATTTAACTGGTTGAGCAGATCCTCCGGAATAGGAACAGGCCGATGGCGACCGCCTTTACCGATAATATTTAGCAGCTTTTGTTCCACGTCGACATTTTCCCCTTTTAGCCCGGCGATTTCGTCCTCCCGCAGCCCACAGCGCAAGGCCAACTCCGCCGGCAATGCATAGGCCGATTTTTTCTCTTTCAGATGAGAAACTACTCTTTCGGCATCCTCTGGCTTGTATCCAAACCTTGGCGCACGTACGTCGCTGTCATCACGAAAGGATTTGACCCATTCACGCAGTTCCGGGGTAATCGGGCAGGGCTCTTTTGTCCAGCCGAGTTTGGTGCAGCCCAGGTGAACTTTCTCGAGGGCTGCCAGCAGCTTGTTCACCGTTCCAGGTGCGGCATCGGCGTAATGTTTTTCAAAAGTAGTCAAGAGGATGTCTGGATCCAAAAGCTTGGCCAGCAAACCCTCATCGGTAATTTCCTCAGCGCGTTTGAAGAATAAAGTGGCTGCCTGAAAATAAGTTCGACGGGTATTGATGCCCAGAATGACTGGTAGGGGTTGGGTTGGATCTCCGCCTGGTCGCAGCGATTTCTTGACAGATGTCACTCCTTGCTCGGCCTGGTACTCTGCAATTTGTTCTTTATTCCAGGTTACTTTGGCCAGAGCATGATCGACCTGGTTGGAAATAGATGCCAATGACAATTTACACCGCCTTCGACGGCTTTGGATCTCGCTTCCAGCCGTTTCTAGAATTAAGAGATATTTTCTTGATGTGCCGTTAAGCCTTTCGTCGAGATAATCTCGGCGTACAACAGGGTTTTGCACTTCGCGATGCCGGCGACCCTGAAGCGCCCTGCCTGGCATCTGCGGACTGGTTTTCGCCTGTCAGTTCGTGAACAGGCTGGCAAGTGCAGGACTTGCCTTCGACCCCATGAATTACCTACGTTGAAATTAATCTAGCGATAGGGGGGAACCAGCCAACGTTGAGAAATGTGATTTTGTCTTCAAAGAGACAAGATGTACTCTTACTAAACCACAAGACAATCATTAATTGCAAGTACCCTCTTTTGAGATAACACCCACTTGATTAAGTAATACAATTGTATTACAATACAACCAACCTTCTCAAGGAGTTCAAAATGCCTAAGAAAAACTCATCCACTAAACCGGTCCATTCCTTCCGCCTCAGTCTCGAGTGCATTCGCCAATTGAAAGATCTATCAGGAGTCATGGGACGAAGTGAAGGAGATGTTGTCGAAGTCGCCGTCGACCGGATGTATCGGGAAGAAATTCGTTTCGGGAATTTGATGATCGGCGAAGGTCATAAATCCGAAGAAAACTACAAAGTAGAAAAGAAGGAGGAGTAAAGATGATCGCTGGATTGCTTCACCTGGTAGGGAAAGTTATTTGGAACACGGTTATGGTACTGGTCTGCGCCAGCTTTATTTTTATTGGGTATAAAGCTAACCAACCGATGACGGTAGCTGAAGCGCCGAAAGGGTTGACTTATGCTGAGTTTATGCAGGATCGTCTGGATGCGGCCAAAACGGTAAAACCCTCCCAGTGTGGGTGGGGAATGATGCTTACGCTGGCAGCTATCGGTCCCATTTATAGTGAGGTGTACATATCGGTGGGAGTAAATCCAAATGGTTTTCTGGCAAAAGTCACCGCCCCGGATCCGGATATTCCGAAAGGAGTTCCTGGCACAAAATAGTATGAAGTTCCTGGCATCTGGTGGAATGTGGTTGAACGAATCTCTTGGACAATGTTGGGTAAACAACATTCACTTGGATGTAGATTTGGGCCTATACGACAATAATTAATGATAATGCATTGATAACAGCCCGAGTTTGACAAATAAGGTATGTTTACGGTTATTTGTAAGTTTATGAACAATAATTTAACCCACTTACAGTTAGTAAATTCCCCTTTTGAATCAACATATCTTTTCATTCATTGGTAGTACACTTAACGGAAAGCACAGTGGGATTACCAATAAGTCACTATACTCCTACAACAACATTGAACAAAACATTACCCCGGGAGGAAATTCATGTACACTCAAATAATTCCATTGCTCCGAAGGTCAATTCGTCTCATCAATGTTCCCTTAAATATAATCATCATTCTATCTTTCATCGTTTCAGCTGCTACCCCTGCAAGTTCAGTTTTTGCTCATTCCTCTTCACTCTCCATTAAAAGTAATATAACCTCAAATCACGGTGAAAAAACTTATAACAATCACATTTTCAACTCCACCGAAAATACCACTTCCCCAAAAGCAAATTTTAGTATTTCCAGTCTAAATAATAACGCCTCAAACCCCTCTTATTACTACGCCACCGGTGTTTTGGAAACCGGATTCGTAGGTAGTCCTTGTTCTGGATTGCTTGGATGTAATGGAACAGTAACATGGTCTTCTATTTTTAATGCCATTGGGGTACAGGATGGGTTGGATGCCAAAGTCATCAACTCTTCCCATTATTCGGGTGGGGTTGGCTATCGCGCATGCATGGTAGTATCGCTAGGGCAGTCAGTAAATTTAGATAATGGGACTATTCAGGCGTTCGTTCATCAACCTCAATACGCCACTGAAGACATGGGTATGGAGCTTGCTGTTTCCAGTTCGGAAATCCCTTGTGATTCCCCTAATTGGATCGTTGCCGCTGGTTATCAAGAAGTGGGTGGACTACAAAGTGGAGGACCGGGTTGGTATGGAGGAAGGTATACAGGGGATGTAAAGGCCATCCGTATCGAAGTTTGGAGCGACGGTGGTAACGGTTTCTGCAACCTTCGAGAATTTTATATTGACTCTGTGCGTGTGCAAGGCGTGGCTGTTGCATTATTAGATCGCTCTTCGTTGTCCAATAACAAACCTAAGAACGGATCTGGCGATGGGCGCGAATGTGCAGTCAGTGGTTGCTCGAATGCTCAGGAATCAGCCGGCGATCCCATTGATACTCGCACCGGAAACTTCGATTACAGCCTAGTTGACCTTACTCTCCAAACCATAGCTGGCCCTCTTTCATTCCAACGTTCATATGCATCGCTCGGCATTGATAAGAATCAATATCCCACGGATCTCGGACCGGGTTGGACACACAATCAGGACACTCGGCTCATATTTGAGACCGGAACAGTTTGGTTCAAAGGGCATACCCTTAACCAATACAAGTTCATAGACAATGGGGACCAAACGTATACGCCATATGCGGGTGTTCTCGCCAGCCTGACGTTTAACTCCGGAAACAGCACTTATTCTCTAAAAGCATCAGACCAATCCATTTATACATTTAATTCTTCTGGCCAAATGCAAAGTTGGCGAAATGAATTGGGGTATGGTTTTGATTATTCCTATTCGAATAATGTGCTCTACCGTGTTACCGAACCGATCAGCAGTCGTTATCTACAGTTCAATTATCAAGGAGATCAATTAACATCGGTCAATGATAGCTCCAGCCCTGTAAGAATGATATCCTTTGGCTACGATGGTAACGGTGATTTATCTTCCTTCAGCGATACGCGCGGTAAAACCTGGACGTACGAATACGATGGCACCAGTCACCATCTGAAAATGTTGAAAGACCCTTCAACACCGGCCAAAACGATCCTGTCGATTCACTATGACGCGCAAGGTCGTGCAGACGAACAGTTCAACGGGAAAAACGAGCGCATCGTCAAGATTACCTACAATATCGATGGCACGAGCACCCTCCTGGATGCAATGGGTCGGACTGCTACGGATGTCTATGATGGACGCAATACCAATAGTGCCCGCGTCGATTCTGCCGGTTATTTGATCGAAAAATACTATGACACCAATTTCCGCCCTTTAATAGTGAAAGATCAAGACAATCGCGCCCTCCAGTATCAATGGAGTGCGGATGGCACGAACCTGACCTACATCAAAGACGCAGCCGGCAATGAAACCCATCTTCAATATAACGCGCAAAATCACCTGACACAAGTCATCGACCCTCGCCAAGAGATAATGACTTATACCTACACCGGAGCGCTTCTGACTGGCAGCACACATTACAAGCCGGATGGAACTACGGTCATCGCCACCACCACGTATACTTACACTACTTCTTCGGATGCTCCCCAGCCGGTTGGCTTACTCAAAACGGTCACCGATGCTTTGAATCACGCGACAACCTTCACCTATGATACGAAGGGTCAGTTGGTTGTGGTAAAAGACGCAGATAACAAAGAAACTCATTTTGCCTACGATGACCAGGGCCGGGTCACGGATGTTACCAATCCATTAGGACGAGTATCTCATACCATCTACGATCCGGCCGGAAATGTTACCAAAGTCATTCAAAACTACGACATCACCAAGGCTCAGAATTTTCAGAATCAATACAACCTGACGACTGAGTTCACATTTGACGACCTTGGTCGCTTAATCCAAACTAAAAATACTTTAGGTTTTACAACTGGTTATGCTTACGATGATGCCGGACGGATATATCAGTTTACAGACACTTATGGCAAAACGACCATGACGATTTTTGACGCCTCCGGGCAGATGACTTCCGTTAACGATCCCTTGGGGCACAGCACCGGATATGAATATGATTCGGCCGGCAGAGTATGGAAGGTAAAAGACGCGCTAAACCGGGTTGTTTTGACATACGGTTACAATTCGGATGGCACGATCCACACAGAAACCAGACCGACCGCCACAGGCGATTATATTGTCACCTATAACACGTATGACGCTCTGAAGCGGCCTGTCAACATCTCCGATAACATCAACCATTCTTCTTCGGTCACGTACGATGCTTACGGCAACCCCTTGACCCGCACCGATGGGCTGGGGATTGTGACGAAGTACGAATATAGCGACCTGGGGCTGCTTTCTGCGGTCATCCAGAACTACAAAGCCAATCCGGGTAGTGGCGACGACCCGAACGCCACCAATGTCCGCACCGAATACACGTACGATGCTGTCGGCAATCTTACAAAGATCAAAGACGCCAACGGTCACGAAACATCCTATACCTATGACGTGCTCAACCGGTTATGGAAAATCACCGATCCGTTGGGCAAGTTGACTGAATATGGATACGATGCTTTAGGGAATCGCACCTCGCTCCAAGACGCAAAAAATAACACCACGATCTTCGGGTATAACCTCGCTGGCCGCCTGCAAACCATTGACTATCCATCTGGCATGAGTGATGTCAGTTATGGATATGACGCCTTAGGGCGTCTGACTGGGATGGATGATGGGCTGGGGCATACCGTCTGGGTCTATGACAACCTGGACCGCATCACTTCGATCACCGACCCGTTCAATAAGTCGGTTGGATACGGATACGATGACGACAGTAAACGTAGCAGCATCACTTATCCATCTCCGGTTAACAAAACGATTACCTACCAATACAATTCTCTAGATCAACTCACAAATGTGTTGGATGGTTCTACACATCTGGCTGATTACGGATACGATATTTCCGGTCAGTTGACTGGGGTAACCCTCGCGAATGGGACAACCTCCGCGATGGAATATGATTTCTCCGGTCAGCTTACGAGCTTGACCCATCAAATGGGAATCTCGCAATATGCCAGCTATACCTACCAGTACGACGCCGCTGGCCAACGCAAGCAGGTCATCGAAGCCCTTCTTAACCCTACCGATCTTCCAACCAGTACACCCACCTTCACTCCGACTCCTACCGCAACGAATACTTTTACTCCTACTCCGACGAATACGCCCACCAGTACCCGCACTCCGACTGCGACGAACACACCTACCCGAACAAATACACCAACCAATACGGCGACCTTCACGCCAACCGCCACTTTCACCAAAACGCCCACGCGCACGCCTACTCCGACACCAATCCCACTTCACAGGTATTTGCCGATAGTCGGTAATGTGAATGGCGCAATGGATTATCCCCCGCCTCAGGGCAGCAGCATGAACAATCCTTCTGCCCTCAATAGTGGTTATCCTGCCCCGGGTTTTGAGTCCGAAATCGCTTAACTCGTATCCCGCCCCTGATCAACAAGACGCCGTTCCCGTCTCCCCTGTTTCCCTGTGGGATACGTTGCAAAAGTTCTTCCAGAACCTGTTGGAACCTCCCTCCTCCAGGATCGGCCTGTCTGCCCCAACCTCAAACCAGGTTATCAGTGGGGTGTTTTCCTTTTGGAGCGGGTTGGTGGATCTTGTACGCAGTTGGTTAAGCCCAGCAGCACCTGAAATCGTCGCTATAGCGGCGCAGGACAGTACCCCTACCATCGCGCAGATCGACTATAGTTACGATACGCTCGATCGCCTCACAGGAGCAACTTATAGTAGTGGGCCTAGCTACGCCTACACCTACGACAAAGTCGGCAACCGCACCTCGCAGACGGTCAGTACCACGAATACAATTTATCAGTATGACGCGGCAGACCGCCTGACCAATTCGGGTGGGGTGGACTTCACCTGGGATGATAACGGTAACCTGCTGAACGATGGTGTGAGATCCTATAGCTATGACTTCGCCAACCGGCTGACTGGGGTCAGCGGCCAGGGAACAAGCTTTAGCTTCGGATACGACGGGCTGGACAACCGCTACCAACAAACCGTCGATGCCCAAACGACCACTTACCTGCTGGACCAGGCAGCCGGTCTTTCGCAAGTTTTATATGATGGGGATGCGTCGTATTATTATGGGCTCGGTCGCATCTCGCAGCAAAAGAACGGCATTTCCGAATATTTCCTCACCGATGCATTGGGTAGCGTACGGCAATTGGCCGGCCAGGACGGTTCCGTATCTTTCGGTCAAGCCTTTGACCCGTTTGGGAATTCTATCGGCCAATCCGGTCTGGGCGGCAGCAATTACGGTTACGCCAGCGAGTGGACGGATGCCAGCGGGCTGCAAAATTTGCGCGCGCGCTATTATTCGCCCTCACAAGGGAGATTCCTGACAAAAGATCCTTTCTCAGGATTCTTGAGCCAACCCTCAACTCTTAACGCATATACATATGCGACGAATAACCCGATTTTGATGAGTGATCCGAGCGGCAAGATCGCCCCCCTGCTAATCGCAGCCGGCCTGGGCGGACTGATCGGTGCGGGGATCGACATTGGCGTGCAACTCTACAACATGCAACCTACCAGTCTTGGACAGTCCCTGCGTTGTTTGAACTGGGGCGAGGTTGGCGTTTCCTTTGGTGCTGGAATGATTGCAGGCTTAACCGGATTCACCGTGTTTGGCGGGATGACAGGTCTGATGGGGACAGGTTTCTTTGCTAACGTCGCCGCAGGAGCGATTTCGGGAGTTGTCGCCGGCCAATATGGAAGACTGACCGGATTGGTATTGTCGGGACAGATGAGCCAGGCAAGTGGTACGTTACTCAGACCGCAGGATATGTTGTTGGATGCTGCTATTGGCGGTGTCATTGGGGGAATAGGGTATGGGATCGGAAGATCAGGCGGAACGAGTAAGCCAATAGTAAATAGCCGTGGAATTCCATATCCGGAAGTTGATGTACCAGGATATGGAAAAGTACCATTTCCTGACCCTCCATATACTCCTAATAATTCGTCTTCAAGAGCACAAGAATTTACGAATGCTCTTAAGAAAGCTTTTCAAAATTGGTGGAAAAATCAAGGCCTTCCTTGGCCAGAAGGTGAAGTTAATATTCACCATGTTAAACCACTTCAATATGGGGGAACAAATACTTTCGAGAATCTAGTACCCTTAACACGACCTCAGCACGATTTATTTACTAACTGGTGGAGATATTTCCAATGAGTCCACTGCAAATAATTTCAAATTGAGCATAAACGCTTCTTCTACAGACAGACTGTTAACATTCCGAGGAGGATAATATGTCAGTTGAAAGTATGGTCCTTATGAAAGAGCTACATGCATTAATATCCGATTCAATAGGCTATATTGAAAATGTATTGTATGGGACAGGAATATCTTCTAACGATTACCTGGGTGGAAATTTAAGCGTGGATGATATTTCCACCTTAAGGACACTCTCTCTTTCCGAAAGGCAGAAACATTCAATGAATAAGCTACTCTTAGCATTAGGGCGTCTTTCAGTTGTCGGAGTGTTAAGTGTTATTGACGGGGTAGTAGTTAGTGATAAATTAGATCTTCCAGATTTATCGCTTGTGAACCGGGATTCAAAAAAAGATATCGCTGATGACCTTCCTCTCAATGAAGAGTTTTATCGATATGTTGATGAAGCCTAACTCTACCAATAAATGTTCGGGGTAAAGATTTGTTGAACAAAAGGTTGGCAGCGAATCCGAGTATAGATCAAGGGGTCTTGAGTAGAGCTAAATATTTTTGCTGTTCAAGTTGATCCAGGGGTTGCTCGAATGCATAATGGAAATTTGTTCGAAGGAATGGCTGCTCAACTATTCGGAGAAACCCCGCTTCTTTCTCGTTTGTTCCAATATGTTGGAGGTACTAATAATCCTGATTTTGTAGGGAGAGGGCTGTTTAACGGACTTAGTATTGATATCACCGCAAACTAAGCTCGTTCTATCGCTAATCACTTATCTAGAGCCTAAAGTCAGGAACTAATTATTGCCACTTGCTACCGTCTTATTGGTTTTGGAGTATTGCCATGACGAAGCCATTTACTAACCAAGAATTCGGTAACTTTTATGATAGAAATTCAGGGAGAACTTTTCAAAATCTTGAATTCACAAGATGCAGATTTATACGTTCTTCTTTGTCGATTACTCGGGATCCAAAACGCCGTTCAACGGTAAGAGATATCAAAATCACTCACTGCGAGGAAATTGGTTGTGTTTTGGAAGCAGCTGTTGTTTTTTGTAAAATAAAACAGGATCTCCCGCAAATTACGTGAAAATTTTATAGGAAGTAGCACACCTTGTGAAAGGACAGGGATAATTAAAAACTCCTTCCTTTGGCGGTTGATCTTTTGTGTAAATTTTTACTCCCTGATGCATTCACACTGATCTTGAACTCGGTTGATTTTCGTGATAATCAGAATCTGCCTGAAATCGTCATCATACAAACTTTTGCCCACTGATCGAAATGCCAATCGGCATCGATTCGCGTCCACAGTCACCATTATCAAACCTTCGCATATCTGACATCCGGCGGGTTCAGGAGTAGCAATCCAATTGGACATTTGCCTATTTTCTGCAATTTGAAATCCTGTTCTCAAAAAACATTTTTTGAACACCTATCTTCTATAACAGCTCACTATGCTCGCAAATCTTTCGTTTAGCTCAAGCGTAAACTAGGATCGGTTTTGTTATTGGCAGTGAATCGGGATCAAAAATCGAAAAAGGGATGTATAATAAAATTAAATTCAAAATAGAATTGCGTTTTCAGGCGTTGGTTGAGAGGGGAATATGAAGAAAAAACGGTCAAAGATATTCTTTGTTTCTTTGTTCATCATTGTCATATTGTTGTTGGGAAGTTATAGCATTATCCAATCTAATTACGATCGATTTGAGTTACTAGCATTTAAAGGTCCAACTGCTATCGTTCCACCCATAGAGACTAGATCTCCTAATTGCGTCGCTTATCCGTCAATAAAGGAAGATTTAAAACTAAGAACAGCCACCCCTTATCAGGCTGGGAAATCAAATGCCTCCTCTGCGGTGACTGTTACGCCACTTCCTATTTCACATACAGTTGACTTAAGCACTAAAGCGCAAGAATCTGAAAAAACAGTCATTACAATATTTCGATGTAATGGAACTTTCGATCAATATATTGTAGGTATTGATATCAAAGTCCCCGAAGATCTTCACTTGGGCGTGGGGGATACAATCTATAGTTCTATACCATTAGGATTACATTCTGTGCCGCCGCCTTCGCCTTTTATGACTGTTACCAATCCCCCAATATCTACAAATGTACCTATATTGACAATAACCTCATCAATTGAACCAACAATTGCACCTTATCCAGTCCCGATAATAACAAAGACTATTGACCTCGACAGGAACAAATTGCAAATAAGCCCGTATCCCGCGCCGTAATCTCAATTAGCTTCCGCGTAGTTTTGATTTGTATAATATTTAGAAAGGGGGGGAAAACCTCATGAAAGTATATTTTCATAAGTTTGGCATTTTTGTTTTGTCTTTTGTAATAATCCTATCTATTCCAAATTTGGCATATGCGAATACCGGTAATGATCATATAGGTGGTGAACTTCGTGTGGATTTGCCAATCGTGTCCAATTCAGGGGATTATCGAGTTTCGATCGCCGGAAATGGACCTGTAAATAATTGGGATACTACACCTTCATACACAAGTGCATGGTTAGCCGTCTATCTCCCCGTTTTTTTCCAAGTGGGTATGGTTGTCAATTCAACAGGCTACCATTGGTTTGCAATGACTGACGGTCCACAAATAGAATGTTTGGCAGGAACTACATGGAATTCAACTCCTCCTTATAAAGGTTGTATCGAAAATTTAAATCTTACTCATTACATTTCACCTGGTTATTATCAAGATGTTGAAATTGTTTCGTACATGGATGGATATTGGATTGCTAGATTTTATGAGGTAGATGGTACACCTCATGATGTTGCAAGGATTCCATCAAACGCGCAGACTGTTACTCGTGTAAGCGCGAACTTTGAAGAGCCGTGGGTGGCCGATTCAGATCCCTACTTACCTGCCGTTTTTGCTTTTCGGCATCCTCAATATATGGTTTGGGGAGACGATTTTAGGGATTGGCCAATAAGTACGAATGACAATAAAAGCATTATTTATCCATCTGGCCCAGGATTGTGTCCATTACATTATGGCGCGGTTTTATTATGGGGCAATGAACCAAGAACTTGGTACGCAGGCTCATCATTATATAATTATAATATGGTCTGTAATGCCACTTTATTTTTATTCAACTTCATGCCAATAATAAATAATTGATGGGTGTGCATAAATCATTTAACATAGTCAAAAAAACGGCTTACCATACTGAAAAATCTGCCGAGATCATTAAAAGGTGAGCTTTTGCAAGCCCCCTCGATTTCCGACTATGTCATAGCGTTCTTTACCCTGTACGAAGGTTTCGAATAAGGTGAGGAAATTGTTTCTCATCGTAGACATCCTTATTATTACAAAAATAAATGCCTGATGCTGTTCTTTACATATTTAATTAACTTTAAATCGCAAATCTCCCGCAAATTTCATGAAAAGATAGGGGATAGTAACTCAACTGCCAGAAAAGACAGATAATTAAGGATTCTTTTCTTGGCGGTCGAGACCATGCTCGAATTTCTGCTTCCAGATGCGTCCAAACTGCGCTTGAACTCGGTAGACTTTCATGACAAACAGATATTCCTGGAAATTGCAGTAATGCAACCCCATGCCTTTGTCCAAATTGCCATTCGGTCTCCATTCGGGTTCACAGCCACTATATCCATACCATCACTGACCTTCCATCGGGCGGTTTCAAGGCGATTATTCAACTGGTTGGAGTCCTTTCTCAATAGTTTAGACCGAGAAAGCCAGAAACATGCTTTGATCTATATTGCTGAGAGGTTAGCCAAATGAACTTCTCCTGGTTACAGCCGCATGTTGTCGGCTGGGCTGGCTTTGCGGTGTGCCTGTTCCACATCCACATCCGCAATTTGAGCATAGTGGCGCACCATATCCAGCGAACCATGTCCCAACAGCGATTGCAGGGTGAACACGTCACCCCCGGAACGCAGATAGGTGATCGCAAAGGTGTGTCTGAATTTGTGCGGGTACGTTTTCTTCACCTCAGCCCTGGCTCCCAACCGGTTGATCAAGACCCGCAGGCTGTCCTTGTTGAACGGCCGGTCGGCCTGGCTGATGAAGAGGGGCGCCTGGTATCTTCCCCGTCTTCGCGGCCTGCCAGATAGCGCCAGACGGCTTTTCGAGCGACTTTGCCCAGGTAGACTGTGCGGCCTTTACCACCTTTGGCCCCCCGACGACACCATGCCGGATAGTGACCTTTCCAGTCTTGAGGTCAACATCATTGATCGTCAGCGAACAGAGTTCGGTTGCACGCAATCCGGTATCCAAAAGGGTCAGGATGATCGCCTGATCGCGATTGGCACTCGGCCGGCGCATGACGAACTTTTTTCTCTCTTCAGTTTGCGATTCCCGAGAATAGACACAGGCCTTCAGAATCTTTTCGACGTCTTCTTTGGTAAAAGTTTCAACGGGATGTGTCTGAAATTTCGGCGCAGTGATTTCTATGGCTGGATTGGGGTACTTGAACTCCACGTGCAGCCAACCGAAAAAGGAACGGAAAGTGATCCACACGTTGCGAATGGACTTGGCGGACAACGGCTCGGTGCTGCCGTTGAAGCGCACCGGCTTGTACTCGGTGCGCAGCCAGGCCATGTAACCGGTGAGGTCGGATGCCTGAATTTCGGAAACGCTCCGATCACCGATGTAGTTCAACCAATGGTTGAGCGTATATTCGTAGGAGGTGATTGTGCGTAGGCTTAACCCCTCTGCTGTTTTGAATTTTAGGAAGCCGTCGATGGATTTTGAAATTAGCAAGCCCGGCGAACTGCGGTTCATGAGAAATTCCTCCATTTTTGGAAAAATGTCTACCGCTGTGCGCCGGGCTAACGAAAAACCAGAGCCCGACGGACTCTGGTTCTCTCTCAGTAGCGGGGGTTGGATTCGAACCAACGACCTCCGGGTTATGAGCTGCTTCCGTGGCAACGGAACAAATGACCCTCAGGTACCCAATTTTGGGCTAGCCCGAGGGTCATTGGTTTGACGGGGCCGGATCATGTTCGGTTACGACTATTGAATACTATGGTAGCGACTTTTTGTGACGGTCAAGAATTGAATTGTCTGGACCCGGAGGACGACGGTATACGGGACTCACTTATCTCGCGAACTTTTGTAAATCGTAAAAACCTTTAAGATTCGAGGAAGTCTGATTCCGTCAAAGCCCGGAGGTCACCGGTTGGTTTATTTATTCTCTGCCACCAATTTAACTTAAATCTTTGCATTTAATGCTGCCGCAATTTTGTTCAGAAATGACAAACTCGGGATGCTTGAACCGTTCTCTAATCGAGCAATGGATGGTTGCAGGGTGCCGACCATCTCAGCGAGTGGGTTTGGGTTAATCCCCTCAGCATACGCAGCCGGATTGTAGGTGGAGTATTTCAGCTGAAAACATCTGGCGCACTTTGGAGGCTCTCCCGCTATTCTTGTGAAATGCTCAAATCAAAGCAGGTGGACCTAAGACACGACGGCGCAACAAATCAAAATTCGCTCGACCATACATAGCACGCTTGATCAGTTTCAGCCGATTCACCTGACCTTCTACCTGTCCATTGCTCCAACTAAAAAGCAAGGCTGATTTAATTGCGGCATAATCGGTCCGCAAACTGGTCGAGAAGCGTTTTAGCTCGATGATTTGGCTTTGCTCTACCTTCATCAGCCAGTGATCCAGTTGCTCGGCTTGCTTTTCCTCAATCATGCTGCGATATTCTTGCGCTATTTGAAAGACGTGGGCTACCAGTTCGGACCCAGAACAAAGAGCCGACCGATAGAGCTTTTCTTTCTCACGTAAATCTTGTTCAGGGCGCATCAAGATCCAGGCTGTCTGACGAGGTGAGTATTGAAATCGGTTCTTTGGGAGAGGTGATCCCTTGTTATGCAGCTTACCGGCTCCTAACCGACCATGCACAATCCGGCTCACGCTTGAATAGCTCCCGGTAAATCCGCGGACTTGTAGTTCGACCCACAATTCCTTCACATTGTGATTGCTTTCCGCCCAACGTTTTTGAATATACCGTAGATAGGGCAAGGCTTTAGAAGCGGAATTCGACTGACCTAATCGGCTAGGAGGCTCTTCCAGATGGAAATATTTGCGAACAGTTCTCCGATCCAGTCCGACCTGACGAGCGATCTGACGATACTTGTAACCTTTGGCTTGGAGTTCCTTCACCTCATCAAATTTCGCCTGGCGGTGGGTCAACACCGGCCGGGTTGGCTTTGGCACCTGAGAGTTCACGGCCTGGCTAATAGGAGTGGTCTTCTTTTCGGCCAAGATCTGGCACTGTTCTGCAGCCTGACGCAGTTCTTGCGGATGAGTTTTGAGGAAAAAAACCGTTCCAAAACTTCCTGTAAATTACGCAGTAAATGGAAGCGGTCCGCAATTTGGATCACTCCTGGTGCGCCAGCGGCGATGCCGTCAATATAGTCCTGGCCGCGATCCCGGCTGATAATCTCGATCCCGGAATGCTTTTGTAACCACCCCGCGACAGTTTTCGGTTCACGATCCGGCAACAAATCGACGACCCGTTGACGTTCCAGATCCACCAAAATCGTTCCATAGCGGTGGCCTTTGGAAATGGCCCAATCATCGACACCTAATACTTTGGGAGTGATAGGGGAAATTTCCGCAGTACGCCTGATCAACCGTAGGAGGGTATCGGGACTGGTTGGCATACCTAATCGGCGTGCCGTACGAGCGCCTTCTTCACCCCCGAGGAGAAACCCAGAGAGAGCATAAACTATCCGCCAAGCGTTGGGTTCGTCTTGCAAAGGGGGCCAAAATCCCTGGGAATCGCTCAGCAAAAGTTCGCCGATGGCATTGAGTGTTATCACAGAAAAAACGGCGGATCTGGAAATGAAGCTGGACCGGCAAACCTCCACAAGGCAAATCGGCGGGTTTTCTCGGATAGCGACTATGTATTCGGGTAAATATTTGCAGACAGTCTGGACAAATGGCTTGTAGAGCGGTGGAACAAACTTCCAGGAAAAACCATATGATTTTCAACCTGCACAAATTCCAGGGATAACCGGCTGGAATCCGGTAATAAAAATTGAGGGGTCAATTTGGAGTTCCTTCTTACGAATGGAATGAATTACTGTATGAACCCTCAAGATATGAGAAAAAGTTAACGATCTGTACATTTCGCTCGGATAAGCGGGAGAGCCACTTTGGAGCGATTATCCTGGACGATGTTGGCGAAAACTGGTCGGGTTATTACCATTTCGGCCAGTCGCTTCCGGAAATAGTTAGATAGATCCGGTGAATTTCCACAATTTTCAGGGAGAGAAATAGAATTGTTATGAATGTACCAATTGCAAAATTGCACCGCGAAACACGCGGAATCTGCCTTATCAGCCAGAAGCGATTATTTAGCGCTTACGAGAACTGCTACGCAAGTATAACGAGAGCTACCGTAAAGCCAGTTTATGAGCAGGGCTGGATCACCAGGCAATCCGAAGAATTCTTGATGGGCAGCGCCCAAACATGACGGCGTGTATATTACTGGGGAACCATTTCGGCGTTAACCAAAATGAATTCTTGCAGTTGGCGGGGTGGCCGGCGTCAATTGTTCGATCCATTTTCTATGAAATTGTCGTCGCCCCTCCGAATTAGCAAGAGAAGCTTGGTAGTGACGTGTAAAAGCGGACGGGTGAGGTTGGCCCCGATTTTCTTCAATAATTAAATCCAGATGGAAAGTGTTTTGGTGTTCTCTGTAGAATATTGATAGTCAAATGCTGAACGCTGACGTTTGTATTTTGCTAGAGAAATTGGCATTCGACTATCATAACTTGGTAACTTTTTAGAGGATATCCACTCAGAGGTTCAATATCCTCCAATATGTATGATCAAGCCTCTCGATGCCACAATGATTTATTTGGTAATAAGCGGATACAACCGATGATTAATATCATTGCAGCGCTGTTGCGTGTGAAGGCGAAAATTGAAGCAGCGCTGCCAGAAATCCATGAGTAGATCGAGACGTCTGAAATAATCGAACCCCAGAAAAAGACACCAGGGATCAACATAGAAAAAAGCATAAACGCCCCTAACAAGATATAAAGAAAGGCAATCAGAAAACTGCGATGGTTAATGTACAAAACATAATAGGCTAATACTAGTGGTCGGAAAGATAGGACAATGTAAACCGGAATTTCAGATCCAAAAGGAATTGTAGGAGCTTGGGCCAGTTGAAATTTTTCAAATCTTTGGAAAGTTTTATCAAGTAAATTCGAACCCGTTAGGAGTACAATTGCCATGAAGATTGTAAGTACTTTTTTCATAAACACCTAACCTCAAAGTAATGATTAGATCACGGTTGTAATAAAAATTTTGGAATCTAAATGTAGACTTTTGTAGTTCCTGAGTTATTGTCTTGGTAAACTCAACTCTAATACAGAAGCCCTCTCACTTCAGCCTATTTTTGGCGAAAGTATTGCTAAAGTCAAGTTAATAACAGCCAAATGAAAGATCGCTACCTCCAACCGCCAAGCAGAAATAAAACTGCCAATTTGTCCCTCCACGTTGCATATAAAGTCTTTGATAAGCATATTGGCCATTAAATCATCTACGTAAGTCTGATTTCCTGAACCACTAAACGATGGTGTGTGCGAATAAGTCGTTCCGCTCACAGGGAAAGACCAAAAGTTATAATCTTGGTCTACATTTACATTGCATAGTCCGTTCTTTCCGTACCAATTGTCGTAACAGGCTCCTCCTAATCTTCCAAAGTTAAACGTTACTGCAGGATCAATTTTTGTCCAAACAGCAGTATAATAATTTGCATACATATGATTCCCTAAATCTGTGTAATAAAATGTGAGGGTAGCACATCCACTTGAAGTTGAATCGCAACCATAGTGTTGATCATATGATGCATATACTTTGGAGGGAAGCAGATTATCGAAAATACTTTCTCCAATTAGTCTATCTTCAAGATAATCAGAGGGGAATCCAACTTCATAAGTAATCGCAATTAAACCAGATAATCTCTTTGAAATCTAATAACCTTTGGCGTTAAGTAGAAACTCTTCTCCTTTTCTTGGTTAGTTAGTTTTACAGTAGTCTTAATTTTTTCTTTAATTCCTGTCGGCAGTTCTATTTCTTCAGGTGAAGGTGGCATTGGCGGTTTTGCAGTTACCACCATTGTAGTAACAATCATCACAACTAGAACTAAAACTATTGAACGAAAGAATGGATTGTACATGCTAATCTCCTTACCCCAATTATTTAAAGGAATACATTGATAACATCTTATCTAAAAAGTTATCTTAAAACAATGTCACTTTGACCAGTTTTTCTTTTGTCAATTCAGGCAAATCCTACTTTCATTTATGCCGGTAAAAAAGATTGGCAATTAAACCATTGAAAATGAGAAAATCGGCACCTGAAAGAGTCTTTTTCTTCATTCCAATAGCCAGGTATATCCTGGGAGAGGTAAAAATTGCTGTTTCATTAGGCATTACCTCAATTCCAAGGATGTTCGCCTAAGTTTCTGGCGTTCAAAATGACAATTGAAGTGCACAGCACGCCATTTTCGATCAGAAATACCCATTTTACGCTGAAAATCAGCCCAAAATAATTCCTCAAAATCCTAAAATTGAGGTGCGAAAAGTAGAAAAATGGCAGTTTACTAATACTTATCTACATCTATTTTCCTACAAGGTATTTTTATAATTCTGAAATTATTTGTCTTCGCTTTGAACAACAATCCCGACGCGGATCGAATTTTCAATATTGAAATTCCCCTTGGTTAGGTCTCTTTTCGGCCTATCGTCCGGGATTTCCATCGGTTGAAAGGGGATCCGTGCCAAAATTACCATCAATTCATGGATCCCATTTTCCGCCGGGGCCTTGATTTGCGCCGGTATCTCAATTCTTTCCCCGGTTTTAATGCAACATAATGATTTTCTTGGTTTTTGGATACGGATATTTGTAGAAAATCTAAGAAACTCATGACCACATAAGTTTGGTCTGGGCCGGTATCATTCGCTAAATGGATATAGTAATCGATTATCTCGCCCTGCTTCACATTCTGTGAAAACCAGGCTGGAATAATTCTCGAATCCGGAACGGTATTGATCACCACTCCATTATTTTTAGATTCCGAATAATTCCTCGCCTCACCAGCCTCGAAGTCCATGACAGGAGGGGAATAAGGTGGGATACCTACATGGAGAACTGCTCTGGCGGCATAAAAATATTTCAGGTCAGTTGATAATCGGAATTTGTCATCCAGATTATGTTGTTCTGGGCTGGCGAATACAAGAATAGCAAAATCGTGAGAGCCATCTGGCAGTTGGGATGTCTCGAACTTGATCAGCCGATCTTCATTTTCGGCCATGTTGATTGAATAGAGTATGGTCATTTTTTTGTTATCTTCAAACGAACACGGCGTTTGCCTATAATCGATCAAACATGTGAATAAATAGGTCTCGGCGTTTTTCTGGTTGAGCAACCTCACAAAAGCTGTAAAGGGTGAGTGGGATGCCACCTTGTACGTTCGCCAGGCCGGGCTATCCGGAGACTCACGGATACCAATGGCTACCCCTGCCCCAATATAGCTGACGGACGGAATGTCAGGCGTTGATGTAGCAGTAAAAACAGTTTGCTGGGTGCAGCTTGTCAGAAAAAGGATAGATGACAAGCCAATAATAAGAAAAAAAGTTGTCGCTTTATGACTTGAATAGACATTACACAGAATTTTGCTCTTCATTATCTGCTCCAAGCAAGCTTCTAGAAAATAATGCACTCACATTGATGGAATGACTAAAAGGATAGGACGTGATGATTAGTGGCCCAAACATCACGTCCTTCTCTACACATCACATAAGTTTAGCAACTGTCTGAAGTTATTGGATACCAACTATCTACCCCAGATAAAATAAATTCATGGTTGCCTTGAGCTTGATACCCTCCACAAGATAAGTCAGTGCCATTTGCATAAGCTGTTATATCCGCGCTATTTGAGGCTTCCAACATCTCAGAATCATCCTGGAGTGTACCCGACATCCAAAGACGTGCCCTGACCCCAATAGTGGATATATCACAAGCAATGCTGTGATTAGTACTGTCGCGAGAAATAGATTCGGAGGTTGACCAAGTAACAAAAATGCCATCCGTTATGTACGTTGTTCCGTACCACCATAATGAAGAACAATAGGTGAGAGGTGAATAACCACTCTTTGACAAGGAATTTGGTACAATATGTTCTACATTAGAAGGATATAACCCCACTGGTGGTGGGCCTTCAGGAGTTGGTTTCTGATCAGGGCCTTCGCTCTGAGCAAAAGACATTCTATTCGGGAAGGCTAGTAAAACAAGAAGCCCCCCCAATAAAATAAGGGAAAAGAAAATGTTTTTTTTCATCATCTTACTCCTTTCGTAGCTAAATTTTAAAAATAGTGTAACAATATATAAATTCCCAAACAATGTCATTTTGACCAGTATCTTATCTGGTAATTCAGGCAATCTTTTTGGCATATACTGTCATTTAAGCCAGTAAAAGACTGGCATTTAAGCCATTGAAACGGCAAGCAATTTATGGTAATTTTAACAGGGGGGAAATCAATCACGGATCGATCGTAAGATTATCCATTGGCAAATTTTACGAAAGCATAGTTTTTTGGCATAAGTGGGTTATCTAAAAGGAGAATACAATGAACCAACTTGCGACCGATATTTACACGCTCAGGTTGTCTGAGAATAGCGCTGTGCCTGAGATGCCTTCTACCGAGGGGAAAGCCCTTTTCGATTTGTTATGGTTCTTGAATATGCCCGTGAAGGATCTTGCCAGGTTGATTGAGGATCTTCCTATGAGCGACTGGCCTTTGATTCAGTCTGATGACCCGCTAGAATATTTGCAGTCTGACAGAAATTGATAAATGCTCAACTTTTTTACTCTCGATAATGAAGTAAGCATCTCCACTCAACAGCTTACACATCTCGTCATAAAGGAAAATTTTTCTGATATCCGTTTTTCAGAAGAATTATTTAATTATTATTCCAAGTGGAATCGCCGAAAAGGAAAGATCGATCTACTTCCTATTTTTCTTGTCGAGGAGTATTCCCTTGAAAACTCCTTTGTCATTTCTTTAGTGGCAGCCTGGCAGATGCTTCTCATAGCTGCCAGGATTTTTGATGATGCAGAAGACGGTGATACGACCCATGATCCTCCACCAATCAATGTCGGAACCGGTTTCCTTATATTAGCCCAACAGTTGTTGTTTCGCTTGAATGAATTTGGAATATCCGCATCTCAAATTCAAAGGTTGGTTACTGGATATAACCAGGCTGTTTTGACTGCCTGTTCCGGCCAACATGCTGATCTATTGGGACAGGCGCAAAAAATTAGGATTAATCCAGATCTTTGGTTGGAGATCGCCCTTCGTAAGTCAGGCGCATTGTTTGCCTGGGCTTGTTGGGCGGGTCCTTTTCTTTCTGGGAAAGACGAGAAAACATTGATGGATTTCCAGGATTTTGGCCATTCCCTGGGTACGCTCATCCAGGTGACGGATGATTTCAACGACACCTGGAAAACTAAAGAAGATACTTGGCTAAAATCAGAGCGAACATCGTTGGCCTATGCATACGGAACCTTTGTTGCCGTGCCCGAAACGCACAGCCGACTTGGTGAATTAATGGACGGTATATCTTCTGGCGAGTTGAGAGCAAGGCAAGAAATTCAAGAGTTGTTAATTGAGCTGGGGGCTCAAAAATTCATGCTTGCAGCCGCCTTGATCCAAAAGCAAAAGGCGCTCGATGCCTTGAAAAAGACCGGGCTCGCGATCCCCGCCAGGCAAAATCTGTCAGATTTTATCGATGAGATTTTCCCGGTTTTTTCCTTACCGGTAACTTGAAACCGTTATGAGCCATCCACAAAAGCTCCCCCTTTCTAAAAACTACCTGCTTTGGACAATCGCCTGGGCGGCATGCTTTTATTCCATTGCGCTCTCACTACATGATTTGTACGGATATTTCACCTGCTTCTCAAATCCTCTGAATGATCGCTGCTCCAGCTTTTCAGCCGCCGATATGATCATTATTGCGGTTTCATTGGGTTTCAGCCTGGCTGGATTAATATGTCTCCTATTAAAACAACCGCTGATCGAGATCTTGTTCTTTTTGATGGGTTCTTGTGCTATTTCTTCAGGGATCCTGACCAGTTTAAAACCGGATCTAAGCACGCGCCTTTTTTATTTTCACCTCGCGATTCTTGCTCCAATCACACTTCATTTTTATATGAGCCTGCTCACACGGCTGCTGCGCAAAGTGGAGTGGTATTCTTTGATGATTGTTTATCTTCTCGGTGCAGGCCTGGCAGTTCCTTTTATATTATTTCCAGTTTCTTATCTTAAACAAATTGGAGCCTATACTTTCAGCGCGACCGGTGTTCGGATTGTTTTTTTTATCGCAGTTCTTTGGATGATTCTTTTGCTCTCCTACGCTTATCGCCATTTTTCAACGCTTGCTTCTCGCCGGAAAATTCGCCTCTTGTGCCTTGGATCAGCATTTGCTTTCACTCCTTTGTTATTTTTGACCCTCCTCCCGCAAACCATTGGTGCGGCCTACGCTTCCTCGGCGCTCACCTTCCCCTGGTTGTTATTGATCCCATTGATTTATTTCTACTCAATCTTTCGCGCGCGATTGACTGTGTCCGAGAAGGTTTTTTCTCTGTCTCTGGTTTATTATATTTTAATCGCCTTGATTCTTTGCATCTATTTCATCCTGATCAGGATTATCAAAGAAGCAATTCCGGGTTATACGATCCAGCTGGAGGACGAAGGAATGATCCTGATCCTCCTGTTCTTTTTGTTTATCCCGATAAGGAAAAGTATTACCCATCTGGTCAACTGGTTTTTGTATGGAGATGAAACCGATTACGCGGTAGCGCTGCGCCATCTGGAGAAATCGCTGGTGAATGTTTTGGGTTTGCAGGAATTGATTGATCTTCTACTGGGCGAGTTGGTTTTAACCACCAAAGTGCGCCAGGCCGCCCTGTTTCTGAAGCAAAACTTTCAACTCGTTTTTGTTAAGTCCACCTGGATCAAACAAGATCAGTTGTGTGACGTTCGTCTGACACCGGATAGCATGTTATACCAATATTTATCTAGCTTGAAGGCTCCTGTGGATACTTTACGATTGCGAAAAGATCTTGCGAAACAGGAGCTGTCTGAGCAGGAGAATTTCTTAATCCGTTTTCCCGGGGTCGCCTTATGGTTGCCATTTAAGGCTGAGAGAGATTTACAGGGCCTGATCCTGCTGGATACTCGCATAGAAGATGATCTGTTTACGCAAGCAGACAAAGATCTATTGACTGACCTGATCGATCATGCCGGAAACGCGATCCGGAATGTGTTGATGGCCGAAAAATTGCGCGAAGGGAGAAATGATCTGGCCAGGGCTCATAAAATGCTGCTGGAAGTGCAGGAACAGGAACGGAAACGGATTGCCCGTGAATTGCACGATGAGTCGATCCAAAAATTAATCGGCGTCAACTATCAAATCATAAATTTAAAGAAAAAAGCAGTTAAATTAACCGGGGCTGTGAATTCAGCGGTCATCGCAGATGATCTTGACTTGATCCGAAACGAGTTGTTGGAGCTCATTACCAGTATTCGAGAATTGATTGGGGAACTCAGGCCGGTAGGATTAGATGCCCTGGGTCTACCAGTTGTTTTAGAGTCGTATGTTGAAAAAATACGGGAGAGCCAGGGATTAATTTCTCCAATCATTGAAATCAACATCGACCAACAATTATCCTGGCTGCCTGAATATCTTTCTGTTTGCATTTTCAGGGTGGCTCAAGAGGCGATCCGGAATTCTCTCAAATATGCAGCAGCGTCTACTATCTTTGTCGATCTTTATGCAACGTCAGAACGTATTGTACTCAAAGTGATGGATGATGGACAGGGGTTCAGTATACCTGACCGGTTAAGCGAGTTTTCTTTCAGCGGGCATTATGGATTGACGGGTATGCAGGAGCGCGTCGAATATGTCGGGGGAAGTGTGACGATTTCATCCGACCCGGGTAAAGGGACAGAAATTATTGCGATCTTTCCAATTCAAGGAACTACAAATGACTCTAAATGATTATCCTTCAATTCGAGTTGTCCTGGCTGATGACCACCCCTTGATTCGATCTGGTATCCGGGCTGAATTCATCAACGAACAAGACATAATGCTCATCACTGAGGTCAGTAATGGAAAAGAAGCACAAAATGTGTGTATGCAAACAGAGGTGGACGTCCTCATCCTAGATTTGAGCATGCCCGGACCTTCGGCGCGTGAGACGGTTGAACTCCTTCGTAAGGAACGCCCTCATGTCTCGATCCTAATTCTGACGGCCTTCGATGATGTATCTTATATCCGCGCACTGGTCGCTCTGGGCGTCAAGGGATATGTTTTAAAAGATGAGGCCACTGAAGTCATTGTGGATGCTGTGCGGACAGTTTATCATGGAGGACGATGTTTTAGCCAGCGGATCGTTGAAAAAATGCTAGATCCAATTGATGAAACGCCTGCTTCTCAGTTTTCCATTAGCAGTAAGGAAGTAAAGATATTAGAATTTCTCAAAGGAGGCTGTACGACCCGGGAAATCGCGGATAAGATGTACATTTCCGAACGAACTGTTCGGTACCACCTCGAGAATATCCTGCAAAAACTAAATGTCAAAAACCGCACGGAAGCGGTGGCCAATGCGATTTCGAATAACTTGATCAAGTAAATTTGGGCGAGAGTTAACACAGTCCAAGTAAATGTACAATGGGTAGTGGGAATTGAAGAAATAAATGAGTATCATTCCCCAGCCAAAATTCCTATATATGAGGTTAGGTGGAAAATAATCCATATTCCGATTGTGATCTCCAGCATCTTCGAACCCTTTTCTTCTTTGGTCGACAGGTTTTTTAAACTGACGACATTGGACATTTTCCCCTGAACCATCCACTCATCATTCCCCAACCGCTAAACAAATTATACAACTTGCGCCGATCGGCGTACGTCGCTCTCGATTAAAGTTTGCGTAATTCATTTTGCAATGCCGGCCGGCGCGAATAAGTGCTTTTCAGCCCTTCCAAGTAGGCCAACCATTCGACTTTCCTGCCAGATGAAAGATACGCCTGTTTCATCTTTACCAACCAGCGCGCTGCGATCGCATAATATTTGCTCTGGGTTTTGGCGATTAACCCTTCTGCCTGTTTTCGGCTCGCCTGAATGACCCAATCTGGGCGAAAGGGTAAAACTGCGTCTGCTACTTTTTCGATCAGAGAATAATTCCAATTGCCAGTCTCATCGGCGACACCAATCGCCAGGTCCCAGGCCTCTTCAAAAAGATAGACATCGACCAGCACATCTGGGCGGCTTAAATCAAGAAGTACTTGCATGAGAACTGGCCTCGTGGACTCCCATTCCGCGCCAGATAACCTTTGGAGCGTGGTGTACAGTTCTAAAGAAGGCATGCTGGTGAATGCTGCCAGGAAGGCTTGAATCGCCTGCTCGATCCGTCCCTGGGTTTCTTCAATCGGTCCCAACCAGGCGCCCAGGTCGTGTTTGCTGCCGCCCAGGCTTAACCCTTTCTCTGCCAGGCGCAGCGCATCTGGCAAACGCCCGGCATCACGCAGAGTCCTGGCGACCATCAGCGCATCACTGGCTTGGGTCAGGGTTTTCCAGGCCATTTCTATCGCTTCTGTGAATTCCCCCACCTCAATTTGCTTGAGTATATATCGTAAGTACTCGCCGGTTTCGAGACATAAATTGAGGTATTCATTTACCCGGTTCTGGCGTGCCAAAATGTTCAGCCTGGCTTCGTTCAGGACAGTTTCATCAAAATCGTAATCTTCCAGCTCCTTGGGTGCCTCATTTGACCAGCCGCGATTCAATGCAGCCAGGATCACATCCAGATCATCGATCCCGTAACCACTTAATTCTTCAATTACCGGTTCCAATTCTTTAATCAAGCTGTGGCGCTCGTTTGTACTCAGATCGGCGCTGAGAATGGCTTCTACCATAGGTAGAGCTAATTCACTAAAAAAGTCCCCCAACTCGCCGTCAGAATCGTCAAACTGGTCGAAACTTCCGCTCACTTCGATCAGTAGGGATGTCAGGATCAGCAATGCCCCATGAGGATCGTCAGCTTCGAGAAATTCATGGGCTGTGTCTCGAATATGATCCAATTGGTCGACCATCCCACCCATCATCCAGTAAGCTTCTGACATGCGGTACCCTTGCAGGCTGTGCAGGATGTTCTGGATTTTCCTCTTGTATGCGGTCCTTGAAACTTCTGTTTTACGCTTACCCCGTGATTGTCCAGGTTTGGATTTGACTGACGCGGACAGAATGGCAGTTTGCAGCCAGGAGTACAAATCCGGGTTCTTTTCAACCAATTTCCCCACCAGTTGCACCAGGGCATCTTTATTCAAGTCGCTTAGCAGCTCTTCGATGTTTTTTTGCTCCGTAAAGACATCTGGATTGTGGATATAGGTGAGGAGAAATGCAATAACATGCTTGCAGTAGCCACCCCAGTCATAAGGACATGTGCAGGAAGCTTCATGAATCCCACCATCGTCCAGTTGCACACGCAGTTGATAAAACGGCGCACTGGTGCCTTCGCATTTTCCGGTAAGGAGGTTGCCCTGCCGGTATGGTTCGAAGACTGCGTCGGATTGGTACAACTCATATCCGCGAGTAAAACTTTCCGGAGAGGATAAAGATTTGAGGATGCTTTCAGTGATTTGATTCATTATTTTTTGCGCCAGTAAATCCAACAGGTTTTTCTCGCCCAAATAATAAAAGAACTGTAAGGCGAAGAATGGTCAAAGTCACTTGGAACTCTCTGCGTGCTTGTTATAATGATTATACATTTACACGAGCCTTGAGCCGTGTATAAAGAAAGTAAACGTTGGCTGGTGATTTTAACGATTTTCTTAAACGTCGGCTGGGTCTTTGGTTCAATGGGCTGGGCGTTCTATTTTTTTAAACACCTGGTCCCGCGGAGAAATCCGCAAAAAGGGCGATCCGCGATCATCCACCTGAGCAGCGGTTTTGCCGGCACCTTGCGCCTGAACTGGGGATGAGCTTCGAGATGGGCGGTTCGGGCGACAAATTCATCTCACGGTCCTTGCTTCCCATATCAATATACTGGCACAAGGACTCTTGCGTCGGGAAGACCCGACGACTGGCTCAACGAAAAGTACTGTACAGAAACGGGTAGAAACACATTTCGCGGCGTTATAATGCCGAAGGAGAGGCTGTGCCGGCTTCCATCCACCATCAAATTGACCGGGCTTTAGGCGCTGTTTCCTGGAGCGCAGATCAGATCGCCGCCTATCAGAAACATTCCGGGGTGATCTCGGTAAAAAAATCTATGCGCCCCGGTGGCGACCCAACCCAACCGCTGCCCGTGATCCTCGGGGTAGGGACGCGCAAATCGTATTATGATGCTGCCGGCATTTTCTTTATTCGGGCCAAAACTTTGAGCGGCCACAACCTCCTGGCCAGGTTGTTGGATCCTCAAATCATCCAACAAACGTTTGACAGGTTTTACTTTGCCTCAGCCTCGGGCACATTGTTTAAAACGCTGGCCGCTATATACAAAGTCTATTTAGGCAGCAAGGCATTGGGCTGGACCCGGATGGATAACCCGGTGACGAAAGAGCTGCGCGAGCATATCAAAACCTATCGGGATGATTTCAGTGTACGCCATCCGCGGTTCGGATATCAGGCAGAAGATGCCGAAAGAATCGTCCAATACCTGCGAGAACACAATTCGGCGTTTGTCTTGCCGGCGGAACTGGCTTTGCGCTGCGGGCTGCGCAAAGGTGAAGTGGCGGGTCTTCAAGGGAAAGACGTCGATAAGCAGAGATTGGTTATCAAGGTGATTGGCAAGGGGGGCCGGCCTCGCGAAATTCCCCTGCCACCAGACCTGGCTGTAAAGCTGAATACATCCAGACAGTTTCTCTTTACCCCCAGCCGGCCCTGGAAGAGCGCGTTCTTTCAGGCGGTAGCGAAAGCCGCCAGATCGCTGGATATCGATCTGACCGGGATTCACCGCCTGCGCAGCAATTTTGCACAAAATCTTTATGAAGATTTGCGTGAAGATGGGCTCGATGATGATCGGGCCAGGGACGAGATATCCAGTAAGTTGGGACATAACCGGCGAGAAGTAACGAAAAGTTATGTGCCGTAAAGCTCAATTCATGGCTAAGTCATTGGAAATCGTCCTATAGCGATAGCCAGGCTTCACCGATCCCCATGCACTCCTAAGACGTGCTCAAGATTTTCCAGGGTTAGCAATTCCAAATGAAAACCCGGCTCAACGAACGGACGCACATCGGTCTGAATGCCATTCCAATCTACCCTATGCAAACGATCTAGCACCCTTTCCCGCCAGTTAGCTTCGTTGACTTCCCCTCCCGTCCAATTGGTTTGCACCAGAGCGTTGTTGAGCAAGACCAGGTTTGGTTGCGGCCAGGATGGATCGCTCAGGTACCAGAGTAGGTCATAAATGTCGCGTCCCTTGGTGAATGAACGCTGTAAGATGGCATGCAGCTTTCCGGCCAGAAGAGAAGCCTTGTCGTGATGTTGAAGTTGGAGAACGAAGTAGCGGCGCACCACGCTGGTTGCCAATCCAGCGCTGGCTGGTGGGTTGGTATCCACTTCAATCTTGACGGCCAATATTTCGCCGGGTTGCGCGGATAGCTTCAGATCGTATAACAAGCCAGGAAATCGCACAAAGGCGCTGTGGACTGTCCGGGAGTCATTCACTTTCAATTCTACGGAATATCCCTCCGGGGTCAGTTCGGATCGAATGGCCTGTAAATAACCGCGGAAATCGTAACGCTGCCGGTCGCCTTCCAGGGCGAAGTCCAGATCCTCTGAGCAACGGCCGTGAGCGAATAAAAAGCGCAGGGCTGTACCCCCATAAAAAGCAAGGGGGATCATCGCCTCGGACCGCTGTAAGGATGCCAGGATGCGGGCCTGCAGGTATTCTCGTGCCAGGTTGCGTCCCTGGGCAGGGGTGGTGGTTTGGCGGACCAGTTCGGCCAGGTAATCTTTCATAAATTCTGATACTCCTGGGTTTCGTTTTGTGCCAGGTGGTTGATGATTTCGACAGCCCGGTGAAGTTTGGGGGTATCAAAGCGATCAGACTGCAAGCGCAGGGCGGCAAGATCAAGCCGTCCCAGGTTTTGCAGGCGCAGCTCACTCAGGTATTCTTCGGAATCTCCCCCAGGCTGAAGGTAAACCAGATCCAATAAAGCTTTTTCAGGGGTGGCAACTAATGCTTGCTGACCTCCTAAATCCAGCATGCGATATCCACTGAGCAGGTCAGGTTTGATATGCCGAAATTCGAAGATGCCCAGCGGCGTTTCCAAACGTTCCGGGCGGTTGGCAGTTACACTGAGTGTGCTTTATACTACTTCCGGAATCAAGCCATAGAAAGCCAGCGCTGACTGCGCGCTGACATATGAGGCCCGCTGCAAACGGTTGGCAATTAAGAAAGGATGCGGTTTTACCTTCTGGTAAGGTGGGGCGATGGCATACAACCCACGGCGCAGTTGATAGATGCGCCCATTCTTTGTCCAGCGGGAAAGCTGCAAGCGCGCACTATCCGGTTTGACCTTCCCGGCCAGGAGCAGAGCGGTTTCAAAGATCGGCTCGTCGCCCACCAATTGCAATAAGCGTTCGAATTCCATGTCTTTATCTTATCATTAATGATAAATTAATGCAATATAAACTCTTTGCTTTATCAGATTTCAGCGTTTTAGCAAATCGAAATGCTTTTTCCGTCAGGACATCGTCTCCAGGTCTTTTTCGGTTTTTCGGTTGCCTATTCTTCCCGTCGCGGGTAAGATTAAGATCTGGGATGGAATTTCTCAAGCCCAATATCAAGGATCTGCATGCCCACTTTACACTGGCTTAACGATGATGAAGCCCGCCGTGCCGCGCGCGACGTACCTTACCGGCTGCTGGAAGAAGACTCGGCGCTGTCTTACGGCGACCCGGATGCGCAAAACCTGCTCATCCAGGGCGACAACCTGGCCGCGCTCAAGTCCTTGCTGCCTTATTACGCCGGGCAGGTCAAATGCATTTACATTGATCCACCCTATAATACCGGCAGCGCCTTCGAACACTATGATGACAGTATAGAGCACTCCATTTGGTTGTCCACAATTTATCCGCGTTTGGAGCTTCTTAGAGATTTATTGGCAGAGAATGGATCGATCTGGATATCGATTGACGACAATGAAGCTCATTACCTAAAGGTTATTGCTGATGAACTTTTTGGTCGAAAGAACTTTATCGCCGAAGTAATTTGGCAAAAAAGAACTTCACGTGAAAATCGTGCAGCAATAGGTTCTTCCCATGACACAATTCTCGTATATGCCAAATTAGAAGCAAAGGCTTGGAAAGAATTTCGTAACCTCCTTCCATCTAACCAAAAAGGTTTTTCAAACCCCGATAATGATCCTCGTGGATCATGGCGATCAATCCCATTTACAGCACAAGGTTATCGACCTAACCAAATGTATAAAATTGTTACTCCCTCAGGTGCAATAGTAGAACCACCAAAAGGGAGATGTTGGTCAGCAACTGAGCCGATTTATCAATCATATTTAGAACAAGACATCGTCTATTTTCCGAGAGAAGGTAAAGGTAGGCCTAGAATAAAACAGTTTTCCGGTGAAGAACGAGGTCTTGCTCCCATGACTTTGTGGATGGCATCTGAAGTAGGAGATACAGAAGAATCTAAGAAAGAGATTCTGAGTTTATTCCCTGATTTGGAACCATTCGGAACACCTAAACCAGAAAGACTGATAGGGCAAATTCTATCAATTGCCACCAATCCCGGCGACCTTGTTCTTGATTCCTTCTTGGGTTCCGGGACCACCGCTGCCGTGGCGCACAAGATGGGCCGGCGCTACATCGGCATCGAGCTGGGCGAGCACGCCGTCACGCACTGCGTACCGCGCCTGAAAAAGGTGGTGAATGGCGAGCAGGGCGGCATCTCCAAAGCGGTCAACTGGCAGGGCGGCGGCGGTTTCCGCTTCTTCCGCCTGGGCGAGCCGGTTTTCGATGAGACCAACCGTATTAACCCCCAGGTCACCTACCCGGCCCTGGCGGTGCACGTCTGGTTCAGCGAAACTAAAACCCCGCTGCCTGTCGTGCAAGGCGTAAGGGTGAGGCAAAATGGTGTAAGGGCGAGGCAAAAAGAGGAATCTACGTCCGGCAGCCCGGTTCTTGCCTCGCCCCTACTTGGGATTCACAACGGCACGGCCTACTACCTGCTCTTCAACGGCATCCTCGGCGACCAGAGCCCTGAGGGCGGCAACGTGCTCACCCAGCGCCTGCTGCGCATTCTGCCGCTGCACGCCGGTCCCAAAGTGATCTACGGCGAGGTCAGCCTGCTGGATGAAGCCCGCCTGCGAGCCGAGGGGATCATCTTTAAGAAGATCCCATACGAATTGAAGGTCTGACCCATGCCCACCCTTCAGCGCCGATCAATCCGATTACCCGACTATAATTATTCCAGCCCCGGAGTGAATTTCATCAAATGGAGACGTTTTATCGGAAAACCTGTTAATATCCATCGGGGCATGGTAAAAAGGCGGATTTACCTTTAGCGAATCCATTCTTACCTTGTCCCAAATCAAGCCCGCCTGACATAAGGTCCTTTTTTCCCAATATCTATGGCACAGGATAGGGTGAAATAGGCGTTGGCTTACTTTTGTCTTCAATTGGCGCTGGATAGGCATTTTGAAATGGTGGTTTTGCAGGACTAAAATTGTAATTATCCATATTGGCAAGTATCGCCGGCATGAAAATCTTACTCCCATCTATACGTTCGATGTGGATATATCGATAAATTCTGTCTTCTTTGTCAAAAAAATAAAAATAAGGATAGTTATCGAGGTCAGGCGTATGACTCGCAATATAAGGTGTCATAACGCCACTACCATCATTAACAATATTTACAACAATTACGCTATGATCCCAAAGGTTTCCTGTTCCTTCCCAATCATATTGGATTAAATCTCCTACTTGAAGGCCAGTCACCGATACTTCGCAGCCCTCGGGACCAGCAGACCAAACCCAGTATTGAGTGATAAATTCCATGAGAGGCGTGACATAATTCCATGCAGTTGCGTGATCGAGGCTACTATAAAAATACCATCCGAGTTGTCCATCGCCATTTGTACCATGAGTTCCGCCAAATACCATCTGAGCATTACCACCATCATGAATGGCCTGGTTGACGAAATTTGTGCAATCCCCACCAGCGTCAGTGTAGTCTGTATAAGGTGGGCTATTATAAGGTCGTGGGGCTAATGCCCATTGGTGTGCATAAATTACAGCGCCAATCCGATTATATGAATAGGATGTTGTATCTGCTGGAAGGGAGCATTGTGTTGTAAGATTATCAAGATTTGTAGCTGGTTGAAAGGTATTCTCCACTTCATCATTCATTGAGAAAAGTAGTTCCTCTTGTGAATTTCCTGGGATTTTTAACAGACGCCATAAATCATCTTCATAATTGTCTGATAAGATTTTCCAGGTTCCCTCTACTTTACTTACGGCGATTGTATGTTGAAGATTACGCATTTTGGAAACAATCGGATTTGTTTTTGAGATTTCTTTGGAAATTTCAAAAACAACATCATGACCCTCAACTACAGTTACTACAGCCGATTGAGAGGATAAGAAAACAAAGTTTTTGAAATCCAAAAACATTTTATATTGCATATAACCGAGCTTGCGAAGCTTTGCGTGTTTTATTTCTATTTCCAATTTTCCTACTTCTGACTTTAAGAAAGCTGCCCCTTGGGCAGAGGTATCTATTATATTATTAAGGTCTTCAAGTTCGAGAGAACTCATCGAGCGATATCGGGCATCAAAATATGCGTAAATGGCATTTTGTATTTCATTTTGCTCGATGACAGTGGAAGCTCCCAAACCCAATATTTGTGGTTGGGCCATCTGAATGAAAAAAGCCGTTAGGACAATCATCGTTACGAACAAAGAGTAGTGTATAACTTTCATTGAAGTATTTTCCCCTTCCTGAAATGTTTATAGAGATTCGAAGATTGATCGTTATCAATCAATGAATGGCGCTGTTGCAAAGGTATTGATCTTCCAGGCGCCATCTTGCTGGATTAACTCAACAAATAGAGTTTGTAAAACTCCACTTGGCACTGAGCCCGACATGTTTCCTTCTCCCCACGCTTTGATTTGCACAGTGTATCTTTTCTTGTCAATTGGATCTGGATTTTTGGGCACTCCTCCGGCTCTTATATCCAAATAATACGGCTCTATTGATACAATTTCGACCTTGCGAAAACTTAATTTTGCCAGAGATAGATAATCATCCTTAGCCGAAGGATACGACCTTGAATTTGTACTGAGTAAATTGAATGCTTCTTCATAAAAACCATGCCCCAAGAGGGTATAGTACTGGGTGAGAACAATGAGCCCATCGAAATATCCGGGGTCGATATCGATCTGAAGATCCGGGTTTGATGGGGTGATTTGCGTGACAGGTAAAGGGGTGCTCGTCTGGATTGGACTAGGGGTTGGTGTGATTTCCCTGGTTACTTCAATCATCTGTGGTACTAGACGCGTAACCTCGACGGTCCGTACCGTCTCGCCGCTGCACGCAGCCAATAAAAGTGTTAAAAAGAAACAAAAAATTAGCCGAATCATCCATGTTTTCATTTACAATTCCTTACAAATTTTCAGATTGGGTTATTGGTGGTAAAAGGAATTTATAATTTTCTTAATTCTTTGTCTTTTTTGGGTTTAATCAAGCTCTTTTTCCACCCCTATTCATTTTATTGTAACATAAATCTACCATAATTCCGCTAAAATTAAAAAATATGGGTGTTGTGATGGTTCCATAGGTTGATTTCTGGGAGATCCATGCATCTTCTGTTAAAATAACTCTATGCCCAATTTTGTTTATTTCTGCGATAGTCGGCCTAGGCTGCTTTCCAAGCCCTCCGTTTCGGTGGATTATTACCTGCGTTATTATGGCATTATCGGCGATCAGTGTCCCGAGGGCGGAAATGTGCTCACCCAACGCTTTCTGCGCCTCCTGCCACCCTTTGCCAGCCCCGGGGTGATCTACGGCGAGGTCAGCCTGCTAGATGAAGCCCGCCTGCGTTCTGAAGGCATCACCTTCAAGAAGATTCCGTATGAGTTGAGGGGGTGGTAAGCATGTTCGAACCCAAGAACTATCAGCGCGAGACTCTCGAATGGCTGCGCCGCTACCTGGAAGAAGCGCGCTTCGCCGGCCCGCAGGCCGCCTTTGACACCCTGCGCCGGCAGAACCCGGGGACAGAACGCACCCCCTACCGCCCCCTGACCGAGTTGGAAGATGTGCCCTTCGTTTGCCTGCGTTTGCCCACAGGCGGCGGCAAGACCTACCTGGCGGCGCGCAGCATCGCCGTGGCTGCCCAGGCTTACCTCGAACAGGAATATCCGCTGGTGCTGTGGATGGTACCGACCAACACCATCCGCGCCCAAACCCTTGAAACGCTCAAAAAACCAGGCCATCCTAACCGCCTGGCGCTCGAGGCTGTCTTTGGCAGCCAGCTGCTGGTGATCGACATCGCCGACTTCAGCCAACTGCGCCCTCAAGATTTGTTGGATAAAGTTGTCATCGTGGTTGGCACGCTGCAAACGCTGCGCGTCAACAGCACCGAAGGCCGCAAGGTCTATGCCAACCACGAGGATTTGGAAGCGCATTTTATCGGCGTCCCGCCCAACACCCCTGGCCTGGAACGGCTGCAAAATGGGGAGATCAAATACAGCTTCCGCAACCTGCTGACCCTGCATCGCCCGCTGGTCATCATCGATGAGGCGCATAACAACACTTCCCAGTTGAGTATCGAGGTCCTGCAGCGCGTCCAGCCGGCCTGCGTCGTCGAGTTTACTGCCACCCCCGCCGACAGCAGTAACATCCTGCACGCAGTTTCGGCGCTGGAGCTCAAAGCCGAGGAGATGATCAAGCTGCCAATCATTCTGACAGAACACCAGACCTGGCAGGAAGCCGTACGTGATAGCATCCTGACTCGCCAGAAACTGCACGACCTGGCCCGACTGGACCGGGATTTTATCCACCCGATCGTTCTGATCCAGGCCGAAGACAAGGGCCACGAAATTACTTTCGAAGTCATCCGCCAATTCATGATTGAGCAGGAGAAGATCCAGCCAGAACGCATCGCCGTCGCCACCGGCACGCAGCGCGAGCTGGACGGGGTCAACCTGCTCGACCCGAAAAATATGGTCGAATTCGTGATCACCGTCGAGGCACTCAAAGAAGGTTGGGACTGCCCGTTTGCCTATGTGTTCTGTTCGGTGGCCACGGTGCATTCCAAGAAGGACGTCGAGCAGCTCTTAGGCCGCGTGCTGCGCATGCCTTACGCCCACAAACGCACCCAGGAGGAACTAAACCGCGCTTACGCCCATGTTTCAGCCAGCAGTTGGCCGCAGGCCGTCAGCCAGCTGGAAGACCGCCTGGTCAGCATGGGCTTCGAGGAGCAGGAAGCCGAAGAGGCCATTCGCCCGCAGCCGCCGCTGCTGCCTGGTGTAGATCCGGTCGAGGTGGATGGACGCCCCCCCGAACATGATTCGATCAGCCTGGTGTTAAGCGCCGCCCCGGCGTTGGTATACCTGAGTGTTGAGGAACTGGCCCGAGTGGCCGTGCGCCAGATCGGTGAGGGTCGGGTATCGATCGAGGTCAAGGGTGAAGTCGATCCCGCGTTTGAGCTCAAGCTGGTCGAGGCGGTTGCCCCGGCCGACCGGGCAGCGCTGCAAAAGACGCTATCCGTTTACCGCCGCCAACAACCGCATACCCCCGCCCAGCGCGGGGAGCGATTTGCCGTGCCACAACTCTGCCTGTGGGCGGACGGCGCGCTGGAAGTGGCCGAGAAGGATTGGTTCCTCGCCCCGGGCGGCTGGAACCTGTTGGATTACCCGGCGGAGTTGAATCCGGGCGAATTCAACATCCAGGAAAAAGCCGAAAGCTTCCTGATTGATATCAATGGCCGGCAGTTGACCACCCGCTACCTGGGTGCGCAGCTTCCGCTGGATTTCAAGGATGTCGACAGCGGCTGGACTGACTTGCAGTTGGCGCGCTGGTTGGATGGCAAGCTCTACCAGGATGACATCCGCCAGGAAGTGCTGTTGGAATGGCTGCGGCGCTGCCTGAAATCTCTAATCGACCGGCGTGGTTTCAGCCTGACCACCCTCTCACGCGGACGTTTTCTGCTTGAAAAGGCGCTGCGCGAGAAGATCAAAACCTGCCGGCAGACTGCTTACGAGCTCGGCTATCAACATATGCTTTTTGAAGGCGGGGCCCAGGTGGAAACAAGCTCGGTTTATGCTTTTGCTTACGATCCCAACAATTATCCGGCCCATTGGCCGTACACGGGCCGGTACCAGTTTGCAAAGCACTATTACGCCATCGTGGGCGAGCTGGAATCCAGCGGCGAAGAGTTCGAATGCGCTCAGGCCATTGACCGCAGTTATCAGGTGAAACACTGGGTCCGCAACCTGGCTCAACAACCGAATTTCTCTTTCCGTTTACCATTAGCCAATGGGTATTTCTATCCCGATTTCGCCTCCGAACTCAAGGATGGACGAATCCTCGTAGTAGAATATAAAGGAGCCCACCTGGAAGAGTACGAGAAGGAAAAACGCAACGCCGGCGAGCTGTGGGAGGACAAGAGCCGGGGAAAAGCCTTATTCCTTTGGGCGGTGAAACAAGACGACCAGAACCGGGATGTGTACCGCCAGTTGGAAGACAAAGTCAATTGAGGAAAATTAATTTGAGAGGTAGAATCCTTTATCTATATCGGTGTAATTGAATGCAAGTCGAACCATTTATTTATGGCGTTTCAAAAATACCTGTGAACCATCCGCCCCTGGTTGTTTGGGAAGGTGTGCTGGCATCCGTGCAGCCAGCGCTGAGACCGGCGAATCTTGACTTCCATTGGGCAATTGAAGGCCAAAGCATCTTTATCCGAACCGCGCTGTGGGGAGGCATTGGTACGATTAAGCTGGAGAATAAAGGATCTGCCCAGGTGGAAATTCAGTTTTATCCAACACCTTTTCCAACCCCACAAGAAACCGATCAGGCTGAAAGTGTGATTCGCCGGGAAATTCTAAAAAATCGTCAAACCCTGCCAGATTTGTACGATAACCGTGAGAAGGTTTTGCAAATTCTGGCTGACTATCTGTATCAGCACAAGCTGGCGTTATTGGTTGAAATCCGGGATTGGTTAGCGTTCGCATTGGGAATTTGGGGGTTGACCCAGGAAAGATCGGCGCCCGTCGATTTCAATTTTCTAATCGATGGTACACCTGCTCAGTTTGGCGTCATGCTACGTCATTTCTTTCCGACCTATCGCCCCGCCGACGAGGCCGATGAGGTAACTGTCGTTTTGATGAAACCGGAAGGCAAAGAACTTCGTGAAATACCGGCAGAAATTAACCCTCTTCAAGTGAATATCTTTTCAGGTAGAAGCGGGATAGAGATCCTTGCCCATACCATGCCTGACCGGCATTCATTGCTGCGGGTCAGTTTGTTCGGAGATGCAAAAAGCTGGCGCTTATGGGATGCGATCCGCCAGGAAATGGAAAAGCTGACCTGGTTCCATTACCCTGAGGTCCCTGTCCAACTGCTGGAAGATCACATAGAAAATCTTCCTCTTGCGTCAATCCAGCCGGTCGGCGCTATCCAGGACCCCTGGCTGCTCATTCCAGACTCCGGCAATAACCGCCAAATTGTTCGTCTTTGGAATGAACAATGGACGTGCAAAGAAATTAGCCGAAAAGTGGGCGGGACCGAAAAAACCATTTTGAACCGCATCAACCTGCTGCGCAAACAGTTTGGCCCTCAAATCGTGCCTTATCGGAACGCGATTCCTGTGAAAAAACAAGGAAACAAGAAGAATTAATTCATTAAACCTGGTCTCGGGATAATTCGGGATATTTTCGGGATATTTCGGGTACTTGCGGCTGGGATATCCCAGGTGTGAAAATGGCGGCGTCGAACGAAGACGCCGTCATTTTTATTATCCCCAAGTGGGGAGCCTGAAAGGAGCTGCATGATTAATCGCTTGAGAATCTTGCTTGACCAGCCCGAGTACAACGCGCTGCTCAGGCTGTCGGACCAGGAACTTCGCTACCCGGCCGACGAAGTCCGTTTGCTGGTGCGCCTGGAACTGATCCGGCGCGGCTTGCTGCCGGAAGTCGAAACCCAATCTACACCTGTACAGGAGAATTTTGTTCGCCATGAACCAACCTGCTGAACCCCTCCAACTATCACAGGAGGAGCAGGGGAGGTTGTTAGCGCGCGTCTACGCTTTCATCCTCAGCGACCAGTTTACCGGTACAACACCCGAAGGCCTCCGCACGCAGTGCAGGGGATTAGAGCCAGGCGCGACCACGGACACCAGGTCCACAAAGAAACGCAAGACCCAACCCACAGGAGAACCACAAGTTCTAGACGCAGAAATCATCCAAACTCAGGAGCCAGCGCAATGAGCAAACAAGAAACAACCCTTGCCGAAAATCATCTCAAGATGCTCGCCGAAGAATCGGGCATCTCAGAGCAGGTGATTCGCGAGCGGGGTTATCGCACCATCACAAGCGAAGGCGACCTGGTACAGTTTGGGTTTTCTCCGGCCCAGCGCCGGGTTCCCGGACTGTTAATTCCTCTCCACACGACCGATGGAAAGATCGGTCTGCATGTCTACCGTCCGGATAACCCCCGCACCTACGAAGACCGGGGCAAGCGTGAGGCGGACGGCCTGCACCCGGTCAAGGTGCTCAAGTATGAAATTCCCAAAGGCGCCGGCGTCCGGGTGGATTGTCCTCCGGCTTCTCTGAAAGGGCTCAAAAATCCTGCCATTCCGCTCTTCATCACCGAAGGGCAGAAGAAAGCCGACTCTCTAGCAACCCAGGGCGCATGCGCGATTGATCTGCTTGGCGTATGGAACTTCAAAGGCCGTAACGAGTTCGGCGGGACCACCATTTTGGCGGATTTCGATTTCGTCGCCTGGGAGAACCGTTCGGTGCGGATCGTCTTCGACTCAGACGTGATGTACAAACCACCTGTGCGCCTGGCGTTGGAGCGTCTGACCGAGATCCTGCAGCGCAAGGGGGCGACCGTTTCAGCCATCTACCTACCCAATCATCCCAGCGGAGTCAAGTGGGGGGTGGATGACTGGTTGGCTGATGGGCACAACCTGAAAGACCTTGAGACCTTGACCGAGCAGCCGCGACCTGTCCCTCAGCCGGCACAGCCAACCATTGAGCTGCTGGATGAGCCCTCACCTAACATCACCCGTCCACTCAGCCTGGTCGGAAAATCTGCTTATGCGGCTACCTGGCTGCCAGTCCGTATGACCCGGCGTGAAATCCTGGATAAACAAGGAAATCTGCTGATCCAGAACCCACCCCTGATTGAAGAAAAATTGTGCCTTTTCATCATCCGCAATGATGGCCAGGTCTTCGGGGAAATCAGCGATGGACAATCCACTCGTCCCATTGGCGAGTTAGGGGTAAACACGGTTTTCCATGAAATCGTCCCGGTCGAGAAGCGCTGGTCCACTCGGGGTGTACGTGCCTATGTCCAGGGGCAGCGTCCCAATCCAATCGACACCTTTTTGAAGATTGTGGATGTGATCAACCGGTTTCTAGACTTCGACCGTTCATTAGGCGATCAGCAGTCTATGGCCGAACTCATCGCCTGCTATATCCAGGCCACTTACCTGTTGGACGCTTTCAACGTGACCGGTTTCCTCTGGCCAAATGGGGGGGCCGGGTCGGGTAAAACCAACCTGCTGATTATCGTCACGGAAATGGCCTATCTGGGACAGCTCATCCTGGCCGGAGGCAGCTTTGCCAGTTTGCGCGACTTGGCCGACTATGGCGCGACGCTGGCTTTTGATGATGCCGAAAATCTCTCCGATCCCAAACAGACCGACCCGGATAAACGCGCCCTGTTACTGGCTGGCAACCGGCGCGGGTCAAGTGTGCCGCTCAAAGAACCAGATGGACCAGGTAAGTGGAAGCTGCGCTATGTTAATGCTTACTGCCCACGTCTGTTTTCGGCCATCCGCATGCCGGATGCGGTGCTGGCCTCCCGCACGATCGTCATCCCGCTCATCCGCACCGCCGATCGGGATAAGGCTAATTTCGACCCATTGGATCATGCCCTCTGGCCGCATGACCGGAAAGCACTGCAAGATGAATTGTGGGCGGTTGGCCTCGCGAACCTTCCGCTTCTGCATGATTATGAAACCTATGTCGCTCAGAATGCCCGCTTACGTGGACGCAATCTTCAGCCCTGGAAGGCGATTCTCGCGGTCGCGGCCTGGCTGGATGCTCTGGATCGAGGACACCGGCTGCAGTGCAGCTTCACACAGGGAAAAGACCAGATTGTCATCGGTGGATTGTTTCAGCGGCTGGAAGCAATGTCCTGGCATTACCAACAAGAAGAGACCCCTGAGCAGCAGTCCAGCGATCTGACCTTGCTGATCTTGCAAGCGATCTGCAAATTGGCTGCCGACAAGAGTGACATTAAGGACAACAGTGACATTTCACTTTCCACATGGACTTTCTCAACTTCACAAATCAGCGAAGCGGCTCAGACGGTTGCCGAGAGCGTTGAAGCAGACATCGACAAGGAATCTATTACCTCCCGGAAGGTCGGTCGGCTGTTGGGCAAGCTGCGTCTACGCAAGACGCGCGAGGCCGGCAAGGGAACCCGCCAATGGCAAACTACCCTGGCTGAATTGGAGCGTTGGGCAACAGTGTATGGCATTCATTTGCCAGTCGAGCTGACCCGGAAAACCAATGTCACTGATGGCACAGATGGCGGAATGTCACAATCTGATCCAGCGCCGTGGGCGAATTGTGAAATTGCTTTGCGCCTGCCGGTAGACAGCAAGCTTCCCACGATTGGCGGGTGTTGGCGTCGTCTATCGGATGGCCGCCTGGAATCTGGGTACAACCTGGAGCAGTTGGCTATGTCGTTGTCAATCTTCTTGGATAAAGAAGTAGACGCGGAAAAAATTGCCGAATCGCCTATTGCCCAGTTGATTGAGAGACTGATTGCTGTGACCAACGGAGAAATTATCCATATCAGGCTGCCGGAAAAATTGGAGGGGAGTAGGGATGGATGATGAAACAATCCATGATCCTTATGTGGCCCTCGCTTTGGCTGTGATTCATCATGCGGCAATGGATTTAGAAAGCGAAAACCCCGCTCGTGTTGCCGAAGCGAGTGCATGGCTCCAATTTGTCGGGCTGAGTTGGTGTCAGATTTTAGGTGTTTCGGAAGAGGAGTTAAAAGCCTGGGCAACAAAAGGTTTTGCCTTGCCACCCAGTGTCCATCGCAACTGGCGTTATTGATCAATAAACAGGTTGGCTCGCTACAACTGGATTTATTCTTATGAATTTCGATAGCTCGCATATTTGTTCTATGAGATATAATAGATAGAACAAAACCATAGGACGGTTCGTGCAGATGTAGCGAGCACCTACACGAACCTGACCCCAACCACCGGCTTTAGCGGCAGTAGGGGCTGATCTCATTATAGCCGATCAGCCATGATTAGCCCTCGGTGGGGACCATTCACCGGGGGCTTTTTGTTGCCCCTACCTTTTCAGGAGGCTTAACTTGGCTGATCATTCTTTTCTTCTTCGATTCCGGGATACCCTTTCGGAGATTGAGACTAATCTGACCGATGGCATTGCCGCCTTCGGTCCCTGGATCACCCCCATCCCCAGTGCGGTACTGGTGGCCAATGCAACCGTCAAGGACTTGCATTGGAGCGCTGAGTTAGCTTGGGTAGCTGCTGCGATCATCGAGAGCCTGGGGTTAACCACGGTAAGTACCAGCCTGCTGCTTTGGGAGTACAACGCAGGCAAAAGGAAAACGGATCCAGATGCACCGTTTTTGTTTGCTGCTTCCCTAGTCGGCGTTTACCTGGTTTCTACCATTGGCTTGACAGTGCTATTGGATATCTTTCCTGATCTAGCCCGCTATGCGCCGGCTCTATTTCCGATTCTGGCGTTGGTTGGGGCTGTCAACTTGGCGCTGCGATCTGGTCATCGCCGGCGTCTGGCGTATATTACCCAGGACCGGGCGGATCGCAAAGCTGAACGTCAGGCAAATCGTCCAATCATGGGGAATCTTTCTGATCTGCTGGAATCCAATACTTCGTCTAATTCTGTCAAAACTGACAATTCATTAGTCAAAGCGCGTTTGGCTCGTAAGAATATTCAAGGCAGCCGTTTGGACAGTCTTTTGACACTTTATCTTGACAACCCGAATATGGGCGTAACAGAGGCGGCTCGTACATTAAACATGTCCAGGCAAACGGTTTACACCTACCTGGGTCGTCTCGAAAATGATGGGCGCATCCGGCGCAATGGGCATGGTATTAAGATCATTGAGGGGTAGGAAAAATGACGACCAAATGTGCAATCATCTATGTTCGTGTGAGTACTGATGAACAAGCCAAAGGTTATAGTCTACAGACTCAAGTTGAAGGATGTCAACGTTATGCTGAGGAAATGGGTTATTCTATAGCCGCGACCTTTAAGGAAGATTACACTGGAACTTCACTGGATCGACCGGCGCTCAATGAGATGAGAGAATACCTTGGACTAGATAAAACGGTATCCATCCTTATCGTTTATGACCTCGATCGGATTGCTCGAAAGTCTGTACATCAGATGATCCTGGAAGAGGAACTGCACCGGCTTGGTGTCACTGTCGAATATGTGATCGGAAGGTATGAAGATTCAGATGAAGGCCGGCTACAGAAACAAATACGCGCAAGCATCGCAGAATATGAAAAAGCGAAAATTCTTGAACGAAGCAAACGCGGAAAAAGAGGTAAAGCGCAATCTGGTTTTGTACTGGTCGGAAGCAGACCACCTTACGGATATAAGGTTATTTCAGAACCTCATAAAGCCTGGTTGGAGACCGAAGAAGATGAAGCAAAAATTGTCCGGCTGGTATTTGAGTGGTACTTGTATGGTGGGGGGAATGAGCTTCCGCTTTCTATGAACGCCATTACTGTTAGGTTGACTGAACTTAGAGTCCTAACCCGAGGTGACAAATTCTCGCATGTTGCAAAAAAGCGAGATCCAGGTGTATGGTCAAGCCCGATGGTCCGCCATATCTTACGGAATGAAACATACACTGGTACCTGGTATTATGGCAAAACGAAAATCATAAGCGATGGAAAAGAACATACCCGAAAAGCGAAATCAAAACGTGGGTTGGGAAAGCAAGTCCCGCGCTCTCGAGAAGAATGGGTGTCTGTGTCCGTTCCTACCATCATTACGCGACGGGATTTTGACTTGGCGCAAAAGAAAATCCAAAAGAATATAAAAGACTCTAGCAGAAGCGCAAAACACGCCTATTTGATGGGAAGGCGCCTGAAATGCTCAAAATGCAATTATTCATATGTGGGACGGACTCGGAGAGAACATAACCATTATTATTATTGCAAGGGAAAAGAGCAAAAGCCAATCAGCCTTTGCTCGATGCCCAATTTTCGAGCCGATATGGTAGATGATGCAGTATGGAATTGGTTAAATGGGTTAATTGAAAACCCTTCAAATATAACTGAAGGCCTCCGAAATATGCAGTCGGAAACGCTGGCAGCAAATTCACGAATTGTCGAACAAATAGAGATAATTGACCAGCAACTTGAGGATCTGAAAAACCAGCAGAAAAAACTATTAGATCTAATTCTAAATGGAGATTTTCCGAAGTCCCTGATCGACGAAAGGAAGATAAAGATCGACGCAACAAGCAAAAAGTTAATCGAGGAAAGAATAGAATTAAGCTCACACTTAAATCAAGCTATGTTGGATGATATACAAATTTCTGAGATCGAGAACTTTTGCGCCGAAATTCGAGGAAAGTTGGAAAGTGCGTCATTCGAGTCAAAAAGGCATTTGATTGAGATGTTCGACGTACATGGTAAACTTGCGGTAGAAAATGATCAGAAATGTGTTGAGGTAACATGTCTAATTACACCGCAACCGCGGTCGCTTGCGCTAACATCGCTTTTATCAAATATTGGGGCAACCGGGATGCCGGGTTGAGAATCCCGCTTAATGGCTCGATATCGATGAACCTGGAAGGCCTTTTCACCCAGACGCGAGTCACCTTCCGGCCCGAGCACGAGATGGATATCTTAAACCTTAACCGGCAAAAAGTAGGGGGAAAGGCTCTGGAACGGGTGGTAACCATTCTTGATCTGGTGCGTGAAAAGGCGAGATTGCCCCTTTTTGCGGAAGTAGTCAGTGAAAATAATTTTCCGACCGGCGCCGGAATCGCTTCCTCCGCAGCGGCCTTTGCCGCGTTGTCCCTCGCTGCTTCCCGGGCAGCCGGGCTCAAGTTGAGGGAAACAGACCTTTCCCGCCTGGCGCGCCGCGGGTCGGGTTCAGCCGCGCGCTCGATACCTGGGGGGTTTGTAGAATGGCAGCCAGGTGAAAATGACCAGGATTTGTATGCTTTCAGCATCGCGCCTCCCGCCCATTGGGACCTGGTAGACCTTGTGGTGATCGTAAAGTCGGATCCGAAATCGGTCGGATCAAGTGAAGGCCACGCCCTGGCATGGGCCAGCCCGCTGCAGGAAGCGCGAGTCCAGGATGCGCCGCGCCGCTTGCACATCTGCCGCAAGGCGATCCTGGAGCGCGATTTTGATGCCCTCGCAAGTGTGGTTGAGCAAGACAGCAACCTGATGCACGCCGTGATGATGACATCCAGCCCGCCTATTTTTTATTGGGAGCCAGCATCGTTGGCAGTGATGAGAATGGTTCCCCAGTGGAGGCAGGAAGGATTGTCAGTCTGTTATACACTGGATGCCGGACCAAATGTGCACGTCATTTGCAGTGCAGATTCAGCAATCGAAGCGCAGATGCGGTTGGCGCAGATCCTGGGGGTAAGCCAGATCCTCAAAGCAAAACCTGGAGGGGCGGCGCGTATCATTGAGGATGAACATCCGCTGCCTTTGCGGGCAGATGAGTGATTATCGGATTATAATTAGCCTATATAGGTAAAATGATGGCAAATGCGATATCGATCGTAATTTTTATATTGGCATTCAGTCTCCTGGCTTTTTTCCATGAACTGGGTCATTTCTTAATTTCCCGATTATTTAACATTGAAGTTGAAGAATTTGGGCTTGGTTTTCCTCCGCGGGCAGTTAAGTTGTTTAACTGGAAAGGGACCGATTTTACCCTCAACTGGATCCCGTTCGGCGCATTTGTGCGGCCTAAAGGGGAAAATGACCCCGCGGTTGCCGGTGGGTTAGGCGCCGCTCATCCCTTGAAACGCCTGGCGGTATTGTTAGGCGGACCCGTGATGAATGTCATCATCGGCATTTTGCTTTTCACGTTCGTTTATATGCAGACGGGCATTCCGGACCTCACCCGGGTCGAAATTGGGGCTGTGATCCAGGATTCAGCCGCTGAGCAATACGGCCTGAAAGGTGGAGATATCATCACCAGGGCTAACGGGATCAGCATCAATAATGTTGACTTGCTGCGCAGCGTCATTCAAGCCTCTCCAGAAAAACCGATTGTGCTGGACGTTTCCCGCAACGGGCAGGATACTTCGATCTCGGTAACGCCGAAAGTGAACAACGGCATGGGCGTGATCGGGGTATATCTCAGCAATCCCCTGGTGATCTCGCCCTGGATTGAAACCCTGCCTTATGCCGCCAATATCTCTGTCGAGTATGTACGCCAGCTGATTGCCTTACCCGGAAAGATCATCATGGGCCAGATTTCACCCGAGCAAAGCCGGTTGACCTCTGTCGTTGGCCTGGGAAATATGTTTATTCAAGCGCGCGAACGGGATAACCAGGCTGAGACTTCATCCGCCGGCACTCCCGCGGTCACATCATTGTCCCTGGTGGCCTTAATTTCGATGGCCCTGGGCATTACCAATCTGCTGCCTTTGCCGGCGCTGGACGGTGGGCGCATCCTATTTCTGCTGCCGGAGCTGCTTTTACGCAAACGCATCCCGCCAAAATATGAGAATACCGTTCATATGATTGGTTTTTTAGCATTGATGGTTCTGATGGTTGTGGTAACGGTCCAGGATATTGTCAATCCCATTAACCTGCCCTGAGGATTTTGCCATGGCGAAGACCAAAAAAAGATTTGTGCCGTTTTCTGAGATTTTAGCAGCCCTTCTGGACACGCAGCAGCCTTTCCCTGCCGTCCATCTTCACCGGTTCTCAGATCTGGCCGGGACTGACCTGGCGAAATTTAAAAATATCTGGCCGAAAGTCGAGACCAATCGTCGGGCAACTTTGCTTGAAGACCTGGAAGGGCTGGCTGAATCGGACACCGTGGTTTCGTTTGATGAGCTGGCTAAATTTGCTTTATCCGATGCCGAACCCCGCATCCGCGAAACTGCCCTGCGTCTGTTGTGGGAGTGCGAAGATAAGAAATTAATCCCAACTTTTCTCAATATGATGGAAAAAGACTCTAATGCTTTGGTGAGGGCATCTGCGGCAACAGCGTTGGGCCTTTTTGTGTATAAGGGCGAGTTGGAAGAAATTCCGTCTGAAACGCTTTCTAAATTAGAGGTACACCTGCTGAAAGTGGAGCGCGGCTCAGATCAGCCAATTGTCCGCCGCCGGGCATTAGAGTCTCTGGGTTTTTCCAGTCGAGAAGAAGTCCGGACATTGATCCAGGAGGCTTACCGCTCCACGGATAAAGAATGGCAGGCCAGCGCGTTATTTGCCATGGGGCGCTCCGCGGATGAAACCTGGGAAAAGAGCATTTTAGATTGCCTGGATAATCGCGAAGTCGAGGTTGAATTGGAAGCGGTTAAAGCAGCCGGCCAATTGGAGCTGCAATCTGCGCGCGAACCGTTGATTGCCAAGTTAGAAAATTACGCAGAACTGGATGAAGAAGTGCGTCTTTCTACTGCATGGTCGCTGTCCCAAATCGGTGGGGAAGATGTGCGTGAAGTTTTAGAAAAATTGCTTGAAAAAATCGAGGATGATGAAGAAGCCGATTTCATTGAATTGGCTTTAGAGAATCTCGCCTTTACCGAAGATATCCCTGGGTTTGGGATGTTCGACCCGATTTCAAACATTAAAGAGCACACTCAGATTGTTGACCTCTCTGAACCGGATTCGGATGTAGATGCCGAGGATGACCTTACTGATGAAATGGATCTGGATCCCGACACACAGAACTGACCTGCGAATATTCAGCCTGGTGATCCTGTTGATTGCCGGTCTGGGCTTCGCCTGGCGTGCGGCTGGGGCACAATCCGAATTTAATTTTAGCGGGATTGATGTGGTATACACCTTTGGCGAACAGGTGACCTTTCAGGCAAAGTACCAACCCGTGGCCCAGGTTGAAAAGGTGTTTTTATTCTTTCAACCAGCCGGTGAAGATACTCGATTGGTGGAGATGAAACCTGATTCACAAGGCGAAGTTGTGTATTCATATGACCTCAAGACCCACTATTTACGGCCTTTCAGCCGCACAGAATTCTGGTTCCAGGCTGTGCTGGCCGATGGTGAAAAAATCGAGAGCCCGAAACAAGCATTTGATTACATAGACAATCGTGAAACCTGGCAGGCAATGGATAATGGCAGTATCCAGGTCAACTGGCTAAAGGGGGACCTTTTTTACGGTCAAGACGCATTAAATTCCGCAGTAGCCGGTGCCAAAGCCGCATCATCGATCTTCCCGGGGCAGAATCTGGATGGTATCCGGATTTATCTTTACGACACTGCCGCGTCGCTGCAGGAAGCCCTGAACAACGAAGCTTCATGGGCGGTCGGACAGGCCAGCCCGGATCTTGGCATTATCGTGGTATCCATCATGCCTGGGATCGATCAGCAGTTAGAGATGGATCGCCAGATTCCTCACGAGATCATGCACGTGCTGCTGTATCAATTGGTCAAGGATAATTACAAAAACGTTCCCATGTGGTTGAGTGAAGGTCTCTCATCCATTACTGAGACTTATGCCAATCCTGATTACCAGCGAGTCTTAACCAAATCGGCAAGCGCCAACAGTTTGCTGCCCTTAAACTCCCTTTGTGATAGCTTCCCTCAGGACGCATCCAATGCGTTCCTGGCTTATGCTCAATCCGACTCTTTTGTCCATTTCCTGCAGGATAAGTTTGGCAACAGCGGGTTGTTAACGCTGCTGCGGGCCTACCAAAACGGTTATAGCTGTGAGAATGGAATTGTCGCTGCCACAGGCAGCTCTCTCAGCCAGCTTGATTACCGCTGGCGCCAGGAAAGCCTGGGAGTCGATACAGGGCTGTTAGCGGTGCAAAATTTGCTGCCCTACATGTTGGTGGTAGGCATACTGCTTCTGGTGCCGTTAATCGCGGCTGGGATAGTAATCAGGCGGCGCAAGGCCTGACAAATTGGAGAGATGCAGTGGACGAGCAGCAGGCATGCTTGCACGTGATCGTGGAGGGGCGGGTTCAGGGGGTTGGATTTCGTAATTTCGTGCAGGATTATGCCCAGGTCATGGGATTGACCGGGTGGGTGCGCAATGTTAAAGAAGACCAGGTTGAAGTCTGGGCCGAAGGTCCCCAGGCTGAATTAGATAAGTTATTGAACCTAGTACGCCGGGGGCCTAGCGCGGCTTATGTGACAGGCATGCGTCTCGTGCCCGAGACGCCGAAAGGCATCTACAGCCGGTTCCAGGTCGCTCCGTCAAGCTGGATCTAGCTAAACATCGCCAGCAAGCAGGCGTGCTTTCTGCCATGGTGGTATATTCGGGTCTTCAGCCATGATCCCGCGCAGCTCCAGGATTTGATCGCGCAGGGCGGCGGCGCGCTCAAATTCAAGCTCTTTAGCGGCAGCCCGCATCTGGTTCTCCAATTCGGCGATGATCTTCTTGAGTTCACCCTTTGGCAGCGGCGCATTCCCACCGGCGTGGTATTCGCCGTGCGATTCAGCAATCGCGCTGGATTTCACCCGCTCTGTGATGTCATGGATCGCTTTAATGATCGTCACCGGTTCGATATGGTGCGCTTTATTGTAAGCTTCTTGTTTGGCCCGGCGGCGGTTGGTTTCATCGATCGCGCGTTTCATAGAGTCGGTGATATTGTCAGCGTACATGATCACTTTACCGTTGACATTTCGTGCTGCGCGCCCAATTGTCTGGATCAAAGCGGTATCCGATCTCAAGAACCCCTCTTTATCGGCATCCAGGATCGCCACCAGGGATACTTCAGGCAGGTCCAGACCTTCGCGCAGCAGGTTGATCCCTACCAGCACATCAAACACCCCCATCCGTAAATCGCGTAATATCCCTACCCTCTCCAGGGTTTCGACTTCGGAGTGAAGATACTGCACCTTGATGCCAAGCTCCAGGATGTAATCGGATAAATCTTCCGCCATGCGTTTGGTCAGGGTCGTCACCAAAACACGTTCCCCGACTTCCGTGCGGCGGCGGATTTCAGAAACCAGGTCATCAATTTGGCCTTTTGTCGCGCGGATTTCCACCTGTGGGTCGACCAACCCTGTCGGGCGAATAATTTGCTCGACAATTTGATTGGCGTGCTGCAGCTCGTATGCTGCCGGGGTTGCCGAGGTATAAATGGTATTGCCCATGTGCTCTTCAAATTCGGAAAACCTCAGAGGACGGTTATCCAGGCAGGAAGGCAGTCGGAATCCATATTCCGCCAGTACCCTTTTTCGAGATTGGTCACCGTTGAACATCCCTCGGATTTGGGGTACGGACATGTGTGATTCATCGATGACCAACAGGTAATCGCTCGGCAGGTAGTCGATCAATGTCCAGGGCGCCGATCCGGCAGGGCGTTGGTCGAGATGGCGCGAATAATTCTCAATCCCAGAGCAGTAACCCACTTCGCGCAGCATCTCCAGATCGTAGCGCGTGCGCTGTTCGATGCGCTGAGCTTCGAGGTGCTTGCCTTCTTTTTTAAAATAGGCCAGCTGTTCTTCCAATTCCTGTTCGATATCCGCGATGGCTTTCTTAAGATGATCTTCTTTGGCGATAAAATGTTTGGCCGGGTAGATATCGATTTGATCAGGCTCCTCAAAAATTTCGCCGGTGAGCGGGTTGTAGCACAGGATGCGCTCGACCTCATCCCCGAAGAAGGAGATCCGGTAAGACTTGCGATCTTCATACGCCGGGAAAATTTCAAGGGTTTCTCCGCGCACCCGAAACGAGCCTTGCTTCAACTCGAGGTCGTTGCGCTGATACTGGCTCTCAATCAGGTGACGCAGCAGGGCGTTGCGCCTGTAAATGGTGTTCTTCTCTAAATGGATGACCACCCGCCCGTATTCTTCCGGATTACCCAGACCGTAGATGCAGGAGACCGACGCCACGATGATGACATCTTTGCGCGACATAAGCGCCGTCGTGGCTGCCAGACGCAGCCGCTCGATTTCTTCGTTGATATCCGTTTCTTTTTCTATATATAAATCATGCTGGGGAACGTAGGCTTCAGGTTGGTAATAATCGTAATAAGACACAAAGTATTCCACCGCGTTTTCGGGGAAAAACTCTTTAAATTCCGCGTACAGTTGGGCCGCCAGCGTTTTATTATGGGCCATGATCAGAGCCGGCTTGTTCAGCTCTGCGATCAGGTTGGCAATGGTGAATGTCTTTCCCGTTCCGGTTGCGCCCAATAATACCTGGTGGCGCATCCCTTGCCTGACCCCCGCAATCAATTGTTGGATCGCTTCCGGCTGGTCGCCGGTTGGCTGGTATGGTGCGTGAAGTTTGAAGTCCATCGGGTTCTCCTTTAATCTTCGAACCATCTGCGCGATCATAACCCGGAAAATAGCCATGTCTCCAGCATTAATAGAACGAACGTTTTATTATATCACGAATTGTCAATCTTTGATGATCGCGTAAAGCAATGCCAGCAAGCGTTCTTTCCAGCCCTTTTCGTCAGAACCCATCGCCATCCAGTAGGCATTTTTCCCGGTTCGCGCTAATTGGCCTACGGCGGTCAGGGTGCGTGGGGGCGTATTTTCAGGCAAGAATGGATAGCGCAGCACAATCTGGTCGTTTTCCACCGAAACTGACGCTAATCCGGCTTCTTCAGCCAAGAGTTTTATCCGCATCTGGTAGATCAGATTAACAACCTGGGCTGGAAGCGGGCCAAACCGGTCTCCAAATTCTTCTGCAATGGCCTGCGCCTCGGTTTCATCGGTTAAATCTGCCAGGCGGCGGTATATTTGAAGGCGCATGACCTGATCTGGAACATATTCGATCGGGATCCCGCTGGGCAAGGGTAAGTCCACATTTACCGGCGGACGTATCTCTTTCAAGGCAGTCAGGGTTTCTTTGGGGGATGGCAGTCCGGAAACCTGGCGCATCTGGCGGACTGCCTGGGCCAACAGGCGGGTGTACAGTTGAAATCCTACTGATGCGATGTAACCGTGCTGGCGGGTGCCGAGCATTTCACCCGCGCCGCGCATCTCAAGGTCGCGCATCGCGATCGAATACCCGGCGCCTAACTGGGTATTCTCGGCGATCACTTCCAGGCGTTCAGCCCCATCCGGCGTGGGTGATTTCTTGCGGTGGCGGAAAAAATAAGCATGGGCGCGCTGTGCGCCGCGTCCTACCCGCCCGCGCAGCTGGTAGAGCTGCGCCAGGCCGAAGGTGTCGGCGCGGTCCACAATCAAGGTGTTGGCGTTGGGAATATCCAGGCCGGATTCGATGATGGAGGTGCACAGCAGCACGTCGATTTCACCCTCGGTAAACTGGTGCATTACCCCCGCCAGACTTGCCTCATGCATTTGACCATGCGCGACCCCTACCCGGGCTTCCGGCACCAAATTGTTGATGTGGCGTTCCATCGCGCGGATCGTTTGCACGCGGTTGTGGACAAAAAATATCTGTCCGCCTCGTTCCAGTTCGCGCAATATCGCCTGGCGCACCAACCGCGGCGAATAGGGGCCGATATGAGTAATGATTGGCAGGCGTTCATCCGGTGGGGTGTTAATGGTGGAAATATCACGCACGCCGGTAAGCGCCATGTATAAAGTGCGGGGGATGGGCGTGGCAGTCAGGGTCAGTACATCCACCTCTGTCCGCAGCTTTTTGAAATGTTCCTTGTGGGTGACGCCGAAGCGCTGTTCTTCATCGATGATCACCAGCCCCAGGTCCTTAAACAAGACATCCTGCTGAAGCAGGCGGTGGGTGCCGATGATGATATCGATTGAGCCCGCCTTGAGCCGTTTGATAATCTCGTCTTGCTCGCGTGGAGAACGGAACCTGGACAGCATCTCCACTTCCACCGGATATGCCGCCAACCTGCGTCGAAAGGTCTCGAAATGCTGCTGGGCGAGCACGGTGGTTGGCACAAGCAGGGCAACCTGTTTCCCATCCGTCACCGATTTGAAAGCTGCGCGCAGGGCGACTTCGGTTTTGCCATAACCGACATCCCCGCACAGCAATCGATCCATCGGCCGGACGCTTTCCATGTCGCGCTTGACTTCACGGATGGCTGCGCTCTGATCCTGGGTTTCTACGTAAGGGAAGCTGGCTTCCATTTCCTGCTGCCAGACGCTGTCGGAACCGAAAGCATGCCCGACTGCCACCTGGCGCTTTGCATACAGCTCGAGCAGTTCCTGCGCGATCTCCAAAACCGCCTCGCGCACGCGCTGTTTGGTATTGGCCCAATCCGGGGTGCCCAGGCGCGTCGGGCTGGGATCGCCTGCATCCGGCCCAATATAACGGCTGAGGCGGTCGGCCTGGTGCACCGGGACGAAGAGCTGATCGCCTTCATCGTATGAAACCGCGAGAAACTCCCGCTCCACTCCCTCCAGGCTGCGCTGCACCAACCCTTCGAACCGACCGATGCCGTAATCGATGTGCACCACCCAATCACCAGGTTTGAGATCGGCATAAAATGTCTCCGGCACCTCGCTGGTGATGTGCGGCTGCTGGCGCGGTCGTGGGCGCTCCCATCCAAAAATCTCGCTGTCGGTCAGGAGCTGAAGTCGACCGCCGTCAGGCAGGGTCAAAATCCATCCTTCTGACAAAGTCCCATCGATGAACTGCGGTTGGCAGCTGATTTCACCCATTTCCTCGTGACGGCGTTCACGCCATAATTCTTCAAGGCGTGAAACCTGTCGCGAGACGATCACCATTTGGGAATTTTCGAAGCAGTTCTCGCCCATATGGTCGATAAATGACTTGAGATGCCCGGCGAAACGCGGACCGGGGGTAAACACTTCCGCGAAAGGTGGGTTCTCTGCAGCGGTGCTGCGGCCCAGTTCCAGCCATGGACGGGTCGATATGCTGTCCTGGATTTCTGACCATGTGAGATACGGGATCGGAAAATCAGGCGAAAGTGTGCCTTCACTGATCAATTCATGGCGGAACCGTACAGACTGTTCCTCGATCTCCGCGGCTGCGGACTGCAAATGATCCAGGTCATCCATGACCACCAGGGAATTAGGCGGCAGGTAGTCCAGCAGGCTGGCAACCGCGGGATGGATGAGGGGCAGGTAGAACTCATTAATTTCCTCACCTTCCAGGTTCAAGTTTTGCGCTTTTCCCGGTAGAAATTCGCGCGCCGGGGTTACCAAAATCTGGTCGACGGTGTGGATGGTGCGCTGGGAGGCGGGTTCAAACCGCCGGCAGGTATCAATTTCATCCCCAAAAAAATCCAGACGGGCGGGGTAAGGTTCTGCGGTTGGCCAAACATCCAAAATGCCGCCGCGCCGGGCAAATTGGCCGGGCTCAACCACCAGGTCGGCAGCCTGGTATCCAATCTCTACCCAGGAGCGCTGCAGTGCCTCGGGCTGGATTTGCTGGCCTACTTTGAGGATACGGCTCACCTTAACGAAATCACGCCTTGGTAATGTACGGGCCATCATCGCCCGCACTGGCGCTACGATCAGGGGCGGAGTATCAGGCTGTTCAGCGCCCAGGATGTGGTACATCGCCAGCATGGTGATCGCTTGCAGCCGGTCCCGGCGAGTGGTTGAGCCCCATGCGGCCTGTTCATAAAATAGAGGATTGGGTTCGGGAAATAATTTCCGCGTTGATTTGGGTGACCAGAAACCCAGCTCATCCAATAAGGTTAGAGCGTGGTCGGCCCGATCGGTGATCAACACGATCGGAGCGTTCAAATCGCCCTGTAGGGCAGCCAGAAGCGGCAGACGGGCAGCCCTGGCTAATCCCAGGCCGGGGATTTCGGACTTACTGGAGATGTATTGCAGCAATTCTTGATAGGCTGGTAAGGAGCGAATCTTATCTAACAACGGATCACTCCTTTAAGATTGTCCCGTTGAACTGGTTCATCGCTGGTTCCAATCCTTCACGAATAAAAACCCTGGCAGCATCGACCACATGATCCAATACAATCGTGATGATTTCCAGGTCGTCTTTCGAAAAACCTTTCAATACGTAATCTGCGGCTTCTTTTTGGCCGGGAGGACGCCCGACGCCGATCCGCAGGCGTGGAAATTCTTGCGAGCCTAATTGCTGGATGATCGAGGCTAACCCGCGGTTGCCGGCTGAGCCTCCTTCGGCGCGGATGCGGATCGTTCCCACTGGCAAGTCAATGTCATCGTTAAAAATTAGCAGCTGGTTTTGGGGAATACGATAAAAACGCATCAAACTGGAAACTGCCTGCCCAGATAGATTCATGAAGGTATGAGGTTTCACCAGGACGACTTTATGGTTTTCAACCATGCCGGTGCCCACCAGCGCCTTGGATTGGAGACGGCTCAGCCTGATACCGAAAGTTGAACACAACCGGTCGACAGCCATAAAGCCGACATTATGCCGGGTTTCGCGGTATTCTCGGCCTGGATTTCCCAGTCCGACCAGCATAAATGGGGATGATTGTGTCTGTTCAGGATCGTTCATCTTAAGACCTGCCCCTGCGGTGAGCAGACTGGTATAAAGCCAAAAGGATGAAAATTGCGACTGCCGAGCCAACCCCGGCGGCAACACTTCCCGCCAGTTTCGCAGGCTGGACCTGGGCCGGATTGGGCGGAAAGCTGGTCGGTGTGAAACGCGGGGTTGAGGTTGGAAGGATAGGTGTCTGAGTGTTTACGATCATCGGCGTATTAGAAAGGGATGAAGGCGTTGGGGTGCTGGTTTCTGCCGGCGTGTAATTCCTTACGCGCAAGCCAGAAATTTCTGTCGCCAGGACACTCCCGTTGTTAAGATATACCTGCAGGCGTAAACGATAATTTCCGTCCGCAATCGTTGTCGTATCCCAGGCCGCCAACGGCCCATCTTTGACTGGCTCCCGCGATTGTTGTATCAGGAACCAGCTGTCCGGTTGGTTTCCTATGTAGCTGAAGGCGACTTCGGCATACTGGAAGCCAGGAAGATCGGTTGTGCCCCGAATGGTGATGGTTCCCTGCAGCGCAGAACCAGGTAAAGGGGAATTAACCTGCGGTTGATCCTGTGGTGAGGTTTGCGCCCCCAGGAGAAAAAAACACCCGCAAAGAAATACGACCAGCCATCTTCTTGACAACATTGCAATCGGTAAGTTTAACATGAAGATTTGCGAAGGTCAACGCTATTCTCATGAAATGATTAGATTCGGGTAGTAGAAACCGGATTGAAATTAGAGTATACTGCTATTTATTATTGAATATATAAACAATTTATCAGCTGATTCGACCGGAAAAATACAGGTGAGAAATGGCATTTAAAACTGCAAGTGACTTGAGCGACGCACTCAAAACGCAAAATTATATATCCAGTAAAGAAATTTCCACCATTCTGTATCTCAGCCAACAATTGGGAAAACCGGTCCTGGCGGAAGGCCCGGCGGGTGTAGGCAAAACCGAATTAGCCAAGGCGCTGGCAGGGGCGACCGGGCGAGAATTGATCCGGCTGCAGTGCTACGAAGGGCTGGACGAGTCAAAAGCTCTTTATGAATGGGAATATGCCAAGCAGCTATTATACACGCAGCTGCTCCGTGATAAATTACAGGACACGTTATCGACCGCCGAATCCTTGAAAGCTGCCGCGGATCGCCTGGCGGGCGAGGAAGATGTCTTTTTCTCCATGCGTTTCTTGTTGAAACGCCCGTTGCTTAAGGCGATACTGAGCGATAAGCCGACTGTGCTGTTGATTGATGAGATAGACCGCTCGGACGCCGAATTTGAGGCTTTTTTACTGGAAATATTAAGCGATTTTCAGGTCAGCGTGCCGGAATTAGGCACTTTAAGGGCGGTGCACATGCCGTTGGTGCTGCTGACCAGTAATAATACCCGCGAATTAAGTGAAGCGCTCAAAAGACGCTGCCTGTACCTGTTTATTGATTACCCATCCATCGAGCAAGAGCTGGCTGTCGTCCGACTTAAGGTGCCAGACTTGAAACCAAAGCTGGCGCGGCAGGCAGTAGAACTCGTGCACCGTTTGCGCACCATGGATCTGCGAAAAGCCCCGAGCATCAGTGAAACCCTCGATTGGGCAAAAGCCTTGGTGACGCTGAATGCCAATGCGATTGATGACGAGACGCTGGAAAATACCCTCAGTGTGCTGCTGAAACATGAAGCGGATTTGCAGCGTGCCCGGCGGACTTTTTTTCAACCGCCTCCAGCCCGCAAAGGTGGTGATCTGGACGTGAAGCGCTGGCAAAACTAGGAAAGGCAGGAATTGATGGACCGCAGAATGGTGGAATTTGTTGCCGCCCTGCGCGCCGCCGGAGTAAGGATCAGCCTGGCTGAGAGCGCAGATGCTTTTAACGCTGTGAACCAATTGGGTATCGAAGATCGCGACACGTTTCGGGTGATGCTGCGCAGCACGATGGTCAAGGACAGCACGGATTTACCCGTTTTCGATCAACTTTTTCCATTATTCTTCCAGGCTGGTTCTCCTCCGCCCATGACCAACCCGGCTCAGGGGTTATCTCCTGAAGAGGGGCGTTTAATCGCCGATTTGCTCAAGGATATGAACGACCAGCTGCGCAAGATGATGGAAAAGTTGCTGGATGGCAGACCTTTCTCACCCGGTGAACTGCGCCAGTTGGACAATATGCTCAACATGGACGACATCAACGATCTGCGCTACCAAAATTGGATGGCGCGCCAGATGGAACAGGCCATGCAATTTCGCGAAGTGCGCGACGCCCTGGAACAATTGATGCAAACTTTACGCGAGCTGGGTATGGATCGTGAACGAGTGGATCAGCTGCGCCAGATGATGCAGGCCAACCAGCAGGCCTTGCAGGAACAGCTCCGCCAGCACGCGGGTCAGCAAATTGTGCAAAATATGAGCAAAACGACCCGCCAGGAGCGAATGGATAACTTGCTCAACCGTCCATTTCATTTGCTGACCGAAGACGAATTACACCAGCTGCGCAAGGAAGTTCAACGCATGGCAGCTGTGCTGCGCACCCGCATGGCTTTACGCATGAAACGCGCCAAGACCGGCCATTTAGATGTAAAGGCGACTTTGCGCGCGAATATGAAGCATTCTTCGGTGCCTTTCGACCTGCAATTTCGAGATCATACTTTGAAACCGAAAATCGTGGTTTTGTGCGATCTCAGCACCTCGATGCGCTATGTATCAGAATTGATGCTGGGGCTGTTATATTCCATCCAGGATCAAATCAGTAAAACCCATGCCTTTGCATTTATCGATCATCTTGAATTTATTTCGCCGCAGCTGCTCGATTTTCAACCGGATCAGGCGGTTGCCAGAATTCTGAAAAGGATGCCGGCCGGACATTACAATACCGACCTGGGGAACAGCCTGAAGGATCTGCAAGATAACTATCTAGATGCGGTCGATTCCCGGACGATCATGATCGTCGTCGGCGATGGCAGAAATAATTACAATGATCCTCGGGTGGATATCTTTCGCATGTTCAGCCGGCGGTGCCGGAATGCCATCTGGTTGAATCCAGAGCCGGCAGTCTTATGGGGAACCGGAGACAGTGACATGGATAAATACGGCCCGTACTGCCGTTCGATTTTCCAGGTCAATAATCTCTCCCAGCTGGCTTCTGCAATCGATCATTTTTTATTGCAGTCGGATTAATCTTCAGATATAATGAGAAAGGAAATATTGAGTATGTAAATCATCCTTTGTAGATCTGAACCAATCGGTGGAATCATGGATCAAGAACAAAACACAGCAGCGTCTCCAGAACCAGAAAAGGGTAAAGTGAGTGAAACGGTCCCCCAATTACCTGCTGGAGATTTGAAACAAAGCAAGCCAAAAACATGGCTGATCATTGTTGGGGCGCTGGTCCTTCTCGCCGTAATCGTTGGATTGATCGTGTTGTTGATGCTAACCGGATCAGAAAATGTAGGCAAGATCCGTGACATTTTTATCATTTTTATGGCTTTAGAATCTCTGATTATTGGTATTGTCCTGGTTATATTAATTATCCAGCTCTCGGTGTTGATCAATCTGATCCAAAATGAGATCAAGCCGATCATGCAGGCCACTAACGAGACGGTCAATACTTTGAAAGGAACGACGGCTTTTCTCAGCAATAATCTCTCTGAACCCGTGATTAAATTGAATGAATATTTGGCCGGGTTGAAAAAATTATTGGATTTGCTGTTCCCAATCCGCAAGTGAAAATTGCGGTTTATTAAATAGATAGATCTGAAAGGAGATATTCGATGTCTGATCGAGATGAATTTGGAGCTTTCTTGTTGGGTTTCATCGTGGGCGGATTGACAGGTGCCGCCGCATCATTGCTCCTGGCACCGCAGTCAGGTGAATCGACCCGAACCCTGCTTAAGGAAAAAGCCATTGAGTTAGGTGGGCAGGTTAACGAGAGTGTCGAAGAAGCTCGTGTTAGAGCCGATGCGGTTATGGCTGATGCCCGAACTCGCGCTGAATCGATGACCGCTGAAGCCCGGGTTCGCGCTGATGAAATAGTGAAGCAGGCCCGTGTGAATGTGGAAGATTTGCAGAAACGCGGTCAGGTGGTCCTGGAAGAACAACGTTCAAAAATCGTGGATGCGGTCAAGAAACAAACGAATGGTTCAGGTGAAGAACCGGCGAACGACGCCTGAAGTTATGGCTGCGAGTTAGCCCTTCACTAGAAACACGCTTCAGGGATAGGCTAAATTAATAATAAGGGAGTTACGATTGGCATAGCCAGTCGTAACTCCCTTTAAATAAAATTCCTCCCCGGCCCTCGCGCTGCCGAAAGGCTGAGAAGGCTGGGGTAGAAAATTAACCTTTTAGTTTGGCAAGCACAACCGGGATCGAATCGAGCACATCCGAAGCTAAAACCGCGGCTGATCCCTCCAGAAATGCTTCTGCCTCCAATCCAGCATGGGCATGGATCCAGGCGCCGGCTGACGCAGCCTCAAATGAAGGCATGCCTTGCGCCATCAATCCTGAAATAATCCCTGCCAATACATCGCCGGTGCCGGCGCGGGCTAAAGCGGCGGTAGCAACCGGGATGACTCTGGCGCCCCGGTCTGGTGCGGCAATCACGGTCAAGGCGCCTTTCAGCACGACCACCTGCTGCCATGCTTTGGCATATTTCTCTGCGGTTTCTACGCGGTCGGACTGGATTTGGTCGACCTTCATGCCGGTCAAAACTGCCATTTCTCCTGGGTGTGGGGTTAAAACAGAGTCCTTTGGGAGCAGTTTTGGCCAATCTGGCAATTTGGAGAGCAGTTTGAGCCCATCTGCATCGACAACCATCGGCGGCAGGTGGCTTGGGAATGAATCTTTTTCTGGTTTCACCACATCCGCGCTCAGAAAACCAAGTGAGCCGTGAGAGGTTTTTGCGGATGCATCCCTCAACAGTCGCTTGATGAAATCTGCGGTGGTATCTTCCAGGCCGAATCCCGGCCCGATCAGCAGAACATCGGCTTTGTCCAGGTTCTGTAAAAGGATATCGGCGGCGGATTCGGCAATTACCCCGGTATCGTGGGGCAAGATCAGCCAGGTAACCTCAGGCAGCTGTCCGGCGAGCGCCGTGTGCAGCGGTCCAGGCACAGCTAGCCTGACCAATCCGGCGCCGATCCGGTAGGCTGCTTTCGCTGCCAGGTAGGCGGCGCCAGTGTAATTGATCGAGCCTGCCGCAACCAGCACCGTGCCAAAAGTACCTTTATGGGCTGTCATTGGGCGAGCTGGCATGCGGTCCGCGACTTCGGCCTGAATCACCACCTCGCGTTCCAGTTTTTCCCAGCTCTTCAGACCGATGGGCAAGCCAATGGTCACAGTCGCCAACCTGCCCACTTTTTCAAAGGCTGGAAAGCGCAGCAATCCTTCTTTGACCGCTGCCATGCAAACTGTGACCGCAGCCGGGATCACTTCTGGAGCGCATTCACCGCTGTCGCAATCCGCCCCGGAGGGGCAGTCTACGGCGACTACCGGGGGCAGCATTCTCCTGCCGGAGAGATGGCCAAGCACAGCCGCAATTTCCCCCCGCAGCGGAAGTTTTCCGCCGGTACCGAGCACGCCGTCAAGCAATACATCTCCCTGGTCGATGAGCTCATCCAGCAGTTCGAATTTAGGATCGTTTTGGGCAGAGGTGATTCGTCCTCCCTTCTCCTTCAGCCCGACTACCAGGGGATCCTTTTCGGGGCGTTTCCCGACCAGATAAGCGCTGGCGGACCAACCTGCATCGACCAATGCGCTCAAGCAGATTATAGTATCGCCGCCGTTATTGCCGGAACCGACCAGACCGACTGCAGACAGCGGTTGGTCATCCTCCGTAAATTCATCCATAATCATGGCTGCCAGGCCTTCACCGGCGTTTTGCATCATTTGCGCATAAGATAAGCCGCTGGCGTCAGCTTCCTTCTCTACAGCGCGCATTTGTGAGACGGATACCAATTTCATAAGAACCTTCCTAAGGGTTGATGATAATTTTATTGCGGTCTGGTGAGGTCATTACGTCCAGCGCCTGGTGTATATTAATTAAGGGATAGCGATGCGAGATCACCGGTTCGAGCTGGATTAACCCTGATTCCAGCAGGCGGATGGCGCGCGACATTGCCAGGGGAGTGGTGCCGAAGGAAGCATCCATGCGACCCTCCAGGAAATGCGTATAGCCTCCGTCCAGCTCGAAGGTTTCATGTGTGGTGATTCCAAACACATTCCAGCGTGTGCCGCGCCGGCGCAGCTTGACCATTAACTCGACGGCTTCAATCGGGCCTGCTGCTTCAACGATCAGGTCCGGACCTTTCGGCATAACGCCGTAAATTTGCTCGCGAATATCCGCCGATTTTGGATCAAAGGCGTGGGTCGCGCCCAGAGCCAGGGCTTTTTGCCTGGCATGCGGGCTGGTGTCTACGGCAATCAGTTTGCCCGCTCCCGCCGCCCGGGCGACCAGCAGGCACATCAGCCCGATGCTTCCCACCCCTATCACGATCACATCGTCGCCGACGTGCATGTCGCTGTATTGGATCATGCCTTTCCATGCGCCGGATAGCGGTTCAGTCAGGCAGGCCACATCAAAAGGTAGATGATCCGGTTTGTGAAATAGGGTATTCTCCATGGTCAGCATGTATTCGGCGAAAGCGCCCGGCCAGACATCTACCGGCCCATCTCCGCCGGTGGTATACGCGGATGCGCAGTAATGGGTATTCCCACTGCGGCAGGCTTCACAATTGCCGCAGTAACCTGAAGGTTGGACAATTACCGGGTCACCTGCTTTGAAATGCTTCACGCCTGGACCAACCGCAGCCACCACGCCGCTGGGTTCGTGACCTGGGATAAAAGGAAAGGTAACATTCCGCCTTCGCCCGGTGATGGCTTTATAATCTGTGGCGCAAATTCCGCAGGATTTTATCTGGACCAGAACGCTGCCATTTTGAATGGCCTGTGGCTGGGCCACCTCTTCCAAAAAAAGCTGGTTAAAATCATGCAGTACGGCGGCGAGCATTTTCTTCATTTGGTTTTCCCTTTACACCAGGCCGTTCGTAGATCGATGGACAGGAATTTGCCACAGCAGATGAGTTAAGCAGGGATATTTTTATGGAACACTACATTTTTGGCCAGTGTCTTAAATCGTTCGCCATTCTTCTGAACGACCGTGATGGTTATGATGCCGGTCTTGCTGATTTTTACGTCTCTGACGGTGCCGGATTTTCCTGCATGCGTCCCACCGATCACTTCGCAGAAATCGCCATCTTTCACTACGGCTTTTGCAGGTTGATTAGAATCTTGCATTTTTACCTCGTATGGGATTCTCCTGGGAAACGCTTGACTTGAATTATACTGCGCTTGACGGTTCGGAAACTCGTGAGGATAATAATACTATTCAGTTAGCGGAGGGATCGATATGGTTCATGATCTGGTGATCAAAAACAGGAGCTACCGCCGGTTCTTCCAGGAAGTCCCGGTCAGCCTGGATACATTGCGGGAGTTGGTGGATCTGGCGCGGCTTTCACCTTCAGCACGAAATGCGCAGCCGCTGCGCTTCATGCTTTCCAATGAACCGGGAAAAAATGCCTTTATATATAAACAGCTGGCCTGGGCGGGTTATTTGAAAGACTGGGCGGGACCAGAAGAAGGCGAACGACCGGCTGCATACATCATCATTCTGGGCGACCATGATATCAGCCCAACGTTTGGCTGCGATCACGGCATTGCCTCTCAGAGTATTTTACTGGGTGCCGTGGAAAAAGGTCTGGGTGGCTGCATCATCGGTTCAATCCAGCGTCCAGCACTGCAGGCTGGCTTGCAGATACCTGCAAAGTATGAGATTCTCCTTGCCCTGGCAATTGGAGTGCCGAAAGAAACGGTGGTATTGGAAGCCGTCGGTCCCGATGGTGGAATTAAATATTACCGCGATGAGAACCAGGTTCATCATGTGCCCAAACGAGCTTTAGATGACCTGATCATAGGATAAACCTGCGCTTTAGCCGGATTTTTTCTTTTTCAAACGGGCCAGGGCATTTGAAGCCGCCCGGGCATATTCTGAGGCGGGCCAGATGTCGAGGACGGAATTAAATTCAATCACCGCCTGGGGTTCCTGGCCCTTACGTAAATAAGCGACGCCGAGATTGTAATGCGCGGCAGATTCGTAGCGGATCCCTAGATAGCCCTGGTTGGATTGGGCGATCAAAGAATTGAAAACTTGAATGGCCTCATCCAGGGCGCCTTGCTGCAGCAGTGAAGTGCCCTGATTTACCTGGACGATCAAGCGGTTAGCAGAATCTGGCCATAATTTGCCTGCCAGGTCATATACTTTTTCCGCGGCGGTAAAATTTTTCCGCCGAGCAAGAGTATTGCCGATATCCACCAGCAAACGAACACGCATGGTGACCAGGTACAGGATGAAGAGATAAATGACGGGGTGAATGGTTACCCCCAGCGCCCAGGTCAGCAGGCTGACAATGACCGTCAATCCCACCGACTCAACGGCAAACCTCGTTGAAAGACCTTCACGCCGCAGCATCGATAGCCCGCCGAAAACCACTACATATAATAATGCCACCAGGATCAAGAAGAACGGTGAATCCATTTTCCCCTCCAACGAGGACCGGAGATTGAATAAGAACCTATCCGAAAAATATTATTTGAGAGTTTTATTTGCGTGGCAAAGCCACGCAAATAAAACTCTCTAAACAATTTCTGGATAGATACTAAGTGTATCTCAAAAGCTAAAAACCAGATCGTAATATCGGAATTTAAATGACCAATAATTCATACATGCTGAAATCGCTTGCTTTTTAACATTAGATGACTATAATGTTGATAACCACTCATTAATCCTAAATTAATCTGTTTCTCATTATCTGTTGCATTCGTATAGCTGTGCTTTACGCGTTCGAGGCCGCACCATAAATGCTTCGCGCCTGAATCTTTTTACTCGTCTGGCTCATCGTAAAATGGGGGTTTTACGTTCGCGCATGATGAAGGAGGTGATTCTTTTTCAAGGGAAAACATAACGGCCAATCCATCGATCATGTCCCAATTTTCAAGGATTTCTTTCTGAAAAACCGTTAGTGGAGGTGGAAAGCATGAATGCGATTGTTATCCTTGTCGTTGGAGTACTTGCGATTGTCGTTGGATACTTCGTTTACGCCAGGTGGGTAAACCGGATAGTGATCCAGCCGGATGATCGCAAAGCAACCCCTGCCAAGATGTATATGGACGGTGTAGACTTTACACCAGCCAACCGTAATGTGCTGTTTGGCTACCAATTCAAATCTATCGCGGCCTTGGGTCCGATCCTTGGACCAATTGTCGCGGTGCAGTGGGGCTGGCTGCCGGCCTTGCTGTGGATAGTTCTGGGAACCTTCTTCATCGGATGGGTACAGGACTACAGCAGTATTGTCCTGGGGGTGCGAGAAGAAGGTCAAAGCTTCGGGGCATTGAGCTACAGGTTGATCTCTCCCCGCGCCCGCGGGCTGTTGATCACTTTCATCTATTTCTATCTTCTATTGATCATGGGTGCCTTTGGTACCCAGGTGGGCTTCTCACTGCTCACCAACGCCGCAGTTCCGCTCGGCGTGATCCTGGTTATTTTGATCGGTATTCTTGCGGGTCAAATGACCTATAAATGGAAGATGGATATCATCCTGATCAGCGTGATCACCGTCATCCTGGCCTTCGTGGGGATTTGGTTGGGAACGCAGCCTTTCGCCAAGAACCTGTTCAACGGCATTCTGGGTATTACGATTGGCGCGGATGGCAAAGCATCTGCAGGTCCGGCTCTCTTCCTGAATGTTACCCAGGCCAAGCTCGTCGGCAGCCTGTTGGTGGTGATCATCTGCTATTTTGGCGCAGTCCTGCCAATCTGGCGTTGGGCGCAGCCCATCAACTACGTATCCTTCTGGATCGTCACCCTGGGGGTCATCGGCGGACTGGTAGGGATCATCATTTCCGCACCCACCCTGGGCACGTTCCCAGCCTTCACGGCATTTGATACCCGAGGAGCGATGGCAGGTGGGACCGGCTGGCTGTGGCCAATGTTGTTTGTGACCATCGCCTGCGGTGCAATTTCAGGTTGGCACAGCCTCGTTTCTTCATCCGGCACAGCTCGCCAGCTTGAAAAAGAATCGGATGCGCTGTATGTAGGCGGCGGCGCGATGTTCTTTGAAATGTTCTTTGCCGTGTTTGCCTTGCTGACCGCTACCGCAGCGACAGGCAGTTGGGATGCATACATCGCGGCCGGTGGATATGGCGGCGCTGCTGCTGTCTTCTCCAAGGGTCTCTCCACCTTCATGAACAATTGGGGATTGGACAAACTGGCAGGAGCGGGCTTTGGTATGGCTTACGGCTCTGTCTTCCTGACCTTGATGGCCCTCACCATCATGTACCTGGTGGTGCGCTTTATGCGCGTTGCCTCGGCCGAAGCCCTCGGAGACAGTGTGCCGGCATTGAAGAATACGCACGTTGGCACCATCGTTGCCCTCATATTTACCCTGCTGCTGATCTGGGTCGTGCCGTTCTTGCAGATTTGGGCAGTATTTGGCGCAGCCAACCAGTTAATGGCTTCATTGGCGCTTCTGCTGGTCACGTTGTGGTTGATGTCGAAGGGAAAGAACTACCAGTGGACCTTATGGCCGTTCCTTTTCATGTTCGTCACGACCATCGCCGCACTGCTGTACAAGGCCTTTGAGGCATTCTTCATTAACCTGCCGAAAGTGGCCGATCCAGTTGCAAACAAGATCACCAGCGTGGGTGAATTCACTGCTGCCAATGTAATCATCGGTGCGATCTGTCTTGTCCTGGTGGGCGCAGCGTTCATCCTGGCCTGGGACGCCTATGGCGCTTTCAAAAAATACCGCCAGGGATTTGTTCCTGCGAAAGCCAAAGGTTAATTCATTCTTGATCCATCTGGCAGGCCCATTGGGCCTGCCAGACCATCGATTACCATCATGCCGCCGCTGACGATTGACGTAATCGCTCTCTTGCCAGAAGAGTTAAGCCTGTGCAATACCTGCACAGCTTTTCTGGATCAGGTCAAGCTGCGCCAGGCATCCGGCGTCCAAAGCCAGGATTCGTATCCGCCTGAATACCAGCTTGAAGTTGACAGGCTGGCATCGCTTGTGGCGAATATATCCCATGAGTTCGGTGAAAAGGTATCCATCCGCCTAGTAGATCCACGTTCCTTAGCGGGGCTGGTCAAGGTGATCCGGCACGGCATCCGGCGCTATCCGACCCTGCTGATACAAGGTAAGTTAAAAATAACCGTACTGGAATGGGAATCCATCAAGCAAGCTATTCTAAGCGCCAGACTACAAGCTGAGACCGCGTGAATATTCCTGAGCTTTTAAAAAAATGGGGCTCCTGGATGGGCTCTGCGGCCAAAACCGTGGGCGAAATCTTTTACGGCGCCACGGTGTATGAAATGGTGCGCAATTTGCATAAAGAACGCGCCCAGCGGGAGCATTTGTTTGTGTTGGTCGTGTTTGGAGATATGCTGGGGGTGCCAATTTTACCCCCTTACTACACCCTGCGCATGCTGCCCTATGTCGTGCCGCTGATTTCCGGTTGGCGAACCAGTATGCTGCGTGAACGTGACTTCACCGAACTGTGCGATCAAGAAATAACATGATTTGAGAGGAGAAAAAAATATGTCTGAAGAGGAAAAGAAAAGTTTATTCAGCAGTTTTAAGAGCGTCCTGTATGGAATGGCTGGCCACGACATGGCCCGCTATGCTCTCAAAACACGCGGAAGTATGGAGCATCTGTTTATCCTTATCACCATGGGAGATTTATTAGGGATTCCGATTCTCCCACCTTATTACAGTCTGCGACTGCTGCCTTATGTTGTCCCGCAAATCTCAACATGGAAGCGCCGTATGCTGCGTGAGAAGGACCTTACGGACGCACTAGCATAGTTTCAGGAGACTGGTATGTCACTACGACAATTCTTTGAAAAATACCCGGAAAGGCGCTATTTGATGTTCGGCGGCAAGGGTGGGTTAGGTAAGACCACCTTTAGCGCCACCACGGCTTATTGGCTGGCAAAACAAGGTTTCAAAGTGCTGGTTTTCTCAGTGGACCCGCAAGCCAGTCTGTCAGATATTTTTAAGCGCGATATCTTCGGCAAGGGCCCGGTAGAAATCATGCCCAATTTGTTTGCCCAGGAAATCGATGCCGATCGCAGAATTAAAGATTACCAAAACGAAATTCGACAAAAAATCAAAGATATGTATGGCCTGGATGAAGTGCCGGAGGAAATCGAAAATTATATCCAGGCTACCGCGACAGAACCGGCGATGGAGGAAAGCGCGATCTTTGATGCGGTGGTCGACATCGTGGTAAGTGGAGAATACGATTACTACATCTATGATCTTGTCCCCCTGGGCCATGCTTTATACTATCTCAGTATGGCTTCCATTTACGATGAATGGATCGACAAGATCACCGGTCTCAGGTCAGAAATGGAAGAGTATGCCAAGGTGGCATCGGTGATGCAGCGCAGTAAAACCACCGAAGAGGATATGATCCTTAAAGAGCTGCAGTACATCAAGCACCGCATCAACACCTCATCTGGCATTTTGACCGATAAGCAAAAAACGGCATTTTTCTTTGTGCTGATTCCTGAGGAGATGATCATTCTCGATACCCAAAAAGCGGCCTCATTATTTGCGAAATATGTCCCGCTTTCTGGTTATATCGTCAACCGGGTCATTCCTCCTGAATTGGCGCTGCAAAATATTCCAGATTACCTGCGCAACCGGATGAGCATGCAAAAAGGATACCTGGAAAAAATTGACCAGTTATTTGGGAGTGAAGTATTAACCCGCGTTCCGGAATTTGAACGGGATATAACCGGTCTTGAAATGATTGAAAAAGTAGCCGATGCGATGTTTGGAGGGTGAGGAATGATCGAAAAACCGATGAGCCAATATCTCACAGAGAATCCTCGCCTCAAATACATCTTCTTTGGGGGAAAAGGCGGGGTAGGCAAAACCGTCCTGGCTGGGACGACGGCTTTATGGTTCGCTGGGCAGGGTAGGAAAACGCTGCTGGCGTCGACTAACCCGGTGCACAGCCTGAGCAGTCTGCTGGGGATGGATGTTTTTGGTAAAGCGACCCCTGTTGCCGGCGTGCCGAACCTGGATGCCTACGAAATCGATACTAAAGAAACGATCGAAAAATCGAAGAAGGAGATCCGCGAAAAAATCCAGTGGTTTTTACAATACGCCGACCTGAAGACCAAAGCTGATGAATTCGTGGAATCAGCCACCATGAATCCCTCCTTCGAAGAATCAGCGATGTTTGAAAACATGATCGATTTGATGTTTGAGAACAAATACGATACCTATGTCTTTGACACGGCGCCCACGGCCAATGCTCGCCGTTTGTTAGGGATGTCTGGCGTATATTCGCTGTGGGTCAATAAGATGGTCAAAAGCCGCGAGGAAGCCATCTCATTAAAAGATTTGCTCTCCTATTCAAAAAAGAAGGAAAAGAAAGACCCTTTGATGGAATATTTATTAAACCTTCGCCATCGAATGGGTAATGCGAAAGAACTGCTGACAGATGACCAGCTGACTTCTTTCTTTTTTATCACCCTGCCCGAAGCGCTGCCGATCGCGGTCATCACCCGCTTCATCAACTGGTTCAAAGAGTTCGGCATACCCGTGGGCGGCGTGGTGGTGAACATGGTGATCGATAAAAGCAGCCTCAGCCCAACCAGCCCGGATTTCGTTAAAAACCGGGTAGCTATGCAGGATGAATACATGGCTCAAATCGAAAAGCTTTTCGACGGCAGCGTGCGCTCAATCTTGCCTTTGTTTGAAACAGAGGTGCGTGGGGTCGAGATGCTGAAAAGGGTTTCTTCCTTGCTGTTCAGCCCGACCGGAATGAAGGAAGGCATCCGGTAATCCTGATTATCTTCATCTAAAAAATGGGTTATAAAACATGAAGAACTCCGAAATTAATTTCGGGGTTCTTCATGTCATTTGACCACAGCTTTACGAAAGCCCCCACCCCTTTGATCCCCGCCCCCAGCCTGATTCATCGACCTGTGGTTTTCCGGCCGGGGGCGGGGAGAGGTTCTCCAAGAGGTGGAGGGGCTTTCAGCCCCTCCACCTCTTGAAATTTTCTCCCCTTCCCGCATAAGATAGCCACTTTCAAGGATCGCTGCCTGCGGGAAGGGGGCAGGGGGATGGGAAAATGCGCTGTGATTCTTAAGAAAAACATAACACATCCCAAAAATATTATTTCTGGGGTGTGTTATGTTTTGTGCCGGTCGCGCCTCTGGGCCCAGGCGCGCTACGCGGGCAAGGAAGAGCTGGCGCAGGCCATGTGACCTGATGGTTGGAGTTTTTATGAAAATTGCGCAGCAATTTTCATAAAAACTCCCCAAGCATCATAAATGGATAGTCAGGCTTGCTCAATTCCTTTCTGTAACGATTGGAAAAATGATTGGGGATCTGATGGCAGCACTGCAGAAAGATGAATTTGAAATGTGAGGTGGGGGGATTTGCGATGGATCGCGAGATCCAGGATGTTCACCGGCAAACGCGAAATAAGTTGAGAGACCTGTTCGACCGGGGATGGAGGCTCGTTCTCAGTGATGAAAAACGATGACCCTTCAACCGGTATAATTTCATTCGGGGTATTTTCGCTTCCCGCCTGGCGGTTAGTTCCTTTAGGGAGGAAGGATTTTTGGCTGATATGGAGATCTATATTGGGCGCATCATGCAGATCGGACGTCATTTGCAGGATGTCTCTTTTCCCGCGCATTCGTTGAAAAATCCACAGGGGAAGGTTTTCACGCCGTTCGAGGATCAAGATTCCCTGGATGCGCTGGTAAGGGCAGCTAGCTGAGGGAACGATTTGAAAGGCGATCCCTTTAGAAGTAGGCGCGTTGAACCGGCTGGATTTGAGCGCGCCATATTCGGAAAGACCTTGGCGAAGCCAGTGCATGGCATTATCTGCGCGCTGGTTATTAAACCAATTTCCGAGCACAAAAAATAAGCCAATCAACAGGCTCAAGCCAATCACGATCCATTCACCAGTCCCGATGTTTCCCATAAATTCTCCGATTTAACGTAGATATTTCAATCCGGTGGCTGTATTGAGCAGCACCACTCGCTCATGCGATTTTACCCAACCTGCATTCAACAGCTTTTCCAATCCGGCCAGTGTCGCGGCGCCTTCGGGCGCCGTAAAAAAGCCCTCTCGCTGCGCCCACAGCTCTTGCGCTGCCTTAATTTCCGCATCGCTGACCGCGATGGCTGTTCCGTGACTTACGCGCAGGGTCTGCAGGATCATCCTGTCCGCGAAACTGCGCGGAACGCGCAGCCCGGAGGCGCCGGTGTGCGCATTAGGCCAGATTTCACAATTTTCTGCACCATTTTGAAATGCCTTTACCACTGGCGCGCAGCCTTCGGCCTGTACAGCCACCATGCGGGTCTGAACCGGCCCCTGCAGCCACCCCAGGCTGGATAATTCTTGAAAGGCTTTCCAGATGCCAACCAGCCCGGTTCCGCCGCCGGTGGGATAGACGATAACTTCCGGCGTTTGCCACTGCATGGCCTGGGCAATCTCAAACCCCATCACTTTCTTGCCTTCCAGGCGGTAGGGCTCTTTAAAAGTGGATACGTCGAACCAGCCTTCATCTCGAGCGCGGGCTCCCGCCTGGGCTGCGGCATCGCTGATCAGGCCTTTCACCAGCACAAGGTTGGCGCCAGTGATTTCCACTTCGCGCATGTTGGCCAGAGGCGTGTCTTCCGGCATATATACCGCGGCTTGCATGCCGCACCGCGCCGCGTAAGCCGCCAGTGCGCCGCCGGCATTGCCCGCTGTGGGAATGATCACCTTCTTGATTCCCAATTCGTGCGCCTTAGAAATGGCGGCTGCCAATCCGCGAGCTTTAAAAGAGCCGGTCGGGTTTGAGCTCTCATCCTTGGTAAATAAAGCGGTCATACCCAAATGGGCTGCCAGTCTTGGTAGGGTCAGCCAGGGTGTATCCCCCTCGCCCAAAGACACGATATCTTCCGGTGACTTCACCGGCAGCAGTTCATGCCAGCGCCACATGCCGTACGGGCGGGAGCTGATCTCAGCCTGTGATTTTTCCTTTTTTACGCTTTCCAGGTCATACTGGGCGACCAATGGGGCGCGGCATGTGGTGCAGAAGGTTTGTACTTCATCCGGATCGAAGGTTCGCCCGCAGATGGAACATGCCAGAGTTTTGAGATATGAAAATGGAGATACGACCAATAGTTATCCTTTTTTGTTGTATCTGTCATTGCGAGGCCCGTTCTTTGGGCCGAAGCAATCTGCTCGTAATCATAGATTGCTTCGCAACGCTCGCAATGACGGTTTCTTATTTTGCTTGATCGCCGCCAGGCTGACCAGCTTATTCGACCGGAGATATCGATACCACCTGCCCGGAGCCTGAGACTTCCAAATTCCAGGTCGAACCGATCTGACAGCGGGCAAACGTGTCATAATCCGAAGTTTTGTAAGTTAAAATCCTGTCATTGGACATAAACTGGATGGTGTAGACTTCATTTTGTTCGCCAAGGCGCTGGTTTGACTGCAGGTTGGGACTGGGCCAGCGCGGGTTCAGGTCATTTCCCTGCTCTACAACCTGGTTTACCATCGTCCACGCCTGCACTGTATATTTGCAATAATCCTCGTACACCTCATAGGCGCAGTCTTTGACGACCTGGCCGATCCCGCTGCCTTTATCCACCACGTAAGGCGTCCCGCAAACTTCTGTCGAAACCGCGGCGGGCTGGTCCTGGGTGTGGCTGTATTCTTTCGTGCAGGAATCGATATCCGCATTGGATGGGATATTTTTGCGGAAATCCTCACGGGTGACATCCATCAGGGCCATGATGCTGACGACCCGGTTCCAGCCCACTTGCTGAACCGTGCCGGTGGTGGTTTCAGTTTTAAATAGATTGGAAAGCAAGAAGAAAAGACCGCAGATTGCCACCAGGCCAATGATGATTGCGACGACGGGTAAACCTTTTTTTGCCGCAGGAGGCGTTACTGCCTGGGGCGCAGCCTGCGGGCGCTGCAAAGGACTGCCGCACTTCTCGCACTGCTGGGCGCTTGCCGGATTTAAATGACCGCAGTTGGAGCACGTCACCTGGGGGCCGGGTGCGGTGGAAAAAGCGCCCACCACCTGGCCCGTCTCGCGCCGCGTGCCGCCGGTCAAATCCCCTCCGCATTGCGCGCAGATGGTCGCATTGCCCGGGTTGCGTGAGCTGCAGTATGGGCAGTGTATATCGGGCCCGGCTGCTGCCATCTGGGCAGTTGCTTCGTCTGTTTTTAGTTTTGCTTCACCAGGAAGATGAAAAGTTACATCGGTAGGCTGGGGTGAACCGCAGTTTTGGCAGGTCTTTTGCGGACCAGGATTGTTGCTCTGGCAGTTCGGGCAGGTCCATTCGAGCTCAATATATCCTTCGGTTTTTTGAGTCATTAACTTTACTTCTCCTGGGCTGGATATATTTATTCGATAAGCTGATTCAAACCACTATGAATGTCCCATTAATTATATGCCTGGTTGTTTAATTTAACCCGGGTATAATGATTCTGGTAAACCCAAACAGGTGGTGATATGCCAAACGAACCGAATAAAGTTATTTTTTCGATGATCGGCGTAAGTAAATTTTACGACAAAAAGCCAGTTCTTAAAGAAATTTTTCTTGGATATTTTTATGGCGCTAAGATCGGCGTGATCGGCCTGAACGGCTCCGGTAAAAGCACGCTTCTGCGAATCATGGCCGGGATCGAAAAGGAATTTAATGGTCAGACTGTTCTGGCGCCGGGCTACTCGGTAGGATTTCTGGAGCAGGAACCTCAACTGGATGGCAGCAAGACAGTCAAAGAAGTGGTCCAAGAAGGGGTTCAGTCCATCGTGGATCTGCTGGCAGAATTTGATGCCATCAGTGAAAAATTTGCCGAACCGATGAGTGATGCCGAGATGAACCAGCTGATCGAAAAGCAGGGGGAGGTGCAGGAGCAGCTGGATCACCTCGAAGCCTGGGATCTGGATTCGCGCCTCGAAATGGCGATGGATGCCCTGCGCTGCCCGTCTGGAGAGACACCGGTCAATATCATCTCAGGAGGTGAGCGGCGCAGGGTGGCGCTATGCCGTCTGCTGCTGCAAAAACCGGATATCTTGCTGCTGGACGAACCTACCAACCACCTGGATGCAGAAACGGTAGCCTGGTTGGAGCACCACCTGCAGCAGTACGCCGGCACAGTGATCGCGGTAACACACGACCGTTATTTCTTGGACAACGTGGCGGAATGGATTCTCGAATTGGACCGCGGTCAGGGCATCCCCTGGCACGGCAATTACTCTTCATGGCTGGAACAAAAGAAAGTGCAGCTTCAGCAAGAAGAGAAAGGCGAAAGCGAGCGTCAAAAAACGCTGGCGCGAGAGTTGGATTGGATCCGCATGTCACCTCGGGCGCGCCAGGCGAAGTCTAAGGCCAGGATACGATCCTACGAAGAATTGTATAACCAGCAGTCGGAAAAAGGGATGCAAGATCTGGAAATTTTCATACCGTCCGGTCCGCGCCTGGGCAACCTGGTCATCGAGGCCGAACACATAACCAAAGGGTACGACAACCGCATCCTGGTCGAAGATATCAATTTCCAAATCCCTCCCGGCGCGGTGGTTGGGATCATTGGCCCGAACGGCGCCGGTAAAACGACCTTGTTCCGCATGATCACCGGTCAGGAGAAGCCTGATAAAGGGCATATTCGCCTGGGCGACACGGTTTCTCTGGCATATGTCGACCAGAGCCGGGATGTTTTGGATCCCGATAAAACGATCTGGCAGATGATTTCAAATGGACTGGATTTTATCCAGCTTGGAACCCATCAGGTCAATTCGCGCGCGTACGTCTCCAAATTCAATTTTTCGGGTACAGATCAGCAGAAAAAAGTGGGCATGCTCTCCGGCGGGGAACGCAACCGGGTTCACCTGGCAAGGGTTTTAAAGGAAGGGGCCAATGTGCTCCTCCTGGATGAACCTACCAACGATTTGGATGTGAATACCATGCGCGCCCTGGAAGATGCGGTGGAGTCCTTCGCGGGTTGTGTCCTGGTGATCAGCCATGACCGCTGGTTTTTGGATCGGGTAGCGACCCACATCCTGGCCTTCGAAGGCGACAGCAAGGTTTTTTGGTTCGAAGGCAATTTTTCCGAATATGAGGCAAACCGGCATCAACGATTAGGGAATGCGGCGGATTTGCCCAAGCGGATCAAGTACCGGCAACTGACGAGATAAGCTGGTCGGCCCCCTGGGCCCAGGCGCCCTGGGGCCAGGGCTGGCGGCGACCACGCTATACGATGGTTGGGAGTTTTTTGTAAATTGCTTCGCAATTTACAAAAACTCCCCCAAACATCAAAATAGAGGAGGAATGATGAAAGAATATCTGGCAAGCCCGAAGAAGAAGATCGATCTTTCAAAAGATTTCGATCCGGATGATTATGGCGATTGGAAGGGGAAGAAAGATGAGGGAGTAAAGCGCTTCGAGAAACTGCGCCGCGAGCTGGACCAGCTGCAGGAAGTGCTTTATGCTGAACACAAGCAGAAAATCCTGATTGTGCTCCAGGCGATGGATACCGCCGGGAAAGACGGCACAATCCGCAGTGTTTTTGAAGGCGTCAACCCTCAAGGGGTAAAGGTTGCCAGTTTCAAGGTGCCGACCTCGGTCGAAGCCGATCATGACTTTTTATGGAGAATTCACCCGCATGCCCCGGGCAAGGGTGATATTGCGGTTTTCAATCGTTCGCATTATGAACAAGTGCTGGTCGTTCGCGTGCATAATTTGGAACCGGAAAGCGCCTGGCGCTTGCATTACCGGCAGATCGTCGATTTTGAGCGAATGTTAGCCGAAACTGGCACCACCATTTTAAAATTTTTCCTGCACATCAGCCTGGATGAACAAAAACAACGCCTTCTGGAAAGAATTGATACCCCAGAAAAGCAGTGGAAATTTAGCCCTGGCGACCTTCCCGAACGTAAATTGTGGCCTGAGTATATGAAAGCGTTTGAAGATGCGATCAATGAAACCAGCACTCCCTGGGCGCCCTGGTACGTGGTTCCAGCCAACCATAACTGGTACCGCAACCTTGTTGTGGCGAGCGTGATCGTTGACGCACTAAAGAAGCTGGATATGAAATATCCACAGCCGGTAGAGAATATCGCCCAATACCGCAAAGAACTCGGCGCTGCTTGAATGAGCCCGCGCAAGGATAATCCGACGGTCTATTCCAGCCAAAGCGGGAGGATTTGCCCGGACTGCGGGCGGCCGCTTGGCCAATGTGTTTGCCATAAAAAAACTTCTCCGATTCTCAAAGGTGACGGAATCGTCAGGGTTCAGCGGGAATCAAAAGGCAGGGGCGGCAAGACGGTATCGATCATCACCGGATTAACGATGAACGATGAAATGTTAAGAAATATGGCCAGCGATCTTAAACGGTTATGCGGTGCGGGGGGTGCAGTAAAGGATGGGGTCATCGAAATTCAAGGCGATCACCGAGATCTTTTGGTGGATGCCCTGAAAAAACAGGGCTACAAGGTCAAAAAAGTAGGGTAGTTTCAGTTTACGCAGCAGGCTGGCCGGGGTCCCCCCCGGCCAGCCTGCTTTTATTTTACAGCGCTGCGCGGGCAATTTTCAACTGGTCCTGAACGGCTTGAGGGGATGTGCCGCCGGCAACCGAACGCCGCGAAACCGATGCGTCAAAATCGAAAACATCAGCCACATCGGCTTGAAAGATGGAATGAATGGCTTGAAATTCGGAAAGCGGCAGCTCACTGAGCGGCATGGAAAGCTCGTTCGCGCGGCGGACACATTGCCCGGCGATAGAATGCGCCTGGCGGAAGGGAATGCCGCGCGCCACCAGGTAATCAGCCAGATCCGTCGCCAGCATCGCCGGATCAAGCGCGGCCCGCATGCGCTGCGGGTGCACCCGCAGCGTGTCCAGCAGCCCTGAGATTACCGGTAGCATCAGGCATAATGTGTCAGCAGTCTCAAACAGCGCCTGTTTATCCTCTTGAAGATCCTTGTCGTAAGCGGACGGCAGGCCTTTCAGCGTGGCTAAAAAACCTGCCAGGCGCCCGATGATCGTCCCTGCCTTGCCGCGGGTTAATTCCAGCGGATCAGGGTTCTTTTTTTGCGGCATCAAGCTGGAGCCGGTCGAATATGCATCGGAAAGCTCGATGAAACCAAATTCGGCCGTTGAAAAGATGATCAGCATCTCCGCCAGGTGAGACAGATGTACACCGATCAGGGAGGCATCGAAGAGGAATTCGGCGATAAAATCTCTGTTGGATACAGCATCCAGGCTGTTGGGGGCAACCTGGCTGAAACCTAATTGCTCTGCCAGGAAAGACCGGTCTACCGGAAAGGGAGCGCCGGCCAGCGCGCCCGCGCCCAGGGGTAATATCGCGGTACGCTGGCGAAGCTGGATGAGGCGCTGGCGGTCGGCGCCTAGCGGCCAGAAGTGAGAAAGCCACCAGTGGCTGAGCAGGACCGGTTGGGCGCGTTGTAAATGCGTATAGCCCGGGAGGATAATTCCCGTGTCTCTCTCAGCACGGTTGGCGAGGGTTACCTGCACGTTTCGCAGGAGGGAATTGACCTGGTCGATCATGTGCATGAGCCACAGCCGGGTATCCGTGGCGACCTGGTCATTGCGGCTGCGTCCGGTGTGCAGTTTTCCCGCGACCGGGCCGATGCGCTCTGTCAGAATTCGTTCGACGGCGGTATGAATATCTTCATCATTCGCATCCGGTTTGAACTTCTCTGCCAGGATTTCTGCCAAAATCGATTGTAAGCCCTGCACAATTTGATCGGTTTCGCCAGCGGTCAGGACGGCGGCATTTTGCAGCCCTTGCGCCCAGGCAATCGAACCGCGAACATCTGCTTCAGCAAGTCGCTGGTCAAACTCCAGGGATTGGTTGTATTGGTAAGCTAATTCGTCCGGGCTGCTGGAAAAACGACCTCCCCAAAGCTTCATACTTCCTCCTTATATAACCTAACCCCCTCTGCTCCCCCTTCCCGACCCGGGAAGGGGGAAGGGGGGTTAGGTGATTTGCGTGGCCCGCAATAGCGCGAAAAAACACCCTGGCAACATTTGGCAATCTCAGTCGCGCTTAAACTTGGAATAATCAGGAGTATCGTAATCGGTTGGGACGCCAGTGGTGATTTCACGCATGGCTTGCACTTTCAACGGAAGTCCAAAGAGGGTGATAAAACCTTCGGCATCACTCTGGTCGTAAACGCTGTCCTGGCCGAATGTCGCGAAGTCTTCACGGTACAGGCTGTAACGGCTCTGGCGTCCGATCGGGATCACATTACCTTTATACAATTTCAGGCGCACCTTCCCGCTAACCGGTTCCTGGGTCTTTTCGAAGAAGGCATCCAACGCTTCGCGCAGCGGCGTGAACCACTGCCCATAATACACCAGTTCAGCATAACGCTGAGCCAGCACGTCTTTATAGTGCAGTGTTTCTTTATCCAGAGTAATCGATTCTAATTCACGGTGAGCGGCCAGCAAGATCGTTCCCCCGGGTGTTTCGTACACACCATGCGATTTCATGCCCACCAGGCGATTTTCGACCAGGTCAACCCGGCCAATCGCGTGCAGGCCGCCAATTTGATTCAGGGTCTCTATCATGGTTGCGGGAGAAAGCGCTTTGCCATCCAGGCGGACCGGGTAACCTTTTTCGAATTCCAATTCAATGATCAGGGGTTGATCCGGCGCTTTTTCTGGAGAATTTGACAGCACGAACATCGCTTCTTCCGGCTCGACCCAGGGATCTTCCAGCAGTCCGCCCTCATGCGAGATGTGCCATAAATTCCGGTCGCGGCTGTAAATTGATTTTTTCGAGGCAGTAACAGGGATATTGTGCGCATCGGCGTAAGCTAACGCATCTTCGCGCGATTTGATATCCCATTCCCGCCAGGGAGCGATCACTTTCAGGCGTGGATCGAGGGCCATGAAAGTCAGCTCAAAGCGCACCTGGTCATTGCCTTTGCCTGTGCAGCCGTGAGCAACTGCATCCGCGCCTTCCTGTTGAGCGATCAGCACCTGATGTTTGGCGATCAAAGGGCGGGCAATCGAAGTGCCAAGCATGTACTTCCGCTCGTAAATCGCGCCTGAGCGTAGCAGGGGGAACAGGTAATCTTTTGCGAATTCTTCACGCAGATCCTTGATGAACAGCTTACTGGCGCCGCTGGCTTTGGCTTTGGCAGGCAGCCCGGATGTCTCTTCGCCCTGGCCTACGTCTGCGCAGTAGCAGATCACTTCGCAGCCGTAATTTTCGATCAACCAGGGGACGATCACCGATGTGTCGAGACCACCGGAATAAGCCAGCACTACTTTATTGATTTTGGGCTTTCCGGTCTCACTCGATTCAGATGTGGGGGCGGTCTTAGACATAGCATTTCTCCTTAGCAGTTTAAAAGAATCGAGCCCTCCAGGAGAGGGCTCGTTGAGAGAAAATTTAGGAAAGAGCGGTGCAGCGCGAACAGCCAACTCCAAAGTTTGGTGGGAGTCAGGTGGTTCGTCGTGAGCGGAGGATGGCGGCAATCATCACGAAATGAATATTATCTTGATTCTGTTTTTTTGTCAACCGCAGTTTGTGGTAAACTCAACGCTTGATTGCACTATTGTCTATCCAATAAATAGTAATTGGCAGGCAAAGTAATTTAAGGTACAAGTTGTTTTCTGGCGTAACCATCTGAAAAGCCAAGGGTTATAGCAGGATGTAGTCCATCATTGCGACTAATCATTAAGCTCGGTAAAAAACGAAAAATATTTCGGAGGTAAGTCAATATGGCGAAGAAAAACAATTCTGCGGATAATGTCAACCGCAAGCTGAGAACCACGCCCATCGCTGTCATTGGTATGGCATCTGTTTTCCCTCAGGCGCACAACCTGGATGAGTATTGGGACAATATTCTTAATAAAATTAACTGCATAACCGACGTGCCTGCCTCGCACTGGAGTGTTGAAGATTATTATGATCCTGATCCCAAGGTTCCCGACAAGATTTATTCTAAACGCGGCGGTTTTATCCCAGATATTGATTTTGATCCCATGGAGTTTGGCTTACCCCCAAATATTCTAGAGGTAACCGATGTCTCACAGCTGCTTGGTCTGGTTGTCGCGAAAGACGCACTGGAAGACGCCGGGTACAGTGAAGCGCGAGATTTCAGCCGTGAACAAACCGGGGTGATCCTGGGCGTGGTAGGGATGTCTTCCAAGCTGGTTCAGCCTCTCTTCAGCCGATTGCAGTATCCCGTGTGGGAAAAAGTGCTCCTCAGTGCGGGCGTTCCAAAAGACGACACTCAAACAATTATCGAGAAAATCAAATCTGCCTATGTCGGGTGGGATGAAAATGCTTTTCCTGGCGCGATCGGTAATGTCATCGCCGGGCGTATCGCCAACCGCTTTGACCTGGGCGGCACGAACTGCACAATCGACGCCGCGTGCGGCAGCTCGCTGGCTGCTGCGCGGATGGCAGTCATGGAATTAACCGAAGGCCGGGCAGACATGATGATTACCGGCGGCGTTGACGTAGACAATTCTGTCCTGACTTATATGTGCTTCAGTAAAACGCCGGCGTTTTCGAAGGAAGAGATGGTGCGGACCTTCGATGCCGATGCGGATGGGATGATGGTTGGAGAAGGCATCGGCATGCTGGTCCTGAAACGCCTCGAGGATGCGGAACGGGATGGCGACCGGATCTATGCTGTCATTAAAGGCATCGGCTCTTCCAGTGATGGGCGGTTTAAAAGCATTTATGCGCCGCGCTCTGAGGGCCAGGCAAAAGCCATTCGCCGGGCGTACGCGGATGCCGGCTTTACCCCCGATACAGTCGGTCTGGTAGAAGCTCACGGCACGGGAACCATGGCTGGAGACCCGGCCGAATTTAACGGCATGCAGCTGGTGTTTGGCGAAGGTAATCCCAAAAAGCAGGTGATCGCGCTTGGTTCAGTGAAATCGCAGATCGGACACACGAAATCGACTGCCGGTGCAGCCAGCCTGATTAAAGCCACCCTGGCGCTGTATCACAAAGTCCTGCCGGCTACGATTAATGTCAAGAAACCCAATCCAAAGCTGGATATTGAAAATACTCCGTTTTATATCAATACGGAAACTCGCCCCTGGATTCGACCGGATGGTGGACACCCGCGCCGCGCTGCATTGAGCTCATTTGGCTTCGGCGGCACGAATTACCACATGGTCCTGGAAGAGTACACTTCCGACCACCAATCCGCTTATCGGATCAACCGGGTAGCGCACATGGTTTTGCTGGATGCGCCGACTCAAGCCATGCTCTTAGCGAAAAGCCAGGATAGCCTGTCCGAATTGAAGGATGAGAATGGTGAAGCGGCTTTTTATACTCTGAACCAGGCTGCCCAGGAGCGTGAGATTCCATTGAACCATTCTCGAGTAGGTTTTGTGGCTGAGACACGCGAAGACGCGGCTGCTCTGCTGCAAACCGCCATCGATTTGATGAAGGAAAAAGCTCAAGATGAATCATGGGAAAGTCCTAAGGGGATTTTCTACCGAAAATCTGGAATCGATTCCAAGGGGAAAGTGGTTGCATTATTCCCCGGACAGGGAGCCCAGTACGTAGAAATGGGTAGAGAGCTGGCGATTAATTTCCCCACTGTTCGCCAGGTTTTCGCGCAAATGGACGGCTTATTTATTAAAGCTGGAGAAGAAGCGCTTTCATCTACAGTTTATCCCATCCCTGTTTTTGACTCTAAGGACCGGGATGCCCAAAATGAAAACCTGACCAAAACGCAAAATGCGCAGCCTGCGATTGGCGCGCTGAGTGCCGCGGTTTACAAAGTGCTCCAACAAGGTGGATTCCGTCCGGATTTCACTGCCGGGCACAGCTTTGGCGAGCTTACCGCCTTGTGGGCAGCCGGTGTTTTGAGCGAAATGGACTTTTATTCCCTGGCGAAAGCCCGCGGTAAAGCGATGGCTCCACCAGATGATGCCAGTTTCGATGCTGGGACCATGCTGGCGGTGAAAGGTGATGTTGACCAGATCCGCGCCGAACTGGTTAATTTGCCCGGCGTTACTCTGGCGAACTGGAATTCGAAAAACCAGGTGGTTTTGGCCGGTACGAAACCATTAATCGCCCAGGCTCAGCAAATTTTGGGCGATAAAGGTTTCTCCGTCATTCCTCTGACCGTATCCGCAGCTTTCCATACACCTCTGGTCGGCCACGCCCAGAAACCATTTGCCGGCGTTATTCAAAAAACCACATTCAATAAACCCCAGGTTCGCGTCTTTTCCAATTCGACGGGTGCTGAACACAGCACTGATCCCAGGGAAATCAAGGCGCTGCTCTCCGAGCATATCCTTAATCCCGTTCTCTGGAAGGATGAAATCGAATCGATTTATGCCGCCGGCGGGTATTTCTTTGTGGAATGCGGGCCGAAAAATATCCTGACGAACCTGGTCGATAACATTCTGGCGGATAAACCCCATGTGGCGGTTGCCATGAATGGCAGCGCGAAAAAAGACAGCGACCGCCAGATGCGCGAAGCAATTGTCAAATTAAAAGTGGCGGGCTTGAATTTGGGAACGGTCGATCCATTCCAGAACCGTAAGCCGCTCTTGCCCAAGAAACGCAGCGCGGTTACCGTAAAACTGAACGGCGGTCTATTGGTATCTGAAAAAACTCGCAAGGGATTTGAAAAAGCTTTGAACGATGGCTTTAAGCTTATCAAACCCCAGCTCCCCCCACCTGCTGCCTCCCCGTTGATCAAAGAACCTGTTTCTGATGCCGCTGCGCCCGCCCCCTTACCTGCTCCAATTCAGACTCCGCCGGCTCCATCTGTTCAATACTCGGTGGCCCAGACGGATTTAGACCAGGCATTACACAGGCTGCAAACCCAGCAAAGCGAAGCCGCCCATGTTCACGAACAGTATCTGGTGAATGAGGGTGAATACGGGAGGATTTTCTCCCAGATCACCCAAATGGGCGTGGGATTGGTATCAAATCCCAATTCAAATTCGCAGCAGATCGACCAGGCTCTGGCTGCGCTGCAGAGTATCGAGCGCAGCATGATGCGTTTCCACGACCACCAGGCCGAAACCCTGCGGGTTCACGAGCAGTACCTGAAAGGGCAGGAAGAATTTGCCAGGCAGTACGTATCCCTGGTGAAGCAGCAGCTTGGAACTTATGTAACGGCTCCTGTTCAGGCTTCGCCCGTACCTGTTGTACCCGTCGTCATGCCAGCCGCGATCGCTCCACCGCAGCCCTTGCCCCAGAAACCACCTGAGCAGGTCCAAAAGGTCATTCCGCAGGTCACAGTCAGTCCCAGCCCGCTCGTCCTGGAATCTCCCAAGAATGGGAATGGGGCGAAAGCCAGCCCGGTTTCGGCTCCGGCACCGGTGGTCAAAGAAACCCCTGCCCAGGGCGCACCCGCGGCAGGTGTCCGGGATTACGGTAAAAGTCTGCTGGCGATTGTCAGTGAGAAGACGGGTTATCCGACCGAAATGCTCGATTTGAACATGGATATGGAAGCGGATCTTGGCATCGATTCAATCAAGCGTGTGGAAATCGTAGGCGCGATGCGCGAGATTTATCCCAACCTGGCCAAAATGGAGGCTGAGACCTTTGCCGAAATTCATACCCTGGGCCAGATCATCGAATTTATGAACCAATCCCTGGGCTCAGCGCCTGCCGCCGCCGTTCAGCAGCAAGCTGCAACCGCACCTGCTGCACAAATCCTTGCTCCAGCGGTTGCTCCCACCCCTGCTTCTCGTTCTGCCAGCGGCGAAGAAGTGGCGAAAGCATTACTGGCGATTGTCAGCGAAAAAACTGGCTATCCGACCGAAATGCTGGACCTGACCATGGATATGGAAGCCGACCTCGGAATTGACTCCATCAAGCGGGTGGAAATTCTGGGCGGTATGCGCGAAGTTTACCCTGACTTGCCGAAAGTTGACCCGGAAGTTTTTGCCGAGATGCACACTTTGAGCCAGGTGATCGAGCATATCAGCCGGGTTCTGCCAGGAGCCGTTCCATCAGAGTCCAATGTCATGGTTGTACCCTCTTCCCAACCCGCTGTGCCACCTCTGCCAGTAACCGCGGCGCCGGTTGAACAGTCTGCTCCGGCAGCTCCAGTGTTAGCCACGGGCAGCAGTCAGGATATGGCAAAAGGCTTACTTTCGGTTGTCAGCGAAAAGACCGGTTATCCGCCCGAAATGCTCGAATTAAATATGGATATGGAAGCGGATCTCGGCATTGACTCGATCAAGAAAGTTGAAATTATGGGCGCCATGCGGGAACTGTATCCGCACCTACCCAAGGCGGATCCTGAGGCCTTTGCTGAAGCGCGTACCCTGGGCCAGGTCGTCGATTACCTGGGCAAACTGGCTGGGGAGGCAACACCCGCCCCTTTCTAATCGAGGCAGCGATTGAAATTACCGGTCCCACCGTTCGCCGTGGGGTGGTTAACTTAAAACCGCTGCCTGCACCTGACCAGCTTGAGATTCATTTTCCACCGGGCTACACCTGCCTGGTAGTGGATGATGGCACGGATTTACCCGAGAAAATCATTGACCGGCTCGCAGATTTAGGTTTGCCGGGCGCCGTGCTGTGTTTGCCGCAGATTGTTGTAAAACGGCAAAATTCACTGCCCCAAAGTGTGCGCCAGATCCAGCTTGACGACCTGAGTGAAGAGCAATTGCGCGAACGGCTGGCTGATGCGGCCCAACAATACGGCCCTGCGGCGGTTTTTATCCACCTTCAGACCGCATGCAGCGATTGCTCGGGCGAAGATGTGCATTTCTCAGTACATGGAAAACAGATTTTACAGGAAATATTCCTGGCGGCCAAACATCTAAAACCCGCTTTGAACACTGCCGCTCAGCTGGGTAGGGCGGTATTTATGAGCGTTGTCCGTTTGGATGGGGAGTTTGGATTAGGCCATAGCGTCGATTTTGATCCGGTCAGCGGCGGGTTGTTTGGCCTGGTTAAAAGCCTGAACCTGGAATGGGAATCGGTCTTTTGCCGGGCAATCGACCTGAGTCCTGAGATCGACACGGATACAGCTGTCGAATATATCCTCGCTGAGCTGATGGACCCCAACCGGACGACCGTCGAAGTGGGCTACAGCAAAAATGGCCGGGCGACCCTGGTATTAGAACCGACTGTGGTGTGAGTGTGAAAAATGGCTAAAAATAATCTGGTAAATTCAAATTCGGTAGTACTGGTGAGTGGCGGTGGTCGCGGGATCACTGCCCAGTGCGTGGTCCGTCTGGCTGAGCGCGCCAGGTGCAAATTTGTATTACTCGGCCGCACGCCCATCGACGAGACCCTCCCTGCCTGGACCGATCATATCGACGACGAATCGGCTATGAAACGGAAAATCCTGGAAGATCTCACTGCAAATGGCGAAAAACCTGTTCCTGCCAAAGTACAGAAGATCTATAAATCGATCACAGCTCAAAAGGAAATCCAGCGTACGATCGATGCGGTTAATAAGGCTGGAGGTCAGGCTGAATACATCAGTGTGGATATCGCCGATCCGGTCTCCTTGCGGGAAAAACTGGTGGAGCCTGAATATCGATTGGGCAAAATTACCGGTGTGATTCATGGTGCAGGCAGTCTGGCGGATAAGTTGATTGAAAAAAAGACTGTCCAGGATTTTGATACCGTTTACTCGCCCAAGGTGACAGGCCTGCAAAATCTTCTTCAGGCGGTTCCGGTCAGCCAACTGGATTTCCTGGTCTTGTTTTCCTCGATCGTGGGTTTCTTTGGCAATATCGGACAGACGGATTATGCCATTGCGAATGAAATACTCAATAAGACCGCCCACGCACTTCAGCGGCAGAATCCGAAGTGCCACGTGATCTCAATCGATTGGGGTCCCTGGGAAGCCGGAATGGTTACGCCCGAATTGAAGCGGGCCTTTGAGGAACGCGGTGTAGAGATCATTCCGGTCGAAACTGGGGCAAGAATGCTGATCAATGAACTGATGCCAAAGGATTCCCACGACGTGCAGGTGGTGGTGGGAACGATGCCTGTATTACCTCCCGAGAAGCAAGAGCCTGATCTCAAGAAATACCAGATCCGCCGCAAGCTCTCGTTAGAGGCCAACCCATTTCTTTATGATCATCAGATTGGTGAGTACCCGGTGCTGCCGGCAACTTGCGCGGCTACCTGGGCGGTTCATTCCATCGAACAGCTTTACCCGGGTTATTTCTTCAACCATCTCGCCAATTATCGCGTCTTGAAAGGGATTGTTTTTGATGGTTCACTGGCGGATGAATACTACCTGGATATCAAGGAAACGGCTAAATCTGAAGATGGGACGATCGATTTTAAAGGCCTGATTTGGAGTAAAAACCGCAACGGGCGGCCTTTTTATCACTATACGATCGAAGTTCGCCTTGGGAAAAAAGTGCCTCAGGCGCCTGTACTTCCCATTTATACGACGGATCCTGCTGAAGCGATCGACGGAAAAATACTATATGAAAACGGCACCTTATTCCATGGGCCGTCTTTTCAAGGTGTCCGCCGGGTGCTGCATGTCAGCAAGGGTGAGCTGAAGATGGAGTGTGTCGTGCCGCGTGTTGCCGCGGATATTCAGGGACAATTTCCGGTAATCACTGGAAATCCATTCGTTTACGATGCAATTGTGCAGGGAGTGCTGATCTGGGCCCAGTATGTTTATCACGCGCCGTGCCTTCCTTCCAGGGTGGATAAATTCGAGCAGTTCAAGGCTATTCCCTTTGAGCGGCCGGTGTTTGTTGATATGCAGGTTGTCTCCCAATCTGAAACCTCGGTTGTTACCAATGTTACCGTGCAGGACGAAAGCGGCGCGGTATGTGTGCGGATTACCAACCTGGAAGGTACCATCAGCACCCAGCTTGGCCGGTTTATCGGCGCAAAATCCAAGGTTGGGACCGCAGGATAAGCGTAAATGGTTGATGGGATAAAGATCTTGCGGCCTGCTGCTGGAGATCAGCTGGCAGTTATCGGAATGGGTGTTGATTTTCCTGGCATCCAGACCCTGGATGACTTTCTAGAAGCGATGTATCGCGGAAGCCTGATTTCGCAAACCGAATCTACGTGGCAGGCGGATGGATGTTTGCTGCGTGCCGTGTCTTTCGCGATCCGGGACTGTGATTGGGATGGCGCCCGGCACCAGGTAATTGGTACATTGGTCATCGGGAATGGAGTGGAAAAAAGCCGGTTGAATGCTCAAGCGGGTATCAGCGGACCGGTGGTCGATTTTGCCGGTTACAGCGAACCCTTACCTGCTATGCTTCTACAGGCGCAAGATTGGCTGCAAGAACACGAAGCTGAAGCTGTCGTCCTGGCAGGCGCCGCGTTGGGTGCAAAAAACCAGGAGTATCCGATTCTTATTGGGCTTGACAGTTCTGGGCATGCTGCGCAGCCCGGTTCCGGCGCTGCGGCTCTGGTCATCATGCGGAAAGATGATGCTGTGAGGCTCGGTTTACGGATTTATGCATTGATCGAATCAATGGCATTCGCCGATCCATCCGGGTCCGCATCCCTTCAAGAGTCTGTTCTCTCCTGTGCGCGCAGCGCGCTGCAAGCTGCAGGAATTAAACCCGGCGATATAGGCTGCTTGCAAGCTCTGGCGCCTGGTGAGGATCGTGTGGGCGGTCAAGAAATCGCCGGATTATGCGCCGCTTACCAGGGACCACCGAACAAGACATCCCTGGACAGCAGTCTTTCTTTGATCGGGTATCTCGAAGGGGTGAATGGTCTGGCGGGGCTTGTGAGGGCAGGATTGTGCCTGGCAAATCGATTGCGTCCGGGATTGAATGGTTGGAGCGGACCGAAAAACGCTGAGCTGTGGAACGGCAGCACATTTTATGTCCCAACCGAATCGTTGACCTGGTTTCACAATGAAGCAACCGGCAGTCGTAAAGCGGCCATGAATACCATTAGCAAAGAAATTGCCTGCGCTCATTTCATCCTATCAGGAGCAGCCGTTCCACCCCGGATTGAGCCAGTGATGCGGAAATCGAATGCTGCCCTCATTCCAGTTGGCGGCGCATCTTTATCTGATCTGGTCACCGGCATAGAAAATATTCAAAATATTTTGCGACAAGGTGCATCAGTCTCGGCGGTTGCCAGGGATGCGTACTTGCGGTTTCGATCATCCGAGTCTGCTTCAGTGGCGGTGTTCCTGGCGCACAACCCCGAGGAAGCGCTGCGTGAAATTGATTTCGGGCTGCGCGGCATCCCGGCGGCGTTCGAAAAAGCCCAGGATTGGCAGACGCCTGCCGGTAGCTATTACACCCCCCGGCCCCTTGGCGCAAGCAGCCGGGTCACATTCGTCTATCCGGGAGCCTTCAACTCGTATATCGGCGTTGGCAAGGATCTGTTTTACTTGTTTCCTGCTGTCTACGATCATCTAAATGATATCGCTCAAGATGTCGGCACTGTGCTGTGTGAAGAACAGTTGTACCCGCGCGGTATCTATCCTTTGAGTAAAGCGCAGGTAGAACAGGCTGAGGCGGCTTTGCTCAACGACCCCAACGCGATGATGGTCAGCGGTTCAAGCCTCTCGGTCGGATTAACTAGTATTTTTCGAGATATCTTTCAGGTCGAGCCGTACAGCGCCCTGGGCTACAGCCTGGGTGAGAACAGCATGATGTTCTCCCTAGGGGTCTGGGGGGATGGACTGTTTGCTCGCCAGCGCCTATTTACATCCCCCTTATTCCATACCCGCCTGGCAGGCCCGCAGAATGCGGTCCGTGACCATTGGGGTCTTCCTGCTCTGCAAGGCGATGTCCAACCGGCTGAACCTCTATGGGAGAATTTTCTCCTGATGTCGCCCGCCGATATGGTAAGAGGGGTTCTGGAAACAGAACCAAGAGTCTATCTCACGCATATCAATACACCGCGCCAGGTGGTAATTGGCGGTGATCCGTCTGCCTGCCGGAGGGTAATTGCGAGGCTTAAATGCAGCTCACTAAAAGCCCCATTCGATTATGTTTTACACTGTAAAGCAATGGAGTCAGAATATCAGGCATTATATGAGATCCATTCTTTGCCAGTGGTGGGCCAGCTGGATATTAAATTATATTCAGCCGCTAACGACCGCCCCTTTGTGTTAACCCAATCTGAGATTGCCCGGGCGGTTGCCCGTGATCTGTGCTCTATGTTGGATTTTCCTCGTTTGGTTGAAACCGCATACGCGGAGGGCGCCCGGTTTTTTATCGAGATGGGCGCGGGAAGCAACTGCGCGAAATGGATCGAGGAGATTTTACGCGGCAAACCAGGATTGTCTATTTCGGCAAACCGCAAAGGTGTGGATGATGCCACATCTATTTTACGTGTGCTGGCACGATTAATCAGCCACAAAATAAAGGTAAATTTGGGACCACTTTTTCAAGAACAGGTGCTGCATGAAAAAATCTCCGGTTGAGGAGGTGGCTAGCCGCATCCAGAATCTGGCCCGGGACACGGTCGCGGATCTGGCTAAAAATGCCAGCCAGGCACAGAGCAAATTCTTAGACTCCCGCGGCGCTGCCTTGCAACAGATTGCTGAGTTGGTCAGCACGCAGGCTGGATTCAAGATATCGGCTCCCGCCCCAACGGAGCCTGTTTTATTTGACAGGGCTATGCTGGAAGAATTTGCGTCCGGCTCGATCGAGCGCTGCCTGGGCGAGCAATATGCGGTGTTTCGTGAACGTAGGGCTCCGCGTATTCCAAACGGAGTGCTGTTATTGATGGACCGGATTTTGCAAATCCAAGGTACCCGCGGTAAGATCAACCAGCCGTCTGAAATCATCACCGAATGTGATGTGCCGGTCGATGCCTGGTATATAAAGGACAGTGGAGCGGACATTACGCCCTACAGCGTTTTAATGGAGATGGCGCTCCAGCCCTGCGGGTTCCTGTCGGCCTACCTGGGAACGATGCTGCTGGCCCCTGACACCAATCTCTTCTTTCGCAACCTGGATGGTCAGGCGCGCATTTTACGGCAGGTGGACCTGCGTGGAAAAACAGTGCGTGCCTGGGCGCGCATGAGCAGCCATACGATTAATGAAGATACCGTGATCCAGAAATTCGATTTTCGATTGGAAACGGTCGGACGGCCTTTTTATGAAGGCAGCTCGGTATTTGGGTTCTTCCCAGAAGAAACAATGCTGCGCCAGATCGGACTGGATAATGGAAAAGAGAGCGTTCCGGAATATCTGAAGGCTGGAAATGCCAATGTCCAGGGGAAAGTGGTCGATCTTCCCCCTAATAGGCCTGGGCAGAAAACTGAAAATGGGCTGCGCCTGTCGAGTGGACGGCTCGTCCTGCTTGACCAGGTTTACATTAATCCTCGCGGCGGCTCATATGGGTCAGGGTATGTGTACAGCTCGCGCGATATCGATCCCGGCGCCTGGTTTTTTAAAAACCACTTTTACCAGGACCCAGTGATGCCGGGCTCTTTGGGGGTCGAAGCCATCCTGGAGGGGATGCGTATTTTTGCCGTAGAGCAAGGATTTGGATCTGAATTTCAACACCCTGTTTTCGGGCTGGGTGATAACACCTTCCAATGGAAGTACCGCGGGCAGATTCTTCAGACGACCCGCACCATGTCTGTCGAAGTTAACATCCGCAGTATCGAAAAGGATCAGCGTGGAATTTTCTTACTTGGCGATGCCAGCTTATGGGCTGATAAGATTCGTATTTACGAGGTTAAGAACGCTGCCATCCGGATCACGCAAGGATAAAGATATCTTTATGAATATTACCCCTTCTCTCTCTGAATCAAAAGTCAGAATGGCCAGTCTACCGGTGCGTTGGACCTGGAACGGGTCTATGGAATCGGTCGAATTTCTCGAAGACGGCATGCAGGCCGCGCTTCGGCATTTGGACCGACCCGTTTTTATACTGGAAATCGAAGGCCGGATTGGCATGACGAACCAGGGAGAGCTGCAGCCAGGCAGCGCCGGAAACGTGCCCTGCCGGGGCGTTTCTTGGTCCGTGGAATTAAGCCGCCTGGGAGACCCGGCATTTTTGAAAACCTACGGCACAAAATATGCGTATTCCAGCGGGGCGATGGCCCAGGGAATATCCTCAGCCGATCTGGTGGTTGCCCTGGGTAAGGCGGGTATGCTTGGCTCATTCGGCGCGGCAGGAATGGTGCCGCCGCGACTGGAAGCCGGCATACAGAAAGTGCAGTCTGAACTGCCGAATGGGCCGTATGCCTTCAACCTGATACACAGTCCCCATGAAGAAGCCATGGAGCGCAACGCGGCAAACCTGTATTTGCGTTATGAGGTAAAGACGGTCGAAGCATCTGCTTTCCTGGATCTAACACCCAGCATCGTCTGGTACCGGGCCGCGGGGTTGAGCCAGGATACGAATGGAGAGATAAATATAGGCAATCGGGTGATCGCCAAACTTTCACGGGCAGAGGTCGCACAGAAGTTCATGCAGCCTGCCCCGGCTGGCATGCTGGCTGAATTGGTCCAGCAGGGAAAAATAACGGCTCAGCAGGCAGCATGGGCGCAGCAGGTGCCTATGGCAGATGACGTGACGGTGGAAGCTGATTCGGGCGGCCATACGGATAATCGTCCCCTGGTGTGTCTGGTGCCCACCATATTAGCCTTGCGTGACGAGCTTCAGTCGAAATTTCACTTCGCCCAACCTGTACGCGTGGGTGCGGCGGGAGGCATCAGCACACCTGCCTCGGTTTTCGCCGCGTATATGATGGGAGCTGCCTACGTGGTGACAGGATCCGCGAACCAGGCCTGTATCGAAGCCGGTGCATCGGAACACACCCGCAAGCTGTTGGCCCAGGCCGGCATGGCAGATGTGATGATGGCGCCCTCCGCCGATATGTTTGAGATGGGTGTGAAAGTACAGGTGCTTAAAAAGGGCACGCTTTTCCCCTTGCGCGCCCAAAAACTATACGAGCTGTATAGCCGTTACGAGTCGATCGATGCCATTCCGGCGGATGAACGTGAAAAGGTCGAGAAGCAGGTTTTTCGCCGCGATCTTGAATCGATCTGGGCTGACACGGTGAAATTCTTCCAGGAAAGAGATCCGGAGCAAATCGAACGCGCCAATCAGAATCCCAAGCGGAAAATGGCCCTGATCTTTCGCTGGTACCTGGGTCTTTCATCAAAATGGTCAAACAGTGGAGAGGCGGGCCGTGAAATGGATTATCAAATCTGGTGTGGTCCGGCCATGGGTACCTTCAATGATTGGACTCGCGGAACATATCTGGCCGAATATCAGAACCGGCGAGTAGTGGATGTAGGGCTGCATTTATTAACCGGCGCAGCTTACTTGTGGCGTCTGCAATCTTTAAAGATGCAGGGCGTTCAGGTTCCTGCTGCCTGGGAACAGTACCGGCCCGCTGCCCCATTAATTTAAGAAGGCAAAATGACGAATAAAAACCGGCTGCAAACCCTGCGCGATGAGGCTTGCCTGGGAGGCGGCGAAGAGGGTATTGAAAAGCAGCATGCGAAAGGGAAGCTGACCGCACGCGAACGTATCGAACGTTTGCTGGATCAGGATACATTCCACGAGATCAACCAGTTCGTGACGCACCGCGCGGCGGGTCTCGGCATGGAACGCTCGCATCCCCTGACCGATGGGGTTGTGACCGGATGGGGAAAAATAGACGGACGGCTGGTTTATCTTTATGCTCAGGATTTCACGATTTTGGGCGGCTCCCTGGGTGAAGCTCACGGCAGAAAAATTGCTCACCTGATGGACCTGGCATACCAGAATGGAGCCCCTTTGATCGGGATGAACGATTCAGGCGGGGCGCGCATTCAAGAAGGCGTTGATTCGCTGGCAGCTTACGGCGAGATCTTCACACGGAATGTCCGTTCCTCCGGCGTTATTCCTCAAATATCGATCATCCTTGGCCCGTGTGCCGGGGGGGCAGTATATTCCCCTGGTATCACCGATTTTGTCTGCATGGTTGAAAAAACCTCGCACATGTTTATCACCGGTCCCGAAGTGGTGCGCGCGGTGACCCATGAAGAAGTGGATTTTGATACCCTGGGTGGCGCCGAAGTTCACCATCAAAAAAGCGGAGTCGCGCATCTGACGGCTGCCGATGAAGATGCCATTTTTAACCAGGTGCGCTGGCTGCTGAGCTACCTGCCGTCGAACAACTTAACCCCGCCGCCCACAATTAACCCCACCGATGATCCAAAACGTGTGCTGGACAAAATACATGCTGCGGTCCCGGACGATCCTCAAAAACCGTATGACGTGCATGGGGTCATTGAGCAAATTGTGGATGACTTTGAATTTCTGGAAATCCAACCTGATTACGCCAGAAACCTGGTGATCGGTTTTGCCCGCCTGGCCGGCCAACCGCTTGGAATTGTTGCCAACCAGCCCGATTACCTGGCGGGTGTTCTGGATATTAACGCCTCGGATAAAGGCGCGCGTTTCATCCGCTTCTGCGACGCATTTCATATACCGCTTCTGACCCTGGTCGATACGCCTGGTTTTTTGCCGGGTTCCGATCAGGAGCACGGCGGCATCATCCGCCATGGGGCCAAGATGATCTACGCCTACGCCGAAGCCACCGTGCCAAAACTCGCGGTGATTCTCCGCAAAGCTTATGGCGGAGCCTACATTGTGATGAGCTCGAAGCATTTGCAGAGTGATATCAACTTTGCCTGGCCAAATGCGGAAATCGCGGTGATGGGGCCCGATGGGGCAGTCAATATCGTTTTTCGGAGAGAACTGGCTGCGGCTGAAGATTCTGCCGCCAAACGGGAGGAATTGATCGCTCAGTACCGGTCAGAGCTTGCGAATCCTTACGTTGCTGCCAGCCGAGGGTATCTGGATGATGTGATCGAGCCGGAGGAAAGCCGGTCAAGGTTGATCGGTGCGCTTGAAAGTTTGCGTAATAAGCGCCAGACAACTCCTTCACGTAAACACGGTAACATTCCGCTCTAGATTGGAGACACTATGAAAGTTCTTGTTGCCAATCGTGGGGAAATCGCTTTACGAATTATGCGCACATGCCGAGAGCTCGGCCATCAAAGTGTCGCAATTTATTCTGAGGGAGACCAAAAGGCTCAACACACCCGGTATGCAGATGAATCGGTCTGTATCGGCCCTGCCCAGGCTTCACAGAGCTATCTAAACATAGAACGCGTGCTGGGTGCTGCTCTGCGTTCAGGCGCTCAAGCTGTCCATCCGGGATATGGATTCTTATCAGAAAACCCCACCTTCGCCCAGGCAGTTGAGGACGCAGGATTGATCTTCATTGGACCGCGTCCTGAAACGATCTCGCTCACTGGAGACAAGCTCGCTGCCCGCAAGGCCGCTCGCGCTGCTGGTCTGCCGGTCCTGCCGGGGCCAGATATCCCCCTGGATGAGAACCATGATAACCATGCCGAACAGGCAATCACCTTCCCGGTGCTGGTGAAAGCTGTCACGGGCGGCGGCGGAAGAGGAATCCGGCTGGCTCATAATCTGGAAGAATTGACACAAATGGTTGCCGCAGCTCGCCAGGAAGCGCAAGCTGCTTTTGGGGATAATGCAGTTTATCTCGAGCCCCTTGTGCAGCAAGCCCGCCATATCGAAGTGCAGATCCTCGGTGATGGCCAGGGGCAGGTACTCTGCCTGGGCGAACGGGAGTGTTCTATCCAACGGCGGCGTCAGAAATTGATTGAAGAAGCTCCAGCGCCGAACCTCAGCCGGGCTTTACGGAAAGAACTGCATTCCGCCGCCATTCGCTTAGGCTGCGCGCTGGCGTACCGCAGTCTGGGAACGGTTGAGTTTTTGCTCGATAACCGGGGAAAATATTTCTTTATCGAAGTAAATCCCCGCATCCAGGTAGAACACCCGGTTACCGAAATGGTAACCGGCATCGATTTGGTTCGGGCGCAGCTCGAATTGGCCGAATGCGAGAGCTTCAAATGGAAGCAGGAACACATCAATCCGCGCGGTTGGGCTATTGAGGCGCGTGTGCTGGCAGAAGACCCGGACCAGGGATTCTTACCGGTCACAGGAGAAATTACCCATTTACAGGAACCCGCCGGGGTCGGCATCCGCCTGGACAGCGCCTTATTTTTGGGCATGTGGGTGCCAGCTGATTATGACTCTCTCATCGCAAAGGTGATCGCCTGGGCGGAAGACCGCTCATCCGCCATTCGCCGTCTGCAGCGCGGCCTGGATGAATTTCAAATTGGCGGAATACCCACCGATATCGGTTTCTTACAGCAAGTTCTCGCCAGTCCCAGTTTTCAAGATGGGCGGGCAGATACCACTTACCTGGATACATTCCAACCAGTCGAGCCATTGGATCGGGAAGATGTCCAGCGCGAAGTGGCCCTGGCTGCCGCAATGTTAATGGACCGGGCGCAGGAACACTCGAAGGATTTGCACCGCAGCGACGGCAACAACTGGTTGCTGACTGCATGGCGCGAGCAGATGTAATTGCGTAACGAATCCCATGGAATAGGGTTTTTATTGGTGGATTGTCTGGACAGGGAAAATTTCTGTAATCCAGGCACTTAGCTCAGCGAGCATTTTGGAGGCAGGGTATGACAATTTACCGGGTATCTGTGGGAAATCGTGAATACCAGGTTGAGGTTGCCGGAAACCGGCTGCGGATCGATGGAGAGCAAATCCAGGCTAATTTAACCGCGTTGAATGAGTTGGGACTGTACCTGCTGCACCAGGGGAATATGCTGCGCGAGATGCATTTCTCAAATAAAGGCAGCAATATCTTCACCGCACTGGCCGAAGGGCGCCATCTGGTAGCCCAGGTAGAGCGTGAGAATGGTAAATCACGGACCAAGATTTCCGCCTTAGCGCAAAGCGATGTTTGTGCGCCCATGCCCGGGATTGTGATCAAGACCCTGGTTCAAGCAGGTGACTGTGTCGAAAAGGGGCAGGCGGTCGTGGTAATGGAATCGATGAAAATGCAGATGGAGCTGCGCGCCCCGGCTGCTGGCGAGGTTACCCAGGTTGCTGTTCAGCCAAACGCCCAGGTGGATAAAGGTACTATTCTGGTTAAAATCAAGGCTTAAAATATTCTTTGACCAGATCCGAGATATCAGCCGAGGTGTGCTGTTTGAGAAGGGAAAAGAAGTCCTGGCTGGTCGCGATCTGGTTTTGTTCCCGCGCTGCGTAATCTCTTAGAAAATCGAAGAAAATTTGATCTCCTATACGGGCACGGACCGCATGCAGGAAGCGCGCTCCCCGCAGATACACCCCATCCCGGTATGGGTATGAACCGGTATAGTCGTAAATGCGCAGGTTCACCCATCCCTTCGGTTCGAAAAAATCGACCCGATAAGACCACCACCAATCTTCATAACCGGGATGCACCTTGCTGTAAAACAAGAGTTCGCTGTATGTCGCCAGGGCTTCATCCAGCCAGGGCTCCAGAGCTTCATCGTTCGCCACACGCGCATACCACCATTGGTGAGCAGTTTCATGCACCCCGATCATGGTCAGGTAACCCTTCGGGGTACCGTCGAAGGTGTTGTAAAACCCTTTGCTTAAAAAATACAATCCATCAAATTCCATTCCATCCTGGAAATCGACTTCAACCACTGAAAGGCTGTCATGAGGGTATGCGCCAAAATATTGGCTGTAAATTTCTAAGGCCTGGATGGCGTCGTTGAGCGCCGTTAAACCAGCATTGGCGTCAAATGGAAATACATAGCTGGTTACCGTGACCAGCCCGACTACCCTGGCGTACACAATATACATATCGCTGACGGAAAATGTAAAATTTCGCGCATTGCGGTGAGTGTATGTGTAGCGCCCATCGACCATTTTGGCTTGCGAAGCTGCCGCGATGGTCAGATTCGCCGCCTGAGACCCGAGTGTCAAATCCACTTGAAAATCGGCCATCTCGTACACCTGGTGTTCGCCGTAATACCATGGGTTGTGCATCGCCCACCCGTGGTCTTTACTATATGGCGGGATATAGGGATACCAATCCACCAGGTTCATCTGCCGAGCCGAGTAGCCGTAAATTCCAGAGTTGATGCTCCCGGTCGGTCGGGGTAAAAATGGCAGACTCAAATCGTAGGTGATGGATAATTGTACCGATTGATCTATTTCGAGTGCGGCAGGTAAGGTAAATTTCAGCTGGTTATTTTCCAGGGAAAAAGTGTTGATAACTGTTTCTCCGGCTTTGAACTGATTCAATCGGAATCCTCCCGGATAACGGTTGGGTTCTACTGCCAGCACCATATCAGTTAAGACCTGCCCCGTGCGGTTAGAATAATCGATGGTTTCATGAACGGACAAAAAATGCCGGCTGTAGTCCAGATCAACCTCTATTTTGTATTGAGTTCGCACCGGCTCGGGCGCCGCGGTTGCGGTGGGGATAACAGGCACAAGAGATGGGGTCAAAGAGGCTTGAGGCGCGAATGTCGGATCAGGTAATACTGCTGTAGTTGTTGAGGGAAGGGCTGTCTCTTTCGCGGTCGTGAATGAAGGCGATGAACCGCAGCTGGAAAGAGTCAGCAGAATGACGGTGGATACTACAAGATAAAAAAAGGTCGTTAAAATCGAAAATAGCCGCCAGCGAAAATTCATGGGCCTGAGTTTACCACCGGAAATCTATTTCTGGTGAATTATTTTGTTGCGGTGAAGATCATCATCATCGGGGTTGAATCTGGTGCTTCCAGGCCAGATTCAACCCCTTTCTTTTTGCTGTTTAGGGGCTGTCCAAAAAGAACGATTTATCCACGACCCATCCCCTGACCCCCTTCCCAGCTGCCCTTCGGCAGCGCGCAGCGCGAAGGCGGGACGCTCTTCAGCGCGCCCGCAGGGGCGGGGGAAAAATTCAGAGGTTTGGGGAGTTTCGGCCGCAGAATGCGGCCGAAACTCCCCATTTCCTCTTTCTCCCGCCCCCTCGAGGGGGCGGGTCGGGGTGGGGGTGGACTTTTCAGACAACACCCTGGCACCAATTCGCCGAACACGAAGTGCACCCTCGGGTGGGCGCGCTCACCCCACCCCTGCGGGTGCACCACGCTCTTCAGCGCATCCGAAGGGATGAGGGTGTTCGGGTGTACCTCGCTCTGCGTACCCTTCGGTATGTGTATGCCGCAAGGGTATCCTTTAGGATCGCGTGTATGGTCCGCGCAGCGCGACCAGCTTATCAATTTGCTACTACTTTTTTAAAAATCGATCAAACCAGCGCAGGATATGGTTCAGGCGCGCGATCCTGCGGTCGGTGCGCCCAGTGCGTGAAAGCCCGTGGAATTCATCCGGGAAGCGCACCATTTCTGTCTCTACCCCCAGCTTTTTCAAAGCCACAAACACCTGCTCACCTTGTTCGATCGGGCAGCGCAGGTCAAACTCGTTGTGGATGACCATGGTGGGCGTCGTAGCATTGCCGATATAGGCGATAGGAGAATGCTTCCAGAAATTATCCAGATCTTCAAAGGGAGGTAAGCCGCCGATTTCCATCTGGAAAGTCCAGTTGAAGTCGCTGGACCCCCACATGCTGACGAAGTTGCTTACGCAGCGTCCTGCTACTGCGGCGTGGAACCGGTGGGTGTGGCCGATAATCCACACCGTCATATAACCACCGTAGCTTCCACCGGTTACCCCCATGCGTCTTTTGTCAATGTACGGCTCCTTTCCCACCACGTCCGCCCATGCCATCAGGTCCGCGTGATCCGCGTTTCCCCAATCCCGCCAGATAGCTTTGGTATGGGCCTCGCCGTAACCGCGCCCGCCTCTGGGATTGGTAAAATATACGACATATCCCTGGGCTGCCAGATAATAGAACTCATGCATGAAGAAATTGCCGTACTGCACGCGCGGGCCGCCGTGAATTTCCAGGATCGAAGGATATTTTTTCTCCGGTGAGAAATCAGGCGGCGTCATGATCCAACCCTGCAGGTTGGTACCGTCTGGTCCTTTATACCACACCTCTTTTACCTGGCTGAGTTGAATCTGATCCAGCAGATCCTTGTTCACGCTGGTCAGCTGGCGCGATTGGCGAGATGCCAGATCGAGAATCATCACCTGGCAAGGATCATCCATCCGTCCCCAGAAATAGGCCAGGGAGGTCTGCTTTTTATCCAGGGTGAAGCTGCCGACCACGCCGCCTTCACCCAGGATCGTTTCCGGCTGGCTGCCGGTCAGGTCTATTTTCATTAAAATGGAGCTTCCATGGATAGATACCTGATAATAGATCCCCAGGCTGTCATGTGACCAGGTCGCTGGCATCATTTCCGGCTCGCCCATATCGTTGATTGTCCAGGGTGATACGTGCAGGTCGTATGGCTCGGTCAGATTGCGTGCTGGTCCAGAGCCATCTGCCGGAACGATCCATAGGCTGTTATTTTTATAATCCAGGTCTTCGCCCTCCGATCCATAATAGGCAATCCAGCGCCCGTCGGGCGAGAAGCTGGGTTGGCCTTTGGGTCCGAGAGGGGTGGGTATCAGGCGCAGTTCACCGCCTTTGGCAGGGATCACAAAAAGGTCATCCGCGTTAGGCCGTAGATCGGGATCAATCGAACGATTGGAAATGAGAGCGATCCATTTTCCGTCTGGCGACCACGCTGGCGCGAGTTCGTCGTATACCGGGTGATCGGTTAGCTGGCGAGCTTTTCCCGTGGCTGCGTCCACCGTCCAGAGGTGCCAGCGTTCTTTTGGCAAATACCCAAAACCATCCAGTTTGTAAAATAAGCGGTCATACTGCCGGTCTACAACGCCGAGTTTTTTCTTTTGCTCATCCTTTTCACGTTCAAGCACCACGGCATCGGTTTTTTGCACGGTGCACAGGATGGATTTTCCGTTAGGCGCCCATGAAAATGAGCCGATACTGCCTGGGATGCTGGATAACGGGCGAGCTTCGCCTCCGCTAATAGAGATCAGAAAAAGCTGGGGCGGTTTTTCTTTGTCTGCTCGGTTCGAAAGAAACGCGATTTGATCGCCAGTTGGAGACCAGCGCGGTTGGACATCGGTCTGGTCTCCAAAGGTGAATTGGTGGGGCGTTCCCAGGGAAACTGGCACGACCCACAGGTTGGCGTATTTCTTTTCCGTTTTCTGATCCACTTTATGCTGCGCATAGGCAACAATTTTCCCGTCTGGTGAAAGTCTCGGTGTAGAGATCTGTTCAAAGCGGTACAGGTCTTGTGCTTCAATAGATCGTTTCTTATTTGAGGTCATAATTCGCTCCTTATATGATGAATCGGTCATTGCGAGGCCCGTTCTCTGGGCCGAAGCAATCTTTTTTGTCACGAGATTGCTTCGCTCGCCCCTACGGGCGCACCAAGGGTGCCGCTCGCAATGACGGTTTCTCATTCGCCGAAGGCGCGCTCACCTGCACTTGCGTCAGGTGCAAGTGTCGCGTGCGTGGTCCGCGACAGCGCGGCCGGCTTTTGTGATCGTTCTGATCATAATTATAGATCAAGTGCACCCCAAGGATAGGGTATATAATTTTTAACCGGAAAAGGGACTATCAAAATTCTATGAGCCAGCCGTTAGAGCCCGGTTACCAGACCTGGAATACATCCAAATTTACGTCAGATATCCTTCCTGACCAGATCCATTTATGGCGCATCCGCTTGGATGGGGCGGGGAATAGGGATGAAGAGCTGACCGAAGTCTTGTCTGCTGAAGAACATGAACGCGCGTTAAGGTTTCATTTTGACCAGCACCGCAACCGGTTCATCCGCACTCATGGGATTCTTCGATTAATTTTTTCCAAATATACCGGTATCGATGCCGGTAAACTGACATTCGGAGCGGGATCACAAGGGAAACCTTTTTTAGAGTCTGCCCATAACCGTGATATCCGTTTCAATCTCAGCCATTCCGGAGATCTTATGATCCTGGGAATTGCCATTAGTCGTGAGTTGGGTGTCGATGTAGAGGTAATAAATGAAAAAGTGGAGTGGCAGCAAATTGCCGCCAGTTATTTCAATGCCTATGAAATGGAAAAGATCAGCCGCCTGACCGGCAGGTCCGAACAGCTGCGCGCATTCTACCGCGTGTGGACGATGAAGGAGGCTTATCTCAAAGCGCTGGGAGACGGTCTGGCAGGAGGTCTAGATAAAGCTGTCGTTAACCTGGAGCCAAATAACCAGGACATATTCCTGTCGCTTCCAGGTGGTGAACATGAAAAACGCCGGTGGCAGGTGATTACATTTTATCCTGCCGCCGGTGCATGTGGGGCTGTCGTGACTTTTAGGGATCAGACACCCATTAAGCTCATCCAGTATGATTGGAAAGGTTGATATTTTCTGGAAATTGGATTATTTCTCATCCTCGTCATCGAATGATTCGTCTTCGTCATCGAAATCTTCTTCATCAAAATCGTCGCCGTGGACATGACCGTGGGTTATTTCTTCTTCCGTCGCTTCCCGCAGACCTACAACGGTCACCCGGAAGAATAATTCCTTGCCTGCCAGCGGGTGATTGAGATCCAGTTTCACAGTTTTTGGGGTCACACTGACGACAATCGCGTTCAAGAGCTCGTTGTCCTGGTTTTGAAGCTGGAGCTCAAGACCTGGTTTTAGCTCAAAGTCTTTTGGAAATTCACTGCGCGGAACATCAATCAGCGCATTTGGATCCATCTCTCCATAACCGTCCTTGGGTAGTACGGTAACTTCGCGGCTTTCGCCAACTTGCATCCCAACCAATTCTTTTTCCAGACCTGGGATAATATTTTGGTAACCCTGGAGATATTCCAAAGGATCATTTTCTTCCGAGGCGTCGACGATGTTGCCGTCCACGGTCAGGGTGTATTCGATGCTGACGACCACGTCGTCTGCTACGGCATTAGGTTTTTGCAGATCGCTCACTTTTTGCTCCATAAAATAGGCCTGCGATTCAATTCCAAAAATGGAAAATTAACGATTAATTATATCACCAAACACCTGATATTTGACCAAAATCAACCGTTATTGATGGATGACGTGGACGGCGCTGGTTTTAAATGAGCATTGAATCTCCTGCCCGATTGCTAACTGCATCTCGTTCGCAGACGAGCGTGTCACCAACGCAGTAATATGAATCGCGCCATCCAGGATGACCCGCACCAGCGGACCCTGAGGTACTAACATGGTAATTTTACTCGTCAAGCTGTTGCGCGCACTCGTTTTCCGGATATCCTCAGGCAAACATAAGGTGATATCTTCCGGTCGCAAGCATAGGAAGACCTGCGTCCCGGCTTTAGCCGGGGAAATAGCCTGAAAAACCGTTTGCCCGCATTCCACATCGACTATGCCGTCATTCTGGCGAGTGATTTTTCCGGGAATTATCGTCTCGATCCCGGTAAAACGGGCGACTTCAGGATCTACCGGGGCGGAGAAGATCTCGCGCACTGTCCCAATCTGGCGCAAACTACCTTGCATAATGATCGCGACCCTGTCCGCAATAGCCAGGGCTTCGTCCAGGTCATGGGTGATAAACAGGGTGGTGATTTTGGTCTCTGTGAGACGGGCTTTTAAATCGGCCAGAAGTTGATGGCGGGTGGGCGCATCCAGGGCGCTGAAAGGCTCATCCAGCAGCAACAGATCCGGTTGGAGAACGAAGGCGCGCGCCAGGCTGACCCTTTGGGCTTCGCCCCCAGACAATTTGTGCGCAGATCGATTCTTTAAATTGGATATTGAAAATTTCTCCAGCCAATATTGGACCCGGGAGCTAATTTCTCTGGAATTGACCCGCCGAAATTTTAACCCGGAAGCAATATTTTCAAACACGCTGGAGTGCATGAGCAGAGGATCTTGCATGACCAATGCCAGCCGCCGGCGAAATGAAAGATCGTGGTATGGCAGAACGCGGCGACCTTCGAACTGGATTTCACCGCGCTTTACGGGGATAAGTCCGCTGATCGCCATCATCAGGGTCGATTTGCCAGCACCATTCGGTCCGATGATTGCCAGGATTTCCCCCTGGTAAATCTCAAGCTCGGTCAGCTCCAATATCTGAAGCTTATCCCGCTCGATTTGGATGTTCTTTAAGGAAAGCAGGGCATTGGTCATGGGCGTTTCACGCTCTCGAACCGCGCTGCTGGATCCAGGTCAACGTCAGGTTTATCAGGAAGGTCAGCCCTAAAAGTATCACTCCCAGGGCAATCGCCAGGGCGAAATTACCGCGTCCTGTCTCATAAACGATGGCCGTGGTTAGTACGCGCGTCGAATGGCGCAGATTTCCCCCAACCATCATGGAGGCGCCTACTTCGGAAATGACGCTGCCAAACCCGGCCATTAGTGCGGCTAAAAGCGGCAGTCTCGCCTCCATCCACAACATCCAGACCATTTGCGTCCAGGATGCCCCCAAACCTCTCAGCTGCTGGCGTAATCGCGGATCCAGTTGCTGCAAGGCAGCCGCCGTCAGGCCGCTGACCACGGGTGCTGCCAGAACGACCTGAGCGATCACAATTGCGATAGGTGTATAAATCCATTGAAAATCACCAAAAGGACCGCTGCGCCATAGAAATATGGATACGATCAACCCCACCACCACCGGGGGTAAGCCCATCCCCGTATTAACCACGCTGAGCAAAAAATTCCTGCCTGGAAAATGGTACAAGGCTAACAGCGTGCCAAATGGAATACCAATCACCAGGCTGATGATTGTGGCAATCCCTGAAAGCTGTAGAGATAGTAGTGTGATTTCTACAATCTCAGGATCAAGATTAAACAAAAGCTCGATTGCCTGTCGAATGCCCTGCCAGAGGAGATCCATGACGTGAATTTTACTAGAAAAAATGGATCTCCCCAACGAAGGTTGGGGAGATCAGTGGAGAGAGGTGGACCGATAAGGGCAAAATCACAAATTTGGAATAACCTCACAATGGGTCTCAACATCAGATATGTACAGCTGTTCCCATACTTTCGTCATACTTAGCATGGATGGGTATGCCAGCAGGTGGTTCGGCAGCAAATTCTTCCAAGGCAGGTTTATCAGACTGGGGTGGTTGGAGGCTTCGAGAGTCTCGCAAATCTGGTAATAATGGCGTGTCTCTCCACCGAAGGTAATTGCGGATCCGGTTTGAGGAACAAAAGGACGGATATCACTGGCTGTGGAGGGCAGGGTAAACCAGGAGGTAAAGCCTTCAAATCCAGTGTTATCCACAATGACCATCCCAGATTGGTGGGAAATAAGCCGGTCCAGTTCCTTGATGAACTCGAGCGACACTGTTCGATCGGAAGCAACGCTGAATACAGTTCCCAGATTTGGCTTCTTAATACCACTGGCTTCATTCGAAAATAAAGGCTTGAAGAAGACCTGAGGATTGGGCGAAAATGTCAGGAACATGGCCCAAACGGAGATTAATTTGGGTTGTTCGATAGTCATATCATCCACCCGCACCAGAATCCAGGCAGATTGCCGAGGAGCTGTGGATGCAGGGGTGATCGCATTAGCCTGGCTAATCCCGGCAAATCCAAAACCAGCGATCAGCGAGACAATATAAATGACGATGAAAAAGATTAAAGTGATTTTTTTTGTCATGGCGCGCTTTTTTGTAAGGGTTGGTCTTTAGATCGGCCGGGGCGGCTGCCGGAATGATCGGAGCGATTGATGGAGATCAGTTCCCGCAATGATCGGTAGAATGGGTGGTAATCACCCTGATTTTGAATGAGTGAAGCAGATGAACCGGTATCCGATGGATTGAGACTGCTGAGAAAGGCAACGCCGATATACAGCTGCGATTTCAATTGGCTATAAGCCTGGCTGTACCAGGTGCTCTGCGCGGTTGGATCCTGATATTTTTGATCCTCAGAATTAAGGGCACCGCTTGGTGGGGATAGATGAGTGATCCAGATCAGGCCGCTCTCATGACCGTTATTCAACATCACCTGGCGGATATTCTCGTAGCGGCGTAGCACGCGATTTTCCGATTTATCTGGCGCTTGAAGAGGTTCGCCTGTCAGCTCACTGGCCTGGACACTCACGATTGTCACCGCGTCGCGCAATCCTCTGTCATAAAGCGATTGCAGGAAGTCTGCATCATCGATATCCTGGGCCTGGCTCTCAGCCTCAGCCACCACCGGTTTCAATCCCCCACCCACAAGGCGAACCTGCAGGTTCGATTTTTTTATCGCTGAACTCATCGTGGTGACAAGCTTCATGTATGCCTGGGAATCTGGCTTACGCCCCCACCCCTGCAGAGTATTTGATCCGGGAAAGAGTTCAACGGCCTGCACAACCTTGGGATAGCGTTTCAAGAGTTGCAGGATGAATTGGGCAGTCTGGTCCGCTCCGGGTCCTTGTGCAGAAAGGGCCCAATCCGGAGCTTCTGTCAGGCTGACCATCACTGGTAATTGGCTGCGTGAGGCTGCCTCAAGAACAGGATCCAGGCGGGACCAATCTACAGATCCGGCTTTCGGTGCAACGGATCGCCAGGAAAGATCGAAACCTAACCAATCGAGCTGAAGATCGCTGGCCAGGTGGACACCCTCAACGGTATATTGTCCATTGAGGTTCAGGTGAGCTCCGTATCCGAATTCCGCAGAACCCGGCGCTCCACGAGCAGCGAGCACAGACCCGAGTGGAGTCAGCGCCAGAAGAACCGCTGCCAGGAACAGAAAGAGCACCAAACGTAGACGCATGAGAATTACCTCGCTAACAACCAGTAAATGAACATACCGTTAGAAAATCCTAAAAAAGCCAGACCACCGCCGACCAGATATCGGTGTAAGGGGGTGGTTTTCCGGACGAGGCGATAAGAAAACTGAACGCTTTTTTGAAGAATGGGGGACGCGCTTAATGTCGGGATAGCCCAATCCCAAAAATGGAGTTCCATTCTGCGGGAGAAATCAACAATGGTCATTTTGACCTCCACAGTACAGATTATCGAGATGCTGTTAATTTGACGATTTTTCCCTCGGATGAGGCAACGACACGGACCGTTTGGCGGAGTGTTTTTCCATCGGCGGTTTTCGCAGATCCGGTGAAGATCAACAGGAATTGCCCTCCCGCATAAGGCTTAACTTGCGGTTGGCTTCCCTTTAAACCTGGGAAACGTTGAAAAACATGCTTCGAGACTTGGTCGATCGAATGAGTATCCATGGCAGGAAATCTAGCGCATCCGGCGCCGCATAAAGGCTGGGAGATCGAGATCAGACCGCTGGTGGATCATTTCTATCGGTGCACTCTCTACCATAGGTTGAGGTTCCATCACAGCTTCCACTTCCACAGGGACTGGTTCGGCCTGTTTGCGGGCTACAAATGGTGATTGAACTGCGGTCGCACCCAGGCCGGTAATGACCAGGATCACTTCCACCCGGTCGCCCATGCGGTTATCCGTAATTACACCGGGAATGATCTCGGCTTGATTATTTGTTTTTTCTTGTAAGAATGTCAGTGCTTCAGCCACTTCCACGAAGGTCAGGTCCTGGCCGGCGGTAAAGTTGGCGATAATCCCAGTCGCATTTTCCAGGCTGACAGTCTCTATCAAAGGATGATGCAACGCACGTTCTACGGCTTGCAGGGCTTTGCTCTCGCCTTGACCATGGCCGATTGCCATTAGAGAGCCGCCTCCTAACTGCATTACCTGACGGACGTGAGAAAAATCGACATTGATCAGCCCGGGTTGGGTGATCAATTCGGTTATCCCCTGGATGCCCTGGCGTAAAATGTCATCCGCCATGCGGAATGTCAGCTCAATTGGCAGGTCGCGGGGAGCGACTTGCAGCAGGCGATCATTGGGGACCGTGATCAGTGTATCAATATGCTGGCGCAGATTGGCCAATCCCTGGCGCGCATTCTGTTGGCGGCGCCCAACTTCAAAAGTGAACGGCATGGTGACAATGGCGATCGTCACCGCGCCGAGGTTGCGCGCAACCCGGGCGGCGATCGGTATGGAACCTGTACCGGTTCCGCCCCCCATGCCGGCGGTTAAGAAAACCATATCAGCGCCAACCAGCGCCTTATTCAACTCCGAATAACTTTCTTCGGCCGCCGCTTCACCGACCCGTGGGTCCCCACCTGCGCCTAAACCCCGGGTCAGGCGCGGGCCAAGCTGGACTTTGGTAGGCGCCAGTGAATTTTTCAACGCCTGACTGTCCGAATTGGCCGCGATGTATTCCACACCGCTCAGGCCTAACTCGATCATTCGATTGACTGCATTGCAGCCCCCGCCGCCCAGCCCAATTACTTTTAGAACTGGCAATTGGGCAATAAGTGATGTTCGTTGGGATGATTTCGCGCTTAATGGCATATTCATGATTCACCTCTCCGCAAGTTGTGTTGCAATACTTGTGCCATCTCCTACGATCCGCCGGATTTTACATCCTGATAGAATGAGCTTTTCAATCTGTGCGTCTGAAAAAGATTGGTGATTGCCGATAATGGTTACATTTCTGGCTAAAACGGCTTCATCCAGTGAAAACCCTACCGTCGGCATATTCTTCTTGACAAAGGGCCGGATCACCTCCAGATGCCAATCAGCCACGCCCCATTCAAATGTGGGTAGAAGCAGGTAATGGTCAATCGGATGGTTGGGATCCGGGGTATTTTTTGCCTTTCCGGAATCTGGCTGCCTGGATTGCGCCAGCTTATTAAATTCTTTGAGAGATTGGATTGTGGCGGAAAAATTTTCTGGTATCCCATACCAGGCCTGAGAAGCCCCTGATTCTTCAGGTTCTGCGGAAAGTATCCAGTAATTGCAGGCGATCACATTGGGCGGCACTGCGCCAAACGATGACAACGTCTCATCAAGTTCATTATTTTTTCCCGCTTCCAACAATCTGGCAATCACCAGATTATTTTGGCGGTGTTCATCCTGAGTGTATGCGACGTTTTCATCTTTCAATGGATCACCCGGCGTGCCTGCGCCAAACAAGATCATCGGACATTCGCGTTCCAATACTGTGAGGCTGATTTCGCGGTACCAGTCCATAATGCGAAATCCGATATGATCTTGCTGCTCAGGAGGGGTGAAATAGGGCCGCACCGCGGTCCATTTTTGGGCGCCTCCAGCTCCCCAATTCAAATCGTGATGTTGATCAAAGACGTACGCGCTGATCACCAGTTTTTCCAGTAAATTGGCTGGATTGCGGCGTATGAGGCTTGATAGCATGGACTTTAAGAAAGACGTATCCCAGTAACTGCCCCCCGGTTCCAGCGGCGGCAAAATAGGGATCAATCCTTCATCCAACGCGGATGTTGCAATCGGTAAGAAGCGGTCAAGAAAGCGTTCTACCAGGTCCTGGCGAGCCCAGGTTGCTTTCGTCCATGAGCGATAAGCATTAGGGCGATCGAACAGCTTTATGCCGTGCGCTCCCCACCGGGAATAGGCTTTAAAAAGCAGGGAAAGGTCGCTGATCGCCACTGGTTTTGACAGTGATAGGTCAAAATCGATCAGGGGTTCGATCCCTGCGTCCACGATCCCACGGATGAATTGTTCTGGAATTGCCCGGTCGATTGGTGATTTGAGTACCAGCCACGAGATCCCCATGGCAGTTAATTCGGGCACCCACTTCACCAGATCTGCCTCGCGATAATGCAGCGAGTCCTGGAAGTAATGAAAACCCAGGCGTGAGGAATGAGTGGGAAAAGGAAAAAAAATGCTATCCATAGAGTTTATCCAATGTCTCGATAATTTTGGCAGGTGTTTATGTGGATACAAGAATTATGCCAATTCGAAATAATGCTTATCCTCTGCTATAATACTCATTCTATGATCCTGGTTACAGGCGGCACAGGCTTTATCGGACGTTCATTGGTAAAAGAGCTAGTCTCCATTGGAAAACCTGTGCGTTTGTTGCTGCGACCATCGCGTGAATCACCCAGGTTGCCGCGGGGTGAGGCGGTGGATGTGGCTGTTTCCAGTTTGAAAGATGAAAAAGGCCTCCGTTCGGCTCTAAAAGGAGTGGACATAATTTTTCACCTGGCTGGGGTAGAACGCCAGGGAAGCCGTTCAGACCTGGAAAGAATCGACGTAGATAGCAGCCGTACTCTGGCTGCGGTCGCAAAACAAGCCGGCGTCGAAAGAATTTTTTATATCAGCCATTTAGGAGCCGACCGGTCGTCTGCTTATCCTGTTTTGAAAGCGAAAGCCCTGGCGGAGCATTTTTTTCTCAACAGCGGTGTTGGGTACACAATCTTCCGGTCGGGACCGGTTTTTGGACACGGCGACCAATTTACCACCGGCCTGGCAAATTTGCTGAAAATCACTCCAGGTATATTCTTGGTCCCCGGAGATGGACACAGCCTTGTTCAGCCAATATGGATTGATGACCTGGTTGCTTGTTTAAATGTAGCGCTTGAGGATCGAACAACGGTAAATCAAATATTCGAGATTGGGGGAAGCGAGTATTTAACCTTCCGAGAAATTCTGGAGTTGTTGATGCAGGCTACAGGATACCGCAGGATTCTTATGAATTTTCAACCCGCTTTCCTGCGCTCATTAACTTTGTGGCTTGAGCAAACTTTTCCTAAATATCCGCTTTCTTTGTTCTGGCTCGATTACCTGGCGGCAGACCGTACCTGTCCAATCGATGTTTTGCCGCGCCAATTTGGTGTCATTCCGGCGCGTTTTAACCAAAACCTGGATTATCTTCACCCGGGCACAAGATCGAAAAGAATACTTTTTCAACGGCAAACTAATAATTAATGAGCAATCTAGCTTTCGCTGTGCACGGCCATTTCTATCAACCTCCCCGAGAGGATCCCCTGACAGGTCAAATCCCGCAGGAACCAGGGGCCACGCCATACCCCAACTGGAATGAACGGATTCACGATCATGATTACCGTCCTAATGCCGTCCTGGGAAATTTTGAGCGGATTAGTTTTAACATTGGCCCTACCTTGCTGGATTGGATGGCAGAATACGATCCGCGCACGGTGCAGCAAATTATCGAGCAGGACCGCTGGAACTTCGAACGGCATGGCGTTGGGAATGCGATTGCCCAATCTTACAACCACACCATCCTACCTTTAGCCTCGCGCGATGACAAAGTGACCCAAATCCGCTGGGGGATTGCCGATTTCGAGCACAGGTTTGGGCATGCCCCCCTGGGAATGTGGCTGCCCGAGACCGCCGTTGATGAGGAAACTCTCCAGATCCTCGCGGAGAACAAGATCCGCTTCACAATCCTTGCTCCTTGGCAGGCAGATACAAATCTGCTGGATACCAGCCAGCCGTATCTCGTCCCGTTAAAAAACAAAAAAAGTATCACGGTTTTTTTCTATGACCAGGACTTGAGCACGCGCATCAGTTTTGATCCGGCAGCCACCTCAAATGCAGATATGTTTATAAACCAATATTTGCTGCCCAAGTATCACCCCAATGGCAATGGGACCCCCCAGCTTGTTCTGGTGGCTTCGGACGGAGAGCTGTATGGGCATCACCAGCCTTTTCGCGATAAATTTTTGTCTTACCTGATGAGAGGAGCCCTGGTACAACAGTCCATCGAAGCCACTTACCCCGCCCTTTGGCTGAAAATGCACCCGCCGATGCGCACGATGGGTATCCGCCAGTTTACATCCTGGAGCTGCCATCATGGCGTAGTTCGTTGGATGGGGGCATGCGGATGTACAGCGCATGGTGAATGGAAAGCTCCGTTGCGAGCCGCTGTTAATGAAATCGCCGGCTTAATTGATACCCAATATTTTGAGTTCACCAGCCGTTTCGTGAAGGACCCGCTCGAGCTGCGCCACGCTTACGTCAAGGTATTTCTGGGCGAAATTTCTTTTGAAGAATTAATGGCATCTCAGGCGGAAAATATGCCGGATGATGAAAACTTGCGGAAAATCAAGCTGCTGCTGGAAGCGCAATTTGAGAAACAGCGCATGTTCACTTCTTGTGGATGGTTCTTCGAAGATTTCGACCGGATCGAGCCGCGCAATAATGTTTCTTACACTGCCCAGGCTATTTGGCTCACATTTTTAGCAACCGGGGTTGATTTTTCGGACCAGGCCGTTGCTTTGTTGAGAAGGGTGAAAAGCTGGAGAACCGGAAACCGCGCGGATGGAGTTTTCATTAACCATCTAAATCGGGCGCGCACCAGTCAGAGCTTTGGAAAAACCACAGTGTAGGAAAATATACCATCCCCCATATTTTTATTATGAATCACCCTGAAATTAATCTTCAAGGTTTTTCTGCAACTTCACCCCTAAGCAGAGATTTGAAGGGGCTTTTCGGCACGGAACATGCCGAAAAGCCCCTTCTCAATCCTTTTCCCCCGCCCACGGGGCGGGGGATCAAGGGGGTGGGGGCTATTTTGCCGATAAGACACACATCAAGATTAATTCAGGGGTGGGTCATGTTTTGTTCTATTACGGTTTCTGCGTCAATCCTAACAGCTTATTGACCTGGTAATCTGAGGATTTTTCGGCTTTGATCAGCTTCTGAACAATTTCGTATGCGCCCAGAATGCGTTCGATGGTCGCGGCAGCTGTCGCCTGAGGTTCCTTGACCCTTTCAAAAACGACTAATGCCATCATCCACCACACGAATTCTTCAAAAGCTTCTTTGTTGAACCAGAGGATATCCTGGTGACGGTTGATATTAAGGAAATTGCGGATTTCGGCAGAAGACAGCCAGGTTTCCAGAATGGAGACCAGGGATGAGCTGCCCAGACGGGTATACCAGTGGTGTTCCTGGATGAGCAGGCGAACGATCGCTAAATACCTCGATACGTTGATTTCCTCGGTTCCAAACGAACGGAACGCATCCGTCATTACTTTATTCAACTGCCATTCATCCATCCAGCTGATTACTCGTAAATTCTCATCCGGTGAAGGGCTCAACAGTTCGAGGTTTGAAAGGAACGCCCAAACATACCAGACTGACCAGCGGTTAGGATTTTTTTCCAGGCCTTTGAGAATAAAACCAATAGCCTTGGGATAAATTTGAGATCCAGGGAAGGGTATTTGGTCCTCGATCACCGGTAGAGATAAGATATCTTTCACCGTTTTCTGCATCTCAGTCGAAAACTCCGGCTGATATTTCACAGAGGGTTCCAGGTAAGCAATTCCCTCCACCAGGTTCTTATATTTTTGGCCCGCCTCAGTGAGAACGTCGTTCGAAACATTGGGCTGCTTGGGGCCGCACATCTGAGTCATAAGGTACTGCCAGTAGCCTGCATTGGCAATCTGGCGGAACGGCTCGAGCACAGGCTGAACGACCAGTTCGCGCATTGCCTCATGGATATCGGGCACTCCCCGTCCGGCGAGATAACTGTTTAATTGGCGGTATGACTGCCACTGATCGTCCTCCACCTGGCGAAAATCGAGGAATACGTGGTTCTCATATGCGCGGAGTTCGAGGTAAATGCCGTCCTGAAGGATCTCATTTGCCGGGCGGATAAATTCTAACCGGGTGGTGTGGTCGCGGAAAATGACAAACGAATTTGAGCCAGGTTTAATCCCCAATCCGTCGCCCAGGGTACGCTGCACAATCTGGCGTTGGTCGCTGTCTGATGATTTTACCGAAAACCCAACCGAAGTGCGTATCCAGCCGCGGGCGTCCGCGAACTTATTATGGTAAACAACCAGGGTGCGCTCGCTGCCCAGCCCGTTTGTATATGCATATACATCTTCGTTCACATATCCATCTGGCGAGAAGAAATCAAACAATAAAAAGTGCTCAACCCCGGCGAAAAGCGCCCGGCGGTGAAGCAGGGGGAAGATCTCGCGCTGGTGGCGCTCGACCAGGTTCTGATCGATCTGTTCTTCCCAATACGCTTTGCGGAATTCCATGCCGTATTTTTCGGTGAAACCTTCAATCTGGCCGTGGCCAAACATCGGCAGGCCCGGCAGGGTGGCCATCAAAGTACAGATGCCGAAATATTTATCGCCCTTGCCAAACTGGTCGACCGCGGTGCGCTCATCGGGATTATTCATGAAATTGACATAACGCTTGAGAATTTCGGGATCAAATTCCAGCGTATTCTTCATCACGGTGCGGTACTTGGCGTTTTCCTCGTTGCGCAGCAGGTTCATAAATGCGCTGTTGTAAACGCGGTGCATGCCCAGCGTGCGTACAAAATAGCCCTCCATCAGCCAGAAGGCTTCCGCCAGAAGCAGCGTATCCGGAGCTTCTACTGCGGCACGGTCGACGACTTCACGCCAGAATTCAACTGGCATCGCCGCATCAAATTGTTCTTTGGTCATGCCGTGTTCTGCCCGCGAAGGGATAGCGCCGCCCGTACCGGGTTCAGGATACCACAGCCGTTGAAAATGGCGTTTTGCCAGGGTCATGGCAGCATCGAAGCGGATAATTGGGAAGCGGCGCGCCACGCTGAGGATGGTTTGGATGAGTGCCTCTCGCACTTCCGGGTTCAGGTAATTGAGCTGGGCGGTATCGTTCCACGGCATGGTGGTGCCGTCATTCCCGTGATAGATATAGCGAGTATCCCCGCTAGAATGGTCGTAACGCTTAAAGATCACCGCGGCATCGCTGCGGTCGAAATAGTGGTCCTCGATATTAATCGATATTCGTCCATCCGGGGATAAATCAGGTCCATTATAGCTGTAGGCAGGATAAGGGCTGTAATCTAAAGATAAAAACCAATCGGGATGGTCAACCACCCATTGAGAGTCAATCCCCATGTGATTTGGCACCATATCGCTCGCCAGGCGTATACCGCGCTGCCAGGCGCGGTCGCGCAGATGCTGGTAAGCCTGTTCACCGCCTAGATCATTCGCGATCCAATACCCGGCCAGAGAATAGGCCGAGGCAATCGCTTCTGGATTTCCGCAGTACTGCTTGATTTTCGCGGACGCAGTGCTGCGTTCCCACAACCCGATCAGCCACAAGCCGGTATAACCCCAGCGCGCCAGATTATCCAGTTCCTCATCCGGTATCTGGTCCAATCTCGTGATCGATCGCTGGTATTTCTTGGAAAGCTGGTCAAGCCAAACAAAGGAATTTTTAGCCATCAACACCAGGCGCGGCATCCATTCACGATCCTGGGAAAATTTTTCGGGCTCATTTTCTGCCAGCAGCGACCGGTCATATACCGGGATGGGGACCGGGCCTGGGCCAAAAAAGCCCATTTTTTCTTCTTCTTTAACCAGGTCCAGGCTGGCTAACAGGCGGTATAAAAAGCGCCCCAGCAGATCGGCCCATCGCGTTCGAATATACTCAAGCTGACCGGTCAGGGAATGCGGCACAGCGATCGCCGGCGCGCGCAGCATATCGACCAGGTTCTGTTGTTCCGGTCCAAAAGTGGGCTGCTTTTCGAAGAAAGATTTCAGCTCAAAAACCACTCGTTTATATGCCGTCTCATTATTGAGGTGTTCGTCGTCAAACAGCTCCTGATAAGGTTCACAGGCCGGGTTCAGATTCGCCACCCACAGCATCATCAGCTCTTCCAATACTAATGCCTGGTTGGGTACCCCATCGGTAGAACCGGCAAGATATTCGCTGGTTGTTTGCTGCTTGAGGAATACGGCCAGGGGCGGAAAATCATAGGTAAATTCAAGCAGTGTTCTTTCCAGTTCTTTATCGCCGACCCGTTCTTGCAGCCATTGCAAAGCATCGATCATTACCCGCGGATTTTTCTCCTGCCGGTACAAATAGACAACCTGGTGCAAGATCTCGTCGATCAGGCCTAATGCGTTTATTTGTCCGGCGCGAACAGCCTGTTCTGGGAAGTTGACCAGATCTCTTGTCTGGTTCATCTTCTGAGCAAAGAGGCGGGCAGCGTGGAAGTTTGCAAAGATTACATTGCCCTGAAGGTTGAACAATGTCTGATCGAATTGATAACGGACGCGTGCCTGGCGAGAAATATGGAATTCGAACATAATTACTCCTTTTCGGTTGAGGGTTCAGTCAGGTCAACCAGGCCAATCCAGTTATGATCCTGGCCCGGAAACGACGCGCCGACGAATTGGCCGGAAGATAGCAGGCGTTTGATGCACTTTTCCATCTCTTCATTTTTCCAGTGAAATAATCGAGAAATAAAGTTAATAGGTGTTGCCCCGAGAGATTCGATCGTCTTTTGCGCCAGGTACAGGCGCGCATCCGATTCGAAAATTTTTGAAGCCTGCTCGATTAAATTGGGAAAATGCCTGTGACTGAGATCATAAATAAATGCATATCGCCAGGCCCCCACCGGGCTGATTCCGACCGGTAGAACCTTAAAATCCATTTGTAGATCATTCAGCGCTTTATTAAACCGCGTGTCGCTTTCCCGGTTCGACAACCGGGCTGCTTTACGCAAGGCGATCGTGTCCAGTGGACCTTCTTGCAGCAAAGTTTCGTACACCGATTTGGCTTCGGCGGTCAGCGTGCCCTGCAGATATTGTTCAAGGTAATCATTTTCGGGATCGCCGTAATTATTCGTCAATGCGTAAAAAAAGGGCAGTGCCTCCAAAGAAATCATCGCGTTTCTTTGGCGTAAGACCCGCCCATAATACCAGCGCCGTGCCCCTAGCAGGCCGTCCTTCCATGACCAGGTGACATGACCCGGGTCATCATGTTCATCCGGCACGGGACGGTCTCCGGCTGCTGCCATCCAGAGATTGGGGAAGTCAATCCCTTTTAAGGGCCAAAAAAATACAAATCCCCGCTGGTTGACAAAATCGACCGCTTCGTCTGCAGACGCCAACCGCAAGCCCGCGCCAGTGCGAAACGTAAGCGACCGGTAGGTTTTCAGTCTGGCCTCGGAGAACTCAACCATACCTGAATCCTAACATATATTTATGAAAGATGCTTGCTTCGCGGTCACATAACCAATTTGATCTCATGTCCAGAATACACTTTATAATAAGAACCTAAAATAATGTCAGCTCGGGTTACAAAACATAGAAATCTGGAGGGGCTGTCCGAAAAGAATGATTTGTCTAAGAACCCATCTCCCCAACCCCCTTCCCGATGGCGGGAAGGGGGAGAAATTCAGAGGTTTGGGGAGTTTTGGCCGCATTTTGCGGCCAAAACTCCCCATTTCCTCATCCTCCCGCCCCCACGCGCTTCGCGCCCCCGAAGGGGGGTGAGGGGGCGGGTCGGGGTGGGGGTGGACTTTTAAGACAGCCTCTCCAGAAACCTTTATACTCACGATAAAATAATCATCGCAGGTCAGGGAATAATATGGCAGTACTCATGGCAATTGGTGGCAATATGCGCCTGGATGGCGAAATCGCGAAGGAATTCTTCAGGCTGTGCGGGGGTGCGGATGCCCATTTGGTTGTGATCCCCGCCGCAACTTCAAGGCTGAATGGGGGAACCGAGTTTATCCAGGCATGGCAGGAGTTGGGGATAAATGACCCTCCTACGATTCTACCTGTACATGAGCGTCTTCAATCCTTTGAAGACGAAAATATCCAGGCCGTTAAACGGGCTTCGGGCATTTTCTTTACCGGCGGCAACCAGCTGAGGTTGACAACTGTCCTGGCCGGGACACCTCTCCTGAAAGCGATTCTCGAGGTGTTTCAGCAGGGCACGGTTGTCGCTGGAACATCGGCGGGAGCGGCTGTGATGGGCCGGATGATGATCTCGGGAGGTAAGACATCCACCGGGGCTCGTTTTGGCACCGCTCAGTTCGCCGAAGGACTGGGATTTTATGAGAGTATTCTGTTTGACCAGCATTTTTACCAGCGCAACCGCATCGGCAGGTTAATCTATGCGGTGACTCTGCATCCCCATTTATTGGGCGTTGGTCTGGATGAGAATACGGCGGTAATCCTGGTCAACGACCGCATGACGGTCATTGGAAAAAGGGCGGTCACGATCATTGACGGACAGGATATTCTGGAAACAAATATCGACCAGGTCAGCAGTGGGGCATGGTTTGGGGTAAGCCAATTGCGGCTGCACCAATTAACCGACGGCTGCCAGTTCGATATCCGCACCCGAACCGCCATGATCCAAAGGCAGCCTCTGTAACCTGATTAGAATCAGGCCTATTCCCGCTTGAGAATATGCGTGTAGATATTGGATCCGCTGCCACCTATGTTCTGGGCCATGCCGATGCGCGCGTTTTCCACCTGGCTGCCCTCTGCTTCACCGCGCAGCTGCTGGACGACTTCCACGATCTGGTAGATGCCGGTTGCCCCAACCGGGTGCCCGCGCGCTTTCAAACCGCCCCGGGTGGAGATTGGAATGCGCCCGGTGGGCAGGATCTCCCCGTCATTCGCCAGGCGGGGCGCTTGCCCGCGCTCGGAAAAACCGGTGGATTCTAATGACAGCGCCGCCATGATGCTGAAGGCATCGTGCGCCTCAAAAAGGTCGATCTCCCGCGGGGTGACGTTCGCCTGGGCATAGGCTTTTTTGGCCGAATTTGCAGAAGCCGAGAGCCATAAAGGATCGCGTCGGTTGTCAATCGCGATGGTATCCGTGGCTCCACTGGAACCGATAACTTTTATTATTTTCGATTTCCCGTGAGAACGCAGATACTCTACCGGCACAAGCACTGCAGCGGCTGAACCGTCGCCCACCGGGGAAGCATCCATTAGATTTATCGGATCGGCGATGATTCCCGCCCGGTTGTATACGGCGCTCGTAATCGGATCCCTGAAACGGGCAAACGGGTTATGGGCCCCGTTAGCATGGGCATTGATTGAGAATGCGCCAAAATCGGCCTTTGCCCATTTGTACTCGTACAGGTAGCGCTGCATGATCAAGGCGTTAAGGGCGACGAAAGAAAGCCCCTGGTCGACTTCCCAATCCGCATCCGCAGCGGTTGCCAGTTGGCTGGTGATCTCATCTCCGGGGGAATCCGTCATCTTTTCCACGCCCACGGCGATGGCGCTGTCTATCGCACCTGAGGCGACAGCCATCAAGGCTGAACGAAACGCTGCGGCTCCAGAGCCGCAGGCGGCTTCGATGTGCATGGCGCTCATGTAATGCATTCCAACCCAATCCGCGATTGAAGCTCCCAGATGTTGCTGGTGGTTGGCTGGACCTGACATCATGTTGCCAACATACAGCGCTTCTACTCCGGCCATCTCTGCATCGTGGAGAGCAGCCAACACAGCTTCGCCGGCCAGTTCCTTGAGTGATTTATCCCAATGTTCGTCTACTCTGATTTGACCGATTCCCAAGACCGCAACTTCGCGCATATTCGTTCCTTTCTTTGTCTGGCTTCCTTTGGAATTATACGCATGCAGTCTATCAGATGCTATCAAATATGAAGCATGTATAATAAATGTATGCGGAATTTGGCATCCACTATTCTAGGGATTGGGATTTTGATCGCAACATGTGGATGTATCCGTCCCTGGCCTGCACCCGCCGTTGCGGTAGCCGTTCCTACAATTACACCAATCATCCTCCCCACTGAAAATACCTCGCCCTCAATCAATCCGACATGCACTCCTGAACCAACACCTGAACCAACACCTGAACCGACCCAGACCTCTGTCCCGATGCTGAAAGTATGGATTGACCCGGGGTTGGCCTCCAGGTTTCCGCAAGAGCTGGAATTCAATCATCAGGAGTTGGTAGACAATGTTAACGCCGCCAATCTCCGTTTTGAGATTGGCGGGAATGGCAAACCGCTTGCGCCAATCGGGCATTGGACCTATGCCCTGGCGGCTCCATTTCCAACATTGATCGATAATGTAGAGTTGAGTGATGTCACATCCACCTGGCAGGGTACACCCAGTACAGCCATGAACGCGATTAATTTGTTGGTGGATAAATCCACTCGCCAGGTGCTGGAGCGCGCCTGGGGTAATCCGTCTGCCAGGGTAAAGACGGTAAACGCCGGCGACCTGCTGGAAACTGCCTGGCAGGAAAAGACCTCCTGGGCGATCCTTCCCTTTGACACCCTTCAGCCGCGCTGGAAGGTAATTCGTATTGACGGCCAGTCTCCCCTGGATCGGAAAATGGATGATACCTACGGTCTGAGATTTCCGGTCACGATGGATGGCGATTCCATTGCACTGGAGCAGTTTAATCAAAGGATTGGCAAAAGAACACTATCATTCTTAACCAACCGGGACCCAGAAAAACTTACCGTGCTGGTGATGACCGGCGTTTCGGCGCTGGTGCGCGGGTCGGCCTGGTTCATGGAGCAAAAAGGCTTGTTGTACCCCGGGCGAGACATCCGCAACTGGCTGCGGGAGGCGGATCTCACCCATGTCAGCAATGAGGTGTCGTTTGATCCCAAATGTGCGCCGCCTGATGGAAACGATCCAAACCTGCGCTTTTGCAGCGACCCGAAGTATATCCAGCTGTTTGAAGATGTGGGCGTGGATATCGTCGAAATGACCGGCAACCATCTCAACGATTTTGGCCGGGAATGGGTCAACTACACGATTGAAATGTATCGAGCGCGCAGCTGGTTGTATTACGGCGCCGGGCCCAATGATGAGCAGGCGCGAAAACCGGCGTTCATCATCGACCACGGCAACCGTTTGGCGTTCATCGGCTGCAACCCGGCTGGCCCGCCGGCGGATTGGGCGACCAGCGACGCAGCCGGAACGACAAACTGCGGCTATCCTGATCTGGATACTCTGGAGGCGGAAATTCGCCGCCTGGCTGGTGAAGGGTACCAGGTGATCGTCACTCTGCAATACTTTGAATCCTATGATCCAACCCCGCAGCCTGACCAATACAGCTTTTTCCGGCGCCTGTCTGACGCAGGTGCGGTGATCGTCAGCGGCAGCCAGGCACACCTGCCCCAGGCCATGGAGCTGCGCAATCAGGGATTTATCCATTACGGACTTGGTAATTTATTTTTCGATCAGATGGATACCCCCTGGCCGGACACAAAATATGAATTTATCGACCGGCATGTGTTTTATCAAGGGCGTTACCTCGGGGTCGAGTTTCTAACCGCGACCCTGGAAGATTTTGTCAAACCTCGCCCGATGACGGCTCAAGAAAGACAGGCGGAATTAACCAAGATTTTCACCGTCAGCGGGTGGTCACAATCCAATGGCAAGGCATGGAGGTAACGAAAATGGAGATTATAGATATCAGTTTAACCGTCAGAAGTAAAATGGTGGTCTGGCCCGGCGATCCTCAGGTGAAGCTGGAACGGGTCAGTAAAATTGAAGAAGGCGCGCATGCCAATGTGTCCCGGCTGGAAATGAGCGTGCATACAGGCACTCATCTTGACGCGCCGTACCATTTCGTCCATGGAGCGAAAACGATCGAAAACCTGTCACTGGATGTGCTGGTCGGTCCGGCGCAAGTGGTTCATTTACCGGATAAGGTCGATTTAATCACCGCCGGAGTTATCAAAAGCGCCGGGATTAAAGATGGGACCACGCGGGTTCTTTTTAAGACGCGCAATTCAGCCTATTGGTTAAAACCCGTTCAGACCTTCGAGAAAGATTTTGTGGCGGTTTCGCCAGATGGGGCGGAAGCTCTGGTCAGCATGGGTATTCGCCTGGTAGGGATCGACTACCTTTCGATTGCGCCGTTCAACGAAGGTGTTCCGACTCACCAGATACTGCTGAAAAATGAGATGGTGGTCCTGGAAGGGGTCAACCTGAATGGAGTGCCTGCGGGAAGTTACACCTTGATCTGCTTACCGCCAAAACTAGGCGGATCAGACGGTTCACCGGCTCGGGCGATCCTCCTGAAAGACTGAAATCTGATAATTCCTTTTATATGATACTTTGGGTGTTTTTTTATGCGACGAAGTCGCATAAAAAAACACCCTGGCATCATTTTGTTTGGTCCGCGCCAGCCCTTGCCCGCGTTACGCATACCGAAGGGTACGCAGAGCGAGGTACACCCGAACACCCTCGCCCTTCGGGCGTACCTCGCGTATGGTGCACCCGAAGGGGTGGGGTGAGCGCCCCTGGGCCCAGGCGCCTGACCAGCTTATCCACCTCAGTCCGGAACGATCAGGGTGTAGCCGCCGTCGATCGTGATTACCTGCCCGCGGATCATGAAAGCCGCCGGCGAGCATAAGAACGAGATCACCCCGGCGATATCTTCAGGGGTCACCAGCCTGCCGGCGGGAGTATTGGCGATCGCCCTTGGGATGGTATCGCTATTGCTCAGCGATGCGAAATGTTTCAGCGCATCCGTTTCTACCAGGCTGGGAGAGACAGCATTGACCACAATATTCTTAGGTGCCATTTCCACCGCCGTGTAGCGGGTGAGAGCCTCTAAAGCGGCCTTGCTGGCTCCTACAGCTACATAATCGGGCATCACGCGCTGCGAACCCGGGCTGGAAATCGCCACGATGTGCCCCCCACCGCGTTTTTCCATCAATGGAACGGCTTTTTGCACGCACAGCAGGAAGCCCCGCGCGTTCACATTCAACGTCCAATCCCAGCCCATCACTTTCTGCTCCATGATCGGGCGGTTAAATCCGGATGCGGCATTATTGATAAAGATATCCAGCCCGCCGTACTCCCGGTCCACTACCTCAAACAGCCGGTCGACATCTTCTGACTTGGCAACATTTGCCTGGACGACGACTGCCCGCTGGCCGATCTCACGGATCAGGCTGGCTACTTCTTCCGCTGGATTTTGATTGCGCATGAAATTAATCACCAGGTCGGCGCCGTCCTGTGCCAGGCGCAGAGCGATTGCCCGGCCAATACCGCGTCCAGAACCGGTGACCAGGGCGATCTTCCCCTTAAGAGGCAGTGCTGAGTCCATTAAGTATTTTCCTTTCCTTTACGACGATATTCGACCTTTTTCAACAGCGATCGATCGAACGAGCTGATCCGCTCCGGTCCAAGCAGGATCATTTCCGCTTCTACCCGGTCCATATCCAGGCGTAATTGAGTCAGATTAATGCCCTGGCAGTCTGCCGGCAGCGCATCTAGGAATTTCCGGCTGCGGTTGAACATTTTTCGCGCGCCGGTAAAATTGCCGCGTGTTAGATGGTAGTAACCCACCGCAACTTGTAGCACGGCGCGGTACAGGTCGCGGATCGGACGTCCTTCGGCTCTCCAGGCAAATTCGAGGTATTCGTGCGCCTCAAAGTAATCGCCGGTATTAAAATACCCCAGGCCGCGCATCGCGTCCGCAGGTGGTTCCTCACCGCACGCCTGGGATGTTTCATCTTGGGGTAACGACATGCACATAGTATATCCGAATTGGTTGTGTAATCCTTATCTTTAACGATCGTGTCTCACAATGAAGAAGCCGTTCGCGCTGCCGAGAGCCACGCAACATGATGATTGGTGTTTTTGGAAAATTGCGAAGCAATTTTCCAAAAACACCTCCCAGAACATCATATTAGAATAAAGCGGTAAACTATTACCAGACAGGAGAACCTATGGATCTGGATGACGGCGACATTTTACCGCTTTCCCTGGAGCACAGTTTTTGGACCTGGTCTGCTCAAGGAAAGGTTAATCCCATTCCGGTTGCACGCGCCCAGGGGGTTTATTTTTGGGATACGAGCGGCAAACGGTATCTGGACTTCAACTCGATGACCATGTGCGTTAATATCGGCCATGGAGATGCGCGCGTCATCGCGGCGATTTGCCAACAAGCCCAGGAGCTTCCGTATGCGGGGCCGGGCATGGCAACCCGCCCGCGCGCTGTGCTGGGGAAGCTGCTCGCTGAAATCACTCCCCCAGGTCTGGACCGCTTCTTGTTCACCCTGGGTGGTGCAGACGCCAACGAAAATGCCGTCAAGCTGGCGCGGGCTGCCACGGGCAGGCATAAGATCCTGGCACGCTACCGTTCCTACCATGGGGCCACGGCTGGCGCGATGGCTCTCACCGGAGACCCGCGCCGTTGGGCGTGGGAACCAGGCTTGATGCCGGGGGTCGTACATTTTCTGGACCCGTACCGCTATCGTTCAACTTTCCATGCCTCGCGTCCAGATCTGCCTGAAACTGAGTTCACCAATGATTACCTGAATTACCTCGAAGAGCTGATCCAATTGGAAGGTCCGGCGACTATCGCTGCCATTCTGATGGAAACTGTTACCGGCACGAACGGAGTCTTGATCCCTCCGGACGGTTACCTCCAGGGAGTAAGGGCCATCTGCGACCGTTATGGAATACTGCTCATCTGTGACGAAGTCATGAGCGGTTTCGGCCGCACGGGCCGTTGGTTCGCGGTGGAGCATTGGGGGGTTGTCCCAGATATCCTGACCATGGCAAAAGGATTGACCTCGGGTTATGCTCCCCTTGGCTGCGTGGCGATGAAGCAGTCGATCGCCGATGTATTCAAGGACAGGGTGTACCAGGGCGGCCTGACATATAATGCGCACCCCATTTCCCTGGCAGCGGCTGCCGCCAACATTCAGGTGATGCACAGCGACCACCTGGTGGAGCGGGCAGCCTCTACCGGTGCCGATCTGGCGGATCTGCTGGCTGAGCTGAAAGACCGCCACCCATCCATTGGCGAGGTGCGTTCGATCGGCCTGTTTGCCGCGGTGGAATTGGTCAGGGACCGCGAAACAAAGGAACCGCTGGCCCCATTTGGCGGCAGCAGCCCAGAAATGGATGCCGTGCGTGGATTCTTGTTAAACCGAGGCTTATACCTTCACACGCACTGGCACACATTGTTAATCATCCCTCCGCTGCCTATTACCACAGGCCAGCTGGTTGAGGGTTTCTCAATCATCGATGAGGCTTTGAAAATCAGCGATCAGGCAGTAAAATCGACGTAACTTTTTTGATGAATACCTCATCTATTAAAGATGAAATGATTGGAGAAACCGCATGAATTTGAACTTACATAACATTCCGGCGAATATCTCAAATACGAATTCAGAACCGGTAAAAGTGGTGATCCTGGGTTCGGGACCGGCCGGATTTTCTGCGGCATTGTATGCCGCACGGGCAGAGCTGCAGCCGCTCGTACTGACTGGCATGGAATTGGGTGGTCAAGCAGCCCTGACATATACTATTGAAAACTACCCCGGGTTTCCGGAAGGTGTTGGCGGGGCGCAGTTAGGTGAATTATTCCAAAAACAGGCCGAAAAATTTGGCGCGAAGATCGAATTCGAAACCGCTACCGCGGTGGATCTATCTGTAAAACCGTTTCGGGTAATGACCTACGACCGCGAATTTCTGGCGGAATCGTTGATCATCTCGACAGGCGCCAGTCCTAATCATCTTAATGTGGCCGGTGAAAAAGAGCTCACCGGGCGCGGTGTCTCTTACTGCGCCACCTGTGACGGCTGGTTCTTCAAGGATAAAAAGGTGATTGTGGTTGGCGGCGGTGATTCCGCCCTCGAGGAGGCGTTGTTCCTGACGCGTTATGCCTCTGGCGTGCATATTGTCCATCGGCGTAACGAACTGCGCGCCGGTGCGATTTTACAGAAACGCGCTATGGAAAACCCGAAGATTCATTTTATCTGGGATTCGGTTGTTGATCAGATCTTAGGCAGTGAAAAAGTGGAATCGGTGCAGCTCAAAAACGTGAAAACCGGCGGAGTTTCCCGCTTTGATGCCGACGGCGTTTTTATTTTCATCGGGCACACCCCCAACACTCAGATGTTTATAGGCCAGCTGGAGTTGGATCAAAATGGTTATATCATCACCAATATGAACATGGAAACGAGCGTCGACGGAGTTTTCGCCGCCGGCGAAGTGATGGACAGCCATTTCAGGCAGGTCGTGACCTCGGCTGGCATGGGAGCCGCGGCAGGCATACAGGCAACCAAATATCTGGAAAACCAGGAAGAAACGAAGACCACCCAGGCGGTTTAAATAACCACTCCGCAATGGTAAGGAGTTGACCTTATGAGGGTGTTTTTCCCGCCTAACGACGGGAAAAACACCCTTTATTATTATTCTTAAGGATTGGTGGTTGGCGCGGCGCCGCTGCCCACCCAGCTGAACACGCGCGGGCTGCTGACCGCCCCGGCCTGTTCATAGGTGGGTTGCCCGTCTTTCGTCGTACCGCTTTGCCTCACCGATACCACCGTCCAGCGGAATATGTGTGGGGTATTGCCGCCAGGCCGTAAAGAAGCCGGGACAATGTACTTGGTTTCGCTGACGTAATCGATCACTTTGTCACCCGTGCCGGTCGTCAGGTCCTCGATCGTCACCGCGTAGCTCTCATTCTGGCGCAGTGTAGCGACAGACGACCACTGTAAGGTGATCACGTCATTCGCGGAGATATATGACGCCCCATCTGCTGGTAGTAGCAGGTTCGCAGCCGGGTACGGCGGCGGCGGGGTGGGGGTAGACGTCGGACCGGGGGTCGGCAGGCGTTTGCACAATGGTATTTTCAAGGTTGAGCCCAATTTGACAATATCCGATGGAAGCCCGTTGTATTCTTTGATGGCTTCCCCGGGCACATTGTAATTGGCCGCGATGCTGCCCAGGGTGTCATTTTCCTTGACGACGTAATCGAACAAATCACAGTCCGATTCGGTGGCTTTTGCCGCATCCGGGGTAGATGATGCTTGTGGGGTGGGTGAAGGCGTCGGCTGAGCGATGAGCAGTTTCTGACCGACGCTTAACACGCCGCAGTCTGCGGGTAAATCGTTCAACAAAACGATGCTTGGCACAGAAACGTTGAACAAAAAGGCAATGCCGACACAGCTGTCATTGGCTTTAACAATATATTCCTTTGGCGGCAGAGGGGTCGCAGTGGGGACAGGGGTGTTGGTCGAGGTGGCGGTAAAGGTTGGAGTAATCGTCGATGTTTGGGTAGAAGTTGGGGTGGATGTAAAATCGACCACAATCTGGGGTGTGGACCTGGCGAATAAATATACCGCGCCGGCGCCAATGCCGATCAAAAGGATGAATAATCCGATCGCCAGGGGCAGGCTTAGCGATAAAGTCGGCATACGCGGGCCCTGGACGGAGGAATCCGATTCGCTTTTTGGGGTTGCGGTCGCGGTGACTGCGCGCCCGCACACCAAACAGCGAGTGGCGTTCTCGCTCAGGCGAGTTCCACAGGTTGGACATACTTTTTGAGTTGTTGTAATTTTTTCAGCAGCCATAGAATTTTTTTCCGGAAAGACCCTCCCGGACCGAAAAATTATACCATATCCCTTGTCAAGACTTTTTGGACAGTCTATCTTTGCAGAATCTATGGGTTTGTGTTATTCTCACAGCGATGCAGCCTCACAGTATTTACCTTCACATTCCATTTTGCCGGCATCGCTGCGGGTATTGTGATTTTAACACGTATGCCGGGATGGAAGAACGCATTCCCGCATATATGCAGGCCTTGGATCTGGAAATTCGCAAGGTCGCCCAATCTGCGGGCCAGCCGTTTCCTGTGCATACCATCTTTTTCGGCGGCGGCACGCCATCATTGATCCCGGTCGATCTTTTGGAACACACCCTGGCGCAAATTCGGGATAACTTCTCTCTTACGCCGGACCTTGAAATGACCCTCGAAGCCAATCCTGGAACGGTACTGCCGGATTATTTGCACCGGCTTCGCAAGGCCGGTTTTAATCGCATCAGCTTCGGCATGCAGTCCGCCAGGCCAGATGAGCTGCGCCTGCTGGAACGCCAGCACACCACCTTTGACGTGATGGATGCCATTCGTTGGTCGCGCGCGGCCGGCTTTGAAAATCTCAGCCTGGATTTGATTTTCAACCTGCCATTTCAAACCCTGGCAGACTGGCAGAAAACCGTGGAAACGGCTCTCACCCTTCAACCTGAACATCTCTCGCTTTATGCTCTGACGATCGAAGAAGGTACGCCTTTGTTCCGCATGCGCCGCAGGGGAATGGTCGCAGAACCGGATGACGACCTGGCTGCAGATATGTATGATTGGGCCGGTCAGCGCCTGGCGGAAGCTGGTTTTGAACAATATGAGATTTCGAATTGGGCGCGCCGCAGCCGAAATGGAGAGCTGCTCGCTTGCCGCCACAACCTGCAGTACTGGAAGGACCGTCCCTATTTTGGCTTTGGCGCAGGCGCCCATGGTTATCTGGCGGATATGCGCCTGGCGAATGCGCGCGGGATTAAAGGGTATATCCAGATGGTGCGCGAACGCGACGCCCAATTTCCAGTGGGCCCGGCAGCGGTAGAAACCTGGCCGATCGATCAGCGGACTGAGATGCAGGAAACGATGATGGTCGGCTTGCGCCTGGTAAAAGAAGGTGTCAGCCGGGCAGAGTTTGCCGACCGCTTCGGCCGGCAGATCGATGAAGTCTTTCAAACCGAAATCCGCGACCTGCTGGCAAAAAGGCTGCTCGAGGAGGATGGAGACCGCATCCGCCTGACCCAGTTTGGGCGTTTTCTTGGAAACCAGGTTTTTATGCAGTTTGTCGGGGATTAATGGTCAGGTGACGATCACCAGGGTGCCCATCCCGCGGTTTTCAATCTCATTGATCTTCGTGGGGGGTGTCGTCCAGCGGTAAATCCATTTGGCTTCATCACAGCGCATATTGATGCAGCCGTGGCTCATCGTGACCCCGTAATTGGTATGCCAATACGTGCCGTGAAAGGCAATCCCGACCACCGGCTCGAAAAAACTTGTCCACGGAACGCCGGGGTACTCGTAAGCTTCCAGGTCATCGGTAATATTCCCATCCCCCATATGTTTGGAAGGCATTTTTGACTGCACGTGAAAGGTTCCTCGCGGGGTTTCTGTCGAATCCTTAGGATCAGCACCGCGGCGCGGCATACCTGAAGAGATGTTCGTATCTAGCACTAACCGGTCGCCTTCATACGCCTTGACGGTTTGTTGGCCTAAAGAGACTAAAATTCGCTTCTCTTCGGGGGGGACATCGGGCGAAATCGGGGTGAGTTCATCAGCCTGCACCACGCGTAAGTGCCGTGCGGTCACAAAATATTCGCTGCGCAGCAGCTCGTCGTAAATGCGGTACCAGGCTTCGCCATCCGGTCCTTGTTCGATGCCCGAGATCCAATGGTTAGAATTGTAATACAGGCGGTATACAGGGGTCCAGCCGGTGAACTGGTTGTAGCGCATACCCTGGCTGTAAGGCACGGTAACTTCCGCCAGCTGCTTCTGATCAGAGACGGTTGAGAGAATTGGGTTCAGCTGAAAGCGGACTCGCTGCACGTAAGAGGAATGGATATAGCCTCCCCACACCCGGTACCAGATGGGATTATACCCGGGCCCGTGAGGAGATTTCACCACCTCGTACACGTGCACTATTTCATCCCGAAAGCGCTGGAAGCGGATGCGGCTTTTATCCCAGGGTTCGCTGTATACGCTGATCGATGGCTGGGCGATGCGGATGATCTCACCTGTATCCAGGCTGGCGCCGGATTCAAAATACGGCCTGAACCCGCTTCCCATCAGGCTGAAAGCGCCTAGCTTTAAGAAATCCCTGCGCGTAAGCTTGCTCATGATTTGGATTATACCAATAATTGTCCGATTTTTTCCGGCTAATGGCGGAAATGGCGCACTCCGGTCACTACCATTGCCATCCCGACAGCCTCGGCTGCCGCCAGTGATTCTTGATCGCGGATCGAGCCGCCAGGATGCACGACCGCGGTTATGCCAGCCGCCGCGGCAGTTTCAACCGAATCGGCAAATGGGAAAAAGGCATCCGAAGCCATGACAGCGCCTTGCGCCTTTTCCCCGGCGCGCTGGATGGCGATGCGTACGCAGTCCACCCGGTTAGGTTGGCCGCCGCCAATGCCAACCGTGGCCTCGCCCTGCGCGAAAACGATCGCATTGGATTTTACGTGCTGGCAGGCCTTCCATGCAAAACGCAGCGCAGTCCATTCTTCCGGGGTGGGCTGCCGCGATGATACCACTTTCCATTCAGTGCCCTGCGGGTCGCCGCGGTCCAGATTTTGTTTCAACAGGCCTCCGGCAATCGTGCGCAGTTCATAATCCGGGCTGATCGCCAGGGCATTGGTCTCCACCAACCGCAGGTTTTTCTTTTTCGCCAGCACCCCCCGCGCTTCAGCAGAAAATCCTGGGGCGATGATGCATTCCACAAACAGGCTGCCGACCGCTTCGGCGGTTTCGCCATCAAATAGACGGTTGCTGGCAATCACCCCGCCGTAGGCAGACACAGGATCACTGGCCAGTGCTGCCTGGAAGGCATCTTTAAGCGTATCAGATGAGGCGATCCCGCAGGGCGAAAGGTGTTTTACAATGCAGATCGAAGGGCGCTCATAACTGAGAGCTGCTTTCCAGGCTGCATCCAGATCGAGCAGATTGTTATAAGATAACTCTTTGCCCTGCAGCACGGTTCCCCCAAACGGGCCTTTGCCCGGTTCGAAGGAATACAAGGCGGCGCTCTGGTGGGGATTTTCTCCATAACGCAGCGTGCTTACCGAATAAGCCTGAATATGCAGCGCGGCTTGCGGGTTCAAATAGGCGGCAATCGCGCGGTCGTATTGGGCTGTTTGCGTAAAACCTTTCAAAGCCAGCGCGCGCCGGGTTTCTGCGCTCGTTCCGCCGTTTTTGATCTCCGCCAATACCTGATCGTAATCACCAGGATCACACACCAGCGTCACCCGCTCAAAATTCTTGGCTGCGGCGCGGATCAACGTGACCCCGCCGATATCGATATTTTCGATGGCGTCTTCCAGCGTGGCACCTGGTTTCGCCACGGTTTGCTCGAATGGGTAGAGGTTGACCACCGCCAGGTCGATGGTATCCCAACCCAGGTTGGTAAGATCGGAAAGGTCGGCTGCCGTGGCACGGGCCAAAAGCCCGCCGTGGATCGCCGGATGCAGGGTTTTTACCCGCCCGTTCAGGATTTCCGGCGAACCGGTATAATCTGCGACTTCGATGACTGCCAGGTTATTTTCCCGCAGCAGGCGCGCCGTCCCGCCTGAGGCAATTAGCGTCCAGCCAAGTGCTGCCAGGCCTGAGGCAAATTCCACCAGTCCAGATTTGTCATACACAGATAAGATTGCTTTTGGCATACCATCCTCCACGGTACTTAAAGTTCTTCACCCATCTTTAAGAAATTATTTTAATCGCTCCATTAACCGGTCGAATCGTTCAACCCATTCCCCATGGGTCGAATATTTTATGTCCTGGTGATCTCCCGCAAATCTGGGCACGATATGAAAATGTAAATGAAACACATCCTGTTGTGCCTCTGCCCCAGAGCAGTTGATGATTTGCACGTTATTAATTCCCAATTTCTCGTGGTATAAAGCAGCAATTCTCTTTACACCCCGTATCACTTTCACTAGTTCATTTTCCGGGATATCAAAAATATTTTCGTAATGATTCTTGGGAATCACCAGGGTATGGTATTCATTGACGGGATGAATATCCAGGAAAGCATAAACACTTTCATTCTCGTAGACTTTCCAGGACTTTGCACCGCCATGAACAATTTTGCAGAATATGCAGTCGCTCATATCCTATTGATTCCCGCTTGGGCGGTCAGGGATTGCAGCACCCTGACCAGCAGTTCGTGTTCTACTCCATGGATGCGTTCTTCCAGGGAGGATAACGTTTCACCCGGGATAATCGGGACGATTTCTTGCCCCAGAACCGGGCCTGAATCGACCCCTTCATCTGGAACCAGGTGCACCATCACCCCGGTATGCTGGATGAGACCTCGCTGATAAGCATAAAAAGCCTCTTCTATGGCGTTTGTCCCCGGGAACATGCCCGGCAGAGCCGGGTGGAGATTAATGACCTTGCCAGGAAAGGAGTTCGAGAAACGCGGAAGATAAAATGCGCATCCATCCCGCCAGGATCACCCAGTCTGGTTCGTGCGCTTTCACCTGGTCGCGGAGCTGAGCATCATACATCCGGCGGTCAAGATCTTTCGGTTTCGGCAGGGCAACCGCCGCCACCCCGGCCTGTCGAGCCCTTTCCAGACCAAATGCGCTTGAACGGTTCGAAATGACTGCCTGGACGCGGGCATTCAGCTTGCCTGTGGTGCAAGCATCCAGAATAGCCTGTAAATTCGTGCCGTTCCCTGAAATCAGGACGACCAACCGGGCTGGATTTCTAGCGTTCATATCAGGGTCACCTTTTTTTCTCCAGCGACGATTTCGCCAATCACCATTCCGGGTTGGGGCAGCGCAGCTTGAAATCGGGGCAAGTCGCCGGGCGGCACCACCGCGACCATGCCGATCCCCAGGTTGAAGACCCGCGCCATTTCCTCCCACTCGATACTTCCCCGCGATTGGATGAGGTTGAACAGGGGCGGTATCGTCCAACTTCCCCAATGCACCGCCGCGCCCATGCCCTCTGGCAAAACCCGGGGTATATTTTCGATAAAACCGCCCCCGGTCAGGTGGGCGAGGGCCTTCACCGGGCAGGGATCGAGCTCAAACACCGGCAGCATCCATGAAAGATAAGAACGATGCGGTGCAAGCAGTGCATCCGCCAAACTGCACCCTAACTCAGCGAGATAAGTGTCCATAGAAACATTGTCGAAAACCTGCCGGATGAGCGAATAGCCGTTGGTATGCGGCCCTGAAGACGGCAGGCCCACCAGCAAATCCCCAACCTGGACTTCGGGCCGCGGCAATATGCGATCGAACTCCACCATTCCTACAATGGTTCCTGCCAGGTCGAATTCCCCCGGCAAATATACTCCCGGCATCTCCGCTGTTTCTCCACCCAGTAAAACGCATCCGGCTTCCCGGCAGGCTTCCGCGATGCCGGCCACGATTTCAGCGGTCACCTCAGGCTTGAGGGATGAAGTGGCAAAATAATCCAGGAAAAAAATCGGCCGGGCGCCCTGGACGAGAATATCGTTGATGCAGTGGTTGACGATGTCCTGGCCAATTCCATGGTAGCGGTTAGCGCTTGCTGCCAGCTTTACCTTCGTGCCAACCCCGTCAGTAGAAGCCACCAGGACCGGCCTGGATAGGTTTTTAAGGGCACTGGCGTCAAATAAACCGCCGAAAGCGCCTATCCCCGCCAGCACTGCCGGCGTGTAAGTGGAGCGCACCTCGCGTGACATGAGCACCACAGCGCGGTTTCCCGCATCAATACTGACCCCGGACTGCGCATAGGTATTTACTTTCTTGGCGCGTGAAATACTTTGAACGGCCCTTCCGCCGATGTCTTTGCGATATTGCATCCCTTGAAAATGAATTCCACCGGCTGCTGCGTATGCCTTTTCCAGCGCGCGAGTCAGGTCCCCTGCCCAGGCAGTCACGCCCAGCACCCGGCCCCCACTGGTCACCACCCGGTCTTCGGCCAGCCGTGTTCCTGCGTGGAAGATAAAAGCATTATCTTCTAGTAGGTCGAGCCCGCTGATGGGCTGCCCGGATGACCCGGCTTGAGGGTATTTTTCAGAGGTGATCACCACGCAGGCGCAGCTGTTGTTTCGCCAGCGCACGTCAGTCTCAGCTAATTTCCCCTGAGCGCAGGCCATCAGAATTTGTGCCAGGTCCGAATCGAGCAGCGGAAGGATGACCTGGGTCTCGGGATCGCCGAACCGGCAGTTAAATTCGAGTACTTTTGGTCCTGCATCCGTCAGGATCAAGCCGGCATAGATCACCCCGACAAATGGCATTCCTTCCGCGCGCAGCCCATCGATCGTTGGCTGAAGGATCGTCTCTGTGATCATTTTCGACATTTCAGGCGGGCAAACCGGCGCCGGGGCATACGCCCCCATCCCACCTGTGTTGGGACCGCGGTCGCCGTCCAATAAGCGCTTGTGGTCCTGGGCTGGCGGCATGGCTTTCACTGTGATACCGTCGGAGAAAGCAAGTAGGGAGACTTCCTCCCCCTGCAGGCGTTCTTCGATCACCACAGTTTGTCCTGCATCCCCAAAAATACGGGTTACGAGCATATCGCGCACGGCATCCACCGCTTCCTGCGCGTTCTCGGGCAGGATGACGCCTTTCCCGGCAGCCAGGCCCGAGGCCTTGATCACGATTTGCCCCGGGATGTTTTGGATGTAATCGACTGTTTTCTGGAAATCGCTGAAAGATGCATACGCGGCGGTAGGAATGGCGTGCCGGTCCATAAAATCTTTGGCAAACACCTTGGAACCTTCGATTTGCGCCGCCGCCTTCGATGGGCCAAAAGTACGGATGCCCGCCGCGCGCAGCGCATCTGCCAGGCCCAGCGTCAGCGGGACTTCCGGACCGATCACGACCAGATCAACGGTTTTATCCTGCGCCGCTTTGACCAACCCGGGGATGTCGTCGCTGGTAACCGGAAGGTTTTCACCTAAAACGGCTGTGCCGGGATTCCCCGGGGCAAAATACAGGCTTTCAACCTGGTGCGATTGGGCGATTTTCCAACCGATGGCGTGTTCTCGGCCGCCCGATCCTACCACAAGAATCTTCATTCCTACCTCTTGCTGGTGAATACACTTTTATTTGATGTTTGTGGAGTTTTTTTGAAAATTGCTTCGCTATTTTCAAAAAACTCCAACCATCATATTGTACAACCCGCGACAGCCCATGCCCCTGATTGTCTGGACCCAGGGGCGCCAACGCCTTTCTGAATGGATCAGGATATCCCATTTTCGAATCCGGTTTTGGTCTGGCCAAAATTGATTTGTATCGGGTATTCTCCGGTGAAGCAGGCGTTGCAGTACCCATCTGAACGGCCGATGGCCCGCATCATCCCTTCCAGGGAGATAAAATGCAAGGATGTGCATCCCAGGTGCATGCGCAGCTGTTCCAAATCCATGCGGTGCGCGATCAGCTGCTCATAAGTCCCCATATCCACCCCCATAAAGCAGGGGTGAGCGATCATCGGGCAGGTGATGCGCACGTGAACTTCAGCGGCTCCCGCGTCGCGCAGCATGCGCACCAGGGGACCGGTCGTATTTCCGCGCACGATGCTGTCGTCGATCAGTAAAACACGCCTGCCGCGTACGGATTCTTTCAAAACATTGTATTTTAATGCCACACCCTGCTGGCGAAGCGATTCGGTGGGTTGGATGAACGTCCGCCCAATATAGCGGTTTTTTATGAAACCGGTATTATGCGGTATGCCAGATTCCTGGCTGTAACCGATCGCCGCCGGTATGGATGAATCGGGCACCGGGATGACCACGTCCACCGGCGTGTGGCTTTCGATCGCCAGTTGGCGGCCCAGATTTTCACGCACAGAATTCACCGACTGTCCATCCCAGATAGCTGTCCGGTCGGGAAAAATAAATGTGCTCGAATGTGCACATGGCTAACGGGGATTTTGGCGGCATTGCCTGGTGGACGCGCAGGGCTGTGTCGCTCAAGGCGACAATCTCCCCGGGATGCACCTCACGGATGGCAATGCAGCCCAGGGTTTCCAGCGCGCCGGATTCGGAAGCAGCCGCGTGTCCCCCGCTGGGAAGCATCCCGATGCTCAACGGGTGGAACCCCCACGGGTCTCGGACCGCGAAGACCCCGTCGCGGGTCAAAATCACCAGGCTGTATGCCCCGATCCACTGTTTCATGCAGTTCTTTATGCGCTCATTCCAGCTGTTTCCCTCCGCCCCAGCCAGCATCATGATGATTACTTCTGAGTCGGATGAAGAAGACATACCCACCCCGCGCCGCATCAGGTCCTGGCGTAATTGTGGAGCGTTCACCAGGTTTCCATTGTGGCCGACTGCGACCGGGCCGTGCAGGGTATCGATTAAGAAAGGCTGCGAGTTGCGCGCGGTAGATGATCCGGTCGTCGAATAACGGGTGTGGCCAATCGCGTACAGCCCTTGCAGTGGAGCCAGGTTTTGCGGGTTGAATACCTGGGAAACCAGGCCGATGTCCTTGTGCAGGGCAATCGAGGTCCCATTGGATACGGCAATGCCGCAGGCTTCTTGCCCGCGGTGCTGCAGCGCGTACAGGCCAAAGAATGTCATGCGCGCGACATCTTCATTCGGGGCATACACCCCGATTACGCCGCATTCTTCGTGAGGATGGTCGTCGTCAAAAAAATTTACCATGATTAAGATTGGATCGATTGATCATCAGATAAAATTTTCTTCACCTGAGTTTGCTGAAATTCGGTTACCCGGGCTTGTACTTCTGGATTGCTCAGCCCGAGGATTTTTGCTGCCAGCAGCGCGGCATTTCCCGGATCGAGCACGACCGCTGCGGCGATTCCGGAAGGCATGCGCAGCGAAGAAAACAGGTCCGCGCCGCCGAAGGCATCGCTCGGTGGAGGGCAGGCGATCACGGGCGCGCTGACAGAGCCATCACAGAATCCGGAGAGTGCGTTGCTCCGCCCGGCGACGGTGATGTATACCTTAGGCCGGGGATCCATTTCATGTTTTTCCAGGATGGAAAGCACGTGCCTGGGTGTTTTATGCGCTGAGCCAATGTGCAGGCAAACCTCCAGGCCAAATCCGCGGGCTGCCTCCGCAATTTTCTGGCAGTGACTTTCATCTGCCCTGGAACCCATCAGGATCACCACCAGAGGAGTACTCATGGAAGAATTCCTGCCTTTCTCAAATTTTCGACCAGGCGCGCTTCAACCGGATAGGATCCTGGATTGAAGGGCAAACCGGTGAGTTGCTCGAAAATGGAAATATACAGCAGGCTGGCATCTACCCACAACGTATCCGGCATGATTGGCGGCTGCCCGTCTCCGCGGTAACCTTGCGCTGCGTATGCCAGGCGAACGAACTCTTTATCAAACAGCTCCGGCTCCTGCCCGCTGCGCAGCCGCTCCTCATAACTGGCCTGCTTCCAAAAACGCGATGAATCGGGCGTGTGCACTTCGTCGATCAAGAAAACGCTCCCATCCGGCGCACGCCCGAATTCATACTTGGTATCCACCAAAATTAACCCGGCTGCGGAGGCCACTTCCTGCCCGCGTTTGAAGATCGCCAGGGCAGCCTGCATCACCTGTTCCCAGGTGGCGGCATCCAGGTGGCCTTGCTCCACCACCTCGGCACAGGTCAGGCGTTCATCATGCCCGCTTGGTCCTCCTTTGGTGGTAGGCGTGATGATCGGCGTTGGCAGAGGTTGGTTCTTCTCCAGCCCATCCGGGAATGTATAGCCGTAGATCTGCCGCTCACCCAGGGAGTAGCGGTACCACAGGGCTGTCTTGGTCACGCCGGTGATGTAGCCGCGTACAATGACTTCAACCGTGAACGGCTCAGCTTCGGTGACGACCGCCGCGTTCGCATCCGGCATCGATACCATATGATTGGCGATGATGGGTCGAGTTTGCTCGAACCACCAGGCGGAGAGCTGGTTCAGCACCTGGCCTTTAAAGGGCACACAGTGCAGCACGCGGTCGAAAGCCGACAGGCGGTCAGTCGTGATCAGCAGCCGCTGCTGCCCGGGAAGGGAGTAGCTGTCGCGCACTTTGCCGGAAAATTTACCTGCCAGCGGCAGGTCGGTCCGGTCAAAGGGCTGTCTCAGCATATCCTGGATAAGCTCAGTCGTAGTCATAGGCTGCCTCTTAAACTTGGGACGCATATTGGACGCCGTTCTTAAACAGCGGTAAGCCGCTGCCGCTGGTTTCGCCGCGCGTCCAGCGCGGATGCTGGTGGGAGAAAATATGGTTTTCCGGGTGCGGCATCAGGCCCAGCACGTTTCCACCCGGGTTGCAGATGCCGGCGATATCCATTACCGAGCCGTTGGGATTGTAAGGGTATTCTCCGCAGGCGGGTTGCCCGTTTGGACGGGTGTAAACGAGCGCGATTTGATCGTTGGCTTTCAGCCAGGACCCGGTTTGATCCTGTTGGGTTAGAAAATTCCCTTCGCCGTGGGCCACCGGGCAGTAAATTGGCTCCGATATACCGCGCGTCCAGATGCAGGTGCTGGACTGGGGCTGGAGGGTGACCCAGCGGCATTCGAAATGCCCACCGGCGTTGAAAGTGAGGGTAGCGGCTGGATGGGTTCCGTTTACAGCTGGATCCGGCAGGATGCCGGATTTGACCAGAGCTTGAAAGCCGTTGCATATCCCAATAACCGGTTTGCCGCTGTTCACGAAAGCGCGAACTTCTTCAGCAAAATACACTTTAAGCTCGAGCGCCAACAATTTACCGGCACCCAACGCGTCGGCATAGGAGAATCCACCCGGCAGCACCAGCATTTGGTAAACCTGCCAGTTTCGGTCTCCTGCGCGTAACTGGTTGAGATGCACAATTTCAGGAACCGCTCCGGCAAGCGCCAGAGCCTCGGCAGCATCGTGATCGCGGTTTGTGCCAGTAGTGTGCAGTATCAAAGCTTTGGGTGGCATAAGTCTACCTCGTCCAGGCATCGACCAGCTGTTGAACCGTGAGTATTACCAATTCCTGATCCATTTGCATCAAAGAGAAATCAAGATCTTCGGTCACGATGCCGATCTTCCGGCATGGCAGCGGGTCAAAAAACGCTTGAAATTTGGCTGCGGCAGGTGCAGGCACCTCCACCAGCAGGCAGCCGTTCGTTTCTCCAAACGCTGCCAGCAGTGGATCATCTCCAGGCAGATCTATGTGCAGCCCAAATCTGCCCGCGATCGCCATTTCTGCCGCCGCTACACTCAAACCGCCTTCGCTCAAGTCGTGCGCCGCCGAAATCCAGCCGGTTTGGATCGCCTTGAAGAGCGCTCTGTACACCTGTGGAGAGTATGTGGAAGGTGCCGGGATGGTTTGACCGGAAAGCTTCCCGGTCAGCAGCGACCAATGGCTGCCGCCAAACGTGGGTTGGAAATCGCCCACCAGAAACAGTTCGCTGCCCGGTTTTTTTAGATCAAGGGTCACAGCCCGATCGATATCCGGGATGATGCCTACCGCTGAAATTAACAGGGTGGGAGGGATCGATTCTCGCTGACCGTTTTGCCCCAAATATTCATTGTTCAGCGAATCTTTTCCGGAAATAAAGGGTGAACGATGCGCCAGTGCGCCGTCATGGCAGCCGCGCGCAGCTTCCAGCAGAGAGCCCATCACCGTGGGGCGCAGCGGGTTTCCCCAGCAAAAATTATCCAGCACGGCGATTTGGTCAGGGTCTGCCCCCACTGCCACCGCGTTGCGCACCGCTTCATCCAGAGCGCTGACCGCCATGCGGTAGGCATCTATCTTTCCGTATTCGGGATTCAAACCGTTGGAAAGCACGATGCCTTTCCTGCCGCGGGTGCCAGCCGGTTTCAACACGCAGGCATCCGATGGACCGTCGTTTTCACGTCCGGTCAGCGGCTTGATACGCGTACCGCCTTGCACTTCATGGTCGTAGATGCGGATCGTTGCAGCCTTTGAGGCAATATTTGGGTGTGAGAGCAAATCCAGCAGGGATTGGCTGAATAGCATGTCCTGGGGTGGCAAATTGGATACCACGGGTGTCGGCGGAACCACGGCATCCAGGCGGCGCTGGGGCAGCCCATGATGCAAAAATTCGTTATGCAGGTCGAGGACGACCTGGTCCTGGTAGCGCACGACCAGCCGGCAGCTCCCACTGAAAACGCCGATATCGGTGAGTTCAACTTCAAACATATCGCAAATGGATTGCAGTGCCGGTAATTTATCCGGCGGCACCGCCACTACCATCCGTTCCTGCGCTTCTGACAGCCAGATCTCCCACGGCGCCAGCCCAGGATATTTCAAATGCACCTTCGCAAGGTCGATGTCTGCCCCAATCTCACTCGACATTTCTCCCACCGAGGAAGACAGGCCGCCTGCCCCGCAGTCGGTAATGGCGTGATACAGGCCTTCATCCCTGGCGCGTAAGATCACTTCCAGGGTGATTTTTTCGGTGATCGGATCGCCGATCTGCACTGAAGCCCCGGCGACTTCTCCGGTTTGGGCATCCATGGTCTGCGAAGAAAAAGTCGCCCCCCGCAGCCCATCCCGTCCGGTCCGCCCGCCCAACACGATCACCCGGTCTCCGGTTTGAGGCGTGCGCACGTGGCGGCCTTTCGGCGCCAGGCCCACGCATCCGCAGAACACCAGCGGGTTTGCGGTGAAACCCGGGTCGTACCAGATGGCTCCATTCACTGTGGGAATGCCCATCTTATTGCCGTAGTCCTGCACGCCGCTTACCACGCCGGATTGAATCCGCCGGGGATGGAGCACCCCTTCCGGCAGTTGGTTCAAGGGCAAGTCCTGCGGCCCGAAACACAGCACATCGGTATTGGCGATGGGTTTGGCTGATACCCCGAGCACATCTCGGATAACTCCCCCGACGCCTGTGTTGGCGCCGCCGAAGGGTTCGATGGCGGAAGGATGGTTGTGGGTTTCGACCTTGAAGGATATTTCATATTCGTCATCGAAATCGATGATTCCCGCGTTGTCGCTGAATGCCGAAATCACCCACGGGGCATTGATTTGATCGGTGGCGCTGCGCAGATAGGTGTTCAGCAGGTTGTTTACCGTTTCAGGATAGGGGCTTTCCTTTTCTCCGGCCTCTCCCTGAACGCTGATCAGGGCTTTGAATGTCTTGTGCACGCAGTGTTCGCTCCAGGTCTGGGCGATGCACTCCAATTCCACATCCGTGCAATCCCGGGCAGCTCGCCGGAAATAAGCCTGGATGGCCTGCATTTCTGGCAGGTCTAGCGCCGCCCGCCGCTGTGCAGACAGCGCCAGGAGCGCTTCAGAATCCATTTCTCGGATGGAAAACCTCTCCACCTGTCCCGATGAGCCAACCGGCTCGGGAAATGCCGGCTCAATCTCGCCCAAAGCGTAGCGTTGGATGACGGCATTCGAAAGCAGCCGCCGCGCCAACTCATCCAGGGCTTCATTGGTTAGATTTTCGCCGCTCACCAGAAACTGCAGTCCGGTGGAAGCCCGGTGCACGCCGTCTACGCCCAGAACCTGAGCAGCCCGTACAATCTGTTCCGCTACCGGATCGGTGACCCCAGGCCGCAAAGCCACTTCTACTCGGGAGGTTGGTGAACCGGCAGCAATACGATCTGCCGCCGGATGAACAACGCCCAATGAGCGCCATTCCACCATCTGGGTTATCGGATCGCTTAACAGCTCAAAGGCCAGCCGGTGAAGCTGACTCTTCACCCAGCTGGCCTTCGATGAAATACAGGTCATTGCACTGGACTCCTGAGATCTGCATGCCAAGCGCGTGTGCATCAGATAATAAACCCGCGGAACGAGGATCTCCCAGGTTTTTGGGTTGGACCACAAACCGGTATACAGATAGCGGAGATAAATTCATGCACACCTCAAGAAGATTTCATTTTACTGGATTGAGGTTGTCTGGTCAATTGTATTTACCACATGTCGGAAAGATATCATCCAATAACAGGATGATTGTTTGTTATGTCAGGCGGACCCGGTCTTCCATCAGGCTGCGCGCTTCCTGCATGGCCTGGCTGCGAATCTCGATTGGAAATCTTCCGTGCAGCGGGCTCAGTCTGGCGCCTAATTGGGTGCAGCGCCAGAACAACCAGGCCAACGGGCGCATAAAGCTGGACAAATCCACCGATAAGCGCAGTTCGTCCAGGGTGTCATCATCCCAGCCGCCAAACAAACCATACAGGAAGGCGAACAGGGGATATGAAGGCAGTATACCGATGAAGAAGATCAGCACGCTGGTGATCTGGTCGCCTTGCCAGATCAACCCGCACAGCCAGCGCAAGAACAGGAAATGAACGGCCCCTGCCAGGACCGGGGCAGCCAGCGACTGCCAGAAATAAAAGCTCTGCTTGAAGCAGTAGCGGTGATTGATAAAATAGCTGGCGATATTTTTGGTGAGCAGTCCCACAAAATAGGCCGCGATCAGCCCATACACTTGCAGGCTGCCGATCAATAGAAATGCCAGCCCAATCCTGATCGCTTGCTCGCCAAAAACCAGGCCCATTTTGAGATACGGCTTGTTAGAACCCAACTGGACGGTATCGCCGACCCACGATGGATATTGAATAGCGCCCCAGATGATCAGCGGGATAGCGTAGACTGCCGCCCGGCTGAACTGCGGTCCGCTGGCCCCGAGGATAAAGCGGTCCGCGACTGCCAGCAGCACCGCGCAAATATACGCGCTGATAATTCCACCCCATTTGTACGCCATTACCGCATAATAACGGCTGAGAATCTTCCTGCCGTTGGAAATTGCCTCAGAAATTGAGGGCATGATATTGTCGGTGAGAGATCCGATGACCTGAAAGGAGAAAATGAAGTTCTGGGCCAACCCCCAGTTGCCCCAGATTTCTGCGTAATTGACCAGGCGCGCCTGGGTGATCACAATTTCCATGGCCTGGCCAATGGCCCAGGCGACAGAGCCAAGCATCTCAAACGCACCGAAGCGAAATGCGCTGCGGATGGTAGCCCAGTCGAAATGGGCCAGAAATAGAATCCGGGTGGCGTATCCCAGGCGGCGGAACAGCCAGAATCCCAACAAAAAGGCCAGGAGTTGGGTGAAGTAAGCCGCAATTCCCAAACCGAGCAGTCCGCCCATTGACGGGCCAAAAATAGGGTTGGATTTTCCCCAAACGACCATCACCGTCACGAAAATCGGCTGGACCAGGATTGGTAGGAGAACTTCGGTCGCCAGGGTGACGATTTGGGCGTAATCCATGCGCTGGTTGCTGATTAATGCCAGGCGCATCACCCCGAAAAAACCCGGGATCTGGATGATGGAATGCAAGATCACGCTCCAGGCATACAGGGCAAAGGGCGAATCCGGCAGGATAGTCACGGAAATTGTGGAAACAATTCCGACCTGGATCGCTCCGGAAATTAACTGCCACCAGATGTACAGCTGGCCGTAAAGGATCCCCCTTTTTGGGTCGTGCACCCGGTATTCCGCAAAGAATTTGACAAATGCGGCTGCTGTGCCCATGTCGAATAACTGCCAGAGGAAGCTGAAGAATTGGGTGACCCTTCCCCATATCCCCAGGGCCTGGGCTGAGGGGAGGATGAACGCCGGTAAGATCATGTTCTGGTAGATGATCAGGGGGATAAAGACGATCACCCCCATCATAAAAGCCAGTAAAAAGCCGCCTAGTGGGCGGTGAAATCCAATTTCCTCCCAGGCGGTAGAAGCCTGCCGCGTTTCATATTCTTCGCGTTTCACCACCAGGGAATCCAGTGCTTCGGGATGAGCCAGGCTGTAGCGCCGCACCCGCCAGAAGATCAGCAGCACGGTCAGCAGAATCAGCCCGAGACCCCCCATGAGAATCAACCGGTCGTTTTCATGCGGGACAGGCGACCCCTGGTACTGGCTGAACGGCAGCGGGGAACGGCCTGCCAGGCGGTTCACCAGGTGGTAGACCCAATAATTAAAATATGCCCACTGCTGGAATTGGGCGTTCGTTTCTGGCCCCAGGTAAGGTGCAAAGATAAAAGCATTCCCGGCGCCCAGTGTGATCTTCGCCAGGATCAAGGTATGGTCTTCATACCCTCGCACCAGGGGGATCAGGGCGGCGCTTTCCAGAACAGTTCGTTCTTTTACCTGAGGCGCGCTGGTCCAGATCACCGCGGAGATAATGGAGTCGTCCAGATTCGATTCTTCAACCAGGCTGATTTCGTTTTCCGCCTGGGCCAGATTCACCTGCTGCGCGAGAAGAACCTGCAAATCAGAGGAAGATAGGGCGGGACCCATCACCAGCAGCAAGCCTGCTCCCTGGCGGACGCGCGCCGCGATCTGCGGGGCTTCTGGAATTTGCCCATTCAACACGATGACATTGGCTTCATCCAGGCTGGCGGTAATCTCAATATCTGGTGAAAGGGTAAGTGCATCTTTCAACCCGCCTTCGGACCCGGCGTAATACACCCTGAGCGGCCTGTCCTGGGCGGCTGCCGGGGAAGGAATGGCGAAGAGCAGGCAAAATATGACCAGAAAGAAAATAATCCGTCTCAAGTCTTCACCGAATGAAGGCATAAGCTGGTCGGCCCCCTGGGCCCAGGCGCCCTGGGGCCAGGGCTGGCGGCGACCCCGCAATATGTTACTGGAGTGTTTTTTGAAATCGCGTAGCGATTTCAAAAAACACTCCAGCCCATCATATAAGATAATTAGGCCATTATAGCTTTATGTCGAATTTGGCATAGGATTTTACAGGGATGATTTCTCCCCCCAATTTCTTGGAGTGGAATAATTTTTGATAAAATACATATTAGTTTATAATGTGTTTATAAAAATTTATATTTACCTGTTGACTATTTTAGATAAATTGATATAATGATTGAGATTTGCAAACTTAGCTTTTGTTTTTTTTGTGGAGGTTGGTTGTCATGAACGAATGGGCAATTGAAGCAGTAGACCTGGTTAAGAAATTCCCCCGTAAACAAAATAAAGAAAACGGAAAGGAAAATGAATCTCCTGCCAATAAAAGCTGGCAAATTCCTTTCTTTAAGAAAAAGTTGCCGGGTAAATCTGAGGCGCAGGTTTTCACCGCGGTCGATGGAGTCAACCTGAATATTCGCCGTGGAGAGATTTTTGGCCTCCTGGGGCCAAATGGCGCCGGGAAATCAACCACCATCCGCATGCTGTGCACGCTGTTGGAGCCAACCAGCGGAACAGCCAGGGTGAATGGCTATGATATTTTGAAGCAGGCCGGCCTGGTGCGTCAGAACCTGGGCACGGTTTTAGCAGGCGAACGCAGCATTTACTGGAAGCTGACCGCGCGTGAAAACCTGGAGTATTTCGCCGCTCTCTACCATATTCCCGCCGATGTCGCAAAAAAGCGCATCAAGGATTTACTCGAGCGGATGGAGCTCACCAACCGCGCTGACGAGCTGGTGGAAAAATATTCCACCGGGATGAAGCAGCGCGTCGCGGTCAGCAAGGCATTGGTGGCGAACCCGCCCATTCTGTTGTTGGACGAGCCCACCCTGGGCCTGGATCCGCAGGCGGCCCGCAACTTGCGCGAATTGATCGCCCAATTAAAAGAAGAAGGGCATACCATTTTGCTCACGACCCATTATATGGAAGAGGCCGACCAGCTTTCAGACCGCATCGGCATCATCGACCAGGGCAAGATCGTCGCTCTCGACACTCCGGCCCGCCTCAAAGAAACCATTCAACAGAAGGATGTGATTCGGATGGAGGTCTCCGGCTGGTATGAGGACCTATCCGCGAAAATCCAAACGGTCCCGGGGATCGAATCTTTAATCGCGCGCCGCATGGAAGGCGAAGGCGTTTATGAGATCAGCCTGCACGCCCAGAATTCTCGCGCCGTACTGCCAGGGATTATCGACAGAATAAATTCGAATGGCACTCACCTGGTGAACATGAACATCGTCCGTCCTTCTTTGGAAGACGTGTTTATCAATTTGACAGGAAAAGCGCTGCGCGATTGACCCACGCGAGATATAAATGGGTATGGTTGAATGAGCTGTTCTCACTTCGTGGACCACGCAAAATGATTTCTTTCTTGGTGTTCTCGCCCCTCGGGCGTACCTCGCTCTGCGTACCCTTTGGTATGCGTATCGTGGCCTTCGTGGTGAAGTATCAAAAAAGCCGCTCGCACTGACGTGGACCACGCAAATCACCTAACCCCCCTTCCCCCTTCCCGGGTCGGGAAGGGGGAGCAGAGGGGGTTAGGTGATATAAGGATGGTGTGAATATGTCAACGGGAATATTAAATCCTGGCGGAGACCAGCCCTTCCCGCATTTCCTGGGCAACTTGAGGGCATTAGGTTGGGTAGCAAAGAAAGAATGGCTGTATTTTGTGCGCTACCCAAGCTGGATGATTGCCCTGGTGGTTTGGCCTTTAATATTTCCCCTGGCCTACATCCTTTCGGCTCGTGCCTTGTCCGGGCCGGATGGCTCAGGCCTGGCCTTATTCACCGCGCGTACCGGGATTACGGATTACATTGGATACATCGCGGTGGGTACCACGATCTGGATGTGGCAAAACGTGGTGCTGTGGAATGTGGGTTTTTCCTTGCGCAATGAACAGATGCGAGGAACGCTTGAGACAAACTGGCTGTCACCTTCATGGCGGTTCTCTTTTTTGATCGGTCCCAGTGCGGTCCAGGTGCTGCAGATGCTGATTTTTCTGGTGGTGTCTGTCCTGGAATTTGGGCTGATCTTCGGGGTGCGTTTCAACGGCAGCGCATGGCTGACCATCCTGGCTGTGCTTGCCTGTATTCCGTCGATCTACGGATTGGGGATGGCATTTGCCAGCCTGGTAATTACTGCCAAAGAAGCCCAGAACTTCGTCTTTATGGTGCGCGGGCTGGTGATGATTTTCTGCGGGATCACTTTTCCCGTATCGGTACTGCCAGGCTGGATGCAGGGCATTGCACAGTGGATGCCCCAATCGTATATGATTCGCGCCATCCGCAACGCCGCCCTGGCCAATGCCTCTCTGGCAGATTTGACACCTGATTTGTTGGCTTTGATCGGATTTGGTGTATTCTGGCTGGTGGTTGGTTACCTGTTGTTTCACTGGATGGAACGGCGCGCGCGCCGCACCGGTGCCATCGGCCAGTATTAGGAGGTATTATGAGCGGTAAGGTTCAGACTCTCTCTCATCCAACTTTCGCGTCGAATTTGCGCGCCTTGTACATCATCGCCAAGAAAGATTGGAAGCAGTACTGGCGCTACCCGTTGAATGCCCTCTCATCGGTGATGAACCCGTTGATTTTTTTATCCCCGGTCTACTTCCTGGGCCAGGCGTTCAGTGTCAATGGGCAGGCCAAAGGTTTTGAGGCTTTTTCTGGGACGTCCGATTACATTTCCTTCATCTTGCTAGGAACTGTGCTCAACAATTTCATCATGACCGTTTTCTGGGGCATCGGTTATGCCTTGAAGAATGATATGGATGCTGGAGTGCTTGAATCAAACTGGCTGATGCCCATTTCCCGGCCTTTGCTGTTGGTTGGACGCACCCTGACCAGCCTGTTTATCACAACCCTGACCTCCCTGGGGATGTTGTTGATTGCCACCCTTCTATTTGGGTTTCACCCCACTGGTAGTGCCTTGCAAGCGCTTATTCCGGTCCTGCCGATGCTGATTGGACTGTACGGATTTGGCATCGCCTTTGGCGCGATCGTGCTCTTGATGCGCGAAGCCAATACCCTGGTCGATATTTCCAGCTACCTGGTCGGTCTTTTCTCCGGCTCGCAGTTCCCCGTGCAGTCTCTACCGGGCTTTTTACTGCCGATTTCTCTGGCCCTTCCCCTGACCTATGGATTTGACGCGATGCGCGCCATCTTGATCAATACCCAGACCATCATCCCCGTCCCTTACGAAATCGGTCTGCTGGTAGTTTTCATGTTTCTCATGGTCTGGTTTGGGCTGCGGGTGTTCAACAGCATGGAGCGAAAGGTGCGCACTCGCGGCACATTAGGACAGCACTAAAAAAGCGTATATTTGCAGCTCGTTCAATCCACAGGTCGGCCTGGTGGTGATATTTCCCACCTGGTCGACTTCAGTTTTCTTTGGGAGCCCAAAATAAACTTGTCGCACTTTGTGGGCCCCGAAATATTAGCTTTCTAGCTGATTGCTGACCACTGACCGGCTGAAATGCTATATTAGGTGATGCAATCTACAAAAATGGGTGATTCAAAATCATCCGCAGTCCAGGACAAAAGCCACATAAAATATCTCATTTTCTGTTAAAATTGGATCATACAGGAGGATTTTATGAGCGAACTCGTGGGCGAACATATGCGTATGGAAAACGGCAGGCTGGTCGTGCCGGCTAATCCAGTGGTCCCTTTTATCATTGGCGACGGCACCGGACCAGATATCTGGCATGCCAGCCAGGTTGTATTGGACGCGGCGGTTGCAAAGGCTTATAAAGGCAGCCGCAAGATCGTCTGGAAAGAAGTGCTGGCGGGTGAGAAAGCTTTCAATCTCACCGGTAACTGGCTGCCCGAAGAAACCTTGTCGACTTTTCGGGAATACCTGGTTGGGATTAAAGGTCCTCTGACCACCCCGATCAGTGGAGGTTTCCGATCACTGAACGTTGCCCTGCGCAAGGAATTGGATCTGTATGTGTGTTTGCGTCCGGTGCGCTACTTTGCCGGTGTTCCGACCCCGGTAAAACACCCAGAAAACGTGGACATGGTGATTTTCCGTGAAAATACGGAAGATATTTATGCCGGGATTGAATTTGAGAATGGCACCGAAGGGAATGTCTTGTTTAAGAGCCTGCTCAAACAGCATTTTCCCAAAGAGTTTGCAAAAATCCGTTTCCCGGACACCGCCGGCTTTGGCATCAAGCCCGTATCCAAGGAAGGCACTTTCCGGTTGGTGCGGGCTGCCATTCGCTACGCCCTCGAAAACAAACGCCGCAATATCACCCTCGTCCACAAAGGCAACATCATGAAATACACCGAAGGCGCGTTTCGCCTGTGGGGTTACGAGCTGGCGGAAAGCGAGTTTGGCAGCCAGGTTTATACCTGGAGCCAATGGGAACGTACCAAGGCTGCCAAAGGTGAAGACGCTGCCAACGTCGAACAAGATGCCGCTTTGAAGGCCGGCAAGATCTTAATCAAGGATGTCATCGCGGATATCGTTTTCCAACAGACCCTGACCCGCCCGAAAGAATTCGATGTGCTGGCAACCATGAACTTGAATGGAGATTATCTCTCCGATGCGCTGGCAGCCCAGGTCGGCGGGATTGGGATTGCTCCCGGCGGTAATATCAATTACGTCACCGGGCACGCTGTATTCGAAGCCACCCATGGCACGGCACCCAAGTACGCTGATAAAGACATGGTCAATCCGGGATCGGTGATTTTATCGGGCGAGATGATGCTGCGCTACATGGGCTGGACTGAAGCCGCTGACCTGGTGATCAAAGGCATGGATGGTGCGATCACCGCCAAAACTGTGACCTATGATTTCCACCGCCAGATGGATGGGGCAGTGCTGTTGAAATGCTCGGAATTTGGCGCTGCCGTCGTCAAGCACATGGATTAATAAGCAAATATGATATCAGCACGGCGCGAAGCGCCGCGCTGATATCATATTATTACAACAGATCAGTTAATCCAATCAGGCCGTCCCGGCCCAGGATGGAATGGGCGCGCCGGATAGAAAATTCCTCCACATGCCGGGCTAATGCTTCGCGATCGGCATCTGAGCTGGCATCCAGAAAGCGGGTTGCGCGCTCCCAGACCTCGTCTCGCCAATCCGTGATCATCAAGGAAGTCATCCATTCATCCAGTGGCCCGAGTAAAATATCCGCCACGCGCAGCCCCGGGTCAAAGCGCTCAATGACCTGGTCCTGCACACGGTCAATGGTCTTAGAAATGATATCGTTCACATGGCAGTGATCGCGGTAGCGCATTTTGCGGCCTTCATCCGAGAGCTGCTGCCATTCCAGGCGGAGAGTATCCGAGAGTGCGAATACCAGGTCGTAGGTGATGTGGGCGTTTACCCCCAGTACCAGTTGTTGCAAGACATGGATTTTCGGTTGGTGGGTGGCTTCAAAAGCGATCCGCCATACCGCGGGCGACTGGGAACGGTCTGCTTCATATGCATCTAAGGCCTGGAAATAAAACCCGGCGAAATGGTCCAGCAGCCTGGCGACCCACTCCACATCCTCAAAATCCCCGGCTTGGATGGCTGCCAGCATATTTTCAGTCATCATCGCGTAGCAGCTCAGGAAAATAAACCGCCGGTCATTGGCCGCTTCCCAGGTAGCGATCAGTTCTTTCATCCGGTCGAGGACGGGTTTTTCAGAATCCATCAGGCATCTCCAAATCAAGCGATCGGGGCATAATCTGTCGAGGTCAGGGACACGCTGGTCACTTTTACCGCCAGCTTGCCGTTGATTTCACTGGCTGTTCGCCCCGCGATCCATTCGGGATCGCTCCTGAATTTCTCCCAGGCTGTTTTCATTGTGGCTTCATCGGAAAAACGCATGATATATACCAGGTCGCCGGTTTCCGGGTCTGGCGAAGCCGGTGTCCAAAATCCAACCACCTCCATGTTGAGGCGTTTAAAAATTCCCATGGTTAGCGAACGAAACCGTTCGTGCAGCGCTTGAATTTTGCCAGGTGCGGCCCAATAAGTGCGCAGTTCGTATACCATGCAGTCCCTCCCCAAAAAAGTATTTCCACGAATAGCTTGGATTGAGGAATTATAAATCGAGAAGTGTATTCAATGCATAAAAAAAGGAATATTCTAAGGAAGCTGCCAGATTTTACCTGGCAGCTTCCTAACAAACAGTAAGATTAGATTATCTATCGGATGTGACTGTCCCCAAAAAGGGAGCTGGTCATGGGGTAAACTTGCTGATCCGGGTACTCCAGTTGCCGAGAGCAGCCCGTGTACCGCCACAAGTACCCAGCAGGTTGTCACCGCTTCCACCCGCGAAGAACGGGCCGCCCCAATCGGTATAATTGCAAGCAGAGGCGATATACTCGCTGGCGATCCAAACCGATTGGCCGTCTACGGCTGCGTAACCATAGTCACCCCAGCGTGTGCGAGGTGGGGCACCCACCTGCGACTTGTAGCTGGTGAAACCGTCGTCTGGGGCTTTACCTTCACCACCTGGAGCAACATTCCATTGACCAGCCCCGACAATAGCATCTATCGGCGCGTAACCCGCGCTCGGATTTAAAGTGTCGCCGCTGGCAGTAAAAGCCAGCACACCTCGACCACTTGCGGTCACACCCATTGCAGGATAGGTGAAGTCGTATCCCGTGGCTCCGAGATAACCCTGCTGGACAATCTTTCCTGGGTTTGGATTAACAATGAACCACGCGATACCAGCTCGCTGAGCGCCTCCATCTGGGTTGATCGCCGTATCCAGCGCGCCCCACAGCTTGCCGTTCGCATACATTACCTGCTGCATGCGGGTGTCGTTCGAGTCTGGGGACGAGATGACCTCGTCATGTGCAGGCTCACTGCCAAATAACAACCGCCAACAGCCTATCTGTCCATTGAACAACAAAGTCGTTGTGTTGTTGATGCAGTAGCCCTGCGGCGTGGCCGTCGTGGCTAAAGTTACTGCACCGGGTTGCTTCTGCTTTGGTGGAATTGCATATTGGTTGACAGTTAACACCTGGTTTTTCAAGCTGAGGGCGGGTGAAACCGTGTTGAGCGATGCGGTGTTTGTGAGCTTCCAAACCACAAGTTGGTTTGACGTATAATTTCCACCAAAACCAGCGACTGGATGGGTAGCCTCATCGGCAGCATTCGAGCTCATGAAGAACTCGGTACCGCTGTTTGCCGTATTGAATTGGGTACCGGGCGACTGGGCAGGCCAGACGGTGAAGCCTGGCTGGGTCGGACCTGCATCACTGGGTGCATTCACAGCTCCAAATGTGTCAATGTGCACCATATTCACGCTTGCAGTTCCTGCAGCGAGTTGTGCCTTAGAGAAGGCATATATCTGAGCGCTAGCAAAACCGGACCCGTTCCATGGGTATGCATTTGTGGTTACATAGAAACCGTTTGCATCTGCTCCGATATGTGGGTAGTCGCCGAGGCAAGGGCAGGCATTGCTCGGGTCAGGATTGGTACCGTCGTTCGTGACATCGATCCGGTAGATATTCCAGTTCCCGGTGGGATTTGCCGTCTGGCTGACCGCAATGTCGATATGATTGGCCAGCGTGAATGCCCCATTCGGGTAAGACTCCAAAGTCAGGACCACGACGAAGAAGCGCTGTGTCGCTGCGTCGAACAGACAGCTTGGGTCAGTCACAAACTGAGCGCGTACCCCGGTGGTGCGGTTAATCGCCGGTGCATAACCAAAGAAGGAGTTCAAGTCCACGGCATGGTTCACATCCCTGGGCAGACCTGACACGATATTGGCAGCCGTATTATCAGGAAGGACTGACTGGCCGGCTGAATTAAAGACGTTGAGTACATCATTCACAGCCTCTACGATGTAACCGTTTCCGACGCAGAGCGCCTGATCGGGAGGCTCAACCGTGAATTGATTCCCACCGCGTGCATAACGCTGCTGGTATAGGTTTAGGCCTTCGAAGCCTGTGTTAAACTGCGGATTCGACTTGGTCTTCTGCCCGCTGTTCACAGAGACGCCATTGCCGGTTCCCTTCGATAGGCTGCGGTTGACGATTGTCCCCAGATAAGGTCCAGGGCCAGTTTCAGCGTCCATCTGGCCTGGGAACTCTGCCTGGGTGACGTCATTTGAACCGGATGCTGTGAAGTCGCCGGTTTGGGGAGAAGACGTGCCAGAGATCGGAATTTGGCGAGTACCTCCTCCACCTGCTGCCCCAACGGGATACACACCTATCATGCTAAAAAGCATAACTAAAGTTGCGAATAACCCAAAACCATTTTTTATTTTCATAAGCTGAGCTCCAATAAGAGTAAATTTAATGATCTTTTTTGTTATAACCCTGGTCTACGAGTAAATTGTTTATCCAGATATCGTAAATTCCTCCTTTGAAGATTAGAAAATCGGTTTTTTGAGAGCATGAAAGCGGAAAGGACCGAATCAGTTGGCGCGATCTGATATCGCGCAGTAAATTAATAATGCACGTGATGATTCGCTGATTATCTTCTTCTGTCGTTTGAAAAGTGGTGGCTTACAGCTTGACTGACACTACGGCCAGCCTGGCGAAATTTTTATTACAAAATATTTGGCCTGGCATTTTGAATGGTTTTCCATGATTTTCTATCCACCTTATCCAGGAAACACAGAAAAAATCTCCAGCCTTTCCATACGAATGTCGAGCGTCTGCTCTTGCCCTCAAATACACAAGTATTATAGTCAAAATAGTCAACATTGAATGAAAATCGGATAAGAGAATTGGCGGCACCGACAATTTGCTTTGCCTGGATGAGAAACCGCCCCAGACCAAATCAATTATTGCAGAATAAATCGTGCATCGCTTGGAAGTTGTATTGGAAATTCGCCGGATATGCGGGGTCCTTTTGCAGGCTGCTGCAGAAGGACGCAGTCAATGCTTTGTCTTCTTGAACCATTTCTTGATCCAGTATTTTTGCTTTGTCCATGTTTCCGCTGTTAACCATGGCTTCAATGAATGGGAAATATTCAGATCGATCTACCGGGTGCAGTCCATTATTTTGGGCGGTGTCGTACAGTTCGAGGATTGTTTTCCAATCGCCTGTCTGCCTCGCGAGGGAGGCTTTCTGGTAGAAATAACACCAATCGTGGTCAGGTTCATTACCAAATATCGCTGCCGGCGGGGTGCGAAAGTTTGCACCTGTCTTGATGAAGTTAATATTTGAGAATATGCCTGCCTCTTTAACGATCAACCTTTCTGACGCTGAAAAAGCCGGCATTTTTCCATCGATGATGTGCACGCAGGAATTTAACGAAGGTTGGGAGATCAGCAGCAAATTGCCATAATCGCGGTGCAGGAAGATATCCCGAACATACCGGTCCGACACGGTTCTATTCACGACATCCAGCAGGGTATCCACATTCAGCACCTCGGATTGGATGGAAGGCGCTTGATAACGTTCGCTCCGGTAGATCAAGTTGAGTGGGCCCCAAATCTCATAGTCCTGCATATAAAGATACCCGGTCGGGGCATAGGCCATCACGAAAGTATCGTTGGCTATATCCGGTGCACGCCAGGCGACTTGCCACCACATCCTTTGTTCCATTTGCCACAGAGTCTTCCAATAATCGAGGTTCAACGAATTCGTGGCCATGGAGATAAAAAGCAGTACAACCAGGGCGGCAAAACGGCTTTTTGGCCTGAACAACACGAGTAGACCCATCACCAGCAGGATGGCCCCGGCGGAAGGATGCAGTCCATAGCTTTTATAGGCATCCAGTAAATTAATCGAACGATTTGAAATTACCACCGGCAGGATGGCGAAAATCGTTCCCACCAAACCCACTCCAACCATCTCCAGCGCGGTGCGGTGGTCTTCGCCACTTTCATCTTCTGTACCACTTGATCTGGAAAAAAGAAATCGAACCAAGAAAACCAGAAGTATTCCCACGCACCCAATAAACAATGCCACGGCAATCCGCGAAAATTCGGCCTGTGCCAGATAATTGTAGAGCTTTACAAACCATGCAAAAACGGTCACCGATAGAAAATCTAAAATGGTCTGGACAATAATCCGGATAACCATGTACACAGGATTGCTGCCATAGTCGCCAATCAAACTTTCCACATTTGTGGCTGGACGGGTACTGGTAAATATAAATAACCGCCAGTAAACGAAAGCGGATATCGTGATCACGTACGGCCAATATTTCCATGCGATCGCCTTAATGATGGCGAAAAAGCTTTTCAATCCCTTCTTGTAAAAAAGCAGTCCAAGCAGAGCCAGGCGCATGGCCTCAAGCCCAATCATGTACTCATAAATCCATACATAAGCGCTGCCCGCAGCGACCGCCATGATTTCTAATGGAATTTGAACGATCTTCTTTTGAGCCCGGATAGCCGCAAGCATAAGTGCCATCGATGATAGGGCCAATCCAAATCCGGTGAGGTGGTTGACCTTGGTCAGCGCGTCCGGCTCGCTTAAAAAGGCCGGATACACAACGAACACCATTGCCGCCAGGGTGGAGAGCAGCTTCCGGTTTGGCCAGAGCGCACATATGATCCAGTAAAACGAAATCGCGCCAACACTGCGCCAGGCCAGCGTGTAGAGATGCCAACCGAGCATGGAATCACCGATAACCCGGTAAACGAGGAAATAAAGATATCCCATGGCAGGCCGGTCTGTGCTGAACAGCCCCACCAGGCTTCCGGCTCCCCTGGCCGATGCGGACCAGAGCACATACCAATCGTCGTAATAAAATCCCAGCTCGTTCAACCTGATGCCATGGGTGATGATCGCGACCAATAAAATGGCAGCAATTGCGCTGATATTTTCTAAAGTAAAAATTTTCTTAAAGAAAAAGCGCATGAGTTGACTCCCATCCGCGCAAATGCTGACCCTGAACTTCCCCGTATGGTTTTTTAGTTAACCGGTTGAAAGTGCGCATATTATATCAGAGAAAGATTTCATCGGATTTCTCTTGCAGAAAAGAAACTCGCATTTGATCAGTTTCATTTGGTATAATTTTAGCCGCACAATTTTTGTAAACCGGGCTGAGCCGCCCGCCGGGTCACAGAAAGGAACCTTATGCGTGTCGGTCAAAACCCTCTTAAATCCGTCAAAGAAGTTGCCAAACCGGAACAGATTACTGTTGCTGTGCTCAATTACATCCCCATGCTCAGCGGGTATTATGCTGACCTGCTCAATGTGCTCAAAGCTTGTCTGAACAGCATCCGTGAAACGGCGGACCTGCCCTTCGACCTGATGGTATTTGATAACGGCAGCTGCGACGAAGTCATTCAATACCTTGTCGACGAACAACAGGCCGGGCATATCCAATACTTGATCCTTTCCGAAAAAAATATTGGCAAGGGTGGGGCCTGGAATATCTTGTTTGGCGCTTCTCCGGGTGAGATTCTCGTTTTTACGGATAATGATGCTTTGTTTTACCCGGGTTGGCTCTCTCGTTCGGTTCAGATCTTGCAGACGTATCCTAACGTGGGCATGGTCACTGCCCGGCCGTTTGATACCAAACCCGAGCTTTATTCTAAAACGGTAGCATGGGCCAGATCGACGGACGAGGTTTCCCTGGAAGAAGGTCGTTTTTTGAGTTGGGATGTTTTCAGCAGCTTCAATTTTAGCCTGGGTTATCCGGATGCGCAGGTCAAAGAATGGTATGAAAAATCGTCAGAGGTCAGGCTGACCTACCGCGGGGTGCAGGCCTTCGCCGGTTCCAGCCACTGGCAGTTCTGCGGATATAAGCGCGTTCTCCAGTCGTTCCTGCCGTTCCAAATGGACCGCCCGATGGGGCAGGTGAAACAGCTCGATCAGCGCATGAACGAAGCCGGCTATCTGCGCCTGATGGTTGCTGATCCGTTGGCGCAAAATATGAGCAACCGCCTGCCCGAGGAGCTGTTATCCAGAACCAGCACCGCCAAACTTGCTGCGCCTAAGACCAGCCTGGTCAAGCGTCTCATCCACCTGCCGGGCATCCGCGGCGTTGCGTTGGGTTTGTACGATGCCATTTTCCGCCTGTATTATGAGTAAAACCAGGCATTATATTCTTTTTATTGAATTTACCTGTCACGCTCCCTGCGCTTTGGAGTGAAATATTATTCATTATGATCACCAATCTGCCCACAGGCTTGCTCTTGATCGATCCCGCTCAACTGGTTCAGACCCAGGAACGAATCAAAAAAAATGACCCGTCCGTGGCTCCTGCTCTGGCGGCCCTGCGCAAGTCTGCCGGTCAAGCCCTGGCGACGCCCATTCTCTCCGTCACCCACAAGCAGCGCCTGGCGCCGTCCGGCGACCCGCACGACTACCTCAGCATGGGGCCGTATTGGTGGCCTGATCCTGCCAAATTAAACGGGCTGCCCTATATCCGCCGCGACGGCGAGCGCAATCCTGAAACGGAGCAGTTTGATTCGCCGCGCCTCAAGCAGCTGGTCAGTGCAGTGGCGACCCTGGCCTGGGCCGGCTATTTTTTCGAAAGAAAGGCATATTTTCAATACGCCGCGGTCTTAATCCGCGCCTGGTTCCTGGATGAAGCCACGCGCATGAACCCGCACCTGGAGTACGGGCAGTTCATCCCCGGCGTTTGCGATGGGCGCGGGATCGGCATCATCGATACTTCCACCGTTTTTCCAACCTTGCTGGATGCGGTGCAGGTTACCGCTTTCGCTGGGGCGTTATCACCTGCCGAAATGGATACATTCCGCGGCTGGATGGCCTCCTATCTGAATTGGAATATCAACAGCCCCAATGGGAAAGACGAGGCAATACAGCACAACAATCACGGCACCTGGTACGATGTGCAGCTGGCTGCTCTGGCGTTGTTTACCGGGCAGCCGGACCTCGCTGCCCGGGTCTGTTCGGCTGCCCGCGAGCGGCGTATCTTTACCCAGATTCTACCGGACGGCAGCCAGCCTCATGAGCTGGTCCGCACGCGCTCTTTCAGCTACAGCACCATGAACCTGACCGCATTTCTCAATCTGGCTGTGCTGGCGAACCATGTGGAAATCGACCTGTTGAATTACGAAAGCGCGGATGGGCGCGGGATCCGTAGGGCGCTGGATTGGCTGCTGCCGTATGCCGCCAAACTGATGCCCTGGGGAACCCCGCAGATCACCCCCATCGATCCAGCAGGATTGGTTTCACTGTACAGGCGAGCGGCTGCGCTTTACCATACACCAAGCTATGACCAGGTGCTCGCTGCCTGGCCCCAAGAAGGCCAATCTAGCCTGTCCCTGTTGCTGTATCCCCATTAAAGCTGCTCGTCTGCTCCTGACCTGTAATCACGGACAGGATCATTTCCGCTTCGGCTTCATAGCTCATCCCTTCTGGGTAAGATTTACCCGCGCGTCGGTACCAATACCTGGCATTGTCCAGGTCCGGCTCTTTGCGGTGCAGGTAGGCATGGATCCACATGGCGTGGGTGTCAGACATCTGTTGCACGATGCGGTGGGCGCTGTCCCAATCGCCGTTGAGGTCGTGCCACAAGGCGCGCGCATGATCGGATGGTAATTTCGTGCTGTTGGTCGTTTTTCGGAGCTCAGCGGTATTCATAATTTTTTCTTACTTTTTTTGCTCTCAGCTTTTTTCATATTTTCTGCGACACGAAACCTGACGATTTCGCTGACCAGTTTTAAAGGCATTGGCTGATCGATCGGGAAACGGATCGAACCTTTGCCGCTTTCGTAAATAGATAGTTCTTGCTTGAATGCTTCCGTTCCTGAAGGTGTTGGATACAACCCGATGTGGTTTTTAAAAGCCGCAAAATGGATTAAATTGCCATTGAGAAAGAAGGTGGGCATTTGATAGCTGATTTTTTCCGTTGCGCCTGGAGCGGCGGCTTTAATTGTCGCCCGCAGTTCTTGCAGAATTTTTTGAGTTTCTTCAGGGAAGGTCGCAATGTATTCATCGATCGTAGAAAATCCTGCTTTTTCTTTTTCCATCAGATCTCTCCAATTTCAGATAGTTATCTGGCATGGTATTTACCAGATAGTATAATATTGTATCAATTTGGTATAAATTATGCCATAAAATTATTTTACGAGGTTATGACTTGGAAAAATCACAGGCTCTTAATTCTGCAGCGCGGAATCTCGATCGAAAGGGAGATCAAGAAAGTTTCCTGGTAGAAGCTGCGCGGCGCGCTAGGCGCTACCTGGACGAGGTTAATTCGCGCCCGGTCTTCCCCTCGCCCGAGGCGCTGGCTGGTTTGGCGGCTTTCGATGAGGCGCTTCCGGAGGAACCTCAGGATTCGATGCAGACGCTCACCTTGCTGGACGATGCCGGCTCTCCGGCTGCTGTCACTTCGGCCGGCGGGCGCTATTTTGGGTTTGTCATCGGCGGGTCGCACCCTGCCGCGTTGGCTGCCAATTGGCTGGCCGGCGCCTGGGATCAAAATGCCGCCCTGCAAATTATGGCTCCGGCAGCGGTAAAGTTGGAGCAGGTGGCATTAAGCTGGCTGCTGGATGTGTTGGGGCTGCCGGCCGGGTCAGGGGGCGGCTTCGTCACCGGGGCCACGATGGCGAATTTCAGCGGGCTGGCGGCAGCCAGGCACGCCGTGCTGATGCAATTGGGCTGGGACGTGGAAGCGCGCGGGCTGTTTGGCGCGCCGCCGATCACCGTGGTGGTGGGTGAGGAGGTCCATGTCAGCCTGCTCAAGGCTCTGAGCCTGTTGGGGCTGGGCCGCGAGCGCGTGGTGCGCGTCCCCGTGGACGGCCAGGGGCGCATGCAGGCTGAGGCTCTGCCCAGGCTTTCCGGGCCGGCGATCGTGTGCATCCAGGCCGGGAACGTCAACACCGGCGCCTTTGACCCGGCTGGGGAAATCTGCCGGACTGCCCACGAGGCCGGCGCCTGGGTGCATGTGGACGGCGCCTTTGGTCTGTGGGCTGCGGCTGCCCCTGCCCGGGCTCACCTGGCAACGGGTGTGGCGGACGCCGATTCGTGGGCCACCGACGCGCATAAATGGTTGAACGTGCCGTACGACTGCGGGATTGTCTTCTGCCGGCAGGCCGGGATGCTCAGAGCGGCCCTGACCCACACACCGGCGGCTTATTTGACCGAAGGCGGTCCGCGCGAGCCGATGGAGTACACCCCAGAGATGTCGCGCCGGGCGCGAGGGGTTGAGGTCTGGGCAGCGCTGCGTTCGTTGGGGCGCTCAGGCCTGGCCGAGATGGTAGAGCAGTGCTGCCGGCACGCCGCCCGCTTTGCGCAGGGTTTGACCGCCGCCGGATACCGGGTGCTTAATGATGTGCAGCTCAACCAGGTGCTGGTCACGTTTGGCGACGCCGATAAAACGCGGCGGGTGATCCAGGCAGTGCAGCAGGATGGGACCTGCTGGTGCGGCGGCACCGTCTGGCAGGGTCAAACCGCCATGCGCATCAGCGTCTCATCCTGGGCGACGACCGCCGAGGATGTGGAGCGCAGCATCGAGGCGATCGCGCGTCTCGCGGGTAAGGTCTAATCTTGATTCGGATTGGAGGGGTATACCATGTCATCCCAGAGCTACACACAAAAAAGTGTTGCATACATGCGCAAGCTTTGCCTTGAAATTGCGGACAGGAGTGTCGGCAGTGAAGGCAACCGGCAGGCAACCAGTTTTTTCGAACACACATTAGCCTCTTTGGGCTGGGAAATAACATCTCAGGAATTCACTGCCATGGATTGGATTGATGGCGGCGCCAGCCTGCGGGCTGGAGGTCAAAGTTTCGAGGTTTATGTCAGCCCTTATTCCCTCGGCTGCGAAATTGAGGGTATTTTAACCGGCATATCCTCCATTCAAGAACTCGAGCAAACCGGGATCGATGGCAAAATCGTGCTGCTCTACGGTGAAATTGCCAAAGAACAGATCATGCCCAAAAATTTTGTCTTTTACAACCCGGAAGAACACCAGCGCATGATTGCCCTGCTCGAGAAGGGCAAACCAGAGGCGCTGATTTGCGCCACCGGCAGAAATGCTTCGCTCGCTGGAGGGGTGTATCCCTTCCCGTTGATTGAAGACGGCGATGTGGATATTCCTTCCGTCTACATGACCGACAAAGAGGGAAGCAGGCTCTTGCCTTACGTTGGAAAAACAGTCGTCTTGAAATCACTCTCGCAGCGCGTAACGGGTAAAGGCTGCAATGTAATTGGGGTAAAAGGCAAACAGGTGCACGGACGAGTGGTCGTTTCAGCCCACATCGACGCCAAAAAAGGCATCCCTGGAGCGATTGATAATGCCACCGGCGTTGCTGTCCTGCTGCTCTTGGCGGAGATGTTGAAAGATTATTCGGGAAATATGCTGGTGGAAATTGTAGCTTTCAACGGCGAAGACTATTACGCCGTCCCCGGGCAGATGCTGTACCTGGCTCGAATGCAAAATTGCTTCGATGAAATCAAGTTGAACATAAACATTGACGGAGCCGGTTACAAAGGTGGAAAGTCAGCGTTTTCTTTCTACGGTTTACCCAATCTTCTTCAAGAGAATGTTGTCGAAGGATTAAGTCGATTCGCTGGGATCGAAGAGGGTCCGCAGTGGTACCAGGGAGATCACAGCATGTTTATCCAAAAAGGGATTCCTGCCATAGCGGTATCATCGAAATGGTTTTCAGATCATATCGACGAGCAGACCATCACCCACACTGAAAAAGACAATATCAGCATCGTCGATTTCCAGAAGCTGGTGGAAATTGCTCAAGCAATCACCCTTATAGTAAAAAGATTATCCAATCTTGAATAATGGATCAGGCGCGTAGTGTTATTTTCCGGCGCAGCTCCAACGCAAAGATGAAAACCCAGATCATAAATGGGATGATCAGCATTCTTTGAATCAGGCCGTCCCAATCCGCGAAGGTGCTTTGCAGCTGTGGGAACTTGGTCGTGATGGTCAGAACGACCAACGCGGCGGCGCTGATTGTCCCCAGGACCAGCGTCCACCCGCGCAGGGCATGCCACTGCGGGTCTGTGCTGAACCGGCGCAGAAACACAAAGCAGCTGATCGGCATAAGCATGAAGGCGATCGCGCCCAGGATGCCGTGGACCGTGCCGTGGGCGGTGACCTGGCTCAAAGGCGTACCGTCCGGGTCCATCACGAACGGGCCGGAAAAAAAGTAGCAGGCAGCGATGATCGCCAGCAGTGGTACCCCGCCGCGCGACGCCTTTCCGCTTGGGAATTCACTGGCCACACCCCGCGTGAACATAAACAACAGCAGCCCGAATACTAGAAAATTGGCGATCTGTATCCACCCGCGTGGGCCCAGCGACAGCGCGCTGACGTATGCGCTCTGCGCATTGTAGCCCGGGCGCAGCCAGCCCTCGATCGTGAAAACCGCCACAAAAAGCTCTGGCGCGATGATCCCAGCCCAGGCTGCAAGCTTTAGCTGGGTTTTGCCTATTTTTTTCATTTGGGATTCTCCTGCTGCTCAAGCATACCTTAATTTTTGGATTACCGCGTCCTTGTTAGGGTAGTTAATCTAACCCTTTGGCATTGAATATCAGACCCACTTTATCTATAATGTGTGAGATATGATTCATCGAAGCCGCGGGCGCTGACTTAATTTAAGCATATGATGCCGGGGTGTTTTGTTGATGCGACAAAGTCGCATCAACAAAACACCCGAAGGTTCATAATGATGAATCCCGCGGGCGTTCGTTTTCCGCGGTTATTGAGGCGGTAGCTTTCGTA